>NC_020291.1:805000-3283750 GCF_000340885.1 Clostridium saccharoperbutylacetonicum N1-4(HMT) | reverse complement strand
CATTCAATTTTTTTGTAAAACTTCTTGCTAACTGATTCACGTTATGTCCATGTAAAATCATTTTTAAACCTCCATATACTTACCTAAGTAATTATTACCTAGGTAAGTATAGCATTTTTATTATAAATAATCAAATTAAAAATAAAATAACAAAAAGCCTATATCCTTATATTAAATAAGATATAGGCTTTATTTATAATACATTGCATTATTTAAACTACATCAAAGAAACACATTTGATCACTTTCTGGAAGACCCTTTAAACAATCAAACTTTCTAAGTAACTCTATACCAGCATTACCAATTTTAGAACGCTTCTTTACATCATCTACAGAGTTAAATTCTTTTTCTTTAGCCGCATTAGCAATTCCCTCAGCTGCTACATTTCCCATTCCAGCTATACTGTTAAGTGAAGGTCTTATTCCACTTTCTTCAACTTGAAATCTTGTAGCATGTGATTTGTATAAATCTATTGGAAGGAATTTAATACCTCTTTCATACATTTCTAATACTATTTCTAGATCATCATACATATCTTTATCTTTAGGGCCTGCATCATTACCCATAGCATTTATTTCTTGCATCTTTGCTTTAACTTTTTCTTTACCAAAGATCATAAATTCTGCATCAAAAGCTTTTGCTCTGATACTAAAATATGTTGCATAATAAGCTCTAGGTATATGAACCTTAAACCAAGCGATTCTAAATGCCATCATTACATAAGCAGCAGCATGAGCCTTTGGAAACATGTATTTTATTTTTTTACATGATTCTATATACCATTCTGGTACTTCATTAGATCTCATTAATGCTTCATATTCTGGCCACTTAGGTTCTTTTAATGCCTTTCCTTTACGAACAGTTTCCATTATTTTAAAAGCAGTATTAGGAGGGAGACCTTTTTTAATTAAATATACCATAATATCATCTCTTGTACATACCGCATCACTTATGCTTGTAATTACTCCATTATCGATTAAGTCCTTAGCATTTCCAAGCCATACATCTGTACCATGAGAAAGTCCTGAAATACATAATAAGTCAGAGAAAGTTTTAGGTTTAGTATCTACAAGCATTCCTCTAACAAATTTAGTACCAAATTCAGGAATACCAAAGGTTCCTACTTCTGAATTAATTTGATCTGGAGTAACACCAAGAGCCTTTGTTGAATAAAATAATGACATTGTTTCCTTATCATCCATAGGTATATCCTTAGGATCTACTCCTGTTAAATCCTGAAGCATTCTAATAACAGTAGGATCGTCGTGGCCTAAGATATCAAGCTTCAAAAGATTTTGATCAATTGAGTGATAATCAAAATGTGTTGTGATAATATCTGAATTAGGGTCATCAGCAGGATGCTGAACTGGACAAAATTCAAAAATTTCACGTCCCTTAGGTACAACTATTATTCCACCTGGATGCTGTCCTGTAGTTCTTTTAATACCTGTACAACCTAAAGCAATTCTCATTGTCTCTGCTTTATTAACAGGAATATTTTTTTCTTCAAAATACTTTTTGACATAACCAAAAGCAGTTTTTTCTGCAATAGTACCTATTGTTCCTGCCTTAAAGGTAGTACCTTTACCAAAAATAACTTCTGTATACCTATGAGCTTTTGCTTGATATTCTCCTGAGAAGTTTAAATCTATATCTGGTTCTTTATCTCCATTAAATCCCAAAAAGGTTTCAAATGGTATATCTATTCCATCCTTGTGAAGATTCTCACCACAAACTGGACATACTTTATCTGGTAAGTCAAAACCATTTAAAACACCGTAATCCTCAAAATCTGAGTACTTACATTTTGCACATCTATAGTGAGGTGGTAACGAATTAACTTCTGTAATACCAGTCATATTAGCAACAAAAGAAGAACCAACAGATCCTCTAGAACCTACTAGATATCCATCTTCATTTGATTTCCAAACCAACTTTTGTGCAATTATATACATAACTGAAAATCCATTTTTAATAATGGAATCTAATTCTTTATCAAGTCTTGCCTGAACAATTTCTGGTAGTGGATCCCCATATAACTCATGAGCTTTATCATAAGCTATATCTTTAATAGTTTGTTCACAGCCATCAATATGTGGAGGACATTTTTCTGGTGAAATAGGGCTGATTTGTTCACACATATCAGCTATCTTATTTGTATTTGTAACTACTACTTCATATGCCTTATCTCTTCCTAAATACGAAAATTCCTCAAGCATTTCTTCTGTAGTTCTTAAATACAATGGAGCTTGTTGATCTGCATCCTTAAATCCTTGACCTGCCTCTAAAATACGTCTATAAATTTCATCCTCTGGATCTAAGAAGTGAACATCTCCTGTTCCAACTACAGGTTTATTTAATTTTTCTGCTAAAGTCACAATTTTCTTATTAATGTCTTTTAAATATTCCCTGCTAGGAACTTGCTCTTGTCTCACTAAATAATCATTATTTCCTAAAGGTTGAATTTCTAAATAATCATAGAATTTTGCAATTTCTTCAATTTGCTCATCAGATCTACCTAATAAGATAGCTTGAAATAACTCACCTTCACTACAAGCACTTCCAAGTATTAGACCTTCAGAATATTTTTCAAACATACTTTTTAGTATACGTGGTTTTTTATAAAAGTAGTCCAAGTGTGAATAAGATACGAGCTTATATAAATTCTTTAAACCAACATAATCCTTTGCTAGTATTATTGCATGATAAGTCCTTACCTTCTTATAAGCTACTTTTTGAGCATCTTCATCAGCAGCATATAAATCTATCTCTTCAACACTTTCTGCTCCTCTTTCCTTAAGTATTTCAAGCATTATATTAAATACCTTAACTGTTGTGTCTACATCATCTAGAGCTCTATGAGCAACTTCAACCTTTATACCTAAGTTTTTTGCAATTCTTCCTAATTTATAAGACTTAAAGTCAGGAAAAACATCTTGTGCTAAAGGCAAAGTATCAACATAAGTGAAATCAAAGTCATAACCCAGTACTTTTGCATTGTGCTTTAAGAAATTAATATCAAATTCAGCATTATGTGCAACTAATACACTTCCTTCAATAAACTCAAGCATTTTAGGAAATACCTTTTCTATGGTTTCTGCACTGCTTACCATATCATCAGTTATTTTAGTTACTTCAACAACTCTCATTGGAATTGGCTTTTGTGGGTTTACAAAAGTGCTGAATTTATCTAATATTTTTCCATCTTTAATTTTCATAATACCTATTTCAGTAATTTTTTCTGTTCGTGGTGAAAAACCTGTAGTTTCTAAATCTAAAACACAATATGTAGTATCTATTCTCTGCCCTTTTGAATTAGTTACTGAAGGTTTCTTATCTGGTGCTAAATATGCTTCAACCCCATAAATAACCTTCATATCTTTATTATCTCTTCCAAGAAGCTTATGGGCTTCCGGAAAGGACTGAACAACTCCATGGTCAGTTATAGCTATTGACTTCATTCCCCAACTCATAGCTCTTTTTATTAGATCAGAAGCGCTGCTCATTGCATCCATCTGACTCATTTGAGTATGCATATGAAGTTCTACTCTCTTCATCTCTGAATTATCCATTCTCTTATATCTTCTCATTCCTTCTGCTTCAACTATTGTGTTAGCAATAAATTCAGTTTCATGAGAAAAATTACTATAACCTGCATTTCCTGCAAGCCTAAGTCCCTTAGCTTTTTTTATTCTAGAGAATACCTCATCATATTCACCTGGTTTACAGAAGGCTTTACAAGTCATTGAATTTGTTCCATCGTATAAATCAAAAGAAATCAGCATCTTTCCACTTCTAAGTTCTTTAGCTTCTAAATTAGATATTTCACCTTCTAAAGCTATTCGTCCCTCATCTGGTGTAATGTCATTAATTTTAATTACAGGTTCCTTTATATTAGCGTTTCTTCCCATAATTAATAATGTGTTTTTCTTAACATCACCTTCTGCCTTTGAATCAGTTTTAACTTCCTCAATTTTTTTAGGTGCTTCAGGAGGTGGTGAAGCAATACTTTGTGTATTTTTGATCTCTTTTTTGATATACATCATTTCATTTGCACGTTTTTCTTCTGTCATTTTAGCAATTTCTTCACCACTTATTGTGTCAATAAATTTAATATCATATTGCTTTCCATACATAATTTTTAAAACACTATTAATTTTTTTATCATAATCCATAGTTTTTAGAAAACCTGATACTGGAATTCTCAAATTAAAGTTAATATTTTTATCAATAACCTCATATTCACAATTATTTACAACTGACTTTAATGCAGGATATTTATTAGACAAAGAACATATAATATTTTCTAATTCTTCTTCTATAGGCTTTATATTTGCTGCATCAGTATATTTAACGCGAATCTTCGAATCATTTAAAGAAAATCTTTGCTTAATGAAATTATTAAAACTCTCAATTTCATTCAATTCTATATAGTTATCAGAACTTATTTCCATTTCTAATATTTTTGTTTTCTTACGCAAAACTACTGATTCTATAATTGCTGTATTTAAGTTTCCACGTGATTCATACTCACTAAAAGCTTCATTTACTCTCTTCATACTAATCATTAACCCTCTTTTAAAATATTTAGCATGTTGCATAACTTATTATATATTATTTTTCATTTTAAATCTTAACTAATTTCTCTTTTGTATAAAAATATTTATTAAAAAAGTAATTAAATCATTAGTTATTTTTCATCTATTGATTATCATTCCATAAACTTTTGATATTGTCAATACCGATAATATGTTTGGTGAGATAAGCTTATATTTATACAATAATTTTATCTTCTAATTCTTCCTTAAAGAGTTTAAAATCCATCACTAATTCTTGTGTATCTTTAGCTATCATTAGTTCTTCATTAGTAGGGATAACTAGTACCTTAACTTTTGAATCTACAGTGCTAACTTCTAATGCTTGCCCTCTAACTTTATTTTTATCTTTATCAATACTAACTCCTAAAAATTCAAGGTCTCTGCAAGTTTTTTCTCTCACTTCTGGAGAATTTTCCCCTAATCCTGCTGTGTATACAATGCAATCAACGCCCCCCATTGCTGCTGCATAATAGCCAATATATTTTTTTACTTTCGAATAAAATATTTCTAAAGCCAGATGTGCTCTCTTATTTTCATCTTCATCAGCAGCTTCAATATCTCTAAAATCACTACTTATTCCTGATATTCCATATACCCCTGATTTTTTATTCAAGATATCATCAATTTCAGCCACTGATAAATTTAATTCTCTGATCATAAATGTTATTATTGCAGGATCAATAGATCCACTTCTAGTCCCCATAGGAATTCCCTCAAGCGGAGTGAATCCCATACTTGTATCAATAGATTTCCCCTCTTTTATTGCAGTTATACTAGCACCATTACCCAAATGACAAGTAATTATTTTTAAATCGTTTATATTCTTATTAAGCATTTCAGCTGCTTTTTCTGAAACATGTTTATGAGAAGTTCCATGAAAACCATATTTTCTAATTGAATGTTGAGTATATAATTCATAAGGAAGTGCATAAACATATGATTCCTCTGGCATAGTTTGATGAAATGCTGTATCAAATACTGCAACCATCGGTGTTGAAGGCATTAAACCCTTGCATACTTCAATACCGATTAAATTGGCAGGATTATGAAGCGGAGCAAGTTTTACGCACTCCTTTATATTTTGTATTACAGTATCATCTACAATTACTGATTGAGAATAAAATTCTCCTCCATGAACAACTCGATGTCCAATGGCATCGATTTCAGAAACATCGCTAATTACCCCATGTTTTTCATCTAACAGTGCTTTTAGCACAAAACTTATAGCTTCTTTATGGTCTAATATAGGGATTTCAATTTTATATTTTTCTCCACTTCTATTTTGGCATAAGACTGATCCATCCATTCCTATTCTTTCAACTAATCCCTTAGCTAATAGAAATTCATTCTCCATATCAATAAATTGATACTTCAAGGAAGAACTTCCACAATTAATTATTAATATTCTCATTCATTCCACTCCTTTAAAATCCCTTATACTTTTTTATATAAGGCAACTATTAATTAATTTATAGCATATTAAGCTTAAGCAATCCTTATCTTTAAAAATGTCTATAAATAAACTCGTTTTAAGTAAAACCTTTACATAATATTATGTAAAGGTTTTACTTAGAATAGATTATCATATTTTAAATAAAATTACTAACTTTTTTTAATTTTTTTATTGTTTTTTTATTAACAAATTAATACTAACAGATCTCTCTTATTATATAAGAACTTCCAGCAATATGCTTAGCTTCCTTTTTGATTGCAGCAACAAATACACCTACTTCTTCTGGATTCAAAAAGTGACTAAATTCTCCATGCACTCCAGCTATTGAAATCGAAGTAATTGGAAATTTCCCTTTTCTTCCAATCCTATCTATTGCTTCAATATACTTATTATTTTTATCTTCCTCATTGAAAAAATTTAAAATACCTTCATCGAATTTCATCACTATTTCTTTGCATAAATTTTCACACTCATCAATTGAACTTTCAATAATGCTGACAAAATCATCTCCACCTACATGTCCTATAAAGCCACAAAAAGGAAATAACATTTTAACATTTGATTGTATTACTTGAGCAGTATATTTAAGAATTCTATCACCATTTTCAAAGCCATAATTATCATTATAAATTTTAAAATTATCTAAATCAAAATATAAAATACAGCATTTTAATTTATTTTTAATAATCTTATTTACATTATCTTGTATAGCTGTATTTCCTGGAAGTTCAGTTAGAGGATTTAGTTGTCTAGCATAATTGCATTCAAGCTTAGTGGTATAATTCAGCAAAGATTTTATTGATACAATACCACAATACTTATCATCTTTAGTTACAATAATATTGTCATAGATTTTTTCTGGTTTTCTAGACATAGCTATCCTTGAAACTTCATTTACTGGGGTATGATAATCTACAATTAATGGCTTAGTGTCCATTACAAGATGTACTGGACGTTTTGTAAAAATAGCTACGCCATATTGTGTAGCAAGAGCTGAATCTAAAGTGTGCTTCATAATTAGACCTACAGGTAAGCTATCTTTTTCAATGCAGGCTCCCATATTTTCACTTGAAGTAAAATATTCTTTTATTTTCCCACATTGAGTTGATACATCAAAGGATTTATGTTGAATTAAAATTTCACCAATATAATTTGATTGAAGATTATAGTAACTATTTTCTTTAAATCTCCTGCACTTAATAATCAAATTCTTAACAGAGTTTTGTATATCTAAAAAATTTCCTGCTGGACGGCTTAGAAAAAAACCTTGACCAGCGTAGACCCCTAAGTTAATTAATGTCTTTAATTCTTCTTCGGTTTCAATTCCTTCTGCAATTAACTTCATATTAGTTGCTTCTGATAGCTTAACAAAGCATTCTAATAAAGATTGTTTAAAAAAATCCTCATTAACATTTCTTATTAAATCCATATCAATTTTTACATAATGAGGCTTTGTTTCATTTAACATTTTTAGTCCAGAATAACCTGAACCTGTATCATCAATTGCAATTTTATATCCTTGTTCAACATAGTTATTCAATGCTTGTCTAAAACTTTTATAATCTTCTATACATGTTTTTTCCGTGATTTCAAAAATTATAGAATCAGGCGACATATTATGTTGTTCAAGGAATTCCTTTGTAAAGCCTTTCTTGAATTTTTCATCCTTAAAAATATATGGATCAACATTGATAAAAAGATATTTATTCTTATCAATATCAGCAGCTCTTTCAATTGCTTTAATTCTACATAATTGCTCCAATTCCCAGGTTTTATTGTAAACTTGAGCAGCTGTAAAAAGTTTGTCAGGGTTCTGAAGCGGCGAATCTTTAGGTCCCCTGCTCAACGCTTCATAACCTATAATTTCACCATCTAATAGTGAAACTATAGGTTGATAGACTGTTGAAATATTTTTATTTTCTATAATATTTTCTAACTCTTCTTCATCATCATGCTTTAAAATACTAGCTAGTTTATCTAACATATTTATTATCTCTCCTTATTTGTATAACCAAATTTTTAGCATTAATATGTTGATTTTTATTGTAATAATACCTCTTTTAAATTTCATGATACAACTAGTTTGTTAAATTTATCTACATAATATCTTAAAAGAAAGTTAAAAATCCACTCAATTTTAATTCAAATTATCTTCTGGAAATATTATTCCACTTTTATTTCTCGCAATTGTTTGAACTTCACTAACTATTAAACTGTGTTCTAACATTCTATAACAGCTTTCCAAGTCATTATTGCTAATTATATTAATAAATTCTATAAATTCATTAACCATTCTATGTTCATAATTATTTTCATTTATTTCTGAAGTACTTCCATCGTTCATTAATAATTCAAATTTTTCGCATACATTGGCTGGTGTATCTTGATATATACACCCTTTATCTCCTTGTATATTATTGGCAATAGGTGCTTTACAATCCTTTGCTCCAATACACACACATTTAAATTTCACATAGTCTAATATTAATATTCCAGAAGTATCTATTCCTTTTTCTATATTTGGATAGTATTCTATATTTTCTGGTTTTCCAAACAAACCAACAACATAATGAATATTATAAATATTTAAATCCATTAAAGCACCACCAGAAAATTCCGGATTAAAAGCAGGCAATATTTCTCCATTAACGAATTTATCATATCTACTAGAGTATTGTGAATAATTCATTTGAACTATTTTTATATTTCCTAAGATTGGGATTAATTCTTTAATCTTTTTATAATTAGGGAAATACTGATTAGTAATTGCTTCAAATATAAATAAATTTCTTTTTTTAGCTAATTCGCTTAATATAACGGCTTGCTTATAAGTTGAGGTCATAGGTTTTTCAATTATTACATTTTTATTAGCTTCTAAGGCTCTTTTTGCAAATTCAAAATGAAGATTATTTGGCAAAGCAACATATATAGTATCAACCTCACTATTTAATAATTCATCATAATCATAAAAAATATTTTTTATTCCATATTCATTCTTCAACTCATTAATTGCTGTTTCATTGTTCTTCCTTCCAAGTATTGCTGTTAGTTCAAAGTTCTTCAAATTTGGAGTGATAGTTAAGAACTCTCTAACTATCATTCCTGCTCCGATAATACCTAATTTCATATTCACGCCTCCTAATATCTAAATAACTTAGCTTTATCTAATACCTCTATCTTGAAATAACTCTAACTCCATTTTCTCCAGAAACTATGATCTTATCAACTTCTTTAGTAAAAATGGAGGTTTCTATAACCCCTGTTATAGTTTTAAGATTATTATTTAATTTATCAAAATCTAATATATTCTCAAATATAATATCTAGTAATAAATTACCATCCTCAGTTATTAAATATCCATCTTTATTAGCACTAGTTCTAACCATAGCTTTACCACCTAACTGTTCAACTATTTTAATTACATAACTTAAGGAATCTTTTAGTATTTCTATTGATATTGGAAGTTCACAGCTCAACTTTTTAGTTAATTTTTTTTCATCTGCAAGCAAAATATAGTTTTTAGCCATAGCCCCTACTATTTTTTCCTTAGTAAATATACCTCCTGCACCTTTTGATGCATAAAAGTTTTCATCTACTTCAACACATCCATCAAAAGCTACCTCTATTGTATCTATAAGAAATATTGGTAATACTTCTATTCCCTTCTTAATACACAAATTTTTTGTATTGTCTGAAGGAGTGATAACTTTCAATTTAAAGTTATCATTCATAGCTTCACTTATAAGTTCTATTAAACAAGCTATATTTCTTCCTGCTCCAAGTCCTATTACTGTATCATTTTTGATATATTCCATAGCTTTTGCAGCACAAAGTTTTCTTAATACATCTTCCTTCACTTATCCTATTCCGTTGACAAAACTTTATAAAACTCTATAAAATTCATTCCTTATTCATCGAACTCAAAAGAGTAAACTACTCTTCTTTGATATAGTTCTCCAAAGGCTTAAATTCCCGTACAACTCACGGTACATACTCGTAAATGCTTGTTAGTTCTTAAATTTACGAGGTGTCAACGCTCTCCTTTTCTTAATTATTTATCAAATCTATTTTTACTCTCCACACAGTGCTAAACACCCCAAGGTTCTACCCTATGATTACACCACTTTCGCAATGTATGGTAATCACAATAAGACTACCAACCTCAACGAAATGAGGATTTTATAATAATATAATTACAAACAAGCATTTTATCTTAAGTCCCTTACTCCTGTTTCAAGTATTTCCATTTGCAATAAAACTTGTTCATCTGTAATAGTCTTAGCTTTATTATTTATTATAGCTTCATATAAATCATCGTATACTCGCCCATAATCACCATTAACAGATTTTACTTTTTCTTCGTGCATATCACCTTTATCATCTATATATGTAAGCACACCATAATGTGCAAAAGTATCAACACCAAAATCCTTATTATTAGGCATATAAAATGCTTTTAAATGCTCTTCTTGACGATCTTTAGTTTCTTTTACAAAACATCCTTTTTTACCATATACAACAAAACTAGGTCTTTCCTTTATTCTAAAATAACTTGATTTAACAGATATTTTTAAAATTCCATAATAAAGATCTAAATCAAAGTAATCATTCATTCTACCTGATCCCAATAATTGTCTAACATCATAATGAATATTATCTGGTTTACCAAAATAGCTTATCACTTGATCTAAAGTATGACATCCATGCCCATACAAGTAAGAGGCTGCTGGATCATAACTTGTAATTGCTTCAGGAACTTCTGGTCTATAATAATCAAAGTGCATTTCTATTTCTAATAGTTCACCAAGCTTTCCAGATTCAATAACTTTTTGAACTGTTAAAAAATCACTATCAAATCGTCTATTTTGATAAGGCTGCACAATTAGATTTTTTTCTTTTGCAATTGAAAATAATTCTTTTGCTTGTTCTGAAGTTTCCATAAATGGTTTTTCAACTAAACAATGCTTATTTGATTCTAATACCATTTTTGCATATTGAAAGTGACTACTATGAGTTGTACAAATCACTATTAATTGTATTTCTGGATCATTTAATAATTCATTTAAATCTGTTGTGTAATTTACACCTTCTATTCTATCCCATTTCTCATTTTGAGAATTTCTTTGATAAATTGTATTTACCATAATATTTTTTCTCTGTAATACAAATGGTAAATGATACCTATTGGTACTTTTCCCATTTCCTATATATCCAATTTTAAGCATAACTTAGCCTCCTCTTAAATAATTAAAATAATTTCGTTTTCTAATCTTATTATAGTCACTTTAATTTTCTCCATGCAAACTAAAATATTTCACTATTGGTAGTGAAATCACTTGAACTGCAAAATTCTTTATAAAAAAATAAATCTTATAATTCAAAATATATATTCTATAAATACTTTGAATTTATAAGATTATTTAAAACTAACTTTATTACTTTCAAGAAATTCTTCTATCATATTTATATCTGTATTTTCAATTTCAGCATTTATTCTCACAAAGGGAATATTAGCAATATCAACAATTGTAGATGTTGTAATTATAAAATCTATTCCATTAAGATTTTCTTCATTTTCATACATAAATTCTTGATAATCATAAACTCTGCATAAATTTATCTTTTCACCAAAATGGTTATTAATCTTATCCTTAATAAAAGTTATTATAGACTCATCATAATCACAAACAAGGATAGTATTTAACTTATATTTCCACAATCCACACATAGACACTAAGTGCATAGTAATATAAGCTAACTCTATTAAGCTTACATTTAAATTCAGTTCCTTCTTAATAATATGTTCAAATTCAAAAGCAATTTTATATTCTAGTTTATAGTTATCAACTACTTTTTCATCAATTGTATTTGCTATGAAATGTCTATGTCTAATACGATTTATCATGGGAGCCACATATAAAATCAATTTATTTTTATTATCCTGTTCATCCCCCAAATCTATTTTATATTTCTTGTAAACTTTATTAAAAAATTCTTCTATTATGCATACTGCTTCTTTTGTTTCAATATTTAAAATATTAGTTTCCTGAAGAAATTGCTTTGATTTAAAACACTCCTGTAAATTTAACCATTCATTATTTGATAAAGTGATTTCATATTTACTTTCCACTTTTTCTTTGATAGCAATAATAACTTCTTCTATACTTCCATTCACATAATCAGATTTTTCTATCTGAAATCCTAGCTGTTGCCGCTTAACTGCTACTAAAATTTCATAACAAAAAAATTGATAACTGTGTCCTGATAAATAATAATTATATTTTTGTGTTTCAGCTTTAACAATATGATAAAGTTCTCTAGCTTCTGTAATAACATTTTCTTCATTAAATAAGTAATTCCAATATTTCAGCACAGTACTAATATTAAGCTTTTTAGCCACAACCCAGCTAATTATATTTCTCTTTTCTTTTTCATCAGCCTTAAGTCTAATTCCTTTAATTAAAGAATAACTTATCCCTAAGTTTAAATCAGTCTTTAACATACTATTAATCAAAACAATATCATTATTTATAGTCGATACAGATACATACAAGGCTTCTGCCAATTCTTCAGCAGTAATATATTTTTTATTTATTAATTTTAGTAAAATATACATTTGTCTATCTACTGGAGAATTTGGCGTTTCAATTATATATTCATAATCCAATACTTTCCGTATAATATTATTTCTTTTTAAAATATCTTTATTCTTCTTATTTAAAAAATAACCACTTTTTACACTAGAATCAATTTCCACATTATATTCTTTTAATTGAACATTAATTTCTTTAATATCACTTCTTATTGTTCTAATAGTTACATTACAAATTCTAGCTAATTCATTTCCTGTTATGTATTCTTCTGCATTTAAAATTAAATTTAAAATATTTCTACGTCTTCGAGTCAAATTTTATTTTCACCTACCATACATTCAAATAGACCTTCTATTTAATATATTACAATTATCAATGTTAAATCAACAATTGTCAATTTTAGAAGGTCTCAAGAAATGAACTTGCTAGAAATATATTTTATGCTTGAATTTTTATTTTACCTAGTACTACTTTCTAACATTTCTGTAGTAACACCTGGAATAAAATGTTGACAATCTTGAGCTTTGATAAATCCTTTTTCCTTAAATTCATCTTTTAGTTCTAAATTAGATATCAGTGATTTTGGTGCATCAAGAGGCTTAAATTCAACGATTTTATTGTTCAAGAAAATATGTCAACAACATTCCAAAGTATATATTCATTTTTGATATTCTTCATTTGAAATATGTTCAATTAATAATTTCACCCTTGTTTTTAGCTAATTTTTCGCGCCATTCACGTCGCTCCGTAGTTGTCAGATTCGCCCACTCTGTTTCTTCACCAATAATTCTCAGAGGTTCTTGTGAGCGATAAGAGCGTGTTAAATTGCCAGGGAATTTTTTGTCAGTAACATTTGGGTCATTTTCAAATTCACCTGTTGGTTCTATTATGTAAACACGTTCTCTTCCTTCTCCTTTTGCTAATGTTGCTGCAAGTCCTGCACCATTGACATTAGCAGTGAAATAAATGTGGTTCATTTTAAGCCCAGGTTTGTAATTTGAATTTCCACCCGCGGTCAGTAAATCACCAACCTGCAAATCTGCCTTTGTTCCATGATAAAATGGTCCTTCATCAAAAGGTGCACCCTTATACGAATCTGACAGTTCATAATTTCTTTTTGCATTAGCAGAATCACACAACTCCTCATAACATTTGGCAATGTTTAAATATAAAGTTGAGTATGCACTCCTAACATTTTCATCATCAATATTTAGTGCACACTGTAAAGATGTTTCCATCCATTTCAATTTGTCTGTAATACTCTTTTGTTGACTAGCTAAATAATAAGCAGAAATAAATCTATCATAGTCGTCTGTTGCTTCCTGCCATGCTTTATAAAACATCGTTATTGCTTCTTCAATGTTTCCACTACTCTCCAATGCCATCCCACTCATACATAGTTTAATAACGTCATTATTTGGATCAAACTTTATATTCATATAATCTTACCTCCAAATGGTCAAAAATATTACTACTTCAAAATATTACTTTAATTGAGCATTAATCTCTTTAATATCACTTCTTATTGTTCTAATAGACACATTACAAATTCTAGCTAATTCATTTCCTGTTATGTATTCTTCTGCATTTAAAATATCTCTACGTCTGCGAGTCAAATTTATTTTCACCTACCATACATTCAAATATACTTTCAATTCAACATATTACAATTATCAATGTTAAATTAACAATTGTCAATTTAGAAGGGTCTAGAAAATGAACTTACTAGAAATATATATTATGATTTAATTTTACCCAGTACCACTCCTAACTAGATAAAATCGCTCTAAGGGCAATATAGCTTTAATAATCTATATTGTTACTGGTTTGTTTTCAGATATATATTCCAACTGTCCATTTTCTGATACTTTAACTCTTAAATCACATTGAACATTTTGAGATAAATCTGGATGATCCCTCCACAGATCATAAAGCTTTGGAAGAAAAACTGGCCACATAGCAGCCTCATATTCTGCATGAATTGCTCTATCTTCATTTGTTGGCATTGAATCAAGGGAGTCTTTAATGAAAGATGGAGGTTCACTAATTCTAGTATTTATTGCTGCAGAGGTCACATGAATTATTCCTCCTTCAACATTTTCCCACATATGAATGTTAATATCTACTATTTCATTCTTATCATTAAGAATGCCTTCTACTATCACATGCTCAAGTGCTGTTGTAAACGGAAACCAATTTAAATCAAATCTATTGATCACTACTCCATTTCCACCGAATACAGGTCTTCCTGGAACCATTGCTTCTGAAATCATATGTTTTGAATTTATAAATCCATATTCTACAGGAGATTTTACCCAACTAAATCTCTTATGTGCACCTGGTGCCCATAGATAATAGCATTTCTCCATATTAGCCCAAAACCAATCTAACATTTCTGCAGTAACACCGGGAATAAAATGTTGACAATCTTCAGCTTTAAAAAATCCTTTTTCCTTAAATTCATCTTTTAGCTGTAAGGTAGGTATAGGTGATTTTGGTGCATCAAGAGGTTTAAAATCAAAGATTTTAACCTTAATATTATCTTGAAAAGGCATATAAGTTTGTCCGCCATTAGGTATATAATTCATATTTTCCATATTATCAAATCTCCTTCTAATATAATTTAATAGTACCTCAAAAGTTTAGGAACATGAGTAATTTATAGTGTCTTATAGATTATTAAAAATTTGCAGAAACTATTGACCTTTCAAATTCTTTTTTATTAACAACTTTTTTAACTAGCCAAGGTGTTACAACTGCACTTATCACTACTACAAAAGCTAGTTGCGCTGTTGCCTCATTTACATATTGAAGGTAACTTTTATCGCTTTCAGCCATTAAACTCGGAACTGTCATAGCTAAACCTGCAACACAACTTATTGCAGTTGATGAATGTCCTTTTTGCTTAAGCACCTTTGTATCAATCAAATATAAAGGGATAAAATTAAAGATCATATAAACTACAAATAACAGCATACCTTTTCCAATTGAGTGAATTGCTAAGCCTAGATTAATATTTGCTCCAAGGCAAAAGCCCATAAATGGAATTAATACCTTTACTCCATCCTTTGAAAAGCTTCTTATCTTTGGATCTAGACATCCTAAAAGCATTCCTACAATTAAAGGTACAATGGTTGCAATTATACTCTTATAATCTAAACCATTTCCATTTGCAAATCCTAAAATACATACTGGTATAAATGGAAGACCAATTACGTTTAACAATACATAATTAACCTTATCAATTTCATCCCCATAATCATTCATAAGAGCTATGTATAATCCAGGATTGCAGCTTGTTAAACAGGCAACCCAAGCTAATGTTGATATACCTAATATCCCATCCATTCCAAATAGTTTCATTATTAAAAGCCCAAAGACAATCCCAATAACAACTTTTAAACCACTTAGTATGCCACCTCTTTTTAAGCAAAGAAGTATTTGTCTAGGTTTAATTTGAATGCCAGTAAACACCAGCATCATTCCAACTACGCACATGGTTCCCTTTCCTGTAAAAGTAGCAGTTAATGGATTCCCTACCTGCAAAATACTAGGCATAAATGTATTAA
The DNA here is from genome assembly GCF_000340885.1 of Clostridium saccharoperbutylacetonicum N1-4(HMT). Taxonomy (NCBI): domain Bacteria; kingdom Bacillati; phylum Bacillota; class Clostridia; order Eubacteriales; family Clostridiaceae; genus Clostridium; species Clostridium saccharoperbutylacetonicum. Next base: position 3,267,537 of record NC_020291.1, on the reverse strand, counting down.
TTATTGCTGCAATGGCCATTGGTACGACCATCATTCCTCCAGGTATTTTCTGAACACGTTCTAAAATATTCATTTATTTCCAATTATCCTTCTCTCTTTATTTAATTATATATATCTGTTCAAATAATCAATGTTCAAATGTACATTAGCAGGTAGTTTTAATTACCTGCTAAATACTTAATCTCTATATACTAAAAATCACTATTGCTTTCATATCCGAGATTTAACAATTCAATTTTAATCTTATTAATTATCTCGCTGGCTTACTTCCGCTAATAAAATTCTTATAATTTTCCAAACGTTCTTTATATTCATCTGATGTTTTTAATTCCATACTTATTGCAACAGTCTTCTTTATATCTTCAGCATGAATAAACTTTCCTGATAAAGTATCATGAGCATGTTCTAATTGTTCTTCTGGAAATTCAAAGCTTACCTTACCATCAACAATTTTAACTTCACCTTCAATACCACACATACAACATACAGCATGAGTAGATTCTCTATCTAGGAAGAAATTTCTGCTATGACAATGTGGACAAACTCCTTCTTCACCTTTATAAGTAGCATTTTCAATGTCTTGTGCTGCTTTTGCAATATTAATACCAATTTGATGTACTTTTGCAACTTTATCTTCATCAACAACAATTCCTGTTGACCAAGGGAACACAGTATTATCTATAACCTTCCACATCGGAGTCAAAGCTTGTATTGCTGAATCACATTGGAATCTTGTAACCCAATCAGAACCACCAATTCCTATATATGAAACAACTTTATCTTTTAATATTCTTGGATCTGGTGCTTTTCCACCTGTTGCTTCTGCAATCTTAGTTGCTACAACATTATTTCCTCTATCCATTCTTGGTCCAAAACGATCTCTAATTGCAAGGAACATACTTGGCGCGCCTTTGCAGAAAATTGGATTTGAGAAAATTACTCCATCTGCATCTAACATCTTATCTAGTAACCAATCAAAATCATCTTTAAGTACGCACATATTTCCTTTTCCACTCATAAGCGAATTAACGCAAGCTGTACATCCAGTACAATGCTTTATATCTAAGTCTAATAAATGAACAAATTCAACTTCTGCTCCCATTTCCTTTGCAGCCATTAAAGCTTCTTTACACATGGCATCATTATTGCCGTCTTTTCTTCCACCTGAAATACCTAAAATCTTCATATTCATGCCTCCATTTTTTATTCGTGTAAATATTTACACCACTTGTTATTATTTTAACATTTAATATTTACATAAAAAATCTATTATCATAATTTATTAACTACAATTTTATATTCATTTTGTTTTATAAAATAAACTTCTTTTTTATAAATATTAAATTTTTACAGTAAAAATATTAAAATTCTACAGTTTAAATATTTTTTGAGTGAATTTATTACTACTAAATGGTATTATATTTGTATTAAGAATTTATTTAATATTATATTGTTAACAAATTAACCTTAAACTCTTAACTCATAATTCTTAATTCTTAACTGTCTCAAGGAGGTTTTATGAATATAAATCATGAACTAGTAAATTTTAATACATCTTCTCCTTTGCAATTTTCTGTTCTTGCTATTGAAAACTTAGAAAGGTATTGGCATCAAAGTATCGAACTACTATATGTATTATCTGGTAATGCTCAAGTTTATTGTCGTAATACTCAATATAATTTGCGTGAAGATGATATTATTCTCATAAATATGTTTGATGTTCACTCTGTATCTGGTAATAAATGTGAAGTTTTATCTTTAAAAATTGATTTTTCTGCATTAGATCCTGAGATTTCTCATTATTCTCAAAAGCGATTTAATTGTAATTCTTCTATAGAAACAGATAAAACAAAATTTACACCATTAAAAAAGCTTATTGCATTAATTATAAAAAATAATATTAATCCAGTAGATAGCATAGATCTTTTAAATAAATCTTATATTTATAAATTATTATACTTATTAACCACTTATTTTAAGGGGGAATACAATTCTAATTATAAAGATACAAACAAAAACATTGAAAGAATAAAAAATATAGTAAACTACATAAATGAACATTATAGAGAAAAAATTTCTTTGAATAGTTTAGGCGAAACCTTTTTCTTATCAACCCCTTATATTTCGAAAATTTTCAAAGAATATATTGGCCTTAGTTTTAGTGATTATTTAACAGAAATTAGACTTTCTCATGCTGTAAAAGATTTGGCTAATCCTAATTCAAAAATTGAATATGTTTCCGAAAGAAATGGTTTTTCTAATACACGTTCATTTGTAGCTGCCTTTAAAAATAAGTATAATTATCTTCCGAGTAAGTATCGTAAAAAAGAAGAGACTAATTATATTAGGCAAAAAAGAAATATGACAGAAAGTATTAATTACTTTGCTTTAAATCACAATACCTCATTTAATCGTTTAGTAAATTATCTTCCTAAAAGTAATATTTCAGCTGAAATAAATAAATCTAACACTGAGATATATGAAATAGAAGCAATAGATACCTCTGTAAAAGGCATTCCATTAAGACATACTTTTAAAACTTTAATAGGTATTGGAAAAGCAAAAAATATATTAATTTCTGAAAATCAACATATGCTAACAGAAATGCAAAGAGATATAGGCTTTAAATATATACGCTTTCATGGCTTATTAGATGACGAAATGATGTTTTATTCAGAAAATAAAGCAGGAGCTCCTGAACTGTGTTTTACTTATATTGATTTAGTCATTGATTTTTTACTTTCAATTAATATAAAGCCTTTTATGGAACTTTCTTTTATGCCCAAAGAACTTGCTTTGGATTCTAATCGTACAATGTTTCTTATTCCATCTGTAATAAGTCTTCCAAAAAGTATGGATAAGTGGAATTATTCCATTGAAATCTTAATTAAACATTTTATATCTCGCTATGGAAGAAAGGAAGTTGAGTCTTGGCCATTTTTTCTTTGGAATGAACCAGATCTAACAAAAATGTTTGGATTCGAAAATAAGAATGATTTCTTTGAATTCTATAAAGAAACCTACAATACTGTGAAGAAAATAAGTCCACTTATTAGCTTTGGAAGTTCTCCAGTATTTTCAGATACTATAGCAGGTTCGAACGATTGGATAGATACTTTTATGGATTATTGTAAATTAAATAATTGTTTACCTGATTTTATAAACATGCATTTTTATCCAATAAATTTATCTGGAGAAGATCCAACTACTCTTTCACAGAAAGTTCATGCAGAAATGAGAAGACGTCTTGTATATATAGAATCTGAAAATGCTCTAAAAGAAAATATTAATCGTGTTAAAAATAGAATAAAAGCTAACAATTGGAACACAGATAAATTATATCTAATTGGCTGGAATTCCTCAATTTCTCATAATGAATTACTAAATGATACGGTGTATAAATCAGCATATATTGCTAAAAATATATTAGAAAACTATGATAGCCTTGAAAGTTTTGGCTATTGGCAGGTATCTGACTTTACCGAAGAAGTAAAAATAAGTGATCAATTATATCATGGAGGTCAAGGCTTTTTTACATATAACAGAATTAAAAAATCTCACTATTACATTTTTCAAATGCTTAGTAAACTTGGTGATAAATTGATAAAAAAAGGAGATGGGTTCTTTATAACAACAGATGGAAATAATATTCAAATAATGCTATATAATTATGAGCATTTTTCAAAACTATATGCATCTGGTGAAATATTTGATCTTACTTTTGCTAATAGATATACACCATTTTCAAAACAAAATTCATTAAAAATAATTCTACCATTAAAAAAACTTTTTGAAAAGAAATATCAGATAACTGAAACTATTGTAAATAAGTCATATGGAAGTTCTTTTGACAAGTGGCTTGAATTAGGAGGTCTTCCTTTAGAGCATCTTGAAGATATTGATTATTTGAAATTTGCATCTCTTCCAAGGATTCAAAAAAGGATAGAAACTGCTGAAAATAACATTTTAACAATAACAGCAGAATTAGAGCCTCATGAAGTTCGTTTTATAGAAATTAAAGCTGTATTATAGTAATTTTATAAAGAAGAAATAATTCCTATTATAGATATAAAATTAGAATTTGGTTAATACTTAAACTTCACCAAATTCTAATTAATTCTTTTTAAATTTCAAATCTACCAAAATACGCCATTTCCATTCATTGTATTTGCTTTATAATATCTAAAGCAAGTTTTTCTCCTTCTCCCTTTGCTAATACAGTCAGCATAACCTCAAAACATCCATTTTCATAGGCTCTCTGATCAGGTATATAACCTATATATCCGTTACTATAGCATGTGATTAAGATTGTTTTATCCTTAAAAGCTCCTTTAATCTTATCTCCAAGTGATGAAAATAATTCTCCAGGAATATAGACAATATATATATTATCAAAATTAATTATATTTATTCTTACTTCAATTGTCTTTATATCCTTTAAGCTCTCTGCTAATTCTAAATTTCTTTTAGCTCCTTCAAGTTCATAATACAATGGCTTAATTGTATTCTTATCCAAATTATTATCTAAAGCATTTTGAATTTTATCTTTAATTACAAGAATTTCATTTTCTATATTTTCTTTAGTCCTTGTCTCTTTTATATTAAGAAAAAGATTTTTATGGGTTTGTTTTATATTTGAAAACTTCAAGTTGTTTTCTTCATATTTATTAGCAATATTCAATATATTTTCTCCAAGCTCTCTGCCTATTCGTTTTACTTCATTGAATGAAGACTCCCTTTTAGTAAATCTTGTACTTATATTTCCACAAGCACCATTGTTGAACATTGCTAAAACTATATTATTTGCTTCTAAAAACTTTGAAGTTTCTCCTGGAAAATCTGCTGAAATAAGCTCATTACTTTTTTCTAAAATCGTTGGGTGACAGGCAAAATTGTATATAACAGCCTGCTTGTTACTCTCAGTTTTTATATGTAAAACCTGCAACAAATTATCTATTTCATTTTCCATATTATTTCTGTCTGTACATATACCTTCTACTACATCTTTGCCATATGAAATAGTGAAATTTTCAGTGGAGCTTATACATCTTTCAACACATAGCATTATCTTATGAATTATTTCTTCAGCTATATATTTATCAAAATCTCCAAATGTTTTTTGATATCTTTTGTTAATAGCCTCTTTTGTATTAACAATCCCACCTATAGCTGAATGTGTATGAATACAGCTAATATTTACATTTTCGTATTTAATATTAAATTGCTCTTTTAAACTCCCTTTGATTAAATCACTAAGATAATAATCAATTGCTAAAAGATCCAATTGTATTAATATAAAAAGTTCCTCTTCACTCTTAAATAAAATAGTCCTTACATATAAATCGTCATTAATTCCTTTTGAAATTCGACCTCCATATCCGGCCATAATTGTTTCTGGTTTTATAGATATCCTTTCCTTTGAGAAAGAAGTTTTAATAGAATCCATCGATATGCCCGTCTCCCTTCTATAATACTTTTATACTCCTATATTTTAATGCACTGTTTGATATAATAATTAAACAGTGCATCTTCTTAATTTATTAGTTTTCCATTTGTTCTGCTTCTTGTTTTAATAATTCTTTATCATAAATTTTAAAGAAAGGATAATATATTACAAAAGCAATTGTAGTTAAAACGCACCATAATATAATTGCTTTATAATCTAAAGTTCCCAAAAATGCATAAATAGGTCCAGGAGTAGTAAATGGTGGCTCTACAACAGCTTTAGCAATAAAACCAAGTTTAACTGCAAAATATGCTATAGATATATTTATCATTGGGATAATGATAAATGGAATTGCCAATATTGGATTCAATACAAATGGTAATCCAAATACTAAAGGTTCACCTATATTAAAAATTGCTGGGAGTAAACTTACTTTTCCAATTGCTTTTAAATGAGCACTCTTACTTTTTAATGCCAAAACTGATGGAGGTATATTTGTTATTGCAAAGCAATATATAAATATACTTGTAAATATTTGTGTTGGATTTTGTCCACCAGTGGATAATGCTGCATTTGTCATAAGATTAGCCGTCATAATCGGAGTAAGCAAGCTCATCATAATACTACCACCATGTACTCCTAAAAGCCAAAACAATTTCATTAACAACACACAAATCAATATAAAAGGAAGCGTATCTGCTGCATTAAGTGCAGGTGTTAATAATTTATTTATTACTTGTGGAAACGAAAGATTAAATGTTAACTGACAAAACACACTTATAGAATAAAATATAACAATACAAACTAATAATGGTATTATCGAATCAAAAGATGCAGCTACAGCCGGTGGAACACCATCTGGCATTTTTATAGTAATTTTTCTCTTCTTCAAAAATCTTATTATCTCAACAACAACAAGTGCAATAATTATTCCACTAAATAATCCCTTAGCATCCAAATAAGTAACTGACAACATAGATTGAGGTACTTCCATGCCCTTAGGTATGATACTTTGTGCGGGTGCACAAATCAATAAAAATATAACCCCAGCTATAACGCTTGCACTTATTTCTTCTAATTCATATTGTTTTGCTAAGCTATATGCTATAGCTATTGTAGCAAAGAAAGCCATTATTGCCATCGTCATTGTATACGGTAACAAAAGAATCCCTTGAACCTTAGGGCTCCATGCAAAGACATCTTTGTTTACAGGTGGTGCTGCAATTATCATAAATAATCCACCTATAATAGTTAAAGGAACTACACTCATCATACCATCTCTAACAGCTTTTAAATGCCTTTGCCTACTAATTTTATCTCCAATAGGCATCAATTTACTTTCCAGAATATCATTAAATTTCTTCATAAAATTATTGTTTTCCATTTATATTCCCCCATGCTTTAGTATAATTTCATAACTTTTATAATTTACTTAACAGCTTGTAACTAATTAATTTTATATCATTGTTTATTAAAAATTCTTTTATTTCATCACTAGTTAATACCTCTAATTCCTTTTTACGGTTTATATTATAGCTTGATATATTTTTTAAATCTTCATCTACAAATCCCGGATGTGTCATTATTTCCAAGGTAGATTTACTATCTTTATACTTATTTAATATATCTTTTAGTCCATCTTCATTAGCATTCTCATTATAAAATTCCTTATTGAAATATTGAGTCATTATTACTGTCTTTTCTTTTGTATTTTCAAACTTATCTGTATTTCTTCTTAAAGGTATTTTATATTTTTCAGCTAAATCGAGTATAATTTTAAATATTTTTTTATCTATTGTATTGAATCCATGATGAACATCTAAATGATCAAGCCCAAGACCTGTTTTTAAAAACTTTTTAATTTGTTCCTTAAGTTCATTTTCTATTTCTATGTAATTGTATGGTGTTGGAATAATATTAGGATTTTTGTAAAAGAATCCATTGGAATCTACTATACTCTTTACTTCCTCTATTTTACTTACAGGTCTAAGGGCTGTAATATTTAAATGAACTCCCATTGTTTCTATTCCAGCTTCCTTAGCTAACAAGACACTTGTGTCAAAATCTTTTGAATTAACCATTGCTGAGGTATCTGTTATTATTCCTTCTTTCATTCCCGTAATTATTCCTTTAGATACACCTAATGTTAAACCAAAGTCATCTGCATTAATAATTAAATTCATATTATTTCCTCCAATATTATAGCAAGCTCAAATAAAATCAAAATATTATATATTAGCTATAATAACTGTTATTAATTATTCAAAATTTTATTTAATCACTTAATTCTATTTCTAATAATAATGAACTCAATGACTTTCCATGCGGATCTATTGCTAAAGAACGCGTAACTCCTCCTCCTAAAGCATTTTCCATTACAAAGTTCAAAGCTCCAAGACTTTCTATTTCATATCTAGTTATTTTACCTTTTACAATATTCACAAATTGTTTCTTTACCTTTTCTACAGTAACTTCTTCTTTAATTTTTTTATAATTTTTTTCATCATATACAATAACTGAAATAACTGAAATATCTCCCTTATCTCCAGTTCTTGAATGTGCAATTTTTCTTAATTTCATTTTTATACCTCCTCATACTGAACAGATATTTTTATATCCTCTGCTGGAATTAGAATTGATACAATTGAAACTACTTCTCTTACATATTTTCTTGCACCACCACCACCAGCTGGCCCATTTGTGTAAAGTGCTTCTACTTCATTTCCTATAACTATTGCATCCTTTTTAGTTAATGTTCTGGCTGCAACTCTAAGTCTTACTTCATCATAAGAAGCTTTTTCTTTTAAACTAGAGTCATATAATGAATTTACACCAATATAATCTATTTTTAATTCTTCAATAGGGAGCTTTACATATTCCAATCTCTTTTTTATTATTTCTCCTGCTATTTTTGCTCTTTCATAAGCTCCTGTACCGCCATAACTTATTTCACCCTCACCAATGTAGCAATCTTTATAGCCAACACTGGTTTTATATAATTCTGTTGCTGCTTTTCCACTTGCACCTTCAACTAAAATTTCATCTCTTCCTATTTCTTTAACTCTAACTTTAGAGAAATCTGCAATTACATCTGGAGTAAAATACTCTTCTGGATCTTGAATCTCATATAAAATTTGTTCCTTACAAGTATCTACTGTAACTTGTCCACCAGCTTGTTCTAATTTTGAAATAACTATATGTCCTTCTTCATTTATCTCTCCAATTGGAAAGCCTAAATTCCAAAGATCTTTTATTTCCTTATAAGGTGGATCAACAAAATACCCTCCCATTACTTGAGCTGCACATTCTAAAAGATGTCCTGCTAAAGTTCCTTTTCCTAATAAGTCATAATCATCAAATCTCCACTTAAACTCATATACTAATGGTCCAAGTACTAAGGATGGGTCTGCAACTCTTCCTGTAACTACAATATCGGCTCCATTTTCTAAAGCCTCAACTATGCCTTTGCAGCCTATATATGCATTTGCTGATATAATGTTTGAAATTGATTTTAACTTTTCACCTGTTTCAATAACTTGATTTTCTATATATTTCTCAATATTATCACTAATATCATCTCCTAAAACTGCTGCTATTTTTATGCCACTAATCTTCATGTCCTTAGCCATTTCTTTTATTACCTTCATTGCTGAGATTGGATTTGCACTTCCCATATTAGTTATAACTTTTATATTTTTTTCTTTTATTAATGGTAATACTTTTTCCATTCTATATTCCAAAAGTTCATTATAACCTTTCTTATTATCAGAAAGCTTTTGCAATTGTCCAAGTGCAATAGTTCTTTCTGCTAGACATTCAAATATAATATAATCAAGCTTTCCATACTTAATTAAATCAACTGCAGGCTCAATCCTATCTCCTCCATATCCAGCTCCGCCACCAATTCTAATGCTTTTCATTTATATTATCTCCTTTATTTAATTCTTCACTTTTATTTAAAGCAATTATTATGCCAACTTATAATTATTTTATTATTTAGTCTTTAATTCTTGTTATAATGCTAATTCATAAAATCTAATAAAAATATAAAATCCTAAATATTAAAACATAAAATTCTAAAATTTTAGAATTTTATTTATAAATACTTATATAACAACAATTTAAATGTCTACAGAATCTTAATTATAGCTCTATTCTAATAAATTAGAATTCCAATATATAATTTCTAAATTTTTAGAATTAGTATTCTTCTAAAAATTATTAATAAAAAAAGTAAACCATTACCCTATAACTTTATATAAGATAATGACTCACTTTTTTATTCTTTAGGCAAATAATCAAGCAAAATCTTGGGATAACTTTTCGAATTAAAAAAATATAGGAATTTACAATGAAGGATGAAATAAATAATTAAGAGAAATGCCTTGCATTTCTTACCTAAACTGTAAATTGTACACTGTAAATTGTAAACTAAGAAAGGCGTAACCTTTTGTTCTCCTCTAACGGAGATTTTGCATTTTATTATATAAGGAAGCAAGAGATATTCCTAATGCTTCCGCAGCCTTTTTCTTTCCTTCTAATGTGTTACCATAAATATCAATAACTTTATTAATTTCCTTTTCTTCAAATTCTCTGACCGCATCTTTTAATAGTCTTACATTTATAACACTTTCTTTTATACCTTCTATTTGAAGCTTTTTAGGTAAATGTTCAACTCTTATTAAAGCTTCATCCGTCATCATAACGCCAAACTCAATTATGTTTTTTAATTCTCTAACATTTCCTTCCCATTTATAATTATACAAAACATTAAAGGCTTCTTCTGAAAGTTTAACTTTCTTATTAAATTTCTGTTCTGATTCTCCCAAAAAATAATTTATTAACGGTTCAATGTCACCCTTTCTCTCTCTTAAAGGGATTGTATCTATTGTAAAAACTGCTATTATATAATATAAATCTGCTCTGAATTCTTTGTTAATTATCATATTTTCTAAGTTTCTGTTAGTTGCTGCAATAATTCTAACATCTATAGATATTTCATTAATAGCTCCAATTGGCCTTATAATATTTTCCTGCAACACTCTAAGCAGCCTTGCTTGAAGATTATAATCCATTTCTGAAATCTCATCTAAAAAAATAGTTCCACCTTCTGCTTTTTGAAAAAGCCCCATTTTTCCACCTTTTTTAGCTCCTGTAAAAGCGCCTTCCTCATATCCAAAAAGCTCACTTTCTAGAAAATTTGCTTCAAATGTTGCACAATTTATAGCTATAAATGGTTCATCTCTTCTATCACTTCCATTATGTATTGCTTGAGCTAATAGCTCCTTTCCTGTACCACTTTCTCCTGTGATAAGTATGTTTACCTTCTTTTTTGCTATTTTCTTTCCAAACTTCTTCAATTCTTCTGTTTTGGTATCTTCTCCAATTATACTATCAAAAGTATATTTTGCCTTATCATTTGCTTTTATCTTTTTCTTTAAATCCTTAATAATCCGCTTGGAATTATTTAATTCCTCCATTAGTTTATAAATATCATTTATCTCATTTAAAATGGATATTCCTGCAACAACTTCTCCATTTTCAAATACAGGAACCATATTAACAAAATACTCTACATTGTTAACACTTCTTTTAATCCCCAAAAGTTTTTCACCACTTTTAATTACCTCTGGCAATCTACTTCCTATTCTAACATCTCCAATTTTTCTTCCTATTATATCCTTTGCTTCTACTTTAGTTATTCTCGTATATGCTGGATTTACATATACAACATTATTATCTTTGTCTGCAATAAGAACCCCATCATACAAGGAATCAAATATAGAACTATTTAACTCTCCAAATTTCATAGTTATACTCCTCTTATGGCTATAAAATTTTTTTTAAACTTATCAAGTAATTTTCTTACTATATCCGTTTAAGCTCTTCATTTATTTCGATTTACCAATAACAGTGGCAATATCATAAAAAATCTATACTACATTACTTATCATCAATACTATATTTCCAATTCCAATCATTATGATAGATCATTCTTTTACTCATACCACCATCTATAACAAAAGTTTCTCCCGTAATAAAATCATGCTTACAAAGGAACAGAATCATGCTAGATATATCTTTAGGAGTCCCAACTTTACCAGCTGGCAATGCTGCAATATCCTCTTTACTAAAACTTTCACTCTCATCAACATCAATCCATCCTGGCGCTATACAATTTACCAACACATCAGGACCTAAAGACATAGCTAAAGCATGGGTTAATGCTACAATTCCGCCTTTTGTGCTAGCGTAAGCCTCGCTGTCAGGTTCTGATTGAAAGGCTCTTGAAGATGCAATATTTATAATTCTCCCCTTATTTTTTATAAGTTCTTCTTTACATAGACGGCTAAGCTCATAAGGTGCTTTTAACCCTACTGATAAAACATAATCAAAACCATCATAATCTAAATCTGATAAAATTCCTTTATTTCCTTTACAAGCATTGTTAACAAGTACATCTATCCTACCTAGTTTTTCTTTTGCAAATTCAACAAAGCCTTTTAAATTATCTGATTTAGAAACATTTCCATGATAGAAATATAAATTTTCATATTTCTTAGAAAATTCTTCACCTAAGTCTTTGTTAAAATCAATAAAACAAACTTTATCGCCTGCTTCTAAAAAATCTATACATGTTTGTTTTCCAATACCATGAGCACCACCTGTTACTAAAATTCCACGTTCCATATGCGTTTCATAAACTTATCCATATATATTGCAATTGTTAATGTTCAATTATCAGCTAACAGCGAAATCCATTCAAGATTTTTTGAATTGAATTGTATACTATACTCTTAATTAGAATTTATATATAAATTAAAGATAAGTTTATGCTCCTCCTCTCTTTTCAATTATTATCATTTATTTAGACTTTGTTAAATAAATTCAATATAATATTTAATTCATTCATTATATAGATATCTAAATTAATAATCAAATTTATAAATGGAATATACATGCATCATTGAGAAATTATAATCGTAACACTACACTAGAAATTAGATACATTTTTCTGGAATCAGGCATGTGAAATTGAGCTGATGATGGTTATTAGTTGAAGGTTGTTTCATTTTCTGCTTGTCATAAATTTACTTTAGGAACATGCAGAAATGGGTGCAACCTTCCACTTAGAACCTTCCAGCGAAAATTTCATTAGTCCTGTGGAAGATAAATGTATCTGATTTCGGCAATTGTTCCATAAGTCTAATTCTTGCATTGTATATCTATATTAACAATACAACAAATTTTGAGGTTTAGTCAAAAAACCACTAATCAAATTTAAACTGATTAGTGGTTATAATCTCTTTTATATTACTTATTATTCACTTAAATCTTCACCATTAGTAGAAATAACTTTCTTGTACCAATAGAAAGAATCTTTACGATAACGATCTAAAGTCTTCATATCAAATTCATCTCTATCTACATAGATAAATCCATAACGCTTAACAACACCTTCATGAGTTGAAACTAAATCAATTGCAGACCAAGGACAATATCCCATCATATCTACTCCATCTGTAATTGATAAACGAAGTTGTTCAACATGCTTTCTTAAATATTCAATACGATATGGATCATGAATTGAACCATCTTCTTCTAATTTATCATAAGCTCCTAAACCATTTTCAGTTACTATTAAAGGTAATCTATATCTTGAATAAATTTCTCTTGCAGTAGCTCTAAAACCTTCAGGATCAATTTCCCATCCAAATTGCGTTGTTTGTAAATTAGGATTTTTGAAGCTCTTACATACACCTGGTTCATCCATACCTCTTTGTTGATCTTTTTTACCTGCTGCATCTTTTTCCATATTATAACCTTCAACCGTAGCTGTACTGTAATAATTGAATCCAATAAAATCTGGTTTTCCAGACGCAAGAATTTCCATATCACCTTCTTGAATTTCTGGAACAGCATCAATTTCTTCTAAGAATGACCAAACCAAATTATTGTACTTACCATATACAGCCATATCTAAGTATAACCAATTACGAATTGCATTTAAATTTTGAGCTGCTAAATTATCTTCAGGTTTACAGCTTGCTGGATAAACTAATGCTATATTTGGAGCTGGACCAATTTTAGCATCTGGGATCATTTCGTGACATAAAGCCATAGCCTTTGCTTGAGCAACTAGCATATGGTGATTTTGTTGATATAATTCTTTTCTTATATTTGTACATCCTTCTGGTATCATTGTTGTACCAATAACATCTCCCATTAAAGTCAATACATTTTGCTCATTAATAGTTAGCCAATATTTAACTCTATCTCCAAAGTTTTCATACATTACTTTTGCAAAATTTACAAACCAATCAATTGATTCTCTTTTAGACCAACCTCCACGTTTATCTAAAGCAGCTGGCATATCAAAATGGAACATTGTAACTAATGGAATAATATCGTGTTTTAAACATTCATCTATTAAATTATTATAATATTCTATTCCTTTTGGATTAACTGCGCCAGTTCCTTCTGGAATTAATCTAGACCAAGAGATAGAAAAACGATATACCTTAAAGCCCATTTCTGCCATTAAAGCAACGTCTTCTTTATAACGATGGTATTGATCTGCACAAACATCTAATTCTGAAGTTCCTTCAGGTACCTTTTTTATATCTTGACAAGATGGTCCTTTACCATCAATTAAGTTAGCTCCTTCAACTTGATAAGCTGATGTTGAAGCTCCCCATAAAAAATCCTTTGGAAAACTTTTTAAATTCTTATGTAACATATTAAAAACCTCCATTTATATTTGTTCTTAATTAAAGTAAATTAAGTCATTATTTTTTGATTCTAATTTCGTTTCTCACCCTTAATATACCATAATCGACTTTCTATTTGTGGTCTTTTGAGTATTTTGTGACAGAAGCTTAGTATTTAAAATTTGTTTTTTTATAAAACATCTTGTTTTTTCATTCTATAATTTAAAAATAACTTATTGTGAAATTATAATTACTAATAGTTGTTTTATTAGCTAGAATAAGATATTTTATTAATAAACCTACAATTTAAGTTAAATTAAAAGAATATGAGTTAACCTAGGAGGTATATTTTATGTTATGTGATTATCATCTTCATACTAACTATAGTGATGATTCTTCCTATATTATGGAAGATTTAGTTAACGATTCTATAGACATTGGTTTAAATGAAATATGTATTACTGACCATGTAGATTATGTGGTCAAATCAGACTGGGATAAACCCGAAAAAATTCAATACGATGGAGAACGCCCTATTGCCAATGTTGATTATACAAAGTTCTATAAAGAAATAAAATCTCTTCAAGAAAAATATAAAGACCAAATTAATATTAAAATAGGAATGGAGTTTGGTATGCAAAAGCATACAATTGGTAAGTTCCAAAAATTGTTTAATCAATACAACTTTGACTTTATAATACTTTCTTGCCATCAAGTTGATGATAAAGAATTCTGGAACCAAGCTTTTCAAAGTGAGAAATCCCAAAAAGAATATAATGAACTTTATTATCAAGAAATATTACATCTGGTTAAACATTATAAAAATTACAGCGTCTTAGGTCATTTAGATATGATTAAGAGATATGATGAAATCAGTGAATATCCTTTTGAAAAAGTTAAAACTATCATTACAGATATTCTTAAAATTGTCATTTCTGACGGAAAAGGTATTGAAATCAATACTTCATCACACCGTTATGATTTAAATGATCTAACACCATCAAAAGATATTTTAAGATTGTATAAAAACCTTGGTGGAAAAATCTTAACCATTGGTTCTGATACACATAAAAAAGAACATTTAGGGGCTTATATTGAAGCTACAAAAAATGAATTAAAACAATTAGGTTTTAATTCTTATTGCACTTATGAAAATATGATACCAATTTACCATTCATTAGATGATTAGAATATATTGATGAAATTTAATGATTCTAATCATTAGATATTTATATTACATATATCAATAGCTGCCAACAAGGATTTATATTTTCAACGTTGGCAGTTATTATATGTATATATTTATTCTTTTCTTAAAATATCTAATGTATGTGCACTTGCTCCAATTAAGTCTGGTCTTTCACAAGTAGACAAATGGTAATCCATAAACAGTTTAAATGTTTCTTCATCCATTGAATTTAAAACAGGTCTCATATAATTTGCTGGACCATCTGCTGCAATTAATTTGATCCTATTTAATTTTACTTCTTCATTTAACTTATTTATATCTTCAATTCTCACATATTCATATAAATCTTCTGGTTCAGATATTACATGAAAGTCCTTACTAAGCTTGCCATTATCAATACTTGCGCGAATATTATTTTCTTTAAAGCCATAAGTAATTACGCTATATTCATTCATGCAATAAGCTACTAAAATAATTCCACCAGCCTTAGTTACTCTTTTTGCTTCTTCTAGTGCTTTTACTTTATCTTCGAATTTATATAAATGATACATCGGTCCAAATACCAGAGTCATATCAAAAGAATTATCCGAAAATCTTGATAAATCCAAAGCAGTTCCTTGCATTGCTTTAACTGAACTTCCTTTTGACTTTAAAATACCCAAATTGTGTTTAACAAGTTCAATTGCTGTAACATCATAGCCTTCATTTGCTAATTGAATAGAATATCTACCTGTTCCTGCACCAACATCTAAAATTTTAGCACCAGTATTATTTCCTAAAAATTCATGAATATACTTCATGGATGTTAAAAACTCAACTTGTGCATACTTTCTCGTTAATCTTTTATCCTCACAAAACTTATTGTAATATTTTTCTAATTCATTTGCCATTTCTTCTGTTCCTTATCTATTATAAATTTTAATTTAAAACATATAAAAATATTATTCATATAATTTTCTATTATTGCCTAGCAATTATTATACTATATTATAGTTAAAATTTATACCACTTATCCAATTTCATCACATTCCTAAATACAAAAAAATACGTTGATTCAAGAACCTCAATTCTATCAATCAACGTGTTAATATTTTATACTAAAATTTATGCATATCTTTTCATAGATTCAACTATATAATTTTCAACTTCTTCTTTAGATATATCAAGTGAAATTGAAAGTTCTCCTAACAAGTAGTCCTCTGCTACTTTTAAATATTTATTATCAATAGTAGTATTTCTACTTTTTTCCACAGAACTTTTCTTTTTCTTTGAATACAAGGTTTTAACTATCTTAATTAATTCTTTACATTTATATGTATGTATTATCTCTTTGTATTTTTGTTCACGAACCTTATCGTCAGCAAAAGATAAATCCTCTATTAAATTAATATTATTTATTAAATCCTTAGCTTTTTCTTTTGATATTAGTTCCCTCATTATAATCTTATCACTATTAACTGGAATATATACGATACTCTTATTATCATATACCGGCTGCAATTTATAGTATTCACTTGAGTTATTATCTCTTTTTATATCCGGAACTACTATATCAATAACTCTACATACACCATTTCTAGCACACATTATGTATTCATCAACTTTAAACATAATTTTCACTCCTCAACTTATATAATTGGTAGCATTACAATTTATCTTTATTCTTTACAATTAGATACACTTTTTATTCAATTTTCTTGTACTTACTTATAATAACTAAAACTAATATTATAGACTTTATCTACTTATACCATACACATATCATTAATGTTGCAATCTCTAATAAATCATTTCAGTGCGCATTATTAAATATATTTTAACCTCAAATTTTACTATCTCAGCAAATATTTTTCATTTTATATCCATATATGTATATAAATGTATATAAATTTCGAACAAAAATAATTATAGATAAAACATACCTATAAATGTTACCACATGCACCTTTTACATATTATTACTTCTGAATCTCAATTTAAGAAATCGCAAAAAATATTATCATTAATTAATAATGAGAACATTGATAATTAGAACATATATAACTTTAAATTTCATAAAAAAAATTAGTAATTCTAAATATTCGTGGAAAAGATGAGTTACGTATGATACTAGACACTATCTTGAAAATTGTTATTTCGAAAAATCTTTCTCGAATAAAATTATCTTGATAAGTAACAATTAAGAATAAACAGATATATTTACGATCAATAATAGTTTCTTATGCAACTATTATTGTAGACTACTTCTACATATTTGTCAAGAAACAAGAATTATTTGCTGGTATTTATGGTATTTTCATTGACATTTATAGTTTTTTTTTATAAAATCAATGTTGCATTTGAAACTTTATTAAAGGGAGCTTTTTTATGAATAATTTATCAAAATTTATATCTGTAGCCCATCGTCGTACTCAGATATTTTATAAGGAGAATCTTGAAAAACTTGAATTAAAAAGCGGTCAATTCATATATATAGTTTGTATCTGCGAAACTCCAGGACAGACACAAGATGAATTGTCCAATAAATTAATTATAGATAAAAGTACAGTTACAAAATTCTTAGGCCAACTAGAAGCAGAAGGATATATAACAAAAAAAATTAATTCATTCGACAGGCGTGCATTTAATGTTTTTCCTACAGAAAAAGCTATAAAAATCTATCCTAAGATTATAGAAATCCAAGATAGGTGGCATAATTTTCTGCTCGAAGGCTTTAGTAAAATAGAAAGTGATGTTTTTGAAAAGTTAATGGAACTTGTTATGGAAAACAGTATTACAAACAGTAAATAATATAAATTATCCAACTCTTTAAAAGTTAAAATTGAACGTAAAATGAACTGCTTAATGCCAAGCTAGCATTAAGCAGTCCAAACGTAGTTGGTTTAATTCTAAATAAAATAAACTTTATTATATAGTTGGGAATTTCAAATCTTTATATTTAATAAATTTTTCTTTAACAGTGGCTAAATTTTCTTCTGTATAGAAACCACCTTGTGTATGCATAATTTCTTTTACATGTTCTTGTCTACCTTTAGTATCTGTACGATCACGACTCAATCCATCTTCTTGAATTACAAACTTCCACTTACCTCCTTCTGTCTTTTCTAAATTACCGCCTGCACCACATACTTGGCATTCAACTGGGAACAATAATCCATCCCATTGTGGTTCTCCTAAAATCAACGCATTTGAATGACAATGTGGACACCATCCCATACCTTCATCACCAAGCCATTTTCTTTCTGCTACTGGTGTATTTAATGATTTCATTATATTTTCACCCATCTTATGAGCACGTTCAAGCATATCATCATGTAGTAAACATTGTTTTGGAGCTGGTACTCTTGTTGCTAAATACATATCTACAACATTAAAGTCATTTGTGAAACAAGTAGCTTGCATACTTTCTAAGGCCATTGACTGCCATGAACGAGTAGAACCTCCTACAGCAATTAAGCCAGCGACTCTATCTTTATGTTCTATAGCTCCAATAGATTCTAAAAAGGCTGATTCATATGCTAAATTTCTATGCATAAATTTAGAAAATGTTGCTGTTGGCATTAAATCATATGTTGGTGCTGATGCAATTATTGCATCTACATTTAACATAACCTCCATAATAGCTTCTTTGTCATCTTTTTTACTTAAAGTACATCCAACATTCTTTCCATTAGTCATACCATGTGTACATACTGTACAACCTGAACATTCTATAATATTATAATCTCTTAAGTTTATCATCTTAACTTCTGCACCTTGTTCCTGACATGCAAGTAACGCTTCTTTAAGTAAAATTTCAGAATTTGAATCCTTTCTTCCTGCAGTGATTCCTAATACAGTAAAAGCCATAATTAAATCTCCTTTTGTAACATTAATTTTTTATATTATTTTTCTACAATATTTAATTTATAAATTATTTTTGACTTACAAAACTAATTCATTTGTTATAATATTAACATGATTGAAAATTGACTACATCAGAAAAAAGTCTGAAAAAAGCACTTTAAATTGTATATAACTTAGACATTTTTCTAATATGATTATAATTTAGGAGATACTTATGAATGAAAAAAATGACTTAACTAAGAAAAAGTTAGATTTATATGATACTTTATTTTCACAAGACACCATAGATGAAATTCTAAATCAAGCCGAAAGTTTTTTGCAAAATCCTATTTTTCTTTTAGATACAAGTTATAGAATTATTACCCGTTCTAAATATGCTGAAGCTGAAAATTCAAGCATTGAAACTTACAATGGAGAAAATTATCTTATATTTGATACAATTAATCTTATGCAAAAATCTAAGTGCATCGATACAATTTATAATACAAGTAATTCTTTCTTTCATTATTCTGAACAAAATTTGATTTTTTGCTCTGTCAAAATCAATAATATAACTATTGGTTATATTGGTGTCTTAGAAAGCATTCGGAAATTGAAAGAGAGTGATTTAGAATATACGGACATACTCTCCAAGGTTCTATCCATACAAATTCAAAAAGAAAATTTATTTATAAGCAACTCTGGCTTAGCTGAAGAATATTATTTAGTAGATTTATTAGAAAATAAAATTGATAACCTTGAATATTTCAAAAAGCGATTGCAATTTAGTAAATTTAATTTAGAAGAAAATTTATTAATGCTCTCTATACCTTTCAAACAAAAATATAACGATTTTAGACATAATTTCGGATTACAGCAACTAATTAATCAATTAAAAAATATATTAGGAAATTCTATAGCTGCATATTACAAAGACATGATTATAATTCTAGTAAGTAATTCTAATGAATATGTGATCACTGCTGAAGATAGTCTCCTAGAATTTTTAAAATTAAATAACTTAAAGTGTGGAATCAGTTTTGTTTTTAAAAATTTAAAGTTCATTAAAGACTTCTTTTATCAAACTATATATACTTTGAAATTATCTTCATCCATGAAAAGCAGCAAACATATATATTACTTTGATGATTACGTTGAATACTATATGTTTTACATGGCAAGCAATTCTAATAATGATTTGTATAAGATAAGCTTAGAAAATTTAATTCATCCGTTTCTTCGAAAGCTTATAGATTTTGATAAAGAGAATAAATCAGACTTATATGAAACTCTTAAGACTTATATAGAAAATAATAGAAATGCAAATGAGACTTCTCACAAACTAAATATACATAGAAGTACCTTCTTTTATCGCTTAAATAAAATTCAAAATTTATTTGATATATCTTTTGATAGTACCAATAAATTACTAAAATTAGAACTTTCTTTTAAACTCTTAACATATAATCAACTAATTAATTAATTAAAATTTATTTACAAGTTTTTTATAATTAAAAATCCATACTCATTTTAAATCTATATCTAAGAATGAGTATGGATTAAATTATTGTATCACTAAATTTTTCCTTACTAACGAATAAAATTAGTAAATGTTTTAGCTTCTCTTTCTGGAATCTCAATTCCAGCTTCCTTACCAGCATTAATACATTTTAATAGCCAGGCCATATTTTTTCCTAAAGTTCTCATTGTCTGCATTCCTTCTAAATCTTGCTTAACTTCTTCAGGAGTATTTCCATGAACCATATTCCAATATTGAGATGATACTATAGGCATATTTGAAATGGTAAAATATTTATTTAATTGCTCAAATGCAGCTGTAGAACCACCACGGCGACAGCTTACAATTGCTGCGCCAGGCTTATTTGCAAGAAATTTACCATAAGAATAGAAAAATCTATCTAATACTGAGGTTATTGCTCCAGAGGCAGCAGCATAATGTACAGGTGAACCAAAGATAAATCCATCACATTCTTTGGCTTTTTCTATAATCTCATTTACACAATCATCATTAAATACACACTTATTACTTTCTCTGCATCCACCACAACCTATACAGCCTCTTATTGGTTTATTTCCTACATTAAAAATCTCAGTTTCTATATTTTCCTCTTCTAATTCTTTTACAATTTCACTTAAAGCTGTATAAGTACAACCTTTATCCTTAGGGCTTCCATTAATAAGCAATACTTTCATTAAAAACACCTCTTCTTCTTATTATATATAATTACATAATACCAAAATACCGCAAATTCAATTGAACATGCGGTATCAAGGCCCTTTTATCATCAAATTATGCCATACAATTTTATGTATTTGATTTTAAGTTCTCCATACATTCTTCACAGATAAATACACCTTTATATTGGGTAATGCTTTTCATATTACCGCAAAAAGTACATCCAGGAGCATATTTCCTTAATATTACTGTATTTTCATCTTTAAATATTTCTAACGAATCACCTACAGCAATAGAAAGTAATTCTCTTGTTTCTTTTGGAATTACAACTCTTCCAAGTTCATCAACTTTTCTTACAATTCCTGTTGATTTCATAGCCTCTTCCCTCCTAATTATATTATATTATTACTATAATATATAAATCAGTATATTAAAAGTATTATTTTTTCTAATTTTGGTAAAACATTCCGTTTTTTAATAAAATTTAATAATTTATTAATAATATTCATCTTAAATTAATTATATTAATTTTAAAAGAATATTTATTAAGTTTTATTAATAAAGCCATACATATAAAATACTTTATAAGTATGGCTTAAACTTTTATAGTAATTTCTATAATTATTTATCTCTAAATTGTATAGTCTCTAGATTTTTCCGTTTTTTCTCTATTTGTACTATGAAATGCAATTCTTCTGTAAATTTCAAACTTAGTCCATTTTCTTAAAAAAGTTCCTAGAGAATTTTCATTATTATTTTTGTATTCTTCTAAGAAACTTGCAACTTCCTCAGTAGAATACGCATTTACTCCAAAGCCTCTTCCATTAATTATTGGAAGTTCCTGATATTCATAATTATTAATTGACTTGATATTAGTAATTTTTTTATTCCTAACCTCAATTGCAATCCAATCACGAAGAATTAATATATCAAAATTCTCAGGATATTCATAACTATCACCTTTTATAGGAAGTTCATCACCAACAGTATAAATTTTTTCTTCTGCTTTATATTTAAATATAGACGAAGTTTCCGCTTCATAATAAAATTCCTCAAAAAGCTCTCCTCTTGCTTTTAGTTCTTTATATCCAAAAGTAAACTTTTCATTTTTAATCTCATTATTATTAATACCTTCTATAACACCACACGCTGATGTCATATTAGTAATACGATCTATTAAAATAAGCTCTCCTAAAGTTTTATGTGCATCAAATTTATCTACTACAATCTTTTCAGAAAGTAAAATATTACATGCTGCTATTTCGTTTTTAGTTAAAACATTAGTAGGCAAGTGCTCTCCTGTGTTAACATCTATTTTATATTTAACCTCTGTAACAACACCAGTTAACATCTTTGTTCCAACTTTGACAAAATACTCTTTCCCTGCTGCTAATTCTGAATCATCCATCCAAAGAATTTTTGTACTAAAGGACTTACTAGTTCTAATATTTGAGTTTTTTGTAAGCACACATCCTCTAGATACATCTACTTCCTTATTAAGTTGTATTGTAACAGCCTGTCCTTTTCCTGCACTTTGTGAGTCTTTGTTTGTAATATGAATGCTTTTTACTAATGCCTTCTCATTACTAGGAAGCGTTATAATTTCATCGCCTACCGAAATACTTCCAGCTTCAATTTCTCCTTGGAAGCCTCTAAAAGTATGATTAGGTCTACACACTCTTTGGACTGGCATATAGAAGCCTTCTTCTGACTTTGTATTGATATCCACATTTTCTAAATATGGTAAAAGGGCATCACCATCATACCATGGTGTATTTTTTGATTTCTTTGTAACATTATCACCTTCAGTAGCTGATACTGGTATTATATAAACATTCTCTAAAGAAAGTTCTTCTTCTAAACCTTTAATTTGTGCTTCAATTTCTAAGAATCTTTCCTCGCTATATCCTACTAAATCCATTTTGTTTACTGCAAACACAAAGTTTTTTACACCCATTAAAGAGCATATTCTTGCATGTCTTCTTGTTTGTACTAATACTCCTTGCTTTGCATCTAACAATATTATAGAAAGTTCTGCAAAAGATGCTCCAACAGCCATGTTTCTAGTATATTCTTCATGTCCTGGAGTATCTGCTACAATAAAGCTTCTATTATCAGTTGTAAAGTAACGATATGCAACATCAATTGTAATTCCCTGCTCACGTTCTGCCATTAAACCATCTAATAATAGAGAATAATCTATTGCTCCACCTCTGCTACCAACCTTACTATCTAATTCTAAAGCTTTTTCCTGATCTGCATATAAAAGCTTTGAATCATATAAAATATGTCCTATAAGAGTAGACTTACCATCATCTACGCTACCACATGTTATAAACTTTAATAAACTCTTCATCTTAGAAATACCCCTCTCTCTTTCTTCTTTCCATACTGCCTGCTGCTTCATTATCGATAACTCTAGTCGTTCTTTCAGATGATACAGCACTAAGGGTTTCTTCAATTATTGCATCTAAAGTAACTGCATCTGATTCAAAACCACCTGTTAATGGATAACAACCAAGGGTTCTAAATCTTATCTTTTTGTGTTCTACATTTTCGCCTGGTAATAACTTTAATCTATCATCATCAACCATAATGATATTTCCATCACGTTCAATACATGGTCTTTCTTTTGCATAATACAAAGGAACTATATCAATATTTTCACGCTTTATATATTGCCAAATATCGCTTTCAGTCCAATTTGAAATTGGAAATACTCTCATACTTTCACCTTTATTAATTTTAGTATTATAAAGTTTCCACATTTCTGGTCTCTGATTTTTAGGATCCCAGGCTTGTGCTTCATTTCTAAAAGAGAAAATTCTTTCCTTCGCACGAGATTTTTCTTCATCACGACGGCCACCACCAAAGGCTGCTGTAAAACCATATTTACTTAAACCTTGTTTTAAAGCCTGTGTCTTCATGATATCAGTATAAGCTGATCCATGGTCAAAAGGATTAATTCTTTGCTTTATACCATCTTCATTTGAATGGACAATCATCTCAATTCCTAATTTTTCTGCTGTCTTATCACGAAATTCAATCATTTCTTTAAACTTCCATGTAGTATCAATATGCATAAAAGGAAATGGTGGCTTTTCAGGATAAAATGCTTTCATTGCAAGGTGTAGCATAACAGAACTATCTTTACCAATAGAATATAACATTACTGGCTTTTCACATTCTGCTGCTACCTCTCTAATAATATAAATTGCTTCTGCTTCTAATTTGTCAAGATGTGATAATTCACTCATTAGTAATCCCCCTGTTTTATTAAAATTTATTATGCTTAATGCTTTAACCTGCATTTTAGGTAAAAAACTCCTAATTGTGCTGCGTACTTTTTTATATCTCCTTTCCAAAAAGCCCTAGGCTTTTCAACCATACCTATAAACTGCTTCCTAGTATTCGTTGGAGTTTTTCTTATTAACCTCTATTATTTTTTTCTCTCCATGACTCTTTTCAATTATCCAAGACATAATATCCTTATCTTCTTTTACATAAAGCAGACTTCCTTTTCCACCCATGTCAGCACCTAAATAGTACTTTATAGCAAGAGCTTTACATTCTTTTATACAAGATGCACAGCCCCAACAATCTTTAGGGTATTTGATGATTGCTTTATTATCTTCATCCATAGTTATTAAATTTCCTGGACAAACATTTTTGCATTTTGTACAACCTACGCAGAGATTTTTATCAATTTTAATGCTCATATTTATCACCACCATTTATTAAATCTCTAAAGATTATTTTTACTTTTCCATCTTCAAATTTAGAATTAACATACTTTAACCATTTGTCATCATCTTTTTCTGGATAATCTAGGTTTTCTCCAAAGCTATGCCATCTAGTTTCTTTTCTTGCTCTTAAGTGAGCTATAACAGTTTTACAAACTGTTAGTCTCTCTTTTAATTCAAAGACTTTCATCAACTCATACATATCTTCAGCTTTTAAATTTTCACTTAAAGATTCAAGGTTTTCTATTTTTTCTTCAGCTAAGTTTAATTGCGTCTCATTATATTGATAATGACTTCCTATTCCACCAGCATAAGTATCCATTACTTTTTGCATAGCTTCTTCTAAGTCATCAATACCAAATAAATCTTTTTCATTATTTAAGAACTTATTAATATAATTAACTTTATCTTTTATAACTTCTTCTTTAATCTCTTTATTTTCTTTTCCATCTATATAATTTAAAGCTGCTAACGCTGCTATTTCACCTTCAACTAAAGCTCCAGTTACATATTTTTGTGGACATCCTCCTGCTACATCTCCTGCTGCATAAAGACCTTTAATTGTTGTGCTTCTATCAGTATCAACCCAATATCCACTTGCTGTATGACCTCCAACAATATATGGTTCAGTACCTTCTATCTCAACATTATCTTCACTTGGTCCCTTGCCATTTTCAATCCATTTTAAAGTTTGGCTTGGAGACATGTTAAGATATGCCTTCATTAAATCTTCATCTTGTTTCTTTGTTATTCCTTCAGTTTTTAAATAACAAGGCCCTCTTCCTTCTAAAGTCTCTTTAACTGTTCCATATACTCTTTGAGCTGTAGTATTTCCGTATTTATATTGATATTCTTCGCCTAAAGCATTTACCTGTTCTGCTCCAACTCCTTGAGCTAAAGTTCCAGTAGGCGATATAGTATCCTTACACCTTAAAGCTATAAATCTCATTTCAAAAGTTGTCATTTCTGCTCCAGCTTTTATTCCCATAGCAAAACCTGCACCTGTATTAAATGGACTATACCACATTTTATGTCTTGAGAAACCAGGATTATTAGGTTTGTATAATCCAGCTGCTCCTCCTGTTGCACAAATCACTGCCTTTGCTTCTATTACATAAAATATATCTTCATGGACTGATGCAGCATAAGCACCTACTATTTCATTGTCTTCTACTATATACTCAATTGCATTTACTCCATTTAAAACATTAATATTTAAATGTTTTGTAACTTCATTTGCTAATAATGGTTTTATATTCTCACCATTAATTTTTATATTTCTGTTCCCTCTAGCTACATATTCGCCATTTTCATCTTTTAATATTACGAGTCCAAAGTCTTCAAGTCTTTTAGTAACCTTATTTAGATTTTCTGACATTGTTAAAAGCAAGTCTTCTCTAACTATTTCTTCTGCATCTTGTTTTGCATAATCAACATAATCCTGTGGCTTTCTTCCCTTTACAATGTACGCATTAAGTGCATTAACACCAGCTGCTAAGCAGCCACTTCGCTTTATGTTAGCCTTGTCCAAAACTATAACGCTCTTATTAGAATTTTCAGCTATGGTAATTGCTCCATAACATCCTGCTGTCCCACCACCAATGATTAAGACATCAGTTTGAAGTTTTTCTATTTTCATGCTTTATCCTCCTTAGGAATTTTAAATAAATACTGACATCTCTTGTGTCTTTATTTTATTTTCAATTACTTTTGCATTTTTATCATTGAAAGCATATACCCTATGAATTAAAACCAAAACTTCTTCTCCAATTTTTAATGGTTCTTCTTCTAAGCTTCTGTATCCGCTTAATAACTGCTCTCCAATTTGAACATCTACTTCAATATTACTTCCTCTAAAGGCTGTTCCTTTTACAATTCCTTTTTCAGCTGCAAGAGGAGTTAATATTTCAGAATCATTTTTAGCCAATTGTATAAACTCAGGTCTAACTATAGCTTTTGTTTCTCTAACATCATCTTCAAAACCTTTTAATTTGGTGTAATCTTCTATAAGATTAGATTCTCCTATAAATTGTGCTACAAATGGTGTTTTAGGATTTTTATAGATTTCAACTGGAGTTCCTTTTTGCTCTATTTTCCCTTTGTTTGTTATTATTATTTCATCTGCTACTTCTACAGCTTCATCTTGATCATGGGTTACAAAGATACTTGTAATTCCAAGCTTGGATATGGTTTCTCTAAGCCAGCTTCGAAGTTCTTTTCTAACCTTTGCATCTATGGCAGCAAAAGGTTCATCTAATAATAATAATTTTGGATTTGGTGCAAGGGCTCGTGCAAAAGCTACACGCTGTCTCTGTCCTCCAGATAATTGGCCAGGATATCTTTTTTCAAGCCCTTTAAGTCCAATAAGTTCTATAAGCTCCATAACTCTTTTCTGTATTTCATCCTTTTTAGCTTTTTGTATTACAAGTCCAAATGCTACATTATCATATACTGTCATATGTCTAAATAAAGCATAACTTTGAAACACAAACCCAATGCCTCTTTTTCCTGGTTCAACATCATTAACTTTTTCCCCATTTATAATAATGTCACCGCTATCTGGAGTTTCAAGGCCAGCAATCATCCTAAGTATTGTAGTTTTTCCACTTCCACTTGGACCTAAAAGCCCTATTAATTTGCCTTGCTCTATTTTAAAGTTAACATTATCAGACGCTTTAAAATCTGCAAATGTTTTATTTACATTTTTCAGCTCAACATACATCCATTAGCCCTCCTTTTTACTTTTCCACTCGACAAAATTTCTTAATATAAGAATAATCACTGCAATAATTACTAAGATAGAAGCTACTGCAAATGCAGCTGCATATTGATAATCATTATATAGAACCTCTACATGCAGTGGCAAAGTATTTGTCCTTCCTGCTATATGCCCTGATACTACTGATACCGCTCCAAATTCTCCCATAGCTCTTGCTGTACAAAGAATTATTCCGTATATAAGTCCCCATTTTATATTAGGTAGAGTTATTTTTCTAAAAATATAAAATCCACTTGCACCCATCATTGCTGCTGCTTCTTCTTCATCGGTTCCTTGAGTATTCATTAATGGTATTATTTCTCTTGTTACAAATGGAAATGTTACAAACATCGTAGCCAGAACAATTCCATAAGTTGTAAAAATTATTCTTATATCATAATTTTTCAAAAAATCCCCTAATATACTTCCTCTTCCAAATGTTAATACAAGTAATAATCCAACTACTACTGGAGAAATTGCGAAAGGCAAATCTATAAAGGTTCCAAGTAAATTTTTCCCTTTAAATTTAAACTTAGTCATTACCCATGCTGCACATAAACCAAATAGAGTGTTAAATGCTACAGAAACTATTGTAGCTACAAAAGTAAGCTTTATAGCTTTCAAAGTATAATTATCTGATACTGCTTTAATATAAACCCTCACACCTTCAGACATAGCACCTGAAATTATAGTTATTAGTGGTATTATTAACATTAGGATTAAAAATAAAATACTTATAGTTATCAACGTGTATTTAATAATATTATTTTCTTTTTGATTTAACCTGCTTTCCATATCATCTCACCCCTTATATCAGCTTAACCTTATTTAATCTCCATTGAATTACGTTAATTGAAAATAATATTAAGAATGATATAAGCAACATTCCTAATGCTATTGCAGTCGCTCCATTATAATCATACTGTTCAAGCTTAGACATAATTAAAAGTGGGGCTATTTCTGTTTTCATAGGCATATTCCCTGCAATAAAAACCACACTTCCATATTCACCAACACCTCTTGCAAAGGCAAGTCCAAATCCAGCTAGCAGAGGTGGAAGAATTTCTGGAAATATTACTTTAAAAAATATGCTTATTTTGCTTGCTCCAAGCATTAGTGCTGCTTCTTCATATTGATTATCCAAATCTTCTAATACAGGCTGAATAGTTCGTACAACAAAAGGAATTCCTGCAAAAATAAGTGCAATTGTAATTCCAAATAATGAAAATGCTGACTTTATTCCTAATGAGTATAAATACTGTCCTATTAGTCCATTTTCAGAATATAAACTTGTAAGAGCTATACCAGCAACTGCCGTCGGTAATGCAAAGGGTAAATCAATTAAACCGTCAACAAACCTTTTTAATGGAAAATCATATCTTACTAGAACCCAAGCAAGAATTATTCCAAATACACTATTTGATGCTCCCGCAATCAGCGCACACATGAAACTTACCCAATATCCATGCAAAACTCTTTCTTGAAATATAATGTTAAAAAAACTCCCTATTCCAATTCCTGCTCCCTTCATAACTAGTATAGATAAAGGAATTAATACGATAAGCCCCAAATACAAAAGACTAAAACCCATAGTAATTCCAAAGCCAGGAATCACCCTTTTGCTCCTCCCCATTTCAAACACTCCAATCCTAAAAATAATTTCTATTTATTCCTTTTTACTTATTGCACGTTTCTAAGAAAAGTCCGAAGATTTTTCTTCCTAAACTGTGAACTGTAAATTGTAAACTGCCATCAACTCACAACTCTTAACTCATAACTCCTAACTGATTTAAGGTTTGTATATTTGATCAAAAGTCCCCCCATCAGCAAAATGTGTTGTCTGAGCTTTAGCCCATCCTCCAAACTCCTTATCCACTGTAACTAGGTTAATATCTTGAAAGTTACCTTTGTATTCTTCAGCCACTTCCTTATCTCTAGGTCTATAATAATTTTGTGCTGCGATTTCTTGACCTTCTTTACTATACAAGTAATCTAAATAAGCTTTAGCTACCTCACGCGTACCTTTCCTATCAACTACCTCATCAACAATAGCAACTGGTGGTTCAGCTAAAATGCTAAGTGAAGGTGTTATTATTTCAAACTCGTCTTTTCCAAGTTTATTGAGCGCTAAATATGCTTCATTTTCCCAAGCTATAAGCACATCCCCCATTTTTCTCTGCACAAAAGTTGTTGTTGCTGCTCTAGCACCTGAATCCAATACTTTAACATTACTATATAATTTTGAAACAAAATCCTTTGCTGCTTCTTGATCCCCATTATTTCTGTGTGCTGCATAAGCCCATGCAGCCAAGTAATTCCATCTAGCTCCACCTGAAGTCTTTGGATTTGGTGTTATGACTGAAACATCATTTTTTATTAAATCATCCCAATCTCTTATATTCTTTGGATTTCCTTTTCTCACAAGAAAAACAATTGTAGATGTATATGGCGCACTATTTTCATTAAATTGATTTTGCCAATCTTTCTTTATGAGACCTGTTTTACTAATCTGATCAATATCATTTCCAAGTGCCAGTGTAACAATATCAGCATCTAAACCTTGACTAACTGATCTTGCCTGCGCTCCTGACCCACCATGTGATTGATCTACAGACACATCCTGCCCAGTTTTTTGTTTCCAATATTGTGAAAAACTCGCATTAAATTCAGAATAAAATTCTCTTGTAGGATCATAAGATACATTTAAAAGTTCAACCTTTGATTTCCTATCAGCTGCATTACTTTTTGTCGATTTGTTTAAACTAACAAAAATACCAACAAATAAAATAATACAAATTACTAATATAGCCCCCTTATTTTTTTTCACAATTTCCTCTCCTTTCAATCGCTATAATTATTCTTATATGTTTAATAGGTTTTGACCATGAAAAATATAATAGAAAAATTTAATACATAACTTTTTCTATCAATATTACACTGACTTTCAAATATAATTTAACTATTTAACTCATAACTATTTTAAAGTTTCTTATTAAAGCATAGCTGCTCTCTTTATATGCGCAAAACTCCTAACTGAATTAAATTCCTAGTATTTTTATAAACATTATATGAAAATAACTATAATGTATATCTATGCAATTGTCAATAAATTTGTTCAAAATATATATTCAACTTATCAAATACCAACTAGTTACTTAAATTACAAATAGAAACCTCATGTTTCCATAAAATTAAGCGCATATAATATTTTCAAACTTAAACTATACTTTATATATTCATATTTGCCATTTTTTAAATATTGTTTTAAAATAAATCATGAAAATAATAACAAGGAGCATATTTAAATGATTGATTTACATATTCATACCACTTCATCAGATGGTTCTGATGAACCTAAGAAAATTCTAATTGAGGCACAAAAAGCAGGTTTAAAATATATTTCCATTACCGATCATGATTCAATTGGTGCTTATAGAAAACTTAACGATATTAACATACATGATTATTTCGATGGCGAAATTATACCTGGGTGTGAATTTTCAGTTGTACATAATGGTACACCAATTGAGGTATTGGGATATGGTATAAATTTGGAGAAAATAAATTCTCTTGGCATAGTTTCTGATGAAAAGTTTCTGGAAAGAGAAAATACTTATCTTAGAAAAATGATGGAAGTATGCAGGAACCTTGGAATTAAATATAGTGAAAGTTTATCAATTAATGGAAAATATTTTGCAACACAAACAATGCATGCAGATATAAAAAAATATCCTGAAAATGAAAAATTCTTTTCTAAAGAAATATGGGATAAACTTAATGCCTTTTATAGAACTTGTGTAAATAATCCTGATAGCCCATTCTTTCTTGATCAAACTAAAAGTTATCTTACAGTTCCAGAAGTGGCTGCTTTAATACATAAGGCTGGAGGTAAAGCTTTCCTTGCTCATTTATACGGATATTATACCAATAACCATGAAGAATTTCTAAATTCAATAGTTTCTTTAAATGCTCTCGATGGAATAGAATGTTACCACTCTCTCCACTCACTTGAAAAAACTAGGAGAAAGCATTTCTGGAATTAAAATTCCGAGTGATATAATTTCCAGTTGGCTTCCTAACAATTTCTTCAAACTGAGAGCTTAATTTTTTAAAATTTACCATGACAAACTAAATTTCATTATTTTATAATCCTTTCATAAATAATTGTCAAAAAATTACGACCACTTATATTAAGATATTAGCATCTACATATAAGTGGTCGTAATCAATTTTCACTTTAGCTTACAGACTTTGATTTATTATTATTTTTCTAATAATTCCTCAATTAAATCTTTAACATTTTCAACACAGCCACCACAGCCAGTGCCAACATTAGTAACTTCTTGTACTTCCTCAAAAGATTTTGCCCCATTTTTTATGGCATCTTTTAAATCTTGTACCGAAACATTCATACATGAACATATTATCTCATGGTTATCCATTTTATTTTCTCCTTAAACTTTGAAATTTTTTAAGAATTTGCAATGTCATAACTGAGACTTTTATAAACCTTGATTTTCAGGCATAAATGTAGCACAATCTGTTTCTTGAGTATCATGTGCATTTTTTGGCTGTACCTCTATTTGTTGTGCAGTACAATGATCTCCTGACATATAATAGTGACATGTGTTAACAACACATTTGATTCCTGTATTAGGTGAACTCATTTTTTCTGGTTTCATAATTTTTTCCTCCTAAAATTATAATTTATTTAACAATAATAGTATTGTTAAAATAGCTTTTATTATACTGGTAACTTTAGGAGTAATTAATTACTTAATTATATTTTTCTTCAAGTGATTCTAATAATTTAATATACTTGTCTTGAACTCCGTTTTTTGACATATCTTCTTCAAAAGCTTCACATTCCATATTAACTTTATTTAAGGTATCACTGCAAAGTTCTCTCTTTGCAAAAGGATATGCAACATTATCTTCTTTATCTATATGTCTATTTAGAAGATTAGCATATCCTATAGCTGAAGCTATTACATCAAGTTTTGCATCAGCATCACCTAGCTTAACCTTTGTAAGTGCCTCTTCAAGTTCTTTGATATGGAATCTACCCAAATCATGTTCTACAAGCATTCCGAATTTTACTAACTTTTCAGCTGGTCCACCAATTTCTTCAACCATTCTATTAAACAGGAGTTTTTCTTCCTTACCATGATGGTGATTATCAGCATAATTTCTTACAAAATCTATTATTCTTTCAAAATCAGCATAATCAATTTCTTTTCCATTCATAATACCAAGACACGCTTTTCTAATTACTAGCAACATTCTCTTTATATTTTTATGCTCTTCAATCATTAAGTTAATTCCATCCATTAAAATCACTCCTATTTACTTATTTTATTTATCCCGCCTTCTGCTCTAGTATATTTATATCCTGTAGCACTTGCACTTAAAAATCCATTAATCCAAGCCTCTCTGAAATCATGATAATTATTTACATCTCCTCCTACTGCATCCCAAAAACGCTTATGAAGATCCATTGTTGTTTCCCATGTAATTGCTGTTTCGCTATTTTCAATGATATCATTCACCCTATCACAAGGCATCCCTTCAAGCATAAAATCAAATATTAAGTTAAATAGTTCTTGAGGAGTAGCTTCATTAATTCCTATTTCTTTCATTGCAGCGATTCCATTCTGAGAGAATATATAAGTAATCTCTTCCTTTGTAATTACATTTTCTTTTAATAACTCAGTTACAACGTATGCCAATCTGCTTTCTACACTTGTAATTCTTTCTTGAAGCCAACCATGAATATTAGTATGCTCAATTTCATCTTCTAATGAACCTGTTATTGGTGCTCCGTATTTTGCATAACTATCATTTATTAATGCTACACTATTATAACCATTCTTATTTGCTAATTCAGCTATATTAACTACTAATGCCTCATGTAATTTTATTTTATCATATAACCAATAATGTATTTTCCCTAAAAATGCGCTCATATTTTTTCCTCCTAAATTTAAATGGCTTAATGTATTGCAATTAAGTCATTATTCTTTTTTTTATTGATTTCCTTAATGTGCAAAATACTATAATTTTATTCATTTCTTTTTTACGATTTTTTGGCGAATTCATTTTTCTCATATATATAATTAGTATTATGCTTACTGTATGATGTAATAATACTATAATTATCATTTGTTTTATGTATCATATGTTACGATTATTAATTTTTACAATATTCTAATATTTTCTCTTCTTCACCTTTAAATATTTCCGCTAACTATAATATTACTTCTTGTTCACCTTCTGGAAGATCTCTTATTGTATTTTTGATTTTATCTATAGTCATATTCTTCATAAAATAAAATTACCACCTTAATGTTATTGTGGAATATTATATTATATAAAACTAAAATAATCCATAGTATAAATATTGGGAATTTACTAATACTATAATTGCTAATCTTTTATAGCTTGGCAGGTTGCCAAAAGACAGCGAATTAATTAATAATTTACTGTCTTTTGTTCTTTTTTCAAAAAAACCGATATAATACTAGTAACCAAACATTCTTAGTTCATGTATATACTTAAAGGACTCATATTTTATGTATGATTCCTATTTTTTTATTAGTTCATAATTTCAATAACTCTATATACCGAGAACTCTTCTTCTCTACAATATATTTATTAACATAAACGACATTTTCTCCATGTTGTTTTAATCCTCTATGTGCATTAACAAAAAAGTTCATGTTACATTTCGTTTTTATGATATATGTCCATTAAAATAAAAGCAACAAGGATTTCGAATACTTGCTGCTTTTATTTTTTCATTCATTGGTATTAAGGAATGTTATTTAATTTTAATGCCATACTAAATATGAAAGGTGGCTTTGAAATGAAAATATTCAAAACTCTATTCTTATTTCTCATTATAATTATAGTGACTATCATGTCACTATCTTATACTAAGATACATGCTAATTCACAGGTTATTCCAAAAAAACAAATTAAAACTGCTGTATTATTATTTACTTTTGATGATCCTTATATTTCTTTAGTTCGTAAAGGACTAGAAGAAATTCAAAATAAAAACACTAGTAGTGTCAATTTTACATTTTATGATGGTAAAAGAAATCAGGAGATACAAAATACTCTTTTAGATTCTGTTCTTCAAAGTGATTATGATCTATTGTTATTAAACTTAGTCAGTTTAGATCAAGGTACAATTGAATCAGTTATCTACAAAGCAAAGCAAAAAAATATTCCAATAATATTATTTAATACAGTACCATTTGAAATAAGTCCTATTAAATCTTATAATAAAGCTCTAGTTATATCGACTGATGCTATTCAATCAGGTATTTTACAAGGCAATCTTGTTGTAAATAAATGGAATTCAAGCAAAAATGATATTGATAGGAATGGAGATAATATATTGCAATATATTATGCTAACTGGTCCAGAGAATATTACAGTGACAATTGCAAGAAGTTTATATTCTATTTCAACCATTAATCAATCTGGAATAAAAACTCAAGAAATTCTATCCAAGACTTGTAATTGGGATGAGAAATGTGCAGAAGATTCCATTAAACTGCTATTTTTAAGCTATGGAAAAAATATAGAAGCGATAATTTCAAATAATGATGCTATGGCCATAGGTGCTATTAATGCATTACAATCATATGGCTACAATAAAGGAGATAACTCAACATATATTCCTGTTTTCGGGATTGACGGAATACCAGAAGCTATAGATTTAATTGATAGAGGAATTATGTCAGGTACTGTATCACAAGATCCAAATCAAACAGCTGAAGCTCTTTATGTTGTAGGAATGAATTTAGCTAATAATTTAAACCCGCTTCAAGGTACAAATTATAAATTTGATGAAACTGGGGTTACAATTAATATGCCTTATCATGAATATATACCACGTAAACAGTAATCAAATATTATATCAATAATAATAGAGTTATGGCTGACACTTTTATTCAAAATACTTAAAACTAAGTTAATACCACCCGTAACCGGTGGTATTCTAAATACAACAAAAGGCACCACACTTCAATTGATATGTGATGCCTATGTTACTAAAATTACGTATTAAAAAATGCAAATTCATTTTCTTAAATAATCAAGGAGAGACTTTTCAATCCCTCCCCTTTTCTACTTGTCTACTTTGTTAAGTAAATTATTATACTCATTCAAAGCTTTATCAAGTTCCTGACTTGCTGTGACAACTTCTTGATCTATCAGAGTTGGTTTTTCGTTGATTAAATCTAGCAAAGCTTGTCTCATTTCACAAATCTTTTGATTGATTACTTTCACTTTCTCCATTATATCCCTCCTTTCGCTACTTCATCATAGCAAAAAAAGAAATACTGTTTATATTGTAATTATTAACAATTTATTGTATAAAAAAAGACACCCTTATTTCTATAAATGTCTTAACTATTTTATAAAGGGGTTTGAGAATTTATTAGATGTTCCAATTTTCTTCTTTTCCCAATTACTATTCTATCTCATTTTAACAATGTGCAAAATCCATTAGGTGATACTTTGCATTCCTCTTCTGATTCTCTATTCCATTCATTATTACAGTTATGCATTCACTTATTAATTTATTGCAAAAACATTTATAATCTTCTCCATTATGCTCGACAATACATTCCAATACAAGAACTTCTGTTCGTTTTTTCTTATATTGTTAGTTTAACTTCAAACTTAGTATAGAATTCATATAATGTTATGTACCGCAACGAATAAATTCTATGAATTATAGAAAGTCTATAACTATACCTTTTAATAAAGTTAAAGCTTATGGAGGACTAAAATGAAAATATTTAAAGAAATTTCACTATTTATTGTAACTTTTATATTACTATTGCATAGTATTGAAAATAGTTCATATGCAAGCCCAAACATTCCTACTCAAAAAACAATTAAGGTAGGAGTCTTCTTAGTCGACCTTAGTAATGTGTTTAATTCTGATTTAAAAAAGAGCTTAGGAGAACTTCAAAAAGAAAGTGGAGATAAAATCCAATTCACTATTTTTGATGGAAAAGCAAATCAATCTGTTCAAAATGCAGATATTTCTAAAGAACTTAACTCAGGTTTTGATGTTTTTGTAGTGGCTCCTATCAGTTCCAATGAATACGAAGTCAGCGATGCTCTTAATAAAATAATTACAGCGAAACACCCATTAATTTTATTTTTCCCTACTACATCTTCATTAACAAACATTGTTAAATCTTATCCTGCATCTGTTATTATAGTTGGTGACACTGAACAAGGTGGAAATTTAGAAGGTGAACTCCTAGCTGATGAATGGAAGTCTCATAAGAACACTTTAGATAAAAATAAAGATAATACAATTCAATATATCATGTTAAAAGGTCCATCCAACAATCTCTTAACACTTGACAGAAGTAAGTATCCTATTAGTGCACTTAATAATGCTGGAATAAAAACTGAGGAGCTTTTCTCAACTTTTTGTAATTGGCAAAGAGATTGTGCAAAGACAGCAATTGAGTCAGAGTTCTTGACTTTTAATGGTAAAATCGAAGCAATAATTTCCAATAATGATAATATGGCCATAGGTGCAATTGAAGCACTTCAAAAGTATGGATTCAACAAAGGTGACAGTTCAAAATATATTCCTGTTGTTGGGCTTGGTGGTGCACCTGAAGCCAAGAAATTAATTGATCAAGGTTTTATGACAGGTACAGTTGTTCAAGACTCTAAACTTCATGCAAAGGCAATTTATGAGGTAGCAATCAATCTAGCATCTGGAAGAAGTCCTATTGATGACACTGATTATAAATTCGACGGAACAGGCATTACAATTAAAATACCTTATTATAATTATGCTAAATAATTGTAATATTTTAAAATATTATTTTTCATAAGTTCATACTTTAATGAACTTATTTTTTATTTGATTCTATGCACAATTCACATAAAGTGTACTTTGTTTATATTTCTTTATTTTCAAATAATAAAAATATGTATTTGTTATATTTTGAAATCTTAGATGTTGAAAGGCGAATAACGAAATACTAAAAAAAGCTACTGAAAAAATAAAAGTTCTATTGTTTTAGAATATTATTAAAAATTTTTTATATGAAAATTAACCTTTATATTCATGATATGGTAATCTAACTGCTACATCAGTATCATCAAAGGAATATGGTATCCCATCAAGTGGTTTTTTCTCCAAAACAAGATTCATTCCCATTTTATATATTACTTCAGCCATAATATGCGGATCCTGAATAACAGAACCTGTCATGATTTTTTCCTGAATTAACTTTCTGGCTTCTGGTGTAGCATCAACTCCTACTACAGGAATAGTAATCGTTTTGTCGCCTTTATTATATCCATTTTTCTGTAAGGTTTCGATAGCACCTATTGCCATTTCATCATTATTTGAAATTACTGCCTCTATTCTATTTCCAAATAGTAAATATATTTCTTCCATAGCCCTTCTTGCATTTTCTCTATTCCAATCACATACCTTAATAGCAAGTTCCTGAATTTCGATTCCAGCACTTTTAATTGTAGAAACAGAATATCTTGTTCTTTCAATTGCCTCAATATTACCTTCTTCCCCCATCAACATTACATATTGAAGCACATTATCACCATTTCTATCCATATTCTTATTTGAATTCCATTCATCTATTATAATTTTTCCTTGCATTTTCCCAGCTTCAGCTGCATTTGTTCCTACAAAATACGCTTTGCTATATGATTTAATTGCATTTATATCAACTGGCTCTCTATTAAATAAAATAACAGGTAAATTCTTAGCCTTAATTTTATTAATAGCCTCCATTGTTGTATTAGTATCTACTAAATTTAAAAATATGAGATCAGCATTTCCCCCTTCAAGTACTATATCAAGTTCATCATCTTGTTCTTTCTGATCATTTTTTCCATCATAAAATGAAAACTCAACTTGTCCTTGGTTATTTTTTTGTATTTCTTCAAAATTTTCACGAACTAAAGAAATATATGTATCTTTGAAATTATATAAAAATACCGCTATTTTAACTGGTTTTTCTCTAAATAAAACTCCTTCTGCCTTTACTTTAATATTAATAAATCCTACTATCATGGAAATAATGAAAAATACAATTGTAAAGATTGATAATAATCTTTTTGATATCTTCAATAAAACTCCCTACTTTCATATAACATAATAGTAGTATTATCATAAGATAATAGAAATATTTATTTGATTTGATATAAAAATTTTTTTAATTTCTCTTTAATTTTAAAATCAGCAAAACTTGCTTTGATAGCATTTAAATAAATATGTTTATAATCTTCACTGCTAATATTAAATTCCTTTGATACTATCTCAAATTCTTTTTTCATGTTAATATTAGAAACGCTTCTGTTATCTGTGTTTACTGTCACCTTAATCCCATCTTTATGAAAATTATATATTGGATGCTCACTAAAGTTTTTAACTGCTTTTGTTTGTACATTACTTGTTGGACACATTTCTAATACAATATTTTTATCCTTTACTATTTTATAAGCTTCCATATGATCTTTTATAAAGATGCCGTGTCCTATTCTTTCTGCTCCCAATAGTTCTACTGCATCTAATACATTTTTACCTATTCCAGTTTCACCTGCATGAATTGTAACTTTATATCCATATTTTCGTGCTAAACTTATTGGTTCCAGAAATTTTTCGCAAAAACCCTCTTCTTCATTTGCACATAAATCTACTGCTACTACACCCTTACCTAAAAACTTCCTTCCCTTTTCAATTACTTCCCTTGCAATATCTGCTGACATATTTCTCATACAAGATAATATTAAATTTCCATTTATCTCATATTTATCTTCTGCCTCACGAATTCCTTCTAATACACTTTGGATTATGTCTTCAATTTCCACCCCTTTCACTGTATGAAGAACTGGTGCAAACCTAACTTCCATGTATTTTACATTTTCCTTTGCTGCATCTTCAAAAAGTTCAAAAGTCACCCTTCTTAAACTTTCCTTTGATTGCATTACCATATTAGGAATCATAAAAGCCTTCAAATATTCATTAAGAGATGGACATTCAAGAGGAACAATTACTTGCTTCTTAATTTCATTTATATCAAAAGATGGAATATCAATATTTTCTTCCTTTGCTATAGATATTATTGTTTCAGGTCTAAGACTCCCATCTAGATGACAGTGTAAATCAATTTTTGGTAAATCAAAAAATTTCATGTTATTCTCCTTTTTGTATATTTATTCATAAAAAAATTCCTAATCACAAAGAAGACATATCATAATAGATATATCTTCTTCGTAATTAGGAATTAATGGTTCCTAGTAGAGACCTCCAAACCATATTATTGGAGTTATACGAAGCTACAATTAATTTTAATTATTAATTTATAAAATTGTACTAAACTTTTCTTTTAAAGTCAATGTAAATATTTATGGCAATTTGTTACCTGCTGAAAGATAAATTTCATACCATTCTTCTCTAGATAGGGTAACATTAGTAGCAGTACAAATATC
Organism: Clostridium saccharoperbutylacetonicum N1-4(HMT); assembly: GCF_000340885.1. Lineage (NCBI taxonomy): Bacteria > Bacillati > Bacillota > Clostridia > Eubacteriales > Clostridiaceae > Clostridium > Clostridium saccharoperbutylacetonicum. Next base: position 3,227,159 of record NC_020291.1, on the reverse strand, counting down.
TTTTAATCTGCTTTTATTTGTAGATCCAATTATAGGCTGAATTTTAGCTGGGTGTCTTAAAATCCATGCAATTGCTAGGGCAGAATTTGATACGCCCTTTTCTTTAGCAATTCTATCAAGTACCTTATTTAATTCAGGAAATTTATCATTATTTAAAAAAGTGCCTTGAAAAAAGCCATATTGGAATGGCGACCAAGCTTGAATAGTTATATCTTTTAAACGGCAATATTCTAAAATACTACCATCACGATCAATTGCTCTCTCATCTTGAGTATTTACATTTAGTCCTGAATCAATCATACCAGTATTAGTAATACTAAGCTGCATTTGATTAACTATAATCTTATGATTCGTATATTTTTGTAATAATTCTATCTGCATTGAATTATGATTACTTACACCAAAATTTTTAACCTTTCCACTACTATGTAATTTATCAAAAGCATAAGCAACTTCTTCTGGCTCCATAAGTGTATCTGGTCTATGAAGCAGCAACGTATCTACATAATCTGTATTTAAACGTTTTAAACTACCATCAACAGAAGTAAGAATATGTTCTGCTGAATAATCATAATATCCTTTTCTTATACTACATTTTGTTTGAATTTTGATTTTATCCCTTAGTGAAGAAGTCATTATTTCTCCAAAAAGTTCCTCACTTCTTCCACCACCATAAATATCAGCATGATCAAATAAGTCAATACCACATTCAATTGCAGTTTCTACTAATTGTTTAACTTCATCTGCTGAAAGGTTAGCAATTCTCATACATCCTAAAATTAATTCAGATGTTTTTAACCCACTTTTTCCTATATCAAGTTGTTTCATATTTCTTCCTCCAATGTTTTATTTGTTTTAATTTTAACATGCCTTAGTTAAAAATCATATATTTAATTTTTAGGTAAAAATATTGTTATTCTAGTTCCTATACCTTTCCTGCTTAATACAGAAAAATATCCTTTATGCCCATCTATAATCCATTTCGCTATAGACAATCCTAATCCAGTTCCACCATTCTTTCTAACTCTTGCTGTATCAGCTCTAAAAAATCGTTCAAATATATGCGGTATATCTTCTTCACCCATCCCTATACCATTATCCTGAACAGAAATGTAAGATTCTCCTTTTTCATTTTTTCCCGTTTTTAATGTTATAACTTCATTTTCTTCAGTATACTTAACAGCATTTTCAATTAATATTCTTACTGCCTGCTTAAGTAAGCCAAAGTCTCCATATACTATAATTTTTTCTGAATTATCATATCTATATACGTGCTTTTCATCTATCATTTTCGACTCTTCTAATACTTCATTAATCATATCATTTAGTAAAAATTCTTTATAGTCAATCTGCGTAGTACCATTAATTCCTCTAGCTAAAAATAGTAGCTGTTCAACTAAATTCTTCATATTTTCAGCTTCGCTTTTTATAGCAGCAATAGATTCATTTAATACACTTTCATCATTTTTTCCCCAACGATCCAACATATTCGCATAGCCTTGAATTACTGAAATAGGTGTCCTAAGTTCATGAGATGCATCAGAAACAAACCTAGCCTGCTGCCTATAGGAATCTCTCATTCTTTCCAAAAGATTATTTATAGCATCTTCCAATCCATGCAGCTCACTGTCTCCAGTATAAATTCTTTCATTTGAAGTTACTGAACTAATTTTAGAAATAGCTTCTTCAAGATTTTGAAATTTCTCTTCATCAAAATTCATATTGCTAAGTCTGCTTGCAGTTTTAGCCATTTCATCAAGAGGCTTTAGAGTTTTTCTTATCTTTATTGTTCCAAAAACAATTTCCTTTAATACAAATAGTCCTTCTATAATCCCTATAGCTCCAAGTACTCTTTGAACCATGTATAAAAAACTACTTGCATCTTTAACCATAACTTTGCCATTATCCCAAATCACAGTATAATTTGAATTTTCTAAAGGAAAAAAGTTAAATATTCTTCTGGCATTCATTATAAAGTTTCCATAATAGTTAATTTCATTATCTATACACCAATAAACAATAAGAAATACTATTAAAAATATATCTATCCATAAAAATTTAACAAATAATTTTCTCACAAAAATAGAATTAAGTTTTATTGCAATAGATGTTACATTCTTTGTTTTATTTTCCTTACTCATCTTTTATAACATACCCTACTCCACGCACTGTAGAAATTATCTTTATTTTGAAGATGTCATCTATTTTAGTTCTTAAATATCTTATGTAAACATCTATTACATTAGTTTCTCCAATAAAATCATAGCCACATACTTTTTCCATTAGTATATCTCTACTTAGTACTATATTCTTATTTTCCAATAAAATTTTTAATAACATAAATTCTCTGTTTGTTAATTCTATTTCTTTATTGTCATACATAACCTTATGCCTTATCTTATCAAGAGATAATAATCCACAGCTTATTATATCAGAATCTATTTTTTCACTGCCTCTTCGTCTCTTTAATGCTGTTCTTATTCTAGCCAATAACTCTTCTATTGCAAAAGGCTTTGTTATATAATCATCTGCACCTGCATCAAGTCCTGAAACCTTATCCATAACAGCATCTCTGGCAGTTAACATTATTACAGGCAGATCTGAAGCTTTTCTTATTCTACGTAATACTTCCAAGCCATTTATTTCTGGAATCATTATATCTAAAAGAATTAAATCGACTTGCCCATTTTCTGCAATTTCAAGACCAGTTCTTCCATTATCTGCTTTTAATATTTCATAGCCTTCATGTACTAACTCTAATTCTACAAATCTTGCCAGTTTTTCATCATCTTCAACAATTAAAATCTTAACCATCTTAATATCCTTTCTTAAATTTATCTTTTAACCTTTTCACATTTAATGATATAGCTTTGAGAACTTGATTGATTTTATTGATTTCTATTCTTTGTCCTGAAAGTGAAAAATCTATATCAAAGAAAAGACCTAATATATATAAAGGAATAAAAATCCAAAAAGCAAACACTACCAATACAAGAATTACTGTAATAGGAATTCTAAGAAAAGTTTTATTCTCTTTTCTTATTTCAAGAAAAATATTATTACAAGTATCAATTAACTTGCATACTTTTACAAAAAAACCTTCAAAATTATGCTCCCTCTTTTTCCAATTTTGTTTGTTTTCTTGCTGCTGTATATTAGTTATTTCGTTACGATTATAATTCCCTTTATTTTCATTGGTATAAAATATGCTACTAGAAGGTCTTTGGATCTTACCCTTCTCTTCTAAACATATAACTGCATCCAAAACATCCCAATTTGATATTTCAAGGGCAATTTTTGCATCTTCATAACTTATATTAGTTTCTTTCGTTAATCTTTCTATAAGCTTATGCTCTTCCATATTTATTCCTCCATATCTATCTTATAAATTATACCATTTTTCTTAAGCTTTTAATATAAATAAGAGGTTTCGAATAATCTCAAAACCTCTATTAGTTGAACACTTAATTCTATCCCTTATAACTTTCTTTAAAATCACTTTTTACATTATCAGCTGATTCAGACGCTTTGTATAAAACTTCATTAACCTTATCACTACAAATGTCTGGACCTGTTAAAGAATATTTATATCCTGTAAATAAACCAATTACTAATAATATTCCAACTGGCCAAAATGCAACTATCAATAATAGTGCCGATATAGTTAAAGATATCTTTATAGGTTTTTTATTTTCTTTTTTGATTTCAAAGTAGTTGTCATTACCTTTACTTATTACTTTACCTATAAACTTAAAGATTCTGCCAAAGATTTCACCAATACCTCCACTTTTCATCTTTTCCTTTTCCTCACTTTCTTTTTTATTTTCATTTTCTACTGTTATTATAGTATTTGTAGCATCATTTTCAATTTTGCCGTTTCTTTCTAAATAAATTATAGAATCTAAAAGATCCCAATCACATTGTATTAAAACTTTTTCTGCCTCTTCATAACTTATTTTAGCCTTTTCCATCAAAATTTTAATCATTTCATTTCTTTCCATATTAATCAACCTCCATATTTTTTGTTTATCTTGCTTATATAATACTTAGTAAAAATTAATCTAAAATATAAGAAAGATTAAAATTAGATTAAAATCTTATTATTTTATAATGCGTATTTTTCAAGAAATTTTTTATTTAACAAAACAAAAATCCTAATCACAATTAGTAATTAGGATTTTGCTATCATATTTTTTCTACTTTTTCTTAACTGGTATCCAAATTTCACTTTCATAATCAAACGAATTTGAGTTCCCTTTGGAATACCACTCAATATTCATTCCGGCTGCAATTTCATAATCAGGATTACCCGGAAGCCATTCTTTAAAGATTTGAGTATTTACAGATTGTAGTGCTCCTGGCATAGGGCCAGTACATTTGAACTTTGCCCATTCAAGTGTAGGAATTTCATATAATTTCATTCCTTCAGGTACATTAATTCCATTGTACTTTCCTGCAATCATATAATGAAATCCATTTTGCTTATCATCATCTTCAATGCAGATTCCAAACTCTCCAATAGAACATTCTTCAATGGCTTTTTGTTTATCTTCACTATCTTTTCCGTTTGTACAACTATCACAAAACTCACTCCAAAACTTTGGAATTTCTTGATAGGCTGCCTCATATGAGAAGTCCCTCTCATATCCTATCACTTTCATTTTATTCATCTTTTCCACTACATAATCCATATCATTTCCTCCTTTAATTGATACATTAATTTTAAGAGGTAAAAATGTTCGTATTTTTTTTGCATCTCCTTTTATTTGTTTTGGAGATACCCCCTGGAACCTGGAGAATGCTTTTGTAAAACTTTCTGGAGTGTCGTAACCATACTTGTATGCAAGTTCTATAATTTTTTCTTTATCTGCTAGAACATCTAATGCTGCCATATAAAGTCTTCGACATCTAATATACTCACCTATTGAGTATCCTGTCATAATCTTAAACCCTTTCTGTAAATAAAATGGCGACATATATACAGAATCAGCTACTTCATCTGCATTAATATTTTCCAACAAATGTTTTTCCATATACTTAATTGCAACTTTAAGTGCTCCAATCCATTCCATTAATTTCACCTCTCAATAATATTCTATATCTATGAAATTATTTAATCCTGTCATTTTCAGTTTTTTATTGTCTGTGTTAATTTCATAGTAATTATAAAATACTATAAAGAAATATAATTATTTAAGACCACTATTTCCAGCGCTCAAGAGTCGGAAATAAAGTTGTCATTTCTTTTCTTGCTTTCTCTTCCCCAATTTCCCTGCCTAAAATAGGAATAAGTAACTCGATCATTTCTTCCATCGATATATTACGATGGATAAACTCCCCATTTCTATAACAATTTGTACAATAGATACTTTTAGTTCCATCTTGTTCTATTCCTATAAAATGTTTATGCTCTTCATTAAACGGTAATCCACAACTTTGACACATTGTTACTTCGTGCATTTTTATCATTCCTTTCATTTGCGTAGAATGCTTAATATATAACAAGTTATTTATTCTTAATCTTACTTAATTATAACATAATTATAAATATCACAAGCGTCCATTTAAAATCAATCTAATTGAATCTATTATTTAAAAATTTTCTTAATAAGATTTAATTGCTTCTCAGTAAAAGCTGGATACTGAACCGAATTGCTTATTCCAGAATGTTTTTTTAATATTCCTTTTCTGTGTGAAAATGTTAGGAAACTATCCTTTCCATGATAAGAACCAATTCCTGAGTTACCAACACCCCCAAATGGAAGATATGGGTTTGCAACATGAGAGATTGTATCATTTATAGATACATTTCCAGCACTTATCTCTTTTATAACTTTACTTTCATCTACTTTATTTTTAGTAAACAAATAAAGTGCCAAAGGTTTAGGCAACTTTCTAATCGCCTTTATAACTAAATCTATATCTCTAAATGTCATAATTGGTAGCACAGGCCCAAATATTTCTTCATTCATAGTCGCTGCTTGCCATGAAAATATTTCTATTAACGTTGGTTCGATGTACTTTTGTTCTTCTAGACAATTTCCTCCAAATACGATTCCCTCTTTATCTCTCTCAATCATTGCTTTAATCCGTTTAAAATGTTTTTCATTAATAATTCTTCCAAATGATTCGCTCTTTTCAATATTCTCTCCAAAATATTTATTAAGGGCCTTCTTCATTTCTTTAATAAGTTCATCTTTTACCTTTTCATGTACTAATACATAATCTGGTGCCACACAGGTTTGGCCTGCATTAATTGTCTTTCCCCAGATAATTCTTTTTGCAGCCTGTTCTATATTTGCACTTTCAGTTACAATAACTGGGCTTTTCCCTCCTAGTTCTAAAGTAACTGGGATTAAACTTTTCGCGGCTGCCTCCATAACTATTTTTCCCACAGCAGTGCTTCCTGTAAAAAAGATGTAATCAAATTTTCCATTTATTAATGATATATTTGTTTCTATTGCTCCTTCCACACATACTATATAATTTTTGCAGAATGTCTCATTAAAAAGTTTTTTGACAACCATTGAAATATTAGGTGCCATTTCAGACGCTTTTATAATTGCTGTATTTCCAGCAGCTATTGCACCTACTAACGGTTCAATAAGTAATTGAAACGGATAATTATATGGTCCTATTATAAGTACTATTCCATATGGCTCATTGACAATATAGCTCTTTGCAGGCATTAAGTAAATTGGAGTCTTTCTTTTTTCTGGCTTAGCCCATTTCTTCAAATTTTTTATTGCAAATTCTATACTGTGATAACAAAATCCAATTTCAGTCATATAGGCTTCATTCTTATGCTTACCAAGATCTTTATAAAGTGCTTCTGAAATTTCGTCTTCATATTTTTTTATTCCAGCTTTTAAAATCTTTAATTGCTCAATTCTGAATTTAATATCCTTTGTAATATGTGTATCGAAATATTTCTTTTGTATTTCAATAAGCATTTCCACATCTTTTTGACTTATTTCCCTGCTACTCATAAGATTTCTCCTTTCATCTCTTTATAATTTATTAATTATAATTAATTAATAAACACACTCTAAATTATAAAACTATTACCTATAATTTATTCACTAATTAATTCTATTTTTGAAAATAATATCATATTAATAAAAATTATGTAACCACATAAGACAATTTGTATTACGATTATATTTGAAAACAATTACAAATATATATTACAATATATTTACAGATAAAGTAAAAATGAATAGGAAGAGGTGTTATTATGACTAATTATAATTTATTTAGACTAAGAAATAAAATCTCATTAAGAAAGTTCTTGCTAAATCTTTTGTTATTTAGCTTATGCCCAACCAATAAATTTATAGTTTCTTTATCTCAAAATTTGGACAAGTATATTGTTGCTTATCAAAATGAATTACTTTTATATAATTGTTCAACAGTAATTAATGAAGTACCACCCAATCATATTTCACTTATAAATTATTAGCTAGAATTTTTGCAATTAAAAATAGGTATTCGGATTTATTTTCTTAATAATCCATAATACCTATTTCCATTTTAATATTAAGCTATTTTTTCAAGAAATCCTTAATTATATAATTCTTCCACTCACTCGTTCCACACTAAAACTTTTATCACTTAAAAACTTCAAGTATTTTTCCATTTCCCCAGGTATTGCCATTTTCATTCTATGCATACTTTCATAAGCATCATATATAAATAAAATATTTAAATTTATATTTTTTATGTATTCATGAATTTTATTATTTAAATCAAAATAGTTTTTCTGAGTTGTGGAATTTCTTATATATAGAGGATCAACTATCCAACTAATCCCATTATATTTCTTATCATCATGGTGAAAAAAATCTCTTACTTCTTTTTCTAGGTTAACATGCTTTAAATCTTTATTTTCTAATGTTACCTCTTGTAATGATTTAAATTTCACATTATCAATGGCAACCCTATTAATTAATAAGATTTCTATTAATCTCTCATATACATTTTGTTCAGTACATATATATATAATCTTTTTATTTCTTATTTCATCCATTATATATAAATATAAATTAATAAACAAATGATTATTCCCGTAATAATATAAATTTTCATTTGAAACTTTTCCCTTTAAATAAGGCCTATCTTCTTCACAATATACACAATTATAAACCAAATCATCAAGAAATTCGCTTAATGAAATAACCTCATCATTTAATAAGTTATAATTTTTTTTGACCATTATACTATCTAATCGTTCCTTATATTCATCCAAATGGCAATTTAAACCACATCTTTTACATAAAACTCTCATATACTTCCCCCATTTATATTTACAATTCCCTATAAATACATCATTAAATAACATTCCCTTCCCTTGAATTCCCTAATTTATTTTTATTATTCCCATTTATTTCTCAACAAATAACTATTCAAAAAGATAACTTATATGTATTATAATAAGTTATCTTTTCATGAAAGAATAACTATCTAGAGAATTATGCCAGCCCTCTTTTGAATACATTTACAATTATAAAATTATATTATACACTCATTAGATATTTTCCTAAATCCATATCTAATTCTTTAATATGCTTTTTCCACCAGCCACACATGCTTTGTTGCAAATTAATAGCAAGCATTGCAGATACCCCTTGTTCTTCTAACTTCATTCTTAAATCCTTTAGCGCCATTTTAAATTCTTCATGTTCTTTATGTTGAATTTCAAATTTCGGATAATTATTTTTCCTTTGAAGTTCTTCTTCATCTGAAAAATGTCTATTGGCATATTCTTCTAAAAATTTCAACGTTCCCATAACCTCATTTTTTCCTTTACCTTCTTTCATTGCATCCATTAGGCTATTCATCCTGTTGAATAATTCCTTGTGTTGATTATCAATTTTATCGACACCAACTGCTAATTTACTGTCCCATAACATTTGCATAAAATCACACCTCTCATAGTATTTTTTACCCACCTTAATTTTACTATTTTTTATCATAATTCTCACTTATTTTCATTTTACTCATTACTGCTTTTTTTTCTCTATTTTAATACTTTATTATTAATTTCAACATTTTACGATATCGCTTGTTGAGTTTTTTTGTAAAGTTTAGTAATAATATAAATTATGAAATGTTTTGCCAAAATATTTGTTGTATTTTATAATTAATTTAACCCTAATTTTTAATTCTGTAATTTTTTTAATGACTTATTCCCCCGAGTAAGTCATTCTTTTTGTCTAAAAAACAATATTTTTCTCTACAATCTTTTTATATTGATAAAAATAATTATTTAGAACATATCAACTTTGGCTGAAATCCACTGATTAATGCTTAGTTATAATCATAATAAAATTATATACAAAATAGTCTCCCATATTTAAATAATATCTATAGAAAGTCGAATTCACTAAAAGCTTTTATAAATTCCTTAATTCCATAATTTTCAAACTCTACTTCTATCATCATTTCATCTTCTTTTAAAACTTTTCCTGTTCCATATTTTTTGTGAGTCACCTGTTTAGATGACGCATCTCTTACTATTTCATTAACCACAGATTCCTCTTCATTAACTTTATCTGTTAAATATACCTCTCTATTTACTTTAACATCCATCAATGGCTCTTCATTTTCTGAAATAAGTATATTATCTTCTCGCTGGCCTTCAGTAAATAGTTTTTCTTCTTTTTGTTTTTTTAAAGCTATTATTTCTTCCTTATTTTCTTCACTCACTCTGCTTTTTTCAATTTCAGCATCATTATTCTTAATAATTTTTCTTGCCTCTATAATCTGTTTCTTAAGTTCTTGTAAATTTACACTTTCATTTTTAACTTCATCATTTTCTATAAGCTTTTCTGGAATCATACGAATATATCTGCTTTCTCCAGGTGCTACTTTTTTGTAATCTGGATTTGTATAATAAGAAAGTTCTAGATAATCTTTTGCTCTTGTAATCCCAACAAAAAACAATCTCATTTCCTCTTCTTCCTCAAAATCTCTAGTCTGTAGTGGAATTAGTCCATAATTTACCCCTGTAATAAACACATAAGAAAATTCTAACCCCTTCGAAGCATGTAGCGTCATTAATTTAACCGAATCTGCTTCATTATTTATATCCTTTTTTAAGATATTCACGCCATATAATGCAGAAGAATTTATAAAATCTTTAAGACCAGATATAAATGGCATATGTTTTTCCTTAACATACTCTATAATAATATTTATAAGTGTGCAAATTGATTCTTTATCTTCAGTATAAGTAGATGATGTTGGTTTTATATATTTATCAAATTCAAAATAATTATAAAGCTGTTCTGAATCTTTAGGTTCAGAACAGGTATTAATGAATTCATGCATTTTAAAAAGTAACTCTGACCTTATTGTATTCTGTTCTTTAACTATTATCTTAGCAGTTTTTTCTGTCATTCTTTCACCATACTCTTTATCACTAAGAACATAAACTCCTGATGTAAAATCATTATTATTTACACAAAATCTAAATAATTTAATCACCCAATTTAAGACTGGAATATCTCGTATAGTTTTCTTTAAAGATACTTCATATGGAATATCATTTTTAAAGAATACGTCTTCGAAAGCTTGCGATTGTTCCTGTAATCTATAAAAAACTGCTATTTCCTTATATGAAACACCCGATTTATGTATTTCCTTGATTTTATCTGCAAGATAACATGCTTCATTAAAGGAATTGTATTGCTTTTTCACTTTTATCTTATTTCCAGCTTCTCTGGCTCCTATTAATTCATTTCCACTTTGCTGAAAATATCTTGCTGCACTTAAAATAAAACTGTTGGAGCGATAATTTATTGGAAGTGATAACTCTTTTGCATTATATTTATGCTTTAAAGTGTAAACCACATTTAAGGAGCTCCCTCTCCAAGTATAAATAACTTGATTTGGATCACCTACTGCAAATAATTTTGTATTTTCACCTTTTAGTTTATCTATAAAATCAAGCTGGATTTTATCACTATCTTGCACTTCATCTATTATAATCCACTTTGATGAAAGCTTATTATCTTCTAATAAAGTAGTGGCATTTTTCAATATATCTAAAAAGGACATCTTGTTTTGTTTTATCTTTTCTTCTTTTAACAAGTTGGCCAACTTAAATATATCATCATCATAAGGCGAAGTCTTTTCTTCTTCCTCTTCAATAGACATAGCCTTTTCTAATCGCTTTTTTAATCTATTTTTATATTTAATTTTAAGCTTTTCTTCCTGTATTATCTGCAGAGCAATATCTAACTCTTCCTCAGGCTCTATTACTAGAAAATCCTTTGTATATCCCATTTCTTCAATTGAAAATTTATTTTTAAGCAAATTAAGAGCAACACTATGAAAAGTTCCAAATCCCTCTAACTCTTCAGGCTTTATAGTACTATCAGAAACCAGTAACCTTTCTCTAATTTCATTTGCTGCTTTATTAGTAAAAGTTAGCACTATCATATCTTTGTAACTAATATTTTTTGCATAGTGAAGGTATATAATCTTTGAAATTAAGATTGTTGTTTTTCCACTTCCAACATTAGCATTTACAACACATGCATCACTTTCATCAAGGACTGCTTCTCTTTGGTATTCATTTAATCTTTCTAAATCTTTTTCATAATGCATGATGCCCTCCTATTCCACAAGATCTCTATATCTTCTTTGTAATTTATTTTTCACATTGTTTCTGTCTTCTTCTATTTTTTCAATTCTTACTCGCAACTCAATTCCTACTGGAGCATCGGTATTAAAGGAAATAATGTTTATTATGCTCTTTTTATTACTTTCTTCCATTACCCATTCTTTATAAAAAGTATTATTCAAAACTAGGATTAAAGTACGATTTTCTATTTCAACCACTGGAATTGTGCTCAAGAATTTTCCAAAGCTATCTCCATTTTCTTTAATATATTCACAGAATTCTTTCCATTTTTCTTGTAACTCTACAAATTTAAATGGCTTTCTAATGAAAGTTGATGGTGCATATTCTATTAACTTAATATCTTTAGGTGCTTCTATTTCTTCTAATAAATTCTTTAATCCCCATAGAACCATAGCCTTATTTAACTGATAATCCCCAATACAAGCAGCGCAGCCATTATCACATTTGCAGCCACTGACCATTTTAATTGCTTCTTTAATAATATCTGCAATTAAGTCAAATACTTTTTCTGCATATCCAAGACCACCTACATATTTATCATAAACAAACATGTATACTTCTCTATCATAATTTTCACGTATTTCTACTGCATTATTAGACATTGTAACTCCAATATCCTCTTGCTCTGTCATAGTAGCCATCATTGTTGCATTTTTTATAGCAAAACACACACCTTCAAAATGATTATTTCTTATAATCATTCCATTTTGACTTTCTTGAAGCAGTCTTCTATATACATTGACAACATTTTCAGGAATTTTTATCCAGGTGCTTTCTGTATCAAAATCCTTTGATAAAGGTTTATCTAACTGCTCAAAACCTAAATTTTGATGATTATGAAATTGAAGCTTTTTATACATATAAACTATATCATCAACATTTACATCTCCAAAGGTAACTTTAGTTCTCTCATAATCTACATCCTTGCTGCCTTGAATTATTCTGATATTTGTAATACCTCCTGGCATAGTATAATAATTGCCATTAAAAGGAATTGCAAAAGCAGTTCTACTTTCTAAATCAAGTTTTACCACCTGATATTGAACACTATCATGCATGTAGATTGCGCCATTATGAACTTCGCGGAAGGCCTGCATTTCATCCATTTCAGTAATTTCTTTATTATTTTCTTTATTGATAAGTTTATATCTTTTTTTATCTATATTCCTTAAACTAAAATCTCCTGCTGGAAATGAGTTTCCACACCATGCAAATTTTCCACTTTGATTAGCTAATTCACTTGCTCTAATTAAAACAGGAATAGTCTCTCCAAGATCAGGAAAGACATCTATATCATCTAAGGTCAATGGTATTTCTGCAGCTGCAGCACGTATATGAGCAAGCTCTATTAATAAGTTATTCTTATCAATAACTGCATTTTCACTTCCTCCTTCAAAGAGCCAGTCAGGATTTATTGCTATATATTGATCAAAAGGCAGATTATCAAAAATCAGATAATTTGTACTTTCCATTCCACTTCTACCAGCTCTTCCGCTTTGCTGCCAAAAGGATGCCCTAGTTCCTGGATATCCAACAATAACTGTAGTGTCAATCTTTCCTATATCTATTCCAAGTTCTAAGGCATTTGTTGATACAAGTCCTCTTAAAACTCCTGTAATCATTTTATTTTCAATTTCTTTACGTTCTAGTGGAGTATAGCCTCCCCTATATCCAGATATTTTATCTTTTAAAGATCCACCAAAAAAAACTTCTGTTTCTAGCTTATCTCTTGCTTCCTTTAAGATTACTTCCACATTCCTTCTTGATTTAGCAAAGGCAATAAAACTATTATCATTTTCCACTAAATCAGGTATTAACTCAGCAGCAACTGAAGTTGATTGCAACTGTCCATAATATTTTTTATCATTGCCCATAATCTTAGGTGGTTGGACAAGCTTGAAATTTTTCTTTGGAGCTGGAGAGCCATCTTTATGAACCTCAATAAATTTCTGTCCACAGATTTCTTCTGCAAGTTCAACTGGATTTGCTATTGTTGCCGAACTACATAAATACTTCGGTACTGAATTATAATACCTGCATACTCTTCCAAGTCTTCTAAATACATTAGCAAGATGTGATCCAAAGGCTCCTCTATACGTGTGCAGTTCATCAATTACTACATATTTTAAGTTAGAAAATATAAATTCAAAACCAAATTTACTATGATTCGGTAAAAATGCAGCATTAATCATTTCTGGATTAGTTAAAATTATATTTGCATTTTTTCTAATTCTGCTTCGTTCATTTACAGGCGTATCTCCATCGTAGACTCCTGCCGAAATTCTATTAGCTCCGAAATATTCTAAGTATGGCAGTATTGCACGGTATTGATCACTTGCAAGTGCTTTTGTAGGATATATAAAAATTGCTCTTGCTAGAGGATTTGATAAAATTTCTTGAATAACTGGCAGCAAAAAACTTAGAGTCTTTCCACTAGCTGTAGATGTAGTTATTACAATATTATTCCCCTCATCTGCTTTTTCAAACATTTCAGCTTGGTGACAATATAACTTTTCAATGCCTTTTTGAGAAAGGTAAGTGCATAATTCTTGTGATAAGTTACTTGGGTAATTCACATAAATTGCTTCTCTTTTAGGAATTGTTTTATTGTATATTATTAACTCATTTATATTCATAAGTATGGCTCCTATTCTACTAAATTACTTAATATTATATAATAAAGTATAACTAATTACAGCTTAGTTTGATATGTAAACTAAGCTGTACAAAAACTATTTTAATTTTTTCCCAATAAAATCTACTGCAATAGCTACAGCTTTATCCATATTATGCAAAAAGCTATGATCTTCTCCTTCAAGCAAATGTAATTCACTATCTGCATATACTTCGTGGTATTTTTTAGATGCATTACAACTAACCACACCATCTTCTGTTCCATGGATAAGACTTACAGGCCCATTATACTGCGATGATACTTCATATATTGGAAGATGTTGTGCTATTCTAAAGTATAGACTTCCTAAGCGTTTATTATCAAATTCAACATATTCTGGGATATGCTTAGTATTATATTCTACACCCATTAGCGTTCCTTTTATTGCATCATCCTTTAAAGTTGCAGCTGGCGCCATTTGCACAAGGCAAGTAATATCATCTAGATAATACCCTGCAACCATCCCAGCCACTACACCTCCTTGTGAATGTCCAAGGATACTAATACTTTCTGCAAAATCAAGCTTCTTTGCATAGCGTAAAATTTCCCTAGCATCCTCAACTTCACTCATAACTGTCATATCCTCAAATAATCCATCACTTTCCCCATGTCCATTGAAATCAAATCTTAAAGATGCAATACCATTTTTAAGTAATTCATCTGATATCTTAACAAGAAGAGGACACTGATAATCCGATGTAAAACCATGCATAATAATAACTAGTGGACATTTTTCTCCATCTTTAAGTTCTGGTTTTTCGATTATTCCTGCTAGATTTAATCCAGCTCTTTTAACTTTAATATACTCTGTCATACAATCACTCCTAAAAAAATCTACTCCATAGTACTCTTTATTATTAAAATAATTATTAACTTTATACAATAGATAAATATTTTTTTAACTTTATAATCAATTTATCTATATTTTACTCAAAACTTTATAGTATGACAAAATTACTAAATTATAAATAAATGTCTAACTTAAAAATATTAACATAAAAAATATATGACTTATAACTAACTATATTTTTCAGTATATAACTAGAAACTTGAATCAAAATATTCAAACTATTTTTTTGAAATATGGAGGTAAAAATGAATATTATAAAAGGAGCTTCTGTTTTATTATCCGCATCAATAGATGCATCACTGGATAGGATCTTATCAAAAAAACATCGTGAATCAAATGTTGATACTTTAACCGCTGCACAATCACGACTCTTGTTTTTACTTTGGCAAAAAGATCAAATATCTATAAAAGATATTACAAGAATTACTCATCTTCAAAAATCAACTTTAACAAGTACACTTTCTAAACTTGAAAAAGCTGATCATATTAAATTAATTCCATGTGAAACTGATAAACGTAAAACTATTGTTAAAGTTGTAAATCGAGATGAATTCCTTGTAAATTTAAACAAGAGTATTATAGATGAAGCTGGTGAAATATTTTATGATGGCTTTACTGATGATGAAGTAGTCTTGTATGAAAGTTTCCTAAAAAGGACTTTAGATAACTTGATCAAATTTCAATCTGAAGAAAAATAAGTTATAACAATATTGTTTAAAGTATCAAAACCATGGCTATTTACAAATATTAGGAGGAAAAATATGAATAAAAAAATTAAAATTATATCACTTACACTTTTACTAACAGCAACTTTTGCACTACCTTTATCTGGTTGCTCACAAAAAACAACTGCTGCAACGACTGCAACATCTTCATCTACAGATCAAACAAGCATAGCCCCTACATATAAAGACGTTGTTTTTGCTTCTGTTAATAATGATAATGGAGATAAAAAAGATTTAAAAATGAACATCTTTAAACCACAAGTTAAAACTGAAGCAACTCCTGTACTTGTATACATTCATGGTGGTGGTTGGGCTATGAGTGATTATCAAGGTGATGATGCACCTAAAGATTCAAATGCTCCAAAAGCCCCTGCACAAAATCAAGCAGGTCAACCTACTGGCCAAATGTCTGGTGATAATACATCTTCATACAAAATTTTTAAAAGTATATTAAATAACGGAATTGCTTTTGTGTCTATAGATTATCGTTTAAATTCAGAAGCTGCTTTTCCAGCACAAATCTATGATGTTAAAGGTGCTATAAGATATATACGTGCACATGCAAAAGAATATGGTCTTGATCCAGATAAAATTGCAGTATGCGGTACTTCTGCTGGTGCACATTTAGCTGCTGAGCTTGCTACTACTGGTGATATAAAAGAACTTGAAGGAGATGAGGGTGGTAACCTTGATTATTCAAGTAAAGTAATGGCTTGTGTTGATTTTTATGGTCCAACCGATTTATTAACAATGTCAAATGAAATGGATCCATTACTTCAATCTCATGTAGATGCTGTAGCAACACATGATTCTACAGATTCAAACGAATCTAAACTACTTGGATTTACTCAAAAAGGACAAGGTATAGGTGTTCTTAGAGAAATCAGAGATAAAAATGAAACTAATTCTCCTTATTGGGATAAAGTTAAGTTAGCTGAACTTGCTAGTCCTGTAAATAATGTAACTTCAGATGACCCACCAATGTTCATAGCACATGGAGGACATGATACTTTAGTACCAATTCAACAAAGTTTAAGACTTAGAGATGCGCTTATTAAAGCTGGTATTGAAAATATTTTTATGTCTAACTCTAAAGCTCCACATGGATATCAAGGCGAAGATGTAAACAAAGCTGCTTTAACTTGGGTAACAAATAAATTACTTGCTAAATAATACTTACTAATTATATTTAATGTTAATGGACATAAGTGATATGTTAAATAATATCTACATACATTTGTTTAAAATGATATTTACATAAATAACTTATGATATTTTTATTAAATTCCTAAAATAAAAGAACTAGCACAAATACTATTCTAAAATATCTGTAGCTAGTTCTTTTATTTACTTAATTGAGGATTTTAAATAATAATTTGAATCAATAATATTAATCTTCAATATATAGTATAGTTAATCAAATTATATCTACTATATATTGATAAAAATTAGTAAGTAACTTAATTATGAAATTTTCTCAATTAAGTAAGCAAATATTAATATAGAACATTTAAGCAACTTTCCTTTTTTGTATTTTTAATTGTAATCCAACATTAAAAACTAAAGCAACAATTAACAAAACTAGTGCAACTAACATTATATTATGTAATCCACCATACATAATCTGTTTCATAAGTGGTAATAAATTTTTTGGTAAATCACCTGATGTTTGTGAATCACTTAATTTATTTAGCATTTCAATAGTAACTTCTCCATGAGTTTCAGCAACACCTTTATTTAAAGCATTATTTAATATTACTCCATATATTGAAGACATAAAAGTTTGACTTAAAATACGTAATAAGTATGCAAACGATGTTGCAATTGGAATATCTCGTTTTTCTGCATCCTGCTGTACACTTATTTGTAAAATGTTAAAGCTCAAACCTAAACCAAAACCTTCAAAGGCTCCTGCTATTAATAACCCCCACATCGGTATTGTTATTCCAGCTAATACCATGATGCCAAATGAAATTATAAAAGCTAATGTTCCTAAAGCAATAGTGCGATATTTTCCTAATGCCGGCTGTATAGCTGGTCCAATTACTGACCCTCCAAAATTCGTAATAGAACCTGGAATTTGAGTCACTCCTCCAATCAAAGCACTTACTCCTAGTAATCCTTGTGCCCACATTGGTATGTAAATATTAAAAGCAACAAAAGCTCCCCATAAAAGAGCAAACAACATGAAATCAACTACTAATGGACCATTTTTAAAAAGTCTATTAGGAATTATAGGATCAGCTGCCTTTTCTTCAACTTTAAATAATATTATTAATAAAATTAGACCTACAATAAGTATGATACTAACAAAACTGATGGATGCTGTCTCTATCATTTGAATTCCTGTTAAAAGTGTAACTAAACTTATTACCATAATTCCAGCACCTAAATAATCAATTTTTTCACCTTTAGAAATTCTTTTACTCTCTTTAAAGAAAAACTGAACACTCACTATAGAGATTAATGCAATTGGTACATTAATATAAAATACCCAATGCCAACTGAAAGTATCAACTATCCACCCACCAATTAACGGACCAATAATAGCAGCTGCACTAAAACTTGCTGTAGCATATCCAATAACCTTTGCCCTCTTTCTTAAGTCTGTATATAAATCTGCATAAATGATAAATGGAATAGTATTCATTCCACCTGCTCCTATTCCCATTATAGTTCTTGCAATCAGGAAAAAGATAATATCACTTGATAATGCTTGAAATATTGAACCAATTGCAAACAATAAGGTGGCTATTTGATAAGTTTTTCTATTTCCAATCCTTTCTCCTAATTTACTCCAAAGAGGAGTTACTACGGCCATTCCCAATAAAAAGACCGCTACTATCCATCCCATGTATTGAATTCCATGTAAATCACTTATAATTGCAGGTAATGCCGTGTTTACAATTGTTCCATCTAAGCCAGCCATAGCATTTGATAGCAATAATGCTAGTGTTACAATAAAAATTCCCTTCTTATTCATATTTTAAAATTTCCTCCTAAACTATACTTTAATTATTAATAAATCTACATATCTATCCTATCACTTTGAATTAACTGCAAATTAATACAATTTTCTTCTTTAGCTGTAAAAATATAAACCTCCAACACTTTTTGCATACAAACAAAGTGTACAGAGGTTTTAATTTATAACTTAGCTATGCATGATATTAATAATCTAATTTTCTGGTTTCATTAGTATACTGTCTTTAGCAACTTCACCATTTTCATATCTCTCTATTTTATAATCTAAACGCTCTAAGGTTTTTTTCATATCTTCAATCTTTTGTACTAATTGAGCACGTTGGTCTTTTAATATTTCTTTTCTTGCATCAATTGTTTCATTTCCTTGTTGAAATAAAGTAACATATTCAATCAAAACTTCAATTGGGAGGCCAGCATTCCTCATACATTTTATAAATTCTACCCATCTCAAATCTTCCTCATTATAGTCTCTAATTCCACTTTTATTACGATTAACTTCTGGAATTAACCCTATACGTTCATAATAACGAAGGGTATCTTGAGTAAGTTCAAATTTTCTACTTACTTCAGCTATTGTCATGGAAATCACCTCCTTTTTTGATATTATAACATCTATAGTTCACTCCAAGTCAATAGTCAAAGTCTACTTATTTGTAATAATAATGTTTCTATATTATCAAAAGTCCACTCTCCATTTCCTCCCATTATTTTAGCTAATAACTCACTAATTCCCATAAAACCTTGATGAATAATTTCACTTTGAACCTCGTTACCATTTACATTTCCAAAAGCGATTCCAGCATAATTACTTGCTAAAAGAAATTCATCTAGTAAAGTATTAGTAGTATTTTCTCCATCAGCTATAATCTTTTTATATCCATTCAATATTATTTCAATAGCTGTCCTTGAAAACATCTTAGTGTATGTTGTAGCTTTATGTGATAAATGAGCATCTATAGCATTAGTAAGGGCTTTTTTCGAACTAGCAATAAAGGCTTCAAAAGGAAGGCTTTTCAACACTTCTGGAATTATAATAACACTATCTGCATATAATTCATCTGATTTTAAAACTGCTTTAAGATTTTGCGCCTTCAATTCTAAGCTCGAAACATTAGTAGCTTCACTTCCGCTGCCACAGGTTGTTGGAACTAATATGAGTTCTTTTTCCTTTATAATTTCTAATTTACGAAAATATAAATCCTGTACTGATGAAATGTGCTTTAAAGCAAATAACTTCCCGATATCTAAAATGGATCCACCTCCAATAGCTATCACTCGTTCATAAGCTATTCGCTTTATATGTTCATACATTCCTTCAACAATTTCATCCGATGCATTTCCATTCCCATAATTTTCTTTAAGCAAAACCGCTGCTTCCTTTATATTTGATTTTAAATAAATATCATAAATCCTCTTATGTGTAATTACTAAATCACCTTTTCCAATTCGAAATTCTCTACAAAAGCTTTCACAATTCTCATATTTATATATTACTGGAAATAATATAAATTGTTTCATATACATAACTCCTTCACATGGAAGAAAAGATGCTATATAAAAAATATATAACATCTCTCACCTAAAATTTATTCATATAAAAGAAAGAAATAACTCACTGAAAAGGGGAATTTTCAATTTTATGACTTATAACTTTCAAATAATATGCTTTATAAGTTAAATTCCTTTTTAGTATCTTCTAAAGCAGCATCCATTCTTTCTATAACCTTGTCCATATCTTCCTTTGTTATTACAGCCGCAGGCTCAAAGCGAATGCATTTTGCATTTACTAAAGTTCCAGCTGTCATAACGCCTCTCTTAAACATACCTTTTGCAACGTCATATCCAACTTCACTTTCACAAAATTCTACTGCTAGCATTAATCCCGTTCCTCTAACTTCATTAATTACTTCAGGATATTTCTTCCATAATCTTTCTAACCCTGCTTTTAAATATGCTCCTTTTTCTTTACATTGTCCTGGAACATTATTTTCCAACATATATTTTATAGTTGCAAGAGCAGCAGAACAGCATACAGGATTTCCTCCAAAGGTTGGAGAACCTAGCAGCCATGGATTATCAATTAATTCTTGTGTCCACATTTTTGGCCTGCAGATAATTCCTGTGATTGGCATAATCCCACCACCAAAAGCTTTACCAAAGGTCATAATATCAGGTACTACTCCTTCTGCTTCACATCTCCACATTGTCCCTGTTCTACCCATACCAGTTTGAATTTCATCAAAGATTAATGCTACCCCGTATTCATCACATATTTTTCTAACTTCTTTTAAATAGCCTTCAGGAGGAATAATTATTCCTGCCTCGCCTTGTATAGGCTCAACTATTACTGCCGCAACTTTTTCTCCTACTGCTACAAGATTTCTTATTACCTTTCTCATATCTTCAGCATTACCATATTCAACGTGTTGAACTTGTTGTACCATTGGTGTATAAGGGACTCTATAAGTACTCTTTCCCCCCATAGAAACAGCTCCCATAGATTTTCCATGAAAGGCTCCTACAGTTGAAACATACCATCTTCCACCAGTTGCAATTCTTGAAAGCTTTAACGCCATCTCTACTGCTTCTGCACCTCCATTTGTAAAGAAACAGTATTCTAAATCTCCAGGTGTAATATCTGCAACAGCTTTTGCAAGATACCCTCTTAAAGGATCTAGTAATTCTTGTGAATGTAATGCTTGGTGATCAAGTTGAGCCTTTACTACGTCAAGAATCTCATCATTTCTATGTCCGCAGGTGTAAATTCCAAATCCACCAAGACAATCTATAAACTCTTCTCCATATAATCCCGTACAATAAGCTCCTTTATCAGTCCACTCAACAACTGCTGCATTTGTTGATACAGATTTTCTATATTTCAGCCAGCCCGGACTTACATAATTATCAAAATAATTAACCGTGTCCTTTGTTATTTTTTCTTTTTCCTCATTTGTTAGTTCATCACTCTTAATATATCCTATTACCTTCTTTAAATCTTCAATAATTTGAGCTTTTTGTTCCATAATAAGTACTTCCTTTCTAAAATTAAAATGGCGTATTATGTTAGTGTTAAAACATTAATACGCCTTTGTATTTCCTATATTTCTCTTATTGATATTATTATAAAATAAGGTTACTACTTATTACAATTATACTAAGGTATTGTTGTTGAATTATTTTAAGAGTACTTATACTCCTTTATAAGTAGATTTTTTCTTAGTTAGTATATGCTGCTCTCAATATTTAAGCATTTTTACTAATATGTACAATAAATACCTAGTGTGATAAACTATTTTTAATAATTTCATAATTACAGTGAGGTATTACTATGCAAAATAACGAATTTCTCTTAGTAAATAATATAATATATCAAATATATAGTATCCCAGATTTTAATACTATGAAGATTACATTTTTAAATTTACTTAAGATGCTAATTCCAAATACTGCTTCAAGTATTTTAATGGCTGATCATACCGATTCAAAAAATCTGCTTTGTGAGCCAATTTGTGTACCTGAAGTTTATTCAGAAACTGAAAAACATTATCTTTTAAATGAAGATGAAGACTATACTCGCTGGGTAATGCTGAGTGGACAATGCTTACTTATTCGTGAAAGTGATTTAATGCCAGATGAAGAAAGAATAAAAACTGCACTCTATAAAAAATGTTATGAACCTTTTGGACTTCACTATTCCATACAACTTAATTTAGTCTATAATGATTTGTTTTTAGGCGTACTAACAATTTATCGTTCAAGGGAAGAAGGAGATTTTACTTCTGACGAAATGTTTCTTGTTAAAGCTTTTAGTGATCATTTAAATCTTCGCTTTTATGAGTTCTACACAAAAGATGATAAAAACTCTTCTAGTACCTCTTATTCAATAACTCATCTTGCTTCAAAATATAATTTAACAAATCGTGAAGAGGAAGTTTTGCAGCTTATCTTTGAAGATATGGACAGTGATCAAATTGCAGACAAACTTTTTATTAGCAGCTACACCTTAAAGAAACACCTTCAGAATTTATATAAGAAATTTAATGTGTCTAATAAAAGAAATTTACTTGAATTCAGAAATAAGCAATAGTATATATTTTCCAAGTATCAATTAGCCTCTGGTTTTATTAAAAGTTTTAATTGGTGCTGTACAAGTAATTGAATTCATTAAAAAGTTTTCACTTCAGCTTGTTTTGGATGTTGTAAATATTAGAAATTTCTTTAACTAAAAATAACACTGTTTATTTACCATCACTTTCGATCAACTTTTTGATTTTTTTATCATATATTGAAAGATAAACCTTGATGGGGGTACAAGATGGCATTAATTTTATCTGCATTATTATATAGTCTATCATCAAATTTGGATAATTTAGTTATAGGTATCGCATATGGAATTAAAAAAATAAATATAGGCATAATTGCAAATCTTGTAATTGCTACTATAACATCTATGGGAACTTTTTTGTCTATGTCACTTGGAATTTATATATCAAGTTTTTTCCCAATATCAATAACTAATTCTTTTGGTGCAATAATTATTATCCTATTAGGTATGTATTTTTTGTTCCAAAGCATTTTAAATATTATAAATAATAACAAAGCAAATGATATTGCATTAAAAAATGCTAAAGATATGGCTGAGTATGCTGTAAAATCTGATTTAGATAATTCTGGTGATTTGAATATAAAAGAAGCATCCTTTGTAGGACTTGGATTAATGTTTAATAACTTAGGTACTGGCTTAGCCGCCAGTATAACAGGAGTAAACATTAATATAACAGTAATTTCTACATTCATATTTAGTATTCTTATAATTATACTTGGAAAATCCATAGGAAATAATATATTAGGAACATTTTGTGGCAGATACGCGCCATTATTTTCAGGAATATTACTTATAATTCTTGGTATAATTGAATTTTTTAATTAAAAATTATATTATTATTTTCTAAAAAATGCAGCCAAATTTATGGCTGCATCTTAAATTTTTATAATTCAATATATTTTTTTACGTTAATATTACTTCACAAAATATATTTGACCTAATTTTAATAATCAAAAAAATTTATACAAAAATAAATGCCAATATCCAGTTTGTTTATTTTAATTTAAACACTTGCTTAATTACTTTGCTGAATTTAATGCATTTTCAATAGCTTTTAAAATCACCTTACTGCTATTCGTTGCTCCTGAAACTGTATCTACTTGCAAACTCTGAGCCTTCACAACATTTTGCAAAATAACCTCTGCAGGTTTACCTCTTTCATTCTTATGATTTAATAAAGTTATATTAGTAATTTTTTTGTCTTTAACTACAACTGAAACTTCCGCCCCAACATACTCAGTATTAAAAGAACCTGTGTACTTTCCATCATGAATATTTGATAAATCTATAGTGTCAATCTTTAAATTACTAATAATTTTTTGATATTGTTGTATAGATATTAAATACTTTAATCCCCAAATACCTAAAACTACAATAACAGCACAAATAACAATCACTACTATCTTCTTTATACTTATCAAGTATAGTCACCTCCACATTATAGAAATTTAACCATATGAAAGAATTAACAAAGAACTTTTATTTTGTTATTTTCTTTCATATGATTTACAGTATAATTAGCCCAAATCGTAATAATTACCTATCTTATGTCTTTAGCCAAATTAATACTAATCAGTTTTCTTTCAACCTCAGTAAGTACATTAATTTTTTCAAGCTTTAATAAACCTTTTTTACTCAATGTTGTTGATGACTTTAATTCTTTAAAATCTGGCTCTTTTAAAACAGAAACCTTATATTCTTCATTTTCAAAAGGGTAAGTAGATAATTTGACTTTCTTCTCGTTACTAGCAAAGAACTTATTAGGATTAAACCTTACGCCAAAAGTATAAAGCTTAGCGAATGTCCTCATAACAGCTTCAACCGAATTACTCTCCAAATCCATTTCAATGAAATTAAATAATTTGTCATCATAAATTTCCTTAGTCTTGATCTTGTGAAGGCTATCTGGATATATAACAACTTGATTCTTACTTACAAATCCCTTTAAACTTTGAATATTTGCTTCAATATTTTTAAAAATATCCTCTTCCCTTTCTATAACCCCTGCTGGTGTTAATATAGGACAATTTACATACACTTCACCTGAATCAAGTTTAAAACTATCGTTATTTTCTATTATTGTTGTATCAAGAACATTTGCTATACCTTGTTTTAGACTTATCATTCCTGCTAACACAGCTGCTGCTATAATTCCTGTTCCTTCTGCAATTATTCCATATAGCTTCACTTCAAACTCACTCAACATAACACCTAGTGCATATTGCACTACAAATATTTCCACACGTTCGATTTCTTCACTGCTTAAATCCTTAAGTTGTTTACAGCTATCCATACATTCATTGTATGCATCAGCAAATATTACAATATGTGAGAATAAATCCTCTTTATAATTTTTAATATTCTTGATGCTATCATCTAAAACAAGATACGCTTCTGTTTGACGATTTGGATTAGATCTACCTTTGTAAATATCCTCAGTGTCAATATCCTTTTCTATGTTAGCAAGTACCTCTAATAAATGTTTTTTAGATTTTATCACTACTGCATTTTTAGTACTTAGCTCTTTTTGATTGTTATTCATAGTATAGCAAATCGATGAAACAGTTAAGTTTTCTTGCTTTCCAATATCTTTCTTTAAATTAGCAGCTATTTTTCGTACAACATTTTGATTTCTACCAGTTAACTGTAATAAGTATGGGAATTTTTCTTCATCCCTTTCACGATTACTTACTTTTGGAGCTTCTTCTAAAATCACATGAACATTGGTTCCACCAAAGCCGAAACCATTTACTCCTGCCCTTAATGGATCTTCTCCATTACTTCTCCATTCCTTAGGCTTTTCACTAGCAACATAAAATGGTGAATTTGGAAAATCAATATTTGCATTAGTTGTTGATTTGTCATAATTTATAGTGTGTGGTATTTTATTATTTTTAAATGCTAAAAGAACTTTAATCAAACTTGTTACTCCTGAGGCTGACAACATATGTCCTATTGAAGACTTAACTGATCCAATAGCACAAAACTCTTTTTTTGCTGTAAAGGAGCGGAAGGCTTGGCTCATACCTTCTACTTCAATTGGATCTCCAAGTGGCGTTCCAGTACCATGAGTTTCAACATAAGATATAGTTTCAGGATTAACCTTTGCTTTTAAATAAGCTTTTCTTATTGCTTCTGCCTGTCCTTGAGGTCTTGGCGCTGTTATACCTTGAGAATGTCCATCATTGTTAATAGCCGAGCCTTTAATTACAGCCATTATATTATCTCCATCACTAATAGCCTCCTCAAGAGGTTTTAATAATATTGCGCTTGCACCTTCTGAAAGTACCATACCATCTGCCCTGTTATCAAATGGATAACAAGTTCCTGTTTTAGAAAGCGCTTGAACTCTGCTTAAGCCTACAAAATTTGTTGGAGTAATATTCAAATTTACACCTCCAACTATTGCCATCTTACTTTCTCCTGTTCTAATGCTTTCACAAGCAAAATGTAATGCAGAAAGTGACGATGAACATGCAGAATTAAAGGTCAAGCTCGGTCCAGTGAGATTTAAGCAATGACTTACCCTTGCTGCAACTTCATTTAAGCTATTCCCAGCAACTGCATCAGATACCATCTTTGCTGGCTGCAATACATTAAAGATATTATTCATTATTTCACGTTTTTGCTCTTCACTCATATTATTAAACACCTGATTTTGCAATAGACTGTTTTTTAATTCCATGTAAGTTCTGTAATTCGCAAAATGCTCTGCATAATTATTTTGTTCACAACCAACAAATACACCTATATTATTCGAGTTGTATCTTCCTCCATAACCTGCCTGCTGTAGTGCTTCCCATGCAATCTCTAAGAAAATTCTCTGTTGAGGGTCAGTCACAGTGGCTTCACTAGGAGACATTCCAAAGAATAATGGATCAAAATTATATGGATTTTCTATAAAGCCTCCATATTTACAATACGAAGTATGATCAGCGTTTTGATCTGTACTAAAGCTGTTCTTTCCACCCCATCTTTCTTCTGGAATTTCTTTTATTACACATTTACCTTGCTCTAAGATTTCCCAATATTCATCTAATGAATTTGCTCCAGGTATTCTAAGACTTGCTCCAATTATTGCAATATCTTTAACTTTTTTATCCTTAGCATTATCTTCATTGATGGTTTCTAGTTTATCTGCTGCCGCTTCATCAAAATCTTGAGTATAAACTTTCTCAATATATTCTGCCAAGGTTTCTGGTGTTTGGTATTCAAATATCAAGGTAGGATATAATTCCATTCCAAGTTTGTTTCCTAACGTCTCCATAACTTTTATAGCACCAAGAGAATCTAAACCTAATTCAAGGAAATTTTGACCAATATCCAAATGATCCTTTTCAATGTGTAATTGCTCAGCAATAACACTATACACAACCTCCTTAACATTATTTACTTTTTTGAAATTAAATTTCACAGCCTTTGTTTTAGAAGCTTCTTTTTGATTAGAATTTTCAATCTTATCTATTATATGAACCACGCTTTGATTTCCATCTGACAAAACTCTCATAAAGGCTTCAACAGCTTTTTTGGGTGCAAGAGGATTTAATCCTTGTGCTTTTAAAGCTAAATCAGCACCTTCTCCTAAGTCAGCTCCCATTCCAATGCTTGCCCACAATGAATAGTTTATTGCAATGGATTTTCCTGGTGCATCCTGACCTGCTCTATAAAAACTATAAGCAGATAGGAAGGAATTTGCCGCAGAATAATCTCCAAGCCCTGCTGACCAAATCTTTCTTGAGCAAGATACTGATGAAATCATAACAAAAAATTTTAAAGGTTCTTTCCTTGTAACTAAATCAGTTATTACAGCCCCTTGAAGCTTAGGTTCAATAACGTCGTTCACTACTTGAATTTCTTTATTTAGAAGCTTATAACTAGATGAATCAACTGTTCCTGCTGCATGAATCACTCCATGAATAGAACCATATCTATTATTTATTCTAATCATTAAAGCTTTCATATCATCCATTTTAGTTACATCTACAACTTCATAAGAAACACTTGCTCCAAATTCTTCAAGTTCCAAAATCAACTCAATCTTTTTAGAAATTTTAGTATTATTAGCAATTTCCTTATTCCATTCTTCTCGTAACGGCAATTCCTTGCGTCCTGTTAAAACTAGGTTTACTTTAGCTTTCTTTACAATTGCTTTAGCTATCGCACCACCTACTGCGCTTAACCCTCCTGTAATCAGGTATGTTTCACCGTCTTTAAATTTAATTTCCGAAGTCTCATTTAATTCTATAACATTTATTAAATCTCTAATATATCTTACTCCATCTCTGATGACAACAATACCTTCGCTATTTGTTTCACTCATTATTTCATTAAACAAAACTTTAGCTATTTCTCTATTAGATTCAAACTCATTTTTATCTAGATCAACACAATGTGCATTTATAAAACTATTTTCTTGATCTAAAGCAAGAGTCAAGGTTATAGCAATAGATTGGTGCGGAGCTGAAATTTTATGCTTTTCATCTATAGGAACACCTAAATTTGTTGCTAATAATAACTTAATACCTTCTACATTTAATCTCGACAAAGCTTTTCCTATATATAAAACACTATAAAGATTTCCATTTATTACTCTTTCATTGAATACAGCTTCCAAGTTAGAAATCTCCTGTTTTAAGTTCCAAAGATGTATTACTGTAGCAATTGACCCTGGAATAGCATTAAAAACTTCAACATACTCGCTTTCTATTAATGGATTAACTACAAATTTTCTATCGCCATCATATGAATATGTTTCACCTGCTCTAATAGAATAAACTTTGTTTTTATCTGGATCAAGGAGTTTTTCAACTTCTTCATTAATACCGCTTCCATCATCAAATATCACTACATTCCCTGCTTGCAATGAACTAAATGCTTCTTGAAATCCAGGCGCCCACTTCCAATTATAGAACCATTCATTTGGAACTTTTATACTTTCTCTTCCGAAATCAGGTTTATATGTCTTTCTTTCAAATGGATATATAGGTAATTTAACTCTCTCATAGTAGATACCACTTTCAAAATTTTCAAAACTTATATCAATTCCTAAATTAAAAAGTGAAGATATTGTTTTTAAAATTATCTCTAAAGAATCTCCTTTACGATCTGATGATGATAAAATTGTTTTATTACCAACATTTTGTATCCCTCCTGCCATTCTTGCCAGCACCTTATCAGGCCCACACTCAATAAAAATATCCACTGAATTGCCTGCTAAACACTTAATACTTTGCTCAAATTTTACAGATGAAAGGATATGTTCTACCCAATATTCTGTATCAAAAGGTTTATCCATTATTTGTCCAGTTACATTTGATGCTATGGGGATATTAGGAGTCTTAAAGTTCACCTTGTTAAGAACTTCTCTAAATGCATCCAGCATTGGATTCATAAGCGGTGAATGGAAAGCTTGAGAAACCTTAAGTTTTTTCATCCCTACTCCTTCTTTTAATAATATTGTACAGAATTTATCCACATCTTTTGTTTCTCCAGATACAACCTGATGAGTTACATTATATGCAGCTATCCATACATTTCCATCGAAATTTTTAAGTAATTGCTCAAGTTTATCTCCTGATGTAAATACTGCACACATACTGCCTTCAGATTGTAATTCACCCATAAGCTTTCCTCTGACAGTTATTATTTCAGCAGCTTCTCGTAAATTTATTACACCTGAAAGACAAGCTGCTGCCCATTCTCCAACGCTATGTCCAAGCATATAAGCAGGGTTAATGCCTAAATCTAAAAGAAGTTTTCCAAATGCATAATCCATAGTAAATACTACAGGTTGAGTTATATTAGTCTGTTCAAGAATTTTTTCATCTGCGTCAGCGCCATAAATTAAATCGGTTATTTTTTGGTTCAGATGAGGATAAAATGCTTCTGTACATTCATCAACATATTCTCTAAAAATAGGTAGCTTTTCATATAACTTTCTTCCCATACCAACATATTGAGAACCTTGTCCAGTAAACATAAATGCGATTTTGTGCTGACCATCACAATTTATATTATCTATTTGAAGATTTTCTAGTTTGTTTATTAAATCCTCAATTGACTCTGCTATAATACTTGAGCGGTATTTAAACAGTGTTTTGCATGTGTTTTCTGTATAGCATATATCACCTAGATTCATTTCCTTATTTGCTTTTAAATATTCTACAAAATTGTTAATCTTCAATTGAAGAGATCTTTTCGAATTTGCCGATAATGCTAGAATATGCTTATCATGCTCATACTCTCTTGCAGTTTCCTCCTTACCAATTTCTTGAGCTTCTTCAATAACCATATGACAATTAGTACCACCAAAACCAAAGGAATTTACTGCCGCTCTTCTTATTTCTCCTTCTTGAACCTTCCAATCTTTAGCTTCAAGCATAGTATAGAATGGAGTTTTGTCAAATTTAATTGAAGGATTAAGCTCGCTTAAGTTTACATTAGGAGGCATTATTTTATTATTCATAGCTAAAACTACTTTAATAAAACTAGCTATTCCAGCACCATTTAAAAGATGACCAATATTTGCTTTAATTGATCCTATAGCTATAGAATTGTTTTTAGGCTTCCATCTATTAAAGGCACTTTTTAAAGCTCTTACTTCACTCGGATCTCCAATTTTTGTACCAGTACCATGAGCTTCTACATATTGTATTTCGTTTGGATCAATATCATTATTTAAATACAAGGCTTCAATTACTTCACGCTGACCATTTGGATTAGGTGCCATAACCCCTATTGAATGTCCATCATTATTTATAGAGCTAGCTTTTATTACAGCTAAGACTTTGTCCTTATCCTTTAAAGCTTTTTTAAGAGGTTTTAATAAAACTAAGCCTGCACCTTCTCCTGGAACAAGTCCATCAGCCTTTGCATCAAAAACTCTTGATTCCCCACTTGTAGATAGTGCTCCAGCATTACTAAGATAAATATATGGAGTTGGTGTAAGTAATAAATTTACTCCTCCTGCTATAGCTAATTCACATTCACCTTTTTTAAGTGCTTCACAAGCTAAATGTATAGTTACTAAGGAAGAAGAACATGCTGTATCTACTGTTATACTAGGCCCCTTTAAATCAAACTCTTGAGAAGCTCTTGCAGCAATCATGTTTATAATATTGTCTACAAGTAGATTAGGATGAAATTCAGTTACTCCTAATTTATTTTTCCATTCATTAAGTATTGATCCTTGTTCTTCTTCTGTAAGTGAACTGAAGCTTTCAAAATTCTTAAGATTTGTCATATTCAAAGTATTTAAATGATACTCTTGATATGTATTGGTACCAGCACCAATATACAATGCTAAACGCTTTCCACTTACAGTTTTTCTAGAATATCCTGCCCTTTCTAATATCTCATATACTAATTCTAATATAATTCTTTGCTGAGGATCCATAACTGCTGCTTCCTCATCAGAAATATTAAACAATTTGGCATCAAAATCAAAGGCGTCATTTATAAAGGCACCTGTTCTACAATTTGTCTTTGTAAAATCATTAGTTTTGCTATAATATTGATTTATGTCCCATCTATCTTCTGGCACTTCATCAATACTGCATTTACCAGCTACAATATTATTCCAAAATTCTTCTGGATTTGATGCTTCTGGAAAACGGCAAGACATTTCTATTACTGCTATATCGTCTTCTTCATTAATTCCATTAGAAGTTTTTTTGATAATATTAACTCCTGATATATCACCTTTCGATAATCTTATCAGATATTCATCCATTTCTTTTATTGTCTTACAATTAATAAGTATATCGTGACCTAACTCTAAATTGAATTCATCTTCAAGCATACCTAAAATCTGAACTGCTTTTATAGAAGTTCCACCTAAGGTTAAGAAGGATTGATTATATCCAATACTCTCAGCTGGCATTTCTAATACTGTTGCCCATATTTCTCTTATTTTATCTGTATTGTTATTTAATATTAAAGATTCTATCACAGTACTTACTTCTGATTTTGCTTCTACTTTATTTTCTTCTATATCTATTAATAATTCATTTGCTGTAAAGGTTGTATCTTCATATTCCTTATCAAGTAAAGCTTGTATCATCATGAAACGCCTTACTTTACCACTAGTAGTTTTAGGAATAGCTTTGACTAGAACCACACAATCAACCATTATACCAAAGGCTTCATTTACTTTTCTTAACATATTTCCATAAAATTCTTTAATATTCTCTTGTTTTACGCGTAGAGCTGAAAAAATAGCTGTTTTTTCTCTTCCTTCTTTTTCATCATGCCAACCGCCTATTACAACTTTTCCCGGCTCTACTCCATCCATTTCTTCTAATTTAAACTCTATATCATATGCAAATAAATTTTGTCCATTCACAAAAATTATATCTTTAATACGTCCTGTTACACATAGCTTTCCATCAATCATAAAACCAGTGTCTCCAGTTTTAAGCCATCCATCTTGAAAGGATTTTTCAGTTGCTTCAGGATTATTAATGTATCCAGAAGTAACATTATCACCTTTTATTTGTATTTCTCCTAACAGCTTTTCTGGAACTACCTCTCCATCATCATTTACGATACGAATCTGCATACCAGAAATAGCATATCCCTCATCAGCAACCTGCAATGCATCTTTATTATCTTCAGTAACTTCTTCTGCTAAAGACTTGCTTATAAGGCTATTTCTACTAATAAAACGACTTTCTGGTTTAGTCCCTACCCTTGGGAATGCAACTGCTAAACATGCTTCTGCCATACCATACACCATATACATGCTTGTTTCTGGCAGCTTGCATATAGATAGCTTTTCCATGAATTCTCTAACTAATGGTACTGAAATAGGTTCTGCTCCATTAAAAATCAATCTTAAACTGCTTAAATCCCAACTTTCAAGATGTTTATCGGTAATTTTTTTGAGCAGCAACCTATATCCAAAGTTAGGACTAGATGTTAGATTGATTTTGTATTTTGAAACTAAATCCATCCAAAGTGTTGGTCTTTTTACAAATTTCATTGGGCTCATATTTACCTGTAACATACCTAGTGTAACCATCGTCAAATGAAATCCTATCAATCCCATATCATGATAATACGGCATCCATGAAAGAACTTTATCCTCAGAGGTCAGCTGAGCACTTTCGATTATTCCCGTTATATTAGTTAAAAGGTTTTTATGTGTTAAAACTACTCCCTTAGGTGTATTTGTACTTCCTGAACTGAATTGTATAAATGCAGGCTTATCAGTTGAAGTCAAATTAATGTGACCTTTTTCTGTACTTTGTCTTAAAACTGATATATCAAACATATCAATTTGTTGACACTCAGGATAAATATCATTATTTTTCATATTAGTTATCATTGAGGCATCGCAAAGCATTATAGGCTTTTCTAGTGTATTCCATACATTTATAAGCTTTTCCAAAGAAGCATTTTTGCCTTTAAATGCTGAAGGTGGAGAAATCGGAACTGGTACAAAACCACCTAGTACACATGCCCAAAAAGCTACGACAAAATCAATATTATCTTGGAATGACATCATTACAAAATCATCTTGTTTTAAACTATTTTTTTGAAGTGACCCTAAGCAATACATAGCTTTTTCAAGAATTTCTTCATAAGTTAATAAAATTTCTGAATTGTCATTTTGAATAAATATTATACCTTTATCTCTTGAATTTTTAGCTGAATCTATTAATAAATTAGCTATATTCTGTTTACTTGTATATTTATCTGATATATCTTTTCCACAAGAAATCGACATTTTCACATTATTTATATCGCTCATCTTTACATCTCCCATACTATAAAAATAATCTGCTATTTTTAGAAAAGCCCACTGCTTTCCCTCCTAAACTCATAACTAATTTAACTAAAAACCTCTGTCTTATCTTTAATTCTTTTAATAAATGTTATAAAAATAAAAATACTAAAAAGAAGTAAGCAAACAGTAAAAATATGATCATCTCCTAATAAGCTCATAGCTATTGAAGATATAAGCGGTCCAATAGTTGATCCCACACCATAAAAAGATGTGAATAACGAGGTTCCAAGAGCTATTTCTTCCTTATTAAGCTTTTGTATTGAAACTGCTAAAGCCACTGGATATAATGGTCCAATAATAAAACCTGATAGAAATGAGAATATTAATCTTAATGTAAAATTACTAAAGATTGAAATTCCTAAAATTGTAAATATAGATGTAAAAATGCTAAGCAATAAAACCCTTTCGCGTCCAAATTTATCCGAAAGATATGTTATAGGCATAGTTCCTAGAATACTCCCTACAACAAATACTCCCAAGGCATATCCAGTATCCTGTATACCATAACCTTGATATATAAGAAACACAGGATAAAGAGTTGTAAGAGTAGTTTCTGTAACTCCATACAAAAATGCCCCTTGAAGTCCTACAGATATCTTTTTATGCATATTACCTTTCACCATCACTGGAAATAACAATTTTTCTTTAAAGCTAAAATTAACAACCACTGGGCATAATAAAAGTGCAACCATTGCAATCATAAATGGAATCCAAGGTTTAACTTCATAAAGCACAGGACCTACTACAGAACTAAATACAAACCCTATAGCAAAGTTAAGTGAATAAACTCCACTTATAACTCCCCTTATCTCTTCTTTTATTAACTCCTGAAGTATAGTTTGAATTCCAACCATATTTAACCCTATTCCAAAACCTATAATCAGCATCAATAGAAGTAAAATAAATAAATTAGACTCCATTGGAAAAATAATAGTTGCTACAGCTGCAATCACTCCGCCTATTAATATAGTCTCCTTAATGCCTTTGTTTCTTAACTTCTTATTAATAAACATTGATCCCATTGACATAGCCAAGAAAAAAGAAGACGAAATTATACCTATCCATAAACTCCCCACATTATTTTCCTTTAAATGGGTAGAGGCAAGGGGATTAATAATCCCCATTGCAACACCAATAAGTAAACCTATCATATAAATAATCCATTTATTATCTAAAAACACTAATTGTATTTTGTCTTTGAAATGCATTTTTGCAAAATCTCCTTTATTTTCTATTAACTACTGCTCTGATAGCCTGCATCTGCTTAGCTCCAAACCAATACATGTCTTGCTTACCATATATTTTAATTGCTTCACCAGTTATATAATCAGATTTATCCGAAGCTAAGAATATAGCTAAATCAGCTACTTTTTCTGTTGGCATAGCACTATTTCTTAAACCACCTGGAGTCATATCTGTCTCTACAAAAGATGGACAAATTGCGTTTACCTGAATATTGCTTAGCTTTAACTCTTCTGCTAAGGATTTTGTAAGTCCTAAAACTGCATGTTTTGAAGCTGAATAGGCACTCATTAAAGGATATCCAATAAAGGAAGAATCCGAACCTAAATTAATTATTTTTCCTGACTTCTGCTTAGATAAATAAGGAACTATTAATTTGCACATATTATAAGTACCAAACAAATTAACCTCGACTATCTTTCTCCATTCCTCCATATTAGTATCTGTAAAGCCTTCTAGTTTTGTTATTCCTGCATTATTTACAAGAACATCTATTTTACCAAATTCTGAAATAACTTTATTTACAGCTTTCTCAACTGAATTATAATCACTTATATCAGCTTCTATAGAAATAGCCCTTCCTCCAAATTTCTCAATTTCTGATTGAGTTTCCTTAAGCTGACTGATTGTTCTAGATATAATAACAACTTGAGCATCTTCTTTTGCCATCTCAATTGCTATAGTTCTTCCAATACCTCTTCCTCCTCCAGTTATTATTACCACCTTTCCTGAAAGAGTACCTTGTTTTTTACTTTTTGATATAAAGGAAATAGGTTTTAACGTTTTTTCTTCCATTGATTTTTTTTCATCTTGTATATAATTAATCATTTCCTTAACAGTGTTAATATACGCTTCTCCAAGCTGCCTTATAGTTGACTCTTCATACATATTTTTAGAGTATTCTATTTCTAAAAGTAATTCCCCATTTACTATAGAGAAGAAGAATTCAATTGATGAAATTCTCTTTTGCTTAGGATGTGAATACCTTCTGTCACTTCCCTCTTTTGAAAACTCAAATACATCATAATTTGTAATATCTCTATTTCCTAAATAGTTAGCTCTTATAGATGTTAAGTTCAAATCTGGATACATATATGAAGGTAATTCATCTGAAACCAAATCATAACTTATTCCCTTTAGCGGAACCTGATTCATTCCATTTTCAATCTTTTTAACTGTTTCTGACCATTCTTCGTTATATTCCACCTTGATTCCAACTGGATAATTTATGGCAAAATTCCCTACTGTTTCAAAGAAAGTTTCATTTCCTAACTCCCTACCATTCATCCTGTGACTTACAACAACCCATGATTTGTTATATTTTTTCTGTAACATTTTATAAAGTGGAGCAAGTAATATGTTATATAAACTTGTTCTAAAAAACTTTTTCGCTGTGGTTTGTAACTTTATGGTTTCAGCTTTGTCTAAAGTAAATATTTCTGACTTAGCTGATACTTCAGTGTTTTCACCTAAATTAAAATCTTCCGAAATCTTGAAAGCTGACAATTCTGAAGGAAATTGCTCTTTGTAATATCTTACAAATTCTACTGCTTTATGCTCTTTTTCTTTATTTACCTTTACAACAAAGTCCTTATATGATTTCTGCTCTTCTAGTTTGACCTCATTAGTTCCAGAAATAAGCTGTCCATAAACTGCCCATATTCTCTTAAACAATAATTGATTTCCTATAAGATCAGACATAAGATGGTGACCTATAACAGAAATATCATAAGCAGAATCGTTAACCTTTATTATTACTACTTTCCAAAGCGGCCACTTATCAACTTCTAATTCTCCAATGATTTCATTAATTAAATTATTAACAGCTTCATCCCTTTCCTTATCATCCATATGAGAACCATCATAATAATCTGCTTCTACTTCTTGATTTTCTGGTAAAAATCTCTGCATCCACTTGCCAGCTTCTTTTACCAACACACATCTTAATGCATCATAATTATTAGTTACAATGGTTAAAGCTTTATTAAACATTTCAAAGTCTAATGGCTGCTTATATAAAAATCTTGTATATCCAGTCCATTGATATGGATAATCAAAATAATTTATCAAAAACTTTTGTGCAGGTGATAAAGGAACTTCATTCATCACTACTTCTTGTGTTTCAGGTTCTTTGGCTTCCAATTCTATACTACTAGCTCCAGTAGTGCTTTTATCATACATTTGATTTAGTGCTTTTCTATCTAATTTTCCATTTGGTGTTTTAGGTAAAATTGCTAGCCATTCAAAACGATGAGGTATCATATAATAAGTCAGCTTCTTTGATATAAATTCTTTTAATTCATTGTCCTCGACCTTATTTCCAGAAACCCATGCTATCAATTGCTTCTGTCCATCAATATAATCAACTGCTATTACAGCCGCTTCATTTATAGAAGGATGAGCTCCTAGCACTGCTTCAATTTCTCCAAGTTCTACCCTAAATCCCCTTATTTTAACTTG
This sequence comes from Clostridium saccharoperbutylacetonicum N1-4(HMT), assembly GCF_000340885.1. Taxonomy (NCBI): domain Bacteria; kingdom Bacillati; phylum Bacillota; class Clostridia; order Eubacteriales; family Clostridiaceae; genus Clostridium; species Clostridium saccharoperbutylacetonicum. Next base: position 3,189,679 of record NC_020291.1, on the reverse strand, counting down.
ATTATCAATTCTTCCAAGGTAATCAAAACTTCCATCTGATAACTTTGTAGTTAAATCTCCTGTCTTATATAAATATTCTCCAGGGATTTCCTTGAATGGATTAGGTTTAAAGGCTTCCTCTGTTTTTTCTTTATTATTTTTATAACCTTTGGCAAGTTGAATACCACCAATCCAAAGCTCTCCAATTTCTCCATCCGGTACTTCCTTCATGTTTTCATCTAAGGCTTTAATAAACACATTTGTAATTGGTTTTCCTATTGGAATGGTATTTTCCCCTTTGTCTCCAGGTCTTCTATCAATAATATGACAAGTAACATCAATTGATGCTTCTGTTGGCCCATATAGATTTGCAAGTCCTGTAGCTAATCCATGCTTATCTATCCATTTTTGAATTGTTGGCATAGGAAGAGCCTCTCCGCTAAAAATGAGCCATCTTAAATCCTTAAACTCATAGTCATCATCCTCTAAGGAATTTACAAATTCACCAAATAAAGATGGAACAAAATGCATTATATTTATTTTAGTCTCTATAAGCCACTTTGCTAAGCCCCATGGATTTTTTACAACTTCTTTTCTGACTGGACAAACTACCCCTCCATACATTAAAGGCCAGAAAAGTTCCCAAACAGAAATATCGAAACAACAAGAAGTTTTTTGAGCAACACGCTCTCCTTCTTTAAGTTTAAAGGTATCTTGATGCCATATTAATCTATTCATATAGCCTCTATGTGCAAGCATAACCCCTTTAGGATTTCCTGTTGAGCCAGAAGTATATAAAATTGTCATTAAATCATCTGGAGAATTTATATATTTAGGGCTAGCCTCAGAAAATTGCAGCCACATCTCTTTTGGGACTTGATTATAATTGCCCATTGAATCCATAACCTTGCCATAATCTAAATATACAAGGGTAGTTATTGGTGAATCTTTTTCTATAAGTTCACTCAAGGTTTCTTTTAAATCGTGTTCCGTAAGCAAGATTTCTATACCAGCACTTTTCATTATGTATTGAATACGATCTGTTGGATAAGCTGGATCTACTGGTACATAAGCTGCTCCTGCCTTCATTATCCCTATCATACCAATTAACATCATTGGTCCTGGAAATACCATTATTCCAACAAGTGAATTTCTTTTAATGCCGTTATCCATCAAATAATTAGCAATTTTATTGGATTCTTCATCTAATTCTCTATAAGTAATTTTCTCATCTTTATATAATATAGCTATTGCATCAGGTGTTAATTTACATTGCCTTACAATTTTCATATATGGAATTTCTTCATTATCTATAATCTCTGCTACTAGTTCAACCTTACTCTCATGACTACTAATATTTTTTTGAATTATTAAAGCCATTTCATTTAAAGTTCTACATTTAAATAGAGCCTCTCTATCAATTCCTTTATGTAGCTTAGACACTTTTGTAATTATGCGGATCACCTGCAATGAATCAACACCAAATTCCGCACCTAAATCTTTATGAATATCTTCTTTAGAAATTGACCTTAAACAAACCTCTTCTGATATCTTCATAAGTTCATCAATTAGCACGTTATTTTCCGAAATTTCTCTATTTAAACTTTCTGCTTTATCTTCTAGCTGTGAATTGGCCATATCATTAAGATTATTTATGAGTTTTTCAATTAATAACTTAATATTATCTCCATCAAAACATACACTATCATAGTTTGATGTAATCATAATTTGATCTTTAAATATCTCTACAAGATTATCTATAGCCCCGGCATTAGTTGACGTATATGCTTCATAATCAACTATCTTTAAAGAACCATAACTTTCTTGAAGCTCTGTATTACCAACAAAAGAAAGATATAAATTAGATTTTAAACTTGAACGTATTATTGCAGCTGTCATTTTGGACATTTCTCCATCTTCAAGCATATCTTGTTCTCTAGTTACTTTAGCTGTACTGTTTATTTGAGCTCTATCTATTCCTTCATATATTTTTTTTCTAATTTCATTATCTATTTTCTCAACTACTGTCTTCCATTCCTCTTTTGTAGCATCTAAATTAAAATTTAATGCCATATTTTGTGCAAAGCATCCTATAATTCCTATAGCATCAATGTTAGGGTAAACTTTACCACTAGTTGGTAAATTTATAATAACTTCATTGTTTTCTTTGTCCATATCATTTATTGCTTTTAAATAAGCAGCAACCATAAGTGTAAATAATGAAACTCTCCAAGCCTTAGATTTTTCTAATAAGCGCTTAGTTATATCTTTATTTACCCAATATTTTTGAGTTTTCACAGTAGCAAATTCATTTTTAACTTTTTCCTTATTAAAAGGATTAAATCTATATTTTGTTTTTCCATAAGCTTGTATGTATTTTTCTAAGTTTTTATTTTCTTCTAGACTATTCCAGTTATTTATTTCTGAAACTACTTTATTGTAATTCTCCACTGATGTTCCATGTGATAAATTTGAACTTTTACCACTTATTTTTGAAGAATATATCTCAATAATTTCTCTCATTATTTGTTGATTTCCAAGACCATCAGAGACCAAATGATTATTTGCAAATATTAACTCGAATTTATTATTATCTGTTTCAACTACTAAGAACTTATGAAGTGGAAATCTAAATATATCAAATGGTTTATTAATAATATCTTCAATAATTCCCTTTATTTTTTGAGTTTGTTCACCTACAGGTAACCCTCTTACATCTTCTACTTGAATTTTAGGTAATCTTAGATCACTTTGAATTTCTAGCTTGTAATCTTTGAAACTCTTTACCCCTGCTTCCTTTGTAAAACTACCACTTAAACTTGGATGTCTTTTAACTAATTCAAGCCAACTATCCTGTAGAAGCTCTAAATTCAATTCACCTTCAATTTTTACTCCAGAACAAATAGTTAAAGTGCCAACTGACCAATACGATGCTAAGAATGGATATTGAGCATTTAAAATTTCCAATTCTTTTGATTGACTTTCCTTTGATGATTTTTCACTAAAAAATTCTTCGAACATAGAAATAATTTCATCTACTGTCTGCAAAGACATTAAGTAAGTCATAGGATATATATCAGTAAAATTATTCAATTCCTCATCTGGTATTAGCTTAATTAGCTGATTCATTAAGTTAACCATTTTAATTGAATCGATTCCCAAATCACTTTCAAGAAACATTTCTAAGTCAAGGTCTACAATTTTGTGTCCAGTTACATTTGATATAATTTCAAATACTTGTGCTTTAATATCTATTTCAATTATTTTATCAGTATTTTCATTATGCATTTCCTCTTCTGTCCCAAAAAACGCCTCAAACATTGAAGCAATTTCTTCTATTGTTTGCAATGACATTAAGTGTGTCATAGGATAAACAGCTATGAAATTATCCAATTCTTCCGTTGGAATTAATTTCATTAACTGATTCATCAAATTAACCATTTTTATAGAATCAATTCCTAAATCACTTTCAAGAAACATTTCTGAATCAAGATCCTCAACTTTATGACCTGTCACATTAGATATAAGTTCGTAAACTTGTGCCTCAATATCCATTGACTTAATTTTATTAACATCCATTTCCATGTCCCCCTTTTATTATTTTATGTAATATTCTTTGTGATAATATATATTTTAGAATTATCACTGAATGGTGATTTCCTTCCGAAATCCTTATGTCTTAAATAATTATTTTTACAACATATATAGTATAAATTTAATTTAAATTTCATTTTATTTTTTTACATTTATTCAATTATAATCCATTAAATAATTAAACTAAGCTCAGCCCTTTATTATTTATTCTAGCTTAATAAAAGTCTCCCATTCGCCTGAACTTTTTATATCTATCTTCTAATAAAAGGTTAATCTCTCTATTCTTTAATTCTTCAAATGCATTTTCAATTACTTCTTTAATATTTTTTGCTGTTTTACTAGGAGTTTTATGTGCTCCACCTCTAGGTTCTCTAATAATGTCATCAATTATATTAAAATCTTTTAAATCTTTAGCTGTTATCTTCATAACAGCTGCTGCTTCTTTTGCTCTACTTGAATCTTTCCATAATATTGATGCAAAACCTTCTGGGGAAAGAATTGAATATATAGAATGTTCCAACATAAAAATCTTATCAGCAACTGCAAGTGCTAAAGCTCCACCACTTCCGCCTTCGCCTGTTAAAATAGATATTATAGGTGTTTTTAGTCTGCTAAGTTCAAAAAGATTGTTTGCAATAGCTTGTCCTTGGCCTCTTTCTTCAGCACCAATTCCTGGAAAAGCCCCTGGAGTATCTATAAAACATATTACAGGTCTTTTAAACTTTTCAGCCTGCTTCATAAGCCTTAATGCTTTCCTATATCCTTCAGGATTTGGCATTCCAAAATTTCTTTCTATATTTTCAACTGTGTTAGATCCCTTTGTAATTGCTATTACTGTAACACTTATGTCATTAAGCGATGCAATACCTCCAATTATAGCTTTATCATCTCCATAAGTTCTATCACCATGAAACTCAATAAAGTCTTTAAATATTGTTTCAATATAATATTTTCCAGTTGGTCTATCTTTATGTCTTGCTATTTCAACACTTTCCCATGGTGTTACATTTATCTTTATCAAATCCTTATTCATAGTTTCTCACCTCATGTAAAACAAGAATTTTATGTATTAATTCCCTCATATTTCTTCTCGGTACAATTCCATCTATAAAGCCTTTTTTAATTAAAAATTCTGCTTTTTGAAAATCATCTGGAAGACTTTCTTTAATTGTATTTTCAATTACTCTTCTTCCTGCAAAGCCAACAAGTGCATTCGGTTCACTTAGGATAATATCTCCCTCCATAGCAAAGCTTGCTGTTACCCCCCCAGTTGTCGGATCTGTAAGTATGGTTATATATAAAAATCCAGCTTCATCATGCTTTGCAATAGCTGCACTTATCTTTGCCATTTGCATTAATGAAAAGATACCTTCCTGCATTCTAGCTCCACCTGAGGTTGTAAAAATTATTAATGGCAGTTTATTTTCTGTCGCATATTCTACTAGTCTTGTAATCTTTTCTCCAACCACCGTTCCCATACTTCCCATCATAAAGAAACTATCCATAACTGCACCTGCTACTTCAATTCCATATACTTTTCCAGTTCCAGTAACAACAGCTTCTGTACTATTTGTTTTTCTACCCTTTAGTTTTTCTTCATAATCTTTAAAGTTTAACGGATTTGTAGTTCTTAAGTTTTTAAATAATTCTATAAAAGTATGTTTATCAAAAAATATTTTTATTCTATCTTCAGAATTTAACCTAAAATGATAGTCACAATTAGGACAAACATATTTAGACTTTTCTAAATCTTCAATATAAATCATAGAATTACACTTATCACATTTTTTCCACATTCCCGATGGAATATTAGGCTTATTATCGGAATGGTTCTTTTTTACTATTAAATGTTTAACTACACCATATTTCTTCTTTTTGAATAAGTCCTTAAGCATTCTTATTCACCATCTTTTCTGCTAAAAATGAAGTATCGTAATCCCCTTCTAGAAATTCTTTTGTTTCAAGTATAGATAACTGAAAATCAATATTAGTCTTAACTCCACCAACTGCAAATTCTATCAAAGCTCTATTCATTTTCACAATTGCTTCATTCCTATGATTTCCAAAAGTAATAAGCTTAGCTACCATTGAATCATAACAATGTGGTATTTTATACCCACAATATATTGCTGAATCAATCCTTACTCCCATCCCCCCTGGAATGCAAAGCTCTTCTATTTTTCCTGGACAAGGTCTAAAGTCATGTTCTGGATCTTCTGCATTGACTCTGCATTCTATTGCATGCCCTTTTATTTTTATATCATCTTGAGTAAATTCAAGTTTTTCTCCTGCTGCTATCTTTAGTTGTTGCTTAACTAAATCAATACCTGTAATCATTTCTGTAATTGGATGTTCTACTTGTATTCTTGTGTTCATTTCCATAAAATAAAAATTATTATCTTTATCAAATAAGAATTCTATAGTTCCTGCATTTTTATAATCTACTGCAAGAGCTGCCTTTTTTGCAATTTCACCCATCTTTTCTCTTAATTCCGGCGTAAGTACATTAGATGGAGCTTCTTCTAAAACCTTTTGATTTTTTCTTTGCATAGAACATTCTCTTTCACATAAATGAATTACATTTCCATGTTCATCTGCTAATATTTGAAATTCAATATGCTTTGGTTTTTGAACAAATTTTTCTATATATAAAGAATCATCCCCAAAACAAGCCTTTGCTTCTGCTTTAGCAGTTTTAAAGCCTAATAAAAATTCTTCATCATTATGAGCAATTCTTATTCCTTTTCCACCACCACCAGCTGATGCTTTTATCATTATTGGATATCCAATTTCTTTTGCTATTTCTAAGGCATGATTTTCATCTCTTATTTCGCCCTCATATCCAGGAACAACAGGAACTCCTGATATTTTCATTATCTTTCTAGCTTCTGCTTTGTTTCCCATCATTTCTATTGTTTCATAATCAGGCCCAATAAATTTTATGTTACATTGTCTACACATCTTTGCAAATTTTGGATTCTCAGATAAAAATCCAAAGCCTGGATGTATAGCATCAGCTCCTGTTAAAACACATGCGCTTAAAATATTTGTTATATTTAAATAGCTATCTTTAGGCATTGCAGGACCAATACACACAGCTTCATCAGCTAATTGAGTATGTAGAGCTTCTTTATCTGCTTCTGAATAAACTGCAACTGTACTTATTCCCATTTCTCTGCAAGCTCTAATTATTCTAACTGCAATTTCGCCTCTATTGGCAATTAGTACCTTCTTTAACATTACTCTCACCTATCCTACTTCAATGCAAAATACTATCTTTCAATTGATTAATATTAAGCATATCTTATTCCCCCTTGACTTTAAAAAGTGGTTGCCCATATTCTACCATTTGGTTACTTTTAGCTAAACATTCAATAACTACACCATTAACATCACTTTCTATTTCATTCATAAGTTTCATAGCTTCAATAATACAAATAATCTTTCCTTTATTTATTGTGTCACCTTCTGTTACAAATGCTTCGCTTTCTGGAGAAGCTGAAGAATAAAAGGTTCCAACCATAGGTGAAGTTATAACCTTTAAATTTTTATCTTCTATCATAGTTTCCTTTTCAGACTTTTCTAATTCATTCACTTCAACTATCTGAGTTTCAACTTTTTCTTTTTCAATTGTTTCTTTAATTACTGGCATGTCAGCAATACTATTACAACTACCAAATTTAGTAGCATTATTGGAAATACTTCTATTTAATGATTTATCCATTCTTATATGTTCATTTCCATTTTTAATCTCAAAAAAAGCCAAGCTTGAAACATCTACCAATTTAATTAACTGTTCAACCTTCTCAAAATCCATAAAAACCTCCAAATTAATCAGTTATTAGTTAGGAGTTAAGAGTTTTGAGTAATTTTAGATATATTCTTAACTTTTATCCTAACTTCTTACTTCGTATCTAGTGTTATTTCCATTTTTTTAATAATAATGTTGCATTATGACCGCCAAAGCCTAAGGAATTAGTCATTGCATATTCCAAATCTTGCTTTCTTCCTTTGTTAGGCACATAATCTAAATCTAACTCTTCATCTTTTGTTTTATATCCAATTGTTGGTGGTATAAAACCATCTTGAAGTGCTTTTGCACATATTATTGTTTCAATTGCACCTGCTGCTCCTAAAAGATGTCCTGTCATAGATTTTGTTGAAGATACTGGTATTTTATAAGCGCCTTGTCCAAAAGTTTTTTTAATAGCTATGGTTTCAAATTTATCATTTAGTTCTGTTGAAGTACCATGAGCATTTATATATGAAACTTCTTCTAATTTTATTCCAGCCTCTTCTATAGCACACTTCATGGCTCTGGAAGCACCATTTCCTTCTGTGTCTGGGCAAGTAATATGATATGCATCACAAGTTGAACCATAACCTACAATTTCAGCAATAATATTAGCCCCTCTCATTATTGCATGTTCTAAGGCTTCAAGGATTACGACTCCAGCTCCTTCTCCCATTACAAATCCACTTCTATTTTTATCAAAAGGAATAGATGCGTTTGCTGGATCATTACTAGTATTCAAGGCTCTCATGCTATTAAATCCAGAAATGCCAAGTCTGGTTATTGCCGCTTCAGTACCACCTGAAAGCATTATATCTGCATAGCCATGCTTTATTGATCTAAATGCATCTCCAATATTATTTGTTCCAGTTGCACATGCAGTTACAGCTGATGTACATGGTCCTTTTAAACCATATTTTATAGCTACATTTCCTGCTCCTAAGTTTATTATTGACATTGGTATAAAAAATGGAGTTAATTTGTTTGTTGCACTCGTATAAAGCTGAGTGACTCCTTGTTCAGTAGTTTCATAACCTCCAACACCAGACCCTAACATCACTCCAAATCTCTCTGTATTTATTTTATTTAAATCTATCCCAGAGTCTTTTATAGCTTCGTCAGATGCGGCTAAAGCAAACTGAACAAACCTATCTAACCTTTTTACTTCCTTTTTTCCAAATATAATTTCAGGGTTAAAATTCTTTACTTCTCCCGCAATTTTTACATCCATCAATTCTTTATCTATTGCAGTAATGAAATCTATCCCCAACATTCCTTCTTTTGTACTATTCCAAAAGGTATCAACATTATTACCAATTGGAGTTAAAGCACCCATTCCAGTAATAACAACTCTTCTTTTCATATTTAAAGTTTTCCTCCATTATATTGACACTTCGACATCAACTTATACTACTATATTCCTGCCCTTATCTATATCCAAATTGCGTGAACAAAACTTTTGCTTCATCAAATAGTTCTATAATCATTTCTTTACAAGTTTGTTCTCTATTAATAAGCCCAGCTATTTGACCAGACATAAGTGATCCATTATCAATATCTCCATCAACAACAGCTTTTTTCAGCGCGCCCACACCAAGTTTTTCCAATTCTTCAATTGATGCTCCTTCTTTCTCTAACTTAAGAAAATTCCTTGTAAGCTTATTTCTAAGAACTCTAACAGGATGACCAGTTGGTCTTCCTGTTACTTCTGTGTCTATATCCTTAGCACTTAATACTTTGTTCTTGTAATTTTGATGTATTGTGCATTCTTTGGCTACTAAAAATCTTGTTCCAATTTGAATTGCTTCTGCTCCAAGCATAAATGAAGCTGCAACCCCTCTACCATCTCCTATACCACCTGCTGCTATAACAGGTATATTAACAGAATCAACAACTTGAGGAACTAGGGCCATGGTTGTTAATTGACCTACATGCCCTCCTGATTCAGTTCCTTCAGCTATAATTGCATTAGCTCCCGCTTTTTCCATTCTCTTAGCTAGTGCTACTGAAGCAACTACTGGTATAACCTTTATGCCATGAGCTTTCCACTTCTCCATATACTTCCCTGGACTTCCAGCTCCAGTTGTTACTACTGGCACTTTTTCTTCACAAACTAGATCTGCTATTTCATCGGCATTTTCTGTCATTAGCATTATGTTTACGCCAAAAGGTTTATTTGTTAATTTCTTAGTTTTTTGTATTTGTTCTCTTACCCATTCAGTTGGTGCTGCTCCTGTTATTATTCCTAGTCCTCCTGCTTCACTTACTGCTGAAACTAAAGAAGCATCTGCAATTCTCGCCATAGCCCCCTGAAATATAGGATATTCAATTTCTAATAGGTCGCAAACTCTATTGTTTTCCATTATAAACCCTCCTAAAACTATGTAAATTTTATTAGTATGATCGCCATCCGAACTACAGACAAAATTGAATCTAGTATTATTTACTTTTTTCTACATACTCTATAACATCTTTGATTGTTTTCAATCCTTCCACATCTTCTATTTGAATTTCATACTTTTCTTCAAGATCAGTTATTATTTGAAATAAGTCTAATGAATCAGCACCTAATTCTTCAAAAGTTGTTTCTAATCTCACCTCTTTCTCTTCAATCCCTAATTGTTCACAAATCATTCCCCTAATTTCTTCAAATAACATAGTCAATTCCTCCATTTTTTTAATTTAATAATTCAACTCTATTTATGAAATAATATAAATAGAAATAAACCCATAATTTAACATGAAATTTATACAAATTTTAAAAATTTATGTTTTAATTGGATTATATAATAACAAAAAACATAATGCAACAAATATTTATTATTTTTGTTGCATTATGTTTTTTTAGCATAATATATTTTTTGAAAATAAAAGTTTTTTTAATTTCTTGTTAATTAGTGTTATAATCATTTATAATAACTAGTACAAAATTCAAATTAAGGTGGTTAAAATGAAATTCTTAACTAATGGTCAAAAACTTAAATCAACAAGAAAGTATTTAAAGATGAGGCAAGAAGATTTAACTGATGATAACATTACTAGAGGACTAATTAGTATGATTGAGATAGGGAAAAGAGATTTGAACAGCAAAGTTGCTTCAACTCTAGTTGAAAAATTTAAAAAAAGAGCTGAGGAACTTGATATTTCCTTAGACATAAGCTCTGAATTCTTACTACGATCTCCAGCAGAAGATGCTGAATTATATTGTTTTAAAAAAATTGAAGAAATTAATAATGTTACAGAAATAAATCAACTTCTAGAAATAGCTGATAAATTTAATTTAACAAGTATAAAAGCTATTTGTAATGAGAAATCAGGAGATTATTATTATAGTGAAAAAGATTACTATAATGCTTTTTTTTATTATAATTGTTCAATAGACATTTTAAAAAATATAAATCAAAATGAAAAAATAGCTCATCTATATTTAAAAGTTGGACTTTGCAATGCTATGTTATTAAGTTATGCACAAGCATTATCATTTTTTCATTTATCAAACGAATATGCAAAAATGTATAAGGATAAAACAATAGAAAAAAGATCGTTATACAACGGCTCAAAATGCTATATGGAATTAAAAAAAACTGAAGAAGCTTTAAAATATATTAATCTTTACCTGACTTTAATTAACAAGGAAAATGAATTTATTGACTATGTTAACGCTATCATCCTTAAAGCGAACTGCTATGAGGCTATGTTTAATTATGATATTGCAATAACTACATATCAGTCTTTATTAAATGAAATTACATCTGATATTCCTCCACTAGGATACATTTATAACAATCTAGGATTAGCGTATTTAAACAAGGATGATCTTACTAATAGTCTAAAATATTTTAATATGGCCGAAGAATTTAAATTAAAAACTAATACGACAAATTTATCTCATACAATCATTGAAAAATCAGGAGTTTTTATTAAGCAAGGTCTTTTAAATGATGCAATAGAATTAATAGAATCTGGACTAAGGCTAGCTGAAATTTATATTGATTATGAATATATATTAAAAGGAATTTCTGAACTTGCACGTATATATGAAATTCTGCATAGCACTTCAAAATTAAAAGAACTATACTTTAATCTTATTAAGATCCTTAACAAACTTAATAAACATAAAGAATTAACTATAATTTATAATAAGCTATCCATTATATATTTAGAAGAAAATAACATTGATGAAGCCAAAAAATATATATTAATGACATTAGAATTAAATAAAAATACACCACTTACAAACTATATTTCATAATAATTTAGATTTTAAATGTTAAATTTTAGTTAATGCCACAAAATTTAAATTATAATTGTTGCATTTTAAAAATATTTTGTAGTATAATGCAATTGAGGTGATAATATGAAAAAGAAATTAATAAAAGGCGTATCTCTATTTTTATCTTGCTTTGCGCTAACTCTAGTCTTAAATGCTACTACTGCAAAAACTAATAATTCAAACCCAGCAAAGGTGCATTTAGACGAAAGTGCTCCATGGGGCTAAAATTATTTAAATTTGTTAATACATATTCAAATAATTTTCAAGTCAATTATAACTAAGGATTTATGCCAATATACTTGACATAAATCCTTAGTTCATTTTTACATTTCTGTTATTTGGAAGGATTTATGTTAATAATGAAACTATATGCATTAAAAATAACTCAAAACATTCCACAACCATTATTTAATAATTTATTATCTTTTTTATCTGAAGAAAAACAAAAAAAAATTAATAAATTCATAAAAAAAGAAGATGCGGACAGGTCGTTAATTGGAGATATCTTAATTAGGGAAGCTCTACTTTGTGATTTTCAAATTCGAAATATAAAATTTAACTACAACGCATATGGTAAACCTTATTTAATAAATGATCCTCATATCTTTTTTAATATTTCACATTCTGGCGACTGGGTTGTATGTGCTATTAATGATTGCGAAATAGGCATTGATATAGAGAAGGTTGATAGATTTGATTTAGATATTGCAAAACATTTTTTTTCAGAAAAAGAGTATTTTAACCTTATTAAAATTGCTCCTCTAAAAAGAATAGAGCATTTTTATGATTTATGGACCTTAAAAGAAAGCTATATTAAAGCCTATGGTATGGGGTTAAATCTAGATTTGCGTTCCTTTTCAATTGAAATTCATAAAAATAAATTTATACTTCAGACAAAAAATGATTTTACAAATTGCTTCTTTAAACAATTTGATATTGATAAAAATTACAAACTTTCTGTTTGTACAATACAGGATTCCTTTCCAAGAGAAATTATATTAAAAAATTTATACTCTTTAAATCTACTTGAACAAATAAAAACTTAAAATAGGTATTAGATTGCACTCAATATCTGAACATTTAGTATTAGTGAAAGGAAAAATATAACTATGAAAGAAATCAAACTTTTTTGTTTCCCTTATGCTGGCGGTTCCTCAGTTATATATGAAAAATGGAGAAAATTTTTATATCCTTCAATTAAATTAATTCCTATAGAATATGCTGGTAGAGGAAATCGATTTAACAAACCTTTATTAGAAAACATAAATGATATTTTAGAAGATGTATTTCTTATTATAGAAAAAAATTTAGATAAAGGAGATGAATATTCATTATTTGGACATAGTATGGGCGCTCTTATTGCTTATGAACTTAGCTATAAATTAATATCTGAAAATTTCAATTCACCTACACATGTTTTCTTTTCAGGCAAACTAGCACCTCATATAGAAAATAGCTTTAACCCAATCAATAATTTAAACGATCTTGAATTTAAGCAAAAAATATTACAATTAGGAGGAACTCCAATAGAAGCTCTAAAAAATGAAGAATGGTCAAAACTTTTCCTTCCAATATTAAAAACAGATTTCAAAGCTGTAGAGAATTATATTTATTGTAAAAAAGACAAACTTTTACCTTGCAATTTCTCTATTTTATATGGTCAAGATGATTTTTTAACAGCTAGTAAAATTGAAGAATGGACATATCATACAAAAAAACAATGTAATTTTTTAAAATTTTCTGGAGGACATTTTTTCTTAAAAGACCACACTTCAGATATTACAACTTTAATTAACAATACTCTTTCTTTTAAATATTAATTATTATTTATATATTCACTTTTAAAAAAACTATTTTAAAAGCAACATAAAATGCTATAAACAAAGGAACCCACAAAAGTGAGTTCCATCATCATTTATATCTCTATACTTATTATTAATGTGACTATACTTGAAATGTACTTATACATTTCTTTAGCTCAGCAGCCAATATACTTAATTTTTCAACTTCATTTACAATATTTTCACTATAAGTTGCCTGCTCTTCTGTAGACGCAGTTACTTCCTGTGTACTTGCTGCTGTTTCTTCTGAAACAGCTAAAATTCTTTCCATATCTTGCTGAATATTTTCACCTGCATCTTTCACTCCATCCGTAAAATTAGAAACCTCCCTAATCTCTTTTGCTATTAGGTTAACATTTTTCAAAATATCATTAAATATTATTGAAGTATTTTCTACTGATTGATTTTGGCTATTAATAATTTCAGTTGCATTTTTAACACTATCAACTGCTGTATTCGTTGTATTTTGAATATCTTTTATAATTGCTTGAATTTTTCCAATTGATGCTTGAGATTCTTCTGCAAGTTTCCTAACTTGATCTGCTACAACTGCAAACCCTTTTCCCTGTTCTCCTGCTCTTGCAGCTTCAATAGCCGCATTTAATGCCAATAAATTTGTTTGCTCTGCAACACTTTCAATTACTTGTATAATTTGTCCAATTTGAACAGTCTTATCATTTAATACAAAAACTACTTTAGCTACTTCCTCAACTGCATTGGTGCTATCCTTCATCTTCAAATTTTGTGTCTCAACAATTCCGCTTCCAGTTTTAACTAAATCTTCTGCTTTAACTGATGATTCAAAAGAATTTTTACTGCTTTCTGCAATTTCATCAATAGATTCAACAATTTTGTTAATTGCACCTAATGTATTTTGAACGCTTCTTGCTTGTTCATCTCCTCCCATTGCTAATTGTGTTGTTGTATCAGCAATTTGGCCAGCGACCATTTCAGCTTGCTTCGATGAATCCAATACATCTTTAGATGAAACTGTTACATTATCTGCTGCTAAAGATATTTGCTTAACTAATATTATTAAATTTTCTCTCATATCTATAAATGCTTTCGATAATTCACCAATTTCTCCACCTATATTTGTATGAAAATCATACTTTAAATTCCCTTGAGATAATTGTTTTGCTGCTTGCGTCAATATTAGCAATGGTTTAACCATACTTTTAGATAAGATAATTCCAACTATAATTGTAATTGCTAAAATAACTACTCCTATACCTATCATTTTAATTTTAATATTATTAATTGTAGAAAATGCATCATCTTGAGTTTGTCTTACTACAACTGCCCACCCAGTAATTGGAACAGCAGTATAACTTCCGAATACTTCTTCACCTCCATATTCATAAGAAATTGCTCCAGCTTCACCACTTAAAGCTCTCTTTACAACTTCCATATCTGAAACATTAGTTCTCTCTTCTTTCATTTTTTGATCGGGATGCACTAATATTTGACCTTGCTTATCAGTTACAAACGCGTATCCAGTTTCTCCAATTTTAATTTTGTTTCTCATTTCATCTATTACAGCTAAATCCAAAGTCCCACCTAGAACACCTTGAAGCTGGTTATTTTCATTAAATATTGGTACAGCTATAACTGCTGCAGGTTTTCCTGTTGTTTTCGAGATTATAACATCACTAACTACTGTTTTTTTACTTGATAATGCTGTTTTTATGTAATCTCTATCTGACAAATCATCAAATTGAGTTTTTCCATCTGATCTTGCTATTTGCTTCCCTGAAGCATTAGTTACAAAGATAAGTACAAAATCTGAATGTTTTTTATTTATTTGAGCAAGAAGCTTTGTTTGATCTTCATTATTGTATAATTTTATGTCATTTGTTACTGCTGCAGATTCCAAGACTGAAGTATGTTCATTTAAAAACGCGTTAATTTTCTCACTTAATCCTGCTGATAATTCTTTTGTTGTATATGTTAGATTATTAGTGATAATAGAAACTTGTGAATTTGTTGAAATTATTCCTATTGTCACTGTAGATACAACAACAAGTACTATAAGTAATGAAATTATTTTTGTTCCTAATTTTAATTCCTTTATCAAAAAAATTCATCTCCCCGTATTTTTAATTTCTGTAAAATCATATTTAATAAAAATAATAGGCCTAATATGTTATTGGCCTAACTGCAGTTAATGCAAACACGGGAATAAGTAAAATTGTAATTAATTTATACCCTAATTTAGTATTATTTAATAATTTAACCACTTTTCTCACCTCTCATAAATAAATAATTTTAATTTTAAAAATTTTCAGACACTTAAATACAAAAAAATATATTTATATATA
Source organism: Clostridium saccharoperbutylacetonicum N1-4(HMT) (assembly GCF_000340885.1). Taxonomy (NCBI): domain Bacteria; kingdom Bacillati; phylum Bacillota; class Clostridia; order Eubacteriales; family Clostridiaceae; genus Clostridium; species Clostridium saccharoperbutylacetonicum. The sequence continues at coordinate 3,173,878 of NC_020291.1, read as the reverse complement.
AAATATATCATAAAAATACCCATATTAGAATACAGTCTATGTATATTATAGTTATTTTTTGTATTTTTTGAACTCTTGATGCAAAATGTGTAATAATTAGTAAATACTTAATCTAATACTTTTTACCAAAGAAAAAACCGCAAATTTGCGGTTTTTCATTCTAAATCACAAGAATTATTCCAACAATTGAGAACAAACTTATAGTTTATCTATAACTTTATCGATAAATATCCTAACTAATTTAGGATCAAAATGACTTCCTGAATTTTTTAATAATTCTGCAATTGCCTCTTCTTTTTTTAATTTTTCTCTGTATTTTCTATTGTTTACTTCTGTTTCATAAGCATCTGCTATGCTTAAAATTCTTGCCATTAATGGTATTTCATCACTTTTAAGACCTTTAGGATAACCAGTACCATCATATCTTTCATGGTGTGCAAGAACACTTTCAGCTAAAAATGCTATATCACTTGAAGAAGAAACTATATGATATCCTATTTGTGGATGCTTCTTCATTTCTTCCCATTCTGCTTCATTTAACTTTCCAGGTTTATTTAAAATATCTTTTGATATAGCTACTTTTCCTATATCATGAATTTCCCCTAAAATTTCAAGTTCTGAAATTTTTTCTTTTGTCATTCCAATAGCTTCCCCTATTAACCTACAAATTTTTCTTGTATTCTTTGAATGCAATCCATCCTCTTCACTTTTTTCATGTAGAGTATTAATTATTAATTTCAGCGTCCTGCTTTTAGTACTTTTACTTTCAAGCATTTTTACTTTATACATCATTTCCTCAGCATTAGTAACTATCTTCATTATGTCTTCATCTTTGTCTTTTTTTGTATCATAGCCTAAAGAAATTGATATATTTAATAATTCTATGTTTTCCTTTAGACATTCTTCCTTTATTCTTTCACTTATTTGGGCAACATCTTCATATGAAGTTTTAGGTAGTAAAATAATAAATTCATCGCCACCCCATCTTACTAAAAGGTCGCTTTTCCTACAAATTCTTTTCATAATATCAGCTGCTGATTTAAGTAATCTATCTCCCATAAGATGTCCAAACGCATCATTGGTAAGTTTTAAACCATTTACATCTCCCATTATAATAGATAATGGATAATTATCCATTTTATCTATATTCTCTATTTGATTATTGAAAAAGGTTCTATTATAAGCTCCAGTTAAACTATCATGATAAGTTACATAATCAAGTTCTTTATCTTTGCTAATTTTTTCAGTTATGTCTTTAAAACTAATTACAATTCCATATATATCCCCATTACTATCTTTCACTGGAGATATACTATATTCTATTGGAACTTCTCTTCCTGTTTTTGATTTAATAATATTCTTTCTTTCCTTTAATACTCCACCTTTATTTATAAAATCAAAAATGTCTTTTCCAGTACCATCACATATTCCTATAATCTCAAATATATTTCCATCAGCCAATTCATTTTCCTTAAAACCTGTAATCAACTCCGCTGTCTCATTAATAATCTTAATTCGTCCAAACAAATCAGTTGCTATTATTCCTTCAGTAATTGATACAAGTATACTTTTAAAAACTTCTCTTTCCTTTATTTGATTAGCTACATCAATATAATAAGCAATGAAATAATATTTCTTTGGCGAATATGCTTGAACTTTATACCACTTTTTCATTTTTTTAGAAGACTGTTCAAATTCAACTTCTAAATTATTTATAGCAACATTCCCATAACTTTTAATTAACTCTAAATCACTATTATCCATACTAGGAAATAATTCCGTTATTTTTTTACCAATAATATCTTTCTTCTCTAAACCAATAAACTTTTCAAAGGCTTCATTAACCTCTATGTATTCATAATCAACCGGAACACCTTTGGCATCTAAAATTATTTTATGTAATGCATATCCAAAAGGTAACTCTTTTAATATTTTCTTATATTTTATACCATCAATCATTTATGTTCATCCTTTCAATTTTTACATTTGTTTTTTAGATCATATATAATTATAAGAGTATTTCCGTTTGTAAGAAAAACAATCAAATTAATGGCTGTTTTTATAATGATGTAGTTATTATAATAATCACATTATAACTTAATATGACATGATATGCTATATTTTTTATAATTATGAAAATAGTCCAATTCATTCATATCTATTGGTTAATAAAATAGGTACCTTAAAACTACTATCTTGTAATTTTAAGATACCTATTTTGAAATTTACAATATAAAATATACTGTATCTTTTATTCTTTGTTAGACAACCTCTATATTATTTGATCTAAATTTTCTCCATTACTTTCTATAACTTTTTTATACCAATAGAAAAAACCTTATCCTTATACCTACTAATATTTATCCTTAATAATCTTATAAATTTGTAATTATGATAACCTATTCGTAACTTCAAATACCTTTATATGTTTGAAGAGCATATTATGAATATTTTTTAATAGAAATCAATTGAATCACAATAATTATCAAACTTGTTAAGAGAGTAATAAAGATAATACTTTGAATTCCACTGATTGAAATCCTGATGGCAGCCAAACTTGAACCAATAGCAGTACCCAATTGAATCGCTGAACTATTAATGCTAATCATGAAATTAGATTTATTTTGTGTAACTTGTGCAATTCCAGTATTGAGTTGCAGTCCTGTAAACCAGGTACTCATTAACCAAAGTATTACAAAAAATATACATAACCACTTAACTGGTTGAGATACAAAAATCAATAGCATAAATACCAATTGAAGTACAGCTCCTAATAACAAAGATTTAACGTAACCTATGCGATCCGATACATAACCACCAATCAAATTACCTGTGAAACTAGCAATCCCTAGAATAACCAAAATAATACTCATCATAGTTTCAATTGATGGAAAAAGAATCAGTAAATAAGGCGTAACATAGTTATAAAATGCGCCATACCCAATAAACATAGCTGTAGAATATATGATGATCAATGAAGTTTTTCCATCCTTAAAATATTTCAATTCAGTTTTTAAATTTAGTTTTGTGGATTCATGATCACCTTCAGGTAGATACCTTTGAAAGTAAATGAGAGACAAAATCATAATAATGTTTAATATCCAGAAAATGCTGCGCCAATCAAGTAGAGATGATAAAAGACGTGTCAGTGGAATACCAATTACAAGTGCTAATGAGGATCCCATAATAAGAAAAGACATAGTACGACCTTGTCTTCCTTTGGCAGAAAGCGATAAAACCGTTGAAATAGCCAATGCTCCATAGCTATTGGCGGAAATCCCCATAGCAAGTCGAATTATTAGTAATTGTACAAAGTTTTGTGCAAAGACAAGTGCCAATGTCATCAGTATCGTAATAAATAAAATAATCTTCAACATCTTGATGCGTTCGATTTTCCTAAATAAGATCAAGGTAATAGGAACACCAAATGCAGCACCATACGAATACATGGTATTCAACAAACCGGAATTAGCTACCGAAATGTTCAGGGAAATGGCAACCTTATCTAAAATGCCATTAAACACAAATGCTGTCATTGTAATAACAAAGTTCATCAAGATAAAAACTGATAAAGTAATACTTGTTTTTTTCATATTGTTCTCCTTTCAAAATAGGTAAATCTAGTATGAAATAATACTGTAATTAGTTTGTCTTCTTCGATTAATACCGACCAAATAAATATTTTTCGGTATTTGATATTTCTATTTTTTCAAATTATTATGAGTTAATTTGAAATCTAATATGTCTAAATTTTCTTTCATTGCTATATGGATCACTCTTTCTTTGTTAATGAATATATGTAACAATCTAAGTCTTCAATTTGTCTTTGATCTTTATGAATTTTCTCAATAAGGATACATCTATATTTTCTTAATATCTGAATTTGACTCTTTAAATCATGTGCATATTCACACTTCAAATATAAATTAATCGTCTCTTGATCACATCCTAAATATTCCAAGTAAGTTAATATATTATCTTCACTTAACTTTTGATCATTCATATCATCATCTCCTTACTTATTATTCTAAATAAGCATGATAAAAAACACAAATACTTATAATTCATGATTTATTATACTTGAAAGGCATAGTAAATATTTTTATAATAATATAGAGGTGAAATTTATGGAGCTTAGAACTTTGCAATATTTTTTAACCATAGCAAGAGAAGAAAGTATTTCTGGTGCTGCAGAATACTTGCATATAACACAACCCACATTATCAAGACAAATGAAAGATTTAGAATCACAACTAGGAAAAGTATTATTTATTAGAGGAAAACGTCGAATAACTTTAACAGATGAAGGGATACTTTTAAGAAAACGTGCTGAAGAAATTATACATTTATTAGAACGGGCAGAATCTGAGGTTATGGCTAACGAAGAACTTTTAATTGGAGATCTTTATATCGGTTGTGGCGAGAGTGAAGGAATGCGTATTATTGCTAAATCAATGGATTCCATGCAAAAGAAACATCCTCTAGTTAAGTTCCACTTATTTAGCGGAAAAGCGGAGGAGATTGCGGAAAAAATTGATGCTGGATTACTAGATTTTGGTATTGTTATTGAACCAATAGATTTAACTCATTACGATTATTTAAGACTACCTTTTCATGATACATGGGGTGTACTAATGAAAAAAGATAGCCCTCTTGCCTCATTAGAAAAAATCACTCCAGAAGATTTACGAGGAATCCCATTGCTGTGTTCCAGCCAAGGAATGGTAAAGAATGAAATAGCAGGGTGGATTAGTGGAAACCAAAGAAAATTAAATATAATTGGAACCTATAATTTAATCTTTAATGCTTCATTAATGGTTGAAGAAGGAGATTATTATGCCTTATGTTTAGATAAAATAATTAACACTTCAGGTCAAAGCACTCTATGCTTTCGTCCGTTAGAACCAAATTTAGAAACCACTCTCATGATTATTTGGAGAAAATATCAGGTTTTCCCAAAAATTTCTGAAGCGTTTCTAAAAAAAGTACAAGAAGAAATAATTAAATAAAAACTAATGTAAATCATAAATTTTATTTAAAAATATTCTTGGTATATTAGTATTATTTTACAAATTAAGAAGCAAACGAAACAAGGACTTATTTTACTAAAATAAGTCCTAAAAAAATACTTCATTTATTAAAATACAAGCATTGGTACTACGAGACAGCTAAAAAGGCTGATACCTGTGATATACATAATAACATGCCATTAAAAGATATTCCTTAGTAATTTCACGATATTGTTCAGAAACCTAATAGAATTGATAATATCTCTTATAAAAATAATCTTTATTTTTCTTTTAAATTTGCTCCATTCGCAGCAATGACTTCTTTATACCAATTAAAACTTTTTTTCTTATATCTTTTTAACGTTCCACTACCATCATCATTTCTATCTACATATATAAAACCATATCTTTTCTTAAATTCAGCTGTTGATGCACTTACTAAATCTATACATCCCCAAGTAGTATATCCAATAAGTTCAACACCATCTTCAATAGCGTCTGCAACTTGAACTAAATGATCATTTAAATAGTTTATTCTATAATCATCATTTACAGTCATATTTCCATTTTCATCTATTATTAATTCATCCACAGCCCCTAGACCATTTTCTACTATAAATAGTGGTTTTTGATATCTGTCATATAGCTGATTTAAAATATATCTTAATCCTTCTGGGTCTATCTGCCATCCCCATTCAGATGCCTTTAAATATGGATTTGGTACTCCTGAAATTATATTTCCCTCTCCTTTTTTATTCTTATCAGTATCTGAAGTCGCGCATGAACTCATATAATAACTAAATGAAACAAAGTCTACTGTATTTTTTAGTATTTCTTCCTCTTCTGGTTCCATTTTTACTTCTATGTTATTTTCCTTAAAAAATTTATCCATATATCGTGGATATTTTCCTCTTACGTGAATATCTGCAAAGAAAAGATTTTCTCTATCTTGTTGCATTGTTTTAATAACATCACTTGGCATTGAAGATAATGGATAATTAGGTACTCCAAGAATCATACATCCAATTTTAAATTTTGGATTTATCTCGTGACCAATTTTAACTGCAAGTGCACTTGCCACTAATTCATGATGCATAGCTTGATATAAATCCTGTTTACTTAATTGTTCTTTTGGAGTCCATACACCTGCACTCATATAAGGTGAGTGCAATGCTGAATTTATTTCATTAAATGTAATCCAGTATTTTACCTTGTCTTTATATCTTGTGAATATTGTTTTAACATAATTTTCGAAGAATCCTATAAGCTTTCTATCAACCCATCCATCATAATTTTTAGAAAGAGCTAATGGTGTTTCATAATGTGAAATTGTAACTAAAGGCTCAATTCCATACTTAGCTAATTCATCAAATACGTTATCATAAAATTGCAGACCTTTTTCATTTGGTTCTTTATCATCACCATTTGGGAATATTCTTGACCATGCAATTGATAATCTAAATACCTTAAATCCCATTTCTGCAAATAGTTTTATATCTTCTTTATATCTGTGATAAAAATCAATTCCTATAAGCTTCATATTATCATCTGTTGGTTCAGCCGTTATAGGCCCCCTCAATCCCTTTGGCAATATATCTTGAATTGATAAACCTTTCCCATCTCCATTATATGCTCCTTCAAATTGATTTGCAGCAGTGGCCCCGCCCCACAAAAACCCTTCTGGAAATTTAATTGACATAACTCTACCTCCATTTATTAGTTAATATAATTTTATCTAAAATAAACTTGTATTTCCCACATCAACAGCAAAAGGAGGATTTAACCTCCTTTAATGCTTAAAGTTTATTCTATATTTTTACTTATTAAAATTAAGTTTTCCTGTTTCAGTGTTTCTACTATATTTCTTAAGGAAATTCCATTGATATTCTGCTTCTGGTTTGTAATTCCAATGAGCTAAATCCTTAACTGCTGCTAATTCCATAACCACTCCATTATTATTCGATAATGTTCCTACATACATATCCTTATCACCTAATTTAGTCCAACGTTGATTATCTAGAGCAATACCATAGTATTCATTAGCTTTCATATTCATTTCACTCACTGGTAATCCATTTACTTTTTCATAAGCTTGTAATGAACTAAAGATATGTACATTTTTATCTTCATCCCATACTTGTTTACCAAATAAGAATTGAGTTCCAAATTTACTGCTTCCATCTACAGGAATCATTTGGAAGAAGTCATGATCTCCACACATATATAATAATGGAACTTCTCCACCTTTATAAGTATCTGCTATTTTTGTAACTTCATCTGCAAATACATTAACTCCAGAAGTAATAGCTACACCTGCAAATATATTGCTATTCTTTAACCCTAATTTGAAAGATTCTGCACCACCAAGCGAAAGTCCATTTACATAAATTCTAGATGGGTCAATTTGAGGATATTTAACTTGTAAGTCTTTAATTAAATTTATAACTCCATCATCGCCTAAGCCATCAACATTGAAGTAATTAGAATCTTTTGATTGCCATTCAGGAGATACTACTATAAAGTTTTCTTTTGCAGCTAATTCAGGCCATCCTGTAGAATCGCCTTGGATTCTTGGGTCATTTTGATTTCCATGTAATGATATTACTAAAGGTACACTTTTAGCCTTACTTGATGTAACAGTGTTAGGTACATATTCAAACCAAGTATATTTTCCATTCATACCTGACACACTTTGATTAATTTCTTGATTATAAGTTATTCCTAAATCTTTAAAAATAGGCGTTTTTATCAATTCATAATCTTTAGTAGCACTTCTTGCACTAAGATTATAAAATTCTGCTGTATTATTATGTTGACGATAATTTTTTGATAAAACACTGTCCCATGCATTATTAAAAGCTTCTGCTAGGGTTTCTTGGTTTGATGCTACTGCTACAGCTTGCAATGGTTTATCTGCATTAGTATATAATGAATATTTATCACTTTTACTTTCTACTGTAGAATTATTTAACTGTTTATAATAATCAATTGCTGTATTCCCACTATTACTTAAATATACAGGTACTACATCAGTTTTGGCTACATTTTCATTTATTTGTCCACCATATAGCATCATACCTGCTACAAAATAGCATGATTGTGAAAGATAATTATTAGCAAATGTTGCACCATCATCAATTCCGATTATCTTTACATTGCTGATTGCTCCTCCAACTAAGTCTATAAAGGCTTCTTTATCATCATTTCCATATGTCTTACCATCTATTGGATTTACAACATATACTTGTCCTGCCCAATCTTGAACATTCTTTAATAATCCAAGTTTTGCAATTAACTCGTTAGCTTCTGCCTTAGTTTTATTGCCTGCAAAAATGTAATATTTAGGTGTTAAAATATCACTTCTTATTGATTGATATTTATCTTTAGCAGCATCATAAATATAGTAATTATAATTTGCTACTTTATCACTTTTTACTAAGTTTAATTTTCCAGAAATATCTGACGAATTACCTTGCCAAGCTCCATTAGCGCCTAATGCATACCCATCTATAGTTGTATTAGAAAGCATTTCTCCTGATCCTGTACAATAATACCAAATTCCATTATCATTAATCCATCCTGTTTGCATTACGCCAGAAGCATTTAGATAGTACCAATTATTTCTAATATTTTGCCACCCAGTAGCTTTAGTTCCATCTGCTTTGAAATATGACCAAGTTCCATCATCATTTTTTATCCAACCTGTTTTTACAACAACTGCTGTTTTATCTCCTGCTGGAGCTGTTGGAGGTATATCTATTACAGAATACATTTCATCATCTTGATTCCATACAATTATGCCACCAGGATTATCGACAGACATTTTATTCATACCGCCATCCACTTTATATAATTTCTCAAAGGCATCTTTGTTATTCCATTTCTTTATGTATCCTCCATCTAAAACAAAAAGTTGCCCACCTCCTGTTTGAAAATCATCGAAACTAGTATCGTCTTTATCACCTAAATCTATATAGCTATAACCATTTTCTGTTTTAAAGCTAACAGTTTGTGCGTATACTTTTTTGTTAGCTCCATCAATAAGAACACTTTGAAGTCCATATGGATTACCTGACATCATAGCATAACCAGAACCATCAGTACCCAAACCAAGTATGTTTTCTGTATTCCCATCTTTATCTGTAACAAAATAAGATTTTACATCCTTTGCATATTTTATTCCATCTACTTCTCCTGAATCTTGTGCTTTTGAAATACTTTGCATTACTTCTACATAATCATTAGAAGCAGCTTCATTAGCAGCATCACTATTTCCAGTACTATAATACGTAGCATCGGAACTGCCAAGTACAGCAGGATGGTGGTTATTTGTCGCACCAAAAACAACCGAATCTGTTATATTATGGAATAAACCATCTCCACCTACTTTTTCTTTTCTCCATATTGACAGTTCTGCTATTCTATAAAAATCATCCGGATTTTCACAATATGGTGAATCGTTGAATGGTGGTGCTCCAGGTGGTGGTACTTGAAATCCAGCTTTAATTTGAGCTCTATATTCATAGATTTTTCCATCTGCAGCCTTTGCATCATAAGTATCTCCTGTATTTTCAATAGTAATACTAGAACCTGTTGTAATATACACCTTAACCTTACCTACGTTATAATCTGCATCAACATAATTTCCATTAGGATCAGCATAAATTTTAGATTTTGTTTGCCCTATTAAACTCGGTGTTTTTAATTCATATTGATATTGGCTCCAAGTAGTTGTAGCCCCTCCAATAACACAATCTGCTGCTACAATTTTGCCTGTATATTCTGATTCTTTAAATCTACCATCATTATCGCTTTTTATTTTTTTCTCAAAGCCTCTGCTCTGTCATCTTTTATATTTTGATCAATATACTTTTCTGTCTTTTCTCCATTAGTCAAGTCTATATAATAGTCACCGTCGTTCATTTTTAGATATTTATCTTCAACAATATCATTTATTTCATCCCCAGGACTTGCATTATCTAATTTAGTATATTTTCCACCTGCAACATAATAAATTGCTTCATCTTCACCATTTATTTCCCCATCAATTATGGCTTTTCCTCCGCCTTTTACAATTGCATTATAGATAGTGCCTTCCTTAGCATCAAATTTTTTAATATCTGCTGCCATAACTGGAACTATCGATACAATTGATGCAGCAGCTACTAATAAACTTGTAACTTTTGTAACTCTTTTTAACATATACTTTCCCCCTGTATATTTATTTAAAATATATTTTATATAAATGAAATTTCTTTGATGATTGTTACAGCAAAGGAAATCCTTTTCATTTATGCATTTATTATAAAATATATTAAATTATTTGTGCACTCAATAAAATGCCACATAATTGTGGCACTTTATTAAGACATATACATTTTTACATATTTTTGTTCATATTTACTGATCCAATTACATTGCTTAACAAATAGAATACTACCACTTCCTTTTATAAATATTATTATACTCGAATAGGGATGTTATAAAATCTTACAACATCCTTAGCTTATATTTGCTTGTTTTTTTTACTTAACTATTTTCTCACTCAAAAATTCCACTGTTTGCCACTTTTTTCATTACGCATTATAGCTTTCGTATATTTTCACATTTACTTCCTCATTAAAAGCCGATATATCTATATAAACATATTTTTCATCTTCTTTTTCTATTTTGAATTCTTGAAGAGATTGTTTATATTTTTTATCTAAAACTAATAAACAAGACTCTAAATTAATAGGCTTTTCAATATGCAAGGAAATAATATTTTCATTTCTATTCCAATTACTCACAATATCACCTTGTATTGATTTATACCTACACTTAACAAAATCTATTTCTTTTTCAAAATATGGTTTTATAAATACATCCTTTGCACCATATGTTTTTTTAGAAATATTTATTCCTGCCAAGCCTTCATAGAACCATTGTATATATGAGCTATACATTGCATGATTATCTGAACCTGGTTCTCCATAAATGAAATACTCACTTAAAGTACTTTGACCTCTCTCAAGCATACTATAAAAAGTATTATCTCCTCTATTATTAATCCATTTATAAATAATATCTTGATGATTATATTTATTTAAAACTTCATATGTCATAAACATTCCAAAAATACCACAAGTCACATAATAATTTTTATCTTTTATTTTATCTGCAAATTCTTTTGCAAGCTTTTCAGGTTCATTCGCTAAATCAAAGAATAAAGCAAATGCATAACTTGTTTGGCTTTTATCTGCATAAGTACCATCATCATTTTTATATATACTAATAATCGTATCTTTTACTTCTTCTGCTTTAGTTCTATATTTAATATAATCTTCTTCATTACCGGTTATTTGAGCAAATTCAGATACTAAATATATGTGATAATAGTAAAAACAACTTGCTGTAAATTCAAGTGCAGGAGATTGTTTTCTGTTGTTAACTTCAACACCATCAACACTTCCCCAGTCACCTAAACAGCATTTTGATAAATACTCAAGACCAAGACTGATTAAGTAATCCACTTGATTTTTTACATACTTATATTCACTTTCTACAAGCCTTGCATTGCCGTAATATTCATAAGATTTTTTAATTATATAGGTATATACTAATTGCCATCCAAGTGGGCCTGCTCCATCTCCTGTACCATTACTTTTTATTCCCATATAAGGTGCTGTTTCTGGAACTCCTCCATTTTCTCTTATGTCGTACCTAAAATCCTTCATTACTTTTTCATATAAATTTTCTGTATCAAACATAAACATTTGAGAAGCTGCTAAACACACTAAATCTCCACCATATCCAAATCTCTCTCTTGCACAATCTTCAAAAAGTGAATGTATATTATTTAATTTTGTATCCCTTGCAACATAATATAATTTATTAAATAATTCATTTGAACACTCAAATGAACCAACTTCTTTTAATTTTGTATTTACATATATAGCTTTAATTTCATTAATATTTTCTATTTTTGTTCCTTTAACTTCAACGTATCTAAAAGAATGATAGGTAAATTTATTTACATAATGTGTTGTCCCATCATTTAAAATACATAGATCTCTTTGATCTGCAATTTTAGGCGTTCCAGGTCCTCCTGGTACTTGATCATCCCCAAAAAATCTTCCAACGAATCCTGCTAGAGTTGAAATTACATTTACTGTTCCATCTGGGTTTAAGTTTTCTCCATAAATTAATTCTACTTCTTGCCCAGCTTCTCCACTAAATCTAATATCAATAAATCCTTCTATTGTTTCTCCAAAATCTATTAATACATTTTTATTTTCATTTATTGTCACACTTTTAACCTCAACACTTTTAGTTTTTTCACTCTTTTCAATAAAGCTGGCATTTAATTTCCCACCTGGTGCTGTTGTTAATACAGCATTTTCCCATGTAATATCTACAGAATTTACTTCTTTCCAAGTTTCGTTAACTAATCTTGCATCAAATCTTTCACCTAAATATATATTATTAAAAAGATATTCCCCTTTAGCTGTTTCCCACGATTCATCTGTTGCTATAATCAACTTTTCATTGGAATTTGTGCTTATTCTTAAGTCAGCAATTAATTTTGGCTCTCCAATGTCTAATACATCTCTAAGATTATACTTTCCAAACAATGTTAATGGTGCTGGATTGTACCATCCATTTCCTAATTCTACAGAAATTATATTATCGCCCTTAGTTAAGTATTTACTGACCTCATACACATCATAGTAAACACATTTAGAATAATTCGTCCAATCAGTATTTAATTCAGCCTTTCCAACTTTTGTGCCATTTATATATACATTATAATATCCTAATCCAACAATATATAAAAAAGCTTCCTTTATTCCACTATTGACATCAAATTTCTTTCTAATTAAACAATTTCTATTATCCTTATAATAGTCGATTTCATTTTCTAATTTTTCACCATTTGATATCCATTTACCAACAAAGTCACCAAACACTGCTGTTCTGAATTTTGTACTTTTAATACAATTATCAAATTCACTCCATAATCTTATTAAAACTATATATTCTGTTTCTAGCTCTAATTGTAAATCTTTTATATAAATTATATTATCAGCAGAGCTTACTTTGTTGCCTTCATAAATATTAACATTTTCTTTTGCTATTATAATTTCATAAGCTGTTTGTTTTACATCTGTAATCCAACTTATCATTAATGAATTGGAATCTACTTTTATACATAAATCCTCATTATTAATTTTAATATTGCTCATTTCCATATTCGATAACTCCTCCTAATCCTAATGCACTCCTAAATGCTCAGTACTTTTTTTAACCAGTTATGAGCTAGTTCTGGCCATATTGCAATTCCTTTATCAGATTGTCTCTGTTTCTGCACTGCCAATTTCTTTATTTCTTCTTTGATTACATCCCTAGCCCGTGCACCTTTAGAAATCTCTCTAATCTTATTAAACGGAGAAGGCAATTCCATATTATTATCTATCATAAATTGTATATTTTCATAATATTGCTCCATAGTATAATCTCTACCGAAATTTCCAGATGCCCAATCTTCATTAGCTAAGGACATTCCATGTCCTCCATTTCCAAACACATGATGTTCAAAGGTTACTCCATGTTTCTTACATGCCTCTACATATAAATAACTATTTTCCACTGGTACAACGTCATCTGTTGCTGTCTGCCATAAAAATGTTGGAGGTGTATTCTTATTTACTTGCTTTTCTAACGACATATATTCTAATTCCTTCAAATTTGCATCTTCTCCTAAAAGTGCTTTAAATGAACCTTTATGAGCATATTCTCCTGAAGTAATAACCGGATATGATAAGATCACTGCATCTGGACGATTGTTTACCCCTTCATATTCTGAATCAAGAACTAGTTCTCTTGCATCGAAATGAACTGACAAGCTTCCAGTAACATGCCCTCCCGCAGAAAATCCGCATATAACTACCTTATTAGGGTCTACAGAAAATTGTTTTGCATTTTTTCTTACAAACTTAACAGCTTTGGATAGATCCTTCAAAGGCTGAAACTTTAACGGTGTTGTCATCAATAGATTTGTTGTATACGTAACAACAAATGTATTATATCCTTTATTATAAAACTCCTTTGCTACAATTTCAGCTTCTGTGTCTGATACTACACAATACCCTCCACCTGGAACTATTATCATAGCTGGCCTTAATTCAGTATCTTTTTCATGAATATAAGTAACGACATTGGGTATAAAGTTACCTTTAACAGAGTAAGTATGCTCTTCTTTTTCCCATAACAAATAAGTTTCATTAATCATTCCAATTACCTCCAATTATTTAATTTATGTATAATTAGAAGTTTTATTAAAAACCTTCCAAAATATCATAAGTTGTTCAATTGAGAAAAAGTTCTTATCTTAATTTAGCAAAATACCTAATAAGATAAGAACTTATTCAAATTATGCAGTTTCTAATTCTACTTTTCTTTCTTCCTCTACCGCTGTATTATCAGCCATTTTAAAGAACGGATACCAACATACGAATCTAATTACAAATGCTAAAACTTGAAACACAGCGATTCTCCAGCTGCCTTGTATAAATCCTGAAAGAAATATCGGTGTACCTGCTGGTGTATTTACACCTGCTACTGGTGGAATAATTCCAGCAACAGTGAAATAATAAGCCAATGCCATTATAACACCATCTAGTATTATATAAGGTATTGCGAAAGCAAAATTCATTACTAACGGAGCACCATACGCTAATGGTTCACCAATTGTAAATATTGCTGGAACAACAGCAACTTTACCTAAAGTTTTATATCTTGCACTTTTAGCCATGAATGCTAACATAATTGCAAATGGTAATAAGTTTCCTGCTGTGTAAGTCATAAAGAAAGCAAACCCTGTAACATTAGGTAATGCACTTCCTGACGAAAATGCAGCAAGCTGTTGAGCATCCATTGCCTGCCATATTGGAGCTACTACTCCTAATGTAACAGCATGACCATGAAGTCCAAGGAACCATAATAATGCTGCTAATTCAGCAACTATAACAACAGATCCAATTCCTGAACCTAATGAAGTTAAAGGTGCTTGTAAGAATGTATAAATTAATGTGTGTATACTTCCGAAACTAGTATTGCTAAATACTGCTGAAATAATTGTAAACATCGATAATATTATAATACCTGGAATTAAACTCGAAAATGATTTGGCAATAAATTCTGGAACACTGTCAGGTACTTTTATAACAATTCCGCCTTTGACAATAGCCACATATAATCTAGCTGTTACAAATGCAACAATCATTCCAGTAAACATTCCTTGAGAACCTAACCATTGATTAGAAATATTAAATGCTTGCCCCATAGGCCCCATTTCTCCCAAAGTATATGGTGTAAGAATAAAGAATGATACCATAGATAATAATCCAGCTGGAAATGCATCAACTTGAAAACTTTGTGCTAATGCATAAGCTACTGCAAATGCAACAAGTACTGCCATAAAGTTATTTGTAAAATTTATAGGCACATCAAAATATTTTGCCAGTCCATTACTTGCGATGAAATTTTGATATGCAGGGATTGGAAATATTTTTAGTAAAGTTGCAAAGGCACTCATTATTGTAGCAGGTAATATCATCATCATACCTTTCATTACGGCCTGCAAATATTTATTTTGTCCAATTGCAGCTGTTATTGGTTGTATTTTTTCTTGAACTTTGTCTAAATTAATAGCCATTTAAATTCCCCCTATTTTTTTATATATTATTAATATTGTTAATAATATTAACTTTTAATATTTTCGTATTAAAACCTTATTATAGTTTTTATACGATTACATAATCTATATGGGAACATAATTCCCATATTTTAAATACAATTTTATTTAGAGTTTGCATTTCTATAAACATCAATAAACTCTTGTGCTATAATTTTAAATGCATCTGCACTCATTAATTGATCTTCAGCATGCATCAGCATTAATGTTGGTATAACTGAATTTCCACTTGCTTCCTGTTGAATTAATTCAAAATGTGCATGATGACCTTCTATAAATATCTTTGCCCCTTCTTCTATAAGGGTATCGGCCTTTTCAAAATTTCCTTTTTTAGCTTCTCTAATTGCTTCAATATAATTACTTCTTGCTTCTCCTACTGCTGATATAATTTTGAAACTTATTAATTCTAATCCTTCCATTTATGCATCTCCTAATATTTGTTTTGCTCTACTAATAACTTTTCCACCATCCATCATTCCATACACCATCATGTCAATAACTTCCACTGGAACTGGATTAACTTTTTCTTTAACTTCACTTAGCATATATTTAACTTGTGGTCCTAAGAACACAATATCTGCCTCTTTAGCTACATTTGAAGCCTCTGCTGCTGCATATGCATTAATTTCACATTCATAATTTATTTTTTCAGCAGCTTGCCTCATTTTTGTTACTAAAGCACTTGTAGACATTCCTGCATTGCATAATAATACGATTTTTCTCATTACTACTACCTCTTTCTATAATTAACTATTTGCTTTGCCTTATGTACTTATAATAAAGTATGTTGATATATATGTTAACTCAATAAACTGCCACATAACTGTGGCATTTTATTAATCAATTATCTAATTTAAAATAATTTAAATTAATGCTTGTCAAAAAAAAATAGAATAAGCATTTCTACATATTCTATCTAACTAATTTAATATAATTATTATGGCATGTTATTTTAGATTGTGCTCATTCTTTATATATTTTAAGACTTTTTTCACATTCATAATTCCATAGTCACCTTCGTTAATTAATATTGTAGGTACACTATATGTTTTACTTATTTGCGAAATATCTTTGAAGGCATATTTTACTTGTGGTGCAAGAAGCACAACATCAACCTTATCTATATATTTTGATAATTCAAATATACCTATTGATGCTACAGTGTATTTTAAATTTTCTTCCTTTATCTCTTTTCGTAAGGCTCTGACAAATATACTCGATGACATTCCTTGGGAGCAACAAATTACTATTCTCATATATAAATTCTCCTTTTATAAAATAACTAAGCTTATTATTCGAATATATTGTCAATAGTATTTTCTCTTTCTTGCATAGCCATTTCTTTTATAATATCTTTAAAATTCTCTAAAGTTGGTTCCTTTTCTAATTTAACCATTGCCTTCTTATTAAAAACTAAAGCAGTTATGCTCTCATTAAATAAACTTAAAGATTCAGTATTATCCTTTTGTGTACTGATTAAAAACACAAACTTTACCTGTTGTTTATCCCATTTTATTGATTTCTCAAGCATTCCTATAGCTACAAAAGTTGAATTAGTTATAGGTGTAATCGGATGTGGCAGTGCAATATTATTGCCAAATTCTGTTGATGCCATCTCTTCCCTTTCCATAACTAAATTATAAAAATCTAATGGAATATCAATTTCTTTATTGATTGCATAACACATATTTTTAAGTACTTCTTCTTTTGTAGTTCCTTTTAAATCTTTAAAAAACAAGTTTTCCTTAAAGTATTCATTTATGAAAGAATAGTCATTTTCATTTTCAGCAAATATGTTTTTTATTAATTCAACATCGTTTTCATCTAAAAAATATTGTACATTAATGACAGGGATCTGAGTATTAATTACAATTGGAACAGTTGATATAATGTAATCATATTTACTTTGGTCTATATCTAATAATTCATATAGTTTTGCCACTTTTATATTATTAATATAGTTTTTGAATTTTTGTTTTAATTTATATAATAAAATTTGTGAACTTCCGGCTCCACTTGCACATACAACAATTATATTTTTACTTCTTACTTCTTCGTGAAGCCTTTCAAGAGCCAATGCAAAATGTAATGCAATATATCCAATTTCATTAACATTAACATCAAACTTTTTTACTTCCTTAATAATACTTCCAACATATAGAGATATTTCAAACGCTAATTGATTTTCATTTTTAATCTTATCAATTAAAGGATTATCAATATAAAGCCCATATTTTAAACGATTCATCATAGGTTGGAAATGCAGGGCTAAACAAGTAAATAGTTCAAAATTTTGTGAAAAATCTAATTTGAAGTTTTGTTTTATATGTTTAAATATATAATTCATCAGATCTTGGGTGTCCTGGCTAATCGCTAAAGCATCATTACTATATTGTAATGATTTTTTACCCAATAAATGAATTGTTATATAGTATATTTCCTTTTTAGGGAACTTTACATTGAATTGTGCTTCTAACTTACTTACAAGTAAACATGCTATTTTGAATTCTTTTTCATATTCTAGATTTTTATAGATATCTTCAATTTTTTCATCCTCGATTGATTTATCAATTCTCATTAGTACAATTACAAGATGTATCACAAGATTTTGAAAACCTATATCCGTAAGTGTAAAATCAGTTTTAGTGATAGTATCATACAATATTTTATTAATAAGCTCTTTATTCTCTTCTTTTACTGTATTTAAGACAACAGTATCATATGTGTCTGTGTAAAAATAATATTTTGAAATACATGCTCTTTTATTAAATTCTTCGCCAATAATTTTCATTCCATAGTTAGGTTTATTTTCAATATCTAAATGATAATATTCAAGCCTTTCCCTAACTTCTTTTAAATCATTTGTTAAAGTTGAACGACTTACAAAAAGTTGTTCCTCTAATTCTTCTATTTTTATATAGTTATCAGTACTTAACAATAATTTTATTAAATAATTTATTCTCTCTTCTGGATAAACTGGTATTAAATACTGCCCTTGCGTTTCGTTTTTTACAATTTCTTGAATAAATTTATAATATAAATCTTTATCAAAAATCTCAAAGGAATATCCAACTCCTGGTTTAGATACTAATACAACCCCATTTTCTGAAAATATTGATTTATACTTTTTAATATCATTCCGTAAAGTTCTTGGTGCAATATCTAATTTCTCACATATCTCCTCACTTTTCAAAGGAGCTTTACTATTAGAAAGTAATTTAAATAATTTTAAAAAACGTTTATCGTTTAAATACATACGCTCACCTGCCTATACGTATTATATATTATTATTTTTCTTAATACAGCTTCTGTTCAAGCAAAGTTTTGCCACAGTATTATGGCAAAACTTTATTAACTAAATCTATTTTGAATACATACTGTTTTTTATAATCCAAACTTCTTTACAACATACATCCTTTTATTAGACTTACTTATTAACTTTTTCTTTTGAATAAATTATATTTCCAAATTTACCATCAATACGCTCAAATTTTTCATTTGCCTTTTTTGCAATATATGCTCTCTGACCCATAAAATCAAATGGTATATCATCAGAATTTCCAGTCTTAATATCCTCGCACAAACTAATAATATTTTCTAATAATTCCTTTGGTGCATCACCTGTTCCATGAGATAAAAGTATCTTATCAAATTTTCCTTCAGTTTTTGATAATAAATCTTTCATGGATTTTTCATAACTAGTTATCCCAAGGGAATATTTATCAAATAGAAAAGTTGCTTGATTTGCCGCATCTCCAGTCATTAATATTCTATCTTCCTTAAAAAGAACTGCCATTTGTCCTTTTGTATGCCCTGCTGCATTATAAATTTCTAAGGTTATTCCTCCGAGGTCAAATGTATCACCTTCTCTTAATTCCTTATAAACTGAGGAGCTCTTTGGTTGTACATAATCACTCTCTATAATCTTATCAAAATCTCTGTATTGGGCTTGAACATAACCTTTACGCACTTCAAAATCAATATGTTCCTTATAAACTTCATCATCAGCATGATTCATGTATACTTCTTCAAAATTTGGCGCTCCAGATGCGTGATCTACATGTCCATGAGTAATAATTACTACAATCGGCTTATCCGTAAGTTCTTTAACATATTCGCATAAATTACCAACACCAGTTCCAGTATCTATAAGCGCTGCTTTATTATTTCCTTGTGCTAAATACATTAATTCACCAGTTGTACCAAAAATTCTAGTAATACTCTCTGAAATTTTTTCAACTTTAAAAAAATCTAATACTTTCATATCATACCTCCATATTCTTTTTTAAAATTGCTATCAGCATACCAAATAATATTGATAAAAATGCTGAAGCTAATAATCTATATTCAGCCGCTAATAAAAATACCGCTAATTACTGTCTTTAATCTTTTCTATTTATATAGGGATGTCATAAAATTTTACAACATCCCTAACATGTCTCTGTTTAGTTTCTCTTACAAACTCATATCTACTGTAATATTGCTTAAATTGACACTTTTTCTATTTAAATTTTAACTCTGCACTTGCTTAACTCTATTGCTAATGCATCAATTTGTTCTTGATTTAAAAGAGATAGTGGCCCAAAAATCGGATTAGCTGTAAGTGGTTTATTAAATGACATATCACGTAATTCAGGAATATTTTGAAATCCATCTAAACTCGCTCCTATATATTTACGAAGAATTTCTATTCCTTCTTCATTTTCTAAAACATCTTTTAGTGAACTATTTATATTTAAGCAAGGATAATAATCCTGAGTTGGCTTGTACACTGCTTCAAATTTACCAGCCTCTACCTTTAATATTACATTTCCATCTCTTTCTTCAATATTAATAGGTTTATCACCTTTTAAAACCACATCAGTAAGTTTAGCATCTGGAAGAATTATTTCAGCTTCACAATTAAATGGTACATCAAAAGCATATTTAACTTTTTCATCTTCTGAAAGTTCCCAACTGCTCACATAAGTTCCTGAAGCTGATTTATATTTAATATTTGCATTCTTTAAGTATGCAAAAGGCTGAGGTTTAATAAGAGCTTTCTTAAAGCCTGGTTTATCAAAAACAGGATTTAATCCACACACATCTCTAGCAATCCATTCAACTACCGAACCATATGCGTAATGATTCATACTGTTCATCCCAGTACTACTTACAGATCCATCTGTATTTATTGAATTCCAACGTTCCCAAATTGTAGTTGCTCCCTTATTTATGCTATAAAGCCAGCTTGGAAAATCATCATTTATTAATAATTTATAAGCAAAATTATTTGCTTCTACGCTAGAAAGCACTCTACATATATAAGGTGTTCCTACAAATCCTGTGTCTAAATGTATACCTTTATCTACTAGCTTTGTCTTTAAGGCTTCAGCTACTCTATTGATATGTTCTTTTGGAAGTAAATCCATAAATAATGCAAGTACATGAGCTGTTTGTGTATCTATAGAAATCTTTCCATTTGGAGTAATGTATTCATTGCAAAAGGCTTCTTTAACTTCCTTTTGAATCTTCCTATAATATTCTGCATCATCCTTCTTTCCAATAGCTTCTGCTGTATCAGCAGCTAATTTTACTGAATAATAGTAGTATACAGTTGCAACATAATATTGATCTGTTCCTCCATTAAAAATGTCACTTTTATCAGGATTATCAAGTGCTAACCAATCTGCTATATGGTCTCCTGTTTGCCAAAGACGTTTTCCACCATCAGCTTCATCTTCTCTAATAATATAATCTACCCAAGCTTTCATGGCAGCATAATGCTTTTCAAGCATAGATTTATCTCCAAAGTAAAGATAAGTAGTCCATGGAAGAATAGTTGCTACATCTCCCCAAGCACTTGAACCATGACCTGTTCCTACTTCTCTTTGGTTTCTGACACGTGGAATTATTACAGGTACTGATCCATTAATTAATTTTTGTTCTTCTCTAAGTTCTTTCATATACTTATTATAAAAAGCTGTTGTATCTGTAAAAAAGCTTGCTGTTCCTGAGAATACTTGAGTATCTCCAGTCCATCCCATGCGTTCATCTCTTTGTGGACAATCAGTTGGAATATCTACAAAATTACCTTTTTGACCCCATTTTGCATTTAAAATCAGACGATTAACTCTTTCATCTGAAGTCTTAATTTCTCCGAGTTCATCCATATGTGAATGAATAGCATATGCTTTGAAATCATCTGGATTAAGATTTTCTATCCCATCTACTTTTACATAGCGGAAGCCATAATAAGTAAAATGAGGTCTTACATGAGACTTTTTACCATTTGAAATGTATTCATATTCTGCTTTTGCACTTCTTAAATTATCTCTATAAAAATATCCTTTTTGAAGTAGTTCCCCATATTGCATAAAAACTCTAGCATCCTTTGGAAGGTTAACCTCAAATTCTACCCAACCTGCCATATTTTGACCAAAATCTAAAACAAGTTCTCCTTTTGGTGTAATTATTTTTTTTGGCTTAAAATATTCATGTTTTATAATAGGTGGACTTAAACGTTCTTCCATAGCTCCAACCTTTAATTCTATTGGCTTTACACCAGTCCAATTGCTATCATCACAAGTTTCCTTTGACCAATCATTTATTTCATTGTTTGCATTATAATGTTCTCCATCATAAATACCACTTTTAGAAATTGGTCCAGCATGAGATTTCCAGCTTTCATCAGTTGCAATAATCATTTTGCTTCCATCTTCTTTAGTTATTATAAGTTCACATATAAGCGCCATTCTATCCCCATAAGTATTTTCAAGCCCTCCAAGACCAAAGCGTCCTGAAAACCATCCTTTTCCAAGCATCGCTCCTATAACATTCTTTCCTCGTTTAAGATACTTCGTAACATCAAAAGTTTGATATTGCATCCAGCAATCATAAACAGAATATCCAGGAAGAAGATATTCTTCCGAAATTTTCTCACCATTAATTTCCATTTCATAAATTCCTGCTGCTGTTGCATAAACTCTAGCTGACTTAATACTCCCATCAACTTCAAAGTCTTTTCTCATATATGGATGAACATCTTTATTAAGATCTGGTGTAATCCAAATGCCATTCCAAGATTCATTCACTTTTCCAGTTTCAAATGTAGCTATATCACTTTCTGCTAAATCTCCATTATCTCCTATAACTTTAACCTTCCAATAATATCTAGTACATGGTTCAAGTTTAATATTAGGTCTAAAGGATCTACTATCAGCATCTTTGCATTTACCGCTATCATATATTATAGATTCTAAATTAAATTTATCATTGTTACTAATAATAACTTGTGCACTTTCTTGTTTTTTAGCATTTGTTTCTTCAACGACCCACGAAAGACTTAAATCACTTACATTACAACCTAGTGGATTTTTAAAATGATTTGTTCTCAATCTAACTATCTTCATAATTGACCTTCCATTTCTATACTTATCGTAAATTATATTTATTGCATATACTTGTTAACTAATCCTTCTTTATTCTATTATGCAAATCTTCTATGATTTTATTGTATTTCTTGGCATCTAAATCATAAAATAACATAAATATTAATGCTATCCCTACTAAAATTGCTCCTGCTATATTATATAAGAATGATATACCTTTCATTGTCTCAGCTGATTGCATAGCATTTGGAATATAACCAACAAATACTAATACAATACCTACAATATACCCAGCTAAGCCTGAAGCAGCTTTTTGAGCAAATATAAATGTAGAACTTATAATCCCTTCTGTACGTTTACCAAATTTCCAATCAGCATAATCAACTGTATCTGGAAGCATTCCCCATACCAATGGTACAAATAATCCTCCACCAATACCGCCTGTTACAGTTAATACACATATCATTGTTATATTATCAAAGCTAACAAAATATTGGCCTATATTGGAAAGTAACACAATAGCAATTCCAAGCATTAAAGCATTCTTTTTACCAATCTTACCAACTAAAACTGGAACTAAAAGTATAGTTAAAATTAATGGAAGCATAGAAAGTAATCCAACAGTTGGTATTAAGTCTGGTCTTTTAACAGAATAAATTAAATAATACATTTGGATAGTATTTCTAATAGTAAAACCTGACATATAAAAAACAAACGTTCCTACTAGTAATAATAAGTATTTATTTTTAAATAAAGTTGGTAATGCTTCCTTTAATATTAATTCTTCTTTACTTTCTATAACAATTCTTTCTCTTACTTTCATAGACCAAAATATAAAAAGTAATAAAGCAATTGAACAATATATAACCATTGTAGTAAAGAAACCTTTTCCTTGGTTTCCTCCACCAAGCATTTCTACTAAAGGCATTGTAAATGTTACTACAAACATTAATGCTGCCATCCCTAAAAACTGAGGATAATTGTTAAGTTTAACCCTTTGATCTGGATCTTGTGTAATAGCAGGTAAAATTGCTGTGCAAGGTATTGTTACAACTGAATAAAGTACCATTACCAATAAATATGTTGCATAAGCATATATTAATTTTCCTGTATCATTAAAATCTGGCACTGTAAAACATAACACTCCCAATACACATAATGGTAAGCAGCCAAACATTACATATGGTCTAAATTTCCCCCATCTGCTTTTAGTTTTATCAACTAAATAACCCATACTGAAGTCAACTATTGAATCCAATACTCTTGCTACTAAGAATAGGCTTCCTGCAGCAACTGCACTTATTTTATATACATCTGTATAAAAAAACATTAAAAACGATGATATTGTCTGCATTACTAAAGTTGCACCAATATTTCCTCCACCAAATGCCAATTTTTCACTAAATGATAGTTTTTCACTTTTATTAAAAGAATTATTTTTATCTAAACTGTTCATATATATTTCCTCCATTGCATTTTTCTCTATTTATATACCTTAAAATCAATGCATGTTTTGATATTTCATTTATGTATTTTTAAATTATTGTATCTTTTTATATAATACAAATTTTTATTATTCATTTTTCTTAATTAATATATAATGAAGACCTCCTGTATTAATTTTATTAATCGTTTTCTTTAGTTATAGTTAATTGTTCTTTGAAAAGCCTTTCATGTAAACATTTTATCATTTACTTTTTTCTTGTTTAATAACCAATTCAAATATTTTATACAACTAACTCAAACTTCTATATAACTTTCTTAAAACTAAAATAGACTAATTATATAGATTTGTATTTTAATTATTTCTATGCTAAATTACTAATATAAACACTATTGAAAACAATTAAATTTGAAATAATAATATACAACAACAATTTGTATTGCTATTTGAATCACCATAGTTACTTATTAGATGGAGGTTTATATGAATTCATTTGAGCTTGATACTTTTTTGCGAGAACATACTTTTTATGAAAAGTTTATTTCCAGCAATATAGATCCTACAAACACTAACTCACTAAAATCTTTTATTAAAAATACAAAATTTGATGAATATATAATGAGAAAATTTCCTCTTCCAAAAGGAATATCCTTAGAAAAATTTTTTATTGATTTTAATAAAAAAACTACTGATGTCATACTTAATAGAATGGATGATATTGTATTTGTTTCTCATCCGCGCTATACTAAAACACCTGAGCATCATCATAATTATATTGAGATGATCTATGTTTATTCAGGTGAATTCCATCAAACTGTAAATGGAAAAAATATTGTAATGAAAAAAGACGAAGTTTGCATATTGGACACAAATGCTAAACATTCAATTGAGGAGACTTCTGAAAATGATATTATTATAAATTGTATTATGAGCAAAAAACATCTTGATGATATCTTACTAAATCGTCTATCTGAAAATGACTTGATTTCAAGTTTTTTTATTCATGCAATATATCAAAGCAGTGATTACAATGATTATATGCTTTTTAAGTCCGGAGCTTCAGAAAAACTTAATAAGTTAATGACAGATGTTCTTTGTGAATATTTTGATACTTCACCTTGTTCAAATGAAGTTATTAACAGTTATATGATAATAATCTTTTATGAACTATTGAAAATATTTCAAAAACAATCTAATTCTGAAAATTACTATTTACTAAAAAATACAAAAATTACAGATATAATTCTTTACATACAAAACAATTATAAAGATGCTACTTTAGCATCTGTTGCTGAACATTTTCACTTTCATCCTAATTATTTGAATTCTATTATAAAAAAATTTCAAGGTAATAATTTTACTTATGTGCTTCAAGAAGCAAAATTAAAAAAGGCTAGTTTCCTTTTAAAGAATTCTGATATGCCTGTAATAGATGTTGCTAGAAATATAGGATATGAAAATACAAGCTTTTTTTATAAGAAATTTAAAGAATATTATGGATGTAATCCAACAGAATATAGAAAAAAATAATCCAATTTCATTGCTGTTCATATTATGCAGAGAACCTAGCAATAAAAAGTTAGCGTTGTCCGAAAAGACTGAAAACTTTAATTCTACAACAATTTTATCTTTAATAATAAAGTGGCTGCTTTTATTTAACAGCCACTTTATTATTATCCCATATCTTATTCAGCAGTATATAGAGTTTTTTAAAATTCTAATACTTATTATTCAGATAAAGCTTTATATTCTCTTGAAAGTATTATAATTAAGTTTGAATTTTTTAATTTATAAAACCTTTTGTTCAAATTATAGCATCTCTATTTCAATTCCCTTAATAGCTTTTTCCAGCCTTTTTAATCCTTCTGTCAGTAATGCTCTAGGACATGCTATATTTATTCTGATAAAACCTTCACCTATTTCACCATATGTACGTCCATCATTAATTCTTAAATTACCCTTTTCAAAAATCTTCTCGCTCAGTTCCTTTGAACTTATTCCAATATTTTTGCAATCAATCCAAATTAAATAAGTAGCCTCAGGTTTTACTACCTTTATTTTAGGAATTCTTTCATTAATATAAGAAATTAAATAATCCCTGTTTCCTTGTAAATAATCCAATAATTGTTCTAACCATTCTTCGCCTTCATTATAAGCAGCAATTAAAGCTTCAATTCCAAAAGCATTAGGTTCTATTGTTTCATTTATATTTAATGACCTATTTACCTTTTTTCTGTATTCCTCATTAACTACTATTATATTTGAAGTTTTAAGCCCTGCAATATTGAAGGTTTTACTTGGTGCTGTACAGGTAATTGAATTCATTAAAAAACTTTCACTTATAGCTGCAAAAGGAATATGCTTATTTTCTCTATATACTAAATCTCTATGAATTTCATCAACTAATACTATTACATTATGCTTTATACATATATCACCTAGCTTTTTAAGTTCATCTTCACTCCAAACTCTTCCAACAGGATTATGAGGATTGCATAATATGAAAATTTTCACTTTTTCGTCTGCAGCCTTTTCTTCAAAATCTTTAAAATCAATTTCGTAGAAATCACCATTGTATTTTAATTCATTTAATACTATACTGCACTTATTGTTTGTTATAGATGAATTAAAATAATTATATACAGGTGACTGAATTAAAACTTTATCTCCAGGCTCCGTAAAAGCTTGGACAACAGCTGAAAGAGATGGTATAACACCTGTTGTAACTTCGATCCATTCTTTTTCTATTTTAAAATTATGCCTTTGAAGCCACCATTTAACTTCAGCTTCATAAAACTCATCTGGAACTCCTGCATATCCAAAAATTCCATGTTGCACCCTCTTTTCTAAAGCTTTAATAATTGGATCTGCTGTTTTAAAATCCATATCAGCTATCCACATAGGGATAATGTCTTTTTCTTGAGGAATATCCCACTTAACGCTATTTGTATTTTTTCTACTAATAATAGTATCAAAATCGTACTTCAATTTAAATCCTCCCCATAAATCATTCTACTTATCAAAAATTTTCATCTATCGTCTATCTTATTATTTTCATCAAGTCTTCCAACCATTGAAATGTCAATATACTGCATTACAATTTTTTGAATTTTTGCCAATCTGCAGGGATATTTAAGAATAGAATTAAAATGACTATACTGCATGTCTTATTTCTTCCGCTATAATTTGCGTCTTTTTAGGATCAATCTTAGTTGCATCCATAATAAGTTCCCCAATTCTTTCTGCTCTAATTATACCTGATGCTGGATTCATGACGCTATCAATCATATTATTAATTTGTACATCTACTGTAGAATATTCAAAAGCCAAAGTAGTATTTAATAATCTACAGTTTTTCATCACAAGATTCTCAATGTAACATAAACCTTGCAGACTCTCAATAGTACAATTTACAAAAGTCAAATTCTTAGAATTCCATCCCAAATATTCTCCAGAAATAAAAGAATCATATACCGTTACATTCTCACAGTTCCAAAAGGCATCCTTTGACAACATTCTTGCATTATGAATTTCGATATTTTTCCCTCCATCAAAGGAATAATTTCCCACAAGCTGAAATCCATCTACATTAATATTGTTACTGTTCATACCAAAGTAGTCTCCTTTAGCTGTCACATTTTTCAATGAAATATCATCACAGTTCCATAATGTCTCATCCGCATTTGGCATATTAACATTTTCTAATATAATTTCCTTTGCACGCCTAAATGTCTTTGGAGCTTCAATCATAGTATTTTTTATAGTAATATTTTCAGTATACCAAATTCCTGAACGAGCCATTTCAAAAAGTGTACTATCATCTAGCACAATATTTCTACAATACCATAGTGGGTACTTCCATTTAAACATAGTATGATCTATATTTATATTTTTACTTTCCTTTAACGGAGACTCCCTATCAGCAAATGTCGAGTATGAAATTTGTAAAGCTTCGCTGTTAAATAATGCTCTTTCTCCTGTTAATAATTCTTGTTCAATTATTTTCATTAATTTGTCCTCCTTAAATTCATAGCCATAATTATTCTCTTTATTTCTATCATAGCTAGCCTCAGTGCAGCTTAATTGCTGTTTCACAATATAATTTTTATAGTATGCTTATAATCTTATTATAAATAGTACAGATAAAATTTTGTTTAATTCTTGTTTTAATCATACTACTTTGAGTTAACTCTAAGTCAATACTTTTTTTAATTCTCTTCGCTAAAATGAAAAAGTAACTTCATGATTGCAATAGTAAATTCATCTTACATGAAGTTAGTCTTGCACATAAATCTAGTCGAACTATTCCTTAAATGAAATTTGAAGTATCATTTTATTAATATAAGTAGAATTTAATCATACATAACTCTAGAATTTAGTTTTGCATGAACTCTAGAGTTTACCTTTGCAAAAGATGTATAATATTCACATGATATTTGCCTGCCAAAAGGAGGCAGTCTACATGGAAAATTCAAATGACAAGTACCAGAAACATCTTACTCTTCAAGACCGTTATGATATTGAAGAGGGATTGAATCATTCCTATTCATTGACCTATATCTCACAAATAGTAGGAAAGGATAAAAGCACAATTTCAAAAGAAATTCGGAAGCACCGCATAGGCGATACGCTTCGTACATCAAATATCAATGATTGTTTAAATAGATATAGATGCTCTATACAACATCTTTGCAATGATTGCCCTGAAAGCAGGTGTTGTCATCTATGCCATAAGGCGGACTGTCGAAGCATGTGTCTGAGATATTGTTCTGAAACATGCAGGTATACAAAACGTGCGCCTTACGTATGTAATGGCTGTGGAATGATATATGATTGCAAGCAGCCACATTTTTACTACAGGGCCAATGCCGCACATACCGCTTATATAGAACAGTTGAGAATTTCAAGAGAAGGAATTTCACTATCCAGGCAGCAGCTCTACGAATTGGATTGTCTACTCACACCGCTTATTCAGAAGGGGCAATCCATCGCTCATATTTTTACAGTCCATAAAGATGAAATTCCCTGTTCGATCAAAACACTCTACAATTATATTGACCAGGGAATTTTCACTGCGAGAAACATTGATCTTCCTAAAAAGGTAAAGTACAAAGCACGAAAGAAGAAATGTACGGAACCGCTTAAAGATTACACTTATCGTGAACGTAGAACCTATAAAGACTTTCAGAAATATATCACTGAACATTATGATATGAACGTGGTTGAATTGGACACAGTTCATGGTTCCAATCACAAAGGAAAAGTAATGATGACCATGCTTTTTAGAAACAGTAGTCTAATGTTGATTTTTCTTCTGAACGATTGTAACCAGAAATGTGTGAAAGAAATCTTTGATATGCTGACAGATCTTTTGGGATTGGATAGTTTTAGAAAAAACTTCCCCGTCATACTAACCGATAATGGGGCAGAATTTAAAGATCCTGAATCCATTGAAAAAACAGATTCTGGTGAATTCCGTACGAAGGTATTTTATTGTGATCCACTAGCATCCTGGCAGAAAGGAAAACTAGAGAAAAATCATGAGTATATACGTAGGGTTATTCCAAAGGGACAATCGTTGGATAACTTTTCACAGCAGGATATGACTTTGCTGGTAAACAATATCAATAGTACAACAAGAGCCAGTTTAAATGGTCGTACTCCATTTGAGCTGGCTCTGTTGTTAAATGATCCGAACTTGCTAGAAACATTAAACTTACAAGCAATTGAATCAGATAGAATAGTGTTAAAACCACTACTTCTCAGTTAAGAAAAGTTGAATTAAACTTTGCAGGCAAATTCATTTTTATGAATAAGTAAATTCAGATGTGTGGAATTTACTTTTTTTAAGAGATTTTCAGACATCTCTTTAGTATGCCCAAAAATCAGTCAAAAAAGCCTGTTATAGTTTGATTATATCTGTGTAATATAAAAAATGAAAGCAGAAAAGCCACTATTTTAGACGTAAATTCAAGAATTCCAGCAGTTGTTCAAATGTAGAATCTCGGTTTTCATTCAAGGTAGTCGAACTATTTTTATCATGCATTTGAGATGATTGATCCTGGTAGTGGCTTAACTATTTCCTAATTATCTAAATAGAACTATTGAAAAGAACCGTATATGCACAGTTCTGCTGTTCGTCTTACCATTGACATTCTATTGCCGTTGTGTTATTTATATCATATCTTATAGCAGAATACTAAGTTCAAGAATTTAGTATTGCAAATAATAAGGTAGGCGGAATTTAGTCTTGCACAGAAAGTTCGGCTACCTATTTCTGATGCCCAAATATGCTTATAATGATAAAATAACTGCATTATTTGGCATTTAGCTAACTTATTTTATCATCTAAAATTGAATTTAGTGTAACATTTTCAATGCCTTATCTAAATCACGAATTTAACTTTTCACTTAACTTTTTAATTCTCTTCCCTAAAATGAAAAACTAATTTCGTGATTCAATCCGATTCTAACTTACAAGTACAAAATAAAAAGATGCCGTAGCTACAGCATCTTTCATTTTCCTATATTAAAGACTATTTTAATGTTCATACCATCCAATAGGTCCTGGTGTTAAATTAATATTAATTTGTTTGATTTCTTGATATTCCTCTAAACCATGCACACCTAATTCTCGTCCATATCCACTCATTTTATAACCACCCCAAGGCGCTTCATTAAAGGTTGGATTATAACAGTTTATCCATGTGATACCAGCTCTGATTTCTTTTATGACCTTTAAGCCTCTAGTTCCATTTGCTGTAAATACAGCTCCTGCTAAACCATAAACTGTATCATTTGCTAAAGCTATAGCTTCTTCTTCGGTTTTAAAGGTTTGTATAGTAACAACTGGCCCAAAAATTTCTTCTTTTACAATAGTCATTTCCGATGTACAATTGTCAAATATAGTTGGTCTTACATAATATCCTTCTGCGCATTCTCCTTCTATATAACGTTCTCCACCACAAACTAAAGTTGCGCCTTCTTTTTTTCCTATTTCAATATATTTCAATACAGTTTCCATATGTTCTTTTGAAACCAATGGCCCCATATCAGGGTTATTTACAGGATTTCCAATTGTCATTGCATTTGCTTTTTCTGCAAGACGAGCTACGAATTTATCCTTTAGTGATTCCTCAATAATTATACGAGAGCCTGCTGAACAAACTTCCCCTTGATTAAAGAAAATACCAACCATTGCCCATTCTACTGCACCTTCAAAATCAGCATCAGCAAAGATAATATTAGGTGATTTACCACCTAGCTCTAAACCAACTTTTTTAAGATTTCCAACTGCTGCTCTTGCTATTCCTTGCCCAACTTCTGTACTTCCTGTGAAAGTAACCATATCTACATCTTTACTTTCAGCTATTTCTTGACCTACAGTTCCACCTGAACCTAAAACTAAGTTTACACACCCCTTTGGAAGTTCAACTTCATCAAATATCTCAAATAAAGCAATAGTTGATAATGGTGTATTTGAACTTGGCTTAAATACAACACTATTCCCTGCAGCAATTGCTGGAGCCAATTTCCAAACTGCCATTAAAAATGGATAATTCCAAGGAGTTATTTGACCGCATACGCCAACTGGTTCATGAACTGTATAAGAATGCATTTCACCAAAGCCATCATTAACATCATAAACTCCGCCATAAGGTTTTGTAATTAATCCTGCATAATACCTAAAGCAATGAATTCCATCATCAATATCCCCCTCAGCTTCACGAAGAGGTTTGCCGTTATCTATAGTATCTAACATTGCAAATTTATCTCTTTTTTCTGAAATCTTATCTGCAATTTTAAGTAAAATATCAGCTCGTGCCTGAGCATTCATCCTTCTCCATTCGCCTTTTCCATAAAAAGCTTCCTTTGCAGCAGCAATTGCTAATTTTGTATCTTCAGTGCCACTTTCAGTAGTAAGAGCAATAACTTGTCCATTTGCTGGATTTATTACCTCTCTTGTTTTCTTTGAAATAGCTTCTACCCATTCTCCATTAATATACATCTTTTTAATTTCCATAATACACCTCACTTATTCAGTTTACAGTTAACAATTTAAAGTTAACAGTTGATTTTAGATAATTTACAGTTCTCAGTTTACAATTTACGGCTTACAGTTATTTGGACCAAGTCCATAGTTCGTGTTTGGACTTTAGGGTTTTTCCTGGTTTTACTCCTAGAACTTCGTTTCCTTTTACTGCCATAACTCCATTAACAAAAACATATTCTATGCCTTCTGGTCTTGTGTCTGTTGCTCCAAAGCAAGGGTAATCTGCTTTGTCTGCTATAACTTTAGGATCAAATACTAAAATATCTGCATCTGCGCCAATATCAATAATTCCCTTATTTATTAATCCCAGACGCTTTGCAGGCATATAAGTACATTTACTGATAGCTTCAATCAAACTAATTCTATTTTGCTCTCTTACCATAGTTCTAAAAAACTTAGGATATGTTCCTGCATCTTGTGGATGTCCTGGAATCCCTTTGTCGTACATTGTCCCTGCATCAGTAGACACCATAATATATGGTTTTTCTAATATCTCGAAGACTTCAGATTCCATCCCTACCATACCTATTCCAGTATCCTCAGGAAAATCTTTTCTAAGCTCTTCATACATTTCTCTCGTTAACCTCTGACCTCTATATTTCCCAGTTCCTGCAATTAAACTATTATAATCGCAACCCCATTTTTCAATACACCCCTCGTCAAAAACTGCACTTCCAATTGCAGTTGCAAACCCACTATATAAACCACTATCCACGGATATATCTAAACCCTCTCTTAATCCATCTTCTACCATATGAAGAGCTTCCGTTGCCATCCCCATTCCAAATTGATAAACTAAATGTGAAATATTCACTGCTGCTCCTGTCTTCCTTGAAATATCAATGGCTTCTCTTAAGAAAGAAAGACCTCCATAACAATCAGCTCTTGTATGAATAGATATTAACTTTCCATATTTTGCTGCAACTTTTGCTAATTCTAAAACTTCTACCTTAGAACTTCCTGGTACATATTCAAGACCAAAGGATAAACCACTGACTCCCAAATTAAAAGCTTCTTCTAAAAGTTCTTTCATTTTCTCAATTTCTTCTACATTTGCAGCTTTATATCTGTCTTTAACCCCAACCTTCTCTCTTAAAGCAGTATGTCCTATTTGCTCTATTTGATTTATCAAAAAACTCTCATTTTCCTTAAAGAATTCTTTAAAATTATCTGGTGACATTCCACAATTCCCATTGTATACAGTTGTAACGCCCATAGCTACCAAAACCCTAGCACAATCTAAATTACCTTCAACATGAGCATGAATATCTATAATTCCAGGACATACTATTTTCCCTTCCACCTCTAATTCCATATTACCCACAATATTTTCTCTTGTTATTACACTTATTTTTCCACCTAATATTCCAACGTTTCCAACAGTACTTCTTAACCCTTTCGTATCGATTATTGTTCCATTTTTTATAACAACATCATATATCATATTTATCACGTCCTTATGCTTTAACTGCTTTTAATTTTTTAACTTGAAACCAAGTATTAATTACTATTATTACAATAGTAACTAGCATTATTACTGTAGATAAAGCATTTACTTCTGGTGTTACTCCAGTCTTTACCATAGAGAAAATTTTAAGTGGTAAAGTGGTACTTCCTGGTCCTGTTGTAAAGAAACTAATAACAACATCATCAATAGATAAAGAAAATGCAAGCATTGCACCAGATAAAACTCCTGGCATTATAAGTGGCAGTGCTACTTTCCAAAAAGTCACAATTCTATTTGCACCTAAATCCATAGCTGCTTCTTCTAAATACTTATCAAAACCAGCAAGTCTTGCTCTAACTGTAATTACAACAAAAGGGATACTGAAGGTAATATGAGATATAACCAAACTTAATAGCCCTAATGGAACACTTAATATTGAATATATTGATAGTAAAGCAACTCCTAGTACTACTTCTGGAATTACAATAGGAATATATAATAATTTATCTATTATACCTCTTCCTTTGAACCTATATTTACTTAATCCAATAGCGCCAATTGTTCCAATAATTGTTGAAAAAACAGTACTTAAAATACCAACAATCAAGGTATTCATGAGTGCATCCATAAGCGTTCTGTTTTTAAAGAAACTTCCATACCACTGAAGGGTAAAGCTTTCGAAAACAATATTTAACTTTGAAGTATTGAATGAAAAAATAATTACATACAGAATAGGAAGATATAAAAACAAGAAAACTAGATAAATATATATATTTTTTAAAACCTTAGTTATATTTCTTTTTTGAGTTTTTGTCATTTATATCCCTCCTAAATCATCCATACTTCCACCTGATTTTTGATATAACCATACTAAAATCAAGGTAATTACTATTAAGAAAATTGAAATTGCTGAACCTAATGGCCAATTTCTTGCTGTTATAAATTGATTTCTTATAATGTTACCTATAACCTGAGTTTTACTTCCTCCAAGTATATCAGTAACAAAGAAATATCCTAAAGCTGGTATAAATACCAAAATGCTTCCTGCAAATATTCCTGGCATAGTAAGCGGTAAGGTTACCTTTAAAAAGGCCTTTGCTGGTTTGGCTCCTAAATCACTGCAAGCTTCAAGTAAAGATTTATCAAGCTTTTCAATAGAACTATATAAAGGTAAAATCATAAAAGGTAATAACATATATACAAGCCCTATCATAACCCCTGTAGTGTTATAAACTAATTCTAATGGCTGTTGAGTCAAACCTAATTTTATTAGTAAGGAATTTAATATCCCATCTTTTCTTAATATATTAATCCACCCAAATAGTCTTATTAAAGAACTAACTAAAAATGGAACTATAACCATTGCCATAAATACAGTCTTTTTTATAGTTGTTTTCTGAGCTATAAAATAGGTGAATGGATAAGCTATTACTATGCATACTATAGTTGTAAACAGTGAAATAAATATCGATTCTCCAAATATCTTCAAATATAATGGATCAAATACTTGTTTAAAATTTTCTAAAGTGAAACCAAGTTTTACTCCTCCACTTGGATCTTTATACATAAAGGCCATGATAAATACATATAAAAATGGAATTGCAACTAGCAAAATCATCCAAGTAGAAACTGGTCCAACTGTTGTGATAAGAGGTAAATTTATTTTTCCTTTTTTATTCATTTAAATCCCCCCTAATGCTTTATTTGATTTTCTGCTGTAAATACTGGATTATCAACAATATTGAAGATTTCTTGACTTTGCGATTTAATAACCACAGCATCTTCTTTTTCCCAATAAACGCAGATTTCCGAACCAACTGGCAGCAATTCTACTTTTGGAGTAGTGTTCATTTTAACTTCCATGCCAGTTGGAAGCAGAATAATTGTCTTATTAACATTACCAATATATATGTGTTCTTTAACCTTTCCAAAAAGGCTAAAGCCTTCTACTGGTTCTTTTGATAACTTTATATTTTCTGGTCTAACTAAAACATAAATTATTTCATTATCACTTATTTGTGAATCTACTGCTAATACACTTCCATTTTCTAATTTAACATCTAATACATCGTTATTTATTTTATTGGCAACCCCATAAAAAATATTTGACTCCCCTATAAAATCGGCAACAAATTTAGATTTCGGTGTTTCATATATCTCCTTTGGAGTACCTATCTGCTCTAAATTTCCTCCATACATTATTGCAATTCTATCACTCATAGTAAGAGCTTCTTCTTGATCGTGGGTTACATAAATAAAAGTAATTCCTAATTTTTTTTGAAGTCTTTTTAATTCAAATTGCATTTGCTTTCTAAGCTTTAAATCTAAGGCTCCTAAAGGTTCATCTAATAATAAAACTTTAGGATTGTTTATAAGCGCTCTGCCTATGGCAACTCTTTGCTTTTGCCCTCCAGATAATTGATCAGGCTTTCTATTTTCAAAACCAACTAATTGTACCAACTCAAGAATTTCAGTAACGCGTTTTTTAATTTCTGCCTTATTTACTTTTTTTACGGTTAGACCAAAAGCTAAATTATCATAAATAGTCATATGAGGAAATAAAGCATAATTTTGAAAAACCGTATTTACTTCTCTTGCATAAGGTTCGGTATTTTGAATTTCTTCTCCTTCAATATAAATATTTCCACTAGTAGGTGTTTCAAATCCAGCTATCATCCTTAAGGTTGTGGTTTTACCACAACCAGAAGGACCTAGCATTGTTAAAAATTCACCTTTTTTTATATCAAGAATTAAATCTTTAACTACATGATTTTCTCCATATTGTTTGTTTACATTGTCTATTTTTACGATAACCTCAGACATTTCATCCCCTCCAACGCGAGTTATTTTTATCCTTTAAACTTAGTCCATAAGTCAACTATCTTTGAAACATTATCTCCAATATCAACTAAACCTTGACTCTTTTTCATTTCTGCTTCTGGTATATTCTCAATTGTGTTATTTTTAAATTTATCTCCTAAAACCTCTCTAGCTGCTTTATTAGGATTTACGTAAGGGAAAGTTTTAGAAATAGTTGCACTAACATCTTTATCTAGAATATAATTCATGAACAAATCTACATTTTCAGGATTTTTAGCTCCATTTGTCTTCATCATCATATCAAAAGTAAAATAAATACCTTCCTCTGGATATACTACTTTTATTGCAGGATTTTGTTCTGCCGCTAAAGCACATTCACCACCATAAACTAGCCCCAAGGAACATTCACCATTTAATAATAAAGTTTTTGGACTATCTCCATTAAAGGCATGAATATTTGGTTTTAATTGTGTCAAAAAAGTTTCAGCTTTCTTTAACCCTTCATCACTTGT
Source organism: Clostridium saccharoperbutylacetonicum N1-4(HMT) (assembly GCF_000340885.1). Classification (NCBI taxonomy): domain Bacteria; kingdom Bacillati; phylum Bacillota; class Clostridia; order Eubacteriales; family Clostridiaceae; genus Clostridium; species Clostridium saccharoperbutylacetonicum. Next base: position 3,136,488 of record NC_020291.1, on the reverse strand, counting down.
ATCGTTGATTTTATAACCACTTGCCATTAAACCTATACCGACAATTGGTCTAGCATCTTCCACAACCACCATTGTATCCTTATATTTTGGATTTAATAAATCCTTATAGGACTTTATATTATCCTTTATTTTATCAGTATTAACAGCAATCAAAATGCTTGTGCCTAAATAAGGAATACTATATTCAGCTTTAGGATCATTTGCTTCTTTTAAATATTGCTCATCAAGATTTTTGTAATTTTCAATTTTACTTGTATCAACCTTTTGAATTAGTTCTTGATCTTTTAAAGTTTTTATATCTTGTGCTGGTCCAATTATCATATCGTAAGTACCTTTAGCACCTGACTTCATCTTAGCTAGCATTTCATCTGGATCTGTAAAAGTTGTCAAATTAACTGTAACTCCATATTTATCTTCAAAGCCTTTTACAACTTCATCTGGCAAATATTCTGACCAACATATAACGTTTAATTCTTTGCTGCTTGAAGCTGCACTGCTAGAATCCCCACTAGCAGCTGGCTTGGAGCTTGATCCACACCCTGCTAAACTTGCTGTAATTATAGTCCCCATCATTACAACTGCCATAAACTTTTTTAATGTTCTTTTAATCATATAACTCACTCCTCTTATCAAATATTACTTATAGCTTATAAAATTTTCGTAATTGGTTATCTTTCTATTCTCTTTATTTCATTTTCACAACCTTAATTTCAAAAGGATCAAAAAGGCGCATAAAGATAAATTAATCTTCATGCGCCTTTGCATATATATAATTATAAAGCCTTTTCTCCTCTTTCACCTGTTCTGATACGAACAGCTTGCTCAATATTTCTTACAAATATTTTACCATCACCAACATGTCCAGTTCCAACTTTGTCTATGACAGCTAAAAATATATCTTCTAAAACACTATCTTCTACAACTGCTTCAACCTTAATTTTAGGTAATAAATTAATATTTGTTTTAAGCCCTTTAATTTCATTTACACCTTCAACAGAACCTCTTTGAGTTCCACACCCCATTGCAGTTGAAATTGTCATACCTCCACAGTGGTATTCATCTAAAATACTTTTTACAATTTCTAATTTTTCTGGTCTTATAATTAGTACAATTTCTTTCACGTAATATCCCTCCCCAATAATTTAATATATGAAAATATGTTACACTCAGCTTTGATAACTACTTCTTGTGAATAATATACTATCAAAAACTATTTATAACAATTGTCCAAAAACACCATTTTAATTATACTTTTTAAGATATATATACTTATAAAGTAGTACTTTATTCTTTTTCCTTAACCATTTTAAATAACTGAATTCTATTTTTTATGTTTAGTTTTCTATAAATATTCAACACATGCTTTTTTAAAGTATTTGGTGTAATACATAATTTGTTGCTGATTTCATTGCTCTCAGCTCCATTTATAAGTTCATGTAATACTGATTCTTCTCGCTTTGTTAAACTATAAGTCTTAGCACATTCAGAAACCGATATTTTTTCACTTCCAGCAGTACTTTTATTTAAATCCTGAAATAATCTAAATGCTAGATGTTCCTTTATCATATCAAGTATAAAAGAATCTTCGTAAGTATAATCTTCTTTCCCTTTTAATCTAAAAAAACAAACCACTCCTACAAATTGTCCCTTATTAGCTAATATCATATTTAAAGTGTGATGCCAATTATTTGGCTCAAAATATTTCTTATAATACTCTGATTGAACTCTTTTTTCTTCTGAAATTATATCGCTTTCCCTATATACTTTGCTTTTTCCTCCAAACATTAACCCTCTGCTATAATCTATACCATCATACTTGTCCATATAATTTTCATCAGCTTTAGGTATATAATTATAAAAAACAGGATTAATTAAGGTATGACTATTTAATTCTTCTGCAATATAAAAGTCAGCACTATCAAAATTTAAAATCAAAGCCATTTGAGTAAGGAAGTTTTTTCTCATGGTCACTGAATCCTCTATAGAATTAATTTGATAAACAATATTATTAATAACCATCCAATCATTAGTTTCTAAGTTACGCATATATAAAACTTCCTTCCTTTATTTAATAAAAAAAAGACATATGATCTCTAAACCTAGAGAATTACATATGCCTCATTGCATTCTTATTTTTATATTAAATACATTTTACTCTCTCATGGTATCTATTTCAATATTATTATTTGACTATTTTTAATACCAAACCTACTACTTTAGTAGTAGGAAGTTTCAATTTTCAGGGAATAATTTATCCTTGTAATAAGATTCCGCTTGATATATTGCTCCTAATGGATTATGTGCTAAAACTCTATCTTTTACAGCAAAAATAGTTATTGGAGCTTCCGAATATTTTATAAATAGCGAATCATGTCCTACACACAATCCTAAAAGGATATTTAAATCTGTTTTTGCTTTATTTAATAATTCAGCTTGTCCAATTGGATTGCACATTGGCGCATTTGACTTTATATCAATAAATTCTTTTGAGATACTTCCATTCTTGCAGATGATAGAATTTACAGTAAATCCATTATATTTAAGGATCTTACTTAACATTTTAGCTTCATTAGCTAATCCTATACAAAACGCTATACCTATATTTTTATATTCGCATCTATTTGCAAAATCCATTATCTCTTCTAACCTTGTCTTTTCACAATATCCTTTACTTACAACTAATGCTGATGCTTTCGCAATTCTATAGTTTTCTTCCTCTTTATATATTTCTTTCATATCTTCTATATTTTCATCAAGACTTGGACAATTTTTTGGAGCTTTATCTAATTCTCCTTTGTTACATGCATGAATAGAACATAAGGCACAGTTATGCATATAAAAACCTTCTTTCAAAATTTTATTATTATTTGGCTGTTAGATATTTAATTACCGCTTTGCTATTTACTCTTAAGTACTCGGGAAATTCATTCATCCTTTTTGATTCAAGCGCAAAATAACCTTCTTCTTCTAAATTTTCATTAATAAGTGTATTATCAAATCCTAATTTCATTATTAATCTTTTATAAAAGCTACTTTGATTATCAATATCTTCTGAGGCCAAATGGAAAATTCCAATCAATCTATTTTCTATAATATAACTTAATTGCTTTGCAATCATTTCATCTGAATTAACATTAAGAAAAAGTTTTGGGAATACAGTTATAGCTTCATTATTATTAATTGTATTTAATAGTTCTGTAAGCCTTGGAGAATCTTTTCCCCAAACTTGAGGAATTCTTAATATACATGAATTTTCCTTCAATATCTCAATAATGCTTTTTTCACATGCAATTTTAAATCTTCCATAATCGGTTCTTGAATTAGGTGCATCGTCTTCATAATGTGGCTTGCTATAATCATTATCAAATACATTTGTCGTAGAGAAGAAATACAATTTACCATTATTTTCTTTCAAATACTTGGCAACTTTTGTATGCAAAATCAACTGTTTGTCAAAATCTCCTCTTAAACAAGATATAACAATCTTAGGCTCTATATTTTTTAAAATACAGTTAATATTCTCAACATCTTCTAAATCTAGCTTAAAACATAACTCTTTATTTATTGAAGGCAGATGCTCATAATAGGTTGTATAAATCTCATACTTCTCATATTTATCCATTTCCTTTATTATAGCTGTTCCTAGAAGTCCACTTCCTCCAAGTACCAAAACTTTATTCATATAATTTATCTCCCTTATATTATTAAAATAAACTCAACATTACTTCATTACTTATCTTAATAGTATTCACTTATAATTTTAAGTGCAATTTCTTTTGCCATTTGCCCTGAAATATCCTTACCCTTACCATCACTCAAATGAACTGCAAAAGAATATTTTTCACTTCCATTCTCTAACCAACCAACAAACCAAGCATTATTCTTAAATCCTGTCCCTGTCTTACCATATATAGAAATATTGCCTTTTCTCTCCACTAACATTATTTCTTTTAGAGTTTCAATGTTTTTACGAGAGAAATCAGTTTTACCCTCAAAAATGATTGATAGAACATTTACTTGTTCCTTTGGTGAAATTTTCAAAGAAGATTCTAACCAAAAACCATTTAATTCACGTAGCAAATTAATGTTTCCGCCTTTCCACTCTCTTATATCACAATTCCCATAGTGAATCTCATTAAGTTCCGCCTGCATACTATCTTGACCAACTTTATCAATAACAGATCTAAAATACCAAACACATGATGTTTGAAATGCCTCTTTTAAAGTTAAATCTTTATTCCATGCTTCTAAGGGGTATTTAGTCCCATTATATTTCATTTTTGTATCAGCCGAAGTTAATATTCCATTCTTTAAACCTGTTAATGTTGAAATTATCTTAAATGAAGAGCAAGGTGATACCTCTATTTCACAGGCTTCTTTATTATAAAATTGATATTCTTTTTTATCGTTATTATAAAATACTGCACAGCCCTCAATACCATTAAATGCTTTACTATAATCAACAATTTTTGTTGTAGCATTCTCACTAGTAATTGAAGTTGCAAAACTACTATTATCACCTGATTTGTTATTCAATTTTATCTTTTGATTATTACATCCCATTAGCTGCATAAATATCATACAAATCAATAAACTATTATAAAAATATTTCTTTTTCATATACGCCTCAACTAATTAAATTTTATATAAATTAATTTGTATTATCTTTTTTATTTTCCCAAAACAACTAAATCATTGATTGAATTAAAGCCATTTTTTATATAAAAATCATAGGACAGATACCCTTTTTCTGTATTCAAAATTATGCTATTTACTCCTTTTAATTCATTCATTTTTTCTATTTCTTTTAAAAACTCACTTCCAATGCCATTCCCTTGCATCGAGTAACTTACACAAAATTCATCTATATAGTACTCCATTCCTTCAATCCAAGGTTTTTTCATTCCAATACTTAATGCTGTAATCTTCTCATCTATAATTGCAACATATCCTAAAAAGTAATTGTTTTTTATATGATTATTAAAAAATTTAAAACTTGCACCCTTGATTCAAATACGTCATTCCATGGTTCTCTTGAAAATGTGTCAATATACAAATCAACGCATTCATCAATCATATATTCTTCTAATTTTTTTACTATCATTTGTTCCATCGCTCCTTACAAACATCTGTATCTTTTTACTTTATTTTCTATTATAACACATATCAATAATATGCTAGTCTCTTTTCCTCTTTATATTTAAATTGAAAAAATATATAATAATATTAGCTTGTACTCGTTAGATAATGATAATTTTAAAAAATAGGAGAAATTATGAATATTATTAATCATTTTAAGACTATAACGTATCATAAACTATTAGTTATGAAATATTGTTTTAAGGTAGGTTTATATAAACAAGGGTTACTTCATGATCTTTCTAAATATTCATTTATAGAATTTTCAGCTGGGATAAAATATTATCGTGGATATGTTAGTCCTAATGGAGTCCAAAAAACTGTTGAAGGTTATTCTTCTGCATGGTTACATCATAAGGGACGAAATAGACACCATTTTGAATATTGGATAGATTATGGTTCAAACGAAGCTGATGGCTTAATGGGAATGAAAATGCCTATTAATTATGTTGTTGAAATGTTTATAGATAGAGTTTGTGCTTCAAAAAATTATTTAAAAGAAAATTACACAGATAAAAGCTCATTAGATTATTATGAAAATAGGAAGCATTATTACGTCTTACATAATGATGTTCGTAAACTTTTAGAAACTTTACTTAATAAGCTTGCAAATGAAGGTGAAGATAAAACTTTTACTTATATAAAAAATGACATTCTAAAAAATACAAAATCATAGATTTTGTATTTTTTAGAATGTTCTTTACAATAAATAATTCGTACTTTAAATTTATTGAATGACCTATACTACTATTGCTTGCAGCATATCTTTATTCTCTGGAGACCTAACAATATGTATCTCCATTTCATTTTTTACTTTTGTATTTAATGAATTTTTATCATCTTTAATGAATATCATTTCTTTTTCATGCATTTTTTTAATTTGGCTCCTTGATACTCCAAGTCTATCGCTTAAAAGCCTGTCCAATCTTAATTCTATTGGATATTTACAAACAATCTCAATGATTAACTCGTTTTTATTTACACTATGGGCTTTTAATTCTTTTTGAATAACCTCATATCCTACATCTTCTAAAAAAATTTCAGCTTTATTTTTATTATATATACTTAAATTAAAAGCATATTCTCTAACTAACATCTTGTCATTAGAAAGAAATTTTTCATAATCATCTTTGTTAATATCACTTGGTTTTGTTCTTTCATATATTGGCATATTAAAAGTGGATTTGCATTTTTTGCATTGATAAATTAACCAAATATCAATATTATTTTTATTTGCATTTACTCTGAATTTTTCACTATTAATATAATGTGCTTTTTCATTACACTTAGGACAATTTCTTTTAACTAATGGTAAATTTTTAGGAATTAATTCCCATTCGTATTTTTTTAAATAGCTCATTTTGCTCCTCCTATTTCTTCATGGTTTAGGATTTGCAAAGGCTATTTCATCACATTGTTATAATAATGCAACAGCCTCTGCTATGCATTAAAAATATCTACTGTCATAAATCAGTACCTCCAATATTTTTTAAATTAATATGTTATCAGTCTAACATTTTATGGTATTAAGCTAAAGCTAATGTTTTATACAGACCAAATCTTTATCCTAATATTATACTAATTAATTTCTCTTTACGACTCAGCTAAAAACATTCTTTTTACTCATTTAATATAAGTAATTTTATCTCTAAAATTCGTAATACATCGAATTCGAATTTTGTATTTTTTTGAGTTATATTTATATTTTTTGTTGTATTTTAACTTTTTATATCTTAAGTGGTTAATTTTTCTTCCGATAAATAAATTGAAAATAATTCTGAGGTAAATATAGTAAAAAAGTCATACTATCATTTGTCTATTAAGAAAGGAGTGAAATAAAATGAAAATATCTAGCAATTTAATATTTAGAAATTCTGTACTTTCTTCAGTACAAGCTTCAAATATTAATTTCAAAAATTCTTCCAAGGTAAATAAAAGTTCCCATCATATGAAAACAAGTATTGATTTTTCTCCAGACAAGAAAAATCGCCTAAAAAATGAAGAGTTATTCAGAAAAATTGATAATGCTCTTGAGGCAAAGTCAATTGTGCAAAAATCTAATGATACTGCAACAAAAATTATTGATGACTTGAAGAAAATAAAAAAACTAATAAACAAAATACCTGCAGATACAAATGTTAGAGACTATATGGATAAAGATACTTTATCCAAACTTGCTGATCATATTGATAAACTTTCTGATACAAATCAATCTGAAATAGCAAATATAGTTAAAAATAATAAATCTGCCGCCGTAACCAGCAATACAAATATAACTGATAATATCATCAAAATGAAGTATACCTTAGAAGGCGAAGGTGCTGACACTGTAATAAAATCAGTATCCTCTCCAAACAACTCTGTTATAGCACCAAATGTAGCCTTTAGTGGTGGCAGTGGTATACAATCAAGTGAAGCTGCTACTTATACCATAAGAGGAAATACTGGTACAGTATCAGTTGGTGGAACTTTAGTTATTAATGATCAAGAAATAAAAATTACTGATAACTTCCCTATTACAAAATTAGCAGACTATATTAATACCAATAAAGATAAATTTGGTGTTACTGCTGAATTGCAAGATTCTGCTGGTGTTAAAGATACAAATTTAAAGCTTACAGCTTTAGGGGAACCAGGTGAATATAGTAAATTAACTGTAGAATATAAAAATGGAATACACCCTGAAGGACCTCATGCTGGCAAATTAGATGATGCTGTAGTTTATGGTAAAACTGTAATGAGTAGTGGAGTAACAGAATTAGCAAAACCAGCAACTTACACTTTAAGGGGAAATACTGGTACTGTTTCTGCTGGCGGAACTTTAGTTATTAATGATCAAGAAATTAAGATTTCTGATAACTATTCTATGTCAAAGTTAGCAGACTATATTAATACCAACAAAGAAAAATTTGGTGTTACCGCTGAATTACAAGATTCTGCTGGTGTTAAAGATACAAATATAAAACTTACTGCTTTAGGAGATGCTGGTCCAAATAGCACATTAAGTATAAAATTTAAAGATGGAATAAATCCTGAAGGACCTCAAGCCGGCAAGTTACATGATATAATTCTCCATGGAAGCGACTTATCTATAGTCCCAGGGGAAGGCTTTATGATAGACGGACAAGCATCTAAAGAAGGTGACTTTGTTGTTAAAGGCAATACTGTAACAATAACAAAAGAAGGAAATTCAAAAGGGTTAACTATTGAATTCAGTAAAGCTGGAGCAGATATACAACATGGTGTAACTATTACTGGTGTTACCTATGAACATGCTTCAACTACAGATTTAAATGTAACGATAGGCAACAATTCATCAGAACAATACGAACTTAATATTAAAGATATGTCTTCAAAAACCTTAAAATTAAGTAATTCAACTCTAAAAGAATTATCAAATTCAATAGATAAACAAATAGAAAAATTAGAAACCGAACAAAAATACTATAAAACTAAAAATAAGGAAATTGATAAAAAATTAAATTCACTATTAACAAACACATCTCAAATATCGCATAGTGACTTTAATTTCTCGCTCAATAAGAACAAAGAACATTTTACAGGCTTATTTAAAGAAATCAAGAATGGATTATTTAATAATTGTAGTAAAAGTATCAAATATCAAAGCAATTCAATAAATAAAAATTCAACACTTAAATTGTTAATATAATTAACTCTTATAAAGATCAAAAGGAATACTCAAAACAATTTTTAAGTATTCCTTTTATAATAACATAACACAAATCTTTCTAACCCGCATTATTCAAGCAAATTCTTAAATTCTTTAGAACTTATATTCTAAAATTCTTTAATTCTAGTACTTATGAACAGTAAATTACATTTCACATAGAAAACCAACCTCTAATAATTGGAGCAACAACTGGCCCGTAAAATAAATTTACAAATAAATATAATATCACACCAACTACCGCACCTACTATTGAACCATTTATGCGAATCCAATGTAAGTCATTTCCAGCCTTACTTTCAATAAATTCATTAAGAGCCTCATTTGTAAAGGTGTTTAAAGTTTCCTTTACCATAGTTCCTACCAAATGATGTTCTGCATTTAATACCTTCATAATATTTTCTTTAATATATGCTTCCAACCATTTTTTAATTTTTTCATCTTGTTTAAAGTTTAACCAATACCGGTTTACTTGAATTAAAAGCCACTTAATTATTTTAACATTACTTGATGTACTCCATTCTGTATTATGACTCTCTAATTCAGCTGGAAGGTTAGCAGTAATTTTAATAGTTCCATCAATTAGCTTTTGAAGTTCCTCCTTCAATTGGATTTTACTTATTATTTCTTCTTTCCAATTTTCTACTGAATTAATTATTACAAGGTCTGTTTCCATTTTTTTTATATTTTCCTTAAGCATCTCATCTAATCTTATGTACATTGGATCATTTTTATCTTTCATATTTATTAGTATTTGAAGTAAAGTTTCCTGTATAGAAATAGCTGCATCCTTTAAGTTTAAGCTATTAGTTCCTTGTGCAATATCTAAGGATAATTCTAATAGCATTTGCTTTAAGCCGTTAGTTTCACTTTTTCTTTTTTGAACAACGTCATTAAGTATATTATATATTTCTTCTCTTGTACTATCTTTCTTTATAAAGACAATTAATTCATCTATGATTTTTTCTAAAAAATTATCATATTCACCATTTTTTATTGCCCAGTCAACCAACATTTTTAACTTTAGAGATATCTTAGTACTTTTAATTTTATTTTTTAAAAACGCTTCTATATAACCTGCTATTTCATTACTATTAATTTTGCCTATAGCTTCTTGACCATATTTTGCTATCAATTTAGCAATGCTCTTTTTCGTATCATGTTTATCTATGTAGGCTATTAATAAATCTATTATATGAATTTCATTTATTTTGCCTTCAAGAAATTTAGGACTTAATAATTCACTTTCTACCATAACTGAGACCGATTCTATTACTTTATCTCTATTTTTAGGTATAATTGCTGTATGCCATGGAAAACCAAGGGGTTTATTAAATAAAGCAGTTACTGCAAACCAATCTGCAATCCCACCAACTAAAGCAGCCTCAATTGTAAAACTTAACATTCTTACATTAAAATTATCCAAAATAAATATTCTAAAAAGTGTAATTATGCCAAATCCAAGAAATAGAAACACTAATATTTTATTTGCTAATTTTTTATTTTTCATATATTTACACCTCAACTAAATCCAAAAGGTCAAAAGAAAGGTCATCATACCAACAAGGCCTCCAACGACGGAACCATTGATCCTAATCATTTGTAAGTCATTCCCCACCTTAGTTTCAATTAAGTTAACTATCATATCATTAGAAAATTTATTTAGATTTTCTTTAACCATAGAACCAATTTTACTATGATTATTATCAACAAACTCTAACAATAATCCTTTAGCTTTATAATCTAGCTTCTTTTGCCATTCAATATTAACTTTAAATTCATCTATTAGTTTATTAAGCTGCTCTTCAATTTTCATATTTAAATTGTCAACTTCAGAAGAATTTTCTAAATTTTTATCTCTAATATTCTCTATGAAATTAGCAATTTTACTATGTAAATCCAACTCACTATTAATTTGCTGAGCCTTCCAATTTTCTATTTTTTCTTGTAGTGCTGAGTCACTTTTAAGTTCTTTAATTTTCTGGTCTATCCATATCATAAATTCAACTCTAGTTTGATTTGTAGGATTTTTAAATTCTCCTAGCGAATCAATCAATTTATTTTGAATTTGAAGGGAAATTTCATAAGGAGATAACTGCAAAATCATATCAAATATTATTGAATTTACAAATCTTCTCCTCTTCATTCCTTTTTCATAAGATTTCATCGTTTCTTCTACTAATTTAACAATTAACTTGGCTGCTTGCTCTGTTTTTGTAAGCTTAATTAATTCATCAACTATAAAATCAATAATTTTCAAGTCATATCCTTTGTTTATAGACACCTCAATTGCTGCTGCTATTATATTAGAAATTTTTATTTTAAGAATATTTTCCTTTATTAAGCCTTCAATTAATTTACCGGTTTCTTTTGGACTGATCTTCCATACTATGTCCCTAACTATTTTTGAAGCTACTTCCTTTAAGCTTTTATTGTCTTTATTTTCACTTAGATATTTAATAAAAAAGCCTGATATGCTATTCTTATTAATCATTTCATTTATATTATCTTTGGTCAGCAATTCTTCCCCCACCATATCACTTAAGGCATTAAAGATCTTTTCACGATTCCTTGGAATAATTTCTGTTTTAAAAGGAATTCCAAGGGGCTTTCTAAATAATGCACTTACTCCAAACCAATCTGCTAAACCACCAATCATTGCAGCACCAAAAACACTGCTTAGCAAACCTCCTGCAAAAGTGTTGTTAAATGGATATGTAAGAAAAAATCCAATAGCTACTATAACTAAAAGAATTGTTGCCTTATATGAATTCAAAATTTTCACCTCCAATTAAATCATGCATTTTTCAGCTAACTACATATTTTTCAATTATAAATGGTCAATTAATGTTGATTTCCTTTGGAAATCTTTAAGTTTTTAAATAAATCTCTTGTACCGTATATAGTAAAAAAAATTTTCACTCAAAATTAAAATACTACATACATATTATAATGGCATTTATTTTTATCATTTTCAAGGTTATTGTTATAAACTTCCTGTATAAACGAAATAAATAAAGATAAAATATACTTGTTAGATAAAATAAGTTTGAATAAATTATGAAAAATGAAAGGAGAACAACGTTATGGTTCGTAATGCTTATGATGTACCAGGTTTAAAAATATTAAATTCCCCCTCAGAATTAACTAGTGACACAAATTCAAAAAAAGACTCTGACCAAGCACATAGTTCAAAAAAAAGAGAAGTAATAAGTTCTTCAAATTCCTCTGATAGATTAAGATAATACTAATTATAAAAATAGAGCACTAAAACTCTACAATTTATAGATGTTTTAGTGCCTATTATATTTATAAGTAGAGCTTTTCGCATAATTATAAATTATTTCTGCTCAATTCTTTATATATCCAATTTAAGAGTTTTACGTATAAATGTAATCCAGATTTAGAACCTTCCAGCGAAAATTTCACTAGTCCTGCGGAAGATAAATGTATCATATTTCGGTAAGTTACCACATAAGTCTAATTCTGCGCATTGATATCTATAGCTTAAGCATTCGCTAACTCTTTATTTTGGACTGAATTTAAAATTTCCATAAACTCTTCTCCCATTATTGTTTCTTTAAAAATAAGATGAGATGATATTTTACCTAAAGCTTCCATATTGCTCTTCAAAAGTTCCTTTGCCTTTTCATAAGCTTTATTTATAATATTTATGACTTCACGATCAACTTCAGCAGAAATTTCATCTGAACAATTTCTAACTGGACGTCCATCAAGATATCTATTTTGTATTGATTCAAGTCCAATCATTCCAAATTTATCTGACATACCATACATAGTTACCATTTGTCTTGCTAGGCTAGTAGCTCTTTCAATGTCATTAGAAGCACCTGTTGTTACTTCGTTAAACACAAGGTCTTCTGCTGCTCTTCCTGCAAGTAGCACTACTATTTGTTCCAATATCTCCTCTTTTGTCATAAGATATTTTTCTTCCTCAGGCATCTGCATAGTATAACCCAATGCTCCCATTGTTCTTGGTACAATTGTGATTTTATGCACTGGCTGAGTCTTTTTTTGAAGTGCAGAAGCTAGTGCATGTCCAACTTCGTGGAAGGCAACTATATTTTTTTCATTTTCTGACATAACTCTGTCTTTTTTCTCTTTACCTGCAATTATAGTTTCAACTGCTTCAAATAAATCTTCCTGCTTTACCTTATCTCTTCCCATTCTTACTGCCCTTAAAGCTGCTTCATTAACCATATTAGCTAAATCGGCGCCGACAGCACCTGCTGTTGCAAGAGCAATATCATTAAGTTTTACACTTTCATCCATAATTATATTCTTTGAATGAACCTTAAGAATATTTTCTCTTCCTTTTAAATCAGGTTTATCAACAATAACTCTTCTATCAAAACGTCCTGGTCTTAAAAGAGCCTTATCAAGAACTTCTGGCCTATTTGTTGCTGCAAGAATAACAACTCCTTTAGATGAATCAAAGCCATCCATTTCAGCTAAAAGCTGATTTAATGTTTGCTCTCTTTCATCATTTCCACCTATATTCCCATCTCTACTCTTACCTATTGCATCAATTTCATCTATGAAAATAATACATGGAGCTTGCTTTTCTGCTTGTGAAAATAAATCTCTAACTCTTGAAGCACCAACTCCTACAAACATTTCAACAAAGCCTGATCCTGAAAGTGAGAAGAAAGGCACCTTTGCTTCTCCTGCTACTGCTTTAGCAAGTAATGTCTTACCTGTACCTGGAGGCCCTACAAGAAGTGCTCCCTTAGGAAGCTTAGCTCCTATCTTTGTATACCTCTCAGGCTTGTGTAGAAAATCAACAATTTCCTTAAGAGATTCCTTTGCTTCTTCCTGTCCAGCTACATCTTTAAAGCTCACGCCTGTCGTCTTTTCAACATATACTTTGGCATTGCTTTTTCCAAAAGACATTGCGCCTCCTCCAAGCTTATTGCCCATAGACTTCATAAGGAAATTACCAAGAAAATAGAATAATGCAAAAGGTAAAATCCACGAAAGTAAAAAGCTAATTATTGGAAGTCGAGTATTCTTAACAGGTGTAGTAAATTTTATATCTGCATTATATAACTTGTCTACTAACTGAGGATAATCTAAATTACCTGTATAATATAATTTTTTGTTTAAAGCAGAAGCATTATCTTCATTTTTAGGTGTAATTACAAGCCTATCACTATCGATTTCAACAGATTCAATTTGCTTGTTATTTACCATTGTAAGGAATTCACTATAATCAATTTGTTTATAGTTTGATTGTGAAACAAAGTATATTACTATGTTTATTAGTATTGTAATTATGACTGCCACAGTAAGAAACTGAGGCAACCCTTTTTTATTTTTAAGCATAAAATCTTCCTCCTTTTTATTATTCTCTGTCCCTATCTCCCATAAATAGAATTACGAGATTAAGTAAATTAGCAATAGCAGTTATAGCTGAAGCAACATACGTCATGGCAGCTGCATTTAAAACTTTTCTTGCAGGAGCAATTTCACTATAATTAAGCAATCCTTGAGTCTCTAATTCTAAAAGTGCTCTGCTGCTTGCATTGAATTCTACTGGCAAAGTTACAAGATAAAAGGCTACTGCTGCTGCAAAAAACAATATACCTAGTTCTGCAAGCCAAGAAACTTGGAACATTAATCCGAAAATAGCCATATATGGTCCAGCCATAGATCCTATATTTGCAACTGGTACAAGACTACTTCTTAAATGAAGTGGTGCATATTTTACTTTATGTTGAATTGCATGACCTGTCTCATGTGCTGCAACTCCAATTGCTGCAACTGAATTACTATAATATACTGTTTCAGATAATCTTACTACCTTTTTAGAAGGATCATAGTGATCGGTCAAGCTTCCTTCAGTTGGAACTACAGCTACTTCATAAAGTCCATTACTATCAAGAATTCTTCTTGCAACTTGAGCACCAGTTAAGCCTCTCGCATTTCCATAATTACTATATTTATCAAAGGTTCCTTTTACCTTAAACTGAGCATAAAGCGAAAAAACTATTGCTGGTAAAACTAAAATTAAATAATATATGTTCATATTCTTTCCCTCCAATTTAATAATCTTAGGCATATATTGCAATTATCAATGTCAATACTCAATTACCAATGAATGTTGATTTGCTTTGGAAATCTTTATGTCTTGAACAATTTATTTAGCAAAATATATAAAAAAAGACCTTTGAATTGATTAGTAATGACTAAATCATATCAAAGGTCTTGCTTTCCGTATGGAGTATAGAACCAGGCATCTAAAATACCGGCTGTTGGCTCTATAGCTTGTAAGCTACTCCCCTAAGTTGTATGTAGTATATCATACCTTATTATAAGGTGTCAATATACGTCAACAAAAAAATTCATGAATATTCTGTTAAGTTTGTACTCATTATAAAATTATGATTATAGAATTAATTTTTATAAATTTCACCTATATTTCACATAATACCTCTATCATATATTTTAGCAACAAACTCCAATTATTGTATAATCTACATATCTTCATTTAATTAATATGTATTATTAATTTTAATAAATTACAAATTATTGTTAGGAGAACTTTTATGAATAAATTAATAAAAAGACTATGTTTATGCTCCATTACAATTTTATTAAGCACAGTAATAACAGCATGTACCTCTTCTTCAGTACCTGCTGTTACTTCAAAAAGCTATTTTATAGCAACAAATGGAAGTGATAATAATCCTGGCACCTTAGAAAAGCCCTTTGCAAGTTTCTCAAAAGCACAAGAGGCAGCTTCTTCTGGTGATACAGTTTACATACTTGGTGGTACTTATAAAAATTTTTCAATTAATGATTCAGATGCCATTTATAATTATGTAAATGAAATTTCTAAAAGTGGAATTACATACAAAGCTTATTCTTCAAGTGATGTTCCAGTTTTTGATTTTTCAAATATGCCAACTACAAAACGTGTAGCAGCCTTTTATATAAAACCATCAGCAAAAGATGTAACTTTTCAATCAATAAAAGTTACAGGGGTTCCTGTAGGGGGTCAAAAGCAATCTGAATGTTTTAGAATAGAAGGAAATGCCACTTTTAACCAAGTTACTTGTTCTGATAATCAAGCTATTGGCTTCTATTTTACAGGACATGCCACAGGAGCTTGTTTTAGATGTGATTCCTATAATAATATTGGTGTTAAAGGTATATCAATTGGAAACATTGATGGCTTTGGAGCTCATGGAGATGGAGTTACCTTTAAAGAATGCCGTGCTTGGAACAATAGTGATGATGGTTATGATTGTATTAGTTCAAAAGGTGCTAATACCTTCGATTCTTGCTGGGCCTTCAATATGAATGCTGGAGGAGATTCTAATGGTTTTAAGATTGGTGGCTGGGGGAAAAAAGCAATAGATTTTACGCCTCCAGTCCATACTGTTAAAAACTGTCTTTCTGTAAATAATGGCGCTCATGGCTTTTATGCTAATCATCAACCAGGACAATCAGCAATTTGGACAAATAACACTGCTTATAATAATAAGAAAGGAAACTTTAATATAGTTGAATGCGAAAGTATAAGCAATCCTATAGATGTTCCAGGTACAAAAGAAGTTTTACATTACAATCTTTCTTATAAAAATAATACCTTAGATGAAGCTAACCTTCCATCAGAAAATAATTCAAATAATTCATGGAACCTCGATGCTTCAATGATTTCAGCTGATAATTTTCAAAGTTTTGACACAAGCCAGCTTACAAAAGATAGAGGACCTGATGGAGCTTTACCTGATATAAGTTTTATAAAATTTACAAATGAAAGTAAGCTTAAGGGATTAGGCTGTTTCAACTAAACAAAAAATAGTATATTACTCAGTCTTAAAACCTACTGAGTAATATACTATATATCTTCAAATTTTATCAAGATCTAATTATTTTCATAAATTAAATTATTATAAGTCAGCTCACCATTAGTGTTTAAATAATAGTATTTTCCATCCGTGTCTTTAATCCAACCTGTTTGCATTCTTCCTTCAGCATCCATATAGTACCACTTTTCACCAACTAATTGCCAACCTATTTTTTTAGCACCATCGCCTCCCAAGTAATACCAGTTTCCACTATAATATAACCATCCTGTGGCTACATTCCCATTTCCATTTAAATAGTAATTTTTTATCCAATTGTTTTTTACTGGATTCCCTTGAGAATCATTATATTGCCAATTTCCATTAACCATAACCCACTGGTTTGCTTTTATATTTAAAGCTGTAATTGCCTCATTATTAGGGTTATCATTATCTGATGATGCTTTTGCTCTTGTAATATTAATTGTATAAGTTCGCTTTTCATCCTTGTTATTTTTAACAGTTATCTTTATTATATTTTTTCCCTTATTTAACGATACTATCTTTTTGAATTTATCATCCTTTTTAACAATTACATTATTTATTGTAATTTCATAATTATCATATTCATTATTATCACAATCTGGTTTTGCAATTATAGCAATTTCACTAATTCCATCATCAACTTCAACATCATAACTATTTTTTTCTTTAGAAAAACTCAAATCACCATCACTTATACTAAGAGTTCTTAGATATACATCTCCTTGCACTTCATCATTATAAGTCTTCGATACATCTTCTTTATATGTTTTTATTTTAATTATTGTTAAATTGCCAGTTTCAGCATGAGCCTCTGTTGACAAGAGCTTTAAATTATTTAATTGTGAAATCCCCCCAAGCATAATCACCGTAAAAGCAGTAATAATAATTTTCTTAATGTTTTTGTTCATATCATCTTCTCCCTGATTTTTAATACTTCTAAGATAAATTTATTATATATAATGTAATTAAAACTTTCATTTTTCTTCTTATATTACTATTGTTATATTAATAAAGAATAATAATACTGCTGTTCTAATATACCACATTATCACTACATAATACAATTTTCTTATTCATTTCAGGTACTTTTAATTCTATTTAATTTATAAAATACAAATTAAAATTCAAACATTAATTTGTAATATCATAAATAACACATAATTATACAATGTATACCAAAAACATTTTGTTTTCGATTCTTTTCTAAAAAAAGTCCCCTTTGTATTAAGATCTATTGTATATTATAGCAAGAAAGTTAAATAAAGCTTTCATTTTTATAAAATCAGCAATTATAACAAAAAATGGAGGAATTAATATGATAAAAGGAATGAGCAAAACAGCATCACTCTTAGTTGCAGCAGCTATTATTTCAACAATACCTGCCAATGCAATTGATTACAAGAAAACCAATACTCAAGAAGGTACTATATATAATGCAATAGCTTATAAAGATGGAAAATTTTATATTGATGGTAATGTTAATAATAGCGAAGATTCAGCCAACTATTTATCAAATGGAAAGCTTAATAATTTATCAGACATTGACAGTGGTTCATCGGTTGAAAATTATGGTTCAAAGTATGCTTCACTTCAAAACGGAAAATATTTTATTGATTTAACTACTGGCTCGCTAACAGATAAATCTATTAAAGAAAATGCAGAAGATGATGCAGCAACAGCTTTAAGAAAAAATATAAAACGTGATTCTGATGGAAGGTATACTTCAGCTGATGCATCAACTCTAAAAAGTTTAGCTGATAAAGAACTATTAGGTAATAAATTCTCTACCCCTTGGTATGGAATTCAATATACTGCTGATAAAACAACTAATGGAAATGCAACTTCACTAAATGTTTATACTGATGAAAATGGAAACTATATTGATGCAGACTATAATATTGGATCCCTAAGAATTACAACAAACAATGGTTCTACTGAAAAAACAGCAACTATTTTAAATACTAATGATCAATATGATGGAGCAGGTGCAACTAAAATCATATCAGCCAGTGTTAGCTCAACGAATTTAGATGTTATTGGTCAAGACAGTAAGTTTATATATAGAAAAGCTAAAATCACTGTAACATCATCAAATTCTAGTGTTGCAATAACTAAAATAAATGGAGTCACTATTGCAGGGAAATCTATATTTGATGCTTCAGTCCCTGGTAGTATAAGCTTTAATGTTATTCAAAAAATTTCAAAAGCTCAAGCTTCTGGTAATATAAATGGAGTGAAATATGCTAATTCAGTAACTAGCTATATAATTTCACAAGACAACGGTAATGCTTTAGATTCAAATCACACTTTGCTTAACAACTATACTATTTATAATGATAAATTAATTAATTATAGTATAAGCGGAAATACTATAAAAACCAAAACTATAACATTAAGTTCAAAAAGCTCTTATAACTATACAAATGTAAGTGAACAATCAAGTGAAGTAGCCGAAGTTATTGATAATAAAGTCGCCATTGATACAGATGTTAACGGAAACTTATGGAGATTATCAGGTGGGTATCTCTATAAATGGGATGATAATACAGATTGGATAAAAGTATATAAAGTTGATGGTTCTTTCAATAAAATGTTTGTTTATGATGACAGTAATATCGTTATTTGGAATCAAAGCCAAGAAGTATACTCATTGATAGGAGGACAAGTTTCAACAACAAATAATAATAATACTCCAACTGTAAATAAAGGTTGGGTAAATACTACTGCCGGCTGGCTATTCTACAATAATGATGGAGTCCAAGTTAAAGGTCAATGGCTTTCTAATAATGGTACTTGGTACTATATGAAAACTGATGGTATAATGGCTAAAGGTTGGATAAAAGAAGGTACAAATTGGTATTACTTAAGTGAATCTGGCGCTATGAAAACTGGTTGGTTTAATGACAAAGGTACTTGGTACTTCTTACAACCTTCAGGTGCAATGAAGATTGGATGGTTAAACGATAATGGTGCATGGTATTACTTAAACGAAAATGGTGCTATGCTTGCTAATACTTATGTTAATGGATACAAATTAGGTTCAAATGGAGCTTGGATTGGATAAATAAGTTATAGCTTAAAATTTTTATTAGTAATCTCAACCTAAATATTAAAAAAGTATTGAAGACTTTGTTCTTCAATACTTTTTTAATTCCTTACTTATATAACTCCGCGTACGAACATTTCCTCTAATTTTATATTTGGATTTGTATATCTTCCTTTATTTAAAGTACTTTTCCCATATTGTATAGCTTTTTTAGGACAATAATTTATACAAGCTAAACATTGAGAACAGCTTTCTCCCCATACCGGTTTTTTATTTACTTTTATACAATTATTATTACATACCTTCTCACATACTTTACAGCCTATACAATCATCATTTGCATAAAATTTCTTAGTACTTATTGCAAATTTATTAAACATTGGATTTATGATAAATGTCAGTAATTTAGGTAAACTACCTTTTTCAACATTAAATTTATCTCTTTCTAGATTGCTTATTAAGTTATTTATATTCTCTAATATAACATTACAATTGTTAATTAATTCTTCATTCTTTTCCTTTTTATATACATCTCCAAATATAATGTAATTATTCGGCATTGCTATTGAAAAACCACTATTTAACTTCAAATTTTTCTCCTGCAACTTTTTACTTAATAATTCCATAGTATTACCTATATTTTCACCACAAGTTGCAATTGAACTTATATAATTTCCTTGATAATTATTAATTTTTAACTTATCTATAAATTCTAACACCATTTTAGGTGGTGCCCATGAATATATTGGAAAAACAAATATTATTTTTTCATTTAATTTTAAATTATACTCATATACTTCTTTACTTAAATTAATTTCTTTTGCAATCGAAATAATTTCTTCATTTTGTTTTAAAGCTATATTTTTTGCAACATATAGTGAATTTCCAGTTCCAGAAAAATAAAATACCATAATTACCATCCTCATTTCTAAATCTTACTATATATCTATATTGCTATTATCAAGGTTCATTCATTAATTGTCAATTAATCTAAAATTACAAAATTAAAAAATCCCTCGAACATATTCAGGGGATTTCATTATATCTATTTCAAAAGAATTTTTTTTGCTCTTGTTTTTCTAAGTAATGTGATAACTAATGCTGAAATACATAAAGTTGATATAAATCTAATCATAGTATTAGCAGCAACTATAGGCAAAAACATCATAAGTCCAATCATTATAATTTGATGAGAACAATATACTCCTACACTATATTCCTTGCATATTTTTGCAATATTATTTGAAATGTTTCTCTTATAATTAATAGCCCAAATAAATATAAGTGGAGCTGCAAAAATAGCAGATAAATACATATTTGCATCTTTGGCTATCCCAGTTTTGTTTAATACAAATGCCTCAATTAGCAATATAATTATTGAAATTATACTGAGTTTTCCCGCACATTTAACTTTTTCACTTAATCTTAGCTTGTTTATCAGTGCACCTAAAGTTACAAAAAGAATTGATTCAGTAATACCTATTTGTGGTAATAAGAATACTTGAGTATAACCTTTAATTAATGGATTTATCATAGTATTTTCATAAAATTTATAATAAGTATCCCCAGTTGTTCCAAATAAATATAAAATAAATCCTACTATAAGCAACTGTATTATTTTATCTCTTTTTAGTAATGGTGCTATTATAAAAATTGTAATAATTAAAGAAGATATATACCAAAGACTTCCTGTAATACCAACAAACAAAAACCTTTCAACTATCATTATTAACGGCATATTTAAACTATTCAAAACAATTGGAATTAATGTAACAGTTTCTATAGCAACCCATGAAGCATAAAGTATTAATAATCTCTTTAAGGTTGATTTAGGTTCCTTATTTGATTTAATTCGATTATATAAAAAATAACCTGAAACTATAAAGAAAAATGGAACTGCAAGTCTAGAAATTCCCATGCTAGTTGCAATCCATAAGTCTTCATTTATTGACTTAAAAGCCATTGTATGAACTGATACAACTGCAATTGCAAATAATAGACGTAACACATCAACCATTCCATAATGAACACTATAACCTTCTTCCATTTCACAACTCCCCTTACATAATATATTTTTATAATATGTTTCTTAGCCATCTCTTAATAAACATATTTATATCCCCCCTTGCTTATAACAATATATTAGTGCAACGTATAGAAAATTGTTATATAAAACTTCCAAATTATACATTCTTACCATTGAAATGTCCGTAAATGCTTATGAAAAATTGTTGCTTTTATAAATTAACAGGAATCCAGATAAAATCTAAATTCCTGTTAAAATACACTTTTATTTAGAAAAAGTTTTTAAATCATTTAGTAATCTATCAATCCATTCTGACGATAAATTTCTTCGACTTCGAAATAATTCAATATATAAGTAAAATTCCTCTTCTGTACCAATTATCTGTTTAATATCATCGTTATATCTACTTTTCTTTATAATTATCTTTTGCTTATCCCATAATGCCTTTAACCCTTTAATAAATACATCTTTTATATATTGATATTTCATTTCCAAATTTCCAGTCTTAACGTCAACTACAGGATTACTAAAATATGCTGACTGTGCATACTCCCAATAGGCTTTAGTAAAATACAACGTTTCAAAATCATCATATATTACATATGCATCTTCTTCATTTTTAATTGTACCGAATACTCTTTCCATTGCTGAATAAGTTGTAACCCACACATCACCCGCATGTTTTATTTCATTTGGTTGAAACTTTCCTCTTTCAATTGCTTTCCTTATAGTTGATCCATTAGATAATCCCCATTTCTTAGCTGCTTCTGATAAAGTCATGACAGAATCTAATTCATTTCCTTCTTTAATCTCTTTTGATGCAAACATTGCTTTTATATCTGATTTGCCCAATTCACCATTGAATATTTTAAGTTCCTTGCCATATTGATCAAATTGACTTGAAATAACTAAAATGTTTTGATTTTTATATAATAAATCGTAAATATCATCTAAATCAAGAATTGGGTTCTTTTGTTCTTTATCTTCAAGACTATATATTATTGCTGGATATAGTCTTCTATTTTCTGAAGTAATAATTGTAATATTCAAAAATAAATCACTCCTTATATAACATAGTCACTATTTAGTGACAACTTTATTATAAACCTTCATAACTATATTTACTAATATAAAATTTTTGAATATAACACTAAATTTATTGTTCAGCCATAACTATCAGCTTTAAATGTTCATTTCTACGCCTTTTTCTTTTTGCTTCTACCTTAGAAGTCTCTGGCTATTTACTGGTGTACTAGGTCTGCATACTGTATACTTATAACCTTCAAAGACGCTATTATTAACAACAGGTAAAACGCTAACTGCAAGGGCTGCACTTCCGGGAATCTCCATTATCGCTTTCATTATGAGCATATATTCCATAAACGATGATTTATCTATATTTCGTGCCATATCTTCTAATATAGAATCAAAATACATTCTCATTCCTTCAGTTTTCACATGTTTAAATAATTGCTCTCCTTTATATTCTAAAGCCTCTATATTTTTTATTATCTCTTCTTGTTTCCATACACAGTTTACTAGAACCATGCTAAAACCTCCTCATATAATTCTTAAGTCCTTTTTATTTAATTATTCTTCTTGTGAAACTCCATTTCCACATTAACTTTGTTATTAGCAGTGATACACTAAAGACTATTGCTAAATAAAGGAATATATCAACAAATAGTACTCCAGTCAATGTATTATTAGTAAAATACATTATTCCATGAACAAACATATCGTGAATAATATAAATTCCCAAGGTGTATTTACCTATACTAGCTAATCTATATTTCTCAAGTTTTAAATTACTGAAAAACAAATATAAATATATATCCGCTAATGTGTTTATTGGTCCAGAAGAAAGATGCATGCACCTCCAAAGTAAGTTGCCATTTGCCTGTAAAACTAAAGCAAGACTTCCTCTCAAAATACTGAGTAATAAATAAATCAAAAGTAAGATATTTGGATTGAACTTTGGTTTATAATCTTTCAAAGTATAACCTGTTATAAAAAATCCAAGATAATCTACAAAATAGAATATAGGAATATATTTAAAACCAAGTGCTCCTTGCACCATTTCGCTTATTATTGCCATTACAAGAAATACAAATCCTAAATTTCTAAAAGCTTTAGCAGAAAGTTTGTTTTTGATTTTGTATAATATTGGAGTTACTGCATATAAACCAACTATCATATAAAAAAACCAAAGATGTTCATAAGGAGTCCCATTCAAAGTATCAGTAATATAAGATGTAAAGGTTGCAGTCTTTTCACCAAATATTCTTAGTATGCCATAAATAATAATTGAAAAAATGAAAGGCACTATAATTCTAGAAAATTTCTTTTTATAAAAGCCAGCTAAACTCATTTCATCCCAATTACTTAATAGATACCTACCACTTATTAATGCAAAAACAGGAACTGCAACTCTTGCAAAAACTTGAATTGTAGATGAAATCCCAAAGTCTGAATTAAAAACATTAAGATTGGCTGTAAGGTAAGGTGCACAAACATGTACACTTATTACAAATAGGGCACATAAGGCTCTTAAGGAATCAATATTTTTTTCTCTATTACTCAATAGTTATCACTCCTTTAATATTTTGTGTCACCACTTAGTGACAATTATATTATATTCCCTATTAAAACATCTTGCTAATCTCAAATTTTCTCAATATTTGACTAAAATTATTATCTAAGTTAATTTCATTGATATTTTCCCTATATTACTATTATTTCCTTTGCTTATTGTCACCATCTTGTGACAAATATATTTTTATTACATTTAGAACATAAACACATATTAAATATCTATCTATTAAAGGAATAGTAGATACAGTTGGATATTCAGAAACAAGCCATTTTTATAATATTTTTTAAAAATTTTGCCCTTCCCTCAAATGAATATGGAAAACAAGTGCAAAAATAGAAAAGCTGCCTTAGGCAGCTTTTCTATAAAACTTGAGAATATTATCTTTTTTCTTTACCAGTAGCATCTCCATACATAAGGCTTTCAACTTCAGCCACTGTTGATAAATTAGCATCACCCATCATACTATATTTTAAGCATGAACCAGCTGTTGCAAATTCTATTATATCTTGAGTTGAATATCCTGATGTTATTGCATAGATTAGTGATGCTGCAAAAGCATCTCCTCCACCTATGTTATCTATAACATGTATATCATATTTCTTTGCATTATAAAAAGTTTGTCCATCATAAAGAACTGCTGTCCAATCTACATTTTCAGCTGTAAATCTGTTTCTTAAAATTATTGTAGCATATTTCATTTCGAATTTTTCAACAAACTTTTTAAGTATTTCTTTACAGTCTGCTTTTTCATCTTCTTTTTCTCCTA
Source organism: Clostridium saccharoperbutylacetonicum N1-4(HMT) (assembly GCF_000340885.1). Taxonomy (NCBI): domain Bacteria; kingdom Bacillati; phylum Bacillota; class Clostridia; order Eubacteriales; family Clostridiaceae; genus Clostridium; species Clostridium saccharoperbutylacetonicum. The sequence goes on along the minus strand of NC_020291.1, from coordinate 3,111,368 downwards.
AAGCCATTTGAGCCTCCTCAATACTTCCAAGAGCCACATCACAATATGGTAAAAGTTCTCTTATAGTTTTGCTAAATGAAGCTTTATCCCATAGAGTTTCTCTAAAGTTTAAATCTATACTTATTGTTAATCCCTTTTCCTTAGCTGCCTTAACAGCATCAAAAGTAATTTTAGTACATTCTTCTGAAAGCGCTGGAGTTATTCCTGAACAATGGAACCATTCTGCACCTTCAAAGATTTTATCCCAATCAAAATCTTCTCTTTTAGCTTCTGCCATTGAAGAACCTTTTCTATCAAAAACGAACTTAGTTGGTCTTTGTGATTCTCCGTATTCAGAATAATAAATACCTATTCTTTCTCCGCCTCTTACTATGTCTTTTGTATCAACACCATATTTTCTTAATTCATTAATTGCACATTGAGCTATATCATTAGCTGGAAGCTTAGTTATATAGCTTGTTTCTTTTCCAAAATTAGCAAGTGAAACTGAAACATTTGCTTCACTACCTCCATAATATGCATTAAACTGTTTAGCTTGAGAGAATCTGTCATAACCTAATGGTGAAAGTCTAAGCATCATCTCTCCTAGTGTAACTATTTTTCCCATTTTTCCACCTCATATATAATATAAATTAATATTCTTTGAATTATAAAGAATATCTCTATTCCATTTGACAAGTCGTCAAATTGTTGTTGTTCACGTGAACATTATAAACTAAATTACTCAAAAAATCAAAATAATCTTTATATATAAGTAATTTATTTTTCATTGTCTCATATTTCACTCTTTATTTTACAAGCCACTTCTCAAATTAAGGCTTCTAGAATTTATATTCAAAAGTTCTAGAATTCTATAAAAAAGTAGACCAAGTAATAAATACCTAATCTACTTCTAATAACTAATTATTATTTAATTAAATTCTATAACTACTATATTACATATTATCAACTTTCATTGCCCTCATGGCATTTAAAACTGCAAGGAGTGCAACTCCAACATCTCCAAATACCGCTTCCCACATAGTTCCTAAACCAATTGCTACAAGAGCCAATATTATAATTTTAATACCTAATGCAAAAACTATATTCTGCATTACTATGCTTCTTGTTTTTTTTGCAATTTTTATTGCTGTGGCTATTTTTGAAGGCTCATCTGTCATTATAACTACATCAGCAGCTTCAATCGCCGCATCTGACCCAACTCCACCCATCGCTATTCCTATATCAGCTCTAGCTAAAACTGGTGCATCGTTGATTCCATCTCCCACAAATACTATCTTGCCTTTAGATGATTTTTCTTTAAATAATAATTCTAATTTTTCAACCTTTTGATCTGGTAATAATTCAGCATGAACTTCGTCTACTCCTAATTCTTTAGCAATTTTACTACCAACAGCTTTATTATCTCCAGTTAACATAACTGTTTTCTTAATACCAAGTGCCTTTAGGGCTTTCATAGCTTTTGCAGAGTCTTCTTTTACTTCATCTGAAATAATTATATATCCTGCATATTTTCTTTCAATTGCAACATGGACTACTGTTCCTATTGTTTCAACTTGATTGTAATCTATATTTTCTTTGTTCATCAACTTATAATTACCAGCCAAAATTTCCTTACCTTCAATAACAACTTTAACTCCATGACCTGATATCTCTTCATAGTTCTTAATTTTATCCTTATCTATTTCTTTGCCATAAGCCTTTAATATTGAAACTGCTATTGGATGATTAGAGTAATTTTCTGCATAAGCCGCACAAGCTATAAGTTCGTCTTTTGAAATATTATTTTCAGCATTTACTTCTGTAACTTTGAATATACCTTTTGTAAGAGTTCCTGTTTTATCAAATACAACCATTTCAACATCATTTAAGGCTTCAAGGTAATTTCCACCCTTAACAAGTACTCCATTTTTTGATGCTCCACCTATTCCACCAAAGAAACCAAGAGGTATAGATACAACTAGAGCACATGGACAAGATACTACTAAGAATGATAAAGCTCTATAAATCCACTCTGAAAATGTTGCACCTTCTATAACAAGTGGTGGAATCACAGCTAGTGCTAATGCTGCAAAAACTACTGCTGGTGTATAGTACCTAGCAAACTTTGTTATGAAATTTTCAGTAGGTGCCTTCTTACTGCTTGCATTTTGTACTAAATCTAAGATTTTAGCAACAGTAGAATCTCCAAATTCTTTTTCAACTTCTATAGTTAAAAGTCCATTTTTATTGATTACTCCACTTAAAATGCTATCCCCAATGCCTACTTCTTTAGGAACAGATTCACCAGTTAATGCAGCTGTGTCAACCATAGAATTTCCTTCAATTACTTTTCCATCTAGAGGTACTTTTTCACCTGGTTTAACTACAATAATATCAGCAATTTTAACTTCTTCTGGCTCAACTTTCTTAATATCGTTATTCACTTTTAAATTAGCGAAATCTGGTCTAATATCCATAAGTGCTGTAATAGATTTTCTTGAGCGATTAACCGCCATATCTTGAAACATTTCACCTATTTGATAGAAAAGCATAACTGCTACACCCTCTGGATATTCTCCTATAGCAAAGGCGCCAATAGTTGCTACACTCATTAAGAAATTTTCATCAAAGATTTGACCTCTTCGTATATTTCTTAAAGCACCTAAAATCACCTCTCCACCTACTAGCAAATAACTTATTAAATACAATACTAATTCTATATAGTTTGGAAATTTCATAGCAGTTGCTACTCCAAAAATCAAAGCACCAATAGCAAGTCTTATCATTTCACTCTTACTGCCTTCACTTTCATGGTGATGATGTCCATCCTCTTCATGTTCCTCCAAGTTTTTTGAAGCATTATCTTTATTTAATACAACCACCTTAACGTCTGGCTCAATCCTCTTAACAATTCCTTCAACCTCATCTATAATAGCACTTTGTTTAGATGGACTATCTATTTCCATTATTAGCTTTGTAGCTATAAAATCTACTACTGCTGATTTTACTCCATCTATATTTTGAGATTCTCTTTCTATTTTTGCTGCACAGTTTCCACAGCATAAACCTTCAAGTAAAATTTCTTTTTTCAAGAGTTTTGTATTTATTTTTTCTTTAACCTTGACCTTGCTCTCAATATTAGTAACAACGTTAGTTACAGAATTTATTAGCTCTTCCATTCCATTAGCTTCTTTCATTTCTAAGGTTAAAGTTTTTGTCATGAAATTCACATTTGCAGAATTAATTCCATCTAATTCATTAACTTTTTCCTCTATTTTAGCTGCACAATGAGCACATCCAAGTCCTTCTAAAATAAATTCTTTTTTTATTTGTTTAAGATGGTTTTCATTTGATAATTTAGCTTTAGCAGTGCTAGGTGCTATTTTTATATTACTCTCCATAACTTTATCCTCCAAACTTAAAATTAATTTCTTTCAGATATATGAATCAATCCTTGATCAAATATATGCTTAACATGTTCATCATCTAAGGAATAATATACAACTTTTCCGCTTCTTTTATATTTTACCAGCCTTGCTTGTTTCAGAACTCTTAATTGGTGTGAAATTGCTGATTGAGTCATTCCAAGTACTGCTGCTATATCACAAACACACATTTCTGCTTCAAATAGCGTACATAAGATTTTTATTCTTGTAGAATCTCCGAGTACTTTAAATAAATCTGCTAAATCATAAAGCGTTTCCTCTTCCGGGATGGATCCTCTTACTTTACTAACTATATCTTCATGAATTATTGTACAATTGCAAACTTCAATATTATTGCTATTATTATTCTCCATCTTTATCACTCTTTTCTTGTGAATATTTGAATATATGAATACTTGTTCATATGTATATTATATTAATCTTCTTATTATTTTGTCAATAATAAAAATCAATTATTAAAAAATTTTATTTTATTGAGCAAAAAGATGCTTAATTATATACATATTATTTTTATTCCATTTTAAAAAAAAGTTCAAGTGTTATATTTTCTCTAACACTTGAACTTCCTAAATTTAATTATATATATTATTTAAAATCAATTTTTATTGCTTGATCTCTTAGAATTTTATAATCATCCTGAGAATAAAAACCTATTTTTTTAATCTTGCTCAAATTTACATTATTATTTGCAAATGTACGTATTTCAGTATATGTTCCATTTTCTCTATCAACTTTATCTACTAAATAAGTTTCTCCCAAATCTATTTCATTTCCTTTTTCATCATAAAAATTCAAGCTTGGATCATATACTACTACACCATCTTTTTTATAGTTTATTTTTATTACATTCTTATCAAATTGTATATCTTGAATTATTATCTTTCCATTTTTACTAATATCTAATGTTACTGGAAGGTTGTACAATTCCTTTAATATAAGCTTCTTTTTTATATTTTCACCTTTCCATTCTATTGGTACTAATGTAATAAACTTTGTTTCTTTATTTGCTTTTATAAATTCATAAGAATTTGTGACCTTTCCATAGCGACTTCCGGCTAAATCAGTATTAAGTACATCTAGTGAATTTCCTTTATCGTCAAATAATGCAAATAAGGAAAAAAATCTATCATTGCTAGTTTCTTCTGATATAACTATTTGATTTCCAAATGGTGATAATATAACCTTATCAATATTTATGTTATGCTGATAATCACTTAAATTAATAGTTGCTTTTTTATTAGGATTAACAGAAGTGGTATCAACCTTAACATCATTCTTATTAACCTTAGTAGTAAGTTCCCAGCTTCCTTTTTTCCCAAAAATCTCATCACATTTTATTTTCAAGTTAAAAGTATCATTAATATTAACTTGAGAAATATTTTCCCTTTTCATTACCTTAAGCACTTTATCTGACTTAAAATATGCATCTAAATTATTATTGTTTCCTGAATATCTGTCGTCACCATTGATACTTGTTATAAGAAATGGTGCTGCAAAATTAGCTGTCCACGGAGTGTCTTTTTCAACTTTATTTATAGGCTCAGTACTTTCAATTGTATAAAAAGTATTTAAAAAGCTATCATCAACTGCAATGTTATCGAGTGTTACCTTTATACCTTTGTCTTCTACAGAAATACCTATAGCTTTATTAAACTCATCAAATTTACCTTTATCTGATATATACTTTTGCTCATATTTCCCACTAAAAAAGTCTACAACACCTTTTATGAGTTCCTTTCCCTGTGGTGTTATTGCAAAAACAGTTGTAACATTTAAAACAATAATTGCTGCAACTATAACTATTACTTTACGCGATATTATTCTACCTGTTTTTCTATTTTCCAATTTATCTAAGGAGGTACTTATTGATTTGTCAAAAGCTTTTGGTGTTTCCCAATTTTCATTTTTTATTTTAGACTTAACTAAATCATCAAAATCTCCCATCTATACTCCTCCTTCACTTTCATCTAATATAACCTTAAGTTTAGCTTTTGCCCTGCTTAATCTCGATTTTATCGTTCCTTGAGAAATGTTTAATACTTCACTTATAGATTTTATGCTCATATCTTCGTAATAAAAAAGTATTAAAACTGTTCGAAATTCTAATTCTAATTTATCTATTTCATCCATAAGTTCATGCTGATTATTTTCTTCATAATACAGATCATAAATAGTCATATTTTCTTCAAGCTTGACCTTCTTTTGCCTTTTTAGTAATGCATAACACTCATTCACAAGAATTCTCATAAGCCAAGGCTTAAAACACTCCCTATTTTTAAGCTTCCCTAAATTTTCAAAAGCTTTTAATATACTTTCATTAACAGCATCTTGTATATCATGTTCATTTTTAACTATTCCCTTTGCAAGCCTATATAAAGGCAATTTATTAGCTTCAATGAGCTCAATAAATTCTGTTTTATTAATTTTCTCATTTATGCTTTCATCCGCTCTGTATTTACTTAAATTATAAAATCGCAAAACTTTAGTTCCAATACTCACTGCTATCCCTCCTTACACTATTAAGATAAATAACTATAGTAAAAAGTTCCCTTATTTTATTTTTTAATTTGTATATAAACCATACTCTTTATAAATAACCAACGTATGTTCTCTTACACAAATAAAGAAAGAGAACTATATTTAAATTTAGTTCTCCTCATTCACACTATTATATTTTTCAGCTTAATGTCCAAGATTCAAGCATTCACCTAATAATAATAGCTATCACCAAGCCAATAACAATACTAAAATGATATTTAACTCCAACTTGGCCTATAAGTCCCATACTTCTGCCCTTTGTTTCAGCTGTTTTCTCATAGGATGAGAAAATTAAAATTGATTTATATGGAAATAGTAAAATTACTGGTATTAATATAATTAAAGGATATATATTAATTAGTACTAATCCTAAAGTTAAGAGAAATAATATTACCACATTAAACATCCATAACTTCTCGGCATTTTTTTTACCTAAAATGATAGGCAACGTTTTTCTACCAGCTTCTTTATCCTCTACTATATCACTTAAATTATTAGTCAGTAAGATTGTTCCAATAAATAATGCTGTTGGAATTGCAACTAATATAGTGCTTAAATTAAAGACACCTGACTGAATATATATTACTGTAGTCGTTATTCCTATCCCCATTGTTAATCCAGAAACAATTTCACCAATTGGCGTATAAGAAATAGGCATTGGTCCAAAGGCATATAAAATTGAAATAGTTCCTCCTAGAATTGCAACAAGAAGTATGTAGTAGCTTGTCTGACTAGCAATAAAAACACCTATTATAAAGGCGATTAATTGATAAAAAAATATAATTGTCAAAACTCCCTTTGTGGTTACTTCTCCACTGATTAAAGCTTTTTCATCAGAACTCTTATTTACATCCGCTCCACGTTTAAAATCAAAGTAATCATTAATCATATTCGTAGCACTTTGAATCAATATCATGGCAAAAGCTAATAATAAAAAATATAAGATATTAACTCTTTCAAAAGCATATTTTGAATAAATTGATCCAAGAATTACAGGAACTAACCCTGCCACAAGTGTTTTAATATCCATAAGTTTAATTATTGTTTTAAAACTCATTATTCTCAACTCCTACAAGCTTTTCATTTTATAATTCTATCTAAAATATCAAGAAAACTTAAATATTAATATTTTTCTTAGTTAAAAATACTAATTTTACTTCTAAATACATATCTTCTACTATAATATATAAAATCCTTTATTTATAGAATAAATCTTCAGTGAAACTAAAAAATGCAGCCAATTATGGCTGCATTCATATAAAATATAAAGATTATGAGAATATCAACTAACAACTAAGCTGATACAATATAAATTATACCTTTATAGTGCATATTTATATATGGTTTTCTCATGGAATTTATTCATTTAAATGTAAAAAACAGATCAGGTATTTCTACCTGACCTACTTTTACTGGCTAAGTTTTTGTGCAATTTAGCCTCTAACAGTATATCACATTTTCTTAAAAATAACTATTTAATTTAAAATTTAGTTTATTATTTAAATTTTAATCGTGAAACCTTCTTCCTTTAAGTAAGCCATATCTTTAAATGTTTTAATGACAATATTGCCATTTATGTTGTCAAAATTTGTTTTAATGTCATCTTTGTAGAACCCTATAAAAGTATATAAAGATTGTCCTTTGTCAATATCAAGATTGATCCAACTATTTTTTTCATACCCATCAACTAAAATATTGCTACTTTCAATATATAATTCTTTTTCACTTTTATTCTCAACTTGAATCTCTACTTTTTTATAATATGGTCCATGTTTATCAATACCTAAGTATGTAATTTTAACATACTCATTATCAACTAACACTTTTTTATTATCTTCTAAAAAAGCGGTTCCATTTGAATCAAAATATAAACCGCAGAAAACACTGTCTGTAATAAGTACTCCGTTCTCATCAAGAAAATAAACTGCATTTCCATCTTTCAACCAACCAGTTTTCATAGCTCCATCACTTCCAAGATAATACCAAGCTACATTACAATACTTTAGCCAGCCAGTCTGCATCTTACCTTGTTTGAAATAGTACCATTTCCCATTAATTTGTTTCCAACCATCACTAAAAATATTATGTCCATCATCTATCCAACTCCAGCTGCTATCAATGTTCTGTCTCCACTGAGCTGAAGCTCCAACTTGAACTGTCCCTAAAATCAGTATCATTGAAAGTAACCCAGATAAAAGTTTCCTCATTTTTAAATCACCTCTTATTTACTAGTATAATATGTTTTTGAATATTCTTCCATAATTATTATTTAGAGTTTTGTATTACAAATAAATTGTAGAAATAAAAAGTGCAGACAACTTAATGACTGCACTTTTATTAAAAAGAGGGACAATATAAACTTTAGTGTTTTAAAATACCTTATTTTTCTACGTTTATCAACATACTTTCTGATATATCACAAGTATTTCTTATATCTTTTGATTAATTTTATATTAACATATTATCACACTATAATCTAGATTTATTTTAATATTCCAAGAAATATTATTCGACAAAATTACAAAAAAGTAGTAACCATTTTATGCAATGTTTACTACTTTTAATGTTGAGAAAGAATAATCTACTAGGGTAAATAGATTATTCTGAATACTGGGTAATAATTTAAATTTGGTAAGGGATAAATAATTAAATTATTTATATATATAATATAAGATAAATATGTCAATATTGTGACAAGCTATAATTTATTTAAAAATTTAAAAGACAGGTTAAATCTTTTAATTTAATCTGCCTTTTAAAGCTTTTTATATAATTTGTAAAAACTCTTCATAAGTTTCTATTTTGTCCTCTCTATGATTATTTTCTAGCCAAATATTATAAGTTGCAATATTTGCTTCTAATCTCTTTAAATCTAATATTGTACCATTTTTCTGTTTACTTTCCGCGTACATATTTATTTTTATTAAATTTCCCATTTTAATCCACTCCTTAAATCCTTTCTCTTAATTTCTTAAATTTATAATAACATATTATTAAATAATAATCAATATTAAATAATAATTTTATTTTAAAATTGCCAAGTTATCATATATTTTTCTAACAAGAATTTGCTATTTAAAATTTTAAATATTATAATTTTCTCATAAGACTTATTAGGCAATTCTTTTATTCTTAAAACTGATAACTTTAAATACTATTGTTCCATATAATGCTGATAATACTGAAGCAATCATTATACATATTTTGGCCATTGATAGTATCTCCATGTCAGTAAAAGATAACGATGAAACAAATATTGACATTGTAAAACCAATCCCCCCCAAAACACTTGCTCCATATAAATGTCTTTTAGTTACACTTGCTGGAAACTTTGCAATTTTAAATTTGACTAATAAATAAGAAGTTACAAATATTCCAACCTGTTTTCCAATAAAGAGTCCAAATATAATCCCTAAACTTACTGGCGAAAATATGTCCTTAGAAAAAGTTTCAAAACTAATTTCTATCCCTGAATTTGCAAAAGCAAAAATTGGCATTATTACATAACTTGACCAAGAAGTTAATTTATGTTCGAACTTATATAACATTGAAGATTTAAATTTATGAATATTTTCTCCAATAGGAAGTGCCATTCCAAGTAGTACTCCAGCTATTGTCGCATGTACTCCTGATTTCAAAAAACATAACCAAAGCAATATGCCCAAAATAATATAAACTGATACATACTTAACTTTTAATTTATTTGCTAGCAAAATGCTTATAAATATCACTAGCCCCATAATAAGAGCAAGCCATGAAATTTGGCTATTATAAAATATTGCTATCACAAGAATAGCTCCTAAATCATCGACTATCGCTAATGCTGTAAGAAAAACAACTATACCTTTAGGTGCATTTTTTGCAACTAAGGAAAGCATTCCTAATGCAAAAGCTATATCTGTAGCCATTGGTATTCCCCAACCTGAAATTGTTGGTTCTCCAATATTAAATAATACATAAATAATTGCTGGAACAACCATTCCACCTATAGCCGCAGAAATTGGAAGTATAGTCCTTTTAAAAGATTTTAGTTCCCCAAACACAACTTCCCTCTTTATTTCCATTCCAACAACTAAAAAAAATATAGTCATCAATCCATCGTTAATCCAACGATGAACAGACATTGATATAGATAATTCTCTATAACCTATTGATATATATGCATTAAGTACATTCTCATATATATGATTATAGTTAGAGTTTGCTATTATTATTGCAACAATGGCACATACCAATAGTAATATTCCACTTGAAGACTCACTCCTAAAAAAATGTAAAAATGGATTTATCACTTTTCTTTTGATTTTATTATTCATAACTTCTCTCCTTCTTCATATTCTCAGTAAGTATTTTATAAATCAAATTAAAAATTCATTTAAAATGAAACACAAAAAAAGATGGAAAAACTCAAAATGAGTTTCCCACCCCAGAAACCAATTGCTTGAAAGTAAATTATAAAATTTACCCAACCGTATCTAATCAATATTAATTTATCTTCTTAATTGAGTATATAATATTTTAATACTATAATCAAGTTTTAATATTAATCTTCTTCATCCAATTTTTTACAGCAAACATCTTTTTCTTCTTTTCTTAGAATTCCTCCCGTATTTCCAGTTGGTGCTGTAGTAGTTGGTGTTGAAGTAGTTCCACCTAGACTCCCTACTGCACCACCTGTAGCTCCTCCGGCAGAACCTGGTGCTATCATTTTTCCTGTATCCTGATTTGTCATCCCCCCCCCTCCCTTTTCAACATTTACTATTGCAACACCTAATCCTCCCCCTGCTCCACCAGATGCACCACCTACTAATCCATATACACCAGTTGAACTACCAGTACTACTTTTTCCAACTTCGCTTTTATTTACCGTTCCCAATTGAGCTGCTGCTCCTGGACATTTTATTAGGTTTTCTTGCCATTCTAGTACTTCATTAATTGATTTTGAAATAATCTTTTCTAACATTGAAAGGGTTTCCTTTATATAGAATTCTTGATATTTGCAACTTTCTTTTTTCTCATGTTTATGTTTTTTATCTCTAGTAAGAATTTTACTTTCTGCATACCTGTCATCTCCAATTACACCAACTATAGGTGCTCTATTAATTATAGTATTAATTTTAAGACTTAAACTAAATAATTCTGTCAAATCTTTGCCAGCAAGGCTTTCCTTATTTTTTCTTTCCTCAAAGATTGATTCATTGCTGATATCATATACTATTCCTTCTATTGATACATAAGCAGGTTTCCCATTTTTTCCATCATATTGTTCTAATTCTTCTAAATCAAATTCTTTTTGTTGTCTATGAAAATCACAATCAATTCCTAGTAATTCATCAATTGTTGCGAAATTAAAATAAATTCTCATATCAGCCTCTTAATAATTTCTATTCATAAATATATGAAATTTCTCTTCAAAAAAATTCATATAATCTATCTGAAATTATATTCAGTTAATATACTTTCCCTATTCTTAGTTTTATCATTAAAATATTCGTAGAAAGATAATCCTAAGAAACTTCCTGTAATATTGTAGACATTGTTATAGCCTAAATTTTGAAGTGCTAATGTAGCATTATAGCTTCTTTGGCCAGTTCTGCAGTGAAGATATACAGGCTTCTCCTTGGGTATTTCATTTACTCTTTGTCTAAGTTCGCTTAATGGTATATTTACAGCATTTTTAATATGTCCATTAGCATATTCTCCTCTTTCTCTAACATCAATTATATAAGCATTATGTTCTACTAATCCTCTCACTAAATCCACATTAACTTGTTTAAAATCTCCATTTAAAAGATTAGATCCAACATAACCTGCATAGTTAACTACATCTTTTGCTGTTGAAAATGGTGGTGCATAACATAATTCTAAATCTTTTAAATCTTCAATTGTTCCTCCAAATTTTATTGCTGTAGCCACTACATCTATTCTCTTTGTAACATCACCTTTTCCTATGGCCTGAGCACCTAAAATCTTTCCTGTTGGAACTTCAAATAACAATTTAAAATGCATTGGTGCCGAACTTGGCATTATACCAACCTTATCACTTAGAATAACTCTTACAACCTCATATTTTATTTTCATGTTAAGAACATTTATAAGAGCTTCATTTAAGCCTGTTGACGCTCCATTATAATCGAAAACTTTAATGGCTGACGACCCGATATATCCTTTGTTTAGAGCTTTTTTCCCATTTATATGATCAGCCACTGCTCTAGCTTGTTTTAGTGCTGGTCCCGCAAGAAATAATTTTGCTACTGTATGAGTTAATGCATTATAAACTTCTATTGCATCTCCAACTGCATATATATCCTTATCAGCTGTTCTATAATTCTGATCAACTTTTATTGCACCTGTTTCCCCAATATCTATAGCTGCTTCTTTTGCTAGTGTAGTTTCTGGTGACACTCCTATAGCCATAACTACCACTTTAGAACTAATTTTTTTACCTGATGCTAAAATTACTGTATCCTTTTCAAACCTTTCAACTTTATCTTCAACTATTAAATTTATACCATGGTCATAAATTTCTTTATGTAATATTTGGACCATATCATAATCAAAAGGTCTTAGTATTTGATCTGTTCCTTCAATTAAAGCTACATTATAACCTGCTTCCCTTAAATTTTCTGCTGCTTCAACTCCAATAAAACCTCCGCCAATAACAGCTATATCCTTTACATCAATAGACTTTATGTATTTATTTAACTTATCAATATCAACAACATTTCTTATTGTAAAAATATTAGCTTCTTCAATTCCTAGAATATTTGGTACAATCGGCTTTGCACCTGGAGATAATATTAATTTATCATAATTTTCCTTATAACTTTCACCAGACACTAAATTTTTAACGACCACATATTTTTCTTCTTTATTTATTGATAAAACTTCATTATTTACTTTAGCTTGAATATTATATTGAACTAGGAATTTTTCTGGACTCATTAATACCATTTTATCTGCTTCATCAATCAATCCACTTAAATGATATGGAAGTGAGCAATTTGAAAAAGATACATGAGGCCCCTTTTCAAACATAACAATTTCATCTTCTTCACTTAGCCTTCTTAATCTTGCAGCTGCAGATGCCCCTCCCGCAACTCCACCTACAATTAAAATTTTTCTCTTCATAAATATTCCCTCCTACAATAGTAAATTATAATTGGATATTTTTTCACTATTATCCATTAACATCGATTTTATTATTATTATTATATACTTTTTTTAAAAATTTCATTGTGATTTAGTCACACAAATTATACCCCTTTAAAAGGAGCAGCTATGCACCTTAGAAAAGAGCAGCTATGCTGCAATACGGAACTTTTCTGCAATTAGAATCATTTTAAAAAAGACCAGCTATCTTGAAGATTATTTTTTAATTTTGACTTGTTATTTATTTTCACGTGCCTAATTTTTTCTAAAATAGTTGTTAAATGATAACTATTCTGTTATAATTTTTTTCAAGAAATAATAATTGTTAAAGGAGATAATTTATGAATAAAGATAAATCTCAAAATTTAATTTTAAACATGGTTAACTTTTACACTTTATTTAGTGTTGAATTTATAGATCTAATACCAGACCTTACTAATTCAGAAATAACACCACTACTTTCAAGAATTTTAAATTTTATACATTTTGAAGGGACAACTACAGCTACAAAAATAAGCAAGAAATTAAACATTACAATTCCAAATACTAGTAGAAGCATTAATACTTTAAATAAACTTGGTTATATAGTAAAAAAGCAGGATGAAAATGATAAAAGGGTCATCTATCTATCACTATCTGCTAAGGCTATTAACCTTATTCTCTCTGTGGCAGGAGCAGGCGAAAGTAAATTTTTAGATAAATTTAAAGTTCTATCTGAAAATGAAATATTAGAACTTTCCCACTCCTTCTTAAGGCTTCAGGAATTACTAATTAAAATTCGTGATTTAAACTTACAAGATAATAAAAAGAAATCATAAAAACCAAAGTTAGTCTTATAGAAACTACATATATTTAAGGAGCTGATTCACTATGATGATTAAGTCTATAAAATCTAAACTAATTATATTAATAAGTATCTTATTACTTGTTGTAAGCACAGGTCTAGGAATTATTTCATATATTGATGCATCAAATGCTTTAGTGTCAAATATCGAAAAAACTCTACCTCAAATTGCAACACAAGCCTCGAATACTGTTCAAGCATATTTAGATAATCAATTAAATTCTATGGAGGTTACTGCAAAAGTTGCTTCCTTAAGTAATGATAGTCAAGATAAGTTAATGACAATTTTAAAAGCTGAAGCTAAAAGGAATGGAAGCCTTAAGATGGGATATGCTGATGCTAATGGTAATATAACCTATACTGATGGTAGTCAAGGCAATATAAAGGATACTAATTATTTTAAAAAATCAATGGCTGGAGAAAATCTAGTTAATGATCCTATACCAAATGAACAAAAAAATGCACTTATAATGATATATTCAGTGCCAATTAAGGATGATAAATCTGTTGTAGGTGTATTAGTATCAATAAGAGATGGTATGGAACTTAGTAATTTAATTAAAAAAATATCATTTGGTAAAACTGGAAGTGCATATATGATTAATAGTCAAAGTAACAGTATTGCATTTAAAGATCCAAGTATGCCTTTAAGCCAATACAATTCAATTAAAGAAGCTGAAAAAGATCCATCTCTTAAAGCTATAGCTGAAATGCAAAAAAGAATGATTAATGGAGAGACAGGCTTAAGTTCATACACTTATGGCGGAAAAGAATCTTATGGTGGTTTTGCACCAATAGAAAAAGAGAAATGGTCTGTAGTTGTTATTTTAGAAAAAAGTGAACTTTTATCTGAGCTTGATTCCTTAAAAATCTCTACAACATTAGGATCGGTATTTTTCTTAATTTTAGGGGTTATAATTATATATATTATTTCTCATCGATTATCTACAAGAATTAAGTATTCTTCAAATGCTCTAAATATTTTAGCTACTGGAGATTTTACTAATATGATAAGTGATAAATATTTAAAATATAACGATGAAATTGGCGATATGGCTAATTCTATGAATAAAATGCAGAATTCAATTAAGGATATGATAACAGTATCTAAAGATAGTTCATTTGTAATAGATACAAATTCAAGTAACTTATCAAATATATCTAAAAATATGGTTCTATCTTCAGATAATGTTGCAAGCTCAATGCAAGAAGTGGCAAGCGGAATTAATGCACAAGCTAATGATTTAGTAGAAATCACTGGTATTTTGAACAATTTCAGCAGTAAACTTGAAAACATAGTAGATAACATCAAAGATATAGATGAAAATACACTCTCAATGAACGAACTTGCAAATAATAGTAGTTCGAATATGAAACTATTAATGGATTCAGTAAGTGGCATAAGCTCTTCTTTTAAAACTTTATCTGATAAAATACTTGCTTTTGGAATCAATATAAAAGAGGTAAATAGTATAGTCAACATAATAAATTCGATAGCAGATCAAACAAACTTATTGGCACTTAATGCATCAATAGAAGCTGCTATTGCTGGTGATGCTGGAAAAGGGTTTGCAGTTGTAGCAAATGAAGTTAAAGTTTTAGCAGAACAAACAAAAACATCTTCAGAAAATATCACAAAATTAATATCTGATATTTCTAAAGATACTATTGTAATTACAGAAGATACTAATAATATGAATTCAGAACTTAATGGTCAAGTAAATATTATAAATGAAACAATGAACTCCTTTGAAAATATAATTGCTGCAATTAAAACTGTAATTCCAAAAGTACAGGCTGTGAATTTGTCAGCCACAGAAGTAAATACTGAAAAAGAAGATATTTTAAACAAAATTGAAGGCCTATCGGCTATTGCAGAAGAAATTTCAGCATCTTCCGAAGAAATAACAGCTTCAGCAGATGAAATGCATAACCTATCAAATGATGTGGCTTCAACAGCAGTAACTTTAAATGACATGACAAAAAATCTAATTGATGAACAAGATAAATTCAAGATTAGTTAAAACAACAATCAATTTAAATGATAAATGTTCAATTGTCAATGACAATTGAACATTTATACAATTATTTAATTATTTCCTACAGGTAACTTAAATTTAAATTTTGTTCTTATATTGGGTATACTTTCAACATCAAATTCACCATTATATTTTTTTACTATTATATCATGAGAAATACTTAGTCCAACGCCAGTAGCACTACCAACTTCTTTAGTTGTAAAAAATGGGTTAAAGATTTTGCTTATAATATTATCTTCTATTCCTGGCCCATCATCACTTATTGTGCAACATACCATATTGTTTTCTCTATAAGTTTCTATAATTATTTCTCCATCAAATCTATTTTGACTGCTTATTGCTTGAAGTGAATTTGTAATCAAATTTAAAATAACTTGTCCAATCTGACTCTTATTGCAAAATATATTAGGAATTCCTCCATAATTTTTCTTTATTATAGCTACTCTTTTCAAATCATTATTTAAAAGCAATACAGCTTCATCAATAATCATATTCAAGTCATTTAAGACCATTTCATCTTCAAATCCTGTTTTTGCAAAACTTTGAAGACTTCCTACTATCTTTGAAACACGGTCTACCCCATCAGTTGAATCTTTAATTATTTCTCCAATTTCACTTATAACAAAATCAATCTTCAATTGTTTCTCTATATCTCTTATTCGAGATATCTTTTCATTAATATCTCTATCTTCCACGAGCGTTTTTTGTTTACTAATAAACGTTCTATATTCTTCAATCATGGTTTGTATTCTAGGAACAAATTTTGCCAAGGTTTCTAAATTACTACCAAGGTATCCTAATGGATTATTAATTTCGTGAGCAACTCCAGCTGCAAGTTCTCCAATTGCAGCCATTTTTTCTTTTTGAATAACATGAAATTGAGTATCCTTTAAAGTTTTATTAAGTTCCAAAAGTTCTTTATTCTGCTTCTTTATCCTATCAAACATTTCTTTTAACATTAATGCATTATTTCTTGTTTTTACGGCTGCTTTAAATCTAGCAAAAAACTCTATTTTATTTATTGGTTTATTTACATAATCATCTGCACCATTTTCAAAACAACTTTTAAAACTCTTACTATCAGTTAGTGATGTAAGCATAATAACTTGAATATTGTTATAATCTTGATTTTTTCTTATTTGCTTTAAAACATCAATTCCAGTCATTTTAGGCATTACAATATCTAAAAATACTATGTCAAAATTCTTTTCCTTCATCAATCCCTCAACTTCTATTGGGTCATTACAAAGAGTAACTTCACATTCTATTCCAGATTTTTGTATAAATTCATTTGCAACTGTAAGGTTAAATCTATCATCATCAACAACAAGTATTTTCATATTAAAACACTCCTTAACTACACATTTTAATCATAAAGATTTTTTCTTCATATCTATAGGTAGTGAAATAATAAATGTCGTACCTTCTCCTAAGATGCTGTCTACTTCTATAGATCCACAATGTTTTTTTACTATTATGTCATAAGAAATACTTAAGCCAAGACCTGTTCCAATTCCAATTGGCTTAGTTGTAAAGAAAGGATTAAAAATATTATTAAGATTTTCTTTTGAAATCCCAATTCCATTATCACTAATTTTACATTTTACATAATTATTTTCACAATAAGTGTGAATTTTAATTATGCCTTGAATCCCTTTTGTCTTAATTGCGTGTGCTGCATTTACTAATAAATTTAATATCACTTGATTAATTTCACCATTAATTGCCTTAATTATTGGTATTTCTTCAAGTTGTTTTTCAACTTGTGCATAATACTTTATTTCATTATTAGCAATTGTGAGAGTTGAGTTTATATTACTATTTAAATCACAATCTCCAAGCTTAGACGATGCTGCTCCTCTTGCAAATCCCAAAAGGCTCTTTACAATATTTTCAATTCTTCCAATTCCTTCTTCACTATCTAATACAATATCATCCATATCTTCAAAAACAAGTTTTAATTTATTTTTCTTTTTAAACTCAATAGCATCTTTAAAAATTTCCATATATATGTCTTCATAATGCTCTTCTAATTCTTTTTCCGCATCATTTGACAATTCTAAGAACTTTTTCACTTTATTTATATAGCTTTCCAAGGTGTTAATATTACTTTTAACAAACCCCAATGGATTGTTAATTTCATGTGCTATACCTGCTGAAAGTTGTCCAATTGTAGCCATTTTCTCTTGACTAGCTATTTGAGCTTTCATTTTTTCAATACTTTCAGCATACTCACAATTAGTTTTCTCCATCAAAGCCTTATCTTTTTCAAATTCCGTATAAGCAAAGTTAACCGACTCCAAAAAAGTTTTAAATGCTTCTGGAATCTCTTCTTCACCTACGTAATTTGCTAATTGCTCTTCTAATAATTTATGATAATCAGCCATTGGTAATACTCCTCTCCATAAATTTAATTGTCATGGTTTGGCTTTGAAAATTCAGTAACACTTTATGTAAACTTCAACTTCTCATTGCTAAAAAAAACAACCTATAATCATTTATCATTTCAAAATCCTATATTTAAGAGGATTGTCTTAATATTTTAATAACAATCCTCTTTATTACCAGAACAACTATCTAGTTACACACTTCATACTTATAATATCCCATGTAATTGTAAAATATCTTTAAGTTTTATCTCAAAACTCTTTTTTTCCATTCCTAATTCAGTGAATACATTTTCATTTAGATTCATATAGTTTTTTTCTCCAAGTGTATCCCAAGCATACCTTTCAGCAATATGTGTAACATATACAACTCTTTTATTGATGATATTTTCATCAAGAGGATTATGATGATACATTGTTGCTTCAATGATAGGAAAAGGCATATCCCATAGTTTTAACAAGTATCCCCCAATTTCCTGATGATTTGTACCAAAACAGTTATTCTCCAATGCTATTAAATCACCTTTTTTATTATCAACTTCCTGTAAAATTTCTTCATATTTGTCATGAAAATTATACATCATAAAAGCCATGCCTATATTATTTAATAGACCTACATTCATTTCAGTTTCCGGAATTTTTTCATTCAAAAACTCTGTATATATATAACTAATAATTCTATTAGCTATAAATGATTGTTTCCATAAAGTCTTCAATAGTTCTTTTTCAGCTGATTCAAACCCCAAACTATCAATAAAAGCTGATGAAATCACTATATTTTTAAAATTATCTAATCCAAGAAATGCAACAGCTCTTCTAATTGATCCAGTTTTTACCGCATAATGTGAAGAATTTATAATATGTAGTAATTTCATCGCAATGGAATTATCACCTTCTAAAGCTTCTACTACTTTATTAACCCCTTGATTAGTTTCTATTTCATCAATGATTTTTTTATACAATTCTTTAATTGTTGGGAGTTCTTCTACACTCTTTATTAATTTAAGTACATTTTTATTATTTTTTAATGCATATTCTGTTTTGAACACATTATTTACAGTTTCAATAAGTGTAGTGTTTTCCCAAGGTTTTAAAATATATAATTTAGCTATGTTTTTTTGTAATGAATCAAATATAATTCTTTCCTCTGCAAACCCACTAAGAATTATACGCACTATATGTGGGAACCTCTTTTTAACCTCACTCAATAACTGATATCCAGTCATATTAGGCATTCTCATATCACTTACTATTAAATCAATTTCTTCATTTTCAAGAATTTCCAATGCTTCCTTACCACTTTCAGCTAATAATATCTCATAATCTGTATCCATGAAAAGTCTCTTAAATGATTTTAATATTTTAACCTCATCATCAACAAAAAGAATCCTCTTTTGCATTAAATCCCCTCCTATTATCCATAGCTTTATCAATGTTTATATATTATTTTACTTATTCTACATATAAATCTACTTTCCTTTTTTTATTTCTAAATAATACATATTTACTCCATATATTACATTAGAAATTTTAAGTTTATATATTTCAGCTTACTTATCAACCAGATCTATAATTAAAAAGAGCATCATAAATAATTCTACTTACCAGTGATGCCCTAATTCTTATTAATATTTTCACTATTTTCTAATAAGTAACTATTTTACGACTTCATAATATTTAAATCATCGCATAAACAAATTTAGTTGTTATTGATATGTTTGAATAACACTTCTGAATTTGAAGAAATATGTTCTATGGTAGCTGATACCTCTTCCAAAGATGCAGCTTGTGTAGTAGATATTTCTCCCAGCTCATTTATTGTATCGATTATTTCCTTCATACTATCACTCATGTCAGCAAGTGCTGCTGAAATTTTCTTAGAAGATTCTCCACTATCTAAAGCTAATTTTCTCATTTCACCAGCAACAACTGAAAACCCCTTTCCATACTCACCAGCTCTAGAAGATTCAATAGCAGCATTTAATCCAAGAAGATTTGATTGCTTAGCAATACTTTCAATTAGGGTTACAGCTTGACTACTTTCGTCTATTAACTTTTCTGTAGCTTTCGTATTATCAACCATATAATTTAATTTTTCAGATAGCTTCACAGCACTACTAGCAATTTCTGAAACTGTGGAATTTGTTTCTTTTAGTGAATTATTCAATTCTTCTGTAGATGACAGAATATTCCTATATTCTTCTGTATTAGTATTAATACCTAGCATCCCAACTACTTCGCTTTTTTCATTTAAAATTGGGATTATTATTGACTTTGTATCTACACCATGAATTTCTTTTTTCAATAAAGTATTTAACACTTTTTTGTTTTTGAATACAACTTCTTCAATTCCAGACTTTTTAAGTATCTCCCTGTCTAATATTTTACCCTTTTCTGTAGCTGCTTTTGTTTCTGTCCCATCTGAACTATATAAACATGTCTCCTTATCACAAATTACAATGGCAGATTTTTCATCAAATATTTTCTTTATTACTGGTGCTACTTCAATCATAGATTCTAAAACTTTCTCCATTTCTATACCCCTCCATACTTTATGATTGCTCATAAATATTATTTCATTTGATTACTATTAATATATTTATTATATCATAATTTTCAAAATATTTAATATATTTCATCTATTGATAAATGTTTAATATTATAAAATTATGGTATTTTTAAGTTGGAATAACCTATTATTAGTGATAAAATACCATTATGGTAATATAATGGTTTACAAGCCAAATAAGAGCAAAACGAATATAGGGGGACGTCTAAATGATAAATAAAAAATTAAGCAAAACTTTAGGGCCAATTCTTGGTATTATGGGCTTCATGCTAGCAATTGGAGTAATGGAATCACCAGTTTTCGCAGACACTTCCACTACTTCACAAATTAGTAATGTAACGACTCAAGCAGCTGTCACTTCTACACAAAATAATGATTATTATATAAATATTAACAAAGTTGTAACCCAAAATGGTATTAAAGTTACTTTAGATAAAGCTTTAGCAAGTAAGCATAACATAAAAGCAATAATTAAAATTGAAAGTGATAAGCCTTTTGATAAATCAAGCTATAGCGATTCCATTTATGAGTTAACCTATGATAACGATTTTGATTGTCGTAGCGATAATGTTTCAAAAAAATATATTGATGACAAGACAATGATTATAACCCTAGAAAAAGATAATTATAAAAATGAATATTCTCCAAAAGGAAATATTAGAGTTGATGTTGCCCTCTCAAAGTATAAGGTGAACATCGGAATCGAATCTCCTGTCGATTTTACAGATTCCTTTAAAAATGTATTTGAGAAAAAGATATCAGGTAAAATACCTGGCTTTAATTATACTTTAAATTCTATTGAAGCTGATGTTATTGGTACAAAGATTAATTATACTGAACCTAAATGGGATGAGGCTAAAAGTTCTAACGAGGATTCTATTTGGAATTCAATAATGCTATTAAAATTAGGTGATAAGTATTACAAAATTGATTCAAATGGTAACTATTCAGGATCTAGTGATACTCTAATGGGAAATTATAAAACTAATCTTGCAACCTATGATTTGGTTAAAGATGAAAAAAATATTAGTATAATACCTTTAATTTCTTATATGACAACGGATGATTTTAAAGATGTAGATAAAAATTCTCATGATTTAGATTCAACAACTACTAAAGATAAAAAAAACAATGTAAATTATCCAAAAGATTATAAGTTCTCTGATGAAACAAAGGGTGAAATATACAAAATAGAACGAACTAATGGACTTTTAAAAGTCTATTTAAAAGGTTCGTCTGAAAAAGAAAGCTTACTTATGGCTAATAGTATGTTTATACATTATACCTACGCAAAAGATGAAAAAAATCATACCTATATTAATAATAACGATATTGTTTTATACAAAGATTCAAATGAAGCATTAGGTTACATTGTAGAAATTAAAGATCCTGAAAAAGATAGAGAATTAAATATAAATTTAGATGATAGTATAAGACTTATTGATAAATATAAATTAGAAAATGAAATTAAGCTTACTGATTAATATTCATTATTTATCATTTACCTTTCTAGATAAAAATTAACACATTAAACTACTAAAAGCGAGGAGATTATATGATTAATAAGAAAATAAATAAATTATTAAGTTCCGTTTTAGGAATTGCTTTAACTATTGGATTTACACAAATGCCAGTTCTTGCTGCAGAAAATACACAAACTACTTCTGTTTTCAGTGCAACTTCAAACTTATCGGCTAATAAAAACTATATTGTAGGTAGTAACAACAGCTACGAAAAAAATGGACTAAAAATATCAATAGATAGTGCTATAGCAACAAAACATAAATTAAAGGTAGTAATTTTAATAAAAGGCCAGACTCCTATTAGTAATCAAATTAGTAAATTTGCCGATATTATATTGTCCTATGGAAATAATAAATCTAATAGAAGCAGTACATCCTATAGAAATATTGATGACAATACCTTTATGATTACTATGCAAAAAGATACCGATAAAGATGTCTTCCCTGAAAAAGGGCCATTAAGAGTAGATATTGTAATACCTCAATATAAGATTAATGCAGGAATAGAAACAAATGTTGATTTTACTGAATCCTTTAAAAACACAATTGAAAAAGATTTATCTATTAATGTTCCAGAAATTGATTCTACAATTAAAAAATTAGAATCTAATGCATTAGGAACACAAATTACCTACAGCACACATGAACTTGATTCAAAAGATGATCTTAAGGAATTTTCACAAGTCGAAAATGCAAGATTAATCTTAAAAGCTGGCAGTAATATTTATGAATTGCTTCCTTCTGGTGGCTCTTCAGTTGATGGAGACAAGCATGATTATATAGGTACCTGTAATGCACAAGCCGCAACTTACGATAAAATAAAAAATCAAAATGGCTTAAGTGTATTGCCAATACTTTGTACTATGACAGATGATGAAAGAGAACAGATTTATAATGATTTAAATAAAAGTAAGGATAACAAGCATGATCAACTTAGTAAAGATATGACTGATAAAGTAAATTACACTAAATTCTTTACCTTTAACGATGGAACTGAAGGAGAAATTTACAATATTGACAGAACTGATAATAACTTAAAGGTTTATTGTAAAGGTGCAAATGAATTAGAAAGCTTACTCTTGGCAAGCACTATGCATATTCATTATAACTTGGATGAAGCACTAAAGACTCATGATTATTATCGTGGTAATAGTCAAATCAATATTTCTAAAGATCCGAAAGATTCCCTTGGATATATTGTAGCATTTAATGATGTAGATAAAGATAAAACTATAGAAGTAACTAATGAGCAAATGATTAAATACGTTGATAAATATAAGCTTGGAACCGAAGTACAATTAACTAAATAATACAAAAAGGCACTACGAAAACAAATTATTTGTAGTGCCTTTATAAGGAGGACGTATAAATGATTAATAAAAAATTAAGCAAAATTTTAGGTCCAGTTTTAGGTATTATAGGCTTCATGATGACAGTTGGAGTGATGGAATCATCAGTTTTTGCTGATACTTCTATAACTTCACAGATTAGTAATGTTACAACTCAGGCCGCTGTCACATATACACAAAACAAAGATTATTTTGTAAACATTAACAAAATTGCAAGTCAAAATGGTATTAAAGTTACTTTAGATAAAGCTTTAGCCACTAAACACAGCATAAAAGCAATAATAAAAATTGAAAGTACTACACCTTTTGACACTTCAAGTCATACTGATTCAATTTTTGCCTTAACATATGGCAATGATTTTAATTGTCGTACACGTGATATTTCAAGAAAATACATTAATAACAAAACTATGCTTATTACTCTAGAAAAAGATAATTACAAAGATGAATATCCATCAGCTGGGAATTTAAGAGTTGATATTGCCCTACCAGAACATAAAGTTAACCTTGGAATTGATGCACCTGTTGATTTTACAGATTCTTTTAAAAATGTCTTCGAACAAAAAGTTTCAGGCAAAATCCCAGAATTTAATTATACCTTAAATGAACTTGATGTTGATAATATTGGTTTAAGAGTTAATTACACTGAACCAAAAAGGGATGATTCAACTGACTATAGAGAAAATTCAATTTGGAATTCAATAATGCTATTAAAATTAGGTGATAAGCATTATAAAATCGACTCAAATGGTAACTACTCTACAAGTGGTGACATATTAATGGGTAATTATAAAACTAATTTAGTAACTTATGATATGGTTAAAGATGAAAAAAATATAAGTATCTTACCTATAATCTCTTATATTACAGAAAATGATTTTGACTATATTAATAAAATTTCTCAAGATCAAACTTCTACAACCACTAAAGATACCAAAAATAATGTAAACTATCCTAAAGACTATACTTTCTCTGATGGAACCAAAGGAGAAATATACAAAATAGAACGAAATAATGGACTTTTTAAAATCCATTTGAAGGGCGCATCTGAAAAAGAAAGCTTACTTATGGCAAGCAATATTTTTGCACATTATGCCTATGTAAAAGGTGAGAATAATGCTACCTATATTAATGGTAATGAGATTACTTTGTACAAAGATCCAAATGAAGCTTTAGGCTATATTGTAGAACTTAAAGATCCTGACAAAGACAGAGAACTGAATATAAATTTAGATGATAATATTATCCTTATAGATAAATATAAAATAGAAAATGAAATTAAGCTTACAGATTAATGATTATTAATTTATGAAAAATACCTTTAAGCTTTGTAATAAAAATAAATACATTAAATTATTAAAAGTGAGGCGATAATATGATTAATAGAAAAATAATTAAATTATTAAGTTCTGTCTTAGGAATAGCTTTAACGATTGGAATTTTAGAAATGCCTACTTTAGCAGCTGATAATGTACAAGCAACTTCTACTTATAATACTACTTCAACTTTAACAACTGATAAAAACTATATTGTTGGCACTGGCGGCAATTATGAAAAAAATGGAGTAAGAATATCAATAGATAGTGTAAAAGCAACTAAACACAAATTACAAGTAGAAGTTTCAATAAAATGTCCAACCCCAATGGATGATCATCACATGGATGAATTTGCAGATATTATTATGTCCTATGGAAATAATAAGTCTTCTAGAGGTAGTACATCATATGAAAATATTGATGGTAAAACACTAAAAATTACGTTTGAAAAAGATACAAGGAAAGATTACTTACCTGAAAAAGGTATATTGAGAATTGATGTTGTAATTCCTAAATACAAAATTAATGCGGGAATAGAAACTAATGTTGATTTTTCTGATTCCTTTAAGAATTCATTTGAAAAAGCTCTATCAATCGATGTACCAGATGCTAATTTTACAATTAAAAATTTAGAAACTAATATGTTAGGAACAGAGATTACCTATAGTGCACCTGAAAATCAATCTAAAGATGATAAGTATAGATTTTCACCTGCAGATACTACAAATTTGATATTAAAAGCCGGTAATAATTTTTATGAATTACGTCATTCTGGATATTCATCAGGAGGAGATATAAATAGTCGTATTATAACTGGCACTTGTGATTCTGAAGCTGCAACTTATGATAAATTGAAAACTCAAAGTAATTTAAGTATAATACCAATAATCTCAACTGTAACTGAGGATCAAAGAGAACAAATTTACAAAGATTTAAATAAAAACGTTAAACATGATCAACTCAGTAAAAATATTACTGATAAGGTTAATTATACTAAATTAATTACTTTTAATGATAAAACTGAAGGAGAAATCTATAATATAAATAGAACAGATACTACGTTAAAGGTTTATTGCAAAGGCACAAATGAATTAGAAAGTCTGCTTTTAGCAAGTAATATGAATATGTATTACAACTTTGACCAAACAGAAAATGTTCATGATTATTATCGTGGTAATAGACAAATTGATATTTCTAAAGACCCTAAAGACGCTCTTGGCTATATTGTCGAATTCAATAATGTTGACAAGGATAAAACTGTAGAAGTAAATTTTGATCCTATAATAAAATTTATTGATAAATATAAATTAGGAACTGAAATACAAATAAATAAATAAATAAATAATAATATTATGCCCTACAAATATTATGCTAAAAGCACATTATTTATAGGGCATTTTGTTATGAATTATAACTATTAATTTTCTTTACAAATTATTTCGTTCTGACTTTTAGTTTCTGTTTTTACAAAGGATAAAATTATTATTGTAATTATAATACATAAAGTCCCTAACCACTGCTCTATTCCAAGCTGTTCATGTAACCACAATACCCCTAGCAGAGCTGCTGACAAAGGTTCAGCTGAAGATAATATACTTGATTCTGTTGGTTTAATGTACTTTAAGCTTTCTAAAAAGCAGGTAAAAGCAATTAAAGTCCCAAAAATTATTACAAATACAACTGCTAATATGGATTCAATTGACCATTTCCCTTCACAAATCCAAGGTTGATGAATAAAACTAAACGCTATCCCCCCTACTAACATTCCCCACCCAACAATTAAAATTGATCCCCATTTTTCAAGAAGCTTACGTGGTTGTACAGTATAAAAAGCGGCTCCAAAGGCAGAACTTATTCCCCAAAACAAAGCTTGCTTAGAAATAGCTATAGTAGTAAGATTTCCTTTTGTAATAATAAGAAATGTACCTAACATAGCTAAAAGAATAGCAATCAACTCTTGAAGTTTTGGCATCTTTTTAGTACCGAAAGCCAAATAGCAAGTAATTATCACCGGAGATAAATATTGAAGTATTGTGGCAGTTGCAGCATTTCCATATTTTATTGCTGCAAAATATGTATATTGGACGCCTACCATTCCTATAATTCCAAATAATAAGAGATTCACTCTATCCTTTTTCACCTTCCATATTTCCAGAATATCTCTATTTCCTTTTATATAAGAAACTATCAATAATATTATTCCAGAAGCTAGTAAGCGAATAACAACAAGCCATTCTGGACTAAAAGCCTTTTTCTGAAATAAATATTGAGCAACTGTACCAGATACTCCCCACAACATTGCACCTATGATTACAAGGATAATTCCTTTTAACCTCAATTTATAATTCACTAGATTTCCACTCACTTTCTATAGAAATATTATAAACATAAAATTTTTTTACTAAAATGCTTGTAGTAACTTAGAAATATCGTCTATAATAATTGCAAATATATTGATTTATGTTATAAAATCTATATTAATTTTATTATTATATTTACGGGTTTACAATTAATATATTATCAAAAATTATAACTATATTAGCGAGGATAATTAATATGCAGGCAACAAGAATAGAAGTTAACGATAAATTACAAGAAACAGTAAAGCATGGTTCTTACGATTTTCCACTAGCTGTTTATACAGATAAATTTAATCTCTTCGAAGATGGCTATATTAGATGGCATTGGCATAAAGAGCTTCAATTTTCTTATTCACTTTTAGAAAAAGTAGTTGTTTTTATTGAAAATGAAAAAATAATCTTATCTCCTGGAGAAGGAATTTTTATAAATTCAAATATACTACACCAAATTAAACCTTATGATAACAACAATTGTATGATGTTTTCTATTGATTTTGATAGAACTTTAATTGGTGGAAGTGAAAAATCATTAATCGAAAAAAGATATATCACTCCTTTAATTGAAAGCAAAAATTTAAAATATATTTATTTAACACCTAATATTCATTGGCAAAAAAATATTTTAGATCAATTAAAATTAGTATTTGACTTATCTCATGAAAAAACCTATGCTTATGAATTAGAAATAAAAAGTCATTTATGCATTGTTTTGCTTAATTTAATTAAAGAACTAAAAGATAAAATTCACATATCACCTTCTCTTATATCGTATGATAACGAACGAGTAAAACTCGCTTTAGAATACGTACATAAACATTATTCAGAAGACATCTTTCTTGATAATATTGCTTCAGCAGCTAATATAAGTAAAAGTGAATGCTGTCGCTGTTTTAAAAGAGTTCTAAAAATTACCCCTTTTGAGTATCTAATGGAATATAGAATTTCAAGAGCCGCTGAATTACTACTAAAAAGTGATAAACCAATCTCTCAAATAGCATTTGAAGTAGGCTTTAATGGAATAAGTTACTTTGGAAAAATATTTAAAAAATATAGAAACTGTACCCCTTCAGAGTACAGAGAAAGATATTAAATCGTAAATATTGTTTTAATTGTTTCTAATGATATAATATATATATCTTGATGATAGCTCAACTATCATCATGTATTTGCATTGGAGGATAACATATGGAAAATATAAACCTTAAAGATGAATATTTTATTAAAGGAAATGATGTTGGATGCCTGCTAATACACGGATTCACCTCAACGCCAGCTGAATTAAGGGAATTAGGTGAAAATCTTATAGGTGAAGGCTATACCGTTTATGGTATGAGGCTTGCAGGTCATGGTACAACTGTAGAGGATTTTGAAATTTCAACACATGCTCATTGGATAAGTTCTGTTGTTCAAGCCTATAATAAGCTCAAGACTTCTTGCAGTAAAATATATGTAATTGGCCATTCTATGGGAGGTGTTTTATCTTTAATCCTTGGTGAAAACTACCATGTTGATAAGCTTGTATTGTTAGCACCGGCTCTAATGACTAAAGATAAAAGAGCTATGTTTATTCCATTATTAAAACATTTTATGAAATATACTGAATGGCCTCCAAGTGAACGCCCTGAAGAGGAATCAAAATATTTATTAGGTTACAATAAAATACCATTATCCTGTGTTCATGAATTAAGTAAACTTCAAAAAATCGCACGAACTGATTTAAATAAGATCGCTAAGCCTTTGCTAATAATTCATTCAGAAAAGGATAATTCAATTAATGAAAAAGGCGTTGAAGTAATAAAGGAAAATGTAACTTCAAAACAAATTAAAGATGTATGTCTAAGAAAATGTGGACATAATATAACAATAGAATGTGAAAAAGAAGCAGTATTTGAGGAAGTAGTCAAATTTCTTAAATAGCAAAAGTTTATTTAAACTTTAAAAGTCCCAGTAAGTTTATTCCATAAAAACTTTACTGGGATTAATATTTTATTGATATATTTATTCTAAATTTTCAACAACATCAGATGCATTAAAGGTCTTCTTTAAAAGTCCCTTCTTTGTAAGCCAATCAATATTATCCTGCCAAACCTTTGTATCTTGTGATAAAAATTTAGCATCTTTAGTTTCCATAACAGGAATTAAAGTTTTGAAGCTCTTCTTTTCTACATTTTCGCTAAGTGGAAAATTTTCTGCATTTTGGTTTTTCATTAATAGCTTAAGGACTTCATCTGGATTAGCTTTCATATCTTCAAAGCCTTTCCTTGAAGCTTTTAAAAATCTCTTTATTTTATCTGAATTTTTATCAAGGTTGTTTTCTCCTGCAACAAAAACTAATTCATAGTAGTTTGGCACACCATAATCTGCTGGTGAAAAATAATTCATTTGAAACCCTTGTTCCTCTAAAGCAGGAAGTTCATGATTGATAAAACCACCAATAGTTGCATCTACATTTCCTGTTGTCATTGAATTCATAATATCAAAACCTACATCTACTGTAGTAGCAGAATCTTTTTTAGCTCCTACATTTTCAAGCATTGTGCCAATAATAGCCTCAGATAGTTCTGTTCCAGCATAACCTATTTTCTTGCCAACAAGATCTTTAGGACTCTTAATATTCTTGTCTTTTAATGAAAGTACTATATTTAAAGGTGATTGAACTATAGTCCCTACTGCCTTTACTGGAATACCTTCATTACCTCTTGCCATTGCAACATCTTGTAAATAATAAATTCCCAGATCAGCTTTTCCTGCTGCTGTAAGCGCTATTGCATCATTAGTGTTTGAAGGAAATTGTATATTTACCTTTAAGCCCTCTTTTTCATAATATCCTTTTTCAATTGCATCATAAATAAATCCATGGACTGCATTAGGATACCAATCAAGTACAACACTTACCTCTTCAAGAGGTTTATTTTTATCTGCCTCCTGTTTATTTTCAGCCTTGTTACAACCTACTATTGTAAAAGCTGTTAAACATGACATAACTAATGCTAAAATTCTTTTTTTCATTTGTTAAATCTCCTTTCTCCATTTTGTCATTCTTTTTTCAATTATATTAATTATTGCAACAATAATCATTGCTGCTATTGAAAGCAATACAATAGGTGCAAAAACACCTGCACCGTCTAGCTGGCTCATCATTCTTTTGCTAAAATACCCTAACCCACTTTGTGCTCCAAGCCATTCAGCTATTGCTGCACCAATAATACTTAATGGCACTGCCATTTTTATTGCAGAAAAGAAGGCTGGAAGCGCTGTTGGTATTTTTAGCTTTATAAAAATATCCATTTTACTTGCACCATAAGTTATTAATAATTCTTCCATTTCTCTTTTAGTTGACTTAAAACCATCATAAACTGAAATTGTTATTGGAAAAAAAGTTATTAATATTGTTACCAAAACTTTTCCCCATATACTATATCCAAACCATAGTACAAATAAAGGTGCAATAGCTGTTGTTGGTATGGTTTGAGATGCTATTATAATTGGATATAAGGCATTTTCTATATTTTCATTCAAATCCATCACTATAGCCAAAGCCAATCCGAAAATTACAGAAATAAACAGTCCTAGAATCGTTACTCCCATTGTTGCTGGTAAATGTACCATAAATAAAGGTTCTCTAAGCAACCATAACTTTGCTAATATTTGTGTTGGTGACGGCAATATATAATGTGCATTTATGATAACAGCAATTCCTTGCCACATTCCAAGAATGACTAATATTACTATTATAGCTGGCAGGTTTTTCTTCATAATTTCACCTTCTGTCTAAGTCTTTCTATAAGGTCTTCTTTTAATTGCATAATTTGTGTTTTTTGCAGGAAGCTTCTGTTTCTAGGATATTCAAGAGGCACTTCAATTTTTTCTAAATGAGTTATTGGACTATCATGAATTACAAATATAGCTTTAGAAAGAAAAACAGCTTCTTCAACATCATGAGTAATGAATAATATAGTTTTATTAAAATACCTCCATTCTTCTAATAGCCATTCTTGCATTGAAATTTTTGTTAATGAATCCAAAGCACTAAATGGCTCATCTAATAAAAGCAACTCTGAACCAGTTAGTATAGTTCTTGCAAAAGCAACTCTTTGCTTCATTCCTCCAGATAAATCCTTAGGGTATTTATCTTTGTAACCTAATAAACCAACTTCCTTAAGCATATCTAAAATTCTTTTTTCTCTTTCATTCTTATTAATTTTTTGAAGTTCCATTGGCAGGGAAAGATTTTCTCCTATAGTCCTCCAAGGAAAAAGTAAATCCTTTTGAGGCATGTATGCACTATAATTTTTCATATTTTCTATAGAATTCCCATTAACAAATATCTTTCCACCTTGAATTTTTTCCAATCCATTTATTAACCTAAAGATGGTACTTTTACCGCAGCCACTGGCACCTATAATAGAAATAAATTCACCTTTTTCTATTGAGAATGATAAATCTTTTATCATTGTATAATCATCTTCTGGATATTTAAAAGTAACATTATTAAATTCAAGCATTGTTCTCATCTCCTTATATACGACAAAAAAGCCTTCCATCACAAGGATAGAAAGCTTGAACTATTTCTTATAAATTTATCATTTTTCAATGTAAACTTCTCATAATAGGCAAACTCACTTCCCTGCGTTGGTACTAACCACTTCAGGTTCAAAGGGTTAAGCTATTAAGCTCTCTCAGCGTTTTAATGCACCCCTAGTTTTGTTTCTTTCACGATTATATACTAAAATTCTGCATATGTAAATGTAATATTATTACTAAATTAACTATTTGATTGATCTTTTAAAATTTTAATTTGATTTAGATAGTTTAATATGTTTGTATAACAATCTGCTTTTTTCTGTATACTAAAGATAATTTCTTCTAATTCCTGATTTTCAGATTTTGACTTGTCAACTAATTTCACTAAATTGGTTGATATTTCCTTTATTCCTTCCAAATTATTAATTTGTGAAACTTGAACTTCCTGTAAATCTTTATGTACTTCTGCTTCGGCTTTAGCTATCCTATCTAATATAGTAGATGACGCTCCGATAACTCCACTGGTTTTATTTATTACATTAACTCCATCATTCGATTTACTCATTAATCTTTCCATAGACTGTGTTAAGTTTTTCAATGAAGTCATAATATCTTTTGCATTATCCTGAGTATCTAAAGAAAGTTTTTTTATTTCATTTGCAACAACTGAAAAACCTTTACCTACTTCGCCAACTCTAGCTGCTTCAATTGAAGCATTTAAAGAAAGCAAATTAGTTTGTCCAGCAATTCCAGTTATTATAGAGGCTAGTCCTTGAATACTATTATAATTAGTTTGAATTTCAGAAATTACTTCATTAAATTCATCAAATACAGATGAAATTGATTGAACTTGATTAATAATTTCATTAAAATCTTTTTTTGCCATATTAATTTCTTCTTTTGATTTATCAAGACTTAAAAATACTCCGTCCACTAATCGTTTTGTATTATCACTATTTTCAGATAAAGTTTTAAGATGTTCATTTACATGGTCCGTCTGTTCCGTTGTAACTTCTGAACCTTTTAAAATGCTATCCAACCCATATGTTATACTTCCTTCTTCATTAACTAAAACATCAATATTCCTTTGAATTTGATTTGCTAAATCAAAAATTTCATTTGTATATCCAAATTCTTTTTCTTCTACTTTATTTAATTCAGCAGCATTAATATTAGAATCAATTTTGTCCGTATTATTGTCTTTACCTAAAAAATTAAACATATTTTCCTCTCCCCTTTTATTCCACAATTAACATTACCATTGTTTGATTTGCATGAGCTTTATAATATTGTTCTCCATAACTAATAAATCCAGTAGTATTAGAACAACAAGATATAATCTCTTTATCAATGTTTTTCCAAAGTTTTTCTTCTTTAAATTTTAAACTTCTTAAAATGCAATGCACAGAAAATATGAAGCTAGGTTTAAAAGGCAGTCTTCCTAAAGTCCTTTTTACTTGTTCATCTGGGTCAATAGGTTTTAAAACTTCTACAAAAGTATTTGGTATAACCTGACAATAAAAAGTAATAGACTTATCAGCATTTACCTTCATTGGTGATGCAATAACAACATCATCTTTATATATTTTTCCTAATGGATTATTCATGAACATGTTAGGTAAGTTTTCTTCTGTTACACCTAGCACTCTTGCATATTCTATACTTGCTGGAACCTTATTAAAAGTTTTTACAGTTCTATTTATAGTATCTGCAGCTGTTACCAATAATCTCTTTCCACTCGGCTCATAAATATTTTCTTTTATTAAACTTGTCCTTCTTTGAGCATTATAAAATATTGCAACACTATGAACCTTTTTACCTCCAATGTAAATAAAGGTCTCTTTAAATTTCAGATTATCTCCAGCACTTCCACCAATAATTTTAAAATTATCATCAGCAAAATAAAAAGTTGTAATAATACTCTCTTCCATCCCTGTTAATCCATCACATAATAATAGTGCAAATGCATTACTATTATTTTTAACTTTGCTATAAGCTTCTTTTAACTTTGAAACACTTTTTATTGGTGGATAAAGTATTTCTACAACTTCAGCCTGATCGAGTTCATATTCAAAACCCGAAATAATTCCTTCCTCATATCCATTCTTCCCATATTCTCCAGCAGTAGAACAAAGCACAACATTTGCTTTAACCATCTTTGATAATTCTAATATTTTTTCAACATTTGAAAATAAAACATATCCCTTATCATTATTTTTCCTTATAGCATCTAATGCTTCCTGTATACTGGTAAAAACTAGTGATTTCATAAAAACACCTCTAATAACTTTATTAATTACCTATTTTCTACAATAGTTCATATTATACAAAAAACTTCACTTTTGCATAAAAAATCCTATCTTAATCTATTATAATATTTTTTTCTAGTTTTTACATAAAAATTTAACTTCAATTTAATATTTTTTACTTATATTATAGAATTTTCATTTAATCTAGCTTCTGATAATTTAATCAATTCACTTTTCTTATTTAATTCTGGATTTGCAATAACTTCGTTTAATAGATATTTTAACGTTTCTCCAATTTCTTTTCCTTTATTAAATCCCAAGGCAATAAGCTCTTCACCATTAATTTTTAAATCTTTCACTGAAAAGCATTCTCTTTCTTTAATAATTATGTTTAGCTTCTCATCTACTTCAAGTAAGTTTTTTACAGTATCTTTAAAATATTTAGGATTTTGTGCTAGAGCATCTGCCCATTTAACTCTTAATAAATCTCTAAATAATTCTTCTCCTATTTTATTTAGCATTCTCTTTATTGAAACCTTGCTTTTTAAAGTGCAATCATGGTATTCTATCAAAGTTAGGACTTTATTAGTGGTATTATTGTCATACTTTAAAGTACCAAGTATTTTTTCTGCAATTTTCAATGACTCCCTAGGGTGAGCATAAAAATGTGAAATTCCTTTCTCATCTGTAGTTTTAGTAACTACTTTTCCTAGATCATGCAAAAGCATGGTTAATCTTAAGTGGATAATTGGTTCAATAGCTTCTGTAGCTAAAAGTGTATGTTCATATAAATCATAGCTATGATACGGATTATTTTGATCAAAGTCATAAATGCTGCTTATGCCTTCAATAATATATTCAAAAGTTTCAGTATCTTTTAATAACTGAAGTTTTCTAGGATTATAAACTATTGTTTTATTAAATTCCTCTCTTATTCTTTCTTTAGAAATTTTTCTCAAATTATCTTTAAGGTCTTTTATTGCTTCTAATACATTATAATTAATTTCAAAATTCAATTGAGCGGAAAATCTTATTGCTCTAAGCATCCTTAAAGCATCTTCTTCAAATCTTTTTTTTGCCTCTCCTACAGTATTTATAATTTTACTATTTAAATCCTTAACTCCATTAAAGTAATCAATAAGACCATCTCTTTCATTGTAAGCCATTGCATTTATAGTAAAATCTCTTCTTGCTAAATCTTCTTTTAAAGAGTTTACAAACTTCACTTCTTTAGGATGTCTATTATCCTCATATTCACCATCAGTCCTATAAGTTGTTATTTCATAATTTTCTTTATTAATAATAACGGTAACAGTTCCATGTTTTAACCCTGTCAAAATGACTTTATCAAATAGGTTTATGACTTCCTCAGGTTTTGCTTTAGTTGTTATATCCCAATCCTTAGGTTCTCTATTTAAAATACTATCTCTAACACATCCCCCTACAACATATGCTTCATATCCATTCGTCATTAACGTATTAATAATATATTTTACATTTTCAGGCATATTAATTTCTATGTTCACAACTTCCTCTCCATTCTCTTACTAATTAATAAGCTGCTCTCAATTTTATGAGAGCAGCTTATTAATTAATTTCATTTTTTATTCGTCAGCTACATTCTTACTATTATAAGAATATACGTTATATGTCTGCCAAATTTGCTCTAGATTACCAAAAATATCAGAGATATTTTCCTTTTCTCTCATTCCAACGGCAATAATCAATGCATTTATTACTGACATTGGAGCCACTAATGAATCTACAAACGATGCCATATTACTTTGTGCAATCAATGTATGATCTGCTTTAGATGCTAAAGGTGATAACAAACTATCTGTTAATGCAACTACCTTAGCACCTCTGTCTTGTGCAAATTCTAAAGCATCAATAGTCTTTGCAGCATACCTTGGAAAACCAATTCCTATAACTAAATCTCCGTCTCCAACATTAATCATTTGTTCAAAAACATCTGAAATACCATAACTAACTATCTTAACATTTTGCAAAATGATATTTAAATAAAATCCTAAGAATTCAGCTAAAGCAGTTGAACTTCTAAGTCCTATGATATAAATTCTTTTCGCTTCAAAAATATTTTTTACTACATCTTCAAAAGTATTTTCGTTTATTTTCTCTAAGGTTGCTCTTATATTTTCCATATCTGCCTTAAGCACACCTTTTAATGCATCACCATCAGTATAATAATCATTTCTAAGTTCTAGCCTTTGAACTGTTGTAAGCTTATTCTTTATTAACTCTTGCAAAGCCTTTTGTAATTTAGGGTATCCTGAGAACCCAAGCTCAATTGCAAATCTAACAACTGTTGACTCTGACACTCCTACTGATATTCCCAACTTTGCAGCTGTCATAAATGCAGCCTTATCATAATTCTTTAATATGTATTCAGCTATTAATTTTTGTCCTTTACTTAACCTAATGAATTTACCTTGAATTAATCTCATTAAGTCTTTGCTATTTTCGTTATTTAATTCATCCATATTGTGCCACCCTATTATCAAATTGTAATATCTTATTTTAATTTTAACATCTTATTTCTAAATGTTCAATAAATTACTCATATAATCAAATAAATACCAACTTAATGTCTATAAAGAATTTAGATATTCTACTTCATTTTCATTTAAAATTCTAAATTCTCCTCTTTTTAAATATCCAAGTTTTATATCTCCAATAGCTATTCTTTTTAATGACAACACTTCATGATTTAAGGCTGCACACATCTTTCTTATTTGTCTGTTTTTTCCCTCATGAATCGAAATTTCAACGGTTGATAAATCTTTTTCATAACTTAAGATTTTTAATTCAGCTGGAGCTGTAATATATCCGCCAATATCTATACCTATTTCAAATTTATTAATATCTTTTTCGCTTATTTCTCCTTGAACAACAGCTATATACTTTTTCTTAAGTTCCACTCTAGGATGTATTATTTTATTATATATTTCTCCATCATTAGTTAGTAGCAATAATCCAGAACTATCATAATCAAGTCTACCTATAGGATAAATACGCTCCTTAACTTTTACTATATCCAAAATTGTAGGCCTTCCCTTTTCATCTTTAACTGAACTTATATAACCTTCCGGCTTATTAAGCATTATATATACTTTATTCTCTTCCTTACTTATTACTTTTCCTTCATACTCTACCAAGTCTTTTGTAGGATCAATCTTAATTCCAACTTCACTTACCAATATGCCATTAACTTTTACTTTCCCAGCAAGTATTAGTTCTTCACATTTTCTTCTAGACGCTACTCCACAGCTAGCCATAAATTTTTGCAATCTTTCTTCCATAACTTTAATCACTCCATAAATCAAATATATTGTAATGGTTAATACCCCACAGGGTACCCTTTTAGGGCATCAATAATCAATTAAAGTAGATTTTCTTTGGAAATCTATATGTTTTGAACACTTCTTTTTACAATATATTATCTCTCAATCAAAATATATTTTCCATGTCAACATTTTAAATTATATCTTGTTAAACTATATAATACAACTTTCAAATCTTATTATTCATAAAATAATAGAAACGCTAAACTTCCTTAGCGTTTCTATCACTTAATAATAAGGCTACTTTATAGTTTTATACCTTAAGATTAATCAAATTACCAGAGAAATCCTCCACAGCCTGATCTTCCACCAAGGCATAAAATTAATAATATCCAAATCCAGCTGCCGCCACAGCCGAATCCGCTTCCAAATCCGCCGCCGCAGCCGCCAAATCCGCCACCACAGCCTCCGCCGAAACCGCCGCATCCTCCCATATTATTTCCACAACCGCAACAACAATCGAAGCAGCTAGGTCTTGTATTGCAACAGCAAGAATTACACTTACAGCAGCAACAAGAATTAGAATGTTTTGACATGTTCACCATCTCCTATTCTTTTGTTAATATATACTATTCAATTTTTTGACTTTTTGTTCTATATATATATCAAAAATAAATTTTAAAATTTATTCATTTTTGAAATATCTTTTCAGCATAATCTTTGATTAAAAACATTATCTAAATTAACTTTTTCAACTCTCCTTCTAATTTCAGCCACATCAGTTGTATATAATCCAAGTTCTTTCATTCTTTCAAAATATACAGATCCTGCAAATGTATATCTATCCTTTCTTCCTTCTCTACTTCCAGCTCTTTCATTTGCATAAGTTATTATATCTCCAATTGCAATTGAAGAAGGCAAAATTAATAATGGCATTCCCATTGCTAATCTCACAGAATTATGTCCTGCTAAAGCCCCAGTTGCTATGGCTTCCGTATGTCCAACAAATAAGCCACTTTTTTCGCCAGCACAAAACAAATTATCAACCCCAACAACTTTTAAATCGTTAGTTCTTGGTGCTACAGATAAATATCTTATAGAATTCCCCTTACTTCCCGCATATGGATCTACATATTTTACATTTTCCAAGCCTTTAATTTTTCTTAGTTTATGCAACGGGTAATAAGTCGTCATCAATTTAGCGTGGCCCGTATCGAGAAGAATGATATTTTCCGCAAATTCTTTCAAAGCATATTGCTGGCAAACCTTTGTATTAAGCTTGTCATAATTTATATCTTCCTTAGGTACCTTTAACACAACAACCCCTTTAGTATCTAGTTCATTTCTAATTTCTTCTGATAAACTTTCCTTTGCTAATTTACATGATCCTGAAAATGCTCCTAATATATCATCGCCTCTTTCGCCTTGAATATCTGGAACACCACATCTTTCACTTATACTAATTCTTGGTCCAAAAGATGGGCACCTTAATACACACATAGAGCATCCATTACCATATCGAAGGCAATTACCCATTGGTCCTGTGGTTCCAGTAGTTTCTATAAATACATCGCCATCTATATAAGTTCCATTACTTAGATAAACTCCTTTAATTTTTTGGCCATCAAAGTTAATATCATTAACTCTACTTTCCATCATAATGTTAATACCTAAAGCTTTTAAATATTTACAAACTTCTCCTTCAATCATATTTACATTATAAAGAGTTGCATGCTTATGTCCTGGAAAATCTATATCTCTATGAATTGAAACTCTATCTGTAATTTTTATTAATTCTCCACAGCCTAAAGCAATCAATTCTTCCGCTGCTGTATATCGTCCATTATTACGCATTATGCCGCCAACATTTCCAAGCCCCAATAGTAAATCTGTCTTTTCTATTAATGTAACGTCTGCACCAGCTTTCTTGCTAGCGACTGCTGCAGTGCAGCCAGACCACCCACCTCCAACAATAACAATCTTCATATATATCTTCTCCCTTCAAAAATACTTCTTGGGTCTGCCTGCTCTTTACAGAATCTTTTTACTCTATGACCTGAAAATCTTGACGTACACGCGCCACAAATGCCTTCACCACAGCACATTTTAAAATTATTACAACATGAAAGAGATACATCCTTCCTATTAAGCTCATCTAAATAATTAATAACTCCATAAGTTAAAATATCTGCTCCAGCTATATGAATATAATTTGTATCATTTTTAAGTGCATCTTTTATAATTACCTTAGCATGATCCGAAATGCTGCCTTTATCTAACAAAGAGCTTTCTGAAACATTTACTTTATAATTATCTAAAAATTCTTGTGCAATATTCATTTCAAATGGACTTTTATCTATTACAACTTGTACTTCATTATCTTGTAAAATTAATTTTCTTATAACAGGCAACATAGGAGCAAGTCCAATTCCTCTTGCTAAAACTAATGCCTTTTTTTGCTTTTGAGCAAATATATTCTTTATTCCAAAAACACCATTCCAATATGGCCCTCTTATTTCTATGTTATCATTAGATTTTACAGAAAGCAGTTTGTTAGTTTTTATTCCTCTAATTTCAACTGCAATTGTTATTGCATCTTCTTCTATATCACAATTCATAATCGATATAGGAATGTCAAAGTAATTATTTCCATCAGTTCGTATAAAAATATAACTTCCTGGTTTAACCAAGTCTAAAACAAGTTTATGCGGCGCATTAAATTCAATTTTAACTAACTTATCGTTATAATTTGTTATGTCTTTTATATTACATTTATAAGTTTTGCGCCCTTCTTTTGCCACATTGTTATTATTAAAGAATTCTTGATATATGCAAACCCCCTTCCAATTTAAACAGTCACAAAATTCCTCTCCTTGACATTGAGAACAAATTAAACATTGTCCATATTCTGCTAATTTACAAGGGCAAAATTCAGTTCCAGCATCTATACAGTCTATAGCTTCTTTTACCATTCTTTCTCCTTTAGATAAAATTGCTTCTCTATATTAGATTATTTCAAATTACTTAATTTGACACAAAAATTATGAGTTCTTGTAGCACAACTGCTTTACTAAAATATAAGTAGTTACATTTAGGAATAAAACAATAATAAGAGTAAAAGAACTATCATATAATATGACTATCTTTTACTCTCAAATTCTTATAGATGTCCAAAGTGAGAATTAGACTTATGCAACAATTACAGAAATCAGATACATTTATCTTCCACAGGACTAGTGAAATTTTCGCTGGAAGGTTCTAAGTGGAAGGTTGCACCCATTTCTGCATGTTCCTAAAGTAAATTTATGACAAGCAGAAAATGAAACAACCTTCCACTAATAACCATCATCAGCTCAATTTCACATGCCTGCTTCCAGAAAAATGTATCTAATTTCTAGTGTAGTGTTATGATTATAATTTCTCAATGATGCATGTATATTCCAATTATAAGTTTGATTATTAATTTGGATATCCATAATATATAATTATACTAATTCTTTAACAGTATTACTTCCAAAGGCTACTTTTTCTAACACATGATTGTAGATTTTATCTGTAACTTTCCATCTATCAGGGCAATTTAACACAACTATAATAATATCTTTTCCATTGTTATTAACTGATGATACTAAGCATTTCCCAGCTTGACCTGTATACCCTGTCTTAACTCCATTAGCCCCTGGAATCATCCAAAGAATTTTGTTTATATTATTATAATCTCTTGTAAAATTATATTTTTCTTTAGAAATTTGTTTAGTACCTACTATTTCTCTAAACAAATCATAATCCATTCCCTTTGATGTAAGCATCGCCAAATCATAAGCAGTAGAATAATGATTACTACTGTCCAATCCATGTGGAGATTCGAAGTGCGAATCTAATATTCCTATTCCCCTTGCATAATGGTTCATTATTTCTGAAAATCCCTCAATGGAACCTCCCAATTCTTCAGCAATAGCAATAGCCGCATCATTGCCTGATTTAAACATAAGACCAAATATTAGTTCTTTTAATACAATTTCCTCTCCAGCCTTATAACCAACTCTTGATCCTCTAATACTTGCTGCTTTCTTGCTTATAGTAACTTTTTTATCCAAATTTCCTTGTTCAATAGCAATAAGTGACGTAAGAATTTTTGTTGTGCTTGCCATTGGAACTAACTCATATGCATTTTGTTCAAATAAAATAGTGCCAGTTTCTTTATCTAAAGCTATTGCTGACCTTGCATTTACCTTAAAATTAGTACCAGTTATGTTTTCTGCATATACATTTAGGCTTAATGACTGAATAAAAATAAGGCTGAATAATATAATAGCAATACTCTTAATACCTTTCTGCATATTTATCACCTTCTAAATTTACTCTTTGAGTTTAGTTTACCTTGAAAAAAATTTTTTAAACCTAATTTAAATATTTTTTAGGGTTTATTTTTGGATATTGTAGTCAATAATTATATAATAGTATGAGT
This sequence comes from Clostridium saccharoperbutylacetonicum N1-4(HMT), assembly GCF_000340885.1. NCBI lineage: Bacteria > Bacillati > Bacillota > Clostridia > Eubacteriales > Clostridiaceae > Clostridium > Clostridium saccharoperbutylacetonicum. The sequence goes on along the minus strand of NC_020291.1, from coordinate 3,069,320 downwards.
TTGGAGGAATTTTATGAACTTATTTCTTATTGTACTAGTTATATTATTTATATTATTTTTACCTATTCCTATTAAATTTAGTATTTACTATTCTTCGGATGATTATTATATAAAATTCTACAATATTACTTTAACTTCAAAAAAAAAAGATAAATTTAAAGAAAATATTAACTTAGATAAAAAAGAAGAGGACCTTTTCAAAATATTTTATAAATATCTTGATTTAAAATCTTTTATATTTGATTTATATCATTCAAAGTTCAAACCATATTTAAGAATAAAATTAATTTTAGATTATTCTTTTAACGATGCAGCTAAAACAGCTATTTCTTATGGAGTACTATGTCAAATACCATCACTAGTATTCATTCTCTCAAGTATACCTTTTAAAATAAGAAAATTTAATTTTAAAATCAACCCAATTTTTGAGGATAAATTTTTACTAAAATTTGAAACTTCAAGTATAATTTTCTTATCTCTTGCCAACATTATATACATAACAATATTATTGTTAAAATATATAACTAGCCAAGGGAGGTGACCCCTTAATTTAGGGGATTTATTATGTCAAATGAACAACATGTCGAAAACTTAATGAAAAGTACTATGGAAAATCTTAAAGATATGATTGATGTTAATACCGTAATTGGTAAAGCCATTGAAACAAAAGATGGAACTTATATTGTTCCAGTATCAAGATTGAGTTTTGGCTTTGCATCTGGTGGTAGTGAATTTTCCAATGAAAAGCAAAACCTTAGCAGCACAGTATTTCCTTTTGGTGGCGGATCTGGTGCAGGAGTTTCAGTTAAACCTGTTGCATTTTTAGTTGTAAAGCCAGATGGAGTAAGAATGCTTCCTGTAGATCAAGATACAACTTATGACAGAATTGTAGATACCGTTCCTCAAATACTAGATATAATAAAAAGTCTTGTAAAAGATATGTGTAAAAAGAATAAAAATGATAATAATGGTAATACTACAAATGTTGATAGTAATGTTAAGCATGATACCAATGAATGTTATTGCGATGACAGCAGTAATATTTAGGCATACAAAATATGCCTCGAGTCACTCCTAATTTTTTAATTCAAAAGAGAAATAGTTATTTGATTTACTCAAATTTTCTATTTCTCTTTCAATTTATAAAAATCTGGTTTTATTTATTAATAATATTGTTTAGACTTGTTCCTTTGTTTCTTCTATATCTTCCTCAGAATCGTCTTGTCCAAACAAATCTAGAGAAGGAAGTTCCTTTAAGTCTTTTAATTCAAATTGTCTTAAAAATTCATCTGTTGTTCCATACAATATTGGCCTACCTGGCACTTCTAGCCTTCCAACTTCTTTTATAAGATCTTTTTCCATGAGTCTTTGTAATGCACTTTCAGACTTAACTCCTCTGATTTCATCAATATCAATCCTTGTTATTGGCTGCTTATATGCTATTATAGCCAAACTTTCTATTGAAGCCTGAGATAATGATTGTCTCTTATTTTTCTTTAGAAGTTTTTGTATAAAATCTGCATTTTCAGATTTTGTAACTAATTGGTAACTTCCTTTTATACAAATTAATTTTATTCCTCTACTTTTATTTACTTCATATTCCTCTATCATTTCTTGAATAATAATTTCTATAAGTTTAGATTTTTCTTCAAGGTGATTAACCAAATCCTGAAGACTTAACGGTTCTCCACTTGCGAAAAGTAAAGCTTCTATAGCTGATTTTAAAGCATTCTTTTTTAAATCATCTAAAAATGGAATTTGAATACCTTTTTCTTTACTCACTATCCATTCTCCTCTCAACTAAAATATTCATAAAATTATCACTTTGATAAACTTTAACCATCCTTTGCTTAATCATTTCAAGCAAAGCTAAAAAAGTTACAACACATTCTAATTTACATTCACACTCTTTTGTAAGCTCATCAAAATTGCTTATTTTTTCATTCATTAATCTTGCCTTAATAAACTCAAGTTTATCTTCTATTTTGTATTTATCTACGTATATCTTTTTTTGAATTACATTATTTTTATTTTGCTTATTGTTATAAATCTCTAACAAATTATTATAAATATTATATAATTCAATAAGGCTTGTATCTTTTAACAAATCAACTCGTACAATATTATCTTTTCGCTCTTCAATTATTTCAGGTTTCTTACCATATACATCTCCGGCACTTACATATCTTTCTCTAAAGAATGCAGAAACTCCTTTGATTTTCTTATATTCAATAAGTTTCTCTAATAATTTCTTTTCGTCATCCTCTTCATCTTCATCTTCTTTTTTGGCTTTAGGTAATAGATATTTTGACTTTATTTCAATTAATGTAGCTGCTACTACAATAAATTCAGAAGTTATTTCTAAATCCATTTCCTTCATCTCATTAAGATAATTTAAATATTGATTTGTTATTTCATATATTTTAACATTGTATATATCCATTTGATTTTTTCTAATTAAATGTAATAATAAATCAAAAGGGCCTTCAAAATCATTTATTTTAATTTTTGGAAGTTCCATTATACTTCTTTACCTCCATAATAAATTTAGTAAATATAATAAATTGTATAATTTTAAACACTCTAATATATAATAACAATTAATATGCTTCAAGACAAGAAAGATTAAAAATCCCTTAAAAACAATAAATATGAACTGTCTTAAACTAAACCATTATACAATACATTAAGAAAAAATTAAATTCTTTACTCAAATATTATATACTTTTATTAAAGACAGTCCATAAAACATTATCCATATTAAATTCTATTTTACTGAAAGAGAATATTATACGCTTAACTTAAACACCTTTTTCAAAAAGATTCTTGATGTTGTATTTAATATTATCAAATATATTACCTTTCTTAATATCCCTATCACAATATACTTCTATTTCTCCAACTTTATCATTACCTAAATATACTTCATATTTCCCAACTATATCTCCGACTTTATATTCTTTCTTTAATTCATCGATAACGATTTTCTTTTCAAGTTCTTTACTTTCCCCCTTAGGTAATATAACAGTTAAATCATTTTTAGCTTTTGCCATAAAATATTTATCAGTTTGTTCATCCATAAAAATTTTATCTACATCTTCATCTTTTGAAATAAGCTTTTTACCTTCATATTTTGAGAATCCATGATTAAGTAATACTCCGGCATCACGATTTCTAATTTTATATGTAGGTGCTCCCATAATTACTGATAACATCCTTACACCATTTCTTGTTGCTGTTGCACTGATACAGTATTTTGCTTCATCTGTAAAACCTGTCTTTAATCCATCACAGCCTTCAAAAAATCTTACTAGTTTATTATGATTAACAAGTTCAATAGGTGATTTTCTTCCTTCAGATATTGTCTCCATATAAGTTCCTGTATATTTTAAGACTTTTGGATGTTTCAATAATTCCTTAGACATTATAGCAATGTCCTTTGCAGTTGATAAATGCCCATCTGCTGGAAGACCATTACAGTTTTTAAAAGTTGTGTTTTTCATTCCAAGCTCTTGAGCTCTTGTATTCATCATATTGACAAAATCCGCTTCTGTACCTCCTAGATATTCTGCAAGCGCAACTGCTGCATCATTTCCTGATGCAATTGCTACACCTTTTAATAATTCCTCTACAGTTCTAATTTCTCCAGTATCCAAAAGCATTGTACTTCCACCCATTTTTTTAGCATTTTCACTACAAGTTACTTTATCCTCTATAGTTATTTTGCCACTATCTACAGCCTCCATGGTTAACAGCATAGTCATAATTTTTGTTACAGAAGCTGGTGCAAATTTTTCATCTGCATTTTTTTCATAAATTATTTTTCCGCTCATAGGCTCCATTAATAAAGCTGATCTTGCTTCAATATTCGTTCCTTCAGCCTTACTATTATCTTCTGGTTGTGCTGCATAAACTAGCTGCATTGGTATTAATAAAATGGTAAGAATAGATATCAATATGCAAGATAAAAATCTTTCAATTTTATTTTTCATTTCCCTGCCTCCTTTCAAAGATTAGTGTTACCATAATAAGAAATAATATTACAAGCAACCCTAAATTCCTCAAAATAAAGACAGGAAATTTACTCTACATTTAATTCAAAATTCCAATTTTGTATTTGATACTACTTATTTAAACTACTTTTTACCATATTTTCCATTTCATTTTCATTAATGTCATTGGTTGAAGAAATTGAATAGGATATGCCATCCTTTTTCCAAGTAGCTAAATTATATAGTTTATCTTTATTGCCATTTAAATTTACGTCTATTCCATTAATTTTAGTAGTCTTCTTAATTGTATATTCATTATAATCTCCACTGATATTTTCACTGTCCTTACCAGCTCTAAAAGTAATAAAATCTTGTCCATTGCTATATCCCACTTGTATTGTAGTATCTGCAATAACACTAATATTATCTTTATTAAATCCTTTAGGTAATGTATCTATTGGTTTTATTTGAAGCTTTGCTGCTGCTTCAGCCTCTTCTATTGTCTTATATTCTTTTGAAGAAAAGGTAGAAATCATAAACTTAGGAGCAGAATCTGATTCATCATCACTTTCTCTCTTCATATTTTTTTCCTTATTTTCATTGTCAGCTGCTTCCTTTGAACTATCTTCCAAACTTTCATTATTAGCTTCTTTACCATTTTCATTAGTTTGTGGGGCTGAGCTCGTGACTACTGGCTCATTAGCCTTTTCTGTTGGAGCAGCTTCATTAGTTTGTGGCTCTTTATTTGTATTTGGTGCTATACTAGAATTAACTTGTGAGACATTTGGATTTTTATCTTTCTTCTCTATTGGTACTTGATTTTCTTTTTTATCTAAATTATTATTATTGCTATTTTCATTTTTAACTGTAGTACCTTTTTTATCATCAGCATTTCTGCTAATATCAGTCTTTAAATTTTCATGTTTTCCAGAACCAGCATTATCACTTGTACTATCCAAACCACTATCATATGTATGATTTTTATTATCATCTGTATCACGTACTTTACTATTATTTATAGTTTTATTCTCTTCATTGTTACTAGAAATTTTATTTTCCTCATTATTACTAATCTCTTGATTTTGTTTTATATTGCTAGTTTCAGGTTTAAATAATTCAGGATGGCTTTTAACAACACTTAGACATATTACTACTGTAAAACAAGCTGCTGCCAGCTGCATGTTCCTTTTAAACTTTATAGGTTTTACAACTGTTGGTATTATACCTTTGGCTTCTATATTATTATTGAGGACATTATTGAGTATTCTTTGTTTCATATCTTCGCTCATAACGATTTTATCTAATTCTTGTTTATACTTCTTACTCAAAATCATACTCCTCCTTTAACTCACTTCTTAAAATATTTCTTCCTCTGCTTAGCAATGAACGTACTGTTGCCTCTTTTTTGTCTATTATAGTTGCAATTTCCACTGTTGTATAATCTTCATAATAATATAAATAAATAATTTCTCTATATTTTAGTGGAAGCTGCATAACCTTATTGAGTACATTACTATCTTTGTACTCATCATAATATGGCATCTCCGTTAACTCTACATGCTTTTTAAACCATGCAGATTTTAATTTATTTTTGCAGATATTTCTTGCAACACAAATAAGCCAATTCTTCTTGTATTCATCGCTTTCGAGCTTTTCTATATTTTTAAGTAGCTGTACAAATACCTCTTGTACCACATCTTCTGCATCATAAATATTCTTCATGTATGAATATGCAAGTCTCAGCAGCATATTTCCATAATGATCTAAATCTTGTGAGATAATTTCATCCGTACGCAATGAAACCACATTCATTATAAAACTCATCCTTCCATCTTGTCGCACAAGAAACTATTAAAAATTAATCTAGGCCCAAATTAATTTTAATTAGTATTCTTGTCCACCCCTAAATTGTATTTATAAACCTTAACCAATACTAAAAAGTACTCTTTATTACATTAATAATATCATCTTTTTTCATTCCTTTGTTAACCAAAATAGAATATGACATCTCATTAACTTTCCAAGTTGCAAGTTTTACACTCTCATCATTTCCACTTAATTTAATATCTTTATTATTTACCTTAACTATATCATTGTTCTTATACTCAGTATAATCTCCACTGATATTTTCAATTCCTTGTCCTATTCTAAACAAAATTTCGTTATCACCATTACTATAGCAAATTTGGAAGGTTTGTTTTGAAATAGTACTAATATATTTCACATTATATTTTTCAGGTATTGTTTTTGGTGTTAAAATTTTAAACTTTAAAACTTTTTGAGCATCTTCTATAGTTTTAAATTCCTCTATTGGATTTGCTATCCCATCTATCGCTAATTTTTGAATCTGTTTTCCAAAATCCCATTTTCCGTCTTTATCCACTTTATATCCATCTGGTGTAGTAGTATTAACTGCCATCTCTCCATTGTCATATACATAATACCAATTACTATTTGTTTTTATCCATCCCTTTTTGGTTGTTCCATCATTATTCATATAATACCATTTATTATTTATTAATTTCCAGCCTATAACGATATTTCCATTATCAACATAAATATTTTGTCCATCTTTTGTAGTACACCAAAAGCTTCCTATAGCCTTTTCATCTCTAAGTAATGAATTATATACTTTAATTGAAACATATACTTCATTATCAATTATTATAGGTGATGCTCCTGTACCAATTGCTTTACCACAAACCACATCTTTTCCCTTTCCAATCAAGTTTGAATAGTAATAAGTATCCTCTCCTATTGTTATGGATGCATTTATTCTATCTTTATCTAATAATGCAACGTTATTATCTTTATCAATATTAACATTAAAACCTAAAGCTTCAGCAGTAACTTTTAGAGGCACTAAAACTTTACCATCCTTAATAACAACGCTTAGTTTTCCTAGATCTATATTTTTACCTTCTATAATAATGTCATTAGCTTTATTAATACCTTCATTAGTTGAAATCAAGATTGGATCACTCATAATATGCATTGTATCACTATCTAATTGATTATCAGCTGCAAATACCGGAATTGCTCCTCCAATAATTGTACTAACACATAATAAACTAATCATCGCTTTTTTCATAAATTTATCTCTCCTTCTAAGTTATATAACCTTTTTCTTTATTTTTCTATTTATAATACAATTGAGCTCAGAAAAGTGTTGCAATAAATTCTAAAAAATAATTAATCATTATACTAAATTAAACTGATTATTTTATTGAACAAAAAAAGAACTCTATTTCTAGAGTTCAATTTTTTCACATCATTAAATTTATTTCTTTTACATTATTATCAGTTGATTCAGATTTAGATGCAGGTTTAGATATACCTGCCTTTTCATATTCTCCATCTGCAACAAAATGTATCTTTTGCAAAATCTCTTTTGCTTCTGGATCATCCTGAAGCGCTTGTTGTAAATCTTCAAATGTAAAACTTTCTCTTGTTTCAATAAGTTTCCCTAATACCTCACGTTGTCTTTTACTAAACATTTTATACATGTTTAATACTTTCCTAATATTTATTTCTTCCATTAACGCCTACCCCTTTCATATATATAATTATACATAAAATGCTAAATTCCTTCTAATCATTACAAATTAATATATAATTAACTATTAAATTCTACGTTCTCACAGCTATTAAATTTAAACAACTCAGCTTTTCCTAATATTTTTAATTTAATCTTACTCTTCTAAAAATACAAAAATCCCTAATATAATTTTTTTAACATCTTTTTTCCAACTAACTTTTGCAATACCACCCCCTAAATGATCATCAATTATATCTGAATGCCTAGAATGTTTCAAGTCTTTTGGTGTTCCATCGGTTGCCTCAAAAAATTCTCTTCAATAACGAATTCTCCTAACTTAATGGTAAATACAATTTTTCTCCAACATAAATTTTATCTTCATTTGTTATTCCGTTTATTTTTAATACCAAAGCTTTATTTTTATCATAATCAAGATTATGCTTTTTACAGATTTCATTTAATGTATCTCCAGCTTGTATTGTATAAGGCTTTAATTTTAAAATATCTTTATCTACTTCGTCTGTTTTTTTATTTTCCTTTGGTGTATTTTCAGCTTGTTGTAATTTTTCTATTAATTCCTTGCTTTCTTGTAGCTTTTTTGTTAATTCATCTTTTTCAGTTGTTAGCTGATTATTAGCTATAAGCAGTTCATTTTGTTTTTCTTCATAATTAATTTTTTCAGTGCCTTCAAATATTGTAAATACCAATACACTAGCTAATATAAAAAAAGTTATTAAAGAAAATAAACTCAATTTTCCTTTACTCTTATTTGACTTATCAAGCTTTATTTCAAGCTTTTTACCAATATCATCAAAGATATAAAAGCTATTTGTTTTTTCAACTTTATCATTTTTCCATTGAAAAAAACCTCTTGTTCCTGCTATTGGATCAACCACATACGCAATTTGCCAGGGAAGATTAAAAAAATTCTCTTGAATAAAGATATCATAATTCGATAAAAATATTCCGTAACTAGGGTGAGTATGCTGCCAGCCTAAGATTTTTTTATCTGGATATAAATTTTCATGTTCATTATGAATATAATTCCAAGTTTCATGTGTAAATGTTAAGGTTGAAGCAGTAGCATCTGTATACTTTGCTTCAATGAAATCTGAAATTATAACATTTTTTTTATTATTAACTTCTGCATAATCACCTATTAAAATTCCACCACGTTCACGAGTTGTGTCTGCTTTTGAAAATTTTTCAATTTCATTATATACATCTTGTTTAATATAAATTTTTACATCATTAACGTCCGTTTCTCCAATCGTGATAAAATTATCAGGCAACTTAATCGTTTCATTAGAAGCATTAATCTTTTCATCTTCTACAATTTCAATTTCTTTCATTTAAATTCACCCCCTAAACATAATTTTGATAAATACATTGACAATTAAAAAAATCATTAATGCTAATCCACTAGTTCCGCCTTTATTCATCAAATAATTTTCCCTTTCACAATCTTCAATATCATCTGCTCTTTTAATATGTTTTTCAATATGACATTTGTAAATATAATTAGCAAAAAAACCTGATAGTAAAAAAGGTACAACAAAATTGAAAAGTTCAAATGTTGAATATGCTAAAGGATCTTTATTTCTATTAAATCCAGCTGGTAATAACATAATCATAATTATGTTTAGAAGCATTGAATACAAAAAAAATGCTATATAATATAAAATTTGAGTTATATACATTTTTCTATATGCATACCAGTATGCTCCAAAAAATGCACTTGCCCAATTCCAACTCATTTTACTTTTTCTATTATTCAATTCTTCAAACTTTGGTAAAAAATACTCCTGATTCTTTCCAATAAGTGTATATATCTCTTCATCTATATTTCTGCCGCTATTTAAATTATTTGAGATATTATCATATTGCTGCTGATCTTTATAATTCATATTACCTATAGCAGTATTAATACCTTTTCCATCTTCATAAATTTCTCCACATTTTTCAGCTAAAGTATCATTAGCTTCCGTAATGATTCCTGTACAGCCAAAAGTTGTACATCCTTGATTTTGTGTCCAGCATTCTTTATGATGAGGCATTTCACATGCACTACAACTAATAACCTCATCATTTTCTTTAAATTCATCCTTGCAATATGGACATATTTTCCCTATATAATTCAACATTATTCCCTCCCATTTATTAATAAAACCAACACTACAAACCTGCAATCACATTAAGCATAATTACTGTAATTACTATAGTTGCCAATACAGCCCAAGTACTAGTTCCTCCTTTTTTGAATAGATAATCTTGCTTCATATAATTATCCATAGCGTTTGCTATTTCAAGATGTTTTTCAACATGACGTTTATACAAGTAATTTCCAAACATCCCAGATAAAATGAAAAAGGTCAATCTTGAGATTCCTGAGAAACCAGGTATTAGTCCAAAAATAAGACTCGATATATAATAAATTATAGAAATCTTATACATTTTTCTATATGGATACCAATACATACCAAAAAATGCACTAGCCCAGTTCCAACTCAATTTTTTATTAAAATAATCAAGGTTATCAAATTTCGTTACATAGTAAATTTGTTTTTCTCCAATAAATTTACGCATATCTTCTTTTTCATCTACTTTATTCTGTGAGCCGTAATTTATGTTAAATGAATTTTGTTGTGTTGTATTACTCGAAGTCTGCTGGTTTCCATAAGAATATCCAAACTGCGATGAATCTTCAAATCCATTGTCTAAAAGATTTCCTCCACAGTAGCTACAAAATCTTTGTCCATCAATATATGCTGTTCCACATCTCTTACAAACTGCTTCTCCGCTATAGTTATCAACTCCCATAATAGTTCCTGTACAGCCAAAGGTTGTGCACCCTTGATTTTCAACCCAGCACTCCTTGTGATGGGGCATTTCACAGATACTGCAAAGGACAATTTCATCATCTTCTTTAAACTCACCTTTACAGTAAGGGCATATTTTCCCTGTAAAATCCATCTTCATCTCCCCCTGTTTTTATTCATAAATATCTATTTCAAAATCATATTTACTTTTTTGCTTTTTCTTAATTTGTAATTTTATTATTACCAGCGTTGCTATAACTAGTAATATAGCCAGAACCATAATAATAATCTTTAGCTTTTCATTTTCTGCTAAGACTTTTTTATAATTAGTTTCTATATCATTTTGTTTTAAATTATTATCTTCTTCTTGATCATTATTAGCATTGCTGCTTTCAGGTACAGTATTATTAACAAAGTTATTAATAGTTGAAGTTCCTATTGCAAAGCCAATTCCTTCTGCATCTAATAATTTCATAGTATTTATTCCAATAACTTCTCCATTTTCATTAATAAGAGGTCCACCACTATTCCCTGAATTTATTGAAGCATCGATTTGAATATATTCATGATTCTTTACTTTCCTATTCTTCGCTGAAACTATTCCCTTAGTCATCGTATATGGAATATCTTCAGGTGCTCCAATTGCATATACCTCTTTGCCTATTGCAATATTATCTTCAGAAACAAGTTTAAGAGGTGTTAAAGCTTCCTCCACTTGAATTAAAGCTAAATCAATATTTTTATCAATTTTCGAAACCTTACCAACACAACTTTTCCCGTTGTATAACTTTACTGTAACTGTGTTGAACCCGTTAACCACATGTGCATTAGTAATGATTGTATTTTTATCAATTGCAAAGCCGCTTCCCATTCCCTTATCTGTATAAATTACTGTAACTGAATTATAAAGATTTTCGGGGACAAAATTCATAGCAGCAACAGGTCTGCTCATTAAAAGTATACAAATAAAAACTGTAACTACATTTTTAATTCTCACGCCATTCTCCTTTTAAAATTATTTTGTATTGAACACAAGAACTGAATTTCCAATTGAAATTGCATCTCCTTTTTTTAATACATGCCTTGTTATCCTCATACCATTTACAATGGTTCCTGATGGTGAACCTTTATCTATAATTACATATTTATTTCCTTCTTGAACTATATCGCAATGTTTTGGAGCAACTAATTTGTCTTTAAATAAAGCAATAGTATTTTTTCCACTATTTCCAATGCTTGTTATCCCTTGAAATACAAGATATTCTTTTCCTTCAAACTCGCCACGCACTACCTTTAACCATGCAGTTTTCGCAAATTGCTCTAACATACCTATGCCAAGACCAATCAACGCTCCCATGATTGTAATGCCTATACCTCTTGCTACTATTCCTCCATCAAATTCACCAATATTAAAACCTTCTGCTATGAAATTGAATAGAAAACCACCAATAAATCCACCAATAATCCCACCTAATAAGCAATTAATTATTCTTATTTTTTCAGCTCTAATCAACCCAACTGATACTCCAACTCCTGTTCCTAAAACAGCCCATCCAATAGCTCTAGCAAAGCCTTCATAAATCTCTGAAGCATTTCTATTATCATGCAATAGTAAAGTATATGATAATTGTCCTAAAAAGCCACCTACTAATCCAATAAGAAGAGAAACTACAAGTCCTATAAATCCATATTTAAGAGCTTTTTTCTTTGATCCATAATATAATCCTTCACCAGCTCCCATGAAAGCACCAATTGTCCCTCCAATAATTGAAGAAAATAAACAAGAATCAATTATAACAGCTGTTCCTCTTATTGAATAATATTGTTCTCTGGTAATTTTCCCTAAAGCAAAATCTCTTGCAAGGCCATGGATAGTATATCCCTTGAATGCAAGTATTTTTTCATAACTAATAGGAGCAAGTTCTGATAATATCCATCCAATTATTCCACCGATTAATCCATATAAAATTCCTTTAAAAAATATCGTTTTAAAATTAATTCTTTTCTCTTTAGTAACTACAGGCTGACTATTTTGCAGTCTGGCTGCTGCTGGAACAAATTCAATCCCTTCAAGTTCTTCTTCTGTAATATCAAAATCATTTTCTTGTGCTTCTTCTAATAGTGTTGTAGCTATTTCTAATCCATTTTCAATTATTTCACTATCTTCATTATTTTCAATTATTACCTTTTCTTCTGCTTGCAATGATTCTACGACATTAAAACTTTCTTCTTCCTCTATTGCTTCATCATCACTTAGTATATCTATATCAAAATTTGAAGCTTGAGTTTCAGAAATTTCTTCACCTGTCCATAAATCTATATTTCCAACTGGAAACAAATGCTTATTTTCGATTGCCCATTTTGCTGCATCTGCAGAAAGTGGACTAAATGAATTCCATGATTTATATTGAATCATATCCCCAATATTTATCACAATATCTGATAAGGCTTCACCAGCTCCCCATATGTCACCAATACAAATTTGTCCATCTTTAAAATTAGGATGCCATATAGGAGTTTCAATAGTACAAATAGGCTTATATCTTGGATATTCTGAATGTAAAGTAATCATGATAACATGCTTGTTTAAAGTTTCAATTTTTCCTTCTCCATTTAAATAAATCCCATTTATATAATATGTAACCTTATATTTTTCAGCTGGTTCAATTCCAATAGGCTCAACAATTATATTTTTATGTCCATCAAAATTCTTTTTTATTTCTTCATAATCTGCTGTAATTCTTCTTAACCTTGCATTCATTAAAATAGACCTCCTAGAACTTCATTTTTATCACTTGTTAATTCATAATGAATATAGTTTAATCTACTTCTTGCACTAATAATATGAAACAACGGAATTCCTATATCAAATAACTTTTTATCTAAAAATTCTTCATTTCCAGAAATAGAATGGATCGTCTCAAATCTCATGGTCTTTCCGCACTTTTCACAAATAATATCTCTATTTTTCAGCTTATTTACCACATTAAATATTTCTTTTGAATTTCCACAAACACAAGCTGCAGTAGTTGCAATATCTCTATCGAATTCCAAAATTGCTTCCTCACCTAAATCTTCCTTTGCCTGCTTTAACATTTCACTAATGGAAGTATTTCTTGCAGACCAAGGCATTTCCTTAATAACTTCAAAGGTATCATGGCTCATACAGTCATCTTTTCTTTGATATTCAACTACAAAGGAATCATGAGTCAAGCCATTAAAAACATAACCTTTTCCTGCAAGTGTTGGTAAGTTTCTATCATTATGTAACAACTTAAGCATTTCTTGAACTTGAATTCCAGCTATAACAGAAGAGGAAGTTGGAGTTGTTGGGATTTTGCCCTCAAGCATTTGTTCATGTGTAAGTAAGGCACAAGATTTTCTCTTATTAATTAACTTCCAATCAGTTTCTGTCATAGTACATTCATAACATGGACCTGGTGGAACAAAAACTCTAGCAAATCCATTTAATACTTCAATTGCTCCATCAATCCAGGGTTTATTTACCTTATAACAAGCTTGGTTAATTGAAAGGCGTGCTTCTCTATTATCAAGACCTCCCAAAATAATATCCATTTTTCTAAATACTCCAAGCCCTATGTCTGTAGCTACATTAACTTTTAATGGAATAGCCGTAACATCTGGATTTATCTCCATAGCTTTTTCCACTGCTGCATCTGCTTTATATTTATCTATATCACTCATACGATATAAGATTGACCGTGTTAAATTAGTTTGTTCAATCTTATCCATATCAACTATTAATATTTTTCCAATCCCTAGCAAAGCTAAGTTTTTAATAAGTTCATTTCCAATTGCTCCTGCACCAACGACCATTATAGTTGAATTATGTAGAAGTTCTTGATTCCACCAAGGTATAAGTTCAAATCGTGAATACCTATTTTCATTAATATCTAAATTTAATATATCTTCCATAGTTATGCACCTGCAGTTATTTCTGGTTGTAATCTTAAAACATCACCATCTTTTATATTGGCATCTGTAAGTGTCTGAGTTTCTAAGAGCTGCCTTCCTGAAACCTTATGAATAAATTTATAACTAATTGGATTTCCATCAGGCCCTATTGAAGGAAGTTTGATTTTCTCTACAAGTTTAACCATTATAATTCCTATTTTAATATCGTCAGGTAATCCTACCTTTCTCTCCTTATTTCCTGTTGTGTCAACAATTACTACATTAATTTTTCCCATAATTTAATCATATCCTCTCAAAAGTTTTTAATAACTCATTCATATTTAAAAGAGATAATATTCTTTTTAGAATAATTATCTCTTTTAAAATAATCTTATTATTATCATATTTTCTATTATTCATTATATAATCAAAATGCTTTTTTGAATATTATACTAAAGTATACCTTGTAATTAAATTGTAATTATTCTAGTTATAATATACTATGGTTATTACCACCATAACTCAATTAAATATCTTAAGAGAAATCAAACCAAACTATAAAGTTAGGATTTATAGTTTGGTTTGATTTTATTTATCCCCTATATTATTTTACTTAGTTTTTAAGATCCAAGGTTTTTGAATAGACTCCTTCAAAGTATTATAAGTATTAATCAATTGTCTTAATGAAGTATCTAAATCTTTACTTTTTAATACTGCAGCTTTGTAGTTATTTTCAGTCATCATACCTATATCAACTTGTGATTTTGCATACGTAAGCTTAGTATTTGCTGAATTTATTTGTTCTTTTACTGTATTTATTTTATTTTCTAAATCAAGCAAGGTTGAATAACATTCTTTTAATCCATTTTTAAGATTCTTTCTGGCATCATCTATTTTAACCCTAGATTCTTCCAAGTTATATTGGCCATCTAAATAGGAACCATATGCATCTAATTTTTTCAAAAATATCTGCTGATTTTGCATATAACCAATAAGTGCTAAAGCATACCCATTAGAATCAAAGTTAGGTATTCCTGTAGTCTTATCTACTCCTGCAAATTTAGTTTTATCAGGTATTGAAGGAATGTCATTTTTCAAAATATTTTTTATACCATCATCTTTTAATTCCTTTAGATAATCTTTTGAAAGCTTAATCATTTCATCATTATATTTTAAATAAGTATCAATTTTATCATCGAAGTATTCTTCTTCTGAACCTTCAATTCTAAATACATCATATTCAATATTTTGATCTAGGGTGTAATTTGATAAATTAAAATTTGTTAAAACACCTAGATAATCAGTAGCATTTTTTAGTGAATCCTCTTTTGCTTTTATATCATCCTGCAAAGCTTTTATTTCAATTCCTTTGTCATTTAATTGATTATCAGTAGCCATGCCAACACTTACCTTTGTTCTTACATCAGCTAATTCTTTATTTTTGATTTCTAAATTATCTTTTGCCTTATTCAAATCTATTTGCTTTAAAATAATTGCATTATATTTTCCTGTAATATCATTAGCTATTTGATCTGCTAAAAAATCTTTTGATTGCTTAGTTTGCTTTTCTTGAAGTTCAAGCTTATCATAGGGAAAATCATATTTTTTTTGTCCAATACTTTCATAAAAGTCATTTGTTTTATCTTGTAGATCCATCTTATTTCTATACATACTTATTTCTTTAGACTTTAAAGCTAATTTATCACTATTATCAATAGCGGATTTAATAATAATATCTAATGTAATAATTGGTTTGCCATCAACAGCTTGTCCGTAATTTTGAGTTGTTATTGTTTGCTTAACTATAGCTTCAGATGATTTTGATGTTTCTTCCGCAAAAGCTGGAACTATATTTCCGCTTATCACAATTAATCCAACTCCAATAGCAGCGGCCTTTTTATAAATTTTTTTCATTATATTTTCCTCACAATCTAATTATATTTTTCCACTATATAAGTACTAATTAAGGTTTTATATCTTACACCAAGAAATTCCGAAAGGATTCTTGACTAATGACAATTGATAATTGAACATTGATAATAGGACTATATATATTTAATACAATTTAACTAATCTCTTCCTCAAAGCTTTCTTCCTCTTCCGCTTCTTTTAGTTCAATAATTCTATTATTTTTACTATTAAATTTATATTTATATAATGCAATCCTTCCAGAGTATAATCCAATACCTATAGGAAACCATATTAGCGCATAAAAAATTCCATTTTTAATATATGGTAATATAACATCCCAACCTATTCCTTTTAAGTTTAGACACTTAAGCTGTAATCCTACATTCATAAATGGCCACAAATATTTAATAATTCTAACTAGGCCTTCAGGCATCATATATTCAGGAAAGGCAATACCACTTGTCAAAAATGTTACTATATTAATCATTGAAAAGAATTGAACAAAATAAATAATATTATTGATAAAAGCAGCAAAGAAAAATCCCATTGCTGTAATATTAAGCAAAAATATAAACATTAATGCAACATATTCTAAAATATCTCCTCTAAGAGGTAATCCAAAATATTTATCTAAAATACATAAGCCAATAAAACTTGATATTATACTCACGCAAATCATTATTAAAATTCTTGCACAAATAAGAATAATATTTTTTAAGCCATCGTTAGACTTTATGTTAATTAAATTTAACTTCCTTCTATTTTTTATTAATTCAGGAACTAAAAAAGTCATTAAAAAAGTACCCTGTATAAGGTATGGTATAAGTGGATATATTAAATATTTCATATAACTAAGCTGAGTGTCATAAAGTACACGTTCAACATAAGAAAAACTTGTTATAGTCTTTTTCGCAGTATCTGGAAGCATATTTTTACCTTCAAAAACTCTCATTTGAATTCCAGCATTAACTGTTCCTATAACGCTACTACCATAAGCATATATATTATTTCCAACAACCATATTTGTTTCATCTATCAATAATGCAATGCTTGGAGATTTCATACTCACAACATCTTTATTAAAATTTTTAGGAATAACTATTCCTCCACTAATCCTTTTTTCCTTAATTGCTTTTTCAAGTTCAACTTGTGAATCAGCATAATAAGTAATGTTTAGCCCAGGACTATTATTAAGCTGCTGTATCACTGTTCTTGATAAAGATGAGTTGTCCAAGTTTACTATTCCAAATGGAATATTTTCTACATAAATTTTACTAAAAATAAAGCATACAAAAACAACCGTTATAATATGAATTAAACTGAGTGAAATAATATTCTTTTTATCTCTACCTATGAGCCTTAGCAATCTCATACTTACGCCTCCTTTGTACAATCTTCTTGGCGATTTTATATTTTAAAAGATTCCTTTTTATTAAAACTTTTTTAATTGCTAATATAATTAACATAACAATCCATGTTATAACTAAGTACTTAATAAGATCATATACTTCTGGAAGAATATCATTAAAGTTTAATCCCAAAAGTGATAAATCTCTCATAGAACCTCCATAATATAAAAATGGAATAAATTTAGCTAATTTTTTAAATATATCAGGCATAGCCATTAATGGAAAAGTATAGCCTGTAATTAGAGTTGTACCTGAAATTATCAAACTAGAATTTTTAACAGCAGATAACTTATCTTTTAATATCAATTTAAATAAAACGCCTAAATTTATAGTGACAATGCTAAATAATATAGTTAATGTTATTCCTCCAACTATAGAGCCTTTATAAGGTATTTCAAAATATTTGATTTGTATAATTAAGGAGAATAATATAGAAATTGCCCCTATAATTCCAAAACCAATGCTTTTTGATAATAACGAAATCGGATTTTCTTTTTCTTTCACTATTAAAACTCCAAGAATTATTATTCCAATTTGAGCTATTCCTATTAACATTCCTTGAAGTATAAAGTTTGCTGTACTTCGCGTTGGATTGCCCAAGAATATAGGATTTGATTGCATTGGAATAACATTATTTTTAGCTACCGCTGGCATTATTCCTGTTTTACCTTCTCCTACCTTTATTAAATAGCTTGCTTTAATTGTACCAAGAATTTCTGCTGCTCTAGTTTTTGCAGAACTAACAGCTGACATTTGAGCCCCATCATATATAATCATCATTTTAGGTGCTTTTCCATCAATCAAATCCTTAGAAAATTCTTTTGGTATTATTATTCCAACAACTACATTTCCTCTTTCAATTAAATTTTTTACATCATCATCACTTTGACTATAATTTGTCACATTAAAGATTTCATTTGTATTTACTTGCTTTACAAAACTTTGACTTAATGTTGAATTATCATGATCAACTATTATAGTTGGAATATTCCTCACTGAATGAGCACTATATGTATATCCTAAAATATAACTTGAAATTGATGGAATTATTAAAAGCATTAATACAGGTAAAATAATTTCTTTATGTTTTGAAAATATGTTTTTAAGTTTAACTGCTAACTCCTTCATAGCTACTATCACATCACTTTCCAAAATCAACAAAAGCTGTCATTCCTGCACGAAGTGGCTTATTCATATCTTCAAGTTCTATCTTTACACCATAAGATAATATATCAAATTCACCATTATCATTAGTTGCTCTCTTAACAGCAAAATCTGCATTTTTATTAATTTTTACAACTTTTCCTTTAAACTCTTCATCCTTATATGCAGGAATCTTAACTGATACTTCTTGATTTAAATCTACTTTAGACAAATCTGTTTCTTTGACATTGCATAATATAGATGGTTCATTAGTTTTTGTAACTACTGCAAGCTGCATTCCCGTTGATACTAGTTCTCCTACTTCAACATTTAATTGAGTAATAACACCATCTTCTGGTGCTACAACTGTAGCATTATTAATATTTACATTTACTTCCTTTAATGCTCCCTCTGCTTGCTTTATTTGACCTTCTACAGCTTGTACAGAACCATTAGCTTGTTCAACTAATGCTTGCGCAGCTTTTATATCTTCTGGTCTAGCTCCTTTTTGAGCTATATCATATTTATCACTAGCTAATTTCAATTGAGTTTCAGCATTATCTAAATCTGATTTAGGTATAGATTTTTCATCATATAGAACCTTTAATCTATCATATGTTACTTTAGAAAGATCATAGCCTGCTTTAGCTTGGTCTATCTCCTCAGGCCTTGCACCATTTTGAGCTAATTCAAGCTTTGCACTAGCAGCATCTCTAGCTGCCTTTGCTGCATTTAGTTGACCATTTCCTGCCTCTATTTGTGCTTTAACCTGAGTTTGCTTAGCTCCAAGTGTATCACTATTTATAATAAATAGAACATCTCCTTTTTTTACAGTGTCTCCTTCTTTTACTTTTACTTCTTTAATTTCACCTGGGATTTGTGTATTTATATTTGTATCTGTCATATCTACATTAGATTGTATCGTTAGATTCTCTTTACTTTCCTTTACTAACTTATCTCCTGTAAGAGTTGACTTTGAAGTGCATCCAGTAAATCCATTAATTAAAATTGCTAAAACTATAAATACTACTGCGTTTCTTATTTTCATAACATCCTCCTCTAATACTCATGTTAGCTTTTTAGAAAAACTAACTTAAATACTTTTCTTCCATAAATTAAAATTAATCTAAATTAATAAGTTTTATTCTATATAAATATGCTTGTTGACATAACAGTCTTTATTGACTATCATCTATATATAGACACTAGTCTATTATAAAAACTTATGAATAATCATTCAATAATCAATTTTATTCCATAAGGCTATTAATAGACAAAAATGTCAAATCTGTCTATTAAAGGAGAATCATAATGAAAGATAGACGTATAAGAAAAACACAACAAGCTATTCAATATGCTTTTGCTAAATTATTATCTGAAAAGGACATTAAAGATATTACGATAAAAGAATTATGTGATAGGGCTGACATTAACAAAAGTACCTTCTATTTGCATTATAAAGATATTTATGATTGTGCTGATGCATTTTTGAATAATATTGTAGATAAAACCATTTCTATTATGGAACCATATGATTTTGCTGAATTAGTTAATCATCTTCCTGAAATAATAGAAAAAATCCTATTTATGTTTAATGAAAATAAAGAACTCTCTATACATTTTTTTAGTACTCCACGATATTCATCATCATTATACAAAACAAAAAAACTTACTATTGAACGTTTGTTAGAAAAAACTGCAGATAGTAAGATGCAGACTGTGCTTTATAAATCTATAGCATCATTTGTTATATGCGGCATCTTTGGGATACTCGAACAAATTGATTTCGATGATATTACACCTGAAATAACTTCAGTTATAACGGATAAAATTCAAAATGGATTTGTTCATTCTGAACATTAATCCCATTAGAAAAAGCAAACCCCACTATAATTTTTGATTTTATAGTGAGGTTTGCTTTTTCTACCACTTATATTATTTTACTTAAAATCTCCAACTAAAATATTGAAGTAATTTTTTCCGCAGGTTAGACTTCAGGGGGTTTGCACCTGTAGCTAATCCCTTTAAATTATACTGTGAATCTATCTATTTCTTTCTTCAATTTTTCAGCTAAATGTTGCAAATCTTCTGTATGCTGACTAAATCTGTCCATTGTAGCAGATACTTCTTCTGCTGATGCAGTTACTTCCTCTGTTGATGAAGCTGTTTCCTCAGAAATAGCTGAGCTATTTTCTATTTGAGTAACGAAAACCTGCTTTTGAACTTGCATATCATCTATTGAAATTTTAACCTCTCCAACTTTTTCTGTTAAGTTTGTGATAGATAATAGTATTTCAGTAAATATTGATTCGGTTCTTATTACAGCTTCATTTTGTTCAGAATTAATTTTCTTATTGTTATCCATAGCCTCTACAGCTATCTCTGCCTTGGACTCAATAGTACCTATTATAGACTTAATTTGTTCTGTAGAATTTTGTGATTCTTCTGCAAGTTTTCTGATTTCTTCAGCTACTACGGCAAAGCCCTTACCTGCTTCTCCTGCACGTGCCGCTTCAATAGATGCGTTTAGTGCCAAAAGATTTGTTTGCTCTGTTATTTCCGTTATAGCATTAGAAATTGAACTAATCATCTGTACACTTTCATTCACACTTGAAACTATATCCGATACTTTTGTTGTCGCCTCCATTGTTTCGTTATTTTTATTAATCAATACATTTACAGTATTTATTCCTTGTTTACTTAAGCTTTTAGTTTCTTCTGATACATTACTCATATCTTCAGTCGTGTCTGCAATTTTATCTAATTTTTTAGATAGTTCCTCAATACCAGTTGCAGTTTCTTGAGAATTTTCAGCTAAACTGACAGCTCCTTGAGATATTTCTGAAACAGCAAATGAAACCTGCGCCATTGAAGCTGTTGTTTCTTCTGCCATACTTGAAAGATTTGCAGTAGTCTCAAATACTGTATTGGAAGTTAGCTTTGCACTTTCTAATAGTTTACCTATATTTTTAATCATAGAATTATAGTCATTTGCAAGTTGACCAAGTTCATCCTTTGATTTAACCTCTACAACTCCTGATAAATTTCCCTCCGAAGCTTTGGAAAATACTTCTTTTAAATTTTGAATATTAGTCGCGATGCCCTTACTCAATATCAATGATAAAATTATTGCCATTATTGCCATTATAATTGTTATTATAGCAGTATTTAATAGTATTGCTCTCGTATCATTTGACAATTCACTTTCTTGCAACCCAGCTATTAGCTTCCACCCTGTCATTTCATTAGTTTCATACACACCAAATTTGGGTACTCCATAATAATCATAAGTAATAAATCCATCTTTACCAGACTTAACTTCATTCCAATAAGATAATTTTGTAACTGTATCTCCACCAATTAAGCTTTTATCAGCATGAGCTATCATTACTCCATCTGTGTCAGTAATAAATACAACTCCTGAATTTCCTACTTTTTTTTCTGCTATACGATCCGAAAGTGTACTTAATGTACAATCCATTCCAACAACACCTACAATTTTACCATCCTTTATAACTGCTTGTGCAATACCCAGAACAGTATTTCCTGTAGCTGCATCTTTATAAGGCTTAGTTATTACAGGTTTTCCTTTTGCCTTTATTGCTTCTTGATACCAAGATCTTTGGGTTGCATCATATCCCTCTGGCATCTTTGTTTCTGGATATATTGAAAACTTACCAGATTCACTTCCATAATATGTATCAAAAATATCTTTATTACTTTCTTTTAGGTTTTTTAATAAATTAGGTATGTAATCAAAATTATTTCCATAATCAACGTTCACTAGGTTATAATCATTTGATAACATTGTAATTCTCTCTGTAAATCCAGCAAAATAGTTGTTTAATCCGCTATTCACCTCAGAAAGTGTCTGTTCACTTGTAATATCTAATTTTTTGCTAAGTATTGATTTTGATTGATTATAGGAAATTACTCCCGCTATAATCAATGGTATCACACAAATCAGAACTAAACTAATAACTAATCTTATTCGAATACTATGTAAATTCAATTTTTTTTGCGACATTTTTTTCTCCCCCTTATCTTCCATCTAAAGCCAAAACTGATAATTCCAACATGAAGCTCCTTATTTCAATTTTTATCATTTTTTACAAAAGCAACAAGAATTATCTACGTTATTGTCAAATATATATTAATAATATCATAATAACCCACAAATTTCATTGCCTTTATTCATTAATATGCGATAAACTTCTTAATAAAACATTATTCCTTATAAATTCAAGTTATATATAATAACACTTAAAGGTAGAACAATCATTGTATTGTTCTACCTTTAGTATTTGTTATTTATTAAAATCTTTCAAAAGATCAGCAAATGGATTATTTAAATCAGCCTCTGCTTCTTTTTTCATTTTTTTCATAATATTATTAACTTCTCTTTTATCAGTCTTTCCAGCTTTGTCAAATCTCTTTTCAAATACACTAGCCTTTTCTCTGAAATTACAGTTAGTACCAGGGCAAACATAAATTTTTCCTTCTCCTTGGCCTCTTAATTCTAATTTCTTTTTGCACTCTGGACATCTTGCATTTGTTACCCTAGCTACATTTTCTCTATATCCACACTCTCTATCCTGGCAGACATTCATTGTTCCATTTTTACCTTTTACCTCTAATAAATACTTACCACAATTAGGACATTTCTTTCCAGTTTTGTTGTCATGAACAAACTTACTACTTGCTCCTTTAACATCTTCTACTAACGCAACTGAATAATTTTTCATTTCTTTGACAAATATATGTGCATCTCTTTTTCCTTTAGCTATTTCATCTAATTGACTTTCCCATTTAGCTGTTAAAATTGGCGATTTCAAGTCTGCTGGTACTAGATCAATTAATTGCTTTCCTTTTGAGGTAGGTAATATTTCCTTACCTTTCTTTTCTATAACAAAAGAATTAAATAACTTCTCAATAATATCTGCTCTTGTAGCTACTGTACCAAGTCCACCTGTTTCTCCTAAAGTTTTAGCTGCTTCTTTAGAAACATTGATATATTTATGTGGACTTTCCATAGCTGATAAAAGAGTCGCTTCTGTAAATCTAGCGGGTGGCTTTGTTTCACCTTTTTTCACATTAACACTTTCTATTTTAATGCTGTCACCTTTATTCACTAAAGGTAATACTTGCTCTTTTATATCTTCTTCGTCATTATCTTCTTCTAATTTATCATAAAGCTTTTTCCAGCCTTTAGCCTTAATAACTTTTCCTTTAGCTATAAGCTTTTCTCCTTGAACCTCTGCTTCTATTGTAGTTTGAACATATTCAAAAGGTGGAAGCATAACGCTTAGAAATCTTTTAACTACTAAATCGTAGATTTTTCTTTCTTCAGAAGATAAAAGGGATAAATTTGGCCTTTCTTCTGTTGGTATTATGGCATGGTGATCACTTACTTTTGAATTATCTACAAAACCTTTATGACCATTTATCTTTCCTTTAAGTAATTCTTCTGCTGCTATCCTATATTCTCCTGTAGATACTGCCCTTAATCTTTCGGGAATAGTAGCAACAATATCTGTTGTAATATATCTTGAATCTGTTCTTGGGTAAGTTAATATTTTGTAATTTTCATAAAGTCTTTGCATTATATTTAAGGTTTGCTTTGCAGAATATCCCCATATTTTATTTGCGTCCCTTTGTAATTCTGTTAAATCATAAAGGGCTGGCGAAAACTTTTTCTTATTTGCTTCATTTATATTTACAATTTTTCCTTCTGAATTTTTAAGTTTTGAAGCAATCTTATTTGCAGTTTCTTCATCAAAAATTCTAGAATTATTATCTTTATTTACCCATAACAAGTTAAAGGCTTTAGTCTTCCCATCTAAAGTATAAAAAGTTTTTGGCTTAAAATTTCTTATTTCTTCTTCTCTTAATACAATCATAGCTAAGGTTGGAGATTGAACTCTACCTGCTGATAATTGAGCATTATATTTGCAAGTTAATGCTCTTGTTACATTAAGTCCTACAAGCCAATCTGCTTCTGCTCTACATACAGCCGCATGATAAAGATTTTCATAATCTTTACCTGGCTTTAGATTTCTAAATCCATCTAAAATAGCTTTTTCTGTTTGCGATGAAATCCATAATCTTTTAAGAGGCTTTTTAACACCGACCTTCTCTAAAGTCCAACGTGCTACAAGTTCTCCTTCCCTTCCAGCATCTGTTGCAATTACTATTTCATTAACATCATCTCTTAATAACAGCTTTTTCACTTCATTAAATTGCTTTCCTGTTTTCTTTAGAACTGTAAGCTTCATATGTTTAGGAAGCATTGGAAGTGTTTCCATTTTCCACTCTTTATACTTATTATCATAACCCTCAGGATCCATAAGACCAACTAAATGTCCCATTGCCCAAGTTACTATATATTTACTACCTTCTATATATGAACCTTTATTTTGATTACATTTTAAAACCTTAGCTAAATCTCTACCAACACTTGGCTTTTCAGCTAACACCAAAGTTTTACTCATTTATTATTCTTCCTCTCTCAAGCAATTAAAAAGTATAAACTTTTTTTCATGCTATTAACGTCTTTTTTCTTATAGTCAATTACCATTTTTCCATAAGATGTATCAATTATATCATAAAATAGTCAATAAAAAAATCGCAGGCAACTGTGGAGCCTGAGATTTTTTTTACGCATTAAATTATTTTTTTACATATCTTAACTTATTTATACTTAATAGATATTTTTTAATATCAGCCTTATCTTCTAGTTTAAATATTATTCGTCTTGCTCCCATATTTGTTTTAAATGAAAGTATACATTTTTCTCCTTGATCATCTAGTGAATAGCTCTCAACCTTATCCCATGGAGTTACATAGGAATTAAATAGAAACCCTTTTTCAGTTATTCCAGTTTTATTACCCACAAAGGCTAAAGGCAATATTGCTACACACACAATAATATCTTGCATTCTATAATTTGAATTCATAAGAGTTATTCCAACAAATATTACAATCATTAATGGAATTGCTATCTTAAATTTTTTTGTTCCACTGTATATAATCTTGTTTTTTATATCCTTTACAATAAGAACAATATCCATGATCACTATAAAAGCTATAATCAGTATTGATGATATTTCCATAATTAATTCTCCCAATCTTTTTAAATTTTTTGCATTTTTTTATAAAGCATCTTATTATATCATATTCTTCATAAATTTTCTTTAATAAAAATATAATATAAACAAGGATTTAAATATTATTATTTTAGACATAATATATATGTACTATTACAAAGGAGATGATTTTTATGCAAAACAATAACCGAAGAGATTTTTCAAAAAGTAATGGTTTAAGAAATGGAAATAAAGATCAAGGACAATATGCAAAAAACAGCTTCGATACAACTATTGAAGAACCAAGCCTTAATAAAAGTGGAGCAGAAGCGAAAAAGAGAGGTTTTTAATTGATTTAATTTAGCTTTCTCCCTAAATTTTATTTATATCAAAAAAGAGTCTTCTTATAGATGTAACTTCTATAAGAAACTCTTTTTATTCTTAATAAGTATTTTTTATATACAAATGGTTAGCTTTTCAAAGTTACCCTTGCTAAAAATGAATATTATATTCTTCTAATATAGATAATATTTTTGCAACAGCATTTCTTGCATCTTTTGGTAATTTATCCATTGCTTCTTGTCTTTTAGCTTCTGTGTTAAGTTGTGCTATTTGAACTACTTTTTGTTGAAGACCAGGAATTTTATTTAATTCTATAATTGCTTGATTAAATTTATTAGCAAAATTCGGATCCTGTTGCATTCTTTGTTGAACTGCGATAATTAGTTGATAAGGATTCATTCATAAACCTCCGTAAAACCAATTTACTTCAATTCTATAGTATTCAAGAAATCTTTAAATGTTACTTTAATTCTATAAATACTAAGCTGAATAAAGTTCCTTAGATACGAAATTAATGAATAAGTAATTATCAATCATTTATACTATATAGCCATATACTCCATCGGTCTATAAACTTTTATGCTTTCCTAGATATAAAAAAATCGCAGGCGACTGTGGAGTCGGAGATTTTTTTTACGCATCTGCCTTTTCGAACGCATGTGAGAAAAATGTGCACCTTAGAAAGAGCAGCTATGCTGCATATGAGAACATTTTATGCAGGCGAATATGATTTATTTTTTATTCTTTTAAAATATTAAACCTAGTTGATTAGTCTGTTTCAAGAGTTATTCACAGATTGTCCAACAATATAATTTCCTAAAGAATAAAAAAGCGAAGCTTCATCACAATACAATGAAACCTCGCTTTTACTATGTTACTTATATATAGGATATTTATCACATAATGCTTCTACTCTAGCCTTAAGTGATGATAAATCTCCTGCTCTATTATCAATTGCTTCAGCTATAATTTCTGCAATTTCTGCCATATCTTCTTTTACAAAACCTCTTGTTGTAACTGCTGCTGTTCCAATTCTTATTCCAGAAGTTACAAATGGACTTCTTGTTTCATTAGGTACTGTATTTTTATTTACAGTTATCCCAACTGAATCTAATAAAATTTCTGCTTCTTTACCTGTTATGTCCTTGTTATTTAAGTCAACTAAGAAAACATGATTATCAGTTCCACCTGATACAATCTTGAAGCCTTTTGCAATTAATTTATTTGCAAGTTCTTTACAGTTTGCAACTATATTTTCTCCATAAGCCTTAAAACTTGGATCTAAAGCTTCATTAAAGCATACAGCTTTTGCTGCTATAATATGTTCTAATGGACCACCTTGTATTCCTGGGAATATGTTTTTATTTAAAACTTGTGCATATTTTTCTTTACAAAGTATTAATCCACCTCTTGGACCTCTTAAAGTCTTATGTGTTGTTGTCGTAACAAAATCACAATATGGCACTGGTGATGGATGAACTCCTGCTGCAACAAGTCCAGCAATATGAGCCATATCTACCATTAATAAAGCACCAACTTCATCAGCAATTTCTTTGAACTTTGCAAAATCTATTATTCTTCCATAAGCGCTAGCACCTGCAACGATAAGCTTTGGTTTAGCTTCTTTTGCAATTCTTCTTACTTCTTCATAATCAATAACTTCAGTTTCTTTATCTACTCCATAAGAAACGAAGTTAAATAATTTTCCTGAAAAATTAACTGGTGAACCATGAGTTAAATGACCACCATGACTTAAATCCATTCCTAAAACAGTATCACCTGGTTCTAAAACAGCAAAATATACAGCCATATTTGCTTGTGAACCTGAATGTGGCTGAACGTTAGCATGTTCTGCACCAAATAATTTTTTAGCCCTATCTATGGCTATTTGTTCAATTTCATCAACTACATGACAGCCTCCATAATATCTTTTGCCAGGATATCCTTCAGCATATTTATTCGTTAAATAAGAGCCCATAGCTTCCATAACAGCTGGACTTACAATATTTTCAGATGCTATTAATTCAATTCCTTTTTGCTGTCTTTCTAATTCCTTTTCCATTAAGTCATAAATTTCTTTGTCTTCTTTTTGAATATTTTCAAAATTCATCTAATAATCACCCCAATATTTTTTTATATTCAAATTATATGATTTCTTAGTAAATTAATCAACTATTTTTTTGATAATTTATATATTCTTGTTAATACTTCTTCAAAAATCAATACAATTTGTAAACATATTTTAATATAAAAATGTTTTTTTATATTATTCTAAAAACAATAATATTACAGATTTTTTTCTATAACTATCATGTATTATATGCTATAATTCACTTAAAATATAATGTATTGGAGTAAGACTATGGATCTTAATAAATTACTTAAAGTTACCACACTTGCTGGTAAGATCATGCTGGAAAGTGGTGCAGAAACTTATAGAGTAGAAGAAACCATGACCAGAATATGTCTTGGCTTTGGTGCGGATTCTGCTGATTGCTTTGTCATACCAACTGGAATAATTGTTACAGTTGCTTATAAAGAAGAAGTTGCAACTCTTGTTAAAAGAATTACTTCTAGAGGTGTTGATTTAAATAAAATAGATAAAATAAATGATCTATCAAGAAAAATTCAAACTGTGAAAATGGATATGTGCAAATTTAATGATGAGCTTATAGCTATATCTGAGGGTGATAGATATTCATTTTTAATCACTTTACTTTGGTCCTCAATTACAGCTGGATGTTTTGCAATTGTATTTGGAGGAGATATAAAAGATTTTGCTGGTGCTTGTATAATTGGTGCTCTTATAAAAATAGTATCAATTATATTTCAAAAGCTTAATATAAATGAATTCTTTGTTAATTCAGTCTGTGGAGGAATATGTGCTTTTTTTGCTGCATTGTTTTTTAAATCAGGAATATGCTCGAACTTGGATAAAACTATTATAGGTTCAATCATGCTACTTGTGCCCGGACTTGCAATTACAAATGCAATTAGAGATACTATTGCTGGTGATTTTTTATCAGGTATTACAAAAGCTTCTGAAGCCTTTTTAATTGCCGTGTCAATTGCAGTTGGAACTGGTGCTGTCTTAATCTTATTCATAAATAAATTTGGCTTATTCCCTGTAGTTTTCCATTAATACAATCTAGAAAAGGGTGAATTTTATGATTGAACAAGTTTTTGTTGCCTTAGTGGCATCTTTTGGCTTTGGAATAATTTTTAATATAAGAGGAAAATATTTAATTTTTGCTGCCATAGGCGGTGGATTAAGCTGGTTTTCCTATTTATCTTTAACCCAAAATGGAGTTGGTGATATTATGGCACAATTTATTTCAGCAATTATTATTAGTATGTACTCTGAGATTTTTGCAAGATATTTAAAAACTCCAGTAACAACCTTAGTTGTATGTGCGCTTATTCCACTAGTTCCTGGTGCTGGTATGTACTATACCATGTATGAAACTATATTAGGAAACATAAGTGCTGCTGCTACTCTTGGATTAAACACAATATCAATCGCTGGAGCTTTAGCCTTAGGTGTTATCTTTGTATCTACAATTACAAAGCAGGTTACAAACTTAAAAATAGTAAAAGAGAAACTTTTAGATAAACATTTTTAATATGGATATCCAACTTTGTACTATAAGTATTGTTGGATACCCATATTTTAATTTCCTAATCTTTTTTCTAGTTCTAAAATCCCATCTTCTACTTCCTCAAAAGGTAAATTACCTTCCTTCAACTTATCATGATCCATTTGTTTAAGCCTATTATAAAACTTAATTCCTTCTAAAATTATACTTCCATCGTTATTAGTTTTTCTAAGCATATAATATAAGGTATCTTCTGCTTTATCTAATCTATTAGCAGCCTCATAAATCTTTAAGACCTTTCTATCCATCTCTATAGAAAATTCGTATTTACTTAATTCATCAGCTACTAATGCAGCATCATTAATAAATTTAATTCCTACTTCATCATCTTCCATATAAGCATTGTAAAACCCTTCTATAGATTTACTATAATATTGAATTTTCGATGTTTCATTATTTTCCTTAGATACCAAATCTCCTTGTAGCTTCATAAGACATCCAAAGGCTATAAACTTTTCAGCATTATAATGCATATCCTTGCTTATAAGACCTTCTAATGTATTAAAAGAAAAAACATCTACAGTACCTATATCAATTCCCACCAAAGATTTTAGACATTTATTAACTCTTTCTTTGGCTTCCTCTAAATTACCATTAATTATGTCCATATCAACTTCTTCAGTTACCAATTTCAAAGTATTTTCTACTTCTTTCATATAATCATTTTTTATCATTTTGTAATCACCTCATGTTTAAAATTAATTTTATAATACTTTAAATAAGTTTCCTTGTAAATATTATATCAATTACTAAAATTTATAATCGTAAAATTTCTAAATCCAGTTTCTTTAGACTTCACCTTTTTTAAGCATCTTCATACAATATACTATGACAAAATATCTAAGATTAAATATATATTGCAAGAAAATTGTTCAAAACTTTATAATTTCCAAAGGAAATCCAATCCTAATTAATAATTGAGTGTTGAACATTGATAATTCAATATATATTAAAAAAACTTTAATTAACTTATGATAATATGGAGGGTATCTTATGAGAAATTTATGCGGAACTGAAAGTGACTATTGTGAAATTTATAATAATGCTCCTGAACCAGGAAGAGCTTTATTAAATGTTAGTACTGGTGGAGCTGGACCTTTGGCAGTAATTTCAACACCATTATCTAGACCTATCCCTGTTGTTAGCGTTTCTATCGATACTAGTAATATGTGTAATCCAAAGGTTTTATTAACTTTTACAAGCTTAATTTCCCTACCAGCAGATATTCTAGTAAATTTAAATTTCGTAATAGTAAAAGCTGTTCGTGATGGATGTCCACAAGCAGTAGGTGGAACTCACACTTTCGCAAAAGCAGTACGAGTACTTGAATCAGAATCTTTCTCTTTCCAATACTGTGATTGCAATCCTGCTTATGGAAATACCACCTATACAGTTCAAATTGAACCAAGCAGCTTAATTTCTGTAACAGCTGGATTAACAATAACAAATGCAACTTTATCAGCTTTAGCTGTTGAAACTTTATAATTTATATTATATTATAAGGAGCTCCTTTAAAAGAGCTTCTTTAACTGCTAAGAGGCAAGTTGAAATTTCAACCTGCCTCTTATTTAAATTAGTTCTAATACTTTTAATACTTCAACTCCAATTTTTCTTTCAGTACCTTTATAAGGATAACAATGAATATGAATTGCTGGATTAAAGTTAAGTTCTATTATTGCATAACCAGTATTTTCATCTTTATAATCTTCAAGCATCATATCAACGCCACAGATTCTTGCATTTACTGCTTGAGCAGCCTTAACTGCAATGTCCTTAAACTTGTTAGAAATATCATCAGTATAATCTATGCTATCTCCTCCTGTGCTAATGTTAGAGTTTTCTCTTAAATAAACAACTTCATCTTTTTCTGGAACATACTTAAAATCTTTATTTTGCTGTTTCAAAAATAATTCAGCACTTTCATCTAAGATTATTTTTTCAAGAGGCGTTACATAATGATAACCTCTAAGAGGATCTTGATTTTTTATTTCTACTAATCCTTTTATTGAATTAACTCCATCACCTTTTACATTTGCTGGTACCCTATGAAGTATTCCAGCAACTTTGTCATCAATAACTAAAAATCTATATTCTTTTCCCTTTATAAACTCTTCAACAAGCACCGTATTATCATGTTCAAAGGCTAATTCAAAGGCCTTCCTTAAACTATCTTCATCTGTTCCATCTTTAAAAATACTTATTCCAATTCCAAAATTTGTTGATTTAGGCTTTATTACTATTGGTTTATTCACATAATCAGTAATTATAGCTAATGCTTCCTTCAAAGAATTTACTTCCACACCAGCAGGAACTTTAATATTATTATCTCTTAATACTTTTTTAGTAACACTTTTATTTTCCATTATTAAAACAGTTATATAACTATCCTTTGATGTTTTAGTTGCCTGCTTTACATATTCAACTTTATTGTTCTTCTTGAGGGAAATAAAATTTTCAGTTTTATCTAAAACCTCAACTTTTATTCCTCTTTTAATAGCTTCCTTCATTAATATTTGAGTGGACAATTCCAGCTCTTCATAACCTTCTAATTTAAATCTATTATTATATGACTCTATTTTATGTTTTTTAGCAATATTTATATGAGCATTAATATACCCATCTTTTTTGACCTTTTCTTCAATTTTATAAGCATAAGTCAATTTATGATCTTTTATTCTATCAATCATTAAATCAACAATTTCCTCTTTTCCAAGGTTAAGTTCATTATTCATATTTTTAATATGATCTAATATTTCTAAGCCCCATTCTTCTTTTGAAATAGGATTACCATCTTTCTTTAATGTTACATTATTTTGCCCATACCTAGAAATTATGTTTTGGTTTTCTACTCCTTCTTTTTGCCATTCTTCATAATTACTTTCCTCTTTTACAAGCAAGAACAAATTAAATATTTGAAGAAAATATAAATCCTCTAGGCTTACTCCACCTCTTTCAAAAGGATTAATATCAATACTTCTATATTCTAAATATTGAATACCATCCCCTAAAAGTGAATTAAAAAAGTCGTTTGGATCACTTGGTTTAGGTCTTATTGAACTATATAGTTCTTTATAGCTGTCTATAAGCTTATCATTAATGAAACCTTTCAAGCTTTCAATATATTTTTCAACTGAATCATAATTAGGAAATAAATCTATTTTATTCTTATATCCACATTCACTATTTCTATAAGACAAAGCTCCTTCGTTAGTAAAACTATCTTCAGCTATTTTTTTAGTAGAGCCTAAGCATTTACCAACATAGCTTTTGTCGACAACTCCACTAGCACCTAAAAGATAAATTATAAGCCACCTATATCTAAGATAATTTCTTGTTACCTTTAAATAAATGCTATTTTTAAACTCTCGATAAGTTATATTATTATTTTCAGCAAGTTCAGCTTTATATAATTTATTAATTATGTTTTCACTAAAGGAAAAATTATAATGTATACCACATATTAGTTGTCTTTTGCCTCCATACTTGCTTATTAGACTTTCCCTGTATTTCTGTGCTGATCTGCCTTTATCGTTATCACCATATTCAGAAATTTTAATCTTACTATCCTCAGGTACTATACTTGGCATGGATTGAGGCCACAAATATTCATGACCAATTTCCATTGCAGCAATATCATATAAGGCATTTGCAAAATTATAAGTTTCTTTTACATCTTTAAAAGGTGGAGTAATAACTTCAATTTGACTTTCAGCAAAATCAGTTGTTATATAAGGATTTGTCACCTTATCTCCAAACACTTGAGGATGCTTATTTTGAGATAACCCTCCTCTTTCATCAACTCTCAAACCTTCTCTTTCTATTCCATAATTACCACTTAACAATTCATAATTTGTGAATAATCTTTTAAATTTATTTAACATGTTGTCCCCCCATACTAATTCCTATATATAAGCTCTGAATAATATTTCATAACTAAATTCAAGAAATCCAGAAAGGCTTTCTTGGTTAATTAACAATTATAATTAATATTTAAGCATTGACAATAGAACATATACTTATTTATTCTTTCTTTTAAATTCAATAATGTAAAGTAAATAAGCTGTACTTCCCTTTAAAATACTTGAAAGAGAAATACTTATCCAAACTCCACTTAAACCAAAAGGTTTAATTAAAATTAAAGCCATTGGAATCCTTAGTGCAGTAAATACAATACTTATTATTGATGAAATTTTAGGTTTCCCTATTCCAGTAAATAATCCATTTGATATAGTTTCTACTGTACTAAAAATTTGTGAATATGCAACAGCTTGTAAGTATGCTTGAGCTATATAAATAGTTTGTTCATCTTTAACAAATAGTTTTATAAATGGTATGCTAAAAAACATAAAAAGAACTGCCGTTAATAATGAATACATTATTCCTATTTTTATAGCTGTATTATAACCATCTTTAATTCTTTCTATTTTTTTTGCACCAAAGTTTTGTCCTGTATAAGCTGCTATTGCACCATGTAATCCGCCAACAACCATATAAGTAATTGATTCAATTTGAAGTCCTATCTTTTGTGCTGCTATAGCTTCAGCTCCAAATATTGCAATTATTCTCGCTAAAAATATATTTATTACCGTAAACAAAACTCTCTGCATTGCCATTGGCAGTCCTAAAATTGATATTTCCTTAATCTTTTCTACATCAATTTTCACTTTAAAATCGTATTTAATAATTCCATAAGTTCTAGCCATATATACTATAAACATTACTATATTTGCTGACATTGTAGCAAGTGATGCTCCTAAAACACCTAATTTGAATACATATATAAATAGTGGATCTAATATAATATTTACAATAATACCAATAACATTAATGTTAAAGGCCAATTTATTATTTCCAAAACTACCTAATATTCTTGCATAAAGCATATTATAAAATGCAAAGAAAATTGTAGGACCACTTATGGCTAAAAACAAATATGCATCTTTTTCAACTTCAGCATTGTTAATCTGTAAAAAACCAATAAGATTTCTTCCTGCCAAAATTAGTATTATCCCCAAAATAATACCCATTATAGTATTTATTATAATTCCTGCATTAATATATCCTTTAACTTCATTTTCTTCTTTTCTTCCTATTGAATGAGCTGTTTTTATTCCTGTCCCAATAACTACCATAGAATTAATAGAATACCCAAGACCTACAAAAAAGCTTGCACTTCCCACACTAGCTACTGCATTACTGCCCAATCCACCAACCCAAAGCATATCAATTAAGTTATAGGCAAACTGCAGAAGAGAACTTCCCATCAACGGAACTGATAATGCTGTTAAAACTTTTAATGGTTTTCCCTTTGTTAAATCTACTTGTTTCATTCTTTCTCCATTGAATTATCTATATTGTTATTTATTATCCTCAGATTTATGACATTTATTATCTTTTTCTTCACACTCATCATTTTCTGTAATTAAATTCATAAAAAATAATACCAGCCTATTTGCATTATTTAAATTTAGTTTGTATAAATTCCAAATACCATCTTTTCTAGCTTCTACTAATCCACAATCAATTAAAACCTTCATATGGTGAGATAATGTAGGCTGAGTGAAATTAAAATTTTCTAATATATGACATGCACACATTTCACCACAAGAAAGCAAATCAATTATCCTTAATCTATTTGTATCACTTAAAGCCTTTAATATTTTTGCATTTTTTTCATATTTATTTTCCACAATTTGCTCCTTTCATAACAAAAATGGATGTTATTTGTACACTTTTAGTATAGATAATTATCTATATGTAGTCAATATTTTTATTGTTTTAACATAATATTTACATTAGATATAAACATGCATCTATTTATACCGATTCAAAACCTTAAACATCACTGGAATACTGCTTTTTATGAATTCTATAAAAAAACAAGATTAATTTCAATCAAAAACCGAATTAATCTTGTTTACATTTATTACTTAATTGTAAATTCATTTTCCAAAATTTCTTTTATATAATTATTTATTTTTTTATTTCCTTAAAATAAACATATTTTCTCTAATTTATTAATTCTTATTTTCTAACTGTTCTGTATAATTCATTCTTAAATCTTTAGCTTAATCTTTTCTAAAACAGTATCTAATAAATCATAAAACACTTTGTCCTTTGTTACTAATAATATTATTAAGTAAATCATACCACATACAACTACATCAATTGTACAAGATAAAATTACGCTTGATACATTTTCATTTATAAAATAAGTTATTGGAATAAAAATTAAAGAATAATATAAATATTTAAAATTTGCCAATGAAAATAATTTTATATCCAGCTTTATTTCTTTTTTTACCAATCTATATTCCATAGCTATAACCGCTAAATTTGCAATCAACGTCATTGTAATTACTCTCGTTGGTGTAAGGGTATTAGTAACCACTAGAAGTAAATTTAAAATTAAGTTTATTATTCCACCAATCAATACCAACTTTGCATCTTTCTTTTCTTTTCCAAAAATATATATAATTTGGTCTGCTATAATACGATCGATTCCAATTGTTAACATATAAATCGAAAATACCATTAATATTGGCACAGCAGGTAAATATATATCTGTGCCTCCACCAAATAATAAAATAACCTGCTTAGATACACAAAGTAACCCTATAGATGCTGGAAACAATAACAAGAAATATATTTTAACTACTTTATTTAACAAATTTAAATATACTTCTTTTGAATGATTTGCTAAATAATTAGAAAGCCTAGCCATAGAAACTTGAATTATAGTAAACATTAATATGTCTATTAAGGACATTATTTTTTGTGCTGTTCCATAATATCCAGCCTCTACATAACCCATTACAGAATTGATTATATATTTATCAAACCAAGTATATAGTATATATGTATTTGCAAGGATTACAACCGAAAACATTGGTTTTATATGTTTTATAATTTGTATATTTGAAAAATCAAATTTTATTTTCCTTTTTATATATATGTAGCTTGCTATATTGTTAATAAAGTTTATTGCCGAAGTTAGGTATATGTAAAATAAAAAATCTGTTTGGGTTTTTACAAAAATTATTGTTAGAACATTATATATAATTTTGACTATCATTGTTTTTATTGCAATAAAATCATAATTTTCTAAGGCTTCATTTATCCATTCAACATTAAATAAATTAAATACTATATTTAGCCCCATTACCATACAAGTATAAAAATAAGCTTTTTCACTTTCATGCATTATCAAAAAAATCACATATAATATTGATGTTATCGCCGTTGTAGTTGTTGTAATCAAGAATAAACTAGTAATAGTTTGGCCAAGCTTTTCTTTATCATCTCTAACTCTACTAACTTCCCTTAATCCATATTGAGATACTCCAAAAGTGGCAAAAATCATGAAAACAGCCGTTAGCGTTTCCCCCATTGTTAAATATCCATTTAAGGCAGTTCCAATTGCAGGTAGCACTTTAGTCATTGCTATTATAGGGAAAATTATATTACTTACATTCAATACTGCCTTAAAAACAGCATTTTTTGAAATAGATTTAGACATACATTATCTCCTATGTTGCTTATTATTAATTTAAAGCCTCATTCTAGTTAAATTTTAAAAACGCACTAACAAATTCCAATCATACAAATTATACTTAAATCAACAAACAAAAGTATAATAAGGATATTATTGATACGTTAGAGTTCATTTATTATAATACTAAAAAATTTGATAATTTAAAATACTTTTTCATATTAGCGTTTTTTTTATTTAACGATATTTACTACAAAAAATATCTAATTCTATAAAGAATAGATTAAATATTTTAGAAATCCAAACATATTTTTCTAACCTGACAATGTTTAAAGCTTATGATACTAGAATCATTGATAGTATTTCTATTCCTGTCTCCACATTTGCAAGATCTTAATTTAATACATTACTCAATGATATATTAACTTGGAGTTATTGCACTTTAATCAAGAATAATATTTCTAGTTAAAACTTCATCTCTATAAATAACTTCATAAGTTTAAATAATATAAAATAGCAAGCAAAAAGATCTTTATATTTTATTTCATATGTAAGAATGTTTAAAATAAATGTTGTTAATTAAACTTAAGAATTATAATAATACACTAATACCTTGAGTATTAAACATAGATATATTCATTATTTTTAGGAAGTTGTTTCCAAGAGATAATTTCTTGAATATTTCCATATAGTTCATCTCTTTTTTTGTTAGAAATAATATAAAAAGTGAAAGATATTTTTCTAAATATTTTGAAGCAACACCATGATATTTTTTCAACCATTTTCCTAGAATAAATTGGAATGACCATATTATTTTATCATTCTGAACTTCTTTTGTACGCCTTTTATTATGTGCTTTTGCTACTAAAGAAATATATCGATCACCATATGGAACTATATAAGCTTTCTCATCAATTAAATAATAAATTTTTTTATTAAAGCTAGGTAAATGCCAATGGCATCTTGAAATTGGTTTAACTATAATAGAATTTCCACCGCTTTTTGCAGCTACAACCCAAATATTATGGCGTACTGTTATAGTCATGTTTCTGCTTCCTTTAAAATTCTCAGGAATTAATTTTTTAGCAATATGTACATCCCCGCTTAAATTTGATGGAACACTCTCATAGTTAAGTCCCTGCAATACTTTATGTCTCCAATAAAAAGCTGTAACTAAGCTTATTTCCAATTTTTCTGAACAGAATCTTAAGGATTTTCTTTCAAGCACATATTCAGTAAATTTGATCCATTTACTAGAGTCCTTTTTTGAATAACTCCATAAGGACTTTGTTATATTAGAAAAGGTTTTGCCACATTCTTTACACTTATATCTTTGAATTCCTTTAAATGATCCATATTTAATGTAGTGTTTTGACTCACAAGTAGGACATTTTTCAATAATTCTATTTAAATAGATATCCTTTTTTATCAATGCAGTAATATGAGAATTTAATAAATTAAAATTTGCATCAGTTTTTATCAAGAAAATTACCTCAATTCATTGTTAAAATATAAATTAAATATTCAAATCCTCTTAATAATTGCCTAAATATTAAGTTTCTAAACATTACCAACATTTATTTTAAACAGATGTATATGTGATGTTTTTTTACATATACATTAGATACTTAGATGTGAATGACAAAATATTAATTAATATTTTTCTGCTATTTCAAAATTTAATTTTTTATGGATATTATATTGTGTAAATGTTAATATGAAAGAAATATTTCAGAGTCTAAACTTTTTTAATTATAAAACTCCTGTTGAAAAGTATTAATTCACTACGCTTATTTGCCCTTAAAATTAATGAATTAATAATGATGACTTATGAATAATTTTAGTTATAATTACTTTGATTTTATGCTTTCCTTAAGACAATAATAAAGAACCATATACACCTATTGTCCATTGTATATATGATTCTATTATCTATATGTTGTTAAAATAATCATTATAGTCAAAAAATATTCAAAAGAAATCATCATTTTTTGATCATGTTGAATATTACTTATTGGTAATTTCATATATACATTTACAATTTAATCTAATTGTTCAAAATTAATAAATTCCTTTACGATTTAATCTAAGGGTTTAGACTTAATAAATTCCTTTACAATTTCATCAGAATTATCTGTATTAACATAAAAAGTAACAGTATAGTATATATTATTTTCTTTCCAAAGATAATTAACCTCTGAAACTGCACCATTAACGAAATATTTATAAACTTCATTATTATTAACATTTAGCTTTTCAGCTTTAATTGATTTAATTTCACCTTTAAAAAGCTTGTCATAAAGTTCTAAATTATTTTGTTCAATAAATATAATTGAACCATCCTTATTGGAATAGAAATTGTTTATTTCATAATTTTCTTTGTTATTTTTTTTATCTACGTCGACTGATCTTCTTAAAACTGAACTTGTGATATTTATATCATTGTTAATTTTTACTGGAAACTTTGGATTATAACCTAATAAAGATCTGGCCTTTTCTAGATCCTCCTTATCATAAATATTTAATAATATATTTTCTTCAATCTTTTTTTTATTTTCTTCATAATTTACATTCTTTATGTTTTCAGGTGCTTTAATAGATTTTGCTATTTTTATTATATTCTCTTGCGATAAGTTTACTTCTTGAGTACATGCTTCTTCACTTATAGATGATGAATTATATTCTAGACTATACCATATGTTTTCATCTCTCCATACAAAATATTCACTATTTTTTTCACTTAATTTAGAATATATGTTACCAATTAGTCTAGGAGACAATGTTGTTGTCAAAGTAACATTTAATCCCTTTATATCCTCTATTTTTAAAGGTTCTTTTTTAACTTCAACTTTAGAATTATCTATAGCTTTTATTTTATCCCTCTCTATTTTTTGTAGGATTTCAACAGGATCTCTTTCAGATATTACAAATGAAAACTTTCCTTCTTTATTTTGAAAAAATACTTCTAATATATTATCCTTTTCTGAAAGCTTCCTAATTTGAATATATCCCGCACTATTTCCACCTGGAAGAAAGTCTGGTAACTTAAATTTGAAATCTACAATCTTCTGTACTTTTTTTAAATCATTGTAACATTTTACTGGAGAATCAATAATAAAATTATTTCCACCCTCATTGCTCGAAGTTGCAGTTATTACCTTATTAACTTCTATACTTTTTGCAATTACACTATTATTCATGAATACTGCTGTTGTTGCTAGTACACTTGCTAATAGAATATTTATTGATGATTTATAGGAACCCTTTTTAAGTTTTTTTATCATTTTATTCCTCCTTTTGATTTCCATACTTATCATCCCTAAACTGATATTTTTATATACAATTATCTTTTTGTAAAATATTACCATTATTATAGCACACTTTTATAAATAAGTATTACCATTTTCAAATTTAACCTCTTAATTGTAAAAATCCATAAAAAAAATGACTGTCGCAAAGCAACCGTCATTTTTTAACAAAAGTATTATTAAATAATATTGACTTTATCCATTTCAAACCAGAAATTTACTCCATCATTAATATTTTCAACACCACAAGCATTATTATGTAATTCCATAAGTGCCCTCACTATTGATAATCCAAGCCCATAGCCACCATACGCTCTAGTTCTTGCTTTATCAACTTTATAAAAGCTCTTCCATATTTTTTCTAGAGCTTCCTCAGGAATGTATTTACCTGTATTAAATATATTTATCCTTACCTTATCATTGATAATCTCTTCACCAATTTTAATTATCTTCTTTTCATCGATATGGTTAATAGCATTATTAATATAATTTGTAATTACTTGTTCTACTCTTGTCATATCTCCATATACAATGATACTTTCACTTGAATCGAACTGCAATTCTATATTTTTTTCTGCAAAAATTGCTTTGTATTTATTTAAAACATAAGTTATTAATGAAATCAAATCAAATTCAGTTTTTTCTATATGAAAAGCTCCTGATTCTAATTGAGATAAATTCAATAAATCTTTAACTAACTTGTTCATCTTATTTGTTTCATTCATAATAACATCACAATAAAACTTTCTATCTTCTTCACTTTCATTAACATTACAAGCAAGCCCCTCCGCATAACCTTGTATTAAAGATAGTGGAGTTCTAAGTTCATGAGAAACACTTGAAACAAATTCTTTCCTCATTTCATCTATTTTTCTTTCTTTTTCTATATCTTCTTCAAGCTTTTTATTTTTCACATTTAACTCTGTAATTGCTCTATTTAGCTCGCACGATAGATAATTAATGCTTTGACCAAGCTGACCTATTTCATCTTTTCCACTAATATTACATTTTTGACTAAAATCAAATTTAGCCATCTTTCTAGCAATTTTATTCACTTCAACGATTGGTTTAGTGAATCTTTTTGAAAACCAAAATGCCAATATACTTCCCAATATTGTAATTATTGAGCCTATTATAAGTATAAATCTATTTGCTACATCTACACTTTCTTTAATTGAAACCAAGGCAACTCTTAAATTAAGTCTATCTCCATTACTTAAATCTGTTGAAAGGGTCAAAAAATCTATTCGTAGTTGATAATCCCTTCTTGTTTCAAATTTATAACCATCCTCATTATCTTCGTTAAGCTTATCTTTTTCAAAACCATTTAATGGAGGTAGCTGTTGCACATTATCTTTACTATTATTTTTAGAATTATCTGCTGGATTTTTGTCTATTGGTCCTCTTCTTGAAGATTTATAAATCATTTTACCATCTTTATCAAAAATATCAATATTACTTCCTGTAATATTTGCTGTTCTATCTAATTCATCTTGAATTTCATTAGGATCTCCATTATAAATACTAATTATATTTTTTGCATTCTCTTTAAGTAAATCCTTTTTATTTTGTATATAATACTGTTGAAGATATAAATTGTTTAACATCCATAAAACACAGACAAAAAAGGCTAATAAAAAAGTTACTGATATAAAAAGTTTTGATCTAATTGACTTACTCATCTTTATTCCTCAAATCTATAACCATAACCGCGTACTGTTTGAATAAATTCGCTCTTTTCACCAAGTTTTATTCTCAATCTATTTATATGTGTATCTACTGTTCTTAAATCTCCATAATAATCATAGCCCCATACTTTATCTAAAATTTGTTCTCTACTTAAAGCTTTTCCGTAATTTTCAGATAAGTAAGCTAACAACTCATATTCTTTTGGACTTAAATCAACTATAGATCCATCAATAGTAACTTGATGAGCATTATGATCAACAATTAATCCATTATACTTTTTAACATCAGTATCTGTTTCTGCTGCTGTTACTGCTCTTCTAAGAACTGCATTTACCCTTGCTATTAAGATATTAGGACTAAAAGGCTTTGAAATATATTCATCTGCACCAATATCTAAACCAAAAACTTCGTCAAATTCTTCACCCCTTGCCGTAAGCATTATGATTGGAACTTTAGACTTCTTTCTTATTTCTCTGCATACTGTAAATCCATCATATTCTGGAAGCATTACATCTAGAATAATTAAATCTATATTTCCCTCACTCCAAAATAAATCCATAGCCTTTTTACCATCTTCTGCTTCAACAGTTATATAACCTTGTTTTTTTAAAAAATCTGTAACAAGCTTTCTTATTAATGGTTCATCATCAACTACTAAAATTTTATTTTCTTTCATGCTATCACTCCAATTATCAATGTTCAATTATCAATCTACAAGGAAATCATTTTGTGATTTCTTGAATTGAAATGTATGATCATAAATAGAACTTACATGCTTTAATTATAATATATTATTGTTACA
This sequence comes from Clostridium saccharoperbutylacetonicum N1-4(HMT), assembly GCF_000340885.1. Classification (NCBI taxonomy): domain Bacteria; kingdom Bacillati; phylum Bacillota; class Clostridia; order Eubacteriales; family Clostridiaceae; genus Clostridium; species Clostridium saccharoperbutylacetonicum. Next base: position 3,026,219 of record NC_020291.1, on the reverse strand, counting down.
ATATGGTCACAAATGAAAAAATAAAGCTTACAACGTCAAATAAAATAACTGACGTTGCAAGCTTTGATTATATCTTTAATTTGAAATTAATTCTTTTAATTTCTGTACTTCTTGAAGCTCTTTAATTTTAAAATATTTTGATTTAAGAGTTCCTTCTCTATCCCAAACAATATAACCTGTATTATATAAAGAGATTTGCAACTCTGAAATTTTTTCAGTTCCATCTTTAGATAGATATCCGTTCTTGTTAGAAAGAATTATATCATATACATCCTTATGATTTACTGAAATATTGTCACTACATTCTTCCAAGTTTAATTTACTTAGTTGTGATAGAAACTCTTGAATCTTAGCTTTATCTTGAATTTCTCTAGCCTCTTCAAGATTGTATTCATAAAGTCTAATTCTTGTTATTGAATCCTTATTTATATCTTTTAACAAAAAACTATCGGCAGTGCCACTTTTAGGATAAAGAAAATAAACAAGTAAAGATATACTTGACAACAAAAAAATCATTATAAATGCAATTATTCTTGATATTCTCATGCAGTTTATTCAATTCCAGCAACTGTTACGTTTAACAGCTTAACACCCTTAGGACCCATAAAACTATTATCTTGTTCAATTTCTTTAGATAAATACATATGCTTATGTAATTCATTTATATTTCCAGAGATAGAACCGCTAGTTACAGGAATTGTGTTTTTACCATCAAAATATCGTGCTAATCTTATTTCTCCACAAAAATCACCAGTCACATCATTCATAGTAAAATCTGAAAATACTGCAACTTCAATATGTGGCTCTTTTCTTAATTCATCAACACTTTGGCTTCCACCACTTATTACTATGTTACTAATATTTCCTGTAGGCTCTACTTGTAAATAATGTGCATATCTATTGTTAGAAATATATCTCTTTAACTCACCATTTTCTATTATTGCTGCTGGTTCTAATGGAAAGCCATCTTCATCAAAGCTTCCTGAATGAGTTGAATTCTTTAAGAATGGATCTACAGTCATTGTTATAAGATCACCTTGAGCTTCTTCTCCTTGAATCTTATCGCCAATTTTCCATGTTGATTCATTTTTATAAACTGAAATTGCATTACTTTTTGTATAGTAAAAACTAAATAATTCTTTTACGGCTTCACCAGTAAATAATACAGTAGCCTTTTCAAGATTAGGAGTACTCTTTGCAATTGCTTTTTCTTTACATATATTAATCATATCTTCTACTTCACGAGCTATTTCGTCTGAATCTAATTCTGAAAAATTAAGACATCTATACAATTCAACTTCCTCGCCAGTTTCCTTCCAAGTGGCTACCAACTCAACCATACATTCGTAATTAATTGCTTCAACATCTACACCTTCTGAATTTACCACATGGGTGTATACTTTATTTAAAAAGATTTCACAAGAATTTATTCCACCTTTTTCATAGTTGTCCTTTTTATAAGTTGCTTTTGTAACTTCATTGATCCAATAAGGTAAAGTTTCTGTTGAAAATTTACCTGCTTCAACTGTTTTATATTTTGTAGAATGTTTTACCAATGGGTAATAAGGATTTTTAGCAAACTGTGCTGCAAATAATGCATCATTTATTGCCTTTTCCATTTCTTCTGTACTCATTGTTGGATGAATATTAGTAGATGCTGCTCCCCTATATTTTTCACCATTTTCTTCTATATCCTTATAAACTGTTACCTTAAAATGTTGAACATCTTTAGCTCTATCCATATCAACATTCTTCTTAATAAAGAAAAGTTCATTTGCTTCAACTTTATTTTCTATGATTTTATATCCATCAACGTCTTTATTTTCAGTAAGAATTTGTTTTATTTTTTCTAACATTAACCTAACCTCACTTTCGCTTTAATGTATGGACCACCGCAGGAAGTTTTTACAAATTCTTTGTAACCTTTACCACAGTAGCCAGAACCACCTAGTTCAACTGTTTCTGAAACCATTGAAATTGAATTTAATAAATCTGGTACATATCCTGTCATCACCACAGGCGCTATTATATTACCAGTAAGTTTACCATCTTTAATTTCTCTTCCAAAAGATGCTATACATTGTATTCCCCAGCTCTTTGGATCTTCCATACCACTATATGAACCTTCAAGAAGATATCCATCTTTAACTGATGCAATCATATCTTCAAGTTTATCATTTCCTGGTGAAAAAAAGGTATTTGTCATTCTTGCATATGCTTTTCTTTCAAAAGATTGTCTCTTACCATTCCCAGTTGGAGTTGTTCCAAGTTTGATTGCTGATAATATATCTGAAATACCAGCTTTTAAAATACCATTTTCTATAACTACAGTGTCTGTTCCTATTGTTCCTTCGTCATCAAAAAGATATGAAGACATATGATTAGCAGCTGTTGCTCCATCATGCATAGTTGTAATCTTAGATGCAACTTGCTTTCCTATAAATTCTGCCCCTTTTGCTCTATCCTTAACAAACATATCCATTTCCACTCCATGTCCAAAGGCCTCATGAGCTATTAATCCAGCAACATCTGGAGCACAAATAACTTCATATTCTCCTGGTTGAACATTTTTAGCATCTAATAACTTTATGCTTGTTTCAACAACATTCTTATATTCCGCTTTAAGTTCATCAAGTATTTCGAAGCCTTTTAAGCCTGAGAAAGGTTTAAAGTAATACTTAGTTTTTTCTTCTTTTCTAGCTATAGAGAATATATAACCTTCTCCAAGCATATAAGATTGTTCTAAGTCTTTTTTATTAGACATAAAAAGTTTTGATATATGATAAGTATTGTAAATAGCATCAATATTTACAACTAAATCTGAATGAGCCAAAGCTGCATCTTTTATTTCTGATAGAGTCTTTATAATTACCTCTGAGCCAACTTCTTCTGGATCTATTTTCATTTCACCTATGAAGATTTCCTTTATTTCTTTTTCTTCAATAATGTCATATGAATTAACAGAAATATCTTTTATTACTTTGTTTAGCTTTGTTGAAATTTCTTTAACAATAGCACCTAAAGTATCATCACTTATATTATTAAATGAGTACTCTGAATAATTTACACCATTATGTATTCTTACAACAAAACCTCTTTCAACTAAAAATGAATCATTTACTTCTATTCCCGTTTTTGAAACTCTGTAACTCTTTCCTTTAATATCAGTTCCTAGTACTGAAACATATTTATATTCTTCAGATAACATGCTAATAAGCTTCCTTACAACAGCTTTGCTATTAGACAAAAATTCTGATTTTACTACTTTCACAAAATCGCCTCCTATTTAATTAATCACTATTCATTCATTCCTATTATACATATATTTTTACTTTTTTCCTATACTTATATCCATTTATGTAAAATATAATACATTATAGAAATTTTAATATGAAAAAGCCTTTTAGATTTGTTTTACTATTTTATCACTAAAAAACAAAAGCCACAATTAATCTTTGCTACGCAAACTTCAATTATGACTTTTATCATTAACAATAATTTGATTCTACAAAAGGTCGTAAAACAATTTCATCCAAAGCTACATTTTTATCTATATCTAATGATCTTAATATTGTTTCAGCAGAACTTTCTGCACTTAAGTATTCTTCTCTAGCTTGAGCTCTAAAAGCTGTATTTATTCCTCCTGGATATACAGAACAAACCCTAACATTATTCCTTCTTGCTTCTTTTCTAAACACTTTAGTCAAGCTATCCAATGCACCTTTTGATGCTGTATAGGCTGCGATTCCTTCATTAGAAAATAAGCAGCATGTTGAAAGAATATTAACAACTAGTCCTTCTTTTTTCTCCTTCATATATTTATAGGCTTCTTTTATAAACATAAGTGGTGCCATCATATTTACTTTCAGCATCCAATCCATGTCTTCTATTTTAATTTCTTCAACAAGGGCTCTAGCTGTATTTGCACCTGCACAATTAATCAAGACATCTATTGTTCCAAATTTATTTGCTGCACTTTGTACAAAAGTGATTATTTTATCTTCCTCTGTAATTTCAAAAATATCATTATATATGTTATCCCTAAGGTCAGGATTAATTTCATTTAGAACTTCTTCCATCTTATCTTTTGACCTACCGCAAAAAGCTACTTTTGCTCCTGCTTCTATAAGCTTCAAAACCAAGCTTCTACCAAGGCCAGAAGTTCCTCCTGTTACAATAACACATTTGTTTTGCCAAAAATTCATAATTGTACCTCCTTCAACTAGTCAAAAACCAATGTCTAAATTACTTACATCGCTATGTAAACTATATCATATATTTATTAAATATATAAGTTCTAATTAATTAAACTCCTAAATATTTTAATTTATTTAAGAAGTAATGGGTGATAAATAAAAAAATCCATGTATTATAATAATGATAATACACAGATTTTTAAGTTCAGGTATATATACTCACTAAAAGCTTATGGAATTTGATATTTTTCCATACTTATGTTTTGACAATACTCTGCTGTAAAATTTGGTATATCCCAATTAATTTCATTTGAATGAAATATTCCTTCATTATGATGATCTTTTTCTGAGTACTGCTTTCCAGCTTGAGTTATTGTCACAGGTATTAAACTGCCATACTTTATAGCTACTGGTCCTTGTGTAATTTGTCCATTCATTTGTTTAAATTCTCTATCCTTAGGTACATAAATTCCATCACATTGCCAATTTCCTGGGGTAGTTTTTCCTGGATGAAGAACATACCATGAGTTTTCATAGTTTCCTCCTTCTGTTTCTCTTATAGGACCAAATACAATCAGAGTTTCAGAAGTAGAATTTGTTATTATAGCATTATGATCTTTATTTTCCAATTTTTTCTTGGCTGAAATAGTCATAGTTGCACTGCTCATATTTCTCCTCCTTTGTTTTTAATAGTACGTTATTAATATACCCAGGATTTTATAAGTTACTCTCTTCTAAAAATTGATTTCAATTTTATATTTTTTATATTGCTTCACTTTCAATTCTTTTATATTTAAGTGAAAATTTCTCAACCACATTATCCAAAAGGACTTTTAACAAATATGCAACAAGCACAATATTTAATATAGACGTAATTCCCATAAGATTATTAAATATTGAAGCTTTTAAATTAAATAGGATTGTTGAAATATTAATATAACTCGTAATACTAAAGCCAATAGCCAATATCATAAATCGTTTATCCTTTAAATATATGTAAGATAAAACCGCTAAGGCCACTGCTGGAAATAAATATCTTTCATGCATTCCAACGGAAAAAGTAAAGACACCTGCAATTTGCAGCAAAGCTATTGCTGAAACATATTTTCTGTTATTTCCTTTAATATAAACAAACCATCCAATTAAAGTTGTTATAACAATAAACAACATTCCTAAGGTATGATAATTAACTATAAACAAATTTGTATTATAACTTTTATAGTTCCCGCCAATTAAGCTAAAAAAATTAAAAGCATTTACAGAAGCATAGGGATATTCTGATATTGTTTTTGTATACAAACTTACAATCCATAATGGATTTTGTTGATTTATCGAAAATGGAATAATAATAACTAATATAGTTACCAAGGCTGCCAAGGCTGAAAACATAAAATTCTTTATCTTACTTTGCCTTACTAACTCAAAAAATAAAATTGGAAGAAATATAATTCCTTGTGGTTTCATAAGTATAGAAGCTGCAAACATTGAAGAAGAAAAAGCATATTTCTTTTCATGTAATAAATAAGTTGCAATAAAAATTAATAGAGTAAAAAATGAATCTACTTGTCCCCAAAACGTTGAATCTATAAAAACTGCAGGATTAAAAATATAAAATGCAGCTAAAAAAATGCTGATAGCAGAATTCAAATAATTCTTTGCAAGTTTATATATAATAAAGGCGGTAATAACATCTGCAGCTATAGCTGGTATTTTAAGTAGCAATACATAATACGAATTAAGCATTGTGATATTAGCAATTTTCCCCACTAATCCTAAAACATAAATATATAGAGGTGGATAATCTGCCTGTCTTGCGCTTGAATAAAAAGTTGAAAGACCATTAGCGGCAGTCATAGCCCAGTTTTTAAATAAATTAATATCGCCACTATATCCATCCATAAGTGTTGAAGCTGAAATTCTTAATAAAAATCCTACTAATAATAATGTCATTATCAATATTTTTTCATTCTTAAAATCAAATTCTAATTTTTTACGTCTAAATAAATAATAAAGTCCGAAGCATAATATTAAAAATGATATACTATAAATACTGAGACCAAATAGATATTTTGTATTTCCAGCACCTTTTTGCATATTTTCGCCAAACTTCCCAGGCTGCATACGTCTTTCTCCATTTTTCTCTTGCTCATTACTCTTACCTTCTCTAGGCTGTCCATTTTCATTTTGCATTGTAATATTTCCATTTGAATTTGCTCTTTCCTTTGAAGGTGGCATATTCTCAGGTATATTTATATCAGTAGTATTATTAAACCCTTGTATATTAAATTGAACATTTTGCCCCATAGTATTACTTCCATTATAATGTTGAATTGAATATACACAGGTAAATAAAGATAATAATACTATAAATACTAAGCTTATTTTAAATATTTGCTTTTTTAAATTACCTATATCCATCCTTTTAATTTCCTTTCCTCTCCAATATATTTAAATAAGAGGCAAGCCTTTATAATTATAGCTTCTTAATATAGCCACTATAATAAACTTGCCTCTTATTTCTATTTTTAAATCTAACTGATTATAAAGTAGCTGCTACATCTTTAAGATCATATAATTGTTCAGAGTTCATTCCTCCAAAACCTTGTTTCTTTGAATTTGTATCTTTATTTATATCATTCTCTTCCATGTTATTGTTGGTTACAGTATCCTTATACTCGCTTTCTAAAACTACCTTACCATTTTCAGTTACCCAATTCATAATCTCATTACTTCCACCAGGTCCTCTACCTCCTGATAATACGTATCTTACTTCTCCATTTTTAACTAATTCCTTAAATTGTTCCAAGGTCATTGTCTTATCAGAGCCAGAAAATCCCCCTAAAGCCATTACAGATTCACCTGTTTGTATTATAATGTTATCAGCGCTTTGCGAAGAAGAAACAACTAGTAAATATTTTTCTGTTGTCTTATTACTTTTTAAAAAATTAATTAATTTTGAATTATCCATTCCATTGCTCCTGCCAAATGGTGTTCCATTAAGGCTTACTTTACTTCCATTTGAAAGAAGCTCTAACCCTGCACTTGGGATGCTGCTATTTACACTATGAGTTATTGCTGCACTTGACCCTATAAATGGTGTAACTAAAATACTTATTGTTCCAATTCCAACTAGTATTCTTGATAAATATATTTTTTTATTAGTTACTAAATTATTATTATCATTATCATTCTTTTTCAGAATAATTAGTACTGCTAATAGGACAGATATTACAAAACATAATATAACTGCTATTATGATTATACTTCTAATAATAGTTGATAAGTTACTTGAAAAATAATTCAGCATCATTAAATGAGTTGCACCTGTTACAGCAAAAGCTATTGGTAATATTGCCGATTTCCAACTACGCTCTTTATAAAGTTCCCACATGGTTGTTATTCCAATTCCAGCTAAGGCTGCGGCTGGTGGAGCCATCATGGTTAAGTAATACGGATGAAATAATCCAGTTGTAAAACTAAAATATATAAATTCAGGTACTAACCAAGTTATCCATAATACAAGGGATATTTTTCTTTTATTATCTAACTTGAAATTTAATTTTTCCTTTATTAAACCTGCTATAAAACCTAATACTGCAAGTGGTAAAAACCATATTATTTGATCTGATAAGCTGCTCTTAGCAAATAATCTTGTAATGCCAGCTTTCACTTCTGAGCCAAAAGTTCCTCGAGTTCCGCCTTGCCCTCCTGGTCCACCACCTTGATTTCCTCCATCTGGCATACCTCCACTTGGTGGCTGCATATTACCTCCATTACTTTGACCTCCATTTGGTGGAATTCCTTGATTATTACCATTTTCAGATCCACCTGGACCATTACCATTCATTCTCCCAACTGTCATATCATCTTGGTCATTAACATTTCTTTCTCTTTCAACCATTTGATCATTACTATTCTTTATATTTTCAGTATAAGCTTTTGAAGCCTCAGCATTTTTATCTTCAACATCCTTATTTGTACTCTTAGCAAATTTACCATTTAGCAAGCTTTTTAAACCAAGTCTTTCCAAACCGTTGTGGCCAATTATGAGCTCTAATTCACTATTATTAGTACTGCTACCCACATAAGGTCTGTTTTGTGCTGGTGTTAAATCTACAATTACAGCCCAAGATAAAGATACAGCAACTAAAATAATTGACCCAATAATAAGTTGCCCTATTTTCTTCTTAAAAGAGATTTTTGAAGAAAGGAGATAAGTTATATATATAGCAGGACCAATCATATATGCTTCTAACATTTTTATATTAAAACCAATACCTACAAGTACTAAACTTAAATAAAGGTATTTTGCTTTTCCTGCCTCAGCTGCCTTAGTAAGCGCTATGCATGCAAAAAGTAAAGTTACAACCAATAAGTTATCTATGGTATTATTTCTGCTTGCAGCTACAAATACAGGAGTCACTGTAAGACACAAAGCTGAAATTAACCCAGCTGTTATTCCAAAAGATTTTTTAACTAAATAATATAATAAATAAACTGAAATAACTCCAGCTAATGCCTGTGGCAAAAGTATACTCCAGCCACTAAAGCCAAATATTTTAGCTGATATAGCTTGAAGCCAAAAACCCATTGCCGGTTTATCTATTGTTACAAAGCCTGCTGGATCAAAGGAAACAAAAAAGAAATTTTTAAGATTCATTGTCATACTTTTTACGCCAGCTGCATAATATCCGTTTCCATATCCCTCTATAGCTATATTTGCAAAATTCAGTATTCCTGATAATATTAAAATCAAGGAAATACAAATTTTTTCTTTTGTTAATCTTAACCCTTTCATCTTAAACTCCCCCATCTACAGAATTTTATGTTCTAAGTTAATTACTTTATATTTTTTACTTGTATTGTTATAATTTTTTGTACTATCAATTATATAAATAGGTCTTCCTTTACTTTCATCAAAAATTCTTCCAATATATTGACCCATTATTCCTATACATCCTAAGGTTACACCAAACATCATCATATTTATTGATATCATAAGAGTGAAATTTACAAAGCCACTCTTATTAAATAAGTCTTTTATTATATCAGTAAACATCAAAATTATTCCTGCAATAAAAGCTAATATACCAAAATGTCCCGCTATTACAAGTGGTTTATAGGATAGAGAAGTTATACCATCGAAGGCTAATTTTATCATCTTTTTAAAAGGATACTTAGTTTCTCCTGCAAATCTCTCCTGTCTTACAAATTCTACATAAGTTTGCTTATATCCAACCCAGCTTACAAGTCCTCTTACATATCTATTTTTCTCTGGAAGCGCTATTAATGCATCGCAAACTTTTCTATCAATAAGTCTAAAGTCACCTGTATCTACAGGAATATCTACACTAGTCATGCTTTTAAGCACTCTATAATACATTTTAGCTGTAAATTTCTTAAAGAAAGTTTCTCCTTCTCTTTTGATTCTTTTTCCATAAACTACTTCGTAGCCTTCTTTCCACTTTTTAATCATTTCAAGCATAACTTCAGGAGGATCTTGAAGATCTGCATCAATTACAATAATAGCATCTCCTAATGCCAAATCCATACCTGCAGTAATAGCTGCTTGATGACCAAAATTTCTAGAAAAATTTATAAGCTTCACACTATCATCAGAAGCGCATATTTCCTCAGCCATAACTTTGGTCTTATCCTTACTTCCATCATTTACAAAAACAATTTCATAATTTTCCTTTGTTGAAACCATAACTTCTTTTAATCTTCTATAACTTTCATTTAAAACTAATTCTTCATTATATAAAGGTACTATAATTGAATAAATTATTTTACTATTCATTTTCATCACCTCAAAATTTCTATTTTAATTATTTTGATCTATATTTCCTTTAATCTATATTTGTATTTTAACTGTAAATTGTCACAACTTTGTTACAGTAAAATCACAAATTGTATACACTTTAGTAATTCTTCACCAATAAGTACATATATAAATAATTAAATACATACATAATAAATGATGAATAATTTTGGTTGAAGTTTTACCTTTCATCTTAATTTTTCTTAATTTCATGAACAAAAAAATCTCCAATTAATTTCTTAAAAACTAATTGGAGATTTTTTGCTCATTATACTAATTTAATTTTTATTCTGGCTTTATTGTATCTAGATAAGTGAACTTACCATCTTTAACTATTTTTAAAACCGCATCCTTTACTGCATTATTATTTTCATCTATAGTTATTACTCCAGCTGCACCTGGAAAGTTTTTAGTTTTTGCTATTTCATCCCTAATTTTCACTGGATCAGCTGAATCTGCTCTTTTAATTGCATCTAAAATCACTATATATGCATCATATCCTAATGCTGTAGCCGCTGCTGGTTCCTTATTATATTCTTTCCTGTATTCATCAAGGAAAACCTTTGATTCATTAGTTATAGGTGTTTCACTTGAAAAAAAAGTTGAAAATACTGTTCCCTCTACATCTTCTTTACCTATATCTAAGAACTCTGGTGTTTCCCAAGTATCTCCACCAATTATAGGTGCTGTAATACCAAGTTGTCTTGCCTGCTTAATTAGCATAGCTCCTTCAGTAAAATTACCTGGAGCAAAAATAACATCTGGATTACTGCCTTTTATATTTGTAAGTTGGGCAGTAAAATCCTGATCCCCTGTAGTATAATTAGCTTTAGCTACAATTGAATTATTATCCCCTGTAAGTTTTTTAAATTCATCCGTAAAGAATTTACAAATACCAACTGAATAGTCACTTGATACTTCTTGAAGAATTGCAACTTTTTTAGCTTTTAATTTATTTGCTGCATATTTTGCCATTACAGTTCCTTGGAAAGGATCAATAAAGCAAACTCTAAAATAATAATCATTACCTGCAGTTACTAACGGATTAGTACACGTAACTCCTACTGCTGGTATTTTAGCTTCCTGTACAATATCCCCTGCTGACATAGATAATCCACTTCCATAGCTTCCTATGATAGCATTAACATGTTCCTGCTCAATAAGGTTTGCCGCTGCGCTAGCTGCCTCAACTTTATCAGACTTATTGTCTGCAAAAACCAATTCTACTTTTTTCCCTAGAACCGTTGGATAAATTTTATTAGCAAGTTTAGCTCCCTCTGCTTCAAGCTCTCCCCCTGCTGCATTAGCGCCTGTCATTGGTTCAAAGACACCAATTTTTATGACATCGCTATCTACGTTTACTTTTGTATTAGCCTTTGTTGCACAACTTGTCAAAGCAAACGTAGTTGTCATAACTAATGCCAAAAGCAAAGTTATTCTTTTCTTCATAAGTATGTCCCCCTAGTATAAGATTAATTTATGTACATTATAAATAGCCAAAATTATAATGTACTGCCATTGCTTTTTGTACTTAAAATTAATCATCCACATTAATTAATTACTTAAGTACCCTGTTATTACTTAGTTTATTTAACCAATAACAACAATTTTAATATTATCTTATCTGACCATATATGTCAACAATAGAAGGACATTTGTGTTTCTACAAGATACTACAGTTTGCCGATACCGCTTATTACTTCAAAAATATCAATCAAAAGTACTATTACTATTAATATAGATGTAAAAAACTTCACCATAAGACCTTTTTCTAAACTATTATTTAGTAACCATTCCTTAACTGATTTTCGCTTTCTAATTATTACTGCTATTAAAATTATTATTGCTATAACTAAAAAGGAAATATCAAATATATTAACAATATTATCTCCTAATTTAGGAGATAATATTGTTAATGCTTGTACAGAAACATTATTTATTATATGTAATATAATTGTTAATTTAATTGAGTATTCTGTTGCTAGATATCCTAAAATCAACCCTACTCCCATTGCCATAAAAATTTGATAAAAGTTACCATGCATCATTCCAAATAACAATGCAGAAACCATAATAGCAAATTTCTTTCCATACTTTTCAAGACTTCTAAGAATTGCACCTCTATATATAAACTCTTCAAAAATAGGTGCTACCAAACAAGTATAAATAACCATTGGAATTGCAAAATCATTCAAAGATTCTAATTGTTCCAAGGCGAAATTAGCACTTAGTCCAAATAAATTCAATAGGCTCTCTAATAAACTTGCGAATATTCCTAAAAAACTGTTTAGGGATAATAAAACAACTGCTGAAACTAATACTATTTTCAAATTAAACTTCTTATTTTCCACTCTTAAGTCATGCTGAAAGAAAGTTTTCCCTCGATAAATTAAAAATGGAATAAAAGCTATAACAACTCCAATTATGCTTAAAGTTCCACTGTATCGACCATCTTTTAATACATCTAACATTCCATCTTGTGATATATTAGGATTCACTAAAATTTTTCCTATAAAGATAATCACAACACAAATAAATATTACGACATTTGCTATAAGCTCATTCATTAATATAGTTAATCCAAGTTTATTAAAATCTCTCTTAATCAACTTCTTCCTCATTTTAGTTTCATCATTATAATCCATTTATGTAACTCCACTTCTATCATTTATTTATAAGTACATTATATTATAAAAATGCTTAGTAAATACTTAAAATATCCTTATAATTTACCAAGTAAAACACGCTTAATTATAAACTGTACCTAATAATTTTACAAGTTACTATTTGAATTAAGTATACTTACTAACTTATAATATGTAAGTTCTAATTATAACTATACATACAGATCGAATAAATTACCAAATGGTTTCCTGCCAATTTATAATTGAAGATTGTTAATTACTATATTTATTTTTTTATAGGGAAATAAATTTCAGGAGTTTCCTCTGTTATAGTTTTAAATTGATACCCTTTAGCTTTATAATATTTTATTATTTTAGGTAAAGCCTTATAAGTGTTTTTATTCATATCTGTGCAATGAAGCAGTAAAGTAATATCGCCCAATTTTTCACTTCCCTCAACAGCTTTTTTGTACAATACATAAGGTGAAAGCTTAGGATTTAGTCCATCAGCATTTTCCATATTCCAATCATATATTTTTAAATTATTACTATGTAATTTATTTAAATAACTTTTACTTAAATGCTTACAACTACCTCCTGGAAATCTAATCACATTAGGTGATATACCAACCACATTATTAATTTCAATTTGGCATGCAAGCATTTCTTGTATAAATTTATCTTCATTGCAATAAATTCTGTTAAATTTATGAGTATAGGTATGTAACCCAATACTATGTCCTTCATTGTAAATTCTTTTCACTACCTCTTCTCTACCTTTTATTTGATTACCAATTAAAAAAAAGGTAGCATTAACTTCATTTTCTTTTAAAATATCTAAAATCTTATCTGTCACCTTATAACTAGGTCCATCATCAAAGGTTAAATAAATTATCTTTTCTTTAGCTTCATTTGTATTTACAGTTTCAGCCGCAAAAGCATAGCTTATATTTTCCCCAAATAAAAAAATCATAAGAAGAGTATTTGCCAAAAATATAAAAAAATATCTTATTCTATTTTTCAATTTCTTTTCCCCCCACACAAATAATTTTATAAAAATATAATTCTTCACTTCTTATAATCTTCATTTTTATATTTTTTATTTATGGTAATTTTATGTACTTTGTATAATTTGTAATTAATTAGTACCTTTCATTTTAATAAACTCTAAAAGATAACCAGATTTTCAAAATAATTTATAATTGAACATATAAAAAGCTGCAATAAAGAGTTGACCATAATTATCTCTTTACTGCAGCCCAAATTTAGGGTAAATATATATATAGGTTTCATAATAATTGCTATTAAATACTTATTAAAATTATAGAGTGTCAGTTTTTTAATTTTTGTATTATTTATTATGAAACGCCATAAGCTTAATAATATTTTTATAATGTTTATTCACTAAGATATTGATCTATAGCCGCAGCAGCTTTTTTTCCTGCTCCCATTGCTAATATAACTGTTGCAGCACCTGTAACTGCATCTCCACCAGCATAAACACCTTCCTTAGTTGTTAAACCATCTTCGTTAGCAACTAAACAAGCTCTCTTATTAATTTCTAAACCTTTAGTAGTTGAAGAAATTAATGGATTTGGTGAAGTTCCAAGTGACATTATTACTGTATCTACATCTAAAACAAACTCAGAATTCGCTACTTCTACAGGCTTTCTTCTTCCTGAAGCGTCAGGTTCTCCAAGTTCCATTTTAACGCATTTCATTCCATTAACCCATCCATTTTCATCTGTTAAGATTTCTGTTGGATTTGTTAAAACATCAAAGATTACACCTTCTTCTTTAGCATGATGTACTTCTTCTGCTCTCGCTGGAAGTTCTGATTCACCTCTTCTATAAACTATGTGGGCTTCTGCTCCAAGTCTTAAAGCAGTTCTTGCAGCATCCATAGCAACATTACCTCCACCAACTATAGCAACTTTCTTTCCTGCTCTAACTGGAGTATCATATTCTTCTTTGAAGGCCTTCATTAAGTTTACTCTTGTTAAAAATTCATTAGCTGAAAATACTCCATTTGCATTTTCTCCTGGGATTCCCATGAATTTTGGAAGTCCTGCTCCAGAGCCAATAAATACTGCTTCAAATTTTTCATCTTCAATTAATTCATCAATTGTAATTGTTCTACCTATAATTACATTAGTTTCGATTTTTACTCCAAGCTTCTTTATGTTTTCAATTTCAGCTTTAACAACATCTTCTTTAGGTAATCTAAATTCAGGAATCCCATAAACTAAAACTCCGCCTGCTTCGTGTAAAGCTTCAAAGATTGTTACATCATATCCTTTTTTAGCTAAATCGCCTGCGCAAGTAAGCCCTGCAGGACCACTTCCTATTACTGCAACTTTCTTACCTTTCGATGCTTCTTTATCTGATAAATCAACATTGTTTTTTCTTGCCCAATCAGCTGTAAACTTTTCTAATTTTCCTATAGCTACTGCTTCGCCTTTTATTCCAAGAACGCATTTACCTTCGCATTGGCTTTCTTGTGGACATACTCTACCACAAACTGCAGGAAGTGAGCTGTATTTTGCAATTTCTTTAGCTGCACCTTCAAAATCTCCATCTTTAGCTTTTGCTATAAAACCTGGAATGTTTATTGACACTGGACATCCTTCAACACATTTAGGATTTTTACAATTTAAACATCTGCTAGCTTCTTTTATAGCCTTTTCATCATTATAGCCTAAACAAACTTCTTCAAAGTTTTTAGCTCTTACTTCTGGAGCTTGTTCTGTTACAGGCGTTCTTTTCATTCTTTCTTGCATATCCATTATTTATCCCCCTTGCATCCACAACCACCATGGTTATGAGTATCTCCTTCTTCAAATTCTAGTGTTGCTCTTCCTTCTTCGCTCTTATACATAGCTTGTCTTCTCATTGATTCATCGTAATTTACTAAATGTCCATCAAATTCTGGCCCATCAACACAAGCAAATTTAACTTCACCACCAACTGTAACTCTACAAGCACCACACATTCCAGTACCATCAACCATTATAGGATTTAAGCTTACTGTAGTTGGAATATTTAATTCTTTAGTTAACATAGAAGTAAATTTCATCATTATCATAGGCCCTATAATAATTGCATGATCATATTTCTTTCCTTGATTGTTAACTAATTCCTTTAACATATCTGAACCTGTTCCTTTTGCTCCATATGAACCATCATCAGTAGTTACATATAAATTTCCAGAAACCGCCTTTAATTCTTCTTCATAAATTAATAAGTCTTTATTTCTGCTTCCTAAAATAACATCTACAGCAACTCCATGCTCATGCAACCATTTAACTTGTGGATATACTGGTGCAGCACCAACTCCACCTGCTATAAATATTATATTTTTCTTCTTTAAGTCTTCTAAATCTTCATGAATAAATTCACTTGGTACACCTAATGGGCCAACAAAATCGGCAACATGATCTCCTTCATTAAATGAAGCAAGCTGTTTAGTGCCTTTTCCTATTGTTGCAAAAACTATAGTTACAGTACCTTTCCCTGCATCATAATCTGCAATGGTCAATGGTATTCTTTCACCTTTATCATCATTTTTAATAATTATAAATTGACCTGGTTTTGCAGATTTTGCAACTCTAGGTGCTTCTATATCCATTAAGAATATATTATTCGTAAGTTCTCTTTTACTAACAATTTTGTACACGCTTTGTACCTCCTATAATGTATGTATTTATCACAATAACCATAATGTTCCTAATTTCTTTCAAAGCAGTAAAAGCCCTCTATATTGAGAGCCCTTACCACATATATATATAATGATTTGATTATGAGCGTAATAATTTATATTTTATAATTCAACCTTAGTTCCATAGAATGTGCATTCAAATAATTTTTCCATTGTAGCATCATCTATTTCTCTAGGATTTGAACCTGTACATGCATCTAACACAGCATTATGTGCTATAAATGAAAGATTAGCCTTGAAATCTTCTTCAGTAACTCCATATTCCTTCATTGAACTAGGAATACTTAATTTTTCATTTAATTTATTTATTCTAGCAATTAATGCATCAGTTAATTCAGCATCATTGTTACCTTCTAATTTTAATGCTCTAGCTATATCAGCATATCTTTCTTCACATTTAGTTCTGTTATATTGAATTACATATGGTAAAAATATTGCATTTGCACATCCATGAGGGATATGGAATACAGCACCTACCTTATGAGCCATTGAGTGAACTATTCCAAGTAAAGCATTTGAGAATGCCATTCCAGCTAAACATTGAGCTTCGTGCATTAAGTTTCTAGCTTCTTTATCACCTTCATATGATTTAAATAAATTTTCATTAACCATTTCAATAGCTTTAATTGCTAGTGGATCTGAGAAATTTGATCTTAAAGATGCAGTATATGCTTCAATAGCATGAGTTAATGCGTCCATACCAGTATGAGCTGTTAATGTTTTTGGCATTGTTTGTGCTAATTCTGGATCAATTATAGCTATATCTGGTGTTATGTTAAAATCTGCTAACGGA
Organism: Clostridium saccharoperbutylacetonicum N1-4(HMT); assembly: GCF_000340885.1. NCBI lineage: Bacteria > Bacillati > Bacillota > Clostridia > Eubacteriales > Clostridiaceae > Clostridium > Clostridium saccharoperbutylacetonicum. The sequence continues at coordinate 3,009,067 of NC_020291.1, read as the reverse complement.
TACTTAATTCTTTCAGTATAATTTGTTATAACTGAAAATGCAGTTACTTCTGTAGCAGTACCACTTGTAGATGGAATAGCTACAAACTTAGCTTTCTGTCTAAGTTCTGGTAATCCAAATGGAACAACTGCTTGTTCAAAAGTAAAATCAGGGTATTCATAGAATATCCACATAGCCTTTGCTGCATCAATTGGAGATCCTCCACCTATAGATACAATCCAGTCAGGCTCAAAATTTCTCATAGCCTCTGCACCCTTCATAACTGTTTCAACTGATGGGTCTGGTTCTACACCTTCAAATAATTCTACTTCCATTCCTGCTTCTTTTAAATAATTTTCAACTTTTTGAAGAAATCCAAATCTTTTCATTGACCCGCCGCCAACTACAACAAATGCCTTCTTTCCTTTCAAAGTTTTAAGTACTTCAAGAGCTCCTTCTCCATGATATAAATCTCTTGGTAACGTAAAACGTGCCATAAACTATTCCTCCTAAAATTAATCAGTCATTTTTTATCCTCATAAATATATATAGCAACTTCCATGCCAACTTGTTATTTATTTATCAAATTTATCCTGATTTTTTACAATAATACTTTATCAAAAGTATATTTTCAAAGCTTTTTCACTAAGAAACAAGGATTTCAGCCTATTTACAAGAACTTACTCAAATAGCTTTATACCGTCTATTATAAATAAAGTTAATATTTTTTATAATTGCTCTCCAATATATTTTGCACTTTTATAAAATTTAAATATATTTTTAACAAACAAGTGTCCTAAAATAATACACATTATAAAAAATATATGTATTATTTTAGGACACCGTATGATTTTAGGACATTTCAATATTATATTTTTTAATCTTCAAATATAAAGTATTTCTACTAATCCCTAACGCTTTAGCTGCCTGTGTCATATTGTTATTGTACACATGTATAGCTTTGCGAATAACTCCCACTTCTAATTCCTCTAAATTAAAAACTTCTTCATTATTTATTATATCTTTAGCATAGAAATTTTCTTCAATTAATATATTCTCTTGCTTTAAAGCTTCTGAAGCATTTTTATTTAAGCTTTCCCCTTCTTCCCATAAATCAAAGGATAATCTTCCATCCAAATTAACTATATTTTCAATATAATTTTCTAGTTGCCTTATGTTTCCTGGCCAATTATAAGAAATCAAATCATTATATAACTTTTCATCAATCTTTGGTATTGTTTTATTTAAACTGAACGATTTTATTCGAAGAAAATAATCTATAAGCATTTTTACATCACCTTTTCTTTCCCTCAAAGGTGGTAATGTAATTGGTATTACACATAATCTATAATACAAGTCTTCTCTAAAAGCACCCTTTTTGACTTCATTTTTTAAATTTTTATTAGTAGCTGCTATTACCCTCACATCAATTGGGATTTCCTTACTTCCCCCTAGCCTTGTTACTCTATCATTTTGAAGGACTCTTAATAATTTTACTTGAGCATCTAATGTCATTTCTCCAATTTCATCTAAAAATAAAGTTCCACCACTTGCAATTTCGAATTTTCCAGGATTACCACCTTTTTTTGCACCAGTAAAAGTTCCATCCTCATATCCAAATAATTCACTTTCTATAATATTAGCTGGTATTGCGCCACAATTAATTGCAATAAATTTATTTCCTCTTCTTAAACTATAATTATGCATAGCTTGAGCTAATATTTCCTTACCCGTTCCACTTTCGCCTTGAATTAAAACTGTTGAAGGGCTATTAGATATAATCTTGGAATTTATGATTACATTAGCAATAGCTGCACTTTCTCCAATAATATCATTAAAGGTAAAATACGCTCCAGTATCATTCTTAGGATCTTTTTCTTCTTTTTCAGTGCTTATGGTTACAACCATTCCAACAATGCTTTCTTTATGCTTTATTTCTTTGAAAATCAACTTTATTTTGTGATTACTATTATGCTTAAATTTTATTTCTTTTATAACAGCATTATTACCATCATTTAATTCATCTATTATATTTCCTAAGTCAGGTAAAATATAATCAATTTGTTCATTTATAAGCAAATGTTTATCTTTATCAAAAATCTCTGCTCCAAGCTCATTAATATTAACTATTTTTCCATCTTTACCTATAATCATAATCCCTTTATCTACATTATCTATTACGCTTTCCATATAATTGTAGGTTTGATTTAAAATATCACATACTTCCTTTTTATCCATTTCATTTTCAATTGCTTTTACGCCAAATACAACTAAACCTAAAGTATGTGGGTGCTTCATATTGCTTCTTCCAGTTAAATTTAAAGTACCAATAATTTCTCTTTTCGTATTATGTATAGGTGCAGCTGAACAAGTTAATTTATGAAAACCTTCTATATAATGCTCTGTTGCAGTTATCTGAATACATCTATCCTCAGAAATTGCTGTTCCCATAGCATTAGTACCGATATTTTGTTCATCCATATAGGCACCAACATTTAAATTATCAACACCAAGCTTACTGTTATTCTCTTCAGCTCCTTTAATATATAAAATACATCCATCTTTATCTGTTAATACTATAATAAATTCATTGTCCATTACTGCTGAAAATACCATATCAATATATATTTTTGATATTTCTATTAATTCCTTATTTTCACTTAATTTATTTTCCAGCTCTTCTCCAACAAGAATTTTATTAGAATAATTTGATTGCTTAATAACACCATAACTTTCACTTCTCTTATGAGAATTTTCAATCACTTCTCTTTTATTATCCATAAAGAAGCTTCCTCCTCTTTTGATACGCAATAAATATCACACTGTAGAAACACTAATAGCAGCAACTTTATCCTTTAACATCTTCTAATATAATTTTAAGTAATTCATCCTTATCTCTAATATCCTCTTTAATAACCCTATCTGCCTGCTTCATTTTTATCTTTTCAAAATATTTTCTAACTAATCGTCCATTTCCAAAATTCTTATCTTTGTTATCATATAGTTTTTCAAAAATAGCTACCACTTCAATTTTTGCTTCTTCTGAAAGCATATAACTTTCCTTTTTACATAATCCATCAAATATTTCCATTAATTCCTTAGCATCGTAATCAGAAAATTCCACTGTAAACTTAACTCTGCTTTCCATACCTGGATTTAAATTTATTAATTCCTTCATTTCCTTGGTATAACCAGCCATTATTACTACAAGCTTATCTCTACTATCTTCCATTTCTTTTATTAAAGTTGCTATTGCTTCTTTACCAAAATCATTGCCTGTAGTTCCATTTAAGCTATAAGCTTCGTCTATGAATAGTATTCCGCCATAAGCTTCTTTTATTTTATTTAGGGTTTTAGGTGCAGTTTGTCCAACATATTCTCCAACTAAATCTGAACGAGTTACTTCAACCATATGTCCCTTCTTTAAAACTCCTATAGCTTTTAATATTTTACCAATAATTCTTGCAACAGTTGTTTTTCCTGTACCAGGATTACCTGTAAATATCATATTTAATGAAATATCTTGAGATTCAATACCCATCTCTTTTTTTCTATGTTGAAGTTCTAGCGTATTTACTATTCCTTTAACAATATTTTTTACATCCTTTAAACCAACTAAGTTATCTAATTCATCTTGTAATTCGATCATTTTATCACGAGCATTAAATTCTAAATCTATTCCAAAGTCCTCAGACGTTAGTGTTACCAACTCTTCTTTAGATACTTCACTATCTCCAATTCTAAAAGCTTTTTCCCTTATTGCTGATTCTAATATATTTCTCGCAACTCTTGCATTTGCAAAATTCTCATCAACTTTCTCTATTTTTATTTTTTCAAGAAAAGCCTTTTCTCCTTCTTCATCAAGTTTGTAATAATCTTCATTGGCCATGCTTTTTGCAATTTCAACAAGTTCAAAGTCCTTATAATCTTCAAATTCAATATCTAAATTAATTCTACTCTTAAGTCCAGGATTCAATTTCATTAAACTTCTCATTTCTTTTGTGTAACCAGCTAAAATAACAGTAAATTTATCTCGATTATCTTCCATAGCCTTAATTAAAACTTCTATAGCTTCTGCACCATAATCATTGCTTCCTTCTCCGCCTTTAGCTAAAGAATATGCTTCATCTATAAACAGAATTCCTCCCATAGCTTTATCAATTGCCTTTTTAGTAAGCTTTGCAGTTTCTCCTATATATCTTCCAACAATAGTACTTCTATCAACTTCTATCAATTGACCTTTTTCTAAAATTCCTAAATAATAAAATATATCCCCTATTAATCTGGCTACAGTTGTCTTTCCTGTTCCCGGATTACCTAAAAAAGCAAAATGATAACATTGATTAATATTTTTCTCAATGCCTAACACATTTGCTCTATTATTTTCATATTTAATAAGCTGAACAATTCTCTTTATTTCATTCTTAACGTTATCTAATCCAATTAATGCTTCAAGTTTTTCTAAAGCTTCTTCTAAAGAACTAGAATTTCTATCATCCTCACTTTTAATTTTTCCTTTATTAGAATCAATAGCTTGACTAATTTCTTTTGAATTTACTTCTTCAACATTACTTATATTTTCATTATTATCCGCATCATTAGATTTAACTAAATCTTCATTTTTTAGACCCATATCCATAATGTCATCAATAGATGATTTTACTTTACTTTCATTTATTAGATATTCTTCACTTTTATCATCATTACCTGAACTTAACTCTTGCTCTTGATTTAATCTAGCTTTACTTAACATAACTTTTTCATATATTTTTGAAACATATTTTGTTGCTTTTTGAGAAATATATGAATCAGTATTTTCAATAATGCAACGCTTACACTCTTTTAAACACTCAAAATATTCACCATTTATATATAAATATTTAATTATATCAAAGTCAAGCTCGTTATCATTACCAAGTTCCCTAGCTTTATTAAGAATTTCCAAAACTTCGCTTTCATCTTCTCCTCTGGCAATATAGCATCTACTTAACAATCTTATGGCTTGAAAGTTTTCTTCATCAATATCAACAGCTAAAGATGCATATTGCATAGCTTCTTCATAATTATGCCTATATAGTTCTATCTTACCTAGAGTTATAATAGCATTCAAATTATAATTATCGAGTTCATATGCTTTTTTGGCATAATTATATGCACTTTCAAAATCATTTATTTCAAAAAAACAGCAACCAATTAAACCTAAATACTTATTGTTATTTTCGTCATAATATATAGCTGTTTTTAAACAATCAGTTGCTTTTAAGTATTCTTTACAATTATAATATGTCAAGGCTAGTAAATAATGAAGTCCGGGATGATCTGTAAAACACTTTATTGCCTCTCTCAAAATCGTAGTTGATTTAGAATATAAGCAGTTATTATTGTATTGCTGAATTTCATTTTGAAATCGATAAAATTGTGACCTATCGTGTAGATTAGTAAATTCCATATTCCCTCCTCCCGAAGCCTTTACCGCTTATTATAATTATAATTTCTACTTTCCACAAAATTATATCATAACTACTTATTTTTTCATATTATATCCTTTACAAGTTATATAAAATATTTACAAATAATAATCGATTTATGTATAAAAAAAAAGCATAAAAATTATTTTTTAAACCTCTTGTAATAAACTTAAGTTTATTGCGATTATAAAAAACATTTTCTATGTCTTTCCTTTTGTTTCCAAGATAATGTTGATTTTCATTTATTATATAAATACAATGAATTAATTGAGGGGAATCTAAAGAATTCATATTAAGTATCCTGTTAATAAACGCCCTATAAAATCAACATTATCTTTTCCTATAACTGCTCTATATATTAAACCCTTAGCAATTATATACAAATTTTAATTTGTTTTTCTCTCTCTATTAACTATTATATAGCATTATAAAAATAAGTATATTATACCAAAGTATAATATTTATAAATTTTTTTCTTATGTAAACGATATTATATGTATATTTTTCACTTTTATCTAATAAAAAAATTAAAAATATTTTTTCTATACAGTTTTAGCTTCATATTTTAAATGATTTGTGTCATTTAATCCAATTAATGCCGGCATCATTTCATCATTAAAAACAACAGTGTTAATACATGTATTTCCTAATGCCATTTTATGGTACATAGTCATATCCCATTCAAATATTCCTATAAGTCCAGCTTTAATAATCCCTCCATGAGCAACAATAGCAATCTTATTCCCTTTATGTTTTTCTACAATATCCAAAATACATTTTGTAGCCCTATTTGCTGCATTATGAATACTAGAATCTCCACCGCAAATAAAACTTTCTTTTTTATCTGTTCTCCAAGCTTTAAAAACTTCTGGATATTTTTCTCTTATTTCGTGTATAGTCATTCCTTCCCATTCTCCAAAATTAATTTCTCTTATTTCTGGAGCAATAATTACTTCTTTATTTGTGTTTTCTGCAACTATTTTTGCTGTTTCAAATGCTCTAATAAGTGGGCTTGCATATATATAATCAAAATCTCCATTAATTCTTTCTTTTAGTACACCAGCTTGTCTAATACCTTCTTTAGAAAGTTCTATATCTGTACACCCTTGAAATTTCCCTAAGGTATTCCATTCTGTTTCTCCATGTCTAATTAATAATACTGTTGTTTTCATATGTTACCTCTTTCTTTTACATTGATATGTTATTAAATAAATCTGTACTATATTTTTGTATATCTAGTAAGTTTACCATATTATATTTTTCTTTAATACCTTTAAAATATTCAGCAATTGAATTTTTATCTATTATGTTATTAGAATTATCATCATCAAAAGCATTCTTATACATTACATTCGCTCTGGTTAATATCCAAGGTGCCTCATTTTGAGTCATTTGAGTCAATATTTTTCCACTATAGCAGCCATAAAATTTAATTATGCTTTCAACCACATTTCGCTCCACATCATCAATTTTTAATTTTCTATTTTCTAATATATCTTGATTTGTTTCTTCAAAGCCAATTTTATTATACCTATCCCATATACTTTTATATATTGGACCATTTGCACCTGCTTCACAATCTTCTGTAAAGATAAATTTATCCGTAAAAATATAATAAAAGCCTTGAACGTAATATAGTAATTTATAAAGCATTGAAGGGGTAAAATCCTCACATCTAATCAATAGATATTTAATAACTGCATCCATTTTTTCTTCTGAAATATTATTATTTAAAATTTCTTTTACAGCTTGTCTACTTATATTATAAGCCACAGCATTTATCCTATCTTTATTTGTTTGTAATATAATTGAGTAATAATTGGGATTGCTATATATTTTTTCAAGAATATCACTATGAGAATTTGCTGGTATATCTCCTTCTAAATATCTGTTTACAGATTCAATTCCCCATCCTAATAGCAAAGATAACGTCCGTTCATCAATGCAATACTTTGCTATAATTCGTTTTATAATATTAACAGATACAATATTATGCTTTTTCTTATATTCTTCTTGCAAAAGCTTTAAATTGTAATCATATATTTCAGTCACAAAAATTTCATTTCCGCATTCAATACAAATAGTCTCATTAGCTTTATAAATTATTTCTTCTTCATTTAATATAGATACTTTATCAACTTTTTCTATTTTATATTCATTTTCTTTCATGCAATATTCACAGAAAGATTTTTTCATAAAAATCCTCCTCCTCCTTTAATCTTGAAGCACTTAATCTTGTTTAAATAGAAAAGAACTTGCCTTATTTCTTTTATGTAACGAGACTAACACTCTATATTCCTGAAATTCATCCCATATTACATTAAATTTCATGTAAATATATATTAGTTCTCTTTTATCTTCAATATTATATAATTCTTTTTGCCTACAAAAAACGTAAAGATCATTTTGTTCAATTCCATTCTTCATATTTTGTACTCCATAGCAAAAATCCTTATAATCTAAATCACATAAAATACTTATTCGTTTCTTTTCATTTATATTATATTCCTCAATAAATTGAAGATTTTCCATTTTATTTTCGTCTAAAGATATAGTATATTTATTTTCTCTGACACATTCTTTTATAATTTCTACCAAATTTTTAATCTGTTCTTCAGTATAATCTTTTAATATCACAGTTCCTCACCACCTATCATTTATAATGGCTTCCAATAATATAACAAAAGATTATCATTTTAAACTATTTGTGTCAATAAAAGCCAACAGCAATGCTATTGTTGTCCAATAGACAAATGAAATCAAACAGATTTTTATTACACAGGACTTAAATCAGTTTACAGTTAACAACTAACAGTTATCAGTTGAAGAAGTAAAACTAAAAGCTTTTCTTAAATTATACATTTTCGAAATCTTTAAAGAAATTTCATATGTAACTCATAACTCATAACTCATAACTCATAACTGATTCTAAGCCTGCTTCCAGAAAAATGTATCTAATTTCTAGTGTAGTGTTACTATTATAATTTTTCAATGATGTATATATATTTCATTTATAAGTTTGATTATTAATTTGGATATCTATACAAATTATTATACTATCCATTAACCTTCTTGAGGTGGATATTCTTTTTGTATAGATTCTGCTTTTTGTTCCGCTACTAAATCATCTAGATGTACAGTAATAATTTCTTGAATTGCTTCATTATTAGTTTTATAAGCTTTAGTTCTTATTTTATTAGTATATACACCTTTCATTCCATCATTATATATATTTCTTATAGCATCTAAAACATATGGATTTTCACCTTTAAATTTATTAACATCATAGCCTTCCATTGCACTCCATATAGCTATTTGTGTAGCAAAATATGCTTCATTTTCATCACTTAAATTTAATTCTGCAGGAGATCTATTAGGGTATCCAGCCGCTACAACATTTCCGGTATTCTTACTGAGGTCTCCAATTGAAGAAAAACTTTGACCAGATGGATAGTTTTTATTAATTTCTAAGCAATATACAATATTTTTGCTTCCCTCAATACTTATTTTTCTTGCGTTAAGATCATAACCATTATACTGAACAGTTCCTATAATCTGCTTACCAGTTATTACTTTAAAATTTGGTGTTGCATCTGCACCTATGATCATACTCATAAATAATGTTAAAATCATAAAGTAATTTATTTTTCTTAAATATTTATTTATTTTCATTACACTTTCCTCCTATTTATTATCTTAGGAGTAGTTTTTGTTTAAATTATCTTATATATTCATAAATTGAATATAAATCTACGATTTGAACTAAAAGGTAATGCATCACAAAAAAATTAAGGATATGGAACCATCTTTCCATATCCTTAATTTTAATTAAAGTTTATATAATTATTCTTTTTCATTCATTATTCCAAGTTTATCAAATATCATAAAGCTTATGCTTAACACCATAGCTACTAAAGTTGCTAATCCCATTCCCTTAATTTCAGTACTTCCAAAAGTCAATTTTATTCCACTTAAACCTATAACAAATATTATTGAGGTTAAAATTAAATTTCTTGACTTAGAAAAATCAACTTTTCCTTCAATAAAAGTTCTAAGTCCTGAGGTTGCTATTGATCCAAACAATAACAAACTAACTCCTCCTATAACAGGAGTTGGGATTGTACTTATAATCGCTGACATCTTCCCTGAAAAACCTAATATTATTGAAATTAATCCAGCACCACAAATTACATATACGCTATAAACTTTAGTTAAGGCTAACACTCCAATATTTTCTCCATAAGTTGTTGTTGGTACCGAACCAAACATTCCAGAAATTATTGTTGATAATCCATCTCCAAGTAGTGATCTATGAAGCCCTGGATCTTTTGTTAAATCTTTACCTACAATGCTGCTTGTAACCTTTAAGTGACCTACATGTTCAGCTATTACAACAAAAGTTGCAGGTAAAATCGTCAAAATAGCATTTATATCAAAATGTGCAACTTTTATATTAGGTAATAAAAAGAAGCTTGCGTTGCTTACTGTGCTAAAATCTATTAATCCCATAGATAAGGATACAATATAACCTACTACAACTCCAATTAATATAGGTATAAGTTTTAAAAAACCTCTTAATAAAACATTACATAATATTACTGTGACTAAAGTTATAGAAGATACTATTACCCAACTAACATTTAAGGTTTGAGTATTACTTCCTCCTACTGGGAAACCAGCCATATCTGCGGCTGTACTTGCTAATTCTAAACCAATTATAGTTATAATTGCACCCATGGCTGCTGGTGGAAACAATTTATCAACCCATCCTATACCAGTATAACCAACAATTATTGCTATAATTGAAAATACTACTCCTGCCGCTACAAAACCACCTTGTATTGTTTCAAAATTATAGCCTTGACTATATAATAATAATACCGGTGAAATAAACGCAAAACTTGAACCTAAATAAGCTGGAATTTTTTTCTTAGTGAGAAATGCATATAGTAATGTACCTATACCATTAAAAAATAAGACAGTTGTTGGATCAATTTTAAAAATAAGTGGAACTAAAACCGATGATCCAAACATTGCAAATAGATGTTGAAAACTTAGAGGAATTGCCCTCTTTAAAGGTATTTTTTCTGTCACGTCCACAAAATCGTTTGTGTTTTCGTATAATTCATTAGTTGTCATATTTATCCTCCTTCTTAGCTTCTCTGAACTAAATTAAAAGTACGCTCTTGATAACTTAACATAATGACATGCACTTTGTCAAGTTATTAAAATCCCCTCAAACTATTTTATAACAAATTATTCTATGATATTATTATATAAGAGTAAATCATTATCACTTTAATATTTACAGCCAGTGAGTTTTAAATTATATTTTAACTTATGATATTAAGAGGTGTTGCTAATGGAATTCATCGATATAAATACTTTAAAAGAAAATGAAATAATTAAATTTATCACGCCTGAAAAGACCTTAGTAGACGGAATTATAAAAAAAATCTCAAGTGATTGTTTAGGCATAACAATTAATTCTAGACAAGATTCATATATAATCTTATCTAAGGATCAACCCGTAAAAATAATATTAATAAATAAGCATCAAGCAATTAAATGCTCATCTGTTGTACTTGCCTGCACTCAAAATGATCATGAACAAGTTGTATTAATAAGTAAACCTCAAGTTTTATTGGGTATTGAAAGAAGAGAATATGAAAGACTTCCTATTGTTATGGATATAGAATATTCCCTACTTCCAGCTGAAGTAAATTACGAAAAGTTAAATGCTGTTGAGCCAAAATACCTCAGATCTTTAAAAAAATCATACACGGTAAATATCAGTGCTGGTGGAGTGTATTTTGTGCTTCCAAAAATTGAATTAGATAGTAAATTAGCAATTATTTCTTTAAATATAAAAAGCGAAAATATAATTTCCCTTTGTGAACAAATTAGACTTGATCACACTGATGATACTAAACATCAAAGGGCGGCCTATAGATTTAATGATATAAAAACAAATCACAGACAATTAATTTTAGATTTTGTTTCAGAAAAATTGAAAGATAGTGCCGAATTTAAGTAGTTTTTATAAAGATTAAAATCCTTCTATATTACTGATATAATAGATTATCAATAATACAGAAGGATTTTTTTATTCTTTAGGAATTTATAGTGCAGTAAAATCTGTGGATAATATATAAAAAAGACTCTTTAACTGAGTTGTGTATGAGAAAAGAATAAAAAACAAATCATATTCGCCTGCATAAAATGTTCTTATATGCAGCATAGCTGCCTTTTCTAATAAAATGTTCTTATATGCAGCATAGCTGCCTTTTCTAATGTGCACATTTTTCTCACATACGTTCGAAAAGGCAGATGCGTAAAAAAAATCTTCGACTCCACAGTCGCCTGCGATTTTTTTATACTTTAAATTTTTGTATCATAGCAGTAAGTCTCTGGGCTAATTCTGCCTGACTTTGAGCTGATTTTGCTACATCATTAATGGCAATAGTTATTTCATTAACACTACTAGATATTTCTTGAGAACCTGCAGCTGATTCTTCTGCTGTAGCAGAAACACTCTGTATTGCAGAGCTTATTTGTTCAACTACATCATTCATTTGCTTTGAAGAAAACGAAATTTCTTGTGTAATCTTATTAACAAATTCAGAATCATTTTCATACTGAATGCCTGTGTTATGAAGAAATTCATAGTTTGGTTTTACATTATTATCCATAAACTTAAGTACATCTTCTCCACTTAGCGAAAGTTTAGTAACTGCAAATTGCACTTGATTAACCAACTCCTGAATATTCGCAACAGCTCCCGAAGATTGTTCTGCAAGCTTTCTTACTTCATCTGCAACTATAGCAAAGCCCTTACCTTGTTCACCTGCTCTTGCAGCCTCTATTGCAGCATTTAATGCAAGTAAATTAGTTTGTTCTGATATATCTCCAATAGAATCTGCCATAATTTTTATCTCTTCTACTACCTTAGCTTCTTCAATCGCAGTCAAAATGTTAGTACGATTTTCTAGGTATATAATATTACTTTCATCTATATTTTTTGAAGCTTTATTTTTAATATCAAGTGCACGTTTTTTAATCTCTCCAACTGAAACCTCTGCATCACTAGCTCTATTTGCAAGCCTACTAGTATTAGCGCTTATTTCCTCTGTCGATGCATTTACTTCTTCAGTAGTTGCACTTAAGTCTTGAACCCTTTTAGATATTTGCTCTATAGATTCGTTTACCACTTCCATCTTTGATGAAACCTCTTCAGTCGTTGCGGATAGTTCCTCACTAGTTGAACTTATGTCACTTGCACTATTAATTATTTCACTAATTAGATCTTTTATGTTTAGATTAGCTTTGTTTAATGCTTTAGCCATATTCCCAATTTCTTCATTTGTGTCAATATTAATTATTTGAGTCAGATCTCCATCTCCAAGTGCTTCAGCAAAATTTAACACTTTTTTTAATTGCCTTGAAATCCAAAGTGATATTAAAGCACCTAAAATAATTGAAATAATTAATATTAAAGAAGTTATAATAATTATTTTATATAAAGAATTATTATAAGTTACATTATTATCTTCATTAGCTTTATCTGCTTGATTTACATTAATTTCTATTAATTCACTTAAGTCATCATATATTTTTGATCTGATTTTTGTTAAATTAGAATAATATCCATCTGCTTCGTCATATTTATTGTCATTTACAAGCTTAATAACTACATCATAATTGCTTTTATATGCCTGTACATCCTCCTTAAGTCTACCAAAAGCCGGTTTCTCCTCATCTGACAATATTGTTTTTTCATAATTTGACATTATACTAATAGTTTCATTATAAAATTTATCTATTTCTTTCTCCAGTTGCTCATTTTGATTATTTATATTTCTCTGATAGTTTAACTTCAATAGGTCGCTACGAATATCTCCTAAATTACTCTTTAAAACGGATAGTTGCTTTATTGATTCGAAATTATAATCGTGCATAGAATTTGAATTCTCTTTAATTGTTTTCATATTAAAAATACCAATACCACCTACTATTACTATAAAAATTGATACTAAGATAAATGAAAAAATCAGTTTTTGTGCAGTCTTTAAATTTTCAAACAGTTTCAAAATAACTCCCCCTCAAAGTATTTAATAATTTTTAACTTTGTCACATTTTCTATTCAATCCTTTATCATACCTCCATTAGGAAGCATTTCATCTATTGGTGGGACTCCATTTTTTTGTTTGTACTCTTTCCTTTTGCACTCTTCTTGTTTCTCGCTCATGCAATACATTGCTACAAAGCCCTTTACTGCAAGAGCTTTTGATTCACCATATTTTTTCACAAATCCACATTTTTCCAGGTTATGACAATCACTCATAATCATTTCCTCCCTATAATCTACATTAATATATATATACACAATTAATTCTTCACATATTAATTAATTCCTTTAAAAAAAATAAAATAAAACCCCATAAAAAGTGCCTTCATTAAAACAAATTTTTACAAAAAAAGAACCTAATAAAATTTATATCATTTCACTAGGTTCCATTTATAATGCCAATAACAAATATGTAAAATAAATTATTCAATAATTATTTTTTTATATATACTATTTGACCATTTATTACTTTGTAATTTTCATATCCATACTGAACTTCTACATCTTTTCCAATAACTATAATGCCATATTTTTTCTCTAATTCATCTTGTTTTGCTGAAGCATCTAGTATTGAATATGATTTGACTCCATCAACACATTTTACTATTTTACCAGTTGCTTTTTCGTAGAATACTGTTATTTTATAATCTTTTATAATAGTTTTACCAGATTTCAACATTGAAATATCATTCTGCTTATTTTCCACCCATGCACCATCTATTCCAAGAATGTAACCATCAACAACCATGTTTTTAACCACATATCCATTTTTATCAAAATAATACCAGTTGTCGTCTATTTGTTTCCAACCTAGAGCCCAACTATTCCCTTCTGCATACCAATACCCATGACTATCACTTCTCCATTCTGCATTTATCCCCATTGGTAATATTAATATAGTCAGCGTAGATGTTATCAAGATAGCTAGTAACTTTTTTTTCATAATTATTATTCCCCGCTTTCATTAGTATAATATACCTCATTATACAAAACATAGCATGATTATGTAAATAATAAAAAACATACGTCAATAGATTTTAAAAATTAATCAGTCATTTTTATTTCTACCTAATATTAAATTTAAGTTTAATTATTTGATGCGCACTTGCAAAACTCCATCTAAGATTTCAGTATCTAATATTATGTTCAGTTTATTCTTCATGAAAAATAACTTATGGCCATGTAAATTATACAACATTATTTCCACTTCTTCTATTTTACACTTGTTTATGCAAATTAGTACATATAATACATCCCCCATTCCTATTATGCAGCAATATTTAAAGGTACCTACATTCTGCAAGTACCTTTTATAACCTTTATATTTAATTATCTTTTAAAACAATCAATTTATGCTATTACAGTTGAAGGTATTTTAATTGTTACTGTTCCTCCAGGTAGTATATCTCCAACATTAACTATAATGTTTTTAGATGTTGAACTTGAATCAACTGTTCCTTGAGTAGTTGTTACTCCATTAACATTAAAATCTATATGATTTGGCGCTGGATCCTTAACCACTACTGCTTTAGCTGTCTTTGTCCCAGTATTAGTAATTACAAGGGTATACGTGAAATTATCTCCTATCCATACGTCTTTTACATCTGCTGTTTTTACTAAACTCAATTTAGTGTCAGATGATCCATGAAATATAATCGTAACCTCTCCACCAGGATTATTTGTATTGGTACCTTTGGCATGAGCAATATTAGTTATATACTCTGTATCTATTGGTTGAGGATTTGGATCTGTTCCTTTTGGTATTACAGTCACAACACATTTAGCAGTTAATCCATCAGCAGTTGTCGCTATTATAGTACAAGTTCCTTCTTTTGCCGCAGTTACTTTACCAGCTGAATCTACTGTTGCTACTGAAGAATCACTTGATTTCCATGTTACTTGTGCTCCTGCTGGAGTTGTTGTTGCTATTAAAGTTTCTGAATCATCTATTATTAAATTTGTAGTTGATTTATTTAGTGATATTGACTCTTGCTCTGCTTTTTTAGTTACAGTTACTATACATATCGCAGTTAAACCATCAGAAGTAGTAGCTGTTATAGTTGCTTGTCCTTCTTTTATCGCTGTAACTTTACCATTTGAATCTACTGTCGCATTTGATTCATTACTTGATTTCCATGTTACACCTACACCTGCTGGTGTTGTTGTTGCAGTTAATTGTTCTGAAGCATCTTCCGTTAATATCATTGTTGATTTATTTAATAATATAGATTCTTTATTACCAGTCCAAGTTCCCCATGCAAACTGTCCACCATAAAGTCCCATATTAGCTACTGTTCCATCTGGATTTTTTCCTGTACCTTCATTTTGCCAACGACCTGAATCTGAAGTTAATTTAAATTTATCATCATAAGTCACATTACTTACACAAGTATCATTAGTCGCTATCTTTGCCTTAAATGCACAATTTACATAATTAATAGTACTATTATATTTAATACCTTGTTTAATTATTAGACAGTTATAAAAATTAGAACTAGTTACACTTACGTTAGTATAATATGAATTTTCTTCAAATATACAATTATATAAATTAAGACTTGCTATGCTAGCAAATATTTCACCATAAGTAGCAGTACTTGAATTAGATAAATAAACATTATATATATTTATAGATCCATTACTTATACTGCTAGTTATTTTAGAGCCATATTTTAAATAATCACCTATAATAGTGACACTTTTACTAGCAAGATTAATAGGATTAGTTGTTTCTTTAGTAGTACCTTTTAAAAATATAGCAGAACCTTTAGCACTACACACTTCTAAAGCCCTTTTGATTGTACTATATGGATATTTTTCATTTCCAAGACCTGTAATGTCATCTCCATTTTGTGGATCTACATAAATAACTTTATCGAAACTTATAGTTGTATCATTAATGCGTACTGTGGTAGCGTAGCTGACTGACAACACATGGCTGACTGCAAACGCATTAGTAAAATTTCCAAACATAATAGCAAAAGCAATTATAAACATTACACTAAACTTTTTAAAATAATTTTTCATTTATCAGTTCTCCTATTTATTCATTAAATTATGAACATGTTCATCAATTATTTTAATCTCATAATTAGTTAAATCCAACAAAAATCGTAATACAAATTCTGCCATTTTTCCAAATTAAACATATAGTCTATCTAGAAGCAATGTATGCGTCAAATATGAACAAGAAAAAAGACTATTGAAAGTCCTTAATTATGCTTATAATTTTTATTTAATTATTACGCTCATTATTCCTATTATGCAGTAAAAAGACACTTACATTTCCGCAAGTGTCCTTATATAAACTACATATTAATATTTTCTTATTTCAAAAGATGTTATTTGATTATGTACAACATCTTCTTCCACTGATATATTAGAATTTACTGTTTTATTAAATATATATGTTAACTTATTTTCAAATTCTGATTTATTATTGTACCAAGATTTAAACTTATCTACTTCTGAACTTGATACATCAAATACTTTTGTTTCTCCATCTGTTAAGTTTATTATTAAAATTGCTCCTGTTTTTGTATCAGTTGTTGGATTATCTGGTTTAGGAACATCTTTTTTAGTTACATTTATAGTACATGATGCACTTAAATTGCTACCATCTGCTGTTGTTGCAGTTATTGTACAAGTTCCTTCTTTAATCGCATTTACTTTTATAAGTTTACCATTAGTAGGATCTACCTCTATTGTTGCTATTGAAGGATCACTTGATGTCCATGTTGCTCCTACTGCTGATGGAGTCGTTATTGCAGTTAGTTTATCTGAGTCACCTTCTGTTAAATTTATAGTTGATTTGTCTAATGTTATTGATTCATTATTATATAATAAATAACCATTTATATCTATAGCGTCGATACAAAACCAAGTTGTACTAGATGCAGGAATGCTAATTATTACATCATGTCTTTTATTCTCAAGTCCCTTTTTTACATAAAAAGCACTTTGTGCAATAGCGCTTGTTGGACTATAAGAACTACTATACGATGTAAATATTTCATTAGTATTTCCACCATCGAAACTTATAGTACAATTTTGAGTTCTATTATTAGCTATACAATCTATTAGTGCTATATCCGTTCCATAAAAAGAAAATTTAATTGTACCATCACCTGCACTATTTGATAAATCCATTCTATTTTTGTTATATAAACTTGAAGTACTACTTGTACTTGGCTCTACTTGGGTAATTTCTTTAAAGTTGCTAGAATATGTGATTCTGCCATCGCTATCATCGAATCTGTTGAAACCTTCCAGAGGATTAAGATATTGTACTCCTCTTGTATAGTCTGTAGCTGCATTAGCAACGCTTCCATTTTGAATCATTTCAATCCCAATAAACATAAAAGCCATCATAAAAATTATACTAAACTTTTTAAAGTAATTTATCATTTATCATTTCTCCCTTATATTCAATAATAAATGAATGCGCATTCCTTATATTTATTTTAGTTCTAATACCAGTTAAATCCAACAATAATCGTAATACAAATTCCTTTATATCTAAGAATTTCAGTAAATTTTTACATATAATATTATCCATATTTATACTATCTTGCTTAAAATATCTAACAGAAAAAACTTTTTATTTAAGTCTCTAATATCATCTCCACTTACTTTATATTAATCGACCTTAAACCTTAATTATATTTAAGAAAGTATTTATATTAATTTAATCTACCTGACATAATACTGTCACAAAAGAATCATATAATAAAAACATAAAGTAGTTAAAGCATTATTATTTACCCCTTAAATAATACATATTAGCCAGTATTTAGAATAGTCTGTTACACCCTAGCAGGCTGTTCTATTTTTATTTTGTAGCATATTGCCAAAAGATTCTTTATTATTTTTATACTTGAATCAATTTCTTAAGTTGTAAGATTCTTTCCTAATAATTATCAGATAGACATAGCTTGAAGTAACCTACTATATTACCATCTATTTATTTTTTAAGAATTTTAGGCAAAAAAACACTTTCAATATATTAATTCTTAACTAATATTATATATGCCATATTTTCCAACAACAAAAAAGAATCTAGTATAACTTGTACTAAATTCGAAATAATAATATTTATATTATTATTTTAAGCCTCCTACTTATTATTTCAAGTCTTCGAAATTGTATTTTTTACCATATAATGATATACTTAACATGCCATCTCGAATATTTATACATCGCAGGAGGCGATACACATGAAACGTAGACTTAGCAGAAAACGTTTCGATAAAGAACTAGTGAAAGATATATTTGTTTTTCTTGGATCTCTATTTAATTTAGTCTCCGTAATTCTAAAATGCTTTAAATAATAAATTGATATACAAAAGTAAAATTTAAAGGATTAGTATAATTATATTAATTAAAAGCGTGAATGGTACTCACGTGAGATGGCAAATAATATAATTAGAAAGTCCTTTTATTTCATTAAATTATCAAGTACAACTTAACAACTTATCCTACTCAAAATACAAGTCTTATTATACCATAAATAGAAATGCATGTAAATTATTAATGTGATTCTATAAGTAAAATAAAAGAAAAAGATAGGGATAGCAAAACAAGAATTTCTCCTGTCTATACTATCCCTATTATGTATTGGCTAGTTGTGCAATTTAGCCTTAAATATTATAACATATTAAATATTTACTGTGTAATACGAATTTAAGAACAATTCTCCTATCCATTATCCCTATACTACCCTAACTTTTCCATTATTCTATCCACTTTTTGTTCTATGTCTTCCATTTTAGTATTTATATTACCCACAAATGAAGCATTAGTTTCCACCAATACTTTATTATTCTCAGTTATTGTACTAAGTAACTTTAAAAATTCATCTAATATTGGTTTAAAAAATTTATCACATAATGCTTTAAATCCTCTATAAACACCATAAATAATTATCAATGCTAGTCCAATAGGAAATCCAACGCTTCCTATTAAACTCCCCATAGCTGTTAAATCCATTATTGTCACCTCCATTCTGCTTTATCAATTTCTTTTGTTTGATTTACTGCATTGTCTTGTCTTTCTTTTCCAAAATAAAAAGCCACTAACATTGTATAAATTGTAAGAAATTCTGTACTCAATCGATTGTTAATTTCCAATATTGCAAATACTATTGTAAGTATCACAGTTATTAAAAATCTCCCTGAAGTTAATTTGTTTACTATTCTATCTAACATTCTATCCACTCCCCTTGCTCATTAAATTTATATATTATTGTTTCATTTGTTGCCATCTTACAATCATTCTTAAAGTAATACCATTTATCCCTGTATTTTAACCATCTATTTTGATAACAATATCCTTTTTCATCAGCATAATACCAATCATTTTCTAATTGAAACCATTTATTTTGAGGATATGTTCCATCACTATTAACATGCCAAAATCCTTTGTCATCTTGTTTCCATATGCCATTGGAATTCTTTGCTACATTTTGCACAACTTGACCAGTTAATCCACATACAATTGCATTAGATATTGCTTCAGCTCCAATTGAATTATATTTATCAACATCACTTTGAGTATCGCAGAAACATATTTTGATAAGTATATCTGTAGCCCTAGGATGTTTAACTACATATAATCCAGAACCATCCTTAATCACTCTATTTGAAATCCTAAAGCCACAATATTATTTAATATATTTCTAGCTTCTGGAACTTCTTTAGCATTATAAGTAAATACTTCTGTTCCAACTCCACCGCCTGCATTTGCATGTAAACTAACATAAAAATCTACATTGTTATTATCAGCCTTTTGACATCTTTGACATAGTGAAGCTGAAACACTTGAAGCTTATGTTGGTCTTACTCCAATTACTGTATGGCCTAATGTAACTAGTTTAGCCAATACTAATGTTCCGACTGCATTTATAATGTCTTCTTCAGCTACAAAACCAACCGCTCCTCTGTCACTTCCAACTCCATGCCAAAATCTACTGCTATTTTCATTTATAAATCACTCTCTTTCTATAAAATTAGGCAATAAAAAAACAGGTGCATATAAACACCTGGAATTATTGCTTTTTTTCTATTGTTAAATTACGTTATTATTATGTTAATTTTTCCTATTACAAAGAAAAATATGTAACATGCCAATTTCTAATCATTAATTTTACTTTGCATATTGTAATCATTTAGAACTTGATTAATCTTCATCTGGACAATCTTGAATCATTTCTTGTTTCATTTCATCAAGTAAATCTTCAATATCTTTTATTAATCCCACAAAATCTACTATGTCTTTTTGTGTTAATGAAGTACCTAACCGAGAATTAATAGTCATCAAAATATATGACCTTTCCTCTCCATAATGTTTTTCCTCATCATACTCTTTTAAATTAAGCGAACATTATTCCAAATACAATTATATTTACTATCGCTAAAAATTTATCCAATTCAAATCCTCCTAAACTCAATTTTCTGCATAATAAAAGAGCACATTTTGTGCCCTAATTTAGAATCCTTTTTTAAAAATCCAATTCTTTAATTATATATACTCGCCATTCACCATTTTCTTTTAATTTCTTTATATAACCTAAATTTTTCAAATCTTTTTGATAATTCACAACTAATTCGTTACCCATATGATCTGGCGATCCTTCATAAACATAATCAATCATTTCTCTAAGATTAGTTTTAGCCAATTCTGTATTATTTTCTTTACTCTTATTTAATATATACTCATATGACCTAACTAAATATTTTCTATAATTACCTGTTGGATTTTCCTTTTGAGCCCTTAAATAATCTAATTCTTGTTTCACTTGTTCTTCTGTCATTTCTTTTCTCACCATCTTCCATATAATACAATTATACAAAAGATGGCAAACTCCTCTAAAATTATGCAAGTATATAAATTAACATTTCATCCCCATAAACTTCCTAATATCATTAATATCTTTTTCTATTTTAATTATTGTTGATTTATTGTTTGTGATTGCAGCTTCATTAATAACGTCTTTGTCATGAAAGTTAATTTCTTCTTTTAGTTCTTTTAAGATAGTTCTATATATAAAGCAACATCCAAAATGATTTTCTTTCTTCAGATCAGAATATCTGCATAAAAGAAAAGTACCGCAATTATTATATAAAGAAATAATAACAATTTATTTCATGATTCTCTATTTTACTTATTCTTTTAAATGTATCTTTATATATATTAATAGGTTCATTATTCATATTGTCCACCTTCCATATAATTATATCCTTATTATATAAAAAGTGGCATGATTATGTAAATACTAGGAACCCTGTTTGTAAAGTTATTTCAATAAATATCTATTTATTTTTTATTTAATAGGTGCAACTCCATTTCTTTTGCTATATTGAATAACTCTTTCATATCGTAGTCATCTTCTAGTTTATTTTCTTTTTTCATAATATATTTTAAGAATTTCACATCATTCATAAATTTCACCCCAATATATACAATTATGTAAAAGATGGCAAAATACTTTATTAAGTTCTACAAATTAGTATAATAAAAGAACCCTATTTCTAGAGTTCTTTCAGTTTTTATGTAATTCTACATTCTTTAATACCTAACAATAGTAAGATATTGTCGTGAATATAAAACTCCATTTTTGTATGCGTCAATTACAGCTGTTCCAGGTGCTTTTCCAATTACAATCATACCTTGTATAGTAACATATTCCGATCCAGACACAACTTTTATTGAATCTCCTGTCAAGGAAGTCCAATGTCCGACTCCTAGTTTACTATAATTTGTAATGGCATTTGTTTGTTGAGAACCACCAAATAAATTACTTAAATCTGTTCCATTAATTTTAGTTGGTTCTTTTCCACCAAATAAATTACTAATGTCTGTTGCATTAATTTTAGTCGGTTGGCTTCCATTAAATACAGATGCTGATGCGCTAATTGTAGAACCAAATAACGTACAAGCGGTAAGTGCTATAACAATTAACTTTTTCATTCCTTCACCTCCTCTATATAATACATTATACAAGGAATGTAAAATTCCTTTTTATTTTCCAAATTAATTTTAATTTTCCATAAATTCTTTTAATTTCTTATTCCAAACTACAACTTTATAATCATATTAAGGATATTTTAACTTCATCATTTTCCACTTAATTTTAAAAGTTTCTTCTATCGTTTCCTTGCAACCTTTACAATCAACCATAATCATTTCACCAGTAGTAAGAACTCCAATACAAAATCGACAGTTAAAGATATCTCCCTAACTGCCTTATTATTCTTATCTCTAAATTTATTTTGAATTATATATTTAACTTGCCTTTGAACATTATTAATTCCTAGTTTGTCCTTATTTTTCAATATGTATTGATAATAATTGTATTCAGTTTCAGAATCCCACTTAATTCCATCTGAATCAGTAATTTTTTTACTATAAAATCTCTTTCCCATTATTTTTACCCTTACTCTCCCAAACAATATCCATTGCAGTATTTATCAAAACATACACTAACAAAAGAACACAAGTAACTTTTAAATTAGTGCCATTGTCTCTAACAACTTTTACTAATGCATCTAATTCCATAAATTATCTTAGAACGCTTTTCCTTATATTCTTTTGCTTTGTCTAAATTTCTAATATATTTTTCTCTTTTCCTAACCATATTACTGTTATATCCATAGTCTTTATCAAAGCAATCACTATATAAATTCATATACTTTTGTTCTGTCTTAAATAAATCTTCTATAGCACATTCCTCTAATACAATAAACTCAAAACTGTCTAATCCATAATTAACAACATCTTCAACCATGTTTTTATTACCTAATCCATTTGCTAACTGACTCTTATAGTGGCTAAATCTCTTATCAATATCAGTTGCTGAGCCTATTCTAATTCTTTTAGTCACATTGTTTTTAATTAAATATACTCCATTAATTTTACACATAATAATTCCTTCCTTTTTCAACAACCTGTTTAGTCGGTTGTCCACTTATTTAAATTTATTTTTCATTTTTATATTGTATTTAAATAATTATAATATTTTTAACATAAAAAATAATAAAAGAAAAAGCACCCCAACCAAGTAGTGCTTCATCAGTGATTTAGTATTTGTTTACATATCAATTCAGTAGTCCTTTGAAAAAGGCACTCCATCCTACCAAAGACAAGTGCTAATTTCGTAATTATTTAAGTACATAATTTTATGCTTATCTAGACACTATAAGCAAAGATTATAGTTACCAGCCTATACCCTATTTTCTCTTTTTGGGAAGCGATGCGTAATAAAAACTTTATATAAAACAAAAGATGTGAGTTTTTATTTTACTCACACCTCTATATAATCTAATTTATTTCTTTGTATTATTTATATAATCTTTATACTCACATGTTTCAATAAATTCACACTTCTCAGTTTTACATCTTAAATTTGCGCCATCATTTGCAAAAGGTAGAATTATATTTGTCTGTGTACCAATTTTTCTTACATTCACATCATAACCTTTTTTACATTCTTTTATCATTTGATTCCTCCTATGTTATAGTTTACAAATATTATAACATATTGTTAGGATATTTGTTGATAATTTTCGACATAATTTCATTTTTTTTATTAATTACATATTAATTCTTTAACTTGTTTCTCTGCTACTATCATCTCTTCAACTCTCAGAAGTTGCAATTTCAATAAATTCCAATGATCTTTTACATTGATTAATAGTCAATATATTTTCTTCATTAGCTTCCAATCCAGATATTGTATCAAGACAATCTTCCAATACCTGTTCGGTTTTAAGTGATGATTCAAATTCAATTTGCTTAAGATCGTCTATAACTTGTCTCTCAGAACATTCAGATAATTTATCCATTAATTCATCAGCCTCGTTAAGTGTAAATCCACCTCTTACCATTTTCTTAACCATCATCATATTACTCATAATTAAGCCACCTTTCTAAGTTGTTGTAACATATTTTCAACTGCATTGCCAATATTTACATAACCATTTTCATCCATTATGTATTTCTGCCTTAGCAATTATATCTTCAGCATTATTATCACTTCTATAAGCTACTATTTCATTTTTAATATATGAACAACCTACATTGCTTATATTGAGCCTTTTACATTTATCTAATAATCTATCTCGGATGGATTAATTAAATTATTTTTATCTATTTCAACTAAATAATTTTTTAACTTAAGTTCACATGAATCGGTTTTATCATGTAATAAATTTTTAATTTCATTTATATCTCTTTAAAAAGACCAAAGAACTGTATAGTTCATCAGCCATAAACCTTAATTATATTTAAGAAATCATTCACCTTAATTTAATCAACCTGACATAATCTTGCCACAATTACCTTTTATAATAAAACCATGATGATGATAATTTTTCATAAATATATTACCCTTTAACACAGTATTCAGGATAGTCTGTTACCCATTAACAGATTGTCCTTTTTATTTTTATAATTATCTACTCATCATTTCATTTACTATCTTAAATAGAATAATTTATATTAAGTTAATTAATTTGACATAATGTTGTCACAATTACTTCTTATAATCATAATTGTTAGGCTTGTTAAATTATTACTGCAACTATAATTTAATATTGTCCAAACTCAGTACTATTTTCAAATGACTTATTACACCACAATAAGTCATTTTTTTATTTTCTTACCAAAGGCTGATTTACTGAATAATTTTTAAGTAAAACTCGACTTATGAACAATGCCCAGAGAATAATGTTTTAAATTGAAGAATTTGAGCAAAAAAAATAATTTACCTATAAGCTATCAAAAAAATTAAATTCTTGATAGTTCATAAGCAAATTAACTCTAAAGCTAATGTTTTGAGTTGAATAGGAATCGCTTCAAATCTTTGTTATTAATTACATTTCTGTATAAGCAGTTTTACCAACTAATACTTGTCCTAGTTGTTAAATCACTACTCTTTACCCGCCTTTAGACACCAAGTAACCACCGAAGCTGTTATTTATAAAGGTATTGGTCGCCACGCACCTATGTCATATAAATACTTTCCTAGCATTTATAACAAAGATAATTAATACTAGCTTTATATGACATTGTCACTCTATAGCATCGGTTGACCAGACCTATGGGATATTTTATACTTGTCCCATCGCATAGCAAGTAAAGTTCGCTTTAAAATTTTGCGAACTTAATAAACCATAGCATCTTTATTTTTTGAAAAATTTGTGATATCATAATTTTATCGAGATTATGTTACCACTTGAATAAGATGGTACAGATTATAAACTATATTCAATTGTAGTTTTAGAGTAGGTAAGTTGCTGGTAACAACTCACCTATTTTTTTATTTAATTTTTATCTCTTCAAATTTTTAGTTGTATAATCTTTCCCTAATAATTATTTCTATTCATATTTTCTAAAGGACTAAATCTCTGATATTTTTTTCTAAAATCCTCGTCCATTAAATCAAGATAGGATTTTTCGGTAACAGTCACCGAGCTATGTCCTAAAATTTTACTAAGCTTATGAATAATTGTTTGACTATAATAAACAACTCTGTCTCTTCTACCCTTGTTAATCTCTGATGGTATTAAAATAGTTCTTCTTGTAAAATCAACATCATTAATAGTTAAATTTAAAGTTTCATTTAGTCTCATCCCAGAATCCATAATAATATTACATATAATATAATCACGATACTCATGAAATTTTGTAATATCTATAGATTTTATCAGTTTATTGAACTCAGCATCTGTTAATTGATCTTTGGCTTTTCTTTCAGTTTTTACAAATTTACATTTAGATACCGTATTTTGCTTTATCATCTGATTTTCTATCAATATTAGCTTTAACCATTCCATCTATGCTTGCTACAAAACTATATTTCCCCCTATCTTTTGTAAATGTAATGTATTCTTGTACAATATCTTTATTAATCTTATTAATATCTGTAATATCCTTTTCTTCTTCAAGGTATCGCATAAATAAAATTAATGTTTGATTATAAGATTTAATAGTTTTAATAGATAAATTTTTATAGTTACAATAATCTAAAAAATCTTGAATTAAATCTATCATTAGTTTTGTTTTTTTAATAATTCTTGGCAAAGAAAAAACACCTCCTATACATCAGTGCTTGAACTGACGTACAAAAGGTATTTATTTAACAATTTAATTTTAAGTTCATAGATACGAAATGCTAAAATCCATAGCGATTTTCATTATGTTTATCGATATGAAATTTTCACTAAATAAGTCTGTCATTAGACCTAGCTAACCTTGTTTTTCAAACGAAGCTTATCAGCGATAATAGCGATAAATTCACTATTTGTAGGTTTACCTTTTTCTGTATGAACAGTATATCCAAATAGTCTATTAATAGCATCTATTTGTCCTCTACCCCATGCAACTTCTATTGCATGTCTTATAGCTCTTTCTACTCTTGAAGCTGTTGTATTGTACTTCTTAGCTATTGAAGGATATAATTCCTTTGTTACTGCTGATAATAGCTCCATATCGTTTACTACCATAGTTATAGCTTCTCTTAAATACATATAACCTTTAATATGAGCTGGAACGCCAACTTCATGTATGATATTAGTAATTTCTGTTTCTAAATCTACTGGTGTTTTTGATTTTGGTTCACCAGAAGTCATTACTGGTGATTGCATATATGAACTTGCTCTAACATTAGATTCTTGCGCTGGAGCCCCATTGAACATTTCTCTTATTCTCTTAGTGAATACTTCCATATCAAAAGGCTTTACAGTATAATAATCTGCACCAAGAGTTATAGCTTGTTGAGTTATTTTATCTTGCCCAACTGCAGATAGTATTATTATTCTTGGAACTTTTTCTAAATTCATTGTATTTAATTTTTCTAAAACTCCTAGTCCGTCTAAATGAGGCATAATTATATCTAGAATAACTAAATCAGGCTTTCTCTCTACAATCAAATCTAAGGCTTCTCTACCATCTTTTGCAATACCAGTGACAACGATATCCTTTTGGTTTAATAAGTAATCATTTAAAATGCTACAAAATTCTTTGTTATCATCGGCAATAAGTACAGATATTTTTGAATCTTCCATCTTTCTTTCTCTCCTTTTGTCCATTCATTTATTATGTTTATATTTTGATAAATTTTCTTACCCCATAATTTTCCCTTTAATAATTATTCAAATATTATAAAATATATCTTTTTCTTAATTATAGAATAATATTTTAGAATATTTTAGGGTATGTACCTTTTCCTTTAAATTTAACAATTACAAATATATTGGTAATAATTTAAATATTTCATAGAGTTAAGTTTAATAATGTATTTATCTTCCACTATTTGTAAATTATACACTTTTTTTAACCAAAAGTAAATACTATTCCTAAAAAATACTTTAAAAGTATTTTTTCTAAATAATATGTAACTATATTTTCCTCTGTTATCAATAAATAAGTTATTATATATTTATTATATATTTATATTGCTTTTTCTACAATGTATAAAATGGCATAAAATAATAATTTAGGTGGAAATTTAACTCCACCTAAACTATTATTTTATTATTCCTGCATCTTGAAGCATCCATTCTATATAAATTCCGTATCCTGTATCTGGTTTGTTTATAAGAACGTGAGTTACAGCTCCAATGATCTTGTTATTTTGAATTATAGGACTACCACTCATTCCTTGAACTATTCCTCCTGTTTTTTGCAATAACCTTGGATCAGTAATTTTAATTAGCATGCTCTTTGAATTTGCTGTGCTTTGATTTAAAACTTTTTCTATTTCTATATCAAATTCTTGAGGTCCATTTTCATCAATTGTTGTTATTATTGATGCTTTACCTAAAGAAATCTCATCTCTAAATCCAATTTTTAACGGCTTCGAGTATTTTTTTATCATTTCAGAATTTACTATTTCCCCAAATATTCCACTTTGCGTATTCTTTTCGATTTTTCCAGTTGGATTGTCTTCATGCAAAAATATTCCTTTTAATTCTCCTGGCGCTCCTCTTTCGCCTCTTCTTACACTAATTATTGATGATTCTAACAAATCTCCTCTCTTAATTAAAAAGGGTTCATTTGTATCACAATCAGTTATTGGATGTCCTAATGCTCCAAACTTTTTTGTATTAGAGTCATAAAACGTCATTGTCCCAACTCCAGCAGTTGAATCTCGAATCCATAATCCAATTTTATAATCTTTATTATTTTCTTTTATTAGATGTACATTTTTTGTAATATTCTCTCCATTCCTTAATAAATCAACTTTTATATTTCCATTATCACATTCTTTAATTGTTTTTAGCAGATCTAAGGAATTTTCCATATCTTCTCCATTAACCTTTAATATCACATCTCCTATTTCAAGCCCACATGCCTTACCAGGACTTTCTTCCTTTTTATTATCAACTTCTATCTCTGAATATCCTACTACTAAAACTCCTTGACTATTTACCCTTACACCTATAGGATTGCCTCCTGGATATATTTCAATATCTTTAATTTTTTCAACTTGCAATGATTTTAAAGAAATCATTCCTAAAAATTTAATTTCATATTGATTTTTTTCATTTTTAACCTTATTTATTGTATTTCCGATTGGAGCTAATGATTGAACCGTTTTTTCATCTTTAGTATAAATCTTATCTGGTAATTTACTTAAATTAATGAAGGTCATTAAAATTAAAATAAGTATTGGAGTAATAATCAAGCTAGTTGTATATATAAATAGTTTCTTCATGTTTATCTCCTCCTTCTGCTTACTAATTTTAATTTTCCCTTTTAATTAAACTACTATCCTATAAGAACTCTGTTATTATAGACAAAAAAAATAGCTTATACTAAATTTTAAAAATACAATTATTTTATCTCTTTCATACAATAAATTTTTTTTACGCATCTGCCTTTTTCGAACGCATGTGAGAAAATTCTGGCAGGCGAATATGATTTGTTTTTTTATTCTTTTCTTATACGTAACTCAGTTAAATAGCCTTTTCATATATTCTCCACAGATTTTACTTCATTATAAATTCTTAAAGAATAAAAAAAATAAAACTATGTATCACATAGTTTTATTTTTACCAATTTTACTCTTTATATGTATTTATTTTTTAATTTCAATTTTTTTAATTTCACTTATTTTTATCATTTCTTTAACATTGTTTAATGTAGCTTCTGTAACTTCATCACCTGCTAGCATTTTACAAATCTCTAGTTCTTTTTCTTCTTTTTCCAAAATCTTTATTTCCGTAAAGGTCTTATCATTTTTTACATTTTTCATGACAAAATAGTGATAATCAGATAATACTGCAATTTGTGGTAAATGAGTTATGCATAAAATTTGATGCGTTTTAGATAATTGATACATTTTTTCTCCAACTCTTTGCGCAACTGCTCCACTAATTCCTGTATCTATTTCATCAAAGATTAAAGTTGGTATTTCATCTTTTTCTGCAAATACACATTTTAATGCTAACATTATTCTTGATAACTCTCCACCAGATAATACCTTTTCTAGTGGCATAAGTGGTTCGCCAGGGTTAGTAGAGATTAAGAAAGCAACTTCATCAAAACCTTTTTCATTAAACTCGTCTTGTCTTAAAACACTTATTTCCATCCTTGACTTTTCTAATCCAACAAACGCAAGTTCTCTTAAGATTTTTTCTTCTAAATACTTGCTTTTATCTATTCTAATATCATGAATAATTAAAGCCTGTTCTTCCATTTTTAATAATATTTCTTTTTCTTTTTGCTCTAATTCTTGTATTATCTTTTCTGAGTTTATTATTTCATCATGTTCTTTTTTTATTTTTTCATAATAATTTAAAATTTCCGGAATGCTTGGAGCATATTTTTTCTTATATGAGTTTATTTCATAAATTCTAGCATTTACTTTATCCAAAGCATCTTGATCATAAACTACATCTTCAACCATGTCTCTTATTTCATGACTTACTTCTTCTAAGGCATAAAAAGCTTCTTCAATGGCTTGTTTATTCTTTTTAATTTTTTCAAAATGATTTTCTACACTTGATAATTCTTGAACTATCTTTGAAATTGAATCTATTACATTTCCATCTTCATTTCCACTTAATATTCCATAGGATACAGATAAACTACTATTTATCTTTTCAGCATTAGCTAAAATATTATATTCTTCTTTTAAATTTTCTTCTTCATCAGGCTTTAACTTTGCTTTTTCTATATCTTCTATTTGAAATTTTAAATAATCTAAAAGCTTTTCCCTATCTTGATTACCGCAAATTCTTTTAATTTCTTCTCTTACACCCATTAAGTCTTCTCTTAATTCACTGAACCTAGCCAATGGGGCAATTATTTCATTTCCTACAAATCCATCTAAATATGCTATATGCGTATTTCTTTGTAAAAGTTCTTGATTTTGATGCTGTCCATGTATATCTAAAAGTTTTACTCTTATTTTTCTAAGCTGCGATGTTATTAAACTTTTTCCATTGACTTTGATTAAATTTTTTCCACTAACATGACTTTCTCTTGAAATGATCAATAAGTCCTCATATTCAATATCTAACTCTTCTAAAACTTCATAAACTCTAGACTTTTCAAGCGTAAATAAAGCTTCTACATAAGTCTTATCTTCACCTGTTCTAATAAGATTTTTATAAAACTTTCCACCAAGTACAAAGTCTATCGCATCTATCATAATAGATTTTCCTGCGCCTGTTTCTCCTGATAGTATATTAAACCCTTCGCTAAAGTTTATGGTCATCTCTTCTATTAGTGCAAAATTTTTAATATTTAATTGAATTAGCATATAATCCCACCTTATTCCTATGATGACATTCTTTTTCTTATTTTTTCTACTAAGTCCTCAGCACTTTCTACACTTCTAACTAAAATAAAAATAGTATTGTCTCCCGCTACTGTCCCTGCAATATCAGCACTTTCTAAATTATCAATCGCCTCAGCTGCAATTGGTGCCGAACCTGTAATAGTCTTAATAACTACCATTTTATCTACATTTTCTACTGAAAGTACTGTGTTAACTAAGATATTACTTAATCTATCTATAATATTTTTTTGTTCTCCAGCTGAAACAACATATTTTGACTTTCCACTTGAAGCTTGAATTTTTATTAATTTTAAATTTTTAATATCTCTAGATACAGTTGCTTGTGTTACATCAAAGCCTTCTTTTTTTAATGCTTCTGCTAATTCCTCTTGAGTTTCTATTTCTCTCGAGCCTATAATCTCTAGTATTTTTGTATGCCTTTTTGATTTCATAGTTTATCACCATCACATTCTTTAGAATTATTTAATATTTTACTTCTTAAAACCTTAAAATAGTCGTAATCATCAAATAATAGTAATTTAAAATTCTTATTATTTTTACTTATCTTTACAGATGTTTCTTGAGTAATTCTAATTGATTTTTGCCCATCTACTGTCAAATATATTTTTTCTTCATCATGATCAGCAAATATTTCAACCATACTTTTACCACTTAATACTATAGTCTGCATACTCTTAGTATGAGGACATATAGGTGTTATAGTAATAAGCTCTAACTCTGGAGATATAAATGGACCTCCAGCCGAAAAAGAATACGCTGTAGAACCTGTAGGTGTAGCTACAATGAGTCCATCACCTTTAAAAGTCGTATATATTTTGCCATCAACAAATATTGTGAATTTGACCATTCTTGATAAGGTTCCTCTTGCAAGAACTATATCATTCAAAGCTGTAACTTCTTCTTTTGTATTTTCATCTTCGACTATACAATTTAACATCATTCTATCTACAACATTGTATTTACCTTCATAAAGCTTGTTTAAAGCAAAATCAATGTTTGATATTTCAACACTTGATAAAAATCCTAAATTACCTATATTTATGCCTAAAATTGGTCCATGAAAAGTTTCATTTAGGGAGCGTGCTATTCCTAATAAAGTTCCGTCCCCACCTAATACCACAAGTAAATCAATATCCTCTAAATTTTGTTCACCTATATCAAATGAATTAAAAACCGAAATATCATTTAAATTAAATTTATTTTTAAATTTATTAACAACTCTTTTTAATATTTTATCGTCTTTATCCTTTGATGGATTAATAGCAATTCCAATATTATTCATAGCCCCTCCAAAAGAAGTTAAATTTCTACATGTGATGCTTCAACTACTGTATCTATATCTTCTTTTTTAAAATTACTTTCTTTCTTTTGATCCTTTGTAAAATAAACTAAATATTCTATATTTCCTTCCGGTCCCTTAATTGGAGAATATCCTACTCCTAGTATATTAAGGTTTTGTTCCAAAAGAAAATCAACAATATTATGAACTACTTCTTTATGAGTACTTGCCTCTCTTACAACACCTTTTTTACCAACTTTTTCACGTCCAGCTTCAAACTGTGGTTTTATAAGAGCAACAACTTCACCAGTATCTTTTAAAAGGCCTAAAGTTGCTGGCATTATTTTCTTTAGTGATATAAAAGATACATCAATTGAAGCAAAATCTAAAGGTTCTCCTATATCTTCTAGGGTAACATATCTTATATTAGTTCTTTCCATACAAACTACACGTTCGTCTGTTCTAAGCTTCCAAGCAAACTGTCCATATCCAACATCAACTGAAAAAACTTTTTTCGCTCCATTTTGAAGCATACAATCAGTAAAACCGCCAGTAGAGGCTCCAATATCCATACAAACTTTATCTTCTAATGAGAGCTCATAAGTATTCATTGCTTTCTCTAATTTAAGTCCACCCCTGCTAACATATTTTAAAGTTTCTCCTCTATATTCTATATTAGCAGCAAAACTCACTTTTTCTCCTGCCTTATCTACTTTTTGTCCATCAACATAGACCTTTCCTTCCATGATGCATGCTTTTGCTCGCTCTCTTGAAGTAATTATGCCCTTTTCAACTAAAAGTAAATCAAGTCTTTCTTTTTTTTCTGCCATGTGTATCTCCTTTTAATCATAAAGCTGTATAACAACCTTACTTATGTTATCGCAATCTAATCCATATGCTTTATATAATATTTCTACACTGCCTTGTGAAACAAATTCATCATTGTATCCAAGTGATTTAATCTTACCTTTATAATCTGTTCCAATTAAATAATCTTTAATAGCAGACCCTAATCCACCCTTTAAAATATTATCTTCTATAGTTAGAATATTATATCCTTCTTTTTTAATATTTTCTAGTAAATCTTTGTCAATTGGTTTGATAAAGGTTGCATTTATTACCATTGGATTGATTCCTTTTTCATAAAGTATATCTTTTGCAATCATAGCATGTTGAACCATCTTACCTGTTGCAATTATACATACTTTAGAACCATTGTTTATTATTTCCCATTTACCTTCTTCAACTTCCTTTATTGGAGAAAGATTATTAATAATATTTCCACCTTTAGGATATCTAATAGCAACTGGAGCATTTTTCTTTAAAGCCCATTCCAATAAAACTTCAACTTCTTCTAAACACTTTGGCGCAACTATATGTATATTAGGAATCATGGATAAGTATGATAAATCGTTAATTCCTTGATGGGTTTCTCCATCCTCTCCAACTATTCCAGCTCTATCTATTGCAAATACCACAGGGAGATTTTGAATACAAACATCATGTAAAATTTGATCAAATGCCCTTTGTAAAAAAGTCGAATATACTGCAAATACAGGTTTTAGTCCATTACTCGCCATCCCAGCTGCCAAGGTAACTGCATGCTCTTCTGCAATTCCTACATCAAAAAATCTTTCTTTGTATTTCTCTGAAAAACATTTAAGTCCAGTTCCTTCTGGCATAGCTGCAGTTATTGCTACTATTCGGTCATCTTTAGCTCCTAAATTTACTAATGCCTTCCCAAATGCTTTTGAATAATTATTTTTAGGTGAAACATTTAGTTCTCCACTTTCAAGATCAAAAGGAGCTATAGCATGATATTTACTTGGACTTTCTTCTGCTAGAGTATATCCCCTTCCTTTTTGAGTCAAAACATGAATTATAACTGGTTCATTAATTTCTTTAGCTTTTAATAACACCTCTGTCATAGAAGCAATATCATGACCATCAATTGGGCCAATGTATTTTACTCCAATATTTTCAAAAAACATAGAAGGAACCACCAGCTGTTTAATGCTATCTTTAACTTTTGATATCTTTCCTGCTATATTTTTTCCTAAATTTGAAGTATCTAACGATGCATGTATACCTGTTTTCAATTTATTATAACTTGGATCTATTCTAAGCTTATTTAAATACCTAGACAATCCTCCAACATTTTTTGATATGGACATTTGATTATCATTTAATATAATAATCATCTTTGTCTTTCTAAATCCAACATCATTGAGCGCTTCAATTGACATTCCACCAGTTAAAGCTCCATCTCCTATTACAGAAATCACATTATATTTTTCTTTCTTTAAATCTCTTGCTCTTGCAATTCCAAGTGCTGCAGATATTGAAGTACTACTATGTCCAGTATCAAAAGAATCGTATTTACTTTCATTTCTCTTTGGAAAGCCGCTCATACCATTATATTGTCTAAGTTTTTCAAACTTATCTTTTCTACCAGTCAAAATCTTATATACATAACTTTGATGTCCAACGTCCCACACTATTTTATCATTATCAAAGTTAAATACTTTGAACAAACTTAAAGTAAGCTCTACAACACCTAAATTAGATGCCAAATGTCCTCCAGTTTTGGAAACACTATCTATTAAAAATCCCCTGATTTCATCACTTAGTATATTATAATCATCATCATTAAGTTTTTTTAAATCTTCTGGGAAGTTTAATTTATTCAATAATTTCATTACACTCATTCCCTTTGTTAATTTTCTCTATTTAAAAGATTATACGTTAAATTTACTAAGTATTCAGCATTAACACTTAAATTATTAAGAATTGTTATACATTCTTCAGTTAATGATTCACATAAATCAATACACTTTTCTAATCCAAAAACTGATATAAAATTGGTTTTATTATGCTCTTCATCTGCATGTGTATTTTTTCCTAGCTTATTCTTATCACCAACAACGTCTAAAATATCATCTTTTATTTGAAATACTAAACCAAGCTTCTCTCCATACTTTTCAAACATTTCCAAGTCATCTTTTGGTGCATCTGCTAAAATAGCGCCTGCAACTATTGATGCTTTAATGAGAGCACCTGTTTTTTTTGCATGCATATATTCTAACTCATCTTTAGAAATTTCTTTTCCTTCTGAAACAATATCAACAACCTGACCACCTATCATACCTTCTGCTCCAGCAGCAGCAGCTATTTCATGGGCTGCTAATAATGAATTTTCTTTATTTTCCAAAGCAAATTTCATCATAATTATCATAGCTTCATTTAATAATGCATCACCTGCAAGTACTGCAATATTTTCTTGAAATTTTATATGATTTGTAGGTTGACCCCTTCGTAAATCATCATCATCCATACATGGTAAATCATCATGAATCAATGAATAAGTATGTATCATCTCAATTGCAGCTGCCATTGGAATAACTTTATTATAATTTTCTTTGTATATATAATAAGTTAAAGCTAACAATATAGGTCTTATTCGTTTTCCTCCTATATTTAAACTATAGCTGCACGAATCATATATAACTTTATTGTATGTACCTTTATTTATAAAGTAATCTTTTAAATAACTATCGATATCTTGCTTTAGATTATTTATCTCCATCTCCATCATTAAACTCCACTTCTTTTTCCTCTTTAATTATAGAAATTTTAGCCTCATATGAATCTAGTACTTTATAAATCTTATTTATGAGCTTAACACCTTCCTCATAAGACTTCATAGACTCTTCTAGATTCAACTCATCATTTTCTAAATTATTCAAAATTTCTTGAAGCTTAATTAGCATTTCTTCGTAACTCTCTTTTTTAGCCATGATTTAAACTCCTATTCTAATGTTGTAAAATTCCCTTTTGTTTCGCCATCTTTAAGAATAATCTTTATTTCTTTACTTTCCTTTAACATCTCTTTTGATGTTATTAAATTGTTATCATTATCTTCTATTATAGCATATCCTTTAGATATAACATTAATAGGATTATGAGCAAATAGCAAGTTATTTAAATTTTCTATTGCACTCTTCTCCTTCTTAAGTTTTGCCTTAATTACAAATCTTAGTCGTTCTTGCAATTTATCTAATTCCAAATATGAATTAGATATCTTAGCTATAGGAGAATTCAGCTTCAAAAGCCTTTCTGCACCACTTAATTCAATTTTACAGCTTTGCAATTTGCTATCTATCTTTTTATCTATTCTATTCGATATATCACTTATTTTATCTCTTATATCACTACTTAAAGGAACTGCAATTTCAGCTCCCTGAGATGGCGTTGCTGCTCTTACATCTGCTACAAAATCACAAATTGTAAAATCTATTTCATGACCAACTGCTGAAATTATAGGTATTTTTGAATTATAAATTGCTTTAGCTAACTCTTCTTCGTTAAAATTCCATAATTCTTCGATTGATCCACCACCTCTGCCAACTATTATTATATCAACAGAGTTCTTTTTATTGAAATATTTTATACCTTCAATTATTTCCTTATAGGCATCTATGCCTTGAACCTTTGCTGGATATAAAACCAAATCAACTAAATTACTTCTTCGCGTTGCAACATTAATAATATCCCTGATAGCTGCTCCTGTTGACGAAGTCACTATTCCAACTCTTTCAGGATATTTAGGAAGAATTTTTTTATGAGCTTCATCAAAGTAGCCTTCTTTAGATAATTTTTCTTTAAGCTTTTCAAACTTAACAAAAAGATCACCTATACCTTCTTTGCGTATTTCCTCACAGTATAGTTGAAAACTACCAGTAGCTGGATAAATTGAAGCTCTTCCTTTAATTATAACTTCCATGCCTTCTTCTAATGCAAACTTAAGTAGCATTGCACTACTTTTAAACATAACACAATTAATTTTTCCATTATTATCTTTAAGAGAAAAATATATATGTCCACTGCTATGATATTTTAAATTAGAAATCTCTCCTTTTACAGAGAGATTACTTAAAATGAAATCATTGTCTAACATTCTTTTAATATAATTAGTAACCTCTGAAACTGTTAACGTCTTAATATTCATTTTCTTTTAACGCCTCACATGCATTTTTAATCAATAGAGTTGTAGTTAATGCACCAACTCCACCTGGAACTGGTGTCAAAAGGCTACACTTATCTATTACTTTATCAAAATCCACATCTCCAGTTATTTTTCCTTCAAAAGAAGAAGTTCCAACATCAATTACTACTGAATTTTCATTAACATAGCTTTCATCAATAAATTTTGGCTTACCAATTGCTACAACCAAGATATCTGCACTTTTGCAAACTTCTTTTAAATTTTTAGTTTTTGAATGACAAATAGTAACAGTTGCATTTTCATTTAGCAAAAGTTGTGCTACTGGTTTACCTACAATATTACTTCTTCCAAGAACTACAACATTCTTTCCAGTAATATCTATATTCAGGCTTTTAATCAATGTTACTACAGAGTTAGGTGTACATGGCAAAAATCTTGGCTCACCCATATATAATTTTCCTTGGCTTTCAAATGTAAGACAGTCTATATCTTTGTTAGGTGATATTTCTTTAATAATCTTCTTTTCGTCAAACTTATCTGGAAGTGGTAATTGAAGTATTATACCTTGAACACTATTATCTTCATTTAATTTATGTATTTCATTTATAACCTCTTCAGCATTACAAGACTCACTTAAAGTTACTTTTAAAAATTCCACTCCAAGAGATGTAGCTACTTTCTCCTGGCTAGACATATAATAAATTGATCCCCCATCGTTTCCAACCAATATTGATGCAATTTTAGGTGCAGCAAGTTTTTTTTCTTTTCTTGCTGCTACAAATTCTTTTATTTCGTCTTTTATTTTTAATGCAACTTCTTTGCCATTAATAATTTGCCCCATTGATAATCTACCTACTTTCTAGTTTATGTTACTGGTTATTTCAAGCTATTGCTAAAATTTGAAAATCACTATTATTTAATTTTATCAAGCACTCCATTAATGAAGGATACACTTTTTTCATCTGAATATCTTCTAGTTATTTCTAATGCTTCATTTATAGCAACGTTTCTTGGAACTGTTTCATCATGTAATAATTCAAAAGTTGCAAGTCTTAATATACTTAAATTTACTTTAGATATTCTTTCTAGTTTCCAATTATGTAAGTTAACTTCTATAACTTTATCAATTTCTTCTTTATTAGTTTCAACTCCATTTAAAGCTTGTTTTATGTAGTCTAAATCAATATCCTTTATATTTCCTTCATAATTTTCTGTGAAACCTTCCATTGCTTCTTCAATTGAATCCTTGCTTAACGTGATTCCAAATAATAACTCCATTGCTTTTTCTCTTGATAATTTTCTATTCATATATTTTATAATTCCTCCTAAATATGTATCAATAATCTAAAGTATATTTTTAATTATACACAATTTTAACTTGTTTTAAACTATCTATTGTTCGCATAGAAACACCCTCTGAGAATTTCAGAGGGTGAAAATCAAACTAATTAGATTCATTTTCTTCCTTTTTTGGCAAATAAATATTTTGAACAGAAACATTCACAGCTTCTACACTTAATCCAGTCATAGCTTCAACAGTTTTCTTAACATTCTCTTGAACTTGTGCTGCAACATCCATTATTTTTCTGCCGTATTCAACTGATATATTCATATCTATAATTGCCTTATCTTCTTCCAAAGTTACTTTACTAGCTTTTGCAGTATTTTTCTTGCCTTTAAATATACTAGTCAAATTGTTTGTTACACCTACTTGACTATCTAATATTCCATCAATTTCTTGAGCAGCTATTCCAGCAATAACGCTTACCACTTCATCGGAAATTTTAACAACTCCAGTATTTTCTTCATGAATTAAATCTTCCATGTTACTTAACCTCCTAGGTTTTGCAATAACAAAACATGATAATCTTTTGTCTATTATATCAAATATAATTTAACATTACAATTATATTATGGTTTTTCTACTATTTTTGAACTTGAATTATTACATCTTTTATTTTTGATGTATTTTGAACTATTTCTTGAATTGCTACAGTTTCATTTTCTTGTAGAGGATTTTGAGATTTAACGATTACTGTTGCCTTTTCTCCTTGTAACATACATAAAGCATCCTCATATCCTTTATTTTTAATACCAAGCTCAATTCTACCCTCATAATCCCTTGCCATTGTTTTTTGATTCAATTCTTTTGTAGCTTCTGCTTTTTGTTCTTTTGAGGTATTAGAATCAGAAATAATTTGATTTAAAGTTTGAATTGTTGATGAGTCTTTTTGCTCTCTATCACTTTTAGCTTCATAAAAATTATTTTGTTGATTTAAAGCTTGCGCATCTTGATCACTATTAGCCTTATCAGTAGATAGTACTTGGCTTAAATCTGTTGGATCATTTAATCCTCCCTTATTAAGCTTAGCTGCTAACATACCTACACATAATATTAATGCTAATAATGTAAAAATAATCCCACATTGTTTCTTTGTCATAATAATCTTCCTCCCATTCTTTTTCTTTAAAATTATATGCTACTTCTTCATACTATATACATTAACCTTATCTAAACTTAAGTTATATAGTTTAGATACAGCTTGTTGTATTTCATATTTAATTTTGCTATTCTCAGCACCTTCCGCTAAAATCATAACACCTATAAGTTTAGGTTTATAGGTTGTTAATATAAACGGCTCATTATTTCCATCCTTTGTTGTCATTACTACCTTTGACGAATCATTATTTTGATTATTTACGCGTTTTCCACCCTCAGTATCGGTTTCCTCAGTAACAGATTTTTGACCATTTTTATCATATGCAGGAATCTTTTCTTCTCCATTTTCAAAAGTCATCATTACCTCAACATCACCAACTCCATTCATCTTCTTTAACATATTTTTCAAATTGTTCTTTTGATTTTCTTCATAATTTTTTTCATCTTCTTCATTTACAATATTTGAAGTGTTTACATCATCTTTTTTATTTGTCATTGTTGATAATTTATTTGGGCTAAAATTTTTATTGGTATCTAAAAATACATCCATGGCAAGATAGACAAACAATAGAATTATACAAACTGCTATTAGACTTTTTATTTTTTTTTGCCCTAATAATTTATTAAGCTCATTCTTAAATTGATTTTTATCCATTTGATTCCCCTCCTATTCCTCTAATTTATATATTTCAATTTTCTCTTTAGGTATATCTAATTGATTTGAAATATAGTTAACCACTTCAGAATATTCTTCATTTTCTTCTTTATTATCAGTCTTTTCCTTGTTAATCCTAACTTTTTTTATCTTATTTACTTTGCTATCAGCTATCCCTATTCTTAGTTTTTTAATATTAAAAGTTATATTATTAAAGTCAACATCACACTCCAATTCACTTTTAAAAGTCATCTCCTTAAATTTATTTTTAAGCAAATCCTCACAATTTTTATTAAAATTCCTTATAAACAGTTCTTTCTTGGTATCTTCTTTTCCATTGTTCTTCAATGTACTCACATTATCTGATTTAAATTTATTTTGGTTATCAGTAAAAATTTCCTCATAGCTTTTAATGCTATTCACTATTTCCTTGTCCCCATTAGATAAAAACTTAACTATAGGGCTTAAAATTACAGATATAAGGATTAATCCTAATACAAAATTTACATATTTCTTCATTTTATTGCTTGGCACCATTATCTCTACAGCACTAATAAATATTAGAACAGTTACAATTGTTATAACAATATTCTTTAAAACGTCTATAAACATAATTTATCCTCCAACAATAAACCTTCCTGAAGATGCTATGATGCCAATTAAAATAAAAAACATTAATGTTACAGTTAAAATACAAGATATTATTAATACCATAGAGTTTCCAGCAGCTTCTATTGATTTTGTTAACCTTGAGTCACTTATTGGCTCAACTAATGCTGCTGACAATTTATAAATTAGTGTAATTAGCATAAGCTTTACTATTGGGTATAGTAAAATTAGAATTATTACAATTAACCCAATTGAGCTTATAGCATTTTTTATTATTAAAGAATATCCAGCAACTGAAGTAATTGCATCTGAAAATGCCTTTCCTACTATAGGAATAAAATTATCTACTGCAAATTTTGCTGTTTTAAGAGTTACAGCATCAATAGTACTAGATGTAATCCCCCTAATTGTCAATATTCCAATAAAAATAGTCACAATAATTCCTTGAAACCAAATAGTAATTTGCTTAAATAGTTTACATAAATTCGTTATTTTATGTTCATTTGAAATATTATTTGCAAATTCTAATACAAATACCATCAGTATCATTGGAATTATAATATTTGAATACACCTTTGGTATAAAAACAACTGCTCCAAGAACTATTGGATCCAAAGTAGTAGCAGCAGTAATTCCACCTGACAGAGAAATCATAG
Source organism: Clostridium saccharoperbutylacetonicum N1-4(HMT) (assembly GCF_000340885.1). Classification (NCBI taxonomy): domain Bacteria; kingdom Bacillati; phylum Bacillota; class Clostridia; order Eubacteriales; family Clostridiaceae; genus Clostridium; species Clostridium saccharoperbutylacetonicum. The sequence goes on along the minus strand of NC_020291.1, from coordinate 2,967,042 downwards.
TTATTAGTACTGGTAAAAGTGCACTCATAAAATTTGATATGTCATTTATTACAGCCTTTGCAATTGAAATTGATATAATAAAGCTTCTTGATAAAACTATTATCATAAGTACATAACATGCGTAAAAAGCAATTTGTGAAATGCTTTCATCTGAAAATGCTTCTTGAAGATTTTTCAGCAATGAACATATTATTGCTATTGTCACTATTGATACCATAAGTTTTAATACTTCTTTAACTTCCTTAAAAACTAAACTAGTTACTGCATTAAACATAGTATTTAAAGAAATATTTCCCTTACCGTCTTTAATATAAGCTTTAATATATTCAGCAGGTTCTAGATTATTCATAAGTTCAACATCTGTCTTCATTTTACTTATATAATCATACAAATTATTTAATTTTTCTTTTGCATCACCATTTAATTCATCAATATTAGCTTCTTTGTCTATAGCTTTGGTATCTTTACTCTTGTCATTGGAGTTTACATTATATTCAGCCGCATAAGCCAAATTATTTTTTTCAAATGTATAGTTAGAAATGAAGCTTGCAACTATAGTAATTGCAATACTCATTATTACCAGCAAAGTAATCCTTTTTGTCATCTTCATAATACACACCTACAATATCTGCAATATGGAATTCAGTACAGCCATCAATATAGGAATTGCTAATACTAAAATCATTATTTTACCTGAAATATCTATCTGAGTTGCAAGACTATCTGCATTAGCATCTTTACATAAGGCACTAGTGAAGGAGGCAATATATGCTATTGCTAAAATTTTCAGCACAATTCCTATATACAACATATCAATATTGGCTTTATCAGCAACTTGTTTTAAAAAATCAATTATTTCTTTAAGTGGTTCAATCATTATTAGAAGTATAAGTGCTCCTGCCGTTAAAACAAGGAATGTATTTATTTCATTTTTAGATTGTTTAAATAACAGCGTGATAAATAATGTTATAAGCGCTATAGACGCAACTTTTATTATTAACATAATACTTACACCTACATAATAAACATTGTCTTAACTGTACTAAATAAATCCCCTATAATTGAAATTATCATCAGAAGAATTATTACAACACCTGCAATATTCGTGATAGCTGCTATTTCCCCCTTTCCACTGCTCGTTAATACCTTATCTAAAACCACTAACAGTATACCAGCCCCCCCTATTTTAAAAAGAATACTTATATCGTGCATTAGTCTTCCTCCAATCTATATAATAAATATAACTATCATTGCTCCTAGGCAAACTCCAAGATATCTATATAACTTAATATTTTTTTTAGCAATATCTTCTGCCTCTCTTAAATTCATTCTTATGCCTTCTACTGCTAAAGCAAATATCTTTTTCTGTCCCAAAACTCCTGAAGACCCTAAAGATTTCAAAAAATCTGCCATTATTTCTTTGTCAGCTTCATTTAAGTAAAATTCATTTTCTAATCCTTTAAATTCTTCTAGTGCTCCTTGATATACACTTTCTACATCTCCTTTAATTAATCTGTCAGCAATAGCTTTAATTAAATTATTTAACGGATTGTTTATTTTACTGTAAAGATTTTCTAAAGCTTCTGGCAAAGGAGTTGTCCCATAAACAATATCATTTTCTAGAATTGTTAATGCTTTTAATATCTCTCTTAACTGATCTTGTCTTTTTTTGAATGTATCTCCATATATAAAACCTATATATGTACTAATTAAGAATATTCCTATTGCAATGATTATTTTAAACAAATAGTTTCACCGCCTTTGAAACTATATATATTCTCAACTGTTCCAATGCCATTTCTATTACTTAAGATTATTGCTCTTTCTAAAATCTCATTTTCAAGTAAATCACTAAAAACTTTTCGTTTATATAAATCCTCAACAGTAAAGCCATGAATTGTCGTGATTATATTAACCCCAGAATTAAATGCCATCATAAGTGCTTCTGTATCACCTTTGGTTCCAATCTCATCACAAATTAATACTTCTGGTGAAAGGCTTCTAATTGCCATTATTAAACCTTCTCGCTTTAAACAATTATCTAAGACATCTGTTCTTAATCCTAAATTACTTTGTGGAATTCCAAGATGGCAAGCTGCTATCTCGCTCCTTTCATCCACTACAACCACTTTTTTACCACTAACTCCTAGTGAAAAAACTCCATTTGATATATTTCTAGCAATATCTCTTATTATTGTTGTCTTCCCACATTTAGGAGGTGAAATTATTATTGTATTATAAATCTTTATTTTTGAAGCAATGTATTTCATAATCTTATCTGAACATCCAATAACTTCTCTGCAAATTCTTATATTTAAGGAAGATATATTTCTTATAGTCTTTACTTCGCCTTTTTCCATAACGCATTCGCCTGCAATACCTATCCTATGCCCACCTTTTATTGTTATGAATCCCTGTCTTATTTCTTCCTCAAATGCATATAAAGAATAATTTGAAATCTTTTGCATTATACTTTTCATATCTTCTTTTGAGATAATATAGTTTATAAGATTTTCTCCAAACTTTGAATAAACTAAAATTGGTTTACCAACCTTTAGCCTAAGTTCATATACTTGCTCCTTGTTAATTCTCTCCTTAATAATCTCACTTATTTTAAGTGGAAATATTTCTATTATTTCCTCATCCCTCAATGTTCTCACTGCCTCCTCCTCTATCGTTCTCATATATAATTAATATTTATCATTCATCTGAAATATTACTAATTATCATAAAAATATGTAAAACAAAAAGGACCACCTAAAAAACACTTAGGGTGATCCTTTAAAATAAATATGTTATTCTATTGCCTTTTACTGAAATTTCATTACTTGCTTTTGATATTTTTATGACAATATGGACATGGAATTTCATCATTATTGCTTAGTGCAGATTGCTCAATAAAAATTGGTTTATTACAATGAATACAATTGATTTCTGTATACTCATCTTCCATATCATTTAATTCATCTATAGATACTTCTTCAAACAACTCATCTTGGATATTAGTTAAATCATCATCCATAAATTTAATATTTTCTTCGATAGCTTCTTGATTTATAGTTAACTCTTCAATTTTTTGATTCATAGTTTCTAAAACAGCAAACACATTATCAAAGCATTCCTTATATTCCTTGCTTTCTATCTTAGATAAATTTTTTCTTAAGTTATCAATCTCATTTCTAAGCTCTTCCATATCATTTCACTTCCTTCTTTATTTATAATCAGTCTATATCGGTTCTAATTATCAATCTTCAATTATTAATTAATGAAGAAATCCTTTAGGAATTTCTCAAATTAAAATTCACAATGTTAATTTGAACTTATATAAATAAAGTTGCTAAGCGATATACTTAGCAACTTATGTTTGACTTAAACTCTTTCCATGTATTCGCCAGTTCTAGTATCTACTCTTATAACGTCACCTTCATTAACGAACATAGGAACATTTACTATTGCACCTGTTTCAAGTGTTGCTGGTTTAAGAGCATTAGTTGTTGTATTCCCTTTAACCCCTGGCTCTGATTCTGTAATTAGTAATTCAACAAAGTTTGGAGCTTCAACTGAGAAAGCATCCCCTTTAAAGAATTTAATTGTTGCAAACATGTTTTCTTTTAAGAACTTTATTGCATCTTCAACCTTTTCATAATTTAATGGAATTTGTTCATATGTTTCTTGATCCATAAAGTAATATAATTCACCATCTGAATAAAGATATTGCATTTCTTTTCTTTCAATTACAGCTTCTTGTAATTTTGTAGTTGGGTTAAAAGTTGTATCTGTAACTCCACCAGAAATTACATTTCTAAGCTTAGTTCTTACGAAAGCTGCTCCTTTTCCTGGTTTAACGTGTAAAAATTCTACTACTGTAAAAACTTGTCCTTCTAATTCAAAAGTTGTTCCTTTTCTTATATCTCCTGCTGTTATCATTAAAGATCCCTCCAAATTTATAATCTAATTACGATGTTACTTACCCTCAAACTTTAAGTTAAAATGCTTAATAGTTGACATAACACTCATATTTTATCAAAAGACAATAATAATTGCAATTATTTCTGTATACTTTACCATAATATTTTATATTTTTTTAATATTTTCTATATATTATCTTTTGAGCTCACCTTAACTATGATACTACTTTCCTCGGTATTTTTGTTAATACTATATTCATTTACATCAAATGCTTTTAATTTCTCTATTTGTTCTAACAATTCATTTTTGTCACCTATTATTTTTAGTTTAACGTACCATTTTCCATCAACTTCATTTGCAGACATAATATTATTAAAGTTTAATTGTTTTAACTCCCCATTAAGTTCTTTTAAAGTTATTTTATTTCTTTTCGGTTCCTTTTGAGAATTATTTTCTTGAATATATTTTCCTTTATCTCTCCAATTTATGCAACTAATCTGGACAAATACTAATGCAATCATAATTATTATCATTATGTCTTTATGTAGTTTACTCATTTAGATGTACTCCTAATTTATATTTATCCTCACTTACACTATTTATATCAACTATTTTAATTAAAGGATTTATACTTAGTTCATTAATTTTATCAAAATTCTTAACTACTATTTCTCCTTTGCCATTAGTCACATGTATTTCTTCAATACGGTCATCAAAAATATTATTTAACCAAATATTAATATCTTTAAAATACACAGGATTTTTTCTTTTATTATCAACCTTTAGAACTTGTTCCTCATTTTCTCTATTCACACTAATTCTGCTTGCAGTAGTTGGAAGCATAAGTAAATTTATTATTAAAAACATAACCAATATTCCAATTTCCCTTTTGCTTTGACTTAACTGTATTTCTTTATACACTTTTTCTGGAATAAAATTTTTGTTTTTCATATATTGTTTCATTTATTAAACTCCCTATATCAATTTCAATAATTTTAAAGTTATCATTTGCTGGTAAAATATCAATTGCACTTTTATCAACAAATATTTTTTTTCCATTAATATCATCACATATTTCATTTATTATGTTAGCTTTATTTTCTTTAACTTTACAATGATCAAATATACCAGCTTCAAAAGATATATAATAATAGTATTCATTAATTTTTATTAAGACCCTGCCGCTATTATTATTTGCCTTTAACTCTTTTCTCATAACTTCTTTAATTATCAATTGAATTGGTTTAACTTCGATCCTCTTAGCACCTTCTGCTAACCTTTCAATTCGTTTAGCTCCTCTAATATAGTATATTACTATTACATTATTTTTCTTTTCATAATCATATAATATATCTCCATTTTGAGGAAATTCCTTTTCTATTAAGGAATCAACAAACTTTGCTAGTTGAAATTTTTTTGCATTATTATCAAACTTTTTTAAACAAAGCTCTTCCTCTAAAATAACTATTTTTATGTCCTTTTTAAGTACTCTTTTCACTTCATTTAATTTATCGAAACTATATTTTTCTTTATTATAAATAAAATTATTCCTATTAACAAAAATTATAGCTTTCTTCATTTCAAACTCCTATTTTCAATTTAAGTATATATATTCAAATTATCAATGTTCAATTGTCCTTTATTAATCAATTACAAAACCACTTCAGTCTTTATTAAATTTTGATGCAAAATCTGGACAAGTTGAAATGAAACAAGCCATAGAGGAAACTCGACTCACTTTCGTTCTCTGCTTAACAACCATCATCAGCTCAATTTCACATGCCTGCTCCAGAAAAATGTATCGTATTTCTGGTATAGTGTTAAGATTATAATTTTTCAATAATACATGTATATTATTTCTGTATGTCTTTAAATTCATAAGTTGGAATCAATACTATTTCTCCATTTTTAAAATTCCAATTTATTTCTCTTTCTCTATCAAACTCATTATCTTTATTTGCGGTTAAATACATTTTATTATCTTGAACAATAAATTTAAGATTACTTGACTTGTCGTTACTTTCTATTTCAAAATTCTGCATGAACATATTTTTATAATCTTCCTCACTTTTTATGCTTTCATTGAGTTTCCTCATAAAGCCATAAAGAATTTTTTCTTCACTTTCACTCATGTCATATTTGTCTATGCCTGAATTATATAATGAACTTAGTTCATTATTGTTCCTCATGATCTTAAACATAAAGCCTGCAATTATACCCATTAGTGATAGTATCATTACAGAACTGATTAAAACTGAGCCTCTTCTTTTTAAAAGCATTTAATAAATTCCTTCCCATCCTTATCATGAATTATAAAATATATTAATTTTCCATTCTTTTTAATTTCCATATTATCTATATCATCAAGTACAGTTTTTATTGTCTCTACACTATTATTTCTCATATATTTTACATAGATCTTACCTTCATTTGATTTGATCACCTTATCTAAATTATCGTTAACATTATTGTTTGAAAACAAAACTGTATTATTATCAAGTACTAAAATTTCTCTATATCCATCTGATACTATACTATCTAAATTATTAAAAAAATTTTGGCAGTCATTATACTTAATTGATAAATTCATTGCATCAACATAAGATTTATAAATTGATATAAACAAGCTGATTCCAGAGGCTAAAATCATAGTCGTTAAAAAAGTATATACTAAAGATTCAATAATCGTAAATCCAGTTTTTTTATACTTCATCCATCCACCAACTCTTAGTAAATTCTTTTTCAATCAATACATCATTATCATTTCTTTTAATCTCAGCTTTAATTTTTAATTTCAAACCAAATTTATCATCCTGAAGTTTACTAACTTCTATATCTGAACCTTTTTCTAGTTCTTTTATAGGCACTTCAATGAGTTTATTTGAAAAATCCTTGTCATATTTAAAACCAACTTCACCATTATCTAACATTGATAATATATCTTTCTTAGGAACATTAAACTTAAATTCTTTCATTAAATTGCAAACTGATCTTTCCACCTCTTCATGTAAAATTCTCTTCTTGGCTATATTATTACTTTGTATACAAGCACTTACAACAAAAGTCGTTGTTAGTGATAAAATCATAATCGAAGCCATTACTTCAATTAAAATACTGCCCTGTTTTTTCATATATAGCTCCTATCTTTTATATCAATTCTATCTATTCCAACGCCAATGGTTATATATCTTTTTTCACCATAGGCATCCTTAAGTTTTATTGTTGCACCTTGCTCTATTTTCCCATTTGGTTTTATAAAAATACTTATATCATCATTTATTATTTTAATTTCTTTAGGAAGAATTATGACTTTTTCAATATTATCAATTCCTTCTACAAAACGAATTTGATTCTTTTTTGCAACAGTTGTAATTTTCCCATATTTATTTTTATCACAGCAAACTGCCTTTCCATAAGAAAACATAAGTTACAATAATATAATGTAATCATATGGATTTTAATCTTTTTATCTTACTATTTAAATTAACTTTTATAATAATAAAGAATACTTTAGAATTCAATATTTGACGATTTTTTGACGGCAAATATTAAAGGCTATGTAAAATTTATATAAAATTTATATTTATACATAGCCTTTAATATTCCTTCATTAATATATTGAATTTATTTCTAGATTAATTTATATAGTTTTTAGTTTTATATCTTCCATTGTATCTCTAACAGAGACATATCTAAAAAACAAATGTTTATCGTCTTCATATAATTTTGTTCCTAATTTTTGTAATAACCGTTCTTCTTCTTCCTCTAATATCTCTAAAATATAGTCTGAATCATTTGTATATTTATTTGCCATGTGTCTTATCCCCTTTATCCATTATATTTAATTTCTAGATATGCAAAATTAATTCTATAATAAATCACCTTTTTTGTATATTTATTATTTTTTGCTCGGATTACCTCCTAAATGATGATGCATCAACGGTTTTTATGTAAATAATTATATATCATTTTGAAAATAAATAAAAATCAAGTGGAACACAGAAAGTTCACTTGATTTTAATATACTTTCCTTATATTAAAATGCAACATTAACTTATATAGAATGTTTTTATAAATTAGAAGTATAACAATATATGCCCTCTTAACTTACTAAATTGCAACATTTTTACTTATATCACTGTTACAAAAACTACTAACATGATTTTTTTATTGTTTACATTCTCTAAAACTATAAAGTTTACTTACATTATTGTACTTTAAAAAGTCAAATGTTAGCATAATTTGCGATATAAAAATTTTTTTAATATATTTCTTGATTTTTATAATTTTATAAACAAAAAAATCAAATGAATCTAAAACATAAATTCACTTGATTTTATAGTTTTCTTAATATCTAGCTTACCAACCGTCAGGATCTCTTGAATCTAGATGAAACTTTTCTCCACTGCTTGATGTAATAGTACTTTTTGTATCAGTTGTTGTGCTTGTAGTTTTTGTTGCAGCAAATGCAACATTTGATAATAACACAACACATGCGACCATTGTCAATAATAATTTTTTCATAACTATCCTCCTGTAAATGTAAATTTTATATAATTATAATATATTTATGTAAATTACGATAAAAAACATTAAAAATTCTTTTCCTTTTTAATAATTTCTATTAATTCATTATTAAAATATATAGACTTTTCTTCATTTTTAATCCTATAGTATTTTATAAGTTCCAAATAAATTAATCGATAATCTACATTGAGTTCTTTAGATTTCTGTTCCATTAAATTTATATTATCTTCATCATTCTCTATTATATAAATTAATATCAATTCATATATAATATTCTCAATTAGTTCGCTGTTCTCTCTATCTGTTTCTTCACTTATCTCTAATGCCCGCAAAAGGTATTTCTTGGCCTCTGAATACTTTTCTAATCTTTTATATATCTTTGCTGCAAAAAACATATCATCATTTACGTGAGAATTATTATGATTATTTTCTAAAGATGCATTTATAAACATTAATGCATTTTTATTATTCTTCATGTTAAAATGTAATTCAGATAAATTCCTATACGTTAGTGCTATTAAATCTTGATTATTTAGCTTCATTGCTATATCGAGTATTTCAATATACTCTTTTTCAGATTTTTCATATTCTTGCAAACATTCCAAGCAATTTGCATACATAGTTTTTAAATCCATCATCCTTTTTTGATCATTTACTATGTTTTTTATTTTATCTAGATACTCCAATGATTCAGCAAATTTATTCATTTTTTTATATAGCACTGCTTTATTGAAACATATTCTTCTAAAAAGCTCATCATTATCAAAATCATTAATTTTTTCAGCATGTTCAAGTTGTTGTAATGCTTCAAGATACTTTTTTAAGGCTACATTAATCCTAGCCTTACTAATATAAAAATTTGCTTCTTCTAATTTATTACCACAATTAATAGCTATAGTTAATCCAATTCTACACATTTCATATGATTTATAATACGAATAATTATTGTAGTAAAAATTAGATGCTGTATTATATAGTTTTATCTTATTTTTATCAATAATGTTGTATTTTTTTAATAACCATTCCGCTTCATCGAGCATTTCTTCGAACGATTTTATTATTTTAATTTTTTCCAAAGTACTTATAATATTATTCTCTATAATAATATTCGCTTGATCATCTTCATCTCTCATTAATTCTTCGGTTGTAATTAATGTGTTTTTTGATTTTTTATTAAAATTTGTAGCAAGTCTAACAGCTAATTTATATGTTAACTTTTGCTTATTATTCTCTAATAAACTTATATTATTTATAGAACAAATACCTTCTGCAAGTTCAACTTGTGTCATATTTAGAATTTTCCTAAGTTCTTTGATTTTTGTTCCTATTGGCATAACTTGGTTGTCAAACATTTTATTTTCTCCTCTCTAAGTCTAGAAACTCTAACAAAAAGAAATTTTCTCTTATGTAAACAAATTCTATATTTATGGAAACTCTACAATGCATGATGGCAAATCGGCGCATTGTAGAGTTATTTTTTCTTACAATATTAATTTTACTAAAATATAGTAAAACATAAAACTGCTTTTCATTCCCCAAATTAAACTTTTAATTCTCATTTTACCATTTATTTTCCTAGTAAACATTTTCTTGTTATAGAAAAATAAAGCTAGGAAATCACTCCTAGCCTACTTTATATCTACATCTAGTATTTTATATGTTTCATCGTCATACACTTGAATTTTTACAGACCAATAGCTTCTTACTGCAGCTCCAAATGAATTCTGAGAATCAACATAACTTTCTATATACCATATTTGATTATCTGTTCCATCTTGAACTAATATTTTTTTATAATCTTCTGCCTGAAATGCTGAATTAGGAAAACTTGCTGTTGATGGACTTTTTAACATCTTTTGTATAGCAATTTTAGAATATGTTATTGCATTTGTTTGAATCTTATCCTTTTTAGCCTGTAATTCAAACTTCTGTTTTTGTTGTGCTGCTTCAATATTTTTTTCTCTCCATCCTAAAAACATTAGAAATAGTATAAATAAAATGAAAACTATCTTAAAGTAGTAAAAGACACCTTTACTCTTTTTTCTTTTCTTTTTAACTAGGCCTTTAGATGCCATCCATTCTTCTTTTGACATAGTTTCAATTTCATTCCCCATATTATTATCCCCCTCAAAGCTTTTATACTAATATTGTATATTATTAGTAACATTTGTCAATAATTCTATATGAAGGCATTAACCCCATTAATAAAGAGATAGCATTAGATTCCCTACTAACGCTATCTCTTTTAATTTTATTTCTAAATATATAGTCTCTAATAACATTTACTACACGCTGTGTAGCCTTCCGATTGAGCTTCAGATAAAGTAATGTGCCTTGTACCTTTCATATTACTACAATTAGGATCAGAATGATATTTCTTACCATTACCACTACTTGCCACATAAACCATTTGAGTTTTATCATTAGTAGTACTTACACTACTTGTATTTGATGCTGGTGCAGTTGTCCAAGCTCCATCACTACCTAAATAATAACTACCCATCCAAGTATTCTTTGCCATATACCCATCAGAATAGAAGTAATACCACTTACCATCTATTTGTCTCCACCATTGAGCATATGAATTACCATCAGAATACCACCAACCTTTTGAATCTGATCTCCATTCTGCATGAGCAGCCACTGGAGTAAATGCAAGTAATGATATTGCCATCATAAAACCAGCAAGTAGTCTTTTAAATTTTTGCATTATTACCCATCCCCTTTTATAATATATTTTTCAACAATATATTATTTCTATACTAATACTTCTTTTTCCTTTTAAATGTAAAAATAAATTTTATTGTATATTATGAGTTAATACTGTCAATAATGCGATGACCCTAAAATTGTTCATTCAAAAGAGGTAGTATTTAATTTAACTCACCCAACTACTACCCCCTATACCTTTACTTTCTTATATGTTAAAATAATATTTCAAAATGGACTGGTGGTAACTTCGGTTACTGCCTTTTTTGTTGTATTAGTTTCTTATACATAAAAATTTGCATACATATTTTATATTTAAATATTCACAGAAATGCATAATTTCAGTTTATAGACCAATACTAACTTAAATGCCTATTTTACATCATTAAAATAGTGTAAATAAATTATATAGGAGGAATATAATATGCCATCAGATACAGATGATAGTTCCTTTAACTGGGAAGAAGTTATAGAAGTTGGAATTAAATTTTTAGGAAGTCCTGCGGCTGGTACACTTATCTCTATGTTGTTCAATCGTAATTCAAATACAGAAACTATGATAACTGCAGCAGTAGAAGAAATTTGTAATAGAATAACAAAAGCTATTGATGTTGCGTTCATGAATGAATATATTGCTGACACTAATAGTATTGCAAATAGGTTATCTGCATTCAACGATTCAAAAGATAAAGACATATTAGATGAGCTCTTTGCAGATGCATCTGATACAGTTCAAAGATTAAAAAGATTTAATACCATTGAAGGGATTTTAGCTTTTAATTATATTTGCACTTTACACCTTATTATTATTCAAGCACTTTCAGAATATAATATAGGATATAAAGAAACTCTATCGCGTACAGGAAAAGAATATTCAGAATTGTCTAAATCCAAAAGTGATATAATAGTTAATTTAACTCGCGATAGCATTGATCCTATCAATTTTGAAGGGCTTGATCATGGCGGATATACTATTGAGACACATACTCGTGGTGCTTTTACAGAATATGCTACCATAAAATTTGATGCTAGGTTTCTAGATCGTTGGGAAAATTCACCACATGTAATTACATCAGATCCATTTGAATTAACAAACCCAATGATGTATTATGCAGAAGGATTTCCATCACGCTTACTGTTAACACCATCGGCTCAACGAGATACTTCCATTATAAATAAACATAGCGAATTTATTATAAAAGCTCAGAAAGAATGGGAGAGTTATTTAGATAATAAATTAGTATTTCCAAGACGCATAGAAAGTACAATTCTCTCAGCTTGCAAAAAATGGGAGAGTTTATAGTATAAAATTTTACGGCAATTGCATATAAATAAGCAGTAGTGGATTGCTCCTGGCTACTGCTTTTTATTTTCTTTTTTTTATTGTAAGTATATGCTAAAATTATATAGCATTGGTAGTTTAATTGTGAATTTAACTATCTACAAATCTACTTTACAAGGGGGAAAATTATGTTTAGAAAATTTAAAAAAATAATTCCATTGCTTACAATAGCAACTTTTGTATTAGTTTCAGTTCCTGCAACACCTGCTTATGCTAAATCTTCTAAGTCTTATACATCAGTTAGTGGGTATACCAAACATAATGGAACAAAAGTACAACCTTACAAGAGAACAACAAAAGATTCTACACACAAAAACAATTATGATTATAAAGGAAATTATAATCCTTGGACTGGAAAATATGGAACAAAAACTTATTCAAAAAATAGTCATTCTAACAAACCAACTATAAATAAAACTCACTCTAGTAAAAGAAGATAATAAAAAATAGGGCACAGGATTTCTCCCATGCCCTTAAATACATTTTTACTATTTATTTAATCCATGCCCCAGTTTCATCAACTTTATATCCATCAGGTGTTTCTGCGTTGATCAATATTTCTCCATCTGAATTAAAGTAGTACCATTTGTCTTTAATATTTTGCCAACCAATTATATGACTCTCTATTGTAACTTCACTCGCCTTTATAATAAGTAAATTTCTATTAGGATGTTCTGATATGTAATAATTTCCATCCTTGCATCCAATTACATACCCTATTTTTCGAAATTCAACTCCTCTATTTGAATAGGTTATTATTTGTGTATTATTACTAACGTAATTCGTACCATAAAACGAACCTAATGATGCGTAAATTGACGGTGCACTTATAATAGCCATGATTGCTATACACATTATCAATGATAACATTAACTCATCCCAGTTAATTGATTTATTAATATTTACTATATCTAATCTAAGTTTAATTTTTTTTGCAATTTTCGTTAATTTAGACTCTTTTATTAACGATATAAATGAAGTAAAAAATGATATAACTGTATTTATTTCTTTATTTAATTTAATAAATGGCCTTTTCACAAAAAAGTTAGAAATCAACTCTAATATATCGTCAATTATTAAAATCATAATAACGCTCAAAAGAAATAGTAGAAGCCATATTCTAAGATCAAATTTAGTGTAATTGATAATTTGAGATATTACTATTTTTATCAATGGGATCGTTATTATTAGAGATATTATAAATAGAAATCTTTTTTTCAACAAACAGTCAGCTATATAAAGTGAGAAGAATATTAGTAATGGAATAATCAATGGAATGTAAATCATATAAATATCATTAAAATTAAATAATACTGTTCCTCTAAATGAAGCCTTTAGCGCCCCTATACTTACTATTGAAAAAAAGCAAATTAAAAGTAGATATATTAATTTTGATATTACTCCTCTTTTAAATACAAAGTTTTTTATTGGTATAATAAACAGAGTACTTATTATAAACATTGAGACACCTAAAGTTATTGCAAATTTAGGCTCTATCGGAATAATATTTAACCCTATTTCTAGCAAAGAAATATTATCTTTACCATTACCGAAATAAATTCCATAAAAAAATGAATATCCTAACATAAAGAAAAATAATAAAATTAGGCTTATACTGATTGCAATCAAGGTTGTCCCAACAGCATTTATATCTCCTTTTTTATTAGTTGATTTTGATATAATAACTTGTACATATTTTTGACTCATAAGTTTTTTTGTATCCATAATTAAATATCTCCTTAAAAATTATTAAGTATGCACTCACAAAATAATTTACTACAATATATAATTAAATGCAAAAAATGGGCATAGGATTTCTCCCATGCCCTAAAAATACTAATATTATCAAATTATTTTGTTTCTATTGAATAGAACCAACTTCCTAGAACTTTTTGGAGTTCTCTACATTTTTCTAAAGGTAATATTTGTGTTTCTATCCATACCCCTTTTTCATTCCCCCTGAAATAGCAACGTATGCCTTTAAAATACTGAAGTACATAATCAGAATCCACTCCATTAAATTCATTATTGCCTTGATACCCATTAGGCAAATAAGTTGTAATTACATAACCGGTTGTATTCATTAATATTCCTTCATTGAAATCATTGATATCACAAGCTGTACTTATACCGTTGATTGAACCTGTTTCAGTGTATTGGTGTCCAACCCTGTTTGTAAAAAAATTATCTGATAAGTTCCATGGATCATTATTATAATTCGCCTCCCATAATGGGTAATTTGCAATTCTATTATCTAGATTATCCATAAATCCAGTATAAGTATAAACTCCTATAGTAAAGCTTGATAGCTCTTTAAACTTATTTATAAATCTAATAACATAATCCATTAACCCATCAAATTTTGTTTCTATGTCAAGCATTGGAATAAGATCATTTGTTTTATTCTTAATAGCGTTATAAAAACTAGTTGCCTGAGTCTCAGGTGAACTAGTCCCAACTAAAAAGTGATAAAAGCCAGCCTTTAGTCCTGCATAATGAGCATTTGAATAATTTGTCTCTAAATAGTTATCAGTAAATGTTGTCCCTTCTGTGGCTTTTATATAAACAGCTTCAACGCCTGCCATTTTTACCTGGTTAAAATTTATATTACCATTATGATTACTTACATCTATACCTTTCATTGTACATCATCCTTTCTTATTTATGATAAAAAATAAGAGCAGCCATAAAGACCACTCTGAATATTAAGCTTATGCTACAGTTTCTTGAACTGTATTTACTACAGTGGATTGAGCATTTATGTTGGCTAACTTATTTTTTAGATCTGTATTTTCTAAAGCTAATTTATCATTTTTTTCTTGTAGCTGTTTTAAAATTGTTGAATTATCTAATACAGCTTGTTTGCCAGCATTAACACTTCCAGCAACAGATTGTCTTAATTTATCAATATCATCCTGTTTCAACTCAGGAAATTCTTTTAATAATGCTAGATTAAATGTATCTATCTTTGATGATACTTTTTCCTCAATAGATTGTGAAATTCTAAAGTTTTCATCTACCATATCCCATATTTGCTTAGCTACAGTAATATAATTTTTATTCTTTAAAATTAATGTTTCTACTCCTGCTTTTTCTAACTTAGCCTCTACTAATTTCACTAAAATTGTTATTAATGCTTTTATCATTTTTATATCACTCTCTTTCTTATTTATTAAATATTCCTGCTTGAACTGCATAAAAAAAGAAGCTTACTAAAGCTCCTCCAATAGCAGTTATGAACCACTTCATCATACTTGTTAAATTTTTAAGATTTTCACATAAGTTCTTTAGTTCTGTTTTAAGCTCTCTTCCATCCTGTTCAAGTTTATCTAGCCTATCACCATGATTATTAAGTCTAGTTTCACACCTCTCTAATTTATCTTTTACCAATTCGTCATTCATGTTGCACCTCTTTTTCTAATAAATTTCTATAATAAAAAGATACCTACATTTCTGCAAGTATCTTTTACAAACTTTATATTTAATTATCTTTTAAAACAGTCAATTTATGCTATTACAGTTGAAGGAATTTTAATTGTTACTGTCCCTCCAGGTAGTATATCACCAACATTAACTATAATATTTTTAGATGTTGAACTTGAATCAACTGTTCCTTGAGTAGTTGTTACTCCACTAACATTAAAATCAATATGGTTTGGTGCTGGATCATTAACCACTACTGCCTTAGCTGTCTTTGACCCAGTATTGGTTATAACAAGAGTATATGTGAAATTATCTCCTATCCATACATCTTTTACATCTGCTGTTTTTACTAAACTCAATGTAGTGTCAGATGATCCATGAAATATAATTGTGACCTCTCCACCAGGATTATTGGTATTATCACCTTTTGCACGAGCAGTATTAACTATATACTCTAATTCTCTTGGTTCTAGATTTGGATCAGTTCCTCTTGGCATTACAGGTACTGTGCATATTTCAGTTAATCCGTTTTCTGTGGTAGCTTTTATTATTACTGCTCCTTCTGCTACTCCAGTAACTTTTCCTGTTGAATCTACTCTTGCTATATTGGAATTACTTGATGTCCAAGTTAGATCCAAGCCTAATGGAGTGGTTATTGCTGTTAATTGCCTTGAATCACCTACTGTTAAGATAGGTGATGTTTTATTTAATGATATAGATTCAACATATGGTACCAAATACCCATTATCATCTAAATGTATTGCATCTAAATCCATATTCGTATTTGCAATGCCACCATCTACATTAGTTAAAATAACATAATGAATTGTTAATGGTAGCCCTAATTTTTCATATACAAGAGCTTGATTCACACTAGTATTTCCTTGCATGGTGATATTGTCCACATTAATTCCATCAATCTTTACATTTATTTTACTACTTCTTAAACTTGATATCTCAGAAATTATTCTAAACTTAGTTCCATAAAATTGAAAGACTATTTTACCATTCATTCCAGCAACAATTCTTAATGAACGATTGTAATGTGAGCGCTCTGTATAGTTATTAATAGTTCCTTTAGGAGATACTATTTTACTATCAGTATCATCAACAGCTGTCCATCCAGCTTCTGGTGAAGTCAATGGCTCCCCAATAGTAGCCGCATTAGCTACAGTTCCATTTTGAATCACTCCAACACCTATCACAACTAATAACATTATAAACATTGTACTAAACTTTTTAAAGTAATTTTTCACTTATCATTTCTCCCTTTTTAATAATTATTTTTTATATAGTGTACATGTAATTTCTAATCATTCAAAGAAAATAGAAATTAAATAGAATAAGTACTCATTCACATTCTTATTGATATTAGGCTTTTGACCTAAAAAATGTCTTTTCCTGTCATAAAACTGTATAAAATACACACTATATATAGCTACATTATTTATATACCAATACTATCCATAATTTTGTAAGCCTTAAATACAAAAATAATAGATAGACTAAATATTTCTACTCAATCTACCTTCATTACTACTAATTTATTGGTTTTTACTATTTTATTTTGTGCACCTCATCTTCCTAGTACGCACTAATATTAAAAGACACCTACATTACTGCAAGTGTCATCATAGCAAAATACATATTAATATTTTCTTATTTCAAAAGATGTTATTTGATTATGTACAACATCTTCCTCAACTGATATGTTTGAATTTACTGTCTTGTTAAATACATATGTCAACTTATTTTCGAATTCTGATTTATTATTGTACCAAGATTTAAACTTATCAACTTCTGAGCTTGAAACATCAAATACTTTTGTTTCTCCATCTGTTAAGTTTATTATTAAGATTGCACCTGTTTTTGAATCAGTTGTTGGATTATCTGGTGTTGGTTCAGTTTTTTTAGTTATATTTATAGTACATGATGCACTTAAATTGCTACCATCTGCTATAGTTGCTGTTATTGTACAAGTTCCTTCTTTAAGTGCATTTACCTTTGTAATTTTACCATTAGTAGGATCTACTTCTATTGTTGCTATTGAAGGATCACTTGATTTCCATGTCACTTGTGCCCCTGCTGGAGTTGTTGTTGCTATTAATTGTCCTGTTTCCCCTTCTGTTAGATTCATTGTTGATTTATCTAATGTTATTGATTCATCATTTGATACAATATAACCATCTTCAGCTATATCGATAGCATCAATTGACCAGTATAACGTATTATTAGGATTAGTTATTTCTATTTTATGAATTTTCTTTTCCAATTTTAAATTTTCCCATACTATAGTCTGCCATATAGAAGTACTATTATAATGACTATACGTATATTCATTATCGTCAACTTTAATTTTGACATCATCACTCCATGAATACATAGTAATTGGAGATATAAATCTAATCTTTGATGTATAAGCATAAAATGTTATTTTTGCATTTACATCAGTTGAAAATTTTAGAGATTTATTATAAAAATCACTAGCATTATCATTAGTTTGCCAATTTCCAGTATAATTTACTCCTGAATAATTATTATCGTATCTTTTCCAGCCTTTTTCTGGAGCTGTTAATTGTACCCCACGTGTTGCACTATTTTCAGTAGTATTGTTTAAATTAGTAGTTCCTGTTACAAAATCATCTGCCGCAAAAACATTGACACAGCACCCTAGCATAAGTGTCAAAGACATCACAAACATTATACTAAACTTTTTAAAGTAATTTTTCATTTATCATTTCTCCCTTATTTTCAATAATAAATGAACGCGCGTTCCATATATTTATTTTAGTTCTAATACCTGTTAAATCCAACAATAATCGTAATACAAATTCCTTTATATCTAAGAAATTCAGTAAATTTTTACATGTTTAATTATCCATATTTATACTATCTTACTTAAAATGGATAACAAAAAAAGACTTTTTATCTAAGTCTTTAATGTTATCTACACTTATTTTATTGATAGTTCTAACTATGATGCATTAGTTTCAGTATATTTACTCTCTGCTAATTGCATCAACTTTGTATATTCATCCTGTGTAATTACATTAAATGCGAAGAATACCCCCAGCTTCTTTTCTACATCATCCTTAGTTGCATAAAATTTGTTGTTAATAAGATTTTCCATGATTAAATCCATTTTACTTACCTCCATTTTCTTTTACTAATATTTGTTCTTGTAAATTTGCCAATTGAGCTTGAGTTTCTAGCAATTGATCTTGTGTTTTTTCTAAATCTGTTTTAGGTATATCTTCAAGTATTGGTATGTTTGGTGTTTCACTTGTATCAATACTTTTTAGAACTTTATTTTCTGGTAGTTCTATTTCTAAATACTTTAAATCTCCTTGTGGTTTTTTATAACTTCCTGTTATCGGTGAACTAAAAATAGTTCCTGTATTGTCATAAATTATCAATGTTTGCATATTTACATTTCTCCTTAATATTTTTAATTTCCTATTGCTATATATTGCCAAGGATAATTTGTATAATATCCCCAAAACGTTGGGAGTTTAAATCCTCCATTATAAATATTTGTACTATCTACTAGATAACTCCCATAACCACTAGCATTAGCTTTTGTTACTGTATATTTATTCCCTACAAACTGAGAACAAAAAACTCCAATCATAGCATCAGGATATTGTATTATACCTCCAGCATAATACATTATTATAATAGACGGAGTAAATGATAATCCACTTATTGTGCCATAATATTGTGAATTTGAACTATTATATTGTATATTTGTTATAGTTCCACTAGCAATTTTAACACCACCCAAACTTGCAACTGTTGCACTTCCCCAGAGCCCCAATATACTTTTACCGCTTACAATATTTGCTGGATTATAGTTTCCATCATCTACATATGAAGCAACTGAGCCATCATAATATCCTGCTTGTGGTCTTACATATATTCTGCCAGCACCAGTTCCAGCTATACTGTTTGCAGGACTATCTGCTCCACTATGATTAGGCATATTACCTGCAACCTTATTTCCATTTACATATGCAGTCTGTCCATTTAATATCTGTCCTGCTAATGCATTTGCGTCTGATGTATCTACAACACTTGCTTTTCCACTAACACCATTTATACTTACTCCACTTTTTATATTTCCACTTACTAAATTGCTTAAGTCTAATGTCCCAACTAATCCAGTATCATTATCATTACTAAATTTCTTTCCGGCTAGTACATTGGCAGCTATTGCATCACCTTCAGCACTAGCTTTGATAAAAAAACAATCACCTGCTTGGTTATACCAAACTGTATATGCCTTCCCAGCAATTAAATTAGGTGCTGTTGTTGTTCCTGGTTTATATAATTTCTTTCCATTTATAGTTGTTGCAGCTCCATTATTATTCGCACTTGCAATAAATGTCTTAAAATAACCATTTACCAAAGTTTGCATTGTTAGTGTTATTGATGTTGATGTTCCTCCTGCTGTTTGGTACACAAAATCTGACAATTGTGCATTAATATCTGTTCTAAGTTGGTCAATTTCTGATTTCTTAGCAAATATTATCGTTGGATCTATTTTTAAATTTACACTTTCAGTATTTGTAACTGCTAATGTTAAATTTAAAAGCAGCTCCTTAGTAGAACCATCTTCGATTTTAGGTTTATATGTTTCAGCACATTTACATATGCCTAACATATTACCTTCTTCATCAAATGCCCCATATTCTCTAATTGTGAATCCTCCAACACTTGATGGAATCATTACTTGAATATTTAGCCAACTAGGATTATCATTATCTATCTCAACATGATTTATATTACCTTGCCAAGTAGTATTTTTTAAATCTGCTTGATCTTCTGTTGGTTCGTAATAGGATCCACCACCATCACCAACCTTCATTATCATAAAATTTACTTTTGTTCCAAGTCCTATGGAATTAGCAATCTTTGCTTTTCCTATATTGGTAAGCAAACTGTAAAACTTTTCTGCCATTAAATCGCCTCCTTTGGATATACATTTATACTTTCTAAACTTGATGGCTGATGTGATGGAATATAAACATCTAATTTAGATTCTAAGTTGCTTGGTGTCCATGGATATACATTAATTATTTCAGAAGTAAATCCAACACTTGCTATATATAAATTTGATTGAGTAATTGCTTTTAAATGATAATTAACATTTAAATGAGCTGGCTTCAAATCTTCAATTATTTCCATTAGATCTTCAAGGTAATTATGAAATCCATTATAGCTTTCTAGTAATAAATCAAAATAATATTCATTTGAATATTCAGTAACCGTTGTTTTATCTACAAAGCTATTACATACATTTTTAACTGTTCCAACTGTAGTTGTTCCAGTTCCTCTTTTCTTAGCTAAAACTAGATTTCTTCTATTTTCTAAAGTATCATTTAATTTTGACTTAATTCCAAATTCTTCTTCCCAGAGATCTAAACTCCATGTTGCTGACTCAATAAAACCTTGATTAGTTAAATCATTAATATTAGCAATTACATTATCAATCTGTGGTTGTTGTACCTCAAGTGCTTTACTTACCATTTTATTGCAAACTAAAGGTGATATGTAATCCTTAAGTAACATTACATACCACCCCACTTAATACCGCAATTTGATTATCAGCTATAGGCAAATTAATAGTACTACCATTAATAGTTAAATTACTATAGTCAGTAACTCCACTAGTACTTAATATGATAGCGCCAACCTTTGCTATGCTTATATGGTCAGTTTTAAGCGCCACATCCTTTAAATATTGAGAAATTGAATTTTGTATATTAGTTTTGATAGTATCTAGTGTGTAAGATACAGAATCGTAAATTAATTTTAAGCTTATGATTAATGGTAACTCTTCAACTGATACAACTGTAACTGTAGGACCTATCGGCCTATTTTCTTCAATATGATCTGCTACAGTTTTTATTAAATCAGATGAAGCAGCCCTATAGTTACTACTAGAAATTACAACTTTAACAGTTCCATTCCCATTCCAAAGAGGATACACTTTAGCACTTCCTACTCCATCAACTTCTAAAGCCCAGTTTTGGTAATGATACTTATTTCCAGACGTTGCAGGAATTTGTACTTTTAATGAATATCTATAATATAGAGATTCATTTGTTTCTTCATCATATGCATCAAAATAAGCCTTTTCATTTGTTATGCTCTTAATTCCACTATATTTTATTGGCAAATAATTTATTTCATTTGCAGTTACATTATATTTTGAACCTGCTTTTTCAGCTCTAACTTTTACTTTCCCACTTCCATTATCATCTAATATTAAATCGCTTTGAGTAATATATAACCTATTATCACTGGTCCCCACAATACTATCTTTTGGAAAAATCATCTTTGCTGTTCCATTAACAGTAATTTCGATTAACGCATAAGTGGACTCCTTTCTCTTAATTCCCATTTCTTCCACTCTTAAGTCCAGAAATGATGAATAACCACTTTCAACAGCTTTTTTAGCAAATATTTGTTTAGTAACTTCATCTAAGGCCAAATATGCTTCAGATAATTTGATACAAACTGGCATACAAGCATTGTATAACAAACTTTCTTTTCCAATACTAGTAGCAGTATATCCAAGAAACATTTCATTGTATATATCTTCTTCGCTTCTATAATAACTCATGCTGACCTCCTAATCTAATGGGATATAATAACTATCTTGATAATTTCCATAAATAGTTTCCATGGTATAATTTATCAAATAAGAACTTTTTTCTAATTTTGTTGAAATATTATTAATTCCTGTAACATAAACGTTATCCACTAAACACTCCACCAGCATTTGATGTGCAAAAGTCTCACCATAATTTTTTCCTTTTCCAATAAGTTTATTAATCTGACTTCCAAAGTTTTTTCCGTAAATTGAATAACCTTCATTATTATTAACATCAAATTTAGGTATGTATATTTTACGCCAGGACTGGACTATAACAGCATCCAATCCTTCAACAATTATTTCATTATTATTTTCATCATATAACACTTCCCCTGTCTTAAGATCTATTGCATAATCCTTAAGCAAAGGAATCTCATTTTTTACTTTAGCACTTTGTGTATTGCTATAAAAATCTTCTGGAAATAACCCCATTATTGAACCACCTCCAGTACAACATATTTTTGATATGTCTTAGATATATCATTATATTCAATACCATAACATGCAACATATGAGTCTATTTTAAGCTTTGAAAAATGTTGTATTAAAATGATTTGGTGATTGTGTTCAGATACAGTTGTTGTTATAGCCTTAACTTCTTCATCCCATGGCAATAGAGATGGATTTATATATAAATTGTTCCTATATAAAGGAAGCCCTTCAATTTCAATAATTAAAGGGTCTTCCGAAATAACTTTCCCTATTTCAAAAGGTTCATCTATTTTATTTTTACTTCTATGCTTTTCTATTTCTTCCCAAAATTGATCTCCAAAAGATTTTGGCATAATAATAACCTCCTTACTCTAGTGCTTTTTTTGATTTCAATATATTATAGGCCTTTAAAACTTTACTAGCATAATATTTCTTTTCATTTGCATCCCAACTTGGATTATGTGCTTTTACATAATCATACAATGCATCGCCAAGCTGCTTAATTGTTACATTAGACATATTATATCCTGATTGCTTACAAGCTTGTTCAACTGTGCCTTCTCCACTATTATATGCAGATAATATTACATGAACCTGAATACCTACAGCACTTCTTTTCTTTTTATATTCTTCGATTCCCTGCCCTATATTCGTAGATGGATCACCTGAGCCGTTCTCAACTTGCATTAATCCATAATAAGTTCCACCACACTTTGGATTTCCTTCACTTTCAATTGCAATTATCGCTGCTGCAAGATAAGGATCTACACTTAACGCATTTGATTTGCTAGTTATTATATCTTTATAACCATACTTACTCATATTTGAAATAAAAGTACTACAATTGCTATCAACTGAATTTAAATTACCTTCATAATCACTCGGGATATTATCCTCTTTTATACTTTCAGCCACTTCTTCAGGAATAACTCTTCTAACTGCATAAATATCTGTTCTTGTAACATCCACTGTTTTAACTACATCTCCAGTTTTTGGAGCGTGGATCATTTTATTACCACCAATATAAATAGACACATGACTTGGTGGCGTGTCACTACCTTTCCAAAACAACAAATCTCCTGGAATCCATACTCCCTTGTCGTTCCCTATTTCTTTCCCTTGCTTACACTGTTCGTATGTTGTTCTGCCAAGTCTTAATCCAAGTTCACTTGAATATTGATTATAGCAATATTGTACAAGTCCACTACAATCAAAACTATCAGGTCCAGTAGCTCCCCATACATAATTCTTACCTTCTTGTTGTTTTAACAATGTATAAATCTTATCCCAAAGTTTACTTCCTGCAGTTGAACTATCAGTTGAATCATCATCATCTAAATCACTCCACTCAACCTCATCCATAACACGAGACTTTGTCAAGGTTAATTTACTAATGAACAAGTTATCACTTTTCCACTCATGCTCAACTTCTTTAACATACATGAAGCAATCTTCATATCCCTTTAAAAACGGTACAATTAAATGAACCCCAAAACCAACTTTATAATTTATATCACCAATACATTCAACTTCAATAGTTTCTTTTGGTTTGCAGTTCTCATTTAAAATTCTATATGATTTAATTAATGGATCTTCTTTCTTAGATTTAATGATTATGTCTTGTATGATTCCATATTTCTTTAGTATTGCATTAGGTGCACTTAATGTATTATTAACAGCTTCAGCGTCTTCTCCATTGTCTGTAGTTAGATTATCTAATTTTAATAATTCTTTTACTTTTTGAGCTCCCAAAGATTTCTCCAAAGCCTGTGCTTCAGAAATACTCATATGTTCAATATCACTCACCGCTATCAACTCCCTCATCATCTTCACCAGTTGATTCTCCGGTTTCAATATCTACTTTATTTCCTTTACTATCAAATAATTTTATTCTAGTTATCATTTCAGACATATCGTTTTTATAGCTTAATGAAATTATCGTACCATCTGGATTAGGCAAAGAAGGGTCAGAACATGGTTTAATAGTTTGTTTACTCCAATACCTATCACATGCCATTATGTTGACATTTCCTGCAACATCCATAAACATATAATAAAAAGTGCCTGTTTGTGTGTGTATCTCAGTTGCTATCATCATACACGCATCATAGGCACTTTTATTTTTAATTAAATGATTTATATTGATCGATGCGCCTTCACCATTAGCGCCTCCTAAAATTCCATCTTTATTATATGGTATTTCTAGATCATCAAAAATTTTGCAAATTGCTTTATAAGCCGAAATATCTGAAAAATTATAGACGACTTTTGATTTAGTTAAATACCAAATAAAATCATAGCATGTTAATTCTATTTGCTCTTCATTTGATTTTAAATCTGATGTAATAACCTTCCCTCTAAAAATGCAAGAGCCATTATAATAAAGCTCTATTTTTGTGCTAGGTCCAATATAAATAGTTGGAAGTGCATCACTATATACTCCATAAACCAATACCAAATCTACTTGTTGAGCTATTTTATCTACAGAACATGTATATTTTATCAAAACTAATAAATCAGATACATCAACTCTAGTTCCAGCATCATCATAATAAAATATATTTAACATACTTTCACCTACCTTATTTTGTACCCAACACCTGCTTTAATAAATGGATTAGTCAAGTTGTTTAAAGACATAATAGTTTTATAATATTCTGAACTACCATATAACTTCTTTGCTACGTCTTGAATTGTTTCACCTTCACTTGGATAATAAATATCAGCTGCATAATCAGTTGTTCCATTTTCACCAGAAGACAAATTCAATATTCTATATTCTTGAAATTGTAAATCATAATATATATTTCCTATTGAATCTTTTCTTCCAAATTTAAAATTTTTTATTTGGCATGAGTAATATGACCCCCAAGTTTTAAACATGAAGACTAAAGGAGTCTTATTATTTTTCCAGGTTAATAGTGTTTTGCAATAATACTCATATGGATCCTTTAACTCAGAATTTTTAACAAATGGATAATTACTATCTAAACACGGGAAAAAGCTTGATACACTCCAAGAAGCTAATTTCTTATTTATGTTCACTGGATATTCGCCATAATTCATAAGTTTTATTGTTTGTACATCTGAATCTTCATCAAACATTAAATCACTAGGTGATACTGGCAACAATATTAGTCTATTATCTATAGGGGTACTTTCATTGCTTTCACTTACATATTGCATACTATTATAATTATTTAAAGTTGTTATTCTTATTAAAGATGAAAACTGTCCCATTGTCATAGTTTCTATCATTACATTACCACCTACTTTCTATTAGCCGCTGCTGACTTTATTGATTTCATTATTTCATCAAAATTATTTGCTTCAATTTTTTGAATAGTAATATGGTATGTGTTTTTATCATCACTATTTATAGTATTTTTTAGCTTTGTTTTTTCATCATCAGATAAATTACTGTTTCTATCTATCGCGCTATTAAATTGTTCATCGTTAACTCTTAAACCTAACTTAAGATCAACCCAATCACCAAAACTACTAACTGCATCATTGTTAGAATAAATCCATGACTTATCTAAACCAGTTTTATTACTAAACCATTCAGCATCATTTTTATTTTGTTCATTTTGGCTTTCAACAGGATTTGAACCAATTCCAACATCTTTACCAATTCCAAATGTATTTCTATACCAATCACTTTTACCCATAAGCCAATCATTAGCAGCATTTGAAAAATTACCTTGCGCTAAGTCAGCACCTACTTTAAAGTCAGTAGTCTTGTTTATAACTTCATTTCCAACTACTTTTTCAGTTAAATCTGGAAGCTTATCAAGCAAATTATCTAATTGTCCACTATCAACAAAATGATTAATCATTTTTGCTAACGCTTCTCCTATTTTTACAATTGCATTTGCAACTTTATCAATTGTTTCTGGAGTTACAGCTTTATTAAATGCATTTCCAATAGATTCAAACGCACCACCAAAGGCCTTTCCTATTTTCTGTATTGAATTTGCAGTACCGCTATCCTCAAGGACATCCTTTAAATGATCAACTTGCTTAGCTATTGTTGCAAATACTCCTCCTTCTTTGGCTGTACCTGTTTTTACATCAATCCCCATTATTTCAGCTTTCATTGTCTCCCAAACGCCTGTCATTCTTTCAATTTTACCTTTTACAGTTTGAGCATATGTTTCAGCATAATTATTCATAGGAGATTTTTCAATATAATCAGTAAGTAAATTAAAATATTTCTGTGGATCACCAGCGGTACCCTTTTTATTTAAAGCTCCTTTTAATTCTTTATGTTCGTTTGGATCTGTTTTCCTTAAATCATCATAGAACTTTTTCAAATTTTTATTGTTTATCCCATACATTTGAAGCATCATACTTCTACCTTCAACAGCTTCTTTAACAGCTAATCCAATATGATCTGTTTGAACTTCTGGTCTTGTTCCTGCTACATCAACCAATTTTCCTAATTGCTTTTGACTTGGGGCTATACCTAATTGACCTAGTTTAGCAGAAATTTCAACAGTATCACGTTCACCAGCATATGTTTTTTGTGCAATATATGTAGCATCTTGATAGGCTTTCAAACCTTTGTCTTTACTACCATAAAACAAATCAAGTTTCATTCTACCTGTTTCAAAATCCATTGATTCCTCAATAGCATTTTTAATACCTTCAGGAGAAAGTAACCCATCTGATAATTTGTTTAATACATCGAATCCCTGCTCCATGAAATTATTTAAAGTTTTCATCACAGTAATACCAGCTGTAATACCTGTTCCTATAAGACCTAATTTACCGATTATCCCACCAATTCCACCTTGTAAAAAGCTTTGTGCAAAATCTTTTAAAGGATTATTACCACCTTGATTTGAATCACCATTCCATATTTTATTCGAATCTTGCTGTGCTTTTCCATAAGCTTGTTGAATGGTCATTCCTAATTTCATATATTTTTGAGAAAGACCTTCAATTGTTTTCTCTTGATTTTGTTTCACCTTGTCATTTGCTTTGTTAATTGCATCCGCAACAGTATTCCCTTGATTAATAAATTTTTGAGCAATCTTATCAACCTGCTGATAAGATTTATTTGTTTCATTATTAATCTTTTGATTGCTACTACTTATTCCATTAGCAAATTGTTTAAATTTATTTTCAGTACCTAATACAGCATTTGCAAATTTTTGTAGTGGATTTGTATAACCATCCTCAATAGATAATCTGCCACCTAAAATATCTTCTGCCACTCACCTCACTCCTTATTCCTCTTTTTTTATAAAAGGATTCGCCAATCTGCCTGTAAGTTCAGCTAAGGCTACATTGTTCTCAGTATCTTGCTTTTTCATAACTAACATGCTGGCAATATAATAATTCTTTTTCATTTCAGACATATTTATTAATTTATCTAAATCATGTCCACATTGAAGATAGTGAGAATACATATACAATTCTATATCAATAAACTCACCATCTTCGGACATAATTAGTTTTTTAAATCTTCAATTTCTTTTCTATATATTTCTCCTGGTTTTAATTGACCCAATCCATTTAAATCCATTAAAATTTCTCCTATAGCACCAACTTCATTTTCTTTAGGGAATAGTCTTCCAACAATTTTTACTGAATTTGTTTTACATTCATAAGCCTCCAAAAGTTGAGGGCTTCTTAAATCATCAATACTCATATAGATTAGATATTTTATACCTTCTAAGTAACTATCTTTCATTTTAGACCTTACATCTGCTAAATCTCCCTTTGATAAACTATGCGCTTCAAACTCTCCACCTAGTTTTTCACAATATACTAAACATTTTTGTTCTCCTGCCTGTGCTCTTAATTCCTCTTTTTTTGCTATAATGTCTTCTATTTTTAATAAAGCCATAATTCTTCATCCTTTCAAATTAAAAATAAAAGGTAGTATTTACTTACTACCCCAATCCTCACCATCATCTATAATGTTCGTGTAATCCGAATTTTCTATCATAAATCCTGCTTCAAATGCATCTTCGCCAAAATCATTTTCAGCTGCTAATTTTATTAATGTTGTTTTCCCCTTAACCCAAGCATCTGTAATTGAAATGCTTTCTTCCTCTTCACCATCTGGAGTATAATTTGTTCCTTCAAAATCAAATACAAAGTTTTGTAACTTTTTAGCAGCCTCTAGTATAGCAGGTTTAAATCTGCTATACCTTTTGTTTAATTTAAACGCTATTGTACATTTGTAACTCATAGTTACTTCTCCATCACTGCCACTATTCATAAGAGGTAGACTTTTTACATTTGGTTCAATATTAACTTCACACTCTTTTAATTCAGCTAGTTCAACACCATTAATTTTCATGTATCCCTTGTTAGTTCTCACAATATCTGTTGGCTTTAGTTGTCTCAATTATATTCACGCTCCTTCCTATGTTTCATATTGAAGCACAATGTTTATATCTTCTATTGTATCCATGCATTTTAGGGTTACTTTTATAAACACATAACTTCCTAGCTTAGCCTTTAATATATCTTCATCTTTCATATTATCGGTATTGACACCTTTAGATTCTAAGTATTTTTTAGTTGCTTCAACATCTAATTCTACATAGGATAATTCATCATTTGATAAATACCCGTCATTAGATAATGTTTTAAGATATGAATTTAATGTATTAATCAATGTCTTTCTATTTTTATATGAGTTCCCCATCCTACCTGAATAACTGGTATCAAATATCTCTCTCATATCCGACTTAACTAAATCGATAACTTCAACAATTCTTATTTTACTTAAAGTTTCTGATTGGGTGGAATCTATTGTTTGTAAAGAATTTACACCCCTTGAAAATACAATGTTTTTACCATTGTTACAAAGAAACAGCTCTCCTCTAGCAACACAATCATCATTATCTGTTTTAACATCGCAACTTGTTACATTTTTAGCAATATGATTTGTAATAGCCTCATTTGGCCCAAGTACACATAACTGCGCAGCAACTTCTGCTGCATATACATCAGGTGCAATTGCTCCTAGGTCTTTTCCAGTAAAATTAATTATTCCATCACAATCACTAGAATAGTTATAAATAACTCCTTTTAAAGGATAGTCCTCATCTTTCCTTTGAGTTTTAATAAAATCAGCAACTTTTTTCTTGTCAGCATCTAAAGTTATTTGAGGTACCGCCAACCATCCATTTTCATTTACTTTATTAAGTAAAGATAAAACATTATCTAATGATCCACTTATGCCATTAGTTGCATCATGACCAACCGCAACAATTAAGCTTTTTATCCCATAATCTGCAAAAATAGTTGAAATAATATTTTTATTATCTTCGGTATATTTTTCTGTAACTTTCTTTAATTTTGCATATTTATATAATCCTGGTGTTACTGTACTATCATCCAAAACAAGAAAAAGTACTCCATGTGCTGCTCGAGTTGATACTGATTCAGCTAAAGCTTGTACTGTGAATTTAACACCATTCATGACGTTATTTGTAGCCATTTACATATCTCCTTTCTGATTTTTTACATAAAAATAGACCAGTAAAAAACCAGTCTTTTAATCTTTATCAATAACATTTAATTTCAATATTCCCATCAAAGCATCATATGTTGCATCTGGAGTTTCTGGAATAGGTTCAGCCTTACTATCAAAATAATTGAGTGTAAACATTAGAGTCACATTATCATCAGTATCCTTTGGTTCTTTATTTAATATTGGTAACACTCTATTATTAACACTTATATTTTCGTCAAACAATTCCGTTAATTCATCAATTTTATTTAAAGAACTTTCTTGTGTTTTATCTTCTTCTACATATTCAATATATATATTCAATAGCTTTTTTCTTAAGTTAAATGAAGTATCACTCTTTAATGGTGATACTATTACATAAAATAAACCATTTTCAATTTCCTTTTCGCTTTTCTTTTTGTCTATTTTAATTGATGCGTTGGGATAATTATCCCTCAGTTTCTTAGTAATGCTATATAACAAATCCACATATTTTATCATTTAATATCACTCAACTTCTGCCTTAATTTATTTGGTAACTCTGCTCTAATAATTGTCAAAGAATCTCTTACAACATGCCTTCCAGGTACATATTCTTTCACAAGTTTCTTTCCAATAGCAGGAACATATCTTCCTTTTTCCTGTTTATGACCATTTTCATATGCATCAGCATATGGTGCTTGATTAAGATTATATCCAACCTCAATAGAATGAATTTTTCCTTGGATCTCAATTTCTCCACTAGTAGCAGATCTTCTTAAATTTCCAGTTTTAACTGATGTTCTACTTTGAATTTCTCCGATACCTTCAAGTGCTCCTTCAAATAATGTTTCATCTACAGCATTATTAAATTTTTCTTGTGATTCATTAATTTTATTTATAAACTCTTTAAATCCAAAAGTACTATCCATTGCTGATCACCTCATTTTCAATAACTTCAACATCTTTAGTTTCATTCAATAAAGCCTCCAGATAATCATCATCCCATGGAATAGCAGTAATTTTATAAAATTTTTCATTGTATTTTATACGGCAATCTTCAGTAATTTGAGGAATGATATCACAAAACATTTTTCTAGTACACTCAATATCATAGCCATAATCCTTCTTAGCTTTTTCAGTAGAATATGGCTGCATGTCAACCATTATAGGTTCATCTGTTGCTAATGGACTGTAACCTGTCCTTGTTATCCCATGATCGTCTTTTTTATCACCATAGATATATATTTGTATTTCTTTATTGTAAAACATATTACCCCCTTATTTTTGCATAAGGTAATGGAAGTAAACTTTTAATATCATCAGTTATAGTCCATGGACCAACATTACCTTTCAATGTTACTGAACGTTGTCCTTGGCTTGCAGAATATACACCTTTTCCACCAGCAGATTTTTGAGTTTTCTTAAAATCTGCTGCACTTTCTATTAATTCAACAATTGCACATTCAAAATTATTTAAAATATATTCATCGGTGAATTTTTCATCACCATCTACATTTAAATAATTCCTTATTATCACTATTGCTTTCTTTTGCTCAA
The DNA here is from genome assembly GCF_000340885.1 of Clostridium saccharoperbutylacetonicum N1-4(HMT). Lineage (NCBI taxonomy): Bacteria > Bacillati > Bacillota > Clostridia > Eubacteriales > Clostridiaceae > Clostridium > Clostridium saccharoperbutylacetonicum. Next base: position 2,935,023 of record NC_020291.1, on the reverse strand, counting down.
TTGTAAGGTCCATGTTGCACCTCCTCAAATACACTAGCTTAATATATATTTACAGTTGAATTTTTTCTTTCATAAATGCTATTAGCTCATCTTTATTAAAATTACTATATCCTTCTAATCCTTTATCTTTGCATATAACTTTAAGCTGTTCAACTGTCATTGAGTTGTAATCTATATCATTCTCTTTATTATCTTTAATAAAACCATTTGCCCTTTGATCTTCTAAACATCTATTTTCATGTATATGAAAAATCATAGGATTATCTATTTTAATTCCACAATGTTTGCACTTCAAAATATAACACTCCTTACTTTAGGTAATGTTGAGGTTTAATCCTCAACTTATTAACCTAATACTCTTGCTGCTAGTTCAGGATAGATAGATTTAACTCCATATAAACAATCAATAGATATTGTATTTTTCTTTGTATTCATATCATACCCCATAGTAACCCTTAAACTCATTCCATTTGGCGCTGTTGCTACATAAGATGTTGCTCCACCCATTGGAGGTTCTAATGGTCTTGTAACTAATGCAAATGCATTCTTATGGAAAGCTAATGATGCTACATGTGTTTTACCAAAGTTTACTGCTTGATTACTAATATCAGCTTTAATTGCTGGGTATATATTAACTGAAGCAACCCCAGCGGCTGCTGTTGCATCTGCTGTTGCAACAAATTGTTGCCCTGCTATTGTAAATACATCACCTTTCTTTATATCTCCAGTTGATACTTTAGCAGCGCTTGTTAATGTAATAATAGTTGCATCTTTCGCACCAGCTCCGGTAACATCTGTTAATGATGTAAAGGCTCCAGCTACTTGCTTTTTAATATTTTGATCCATATAGTTATCAAAACCTAAAATTCTACCCATAGAAGCTTCTCTTAAAGCTGCTGTTGAACCTGATGCATCTGCTCTTGAAATTGAATCTATTGTTACTAATTTTGCCTGAGCATAAGGGTCCCACACAACATTTCTGTTAGCCATAGGTACTCTATTATTATTTAACACTAGCATGGTTGCAGAAATATCATCTAATTTTGAAGGTGTTGTTCCTCCGGCTCCGCTATAGTAAGGAATATCTGCGTATAATCCACATAAGTCTTGATCAATTTTTTCTGCGATAGCAAGTGTAGCACCATCTAAGATTTGAGAGCCAAAATCATCAATGTTTAATGTTAATTCTTTAGAACCAACTTCAACTGATACGTCTGCAATCTTATCTAATTTTACTAATACATATTTTTCACCTACATCTTGAAGATTAATAGTTTCACCAAATTCATCAGCTATAAATGTAGCTGGTTTTCTAATTTGAATTGTATCGCCTTTTTCCTTAAACTCACTTGAATAATCTGTGTAGACTAATCCTGCCATAACCATATTGGATTGAAGCCTTAATAAAGCTTGTCTTGCAATTTCTTGTACTGTTAAAAATTTATTTGCCATAATTTTAATTCACTCCTTAGTTTTGTGTATTTTTTTGTTCTTGTGCTGCAAACCATTCAGCATCTGTCATTTTACTTTCGTCTACTGGATCCACAGTTTGTGTTGGTGGCTTATATCCACCTTTGATTTTTTCTTCAATCGCTACTGAAAGAGAATTGTTGAAAACATCATTAAACGTATCAAAGTTCTTAGTTGTTGCTTCTTCATCCTGACCTAAGAAATAATCGACTAAATTTAATGGAACCTTCTTCTCATTCGCAATTTGAACAGCTTTTGCTTTTAAATCTTTTTTTGCACTTTCAGCTTTCATATTTTCAAGTTCCTTTTGAAGGTTTTCAAGAGCTAATTCCTTTGGATCCTTTTCTGGATACCTCTTTTTAATTTCATCATCTACTAACTTAGATAGATTTTTTTCCTTAAAAGTTTCAATACCTTTTGTTACTCTGCCATCTCCATAGGATTGCAGATACTTTTTACCATCCTCATTGCTATCTAAAAAGTTTTTAACATCATCTATAGATAAACCCTTCTCAAATAACTTACTTAATGTTTCATTCCCCTTTACAGTTTCATCTATGTCTGCATCATCTGCCAAGTCTTTTAAAAATTCTATAATCTCATTTTTTTTCATTACTAAGCTCCTTCCCTATCCAGTTTTATTACTAACCCTGTATAGTTAATTCTTATTTTTTCTAGCCGTTTAGTGCCATGCTAAGGGCAAAATAAAAAGCCTTAACGCTGGCTTGCGAGATATGTTGATCACCTAACCTTTCAAAATTTCCCATAATACCACTTGTTTTTTCAATATGCTCTAAAATATTATTATCAGCTTTCATAGTTTAAATACTAAGAAAGGAGCATTTTAACACATAAGTAATTTAATTAAACATGGAACAGACAATCTACAAAGAAGTTGGTCAACGTGGTGGCAAAGATGCATGATATCCCTCATTCCTAATTCTAGACATAATAAAAGCACCTACATTTGTAAGTGCTACTTATTAGTTTGTTTATAAATCTGATCATATATTTCTTGAATTATTTTACCATCTTCATTTAAATAATCTTCATTATCAAAACCTATTTCTAATTGCAGGTCCTCGATATAATCTAGCAGGTCAATTTTAGTATCTACATCTATTTCACAATGTATATTTCCATTCTCTTCATCTTTTTTGCTAAGTGCCTCTTTTATTTTTTCATCATTTAGATTTTTTATTAAATAATCAAATAAATTTTTATTCAAAGATATTTTATACATTTCTTAACCTCCTTACTTTATCTTTGTCAGTTGGATTACTTTGTATCAGGTTCCCTGTATTAGGATTAATTGATACTGTTTATGTCTCTCCTATATATTTTTTACTTATTTCTGCTACTTTATCAAGTCTTCTAGCTTTATAATAGTCTTTCATAATCGATCATTCATTGCTATTATTATACTTCAATTTTTGGAAATCTTCCAATGTTTTAGGTATTTCTTTTCCTAAAATATCTTTATATTTTTCATATATTCTTTTATCTTATGATTTATTTTTAATCATCTTATGATTAGCAAGTCTTTCTGGATTATTATCAATATAATTCTTTTTCCACTCTTGATAACTTTGCCAATTAATATTTTGTTTAGTCTCATTATCAAGTCGCACTCTTGGATGCCAGTTTGAAACCAAGGAAATATATACACACCTACAAAATGGATGTTGGGGGATTTGTACAGGCTTTTTATCTATATCAAACGTTTGGGAATCATATTGAGCACACCTTGAACAAACTTTTCCATCCAAAGTAGCCATATACATAACTTTCTTTATACCATGTTCATGTTGCCATTCATCATTAGCACCTTCCTGTACCCTGCAGATATTATCTTGTACTAGCCTTTTAGTTTCATGGGCATTTGTATCATATTTTTCAATGATTTTCTGCTCAATTTGATTTACATTAGTTTCACCCTTAAGAAATTTTTCAACTTCTGTTTGCAATGTTTGGCATATTTCATTCTTATTATCATAAAGCCTATCAGACCACAGCTTATTATCCACTTTTGTATTTATTATTTTTTCCAAAGCTTCATCTGATAGTTGAGTTAAATTAAAATCAGCTCCCAAGCTATAAATATAATTATTAGCATTAAATTTTTCCTTACCTACACCAGTTAATATACCTTTAGTTAAACTAGTTTCAAAATTAAGTTCTGACTTAATATTAGCTACAATTAAATCACTTAATTCTGAATATAGCTTTTTCTTATCTGCTGCATTTATATTTAAAATATTATCAGTAATATTATAAGATAATAATATCTTTGCAATTTTGCTTAATAAACCATCCCTGTTTTTTATTTGGCCCTTATAGGCTTCTTTTAATTTCTCTTCATTCTTATCATAAAGCTCTTTAGCAAATTCTAAGGTTTTATCATTAAAGAAATTCTGTTCTTTAGTAAGCTTATTCTTATCCATCCTTATTTACTTCCTTATCCAGGCTTGTCTTCGGAAATGTCTCTTGGTGCTCTTCTTTAGCTTTTTTTGCTGTAAGCTGAGGATTATCAATAAAACTTAATAATGACAATGATGTTTCCAATGGAAGCTTTTCTCCTAACTGATTAATAATTTGAGCTGCACTAACATCATCTTGTGGAACATTTGGTGTAAATTTAAGTTTTATATCTCTATAATCATAAGTCTTATTTTGTCTAAGATTTAAGTATGAAAATAAGAATTTTAATCTACATTTAACAGCATCTGCAAAAGCCTTAGTATTAAGCTTACATTTTTCTTCAAGTGAAATCAGCCTACTTCTTAAAGCAATTCCAGAAAGATTACTTTGCATCTTTTCATTATGATTTATATGTGATGATATTTGGTACATTTTATCCTCTAAAGTAGTAAGCGTATTTTGAATAAAACTATCATTGATATTTTTAATTATCCATTCAGCCCTACCTTTATCAGAAGCAACCTGGATCATTCCCTGTTCCTTCATTTTATCAATATCTTCTTCCTTGATTTGAAATCCGAATATACTTAAATAAGCATTCCTAAAATCACTAATTTCATTTGAAATATCAGATAAATTTGTTTCATAAGCATCCTGTAATCCTCTAATATCATTAAATATAGTGTCATGTTCTTTTTCATCACTAACCTGAGCAATAGATATAGGAACTTCACCTTGAAAAAAATGTTCTTCTGTACTTTCCAAGTTATCAAAATTGCCAATATAATGATAAATAGTACTCTCATCATAAACATCTATATAAAGTTTAGAATCAAATTTCTTATGGTAGACATGCATGAAAAATCGAATATTCCCCAAGGAATCCACAAAAGCATAACCTTCACGTGGCGTTACTATTTTGGAACAGAATTGTGCATCATCATCAATATAATAAAGTTCATATGCCAATCCATATGTAAGCATCCTGTTCATTAATTTTGCATCATGCTGCTCACTCCAATGTCCTAAATAAAAATCAATATCTGCTATGATATTTTCATTTTGAGACTTAGAAATATAATTAATTTCATTTCCTATAGAATAACTCACTTCTTCTTTAATAAATTTCTTAACAAAATTAACCCTTATTGTTCGATTACTTCTATTATTATCATCTATCATGAAATAATCTTCTAAAGCTTTTGAATGTCCTTTGTAGTAATAATACATTTCATCATAAAACGGCTTTTTGATTTGAAAATAGTCATAAGCTGCTTTTAATAATTCTACGTCTATCAAATCCTCACATCCTTTCTATAAACCTAATTTTCTTCTATCCATAATTGTTGCAAATTGAACAACTTCTATAGTCTTAATTTTATTCTCTAATTCTGAAATACAGTCAATCATATCATCATGAGTTGTATATAACTGACCTTGGAAATCTAATATTTGATTAACTGCTTCTTTGCTATCCTCACAATCAGAACACACAATTATCTGACCATTGTTGACTGGATCTACAACAGTACTTATTTTTTCATCCTTATTCTTTTTCTGCATTTCATTAATCCACTCATATTTTTTACCCTTAAGAATTGGACTTTCTGCAATTAATTCTTTTATTCTAACAACGTCGGCCCCTTGAAATGTATTTCGTTCAATGTTTATATGGGTGACGTCGGGATTTCTCTCTAACATTTCCACAGCCTTTTTACAATATTGTTCATATCCTAACTTTTTCATAAGTAAATCCCTTATATATGTAAAATCGTTTGTTGCTTTTGAACCAACTGCCATTGCAGTAAAGTCAGATTTTTTACTAGTAGTACTGGCAGGATCTATGCAAAGCATAGTTTTGGTAAATACATGGTCCTCAATTTCCTCTTTAGTTCTAGTGGCAACAGATTTAAACCACTTTTCTCCTATAGAACTTGCATCATTCATAAACTCTGACATAAATGCAGCCCTATTTTCCCAATATTTTATTGCTAAATCATTAAAGCAATCCCATTTTTCAGGCCACCAGGTTTCAAATTGCATTTCTTCCTTATGGTCATCATAGAATTGCTTCGCTTTTTCTTTTCTTTCATCTTCATTAAGTTTTTCATCAAAATAAATGTCGTGACATTGCAACCATAAGTCACTTTCAAAGATATCTTCAACTGTTTCATCATCCTTTAGAACAATTGCACGTCTTAAAACGGTAAAATAGTCATTGTTTCTAGCCAATTTACTCATAAGGCAATCAATATGCAATACTGTTCCAATTGCAATAATCTTTGTAGCTGCTTTTATCTTCCTGCCATTTCTGTATACCGCTTTATCTCCAACCTCTTCAACCTCTGTAGTCCATTTATTGTACTGTTTCTCTCTTGCTGCTTCAGTAAGAATATTATCCTTTGATTGAAAATCATCAGCAATAACAACTGTTGGTCTTATTCCTCCCCAGTTCGCACCACGGACAGATGTCCCAGAACCAACTGTTCTAATATACGTGCAATTAGTAAATTCAACTTCATTAGCATTGATAGTATATCTCTCACCATTTACCTTAATTGCTTTAGCATCAATTAACTTTCCGAAACATTTAATTATTTTTTGGTTTTCATTAAATACTTTTTTTATTGAATCAAGAAATTGAGTCGCATCTCCATCAGTTTTTGCACCAAGTAAAGTAAATATAGATTTTTCGTAACAATGTAGATATACACAAACAGACATATCAAAGATAGTTGTTTTCGCATATCCTCTTGGTTCAATAATAACCGTTTTATCCCTTTTATCAATTACAAAAACATCATTTGCAATGCTCCACAATTCATAATGTCCTTCAGAAAGTTGTCTAGCCACATTAGGTTTATGATCTTCTGGAATGGAACCATCTTTATTTAAATCTTTAACAACAAAAGTATCACTCATGAAGTAAAGACAGAAAAATTCAATATCCTTTGCACCTAGAGCTTTAGCAAGATTGTCCAAATCGCTACTATTAGCTTTTAATACCCTATCGGCAGTCTCAGAATCATAATGTTTAGTAAGGTACTTTCCTAACAGATATACCTCATATTTAAGTTGTGTATGAAATTTTAAATTGTCAAAGTATATCATGCTAATCCTCCTTTTGAGCATAATAAAAGAACCCTATTTCTAGAGTTCTCTTAACTAATTATATTCTTTATTTCTTTTTCTCAACAAATTGATTAATAAATTCTTCCCTGCCTGACTCTGTAAATGCAAAGTTACTATTATTTACTCGCTTAATGAGACATAATTTTTCTAATTGAATTTGTACCTTTATAACATCATCATCATAAACTGATGCACTATAATCACCATATCTATTTGCTATTGCACTTTCTAATTCAAACTTTATTTCAGTGTTTGTTATACTGCCATCTTTATATATTATCTTTCCAAATATGATAAATATCTCATTCCATGTCAATTCAATAGTTGAAAATTTATTAAATGTGTGCATATCTGTATACCTCAATGTAGTTTTTTCTTCTCCTGATGCAAATATTTCAACAACTTTGATATTGGCTATATTACTTTTACATTCTTTTAATTCATCCCTTAACTTATCACATTCCAACCTTGTTTCATTCAATTGCTGTAAAAGTTGACCTGTATCACCTTCATTGCTTCTAATCCAACCAATTAATTCGTATTCTTCATCCAATTCAGAGATTGAATCCTTTATTACTATTTGTATATCTTTGCAATCATCTACATATTTTATTATTTTAGTTTCTACAAGTTTTTTAAATTCTTCATATTTATCTTTATTATCTTTTTCAAAAACATCATATGCTTTAAGGGCAGCCTTTTGATGCAAGAACGATTCATTTAATATGACTGCAAATACAGGTATATCTTTTTCTATGGCATATTCATATTCAATTTGAGTATAACTTTTTCCTGACTCAGGCTCTATACTTCCATATCTTCCACCCAAAATTAACATATACAAGTCTGATTCATCTATCCATTTTTTTATTGCTTTTAATTGTGATGAATTTCCGGCTCTAAACAATTCCATACCTGCAGTTATATGTTTGGATCCAAGAATTGCTTCTACAGCTGCTTGCCGTTCCTCTATTAAATCTGTATATGTTGATGATATAAATATTTGTAATTTCTTTTTCGCCATTAAACTCCCACCTCTTTCATATAATTAATTATACAAAAGTTGGCATATTCCTTTTAAATATTACAAATAAGCTTCATAATTTTTATCAAATATACATCCATTCGAGTTTTCTTCCATCCTCAAGAATTCCACAATATTGAGCTAAACCCTTGGCACAATATGTTATATTAGATTTTGCCTTTATTCCATAATACCTTGCAGCTTCACTGATTGAGTTGAAAGGCTTTCCAGTCGTAGTACATATAACTTTCTTTTTACAGTTTCCAGAATTATTACTCCTATAATTTCTTATCTTATTGTTATGTTTTCCATGATTTATATTTTCTTTAGGTGTAGCCCATTCTAGATTTGACAATCTATTATCGCATTTAATTTCATTAATATGGTTAACTTGAAACTCATCCATATTCACAATAGGATCAAATGATTCTAATACCAATCTATGAACTGTAAAAGTATATCTTTTACCTTGATTGTTTAAATTAACTCGAAGATATCCTTCTTTAGACTCTCTAACGCTTAATAGCTTATTTGATTTTACGCTAAATACGTTTCCTAAGTTAGATATACTATACATGCCTTCAAAACCTTTAATCTCTTTCCAAGCTTCCATCTTCAACCTATCCTTTCTATTAATTTAAGGCAATAAAAAAAGACAGGTTGAAATTCATTAATTTCAATCCTATCTTAAATAAGATGTTTCTTTATTGAGTTTTGAAAATATAGCAAAATTTTATAGACCTTGGTGATAGACTTTTTCAATTTGGGAATTTAGAAGGTACGCCCTCCCCTTACCCTACCAACATATGGTATAATAGCAATAGAAAATCAAATAAATAACGGGAAATAAATAATAATGTTTATACAATTATTAATGTATATTCTTTGATTTATGCATTAATTATTCATATATTTTATACATTTCGTTATGCAAAAACATTCAATTCTTTGTAACCCAAGTATCTAAGCCATTCTTTATAATTTCAGTTTATACAATTATTTCGGGAAATCGAGATTTAACGCAATAACTTAATAAATATCAGCCTTTACTAATTATTTAACTTGGGAAATATCTATTACATTATTATCTTCTTTTATCTCATTCACCAGCTGATCTATATCGACATTGGTATTCTTACCAGTAGAGTCAGTGTTAGCCTGTTCTATCTTAGTTGTTGTGTTGCCTAAATTACGGTCAATAATATACTTATTAGTTTCAAAGAACTTAGGATTGCTCTTATCGGCCATTATCTCAGCTAAATTACTAATAGCTAAAGGCATTAACCCTAGTATTTGCCTTCTGCCTTCCTCAGTCTGCTGGGAATTAAATTCATCTGTACGTTTCTGAAGCTCAGCCTTAAAATCTTTATTATCCAACCAATTATAAATAGTCTTTTCTGATACTCCTACAGTTTTAGCAATATTAGCATTTGTAAGGTTTCCTATTAACATTAAATTAATTGATTGTATATGTTTATCAGATATTATCATAAAATTCACCTCATTTCATTACTTACATATTTACAGTTTTATTCATATGTATTTCATATTAAAATTAATTGTTTTTACATATCCATTGCCCTCGTATTTTGATTTTATTTCATTAATCGAGTACCAAATCATTTACTTTTAAAACCTCTCTATTAAGCTAATAAATGCATTTAAAAAGATACCTCTTAAAGTCTACATAAATCTCTCAAGTATAAACTTAAGACTTCAACTTTAAAAGGTATCGTATTTAATAAAAAGGAGGTCAGACTTATCTTTTGTATTTTGAAAGAACTCTTAATTGATTCTTTCTACAATACCATAATAACAGGTGTTAACAGTAGATTACATGTAAAAAACACGTATATTTTCCGTATAATTTACTTGTATTTTAAGTATACTTTTTTCTTATCCAAACTAGTTCTGATAATTTGTTTACTGCAGCTCTTTTAATTTTACCACAATAATCTCCATCTCTATGAGTTATCATCCCCACTCTATTCCACGATTTTCTTTCAAAACACCTGAGTTTAATAATCTCTTTTTCCTCATCTTCCAAACATTCTAATGCATTATCTATTTTGCTGAGTAATCTTTCTTTGCTTTTCTTTTCTCTTAGCAACCTGTTTATCTCCTTTTCCTTTTTCATAACTTCATTCTCAACAGCACTACTAAATGCATTAGTTTTACCGGTTCTTTCTTCATAACTAATACCAGATACTCCAGCATACTCTTCTTTGAGCTCTTCAATTTCTAGATCTAAATTGAATATTTCAGCTTTAATAGTCTTATAGTTAAAAAGAACTCCATCAGTTTTCTTATATAAATCTTTATCTTCCATAGTATTACCTCTCAATCTTTTCTTGTAGTTCTACTTTTTTAGCTTCAAGTTTAGCAACTTCAACCCATTTTTTATTTTGAGCAGCTTCACTAATCTGCTTATCTATATCTTTAATTCTATCTTCAAAACCTTTTTTAAAATCACAATTCATTAAAATCACCTCATTTTTAGTTATATGTCACAAAAATAACATCTTTGTAACACTGTACTTGTTACACGAAAACCGTTGATATAACTTACTTTGATGTACTTTGTAACAAAGTAACATACTTTTTTGAGATTGCACGCATATATATGTATTTATTTATCTATATATATAATATATATATTATATTTTATATTACATTATATATATAAAGGGGCGCAAACTCCCGCGGTTATGCAGTTTTGACGTGTAACATCCAAATTCTTACTTTTTGTGACATATGCTTTAAACCTTGTATTTAAGCCATTCTTGTGTAACATAAAATGTCACATATAATTTCTATATTAGTTACATTCCATTTTTTATCTATTAAAATTTCTATACGACTAATCTTCTATATTCATTCTTCAAATTCTCCTGACTTAACTGTGCATAAATCTGAGTCGTTGTAGGAGTAGTATGTCCCAATATCCCCTGAACTCCTTCAATTCGCATTCCTTGATTTAGCAATCGTGTTGCTTGAGTACGCCTAAATTTATGGCAATGTACTCTTTCATCAATGCCTGCTCTATCTTTTATTTTACTTATAATTAATTGTAAGGCTCTGACTTTGATATGTTTATGTTCACCTCTATCTGATAAAAATAAATATCCACTTATTCTATCTCCTATATAAGCTTTTAAATGAATCTTAGCTTTTGTCGAAAAATAAGCTATTCTTTCCTTACTACCTTTTCCTAAAACCTTTATGCTCTGTTCCTGCCAATTGATATCATCTAATTTAATGTTATCTAGTTCTGATATTCTACAGGCAGTACTATCAAGTAATTCAAATAAGCACTTTTCTTTTTCAGTTTTGCATGCTTCTCTTAACTTTTCAAGGTTTTCAGCTTTGTATCCCTGTAAAATTACTCTTGGCACCTTAGTCTGTTTTAACTTGGCAGCTGAATTCTTAATTATATATTCTTCGTTTTGCAACCATCCGAAAAAGCCCTTCAAAGCTGTTATATATCCATTTATTGTACTTGCCTGTTTACCTTTTCCCATTAGAGCTAAGAACATCCTTAAATCCATAGTGCTTATTGTTGAACATGGCTTTGTAAAAAATTGATCTAGCTTTATTAAAAACAATCTATAATTATCCAATGTCTTTTGGCTTAACCCTTCTAACTTCTTACATGCTAAATATATTGATGCTTTTTCTCCTATATCTGATGCAACTAGGTCAGTACATTTGCTTTGGACTTCATAATCATATAGAGTTTCATCTATAATTTTTTTTACTTCAAGCTGCATTGAAAAATTTTGTTCTAATACTGGTAATAACAATGTTATTTTTCCTAATAATCTTATACTGGCTTCTTCATTCAGGTTGCTCATTTTAATCTTCCCTTTCTATAGTTTTATTTTTCATCCGTTACAAGAATTACGCACTATTGTTCGTTATTTTTAACACCAATAGTAAGTGTTTTCCCTAATGCTTTAAAAATCTTATCCGCATTCTCTAGACTTATTTTTCTTTTACCACTTTCCCAATACTCAATAGCTCTTGAACTACATCCAACTGTTTCTGCTAATTTTCTTGTAGATAAATTATTTTTAGTTCTTTCTGTTGCAATCATCAATCCTATATTCATTGTTGTTCCTCACTTTCTAGCAACTCTGGATTTTCATAGATATTTGCTATAACGGTTCCTTTTTCATTTATAAAATTAATCCATGTATCTCCATAAGGGCTTGAACCTATTAATTTTGCTTTGTATTGACCTTCGCCATATTCTATTAAATAATGTTTTTTAACTACTTCTTTATTCATAGGATTTATATAGCTAGCATCTATAATATCTCCCTCATAAATTTCTTTTCCATTCTTGTCTTTTAAGCCTGTATATTGCATTAATACATTATCGCCTCTTTCACTTGAAAAAGTTTCTTTACAATCAATGCTTAATACTGGCAATATTTGCTTTGTCCATTTATCATAAACTCTAAATTTAATTTCTCTACTCATTTATTTACCTCCACTTTACAACTTGAATATTTATTTCTTAAATTTCACATAATAAGAATGTACTCATGATTAAAAATTTTTCTTTCCTTGTGGCCCCTTTATTGGGGCTTTTTTATGTCCGACCTTAGAATTATGCAATCGCAAAAAATCTCAGATTTTATTTTATAAAAATTTATCCATGTTATATAACACGATTTTCCTCAAAGATGAATATCATATATTCAAAAGGAGATGACACAAAATGGAATTAGATGAAATTAACTATAGCAATAACATGCGAAACTTGCAAAGCAAATGTCAAAAATACTTATACTGCAATGTTTCTTTAATAATGTCAGATGGAAGCATATTTGATGGAATTATTGAAAATGCAGATCAAGACCGCATTGTAATGTTGGTTGGTGAGGATGCAATGGATCTAGATGATAATGATAATGATAATGAATATAATTATGATGAAAAAAGACAGTATGGGAATGTCGGATTTCATCGTCGTCCACGAAGAAGATTCAGGCGTTTTAGACGTAGATTTTTTCCGTTCGCTAATATAGCTGCATTAGAATTATTATCGCGCCATCGTCATTCTTATTAATAACTAGAGGAGTATAGGCGTTAGACTTATACTCTTTTTGCCAAATTTTTAGAATTACGCAGTACTTAAATATAAAAATACCGCAAATTCATTTTCTGAATAATGCGGCATATATTATATATGTTTTTAATTTTAAAGTATTATTTATGATACTATTAAGAATTTTTATTAATATAAATCTTTAACGCTTTTATAAGTAAGATTAATGCATAAACCCCTAATCCCCATAATATTGCTAAAGGAATTAAATTTATTAATATTGCTATTGATACCAACACTCCATCCCCTTTACATCTTAATAACATTTACTTCTTATTATAACATAAATTTCTAAGCCACATTATTCAATTTTCAAAGATCATATTTTAAGTTGTTAAATTTTAGTATTGTGTATTAAATCTGATTCCATAATCTTTTACTTGTACAAATTTCTTTTAAACAATTATATTTCTGCATACCTATACTTTCATGTTCTAACGCTCTTATCAACGCATCTTTTAATTTTCTTTTACAAAATGAGCAATTAGGTACTGAAACTGAGTACCTTAACCCTTCCTTGAAATCAAAATGAACTTGTATTTTAATGTAAGTTATTATTTGTCTATCCATTTTTGAAGTTTTACTTGTATATTCTTTTTCAAATATTGTTTTTGTCCATGTTTTCATAGTTACTTCATCCCTTCGATTGTAGTATTAAATTCTCCCTGTTCCTTTAAATAATCATTAAACTCATATACACTAAAATCTCCTATTTTAACACCTTGTTTATAAACCGCTTTTTTATATGGATATTCGCTTTCTTTTAACTCATATCCTAATTTTTTAGCCATTTCATTACTTGTCATAATTTCACCCTTTCTACAATTTGAATATTATTCAAAAAACTTGGGATAATATTTATGTGATAATAATTCATTTTTATTGTCCCCCTGGATTATTCTCCATTTGTTATTAGCCCCTTTATAGGGGCTTTTTTTTATTACATGAACCCCTGTTCATGTATTGCGTAGTACTTGTACAATAAAAAAATACCGCAAATTTATTCTTTGAATAATGCGGTACCTAAAATAATAATTTTTTTACATAACTGACTGCATACTTAATTACATGAATATAAATTTAATTAATCCATTTATAACTGGAATTAAAAACAATCCACTTATAATAATGGCTATAGTTGGCAATATTTTTTTTGACTCCTTTTTTTGAATTCTTGCAATGATTCCTAATATAAAACTAATAATAGAAATAACACTAATTATTAGCATCTCTCTTTGTGTTTCTATTGCTTTTGAAATATTTGAAGCATTTGAAATTTGTGAAGTTTTTTCTGACGAAAAAGAAATAGGATTCATAATATCTGACATAATTATAATTATAAAATATATTAATAAGATTAATGCCAAAATAAATGATAATCTTCCTATTTTCGTATGTTTTAAATTACTCAAAGCTTTCTCTCCTTCTTTAATTGCAAAATAATTACCATATTGGTATATTAAATATAATTATAACATATTTTTCAAGAGCCGCATTATTCGATTTTCAAAGAACATTATTTTCATTTACTGCTACATAATATTTACAGCTTAAGCATTACTTTTCTGTAAAACATTCATCATTGCATTCTTGACATATACTTATTTCTGCCTTAGTCATTTCATTTTTCATTATTATTTTATTTTTACAAAAAATTGTTTTTCCACATAAATCACACTGTATTTCTTGTTTGCATTCTGAGCATTTCAAATTAATCACCTCTACACATTCCGTAGGAGCTATTTAGCCCCTTGGAACACATTATCTATAACTTTATTTTCTTCTTTTGGCATTTCTACCTGCTCTAATTCTCCACTTGAACATATAGCAAATGCTTTAAGCTTTCTCACTTTCTCTAAATTATATTGATCATACCAAATCATATTTTTACCATTAGGAGTGGTAACTCCATTTTTAAGTCTTATTTGCTTTGCTGTTTTTTCTTTTATATAACCAGCCTTAGTTGCTTGCTTCTTAAAATCCTTATCCGATAGAATATTTATTTGAGTATTGGTATTTTTAACATGTACTCTTAATTGATTAAGCATTTCTGATGTCTTAATAAATAATCCGTCTCCACGCTCTTGGATAACATAATCAGTAAACATTGCCCGGCCATCTTCAACCATATCGTTATATAAAAGCAGCATTTGTTCTACTATTGATTTTGCCTCTTCTCCACCGTCAAGAACTTCTTCTTTGATATTATTTACAATGTATTTTTCATAGTTAGTGATTTTATTAAGTCCATGTCTTTCCAGTAGAATATTAAATATCTCAATTCCACAAGCAATATTTAAAGATGTTTGAAGTGATCTATCATTTAATTCAGTGAATTTGGGCATTAATTCTTTTCTCATATTGTCATATTGTTCTACTGAAATATTTAAAACTTCTTCTATTAATGACCGACCTAATCTATTAAGTAAATCCTGATGGTTTATTAGCCAAAATGTAGATTCTGTACTTTTTTCAGTTCGTTCATATTTGGATAAATATACAATACAACTACGAGTTATTAAAGCTTTGCTCTGACCAGGATAATTTTCCTCACCAGCGATTATGATTGGTCTCAGTGATACAAATTTTTTAAGTTTAAAATTCTTGTCCCCTCTTATCATTGGAGCTCTATCATAAGCATCTTTCAAGGGATTAACCATATCAGCGATTTTATTAGGGTTCCATGTTGTTGGTGCAAATTCATCGCATAACAATGGATAATTTCCCATAGATAAACTTTTAGGTAGACTAAATTGCTTTGCTGTTGTAAATGAAAACTTTTCGTTTTTATCTCCTTTTATTGGATAATTGAGAATTGGTGCTATAATTTTTTCTAATATAGTGGACTTACCTGTTTCTGCTTCGCCCACCATGAGAAGATGATGTAAATTCAAATTGAGTGATATATTTTGATAGACTGCCAAATTATTTATTGTAGTGCCAATGATACTAATGCTTTTCTCAGTACTTGTGAATTTAAAAATATTGTTTTTTATTTCTAATAATTCATCAGTTTTCAATTTTTCCTTACTAACAACGAAAACATTAGTTTCATCTGCTGTAATGCTAAAATCGGTTTTATTTTCACTTATTGAACCATCTGCGCATATAAAGGTTAATTTATCATTCTTCATTATAAATTTAGTGCCTGTATATACTTCTTTAGTTTCTATTGCAAAATATTGTGTAATCCACATTTTGAACTTAACTAAATCATTCATATTCCCATCAAAACTTAAATCCATACCTAACATATTTCTAAATGTTCTAAGATCATTAAATACTGTGCTCTCTTTTACCTTTTCATAAATCTTTCCATCGTTCCGAGATTTAAGCTTTAATCTTATAAATTCCATATCATCGTCCACATTTAACACCTTATCAGCTTCTAATAACATGAAATCGGTCAAATTTATTCTTTTATCTTCCTTGGCTTTTTTATCATAAATAATCTTATACACACCAATAGGGTCCTGTTGTAATTCATTTTCATTTTTTAAATCTAAACTTCTCTTAAAGGCATTTAATAAATCTTGTTTTGAATGCCCTGAATTTAACCAATCGGTAACATCTTTGTTGTCACCTAAAGATTTAATTCCTGGAAGATTTACAAATTTAAATTCTGTAGCAATACTAAAAAATTCTTTATGGACATGCCATTTATATTTTTCTCCAGCCACACCTGTATCTCCTAAAGCATAAATTCTCGGCTTGAATCCATTTTTTAATATATCTAAATTTGTACATCCCTTTATAGATGTAGCTACGTAATTTGTGCCTCTTAAAAGAGCATTTATATTGTTGGCATCTTTTTCGCCCTCAACAACAATTATTACTTTATCTGCTAGGCCTATAAGGACGTTATATAAATTGTAAGGAACTTCTTCAATACCTTCTCTTTTGTTTATAATTTTGTCACCTTCAAAGCGATAATATGAAGCTGCTTTTTTGCCATCTGGCTTTAAAAACTTTGCTTTGTAATAAATTACTTCATTGTGTCCATTTACAAACTCAAATAATCCTAAAAGCTTGTATCCTTGTTTGAATTCTGTGTTTATTACATCCCAATCTATACGCTTTAATATTTTTTCAAATTGTAATTCTCTTGGAGTTTTTTCAACTGCCACACCTAGATATTCTCTGGCTTTCTTATAATCAAGATTCTTATATTTTTGTATAAAATCAATAACATCACCATGAGCATCACAGCCTCCAAAACACTTATATCTCCATTTATTATCATCTGGATAAAACTTGATCCCAAATGAAGGCGTTTTTTCATTATGAAATGGGCAACAAATTTTATTTTCTCTATTGAATTTCTGTCCTGTCTCCTTTTCAATCCATTCTCTTAAATCTATATCTTCTAATTCAGTCAAACTTTTCTCACCCCCTACAGTTTAAAACCATTTATTTTTTCATAATGTGTCATTTTATTTCCCATGGTACTTTCTATTTGGATTATTAAATTACTTAACTCTTTAGTGACTTCATTGAAGACATCCAAAGCGGTACCACTTTTAAATTTCTTATTAAGACATTCCTCAACCGTATGTTCTTGAAAATATTCTTCAGCCTTCTTATTTCTATCAAGAGTTTGATTGTATTTATTTTTAAGTATTAATAATTGATCACTCATAATTACCTCTTACTTTTTTTCTTTTGAATTCCCCTTAAGATCAATGGTCCTATAGGCATATTTACAATTTGGTTCTTTGCCAGTAAATTCTGGGATATAGTTTTTTTCAAATTCACTATAAAATAAACATTCATGACAGTCCATTTTACAATTTTGACAATTGTAATGCATAATCAGTTCAATGAGTTTGAAGTATTCCTTATTTTCTTCATAAGCTGCATCAATATCTGCTGATCTTCTTTTCCTATAAACTTCTATCTCTATGTTTGAACCAAGATAAAAGGATACTCCACTTTTTGATTTATCAAAGGCTTTTTTGGCTTTTTCATTAAGTCTAGTAGTTACACTGCTAATAGATTTATCTAGCCAAGTCATAGCCTTTTTGAGATTCGTTTTTTCTTCATTAGTCATTAATTTCCCATTTATAAATTCCTTTGATGTTTCAATTGTTTTAAGAAATGCTACAAGTTGTAAAGATTCACTACTGTTAAGATAATCCCTCACTACCAAACAACTCCCTTAAGTTTTTTTAGCTTTACTTGCTTAATTTCTTCAATTTCATCTCCATTAAACTTCTTTCTCATAGCTCTACATGAATTTTCAACTAAAGCTATATTTTTATAAATAGAATTATTCTGTATATCCCTTAATGACTTTGATATACTTTGTTGGAGTAACGAACATCTTTTAATTGTTGATTCTATTAGTCCAAAATTACTAAATTCATTAATTTCTTCATGAGCTTCATTAACTTTTTGATTCCCATACATTAACCTAAGCTGTATACACATTATCTCAACATCAGCTGCTTCTTCTTCGATATTATTATGTTGATTCTTCAACGCTGAACTTAGCGCAGAAATTAACTCTGCCAATTCTTCCATTGCAACTATCTTTTGAAGTGCAGTTCCCCAATTATCTATTGCCTTTTTGCAAATTACTATTGCTTCATCTTTTTCAATCTTCTCCAACAACTAAATCAACCTCGCCTTCCTTTAAATAGTTTCTAACCGCATAATATAGTTTTCTATATATGTGATATCCTGTTTTAAGATTTGATGTAAAAATGGTATCTTGAATGTATTTATCCTGTATACTAGTAAGCTTTCCTACAAAAGCATTGCTCCCATATTGGCTTCTGTAATCTCCATTAATAATATTTTCTAATCCATTAGGATCTTCTATTATTAAAAATATTTTTATTCCTTTGGCTTTTGCTCTTATAAGTTCTCTTTCAAGTCTTATATCATCCCTTGTATCTGTTTTTTCTGCTAAGTTACTTGCTAATTCATCAACACTATTTTTTCTTTCAACTCCAACCTTAAAATATAAATCTCTATGAATGCCCATATCAGGTCTAGCTGTAATAATTGCTGTGTAATCTCCCTCATCTATCTTCTGACACTTATATGGAATTTTCTTAGAATCAAACCAATACAATATATGGTCATTTACTTGTTCACGAGTATCGTATAAAATTTTAAAGTTTTCTTTTAATAGCTTTTTAATTTCTGTATCTGAAAACCTAAGCTTTATTCCTTCCATACTTGCACCTTCTCTTTTGCTATTTCTAAAGCCACTTTCCAATGGGCTTGGAGTAAGTCATATTCTTCTGTTATATAAGCCTTGTTATTACTTCTAAGAACTATATTATAGTGATCATAATCAAACTCTATTATTGCAAGTTTACTTCCTGCTCTATCCTCGATAAATTTCCTTAACTGTCCTTCCACAAAAAGTGGAATTCTGCTTTCGTCCTTATTGGCCTTTGTCATTGTTGCTTGGTTTTCGCTACCTATAGTTTGCAAAATATTTAAATCTCTATCGTCTACACCATCAAATGTAAATAAATCTCCTGTATCACATTTCCACCAATCAATAAATACCTTTTGAACTTCCTTAGGTTGCTTTAAAAATTCCTTTGCACTTATATATTCCATCTTTTCACCTTCTCACTTGATTATCTATTGAAAATAAGTGCAAATAACAACGTTGTTAAATGCTCTTATTCTTACATTTTAAAATGCTGACAATTTACTAGTATCAAAAACAAACTTTTGTCTCAATCTTCCCTTATAAAAAATTGTTTCTTGCTTCTCTTTATTCTCCTTAGCCTTGGCTTTTGCTAACTCAGTGTTATTTTTCATTGCAATAAACTCATATTTGTAATTTTTATATGTGGTTTTTGCAATTCCTAACTTTTTAGCATACTTATTATTTTCCCTAGAAAGCAATGCCTCTTGATTATTTCTAAGAAAATTAAAAACTATTTCTTTTAAATTCCGCATAATTAATCACCTCACTAAAATGGCATATCTCCATCATCTACAGGAGTTATATCTTCTTCAAAATTCCCACCACTAAATGGATCATTTGCTGGCATAGAATATTCATTACTGTTACTCGCATTACTTGATTGGTTTCCTTTGCTTAAGAATTGAGTCTCAGTTGCTACAACTTCAGTTACATATCTTTTGCTACCATCATTAGCATCATAGGTCCTGGTTTGAATCCTACCACTTATAGCCATTTGACTACCCTTTGTCATGTATTGTGCTGTACTCTCTGCTTGCTTACCCCATATAACTACTGGTACAAAGTCAGCTTCTTTTTGTCCTGTTTTAGTATTATACTTATCTACTGCTAATGTTATTGTTGTAACTGCTGCTCCATTTCCTGGTGTGTATCTTAGCTCAGGATCCTTTGTTAATCTACCTATCAAAACTACTTTGTTCATATTTTTTATTCTCCCTAGAATTATTTCTAAATTTTAAGTATTCAATAGCCTCATTCATGCATTCTTTGCAATCTCTTACTTCCAAACAATCTTCTTGGCTTACTTTGAAGCCAAAATCATATATACAAAAATAAATTTTTCTCGTAAGGTTGTCCTTAATTCCTTGATTTTCTTGAGTAAATCTTTTTTGAAAATCTTTAAGTGTCATTGTTTTGGCAACATCTTTAACCTTAATCATTTGATCACCTTCTATATATTCATTTTGGTTTGTTTAAAAGATTTTTCGTAATCAATTTTTATTTCTAATAGATTTGAAGCTTCTAAATCTGCTGTATGAAGGCAAGCACCACTTTTATATTTATCCCATGCAACACTTAAAGTTCTATAATTTGATTCTGGTTCATATCCCCCCATATGCCACCTTATAGCCATTTTTTCTTCATTAGTTAATCCAATATAACTCATTAGAATTATTACTGACTTTTCACCATGTCCAATAGGGAATTCGTCTTCAACGTCATACCAAGGTATTGCTCTCCATTGACCATCAATTTTCTTGTTTCTACTTGAAAGTTTATAAAAATTAACTTTGCATATATCATGAAGCAATCCCATTATTTTTACTGAATCTTCGCTTAAACCAAGATCATATCTTTTATTTTTTTCACTGAATAATTCATAAACATTTATGCTGTGTTCACAAAGAGCACCTTCATAATTTCCATGGAACATTGTTGAAGCTGGCGCAGTAAAGAAATCACTTTTACTTTCTAACCAGTCAACAAGCTTATCAATTCCAGGTCTTTGTATACTTTTTAAAAGTACTAGAAATTTATCTTTATTTTCTTGAATCTTATTATTTTCCACTCTCTTTTCCTCCATGCTTCTTAGCTTCAACCTCTTCTTTTTTCTTATCAAGCATATTCATAATACTAGGTAAATCTCTATTAACTATTTCTTTTACATCTTTAACTCTTGCATATGCAAGAAAAGCCATTCTATCTGATCCAGTTTCTTTTAATAAACTTTCAATAACTTTTACTTGTACATTACTGATAGGTTCAAGAGCTCCTTCTTCATTATCTTGCTTATCTGTTGCATCAGTTTCAGATATTCCAAATGCACTTGAATATAAATATTTTTGAGCAAATGTTTGTGCTCCACCTATGCTTTGCATATCATTACAACCCTTCAATGGTGATATTCCAACTGGCATTGTACATAATATTTCTTCTTTTGTATTTTCAGCGTTTGTAATTCTTAGAGTCGCAACCTCTTTAGTCATATTAAAAATTGGAGTCAGCTTAAATTCATCACATATTTTCATTATTGGTGGTAAAATGTCGCTTAAATCAAAGTAATAGTATTTGCTAAATGAATTGTAAGCACTCTTTTTAAACTCGACCTCTTGTAATTTCCCTCTAGCTTCTGACATTTTTGAATATATATTTTTGATTGTTTCTGCCATAAAATTTCCTCCTTAATTTATTTCCTGTACATCCAGTCTGAATAATACTCATAAGTATCACATTTCATTTCATCCAATTCTTCCTTTTGCTCTTCTGAATACCAGGTAAAGTTTTTAATTTCTATTGCTTCTGCCTTACACATGCCCTCATTATAGTTAACGCATGTTTTAGCTCCACATTTAACTAACACTTGAAATCCTCCCTTCATTTTCTAGATAGTCTTTAATTTATTGTATTTTAACTATTCCTCTAGGTACCAAATACCATTCTTAATTATTTCTTGAATATCTTCTTGTGAACAATGATAACCCAATGCATACATGAGATAATTTAATGGCATGTATTCACCCTTTTTAAATTCAAGTTTATATACAAAACAAAGATCACTTAATCTCCTTATTTCTTTAACATACTCATGTTCAACTTTACATCGTTTATTAGAGTTAACTACTTCCATAAAGCTTACTGGCTTTTGAATTGGAATAAATTTTATATTGCTAAATAGAAAATCAAATACTTTTAGGGGAGGTCCATTAATCCAATCTAAATATTTGTCGCTGTCATTTTCTTTTAAAATCATATTACTAATTGCTCTACCTTTATTATCATAGTTAACTTCAAACTCTGTCCCTATAGGCATTTTCATAGCCTCGATTATATTTAATTGCTTCAATTTGATTTCCTCCAATCATGTGTTATAATTTAATTGATTATTTAACGTTGCTATCTTGGACTACTTTGGTCGGTGTCCTTGGTAGCTTCTTTTTTATACTTGTCTATCTCTTCCTGCAGAATTTCTCCAAAGGTAATACTTTTATCCTCGATTTTTCAACTCTTTTTAGAATTCCTTTTGCTTTAGCTTGATTATCTGCAATATATGCAATTGCTTCTATCCTACCCATGCTGATACCTCAATATCACGCAAGCACACATTATGCAAATATTTATATAAGTGATTGGACTTGTCCTTTTACCAAAGCTGATACGATTGAATTTAATATCTTGATCTGTTGCTTTTAGAATATCTTTGAATTGCTCCTCTGTTACATTTTCCTTTAACCAACTTAGAAACTTCAAAACCATTTTCATTCCTCCTTTTTCTTTTTATTCATATTTATGGTAAAATATTGTTGAAAGGGGGTGCTTTTATGAATTTAAAACCTGTTTCATCTAGTCGAATGAATGCAGTCGGTTGGGAAAACAATACAATGTTTATAAAATTCAAAGATGGTTCTGTTTATGCGTATATGAATGTATCAGAATCACACTACATTGATTTTATTAATTCTCCATCCCTAGGCTCTGCTTTGGCTAGATTTGATAAAATTCATCCTTATCATAGAGTTTAATCTCTTAGTGATGGCTAAATACTACTTAGTCATCACTTCTCATTGGACAACCTATTTCATCTCTAACCAATTTAATATGATTATCTGTAATAACTACTGTACAATGTGGATCCCAATTATTTTTTAAATACTCTGTTACTGGTTTACATAGTTCTTGTAATTTTTCTATTTCTTTATTTTCCATTTATCATTTCCTCCTATACTCCATATTTAATTGCTATCTCTTTGGTTATAGCTAAAAAACATTCTAAAACCTTCTTATCTTCGCCTATAACATCTAACTTAGACAACTTATCTCTTTTTGATTTGCAAACTCCCTCTTCTGCCATTCTTCTACGTTTATTTGTAAGTCTTATTTCTAATTGGCATCCTGCTCTTTTTTCTAAATTAGTATAAATTTCTTTGTATACGTCATTTATAAATTGGTTTCCACCAATCTTGTGTGCTATCTTTACTATTAGATTTTTGGAATCTTTCTTCCAATCAGTTGAATTAAGAGATACTACTTCTTTAATTCCCTCTATCTTATCTTTAGTTTCTTGTATTCCAACTCTTACAGCTTGTACTTCTCCTTTTAATGCTTTCATTTCCTGCAAACTAGATATAAGTACATCTTCAATACACGTTGGTTTTTCTTCTTTTGGATTAAAATAGTTTTCTTCTAATGCTTCATATACTTCCCAGGCTTCATCTGTATCAAGAATTTTTGCATGTCTTGCTGCTCCTCGGTCTGTCCATAAAATTAATTCACTAGCAAATTTAAGGTTACCTTCTAAATGAAGGTTAGCTTTAAATTCTTTTAATTCATCACCAGTTAACCTGTAGTAATGCTTCCCTTCAGTGAATCTTTCCTCATTTCTTTTGTAATTTTGTTGAATTATTTTATCTTCTGTCCCAAATTCTTCGGCTAAAACCTTAGTTGTCATAATACGTTGTTGCTTAAATTCTAATGGTATTAATTTACTCATTTAGCTTGTCCTCCTTATATTTATTTCAATTTCAAAAATTAAATTATGTTGACTCTTAACTTAAGGCTTTTCAGCCTATTCTTCTTTAGTCTTCGTTAAGTAATTCTTCTAGTGCTTTTTTTACTACTTTTTTTCCGTATTTTCTTATGTGATAGTCGATTAATAAATTATAGTAATTCATTAATGATTCTTTACTTGGAGAGCCATTGCAAGTTACCGTGATATTATCATAATTAATTCTTTTAGTCATGATATCCATTTCCTTAATAAGATTATTAAAATAGTATGATACTGTGAGTTTTTATACTTTACAAGTTTCTGTGTTCTCTTGAAATTTTATCTAACCATGAATCTAATTGAGACTTGTTAATAATTACTTTGCTTCCATTTTTAAAGTATGGGAAATCACTATTCGGTTTATTGATAAGTTCTCTAATTTTATCTTTATTTACTTTAATATACTGAGCACATTCTACAACTGTCATAGTAGCTCTTGAATTATCTTTTATTCTTTCTAAAATTTGCTTTAATAATTCTTCCATGAAAATATATCTCCTTAAAATAAATTTATGGAAATAGTATTTGCATATTGTAAGTTTTTATACTTTATAATCCTCTATGCTCTTGCGTTATTTTCTCCATCCAATTATCTAAAGCTGCTTTATCTATTAACGCTCTTGCGCCAACTTTAAAAAACGGAAAATCAGTATTAGGTTTATTAATAAGTTCTCTTATTTTAACTTGTCCGATTCCTGAATAATTTGCTGCTTCTGCAATCGTAAAAGTTATTTTTTTAGGTCTTTCTGATTTTAAAGTTTCTAATATTTCTATTAATATTTCTTCCATATATCCTCCTCTAACCAATAATATTTAAATCTTTAAATATTTCATCAGTAGTACACTTATAAGTATCTGCAATTCTTTTTATTAACTGGGGTGATGGACTTGTCCATCCTTGCTCCAATTTATAGAATGTACTTTGTGTTATTCTAAGTGAGTCAATTGCATCTTTAGCTTCAATTCCTAGATTTAACCTTCTTAATCTTATTGGTGTAATTTTCATCTGTTTCACTTCCTTTTGGTTCATTTAATTATTGAGTGATTTTATTGTTTTGTTGGGTGATTTATTTATCTTGGTGTAGCTTTATTATGTCATAATTACCGACAATTTTAAAGTTCTATTTTATCATAAATCATGACAAAAATCAAAGATAAATCACTCATTCTCAAATTTTCTTTCATTATCTCAAATTCCCTATTGATTTTGTCATTAATTATGATAAAATTGTCATAGAGGTGAAATTATTGTGTTAGGTGATAAAATAAAAAAACTTAGAAAACAGAAAGGATTAACTCAACAAGAACTTTCTGAGATTATTGGTATTAGTCGTTCTACTATAGGTATGGTTGAGAAAAATTTACAAGGTACTGGCAATGAAACTCTAAAGAAATTAGCAGATTTTTTTGATGTAACTATTGATTATTTATTATCAGAAAATGAAAATAATGATTCTATAAAGCTAGAAGCTGATGAAGCACACCATTCAAATATTAACGGAATTAAATTAAACAAAAAGGATATGAGAGATATAGAAAAGACGGTTGAAGCTACTATATCAGAATTAGAAAAACAAGATAGTTTAATGCTATCAGGTAATCCAGTTGATGATGCTGACTGGGAATTAATAAAGAGCGCTATCAGAAACGGCATTGAATATGCAAAAAGAATTAATAAAGATAAATACGCTTCAATAAAACATAAGAAATAGCACTCAGATGAAGTAAAAAATGTCAAGCAAACTGAACGTAATACCTATTATAATATTAAAAATATGTTTTAATATAGATTTTTATATTTTTTACATATAAACAAACATTGAGGAAAGGATGATTTTATGGCAAATAAAACTAACTATACTATGAATGGAAAAGAATACTTTAGAATCTCTGCAAGTTTTGGTAGAGATTCCAACGGAAAACTTATAAGAAAGTTTTTCTATGGTAAAAATGAAAAAGAAGCTAAGCAAAAATTAGAGGAATATAAAAGGAGTGTGGATAATGGTTTAGTTGTCGACAAAAAATTATTTTTATATCCAATAATGCATGAGTGGCTCTTTGAAATAGTTTCAAATAATATTAAGGCTTCAACATTAGATAGATATGAAGATTTATTTAGAAACTATATAAAGCCTGCTCCATTTGCATATAAAGTTATAAAAGATATTCAGGCTATTGATATACAAAAGTATTATAACGAATTATATAAAAGTGGAAAATCTTATAGCCGTATTAACAGAGTTAATAAAATTTTAAAATATTTTCTTAATTTTGCTATTAATGAAGGTTACACTCTTAGAAATCCTTGCTTAAAAGTAACTATTCCAGGATCTAAAGAAGTAATTAAGAATGAAGTTGAAACATTCTCTAATGAAGAGTTAACTAAAATTCTAAATTCAAACGAAGAATATTTAATAAAATCCATATCAATAATTGCATTTTCTACTGGAATGAGAGTAGGTGAAATACTAGGACTTAGTGAAAATGATATAGATATCGAAAATAATAGAATTAATATAAACCAAATAGTTGCATGCTATACTGAAATAGATGGTGATACCCGAAAAAAAGTAAAAGTTCTTCAAACCCCTAAAACTAAAAATTCAATAAGATCAATACCTCTTCCTAATTCTATTATTTCTATATTGGCTGCAGCAAAAACAGAAAAACTAAAAAATAAATTAAAAGCTGGATCTAGTTATAATAAAAAATATGATGATTTATATTTTTTGACAGAGAACGGAAACTTATTATATCCAACTAATATAACTAAGAGTTGGAAAGCCTTTTTGAATAGATTAGATATACCTTATAAGAAGTTTCACGCCCTTAGACATACTTATGCCACAATGCAGTTCGAGGCAAGAACACCTTTAAAAACAGTTTCTAAATTATTAGGACATTCAAAAGTAGATATAACAGCTAACACATATACACATGTGTTAAAGAAAGAAGAGGAAAAAGCAATTGATATTATTAGTGTGTTAAAAATGTGTTAATAATAAAAATAGCAAATTTTTCACAAACAATAACACTGCTAATACCAATGTTATTCCTTATAATTTAAATTTAGCACTACCATATTAGCCGTCTCCTCATCCCTAATTTCACCTATCATAATCACATCAGGATCTTGTCTTAATATACTTCTAAGTCCATTTGAAAAATCTATATTAAGCTTTTTATTTAAACTCATTTGATTAATATTAGGAAGGAGAATTTCCACGGGATCTTCCAGAGTGGTTATATTTAATGATTTTGAGTCTAATTCCTTTAATATTGTGTAGAGAGTAGAACTTTTTCCTGAACCAGTTGGGCCACAGGCTAAAATTAATCCATTCTTAATTGATATTATTTTTCTAATAAGTTTAACATTATCTTCTGTGAAGCCTAAATCTTCAAGTTTATAAGCAAAATTATCACAATACAAGATTCTTATAACTATTTTCTCTCCATATACTACTGGTATTGAAGATATTCTTAAGTCGTATTTCAGATTGTTATAAGTTACAACTATCTTTCCATCCTGAGGCTTTCGTTTTTCAGTTATGTCCATATTGGCTTTTACCTTTATTTTAGATACCAGCACAGCATATTCTTTATGCTCAATTTTATGAACCAACACTAAAGTTCCATTAATTCTATAACGTACAAAAACGCAATTTTTTTGAGGCTCCAAATGTATATCACTAGCCTTATCTTTTATTGCATTCCATATTAATACATCTTCTAAATCTTTATCCTCTTCGCCAAAAATAATATCTTTTAAATTCTCATAATTATTTTCTTCAATTTCTTTAATGATAATATTTTTGTTATATATAAATTTTAAATATTCCTGTGCTTCTTCTGTTTTTCTATAAGCTAAAACTATAACCTCACTTATATTTTCTTTTATAGGTATAACCTTATACTTTTCACAGATTTCCTTTTTTAAGTTTCTTGCAGTTTTTAAGTCAACATCATCAATTCTATATTCTTTGATATGTCCTTCACCTCCCTAAATACAAATTTACAATTATATCCAAATTCTAGACCAAATTTTGATGACTTATACACTGCTTTAGAATATTTTTTAATAACACTTGCACAAAAAAAAATCAAGATTATTAGAATTCATCTTGATTTTTTATTACTTAAAGATATATATTCATTTTTTACTATAGAAATTTGATTCAATAACTCTTGTAGTTCTATATTATTAAATTTACCTTATCAAAATATAGCAAAGCAAACTTTAGTACATTTAAATCATTAAATTAAAATGGTGGATAATATAAATTTTTTTATTTTGATCAACTTTTGTTTTCACATAAAATTAACATTCTGACTTAGTGATTATGCCAATCATCGAATTTATAATTTGGTAATATCTCTGCATAAGCTGCACATATAATCATTCCATCTCCAACATTACTTGAGCACTGAAATATTAAAATATCACCATTTAATACTAATATATCTGGATATATTGTTGAAATAAGCTTATCTATATCTATCATAGGAAAATACTTTAAACAAACTTCTCTCGCCAACATGACACTTTTGCCTGGCTCATATTCTGTATCAATCAGCTCAAAAATATTATCAGGTACTTCACTATAAATTAACTCTATTAATTCTTCCTGATTATTTGAAGAATTATTAGGCATTTTTTCTGGGATTATAAATGACGTTAAACTACCATCAGCCTCTTCCCAAAATGGGAAATCACAATCAACAAAGTCCATAATAATGAATTTTAAAAATCTATCTTCAATCACAGCTAAATTATTAATAACTTCTTTTTGCTTTTCTTCATAAAATACTCCGAGTTTTTCTAGTTTTTCATTTTCGTTCATATCCGTTCTAATAATTTTTGATAATCTAGAAAATCTATTTTGGTAATATTTGCTTTCTTTCTCTTCACAACCAAAATCCACATCATTATCTAATGGTGCAAACTCATTCATATCAAATTCAATTTTTTCACTTGGATATTTACCAAGCGAACCTAAATCAAATTCTCCTAGAAAACGTAATTCTCCATTTTTGTCTCTTTCAATTTTAAACATTATTATCCTCCCCCTAATATAAGCATGTGAGTAAATTATATCATCTTTACTATTTATTTTTGAATAAAAAGCAAAAATTGATTAGTTTCCAATATACCATTTATTTACTTAATTATAACATATACTCACTTCACAATCCTTAAAACAACAAAATACCATAAATTCATTTTAAAATTTATGGTACTTCAATATTTAAGCTAAGTCACTATTTGCAGATAATTTAAGAGCTTTAACTTGTGCAGCGTTTTTACTTTTTAATAACCTTAAAGTCATATAACCACCAAAGATTATTGTATATGTACTCAATCTTAACCAATCTAATTCTTTTTCATTTAACAATACTAATAAAATATGTACATAGGCCAATATATAAAATAAATATGCCCATCGCTGCAGCTTCTTCCAACGCATTCCTTTCATTTCATATCTTATCTTTTTTATTGATGTTATAAATAAAGGTATCATTATTATAAAGCCTATAATTCCAACTGCTATATAACTAAAATACAATAAAGGAAATGAACCTTCACTCATAATCTTTGGAAGTTTTAGTATTAGAAAACGAGCAAAATATATTATTCCATGAGGTAACAAAATAATTGATCCCAAAATAGCTAGTTCTGCTCTTATGCTCAATAATTTTTTGGTTATTGACCATCTTGTATTTAACGCTCCTGCATACATTACTAGAATAAAAAATGATATTGATATAAAACCTCTCATTGAGGCTTTTTCAAGAGTAAGAAGAATTCCATCAAGTTTAGCATTTGAGGTTATTCTCAGAATTTCATAGATAGCTGTCGTTATCGAGATAACTGCTGCAATAGAATAGAAAATATAATTGCTTTTTCTAATGGCTCCCGTGTAAAAAAGTGCTAAGAATGTTACTAAAATAAATGTTACAATAAAAATCATCTTTGTACTCCTTAAAAATATAATTGATATTGATTATCACTCACAATTATATTTTATCAACTAAGTTTCGTCAAGAGTTATTATTATTTGGTTAGTAATAAAGAAACTTAAATTAATTCTGAATACAAAAAAGAAACACTCAAGTAAATATCAATAAAACATTGATATTTACTTGAGTGCTTAGTTATTTAGGATTAACTATTTTAATTTATATATTCTAAAAAAACATAATCCGTTGAATTTTTAGATATAGCACTTATACTCCCATCTTTCGTATAAGTATAAATTTGTTCCTGTGCCGTCTCTCCCCCGTTAGAGCCAACAAATAAGACATTTCCATTTTCATCTATTCTTAGTCCTTTTTCAATTTTGACTCTAGTTGGAAAATCATAAACTAATCTCTTTACAGTATTATTCTTTATCTCATACAAAGAATTTATATTATTTGAACCTTTTCCAGTAAAATAATAAGTATCATCTTTTTTAACTATATCCGATAAATCATCTATTCCATCAGATAAAAACTTAACTTCCTTTGTCTTTTTATCTATCATAAGCAACTGCCTTTTATTTTCCAAAGTTAATTGTAAAAACACAACATTATTATCTGTTCCTTTTAAAAAGGCTAAATAGCCTTCTTTTATTTTATACAATAGTTCTTCTTTGTCATCTTTAATATTATAGGTAAATAATCCATTAACTCCGTCATCACTAACTCCGTAATATACTAAAGTATCACTATCATACCAATCCGATAATACACCAGATATTGAAACTTTTGATTTAATTTCTATAGGTTTATATCCATCAGTACTAAACACTTTTAATTTTAAACCATTATCATCAATAAAATAAGAAATGTATTCTCCACCTTTAGATAACTCAAGGTTACTATAATTTAAATCTTTAATTTCAGCTTTTTGATTTCCATGAACAATATAATTTTTTCCACCTTCTGAGCTAACATAAATGGAGCTATTTTTGTCATATGTTGATACAGTATAATTACTTTTCATTTGCTCGTACTTTCCATTTATATAATTATACAGTTTATAACTACCTTCTTCATTTTTTAATACAGCCCCCATATTTAACTTAATATCCTCTGCTACATTAATAGACTCTTCTTTTTTGGGAGATGAGCATCCAAATGCAAACAGAGGCAGTACAATCAAAACTAAGACCCCTAAAAACACTCTTCTTAATAATTTCATTTCTTATTCCCTCATTAATTATTTCTATATCGTAATCTTTCCCTGAAATACAACTTCAGCTGGACCTTTCATATGTACATCGTCACCTAAAACTTCTATAACTAGCTCTCCACCTGGTGCTTTCACAAAAATTTCTTCAATATTATCTACAAGACCAAATTTCTTAGCTACAACTACAGATGCACTACAACCAGTACCACAAGCAAGGGTAGCTCCAGCACCTCTTTCCCATGTATCTACTCTTATATGCGTCTTATCAATTATTTTAACAAAGTTTATATTACTACCTTCTTTAAACATAGGTAATTTTTCTAATTTCGAACCATCAGCTATAACATCATATTCCTCATTTTCCTGAAAAATAATCGTATGAGGAACACCCATTAATACTGTTGTCATCTTATAAGTTTTGCCATCTACAGTAATTTCTTTTCCAATAAGATTTTCCATATTAACTAAAGGTATATCCGCTCCTGCATAAGATGGTTTTCCCATATATACACGTACATATTTAACTTTATCTTTTTCTAAAATTATTTCAATTTCCTTTACTCCATCACCAGTTTCTACTGAGAATTTCAAGTCTTTAACTATTTTATGCTCATATACATATTTTCCAAAACATCTTATTGCGTTACCACACATGCTTGCCCTTGAACCATCAGCATTTATTATAACCATTTTAGCATTAGCTAAATCTGATTTTCTTACAATTACAAGTCCATCTGCACCAATTCCAAAATGTCTATCGCAAACTTTTTTTGCAAGTTCACATTCCTCTTGAATTTCATTATTAAAATCTTCAATAAATACAAAGTCATTTCCTATTCCCTGCATTTTATAAAAATCCATTTCTATTCCCCCAATCAATTGTTTTTTTCCAATTTATGTAAAATAAAATTAATTAACTTTTTTGTTTATACATTAATAATATCACAATTTTAAATTATAACTTATTTCTTATAATTTCTGTATACCTTTTTTAATATTTTTTCTTAAATTTTTCTTATATTTTGCTATTTTTAAGATTGATACCATGATTTTTGCTAAAATTTGATAATCCTTAAGCATTAATGTTATACTATTCTTAGTTACAAAAGAAAGGATGACATAAGATGGCACTAGATGGTATATACTTATATAGTTTAATTAATGATTTAAAGAACTCCATTGTGAATTCAAAAATAGATAAAATAAACCAACCTGAAAAAGATGAAATAATTTTAACTTTAAGAAAAGATCGTAAAAATTTGAAACTTTTGATTTCTGCGTCTTCTAGATTTGCGAGGATTCATTTAACAAATACAGTTAAGGAAAATCCGATAAAAGCACCTATGTATTTAATGGTTCTTAGAAAATATATTTTAGGTGGCAGAATCACAAATCTTATTCAAAAAGATTCTGATAGAATTATAATCATGGAAATTGAAAATAGAGATGAACTTGGATTTGATAGTATTTATTCCCTTATTATCGAAATTATGGGACGTCACTCCAATATAACTTTAGTTAGAAATAGAG
Organism: Clostridium saccharoperbutylacetonicum N1-4(HMT); assembly: GCF_000340885.1. Classification (NCBI taxonomy): domain Bacteria; kingdom Bacillati; phylum Bacillota; class Clostridia; order Eubacteriales; family Clostridiaceae; genus Clostridium; species Clostridium saccharoperbutylacetonicum. The sequence goes on along the minus strand of NC_020291.1, from coordinate 2,901,937 downwards.
ATAACAAAGTAATGGAATCTATAAAACACATTACTGCTGATATAAATAGTTATAGAGTATTATATCCAGGTGTTAATTTTGTATATCCTCCAAGCTCTAACAAACTTAATCCATTTTCAACTACCTACGAAGAATTAAATTCTTACGTAGTAAATAATTCTATCCCTTTTGATGATAATTTTTATTCTAACTGTTTTACAGGAATTAGTAAACTACTATCTAAGGATTTATATTATAACCTTATAAAAAGTAATACTACTCCTGCTACTAATGAAATCTATGAAGATTTCAAAAACTTTATTGATAATTTAGATAATAATATTTCATATAACATATATTCGAATAGTTTAGGAATAGTTAAAGACTTTTATTCACTTAAATTAAATTCTTTAGGAAGTGATTTCTTACTCAAATCTTATGATGACCCTAATACTTTAATGGAAGATTTTTTTGTAAGCAAAGATAAACAAGATAGACTTCAAAATAAATCTACTGATTTACAAAAACTTATTCATACAAATATTGAAAGATGCAATAAGAAATCTAAGATCCTAAATGAAACGCTCATTGAATGCTCTGAAAAAGAAAGTTTAAAAATCAAAGGAGATCTCTTAACTTCTTATATATATACTATAAAAAAAGGTGATGAAGAATGTACTTTACTTAATTTTTATAACGAAGAGGAAGAAGAGTATATGAAAATAGCGCTAGATAAGACAAAAACTCCTTCTGAAAATGTTCAGCGTTATTATAAAAAGTATAATAAACTTAAAACCTCTGAAGAATACGCAAAAGCTCAACTTGAGAAAAACTTACAGGAAATAGCTTATTTAAATTCTGTGCTTACAAACATTCTAAATGCTGAAAGTTATAGTGAAATTGATGAGATAAAAAATGAATTAGTCGAAACAGGATATATTCGCTTTAGAAAAAATAATAAAAATGCAAAACAAGCAAAAACTTCAAAACCTCATCATTTTGTTTCAAGTGATGGAATTGATATCTATGTAGGAAAGAACAACTTACAAAATGATTATTTGAGTTTAAAATTTGCAAATAAAAATCATCTTTGGCTTCATGCAAAAGACATCCCTGGTTCACATGTTATCGTATGTGCCTTTGATGTACCTGATAGCACTTTAGAGGAAGCTGCTATAATTGCTGGTTATTATAGTAAAGGTAAAGATTCAGCAAAATTACCTATTGATTATACAAAAGTTAAGGAATTAAAAAAGCCTAATGGCGCAAAACCTGGTATGGTTATTTATCATACAAATTGGACCTTATTTATTAACCCAAGTGATTTTAATAATAAGTTTAAAGTTTAATAAAGAGAAGTATCAACTTCCGTTTATGTAAGTTGATACTTCTTTTTTAAATGAATAAATCAAATTTTCTCCAGGCTTCTTCTAGCAATTCTACATTGCTAGTAAAACAATCTTTTCTTTCCTTCTCAATAGATGTAATTAATGCGTTAATTAAACTTATTGGTGCTGCAAAAGATTCAATTTCAGTAGAACCTTTACTCATTGCAGTTAATGTAACATCTGAATAAGGAACAAGTGGAGACAACATATTATCAGTAATTGCTATGGTAGCAACTCCCCTGCTTTTTAAATGAGCAACTATCTCAACTGTACTTCTGGCATACTTCTCAAAACTGATTCCTATAATAACTTCTTCTCCACTAAAGCCATTTATTTGTTTAGGTATTTGTTCAATATTTTCTATTAAATTAACACTATTAAACATAAAATCTAAATAATATTTTAAAAATGATCCAAGCACTGACGCACTTCTCCTCGCAACTATGTATATTTTTTTAGCATTTAATAGTAAGTTTACTGCCTTTTTCAACTCATATAAATCTAACTCTTCCATAGTCAATTTGATATTATTTAAATCTTCTTCAAATATATCATAAACTTCTTTTTCATCATCAGAATTTTCATTTGAATCATTTTTTAAACGCTCATTTTTTGATACTTGCTGCTGCATAGATTGTTGAGTATCCTTTAGAAATTCAGGATATCCTTTATATCCTAGAAAGATTACAAATCTCGTAACAGTTGCAATACTAACTCCAGATAGCTTAGCTAATTTTTCTACAGTTAAAAAAGGTGTGCTGTTTGGATTTGATAAAATATATTTTGCTATTTTTTCTTGAGCTCTACTCATATTTGGTATTTTCTCTGCCATCCTTTGATATACCTCTGCCATTATTTGAACTCCTTCCTTAATATTTATTTTAATAAAATATACATCTCTATAAAATCTTCTTGATTATAATTAGATGCGCAAAAAAGGCACTAACAACTTCTTATTGTTAGCGCCTTTGCTACCATATTTTACTTACACTAATTTTATCACTGGTATAAAATTTTGTAAATATATTTACACTACTTCCTATACAAACTAATATAAATAACTTTTTAACCCCATCAGCTTAATTTAATTAACTATTTATCGAGTTAATTTTAATTTATTAACTTATTGATTAAAATATCACCTTGATTTTTAATTTTAATATTATCAAAATATTGATAATAATAACATTTTATTTTACCATTATATAGTTTTCTGTTCTTAGTAGACTTTACTCCAACTACTTTTTCAAAAGGCTCAAAAGATGTTAATATATTAAAATCCCAATCTTCTAATCTCTTTTTCATATTTCCCATATGTTTATAAAGCGTGTTTAACATTTCTGTTTGTCCGATTCTTTCCCCATATGGTGGGTTAGAAATTATAAAACCATACTTTTTAGAAGTTGAAAAATCCATAAAATTTCGTTTTTGAAATTCAATGTATTTATCTACTCCTGCCTTTTGGGCATTTTCCATAGCAACTTTAATAACTCTATAATCTATATCATAGCCAATTAGTTTTATATCATTCTTCTTCTCAGACTTCCTAGCACCATCTCTTACTATATTAAATTCATTTCCACTCATAGATGGCCAAGTTTCACATACAAAACTTCTATTTACTCCTGGTGCAATATTTTGAGCTATCATAGCAGCTTCTATCAATATTGTTCCTGAGCCACAAAATGGGTCAATAAGTGAAAAATTTTCATTCCATCTAGAAATTAAAATCATAGATGCTGCTAAAGTTTCTTTTAGTGGAGCAATACCAGCAAGTTCTCTATAACCTCTTTTGTGTAAACCTGGTCCTGTTGTATCTATAGTCAAAGTTACTATATCTTTCAAAATTGCAACTTCAATTTTATAAACTGGTCCACTTTCACTAAAGGTCTCAATCCCATAGCTTTCACTCATGCTTTTTATTATAGCTTTTTTTACAATAGATTGGCAGTCTGGAACACTATGTAAAGTTGATTTAATACTTTTACCAACTACATGCATAACACCATCTATTGGAATTAACTTGCTCCAATCGACTTTTTTAGTTCCTTGAAATAATTCTTCAAAAGACTTAGCTTCAAACTCCGCCATTTTTATAAGTACTCTATCTGCTGTTCTCAAATGAATATTGCAAATTGCTATATCCATTTCATCACCTTCAAAAGTAACTTTTCCATTTTCAATTTTTAAATCTTCATAGCCTAGTGCTTTTAGTTCTTTTGCTGTTATACTTTCTATTCCAAAAGTACTGGTTGCAATTAAATCATACATTATATCATGTTCTCCCTTTATTCTTCATTACTATTTGAATCATATATTTTTACGTGATCTTCACCATCAATTTCGTTCAATGAAACTGCTATAATTTCATTTTTTGAAGTTGGTATATTTTTACCTACATAATCTGCCCTAATAGGTAATTCTTTATGACCTCTATCTATAAGCACTGCTAATTGAATTCCCATTGGTCTGCTTACATCCATAATAGCATCTATTGCCGCTCTAGCTGTTCTACAGGTATATAAAACATCATCAACTATAACAATTTTCTTATCTTTTATTTCAAGGCCTAAATTTAAATCATGGGCCTCTACCTTATCAGTAACAACACTTAAATCATCTCTATATAACGTTATGTCTACTGAGCCTACTGGAACTTCCTTACCTTCAATTCCTTTTATATAACTTGCAATTCTCTCAGCAAGAGGATATCCTCTAGTTTTAATTCCAAGTAAAACTAAGTCTTCCACTCCTTTATTTCTTTCAATTATTTCATGCGATATTCTTATTAATGTTCTATTTATTGCTTTATCATCTAATAGAATTGCTTTAAACTTCATGTTACCCCTCCATTAATACAATGTATTATTTCTATTCTTTTCTTAATTTATCTAATATAGTTCTAAAATACTCTGGCAACTCTGTTGTGAATTCAACATATTCATTCTTTGTTGGATGAATGAAGCCCAATGTTTTAGCATGTAACATTTGCCCATTAATTTTAAATTTTTGTTTTTTGAAACCATAAAGAGGATCTCCGACTAATGGAAAGCCAATAGATGCCATGTGCACTCTAATTTGATGAGTTCTTCCTGTTTCTAGTACACATTTAATTAATGAGAATCCATTATATCTTTCCAAAACTTCATAATGAGTCACTGCCCTTTTTCCACCTTCAACTATTCCCATCTTTAATCTATCTTTTTTATTTCTTGCAAGTGGCTTATCAATAATACCTTTATCGTTTTTTATTCTTCCTTCAACTAAAGCATAGTATTCTCTTTTCATAGAATGATCTTTTAATTGTTCTGAAAGTTTATTATGCGCTTCATCATTTTTAGCTACTACTAAAACTCCAGAAGTATCTTTGTCAATTCTGTGAACTATACCTGGTCTAATAATTCCATTAATACTAGATAAATCTGTGCAATGATAAAGTAGTGCATTTACTAATGTTCCATTGTAATTTCCTGGTGCTGGATGGACAACCATCCCTTGTTCTTTATTTACTACTACTATATCTGCATCTTCATATAAAATATTTAAAGGTATATCTTCAGCCTCTACATTCAAGACTTCAGGTTCACTAAATGTAACTTCAATTTTATCAAAAGTTTTTAACTTATAGTTGCTTTTAGGAATTTTACCATTTACTTCAATTCCATCTTTTTCAATGAGTCCTTGAATAAAAGATCTTGATTTATCAACAAAAATTTCTGATAAATACTTATCAATCCTTGCCCCTTTGTCACTTTCGTCGACTACAAAAACATGCTTTTCCATAAATCAATAATCCTTTCTTTTTAGACATAATCAAAAAATAATAGACAAGCCTCTTAGTCTATTATTTAGTAATTGATTGTTATCATATTCTCTCAACATTATAATATATTAACTTTCACTTTACAATTGAAACTTATAGATATATTGCTTAAAAATGATATTTTAGGGCATTTTACAACGTTTTTATAATGTGCTATGATTATTCTATATAATACATATTTTAATAAAAACTCGTAATTTATTACATAATCCTTATTTATTTTAGATTTAATTTAGGATTATTAAATAATTTTATGAACTTACACATTATAAGGGGGATTGAATTGTGGACATTGGTACATTAATAAGTATTTTTTTTGCTTTTTTTTGTATAATAGTAGGGTTTATTATTGAGGGAGGTAGTCCGTTAGCTTTAATGCAACCAACAGCTGCATTAATAGTTATTGGGGGAACTATAGGTGCTGTGGGTATTTCATTTCCATCTAAAACACTAAAAAAAATTCCTACAGTATTATCAATAGCTTTTAAAAAGAAAGAAAGTAATAACGAAACTCTTATTAATTATTTTAAGGAAGTATCATTAAAAACTAGGAAATTTGGTCTTTTAAGTTTAGATTCAGAGCTAACTTCTGATTTAGATCCATTTGTTAAAAAAGGCCTTCAAATGGTGGTAGACGGTGTAGATCCTGGATCAGTAAAAAATATATTAAATACTAAACTGGAACAAATTTTGGATAGACATGATAATTACATTGAAGTTTTTACTTCTGCCGGCGGCTATGCTCCTACCATGGGAATAGTTGGAACAATCACCAGTTTAGTTATTATTCTCAGCCAATTAAATAATGTTAGTACAATGGGTGGAAAAATTGCCCTTGCTTTTATTGCAACATTATATGGACTTGCTACTGCTAATCTTTTTTGGCTTCCTATTGCTAGTAAGTTGAAAGAATTAAACAAAGAAGAATGCAACGAAAAGCAAATGATTATAGAAGCAGTATTACTTATCCAAGAAGGAGTAAATCCTAATACTTTAATAAGTAAATTATCAAGTTACCTTACTGCAGATGAAGCTAAACAATTTGAAGAAGAATATTAAGAGGTAATAAAATATGATTAAGAGAAGAAGAATGAGAAAAGAGAAAGACAATACAGATAGGTGGATGCTTTCTTACTTGGATTTTATTACCTTAATGATGATCTTTTTTCTAATGATGTATGCGATTTCTAATGTAGATAATAAGAAAGTTGAAACACTAGCTAATTCTTTAAAGATAGGCTTTAATAGTGGAAACGGTAAAAACGTAATAGCTGTTACTGATAATACAAACTCACCTGATTCCACTGACGAATCAGTGGATGAAAGTTATTCTTCTACTGAAAGTGAGAAATTAACAGATATTAAAAGAAAAGTTGACGAACTTGTTAATAATTCTGAATTAAAAGGTGGAGTTACTACTTCAATTCAAGAAAGAGGTCTTGTAATTAGTTTTAATGATAATCTATTTTTCAATAGCGGTGAAGCAACTATTAAGCCTGATTTTCAAGGTAAGCTAATATCTATATCAAAAATTCTAAATGGAATCGACAACTATATTCATGTAGAAGGACATACTGATAACGTCGCTATCAATACGACTTACTTTCATTCAAACTGGCAGCTTTCATCTATAAGAGCTGCAAACGTAGTAGAATTCTTAATTTCACAAGGGAATGTAAAACCCGAAAGGCTCTCTTCAATAGGATATGGTGAATATAGGCCTGTTAAGTCCAATTCAACTGAAGAAGGTAAAGCTGCAAATAGAAGGGTTGATATAGTAATAATTAATAGTAAATTTAATAGTTCTGAATCTTCAACTTCAAGATAAAAAAATAAGTAAGTTAGTAAATTTCTCTAATTAACTAACTTACTTATTTTATATATATATGTTACGAATATAATTGCTAAAAATATAAATACTATCAAATTAAATCAATATTCATTAATCATTGAGTATTGACAATTTCAATATGTAATTATTCCTGAACGAAAAAGCTTTTAATTTCATTTAATTCATCGCTTAAGGAAGTACTTTCCTTAATTTCTTCCTCTTTATCAGTAACATCTAAACTCTCATTAGCTGTGCTAATTTCTTTTTCAATTATTTCTTCTTGAATATCTTCTTCTTCTTCAATTGGCTCTGACACATTATAATTTTTAATAAATTCTTTTTCTAAATCATCAAAAGTTTGTAATTGAGTGTTCACGAAATTTCTATATTTTGCTCTAAATTTAATAAATTCCTGCTTAACCTTTTCATACTCATCATTGATTTGTACAACATCATTATGAGCTTTATCAGTAACCTTTTGTGCTGTTTCATTTGCATTTTTAAGTAATAACTCTGCTTCCTTTTGAGCAGAATTTTTAGCCTGCTCAGCAGCGTTTTGAGCAAGTAATAAAGTATTTTGTATAGTGCTTTCAATTTTTGAATAATGATCAATTTTTTCATTTAGGTTTGCAAGCTTTTCTTTTAAGTTTGCATTTTCCTTGTAAAGTTCTTCATAATTCTCTACTACTTGATCTAAAAAGTCATCAACTTCATCTGCATTATAGCCTCTTAAGCCTTTTTTAAATTCCTTATTATTTATGTCCATAGGAGTTAATTTCATGCTGTTCACCTCAATTATGTATATTTTTTTATAATAAGTTTTACTTTCCCACTTTTACTATTACCAACACAATCACCTAAAATAAATTTTCCAAAACCTCTTATAGTGATTCTATCTTCGCTCTTTAATTCTTGACTTTTATCTTTAATTTTAGCATAATTTAGAAGTACTTGACCTTGTTCAATCATACCTTGAGCCTTAGTTCTTGATGCATTTGTAATTTTGGAAACAATTCCATCAGCTCTTAAAGAAGAAACTAATACTAACTCTTCTTTAAAAGAAAACTTAGGTATAAAATCTAAATTATCAATTATTTTCACATTACATTTAACTTTAGCAATTCTTTCTAAGTTAAATATTATAAATTCCTCAACCTCTTCATGTACTGGTAAATAACAAGCATTTTCGGATACCAAAAGGTCCCCAATTTTATTTCTTTCTATTCCAAGAGATAAAATTCCACCTAAATAATCTCTGTGTGTAAGGCTTGTAAACTTCGAAGTATTTTCAATCTTTAACAATTTCATAGGAAATGGACTTTCATCCGAATTATTAAAAGAAACCATTCTTCTTTCTGCTTCTTGAAAAAGCCCATTACTCTCAACTTTAAAGTAGTTACTCTGCAAATTTTCTTCAAACCATTTCCATACATTAGGTGTATAAAAACTTCTACCAAATACAGTTATATTTTTTTCTTTTGATAATGTATATTTTTCATATAAATTTAAAGCTTCATCTTTATACTCATCTGTAAAATATTTTAGTATTCTATTTTTCATAAATTTTATTATATCATCCCTCTAAATATTCCTATTATTCCCAATGCAACCATAGGCGAAAAATCTATTGGTAAGCCCGGAATTAATCTGTCTTGTAATCTTCTAATTGGTTCTAAAACAGGACTAATAAAATCACGAATAGTTCTAACAATTTTATTTCCTTGGATTTGTGGAATCCACGAAGATATAAAATCTACAATTACAGCTAATTCTAACAATCTTAATAATATGTCAAGAACTACATAAATACTATATATCATGCCGCCTCCTATTTTGACCAGTTAAACAACGCCTTTGAACTTAATTCATTCTTTAATTCATTTGTCACTTCAACATTTGAAGGTGAAAGAAGATATACTCCCTTTTCAATTTGTTGTAGTTCTCCGCCTAAAGCATAACATGATCCACTTATAAAATCTAATAACCTTTGTGCTATTTTAAGTTCTAATACTGTAGTATTAACTAAAACTATTCTTCTATTTTTAAGAGCTTCACAAATTTCAGTAGCTTCTTCATAATCTACAGGTTTAGTTATTGTGACCTTTGTAGCTGATGATGTATGGATATTTACAACCTTACTATTCTTTTTATTGGTTATAACTGGTTCAATTTCATCTTCATCCTTTAACGCATCTTCAAATTCTTCTTCTTCAAAATCTTCATATTCTTCATAATCCTCAAACCCTAATAAAGATTTTACTTTTGACAAAACATTACTCATTATTTACGCCTCCCAAATTATAATTTCTTTCTCCAAATATTCCTGTACCTATTCTAACTAAGTTAGAACCTTCTTCGATTGCTGTCACATAATCATGAGTCATTCCCATAGATAATATGTTCATCTGTATATTTTTATATTCATTTTTCTTAAGCCCATCAAAGATTTCCTTTGTCTTTTTGAAATATCTTCTATTGCTTTCCTCATCTCCTACCGGAATTATAACCATTATACCTTTAACAGATACATTTGTACATTTTTCAATTTCTAGAATAAATTTTTCTAAATCTTCTTCTAAAATTCCACTTTTACTTGTTTCTCTTCCAATATTTATTTGAATTAAAGTATTTGCAATTTTATTAGCTTTCTTGAAATTCTTTTCTATTTCATGTAATAAATTAATACTATCCAAGGAATGTATTAAATAAACCTTATCAACTAAATACTTCACTTTATTAGTTTGAAGATGCCCTATAAGATGCCATCTTACATCATCATGAAAGCTTTCAAATTTTGTAGTAAGTTCTTGAACTTTATTTTCACCAAAATCTCTTATTCCAGCTTTATAAGCTTCTTCTAAATCTTCCAAAGGTTTTGTCTTTGAAACAGCTAAAAGCAATACTTCTTCGGGAATTTTAGCTTTAAGTTTTTCAATGTTTTGAATAATACCCATAATGTAACACCAAAATATCCTTTCTTTGCCTCACTTGTTTATATTCTATACAAATTCATAATTTCCTTCAATTATTTTAATTAATTTTACTTTTTACTTTGTTCTTCTTTCATATGGTTAACATTTATATTAGCTGTTGTAGGTGGCATAACAATTTTATCAACTACTTGAATGTCTACATAGAGCTTTCTAAACATCAATTGTTTTACATGACTTCCGTCTTCAAGCAATGCTGCTTTCAACTTTTCTGGATCACCAATTGCATATATATTAAAGGGTGCATACTCCATAGTTCCATCTTCAAACTGCAAAAATGCCCAACTACAAATTACTCCTGACCACGGAACAACTCTATGTTTATTTACGCTGATTGCTTGTGCACCTGCAACTCTCAATTCATTTAAAACCAAAGCCATATCATTATCATGGAAAAGCTTATTATTTATTTGATCTGTATTTTCTTCACGTGCATTAGTTATTCCATCATTTATTTTTAATATAATTCCAGGTCCCTCAGTTTTATTTGCACCAACAAACATTCCATAATCTTTAATTTGAGCTTTCATATCCTCTAAAATTTTATCATTTTTAGTATCATTCTGTGCATAATTTCTTATTTTATCTCGCTTCTCACCATTATCTTCTTTTAAATTTCCAATTTGCCTATACAATGTTGCTCTTTCTTCAACAGCATTTTGGAATTCTGCTGAATTTAACTGAGTAAAAGATTGATTTCCTTTCAAATGATAATTCATAGATATTAATATCCCAATTATAATGGTTGCAATGAAAACAAAGAAAAAGCCTTTATCATTTTTCATTACATCACCCCATTACTTCACATCATTTTCTTCATTTTCTATTAAATTTTTCTTACCCTTACTTTTTTTCCAAGTTTTAAAATTCTCTAATAATAATCTTCTTATAATTGCAAAATTATCAAATATTCTTCCACCAAATACTATTACCGCTGCCATATATATCGGAATCCCAAGCTTATCTCCAAGATATGCAAGTCCTGCTGCCAGTAATGCATTTCCAAAAAAACCTGATATAAAGATATCTGCCTGAAAGTTTTTTGACAGATTTCCTCTTATAGCACCAAATACAGTGTCTAAACATGCAAGTATTGCCACTGACATATATGGGGATAGTTTATCTGATATGTTAACATCTAATACAAATCCAAGTATAATTCCTATTAATAAACCTATAATTGCTATCAAATTAACTCTCTCCTATTCTTTAACTGATTTTAAAAAGTCATTTTTTAATGATTGTGTTGATTTTCCTATAAATATATCATCATTTGCTTTGACTTCATTATTATAATTGGGAAGAGAACCATATTCCAAAGAACCAGGAAATGAAATTCCAACATTAAGTCTCGCTTTATCTCCAATTGCTTTTATTACCACCTTATCCTTTGGATAAACCTTCCCTGATGAACCTATAGCTATTCCATTCCCAGCTGTTTTAATTCCTGTTTGAGAAGTTACTCTAATATCATTTATTGATATAGCCTCTGCACCAGAATACCAAAGCAAATTTACAACATGAACTAACTCATCTTCTCCTAGATTTCCACTAGCATCATTTTGATTTGCTCCAAAAATAGAACTCTTAGGACTTATTGTTAGTACAACTCCAGGTCCTTTTACGTCAACTATTCCTAACTGCATTCTTGCGTCATCAAGTTGATTTTTTACATCCTTACCCAAATCTCCATTCTTAGCCGCAGTCTCTTCAATTTGCTTAAGCTCATCTGATAATTTAGAATTAGTTGCAGTTAATTCTTCCTTTTCCTTCTTTAAAGACTCAATTTCTGAAATTATATCACTTTTATTATAATTATTAATATTTGACTCAATATTCTTATTTGACAAGACTTTGAATTGATATGCCAATAAAAACCCTAGTAGTCCACAAACGATTGCTATAAACACTTGCGATTTAGATATTTTCATTTCTTATCTTACCTTTCTTTTTTATATACGGGCGCTCCATTAAAACCTACATCTACATAACCCTTTTTTATTCCAATATCCTTATCTTGAATAATATGCATTAACTTATTCATCTTATCTGGTATATTTTCATCATTTCCTAATTTTCCTTCTACTTCACCAATAGACACTTTTATATTCATAAAATCACTTAAATCAATAGTATCTACATTATAATTTGTTGGATTTTTCTTAACTATTTGATAAAAGACATCCAATACTTTAAGAATCCTTGCATCGTCCAAGGTCTTATTTCCAAGTTCTACTTTTTTCAATTCAACGCCCTGAAGCTTAACCAAATTTCTATTTTCAACATTATCGGTCTTTTCAAGCAAGTTAGTTTGACCATCTAAAACATACTTATATCCATCACTTTCTGTATAAAATACTCCTTGTTTTTCCATTATCTTTATGTTAACTTGTTTTGGATATGTTTTAGTAATTTCTACACTTTCAACATAAGGATTTTTTTTCGCTTCATTTATAATATTGTTTTTATTTATAAAAAATATATTCTGACCAATAATATTTTCTGTTTTTTCTTTAACATCTTCACCACTCATAATAGGATTCCCTAAAATGGCTACCTTTTTTACTAAAAAAAAGTCAGACTTAGTTGCAAAAACTACTACACCTATAGTTATTATTATTGTCGATAATATTATTCTTTTTATTAACTTTCTTTTTTGTGATTTTATAATAAATTTCTTTGTCTTAGGTAACTTCTTTGTTTTAGGTAAATTTCTTTTCTTTGAATTAATCATACTCATCCCTATTTCTATATATCCTTTATATAATAATATAATTTTTATTCTGTATATTAATAAATTTCTCTTCAATTAATCGATAATAAATATCTATATAAATTTATATTTATTATATAATGATACCACGTTAATTAAAGAATTTCATCTAAATTAAAATGCTATTTCCATATTCTCAAAAAAAACAGGGTAAAGAATTAATTATCTAATTCTTTACTCTGTACATATTTATACTTTTCTAATTTCTTCTTTTCCTTCAATTTGCCGTGATATATTTAGAAGAACTCCAACTGCAGCCATATTGATCACCAGAGCCGAACCTCCATAACTAATAAATGGTAAAGGAACGCCTGTAACAGGCATCGATCCAGTTACAACTGCTATATTGATAAGTGATTGAACCGCAATAACTGAAGTTATTCCTACTGCAAGAAGTGTACCATACGTATCCCTTGCTTTCATGGCTACATTTATTCCTCTCCAAATAAATATTACGAATAAGGTTATTATGCATATACATCCAATAAGACCTAGTTCTTCACCAATTATTGAGAAAATAAAATCATTATGTGGTTCTGGCATATATAAAGTTTTTTGTCTTGATTGGCCAAGACCAAGTCCCGTTATACCTCCAGCTCCAAGTGCATAAAAGGATTGTATTAATTGATATCCATTTCCGGCAGCATCATTCCAAGGATTTATAAAGTTCAATAATCGAGCTCTTCTATAATCTGCAGACATTGCAAAAAATGCTGCTGCTGCTACTAAAACTGGAGCTACTATTCCAAATAAATGTTTTAATTTTCCGCCAGCAGCAAATAACACAATAAAGGTAACAATCATAATAACTGATGCAATACTTAAATTCTTCTGAGATAATACCAATGCAGCATAAAATCCTGAAACTGTTAAATATGGAACTATTCCAGTTGTAAATTTTTTAACACCTTCACCTTTGAGTTCTAAGCTCATTGCTAAAAAAATTACCACAACATATTTAGCAATTTCTGAAGGCTGTAAACTAAATCCACCAATCTTAATCCATCTCTGTGCTCCTTTAGTATCAGCGAATAAGAACACAGCTAATAACAAAGGTACACACCCTATCATTATTGGTACTGTGTATTTTTTTATTTTATGGTAGTCAAAACTCATAGCAACGGCCATTGCAATAACTCCAACAACTGCTGAAATAAGCTGTTTTTTCAGATAAGCCATACTATCATGGTCTATATACATTGCATAGTAAGAACTAGCTGAATATACCATAACTATTCCTATTGTTAACAGTAATGCCACAGAATAAAATATACCATAATCTATTTCACCCATCTTAATTTTTCTTTTTGGCCTAATGACCTTCATACATAAATCCTCCAAACTTACTTAACTAAAGCGCTATAAAACCAATTACACATAAAATTGTAGTTATACATGAAAATACGGTTACTATTTTAACTTCACTCCACCCAACTTGTTCAAAGTGATGGTGTATTGGAGACATTTTAAATACTCTCTTACCAGTTAATTTAAAAGAAGTAACTTGAATGATAACAGATAATGTTTCAATCAAATAAATTCCTCCAACTATTATAACAAACAACTCCATTCTAAGCATTAAGGCCATAGTCCCTATAACCCCTCCTAGAGCTAGAGAACCTGTATCACCCATAAAAATCTTTGCTGGAAAAGCATTAAATTTCAGGAATCCAAGTAATGCTCCAATTAATGCTAATGCAAAAACTGACACTTCATAATTTCCTGTTCTAAATCCAACAATAGCAAAATATGTTAATACAATTATTGTAACTGATGTTGCAAGTCCATCAATCCCATCCGTCAAATTAACTGCATTTGTTACTGCTGCATAATAAATAACTATAAATGGTATATATAATATTCCTAAATTGAATTTAATATTATGACCTAAAAATGGGAATAATATATCAGCTCCAACATTTACATATCCATACCATGCTAAAGCTAATGAAAATAAAATTAATAATATCATCTTTTGTGCTGCTCTTAATCCTAGGTTATCTTTGTGAATTATTTTTAATATATCATCTAAAAATCCAATAAATCCAAATGCTAGAAATGAATATAATATTATCATTTCCTTGCTTGTTAGATTTTGTCCCATAATTAACATAGTTGCAGCCGTTGAAATAAAAAATATAAGACCACCCATTGTTGGAGTTCCAGATTTTTTTTGATGGCTCTTAGGTCCATCCTTTCTAATATTTTGACCAAACTTCAATTTGTGAAGTACTGGTATAAATATCGGTCCAAGTATCATTGAAAATATAAATCCCATTATTAATGGTGCTAAAATTTTTAAATTCATTATAAAGTTCATAGTGTCCCCCATCCTGTGCTGCCTAAGGCAAGTCACCTCCTTAGTTTTATTTCATTTTCTCTATATACTTAATTATTTCCTCAAATTTTCCACTTCTTGATGCCTTTATTAAAATAGTATCATTTACTTCTATTAACTCAACTAATTTTTCCATAAGTTCCTGTTTTGTTTCAAAGACCATTGTGGCATCTCCAAAACCAGCCTTATAACAATCCTTAAATTCTCCTGTTGTTAATAAAATATCAACTTTTTCTTTTGCATAGTTTCCAATTTCAGTATGAGCTTTATTGGCATAATCACCCAATTCCCCCATTGTACCCAGTACTGCCAACTTTCTTGTTCCAGAAGAATTTTTAAGAACCTCAATTGCTGCTTTCATTGAATCAGGGCTGGCATTATAAGAGTCATTAATTATTGTGAAATTATTTTTTTGTATAAACTCAAGTCTCATAGAAGTTGCATTAAAATTTTCTAATCCTTTTTCCATTTCCTCAAATGTTAATCCAAAATCTCTTGCAATTTGTATCCCTATAAGTGCATTAAGTACATTATGTTCTCCAATCATATTTAAATTGAATCTATGACTTTCCTTTTCCATAGTCACTACATCAAAAGAAGTACTTTTATCAGTTAATTCAATGTTTTTAGCATACATATCGTACTTTTCATCATATCCAACTTTTTGTAAATTAAATTTATCGCATTTATTTAAAGTCTGTAACATATCATTTTCACAATTTACTATTAATGAATTTTGCTCAGCAAAAAAGTCTGTTATACACATCTTCTCTTTAAGTATATTTTCCCTAGTCTTCAAATATTCTATATGTGATACTCCAATATTTGTAATTGCTGCAACATCAGGAAGTGCAATACTTGCTAAACGGTTTATTTCACCAAAATTACTAGTTCCCATTTCAAGTACAGCTATATCATAATCTTTTGAAAGCTGAAAAATCATGAGAGGTAAACCAATTTCATTATTAAAATTCCCTTGTGTTTTAAACACCTTATATTTTCCACTCAAAAATGCAGCTACTAAATCTTTAGTGGAAGTTTTACCTGTTGAACCCGTTATTCCAACAACTTTTATTCCAAGTTTTTTTCTATAGAATCTTGCTAAATCTCCTAAAGCAGTTTTTGTATCCTTAACTTTAATTATCGTACCTTGATTATTTAATTCTTCTTCTCGAAATTTAACTTCATCTATTATAATTATAGATGCTCCTTTTTCAATAGCCTTAATTACATAATCATTTCCATTAAAGTTTTCGCCTTTTAATGCTATAAATAAATTATCTTTTTCAATTTTTCTTGTGTCTGTAGAAATAACATTAAAGTTTCCTTCATTATTATTGTATAAAACTTTTCCCTCTACAGCTTTTATTATTTCTGCTAAATTTAAATCCAAGTTCATCCACCCCTTTTAGTCAATTAACAGTTTACAATTTACAGTTGAGAAAGTGTTTGCAGTTTACAGTTTTTTATAGTTATCACTTTTTAGTTTGTTTATATAAAAAATTATTCTATATTCTAAGTAAACTTAGCTTTTACTATTAATTATGACTTGTTAACTGAATCAAGTATTTCCTTTACAACTTCTCTTTCATCAAAATGTATTGTTTCATCTTTTAATATTTGATAAGTTTCATGCCCCTTACCTGCAATTACAATAACATCATCTTTATCAGCTATTGTAATGGCTTTTTTTATTGCTTCTTTTCGATTTCCAATTATTATATAATTTTCTTTATTAACCCCTGCTTTAATATCCTTAATTATCTCTGCTGGTTCCTCACTTCTTGGATTATCTGAAGTTATAATTGAAATATCTGCTATATCAGTAGATATTTTTCCCATTTGAGGTCTTTTAACCTTATCTCTATCTCCACCACATCCAAAAACAGATATTAATTTTCCTTTAGTAAAAGCCTTAGCCGTTTTTAATATATTTTCAAGGCCATCAGGAGTATGTGCATAATCTATAATTATTTCATATGGAAGATTATATTCCTTTGCTACTCTTTCACATCTTCCTAAAACAACAACACTTTCAATTCCATTTTTTATTGCAACCTCTGGTATATCTAACTTATAGCATGCTATAATAGCTCCTAAAGCATTATAAATGTTATATTCACCAGGTATATTTAAAATAAATTGTTCTTCTTTCTTAAGTTTAAGCTTAAACTTAATTTCTCTACTTCCCATTTCTTCATCAAAAACTTTAAAATCAGAATTACTATTTACCGAAAAGGTATAGACTTCTTTTCCTTTTAAATTTTCTAAATCTTCAATTACTTGTCTTCCGTAATTATCGTCAATATTAACAATTTTTATTCCAGCTCTTTCAAACAATTTAAATTTTGCCTTATAATAATTTTCAAAGGTCTTATGAAAATCCAAATGATCTCTAGTTAAATTGGTAAATATCCCAACTTCAAATTTAACTCCATATACTCTATCTAATTCCAAAGAATGTGAAGAAACTTCCATAACGCAATATTCTACACCTCTATTTACCATGTCTGAAAATAGTTCTTGTAATTCTAGTGATTCAGGAGTTGTTCTTTCAGTATGGATTTTTTCACTTCCTATATAATTTGCAATAGTTCCAATTAAACCAACTTTTTTATTGTTTGCCTCTAAAATATTCTTTATCATAAAAGCAGTAGTAGTTTTACCATTAGTTCCTGTTATTCCAATGATTTTCATTTTACTGCTAGGATTATCATAATAATTTGCTCCTAATAATGCTAAAGCTTTTCTTGTATCTTCACATTTAATAATTGTGACTTCTTTGTTTTC
The DNA here is from genome assembly GCF_000340885.1 of Clostridium saccharoperbutylacetonicum N1-4(HMT). Lineage (NCBI taxonomy): Bacteria > Bacillati > Bacillota > Clostridia > Eubacteriales > Clostridiaceae > Clostridium > Clostridium saccharoperbutylacetonicum. Next base: position 2,884,025 of record NC_020291.1, on the reverse strand, counting down.
TATGTCCACTTTATCTTGGACTACAATCACCTTTGCTCCATTTTCTAAAGCTTTATTAATATAATTATGCCCATCGGTTGCGTATCCCTTAACGCACACAAAAACATCAAGCTGATTAATTTTTCTACTATCATAGTTTATTTTATTGATCTCTACATCAATTTCACCTTGAATCAGTTCATAATCTATTCCCACTAAAATACTTTTAAAATTCATATTGAATCTCTCCCAACTAAATTTATCTTATTATTACTGTCATAATTTTACTCATGGCAAAAATGTAGAATTTTTTTCCAAAACCAATATTAAAAATATAGCATGCGAGCATTCTCACATGCTAATGCTTTATCACTTATCTAATTTCGATTTAATCCTTATAATCTGCATTTAAAACCAACTTAACTGTTATGCCTTTAGTTATATTTTCACCTTCTGAAATATCTTGAGATAATACTGATCCATTGCCTTCAAAATTTGGTGTTATTCCAAGTCCCTTCAATAAAGCAGCAGCATCATCCTTTGAATATCCCCTAACATTTGGCATTACAACATTATTATTATAAGTCGCATCACCACTAGTGTAAAGATTTATTTTAGTATCTTCCTTAACAGTATTTCCAGGATATGGACTCATACTTACTATTTTATCGCCATTACCATCAAGATTGAAGTTTAATTTTGCATCTTTTAGCACTTTTTTAGCATCTTCCAATTTCATATTTCTTACTTCGGGTATTACAACATCTTTAGTGATTTTCTCACCTTTTTCATCAGTAAATTTTGTGTTTAAGTAATTAAAGATATCTAAAAATAATGGTTTTGCATAAGGAACTGCAACTTGGGCTGCATAATATTCACCATTACTTGGTTCATCCACAGTTATCATTATAGTGACTTTAGGATCATTTGCTGGAGCCATTCCAACAAAGGAAGATATGTATTTACCTTCTCCATATTTACCGTCAACTACTTTTTCAGCTGTTCCAGTCTTTCCACCTACATGATACCCTTCAATAAAGGTTCCTGCCCCTGATCCTCCAGTTACAACTGCTTCAAGATAACTTCTAAGTTCTGCTGTCTTTTCCGAACTTGCAACTGTTGAAGTCTTAGGTTTAAAGGTTTCATCTACAATACTAACATTATTTTCATCCCCATGAGTAACTTCCTTCATTATATGGGGTTGAATTAAGGTTCCTCCATTCGCAATGGCATTAAATGCAGCCATATATTGAACTGAGTTTACTGTATTAGTTTGTCCAAACGATATTGTTGCAAGATCTGCCTCAGACATCTTATTAACTGGTTTAACAATACCAGGAGCTTCGCCAGGTAAATCAACTCCACTAACTTTACCAAATCCAAATTTATCAATAGTTTCAAACAATTTTTCTTTTCCTAGCATTTTACCTAACATTACATACCCTACATTAGATGAATTTTGTAAAATTTGAAGTAAATTTTGAGTTCCAAGGCCCTCTTCAGCGTCCTTTACTGTAATTCCACCTACTGATATTGATCCATTATCTGCAAATTTCGTATCTTTATTAACTACATTATTTTCTAAACCAGATATAGTAGTAAATACTTTAAATATTGAACCAGGCTCAAAAGTATCATTTACCAATCTATTTCGCCACATCTTTTGTACTTTTTCACTATTATCTTTGCCATCAAATTTTTCTGCTCCTTCAAATGGCTTATTGGGATCAAAATCCGGTTTATCAACCATAGCTAAAATTTCTCCCGTTTTAGGATCCATAACTAATACAGATACAGCCTTAGCCTTGTTATTTATATAAGCCTGTTCTGCTGCCTTTTCAGCAAAGCTTTGAATATTTTCATCTATAGTTAGCTTTACATCTTTACCATTTACAGGTGCTGTAAACTGTGAAATGTCATATGGCAAATCAGTACTGTTTTTATCCACTTCTGCAATCCTCATTCCAGGAATTCCAGATAAATATGAATTATATTGGAGTTCCACTCCTGATAATCCTTTGCCATCAGTATTGGTAGTTCCCAATACATTTGCTAAAAAATTATTATTTGGATAATATCTCTTAGTATCTGTAGTAACTAAAATACCATTTATATTAAGAGCCTTAACTTTATCTGCTGTATCTTTTTCTATTCTTCTAGCAACTGTCGCAAAGGTTGCATCCTCGCCACTTGGAAGCTTAGTCTCTAAAATTTCTTTTATTTTTGAAGCATCCATATCTAACGCCTTTGCAATTACTGGTGCAATATCACTTGTTTTTATACCTTCTTTTCCTGCTGGAATTGGGATTCCCACACTATTTCTTTGTTCCTTTTCCTTGAGCGATAAATTATCAGGCCCTTCTTTTAAATAATCCCTTATTGATTTCAAATCAAAATCGACCCTATAAACATTAATTGATACTGCAAGCTCTTTACCATTTCTATCAAGAATTTGTCCCCTTTTTGCATCTATTTTCATCTCACTAGTCCACTGTTCTTCAGCCATTGTTGCATAATCAGCCCTCTTTACTATCATTATATAAGAAAGTCTAATTATCAATACTACAAAAATAAATGTTAACATTAAAGCTGCAACAGTAATCCTTTTGCGCATCATTAGCTTATCTCTACGTTTATAATTATTATTTTTCAATTTTCTCTTCCCTCACGTATCTCATTTTTAATTTTTTTACTAATCTACCCTTAGATTTTTCAACATTAATATTATCCCTAAAAAATATAGCATGTGAATATTCCCACATGCTAGTTATTAATATTTCGTCAATTCAAACTTCAATTATTTCATCAAAACAAATATTCAGCTTTAGTAAGCTTAAAATTTTCTTATTAGTTCCTGTCTAATCTTTATAATCGGAACTTAAGATTAATTTAACAGTGCTTCCTTTGCTTATAACTTCCCCTTGGGAAATATCTTGTTCCGAAACTGCTCCATCACCTTCAAAAGTAGCCACGATTCCAATATTTTTTAATAAAGCAGAAGCATCTTCCTTTGAATATCCTCTAACATCTGGCATTACAACATTATTATTATAAGTCCCTTCACTATTTGTGTAAAGATTTATTTTTGACCCTTCTTTTACAGAATAGCCTGGATATGGTGTTATACCTGTAATGTTTTCTCCATCCCCTTCAATATTAAAGTCTAGCTTAGCATCTTTTAATACTTTTTTTGCATCAGCAACTTTCATATTTCTAACTTCAGGTATTGTTACATCCCTAGTGATCTGTCCTAAATTTTCATCTGAAAATTTACTATTTAGATAATTAAAAATATCTAAAAATAATGTTTTTGCTGGTGGCACTGCTACTTGAGCTGCATAATATGCCCCATTTTTAGTTGGTTCATCAATAGTTACCATGATTGTAACTTTAGGATCATCTACAGGAGCCATCCCAACAAATGAAGATATATATTTACCATCTCCATATACACCATTTACTACTTTTTGTGCTGTTCCTGTTTTACCACCAATATGATATCCTTCTATAAAAGTTCCTGTGCCAGATCCACCTGTAACAACTCGTTCAAGGTAAGATCTAAGCTCTGCAGTCTTTTCTTTACTTGCTACAGTTGTGGTTTTAGGTTTAAAGGAATCATCTACTATACTTGCATTATTGTCGTCATTATGTGTTATTTCCTTCATTACATGAGGCTGAATTAATGTCCCCCCATTTGCAACAGCATTAAAAGCAGTCATATATTGAACTGAATTAACAGTGTTTGTTTGTCCAAAAGCAATTGTTGCAAGATCTGCCTCTGAGACCTTATTAACTGCCTTCACGATTCCCTTAGCTTCACCTGGTAAATCAATGCCACTTGCTTGTCCAAATCCAAATTTATTAATGTATTCACATAACTTGTCTTTACCAATCATTGCACCTAATTTCATAAAACCTACATTACATGAATTTTGAATTATATCTGGAAACTTTTGTGCTCCATGCCCGCCAGCTTTCCAACACTTTGGATTAATTCCTCCTACTGATAATGATCCATTACATTGAAAATCTGTATCTTTATTAACCACATTTTCCTCTAAACCAGTAATGGCTGTAATTACTTTAAATATTGATCCAGGTTCAAATGTATCATTAACCAATCGATTTCTCCACATTTTTTGTAATTTTTCTCCACTATTTGCTCCATCAAATTTGTCTGCACCTTGATATGGATTGTTAGGATCAAAATCAGGCTTATTAACCATTGCTAATACTTCTCCTGTCTTAGGATCCATAACTAATATAGATACAGCTTTAGCTTCAGTATCTTCAAATGCTTGCTGTGCTGCTTTTTCAGCGAATTTTTGGATATTTTCATCAATTGTAAGAGTTATATCTTTACCATTTACAGGTGAAGTAAACTGAGATATTGTATATGGATAATCCATATTATTCTTAGTAAGTTCTGCTACTTTCATACCAGGAATTCCTGCTAAATATGAATTATATTGAAGTTCTATACCAGTTAATCCTTTATTATCTGTATTAGTACTTCCCAATACGTGTGCTAAAAAATTTCCATTTGGATAGTATCTCTTTGTATCAGGAGAAACAATTACACCGCTAATATTTAGTTCCTTCACTTTATCAGCTATATCTTTTTCTACTCTTCTTTTTACTATTGCTGCTCCAGCAGGTTCTCCATTTTTAAGTTTAGTTTCAAGTTTATCTTTTATTACTGAAACCTCTACATCTAATGCTTTTGCTATCGCAGGTGCAATATCATCGTTCTTTAACCCTTCATTTCCTGTTGGCACAGGAATCCCCACACTTTTCATATGTTCAAGTTCCTTGGCTGGTATTTCTTTTAAGGATCTTTTTAAATAATTTCTGATAGATGTCAAATCAAAATCCACTCTATAAACATTAGCAGAAACTGCGAGTTCTTTACCATTTCTATCTAATATTCTTCCTCTTCTTGCGTCAATCTTAACTTCACTTGTCCATTGTTCTTCTGCTCTTGCTGCATAATCTGACCTTTTAACTATCATTATATATGAAAGTCTAAGAATCAGTATGGAAAACACAAAAGTCAAAGCAAAAGCAACTAAGCTCATCCTCTGTCGCATTTTTGACCTATCTTTATAATTTTCCCTTCTCAATACCCATTTCCCCCATGGACCTTACTTTTATTAAGTTATATCTATCCCTAATAATTTTTGATTAATTATTTATGCTATAATTTCACACTATTTTATAAGATTTATTAGTTTTGAAAATATGCTATTCTCTTTAGTATTTTGACTGACACCATTTGATTCAATACCCGCAAAATAATTATCTGAGAAATCAACTTTAACTATTTCTTCTTTTTTAGGTACATACATACCCAAATTACCTTCAGCTTTTTTTTCAATGTTATTTAACGAAGAAAATTTTAGTATACCTACATTCAATGCATCATTTTTTTCTTGAGCCTGCTTAATTTGACTATTCATATCACTAACTCTTTTTTGCATTGAATAAACTTTATTATCTCCTGAAATTGTAGCAACCCCTAAAGCAAATATTACTACTGCTACTGTCACTAAGTATTTTCTATCGTTTTTTCTTTGATTTCTTAATAATGCCTCTTTCTTTACTCTTCTTTTAATCTGTTTATATTTTTCGTCCGGCTTACGTACTCTTCTTTTTCTTTCTGGTGCTAATACTGTATTCCCCTTAATATAATCATATTCTCTTCTCGCCAATTTATTCACATCCCTATCATTTATAACATAATATTAATTATAATTTTTCAATAACTCTAAGCTTAGCACTTCTACTTCTTGGATTTTCTTCAATTTCTTTATCAGTTGGAGCAATTCCTTTTTTTGAAATCGTCTTAACCGTTGGCACTTTTCCACAAATACAAACTGGAAATTCTTTAGGGCAATTACAAGGATTCTCTAATTCTCTAAATTTTAATTTTACAATTCTATCTTCTAATGAATGAAATGTAATAATTGCCATTCTTCCACCTTTATTTAATTTGTTAACCCCATCTTCAATTGTTTTATTTAATATCTTAAGTTCAGAATTAACCTCAATCCTAATAGCTTGAAAAGTTCTTTTCGCTGGATGTGGTCCATCTCTTCTCATCTTTGCTGGAATTGCAGCTTTAATTATGTCTACTAATTCTAAAGTTGTTTCTATAGGCTTTTCAGCTCTTCTGTTCACTATAAAATTTGCTATTCTTTTAGCAAACCTTTCTTCTCCATAATCTTTAATAATCTTAGACAACTCTTCTTCACTATATTTATTTACAATATCATATGCTGAAAAATCATTATCTCTATTCATCCTCATGTCTAAAGGAGCATCCTGCATATAACTAAAGCCTCTAGAAGCTTCATCCAGTTGATATGATGAGACCCCAAGGTCCATAAGAATTCCATCTACTCCTTCTAAATCTAGTTCATTTAAAATACTATCTATATTAGAAAAATTATCGTGAACAAATTTTACATTGCTATAATCTTTTAATCTTTCTTTAGCTGCAGCTAAAGCATCTTTATCTTGATCTATTCCAATAAGCATTCCATCCTTTGATAGATGCTTTACTATATGAGAAGAATGTCCTGCTCCACCTAATGTACCGTCAACATAAATCCCATCAGCTTTTATGTTCAGTGCATCAATACATTCATTTAATAATACCGAAACATGTTTAAATTCCATACTAAAAACTCCTTATATTCCTAAATCATTCATTTTTTCTGCTATTGAGTCAAAATCAATATTTGACTCATTATAATCGCTCCACTTTTCTTTACTCCATATTTCTACCCTAGATAATACCCCAATACTTACTATGTCCTTTTCTATTCCTGCATATTCCTTTAAATTTTGTGGAATTAGCCCTCTTCCTTGCTTATCTAACTCAACCTCACAAGCCCCAGAAAAGAAGAACCTTACAAAAGACCTTGCATCCTTGTTTGTTAAAGGCAAAGTTTTTAGCTTGTTTTCTAATATTTCCCATTCTTGAAGTGGATATGCATACAAACATCCATCAAGACCTTTGGTAATAACAAATCTATTTCCAAGGCCCTCTCTAAGCTTGGCCGGAACAATTATTCTATTTTTAGGATCTAACGCATGTTGATACTCTCCTATAAACATCATTCTCAGCTCCCACTTAAAAAATTAATTCTATACTCTATTTTAACCCACTTCGCTCCACTTTCAACCACTTTATGTATATTTATTCTATATAAATGTGATTTTTCCTTCTTTTAAGCTTATATTTTTTTTATTTTTAGAAATTTTTCTTAAAAATGCTCAAAAAAATCAGGTGAATATTTGTTAAAAAACAAATATTCACCTGATTTAAGCTAAAAATTATTAATCTCTTAATGTAGCTCCAAGTTTATATTCTAAAGATTTCAATATTTTCTCATGTACCTTATTAACATCTTTATCGGTTAAAGTTTTATTTTCATCTCTATACCAAATTGCATAAGCAATACTCTTCTTGCCTTCTGGAATTTGCTTTCCTTTATATATATCAAACAATTCTACTTTTTCAACTAAGTTTCCACCAGCTCTTTTTATTGTATCATCAATTTCTTGAACCAAAAGACTGTCATCAACAAGTAATGCAATATCTCTTGTTACTGCAGGGAACTTTGGAAGTGCTTTGTATTTTTTATCCATGTCTGCACTTTCATATAAAACATCTAAATCTAATTCAGCTACATAACATGGCACATCAATACCATAATTTTCTGATACATCTAAATGTACTTCTCCAATAGTTCCAGCATTTGTTCTTCCAATAACAATCTTTGCTGTCTTTCCTGGATGGTAACTTACATTTTCACTTTCTCTTTCATATTTAACATTTTTAATTCCAAGGCCATCAGTTATATTTTCTACAACACCCTTAAGATCTAAATAATCACATTCTCCATACATACCTATAGTTAATATATTTTTTTCAGTAGGGAGTTTAGTTTCCTCTTCATTTGGAATATATACTTTACCCATTTCAAATAATCTAACATAAGGATTATTTCTTGAGTAATTTCTTCCTAGGGATTCCATCATTGAAGGAAGTGTTGAGGTTCTCATTACACTATAATCCTCTCCTAATGGATTCTTTATTTTGACTACATTTCTAAGCACGCTATCTTCTGGTAAATTGATTTTATCAAACACCTTTGGAGATACAAATGAGTAACTGATAGATTGATTTAATCCACTTCCTGTAGCAAGCATTACTACTCTGTTATCTAGCAAGCCCTTTCTATATCTAGGTTCTCTTTCTGTAGAAACCTTGAAAATTGTTGTAGGAATTTTTTCATATCCATAGATTCTTGCTATTTCTTCAGCTATATCTTCTCTAATTGCAATATCAACTCTAAAGGTTGGTGCTTTTACGACTAAATTATCACCATTAATTTCTGTAAATAAATCAACGCTGTCCAAATATCTCTTCATTTCTTCTTTAGAAAGTTCTGTTCCAAGGAAGCTGTTTACCCAATTTGAATCAACTGTTACTGTTGACACTTCTTTTTTGTTATTGTAAACATCAATTGTTCCTTCCATAACTTCACCAGCATTTAATTCACAAATTAAACTGCAGGCTCTGTTTAATGCAACTTCTGCTAAGTTTGGATCAATATCCTTTTCAAATCTTCCTGAAGCTTCTGTTCTTAAATTTAATTTCTTCGAATTTACTCTTATGTTAGTTCCATCAAAGTTTGCACATTCAAAAACAACTTCAATTGTATCTTCTTTTATTTCTGAGTTTAATCCACCCATTATTCCAGCAAGACCTATAGTATTATCACCATCTTTAATACAAAGCATAGAATCATCTAGCTGTCTTTCTACTTCATCTAAAGTAGTGAATTTTTCACCTGCTTTTGCTCTTTCTATAACTATTTTATTAGTAGTAATCTCTCTTCTATCAAAAGCATGCATTGGTTCACCAATCTCAAGCATAACAAAGTTTGTTATATCAACTATGTTGTTTATTGGTCTTACACCTGCTTCAAGAAGCCTTTCCTGCATCCAGCCTGGGGAAGGCTCTACTTTAACATTTTTAATTGCTCTTGCCATATATCTGTTGCAAAGAGAATCTTTAACTTCAACATTCAATTCTTCATTTATATTTTTTGAATTCTTAACTTCATATTCTAAACTTGGCATTTTATAAGTTGTTCTAAGAGCTGCAGCCGTTTCCCTTGCCATTCCAACCATGCTTAAGCAATCAGGTCTATTTGAAGTAATTTCAAAATCTAAGATAGCTTTATTTAGGCCTAAAATTTCTTTAATATCCACTCCAAGCTTAGTATCTGTAGGTAAAATCATTAAACCATGTACTGGTTTATCTCCTGCTGTTCCTAATTCTTCTTCTGAACAAAACATACCATTAGACGCTACTCCTCTAAGTTTACCTTTCTTTATCTTGGTTCCATCAGCAAGGGTTGATCCGTGAAGAGCAACTGGCACAACATCTTGCTCCTTCATATTTGTAGCTGCTGTAACTATTTGAATTTCTTCACTGACTATATCAACTTGACATATACTTAATTTATCTGCATCAGGATGTTTTTCAATTTTAGTGATTTTTCCAGTAACTACATTTTGAATTACATCCCCTTGAACAATAAGTTCCTCTAGTTGTGATCCAGTTAAAGTTAATTTATCTCCTAATTCCTTAGGACTAACATTTATATCAACATAATCTTTAAGCCAATTATATGGTACTTTCATTTTGTCTCCTCCTCTTGATTATTGGGTATATGGATTATTGAATTTTTCTCAAAATATCCACACCCAGTATTACAATGTTCAATTATCAATGGTCAGTACTTTATTATGAATTTTCAATGTTTAATTAATGTTTATTTCCTTTGAAGATCTTTAAATTTTGACCAATTATTTTTTCAAACACATCATAATAGTATTAATTTCAAATAATTTCTTAGAATTGGTTTAAGAATCTCATATCACTTTCATATAGTAATCTTATATCATCTATTCCATACTTTAACATTACCATTCTATCTACTCCAAAGCCAAAAGCAAATCCACTATATACTTCTGGATCAAGTCCACAATTTCTTAGTACATTTGGATGAACCATTCCACAGCCTAAAAGTTCTATCCAACCACTACCTTTACATACTCTACATCCTTCACCACCACAAACGAAGCATGTTGCATCCATTTCTGCTGATGGTTCTGTGAATGGGAAGTGGTGCGGTCTGAATTTAGTTTGAACTTTATCACCAAACATCTTTTTAGCGAATAATTCTAAAGTTCCTTTTAAATCAGCAAAAGTTACACCTTTATCTATAACTAAACCTTCCATTTGATAAAATATAGGTGAATGAGTAGCATCTACAGAATCTGATCTATATACTTTACCTGGTGATATCATTTTTATTGGAGGCTTTTGATTTTCCATAGTTCTAATTTGAACTGGTGAAGTTTGTGTTCTAAGGACTATATTATCATTAATATATAACGTATCTTGTTCACTTCTTGCTGGATGATTCTTAGGAATATTTAAAGCTTCAAAGTTATAATGATCATATTCAACTTCTGGCCCATCCTCAATTGTGAAACCCATTGAAACAAAGATTTCTTCCATGCTTTGTAAGGTTAAATCTAAAGGATGTCTTTTTCCTATAACTTTCTTTCTTCCTGGAAGTGAAATATCTATGTTTTCACCTGCAAGTTTTTCTGCTTTTTCTTTACTTTTTATATCAGATAATACACTTTCTAATTTCTCCTCAACAGCTGCTTTAGCTTCGTTAACCAATTTCCCTACCATTGGTCTTTCTTCTGGAGAAACACTCCCCATACCTCTTAATATTGTAGTAAGTTCTCCTTTTTTTCCTAAGAACTTTACTCTAATTTCTTCTAATTCACTGCTGTTTTTAACAGCTTCAATTTGATTTAATGCAAGTTCTTGTAATTCTTTAAGTTTTTCTTTCATAATCGTTTCTCCTTTCAATGCTGCAAATTTCAAATATTAATTTCACAGGCTTTTTTGCATAAAAAAATCGTCCCCCTAAAAAAGGGACGAAATATCCGCGTTACCACCCTAATTGGAACTCAAAATACAAGTACCCAACTTAATTTAATTAACGACCTTTTTTGCCGCTAGCTACTACTGCAATTTTCACAGCTAGAACTCCTGAGCGAACTTCAATATTATATTATTTAAGAAGGCTTACAGTCCATGACCCTCTCTCCCTTAAAACTTTTCTAATATTTACTTTCTCATTCACAGTTTTAAATATCCAATTAATACAATTCATTATACAAATAAATTTATAAAATATCAATATATTTTTCAAAATTTATGCATAAATTCATTATTTTATTTAGGTTGATTTTGTCTTACTTTTTCATACATAATAACAGAGGCAGCTATTGCCACATTTAAAGATTCAGCATTGCCTGGCATTGGTATCTTAACTTTAGTATCAGCCATATCCAGAACTTCTGAACTAACTCCATTCCCTTCATTTCCAACAGTTAAAAGAACCTTTCCTCTTAAATCCGCTTGAAAAAAGTTTTTATCTGTATCTAAAGATGTAACTACTAAATTAAACCCTTTTTCCTTTAATTCGTTAGCCAAAGAGAAATTCTCATCATCATAATGAATAGGAATATAAAATATAGATCCCATTGTAGATCTAATTGTTTTTTCATTATATATGTCCACGGTTCCTTTTGTCAGTATAATACCCTGCACTCCTGCCGCATGAGCTGTTCTTATTATAGTCCCAAGATTTCCTGGATCCTGCAGCTTATCACAAAGTAAATAAAAATCCCCATCAGAATTTAGTATTCTAGCATTCATATTTATAACTGCAAGTATTCCTTGAGGATTTTCTGTCGAAATAAGCTCTTTAAACAAATTTGCTGCTATTTTATAAATTTTAATCTCTTCATTAATATATTCGCCTAAAAATTCATCAATTTTATTTACTGCATCTTCTGCTACAATTAAATAATCTACATGAACTTTTGCTTTAAATGCTTCTTGAACCAATCTAAAACCTTCAATTATGTACTTGCTGGTTTTATTTCTGTTTTTTCTTTCTTTAAGCTTCTTTGTATTTTTAAACAAACTATTTTCTTTACTTTCAATAAATATCAAAGCGCTACACCTCAAAATCACAAGAATATTTTAATTTATGCAAGAATAACAGTAAGTCTTAGCACTTACTTCTTGCCAATTTGTAACTCTAATTTGACATAAGCAGTGAATCCAAATCTATGATTTGGCGTGAATCGTGTGCTTAGTGAACAAATGCGAGTCGAGTTTCCTCTAATCATTCTAACTCTTATTTATATTTGTATATAAAAATAAAATGCGGTCTAAACCGCATTTTATGTATTAAGCATTTAATTGTTTTTTAGCAACTTCCACTAATTCAGCAAATGCTTTTGGATCGTTTATAGCTATTTCAGATAACATCTTTCTGTTGATGTCGATTCCAGCTAATTTGATTCCGTTCATAAATTTAGAATATGATAAGTTGTTTATTCTTGTTGCAGCATTAATTCTTGCAATCCATAAACTTCTGTAATCTCTCTTCTTATTCTTTCTACCAACGTAAGAATTTCTTAACGCTCTGATTACTGATTCATTAGCAGTTTTAAATAGCTTACTCTTTCCACCGTAGTATCCCTTTGCAAGTTTTAAAACTTTTTTATGATTTTTACGAGAATTCTTTGCTCTCTTTACTCTTGCCATTACTTAAACCTCCTGCACTACCTCTATATTATAGGTATGGTAATAATTTCTTCATTACTTTTTCTTGTGACTTTGAAACATATCCAGCTTTTCTAAGATTTCTCTTAGTCTTTGAGCTCTTCTTAGTTAAGATATGACTCTTAAACGCTTTAGCTCTCTTAAGCTTTCCTGTACCTGTCTTTCTGAATCTTTTTGCTGCACCTCTATGACTTTTCATTTTTGGCATGATTAAATCCTCCTCTCAAGTTATGCCTTTTTAGGCCCTAAAACCATTGTCATGCTTCTGCCTTCCCTCTTGGGGTGTTTCTCTATAAGGCAAACATCTTCTAATTTAGAAGCAAATTTATCAAGGATTCTTTGTCCAATATGACCAAGTTCCATTTCTCTACCTCTAAATCTAACAGTGATTTTAACTTTATCTCCATCTAATAGGAACTTTCTAGCATTTTTTGCTTTTATATCAATATCATGTTCCTCAATTGTTAGACTTACTCTTATTTCTTTAATACTAATAACTTTTTGCTTTTTCTTAGCTTCTTTTTCTTTCTTTGATTGCTCATAAATGTACTTACCAAAGTCCATAATCTTACAAACTGGTGGTTTTGCATTAGGAGAAATCATTACTAAGTCAAGCTCTTTTTCTTCAGCAAGTCTTCTTGCTTCAGCTGCTGAGATAACACCTAATTGTTCTCCCTCGCTGCCTATTACTCTAAGTTCTTTTTCTCTAATTTCTTCATTCATTGGAAAATCTTTATTAATATTTTTCACCTCCGAAAAATTATATGCATAATAAAAAGACGGCCTTCTAGCCGTCTCAAAATTATCAATACATATTGCACAGATATCCATAAACCATACTAGTAGTACTTATAACACTGCATGGTGAGAAACGGCTGTTTCTTCTTAACAAAGATGAGTATATCATCATTAATAATCCATGTCAATATTTTTTTAGTATTATTTTTTCACCTTTATATTCCTCACTACTTTTATAAAAAGCAACCTTGCTTTCAAACACTTTTTCAATCGTATCCAAAAATTCCTTATTGTCACAATTTTCTTTTCCATATATATTTATATTCTTGGGCGCATTTGTTATTAATCCACTAATTAATATATCTTCCATATTTAAATCTGTACTGCTCCCCTCTATTTTTATATCACTTATAAAATTGTAATATAAATTTCTACCTTCCCTATCTCTAACTATATAATTATTATTTTCATCTATTACTATATTAATTTCTTCAATTTTGCATTCTTGTATTTCTACAAAATATTTTAACAGTTTTATGAATTCTTTATATTCTTTTTCTGCTATATAGCTTTCTACTACATTATCAATTATTTTTTCTATATAGATTCTAAGCTTTCTCATTCTAAAAGTTATAAAACCATCTATATTTATTTCTTGTTTTTCACTTATACAATCTCTAATTTTTTCAATCATTTCATTTATATTATTTAAACAATATATAGAATTTTCACCTTCTGTTTTTTCTTCGCACTTCAGTATTTTTAATATTTTATCTTCCACTTCAAATATTTCACTTTGCTTTAAGAAAAAGAAGTTGTCTGTTAAAAATTCCAGCATTTCTTTTTTTCTATAATTATCAATAACTATTTTATATAAAATATTACTAACATATAAGTTAATAATTTCTTTTATTTTCTCATTATAACAGTTATCTTCACATATTATCTTAATTATATGGATTTTTCCTTCAATACTTTCAACAAATCCGATTAAGATATTCTTTTTCTTAAGTAATTCTCTTAGCTCTTGCAAGTCATTAGAAAAGCTCAAGTCATCACTATAAGCTAATTTTAAAATAAGCATGGATTTCACTCCCTTCTTAATATTAGTATGTATTAAAAATTTATTGGTATGCAAAATTTATACTTAAATTTTAATTTTAAAATTGACATGTTAAATTATTCAGTTCACAATATATTTTGAGAAGTTTGTAGGTTAATAATTATTAATTATCCATTGTTAATTTATTGCAAACCAATTTTAGAATTTCTTAAATCCTTATGCATAATTCTGGCTTGAATATCTGCATATTATCAATAGGATTCTTTTAAACTTAAGGATTTCAAACGAAAATCAACTTTCAATAATCATTGAGTGTTTAACATTAATACTTGCTTACTATAAAGGAGAATAATATGCATTGCTTTGTCGATTATAGAATTACAAATGAAGAATTAAACAACCTTTTAAAATTAAATATGAACCCAATTCTAGTTCCAAAATGCAATTCTGTATATGAAGCTATAAATGGACACCCTGATATTCAATTAAATATCCTAAAAAACAATTCCTCAAACAAAGTTATTATTCAAAAAGATATTTCTCAAAATTTCAAGAATATTTTGATTGACAATGACATAGATTTTATTGTTTCTATAAATTCATTGTCCTATACATATCCTAATGACATTATTTTAAATTCTTTAATTTTAGAAAATCACTTTATTCACAATTTAAAATTTACAGATAAAAATCTTTTAGCTTCTCAATTAACTAAAATCAAAATCAATGTATCTCAAGGATATACAAAATGCTCTGTTCTCCCTGTCAGAGATAAGGCATTAATAACAAGTGATAAAGGAATTTTTAAAGCCTTACAAGAATATGATTTTGATATTCTCTTACTTCCTCCCGGAGATATATCACTACCTTCACTAAACTACGGTTTTATAGGCGGGGTTGGCGGAATGATTTCTTTAAACAGAATGGCCTTCTTTGGTGATTTAGATTGCTACAGCTGGGGAGATGAGATAAAAAAATTTCTTTACAAATATGACATCTCACCTATTGCACTTAGAAAAGGTAAATTAATAGATAGAGGTAGTTTACTTACCTTATAACCATTTCCACTATATAATATGATTTCTATATTTTTCTGTTACTTTTATGCGCAGCAATAGTTGAAAAAAGATAGTAATAATGCCTTTCAAAACATTTACTATCTTTTTATCTTTATCTGATAATCTTTTTTATCTCATTACTTATTTCCCCTGTTTTCTCCTTCATAATATCTCTAAAGGATCTTATTTCATCTCCCATATCTACCATTAGTATTTTCATTTCACCTTTCATCTTTTCTGCTTTCTCCTTTATTCCTTTAATTAGTTCTTCCATTATTTTTTCTCCTCTCGTAAAATATTTATTATTCCAAAACTTTATTAAAAATTTTATGCTATAAGTTTGCCCCAAAATAGGAATATTATTTATAAAAATTTTATTTTTCGAGTCTTTTACAATATAAAACTATAATATTTTTATCTTATTAAAATTTATTTTGACATAGTAGCTTTGTATCATTTAAACTATTAGCAGTGTGTAATTTTCAGTTATAAAGAAAGTTAGTTAAATTGGAATTTATAATTGATAATTTTTACTAGTAATTAAAAATTAATAATTAATCATAACTTTATTCAAGGAGGATATTAATGAGTATACTTACTGTAAAAAATATGAACCACGGATTTGGTGATAGAGCTATTTTCGAAGAAGTTTCATTTAGATTATTAAAGGGAGAACATGTTGGTCTTATTGGTGCTAATGGTGAAGGTAAATCAACATTTATGAATATAGTAACTGGAAAGCTTATGCCTGATGAAGGCGATGTTATTTGGTCTAATAATGTTAGAGTTGGTTATATGGATCAACATGCAGCCTTAGAAAAAGGTCAAAGCATACGAGATGCATTAAGAGACGCCTTTAAATATCTTTTTGATTTAGAAACTGAAATGAATACTTTATATGAAAAGATGGGCGATTGTACTGAAGATGAATTAACTAAAATGCTTGATAGAACAGCCGTAATTCAAGATATGTTAGACCATAATGGTTTTTATGTAATTGATCCAAAGGTTGAAGAAGTTGCAAAAGGACTTGGACTTCTAGATTTAGGTTTAGATAGAGATGTAGATGATTTATCTGGAGGACAAAGAACCAAAATCCTTCTAGGTAAGTTATTACTACAATCCCCAGATATATTACTTTTAGATGAGCCTACTAACTACCTTGATGAGGAACATGTAGAATGGCTTAAAAGATATCTTCAATCATATGAAAATGCCTTTATTTTAATTTCACATGATATTCCTTTTTTAAATTCAGTAGTAAATTTAATATATCATGTAGATGAAAGAAAACTTACAAGATATGTTGGAGATTATGATGAGTTTCAAAGAATATATGCAATAAATAAAGAAAAATTAGAAGCTGCCTTTGAAAAGCAACAAAAAGAAATAGCTAGACTTGAAGATTTTGTTGCTAGAAATAAGGCAAATGTTGCTACAGCTAATATGGCAAAATCTAGACAAAAGAAGCTTGATAAAATGGACATAATTGAACTTTCAAAGGAAAAACCAAAGCCAGAATTTGTTTTCAAAACTGCTAGGGCTTCTGGAAAAGCTATATTCGAAACTAAAGATTTAGTTATCGGCTATGACTCTCCTCTTACAAAACCTCTTAATTTATATATGGAAAGAGGACAAAAAATAGCTTTAGTTGGAGCTAATGGTCTTGGTAAATCAACTTTACTTAAAAGCTTACTTGGACAAATAAAACCAATAAGCGGAGAAGTTCATCTTGGAGATTATCAATACATAGGTTACTTTGAACAAGAAGATAGAGGAAATAATACAAATACATGTATAGAAGAGGTATGGCAGGAATTCCCTGGATATACTCAATATCAAATAAGAGCTGCTCTTGCAAAATGTGGCCTTACAACAAAACAGCTTGAATCACAAATAAGAGTTTTATCTGGTGGAGAAGCTGCAAAAGTTAGACTTTGTAAAATCATTAATAACGAAACAAATATATTAATCTTAGACGAACCTACTAACCACTTAGATGTAGATGCAAAAGATGAATTAAAAAGAGCCCTTAAAGAATATAAAGGAACAATCCTATTAGTTTCACATGAACCTGAATTTTATAGGGATATAATCACTGAAACTTGGAATTGTGAAGATTGGACAACAAAAATTGTGTAAAATCACAATACATTATATAAAGTTACAATTATAACTGTAAAAAGCCATTAATAATAGCACTAAATATTATTAATGGCTTTTTCACGTTTATATATTTTCCTTCCCCCACTTACACATATCTCTAACAATAGGAATAAGACTTTGACCCTTTTGTGCTAAAGAATATTCAACTTTTGGAGGAATTTGAGGATATTCTTTTCTTAATATTATATTTTCATTTTCTAATTCTTTTAATTGGGAACTTAACATCTTATGGGTAATTCCTTCAATATTCTTCTTTAACTCTCCATATCTTAAAGTACCACTACATGCAAGTAAATAAATAACTTTTAGCTTCCATTTTCCACTTACTATAGATAAAGTATATTCAAAAGGTTCTTTATTACTGACATAACACAGCTTTTCCATTTCCGACACTCTCCTTTATGATAGTATAGCACAAAAAAGTGCATACTTTCACAAAATTACAACTTCTGTATAATGTACTTATAAGGCCTTATGATAATACAATTATATAAAAAGGAATGATATAAATGATTATAGATGGACATTCGCATGTAATCTTGCCAGCTGAAAAACATATCCAAATAATGAACCAAGCTGGAGTCAATAAAACAATACTTTTTTCTACTTCAGTACATCCTGAAAACACTAAAGATCTTAAAGAATTAAAAATAGAAATGAAAAAGTTAAATGATGTTGTAGGAGGAAAAAGCCCTTCATTAATAGGAACTAAACGTAAATCCATAAACGAACTTATGACTGTTATTAAAAGCTACCCAGATAGGTATATTGGCTTTGGAAATGTGCCTTTAGGATTGAACGAAAATGATACAAACTTGTATATTGGAGAAAATATAGCTAATAATAAACTTGCAGGCATAGGCGAATTTACTCCTGCAAGCGGACAAGTAAAATTATTAGACGTGATTTTCAAAGCCTCCATGAACTTTGGAAGATTCCCGATTTGGATACATGGCTTCAATCCTTTAGTCTTACAGGATATAAGAGACGTAGCTGAATTATGCAAGACTTACCCTGATATACCTGTAATACTAGGACACTTAGGCGGAAGTAACTGGATGACGGCAATAGAACTTGCTAAGGAAATTCCAAATTTATATCTAGATACATCCGCATATTTCTCCACCCTTGTGTTAAAGATTGTTATAAATGAAATCCCTCAAAAATGCATTTTCGGTGTAGACATGCCTTATGGGGATTTACAGTTATCATTAGATGCAGTAAGAAAAGTATGCAAAGATTCATATGTTGAAGATGCTGTTTTAGGTAATAATGTAGCAAAATTATTAAAGCTTTAACTTTTAATTTATGCTGCTAAAAATTTGTCCTTGACTATATTAGTCAAGGCTATTTTTATATACTAACACTATAATTATAACTAGAGATAAAAGTTCATTGTGCTTCTGATATCCAAATTAATATTTCAACTTATAAGTGTAATATATATGTATTATTGAGAAATTATAATCGTAACACTACACTTGAATTAGATACATTTTTCTGGAAGCAGGCATGTGAAATTGAGCTGATGATGGTTATTAGTGGAAGGTTGTTTCATTTTCTGCTTGTCATAAATTTACTTTAGGAACATGCAGAAATGGGTGCAACCTTCCACTTAGAACCTTCCAGCGAAAATTTCACTAGTCCTGTGGAAGATAAATGTATCTGATTTCGGTAATTGTTGCATAAGTCTATTTTTCGATTTGGATATCTGTATATAAAAAACAATTCTTAAGTTTCAATTTTATTTTCACTAGTGCTATTCTTTGTTATAATTATTTCTAAGAGATAAAAACACAGTTTCTGTTGGTAGTCAGAACCTATAATTAAATATAGCAGTAACCTGCCCTCCTGGGGTTGTCCATTCTCTGTGAATTTTATACAAACAGGAGGAATTTAACTATGATTTCACAAATCAAATTAACCGTTCTTTTTCAAGAACCTTTTTGGATTGGCATCTTTGAAATTAATGAAGCTAATGAATACAAAGTATGCAAGATTACTTTTGGAGCGGAGCCAAAGGATGAACAAGCTTATGAATTTATATTAAAAAGGTTTTATTCATTAAACTTTAGCCATCCAATAATATCAGTTAACAACAGTTTTACTGAAAAAAGGCAAAATCCCAAAAGACTGCAACGAAGCATTCAAAAAGAGACTTCTACAAAAGGAATTAGTACTAAAGCTCAAATAGCTATGCAATTACAACATGAAAAATGTAAAATTGAACACAAGAAAAAATCCAAAGAGCAAAGAGAACAGGAGGAACAAAGACAATTTGATTTAAAAAGAAAGAAAAAACTAGAAAAACATAAAGGTCATTAGTTATATTTTAGAACAGTAGGCAATCTACTGTTCTTTTATTTTATTTGTTTATTTATAAATTACTTCATTACATTAGTGGTCACTTTTTCTAAATTTAACATTTATAAATAAATTTTAAGATAATATACCAAAAATATCATTGACAATATCGAGTATCGATAATATTATAAATTTATACATATCGATACTCGATATTAAAGGAGTGGCAACAAATGGCTCGAGAACAATTTCAAAACCTTACTGAACCTATGTATTACATACTGATAGCTTTGCTCACAGAACGCTGTGGTGTTGATGTTATGGATGCTGTCTACGAAATATCAAAGGGCCGCGTTAGAGTAGGTCCAGGTACCTTATATACACTTCTCGGAAAATTTGAAAAAGAAAAAATCATACTCGAAACTGAAGTACAAGGTAGAAAGCGGAGCTATATAATAACAGACAAAGGTAAACAAATACTGCTAGAAGAGTATTCGCGACTCATTACTTTGATAAACGATGGCTCATTATACATGGAGGGAAAACAATGATATTTAATAATATAAAAATAACATTTTTATTTTATACACCTTATGAGTGTACAGCTATAGAAGAATACCTTGAAAATATGGCTGAAGCTGGCTGGCTCTTAACAAAAATAAAAGGCCCTTTTTTTAAATTTAAAAAAATCAAACCACATAAAATCAAATATTCAGTAGATGTTATTGGTAAAATTTCATCTTTTGATTCAAAAAGATACGCGGAACTTTTAGATTATAGAGAATATTGCATTGCTGCAGGCTGGAATTTTGTATGTCAAGCAAGCGAAATTCAAGTATTCTGTTCAGAAGAAAACACAGAAATTGTATCAATACACACTGATGAAAAGGAAAAGTTCGAGCTAGTTTTTAAAGCTTCATTACGTGGAAAACTTAGTGAATTATTTATAACTATTATGCTTATATTTAATGTTTCATTGCAATTCTCATCAAGAGCAGAATATTTCTTATCCTCAAACTTTTCGATATTTTTAATATTTATGACAATTCTCCTCATATTCAAAGACATATTTAAACTTATTAATTTTTCTACTTGGGCAATACATGCAAAATCAAAATTAAACGAAGGTAATTACATGCCTTATAATACCTATAAAGTATTGAAAAGAAAAAATACGTTTCTAATTATTTTTTCATTATTAACAATATTGGGAATACTATTATTTATTTTTTCAGAAAATTATCAAGAGCAAAAATCGAATCTTATAATTTTAACAATACTCTTTGCTTTTATTATAATGCATCCTTTTATAAAAAAAATTATAAATGAAACTAGATATTCTAAAAATACAAAGCTAGTAATAAACACAGTAAATATACTTATGTCCATTTTTTTAATAGTTTTTTTAACTACAAGAGTGATTTTTTCAAATGTTTATGATAATAATAACTACCAAGGTTTGCCTTATTCAAACTTAGATCTAACTATTGATGACTTTACAAATACAGAAGTCTCCGACGAATCACCTTATATTGATTTCACTAAAAGTATAATTGCCTCAAAAACCGAATATTCTTTTGGTAAAAAAGATACTTTTTTTAGTTACACACTTATTCAAAGTAATTATCCACTAGTCATAAAATTTGCAGAAGATAGAGCAATAAATTTTCTAAACAAAAACAACTTTAACCTGGTTGAAATCAATACTAATTTACCTAGTAATATTAAAGTTTATTCAAGTAGTAAGAATAAATACTTTATCTTGGTATCTAAGGACAAACTTGTTGAAATTAGAAATTCCTTTAAGAATATAAGTGATGATGACCTTTTAAATACTGTAGGTTTAAAACTTTTCTCCAATTAAATATGCTATATTTTCTTTTTAAGCTTCAACAGTCTCTTGACATAAAATACTGACATGTTATCATAAAAATATTGAGATAAAATAGTTATCTTTAAATAAAGGGGGCAATATAAAATGATGACATTAGATAAGTTTGAAGAAGCATATGAAGTTGTACAAAAAGTAATCCTAAAAACAAAACTAGTTTATAGCGATTATTATTCAGATATAACAAAGAATAAAATTTACTTCAAACCCGAAAACATGCAAAAGACAGGTGCTTACAAAATAAGAGGTGCTTACTATAAAATAAGTACCCTTAGTGAGGAAGACAGAAACAAAGGTCTTATAACAGCTTCAGCTGGCAACCATGCTCAAGGGGTTGCATATGCTGCTAAAGAGTATAACACTAAAGCTGTAATAGTTATGCCAACCACAACACCTCTTATGAAAGTAAATCGTACTAAAGCATACGGAGCAGAAGTAATATTACATGGGGATGTTTATGATGAAGCTTGTAATTATGCTTTAGAACTTGCAGAAAAAGAAGGCTATACCTTTATTCATCCTTTTGATGATTTAGATGTTGCTACTGGACAAGGGTCTATTGCAATGGAAATTATCAAAGAACTTCCAACGGTAGATATTATTTTAGTACCGATTGGCGGTGGCGGATTAGCAGCTGGAGTTTCTACTTTAGCAAAGCTTCTTAACCCCAAAATTAAAGTTATAGGAGTTGAACCTGCTGGAGCAAACTGTATGCAAGCTTCTATAAAAGCTGGAGAGGTTGTCACATTACCATTGGTTAATACTATAGCAGATGGTACTGCTGTTAAAACTCCTGGTTCTAAAATCTTTCCTTTTATAAAAGAAAACCTTGATGATATCATTACGATTGAAGATCACGAATTAATTGGAGCCTTTCTTGATATGCTAGAAAATCATAAAATGCTTGCAGAAAATTCAGGCTTATTAACAGTTGCTGCACTTAAACATTTAAATGTACAAGACAAAAAAGTTGTTTCTATAATAAGTGGTGGAAATATGGATGTAATAACTTTTGCATCTTTAGTCCAACATGGACTAATTGAAAGAGAACGTATTTGCAGTGTTTCAGTATTACTTCCAGATAAGCCAGGAGAATTAACAAATGTATCAAAAGTGATAGCAGAAGCTCAAGGAAATATAATAAAGCTTGATCATAATCAATTTGTAAGCATAAATAGAAATAATGCTGTTGAACTAGATATTACAATGGAAACTTTTGGCCACGATCATAAAGAAGCTATCATTAAAGCCCTTATTGATAACGGCTATGATCCTAAAGTAATCCAACCTAAAATGATATATCAATAAAATCACAGGTATATTAATAATGCGTTTCAAAATGAATTGAAGCGCATTTTTAATATTTATAATTATGTAGGTTCTAATTACAATTATGCATCGTTATTTATGAAATCCTAAAATGATTTCAGGACTAATTACAATTAATAATCGAACATTGACAATTAGAACATATAATCTATCTTGTTAATTTTAAAATAATTTCTTTAAATATTGGATATTTATCTAATAAATAATTTCTTTCAAATAACTCAAAATCCTTAAATTCAAATCCTGGTGCAACCATACACCCCACTAAAGCATAGCCACTATTATTCATTGCAGAACCAAATATATATCCTTTTGGAACTAATACTTGAGGTTTTTCCCCATTTTCAATATCTAGTCCAAGCTGTTCTATTATAAGCTCTCCTTCTGGATTAATCATATAAATAGTCAAAGAGGAACCAGCATGATAATACCACATTTCATCAGATTTTAATCTATGAAAATTTGAAACTTCACCATCTCTAAGTAAAAAATATATAGTAGTCCAAAGCTTTCGTGGTTCGTTTATATTTTCAACGGACACATTATCTCCTGAATCATAAACCTCTTTATAAAATCCACCTTCTTGATGCGGGATCATGTCTAATTGTTTTACGAAATAATCTGCTGTATACATCTAAATTCTCCTTATCTCAAAACTCAATTTTTTCCAACTTCATCTAAGTATTCCTTCACTTCAAAGAGACTTTTGCAAACTTTAAAGGCTAAAGCTTTTGTTTCAACTTCTAATTGTTTCATGTCAGGAACATGTATTCCAATCATTTTAGCAGCATGAGCAGCCGTTATTCCAGCATCAGAATCTTCAATTACAATACATTTTCCAGCTTTAACTCCAAGACCTTTTGCAGCCTTTAAAAAAATTTCAGGATTTGGCTTAGAATTTTCAACCTCATCACCGCAAACCACAAAATCAACTTTAGCTTTAACTTTAGCCTCTTCTAACAATTGAAGTGCTCGCTCTCTTCTAGTAGAAGTAGCAACTGCTATCTTATAGCCATTTTCCTTTAAATAGTCCATTAATTCATGTACTCCTGGCTTTACTATTACACCGTCTCTATCAGTAACTTCATATGCTAAGTCTGCTTTCTTTCTATAAATTGTTTCAAATGGAAAATCGTCACCATATTCCTTTTTCATTATATCTTCTATCCCAGCATAATTTCTTCCTATTACCTTTAAATAAAACTTTTCATCAATTTCGTAATTATATTCCTTAAAAACTTCTTGAAAACACTTAAAAGAAATTCTTTCAGAATCTATTATCACTCCATCCATATCAAAAATTATTCCTTGAATCTTGTTCATCTTTACTTTCTCCTCTTCGTAAAAATATTGCTTTCTTATCTATATTAACATTTTATTTTAAACTTTCCAACTTTTCACCTTGTCTATCCATTTTTTTATAACAAAACAAAAAAGTCCTAAAGTAATACACAAAATTACTTTAGGACACACATTATAGTTCTATTTATTATCCTGCCATTACTGTTGTCATAATATTTTTTACATCATCTTCACTTGGCACCCAAAGATTACCTTCTTTTGTTAGTGATATTGTAACAGACTTAGGTTGATCTTTTACTGTTCCTGCTGCAATTGCTTCACCAATAATCTTAAATGCTTCTTGATAAATTTCTTTTTCTGACATAGATGGATTTGCTAAAACCTTTTCCATAATTTTGCTTTGTCCATCTTTAACAATCTTCTCCATATCAAAAGGTTTTATTTTTACAGTAACTGTTGCTTTATTACCTTCAGAAGAAACTGGTGTTACTTCATAAGTTAATGTAGAAAGTCCCTTTAATATATTGCTTTTCAAAGTAGCCTTAACATCATCTGTTAATATACTGCTGTCCATTCCTGAAGCTTTAAAACTTTCATCAATAGCTGTATCTTCTTCTTTCTTAAAGTCAGTATAATCTTTTTCCTTTATACCGATTTTGTCCATATTAGTCTTATCATCCTTTAAAACTACATCTAAGAAAATTTTAGTAGTGTCTTCAGGTGATACTTTTGGACCACAAGAAACTAATACCATTACAGCCATTAAAGAAACTAAAACGACTGAAAAAACTTTTTTAAAATTTTTCATTTTATTTACCCCCTAAATAATTTTAACCTCTATAATTTTAACTTACATTCTAGATTATGGCAAATCACATTTCCTTATTTTTCATAAATAATCTTGTATTTGCTGAGAAATTCACTGTTTTTTAACCATTTTCATGCATTTTAGAATTTTAGTGCTAAATATAGACATTATTGATAGATATTTTTTTCTACTTTGCTGTATATTTTTAAATTTAACAATAATATTTTTCGTAAAAAATCAAATTACGAATCACAAAAGGCCTGCTGCGTATAAACACAACAGGCCTTAATATATTCACAAGACTTTATTTTAACAAGCTTGCCCATATGTACAAATCAATTAATATTTAATAAAATTTTTTATTCTCTCTAAAAGCATTTCTAACGCTACGGTATTTTCTCCACCTTCTGGAATTATTATGTCTGCTCTCCTTTTGCTTGGATCAACAAATTCTTCATGCATTGGTTTAACAGTACTTAAATACTGATTTATAACAGAGTCTAGATCTCTTCCTCTTTCTTGAACATCTCTTAATAGCCTTCTTATTATACGTACATCTCCATCTGTATCAACAAAAACCTTTATGTCCATTAAATCACAAAGCTCCTTGTTTTCAAAAATTAATATTCCTTCAACAATAATAACCTTTGCAGGTTTAACCTCAATAGTTTCATTCATTCTTGTATGTTCAACAAATGAATAAACAGGATGATGTATCACTTTATTTTCCTTTAATTTTTTTAACTGTTCAATTAAAAGGTCAGTATCAAAAGAGTCAGGATGATCATAATTTAGCTTTTTTCTTTCTTCAAACGGAATACCTTCATTTGACTTATAATAATAATCATGACAAAGAATCACAATTTCATCATTAAAAACTTCCTTAATATTTTGAGCCAAAGTAGTTTTTCCAGACCCGCTTCCTCCAGCGATACCTATTACCATTACGTCTTGCATATCTTCCTCCATCTTAACTTAATACATAATAATATATATTAATAACATAAATTTAAAACAAACTCTATTTACTTGCCTATTAGATTTTATTATAAAACAAAAAAAAACACAACTCCTATTTAGTATTAAAATCCTCAAGGCTTCAATAAATAACAAGAGTTGATTTAATTTATTTTAAATCAATTTATCATAATGCATTTTTTTCAAAGATTGGTGAGCTTTTTTTATATAAGTACACAGTGAGATTTTTATTTTCTTTATTAGTATCTTTCAGCACAATTGCATTTTCTTTATTGTAACAATTACTATCTTCATTATCAAAAAAATCTATCGCTTTACTTACCATCTTTATTTGACCATCTTCTTTTTCATAAAATACAGGTAATTGATTATTTAATTCATTGCATGTATTATATGATCTCCTACTTATAAATAGAGTTTTCTTATGATTTTGCATATTTTTTATTCTCTCAGATAAAAATGCATTACTTTTATCTGATATATTCAAATTGTCTTCATAACGTTCTTGTTCCTTAATGTTAATGTTTTTTAATACACTATCTATCTTATTTATAAAAGAATCATATTTTCTTAACATATCTACTAATTCTATATATTCATTAACATCCTCCCCATATTTAGCCCTAAAATCATAAAGCATATCCTCAACTTTTTCTCTATCATATATTCCTTTAAAAGCTAAATCTTTAGCTAAAATTTTCACTACATTGTTTATACTATTATATTTAATATACTGTAACATTTTTATAATGTAAAATATAGCCAATGTACAGCATGGTATTGAAATTATAGGAAAATTAATTAGCAAGGCGCCAAGGAATATTAAAAGTATGAAATTTCTATTTGCGTCTTTATACACCTCAATACCTTTTAACAACTTTGGGTTATAGGAAAAAATCTTTTCTATCATCAATATTTCATTTTTCTTATTTATTCTTCTGTCACTTTTTATGCTCTTTCTATTATGCCCCCTCACGCTAACAACCTCCTTATGTTGCATTCTTTTCCTTAATTTTACAATAAGCAGTGAATAATATCAAGCATAATAGTTCCATATATTTCTATTTTTTTCTCATTAATTCTTTATCATATTGTATATTTCCCATCAAAGATTAATATAAAAATGAATATTTTTAGTTCAAAAAGCAAAAAACTATTATATAAATTTATTTTAAAGGAGATCAGTATTATGACAAAAGATAGTCAACCAGATAACAAACAAGCAAGAATGGAGAAATGTAATTATCAAACTCCAATAACTGAAGAAAATAACAATCACAACCCAAATAGAAAGAAACATTCAGTCAAACGAGAAGGCTTTAGAAGTGATCATATTAATTATTAAAATATAAAAAAGCTATAAGAATAAATCTTATAGCTTAATTTGCAAACAGAAATTATCTTCTGTTGTTTTGTTGCTTTCTAGCTCTTCTACAATCAGCACATCTTACTGGTTCGTTTTCAAAACCTTTTTCTTTGTAGAATTCTTGTTCTCCAACTGTGAATATAAATTCTTTTCCACAATCTTTACATACTAATGTTTTATCTTCCATTTTCAATTCCTCCAATTTTAAGACTTAGTTAAATAATCTTTCTCGTATGGAGAAATTTTAAAATAAATAAATCTTGTATAATATATGCTCTTCTCAGAACTACTTTATTATAACATATGCTATTTTAAATTACAATATTTATTTTGTTAAACTGATACATTATAAACATAAAAAACCACTGTATTTTGAAGCTATCCAAATACAGTGGTACATATATTATTAAAAGGTAATATCTCAACAATAATATAGTATTAATATGTGGAAACTATATTATATAAATGATCAGATTTACCATGGCAAGGCAACCTTTATCACTTAGAAATACACCTTTTGGGGGCTTAATAGGAATTCCAACATTCGTATAAAACAAAAAAGAGATAATGAGGCCATACTTTGAGACCCCGTTATCTCTTATCTAAATCTATTCTAACAAATTTTTCATCAAAACTCAATATTTACTCTTAAGATTTTTTATTTTCACTTTTGATGATAGTGTTTGTTCTATTTACTACTCAAATTATTTAAAATCCTCAATTCTTATTATATTATCTATATTATGAACTGATTTTAAATCTTTAATTTCTTTTATTGCACTTTCAATCTTATTTTCAAAAGTTTTATGGGTCACTAATACAATAGTTACTTGCCCATCCTCTTCATCACCTTTTTGAATTACTGAACGTATACTTACATTATGCTTTCCAAGAATAGCAGTTATTTCTCCTAAAACACCAGATTCATCTAATACTGTTGCTCTAATATAATACTTGCTTTTGATATTACCTAACTCTAAAATTTCTCTTTTCCATAAGTTATTCTTAACTACTGGATTAGAGTTTTCTGTTTCAACATTACTTCTTACTATCGATACAATATCGCTTACTACAGCACTACCTGTTGGGAGATCACCTGCACCTCTTCCATAAAACATTAAATCTCCAACAGCATTACCTCTTATAAATACAGCATTATATGAATCATAAACATTTGAAAGTGGGTGTTTTTTAGGAATCATTGTTGGATGAACTCTAAGTTCTACCTTTCCTTCAACTTCCTTTGCAATAGCAAGTAGTTTGATTCCCATCTTAAATTCTTTTGCATACTTCATATCTACAGCTTTAATATTAGTAATACCTTCTCTATATACATTATTTACATCAATTTTTGATCCAAAGGCTAATGATGCAAGTATTGCTAATTTATATTGAGCATCATATCCTTCAATATCTGATGTTGGGTCTGCTTCTGCATAACCCTTGTCTTGTGCTTCCTTTAATACATCATCGAAATCAGCACCTTCAAGTTCCATTTTACTTAAAATATAATTTGTTGTACCATTTACAATTCCATAAAGTGTTTCTATTTTATTAGCAGTTAAGCTTTCATCAATTCCTTTAATAATCGGAATTCCTCCTGCCACACTAGCCTCATAATTAAACATTATACCTTTATCATCTGCTTTTTCAAAAAGTTCATCTCCACCAGTTGCAAGCAGCATTTTATTTGCAGTTACGATATGCTTTTTCTTATCCATACATTTAAGCATATATTCTCTAGCAGGCTCCATTCCCCCCATAACTTCAACAACAATTTTAATACTTTCATCATTTAAAATTTCGTCAAAATTTGTGGTTACAAGTTCATTTGGAATCTCTACACCTCTTGGTTTATTTTTATCTCTTACAAGAACTTTTACAACTTCAACTTCATATCCGCATCTTTTCATGATTTCTTCTTTATTAGAATTCAAAATCATCCAAACACCACGACCAACATTCCCCAATCCTAGTAGTGCTATTTTAACTTTTTTCATTTTGTGCCCCCCTTTGTTATATCTATTGTTAACAATAGTATACCTATTTATTATAATTCCTATATTAATTTTTGGCTATATTTTTTTATTCAATACACTATAATTTAAACAATAAATCACCATTTCTTATGTGCTCCATGGAAAAACCATAATATAACAAGTACTATTAAACAATATATTAATATAAATTTTGCCATTTTCTCTCCCAACTTTCTTACATTGTTTTTGTTTACTCCAGTCCCTCACATTAGTATAATTTAAAATTCCACTACTGTTTTCATCCTATAACTTTCCTAATAGCTTCTAAATATTTATATTTATACTTTTTATCTGGTTCTAAAAAAGTCCCTTCTCCCCACTCATTCCAGGCATTAATAAAAAGATACTCATTATTAACCTGCTTACTGAGATTATACTGAATACTAAAATATTTTCTAAATTTAGCTGGATTGGCTCCTGTTACAATCATTGCTCTTCTTCCCCATCTTGGACTATTATCCCAATCCACAAATCCCCCTAAATAGGTTGTCTTTTTATATGATCTATTTTTATTAATTATTCTATTCCATATCAATGAATATGAAATTTTATCATATACACTGATACCATTTTTGTTAAGTTTCTTTATAATAAATCTTATTCCTTGTTTCCACAATGGTAAATGATATCTTATGGTGTGCATTGGTTCCATTTCTAACTGAGCACTAGAATTATTTAAACAAAAAGCTTTTTGATGTCCTGTTAAAGTTTCGATTATATAAATACCATTAAAACCGTATTGAGTAAGTCTTTTTTCCCAATATTCTACCATCTCATAACATTTTTTAATATGACAAGCCCTATATAATATAAAAATAGGTTTATTATCTTTTTTAATATACCTTACATCCTTAAAAAATGGCAATAGATATTGAAGATGTTTTTCCCACTCTTCTTCTTCTCCATATTCTTGTGACATTAATATTTCTTTATCTCTACCATCCCAATTTCTCGTCCACGGTTCATTAGCCCATGATATACAAAAGGGGAATTCAATATTCTTGTTGTTCAACATATTCTCCATAGGTTTTTGTAATAGCTTTTTCCCTGAAAACCAATAATGATAATAGCAAAAACCATAAATCCCATATTTCTCAGCTAAATTACATTGCCATTCTTGCATCTTTTTATCTAATAAGCAATAATATCTATTATTCAATGGTTCTTTGGGTTGATTATGGCCTTTGTATAGTGGTTTAGCTTTTTTAGTATTTGTCCATTCTGTAAATCCATTTCCCCACCACTTATTATTCTCCTCTATACAATGAAATTGTGGTAGATAGAATGCTATTATTTTAGGATTCATTACACCTACTCCTTATATTCTTTTAGAAATGCGTATTTTTTAGTTCTATATTTCTAAATCTCAAATTATTTTCAACAACATCATAACTATTTGTCTCTAACGAATATTCTAAAAATAGTGTTTCATATTTTTCTACAATCTGCTTCCAGGTATAATTTTCCTCAATAATTCTTTTTGCCTTAATTGACATATTTTCTAAATATGCTTTATCAACATTTTCTAAATTATTTATAATACTAACTAAATTCCCTGGCTCTTTATTAAAATATATCCCTGCATCCTTTGCTACTTCTTTATTAAAGCTTACATCCAATAATATGTTTAATTTTGTTGTGGCTAAAGCTTCTAATAGTGAAGGATTAGTCCCGCCAACTTCATGCCCATGTAAATATCCATATGCATTAATTCTAATTTTTCTCAATAATTTATCATTGTATAAAGTTCCAACAAATTTAACCCTTGTATCTCTTTCAAAATTTGTATTTCTGCATAACTTTTTATAAAATGTGTTGTATTTTATATCGCTTATCAGAACAAGGCTTTTATTGGTACAAGATTTCATAAACTCTGATATTATAATATTATAGTTATTTTCAGGTACAAATCTTCCTACTACTAAATAATATTCATTACTTTTTATCTGCATTTTTTCATACCAACCATTTAAATCCTTATCAATACATTTTTTTTCAAAATTAACTTTAGCTCCATATGCAATGTACATTGTTTTAGGATTGTTTTTTTTATACTCAGCTTTTATATAATTCTCAATATTTTTTGAATCACATATTAACAAATCTGCCTGTTTAACCATAAGCTTTTCAGATAATTTCCAATACTTTCTCGTAAAATATCCCCATTTCTTTCTTTTCCACTCTTGCCCATCAGGGTTTACAAAGAGCTTTATACCCAATTTTCTAATTCTCCATTTATAAAATCCAATAAAAGGACCGATTCTACATGCCAATATATATATTATTGGTTCTTTTATATTGTTATTTTTTATATAGTTAATAAAATTATCTAGTGCCTTTATATCATAATATATTGCTTTTGCAGCTCCTATATTGGGAACCTTAATTTTGAAACATTTTGCACCATTATGTAGAGGTAATAGATAATTGTCATTTATACAAGCTACATTATAATGTATAAATTCATTTTCCCTATATTCAGTAAGTTTTTCTACAAAAGTTTCAAAGCCACCATATCTTGCTGGAATCCCCTTTGATCCCAAGATAAACACTTCTCTCATTCCCAAGTCTCCCCTTTTACTTTTTTAACATACCTACAACAATACAAAATAACTTCATCCCATTTAATAATTTTCCTTATAATTTCTAGTACTAAACTCCAAATTAAGCTAAAAGCAATTACACTAATTATCATAAAAAATATATTATTCATGCTATAAATTAAATCATATAAATAGTAGTATGAAATAAACATATGAAGATAGTATATGTCACTAGATTTTTTACCTAAAAAACATATTATTTTTTTACCAATAATTATGTTTTGATAAAAAATATATATACTCAAAACAATAATAAAGGCCAAAAAGTAATCAAATTTTATTCCTATAAAACTTTGAGGATCCATATTTTGCTTTACAATTAACGAAATAATTAATATGAATATTAATATAAGTTTTTTTGCACCTTTCCTTTTACTAATAATATATTCATATATTTTTATAAATATATTATTCATTGCAAGATATATTCCTAAAACAAAAGGAAATCCCCAAGAAATAATTGTAACTATTTTAATATGTTGAAATTGAACTATATCAAGGCAAGAAATAATAAAAAATAACACAACAAATTTAATTTTATATTTCTCTATAAGTATTTTGATAAACGGAAATAATAAGTAAAATACCAGTATTACTGACATAAACCACCAAGCACCGTTAAGTCCTTGATAGCCAATAAAATATTGTAACCCGGATAAGTTTAAAATAATTAATATTACTTCTTTTAAACCACTACCAACTAAATTTGAATATTCTTCTCTAAAAAACACTAAAGATATTATAATTGATGTAATTACTATAAATGTATAATTCAAATATAATTTTAATAATCTTTCAAAATAAAAATGCTTTATCTCCAATTTACCCTTTAAAGTTTTAGCTAATCCAAACCCACTAAGTAATAAAAATATACTTACACAAACTTTTCCTATTGCTGCTATTCTTTGTGATAACGTAACTTGTCCAATATATATTCCATAGCCCGGCGAATTCCAATATAAGTGATGTATAACCATTAATATTATAGCAATTCCTTTGCAATAATTCGTATGTTCAACAGTAAAATCCTTATTCATAGCTTTGATCTCTCTTCACTTTTTAGATTTCTTTTTTGAAGGGATATATATAAAGGGATATTTATCATCAATAAGATTAAATAGTCCATGAAAATAATATTTTATGATTTTTCCCCCTTGCTTTTTTGTTATTATATTAAATAAAGTTTCCATGATTAGATATATATAAAATAATATCAATATGATAAAAGAAGCATTTCGCTTTTCAAATAATATTTTATTTCTATTTAGAAGATATTCACTTAATTCATTTATTGTATTTATAGTGACTGAACCTTTATGAAAAATTTGTGCTGGAGTAAAGCATATTATGTCATATCCAAATTTTTTAGCTTTATAACACCATTCAGTTTCTTCATAAAACAAAAAATATTCTTCAGGTATTAATCCAATTTCTTCTATTACTTTTCTCCTAATTACAATACAAGCCCCTCCAACATAATCACATTTAATTATTTCTTCTTCTAATTCTCCAATATCTTTATTATAATTTATACACGACATATCGCCTTGCAATAAATTAATAACTGCTCCTGAAGATTGAACTTTTTTAGGATTAGAATGCTCTAATAAAACTGGTCCAACTATTCCACATTTCAAGTTATATTCCATATAATTAACTAATTTTATCAAAAAATCAGCTTTAACAATTGTGTCATTATTTAATATACATATATAATCTGCATTATTATTTAAAGCATAATTAATACCTACATTATTCCCAGCTCCATATCCTAAATTACTGCTATTTTCAATATACTTATATTTACTAGAATACTTTTCTTTTAAAATAATGTTTGAATCATCAGTGGATTTATTATCAATAATTACAATTTTATAATTATGGTAATTCAGAGCTTCTAAACTCTTGATACATTCAATAGTATCCTTATAATTATTGTAATTTAATACGATGATATATACTGTTTTTTCCATTAAATCTATCCCATCATTACTCAATTACTCATTAATAAATTCTATAAATTCTTTTCCACGTATTTCCCAAGAATTCTTCAAGGCATATTCTCGTCTCGACGTATCTATAGTTTTTTCTGATAAGGCTTTATTCAATTTTTCTAAAAACTCTTCCTTGCTGGAATATAAATAAATTAAATCCTTAAAGTGCTCTGTCTCTTTATACTTAACTGCTACAACTGGTTTGTTCATTGCTAGATATTCATAAACTTTAACTGGGTTAACACATTCTATTAGCTTGTTTAATTTAAAAGGGATTATAGCTACATCTAATTCTTTTAATATAGCCGGAATTTCTCTATAATCCTTTGTACCTGTTAAATGGATATTTTTAAATTTTCTAGTCTCCTCATATATTGGGCACTCCTTAAGTATAGGTCCAATAATATAAAAATTTACCTCAGGTCTATTAGAGCCAGCAAACTTTATTAACTCTATATCAACCCAATTACCAACCGTTCCTATATAACCAACCTTTTGTTTGTTATTATTAAAAACAATATTTGTTCTATTAACAAACAAATTAAAATTATTAATATCAACTCCATTATTAATCACTTTAATCTTTTTAGCTTCTGCTTTATATTCATAAATTAAATTTTTCTTAATTTGTTCACTAGATACAACTACTTTTTCAGCTATACTAAGTACCTTTTCTTCCATTACTCCTAAATCTTCTGAATACTTATTATTCTTAAACAGTTCCTTATAATTATCCATACAATCATATATTATTCTATTTTCTTTAATTATATTTTCAGTTAAACATTTTATTTGGTTAGGATATGTCACTATAACAAATGAGTATTTCTTTTTTAATATACTTTTAATTCTTCTTTTTATAATTATATTGTTAATCTTTTCAATCATTCTAGATTTTGATTCAAAGGGAAATCTTGTTTGTCTAAGTACATTAACATTAGCTGCACCATAAGATTGCTGCTGACACCTTCCAACTCTACTCCACGCCTTCTTACAAAAATAATCTACTTCATAATTTAATTTACTCATAGCTTCACATAGGTGTTGTGGTCTTTGCTTTATCCAATACCAATCTGCTAAGGATATATATAATATGCTTTTCATTAACTTACTCCTAACTAAAATTATTCAACTTTGTAAATTTTCCGTTACAGCTAATATATGAATATTCAAAAATAGCTAAAGCCACTGGCAAACTCATTATTCTTTCCATATCAGTTATAATCAAAGTAAATATATTTACTAAAATGAATGCAGCAATTCCAACTAACTCAAGGAAATCCTCTAGTTTATTATTTTTTCTTATATAAATAAGAATTCTTAGTAATTTTACTATAAAAAAAACAAACCATATGCTTCCCGCAATCCCTAAAGTTGCGGTTAATCCAACTATTCCTACATCAGAAACAAATAAATATCCTTGCTTTCCATGCAATATATAGGATCTTTCCAAATTATGAACTTCTATTCCATCACCTTCATTTAATAGTCCAACAGGGCTAATTGGATTATCCTCAATTTTCTTTAAATAATAATCTAACCCTTCCTGCCTTGCATACACACTTCCTGTTGAACTGTCCAAGTTAAATTCTTTAATGAAGCTTTTAGTGAAATCTAGATTATAGATAACCAGCATCAATATTGCTAGTAATATGATTAAGGCTATTTGTTTAAGATTTCCTTTTCTTTTAACTAAGATTATTGTTGTCATTGAGACTAAAATACTTAAAGTAAGCATTCTAGTTTGGCAAACTAAAATCAAGTAAATTAATCCCAAAATAATATTATAAAAATGTAATATTTTATTATTCCTTTTTTCTAACTTTAATAATTCAGCCCAAGACAAAATAATAGAAAAACTGATTATTAATGCAGGCTGTATAAGCCTGATTCTATCATTCCTCATAAGGAATCTGTTTCCTGAAAGTTCCTCTAATCTTAAAAAGATAATCCCAAAATTTTCATAAATAATAGCTTGAACAATAAACAAAAATGATAATACACTAGAAAATAAAACAATAATCTTAATAAGTTTTTTGTATTTTATCTCACTTTCTAAAAAATACCCAAGAACATAATATAATAAAGGTATAAGAAAAAAGTAACTTGCTTTAAATACTTCAGTAAAGTCTTGATCATATTTAACACAGCTAATGAAAACTTGAATTATATATATAATGAAAAATGAAATTACCTCTATATTAAAGACTCTTTTTTTAATTTTGAATTTTAATTCATGTAGAAATTCAAAAATCACACCAATTATTACAAATAGTAAAATTAACATCTTATTATTATAGGTATTAAATGTATTTAATATCGATGGTAAAGAAACTACATAAAAAAATTTAACTTCTAGCAATGCGATAAATATAAGTATATAAACCACTATATTTTTCATTTAAAAATTTTTATTACTCCTTCTAAAATTTGCTTTTGAGTTTCATCTTTACTTAAAAACATTATAGAAATATAAACTATACTCCCTATAAGTATTTGAATTAAAATAGATATTATTTTATTACTAATTAATATACCTATTGGAATGATTATAACGAACATAGTTATAGAACCTAAAAAGTATTTAATTACTTTTCTCAGCATCTTAACAATTGGAAGCTGTTTTCTTACCAATACTAATTGAATTATTATGCCAACAAATTCTGCTACCACTACTGCTACTACTGCTCCAGCTGCACCTAATTTCCCTATTAGAATAATATTAATGGCAAAATCCACAATTGCTGAAACAACTATTGCAACAGAATACTTGTTTTCCTGCTTTGTTCCTACTAAATACTGAATCCCGATAACATTTGCCAAACTTACAGCAATTACTATTACTGAACTGAATGACGTTAACTTAGCAACATATGAATAGTTTTCTCCAAATATCAATGGAATCAAATTATTTGAAGTTGCCATTAAACCAAAAGCTATAGGACTAGCTACATAGGCTATAATTTCAAATTCCTTTTCTATTACAAGTTTTATATCATCAATTTTTCCATTACCGCTCATATTAGAAATACGCGAAATAAATACAACTCCCAATGAAGTTATTAAAGCTAAAATTATACGAATTATCTTTTGAGAATAGTCATAAAAACTAACTTGATCCATAGTTGATAATAATCCAACCAGTACTCTATCCAATGAAGCATATACTTGAATAAATATTTGAGGAATGAAAAGTATAACAAGATGCTTTAGGTTTCTCTTTATTGTCAGTATGCTAATCTTTATTTTTCTAATCCTTTGAGGAATACTAAACCACATTATCAAAGATACTGAAACATTAATAAAAACATTCAGTGATATATATATTAATAAATCCTTTGAGCTCTTTACTAATAAAAATATACTAATTACTCCAATTACCTTAACTATAGTGTTTCTCAATGAAATTTTCTTAAACTCTTCAAGTCCCATAAACAGCCATGATATATCTATCATAATTGATAATATGTTTACTCCTTGAATAATATATATAATTTCATTTTCACTAACATAAATCAATACAATAAAATAATAAATAATTAATGTAGTAAAACTTCCTAAAAGTTGAATTAAAAGCAATGCCCAAAAAGTTTCTCTTAACTTTGTTTCATCATCTCTAACATAAGCAATTTCCCTATTCCCATATAATGCTATTCCTAATGTTCCAAAAAACATAAAGTAATTTACTATTGAAACAGTGTAAGAATTTATTCCTAAATCCAATGGGCTAAATATTCTGGTTACATAAGGCAAGGTTATAAAAGGAGTCATTAAAATTAAAATTTGATATAGTGTGTTGTAAATATAATTTTCTACTATCTTCATATTAAGTATCCTCATTAATTAAGTACTGTACCTATTACTTTAGCACCAACCTTATCAAGTATTTTCTTAGAGTCTATCACTTCTTCAATCCTTGTTTTATCTTCTTTAACTACAAAAATATTTCCATCCACTTTACTTGATAAAAGATGAGTATCTGTAAAGTTTTGAATTGCTGCAGTATCTATAATAACCAGGTCATAATTGCTTTTTAAATGTTCTAAAACTTCATCTATTTTATTAGATTCTAATATTTCAGATGAATTAATTAGAACCTTTCCCCAGGGTAAAACAGATATGTTATTACAATATTCTCTTATAACATTTTCCACCTTCTCTCTTCCTACAAATACATCTGAAAGCCCTTGCATATTTGATATATTAAATATTTTATGCAAAGTTGGATTTCTTAAATTACAATCAACTATTATCACATTTTTGCTAACTTCAGAAAAAGCTAATGCAATATTACTTGCCACAGTAGATTTTCCAGTATTACTATCAGGACTTATTATCGAAATTATACTAAATGCTTCTTTATCAAAGGAATAACTTATATTATTTCTAAGTTGTCTATAAGCTTCTGCTTGTACCGAATTAGGATTATTTTCAAAAGTCAAAACTCTGTACCTACTTCCTCTCCCATTATTTTTTTGTGCTGGTATACAGCCAATTACAGGTACAGAAATTGCTTTTTCTAACTGTCCTTTATTACTTATTCTTGTATTAAAGTTTTCAAGCAAAATAACAAATAATATTCCTAACATAACGCCTAATACAGATCCTATTCCAATATTTGTTGCTTCATTAGGACTTTTCTTCCACTTTGGCAATTTCACACTTTCAATAATTTTTGCATTACTATACGGATTTATTTTTTTAGATTCTTTAACAAATTCAGTACATATACTCTCTAAAATTTTTTCGGTAAAATATTTATCCCTTCCCCTAAGCTTTACTTCTAATATTTGAGTTTCTACATTAGGAATAACTGATAACTCCTTAAGTATATCTTCCGAATTTATATCAAAATTATTTTCTCTAATGATTTTATCTATAAAATCATTAGTTTGTATTAATTCTGAATATGTTTTTATCAAATTTTTATTTATTTGAGATTCATCATTATTATCATTATTACTTTTATTTTCTTGTCTCATAAATATTTTAGTATTTGCCTCATAGGTAGGAGAAATTATATAAAAGCTTAAAATTACTGCCATTATTGTAACAGTAAGAGCAATTATAATGATAATTTCCCACCTCTTTTTTAATACGCTTAATATTTCTTTTATACTTGAACTTTCTCCCACTCTTCTACGCTCCTTTGTAATTATTATGACTCTGACGTATTGTATTACTCAGCACTTACTTCTTAACATTTTCTGTTATCACTTTATTTTTATTAAAATATTGTTATATTTATGACTATTAAAAACATATATTTTTCTAGGAGGTGATATAAATTTGAAAAAAAAAGTACTTTCTATATGCTTGGCATTTTTACTTCTGATAGTGTTATTAATTTCTTTAATTTTAGGTATTTCAAAAAGCAATATTATGAATGCACACGATAAAAGTGATTACGATAATTGGCTAAACAATAAAACATCCTTTGAGGTTAAAAATAATT
The DNA here is from genome assembly GCF_000340885.1 of Clostridium saccharoperbutylacetonicum N1-4(HMT). NCBI lineage: Bacteria > Bacillati > Bacillota > Clostridia > Eubacteriales > Clostridiaceae > Clostridium > Clostridium saccharoperbutylacetonicum. The sequence goes on along the minus strand of NC_020291.1, from coordinate 2,844,207 downwards.
TAATCCTATATAAAAAGTTAAAAAACAGACAAAATATTAACATTCTTCTTCTGGGAGATGATTTAGCCCTTAGCAAAGGAAAATCAGATGCTCATCCTGGTTGGAGTAATTTATTAGTATCTTATATTGAAGCTTCTTTTAAAAACAAAGTATATCTAGAGTCCTTAGCACAATCAGGAGATACAATCCTCGAAGGTGAAAAAATAGTAACTTCAAATCCAAACTTAGAAAACTTTGATTTAATAATAATTTGCTTTGGAAAAAATGACTCTACTAATAAAATCCCATTATCAACTTTTCAAAAAAATTATTCTGACCTAATAGAAGCTTTGAAAAGCAAAAATCCAGCTTGCACAATACTTACCATAATTCCTAGCACGTTACCTGAAAGTAGTGATTATAGACATGAAATAGAAAACTTGAATTCTGATTATAATTTGAAATGCATTGATATGTTGGATCAATTTAAAACTTCTAAGGTAGAAATGGCCACACTATCTACAAATGATTTTCCAAATGATAATGGCTATAATTTATATGCTGTATCAATAAACGATGCCATAATAAAAGAAGTTTCTAATCTTAAATAAAATCACTTTAAAATTGATACTTGAAATATTTTCCTTAAAAAGCAAAAGGCTGGTGCAAATTGGTATTCACAATTTTACATCAGCCACTTTTAATACTTATATTTAAATTTTTTTCTGCCAAGTTTCAGATTTTGTTATGTTTTTAGTTTCATTTGTCTCATAGTAATAATAATCTTTCTTTTTGTCACTACTCATTTTATTTATAACTATTCCAATAATACTAGCTCCAACTTTATCCAAAAGATTTTTCCCTTCTTTAACTGCTTCAATTTTTGTTTTTCCCTCTTCTACTACAAGTATCACCCCATCTGCTTTAGCTGCTAAAATTTGACCATCTGTGAAAGCCCCTAAAGGCGGACTATCTATTATCATAACATCATATTTCATTTTGATACCTTCTAGCAAATTATTCATTGCTACTGAATTAATCATCTCAGCTGAATTTGGAGGTATTTTTCCACTAGTTAAAATATGAAAATTAGAGTTATATTTTTGGATTGCATTTTCTAACGTTTTATTTCCTATTAATACATCTGAAAGTCCAATTAAATTTGACACTCCAAATTTCGTATGCATAGAAGGTTTTTTCAAATCACAGTCAATAACAATTACTTTCTTCTCATTCTGTGAAAATGACAATCCAAGATTCCCAACTATCGTTGATTTTCCTTCATTTGGATTTACACTTGTAACTACTATGCTCTTAATTTCTTTATCAATCGAAGAATATTGAATATTAGTTCTTAAAGTCCTATAAGCTTCTGCTTCAATTGAATTTGGTTTAGCTTCAACTATTAACATTTCCTAATTCTCCTTTTAATTGTTTTCTTCGCAAGGTATCATACCTATTACTGGAAGTCCCATTACATTTTCAGTTTGTTCTTTTGTTTTTACGGTATCATCAACATATTCTTTGATCAATGCTAATGAAGCTCCAACCATGAACCCAATAATAAATGCTATTGCTACATTCAAGGCTTTTTGTGGACTTATTGGTTTTTCTGGTAATTCCGCACTTTCTATAACCTTAACATTTCCATTTTGTATAATTGTTTTACTTTCTAACATAAATTCATCTATTATGGAAACTAATACTTCTCTTGCTAATACTTTATCCTTATTTTCATAACTAACTTGTAAAATCTGAGTATCAGTCATAGGAGTGACTTTTAAATTATCAATAACTTCATCAGCTGATATGTTTAAATTATTTTTATTAATTGAATCTTCAATCAAATCCTTAGTTTTCATTAACTCAGAATATGTTTTCAATAATTTTTGATACATTTGGACATCACTATTATCGTATTTTGAATTAATATTTTCTTCTTTGCCTATAAAAACTTTAGAATTCACCTGAAAAATTGGCGTAATCAAAAAGAAATTTACCAATGCAGTGATTATAGTAGTAATTGATGCCACTGCAATAACTAATTTCCATTTTCTTTTTAATATTTCAAGTATATCTTGAAGTCTTAATTCTATTTCTGTGATATCATTCATTAAATATGCCTCCAGCTTTATTTGTTATATATTAAATATATTTACATATTTAATATTTTAGAAGAGTATTAAGACATGCATTAAATTATATTCTTTAAGCTCATCCACAAAAATGAGCTGTACACTAATATTTAGTGAAACAGCTCCATCTAAAGTTTGATTATGATTATTTCTTTTTAAAAAGCTCTTTTATTTTTTGTTGTAAACTAAATTGATATAGTATTTATTAATTAAATCTACCTTACAGAACTATTATTTTGCTTCTTGCCAATGCGTTATTAATAAATAAATTTCAAGTCTAGCTAGCATGTTCATCACCAAACAACACAAAAAATGTTCTTATTACTAGCTTAATATCTAATAATGTTCCTCTTTCTTTCACATATTTTATATCAAGTTTCATCCAATCTTCAAATTGAATATCATTCCTTCCTGATATTTGCCAATAACAAGTTAACCCTGGCTTAACTTTTAGTCTTTCTAACATCCATGGTGAAAACTTTTCAACTTCTTTTGGTAAGGATGGTCTTGGCCCAACTAAACTCATATCACCTTTTAATATGTTTAATAGTTGAGGCAATTCATCTATGCTTGTACGTCTTATAAATTTACCTATCCTAGTTACCCTTGGGTCATTTTTAATTTTAAACATTGGACCATTCATTTCATTTTGCTTCAATAGTTTTTCTTTATATTTCTCTGCATCTACTATCATTGATCGGAATTTGTACATTTTAAACTTTCTCCCATTTACTCCAATCCTCTCTTGAGAAAAAATAACTGGTCCTTTGGATTCTATTTTTATTGCAATTGCAACTATAATTAATATGGGAAATAATATTATAAGTCCGCATATCGATGAAATTATATCTATTAATCTTTTTGTGAATTCATAAAATTTTTTCTGATTTTGATTTACAAACTCTCCTGTTTTCATATTTAATTCCTGCATTAATTTCCTCCATAAATTAATTGATAAAATATATATTGGCCTGTTAGCCTATATAAAATCAATAACATTAAAATATATTTGTGTTTTTACGATTTTATGATTTTAATTTAATTAAGTATCTAAATACAACTCCTTTGAATCTATATTCAGATACTTTCCTCTTTTTATAATTGCAGTAACTATTCTAAAATAATATAAAAATTTTACAAATTAGAACTACTACTTTATCTGTGCCTATTTTATAATTTTTTTTCTTTATCAATTAAAAGGGTAGTTCCCCCAACAGCTCCTATTACTCCTAAGAATGCTCCACTAAATTGCAAATATTCATATGCATTTGTTTTATTCTTAAATAACCATAATACTATATTTTTTATAAAATCAACCTGAATTGCTAAAATAGGCATAATTAAGATAATCAAAGAATATATAATCAACCTGGAAATCAACTTGCTTTTTGTTGGCATCATTGCTCTCCCTCCTAATGCATTACAAAGATAATATATGATAATATCTTAATTATGTGCATAATTAACCAAGTAATTTTTTTGATATTGAACATAATATATTTAAATCTCTATGCTCCAATTAATAATCTTCAATTATCAAGTAGACAAAAAATCACTTCATAATTTCTTTTCTTCAACTATATCCATTAGGTATTTACCATATCCTGTTTTTATTAATGGTTTAGCGAGTTCGATTACTTGTTCTGAAGTTATCCAGCTTTGTCTATAAGCTATTTCTTCAAGGCAGGCTATATAAGTCCCCTGAGTACTTTGGACTGCTTCAACAAAGTTTGCTGCTTGAAGCATAGAGGTATGAGTTCCTGTATCAAGCCAGGCCATTCCTCTCCCAAGTAATTTTACCTTTAAGGTGCCTTCCTTCATATAACATCTGTTTAAATCAGTTATTTCAAGTTCTCCTCTTTGGGATGGTTTTAGTTTCTTAGCCTTTTTAACTACTGAATTATCGTAAAAATAAAGCCCAGGTACAGCATATTTTGACTTTGGTTTATCTGGCTTTTCCTCTAAAGAAATTACTTTACCAGTATCATCAAACTCAACAACACCAAAGGACTTTGGATTTTTAACATAATAGCCAAATATATAAGCTCCGCATTCTAAGCTTGCAGCTTTTTTCAAATGCTCTGAAAAACTCTGACCATAGAAAATATTATCTCCAAGAACCATTGCAACCTTATCATTATTAATAAATTCTTCCCCTATTATAAATGCTTCTGCAAGACCATTTGGCTTCTCTTGTACTGCATATTTAATACTTAGTCCTAATTCTCGTCCATCTTTAAATAATTCTTTAAAATTATTTATATCTCTTGGCGTTGATATAATTAAAATCTCTCTTATTCCTGCAAGTATTAAAACCGACATAGGATAATAAATCATTGGTTTATCATATATTGGCAACATTTGTTTTGACATTGCTTTAGTTACTGGGTATAGGCGAGTGCCTGAACCACCTGCTAAAATAATTCCTTTCATGAATTTCTACTCCTTTTATTTATATTAGGCTACTAACTTCTTTTTGTTCACTCCATATAGTGGTTTTTAGTGTTGATAGTTTCTCCATAATATCCTTCTTCTTTATCGATATATATATTACATAGAAAATTATATAAATCATAAATCCAATTACACAACTAGAAAACCAAGCTAAAGTAATAAATGCTATTGACATAACAGATTCTATTACCATATCTTTTCCTACTCTTATCCCCATAATCCTGCTAATGTATAATTCAGCAATTATACATCTAAATGCAATAAGAGCTACAATCAAAAACACCAATAAATTCAAATTATTAAAGAAAAGCACAATAGCACTTGTTAATATTAAACTAGCAACTACTGATAATACGTTAATATATAACATAACTGCCTCTTTTCTTAAAGTTTTCAAATAGGTGTTTATTAATAAAGCCATATGACTTTCATAAATGCACATAGGAAACAATATAGCCATATAAATCAAGCTATCAGCATAATTAGGCAGCCACATTGACATAATAACTTTTAAAGGATAATATGATGCTAACACAAGCAAAAGTACACTCATTAGCAATGTACGTAATGCAGTATACATACTTGGAAGTTTATCTCTAGGCATTCTTCTAAGAATTGGATACATAACAACTCCTATTGCATTAATAAACGACACCAGCAAATTTGAAATACTCAAGGTCAATGATAGCTTTCCAAATACAAAGATATCCCATTTACGTTCGATTCCAATTCTAACAATTCCGATTATTAAGGAACTAGCTATATTAGCAAGCATTAATTTTATTCCAGCATTAATATTCATTTTAGCTTCAGCCATAGCACATACTAGCGGAGCAAATGTTCCCCATATTACTTCTTTGCAGCATTTAAAGCATAAAATTAATACTATAAATTTACTTATGATATCAATTATTAGTAAAATCTCAAAACTACGAATTCCTAAAAATAGTGCTGCCATAGTTATTACAATATATATATATTGATTTAATCGTGTATACTTAGCAAATTCTCTGATACGATTTGTTGCTTGTAAAATTAGTAAGACAAAAGATTTTATTATTGTTACAAATCCACATAATATAGTCATATATGCTACATACTGTTTGTTAGAGTCTTTAATTAAAAATATAGCTGCTATAAATAACAGCAAGGATAAAAATACTTGGAATATAGTTAATAACCAAAATTGAGAAACAAAAGTTTCCTTCTCAAGATCCTCATATTTATATCCTCCAAATCTTAAATAAATTCCATCACACCATCCGAAGGCGAAAAATCCAACATATGATATATAAAGCGTATACAGCTGCCAATAGCCATATTCTTTAACTCCTAAAAATTTAGGAACAATAAGAGTAATTAGTGCAGATATTATCATTCCTATTCCATTAGCAGTTACAATATAAATAATATTTTTTATAATTTCTTTAACTCGGTTATTCATTTATATTTCCTCAGAAATTAATTATATTTAAAATTTCAATTATAATTGTCTAGCATCTAGTTAGAATTATTCATTAAATATCCATAAAAAGTTAATTTTCCATTTCTTATACTTGGGAATTTTATTCTATATGTTAACTTATATTTTTGACTTCTTGAGCATGTCATCATATATTTCACTTGAGTACTCTTTATCTAAAATAGTCTGCAAATTAAAAACTTTAATATTGTTTTTTGGCACAGCCTCAATCAAAAAATTTTTTTATTTTTTACATACAAAACTCCTTTTGATATATTAAGTTCTATTAAGGTCTACATTTAACTGCTTTAGTTTATGATTTTGTTTTAAAGTATTCTACTAATTCATCAACATTTTCTTCTGTTATATTTTTATAGAGATATTCTATATCTTCAATTGATACATTCATTTCACTCAAATTAATAGACATTATTTTATTAATTATTGTACTTGAAAATCTGTATTTTATTACTTTTGCAGGATTACCACCAACAATTGCATATGGTGGTACATCATGAACAACAACACTTCCAGCAGCAACAATTGCACCCTTTCCAATATGCACCCCTGATAGAATAAGAGCTTTATCTCCAATCCAAACCTCATCATCTATTATAAGTGGACCTTTAGTTAATGCTTCAAATAAATAATTAAACTTTCTTACCTTATATGGATACATTGTTATACATTTATAGTTATGCTCTCCTCCTAATAAAAAATCAGAATAACAAGATATAGAGCAATTAGAACCTATGCACAAATATTCATTAATATTTCCCGTTGAGTGAATATTAATTTGTCCATATGTATTCTTACCAATTATTACATGTCCATTCTTAATTAAGTTAATATACATAGGATTGCTTATTATTCCTAATCTTGTATAATTGTGTTTATTAATTTTTCTCCAATATCTCCGTATATGAAATTTATCTATTGCATATTTTATTTTTCTAAATAAACTCACTTATATTAACCCCTTATAAATTAATTTTAAACTTCCTATAGATGCCCAAATTAATAATCGAACTTATAAATGGAAAATTGCTGTATATTCGTTAAACTTAAATGAGATCACTAAACCAGAAATTGCATACATTTTTGTGGAACAGGCATATGAAATTGAGCTGTTGAAGATTATTAATGGGGGCTTGTTCCATTTCAGCTTGTCCAAATTTTACATCTGGAGCACGCTGAAATGGCGGTAAGTCCCCATTTAGAAGCTTCTAGCGAAAATTTCATAAGTCCTGTGGAATGAAAATGTATGTAATTTCGGTAAGTTACCGCATAAGTTTAATTTTCACATTACTCATGATATGGTATACAACATATAATAAAATTACTGTTGTGATACAATTTAAAGAAATAAAATTTTTAAAAAAGATATCATCTATTGGCATCATAAAAAGATGATATGTTAAATATGAGTATAATAAAATATAGAAATCTGATTTATGGCTTTTATTAAAAGTCCTAATCTTGTTATAATATATATGGTAAAATGCTGAGCATATCATTTGTAAACCACAGACTCCTACTATTCCAAAATCGTGATAATATCTTCGAAAAGCACCATAAACATTTCCTATACTAATTCCATTTGATAATCTAAACTCCAAGTTTGAATTATTAGGATAAAATGATGCTATATCCATAAAACCTAGTTTATCCAAGGTATTATATATACCAACAAAGGATTCTTGTCCCACTAATTTCGAAGGTAGTATTGGATCTTTTATATATAAATCAAATAATTGAATTGATCCTCCTGCATAGGCTGAAATATAATCAACAATAGAATCAGTAGTATTAAAAATTCTTATTAAATTTTTTAGAAAATAAAAGCCAAATAGCAAAACTATAAGTATTAAAATTCCATCTTTTATATATTTAGAATTAATATATCCCTTCCAATTTCGCTTTCTCATTACAGTTATATAGCTTGCTACAAAGGCTGTTGAAAATAACCATAAAATTGTTCCTCTGCCTCCGCCTAATACTGTTTGAATCATTGTCAATAATATAAATATTATTAAATATCCATCCCTCTTGAAATCTCTTTTAATTATTGAGTTATAAATAAAAATATATATAGAAACAAAGCCTAAAGCAGTACATAATTTAACAAATTCTGTTAGCAAGGTTGGAATCCCCTCAGCTAATGAATTATATGCAACATAACCTCTATAGTAACTCATCATTCCTAAATATCCCAAGTCATTTCCTGCCAAAAGAGAAATCCTATATACTTCTTTAAAATAAAAAAAAGTTGTGCCAATATCTATTACTAAAAAAATAAACATTATCTTTTTATCCAAATAATATAACTTTAACTCATTATTATAGTTCTTATTTATTTTTTTTCTTAAACTTATCTTACAAGCATAATTAATAATAATTCCAGTGATTATAAAACTAAGTAATCCTAGAAAAAGTATCATGTAAGTTTTAAATTGATAATCAATTCCCCAATTATCAATATTATAAGTAGCAAAAGTAATACAAATAATAAACATTATACAAACTATTACTGATGGCGAAATAATATCTCTATCAAAAACCCTATATGATAACACTAAAAATAATATCATTGTAAAAAGTAAAATATATATCATAACTAATTCCTCAATTTAAATTATTAGTATTTTATAATAAATCCTTCTTCTAATTCTTCTGTAAAATATAATATAAATCAGTAAGCCAAAATCTAATTCTTGCATAATACTTAATATTTAATAATAGCTTTATCGCTGAGAATAGATTGTTTGAAATTAGAGCATTGTATCTTTTTTCATAAACTTCTTTTTGCTTTCGTATAAATTTTTTTTTATTATCATTGAAATTATTTTTTGATGTTAAATAGCTAAGCATTCTTTTGGCTATTACAATTTCATTTTTTATATTAACAAGCCTATAATCTAACTGTTTATTACCTCTGTTAGAAGCAGTTAAGCCATGCCTTCTATATTTAATTGTGTTTCTATTAATTAAATAGGAACTGCTATTTAAATTTGCAAGTCCCCATAACAAGCAATCATGTGGATATTTATTAAACCATATTTTATAATAATCCTTTAATAAATTCTTCCGTATGCAAAAGGAGCAACCAGGTCTCACAGGTTTAATCCAACGGCTGCTAAAAGGAATTTTTACTAAAGATTTTATTCCAATTCTTTCATAGTTTACTTTATTGGATTTTTCGTCCATATAGAATGGAATAACATTCGAAGCTAATAAATCTATTTCTAAATGCCTATTCATTACTTCAGACATAATTTGTATTTTATCCTTTAACCATATATCATCTTGATCTGCTAAAAAAATCAAATCTCCTGTTGCTAATTTTAATGCTCTACTAAAATTAGCTGAATAACCTAAGTTAAAAGAATTTTCATATACCTTCCATCCAATTAAGTCATTCTTTTTAATAAAATCCTCTATTATTGTAATTGTTAAATCCTCGGATTTATCATCACATATGATTACTTCATCAGGTAATACAGTCTGGTTAATTATTGACTCTAATTGTTCAATTATAAATTTTTCACCATTATAAGTTGCCATTACAACAGAAATTTTCATACTTATAATTATTCTCCTTATTTTCTTTTAATGAACTCTAAATAAAAATCATTTCGCTTTTTATCTAATATTTCTTTTTTATATTCTTTTGCTTTTTCAAAACTTCTAACGACTTCTTGTCTCTGAAGATTCTTGTCAATTATCTTATTAATCGTCTTAACAATATCATTGACATTCCCCTTTTTAAAAAGTAATTCTTTATTTGCAAGTTCCTTATTACCACCTACATTAGAGCATATTATAGGGCACGCTCTACTCATAGCTTCAACTAAAGCCCTACAAAGCCCTTCTTGGAAACTTGGTTGAATATATATATCTATTGAATCTAACCATTCAAAAACCTCATCATGAGGCTTACCTCCCAATATTTTCACACAGTCTAAAACTTTATATTTATTAGCTATATTTTGAAGATATGTTTTATCTCCTACTCCAATTAATTGATACTCTATATTATCAATACCCATTTTTTTTAATTTTGCTAAAGCACGGATAACATATTCTTGTCCCTTCCACTTCACATTTAAAAATGCAGCAGTTCCAATTATAATTTTTGTTTTCTCATTCTCAATTCTATTAAGCCTATCTTCTAAAACTTGTTCATTAACATCAGTTAACTCAACATCTGAGCAGCCAAGAGTTCTTCCCTTACAAGGATATCTCTTTTGAAGAACTTCATTTGTTACATAAATTGCATAAGGAGCTTGACCAACATAATGCTTAACACACATTTCAGAATAAAAAGCAACAAGCTTTCCTTTTATGCTATGATACCAATTGGCATGAAAGGCAATCCCAGTTACTTCTACCAAATATGGTTTATTATATTTCTTAGCTATCTTTATAGCTTGAATACAATAATAATTTGATGCTGACCTAACAATGACATAATCACATTGCTTAATAGAATTCTCAATTATACTCTTTATTTTCCGCCTAATCCCAAAATTGAAGTAATTTTTCACAGGTGCATATATTTCTGGCATTGGAATACACTCGACTCTATCTTTATCTAATTTATTAAATTTGTTAATTGCATAGTCCTTATCATAAATTTTAGCTTCTTTTCGCAATAACACTTGCAAATCATCACAAAATACACGATATCTATCCCATATTTTATTATTAAAATTTCCATCGGTATATAAGTTTCCAGAAGCATCTTCCTTCAATTTTGTTCCACCATGTATAAACATCAATTTCATATATATTACGTACTACTTCTATATAGCACAAATTCTCCTTCCTATTATTTATTTAATTATTCCACCTATTTTTTTAGAATAATTGAATAAAGATTTTTTACAAACTTGTATATTCTCAATTTATATAAAGCAATTCTTATAAATCTTTTAATTTTAACTTTTATCGTATTTGGAAAGTACTTTTTAAATAGTTTTTCCGCATCCAGTATATTTAAATCTGCCATAAACTCATCCCTCTTTGGATTTCGCTTAGATGGTTCAAAAATCTCCTTAACTCCATTAACAATTTCATCTGGATTTAATTCAACATACTTTATTTCTTCTTTTATCTTGTCAAATAGCTCTCTTCCTTTACTCGTATGAACTAACATTCTCGTAGTCCCCTTATCATCATCCATTTTTTTTGAAAAATTACAAACAGAAAAGCAATCCCAAATAGTAAAATCACTTACCCTATATCTTTTCCTAAAATTGCATTCATAACATGACGGTCGATTGCAGATTCCTGAAAAAAAAGCTCTGAGCCAAGGGTCAGATTCAATTCCACGGTGATAACTCCAATTATTCTTTGCAGTACAGATATTCATTGTAGAATATTTATAACCAAAGTATTTATCCCTAAATCGAACATTTATTATATCAGTGCCTAAACATTTATTCTGAAGCTCTATATATTTCTCAAATGCAAGGGGTGATGGAACTGCACGGCATACTACATCAACTGTAATGAGCTTTTTATAGTCCTCCTTTAAAAAAAGTTTTAACCCTTCAATCTGACATGGAGTACCACTGAAGCATACCGTTCTGCCTTTATTTAAAAATTCTCTAACCTGCTTAAAAGTCGATTCACCAACAAAACTTTGAACATATTTACTATTTCTATATTTCTGTAATTCTAGTTCACTTTCAACATAAGTATGATGCGCTAAAAATTTATCATCCATTACTACTCCAAAGACCACACCACCACTTTGGATTATATATCTAGCAATTGCAGAAAAGGCTCCACCTGCAGTGCTCTCTCTACGAATGTTTTCATCTTTAATTTGTACAATATATCCATCTTGCTTAAAAGGTACCTCTGCTCTTACATTTATTTCAGGACAAACACTTTCACAAAGGTTACAACTTATGCATTCATCTTGGCATATATCAGGATATAGAAATCCTTCTTCATCTCTTTTCATCTTTATACAATTTTTAGGACATATATTAGCACAAGCATTGCAGCCACAGCATTTTGATTTATCAGTTATTGTTATCATTAATTATCCACCATTTATATTCCTAACGCCTCTCTAAGATATTTTTTTGACTCTTCTCTAAAACTATTTAGTTTTTTATGAACTGTTTCATAATCAATTTTCATATGAATACAATGCTCCACATCATCATTTGGAGAAAGCATTCTTTCTTCCAATCCCAACAAATTAAATAATGAGTCTAATCTAGAATTTGTAGATCCTTTTCTATTGGCTTTAAAGCGTTTAAAAGTAAAAAATTTCTTTTTGTTTAATATTGAAAAAACTGATCCATGAAAAGAATCGGTACAAACATACTCTGCATTTCTTATTAAGTTAATAAAATCACCAGGTGTTATATGATATGGAGCCTCATCCACAAGAGCTTCATCGTATCTTATAAATTCATCAATATGCAGTAGTGCAACAATCTTATAACCTGTTACAATTTTTAGCTTATTTACAAATTTACGCTGATCTCTATTGTTACCAATAAAATAACAGAAAATATAGGGTTTTTTTATTAGTCTTTCTTTAGGTTGAACATCCATCCATTCATCTGCTGTGAAAAGAAGTGTAGGGTCACATACAATTTTTGCATCAATCCCTGTAATTTCTTTAATAAGTTTTTGACCTGACAGCTCTCTAACAGATAAATAATTAATCCGTGTTAAGAATGATTTTGCTAAATTCTGAAATTTTTCTTCTAAATGTGCTACTCCGAAGCTTGTAGCATATGAAATCTTTTTTATTTCATAGGGAACCCAATTCAAAGTATAGTAATCTGCTGAAATATTCGATGGTAACCATAATTGATCACTTCCAACAATTACAGACGAGTAACTGCTAACTACATTTTTTAATTGGTCAAAAGACGCATACTCCCTTGAAATATGAAACAAAGGCAAAAATTTTTCAAATGCAGCACTTCTTTTCTTCATTTTATCTTTAAATCCATATAAATTAATAATTTTGTAAATACTATGTTTAATAAAACTCCATTTATTTCTTACAGTATCAATATCTAAAACTTTACTAGCAAAATATTTCACCTTCCTGTATTTAATTTCTTTATCTAATCCCTTTATACAAATTGTTTCATTTTCAACTCCAAAGTTATCTAATATTTTCTGAGTTGCATATGCTTGAAGCATACTTCCATAATTTTCCATAAAGTAACAGGATACAATTGCTACTTTTTTCACGCATATCCCTCCCAATTTAAAAGCTGAAATCTATAAGAAAAAAATCTTTATTTATTATTAAATAATGTTTCAAGTTCTGAAACCACTCTCTTTATATTAAATCTTTCATTCACAAGCCTAAAACTATTATTTATCATTAAATTAACCAACTCTTTATCTTCATATATCTCTTTACTTGCTCGTGCAATAGCCTCAATATCATCCATTTTTACAAGAAGTCCATTTACCCTATCTGTAATTAAATCTGAAATTGCATCAACTTTCGTTGCAATAATTGGCTTTTTTGCAAGCATATATTCAGTTAGCACTAACCCAAAACCTTCCCATCTGGATAAGAGCATTGCTTGATCAAAAAGTCGTATATATTCCATAGGCTCATTAACCCATCCAGTAACTAATACTGACTTTTGTAAATCCATTTTTCTTATCAGATCTTCAATTTCATTTTTCATCTCTCCATCTCCAACCATCAAAAAAAAAGCCTTTGGAATATATTTCTTTATAATTCCTGCAGCTTTAATAAATGTGTCAGGAGCTTTCTGTTTTGAAAGACGTCCTACTGTTCCTATAATATATGCATCATTTTGTATTCCTAAATCAGCCCTTGTTAGCGAATAAATGTCTTTCTTCCTTATATATTCATCAATATCAGTTCCATTATAAATAACTCTAATTTTATCAGGGCGACATATTTTATTTTCAATTGCCGTTTTTTTCTCATAATCTGAAATTGCAATAATAATGTTGCATAATCGTGAGAGCAATCTCTCAGTCCATCGATATATAGCTTTTTTCTTAGGATCACAATCCATATTAAAGGACCATCCATGTGGATTATAAATGCTATTATTTTTGATACCTATATTTGCGATTCTTCCTATTGCCCCACCTTTACTAGAATGCATGTACACAATATTAGGTTTATATTTTTTAATAATACTTCTAACATATATTATTGCCTTAACATCAGATACAATATTTATTGGCCTAATCATATTTATACATTCAAAAACATTAACCAATCCATTATAGTTTTCCTCTTTGTAATCATTTGAACATACAAGAATATTTTCATATTTTGAAGAATCCATATTTTTCAATAACATTAATATATACCGTTCAACCCCTCCAGCTGATTGAACTATATGCATAATTCTTTTTTTCATTAATAATAGTCCTCTCCAATCTGTAAGATAAATAATGTCTCTAGGCATAGCTTCGCCCATTCACATAACTCTAGCTATGCTACAAAAACAAACTATAACCTCTTAATCTTTCTATGGGGCCGAAACACCCAAATTATAATTCAGATTTTTTCAACTAGCTCAATACCAAGTTCCACTACTCTTACTTCATTCATAAAATTGATATTTACCTTTGCTCTGCATTTTCTAAAATTAAATTTTACAATTTGCCCTTCTAATCCTAATAAAGGTCCTGAAATTATTCTAATAATATCCTTATCCCTATATAATTCAGAAATTCCTATGTTAATATCATTATTACTTAAAAACATACTTAATATATTTAATTCCTCTTCAGAAACTGTTAAAATTTCATCTTCACTCCTTAGCAATCTAATTATTCCAGGAGCATTTTTTAGTTTATAGTACATATCAATATTCATTGAGGTTTTTATAAAAATATACCCTGGAAATAATTTTCGCCTAACATAATGCCATTTTCCATTTTTTCTTTCCTTAAGTTCTCTTGTTGGTATAATGAATTTATACTTATCGCCAATTTCTTTTTCAAGAATTCCTTTTACTTTTTCTTCTTGATTTGTATTTACAAATAAAACATACCAAGCTTCATTCTTTTTGAAATACAATTACGATCACCTCATTATATTGATAAATCTGTTTTCTAATTTTATCTAAATAAATGTATAATATGTCCCTTTACATTTTTATCTCTGACTTCACAAACTCTTTATTCTGTTTTCTTCAAATAATACGTTAACTTTGTATTAGTCACCTGCTACTAATAATATTACTTATTCCACAAATTTATTACAGAAATTAATTAACTTGCTCCTATAAACTTATTAAGTAAACATTATCATCAACCTATATCGAATAAAAAAATAGAGTAAGTATTTTGATTTTATTAAATACTTACTCTATTTTAAATTTTTATTTCTTGTTAAAATAAGGTATAGATTATCGGAATAAATATCGCCGGAAGTAAATTAGCTACCTTAATTTTAGTTACTCCAAGCATATTAAATGCAAGTCCTACAATTAAAAGGCTTCCAACCGCAGACATATTGCTGATTACACTATCTGTAAGCACTGTGGAAAGACAACCTGCAAGTAGTGTTATACTTCCTTGATAAATTAAAATTGCAACTGAAGACAGCATTACTCCTATTCCAAGAGAGGATGTAAATATTATTGCAGATACTCCATCTAGTATTGATTTTGCAAAAAGAGTTGTATGATTCCCCTGGAGGCCACTTTCAAGTGAGCCAACTACTGCCATAGCTCCTACACAAAATAATAAACTTGATGTAACAAAACCTTCTGATATAGAAATCTTTTCTTTCTCTTTATTCTTTTTGTTTCCATTTATTTTATTTTCAATCATATCTCCCAAATCATTAAGTCTCTTATCTAAATCAATTATTTCTCCAATAAGGGCTCCTAATGCTATACAAATTATGATTTCTAAAGTATCCTTACCTTTTAGAGCACCTGATATTCCTATATAAAGTACACATAAAGCCAAACCATTCATTATGGTTGAACTTATCTTTTCAGTTAGTCGTCCTTTTACTATTAATCCCGCTAAACAGCCACCTATTATTGCTAATGCATTTACTATTGTTCCTAACATTTTTATCCCCCATTTTTATGTTTGTACATTGAATTTAATTATAGCATATTTCTAACAATGTTCAATTTTATTATTAATAAATAAAGATATCCAAATCGAAAATTAGACTTATGCAACAATTACCTAAATCAGATACATTTATCTTCCACAGGACTAGTGAAATTTTCGATGGAAGGTTCTAAATGGCGGCTTGTCGTCATTTCAGCGTGTTCCAGATGTAAAATCCCCAAGGAGAAAGTTCATGTTTCCAAATATAAAATTTGGACATTCACTTTTAGACAAGCTGTAAATAAAACAAGCCGCCATTAAGAACCATCATCATCTCAATTTCACATGCCTGCTTCCAGAAAAATGTATCTGATTTCTAGTGTAGTGTTACGATTATAATTTCTCAATGATGTATGTATATTACATTTATAAGTTGAATTATTAATTTGGATATCTATATTTCATTCTTTTATAATCCTAGTTATCACGATCCTTTCAAATTATTTAAATCATTGATTCACATAAAAAAAAGACCTTCTTACTAAATGTAAGAAAAGCCTTAGATATCAATATAAAATTTATTTTTTCTATACTTTTGCTAATAAAGAGAACTGCTGAATATTGGCCTGTGATGCCATATAATTATATTGATTTAATGCACTTTGAGTACTAAAGTCAGTTGATGATTTTGCATAATCAGTATCAGTTATTTTGCTCATTGAAGCCATAAGATTATGATTAGTAATATCATTACTATCAATTACTTTATCTAATATGTTACTAGTGGTTCCAAAATTGTTTCTAGCCGATGTTACCTTAGCTATAGCCTTATCAATAGCATCAATACTAAAGTTTTTAGTAACATCATAATCAGCAATTCCTAATGTTTCTAGTGAAGTGTCAACCATTTTCATTGACATTCCATTTCCTTTAGAATTTATAGCTAAATTTATGTCTGAATTATTATCTAACATTTTAATTGTATTAAATTCAGTTCCTTTAACTTGATCTGTAATTGATGCCTTTTCTTGATCAATTTCTTTTTGCATCATTGCTCTATCTTGATCAGAATATATACCATTTCCTGCTTTAACTGATAACTCTCTAATTCTTTGAAGACTGTCTTCTATTCCACTTAGTCCACCTTCTGCTACATTACTTGCATTTTGAGCATCTGCTGCATTTTCGTTAGCTTGTGAATATCCATTTGATTGTGACAACATCTTTTGAGAAATTGAAAGACCTGCTGCATCATCTGCTGCTGAGTTAATTTTAGTACCTGATGACATTTTTATCATAGCCATTTGTAATTTTTGCATACTAGCATAATTATTCATACTTGAAATTACCATTTAATCACCTCCAATAACATTTCTTATATTATATACCCACATTATAACATATTAAAACAAAATAATACATACATTTTTAGTTACTATGCTCATATATGTTAACTAACAAAATATTTTTCAACCTTTTTAATTTAAATTTTAATCAAAAAATAACTATGCTTAATAATTAATTAAACATAGTTATTTAAAATTAATTTTTATTTATCATTTTCTTTAGGAAGTATTCCAATTCCAAGTTCAGTCAATTGCTTTTCGTCAGCAATATTTGGTGCTTCACTTAAATAGCAATATGCATTTTGGTTTTTAGGGAATACAATAACATCTTTGATATTTTCTGTTCCAGCTAAGAACATTATCATTCTATCCAATCCAAATGCCAAGCCTCCATGTGGTGGTGGTCCAAACTTAAATGCTTGTAACAAGAATCCAAACCTTTCCCATGCCTGTTCTTCTGTAAAGCCTAATGCTTTAAACATTCTTTCTTGAAGAGCCATTTCATGAATTCTTATAGATCCTCCACCTAATTCTTCACCATTTAATACTAAATCATAAGCTTTAGATCTCACAATACCTGGATTTGATTCAATAAATTCTAAATCTTCATCCATTGGTGCAGTAAATGGGTGGTGACAAGCTGTATATCTTTCTTCTTCTTCACTGTATTCAAATAATGGGAATTCAGTGATCCAAGTAAAGTTAAATTCCTTTTTATCTTTAATTAATTCAAATTGTTTAGCAAGTTCTAATCTTAATGCACCTAAACTTTGGAATACAACTGAATTCTTATCTGCTACTATTAAAATAGCATCTCCATTTTCAGCCTTCATAGTTTTTGCAATAGCATTAGTCACATCATCAGTTAAGAATTTAGCTATTGATGATTTAACACCATCTTCCTTAAGTTGAATCCATGCTAGACCTTTTGCCTTATAGGTTTTAACAAATTCGCCTAATTTATCTAAAGGCTTTCTTCCTAGATCAGCTCCACCCTTTAAGCATAATGCTCTAACAGATCCTCCAGCCTCTATTGCAGATTTAAACACAACAAAATCTAAATCTTTAACGTCTTCTGTAATATCAGTTATTTCCATTCCAAATCTTAAATCTGGTTTATCTGAACCGTATTTTTCCATAGCATCTTTAAATGTCATTCTCTTAATAGGAAGCTGGACATCTACACCTGCTACCTTTTTAAATACATGAGCAATTAATCCTTCATTTACAGCCATTATGTCTTCTTGTTCAACAAAGCTTAATTCCATATCAACTTGAGTAAATTCAGGTTGTCTATTAGCTCTTAAATCTTCATCTCTAAAACATTTAGCAATTTGATAATATCTGTCGAAACCAGATACCATTAATAACTGCTTAAATATTTGTGGAGATTGTGGAAGTGCATAGAACATTCCTGGATAGTTTCTTGAAGGGACTAAATAGTCTCTAGCTCCTTCTGGAGTACTCTTAGTTAAAATTGGAGTTTCCACATCTAAGAAGTTATGTTCTTCTAAGTAATCTCTAATAGCTTTAGTAGTTTTACTTCTGATTTCAAAAATCTTTTGCATATCAGGTCTTCTTAAATCTAAATATCTATATTTTAATCTGATATTTTCAGCAGCATCTAAATCTTCTTTAATATATATTGGTGGAGTTTCAGATTCAGAAAGAATCTTTATAGCTTCGCATTTTAATTCAACATAACCAGTTGGCATGTTTTCATTAACACTTTCTCTTTTTACAACTTCACCTGTTACAGCTATACAGTATTCAGATCTTACTGCTTTTGCTTTTTCAAAAGCTTCAGCATTTATTTCCTCTCCGAAAACTACTTGCATTATACCTGTTTTATCTCTTAAATCAATAAATTCAAGTGCTCCAAGCTTTCTATTTCTTTGAACCCATCCCATTAAAGTAATCTTTTTACCAACATGTTCTTCTCTAGGTTCACCACACATCATTGTACGCTTTAATCCATTTAAAGATTCACCCATTACTAAACCTCCATTTATGTCAGTTAACAGTTAACAATTTACAGTTTACAGTTAACAATTTTTGATGAAATCCCTTTGGGATTTCTTTATTTATATATTATAAATTGGCATGCGATTGCCTTAGTATGGCTTTAATCATCAATTGTCAATTCATTTTAAATTTTAATGCAACATAAAAATTAATTAGTAATTAACTAATACCTAACTTTTATATGCCTTAATAATTGTAATCGAAAAACATACTTTTTTCAATATTTTACTAAAAATTGTTCTAATTCATCTTATCTAACTACTTTAGCTATTTCCTCCAAATTATCTAATGAAACTTCAAAAATTTCACCATCACTCATTCTCTTTAAATTAATCTTTTTGTTAGTTAATTCATCTTCACCTAAAATAGTAGTATATGCTGCACCTAATTTATTAGCATATTTCATTTCAGCTTTAATGCTTCTTCCCATATGATTTATTTCACATTTAACTCCTAGACCTCTTAAGTCATTAGCAAGCTTAAAGGCAAACTTCCCTTCTGCCTCTCCTCTTGCACCTATATATAAATCAAATAGTGTTTCCTTAGGTATTTCAATTTTTTCTTTTTCTAAAGTCATAATTAATCTTTCGATTCCCATTCCAAAACCAACTGCAGGCATGTCTGGACCGCCAAGCTCTTCTATAAGCTTATCATACCTTCCTCCTCCACACACAGTAAAATCAGAAGTTAAAATTTCAAAAATAGTTTTTGTATAATAATCTAAACCTCTTACTATACCTGGATCTATTGTATATGGAAGTCCTAAAATATCAAGATATTCCTTAACTTTTCCAAAGTGATCACCACATTCTTCACATACATAATCTAAAATTATCGGTGCATTTTTAGTAATTTCGTGACATTTCTTTTCCTTACAGTCTAAAATTCTCATAGGATTTTTTTCAAATCTGCTCTTACAAGTATCACAAAGACCATCGTAATTTTCTTGTAGGAACTTCTTTAAGGCTTCATTATACTTAGGTCTACATTCTGGACATCCTAAATTATTTATATTTAAGCTTAAACTCTTTAAACCTAATTTCTTCAACGTATCCATTGCTACTGCTATAACTTCTGCATCCATTGAAGGTGCATTGGAACCAAAAACTTCAATTCCACATTGATGAAATTGTCTAAGTCTTCCCTTTTGAACATTTTCATATCTAAAAGCTGGTGTTACATAATATAACTTTGTAGGTTGAGCTTCGTTAAATAATCTATTTTCAACAAAAGCTCTAACAGCTGAAGCAGTTCCTTCTGGTTTCAATGTTATACTTCTATCACCTTTATCATTAAAAGTGTACATTTCCTTTTGTACTATATCAGTTGTATCACCAACGCTTCTTAAAAATAATTCTGTATGTTCAAACATTGGAGTTCTAATTTCCCTAATTCCATATGTTTTAGCAACATTTCTAAATACGCCTTCTATGTATTGCCACTTATAGGCATCTTCAGGAAGCATATCCTTCGTACCTTTTGGTGCTTGCATTTCAATTGCCATTTGTTTTTTCCTCCTCAAATATTACTAATTAGTGCAAATAAACATACTATATATAAATGTTCATTAGTCAATTGATAATTAAACATTAATTATATAATGTATCAAGTAACATCTTCTTCTTTTCAATCATTTCATCAATTCTTGATATATATTCATGAAGATCCTTTAGATTAGGGAATCTTTCTAGTCTATCTTCCTCTAAAAATATTACTTTACTTACTGCAGCAGCCCCTAATGCAATTACTGTTTGTCTTTCTTCAATCATTTGAATATTATAAATGCATTCCTTGCCTTCTTTAGCATACCCCAAATTCTCCATATTTCCAACCATATTTTTTTGTCTATACATATAATATGGTGAAATACCTAAGTTTTCTGCTAAATTTCTGCTTTCTTCATACATTTTTATAATTTCTTCCTGAGGTGTGATTTCTATTCCTTTTTTCAATATAAATTCTTCATACATTCGAGATCCTCTTTTTAAGGCTAAACCATGAACAGTAATACTATCAGGTTTTAGCTTAATAAGTTCATTTTCAGTATGTAGAACCTCTTTATGAGTTTCTCCTGGAAGGCCTATAATAATATCCATGTTTATATCATTAAAGCCAAGCTCTCTAGCCAATTTGAATTTTTCTTTTATATCTTCTGATGAATGAGTTCGTCCTATTAAGTTTAAAGTATCATCATTCATAGTCTGAGGGTTAATACTAATTCTATCAACTTTAGATTCCTTCATGGTTTTAAGCTTTTCCCTTGTTAAGGTATCTGGTCTTCCACATTCAACTGTAAATTCTTTAACCTTGTTATCCTTAATAAGATTATTATAGATTTCCTTCATAATAGCTGCAAATTCTTCATCATTTACTGCTGTTGGAGTTCCTCCTCCAAAATACACTGATTCAACATTAAGATTTTTTTCTTTAATATACTCACTCATGCCTTGTATTTCTTTTATTAAGGCTTCTATATATGGCTTAACCATCTTTTTATATATACCAATTGGATTGGAGGTAAAAGAGCAGTATAAGCATTTGGTTGGGCAAAAAGCCATTCCTACATAAACAGCTATATTATTTTTATCCTTATTAACTATTCGCTCTTCAGCTTTTGCAACTTTTATACATAACTTAGCCTTATCTGCATGAGCAACATACTTTTTCTTAAATATTTCAATTACTTCTTCCTCTGAATGGCCTTCATTAAGAAGTTTCAATGCTATTTTAGATGGCCTAATTCCAATTAAAATACCCCAAGGATATATATCATTAGTTAAATCTCTCAAACACAGAAAAAGAAATCTTCTAAGAGAATTTTTAATATCTTCTCCTAAAGATTCTTCTTTATAGTAATCCTTATATTTAAACTTTAAAGTCTCTTCATCAATATAAACATTATAATCTGCTTCTTCTTTTTCAACAAAACTAATTTCCCTCATTGAAAAATATACATTAAATAATTGATATACTTCATATCTATATTTTAAATTATTTAAATTAATTTTAACTTCCATTATTGCTCCTTAAAACTGTGACAATTTATCAAAACTAAAGCTATTAACAGCATATTCATATATATTGCAATTATCAATATTCAATGAATGTTAATTTCCTTCGAAAAGTGTTAAATGTTGAACATTTTATTAAAATGCATATATTATAAAAATGCTGCTACTCAACTAAAATTCCATTTATAAAAAAGGATTATTCCTTTTTTCATAACCTATATTAGATGTTGGACCATGCCCTGGAAAAACTTTAATACCATCACCAAGTGGCAGTAATTTTTCCTTTATATTTTTTATTAACTGCATTCCATTTCCACCAGGGAAATCACTCCTACCTACTGAACCTTGAAAAAGAGTATCTCCTGTAAAAATATTATCATCAATTAAGAAACATATTCCTCCTGGAGTGTGTCCTGGAGTTTCTATTACTTTAATTTCATGCTTTCCTAAAGTTAATGTATCGCCTTCACTTAAGTATCCTGATGCCTTTGGTAATGTTCCAAATACAAAATCATCTTTTTGCATCAAATCTTCATCTGCTTTGTTAATATAAAATGGAACTTTTAAATTATTTACTAATTCTATTACTCCATCTACATGATCTAAATGTCCATGGGTTAAAATTATGAATTTAGTTTTTCCTTTTAATAAATTTATTTCATTAATTATAGAATTTGCATGCCCTCCTGGATCTATAATTCCAAGTTCTTTCGTATCTTCATCCATTACCAAGTAACAGTTTTCTTCATACATGCCTGCTAAAATTGTTTTTATAATCAATTCTATCACTCCTAAAAATTTCTTTTACTGTCTAATAAAATAGTCACAGGGCCATCATTATTAATTTCAACCTTCATCTCGGCTCCAAATTCACCACATTCAACCTTTAATCCTGAAGTTCTAAGGAGTTCTAAAAATTCCTCATAAAGCTTATTAGCTTCTTCTCCTCCTAGGGCTTCCATGAAATTAGGCCTTCTACCTTTTCTACAATCTCCATACAAAGTAAATTGTGAAATCACAAGTATTTCACCTTTCACATCTAATAAGGATAAGTTCATTTTATCATTTTCATCTTGAAACACTCTCAAATTAATAACTTTATCTTTTATATATTTTAAATCTTCTAAGGTATCATCTTTTGAAATTCCAATTAGAACATTGAATCCCATTTCTATTTTACCAATTATATTTCCATCAACTGAAACACTAGATGAGGTTACTCTTTGCACTACTGCTCTCATATCGTCTCACCTTTCCTATATTTTAACACTTCTAAATAAATTAATTCAATAATAATTACATGTACAAAATACATATAATATAATTTCAATATTTATAAATATTAACTATTGACTCTATAAACATCTGTTACGCCTTTTAATCTCTTTAATCTCTTCATTAAATCTTTTAAATTATCTACAGATGTGATTTTTAATTTAACATTAATTATAGCATAGCCTTGCTTAGCTAAATTAGCATTTACAGCACTTAATTGTAACTTAAGTTCAGTTATAACACTCATTATATCAGCAAGTAATCCATCTCTATCCTCTGCCTGAACTTCAATTTCTGCAACATAGGAATTGCCTTGTGATGTTCCCCAGTTAACTTCAACAACCCTCTCAGCATCAGTGTCTATTAAGTTTTGTAAATTACTGCAATCTTTTCTATGTACCGATACGCCTCTTCCTTTAGTTATATATCCCAAAATATCATCACCAGGGACTGGACTACAACACTTCGCAAATCTAATCATTAGATTGCTTTCCCCTTTTACTGTTATACCATAACTATTTGTTTCAGGTCTTCTAGTAGCTTTAGCAATTTGCTCCTCAATACTTTTATTAAGGATTTCCTTATTTTCTTTTTCTTTAGCTGCTTTATCTACACCTACACCATTATCTTCTTTAAGCCTTACAATAAGTGTTGAAACAGAAAAGCCACCAATACCAATTAATGCATATAAATCTTCCATTGAATGTATATTATATCTCTTTATGAGCTTTTCATAAAATTCACCTTTAGCAATGTCTGCATAATGAACACTTTGCTTTTTCAATTCTTTTTCTAGAAGTTCTTTTCCTTTTAATATATTTTCCTCTTTTTTTGCTTTCTTAAACCAAAGTTTTATTTTACTCTTCGATTGATTACTCTTAGCTATATTCAGCCAATCCATATTGGGACCTTTTGCATTAGGAGATGTTAATATTTCAACAATTTCTCCAGTTTTAAGAGTATAGTCAAGAGGTACTATTTTACCATTCACTTTTGCTCCTACACACTTATTTCCTACATCAGTATGTATTCTATACGCAAAATCAATAGGGGTTGCATCTCTACACAAATTAATAACTACGCCTTTAGGAGTAAATACAAATACTTCATCTGAAAATAAATCTATTTTAAAACCTTCAATAAACTCTTCCGCATCAGAAGTTTCTTTTTGCCATTCTAACATATCTCTAAGCCATACAAGTTTTTTCTCAAAGTCTTTTTGTTTATCTTCACCTTTACTTGTATCGCCTTCTTTATATTTCCAATGAGCTGCAATACCATATTCAGCAGTTTTATGCATTTCAAAAGTTCTAATTTGAATTTCAAAGGTTTTTCCTTGAGGGCCAATAACTGTAGTATGTAAAGATTGATACATATTTGGTTTAGGCATGGCAATATAATCCTTGAATCTTCCTGGAATTGGTCTATATATTGTATGTACTATTCCAAGAACTCCATAGCAATCCTTAACTGAATTCACTAATATTCTTATAGCTGTTAAATCGAAAATCTGCTCAATACTTTTATTTTTATTAACCATTTTTTTATAAATACTATAAAAATGCTTTGGTCTTCCATCAATATCCGATTCTATTCCAGCTGCTTGAAGTTTTGCATATAAATCATCAACAATATCCTTTATATATGTTTCTCTTTCAACTCTTTTTTCAGCAATACTATCAACTAATTCATAATATTCTTTTTCATGCAAATATCTAAAACATAAATCTTCAAGTTCCCATTTAATTTTAGACATACCCAGTCTATGTGCAAGTGGTGCATAAATATCTAAAGTTTCCTTTGCTTTATTTTTTTGTTTTTTCTCTGGCATAAATTTAAGGGTTCTCATATTATGTAATCTATCTGCCAATTTAATAATTATTACCCTTATGTCTTTAGCCATAGCAAGAAGCATTTTCCTAACATTATCTGCTTGCTGCTCCTCTTTTGTCTTATATTCCATTTCTCCCAATCTTGTAAGTTTGGTAACCCCCTCAATTAAATTGCCAATCTCTTCATTAAATAACTTTACAGTTTCTTCATATGAAAACTCTGTATCTTCAATTACATCATGCAAAAGTCCTGCAACAATTGTGTTCGTGTCCATCCCTAATTCAGCTAAAATTTCCGCTACTGCTATAGGATGAATTATATAAGGTTCACCTGACTGCCTTTTTTGTTCCTTATGAGCATCTTCTGCAAAATAGTATGCCTTTTTTACCATATCAATATCAACATTATTACAATTATTATTGATTTTTTCCAATAATTTATCAATCATAAGGATTGCTCTCCTTCTATAATTTTATTAAAATGTAAATTCAAAGGCTGGTTCAATAACCAGCCTAACTTTTTAATAATTATATATTATTTTAGAATTATTTTCAATAAGACATTAAAAATAAATGGAATACCTTCCAACCTAAAAATCACAAATTGTTAGATATCATATTGCACTAATGATAAGACATCATAATTCTTTAATTTATCTCTTCCATTTAATTCTGTCAATTCAATAGCAAAATCTAATGAAACAACTTCACCACCAGCTTGTTCAACTAATTTAGCAACACCTTCAACAGTTCCTCCTGTTGCTAATAAATCATCAACAATAGCTACTCTTTGTCCAGGTTTTATTGCATCTTTATGAATTTGTAATTGATCTTCACCATACTCTAAATCATAATTAATTGATATAGTTTCACCAGGTAATTTGCCTGGCTTTCTTACTGGTATAAAACCTATTCCTAAAACATATGCTACAGGTACACCAAAAATAAAGCCTCTTGCTTCTGGCCCTACAATTAAATCAATTTGTTTATCTTTTAAATGTTCAGCTATTTGATTTATTGCCTCTCTTAAAGCTTCTCCATCACTAATTAAAGTTGTTATATCCTTAAAGCTAATTCCTTTCTTAGGAAAATCTTCAATAATTCTTATCTTTTCTCTTAAATCCATTTTTAATTCCTCCAACTATTATTTAAGTTAAAATTTATGATTTAGTAATGTAAATAAAATAAATATATATTTTAATTTGAAATACATTTTAACGATGTAGTCTTCTTTAACGTTGATAAATATTTAACTATTTGATCCGCTCTATCTTTATCATTAGTAGTTAATAATTCCAATACTATTCGAGCATTATCCATTATCCCTACAGCTCCTATAGGTGGAATCAATAATTCTATTATTTTATTTATACCATCATCATTAAATTCTTTTATATTGTTAAATTCAATAATTGATCTCAATCCATTATTGTTTGTATTAATTAAAAACTTATTTCCTTCTTTAATTAATACCCCATTTTCACCTTTAGCTGATACTTTTGCCCATTGTATTCCAATAAGAATTAAATCCAAATATTTATTTATGCTCTTCATATTATAATAAATTGCAATAGCTTGCATAAGTTTAAATGCTAATCCGCTTATGGACAAATTCTTATACCTATATTGGCATCCCTTTTGACTTGGATTTATGTAAATGTAATCATTAACAAGGTCACTTTCCTCATTCTCTAAAACAATTAAATCTATTCCTAAATCTTTACACAAATCTACTTCTTCTTTAGATTTTAATCCTATACCTAAAGTAATTAAAAGTTCAGCTCCTAAAAAATCCACATTATTTTTAATATCCACTGAATTTATTACAGCATCACTTTCTTGTCTGTCATATATTAGATACTCTACATCAGCATTTAAATACTTTAAAACAAGAATTAAAGATGAAACTGCACAAATCCCATCAACATTATATGTACCATAGACTACAATCTTTTGTCTATTATTTATTGCTAAAGCTAATCTTTCTATTGCTTTATTCATATTTTTAAGAATAAATGGGTTATATCCGCTAATATAATTTGGACAATATATACTTTCCCAGAACTTACGCATGGCCTATTCCTCCATAAAATTAGAAAACACCTTTATTATAAATGATTATAATAAATTTTACAATCGTTTTGTTGACAAATAAAAAACCTCCAAACTATTCTGGAGGTTTTCTATTATTTCCAGTCACTAAACACTTTGTAATTTTTTCTTTCCGCCTCTAACTTTATCCTTTAAGTATACCCAAATTGGTGAAGCAATACATATTGATGAATATGCACCACTAATAATACCTATTATTAAAGGAATAGTAAAGGTTCTAACAGATGGAACTAACACATTCATAGCTAATATTGTAACTACAGTTGCTAAGGATGTGTATAATGATCTTTTTATTGTTTCAGTTAAACTTACATCTGCAACTTCAATTGGCTTAGCTCTTCTCATAATTTTAGTGTTTTCTCTAATTCTATCAAAAATAACTATAGTATCACACATAGAATACCCTACAATTGTTAGTATTGCCGCGACAAATGGAGTATTTACTGGAATGTAAAATATAGTGTAAACAGAAAGAGTAACTAATATATCATGAATTGTAGCTGCAATTGCTGCTACACCAAATTTAAATTCAAATCTAATAGCTATATAAACAAGCATTACTGCAAAAGCACCAAGTAAAGCTAAAATCGAGTTTTGAGTCAACTCTTTACCAACTGATTGCCCAATTTCATCTTGTGAAACTAATGCTTTATCATCTAATTGATATTTATTCTTTAAATCTCCCATAATTGAAGCTAATTTAGTACTATCAAGATCCGCTGACTTAATTTCATATTGATTATCATTTAATGTATTTGTGCTAGCATCTGGAGCATAGCCTCTAACAATAGAATCAACATCTTCTTTATTTATACTTTCGTTTAATTGTATCTTTATATCTGAACCACCTTTAAAGTCTATTCCAAAGTTTAATCCTCTAAAAGCTAGAAACCCTAACCCAATAACAATAATTATAAAGGAAATTGAAAACCATATTTTTGTCTTTTCCATAATTTTAAGCATGTTTTTCATCCTCCTTTTTTAATTTCACTCCAAAATGAGATACTTTGCTTATGAATCCCATATCAACAGCTAAGTTAACAAGTATTTTTGTTACTAATAAACCAGTAAATAAACTTATAATTATACCTATCATCAATGTAATAGCAAAGCCCTTTACTGTTCCTGATCCTATAAAGTATAAGATAAGTGCTGCAAGTAAAGTTGTAACATTTGAGTCAACAATTGAAGATAATGCATGTTCTCCACCTTTTTTAACAGCTGCTTTAACAGAATAGCCCTTTAGTAGCTCTTCCTTAGTTCTTTCAAAAGTCAATATATTAGCATCAACAGCTACACCAATAGTCAGTAAGAAAGCTGCTATACCAGGAAGTGTTAATGTAACACCTACTTCTACAAATACTAAAAGTGTAAGTACTATATATAAGGTTAAAGCAATATCTGCCATTAAACCTTGACGTCTATAATTAATTAGCATAAATAAGAATACTAATCCAACTCCTATAACTCCTGCTTTAATTGAATTAGGAAATGCTGTTGCTCCAAGTTCAGCTCCAACATTGCTGACTGTAACCGCTTTTACTGGAAGTGGAAGAGCACCTGAATTAATTAATCCTGCTTGAGATTTAGCTTCTTCTAATGTATACTTTCCAGTTATTGATGCTTTACCATCATTTATTTGTACTTGAACTCTTGGATTTGAAATCTGTTCATCATCAAGATAAATCCCAATATTTTGTCCTATATACTTTCCTGTTGCATCCGCAAACTTTTTAGTACCTTCATCATTTAATTCTAATCCAATTTCATAACCACCTTGTTGTTGGTTAAGTTGTGCTGTTGCCTTTTTAACATCTTTACCTGTTAAAATTTCATCTCCATTTGGTCCTTTAAATACCAAATTACCAGATTTACTTAAACTCTGAACTATATCATTAGAATTAGACATTCCAGGAACATCAACTCTTATTCTTTTTTCACCTTCTGTTGTAACAACAGTTTCAGCTACTCCAAGTTTATTTACTCTCAAAGAAATGTGCTGCTTAGCACTTTCTAATTCTTCCTTAGTTACTTTATCTTGTTGAATTTCCATCAACACAGAAACTCCACCTTGTAAATCAAGTCCTCTAGTTATTACTTTATCAAAAGATTTAACTTGCCATCCGCCAACGACAAAGCCCTTAAATCCTGCAAAAGCTAAAAATAATATTACGACAACAATTGCTATAAATCCTGCCGAACTTTTGCCTTTCTTTTTCATCTTAATCCCCCTCTGTAAATTATGTCTTTTCTTATTAGTATTTTATTTCTCTAATTTAGTAAAATTTTGAATTGTAAATCCATTAATTTTCTATACATTATGTAAAATACCAAAATACTTAAAATTAAGAATCACAGTTCTTACAAAAAGAATCCATCAATTCTTAATTTTAAATATTGTTATAATTCATATGTTGCACATTGTTCATTATAGCATACTATAATATCTTAGCAAAGTTTTTTATTGATCCATTATAATAGGAAGAAGATTAATAATAAACTTAAATTATCTTTACATATGTATAACTTTTTCTAATCTTAGCAAAATACAAAAGAGCTTAT
Organism: Clostridium saccharoperbutylacetonicum N1-4(HMT); assembly: GCF_000340885.1. NCBI lineage: Bacteria > Bacillati > Bacillota > Clostridia > Eubacteriales > Clostridiaceae > Clostridium > Clostridium saccharoperbutylacetonicum. The sequence continues at coordinate 2,813,955 of NC_020291.1, read as the reverse complement.
AGATTTATTCCAAGCATTCCAGCTAGAGTTCCTACTGCTAAAGCAATAATAAGTTTAACAAAATCAAAAAGATTAAAAACTAGTTCACCGCTAAAACAGCTGGTCAATATGAATAAGACTAGGTAATATCCAATTGCAACTCCAAACCCTACAAGCCAGCCCTTTGACTCATTTTTTTTAGCACCTATAACTGCTCCTAAGCTTAAACTACATAAAGATATGATCACATAGATAGCATTGAATATTCCTTTACTGAATGAAAGCTTTGTCATCAACACCGACAAGACGGCTACACCAATAAAGCTAAGAATTACAGTTCCTATAGTACCTTTTGCTACAGATTTTAAATATTTTGCATTTTCCATTCAAATAACACCTCCTAACACTTCATTTTATGAAGCATTAGTCGGTATTATGATTATTCAGCTTTCATTTTATAAGCTATTCCACTTTTTTCAAATTTAATCCTAGTTTTAGCTGGACTTGTTTCAAGAGTAATAGTATTTTCATCCATATGTGTTATTTTCCCTATAATTCCACCTCTTGTAACAACTTCATCATTAACTTTCAATTCTTGAAGCATACCTTGATATTTCTTCTTCCTCTTTTTTTCTGGTAATACAAGTAAAAAATAAAATATTACTATTATCGGTACGAAAAGTGCTAATTGATAAAGAATTGCAGACATATTCTCCATATTAATCCTCCATATTTTTTCTATTTTTTTCTATTCCACGATATGTAGTTTACATTTTCTTGTGATTAATGTCAATATTCACTAGCGCTAACTAATCAATATATCATCTTAATACTAAGATTATTTTGTAATAATTTACAAAAATATTTATTTTTTTAATATATATCCTATGCTTTTCCTTGCCATTCAATTAGTTTCTTTTCCTTAAACTCTTTGAAATATCCTCCATCAATTGCTGTTCTTATATCTGCCATTAATTTATTATAAAAATACAAATTATGTAACACGCATAATCTCATTGCCAACATTTCTTTTGCTTTAAACAAATGTCTTATATAAGCTCTTGTATAGTTTTTACATGTAGGACACTGACACCCTTCATCAATTGGTCTTGTATCAAGTTCATATTTCGCATTCATTAAATTCAACTTGCCTTCACCACAAAATACATTCCCATGTCTTCCATTTCTCGCTGGAAGTACACAATCAAAGAAATCTACGCCTCTTTCAACTGCTTCTAAAATATTGTTTGGTGTACCAACCCCCATTAAATATATCGGCTTATCTTCTGGTAAATGAGGGACAACAGCATCTATTACTCTATACATTTCTTCATGAGTTTCACCAACGGCTAAACCTCCAATGGCATATCCATCTAAATCTAACTTAACAATTTCTTGGGCATGCTTAATTCGAATATCTTCATAAACCCCACCTTGGTTAATTCCAAATAGCATCTGCTCTTTATTAATAGTATCTGGCTGTGAATTCAATCTATCCATTTCATCTTTACATCTTTCAAGCCATCTAGTAGTTCTAGCTACAGATCTTTCAACATACTCCCTTGGAGCTGGATTTTCAATACATTCATCAAATGCCATTGCTATAGTTGAAGCTAAATTGCTTTGAATTTGCATCGATTCTTCTGGTCCCATAAATATCTTTTTTCCATCAATATGAGAGTTAAAATATACTCCCTCTTCTTTTATTTTTCTCATTTTTGCTAATGAAAATACTTGGAAACCACCTGAATCTGTAAGGATAGGTCTATCCCAATTCATAAATTCATGTAATCCTCCAAGTGCTTTTACAACCTTATCTCCTGGTCTTAAATGAAGATGATAAGTATTAGAAAGCTCAACCTGGCATCCAATTTCTTTTAAATCCATACTTGAAACTGCACCTTTTATAGCAGCTAATGTACCTACATTCATAAATACTGGTGTTTGAATAGTTCCATGTGGAGTTTCAAATTGTCCTCTTCTTGCTTTTCCATCTTTTTTTAATAACGTGTATCTTTTACTCACAAGCGTCACCTCTTAAATATAATTTTGTATTTTTATAAACGCTTGATTAATGTCACCTCATCAGCGTAATTAATTTAGTTCACAGTTTATGCCCTTTAGGGTACCCTGTGGGCACTTTACAGTTATGAGTTCTAGTAAATCCATTTAACTCAAAACTCTTAACTCCTAATTGATAAACATTGCATCTCCAAAGGAAAAGAATCTATACCTTTCATTTACTGCTTCTTTATAAGCATTCATAACATTATCTTTTCCAGCCAATGTAGAAACAAGCATTATCAAGGTTGATTCTGGCAAATGAAAATTTGTTATTAGTTTATCTACAACTTTAAATTTATATCCTGGATATATAAAAATATTAGTCCATCCACTTTGTTCTTTTACAAAACCATTTTCATCACCAATAGTTTCTAAGGTTCTTGTAGAAGTAGTTCCAACAGAAATTACTGCATTGCCTCTTTTTTTAGTTTTATTTATAATATCTGCGGTTTCCTTTGATAGCATATAAAATTCAGAATGCATTTCATGATCTTCTATAGTGTCAACCTTAACAGGCCTAAAAGTTCCAAGACCAACATGTAATGTTAGGTAAACTACATTAACGCCCTTAGCTTTTATTTCTTCTAATAATTCTTTTGTAAAATGTAACCCTGCTGTTGGCGCAGCTGCTGATCCATTTTCTTTTGAATAAACCGTTTGATATCTTTCTCTATCATCTAATCTTTCGTGAATATATGGCGGTAATGGCATTTCTCCAAGTGAATCTAATACTTCTTCAAATATTCCATCGTAATAAAATTCCACTATTCTGTTTCCATTATCTTTAACTTCAATTACTTCGGCTTTTAATTTCCCTTCACCAAAAGTAAATCTTCTTCCAACTCTTGCTGACTTCCCTGGCTTTGCTAAACATTCCCACTGATCTTTTTCAACTCTTTTAAGCAGCAAAAACTCTATCTTTCCGCCTGTTTCTTCTTTTTCTCCTATTAATCTTGCCGGCATTACCCTTGTATTATTTAATACCAAAGTATCACCTTCATTTAAATATCCAATAATATCTCGAAATTTTTTGTGATTAATCTCTCCTGTCTTTTTATTTAAAACAATCAACCTTGAAGAATCTCTTTCCTCTAAAGGATGTTGAGCTATCAACTCTTCTGGTAAATAAAAATCAAAGTCTTTTACGTTCATTTTTCTTTATTCTCCTAACTAACTATAAGCTTTAAGTAAATATATATTAAGAATAAAATAAATTAAATTCTTAAATTCTTGGTTGCAGAAAAGTTCCGTATTGTGGCATAGCCACTCTTTTCATAGGTGTAAATTCTTAAATTCTTGGTATTTTACTCCTACCTTACCTAATTATCAACTATATTAAGTTCCGATGTTGCAGCATAGCTGCTCTTTTTATATGTGTATATTAATCTTATTATTTAAATATTTAGCCTTCAAAAAAGCTTCCTTGCTTACCATTACTATCCTTTTTCTTTGGGTTATATACTCTGCCCAAATGTTTGTAAGCTTTTTCACTTGCAATCCTTCCTCTAGGTGTTCTTATGATAAATCCCTTTTGAAGCAGGTATGGTTCATAAACATCTTCTATAGTTCCTAATTCTTCCCCTATAAAATAAGACAGTGTTTCTATCCCAACAGGGCCTCCATTAAAATTATCTATAATAGCTTCCAATATTTTATTGTCAACTTTATCAAACCCTTGATTATCTACTTCAAGTAATTCTAAAGCTCCTTGCGCTTCTTTTAATGAAACTAATCTGCTTCCTTTTACTTCTGCATAATCTCTGACCCTTTTTAATAATCTATTGGCAATTCTTGGTGTCCCTCTTGATCTTTTTGCAACTTCAAGAGCCCCTTCTTCAGTGATTTGGCAACCAAAAACAGTGGCACTTCTAATTACTATTTCTTTAAGTTCTTCATCTGTGTAATATTCCATAGCGCATAATACACCAAATCTATCCCTTAGTGGTGATGTAAGCATTCCAATTCTAGTTGTTGCTCCTATAAGCGTAAATTTAGGAAGATCTATTCTTATAGATTTTGCTGCTGCACCTTTTCCTATAACTATGTCCAAAGCATAATCTTCCATAGCAGGGTAGAGTATTTCTTCAACCGTTCTATTTAATCTGTGAATTTCATCAATAAATAACACATCATAATCCTTCAAAGTAGTTAAGATAGCTGCTAAATCTCCTGCTCTTTCAATTGCAGGTCCAGAGGTTATTTTCAAATCGCCTCCCATTTCTTTAGCAATTATATTTGCTAAAGTTGTTTTTCCAAGACCTGGCGGACCATATAATAAAGCATGGTCTAAAGCTTCTTTTCTATTTTGAGCTGCTTTAATAAATATATCTAATCTTTCTTTAACCTTCTCCTGCCCTATGTATTCACTTATCTTCTGAGGTCTTAGACTAAGCTCTGAATTGAAATCTTCCTGTAACTCAGACGGATTAACTATTCTTTCCAAAAAACCTCCCCCTTTTCCTAAGAAAATCTTTAAAATTAATTTATGTAAATAATATTCAAACCTAAATGTACATCAAGCGCCACCATCTACTTCACAACTGTTAACTGTGAATTATTAACTTTTAGCTGACCAAAACCTTCAAAGCACTTTTAATAATGTTTTCAACACTATCTTCTTTGTTAACTTTCTTAAGAGCTGTGTCAGCTTCCTTTTCGCTATATCCCAATGCTAGCAATGCACTTAATGCTTCAGATATTATCATAATATTTTCATTTCCTTGAATGTCTATACTCTCAACGCTATCTAATAATTCATCAGGCTTTAACTTATCCTTTAGTTCTAAGATAATCCTTGCTGCTGTCTTTTTACCTATTCCAATTCCTCTGCAAATATGTTTTTCATCACCAGTCATTATTGCATATTTTAAGTTGTTTACTCTACTAATTGATAATAGTGATAACGCCGCTTTTGGACCAACCCCGCTAACTGTAAGCAGCAACTTAAACATTTCTAATTCATCCTTTGAATCAAAACCATAAAGCCCAAGAAAATCTTCCCTGACGATCTGCTCTAAATAAAGCATAACTTCCTCTCCTGACTTCGGTAAAGAAGACATAGTTGCACCAGATGTAAATATTTTATAACCAATTCCACTATTCTCTACTATTATATAATCTTTATTTATTCCTACATATTTTCCTTTAATATATTCGTACATCTTTCTTCCTCCAAACTATGTCAGCTAGTATGAATTATAAATCATAAAAAAATCGTAGGCGACTGTGGAGCCGGAGATTTTTTTACGCATCTGCCTTTTCGAACGTATGTGAGAAAAATCTGCACATTAGAAATGACAGCTATGCTGCATATGAGAACATCTTATGCAGGCGAATATGATTTATTTTTTATTTTTTTCTTATACACAGCTCATTAAAATAGCCTTTTTCATATATTATCCACAGATTTTACTGCATAATAAATTCCTAAAGAATAAAAAACATTTATAAAAATAAGGTCTGTAAAGAAAATTTACACATTATTAAAACCTAACATATACTTTATCATTTTAAGCTAAATCTTTCAATAACGTAATTTTTATATTTCTTTAAATAAAAATAAGGTATGAGAGTAATTAATTACTCTCATACCTCATTATAAAACATATATCATTAAATACTAAGTTCAAATTAATATTAAGATAAAAACTCAGACAAATTTTCTTCTGCATCATCTTTTGTATTATATTCAAGTTCAAAATTCTCAATTTTGTTCTTATCAATATCATTTAAACTTTCAATTTTCTTACTATTAGTATATACGTCATTGCTGTTTTCAATTAATAATGTACCATTTTCATTAGTCTTATATATAGCTAAGTATCCATCCTTTTCACCAATATAATATTTATTAGGCTTTACAGATTTTGAACTATCCTTTTTATATGTCATTTCTCCATTTTCTTGGACCTCTAAAACATATCCTTTGTTTTTTAATTCCTTTGATAATTCTGCTTCAGTCAAGTTAGAATCCAAATTAAGTTCTTTCTTTAACTCAGCTAATGTTAATACCTTCTCCTTCTTTTCTCCTGAAACCAAACAAATTTTCAAATTGTCACTTAATTCTTGACTTTTATCTGTTTCACTGGCTCTAACAGAATTATTCTGTGTATTTTTATTTGTTATATATTTATTTGAAAAATAATACGTTATCGAAAATATAAGTGCTAAAATTATTACCATCCATACAAATAGTTTCTTTTTATTTATCATATTCTTCACTCCTTTATCCATGGAGTATAGCCACTTTTTTTAATTAATATACAAATAAAATTATATCTTGGCATTTCTTTTTATATTCAAACAAAACTCTATAATCTACATAAGGCTATATCAATCAGATCATTCTTATCGTATTCTATTTATAAATCCACATTTTCTACATAACTCTTCAACAGCTTTACGATTTGAAAATCCATTATATATTTCTTCAGCCCTTTTAGAATTCAAAATACCCTCTAATGGCTCTTCAAAAATATTTCCAAGTGTAATACTACCTTCACTATCAAGGCAACAAGGCACAACAGTTCCATCAACAAGTATTCCTATTTGATCTCTAAGTCCATAGCAAAAAGCCCTCTCTCCTATTTCTTCTGCCTTTAAAGACGGCCACTTGAATTTTTCACCCATACTCAAATATAAATTCTTTTTCAGTTTATAACTGTTCTTCTCTATTAAAATTTTTTTCAAATCTTCTTCTAGATTAAACTTATTTTCTAACAGTTTAAATATATCTATGTTTAAATCATTGCTAGCTTTGTACCTTGTATCTAAATTCCATAACCTCAAAGAGCATATTATATTCGTATTTGCTGTTGCATCATTAACGAAATTAAGAACATTTTCTATATATTCCTCAAATGTAATTTTTTCTTCATTTGCTTCAAAACTATGCAATGAAACGTTAACCTGTCTTAAAGCTGAAGATTTCAATAATATTTCACTCACATTATTTATTAATGTGCCATTAGTAGTAATATTCACCTTTAATTTATTCTCATCACTTATTCTTAAAAATTGTTCTAAATTACTATTCAAGAAGGGCTCACCCATCAAATGAAAATATACATGATCTGTATATGGCTTGATATTCTTAATAATATGTTCAAAGCTACTTTCTCCCATAAATTTCAATTCTCGAGATGTTTTAGGGCAGAAATTACAGCTTAAGTTACATATGTTTGTTATTTCTATATAAACCTTTTTAAATCTTTTCATTAATTTTTACTCCATCTTATTAGTTACTTTAAAAATAAGAATACACTATTTACAAAAAGTAATCAAATTCTTCGAAACTCCCCTTATATTATTTTCATTTCAAAATTTAATATATATTAAAAGAGATATGATCAAACTCATATCTCTTTTAAAATGTAAGAAGCAAGTGCAATTAAGCACTTGCTTCTCCTTAGCCACTGATTTTTACGTTGTCCGCCAACTGGGTACGACCGTCTGTCGTACATTGCCTCCGGGATTTTTCCGTTGCCCGTCACCAACCACATACCTCGTAGGATATGCTCTTCTGCCGGATTGAAGTGTCAGTACACTAAGATAAATCTAAACCTTTATCTTGATATAATTATAACTTATTATTAAAACAAAATCAACAATATTTTTGAATTTTCTGATTATTTTTTATTGTATTTATTTATAATTATTGTAACTTATATAACTATAAACTTCACTATTAATCCATAAATTGTAAAAATAGTATGGGTACATTTTATTTATTACAAAAATTAACTTATAATAATGTGATTAGAAAAAAGGAGGATTATTATGAATTTAGAAAAACAAAAAAAAATTGCAGTCATTAATGATATAACAGGTTTTGGTCGCTGTTCTGTAGCAGTTGCTTTACCTATTATTTCAGCAATGAAAATTCAATGCTGTCCATTACCAACTGCAATCTTATCTGCACATACTGGCTTTTCTAGTTTTTTCTTTGATGATTATACTCCTCATATGAGAGAATATATGAATAATTGGAATGATCTAAATATAAATTTCGATGGAATTTGTACTGGATTTCTAGGTTCAAAAGAACAAATTGATCTTGTAATTGATTTTATTAAAATCTTTAAAAATAAGGATACTATTGTTATTGTTGATCCTGTTATGGGTGACTATGGTAAAATCTATTTAACTTACACTAAAGAAATGTGTGATGAGATGAAACGCCTAATAAAATACGCTGACTTAATCACACCTAATCTTACGGAAGCATGTAAACTTCTTGATATACCTTATCCAACTAAGAGTTTATCACTTAATGAATTAGAAGACATAGCAAAATGTCTCTGTGATAGTGGCCCAAGCAAAGTTGTTATTACTGGTCTTCAATATGATGGTATAATACAAAATTTCATATACGAGATTGGAAAACCACACAAAATTATTAATGTTGAAAAAATTGGTGAGGATCGTTCTGGTACTGGTGATATATTTACTTCTATTGTAGCTTCAAGTATAGTAAAAGGAAAAGATCTAGTTTATTCAGTAGAAAAAGCAACTGAATTTATAAGTAAATCAATTGAATACACTATAAAACAAAACATTCCTGAAACTCATGGAATTTGTTTTGAAGAATTCTTAACCGAATTGTAAATAACTATTTGAAATTAAAGAATATTATTTTTAAGGAATGAGGAAATGTCTTATGGTTATCTTATATACAGCAAAAAAAGGTGTTTATATCAATCTAAATGATATTTCAGAAGAAGAAAAAATTTCAGGTGACTTGAAAGTATATGTTAACTTAACTAACAAATGCTCCTGCGCCTGCACTTTCTGCTTGAGAAATACTAAAGAAATGAAAGAAAGTAATAGTTTATGGCTTGAAAGAGAACCAACTTACGATGAAATCATATCAGAATTTAAAAAATACGATATAACTAAATTTAAAGAAATCATATTTTGCGGCTTTGGTGAACCTACAATGGCTCTTGATACATTAATCAAAGTAGCAGAATATATAAAAAATAAATCTGCTAATACACCTATACGTCTTAATTCTAATGGTCTTGGTGATTTAGTTCACGAAAAAGAAATTGCTCCTTTATTTGAAGGATTAATTGATACAATATCTATAAGCTTAAATTCTTCTAATGCTGAAGAATTTTTAAAGCTAACACGAAATAAATACGGCCTTTCCTCTTATGATTCTATGATAAGATTTGCTATAAGCTGCAAATCTTATATTCCAAATGTTGTTATGACAGTTGTGGATTGCATAGGAGAAAAAGAAATTGCAGCTTGCCAAGCTATTTGTGATAAAATTGGTGTTCATTTAAGAGTTCGCCCATTTGAATAAAAATAATTGTGACTATCTTACTTTAGAAAAAATATTAATATTATTAAAATTAGAAAACTCAATTTCTAAGCTTTAGATCTTAGGAATTGAGTTTTTATTATATTAATTATTATCTTTCTAAAATTTCTTTTTGAATTTTTTTACTTAGTGAATTTAAGATTAAACTATACGACATATCTGTCATTTGTTTTATAACCTCATCAGGAACTTTTCCTCCAATGTATATGGAATTCCAATGTTCCTTATTCATATGATATCCTGGAATTATATCCTCATACTCATCTCTCAAGAATCTTCCAAAGCTCGGGTCACATTTTATTGTAATTATTGGTGTGCCCTCTTTATCTCCTCCAAGCATCACAAAAATTTTTCCTCTTACCATATATCTAGTTGCATTCCATTCTTCTTTAAAATCTTTTTCAACACCTTTTTTATCAAGGCAATATTCATCAATCCATTCATATCTCATAATACTATTCCTCTCTTTACTAATTAATTACCACCTTTGTTCCCCTTGGTATATTATCATAAATCCACTTAGCATTTTCTTTAGCAAGTCTTATACATCCATCAGATAATCTCATTCCAAGTCTTCCATCTCTAACAGAGCCATCTAAGTTATATATAATTGAGTGAAATAAATAATTTCCTTTAAACTGTGTATAATACCAACACTTATAACCTTTCTCAACTCCAAAATATAAACCTTTTATTCCAACTGTAAAAACACCATTAGGCGTTGGAGTGGATGGTTTTCCTATAGTACAAATATAACTATTAATTAAATTCCAATTATTTTTGCTTCCTTTAAAAATATTCACCTGAAACTTTTTTTTATTTACCCAAATTAAATAATTAGTATCACTTTCATAATTACTTATAGCACTTGAATTCTTTAAAATTGCTTCTTTACTTTCAGCTCTAGTGTCTTCCAATTTACATTTTCTATTTCTAAAAAATTTAGATAAAATCTTCACTATTTTCATTCCTAAAATCATTATTAATAAAACAATATATGTTCTTTTATCTAAATTTGAGCTTATAAATATCAAGTAGAATATTTATTATAAAATATTCTTGTTAAACTAATTGCAAGCCTGACATCATAACCCTCTTAAAATTTATTATAAAAATCATTGTAAATGCTCAACTCTATATCCAATTTCTTTATTTGCTAGTCTATATCCTTGTTTAACCATTTCCACTTCATTCAAAGAGACTCCAAGCAAATTATCTATTGTAATTTGGTTCCTATTGCTAAAAAATTTATTTAAAAGATTCTCTTCTATCATTTTTTGAGTGGCCACTGTATAATCATCTAAAATATGTTTAACATTAAAACCTTCATTACTTAGCGCCCTTCCAACCAATATGCTTCTGTGACATCTTATCGGATCCTGCATAGCCCCTAGTAATGCTATTCTATAACCTTTTTCACACCCCTTCTTCAATCTTTCTATTCCATTTAAGAATTCTATTTCAGTAATTACTTTTTCAAAATCCGAATATCCTTCTTTATTATATGATCTTTTATTTTCTCTATTTGCTGCAAATTCCTTTGCCATATATATGTATAAAAAACCTGCTTCCTTTAAGGTTCCAGCTATTGTTTCTTTATTGTATTGAATATTATATTTTGAATAAGGAATTCCACGAATATCTACAACACAATTAATATTATAATGTTTTAACATATGAATTAACTTTTCAACTGCGTAATTTGAATGTCCAATTGTGTATATCTCCATCTTTTCTCCTATTCATAATTTAAATATTATTTATTATTCTACATTATTTTATAAAGATACTTATAAATATTATTATAACTATCACTGCTATTATTATAAATGAATAAATTTTAAATCCAAAATTAACTGCCTTTGTCGCTTTATTTCCATATAATTTATGCATTGGCAGAGAAGCATAGTTCCCATTTTTATCAAACAAAATAGAAGTATATCCATCTGTTGCTATAAAGCCATCTTCTGTAGTACTTATCGAAAGACTATCTATATTCATCTTTCCTTTTCTGCAACGCTCAATTATAATTTCCTTGATGTTATCTTCCATATAATTCGCCTCCAACTTATTTAAATTTATCCCCCTTCTCTTCTTACCTAAACTTTTATGATCTTTATCTGATCTCTATCCAATACCTTTGAACTATTTCTTCATCTTCCATTACTTCATTTTCTAAAATGCCGCCATTTGCTATAATCGTTTTAGCTGAACCAACATTATTTTTATCGCAAGTAATTAAAACTTTGTCTATTCCAATCTGTTTAGCAATTGGTAAGGCTAAAGATAACATTAAAGATGCATATCCTTTTTTACGCTCAGTTGGCCGAATACCATAACCGATATGACCACCATAATTAAATAAATAATCATTTAGTCTCATTCTTATATTGATAGCACCTATAATCTTTCCACTTTCATCTACAGAAAAATATGTAACCGCTGGAACCCAATGCTTTGGACAAGTTTCCTTGTTTTCTATTTCATAGGTATATTCCAACCATTTTTCATAACTCATATCAAACAGTCTTGCTGAAGATGGTATTATTTCTTCATTATAATCCTGCCATTCATTAACAAATTTATAGTATTCCTTCTCCATTTCTTTATTAGCTTTTATTAATTTCATGTTAAATTCCCCTACTTCGCTTATATTAATATAAAGGTGATATATTTACAATATAATACACTTTCCATTTACTTTATTATACATAAATATATATAATTTGTATAACAAAATATACACTGTTACTTAGTAATATTTGATAAAAAAATCCTTGCTTATTTCTTCAATAAACAAGGATTCAAAAAAGTATTATTTATCATTTAAATATACTTTATAAACAAGCTTAATCAGAATTTTATATAAGATAAAACTTCCAATAAGAGCTAAGCTCATGCAAATTCCAAATATTACAATATAGTTCTGTATAAGAATATTTAGCACTACAAGAATTGCTGATATGACAAATATAATAAACATAATTAAAAGAGGCATGTAATTTTTCTTAAACATTGCTTTTTCATTTTCCCATTCTAATTTTGGCGATTTAAAATCAATAAATATTCCAAATAGTGATATTACCAATATTGCTGCTACAGATACTAAAAATCCTAAAATAAATAATAATGGGCTTACTCCAATTATAACAAGTGCTATAGCTACAATTATTGAACCGGCCCCATTTATACATACTGAAGAAATTATCTTTGAATATAATTGAGTTTTATAGGAAACAGGGATGTATTTAGATACTAAAATATCTCTTCCTTCCCTTGATAGTGCTGTAGCACTAGCTCCTCCTGTCATTACAGACATTGATGCTAAAACAAATGCACCCACAATAACAAATCCATAGATACTTGTGCCTTGGCTTAACATATTTCTTATTTCACTTATATTACTTCGTGATAGCATTGCAACTCCAAGTATTGCAGGCATGTAAAATATCATAGCTATACAATTAATAAAGTATGTCGGAGTTCTAAACATTATTTTAATATCTTTTATTACTAAAGCTTTCAACGGAGAATTTATCTGAATAAACTTTTTAACTTTCCCATTTTCTAAAATATTTTCTTTTTTACTATAAGATTCTGATATTCCTATTATTCCTTTTAAATATAACTTTCCGCCAATATATGAATATATAACAAATATAATTATGCTTAAAATTAAACCTAGAAGTATGTATATTAATCCCCTAGTTTCATTATTATAAAGCAATCCATATGAAGAAAATTTATTAGTAATAAAAATTCCTGTCATCATGTCCATCATACTATTATGACCTTCTGAAAATTTCAAAAGTGCCTGTTCCTGAGACATATTACCTTTTGAACCAGAATTTAAATAATTAAAAACAACAATTAAAATTAAAGTTGCACATCCTGTGAACATCCTAAATCCATCTTTATGTTTTGACAAACTCGTAAATCTCATAAGAATCATACAAATAATTGAAGCTAGAACCATAGGTAATACAGGAGTTATAATTAGTACAATTATAACGTACAAATAATAAAATATATTTGCTTTAGATACCACCCCAAAAGCTACTAAAGGAAGTATCAACATTGCAGTATAAATATACATATTTATTAATACTGCTGCAAATTTACCAATTACTAACTCACTACTTTTTATAGGAAGTGGCAATAAAACTTCTATATCATCTGAAAAATAAAATACATTCATTATTGTATATATTCCAAAGAAAAAACAAACAGTTGCACCTGCAGAAATTATAAGCGATAACAACATACCTTCCTGACCAACAGCATGAAATTCTTCATAACCAAGCCCAACCATCATCGTAAATGGCATTGATATCATGCTTACTCCGAAAATCATTAATGCTACTAGAAATGCTGATTTTTTTTTGCTACTTCCAAACATTTCACCAAGGGCATTTTTTATGAAATATTTTGTTACAACACTAAGCCTGTTCATCTTCAGTCATCTCCAAGAACATTTCTTCTAAGGATTCATTTTCCTTGAATTTATCGTGCATATTTTCTAAAGTTCCATTGAATATTAATTGCCCCTTATTTATTATTGCTACTTTATCACAAATTTTTTCTGCAACTTCTAGTACATGAGTTGAAAAAATCACAGTGTTTCCTGCATCAGCATGTTCTCTCATCATTTCTTTTAATGTGAATGCAGCTTTTGGATCTAAACCAGTCATTGGTTCATCCAAAATCCACACCTTTGGATTATGTATCATAACTCCAATTAATACAATTTTTTGCCTCATTCCATGAGAATATGCTTGAATTTTATCGCCTAAAGCAGATTCCATTCCAAATCTTTTTGACATTTCCATTATTCTTTCTTCCCTATCTTCCTTAGAAACCCCGTAGACATCTGCCATAAAATTCAAATATTCTATTCCCGTTAATCTTAAAAACATATCTGGACTATCTGGAACATATCCAAATTGCTCTTTAGCTTTAATTGGATCTTTATTAATATTTATGTTATTAATTTCAATTATTCCATTAGTCGGCGCTATTATTCCAGTTATCATTTTAATTGTAGTAGTTTTTCCTGCGCCATTAGGTCCCAATAATCCATAAATCTCTCCATCATTTATTTGTAAATTCAAATTATCAACAGCTTTATATGTACCGTTATAACTCTTTGTTATATTGTCTATTCTTATCATAATAAAAGCCTCCCTTTCATAGGATTATTATACTAAATTTTAACTTCTTGGCAACTTAAAATAACCTTAATTTCCTAAAAATATAGATAATATAACAATCAATATTATTAAGTAACATATCTATAAATAAATATGAATATAGTTCGATAATAAATTTGTAATGTTATTCCATTTATAGAAAGGAGATATTTTTATGGAAATAAAAGTTGAAGAAAAAAATAATACTGCTTACGCTATTAATTCAAATAATAAATCAAACAATAATATTTCAAAATTTGAAACGATACTAGATAGTGTATCTGCTAATTCTAGTAATAGTCAAAAATCAAACAACGATAAAAATACACTTCAAGCTGATGTAGATTCCCCTGTTACACCTCCACAAACTAGATATGAATCAAAAAAAAGCATTGAAATTGCTTTTGCAATAAAACGTATCATTGAAACAATAGGTCTAAATCCCATGGATTATGCACGAAAAGATTCTACTTTAGATGTTCGACAAATGCTTATTGACTACGATCATTCTAATAAACCTGCGCTAACCACTCGTGAAGTAAGTGTTTTATATGATCAAATTAGTATTTTATATAGAAATGGTCTAATTACAGATGATGATTATTTTTATGTTTCTAAAGCCTTAGGTGCTAAATTAGAAGCAATTAAAGCAAAAATGCAACCAGAAAAGCAATTAATTTCCCTTATTGATAAAATAAAAAAGATCGATTCATATTATAACGATAAAAATTAAGAAAAAAGCTCATTAGATCTGCTTGTTAATCTAATGAGCTTTAAGTTAATATTCATATAAAATAAACTTCTTATGATATTATTTCTTTTACTTTTGAAATCAATTCATCTTTTATCAAATCTTTTTTAAGGAAAGTTGTTGCACCTAGAGCTTCTACAACACCTAATTCATTAGAAAAATTATATTGCCCACCATCAGAAAGAACAATTACCTTGGTTTGCTTATCTTTTTCTCTTAAATCGACTACAAATTCTAAACCGCTTTTTTTAGGCATGTAAATATCTGTAATTACTAAGTCAATATTTCCAAGCTCTTTAAACTTAACAAGTCCATCTTCGCCATTAATAGCTTCATACACATTATAATTTTCATCTTCTAAGAGACCTCTTATAAACATTCGAATACTTGCCGAATCATCGATTAATAGTATATTTTTCTCACTTTCCCTCATAGCTTAAAACCACCCTTCTTCAACCATCGAAATAAAACCAAACTAATACCTTAGCTCAAATAATTTATTGCATTATATAAGCATATTTTTTATAAATATGCTTTATGTATTTTTATAATACAATTATGTATAACATTACTATAACATTACGAACCGCAATTTTCAATATTTGAATACAATTTTCTCCAATTTATTATTACTTTAATTATATATTAACTCTATTTTTACAAATTAGATACTAACAACATTGTACTTCTTTGAATATAATATTGATAAATAAATCTTAAGGAGTTTTTAACTAGATGTTTAATGAATCAAATATTCCTTTCGAAGATGATATAAATTTTGAAAAATTTAATTTTTCAGCTCTTCCTTTTGAATCATTCGAAAGACAAAAAAATCTTTTTCCTTCAATGCCTGATGATAATATTCCCCCTGGATTAAATCAACCAAACTTTAATTATCCAGGTGGAACATTTAATCCTCCTGGAATACCTAAATCACCACCACCTAATTACATTCCTAAGAAAAATGCTCCTGAGGTGCAAAAACTTGGTGCCTATCCTGGAGAAGGTGGAATATCTACTAAAGCTGTGAGCTCAGGTTCAATAAGATTTTGTCTTTATAAATACACATACATTTGGGAAGTTAGTGGTAGAAATTATTGGGCCTTTTTATTAAATGTTGATAGGCGCTCTGCTTCTGGATTTAGATGGTTTAGAAATACTTGGGTTTATTGGGGGATAGACTTAAGAAGAATTGATTCTTTTATATGCTACCGAGCAGATGACATTAATGATAATTGTCCAACTTGTGATAATTTGACTAGAGATAAAAAGTCTCAAATAAATATTAACAAGGATTTCTCATTAAATGAAACAAGAGAGATATATTCAAATACTTTGTCTTCGATTGATATTCCAGAATTTAAAGAAGAAATTATAAATAAAGTTGTAGGTTGTATAGATGATACTATATTAAAAAATGATCTTCCTTGTGTTAAAACAAGAGATATTGGTTATAGGCTTACCTTAGAAGTAAGTTACCCATACAACTTTGATAATACAATTAAAAACACTATTAAAAATTTTGTTGATGAGGCGAGTGATGGCGCTACTAAAATTATCTCTGCTAATAGAAGTTATACCTCTTCAGATCCTCTTGAAGCATACAACGTATCTTTGGCATTAGTTCCAGAAGCCCTTAAAGCTTTTTCAGAATCATTCAACAAAAAGCTTAGTTCATTAGCCATATCTGAGAGTAACGCTATAACTTATTCAATAAGAAGTGAAAAGATTTATACCAATTGGAAACCTCTTATTAATACTAATCCATTTTAGTATACCCTGAAATTTCTGATAAATTTCAGCTATACTATTTATAAACTCAAAATATTAGAAATAAGCCTATTTAAAATTTAAATAGGTTTATTTCTCTTTATATTAATTATTTAATTTTACCTTCATCAAATAAATCAGCTTAGCTTTATCCAAATTATGCCAATTCTTTTCCTGCCATATAAATAAATGTCTGAAATAACTTTAAAAATTCCGGATGATTTTCAATTAAGTTTTCTGGATGCCATTGAACTGCTACCAAAAATTTATCATTTGTACTTTCAATTCCTTCAACTATATTATCATTAGAAACTGCTGAAATTTTCAAATTTTCTCCTAGCTTCTTTACACTTTGATGATGAAATGAATTAACCTTTAAATCTTCTGTTTTAAATATATCAAATAATCTGCTACTTTTTTCTATTTTAACTGAATGATAGAGATTAGATCTTAAGGTTTGTCTTGGAGCATGACCATAACTATTAGGAATTTGAAATTTAATGTCTTGATACAAATTTCCTCCCAAAGCAATATTAATAAGCTGAAGACCTCTGCATATCCCTAAAATGGGAATATTCTTTATATAAACTTCCTTAAAAAGCTCCAACTCGAATTTATCTCTTTCCTCAATTATACATTGAACCTCTTTTCTTGGTTCCTCATTATAAAACAAAGGTGAAATATCTTCTCCTCCTGTGAATATAATTCCTTGAATTTTATCAATATAAACTTTTATATTCTCTATATTGTCACTAAATGGTATAAGAATTGGTGTTCCACCAGCTTTTTGTACTGCTTTAATATAATCATTATTTATAACACTGTATGCTTTTTTAGATTTAACTCTATTAGATAAAGCTAATCCAATTATTGGTTTCATTAGTTACTCCTCCTTAGCTAATTTTATACATTATCAATTAATGCTTTAAATAAATTCACAAAATCTTTGTGTTTTAAACTTAAATCTTCTGGATGCCATTGTACACCAACTAAAAACTTCCTACTAATGCCTTCAATTCCTTCTATAATTCCATCTTTTGCAGTAGCTGTAACTTTTAAGTTATCTCCTAAAGCTTTTATTGCTTGCTTATGAAAAGAATTCACTTCTAGTTCTCTACTTTTAAATATATCAAATAATTTACTATCTTTATCAACTATTACTTCATGAAAAAAATCATATACCTGCATCTCTGACTGCATGTGACCATGACAATTTGAAAATTGTAAATTAATATCTTGATATAAGCTCCCCCCTAAAGCCACATTAATTAGTTGAGCTCCTCTGCATATTCCTAGGATTGGCATATCCATATTATATGCCTCTAGAAAAAGATTAAATTCAAAATTATCTCTTGAATTATTTATTATAAACTCTATTTGTAGTGGATTCTCACCGTACTTCAAAGGAGATATGTCTTCTCCTCCCGTAAAGACAATTCCATCAATTATATTTAGATATGACTTTATATCTTCAAGCTCTTCTGTAATAGGAAGAAATAATGGCACTCCTCCTGCAGCTTCAACTGCTCTTAAATAGTTATTACTTGCTAAAGTAAATGATTTTTCTATTTCTATTTCATGCATAGTGGTTATACCTATTATAGGTTTCATTTTATTTCATCCTCTCCCTAGTCTTGCTGCCTACAATATTAATTGTAGTTCTTATCATAAGCATAGTCTTATTTTCTCCAATTGGTTTTATTATTTCACATTATAATAAATATAATAACATTATATTTATTATCTTAGAAATAAAAGATAATAATTTTATAAAGTATCTTAAATAAAATGTATGAACCAGTAAATACTATAGTTAAAATCATATTTAAGAGGGTGTTTAAAAAATGAAAACTTTACTTTATATCACAGTAAATTCTAAACCCGAAGAGCTATCTGCCAGCAAAATTATTGGGCGTGAAGTAGTTAATAGATTTTTAACTAAACATACTGATTTTCAGCTTGAAGAATTAGATTTATATAAATGCCACATTCCTAGACTTGAATATCAATATTTTGAAAAAAGAAACTGCATGATAAAAGAAGAAGATTTTAATAAATTGAAGGAAGACGAAAAAAAAGAAGCTCATAAAATGGTAACACTAACAAATCAATTCAAAGCTGCAGATATGTATGTAATTACTGCTCCAATGTGGAGTCTTTCATTTCCTGCTCCTTTAAAAGAATATCTTGACTGTGTTATCATGGAAGGCAAAACTATACATATTGAACAAAACACTGTTGAAGGTTTATTAAATGATAAGCAGAGAGGTATGATATATGTGCAATCTTCTGGCAGTCCAATTCCATGGTACTTGAAATTAGTAATGAACAAAGGATTAAATTATGTATATGATATAGTAAAGTTTATGGGAATTAAAAGATTTGAAGAACTATTAGTAGATAATACTGGAACTTCAGAAGCAGAAAAAACTGAAGCTATTCAAATTGCAATGAGTAAAATCGATAGTGTTATTGATGATGTTTGGAGATAAATATATTAAAATTACTATGTTCACACTTTTATTTATAACTTGTACATATTCTGTAAATTAAGTAATCCCACTTTAGCTAATTATTAATAGTTTACTAAAATAGCGATTACTTAATTTTTATGCAAATATTAACGACAATGTTGATGTTCTTCTCTCCATGCTCCATCAGGTCCCAAGTAATAAGCACCTATATAAACATCCTTAACCATAGCACCATGAACATTTAAATAATATAAATTTCCATTATACTCAAGCCATCCTGTCACCATTTTACCATCGCTATTTAAATAGTACCAATTACCCTTATCTTGAATCCATCCAATTAGCATTTTCCCTGTTTGTAAGTCAAGATAATAGTAATTTCCCTCACTCTTAACCCATCCGGTTTTCATTATGCCTTTGTCATCATTGTAATACCAATATCCATTAGATTTGTACCACCCAGTCTGTACATCACTATAATATCGCCAACTATTATCAACACTCACCCAGCTGCCTGCATTTGCTGTAAAAGTAAATAATTCTCCAAAAATAATTCCACCTATTATTATCCTCATTAAATATTTGAATTTTATCATGTTTATATCACTCCATAACATATAAATTACGCTTACATATTATTTTTATTAACATAATTTTAAATATATAACACAAATATCTATTATTGGAATAATATTCGTTATATTCTTTTTTAAATAAATGTACCTTACTTTTATATAAACTATTTATATATTTAACCTTTTAATATATCATATATTATAATCAAAATATTTTTAGGAGGCTTTCTATGACTAATTTATTCAAACATTCAATTGAAATTATTCCTAGGCAAACTATGATTGATATCACACCATACATAAGAGAGGATATTAAAAACAGTAATATTGAAAATGGAATCGTAGTAGTTTATTGTCCTCATACTACTGCTGGAATTTCTGTAAATGAAAATGCTGATCCAGATGTAGTTCGTGATTTAATATATGGTTTTGAAAAAGTTTATCCATCTGTTGATGAAAATTATAAGCATTTCGAAGGAAATTCTCATGCTCATTTAAAATCGTCTACTATTGGTGCTTCGCAAACTTTTATTTTAAATAACGGAAATTTAATATTAGGAAGATGGCAGGATATTTATTTTTGTGAATTTGATGGGCCAAGAGATAGAACTTTCTATGTAAAAATATTAGAA
The DNA here is from genome assembly GCF_000340885.1 of Clostridium saccharoperbutylacetonicum N1-4(HMT). Classification (NCBI taxonomy): domain Bacteria; kingdom Bacillati; phylum Bacillota; class Clostridia; order Eubacteriales; family Clostridiaceae; genus Clostridium; species Clostridium saccharoperbutylacetonicum. Next base: position 2,793,191 of record NC_020291.1, on the reverse strand, counting down.
GGCTAGAAATCAGTTTACAGGTTACAGTGCACAGTTTACAGTTATGGTAGAAAAAACTACTAGCTTTTCATATATAAATTAAGAAATCCCCTAGGGGATTTCTTCCTCCAACTATAAACTTTTAATTGTGAACTGTAAACTGCCCAGCTCCTGTATTTTCTATACAGTCTTTGATTTCTCCTTGAGTCGCAGGAGTATTGTAAATTACTTCAACACTTCCACGGGCAAGATCTACACAAACTTTATTCACACCTTCAATTTTTTCAAGGGCATTTTTAATTTGAGTTTTCATATTTTCATTTGCTAATCCGTCAATAATATAATGCTCTCTTTCCATACCTACTCGTCTCCTTTATAATAAAGTCATAAGTATAGTATGTTCAAAATTAATATTTATATGAAAATTAATTTTCTTTTATAATCAACTGATCTAAAGTTCTTTTAGGTACATGGTGAACTTGATTTTTATCCCTCCAATATTTAATATCACCAGAATCATTTATATTCTCAATTACAACATCTTCCTTTGGATATCCTAATGCCAAAACTAAAGAAATTTCATATTGCTCAATTATATTAAGTTTTTCTCTTAGTTTATTCCTATCTATATTTGCGATTATACACCCTCCTAGATCTTTTTCAACAGCTCCAAGCAACATGCTTTGAACAGCTATACCATCATCTTGAGGAGAACCACTGCCATTAGTAGTGTCTTTAAGCACAACTATATACGCACTTGGTTTTTCGCCTTCATCTGGACCATCCCACTCCTTAAAATATCCTGCCCAAAAAATGCAATCAAATATTTTATCATTTGAATCCTTTGTATTGGATAATATATATCTTAAAACTTGTTTATTAGCCCCTGAAGGTGATAATCTTGCTAAATCAACTAATTCCCTTAATTCATTTAGCTCAATGTTTTTTTCTTGATAAAATCTTCTATAAGATCTATTTTTTAATACAGTATCCTTAATCACTTTCATCCATCTCCAATCATCTTAATTTTTCAACTTCATTATGTATATCCTGCATCCTCATATCTGTTGATGCTATAAGTTCTGCACATTCCTTTAAATCTCGTGTAATATGTGTTGGACTTTCTCCAGAAGTTTTGTAATACAATTTATGTTCAAGGCTTGCCCAAAAATCCATGGCAATGGTTCTTATTTGAACCTCAACTTTAACAGGCTCCACATGATCAGAGAAAAATATTGGTATTTCTACAACCAAATGTAGACTTCTATAACCATTAGACTTTGGGGTACTTATATAATCCTTTTCTTCAATTAATGTTATATCATCTTGCCTTATAAGCATCTTTGCAATTTCGTATATATCTCCTACAAAAGAGCATATAACTCTGATACCTGCAATATCATTAAGATTCTTTTTTGCAGATTCAATACTCATTTCAAGACCTTTGCGATGTAGTTTATCCATAATGCTGCCTGGCGTTTTTACTCTAGACTTCATATATTCTATTGGATTTCTTTTTCTCTTTATTTTTAGTTCATCATCTAATATCTCTAATTTAGTTCTCACTTCTTTAATAGCTGAGCGATAAACTAACAAAACTTCGTTTAACTCTTCTACCTTCTCTTCAACAAATTCTGGTGAAATAATCATTTCATCATTTTCCCTAACAATTTTACTATTTTCTTCCGACTGCCCCATAAGTATTTTGTCCTCCTTTGTTATAAAATAATTTGATATTTTACAACACCAATCTCTTTTTACTTTATTTCTAAAAATATTTTAATTGAATTTTATGAAAACTTCAAGTTGATATTATTTCAATAAATATACAATAGTCTTCTTACGTCCAAATTCCTTGACTTGCTCATGCGTAGGTAGCCACACATCTATAATATATGTACCATCACTTTTTATTTTAACTGCACCACCTCTATCCTCAACATCAAATAAGCAATCCTCCTTAAATTTCTTTAAATCTGGAATAAATAATTTGCTTCCTAAAGATATTTCCTTAGGTGTAGCAACAACACCTACTCTTGTATGTGTCTGCATTGCAGTCTGAGACCCCCACTGCTCAGAACATATAGCACAATTACAATAAGCTGTCAATTCTGCTTTTATTGGAACAAATCCAGTTGGTACATTTATTTCATTTTCTTTGGCTTCACTAACGTTCTCATTCTCATCCTTCTGCATTGCTGATGCCTTAGAGATATCATATACTGCAAATTTAAAATATCCTAGTACTCCACCTAAAGCAACTGCTAAACATATATATGTAGCACACACGTATTTCTCTAACCTTGTCAACAAATCCCACCACTCTATCTTTATAAATCGACTAAATAATATTTAATTATGGCATAATATTTATCATTTAGCATTATTATACTAATATTATTATAGTATATTTTTAAGTATCTTAAAAGCTTTTGTAACTTTTTGGTATAAAATCAATTCACCACAAACTACTTGTTTACTTAAAATTATGTCAACAAAAAGCAGGCAACCAATCTGAAAATTACTTGGTATACCTGCTAATTTAATCAACTTAAATTTTACTCTTAATTAAGCTTCACTTCCAATATTTAAATATGCTCTTTTATAAAATAATATCTATTAATTCGTCCACATTTTTTATAATATGGTCTGCCCTAGCTTGAGTTAATTCTATTACATCACCATATCCATAAAGAACACCTATTGATTTAATATTATTTTCCTTAGCACCAATTATATCATGTTCCCTGTCGCCAATCATAATAGTTTTCGATAAATCAGATACTTGTGCCTCTTTTAAAGCATACTTAATGACATCACCTTTGCTTACTCTTGTTTCCTCAAAATCTGCACCACCCACAAAAGTAAAATATTCGTCAATCTTAAAGTATTTCAATATTTCTTTTGCATACACTTCAGGCTTTGATGTAGCAAGTATGATTTTTTTATTACTTTTCTTAAGTTTGTCTAAAACTTCAACAATTCCATCATATAAACTATTTTCATAAATCCCTTTATCTGCATAATACTCTCTGTATTTTCTTAGACCTAATTCTGCTTTTTCATCATCAAAATTATAAAATCTTTTGAATGAATCCTTTAATGGTGGACCTATAAATTTATTCAATTCCTTAATATTTTCTACTTCAATTCCAAAATCTTTTAAAGCATATTGAACAGATTTTGTTATTCCTTCACCAGAATCAGTAATTGTTCCATCTAAATCAAACAATATATATTCAAACTTATTATCCAAATTAAAATCCTCCCTATTGTCTAGACTTTTACAATATATCAATAAATTATAACATATTTTTCTATATAAATTTAATTAATAAATTTATTTTCAAATGGTAATACTATTTCTTAGGTTATATGATAACTAAAAATAACAAATTGTTTATGGAGGAATTTTACATGAAAAGATTTATTTGTACTATTTGTGGTTATATCCATGAAGGTGATACTCCACCAGAAATTTGCCCTATTTGTAAAGCAGGTGCTGACAAATTTAAAGAAATGAAAGATGAATTAAATTTTGCTGATGAGCATAGAATTGGAATTGCAAACGGACTAAATGATGAATTATTAGAAGGTTTGCGAGCTAATTTTATAGGGGAATGCACTGAAGTTGGAATGTATTTAGCCATGTCTCGTCAAGCAGATAGAGAAGGTTATCCAGAAGTTGGTGAAGCCTATAAGAGAATTGCCTTTGAAGAAGCAGAGCATGCAGCAAAATTTGCTGAAATTCTCGGTGAAGTTGTAGTTGCCGATACAAAGTCTAATTTAAGCGCCAGAGTCGAAGCAGAATATGGTGCTTGTGAGGGCAAAAAGAAACTTGCAACAATTGCTAAGGAAAATAATTTAGATGCAATACATGATACAGTCCATGAAATGTGTAAAGATGAAGCTAGACATGGAAGAGCATTTAAGGGTTTGCTTGATAGGTACTTCAGTAAATAAAATTTATGAATTTATGCTTATATTAAAAGGAGTGTGTTTTTTATGGAAAGAATTAATTGTAATGTTTCTAATTGTTCACACAATAAAACTGGAATTTGTTATTCCAACAGAGTTGATATTGGTGGAATGTCTGCAAATAGTACACAAGGAACCTGTTGTGGATCTTTTTTACATGAATACCATTATAGCCACCTAACTAATAATACAAATTCACAAGGCCAATGCGATGCACTTACTTGCAACGTTGAAAGCTGCATTCATAACTCAAATAGATTGTGTGGACTAGAGTCTGTATATGTATCAGGAAACGGTGCTCAAATTTATTCTGAAACAAGATGTTCTAGTTTTGATTCTAAAGACGAGTAATTTATATATACAAATAGGCAGTTAATATTTAAGTTGAACTGCTCCCTTTCTACCATAGGGGAACAATATCAAGTTTAAACTGCCTATTGATCTTATTATTTTATTTTTACATATAAACTCATTTAATCCTATTTGCTACAATAATACCTACAAGCGGATGTAACTTGTGTACTTCGACAGTAAAATTAAAGTTTGAAAAACATTCCATTAATTCTTCAACCCTAGATGGAAAATCAACTTCCGGCCCATATCCAACTACATTAAACTCATCTTTATGATTTTCAGGATTTTCAAAAAACATCAAATCACCGATAATAATTTTTTCTAAGGCTTCCCCACCTATATCGATCATTTTTTTAATAACTTTTTGTTTATAATAAGTGGATAAATGATGTAAAGAATAATTAGTTATAATTTTAGTAATACCTTTCTTATACAAATCAACACTTAATTCAGGCTCTTCAAATGTTCCTGTATAGAATTCTATATTTGATGCCTTTTCATTTTTTAAATTAATCTTAGCTTGACTTAGCATCCCTTCACTAATATCTATACCAATTCCTAATCTTACTTTTGTTGATAATTCAATTAATTGTTTTCCTGTACCACACCCTAAATCAAGTATGACATCCTTAATCTGAGGCCTTACTAATTCATTTATTAATTCTGCTGTTTTAGACCTCCAGTAGTAACTATCAGTAACGTATTGTTTACTTGCATTGTTAAATCTTTGTTTTGCTTTTGTCTCCATATTTGTAATCTTGATAATATCAATAAGCTGCTGAACTTCCAAATTATTATAATTTTCAAGCTGCGCTTTTGCTTTGTATAAAGCAGTAAGAACTATATCAATGTGCTTTTTACTTTCCTCCAAAGCTCTTGTTTGAACATCAATCATACTATGTATATTTTCATGCTTATTATTTATTAGTTGTTTAATCTCATCAAGGGATAATCCAATAAATTTCAAAGTAGTAACCTGTTGTAATTTAATAAAATCTTCATCACAATAAATTCTATAACCTGAATCTGTCTTTACAGAAGGTTGCAGCAATCCAATCCTATCATAATACCGTAATGCTTTCACAGTTACACCTGACCTTTTAGCAAACTCACTAATTTTCAAGATTTCACCTCCCTTCAAAAACATTTTAAATCCTCCCCTAAGTGGAAAGTCAACAATAATTCTTCATAAATTAAAATAATATTTAAATAAAGGTAATTTTGCTAATATGTTGAATCAAAATACTCATTTTGATATGATTAACTTATTAAATATTATATATATGGAGGCCTTAAAATGATAAAAATACTTTTATGCTGTGGTGGTGGTTTTTCTTCAAGTGCTTTATGCCATAAAGTTGAAAAAGAAATCTCTGAAAATAATATGCAAAATGATTTTTTTATTGAATTTTCTGCTTTTGCATTGATAAAAAAGAGAATTAATGAATTTGATATAATTGTATGCTGCCCTCATCTGATAATGAGTGTAAATAGATTTCTTAAAAATTCAAATCCCGATAAACCAATTTATATCCTTCCACCAAGAATGTATGGATTAATTAGCTTTAAGGAATTGGCCTTAGATGTTATAGATATAATCGATTTGTATAACAAAAATAAAATTAACCCTGTACATTTTCCTAGAGAAGAAAATACCATGATGATTACAAGAAATGTTGCTTATAGAAATAGCAAAAAATAGATTGAATTTCACCATAAATTATAATGATGTAGGAAACATACATTAGAACTTCCTACATCACTAACTATCATGATACAAATTCATTTCGTTCGCTATAATTTTACAAATACAAATTATCTAAAAACACTGTTCCGGCTTTTGTTTTAAAATATTTTTCCTTAATACTTTGAATTTGAGGCATTTTAATTTCATCTTCATAAATATTAACCAAAAAATCGGCTTCTATTAATACTTGATAATCTATCCCATCAATTTTACTGTATGTATGATGATGTCCAATTAAATAACATACTCTATCAATAAACTTCAAATCATAATCAAGCCCTAAAAGCATTTCTTTTGCAACTGGTGGGCCCTCAATTTCTTGATAATTCCCTGCTGAAGAATTATATTTTTCTTCACTAACTTTAATTCCTATATCATGCATTACAGCTGCTACTTCCAAAACTTCTTGAGCAGCCTTATCTAAATTTTCTAATTCACCAATAGACTTAGCAAATGAAAATACCTTCAAAAAGTGATTAACTCTTCTTGGATCACCAGCATAATATTTTATCATTTCATTTATTATGATACTTATCTTTTCTTTCATACTTTCCATTTGAAACACCAACTAGCTTTCTCGTTCCAAATTTAATTCCCTCCTTTTTCTTATTTTGAAAATATTTTTATTGCAACCTTTGCTATTTCAGGATTGAATTGCTTTCCCATTTCCTTCTTTATTATGTTTAATGCATCCTCTGTAGATAATGCCTTTCTATATGCTCTTTCCGAAGTCATTGCATCGTAAGCATCCGCTACTTGAATAATTTGAGCTTCTAAAGGTATTTCATTATTCTTTAAACCTCGTGGGTATCCAGATCCATCATAATTTTCATGATGATTATAGGCAAAATTAGTTATTGTAGAAAAGCCTCTAATTTTTTCTAAAATGGTCTTGGTATACACTGGATGCTGCTTGATAATACCGTATTCTTCTTCAGTTAATTTACCTGGTTTATTTAATATTTCTGTGGAGATTCCAATCTTCCCAATATCATGTAATAAAGCAGCTGTACTAATATCATTAATTTTAACCTTAGGAAGTTCAAGTTCTTCTGCAATTGCGCAACTGTATTCCCTTACTCTTTTTGCATGACCTTCAGTATATTTATCATTAACTTCAATAGCCGACACCAATGCTGTTACTATATCGTCGTACATCTTTTTTTCTTTCTCATGAAAAGTTTTCATAGCATAGAAGTTAGATATAATTTGAGCATAAAACTTTAATACTTTCTTTGAATCTTTAGAAAAGCTTTTTTTATCAAAGCACTCAAAACATATTATTCCTACATTCACACCTTCGACTTGAATTGGTGCATATAGTGATGTATAACTATTGTATGTTCCCAGTGATTTAAATATATTAATCATTTCTTCAGAATATTTTGAATCATCACGTCTTTCTATATAAATCTCATATGCTTCTATGCTTGACACATCTGAACATTGATACTCAATAAATGCATCCTCTCTCTTAAATTCAAGCTTTCTTAATACATCCATATCATAACCGTTACAAAATATTGGCACATACTTATCTTCTACAAGTTCAAAAAATGATCCCTTTTGTGCTTCAGGTATAAGTTTAAATGCACCAACAAAAATTTTCTCTAAGAAATCGTCTTTACTCATTTTATGCATATTCTCAAAAGAATCAAATACATTAACTATTTTACTATAATTCACATCATCATTTTCATAACTAACATTATCTGAATAGTTAAAAAACACCGATAATTCTTCCGCTATTTCTTTCATTAAATTATCCCCCTAAAATAAAATCAGTAACTCAATAATAAAGAAAATTCTCCCCCTAATCTTTACATATATTATAGCATGTCATTTTCATATTAAGAAGTATACTGTTTTTATTTTAGAATTTCAATTAAAATTAATACTTATCAACCATAGTTCCTAACATCGCATGTTTTATCATAGGATTTTTTTGAATAGACATAAGTTCTTTAGGTATTCCTACAACTCCTACTCCACTTATTCTAAAATTATTTTCTTCTATATTTTTCACATATTAATGGTACCACATATATATAACTATCAAATATGGAAAATGCGAACTAAATATATAATTTTTTATAAAAAACACCTGATAGCTTTTAAATAATCAGGTATTTAATATCCTTTACGTTTTAATTCAGATACTATTTCTATATATTTTTTTACAACCTCAAATTCTTTATAATCAGCCCTCCTAAAATCAACTATATCTGCATGAGAAATCCCACGTCTATATTTATTTCTCAAGATTCCCTTAAACTCTCCCCATTTAGCTGATTCAACAGATACAAGCCCATCATTTTCTCCATCTATTGCTTTAATCATAAGATATGGTATTGAAAGTACATAATCACTAATCACACATTTTAAAGCAGTAACATAACTTTGATAATAAACCTGCTTATCATCTTTTACTTCTTCATTAAATCTTTTACTATTAAAAGTTGAAAATTGCCTGCTGGCAGTATAAAAATCAGGTTTTTTATCTCCTTGATGCGCATAATATTTATCAAAAAGCCATGCGACTCCTTTATATAACCAATTAGGAAGCTTACATGCTTTATCTACAAATTTACAGCCCCTATGTGGCGTTGAAATTGTAGTTAAAGAGGCAACATAATTTCCCATCTTTAATTTACTAATTACATAGCGTGCATCTAAGCCTCCTTTTGAATGAGCAATTATATTTACCTTTTCTGCATTTGTTTCTTTTAAAACTCGAATAATTCTTTCTTTAATTTCATAAGCATTATATTCAATAGTCCCCCATGCCTCCTGATTTCCATAATAAATCTCTGCTCCATTTTTAATTAACTCCTTAGGTATTCTTCCCCAATAATTTATATATTTATAGTCTCTAAACCCCACACCATGAACAAGCATTAGAGGGTACTTTGTCTTGCAAACATCTGATTCAATTTTAATTTCATTATTATTAACTTTATAACTTTCATGATCATACTCTGAGCCTGCCACATGAATTAAGTATAGCATTATGAAAATATTTATCCCCGGCACTAAACTTATAATCCCTATAAAATACTTTCTAGCTATACTTAACTTGTTTGAAACAAATAAAATTCTTATTGTTCCATTGAAAAGTAAAATTGAAATGCTAACTATTAAAACAATAATATCCAATATGAATATATGTTTTGGTATATTAACATTCTTCACAATATTAATACCAATAGTATATATAGGTACTTGAATCATTAATGTATATAATCCATACAGGATAAGACCTCTGCCACTAAGCATTACCTTTAACCTTTGAGTAATATTTTCTTTTTTATTGCCTGGAGACAGGTTTATCCTTAACCAAATATATAAAATAAAAAGAATTATTGTCAAGCTAATCCAACTTAACACAAAATAATTATTTACTAAGAATGAATTGTTTATTAAAAAATATTCAAGTAGAACAATATGTGGCGCAAAGAATAAATAAACATTAAAAAAACTTCTCTTAAGCAATGTAATCTTCTTTACATTGTCTAGACAAACTAACAATACAATGACTACACTTAAAATAAAGGCTATTGTAAAAGCAATCACTATTCTGCTTCTCCTTTTAAAAATAATTTTTTTCGTAAAATACCAATTTAACTATATTTTATCCAATTTATATGTCTATATTCGTTAATTAATTTAATAAAAAAACTACCCAATTCTTTTCAAATTGGATAGCATAGCGAAAATTTCACTAGTCCTGTGGAAGATAAATATATCTGATTTTGGTAATTGTTACATAAGTCTAATTCTAGCTTTGGATATCTTTATTATTACTCTTAAAAATATTCTTTAAATTCTCTTTTTGCATTTAAGAAGTCCTCTAAATCATTTAAAAATTGAAATAATAGAGCTCGATTTTCAAATTCTTCTCGATTTTTAGGCAATTCCATATTCTTATAATCTTTTCTTAATAAATTCAACCTTTCAAGCAATTCAAGGCAATCATTATCTTCATGAAGATTCATGGCAACATTATTAGTAAACTCTGATAATATTTTAGTTTGTTCAAAGGTCATGTAAAATCTTGAAAAATGCCTTTTCATTCTTTTTATAACTTCTAATTGAATTATTCTCATTTCAATATAACTTACATAATAATTATTTATACTAAATAAATTGTTATTATTTATAGCTTGGGCAATTAACTTAGACTTATTAACTAATCCTTCAACCTCTAACAATATTTTTTTCTCATATATTGGAACAGTTTGGGTTACTAAACTAACAGCCATATCTGATAATATACCCCTATAGCAATCTTCTATTCGTGCTTTATTCTTATCAAATTCATCATCTAAAGATGATGAATATAAATTGAACAACATTGCAACCCCAATGCCTATTATAGTTAACTGAACTTCGTTTATAATCCAAGAGACATTAATATCAGTACTCGATAAAAGATGGGTTGAGAGAACTGCACCCATTACCATTCCATCTTCTATTTTTAGCAATATTGTCCCTGAAATAAATATGAGTAAAAACAATCCAAACACTATTGGATTATTTCCTAATAACCAAAATAATAAAAAAGATAATAGTATTGCTGCAGCACATGCTATTAATCTTCTACCAGCAACTAATAAAGCTTCTTTCTTTGTTTCTTGTATACTCAGTATTGCAATTATACCTGCTGTTACCCCAAATTTTAAGCCTATATAATTAGATATAATTATTGCTATTGTTGCTGACAACGCCATCTTAAAAGTTTTTGATTGTAAATATTTCATCATCTTAACTTCCACACAGTCCCTTCCTTAGTATCTGTAATTTCGATTCCTTCTTGAAGCAAAGCCTCTCTAATTTTATCAGACTTGTTCCACTCTTTATTAACTCTAGCTTGAGCTCTTTCATTAATTAATCCTTCAATATACTTAATTCTTTCTTCATTTAGTTTATTATTCCCTTGCTCTTGAATTAAATTTAAAGAAAAAATCCTATCAAAATCTTCTATTAATTGTTTCTTTTCATTATTACTAATATAATTATCTTTTATAACTTCATATAAAACAGTAAAAGCATTTGCTATATTTAAATCATCATTTATGCATTCCTTAAAATCTGACTTATACTTATTTACTGCGTCAACATTGGTAACTTCAGTAATATCTATGTTAGCAATAATACCTGATATCTTTTTTCTTAAGCTGTCTAACGACTTTTTAGCTTCTTCTAGTTTATCATAAGTAAACGCTAATGTTTTCCTATATTTTGATTGTAACACATAATATCTATAATCTATTGGTGAAAATCCATCCTTTATTAATTTTTCCAAAGTTAAGAATTCCCCACTTGATTTAGACATTTTTTCGCTATCAGTTGTCAAAAACTCTCCATGTATCCAATAGTTTATCCATTTATGATCTAAAGCACTTTCAGATTGAGCTATTTCATTAGTATGATGTACAGGTATATGATCTACTCCACCACAATGAATATCAATATATTCTCCTAGATACTTAATAGCCATTGCAGAGCACTCTATATGCCAACCAGGAAACCCTTTTCCCCAAGGTGATTGCCATTGAAGTATATGATTTTCATATTTAGAATTAACAAACCATAGTACAAAATCAAAGGGGTTTTTCTTAAATTCATCAATTTTAATTCTACTTCCAGCTTTCATTTCATTCATGTTTAAGTTTGCTAATTTATGATAATCCTCAAATTTATCTATTGAAAAATAAACATTTCCATTAGCTATGTAGGTAAAACCTTTTTCCTCTAATTTTTTTATTAAATTTATCATGTCTTCAATATGTTCAGTTGCCCTTGCTATTATGTTTGGCTTTTTAATATTCAATTTTTCTAAGTCTGATAAGAAACTAGCTTCATAAAATCTAGCTAATTCCAAAACACTTTTATTTTCTCTCTTAGCACCAAGTTCCATTTTATCTTCACCAGTATCTTCATCCGATTGCAAATGTCCCACATCCGTTATGTTTATCATATGTGTAACTTCATAGCCCTCATACTCTAATGCCTTCTTTAATATATCTTCAAAAATATAACTTCTCAAATTTCCTATATGGGCAAAGTTATACACCGTTGGTCCACATGCATACATTTTTACCTTCCCAGCTTCTATTTCTTTAAATTCTTCTTCCTTTTTACTTATGGTATTAAAAATTTTTAATGTCATGTCCTACCTCCAATAGATTTATTTTCCTTGAAATAATTAGCAATAAAAAACTGCAGCTAATTTGTAGTTTTACTTATAAAATAAGAAAACTACAGAATTCTCTGCAGTCACAAATAAAATTAATTATGAACTATAAAGGATTAAAAATCACATTATGCTGCAGCTGTTTATAATTTTTTTAATACATAAAGAACAACAACAGCAACAAATATTCATTTTATTATCCTCCCTTTAAAATCAATTTAATATTTTTATTATATTTAATTTACTGTTATTTTTCAAGAATATTTAACATTTTTTTTACTCTTATCTAAATCTAAATTAATATAACTAGAATACTATAATAGTATAATAATGATTTAAAGGATGGTGTATAAATGCAGACTAAAAATTTAGTAGCCTATGACTATAGAAATGCTGTACTCCCAAACATCACAAAAAAATTTAAATCTATAAAAAAATCAAATTGGATAAAAACTTTTGTTATTTTGATATTTTTAAGTATTTCGATTTTTTTCCTCTTAGATTTTTATAAAGTATTAACTAGCACAAATAATAGAATTTCTTTCGTTACAGATTTTAAAGTAGATATCAATAAACTTAGTGAAACAGCTCTTATACTACAAGCAAAAATGGACTCAAAACCTAATTCTGAAATTAATAATTATGGCTCTGATGGAAAAACCATCGATGCTAATGTAATTTCATCTGATTTATCTTCAGCCATTGTTAGTATTGCTGATACTAATAATGATGGACGATTATCCTTTGAGGAAATTTCAAATTTAAAGTTAATGAAATTAGATGTTGATACTTACAAAAAAGAACTTAAAGAACTCCAATTCAATTTAAGATCAGCAGATTGTAATTTAAAGAATTACCTTGTAATAACTAAAGGAAAATATGCAGGTACAATACTATATAATGGTCCTTTAAAATTTATTGATGATAAGAACAAAAGATATTTTGGTTTAGATTTGAAACTATAATAAAGATATCCAAAGCAAGAATTAGACTTATGCAACAATTACCGAAATCTTATACATTTATCTTCCACAGGACTAGTGAAATTTTCGCTGGATGGGTTCTAAGTGGAAGGTTGCACCCATTTCTGCATGTTCCTAAAGTAAATTTATGACAAGCAGAAAATGGAACAACCTTCCACTAGCAACCATCATCAGCTCAATTTCACATGCCTGCTTCCAGAAAAATGTATCTAATTTCTAGTGTAGTGTTACGATTATAATTTCTTGATAATACATACATATTCCATTTATAAGTTTAAGTATTAATTTGGATATCTATATAATAAAACAACCAAAAAGTATATTGGCTGTTTTAATTTCAAAGTTAAAATTATATCTCTAACACCTAACAATATTTCCTATAGTAGAATTATAATTTCTTCTATGCTTAACCAACATTGGGACTTCATATAGAAGCATAATTATCCATCCTGCAAAACAGCTTATTGCGATACCAACTATTCCGAACTTTGGTGCAAGTAAAAAAGCAAATATTACTCTCCCAGCCATTTGAGAAAAAGTTGATATTAAAGTCACCTTCAAATCCCCCATTCCTCTGAAGTATCCTTGAATTCCATTTGTCCATGCAGGTAATAAATAAAAAAATGCCATAAAATGAAGATAGGTAACTCCCATTTCTAAAACCTTTCCGCCCTCATTGGGTACAAATAATCGCATTAAGCTATTTGCTCCAAAGTATACCAATCCAACTAGAATGAACCAAAATATTGTCTCTATCTTCATTCCTACCCAAAGACCTCGTTTAATACGATCATATTTTTGAGCTCCCCTATTTTGTGCTAGAAAAGTTGTCATTCCACTAGCTATACTTTGTTGTGGAGTGAAAGCAAAATCATCGATTTTAGTAACGGCATTAAAAGTTGCAATTGCATCCACACCTAAAGGATTTACAGCAGTTTGTACTAAAACCTTTCCTACATAAAGACAAGTTTGTTGCATTGCAGTAACCGAACTATAATTTATTGTAATTTTTAATAAAGCTTTATCCAAAATAATTTCTTTCCTAGAGAAATGGAGTAACGGAACTTTCTTATATATATAGATAATACAAAACAAAGCTGAAAACATTTCTGCTGTTACTGTAGCCAAACCAGCTCCAGCAACCCCCATTTTAAAGTAAACTACAAAAACAATATCCATAACCACATTTAATACTGCTGATATGCTCAAAAAAATTAATGGTGATTTTGAATCTCCTATACTACGTAAAGTCGCTGAAAAAAAATTATATAGAAATGTAAAAATTAGTCCACAAAATATAATCCTTAAGTATATTGCAGATTCCCCCATAATTTCTTCTGGGGTTTGAATCAATCTTAAAATAGGATCAACTAAAATTACACATAAAATAATCATAACTATGGTGAATATAAGTCCTGCAAGAATTGTAGTAGAAACTTCTCTTTTAAATTTTTTTATATTATTTTCACCAAAATACTCACTCATAAGCACTGATGCTCCCATGCAAATTCCTACAATTAAAAATATAGTAATATTCATAACAGGATTTGCCGTCCCCACTGCTGCTAATGCCTTTGTTCCCACGAATCTTCCAACTATTATTGAATCTGCTGCATTATATGTCAGTTGAAATATATTCCCCAGCACCAAAGGCACAGCAAATTTAATTAAATGTTTATATATGCTTCCGTGCGTCATATCTGTAACCAAACTTAATCCTCCTTTGTTTTCTTTAAAAACTATTCTTGTGCTTTATTATCTCAAAATTATAAAGTACAAGTTTAAGCTTAAAACACTATAAATACTATATAATTAATCAAATCGAACCTCGCACACGTGTTCAAAATCAATTATATACCTTTTCTATCTTCTTCTCAAATCTTTATTTTCCAAAAAAATACTGACCTCAAAATTGTGGCCAGCATTCTTTATAATAAATTTTACTTATTAAAGTTCTTCTTTAAGTTCAAAATCACACTCTTCAAGTGGAACTATTTTTGTTTTCTTGATAAATTTATATCCAAAGTATAAGCAAATAAATATAGGAATAGTAATATAATTTGTGATGAAATCAAACCAACTGAAAGTTTCAGCTTGAAAAATCCATATATTTGCTCCAAATATAACAATTACACATAAAATTACTGATATTATTGGACCAAATGGATAAAATTTAGCTTTAAATTTTAAGTCCTTCAAATCTTTACCTTGAGCTATATATGCTTTTCTGAATCTGTAATGGCAAATACCTATACCAAGCCATGCAAAAAAGGCCATTATTCCTGAAGCATTATAAAGTATATAGTATATCTTTCCATCTCCAATTAAAGACGCAAAAAATGCTGAACATGCAACTATAGTTGTAACGTATAATGCATTCATTGGAACACCACGTTTATTTACTTTTCCTAAAAACTTAGGCGCTTTTCCTTCAAGGGCTAAAGCATATAGCATTCTTGAAGATACATATAGCCCTGAATTTCCACAAGATAATACAGAGGTTAAAATTACTGCATTCATAACACTAGCTGCAAAAGCTATACCACATTTTTCAAAAACCATAGTAAAGGGACTAAAAGCTATATTATCTACGCCACTTTTCAATAAGTTTTCATCAGTAAAGGGAATAATAAATCCTATTATAATAATTGCTCCAATGTAAAATAATAAAATACGCCAAAAAACTGTTTTTATTGCTTTTGGTACATTTTCTTGCGGATTTTCTGATTCCCCAGCAGCTAGTCCAACTATTTCAGTTCCTGAAAAAGAAAATCCTGCTACTAAAAATACATTTATAATTCCTAAAAAGCCACCAATAAAAGGTCCTTTATTACCATTAGCATCTGATAATGTCCAATTACTAAACCCTGGAGAACCATTTCCTAAAATACCTACTATCATAAGTATACCAACAATAATAAATATAATTATTGTTACTACCTTAATACTTGCAAACCAATATTCACTTTCACCATAAGCTTTAGCCGATAAAACATTTAAAATTACAATAATAGCTAAAAATATAATACTCCACATAGTTCCATTTGTATCTGGGAACCAAAACTTAACTATAAGTGAACCTGCAACTAATTCTGCTGCTACACAAATTGCCCAACAAAACCAATAATTCCATCCTAATGTAAATCCTAAAGCAGGATCAACAAATCTTGTAGCATATGTCTCAAAAGAACCTGAAATAGGTAGCAGAGTTGACATTTCTCCTAAGGACATCATTAATAAATATACAACAATCCCCATTATTAAATAAGCTAATAGCGCTCCGCCAGGACCAGCTGTACTTACAGCACTTCCACTAGCAAAGAAAAGGCCTGTCCCAATAGAACCTCCTATTGCTATCATATTCATATGTCTTGCTTTTAAACTTCTACTCAGTTTATGTTTTTTTTCATTATCAACTTCCATAACTATCCCTACCTATCCTATATAATTTGTAATAAATAATAATATTGTTTTCAATATTACCATAAAAAGCAAATCATATCAATAATGTACAGAAAAGAAATAAAAGCTGCAACTTTGAATAAAAATGAGTTGCAGCTTCTTTTTCATTATTAGGCACATTCAAAAAAATAACAAGTTCATGTGCCTTATTTTTTAATTAAATGTTACAGAAAAATTATTGGTATTAAAATTTTGACCTTTACCGTTATTATAGCTTGATGTAATTTCATATCCAAATTGAACATTATCAAATTGAATATCACCGTACCACTTTGGTGTATTCTTAATCCAGTTGATTATTGCCTTAATGTCTACATATCCTGAATTAGTATTTCCATTAGTTCTTACAAATGAATAAACCATGTTTCCAGTATTATTTTTTCCATTATTTCCTCTATATACATTCCATGTATGCCCCCCTATATTTACATTTTTGTATACAGGAACAGCACCAGCTGAATCATAGTTATATGAAATAGGACTTACTGCACCATATTCATTCATCCATAACATAATCTCATGCTTGTTTTTACTTGGATAATTAGGATCATACTTGCTAGGATCGCTTAACCATATATCATAGCTGGTTTCCATTGCGTTTCCACTTGTAGGAACCGTAACATTAAAGTTACTTGTAAGTGTGTTTACAGCACTTACCTTTCTGTTTATTGATTTTTCAACATGTGGGTAAGACTTTATTCCACCAGTATTAGGCTGCGCTGACCATACACCCCAATTACTATATGAGTTAGCCCACATGCTTTGAGCACCTGCGCCACTCCCCCATACGTCATTATTAAACGTATATCCACCATTACTCCATGAACCGTACTTATCAGTTGTTGACCATGCTGCAGCACTTGCTTTAACAGCTCCACCACTCATTAATATTGTCGCGAATACAGCAACTGACATTCCTGCTTTTATCACTTTATTCATATTTTTGCACTCCCTATTATTTATTAAAGATTAATGATATATTAAATAACTTTTAATTATATATTGTTAAAATAAATACGTTTTTATTTATTGATTTTAGCTAATTTAGTCTGGTAATTGAACATGTCCAGGAATAATATAAGCTGAAGAATTACCATATTGAGGTAAAGCCGGTATTGTGTCTGTAACCGCTATTCCACGGATATCTGTGATTCTTATTTTAATAGAGCCTGTCCCCATTCCATTTCCAACAAAATGGTTATATGGCATCTTTGTCATATTAATCCAAGTATTATTCTTTAGAAATTCCATTTTCACAACAGGATATTTATGATTTCTTACTTGAATAGCTGCCCAGTTTGGATTGCTACCTTCTTTTATACGATAAGAACACATTCCAGTAATAGGTGCTTTTACTATATGCCAACTAATATTGATTTTTCCAGCAGACATATTACCGATTTTAGCAAAAGAAGTTGGACAAAGATCCAAAGCTCCATTAGCTCCTTCAGGATATAAATCTGTAACATATACAGTAGTTTTCCCCTTTGGACCTTGGACTTCTAAATATGCACCAGCTAAAGCTGCATTTATCCCATTATAGTTAAAGTCAGCAGGATCTAAGGCAGTAATCTCCATTTTAGGAGAAATAGGATCTAGAAGTGCTGCACCTCCAGAATATCCAGAACCAGTATATGTAGCATAGCTTGAGTGATTGTCATTCCAAGCTGCAAAGGCTTGGATAGAGGAACAGAATAAAAGATTCATGGCAACTACAGTAGATACAATAAATTTTCTTTTTAAACTACTTTTTTTCATAAAAAAACCTCACTTTCAAACTTTAAATTATGTATTACAAAGCAAGCTAAATGTTATGTATAGATTTATTATTCCATAATTTCCCACAACATTTTATTATTTTCTTCATAATTTTTTATATCCATTATTGTTTATGGACCTTTAATCATATATTGTCACAATATTTAAACAAAATAAATACCTTTTCCTCTAAACGCACAAAATCATGCATAAAAGGCAAAATAATTCATTTATTGGACTCATTTTTTAAAATTGTATTTTTATTCCCCAAAATAGACGTTTTATAACTTTATTTACTTCCATTTTCATCTCCACCTATCCTATACACTTTGTAATAAATAATGATATTGCTTTAAATATCACCGGAATATTATAATATAAACAATATGCTTTCTTTACATCCTTATTATGTTATAATATAAAAAATCATCTAATTTCGGGAGGTCTGTATATTATTGGAATTGTTGCTCAAAGTCCAATCGGTCAAGGATGTAAAGTTAAATTTGAATTTGTTGAGCTTGAAAACAAAAAAGTAAAAGATGTACGAATTGTTGAAAATTAGTTTAAAAATATTATTAATACATAGAAAAGAGGAATATAATTATGAATCCAATAGAAAATATTTTAAAAGATTTCCCCCTAATTATTTTAGATGGAGCACTAGCTACAGAGCTTGAAAATAGAGGCTGCGATATAAATGATTCACTTTGGTCTGCTAAGATTTTAGCTGAAAAGCCTGAAATGATCGGGAAAGTACATTATGATTATTTTGCTGCTGGTGCTGACTGTGCAATAACTTCAAGCTACCAAGCTACTATTGATGGTTTTGTGCAAAAAGGATTTTCTGAAGCTGAAGCCATATCTCTTATAAAAAGATCTGTGCAAATTGCTAAAAAGGCAAGAGATGACTTTTGGAATAATTCTGAGAATAGAAAAAATAGACCAACTCCTTTAGTTGCTGGTTCTGTAGGTCCTTATGGTGCTTATCTTGCTGATGGTTCAGAATATCGTGGAGATTACAATATTACTGAAGAAGAGCTTATATCCTTTCATAGACCAAGAATTAAGCTGTTAATTGAAGAAGGCGTTGATATACTTGCTTGTGAAACAATTCCAAGCCTTATGGAAGCAAAGGCTATTATTAAGCTTCTAAAAGAATTCCCAAATGTTTATTGTTGGATTAGTTTCAGCTGTAAAAATGAATTAGAAATAAGTGATGGAACTCCTATTGCTGAATGTGCTAAAAGTCTAGATGATTATAGTCAAGTAGCAGCAATTGGTTTAAATTGTACTGCTCCTCAATATGTACAATTATTGATTACTGAAATAAAGAATAATTCTAATAAACCTATAGTGGTTTATCCTAACTCAGGTGAAAAATATGATGCTAATTCTAAAACCTGGCACGGTAATTCCTCAAGTCATTCTTATTGTTGTAATGCAAAAGGTTGGTTTGAAGCTGGAGCTAAGTTAGTTGGAGGATGTTGTAGAACAACTCCTGAAGATATTAAAGCCATAGCTGAATGGAGTAGAAATCTTTAATCATAAAATTAAAACAAGGAAGCTAGCAATTTTTCTATTGCCTAACTTCCTTGTTTCTTATAATTCTAACTTCTTTCAAATTGCTTAATTGCATAAATGTCTGAAAATTCAATTCTTACCTTTTCAACACGGTTATTTAAACTATTACTTACCAATTTATAGTTTTCACTGCTATTATTTCCATCCACAATTTTAACAGGGAATTTTATTATGAATTTTGTTCCAACTCCACATTCACTTTCTACAGATATGGTCCCCCCTTGCATTTCTACTAATGATTTTACAAGCGATAACCCTATTCCACTTCCCTCTTGATTTCTTGTAAATGACTTATCAACCTGCCTAAATCTATCAAATATTATATCTATTTTATCTTTAGGTATGCCAACCCCATTGTCTTCAACCGAAATTGTTAAATACTCTTCTCCATCAGCTATGTTAACAAGAATGTGTCCACCTGTATCTGTAAATTTTACAGCATTAGATAAAAGGTTAAGCATTATTCTTTCCATCTTATCTAAATCACAAGCTACTATTTTTTCTTCTAAATCTGTATCAAATATAAGCTCCAAATCATTTGTTCTTGCATATTCTACAACAGATGAAACTATGTCTTCTACAACCTCAACAATATTGCAATTTATCATATTTGTTTCCAAGAAACCAGAATCCAACTTTGTCACATCAATCAAGTTATTCACTAACCTCATTAATCTAAAACAATTTTGTGTTTGAATATTTATATTATCGTAAATTTTTTTTCTATTAATATTTTCTTTTTCCAAATTCATCATTAAAACTTTATTTGAACATAGTAAAATATTTAATGGTGTTCTCAACTCATGTGAAATATTTGCAAAAAATTCTGTCCTTAACTTATCTAGTTCTAAAGCTTGATTTTTAACAGTTAATTCAGCTTGCTTTCTTTCTGATATATTTCGTACAGTTCCTAAAATACTTTCTCTTCCATTAATATTTACAATACGTATATTAATTTCAACCCAAAATTCATTATTATCCTTATCTATACAAATTAATTCAAGTACTAATTTCTTTTCAACCCTTAACCTTCTAATTATTACATATAAGGACATTTCATTATATGGTGAATTATTAGAAATGATATTATCAATATTTTTATGTAAAAACTCTTCTCTAGAATAACCAAACATAACCGTAGCTGTTTTATTTATGTCCAATATATTCCCATAAAAATCAGAAATAAATATTGTATCATTTACAGAACTAAAAATAGAATTTAAATACTCTTGACTTTTTTTTAATTTTTCTTCTGATTTTTTGTACTCTATTAGCCTTAAACCACTTTCAGCCATTGTTTCGATCAAGCCTTTATGATACTCAATTATGTGATTGACTTTTTCTCTTGATAGAATAGGAACTTTACTAAGCTCTTCGAAGTAATCTTTTTCATCAAACCCAAATTTCAAAGCCTGCTCTTTAAAAAACTCTATATTAATAGCATCATCGTCATAAAAAAATTGTCCAAAATAAAGCGTTGCAATATGACTTCCTGAAATAATAATTGGTATTCCAATATCCCACATTCCATTTTTACATTTATATTCCACATACTCACCATCTAAGATATGTTTTTTTAGATAATTATCACTTTCTAAACAAAACTTACAAGTGGTATTATGTGCCCTATGAAACTTATTGCATATATCAAGCCATCCAACTTCGAGCTCTATAGTTCCATCAATACTTATAATTGCAAGTGGAATTTTAGCTATGGCATAAATATTTTCTGCAATTTTTTTAATTGACTCAATATTTACTAATTCCCTAAAAGTAGTCATCTCATATTCTCCCATCAATCAAACATTCCATGTTTCAAGATATACATTAATGTTTTAAAATATTATGTCATTACATCTATGTATTAAACAGTATTAATTTCATATTTTTTACATAAAATTAACTATCACAATGTAGTGACAATAATTTCATAAAATTCTATAAAACTTTGACCTATTCTTAGTTACTTCTTAATATATATATTTGTCGTTAAGTTTCAACTAAATCTTTAAGGAAAATGCACTGATTTAAATAAATTAATCAGTGCATTTTATCCTTATTAACTTAACTTTTCCTTTAAATCAAATTCTACAGTGTAATCTTCTGAACCAATTCTTTTTGTTACCCTATATTTTCCTGGAGTAAATTGAGTGAAGCCTTTCAAAACATTTAGTGAAATTGTTCCCTCTTCAGTATCTTTTGGATTTATAACTACTGATTTATCATCAGATTTAGTAAATTGTGAAAAAGTATGCCACATATCATCTTCAAACTTGCTTACGACATAATCTGCTTTACATACACGAATTTCATCTGTATTGTTTGTAATGTAAAATTTAATTTGCTTTGTTCCAAGTACATATGCACTATTCTCAAGCTTTAAAGTAACTCCATCTAATGTAAATTGACTTTTAACATCAGTATTATTTATAGATTTTGAACCATCGCTTTTTTGTATATTAGTTTGATTACTGTTTCCTTTATCTTTTTCAGCTTCTGTTAAATCATTTTGAATTGACGGAATCAAAGCACCATCAGATCCTAATATATAATATCCAATTCTAGTATCATGTAGCATATAACCGTCTTGTCCAAAATAATATAACTTTCCATTAATTTCTCTCCAACCAATAGAATATGAATTTCCCTCAGTATTCCACCAGCCATGAGAATCCTGTTTCCATTCTGCACTTGCTCCCACTGAATTTAATGCAAAAACTGATCCTACTACAAGCACACTAGCTATAACTTTTGTAAATTCTATTCTTTTCATTTTAATTTTCCTTTCATTTTTGATTCGACAATCTTATTTATTCTTATTCATATATTATAACATAACTGGTAATTATAACATTATTCTTTATAAAAAAACTTTTTACATACATCATAAAACAAAATACACAACTCATTTAAATATTCTTTTTTATATATTATCGACATATTTTACTGCATTACAGATTCCTAAAAGAATAAAAAATAGAAGAAACTATTGTAAAATTAAACCTACCTAATGTAATCTTTCTTAATTAAAAACATTACACCATTTTTTACAATAACTCTTCTGTACGTGTTTCTTATATTTTATTAAGATTTTCCTTGTAATATACCCTTTTCATTAATATACAGTCCACTAATATTTGTATTTACTTCCATTCCTCCGTCATCATTTAAGTAATACCAATTACTATTAAACTTAAGCCACCCAGTCCTCATTTTCCCATCATTTCCAAAATAATACCACTTATTTTTATCCTTCACCCATTCAGTTTTCATTTTGCCATCACTTCCAAGAAAATACCATCTATTATTACTCAGTATCCAATTTTTTTGTTTTTCACCATTAATAATAAAATACCAACTACCATTTTCTTGCTTCCATTCATTTGAATTCGAATTTAATGTTGAACTTGAATTAGCTGTTTCTTTTTTAATTATTTCAGATTTTGGCTTTGCTTTATTACTTTCATCGCTAACTGGAATTGATGTTTTTATTGCTAATAAAATCCCTGCAGCTGCACTTGCCATAATTACAACTATCACACTTGTTATAGCAAGAATAACCGTATTCTTTCTCATATTGCCTACTCCTTATTTTCGTCATTAATAATTTATTTTACCAAACTTTCAAAATTATTTCCATTGTATTTCAATTAAAATATTAACAAAAATGTATTTTGATAATTATTGTGTAATAATAAACCTAGTACTATAATATAACATAACTATGAAGCAATTATTTATTTAAATTATGGAGGGCAAAACTTGTGAAACGATATATTGATAAGACAAGACTTTTTGATGATTTTAACTTTAAGTTAATTGTAATTAATTCTTTATTAGAACAAAATCCATCCTTTGAAGCTGAATTAGAAAAAAACAAGGAACTTTACACAGACAAATATGAATGGTATTCAAATGCAGGACCCATTGAAGAAATGTTAGAATTTTTTGAAGAACTTTCACTAACTCAACAAGACCTAGATAAAATTACAGACTTATATTTTGATGGCGGAAATGATATTTATGGTTTAATTATTCCTGATTGGGATGGAGAAGATGACTTCTTTGATGTACACTCAGTACAGGGCTTTGAAAACTTACCAAACCTTGAAACTGTTGAACTTATAAGCATGTGTGATGAAGAAGTATTAGAACCTA
Source organism: Clostridium saccharoperbutylacetonicum N1-4(HMT) (assembly GCF_000340885.1). Taxonomy (NCBI): domain Bacteria; kingdom Bacillati; phylum Bacillota; class Clostridia; order Eubacteriales; family Clostridiaceae; genus Clostridium; species Clostridium saccharoperbutylacetonicum. Next base: position 2,768,995 of record NC_020291.1, on the reverse strand, counting down.
TGAGAGCAAAAGGAATTTCAATTGAATAATTTCATCAATTAATCTTTTTTATTTTTGTAAACGTAGACATATTAATAGTATGCTACTAAGTGGCATACTATTAATCAAATTTATCTAATATGTATTTTTATTATAAATCATCCCAGTATATTTTTTCAGCTTTTTCGTCAACTTTAGAAGCTTTGTCAAATAACTTTATTCCAATTCCAGCAATTATCACTCCCACTAATCCTCCAATTATTTGAAAAATAATAGAAGATGAATTCATTGCTTCCCCTATACAGGCTCCAAGATACGCACCTAAAATTACTGCTATTATAGGGAAAATGAACATAACAAATGCTGCTAATAGCATATTGGTACTTTTTTTACCTTGTACTTTCTTATTATTTTGATTATGGATAACTTCTTCTTGATTTCCCATTTTCATCTTATTCACCTTCCATGATTTTATGTCTATATAATTATTATAACATATAATAATTTCATTAATAAATAATTTTAAAATGTTACGAATTAGCCTTTTCAAAGATTTTCAAAAAATTCATTTGCTTTTTTACATTAATAAATCCATGTCTTTGGTAAAATCTATGAGCATTCAACCTATCAAATCCAGTACTTAATCTTATTCCGCTATATCCATTTTTCTTAGCCCACTGTTCCAAATTATTCATCAATTCATTTCCTATGCCGTTATTTCTATACTTTTCTTTAACCACAAATCCCAAAACATTTATTAATAAATCCATATAAAGCAATTCATACGGGCTTCCATGAATATATCCAATTACTTCTGCGCCATGCTCGGCAACTAAAATAATATCCTTTGCATTTTCTGTTATATTTTGAATTCTTTCTTTTGTCTTTTTTATTGAATATAAATACCCTAGTTCTTGATTTAATGTGTATATATTCTCATAATCAGTTATTTTTATTTTTCTCACATTTATTTGTTCCATTTTTCTCCCTCTCTTATACCTATTAATATTATATATATATATTAAATTATATAATAAATTCAAGAAAAATTCCAAGTAATTCGTCAAATTTTATTCAATAGCAATTATCTTCTAGCTTTACCAGAAATATATTCTATATCTATCTTTATTACATTCGTTTTTATGATAGATGCTGAAATATACTTCTTTCCATTTTCTATGTAATCCGGTGAATACTTATTTATTAATTCTAGAAGAATCATATTTTTTTCTTCTCCTAAAACTTCATTAGCTTTTCCAAATACAATTACACTTTCATAATTTGTACTAAATTTATCAGGTAAAACACAGGTATCTCCAACTACGCAAAAAGAAACCTTATTGCTATTTTTTAAATTTTCTAATTTAGTTCCTTCTGTAGCACAATGAAAATATAATGCATTATCTTTATAGACATAATTAATAGGTAATCCATATGGGTATCCATTTTCACCTATTGTAGATAAAACTCCATAATCACATTTTTCTAACATGACTTTAGCCTCTTCAGTACTAATTAATCTGTCACTTCTTCTCATCTCTTTAAACATATCTACGCATCCCTTCATTAATCTAATTATTCTTCCTATAGCTTTAATATCTATTTTGACTATTTCACTTTATTGTAACACTTCTTATAAAGGAATAATATATTAAATTAAAGCATTTAAATTAGTAGGATACAATGGAATTCAAAGGATGGAATAGTTTTGAAGACTTAGCTAAAGCTTGTGGATATGCTAACACCAATAAGGATAATACTAACAAAACTCAATCAAAGAGTAGTAATACTTCAAATAATATGGGCTGTTCAGATATTCCCAATGGATTTCAATGTTTAAATCCAGCATTATTTGTTGTGATAGGAGAAATTCTTGGAAATATAATTGCTGGAAGTATTCCTTATAATGTTCAAAATGCCCTTGGGAATTGGCTTGAATTAGTTGGGCAAGCAATTTTAACATATAATTCTCAACAACAATACTTTCAAGGAGGACCAGGTAGATATTTTAGTCCACTCAATTATAATGTCAACAATCCTTTTTGCAACACAAATCCCACAAATACTAACCAAGATTCTATTTCAAAAAATGATAACAAATCCTCAAAGAATAAAAAAGAACATACTCCAGACTCATCTATTAATACAGATACAATAAGGCTAGCTGAATTAGAAGCCTGCGTAAATCAATTAAAATCTGAAATAGAGCAACTCAAAAATAAACTAGATAATTGAGTTACTCTAATACAATATTCAAATAAAAATCAGTTATTCCTTAAAATTTTCACTGTATCTTCCATTGGAATAACACTAGCAAATCGATTATTCCAAATTTTATAATTATAAAATTCATAAAGTTTCTCACCAGATAGATACTCATTATCAAAAGTTGAATTTGTATCTTCTGGAATAATTATTTTATATTCATAATCAAAAGCACTTTTTAAAGTGGCATCCATGCAATATTCTGTTTGTAACCCTACAAGAATAATTGTAGTAATGCCTTTTTCCTCCAAGTAATTTCTTAATTCAGTTTTATGAAAAGCGCTATTATATTCTTTTTCAATGATATACTCATTATCGTCAGGTGCTATTTCATCATAAATCTGCCAGCCGTCTGTACCCTTTTCCAATTCACTGCCAATCCCATCATCATGACGTACATATATAACTTTATGCTCATTTTTTCTGGCTTCTAGGATTAGTTTTTTAATATTCTCAATAACTTTTTTTTCATTATACGGATGATTCTTAATCAATTCATTTTGAACATCTACAATCATTAAAACAATACTACTCATATGTTTTCTTCCTTTCATTTAAAAAAATCTTTTTATTATTTACAATTCCGATTATAAAAAAGGTTTTTCAATTTGTACAACGAATATATTCAATAGTAACAATCAAAAAAATTAATTATAGATAAGGAATAATACAAAATATGGATAATGATCTTTTAACAACTTTCATCTATTTAGCTAGGCTTAAAAACTTTACAAAGACAGCTGATCAGCTTCATGTAGTCCAATCTACTATCACTAGTAGAATAAAACATTTAGAATCTAATATAGGTGAGACATTATTTATACGAACAAATAAAAATGTTGAGTTAACAAACGCAGGTGAAGCTTTTCTCCCTTATGCAAAGCAATTACTTAGTTTGCAAGAATCTGCTATTTTCCACCTTAGAAATCTTGAATTATTTAATGATACACTTAATATTGGAGTTGTACACTCTATTTATGACTGCCATGTTCAAGAAATGATTCTTAAATATATGCAGCAAAACAAAAAAATTGCTATAAAAGTAACTATTGAACACAGTGAAAATCTTATACAAATGCTCCATGAAGATCAATTAGATATTGCATTTATATATTGGGACATTAAGTCTCCTAAATTTGTATGTGAGCCTTTCTTTAGTGATAAAATTATACTACTAACTGGAGCACAGAATAGAAAATTAATCTCTAGTGGAATAACAAACGAAGAACTTAGGAATCTTCCATTATTGTGCTCAGCTATTCAAACTGATTCATTTACAGAATGGTTCTACTCAATTTTCCCGAAAAATTATGTTTATCCTTTAGATATAAATATTAGCAGTAATATTATTACATTTTTAAAAGAAGGAATAGGATATAGTTTTTTATTAGAATCTGCTGCTAAGAAGTTTATTCAAGATGGCTCACTAATTGAAGTAAAATTACTTGAAAGTACTCCACCAAGCATGGAAAGCTATCTCCTAATTAATAAGCAGAGAATTAATTCAATTGGAGTAACTCAGTGGCTTAAAGAGTTTATTCCACAAATGCTTCTTAATTAAGATAACATTTACATCAAAACGAACTCTATTTCTAGAGTTCGTAATATTATGCATTCCTATTGATAAATTTACTAGCATAGTCAATCAAAACTTGCAATTCTTCTAATTTCCCTTTTTGAAATTGATTGTTGTCATCTTCCCACATTGCTTTCTCATCACGAAGTTTTCTTATTATTCCTCGTAATGTATCTTTATCATTTTTGTTTTTTTCTATGATTTCTTTAAAATTTTCTTTAACCTTTTCAATAACCATAAACCTCACTCCCCTCAATATATCTAATTATACAAGAGAAGACAAATTCCTTCTTATATTTCTAGCAAATATGAAATATTATTAAAATTTCTATTCACTATCAACCTTCTAAAATAAAAATGAAATCATGAGAAAAGACTAGCAATTTAATGAAATTCGTAGATTTGATATGTTTGGAATATACATCCAACTTTAAAACGTCTTTTTTGACATTTCCGTTAACTTGTTATATGGTATTTTATAACTTATAATACTTTTATGTTATCTACCTTATATCATATTTAATAGCTGAAATTTTATAAAATTTCAAACAAAATAATTTAATACTTAAATGGGGGAAATATATGTGGAGTAGAAAAGAACTAAAAGAAAGAGCTAAAGCTATTTTAGCCGTAAACTATTGGAATGCATTTTTAATTAGTATAATAATTGCTTTAGTAGGTGGTAATAATTTATTGAGTGGCGGTAATCATCACTTTAATAACTCAAGACATTCTATTTTTTTTAATTTTTATCATAACAGCTTTATTCATTGGAAAGTCATGTCATTTTCTTTATCTGCAATTCTGATATTATTGGCTATTCGTATTTTTATTGGATATTGCTTAGAAGTGGGTGGAAGAAAATATTTTATTAACTCGGCTCAATATCTCTATGATAAAAAATGCTTTAGTTTTGGCTTTTACGAAGAACATTATCTTGGAATAATAAAAGCAATGCTAGCAACAAAGATTTTAATTTTTATTTGGAGCTTGTTATTAGTTATACCTGGCATAATAAAATCATATTCTTATAGAATGGTACCATACATTCTTGCTGACAATCCTAATATAGGAGTTGAAAAGGCAATTTCCTTAAGTAACGAAATGACCATGGGACATAAATTAGATATGTTTGTATTAGATTTATCATTTTTGGGTTGGTACTTATTAGATACACTAGCATTTGGAATAGGAATATTTTTTGTAATGCCATATGATAATGCCACCAAAGCTGAGCTCTATTTATCATTAAGAGAAAATGCTTTAAGAAATAATTTATGCTCTTATAATGATTTATTATTATAAGAGAGTATCCTATAAAAATAATATCTATTTTGTTCAAGGATATGTGATACTAATAATAGCAGTAAAATTATGGTATCACAATCCATTTATATTTTAAGCAGCATTTTTTAGCTTTTATTCAAAATCAGAATATATATCTGGATTTCCATTAATACCCTCTATATATGAATGCTTCTTTACTAATGCCCTTATTTCTCTTTCTTTATTTTCTATAAAAATGCCAAAATCTTTACATTCAGCTTCCACTTTCAATTTTGCCAATTCTTCAAAAAAGCTAGGTACCCTTTTTGCTGGAACTTCTCCATATATTTCTCCAAGCTTCTCAGCATCTCTTCCTATTTTTTCATTAAATAATATAGAGTATACTGGTACAAGTCCATCTTCAGTATATCTTTTCTTTCCAATAAGTCCAATTATACTCTTTTGAGGTTGAGCGCATGAATTTGAGCAGCCAGAAATAATTATTTCTGGTAAAGCATTTTTTATTTCAAAAGATTTGTCTTTGAAGGTTTCAATAAGCTTATATAGTAGTGCTTGTGAATTATTTATTCCAAATTTACAAATCCTAGCTCCAGCACAAACCACTGAATTGTCTATACTAAATTTAGAGGAAAAATATGAGGTTAAATCCACTAGTTTTTCTGCATCAAGTTTATTTAAATCTCTAACAAAAAATCCTTGTGTCAAATTTAATCTTATAGATACTGCATAATCTAAATCCCTTATAAATTTCAAAATATCCTCTAAATTATTAATAGAAATATTGCCATTCGTAGGGTGAACATGTACCGAATAATACCCATCTTGTTTTTGATTGATTATTCTATTGCCATATTTGTCCTTACAATCTTTTTCAGTAACTTTTTTTGCTTTTTCTATTTTATCCTGATCATGCTTTATATTAAGTTCTAAATTTTTTTCACTTTTAACTTTATTTAATTCATTTTTGAATTTTTCTATAAATTTTTCTTCTCCTAAGCTTTTAAGAACAAATCTTAATCTAGCTTTTCGTCTATCGTTTCCGTCCCCTTCTCTTTCAAAAAGTTGCTTCATAGCTTGTACATAATTTAATACATATTTGTCTTCAATAAATTCTTCAAGCTTTATACCAACTCTTGGATTCTTACCTAAACCACCAGCCACATATACTTCAAAGCCCCTTTTTCCATTAACAGTTTTAGCTATAAATCCTATATCTGCAATGGTTGCATTAGCTGTATCTTCAAAATTATTTGAAAAAGCTATCTTATATTTTTTAGGCGAATTTAAAGTTCTAGGACCTTTCATCATTAAATCAACAACAGCTTGCATATATGGTGTAACATCAAAAGCTTCATCTTCTGCTACTCCTGAAAGAGGAGAACATGCAACATTTATTTTCCATTGGTCATTAGTAGCCTTAGTAGTCAATCCAGCTTTACTAAGTTCCTCTAATACCTCACTAGAAACTTCCTTTTTAACTGACAACAGTTGAATTTCCTGCCTTGAGGTGAAGCGTATTTGATTTCCTCCATATTTCTTTGCCATATTACTTATTATTTCCAATTGATCAATTGTTATACATCCGCCAAAAATTCTCGGTCGTATCATATTTTATCTTCAACCTTCCTATATTTATTCCTATAATTGAGCTAAAGGATTAATCTCCCTATTCATGATAGTATAATAAAAACTGTTTTTCTTTATTAGCTTACTTATAGTTCTTGTAGTCTTATCAATAATTACAGTTGTTCTAATAATATCATTAAACCTGTTTTTTTCCCATGTTAACAGTCACGCTTGAACTTAATATCAAGAAATTCCGCAGAAAAAGTGAATGTCCAAATCTTGAATTTGACTACATTAACTTTCTTCTTGGAGCTTTGCTCCTTCATCATTCATTATTAATCATTCCTCTTCAATAATATAGATATCCAAATGAATAACCAAACTTATAAATGTAATATACATGCATAATTGAGAAATTATAACCGTAACACTTCACTAGAAATATGATACATTTTTTTCTGGAGCAGGCATGTGAAATTGAGCTGTTGAAGGGTATTAATGTGGGCTTGTTTCATTTTCAGCTTGTCTAAAAGTGAATGTCCAAATTTTATATTTGGAAACATGAACTTTCTCCTTGGGGATTTTACATCTGGAACACGCTAAAATGACGACAAGCCCACATTTAGAACCTTCCAGCGAAAATTTCACTAGTCCTGCGGAAGATAAATGTATCATATTTCGGTAATTGTTGCATATATCTAATTCTTGATTTGGATATTTATAATAAAAAGTTCACTACTACAAATGTAATAATGAACTTTTACTTTAAATATAATCTTGTAATCCGTCCTTATCAAGGATTACAATTGTTTTTGTTCCTATTATTTCAATTAGTTTTTCAACTTCAAGCTTTTTTAGTTTTCTACTTATGGTTTCTCTAGTAACACCAATATAATTTGCCATTTCTACTCTTGATAATGGTAATTTAATATATATTTTTCCATCTTTATTTTCACCATATTTTTCTGCTAAATCAATTAATAAATAAGCCATTCTTGAATCCACATCATTAGTTGCAAGATTTTGAACTAGACTTTCAATTCTCGCTAGCCTTTCTGCAACAGCTTCTAGAATTTTTATTCCAATTTCCGGATTCCTCATCATTATGGCTCTCATTTCATCTTTAGTAATAGTACATATTTTTGAATTCTCAATTGCTTTAGCATTAAATCCATATTTAGATGGTTTTATAAGCTCTAATTCACCGAAAAAATCTCTCCCAGAAAGTACATGTAAAATTTGTTCTTTTCCATCTTTCGTATATTTATATAATTTTATCTTTCCTTGATTTATAAAATATAAGGTCTTAGCAACATCTCCTTCTATAAAAATAGTATCTCCCTTTGCAAATTCCTTATGTTCTATAATATCTGCAATTTCTATAATTTCTTCATCATTTAAATTTTCAAATATTGGAACTTTACTTGCACAAAACTGACCTACAGAATTATTGCAGCAATTCATACACTGATTATTCACAATCTATTCCTCCATTGTCAGTTAAATTATTATTTCTCGAATATTTCTTTTTGATACTTTTTAAGTAAATCTTTATCCATTGCCTTTACACCTTCAAGAGGATATTTTATTTCCAAAGTATCATACTTATTCTTTCCAAGTAAATGATACGGAAGTAATTCCACTTTTTCAACATTAGGTATTGTATCTATATATTCCTTTAATTCTTTTAAATGCTCCACACCATCTGTTATTCCAGGAACAACAACATGTCTTATCCACATTTTAGTATTATTTCTTTTCATAGCTTCTAAAAAATTTAAAGATTCGTCTATTTCCATTAAAGTGATATTCTTATATCCTTCTCTAGTAATATGCTTTATATCAAATAAAACTAAATCAGTATATTTCAAAATTTCATCATAATCACCAAAGCCATATCCTGCAGTATCTATACAAGTGTTTATACCTTTGCTTTTACATAATTTTAAACATTCCAATAAAAATTCTGGTTGTCTTAGCGGCTCTCCTCCGGAAAAGGTAACCCCTCCTCCGCTGCTTGAAAAATAGGATTTAAATCTTTCTATTTTTTTCACTAATTGCTCTGGAGTATATTCTTCTCCACCATTCATAGCCCAAGTATCAGGATTGTGACAAAACTTACACCGTAAAGCACAACCTTGCAAAAATACAACAACTCTAATTCCAGGTCCATCTACAAGTCCCATTGTTTCTATTGAATGAATTTTTCCTACCGCCACATTAATCACCGCCCTTCTATAGTTTACAATTTACAGGTTACAGTTAATTATGTCAAGCTACAGTTTACAAGTTACAATTTACAGTTATTTATCTAAAGTGCAAGAAGAAAAGCTGAAAGCTTTTCTTCTTAAGTATATATTTTAGAAATCCCGTAGGGATTTCATCCTCAACTGTTAACTGCCTTAAATGCTTTCATGGAAAGTTCTACTTATAACTTCTAATTGTTGTTCCTTAGATAATCTGCTAAAGTTAACAGCATATCCTGAAACTCTTATTGTTAAAGTTGGATATTTATCTGGATTTTCCATTGCATCAATCAAAGTTTGTCTATTAAGAACATTAACATTTAAGTGATGTGCTCCTTGTACAAAATACCCATCTAGTATTGCTACTAGGTTAGTAGTCTTTTGATTTTCATCTTTTCCTAAGGCATCTGGTACTATTGAAAAAGTATTTGACACTCCATCCTGACAGATTTCATTATATGGTATCTTAGCCACTGAATTTAATGATGCTAATGCTCCATTTATATCTCTTCCATGCATTGGATTTGCTCCTGGCGCTAATGGTTCGCCTTTCTTTCTTCCATCTGGAGTTGTTCCTGTTTTCTTTCCATACATAACATTTGAAGTTATTGTTAATGCTGATAATGTGTGTTTTGCATTTCTATATAAAGGATGTTTCTTAAGTTCATTTGAAAATCTAGTAACTAATTCAACACCTAAATCATCTGCTCTATCATCATCATTTCCGTACTTAGGGAAATCCCCTTCAACTTCAAAGTCTACTGTTATACCTGCTTCATTTCTGATTGGCTTAACCTTTGCAAATTTTATTGCTGACAAGGAATCTATAGCTACTGAAAGACCTGCTATTCCAAAAGCCATTAATCTTTCTACTGCTGTATCATGAAGTGCCATTTGACCTGCTTCATAAGCATATTTATCATGCATAAAGTGAATTATGTTCATAGTGTCTACATAAACCTTAGCAACATATTCTAATACCTTATTATAATTTTCTTTAACTTTCTTAAAGTCTAAAATCTCGTCTTTTATAGGTTCAATTCCTGGTACAACCTTAATCCCTTTTAATTCATCTACTCCACCATTGATTGCATATAAAAGAGATTTAGCTATATTTGCTCTAGCTCCAAAGAACTGCATTTGCTTACCAACCTTCATTGCTGATACACAACATGCTATGGCATAATCATCACCATAAACTGGTCTCATAACTTCATCGCTTTCATATTGAATAGAATCTGTTTTTATTGAAATTTCTGCACAATACTTCTTAAAGTTTTCTGGTAATTTATCTGACCATAAAACTGTTAAGTTTGGTTCTGCTGAAGTTCCAAGATTAATTAAAGTATGAAGATATCTAAAAGAGTTCTTAGTTACAAGTGATTTACCATTGATCCCCATTCCACCAATTGATTCTGTTACCCATGTAGGATCTCCACCAAATAATTCATTGTATTCTGGAGTTCTTAAGTGTCTAACTAATCTTAATTTTATAATTAATTGATCTACAATTTCTTGAGCTTCTTTTTCTGTTATAACTCCTGCTTCTAGATCTCTTTCAAGATATATATCTAAGAAGGTTGAAGTTCTTCCAAAAGAAGTTGCTGCTCCATTGTTTTCTTTAATTCCTGCTAAATATCCAAAATATAAATGTTGAGCTGCTTCTTTTGCATTTGCAGCTGGTTTTGATATGTCTATTCCATATTTAGCTGCCATAGATTTAATTTCACTTAAAGCTCTGATTTGCATTGATACTTCTTCTCTTTTTCTTACTAATTCATCAAGCATATCTCCATTTAAATTATCTAAATCTCTTTTCTTTTCTTCTATTAAATAATCAATTCCATAAAGAGCTACTCTTCTATAGTCCCCGATTATTCTTCCTCTTCCATATGCATCTGGAAGTCCTGTTAGAAGGCCTGCACTTCTTGCTGCTCTGATTTCTTTAGTATATCCATCAAAAACCCCTTCATTATGAGTTTTTCTGTACTTAGAAAAATGCTTTTCTATTTCTGGATCTAATTCATAGCCATATTCCTTTAATGAACTTTGAACCATTCTAAGTCCGCCAAATGGATTTACTATTCTCTTTAGTGGTGCATCTGTTTGAAGTCCAACTATAACTTCATTGTCTTTATCAATATATCCTGCTTCGTAGTTATCAATTCCTGATACTCTATCTGTAGCAACATCAATTATTCCTTTTTTAACCTCTTCAACTATAAGAGCATATGCTTTTTCCCATACTTTACTTGTCTTTTCAGTTTTATCTTCTAAGAAGCTTGAATCACCTTCGTATAATTTATAATTTTTTTGTATAAAGTTCCTTACATCTATTCCTTCTTGCCAAGTTCCTTCTTTAAAGCCTTCCCATTGTTTAAACATAATTATTTCCTCCTTGCCTATTATGAGAACTTTAATATCTCATATTTAGAAGCCTTATTATTTAACTTAACTTCTGACTCTATTATAACTTTTATCTATTTATTAGAATGTGATTTAAATCAAAAAATATTAATTTTACCAATATAATTTTAAAAATAACTGCTCGTAAATTGACGAGCAGTTATTACGCTTAAACTATGATTTATATTAAACTATAAAATAAATTTTTCTATTTCTAAAGCCACTCCATCATTTTGAACTGTATCTGTAACTTTTTTTGCATAACCTTTTACATAATCGTCTGCATTTCCCATTGCTATTCCGCATCCAACCGTTGACAACATTTCTATATCATTTTTTCCATCACCAAAAGCATAGCTATTCTCTAAAGGAATATTCAAGAAATCTAATATTTTTAAAATTCCAGAAGCTTTGGAACTCCTTTTTGAATATAATTCAAAAGAACCATCTTCTGAGTTATAGATGTAATTAAAGCATTTATCTTCAAGAGATAAGCAATAATCTATTCCATGTGTATTTTCGCATAACATTTCTATCTTGTATATATCAACATCTTCAAGTTTGTAATTTCCCTCTAGATACTTTTTAGATATATTATAAGTATCATAAAATGAATGTAACTTCTTATGTTCATCTTTTATATATGAATATTTCTCGCCTTGTAGTATATATTCAATATCATGTTTTTCAAAATTTGAAGTAAGTTCTATAATAACTTCTTTATCAATTGCTTCTTTATATAGACACTTATCGTTAAGTATTACATACGAACCATTTGTAAGCACAAAGCCATCAAATCCAAAATCAAGCAAGGCACTACTAAGAAACGCATATGGTCTTCCAGTTGCAATGAATACATAATCTCCTTTTTCCTGCAATTTACGTATTGCCATCTTTACTCTTGGTGTAATATCCATTATTCCATTTATACAATCAAGTAAGGTTCCATCAATATCAAAAAATACTGCTTTCTTCATATTTTCCTCATCTCCCAACGCAATTCATTCTCGTTTAGTATAATTTGTTATCATTTAGTATCATTTTATTTTGTTTAATGAGATTTGTCAATTAATTTAATTGCATTTTAACATTCTCATTGTTAAAATAGAAATAAATGAGAATATGTTGGAGGAAATTATGTTTATTGAAGAAAGACACAAGCATATTTTAGATATGCTTGAACAAGATGGGAAAGTATTAGTAAAAGATTTAAGTTTACAATTTAAAGTAAGTGAAAGCATGATCAGAAAAGATCTTCAAGTTCTAGAAAAAAACAACTTGCTCCAGCGTACTTATGGTGGTGCAATTAACATAACGCGCACTATAGTAAATGGTGAGAGCTTTTTCAAAAGAGTAGAAAAAAATATAGATTTAAAAGAAGTAATAGCGAAAAAGGCTTATGAACTAATAAATGAAAATGATACTATTTTTTTAGATGCCTCTAGCATATCCTATATGCTTACAAAACTAATTACAGAAAATAATAGAAAAATCACTTTAATTACAAATATGGTTGAGATTTCATCAATGATAAGTCTAGATTCAAAAGTACACTTAATCTTTATAGGTGGGGAATATAGTCCTCTTGTAGGCGGAAACATAGGTTTCCACTCAACTGAACAAATAAAACTTTATCGTTGTAATAAAGCTTTTATAGGCTGCAGCGGAATGGATCTTAGAGATGGAGCTATTAGCACTGGTAGTTCTGAAGATGTTGGCACTAAAAAGGCAATTATGAAAATATCTAAAGAATTATTTCTCTTAGCACCAAATGAGAGATTCAACTTAGATGGAATTTTTAATTTCTCAAATATAACTGATTTTCACGGTATAATTACTGAGGCTAAACCAAATAATACCATATTGACCTTACTGGAACAATATGATATAAATTTGATTTAGCCCTAACTTAAAGCAACACTTGCTATGCTGGCTTAAGATATATAAACCATAGGACGAATTAGTGTTATTGAGTTTTTCTTCATTAAACTTTTGAAAAAAACAATTAGCTTTACCTTCCTAAGATACAGCCAGCATCAAGGTTCCAATTGTATCATCCTTATAATAATTTTTTCATTTCAAATGACTCCTCTGTCAATAACATAAGTCAATTTACTATAAGTTTTTTCATTTCCACTTCTTGTTGCTTTATAATTCTTCTCTAAATCCAATCTTTTCATACTACACTTTTCCATAACTTTATAAGAGCCAATATTCATATCTGCACAAGTTGCTATTATCCTATTTACAGATAAATTATTAAAGGCTTCTTTAATTACTGCCTTTACTGCTTCACTCATATAACCATTATTCCAAAACTTCTTATTTGAAATCCACCCTATTTCTGCTTCGGAATTTTTAATAATTAAACTAACATTTCCAATAACCTTTGAAGTTTCTTTCAGTCTTATAACAAATTCATACCATGCTGGATTTTCTGAACTCATAAAGAAAATACAATCACTGATAAAATTACTTATTTCATCTTTTGTTTTTGGCCAATGTATCATATATTTACCAGTTTCTTCATCACAACCATATTCACAAATATCATCATAGTCAATTTCTTTTATTGGACAAACAATTAATCTATCTGTTTCAATCATCCGTTCACTTCCTAAAAATAATATATCTTTAAGTAAATTATAGCATAATATTGTAATTACAGTTGAACTTTTGCGAAAATGAGGTTACACTTTTGTAGATGGAATTATAATTAAATAAAAAATTCTGATTTGATTATATGAGATATTATGATCAATATTTTTCTAGAAGGGACGTTGTATTTTGAATAATTCACATAAATTTATCCATTACTTATTATTATTTTTTGGAGTCTTAGCAATTTCTACATCTGCAATATTTGTAAAACTTTCAGCAGCACCTACTCCCATTATAGCCACATATAGATTGCTTTTCTCCACACTGATGATACTACCAGTAGTCATTTTTAATAAAAAATATATTTTAGAAATAAAAAAATTAAAATTCAAACAATTAGGTGCAGTTTTTTCTTCTGGAATTTTTCTTGCAATACATTATATACTTTGGTTTGAATCCTTACGCTATACTTCAGTTGCTAGTTCAACAGTTCTTGTTACTATGCAGCCTTTATTTGCTTTTATTGGAAGCTATTTTTTCTTTGGTGAGAAATTAAAAAAATTATCACTCTTTGGCGGTTTATTATCTATATTAGGTAGCTGCATAATAGGTTTAGGAGATTTTCAAATTGGTGGTATAGCATTACTTGGAGATTTACTTGCTTTATTAGCTGCTGGTGTCATTACAGCTTACTTTCTTATTGGACAAAGTATAAGACAGGAATTATCTTTAGTTGTTTATGTTTTTATTTGTTATTTGAGCAGCAGCGTATTCTTAATAGGATATTCCGTTATATTAGGATATCCACTTATAGGCTATCAACAATCTGATTGGCTATGTTTCCTAGGCTTAGCATTCATTTCGACAATACTTGGCCAAACAGTTTTAAACTGGTTGATTAAGTGGTTAAATGCTTCAACTATTTCTATGAGCATATTAGGTGAACCAGTTGGTACCTGTATATTAGCATATTTGATTCTTGGTGAATCTATTTCTTATAATCAAATTCTTGGATCAATAATCATATTACTAGGTATAGGCATATTTTTAATTGGCAAAACTAGACGACAAAAGATCCAAGAGATTATTCCCAATAATTAATCATATATCAAACCACAATAATAGCTTTATAACAATAGTATTAATATCATAAAATAAAATAGTTCAAAACAATACATATAGTATGTTTTAAACTATTTTATTTAGAACTTTTTATCTACCATTTTAACTTAAATAACATTTCAGCTACCAAAGCAAATCTATACTTTCAATTTCGTCAAAGAAAGCTTTTAGTTCTCCAGCTGCTTCTTCAATTTGAATCTTATCCTGCTTGTCTAGTATGTCTTCAAATTTTCTCATGCATACATCTATTTCTTGTCTTATTTCCCCAAAACTCTCTTCATACAATCTCTCTCCCCTAGATAACAACAATTTATTTTCTTCTCTATCCCTAGGTAAAATTTTCAATTCCTTTAGTTCTGCTAGCCTTTCTTCGATTTCTTCTTCTGTCATATTAGTTCCATCTTGTTGAATTATAATTCTTTTTTTCAATTTTGTAGACACTACTGTTACTTCAACCTCTAATATAGAATTTATATCATAAGTATAGGTTACATCTATAGCCTCTTCCCCTGCCTTCTTTCTTTGAACTGGAACTACAATTTCCCCAAGATATAAATTATTCTTAGCCAATCTACTTTCACCTTGCAAAACTTCTATTCTAATTTCAGATTGATTATCATAAACTGTATAGAGTCTTTCAGTTCTGCTTACTGGAATCACCGTATTTCTTTCAATTATCGGAAAGAAATGTCCTGATTCATAGTAATTTCCTTGTCTTTGAACAGATACATTAGTTCCAAGTGTATATGGACATACATCTGTTAATACTATTTCTCTTATTGTTTCATTTCTTTCTTTCATTGCACCTTGAGTTGATGCTCCTAAGGCTACTGCTTCATCTGGATTAATATGAGTATTAGGCAGCATACCAAATAATTTACCTACAAAGTTCCTAACTATAGGTAACTTGGTTGCACCTCCAACTAAAATAATCTCTTCAATTTCCTTAACCTTTATTGCTGCATCTCCAAGTGCTCTTTCTATAGGTTTTCTTATTTTTGATAGTAATAACTGGCAAGATTTTTCATAATCCTCAAGTGCTACTTCATACTCTATTAACTCATCATTAATTTTGCATTTCATTAAAGAAACTTTTCCGTTTGAAAAACCTAACTTGCATAGTTCCGCTTGTTTTCTTACATGTGCCAAAGTTTTTCTATCTAATGAATTTTCATCAAGCTCCTTTTCTTTAAGAAACATATTGAATAAAATATCAGTAAAGTCCTCCCCACCTAAGAAATTATCTCCAGCTACTGCCCTAACTTCCATAATATTTTTATAGACTTCCAATACTGAAATATCAAAGGTTCCTCCTCCTAAATCAAAAACTAAAAATTTTGTATTAGATTTTTTATTGTGCAACCCATATGCTATAGCAGCTGCTGTTGGCTCATTAATCATTCTTTCAACTTTTAATCCTGCAAGTTTACCAGCTCTAACCGTTGCTTTACGTTGAGAATCATTAAAATATGCTGGAACACTTATTACAGCTTCAGTTATTGATTGTCCTAAAAACTCTTCTGCCTCTTCTTTTAATGAACGAATAACAAATGAAGATAATTCTTCTGCTAAAAATTCCTTTTTCCCTAATTTATATTTTTTCTGAGTTCCCATACTTCTTTTAAATACTTCTGCAGTAAAATCAGGGTAAAGTATTTTTCTTTCTTTAGCAACTTGTCCAACATATATTTGTTCATCTTCATCAATACTCACAATTGAAGGTGTCAAATTTTCTCCTAGCCTATTTGGTATAATTACCGGACCATTTTCTGAAAAATAAGAAACCAAACTGTTTGTTGTTCCTAAGTCAATTCCTATTATCATAAATATCTCCTTAAATTCTTATTTTAATAATTTTTCGATTCTTTCGATCGCTTCTAAAGTTGATTTATCCTCATTGTTTACATTTAACGCTTTTTTATAATATTTCAAAGCTTCTTTATATTCTTTTTCTCTTTCGTAAAGTTCTCCAAAAACATAATAAGCATCATAGCATTCTTTAAAGTTACAATGTTCACACAGCTCTGAATTAATAGCCATTTCCAAATACTCTATAGCCTTACTTGTGTTCTCTAAACCATTGTAACAGCTTCCGATATTACTATACTCAAAAGGTGTTTTTTCTTCAACCTTATGGAATTTGGAAAGTGCAGTCAAATAATTTAATTTTGCTTTTTCTTTATTTCCAAGTTCTTTATAGGCTGCAGCTATTAATAAATAATTAATACCTTTTTCCTTATCAACACCAACCTGAAGTTTATAATATTTTATGGCTGTTTCATAATCCTTTAGATCATCATAAATTCTTCCCATATTCTCATACGCATATTTTGAATCAGGATTTATTTCCAATGCCTTTTTAGACCATTCTATTGCCCTATCATATTCTTCCATTGATTTATATGCACTGCTAATTTCATCATAAAAATCTTCTAAAATATTTATTTTAGTTTCTTCTTGCTGTTTATGAACTTCAATTCCTTTTAAATAAGTTTCAATAGCTTCCTTATATAATTTCATTTTCTTTAACAGTTTAGCTTTTCTATAATAAAGTTCATCGTCATCACTATAGTCTTCAATTGCCTTATCGTAATATTCTAAAGCTAGTTCGTTCTCATCTAACTTTTTATAACAAGCAATTATATTTCTATAGAACCTTAAATCTCTTTTATCTACATCTGCTTCTATTGCTTTTTTATAATATGGAATAGATTTATCAGCTTCATTTTTTCTTTCATAAAGATATCCAAGACTATTATAAGCATAAGGATTTTCAGGTTCTAGCTCAATTGCACATCTATAATCGTCCTCTGCTTCATCAAATTTACCATTTCTAGCATAAAGGAGACCTCTATTTAAATAGTAATATGCACCTCTTTCTATTTCAATTTGCTTGTTATAGTAATCTAAAGCATTATCATAATCATCAAGAGCATCATACATTTCTCCTATAGAATTATTAATTGTACGATTTTCTGGATCTAATGCTAAGACTTCCTTATAACATTCCAAGGCTTTTTCATATTCTCTAAGTTCCTCAAAAATTTGTCCCTTCTTTAAGAATGGATAATATCTTGGATTTTCTTTATTGGCATTTATAAGAGTTTCATAATCTTTAATTGCAAAGCCAAAAGATCCTAAGTATCTATAAGTTGAAGCTCTAAAATATAAATATTCCTCTTCATTATTTGAATTTTCAATGGCATCATTTATATACTCTAATGCTTTATCAAATAAACTTCTGTCATAGTATATAATAGCCAGCTCAAACAGTATTTTATGGGCTAAATCACTTTCTTCATTTTCTAACATATCTATAGCTAACTTTTCAGCTTCTTCACTTTTATTGCTATTGCTTAATGCTTTTATTTTATAAAGATTAGTTTCCTCATTTGCTATATTATATTTTTCTAATTCTTCTGCAATTGTAAGCATTTCTTCATATTCTTCATAAATGTTAAATATTTTCATTTTGATTAAATAAGGTTTAGTGTAGTATTGATAAATGCTTATTGCTATATTAGCTTCATCCATAGCTTCTCTATAATAATTTAAATTAAATAAACCCTCGGCCCTATTCATATGAAGAAATACATCATTGTTGTTTATTTCCAAGCCTTTATCAATAGCCGCAATACTTTCTTCAAATCTACCAAGTTTGTTCAAAACAAACCCCTTATTATTTAATGCAGATATTTTATTTTCATTTATTTCTAAAACTTTATTGTAAAAGTCTAGAGAACTTTCATACTCTTCTTTAGTAGAAAATATTCGTCCCTTTTGATAATAAACCATTTCTAACTCTTGCTGCTTATATTCATTTTCATCTTCCTCTGCAAGTAAATTTTCCTGCCATTTATCTAGATATTCTAAAGCTTTATCATAGTTATTTTTAGAAAAATATGCTCTGCTGCTTAAATCACAATATTGATTCTCATCATCTTCATCTGGCTTAAAACTCTCACATAACTTTATAATTTCATCATATTTTTCATTGTTATAATAGTACCAGCCTAGTTGAAGCTTAGTTTTTAGATCTTCTGGATTTTCAGCACATTTTGCTTCAAATTCTTCTATACGTTTATCATATAAAATATATAATCTTTCCCTAACATAATCATCATAGCTGTTAACATCCAATGCTTCTTCAAACAGCCTTTCAGCCTCATCTAAATTATCAGTTTCTAAAAAGCAGTCTGCTAGTCCAACTTTTGAATTATAATCATTAGGATTTATTTCAATACACTTACTATAATATTCTTTTGCTTTATCAAAATTTTTACTCTGCCACTCAACTTCCCCCATTCCGTAAAGAGCAAAAGTTTCATTAGGGCATTTCTTTAATAAAGCTTCCCCGTTTTTTCTTGCAAGTTCATAATCTTCTTTTATAAGATAATATCTCACTTTCCAATATTCAAGTGAAGGGTGATTTATATGATATTCTTCAATATTTTCGAAATCTTTTTTTACTTCTTCAAGATCATTACTATTCAGATCTCTTTGAATCTTAAAAAATAAAGCTATCCATGAATCATAGTCTTTATTATCCTCAATATCTTCAAATGAATAATAATTTAAACTATCGCTATAATTAGGATTTATTCTATCACTGACATAGTTAACAAAACTCTCATGAAAGTCATTATACAGTTCTTCTATTTTTTCACTCCAAGAAAAATATTCATCAAACAAAAGCCAGATATTTTTAGGTACGTAAAAATAATCCATTAGGAATTCAAGTAATTTATTACTTGCCTCTTCTCTAGAATCAATGGCAAAGCAAACCTCATCTTCTAATAGCTCTCTCCATGCATCCTCACTAATTCTTAAAGAAAAATTATTATATACTTCTCTAATTTTCTTAACCCAAATCCCAATTGGTGTAGTATCTTCCTCTTCTAAATTTTCATCATAATCAGCAAATTTCAGAGCTTCTTCATAAGCTGCCCTTAATCTTTTAAAACCTTCTTCATCATCTTCTGGATTTATCTTTTGAAGCCTTCTCATATATGCTTCCTTTATCTCCAGTTTATCTCTTGTCTCTTTTATTCCCAAAATACTCCACAAAACAACTTTCCTCCCTTTATGTAATATACAAATTTTAATTATAGTAAAGATATCATATATTTATTAATATATCATAAAATGTAATTGATTTACATTGATATATTTAAAACCTTATAGATATCCAAATTAATACTCAAACTTATAAATGGAATATGTATGCATTATCGAGAAATTATAATCTTAACACTACACTAGAAATTACATACATTTTTCTGGAAGCAGGCATGTGAAATTGAGCTGATGATGGTTATTAGTGGAAGGTTGTTTCATTTTCTGCTTGTCATAAATTTACTTTAGGAACATGCAGAAATGGGTGCAACCTTCCACTTAGAACCTTCCAGCGAAAATTTCACTAGTCCTGTGGAAGATAAATGTATCTGATTTCGGTAATTGTTGCATAAGTCTAATTTTCGCTTTGGATATCTATAATATAAAACAAATCCAGCAGAAACCCCAAAAGTTTCTACTGAATTTTAAATCAAAAATATTACATGCTATTTTATATATAATTTTCTATTTTTCATTTGTTGCTCTTTCATACTCATAATCTGCATATGTCCCTACTGAAAAACCATCAACTTTGCCTGTGAATGGACTAACGAAAACCTCAACTTTTTTAGATGAATCATTTTCATCTACATAAAAAACATGATATTTTTGAGCAATCAAGCACTTAGGCTTTTCTATATTTCCTAATTTATGTTGTTTAATGAAATCTTCAGCTGTACTCTTTAATTGATCTTGGCTAATTGTTAGCTTAGTCTTAGATTTATCCATATATCCTTCACTAACCATTACAGTATCAATTTCCTTAGTATTTTCATTAAAATCAAAAAAATAACTTTTATTATCATCAATCCAACCAGTTTGAACCATTCCATGTTTTATTTTTTGTACCCTCTCTTTAAGTCCATTATCATTTTCTTCAGCGAAGGCTAATCTCTTATCACATTCTTCTTTTGAAATTTCCTTTTTATCATACATTTCCTGTATCCATTTTTTTTCTTGAATCTTTATTGCATCCAAAGTCTTTTCATTTAATATACCTGCGCTGAACTTAAAATTATCATTTTCTTCAAATGTTATGTTAAAATAATCTTTTAAAATTTCTAAAGATTTCTGTTTATAAGCTTCCTTTTCTGCACCAGTTACTTTACCAGTACCATCATCTTGTTGATCCTTTGAAGTATCCTCTTTAGTATAAACAACATTTTGTTTCACTGTATCAGCAAAAGCTCCTTTAATATTAACTTGACCAATTAGAGCACTAGCAGATGCTGTTACTCCTACAACTGCTAAAGCTGCAATTATTTTTTTTGAAAACATAATGATTCCTCCACATATTTAAAATATTCATTTGTGAATAAGTACTTATCACTCTTTAATTATAAAATTTAAATGTCTCAGAAGTTTATTTCAATTGTAAAATAGTTGTAAAACTCACCCTTTGAATAAATTATTTATTTTAGTTATTAAAAATTAAACTTACCTCTGTCCCTTTTCCTAATTCACTATTAATTTCAATATCTGCATTGTGAACTTCCACTATCTTCTTACAAATAGAAAGTCCTATCCCTGCTCCATTACTTTTTCTACTTCTTGCCTTGTCAACAACATAAAATGGCTGCCATATTTTATCTAAATGTTCTTTAGCCATTCCTGAACCAAAATCAGATATAGAGATATAAGTCTTATTTTCTAAAACTGATACTTTTAAATATATTTTAGAGTTACTTTCAGAAGCTTTAATTGCATTTTCAATCAAATTGCATAGTGTCATCTTAATTAAGTCCTTGTCCATATCAAATATGCAATCTTCCCCTTTAATAATTAATTCAATATTTTTCTCCTCAAGTTTAACTTGAAAAGATTTTTCTACTTCTTTTATTATTGGCATTATTTTTTCAGGCAATAGCTCAATTTCCTGAGTTTTTGCATATATTAAATCCATCATCTTAAAAGCCATCTTTTCAAGTCTTTTTCCTTCCTTATAAATATAATCTGCTGCTTCAAAAAATAATTCTTCATCATATTTTGAGGTTCTAATTAAATTTGCATATCCAATTATAGAAGTTAATGGCGTCTTAAGTTCATGAGTTAAATTATTTATAAAAGTTTCTTTTTCAATATTAGATATTTCTAATTCATTTATTTTATCTTCTATTGTCTGTGCCATCAAATTAAAATTATTTGAAAGCATATTAAATTCATCTTTTGATTTAAGCTTTACCCTTTCAGAGTATTTTCCTGACGATATTTTTTGAGTTGATGCTATTAATGTATTTATTGGTTTTGTTATTAATCTACTTATAAAATACATAAAAACAGCAAAAATAGTACAAATAAGAAGATCCAATTTCATAAATAGTACATATTGATTCATTTTTTCTTTATATATGTTAGAAATATTTTTAGAGTAGAGTATTTTTAATGGAGTATTATATACTTCAACCAAGCTACTTACATATAAAAATTGCTTTCCCTCCAATGTACGAATAATATAGTTGGTTTTTCCTTCTGAAAGGGCTTCTAATTCCTGTTTTTCCTTTGAAACAGGAAATTCTAAGTCTGAATACAATATTTTATTTTTCTGATCTAAAATTTCTACTCTCCCATGCTCATCAGCTTCAGGATTAATCAAACTTTTGTATTCTCCCATCAAAGCGCTTATTGACATATTAATATCGGGAGAAGAATCTAAATAATATACTTTTTGCAAAGCCAAAGAATTAATATTAAATTCTGTAACAATAAACTTTTGTTCTGCAAGACATTTATCAACTTCTTTTTCTAATAAATCATTATGTAACTTTTGAATTAATATAAATCCTGCAATATTCAACGTAAATATAAGTAATAATAAGGAAAAAAGATATATTTTTTGCCATAACTTCATATCTGTTACTCCTCTAATCTATATCCAATTTTATATACAGTTTTTATATATTCTGTTATCTCTAATTTCTTTCTAAGTTTTTGAATATGGGTATCTATTGTCCTTGTTTCACCCATGTATTCATATCCCCATACTTTTTCTAATAAATATTCCCGAGATAAGGCTATATTTTTATTTTTTACTAGCATTAGAATGAGTTCAAATTCTTTAAGAGTAAGTTCAATTATCTCATCAGCTTTTTTTACTATTCGTTCATCTTCATATATTTTCAAATTTTTAAATTCTATGCAATCATTATTTTTAGAATATCTCCTCAAAACCACTTCAATCCTCGCTAATAACTCAACAGTTTCAAAAGGTTTTACAATATAGTCTTCTGCACCTGATTTTAAACCTGTAACCTTGTCAGCCAGTCCATTTTTGGCTGTCAAAAATATCACTGGTGTATTTAATTCTCTTATTTTCTCCATTAATTCAAAGCCATCCATACCTGGCAGCATAATATCCATAAGTATTAAGTCAAAAGCTTCCTCTTTTAATAAATTATAAGCTTCTACTCCATCAAATATCTGCTTACTTCCATAACCAGCCATATTCAAATTTATTTTTATTAAATTAGAAATAGCCTCATCATCTTCTACAATCAATATATTTATTTTCAATATTCTTCCCCCTAATACTCTATCATCTTTTAGTAAATTTTAATTTATACGATATATTTCCATTATATACTATAATTTTCATATAAAATGTAAAATAGTTGCAAAATTTAATTAGAATATTTTCAAAAAAACACATATATTTTACTTTATCTAAGATTTTTGCACAAATAATCATATCATGGTATAATTTCACTGGAAAATATAATTATTAGGGAGGAAAAAAATGAAAAAGTGGGAAGTTGATGTTGATGGGGTTAAACATGTAATTCAATACAAGGCTGGAATTACAAGAAAAATTATTGTTGATGGTGAAAAATATAAAGCAAAATCATCAAACATGTTTATTAATGTAATTGATTATGGTATTACCTTTGGTAATACAGACTGCAAATTAGTAGTAATAGGAAACAAAGCTGATTTAGCTGTAAACGGTACTTTTCTTGGAAGCCAAAAACCATATGAACCAGTTAGTAATGTAGCTTCATGGGTATGGATCTTTGTAGGTTTAAGTATATTAGGCGGATACTTGATTGCTGGATTACTTAGTCTTCTTGTTGGTATTTTGGGGAGTATGCTTTATATTCAATTTGGAATTCAAAAAAAGAATGGTAAAGTGATAGGATCTTTTGTAGCTTGTACTGTAATTCAATTATTAATTTTATTCGCTTTGGCATCAATATTATATTAATTTTAAGGTAAATGTTATGAATACAGATAGCAACAATATAATTAAAGAATCCCAAAAAGCAATAGTAACAAATCAATTTTCAAAAAAAAATAATGGCCTAGCTGTAGCATCACTAGTATTTGGAATTATTTCTTTAGTGCTTTGTTGGCTCTTGATCTACTCAATAATTACCAGCATCACAGGAATTATTTTAGGAATTATAAGCATTGTACAAAAACGTGATGGCTTTAAGATTGCTCTAGCAGGTCTAGTTACATCAATAATTGGTTTATTACTAAGTATATTATTTTCAGCTATAGTAATACTTGGTTTCTTTATGTATTAATAAAATACGTAATATCTCTATAAAAAATACTAGGATAAACTGCTTAAAAGCAAAATATTCTAGTATTTTTATCTTATTTATATTAGTATAACATTTTCAAAATATGCTATAATGTATTTGTTATGGTAAATTTATACTACATAAAATAATTTAAACATCAAAAATTGAAAAAGATTTTTAAGTAAAAGGAGAAATATTTATGAAAATAGGAAAGATTTTTTTATTAAACCTTCTATTCATATTTCTATTGTCAATTGGTGTTAGTGCCTCTGGAAAATATATTGTAGATGATGCTAAAGTTTTAAAACAAGAAACACTTAATACTGTTGAAGACAACTTAGCAAAAATAGAAAAGAATACAGAAGTAACAGTTAAATTTGATTTAGTTCAATCTTTGGGTGGTAAAAGTATTGATGATTATGCTAAACAATATGCAAAATCAAATATAAGCGGAGATCAATACATTTTATTTGTAAGTTCAATTGGAGATAAAAAAAATAAGCTTTTAGTAGGTTCAAAAGCAAACAGTATTCTTTCAAGCTCAGATATAGACAATATTGTATCTCTTCCAAACCAAGATTTTAAAGCTAACAATTTTGATGCTGGAATCATTAAGGTTGGAAAAGCTCTTGATGAAAAAGTTACAACTAAGGCTGTAAAATCAGGCAAAGCTCAAGTTGTTAAAGATGATTATTCTACTAAAGTCGAACACAAGACTAGTAGTGGAAGCATATTTGGTACAATAATTATTATTGCAATAATTGGTGGAATAATCTTTTTTATAATAAGACGTAAAATTAATAGCGATTATGAAAAGAGAAAAAAGCAATTTGCTCAAGACAATAATTTAGATTCATATATGGACTCGGAGGATGAATCTTTTCGTTCTGCTAATATGAAGAAAGGTCAAACCTCTAACAATTCATACTCTTCATTTAATAATAATAGTAATAATACTGGTTATAACTCATCAAATAGGTCATATAATGATCCATATATGCCAAATGGTAATTCAACAGTTAACCATACAACTATAATAAATAACAATGATGATAGGTTTGTAGAAGGAATGATGATGGGCAGTATTTTATCAGATTCAGAACATCAGCACCATCATAACCATGAGTATTCTGATGATTACAGAGAATCAGATAGATCACATAATAATGACTCTAATAATGCAACTTATACCTCTGGCGATTGGAATGTTGATTCTAGTACAAGCAGTTGGGGTGACAGTAATTCAAATGATTCCTCTTCCTCTTGGGATTCTAATTCAAGCTCAGATACTTCAACTTCTAGCTGGGATGCTGGTTCAAGTTCTGATTCATCATCTAGTTGGGATTCAGGTAGCAGTTCAGGTTCAAGTGACTGGTAAAATATATAATAAGCAGTAGTTTATTCTAAACTACTGCTTAATTTTCTAATAGTACATTTTTGTAAAACTCTAGAAATATACTGTATTATGTATTATATACATTTGAATTAATTATCACCATCGAAAATATTGCCAATCATTCCAAGTACGCTACCTTCTTCTTTTCTACTACCACCTGCACTTGGTGCTGCTGAAAATACACGTTCTGCTAATCTGCTGAATGGTAAACTTTGAATCCATACCTTGCCTGGCCCTGTTACTGTGGCAAAGAAGACTCCTTCTCCACCAAATAGTGTATTTTTAATTCCTCCAATAAATTGTATGTCATAATGTACTCCTTGAGTCATGGCAACTAAGCAACCTGTATCTATTTTTAAAATTTCACCCAATGCCAAGTCTCTTTCAACTATTGCACCACAAGCATGAATAAAAGCCATTCCATCTCCTTCTAACTTTTCAAGAATAAACCCTTCTCCACCAAAAAAGCCTACACTTAATTTTTTTCTAAAATCTATACCAACAGATACTCCTTTAGCTGCACAAAGGAATGCATCCTTTTGACAAATTAGTTTTCCTCCTAATAAACTTAAATCCATAGGAAGAATTTTTCCTGGATATGGTGCTGCAAAATATGCTTTTTCCTTTAATTGTCCTGCATTTGTAAAGGCTGTCATAAATAAGCTTTCCCCTGTAAGTACTCTTTTTCCTGCTGAAAAAAGCTTATCCATAAAACCATTTGATTGCTGTTTAGAACCATCTCCAAATATAGTTTCCATTTGTATATTTGGATCTATCATCATCATAGAACCAGCTTCAGCTATTACTGTTTCTGCTGGATCAAGCTCGATCTCAACGTATTGCATATCATCCCCATAAATTTTATAGTCAATTTCATGTGCATACATAAATTCATCTCCCTTAATATTATTTTTTACTAATAATTTAATAATATTTTATATTATGCATTTTAACAATATAAAATTCACAAGCATCTTAAAATTACTTCTCTGAATTTTCTTTTGTCTTTTTTAATCTATAACAGTTGATCATGTAAATGAGAATAATGAGTATTACAATAGATATACCAATTATTATAAAATATCTTTTAAATAAATAATGATACTTTTCCCAGTTAACTCCAAGGTAATCTCCTAACAACATAAAAACTGTTGTCCAAATAACGGCTCCTATATATGCATAACCTGCAAATTTTTTATACGGCATATTAATAATTCCTGAAAAATACCCTGTAACATGCCTTATTCCAGGAATAAAATATGCTACTATAAGGATTTTATTCCCATATTTATCAAACCATTTTGAAGTTTTTTCTATTTTACTTTTATCTAAGTGAAAATAACGTCCATATTTTTCAAAAAAAGTTATTTCTAATGCTCTACCAATATAATATGATAATGTAATACCACTACATATACCAATTGTAGCAATTACTATGCTTAACCCCAGATTCATTTTGCCTTCTGAAACAACATATCCACAATAGGTCATGAGCGTTTCACCTGGTAAAGGCAAGGCCAATAATTCTAAGAATAAAGCTATTAATAGAACAATATATCCATAATGATTAAATAATTCTAATACATTTACCATTCTTTTACTTCCTATCTTAAGCACATCGCTATTTCAATTTAACTAATATTATTTAAAATCTCTATAGTTTTATTTAAAAAGACTAAATCTCTATTACGAATAAACTTTCCCACATAATTATCTGGCATATCATTTTTGAGAATATCAATGGCCTTGTCTAAAGGAACCCATTTTAATAAGAAGCCATTATCTATTTCTTCATCTGTAAATGCTGGTTTACTGGTCTCTCCTACGGCTTTAGTGTAATAGCAGTAGGATATTTGAAGCTGCTGAAATTTATCCCTGTACTCTATTATTACACCTACTTCACCTAAAACTCGAATATCAGTCCCAACTTCCTCCATAACTTCACGATTTAAAGCAATATCTATGCTCTCATCTGCTTCAATTCCACCACCAGGCAACTTATGATATTTATTTTTTGAAACATAAAGCAATGCTATTTCACCCAAATCATTTAATATAATTGCTCTTGATGCTTTTCTAAGCTTATATATATTCTCACTATTTTTACCATCATATCCTATATCTTTTTCATAAATTTCTTTTATCAATTCCATGCCTTCCAATTTCCTCCTCTAAAAAAAACAACTAGTTAATAGTTAAATATTACTTTTTATTATATACCATAAAACATAGCTTTTTTCTAATATAATACATTATGTTAATAAAATTTAATATGATGCCAATAATGAATAATTATTAAAAACTAGCACAACTAGTCAAGATACATTATAATTATACTTATAAAAAATTGATTTTGCCACGTTTAATTAACACTGAATAAAGATTGATGCATCATTTTAAATAGTCAGGGCATTTTATTAAATAATAACAATATTTATTAGATTGGAGTGGTTATGATGATAAATTTAAAAGAAGGCAATAATAAGTTTTATTTAGGAGACAATGAAAATGATATAAAGGCAGAAGTGACTTATATAAACAGTTCAAATAATACACTTATACTTAATCACACTTTTGTATCAAAAGAATTACGAGGTCAAAAGATAGGTGCTCAACTAGTCAAAAGAGTAGTTGATTATGCAAGAGAAAATAATAAAAAAATAATTCCTCAATGTTGGTTTGCTGATGATGAATTTAAAGCTCACAAAGAATATGAAGATGTATTAG
Source organism: Clostridium saccharoperbutylacetonicum N1-4(HMT) (assembly GCF_000340885.1). NCBI lineage: Bacteria > Bacillati > Bacillota > Clostridia > Eubacteriales > Clostridiaceae > Clostridium > Clostridium saccharoperbutylacetonicum. The sequence continues at coordinate 2,740,186 of NC_020291.1, read as the reverse complement.
CAAAATAGATATTTATTTCATTTATATCTAGGTTATAAAAATTAAGGTTTTATAATTTTCTAGAAAATACTCAAAAGAGCTAGCTACTTTTATTAGGTAGTTAGCTCTAAATCCTTAAATTAAATAATATACGTTATGCCCCAATAGTTGCTAATATTACAGCTTTAATTGAATGTAAGCGGTTTTCAGCTTCATCAAAAACAACAGATTGTTTACCTTCAAATACTTCATCAGTAACCTCTAGCGCTGTTAATCCAAATTTTTCTCCTACTTCCTTCCCAACTTTTGTTTCTAAATCATGATAAGCTGGCAGACAATGCATGAAGATTGCATCTTTATTAGCATTTTCCATAACTTCCTTGTTTACTTGATATGGTAATAATAATTTTAATCTGCTTTCCCAAACTTCATCTGGCTCACCCATTGATACCCATACATCTGTATAAATTATATCTGCATTTTTTGTTCCTGACTTAACATCTTCAGTTAAAGTAATTGTAGCTCCACTTTCCTCAGTTATTATTTTACATGTCTCTACAAGTTCTTCGGCTGGGAATAATTCTTTAGGAGCACATGCAGTAAAATTAATTCCCATTTTAGCACAAGCAACCATTAAGGAATTTCCCATATTATTTCTTGCATCACCCATATATACAAAATTAAGCCCTTTTAATCTTCCAAACTTCTCTTCTATAGTTAAAAGATCTGCAATCATTTGAGTTGGATGAAATTCATCGGTCAATCCATTCCAAACTGGAACTCCAGCATATTTAGCTAATTCTTCAACTATTTCCTGACCAAAACCTCTATATTCAATACCATCATACATTCTTCCAAGAACTCTTGCTGTATCTGCTATACTTTCCTTTTTACCCATTTGAGAACCTGCTGAATCTAAATATGTAACCCCAAGTCCTAAGTCTCTTCCAGCAACTTCAAAAGCACATCTTGTTCTAGTTGAAGTTTTTTCAAATAATAGTACTATATTCTTTCCTTTTAATTTATCATGAAGAATTCCTGTCCTCTTTAAGGTTTTTAATTCCTTTGATAAATCCAATAAATATCTTATTTCTTGTGGTGTAAAATCTAGTAATTTCAAAAAATTTCTTCCTCTTAAATTTACTGACATAATTGCTCTCCTTTACTTTAATATTAATATTTTATATTTTAAAGGTATTATTCTAAAAATCTATTCTTATTCCTTCAATACTTTATAAAAACAGGTTGGATTTCTAGGTATAATTATACACTTATTCGTATTATTATGCAAATACTTTTCTTATGCTTTTAACATTAATGCACTATTCTTAATTATTATTGTTTGATTTAAAAATATATATTCAATATTTATAAATTCACTTATAATTCATAATACCAGGTATATAATCTTAGAAATAAATTTTCATCTTATGAATTGTAACTTAAAATAAAAAACTGAAATAAGATAAATATTTAATCCTATTTCAGTTTCTTATTCTTAGTATAAACTTTTTAATACAACTCTAATCAATAGCAGGTTGATATTGTTGTTGTTCACCTCTGAATGAATTTACAACTTCTGCTGTAATATCCTTTCCACCTGAACAATTCCTGTATAGTGCTCCTATTGTATAGATTGGCCCCCATGGAATGCCCCACCAGCCAGCTACTAAAGTTAATAGAGTGTATCCTAACCCTTTTACAAATGTACTCTCATCTTTTTTGACAAAATAGATATCTGACCCACGTTTAAATGTCATTATGCCAATTGAAATACAATACTGATAGATAACAAACTTCCCTCCAACTTGTAATTCATAATTTAGCTCTTCATTTGTCAATTCCTTAATTCCCCTAATTTTCACTCTTTTTCCCCCTAATCAATAATAATTACCGCTATATGTATTCCATAAAAATTATGGTTAAACATAATAATTATACTATTTTGTTTCCAATTCTGTAAAGTTATATATGTTTCATTATATATTGCATATTAGAAACTAAAAACTAGCTACAATTTAATTGCAACTAGTTTATATATAAATTTATAAATATTTAGTTATAAAAATCAAGGTTTATAAAAACACTAATTTAATATTTATTTTGAAGAAGGAGTAAATGCGTCTATCACTGCTGTTTCTTGTGTTGAGGTTATTGTTCCTGCTGTGACTAATTCATCAAGTTTACTCTTAAGCATGTTCTTATGTTCTCCACCTTTTTCATCACCTTGTGGTTTTAATGCATTTTCTATTGCTGTTTCTTTATCTGAAGTTATAGTTCCTGCTGTTACCAGATTATCCAAGGCTGTTTTAAAATCTCCTTTTCCACTTGTAAGTGCTGTTTCTATTGCTGTTTGATCATCTGATGTAATTGTTCCTGCTGTTACTAACTCTGCTAATTTAGTTTTGAACATTCCTTCATGACTTCCACCTTTAAATCCACCTTGTGGCTTTAATGCATTTTCTATTGCTGTTTCTTTATCTGAAGTTATAGTTCCTGCTGTTACCAGATTATCCAAAGCTGTTTTAAAATCTCCTTTTCCACTTGTAAGTGCTGTTTCTATTGCTGTTTGATCATCTGATGTAATTGTTCCTGCTGTTACTAAATCTGCTAATTTAGTTTTGAACATTCCTTCATGATTTCCACCTTTAAATCCACCTTGTGGCTTTAATGCATTTTCTATTGCTGTTTCTTTATCTGAAGTTATAGTTCCCGCTGTTACCAAATTATCCAAGGCTGCTTTAAAATCTCCTTTTGCACTTGTAAGTGCTGTTTCTATTGCTGTTTCTTCATCTGAAGTTATTGTCCCTGCTGTTACTAGCTCTGCTAATTTAGTTTTAATCATTCCTTCATGATTTCCACCCTTAAATCCATCTTTTGGTGTTATTGCTGCTTTAATAGCAGTTTCTTGATCTGACGTTATAGTTCCTGCTGAAACTAATGCAGTTAATTTATTTTCAAATCCATTATCTCTTCCTTGATGTTGAAACTTTCCAGTATTATTTGTTGTTTTGTCTGATGTTGCTGCAAACACACCTGTACTAGCGCCAACCATTAAGCTTGCTAAAATAATTCCTGTCATAACTTTACTTTTTATACTTTTACTTTTCATATTAAATCCATCCTTCCAAAATCTTTTTTATCAAAAATTATAATTTGTATCTCTTATTCGTCTTAATTATAAAAAAGTAATATTACAGTTTTGTCACAAAATTTAGTAAATTATGTTACAATTTAGCTTCATAAAAAAATAATGCCTATAAAATTTTTTAAACTGCTGTAAATAGAAATAAGTAAAAGTTTGCTTTGTCTTATGTGAAGATATCCAAATCGAAAATTAGACTTAGGCAACAATTAACGAAATCAGATACATTTATCTTCCACAGGACTAGTGAAATTTTCGCTGGAAGGTTCTAAATAGCGGCTTGTCGTCATTTCAGAGTGTTCCAGATGTAAAATCTGGACAATCTGTAAATGAAACAAGCCCCCATTAAGAACCATCATCAGCTCAATTTCACATGCCTGATTCCATAAAAATGTATCTGATTTCTAGTGTAGTGTTACGATTATAATTTCTCAATAATACATATATATTACATTTATAAAGTAAACTCTCTATATACTTTCCACGTTCCTTCTTCCCATTTATAAATAGTAACATTATTGAACGAACAGTTAAATTCACATGGATATTTCTGAATATATTCCCATACCTTAGAGAAGATCGATTTTAGCTTTTTTGAAGCTAATGTTACATGAAAAGTTTTATCCTTTCCATCATTTTTATCGAATTCAATATAGGGTATTTTACTAATTGTATCAATCAGTTTATCATGAAGATTTTTTGCTTCATCTGACATAGCTACTTTCATGTAAATTACTCTATCATCAAAATGATCATAACCGTCGATTTTAAAAACTTCTCCTTTTTCATTTTCACTAAAATCCTCTAATACCTTAATTAGATCTGAAATACCTTTATCATGTTCAAAAGGTGCTTTAATAGTAAAATGAGCAGGAAGTTTAGATGATTTTGCCTTAAATTTATTGAAAAGTTCTTTTCTTAAGTTATTATTAAAATCCCCAGCCTTGCCTTTTATAACACAAACTATTACATATCTCATACTTATTTCTTAATGAGCTTAGTATTTTATTTACCTTTATTACTAAGCATTCCTCCTATCTTTTTTTTGTAACGTATTCTTATATTTTACCCCAAATCTTTATAAATAAAATCAAGTTATATAAAACAAAAAATCCTGTTAATAAATATTGAATTTACCAACAGAATCTTTCCAATTAAAACATATAATTAATTCGCTTCTGGATATTTAGTACTATCCCATGTATGGTCATTACTGATTTCTTCATCAGTTAAATTATAATAATCATATTGTAAAACATCTCTATACGATACAGGATCATCCCATGTACAATCCACATGACGCCATTTACCATCAATATAAACCAAATTCCATGCATGGTCTTGTCCATCAGCTTTTCCTTCAACTACAATTGATTTTATTCCTGCTATAGTAAACATTTTTTGCGCAAGTAACGAATATCCTTCACAAACTCCTGTGTGCTTAATCAAAGTATTATATGGATCATATATTGAATAAGATTGGTCATATCTAGTATTGTTTATTATCCAATCATGTATTGCACGCTCTTTTTCAACTTGACTCATACTATTTGGAGCTATTCCTTCAACTATACTTCTTGCTTTTACATCTAATTGAGCTTCCATCTGAGCATTCATCTTGTAAGTACAATCAATTGTTATATTAATAGGGCCAGATCCATATCTTGTTATACTTAAATTATAATTATTTACATTAAACATTTCATATGAATTGGTGATCTTCAATTTATTTATTTCACTTTGAAATATGTTTCCAATATTCTGCATATTAGCATCATCACCATAACATCTTATGTAAAAGTGAGGATTCTGAATGCTTATATTTTTTATAAGTTCTTGATCTATTAAATCACTATCTGAATATTTCCATGCGCCACTGCTATTTAGATAGTATCCATCAATAGTTGTATCATATGCCATATATCCACTTGAATTAAAATAATACCAATTCCCATCTATTAACTTCCATCCAGTAATGTGTGAAGAATTTCCTTCTGAATATATCCATCCAACATTATCTTTTTTCCATTCTGCACTTGCTCCAACTGAATTTAATGATAATATTGCTACTGCCGCTAAAGAACTAGCTACTAATTTTGCTATTTTTTTCATCTTATGTACCTCCTGACATCACTTTAACATTATTATATCATATTACATTTATTTTTTAAGTACACAAAATTTTACATATTAATTGCCATAATATTGACACAATTATGATTTATCCTAGTATTATAGATAATAATTCATTATTATTTCTCCTCATAAATAGAAAAGAATGACTTATCCCCCAAATAAGTCATTCTTTTTATATTTAGTTTATATAAATCTTTTCTTTAATTATATTATTATATCTACTATAAAAAGCTATGGCTAGAATAATATAATTAATCGCCATTCCAATATACACACCAGTTAATCCCAAATAAATAATCTTAGTGAAGAATAAAATAAATATCACACCCATAAAATTAATTAATATTGAAGCTAAAAATACCCATTTTCCATCATCTATTCCTTGTAAACTCAACTTATATATCGTAGCTGGAATAAAAAAAGTATTTATCAGCAAAGCAATTGGAATATACAAAATAGAACTATTAATTAACTCTGTATCATCAGTTATTATACGCGGTATATAATTTTTTAAAATCAAGAGGACGATTATAAGCATTATAAAAAATGATACTGCAAGAACTAAACATCTTAATGGAGTTTTCTTGCCTTTACTTAGATTTTTAGCCCCTAAACTTTCACTAATTATTGTAAGAGAAGCTTGAGAGTATGCATACATTGGCATCAACAAAATGTTTACTACTGCTAATAGTAAATTATAAACTGAAACTTCAAGTATTCCAATAAAAGAAAGAATCGAATTTATTGTAATTACAAGAAGTGTTGACTCAAGAAATTCCTGTCCCATAATCGGTGCTGATAACATTAAAGTTTCTTTTAAAGATTTTATAATTTTATTAGATGATAATGTATGCAATTTAGACTTCCTAGTTACAACTAAATATACTCCTATATTTAGAAAAATCCCCAGTATTGAACCTATTGCATGTCCTCTAATACCCATCTTTTGAAATCCAAAATAACCAAATATAAAAACATAATCAAAAAATACATTAGATATTGATGCAATAATATTGCCGTACAAAATATATTTAGTTTTATTCATTATTTTAAAATAAGAAGAATATGTAAAAAGTATCATATTCAGTCCAATTGAAATACTATATATAGTTAAATATTCAGAAGCATCAATTAATTCTTCTCCATCAAATCCATATAAAGTTTCCAATATAATTTTTCCGAATTTCAATGCTCCTAAAAAAAATACTGCACCGATAAAAATATTTAAAAATATATTTAGCCCAAAATTACTTTTAAGTTCATCATATCTTTTTTCACCTTTGCACCTTGCACCAATTATATTAAACCCGATTGATATTGATCCTAGAACTCCAGTTATACTATTTATAGTAGAAGCTATAAGACCTACTGCCCCAAACGCTGCTAAAGAAATCCTTCCAACCATTGCTTGGTCACAAAGTCCAATAATCATAGCCAAAACATTATTTAACACTAAAGGTAATGCAATATGATTTATCTTTTTATATTCATTCTTATTATAATTCTCTATTAAATTTTTTATTTTCATTAAAACCACCCTTCTTTTCTTATACTAGAAAAAAAGAGTTAGTATACGCGCCCCGTACAAACGGATCACCTCCTATATAAAAAATAGACTTTTTATATGCAAACGTTAATCATACGTGCATATTTGATTTCTACCATTTTTCTTTGCCTTATATAATCCTCTATCAGCAAGTTCAAACAGTTCTTTAAAATCTGTAATTATTCGATCTATATTATCTGAAATCCCAATACTTATCGTAATTGAAATAACATCATTTCCATCATGTATTTTTAAATTTCGTATACCCTCAAGAAGTTGCTCTGCTTTACTTATAGCCTTTTCTTTTGAGTTACCCTTTATAAGAATTACGAATTCATCACCACCAAAACGCCCAACTAAATCTGGCTTTTTAATTATATTCAAACATGTCCTAGAAACTTTTTTTATAACTTCATCTCCAAACAAATGCCCATAATTGTCGTTGAAAGATTTAAATTTATCTACATCAAAAACTATACATATTATCTTATCATTCTTCAACCATTGATTTGCTGTAACTTCTATATAACTCCTATTATAAAGACCTGTCAAGAAATCCATGTTAGCTTTTTTTCTCATTTCCGCCATATTATGCTTTACCTGCAATTTTAATGCCATTGATTGAAGTTCCCTGTTATTAATTTCTTTAAGAAGTGTTATATATTCTTTTTGAACCTGGTAGCCCAAATCAATATTCCCCATATCATCACAGAGTTTACATCTTTCTTCTTGAATTATTTGTAATAGATGAATATCATTATAACTTTCAACTAAAGTTTTAGCCACATTATATGATTCTAATGCTTCTTTATACAATTTTTGTTTACTATACCAACAACCTTTTAAATGATAAACCTGGGATTTTTCTCTAATAAATAAATCTAAAATTTCATCATTAATTATTTCATCAATTATATGTTTAGAATTTTTAAAATCATCTAATCCTATAAGCGCTTTTCCTATATTTAACCTAACTCTAAGTTCTAATATTTTACTTGCCGGCTTATGAAGTCTTGCTATCTCTAATCCAATAACCGCCATTTCTAAGGCTTCAGTATAATTTTCTTCTATCATACATATATGAGCATAATTACTATATGCATTGCTTACAATATTATATTTTCTTAATTTTTTACCTAAATCTATTGCCTTTTTTAACGTATCCTTTGAACTAACATAATCTTTATTATACTCATAAAGTAATGCTAAAATATTACTTGAATTTAGTATATCTTCTTCATCACCATATTTATCACAATATTCACTATGTTTTGAAAGACTCTCAAATGCCAATTCAATATCTCCAATACAATAATACGAAGCTCCAAGATTTATATATGCAGTTAATAAAGATTTATAATCCTTTAATTTCATAGCTTTTTTTATAAGATTATAACAATTTTCAATAGTTTCTTTATATTTTCCTTCCGCTCTTAACTCAGTAACTCTGTTCCGAAGTAATTTCAACTCCTCTTTTGACATATTTACTACTCCTAACATTCCAAATTATCCATAGCATATATAATAATCGCCCTTCTCTTATTCTATAATTCATATTATTATACTATAGTCTTATTCAAAATATCTAGTGCAAAATATAAAATTATTCCAAAAAAATCCACTCAAGAGCATTCTTACTTTAACAACATGTATGGCTTACCTTTTCCCTAAAAACAAACTTGCCATTAAACAAATTTATTTTAATTTGTTAGTCTGCAAAAGCAAGTATATTGTTTCTAAATAACAACTTTACTAAAGCAATAGCTCGTCCCACACCAATTACTGCCATTAATGTTCCAAAACCTATTCCAACTACTTGTCCAACAGATAGTAATCCAATGACTATTGTAATTAAGACACTTGACATATCAATAATATTCTTTGATAAACCAAGTTTAATATCTAACCTATAAGCTAATGCCTGTGTAAGCCCATCAGCAGCATTTGGTATAAAGTTCATCTCTACTGTCATGACTACACCAATTCCTGTAAGCATAATTGCTACAATTAGCAAAAGTACATTCAAATACAAACTGCTAAAATTTATAACTATTATGTCATTAAATAAATTAATTACTTTACTAAATACAAAACTCATAGGAATTTGTAACAAATCAAACGAACGAAACTTCTTTCCACGAAGTAAAAACTGACCAAAAACACATAAAATATAAATGCACAAAGTTGCATTTCCTAAATTGACTTTCCAAATTTTTGATATGGAATATGGTATAGATATAATTGGAGATACCCCCAAGCCTGTCTTTGTATTTAATATGATACCTAATGCAAGTACAATAAGACCAATGCAATACACAATTCCTCTATAATATCTTTTCATATGTTTCCCTCGATTCTTTATTTTTTACCAAATTTAATTATATCACATCCTTATAAAATTCTTCTGTTTTTTTATTCTTTAGAAATTTATAATGCAGTAAAATCTGTGGATAATATATGAAAAAGGCTATTTAACTGAGTTGTGTATAAGAAAAGAATAAAAAACAAATCATAGTCGCCTGCATAAAATGTTCTCATATGCAGCTAGCTGCCATTTCTAATAAAATGTTCTCATATGCAGCATAGCTGCCACTTCAAATGTGCATATCCTTTAATAATGCATATATATTAATCTAAAATTAATCTATCACTAGTTTCATTTAACATTTCATCGCTCGTATCTCTTGTGCCTCCACCAGTTGAAGTACCCATACCACCTGTAGTTCCAGTACCTCCACCAAAGGTTCCTACCCCAGTTCCCATTCCTCCTGAAGTTCCTGGTGTTCCAAATCCGCCAAAGGTTCCACCTGTTCCCATTCCTCCTGTTGTTCCACCAGTAGTTCCAATACCACCAAAGGTACCTCCTGTTCCAAATCCTGTTCCCATTCCTCCTGTTGTACCTAATCCACCTTGTGTTCCAACTCCACTAGTTGTACCTCCGGTTGTCATTCCACCGCTTGTTCCAGTTCCTCCTGTTGTTCCTCCACCAACTTGAGTTCCAGTTTGCCCCATATTCCCTGTAGAGGTTCCTGTTGTACCAGTCATTCCAGTTGTTCCTGTAGTTCCAGTATTAGTATATTTTAATAATTGTAGTTCACCTTTATCTTGCCATTCTTGAAGTTGATCAATAGCTTCTCTTGGGGTTTTCCCTCTTCCCACAAGAACACCCAATAAAGCAACTCTCTGATACATATATGGATCAATTGTACTTCCCTGCTGACCTTGTGTTATTGCATAATTAATTATTGGAGTAATATATCTAACCCAATCATCAGGAGTAAAATTTGCTGGAGTTTTAGCAACTCTAGTATCATACCTAGAATCTCCCATATTCCAATTGAATTCCTCATTTAATAAAGGTTCGTTTAATATAGACCAAGTTTCTTCATTACGAGAATTATCACCTGACAATTCCCCGATAGTTTTAAAATCAAAATAAATAGACATAAAATACCTCTCAAATATTTCTACCTATTAAATGTATGATTTAGGCAATCAAAAATTGCTTAATCTTCCTATTTTTTTAATAACTTTTTTCATTTATATTTTATTCTAGCTTGACTAGATTTTTCAATAATTATATAGTTATATAGATATCTTCTATAGAAATTATAATATTTGAGCATATGAAAAATAATACAATTTTGGATATCAAAAAATATCAAGGGGGCACTTATAATGAGTTTTATAACAGTAAGAAAAATACCATCTCCAGAGGAAATTAAAGAATTAACTCCTCTTGCAGATAATTTAAGAAAAATCAAAGCAGAAAGAGATTCAGAAATTAAGGAGATATTTGCTGGAAACAGCGACAAATTTATTGTAATAATTGGACCTTGTTCAGCAGATGATGAAAATTCAGTTTGTGACTATGTAAGCAGATTAGCAAAAATAAATGAAAAAGTAAAAGATAAGCTTTTTATAGTTCCTAGAATTTATACAAATAAACCTAGAACAACAGGTGAAGGCTATAAAGGAATGTTCCATCAACCAGATCCCGAAAAATCACCTAATATTCTTGAGGGATTAATTTCTATCAGAAAGATGTTCATTCGTGCAATAGAAGAATCCGGCCTCACTCCAGCAGATGAAATGCTTTATCCTTCTAACTATATGTATTGCGATGATTTATTAAGTTATGTTGCTGTAGGAGCAAGAAGTGTTGAAAATCAACAGCATAGATTAACTGCTAGTGGAATTGATGTGCCAGTTGGTATGAAAAATCCAACAAGTGGAGATATTTCAGTAATGTTTAATTCTATACAAGCAGCTCACGCTAAACATAACTTCTTGTATAGGCATAATGAAGTAAATACGACAGGTAATCCTTATAGTCATGCTATTATGCGTGGGGCAGTTAATCAGCATGGTAACAGCATACCAAATTATCATTATGAAGATTTAATAAAAGTTGCTGAAGCTTATAGCGAATATAATTTTCCATATCCTTCAGTAATTGTCGATGCAAACCACGCCAATTCTATGAAAAAATTTGCTGAACAACCTCGTATAGTAAAAGAAATTCTTTATAGTAGAAATTATAATACTGAACTTAACAAGTTAATTAAAGGGGTTATGATCGAAAGCTATATTGAAGAAGGTTGCCAAAAAATAGATGAACATATTTACGGGAAATCAATTACGGACCCTTGTTTAGGCTGGGCCGCTACTGAACAGCTACTATACTATATTGCAGAGCAAGTATAGTATAGTAAATTAATCTCTATAATTTAGATAATATTATTTTATAAATATAGGAACTGGTTCTTCAGCTCCTATATTTTTTTATACTCTAAGTTCTTCTTTGCTTATTTCCACCATTTCGGCATCAGTATTGTCCTCAATGAAAGTTATAATATTTTCCATTGTCGAATCACATTGTGCTGAGTTTGCACATAATCCGGCAATACCTATAATTATTTTCTGATGAATATCTTGTTCGTCTACCTCAGATACAGATATATTAAATTTATTTTTTAATTTCTGTACTATACTTTTTAATATCATTCTCTTTTCTTTTAATGAGTGTACCCATGAAGCCCTTAATGTAACTTCTAAATATAAAATAGTCATTTCTTTATAACAACTCCTTTTGTAAAAAAATTTTGAACTTCCTACAGTAATTGTTTGAAAATTCTATCAATTTTATGATTATTTAAGTATTTTAGTCTATTAATTGATATAAATATAAAATTATCATATTTTTCATAAATAAATTACTTCATTTATAATTTATATTGATAAACTAATATTTTCTCCAAGATGTATTTTTTTTATTTATGATATATATTTAGATTATAGAAATAACTAATAAAAATCTTTATAAATTAGGAGGTTTTATTATGAACTATAGAACTTTTAAAACTTCAAAAACTAATTTGACTAGTTATAATTTCAATAAAGACATTATTAATAATATTGTTTTAAGGAACTTATATAATTTTTCAACACTACTTGTAAAGGTCTTCAAATCACTATTAAATTTACTATTCACTCCTACAAAATATATCTATGATGAGGTTAACGATACTTATAGGCCTTGTAATGACAATTATTATTTTAGAGATGTTACTGATTTACAATTAAAAGCTTCACGAAGAACTTTTTTATAATATACAAATTCAACGACAACTACCAATAAAATAATTCCATTAAAAAGGTTATGAAACAATTCATAGCCTTTTTAATTTATATTTCAGACAAGCTGATTTTATATTCACAATTTTCACTAGTAATTAATTTAACACTCTTCCCACATATTTCATATTTGAAGTACTCAATCTACTTATCTTAACAATATCGCCTGTATGCGGTGCTTGAATATACATATCATAACCTATATACATCCCAACATGTGTTGAATCTGTAGTTTTATTAAATACTAAATCTCCAGGTTTAATTTCCGCAATGCCAATAGGTTTTGCAAAGCTTTGTTGCTCCTCAGATGTTCTTGGAATTTCCATACCTTGTGATTTAAATACATATTGCATAAGCCCTGAACAATCAAACCCTTCTGGTGATTCTCCTCCCCACAAATATGGAACCTTTAAATATTTTTCTGATTCCTCTATGAGAGTTTTAACTTTAGGAGAAATATCTGAGGGAAGTGTTACTGGAATTGTGACACCTTCATCAGCAGTTAGTAAGGCAGTGTTATCTTGTACATATTTCATAAGATTGCTTTTCTGATTTTCTAAATCAGAAATTTGTTTTTCAACCTCAGCTTTATTTTTTTGAAGTTCGCTATTTTCTTTATTTATATGGTCTTTAATATCTAAAAGCTGCTTTTTTGATTCCTCTGCTTTTAAAATAAGCTTTTTATCGCTTGTACAAATTTCTGAAATTAAGTTTACTTTTTTTAATGCATCTAGAACATTCCCTGAAGAAAATACCGCATCTAAATACTGCATTGGAGTAGCTTCAATGCCACCATTCAATTGAATCCCTTTTAAACGTTCTGATAATTGATTATCTTTTTCTTCAACCTCAACTTGTGCATCTTCAAGCTCCTTTTCATTATCCTTGATGTCACTTTCCTTTTGAGTAATTTGGTCTTTTAATTTATTAAGTTTGTCCATATTATATTCAATTTGATTATCATCCTCTTGTATGTTTTGGATTGCCTGCTCAAGTGATATATCTGTTGGTTCTGCAAATGCTGGTAATGCATTGCTTGTATAAGTAATTAGTAAAAGTAACGTAGTCGTTACAACAATTCTGCGAATTCTTTTCATCTTATCCTCCTTTAGTTATTATCTTATAGATATAAAATTCTAAAAGTAGAACCGATTATTTACCCAATACAAACAATTATACTACAAACAAATTTTGAATTCCTTACCATTTCTTAAGATTTTATTAAAAAAACAACAGGAATCACCTTAAATCCCCGTTGTTCTTCCAAATATATACAATTTAATATATTATAATATTAATATTACTTATTTAATAAGCTATGTATAATTCTAGTTGCATCCATATATTTAGCTATAGACCTTCCATGATTTAATCTATTAATAATTCTAGACATAAATTCTGACATATCAGCATGGTTAAACCATTCAGCTTCATATAAGTTTTGCGATATATAAGTTAAATTAGTAGAATAAATTCTCTTAATCAATCCTTCTTCATAAGCTTTATTGAATTTTTCAAGTCCTTCTGTGAAAAAAGCAAATGTTGCCGCAACATAAACATTTCTAACGTTTCTCTTTTTTAATTCTTTAGCTATATCAAGGACAGATTCTCCAGATGCTATCATATCATCTACAATTAAAACATCGCTACCTTCAACAGATCTTCCCATATATTCATGTTGAACAATAGGATTTTTTCCATTAACTATTGTAGAATGATCTCTTCTTTTATAAAATAATCCAACATCAACACCTAAAACACTTGAATAATAAATAGCTCTATCCATAGCTCCAGTATCAGGGCTGATAACTAGTAATTTTTCTTTATCAAGTTCTAATGATTTTTCATTTAATATAAGTGATTTTACTATATCATATGTTGGATAGATATTTTCAAAAGACATTAAAGGAATAGCATTTTGAATATTTGGATCATGTACATCAAATGTAAGAATTTCATCTACACCTAATCTTTCAAGTTCTTGAAGTGATAAAGCGCAGTCTAAAGACTCTCTTCCCTTGCGTCTATGTTGTCTTGACTCATATAAAAGAGGCATGATTACAGTTATTCTTGCCGCTTTACCTCTAATTGCTGCAACTGTTCTCTTTATATCTTGAAAATGTTCATCTGGTCCCTTATTGTTTTCAAACCCGAACATTTTGTATGTACAGCTGTAATTTCCAACATCACATAAAATGTATATGTCCTTTCCTCTAACAGTTTCAGAAATTTTAACCTTTCCTTCACCATTAGAAAATCTAATTTCCTCAATTGGCACTAAAAACGACTCAGTGCACTCTCTGCTTTTTTGGATATACTTGTCTATAGCATTTCCTAATTCTGTACAGCTCTCTAATGCTATGATTCCAAGTTCATGATTTAATTCACTCATTTGCGTTCCCCTTTTTTTAATATTTTGTAGTACTTATTATAAAAACTCAAACAATTTAAGTATAACCTAAAATTCCATATATATAAATATTTAATTACAAATTTTATTAAATTTTCGTATTTTATCTTTTATTTAAACGTTATACATTAATTTTTCCAACTTACATTCCTAATCTGACCAAACCAAAAATTAATTTATATGTTAAAAATAACATAAATAAGGAATTAGCAATCAACATTAAATTATTAATTTCATTCTTTAATTATAATATTTTTATATTCCCAATAAAATCTCATTTATTTCTTCACTAACTTTAATCCTCTCATCATATACCCATTTCGGATCAAATTTTAAATTAAATATTTTTGAAAATGAATAATACATATTAATTTTTTGATAATATATTTCTAAATCATCAAGACTTCCTTTAAAGCATTGTGGTTTAAATAATTCTTCCTGCTTATTTATAAACAATTCATCTACATAATCAAGAAATGTATTCATTAGTTCATCACTGCTAACATCAAATGGTACTTTTAGTAAGTCCCACTGGATTTCTTCACTCAGTTTATAATTTTTTATTTTATCTAAAATCAATAAATACTCACTTACATCCATTTTAGTATAATAATCCATCTTTTCTTCACGAGTACTCCAAAGAGCTAGTTTTTCATTTAGTGGCAAACTTTTTATTTTAAGTATTGCTTCTGTTGGACCAATAACAGCTTGTTGTATTACTTGATCCTCTATTTCCAACTTATCTTTAATTACACTTGCATTTCCTCCAACACTAGCAATGTAACCAACATCGTAAATTCCAATTCTTCCTGCACGACCTCCAACTTGTTTTATTTCCTGTGAAGTTAATTCCCTTACTTCTTCTCCATCAAATTTTCTTATACTCATAAATATAATTCTTCTTATAGGTAAATTAACCCCCATTCCTATTGCATCAGTTGTAACTAAAATTTTCGTTTCTTTATTTACAAATTGTGTATATTGCATTTTTCTAACTTCTGGCGGTAAATCTCCATAAATCACACTTGCCTTAATGCCTCTACTTGAATATTCTTCAGCTATTTCTAATACTCTTTTTTTGGAAAACACTACAATAGCATCACCTTCTTGAATATCATTATAACTAAAGTTTTTAAATTCAACTTCTAATGGTATAGCCCTTGTATATTCTTTTATTTCAAAATCATCCTTGCAGTCCTTAATTATTGTTTCTAATATATATTTAGCATTAGCTGCACCACATATATGGATTTCATCACATTGTAAGCCAAGTACTGCTTTGCTCCATGCCATTCCGCGGAACGGATCACTAATCATTTGAATTTCATCAATAACTGCAATTTCGTAATGTTCTCTTAAATTGACTTTTTCAATGGTACATGAAGTATGAGTAGCTGCTTCATTAATTATTTCTTCTTCTCCTGTCATTAAATTACATAATACCCCTTCACTGTTTAATCTTTCGTAATTCTCTAAAGCAAGTATTCTAAGAGGAGACAAATATACACCTTTTTTTGCGCTTTTTAAACGTTGTAAAGCATTATAAGTCTTTCCAGTATTAGTATCTCCTAAGTGTATGTAAAATTTTCTCTTCATACTTCTAGCAATAAGATATTCATCCTTTGGATTCTTGGGAAAATTCTCCTCAAATTCTTTTGCTACTAATTTAGGAATATGCAATTTAGTAAGTATAGTCATTATTCCTTGATTTAAAAAGCTATTGTAATTTCCTCTTATAACTTCGTAAAAATCAAACTCTGTATTATTACTTTTATTATATTGATCAAGAATCTTTTTAGATATATCCTCTAATAATTCTTCATATCGTTCATATACCTCTTTATAATCTCTTAGATTTTGATTTTCTAACTCTTTAAGTTTTACAAGTTTCTTTCTTATTGCACTTTCATGTTCAATAAGTGCTCCAGGCTTGGAGTGTTCAACTATTTCTTCTATTTGATTAATTTGACTTTTGTATTTTTTAAATTCCCTTTGTGCTGCATTATTTTTCATCCTAATACTCCCTTTTTAGTATTTTACAATGTCAATAAAACCGTTTATTGTTTCTATATTTATAATCTAATTACTTTATATTTTATATAGTTATATGCAAATTATACCATACTCCTCTATTTTTAATAAAATACATAAAGAATAAAAAAATCGCAGGCGACTGTGGAGCCGGAGATTTTTAATATTAAGTTCCGTATTGTGCTTCGCACTCTTTTTATAGGTGCGCATCTGCCTTTTCGAACGTATGTGAGAAAAATGTGCACATTAGAAAAGGCAGCTATGCTGCATATAAGAACATTTCCTTAGAAATCTCAGCTATGCCCCTATAAAAAGAGCAGCTATGCTGCAATACGGAACTATCTGCATATGAGAACATTTTATGCAGGCGAATATGATTTGTTTTTTATTCTTTTCTTATACACAACTCACTTAAATAGCCCTCTTCATATATTATCCACAGATTTTACTGCATTATAAATTCCTCGTAAAGAATAAAAAAAGCCGTTGCAAAAATGCAACAGCTTCTTTGTTAAAATCCAATGTGATTCTGATCTTATGCAGCCTCCTTTGTCGGCTGCTTTTTTTCTAATGTGATTCTGATCTTATGCAGCCTCCTTTGTCGGCTGCTTTTTTTCTAATGTGATTCTGATCTTATGCAGCCTCCTTTGTCGGCTGCTTTTTTTCTAATGTGATTCTGATCTTATGCAGCCTCCTTTGTCGGCTGCTTTTTTTCTAATGTGTGTATCTTTTTAAAATTTCTATTATAATTTTTGTGCAGATATCCATTCCTTCTACTGTAATATGTTCATACTCACCATGGTAAGCAAAACCTCCTGTTCCAAGATTAGGACAAGGTAAGCCCATATAACTTAATGTTGCTCCATCTGTTCCCCCACGAATAGGTTCAATTACTGGTGTTACATTTAATGCTTTCATTACTTCTGTTGCATTATCAATTAAATGCATACAAGGCTTTATATGTTCAAGCATATTTTTATATTCATCTTTTATTTTAACTGTTACTGTTCCTTCGCCATACTTTTCATTTAATAATTTCTCAGTTAATAGAATTGTGTATTTTCTATTTTCAAATTTATCACTATTATGATCTCTTAGTTTATATTTTAAGGTTGCTTGATCTGTACTTCCAGAAAAATGCTCCAAATAGTAAAAGCCTTCATAATTTTCTGTATGTTCTGGTCTTTCGCCTGATGGAAGCATTGAATTAAATTCAATACCAACATTAACAGCATTAATCATTGTATTCTTAGCAGATCCAGGATGAACTGATACTCCGTGAATTTCAACTTCAACACCGGCTGCATTAAAGTTTTCATAAGAAATTTCGCCTTCTATTCCCCCATCAATTGTATAAGCAAAATCAGCTCCAAAGTTTTTCACATCAAATAGATGTGCTCCAAGCCCTACCTCTTCATCTGGGGTAAATCCAATGCATATTTTTCCATGTGGAATATTTTCATTTATTATAGTTTCACAAGCAGTTAAAATTTCAGCTATTCCTGCTTTGTCATCTGCACCTAAAAGTGTAGTTCCATCTGTAGTAATAAGCGTTCTTCCTACTAAGTCTTTTAAATGCGGAAACTTCTCAGGTGATAATATGCCATTGTTTCCTTTTAATATGATGTCTCCACCATCATAATTTTCAATAATTTGAGGATTTACATTTTCTCCTGGAGCTGCTGGTGCAGAATCTAAGTGAGCAATAAGTCCTATACTTGGTTTATCTTCATAACCTTTAGTTGCTTGTATTACTCCATAAACATAGCAATGCTCATCAACTCTACATTCCTCTATTCCAAGCTCTTTCATTTCTTCAACTAATAAATTTGCTAAATCAAATTGCCTTTTAGTTGTTGGATGTGTGTTAGAATTTTCATCCGATGTAGTATATACCTTTACATATTTTAATAAACGTTCATAAGCTTTCATAATTTTATCTCCTTCTTATCACATATAATTCTTCAAACATAAAACTTTACTTAAATGAAGAATAATCACATAACCATTTTACTTATTCCTTCTAAATAAATCAATAATTGCTAAAAAAATTTATATAATATATATAAAAAAAGTAGTTTAAACCTCACAGTTTAATCTACTTTCAAAATTCATTTTCATGCTCGCAAAAACTTTTCATAATTCTCTATTTTATCCTCTCTATTGGTGACTTTAAGCCAATTATTGTATTTTAAAATAGTATCCTCAAGAACATTTAGTTTTACCTTCTTGGTTTTTTCTTTTCTAATTTCTGCGTACATATTTATTTTTATTATATTTCCCAACATTTTCACCTCCTTCTAACTAATTATACAAATAGATTTATTATTTTTGGTACTAAAATAGTTAAAAGTTAGCAATTCAGTATATATATTAAATATTAAACAACAATTGAATCTTCTAATTTATCTATAGGTAAATCAATTACAAATCTAGTAATTACCTCATTACTCTCAACAAATATTTTTCCATTATAATTTTCTATCAATTCTTTAACTATACTCAATCCATACCCATGATTTTTATCATCATCCTCCTTGGTTGTAAATCCAGATTTGAATATTTTATTAATAATCCCTTCAGGGATCTTTTCACCGTCATTTTCAATTTCTATAATAATATTTTCATCTTTATTGTACGACCGAATAGTCAATCTCCCTTTGTTCTTCATAGCTTTAACAGCATTATTAACAATATTAACAACAATTCTATACAATTCCATTTCAGATATAGCTAATAGTGCTAAGTTAGCATGTTCTTCTATTTCTATATTTATATCTTCTGAAGTTACATGTTTAGTCGCATATGATAGAATAGATTCTTGTACTTTATTTTCTTTTCTTTTATTCGTTTCTCCTGCAACATTTATAGTACTTTTTAACAAACTCGATACATTTTCATACTGTTCCATCATACATAACTCATATAAAGATGACATCTGCATTCCATAAGTATTTTTTATCACGGTCAATTCAACATTTTTAATTTCTAGTTCTTGATTTAATTTATATATTTTATTTGCTCGTTCCTTAATTTGTACAAAGTATACAATGCTAATAATAATAAAAATAATTAATAGCATAAATATAACATTTTTCAATAAAGGAGGTTCGTTTTTATATCTAATTATATAAAATGAAATTACAAAATCCGGAATAAAACTAAATAGGAGTATAGATATTAGTGAAAATTCCCCATCTAGTAATATTTTATAAAACTGCTTAATTAGTTTAGCAAACTTCATACATGTTATACACATTACAAATTGAAAAAGATAAATAAATAGTGCTTTGAACATGTCATTATGTTCTTTAAATATAATTTTTTCAATAAATTCATAAAATAAATTTCCAAATGTAAATACACTCAACATTACTATTGAATAACTTAAATTCAAAGCTAATAATGCTTCAATGTATTTCTTATTATAGAAGAATATTATAACTAACATACATAACATATGAGTAACGAAAACACATATAGAAACATTACCAAATTTGTTTGGAATTATATAACCAATCATAGACAATATTATTACACTTAATACTAGTTTCTTATCAAAAATCTTTTTGTATCCTAAACAATAATTAATTGTATATATAAATAATATACTTTGAAATATTGTACTTATAATATCTATATAATCCATTTCAAGCCCACATCCCTCTCACTACTTTTTTATCTTAATTGTATATTAGACTTAGATATAAATTCAGTATCCACCGAAATACATGAATTAATAATAAATTTAATTCTATTTCATTGAAGACCCAAATAATTTTTCAACCTAACTTTCTTAATTATTAATGTAGAATTAGAAACTCATTCGTTTCCTATTCTTGTATATTTTAAATGCTTTTAGAAAAATATCACCTTTCTACCTCTATAACCAAATTATAATAAATTTTTTTTAATTATTCAACATTTTGTAGTAATATATTGTAAAATTAAGTATTAATACCTCTAATTTTAAATAATAAAATACTTTGTATGTTTAGGAACATATTAATAAATAAATTAAAAAATAACTCAAAAAAATTTTAACCATCAATTAGCTAACTTTCTTAACTAATTGATGGTTAATTTAATCCTAACCCTTTACTACTACGAAACGAATCTATTTGAATTGCCATCACCCTTCCATTGTCAAAATTTAAAAATTTCATTTTTATTTTAATATAAAACAATTTTTAATTTACTTGTTACATTACTTAGATATATTTTTCTCAAATAACCTTACTATAATTAGTAATACTCCCTGCGCCTTAATCGCCCTTTTGATTACTAAATAAATCTTCCGATGATTTATTTAGTACTTACAACTTGCGTTCTAATACGCTTGTCCTATATTACTAATCCACCATCTTCAATGGTTATGTGTTATTGGTCATACCTAATTAATATTTTTATAAGATGTAATTAATCTTGATTTTGTAATTTATTTAATAGAGTTAGGATTATTTTGTTAATCCTCCTTTCTTGTATTTATTATAGCATTTAAATTGTCAGAATTCAATATATTTTCTGATAATTTGTATAATTTTTTTTATAATTATAATTACCTTTATTTTTATATAAACACTTTATTTAAATTGAACTCCGTATCCTGAAACCAATAACTTTACAACAGCATTATAGCTTTTAATACCATTTTCCTGTCCACTTATTTTTAGCAACTTATCGTAAGCATCATTGTGAATTTTAGATATTCTCCCTCTATACTTATTCCAATATAAAGCATCATTTTTTAATTCTGCTTTAACGTTAATAGAAAGTTCATTATTGATTTTTTTAAATGCCTCTTTATTCGAATCATATAAATCATTCATACAGTAAGAATACGCCATTAAGTATCCACTATATTGATATTCATAATTATTAGAATTAATACATGCTAAAAAACCTATATAATTCGCTTCATCTTCATTATTAAATCCTCTTACATGACTTAATTCATGACATATAGTACTTGGAACATCGACTTTAGGCATATCATTATTATAATTGGCTTCTAAAGTAAAATCTGTTTCTCCCTCTAATAATTGATAGGACATTACTTTAGAAAAAAGATATGGTTTAGGAAGCGGATAATATCCTTGGAGACAAGAATATTTATCGCCCAAGTTCTTCATACTATTAATCCCTTCTTCCTTTACGCTATCATCTAATTTTAAAAGTCCATATTGATCCTTTTGTATTTTATTATCTGATTCATTAAGCTCGTCTTTAAGATAACTACAAAGTTCAGTCAAATTTTCTTCTGAAACATCTTTATTCTTCAAATCAGTCAACTTAGCAAAACTTGGTCTAAAAGCATTAACCCCTAAAGTCACTGCATTTAAAAATATAAAAATTGAAATATACAAAATAATATTAGCTGTTGCCCTAATAATAATTTCTTTAAGCGATATTTTCTTCTTATATTTCAAATATATATACATAATTAATTTAATAAAAATAAATAAAATAAATCCAATAACGATTAATTCATAAACTGAAAATTTTATTATTGATAATCCTCTCCCAATTACATTAACTAAATTTAAGTAAATATTTTCATAATATATGTTTGCAAATCCACTAACATACCTTGACATTCCAAATAAACCAGCACTAATAATAAGTAATAATCCACTACCCCATAGCTTTTTTTTACTCCATTTTATCTTCTTACGATTGTCTACTAAATTACTCATATTATCTATATTTGATACCTTTCATATAATTAATCTTTTTATTTTCACTTTAATAAAATCATACTACATCTCTTATTAAAAAAAAATATAAAAGTAATAGGAGTATATTTAAATTATACAAATACACTCCATCTGTAGCTACTTGACCTTAAACAATTACAGACTAATAATTTTCAAAACACTTTAATCTATATTTTTATCCATATTATTTATCATATTAGTAACTAAATCATCTAATTGATACATTTTTTAATCCTTCTGGTATTTTAAAATTTGGATCATTTAAATCTCCGCCCATCTTTACAATAATTTGCTTTGCCTTTTCTGCATTTTGATCATCTGCATTAACAATTACTTTATAATTTACATCTGCAATTTCTTCGAATTTACCATAACCACTTACCATTGGACTTGCTGCTGCCATAGGGCCTAACATCGGATCACCTAAGGGACTGTCACTAGTAAGAACGTAATTTGCCAAACTATTTGTACTACTTGCAGTTGTTGGAAGATTTGTTCCTGGATTATTGTTTCCTGTATAATGTTCATTTATATCTGCAGCTGCATCAGTTATACCTGCTCTCTTCAATGTCTCTACAGCATCATTTGCAGCTTTTATACCACTAAAGTAACCTTCTAGCTTCATAAAAACACCTCCATTTAATATTTAATTAATTCAATGAATATTGTTTCACTATATATAAACTATTATTCCAAAATATTTATACACTTTAAATCTTGACATTGAAATAAACGCCAGTTTATTATATGATAGATGCTATAAATATAGCAAAATATAATCCTAAAGAAATGGGGTATTGTATGTATCCAAAAGATTTAAATTATAAAATGCCTGCTGAATGGACTACTCATGAGCGTACATTCATTTCATGGCCTGTCAAAGAATCTATGTGTTATCCAGAAAATCATGAAAGTGTATGTCTTGGATATGCAGAATATATAAAAGCAATTTCTGAATTTGAACCAGTCACTGTTATTGTAAATCCAAAAGATTTAACTGATGTTACTAAACTTTTTGCTTCTTCAAACATTAGTTTTCTTCCAATTGATCACAATGATGCATGGCTTCGTGATAATGGTCCAACGTTTGTCGTTGATGAAAATTACAATATAGCTGGAGTTAACTGGAAGTTTAATGCTTGGGGTGAAAAATATGCTCCATGGGATTTAGATGATATGGTGGCTCCAAAAATCTTAGAACATTTTAATGTAAAGAAATTCGATGCACCACTTGTTCTTGAAGGTGGATCTATTCATGTTGATGGTGAAGGTACCTTACTTACTACAGAAGAATGCCTTTTAAATCCTAATAGAAATCCTGACCTTACAAAGGAACAAATTGAAAATTATGCAAAGCAATATTTGAATATTGAAAAAATCATTTGGTTAAAGAATGGTTTAGATGGTGATGAAACTGATGGTCATGTAGACAACATTGCTTGTTTTGCTGCTCCTGGGAAAATTATAATGCAAACTTGTGACGATCCAAATGATAAAAACTACGAAATCACTTTAGAGAATCTTGAAATACTAAAAAACTCAACTGATGCAAAGGGAAGAAAGTTAGAAGTAATTTCTATCAATCAACCTCCTAGAGTTGAATATGAAGGTGAAAGATTAACCTTAAGTTATTTAAATTTTTATTTTGTAAATGATGGCATTATTTTGCCTATCTTTGGTGGAACTGCTAAAGAAGCTGACAAATTAGCTGAGAATGTATTAAGTGAAACTTTTCCTAATAGAAGAATTAGAACGGTTGATGGAATTACTGTAATCAAAGAAGGTGGCAATGTGCATTGTACAACACAACAAATGCCACTTGTTAAAACTTCCAGAGCTAATAAGAAATAATACGAGGTGATAAGTTATGAGAAATGTTAAAGTTGCTGCTACACAAATGAGTTGTTCTAACAATATTGACGAAAATATCTCTAAAGCAGAACAATTTGTTAGAGACGCTGCTGATAAAGGTGCTCAAATCATCTTACTTCAAGAATTATTTGAAACACCATATTTTTGCCAAAAAGAAAAATCTGATTATTATGTGTATGCTTCAACAGTTGAAGAAAATAGAGCTATTAATCATTTTAAAAAAATTGCTAAAGAATTAAAAGTAGTTCTTCCAATTAGCTTTTACGAAAAGAAAAACTATGCTAGATATAATTCCATAGCAATTATAGATGCTGATGGTGAAGTACTTGGAACCTATAGAAAGAGCCATATTCCTGATGGTCCTGGATATGAGGAAAAATTCTACTTTAATCCTGGGGATACTGGCTTCAAGGTATGGAATACTCGTTATGGAAAAATTGGTGTTGGGATCTGTTGGGATCAATGGTATCCTGAAGCTGCTAGATGTATGACTTTAATGGGAGCAGAAATCCTATTCTACCCTACAGCTATTGGCTCTGAACCACAAGATGGCTCAATTGATTCAAAAGACCATTGGCAAGCTTGCATGTTAGGGCATGCTGCTTCTAACTTAATTCCTGTAATTGCTTCAAATAGAGTTGGTATTGAAGCAGATGAAGATTCTAAAATAACCTTTTATGGTTCTTCCTTTATTGCTGGACCACAAGGAAATAAAATTGTTGAGGCTAATAGAACAGAGGAAACTGTTTTAGTTGCTGAGTTCGATTTAGATCAATTAGAAAATCAACGTATTGAATGGGGTATATTTAGAGATCGTCGTCCTGATTTATATAAGATCATCACTTCCTATGATGGAGAGTTAATAATTAAATAAGTTTCTTTTAAAACATAGCTGTACAAATTTGGTGCCAAGGAGACATTTCTACCATTTTAAATTTGTACAGTTTTAAAATTACTAAATATTACATTGACCGTCACAGCACATTTTTCTTGTGCATATCAAATAAATATGTTATTATAATTTAGCAGTAGAAAACAAAGGTTTTCCTGCTCAATTAAGTTAAATAGCAATATTGTTTATTGAACTAAAAAAATTTAAAGCATTAAGTCGTGGACAAGTTTCCATGAATTAAATATATTGTTTTTCTGAAATATACGTTAAGCTCTTATTTTGAACCTACATATTAACTTCGGGAGTTCAATATTTAGATGAAGAAATGTACCTTTCTGTGAGTCCATTTAAGGCATTAAGGGCGATTGAAACATCTGTGAGGACACCCACCTATCGAGAGATAGGTGTCAAAATCAGAGTACCGGTATTTTGGATATAATATGAATTTTAAGCCAATGTTTAGGATTATTCTAAAGCATTGGCTTTTTTCAAATATATAAAAAGAATTAAATAATTCAATACTAACTTCTTTTTTATTTACTAATTATCAATTTAAATCAAACTTTATTCCATATATTCAAATACAGCTTCAACGTTTGCTTCAATATTATTTTCTCCTGCTTCAATAGGAGTTGTCCCACTTACAGACTTAAAAGTCATTGCTGGTAATGGCGATATGTTTCCCATAGCAAGTTCAACTATTCTTATGGGAATATCATTTAATCTCACTCCTAATTTATTTCCCATAACCCTTGCCTTATTTTGAGCATCTGTGACAGCTCTATTTAATACTTCGTAATAATATCTTTGTTCATTTGAAACAAGAAAATTGAGATCTCCAATATTATTTGCTCCATTTCTTACAGCAGTATCAATTACTTCTCCCGCCGACTTTATATTCGTTATAAGAACATTTAAATTATTAGTAACCTCATAACCTCTAAAAACTTGTTTACCCTCAATATAATCATATTTTGTTCGTATATTATAGTTTTGAGTTTGTATATTGTCAGGAAATACTCCAATTTCTAATATACTATTAATAACATTCTGGGTTATAAGAGCATTTTCCTGTTGTGCCACTTCTAATTGAACATTTTCTGTTATAACTCC
Source organism: Clostridium saccharoperbutylacetonicum N1-4(HMT) (assembly GCF_000340885.1). Classification (NCBI taxonomy): domain Bacteria; kingdom Bacillati; phylum Bacillota; class Clostridia; order Eubacteriales; family Clostridiaceae; genus Clostridium; species Clostridium saccharoperbutylacetonicum. The sequence continues at coordinate 2,713,708 of NC_020291.1, read as the reverse complement.
AATTAGCAACTTAGCTAAATCAGGCTTTACACTTAATATACCTTTTCCAAAAACCTTAATTATATTATTTAATTGACTTTTTGAATAATGGTTAAAGCTATATTTCTCATTATCCTCTAATACATTCATAATTTTCACCCTCTGAAAATATTCATTATTTTATATTATGATTAATTGAAACAAAAGTCACTAAATTGTTATAATTTCCATAGATATCCAAAGCGAGAATTAGACTTATGCAACAATTACCGAAATCAGATACATTTATCTTCCAAAGGACTAGTGAAATTTTCGCTGGAAGGTTCTAAGTGGAAGGTTGCACTCATTTCTGCATGTTCCTAAAGTAAGTTTATGACAAGCAGAAAATGAAACAACCTTCCACTAATAACCATCATCAGCTCAATTTCACATGCCTGCTTCCAGAAAAATGTATCTGATTTCTGGTGTAGTGTTACAATTATAGTTTCTCAATACTACATATATATTACATTTATAAGTTTGATTATTAAATTGGATATCTATAAATTTAATAAACCTTTTTAATTTTTATTTGTTAACCAATTTTTAATTTTAAAGTTGACAATAAACATAATTAATTATATACTAAATCTAAATTAATTTGCTAATATTTTATAACATTATTAAGGAGAATAGAAATATGGAAAATACAAGAAGAATAAGTACTCGCCAATTGACTTTGATTGGTGTAATGACTGCAGTTATTTGTATCTTAGGCCCCCTATCACTTCCTATAGGAATAGTTCCTGTTTCCTTGACTAATCTTGCTATTTTTTTTGCAATATATGCTTTAGGTGGAAAAAAAGGAACCATTAGCTGCATTGTTTATCTTTTCATTGGAATTATTGGATTACCTGTCTTTTCAGGTTTCTCAGGAGGATTCACAAAATTGTTAGGCCCAACAGGTGGATATTTAATTGGATTTATTTTTTTGGCATCAATCAGTGGAATCTTTATAGATAAATTTACAAACAAAATTTATATGTGCTTATTAGGAATGATACTTGGTTCAATAGTTACATATATTTTGGGTACTATTTGGCTAGCATATCTAACTAAAATGCCGTTTAACTCAGCCCTATCAGTTGCAGTTATTCCCTTTTTGCCAGGAGATTTAATAAAAATGATACTTGCAGCATTGATTGGACCACAAATTAGAAAGAGACTTATAACTGCTGGATTATATGCTTAAAGGATACCCTATATGTATCCATACAATTGCCTTTTTAACTTTTCTGATGTTATAATAACAGCAGAATTTTCATATACAGATAGTTTTTACAAAGGGGGCATATTATATGGAAAATAAAAACACTCGACTTATTAAATTACTTCAAACAGGAATACTTGCTGCATTATGCTTTGTATCTTTTACTTTTCTTTCAATTAAAATACCAGTAGCAGGTGGTGATGCAGTATCTCTGCATGTGGGAAATGCTTTTTGTGTTTTGGCTGCTTTACTTCTTGGAGGTTTGTATGGTGGCTTATCTGGTGCCATAGGAATGACAATATCTGATTTGTTAGATCCAACCTATGCTATTGGTGCACCAAAAACATTCATTTTGAAATTGTGTATTGGATTAATTACTGGATTAATTGCTCATAACTTTGCTAAAATAGATCAAAGTTATGATAAAAAATATATTGCCAGATGGACAATAATTGCTGCTATTGGAGGATTATCTTTTAATGTTGTTTTTGATCCTATTGTTGGATATTTTTATAAACAATATATTCTTGGTCAACCACAGCAAATGGCTGCTATCCTAGCCAAATTTAGTGTGTTTGCAACTTTTATTAATGCTGTTGTCTCAGTTATATTAGTAAGCACCATCTATAATGTTATAAGACCTGTTTTAAAAACTTCTGGATTACTTTTTCCTGTTGCAAAAAATAAGTCCATAAACTAATTAACTATATATTAATGTACACCTAAAAACTTATATAAGCAAAACGTTACATTTAAATAATTTCAAAAGTAACGTTTTGCTTATTTTAAGTTAATAACTTAATTTATTTTCTATTTTCCCTTATATACAGTTTCAAGTAATCTTTCATTATATTCCCTAATATGAGGACATATATTATCCTCTCTAAGAACAACTTTCTTACTTCCTTCAATTGAAGATACTTCTAATTCTTTCAATTCTTTATTAATCCACTTTTCATATTCAATTACTGATACTCTCACCATATCTTCAACTTCGTCCCCTAAAATAAATTTAGTATTATCCTTTACTTCTAAAAGATACATTTCACATATTTCATTATCAAAAAATTCTCCCTTTTGAAAAGCTTCAAATTTTCTTCCTAGGTATTTCAAATCATTTTTGTTTATATTTAATCCAATTTCCTCATCTAATTCCCGTATCATAGCTATTTCTGCCTCTTCTCCTGCATCAATATGACCTGCACAAGCTATATCATACATACCTGGAAAATCTGATTTGTTAAAGGATCTTTGTTGAAAATATAAATAGATGCCAATTTCTCCTCTTTCTATTATCCAGCAATGAACTACTTTGTGCTTAAGTCCCTTTTTATGGATTTCATCCCTAGACAATATTCCTACTTCTTCTAATTGTTCATTATATACTGTTAATAATTCTTTCATCATACATATCTCCTATAAATTAATTCAACAAACTAAGCTTTACATTATCAAGATAAAGCTTACCTTTAACTATTTCTTTATATATACCCTCCAGTCCTTTATAAATAACTGACTCCTCAGTTTTTTTGTTGTATAAACACATTACAGAAAAATTAACTTTAAATAATTCTATTGAAATTTTAGTCATTTTAAATCCATTTCTCTCATAAAATTCTATCCTTCTCTTACGTATTAATTTTTCAGCATCCTCAAAAGCCTCTTCTACTTTTTCAACTTCTACAAAAATACCGTTATAATCTTTACATTGTTCCTTTAAAATAGCTAGCAATTTACTTCCTATCCCCTTATTTCTATGTTTTTCGCAAACTGCATAGTAATCAATCAACATATATTCTTTTAAAGTTACAATAAATGCATAAGCTAATAAATCTTCATTATCATACAACCCATAGCATATATAGATTTTTTTCTTTAAAAGATTTAGCATTACCTCAACAGGTTTTAGCTCTTCACTAGGGAAGTCTAATATCATATGTTCATTATATACCTTAATTATTTCTTCTTGATTCAGTTCTTTAATTTTCATCATTATTTCATTCCAATCTATTAATTTCCATTTTTTTATTTCTCTTGTTTTCTATTTTAACACAAAAATAATATTTTTTATAAAATCTTGCATCTATATACTTCCTTAAACATAGCATAACTATAAGATGGATTTTTTTGCAAATCAAAAAAATTCATAAAACCAAAGGTATAGATTAATCTATACCTCAATAATTATAATATTAATATATTATAATCTCTTATTAAAGATAGGTAATTCGTAACTATAGATTTGAAAATTCTATATTAACTCTTGAAATACTACCCTTATTCATCTGAAGTTCATCTAAATTAAATTTACAAGATTCACCTTGAATTACTTCACAAGGAATTTTAATGACGAACTCAGTTCCAATACCTTCTTTACTTTCCACAGATATATCTCCTCCATGTTGCTCAACTAATGATTTAACAATAGAGAGACCAATTCCACTTCCCTCATGATTTCTTGTAGAAGGCTTATCTACTTGAACGAAACGTTCAAATATAGAATTGAGTTTATCTTCTGGTATACCTTTACCAGTATCTTTTATTTGTATAAATATATAATTATTATTTTCATGAACCTTTACAGTTATATTCCCTCCACTTGGCGTAAATTTCACTGCATTTGATAACAAATTCAAAATAATTCGCTCCATTTTTTCAGCATCAAGTGCTATAACTTTTTCTTCAATATCAGTATCAAATATGATTGATAGATCCCTGTTTTCAATATAACCAGCTACGGATAATACAACATTTTCAACTAAACTTACAATATCATAATTACTTTTATTTATATTAACATAACCATTTTCAAATTTAGTTATATCAATTAAATTCTCAATAAGTCTTAAAAGACGATAACAATTTTGTTTCATCATCTTTACATATCTCATTTTATCTTGCTGATCATTTTCTCCAAATAAATTTTTCAACATAACTTGTTCCATTTGTAATGCTGAATAAATTACATTTATAGGAGTTCTTAATTCATGAGAAATATTGGCAAAGAATTCAGTCTTCATTCTATCTATTTCCTTTAACTCATCTAATCTTAATTTCTCATTTTCCATATCCTTCTTTAATTGTTCTCTTTTACTTTTCTCAGTAATATTTCTACTCACTCCTATTATCCCTAAAATATCACCTTTAGGGTTATAATATGGCGTTTTTAAAGTATTTAATAAAATTTTCTCTCCAGTTGCATATTCAACCCATTCTTCAAATTCATAGGTTTTCCTACTATAAACTGTTTTTTCATCAGTACATAAAAAAGTTTTTGCAACTTCCTCACTGAAAATATCAACATCTTTATTTCCTAAGATTTCTTCTCTTTTTAATCCCGAAAACTTTTCAAAAGATTTGTTGCACCCCAAATATGAACCATAAATATCTTTGAAATAAATCAAGTCTGGAATAGAATTAATCAAAGAAACTAAAAGGGACTCTTTTTCTTGAAATTCCATATAAAGTTTTTTGAATTTTTCTTCGTTTTTCTTAATTTCACTTACATCATGTATGGTACCTGATATTTTTTCTGCCATACCATTTTTATCACAGAATACCTTTCCTTTAAATTCTATCCATCTCTCGACATTATCACTTTCACATAAAATTTTAAATTCTTTGTCAAAATCTTGCCTTGTTTCAATTATTACTCTAAAGTACTCTCTAATCTCTTCTCTCTGTTTCGGATGAATAACATTTAACCACCCTTTCTTATCTCTAACACACTTGTCACTTATCCCTAGCAATTCATACACTACATCTGATACATTGATAATACCTTTTCTTCTATCATAACTAAAGATACCTACTTTTCCAATCCGTTGTAATTCATCTATCCATAATTCGCTTTTTAAATCCATAACTACTATTTTCACTTCCTATATTGTGTGATTATTCAAACTAAAAAACTATAATTCATTGTTCGACATATAATATCCATTATATATGTTTTTTTTACTATTTTCCATATTTCTAATATTAGTATAACATATAAAACAAAATACAATATTAATAAGCAAATAATTCCATAAAGCAAAATAAAGCCAGGGACTTCTCCCTAGCTTTATTTCTTTCAGAAAGACAAGTGTACTTATGGGACTTTAAAATCATTTTCGGACTATACCAAAAATATTATGGTTAAAATCATTATCCATGAGAATCACCTCTTTCAATATTATTATGTACTTATTTTAATTTATTATTCATCATTTTAAATTTAAAATAATTGAATTACATTTCCATTTTTGCCACAACAATTTTTATATTTCTTGCCACTTCCACATGGACAAGGTTCATTTCTACTTGAAGTTTTTTTACATACTACTGGTTTCTTAATACCATCCTTTTCACTTATAGTTTCGCCCTTATATTTCCATAGCCTCACGTTTTTAATGAAATCATTGAACACAGTGCAAACTCTGTTCTCCTCGTCCTTATTAAGAGTTTCCTGTATACCATCTAATACATCTCTAATAATTGCATTACTATCTCTATATTGAATATCTAAGGCTAATATATTCATATTCTCGATAACATCATCCCTATCCATATCAAACATTTCATAAAATTCTTTAATAAATTTACTTCCTGCCTTGCTTTTGTGAAGATAATCTCTTTCTGACATCAAAACTAATTCTTCTTTTTCAATCATGGTATAATCCAAAGCATTATCAATTTCTTCTAATATTTCTTCATAGTCTTCTATTTTTTCATTAATAAAAATAATTCTTCCATCTTCATCTACCGATCCATAATATTGATACTCAGAATACAAAGCTGATTTTTCTAATAACTTCAATAACATTATTTCATCAATATCAATTGTATATCTTTTAATTAACACTTTAATATCATCAAACGCTATAAAACCGTAAGCTTCAATCATTCCTTTAACGATACTTATAATCTCACTATTCCTTTTAATTAATTTTCTAAACTCTAAAGTATCATTTTTCTTAACTATATCTTGCATTATTTTTGGCATAATAAATACAGGTTCATTATCTTTTAAACATGGAAAAACCATCCCTTCCTGCATTAAAGCTGTATGCTTTATTGCCTCATTTTCTAGGAAATTAATTATTCCATTACTTTTTATATATTTCCATAATAGTTTAAACATTTTTTCATCAAGCAGTTTCATTTCACTGCTAATACACTTTTCATATTCCCCTACATATTTTTCAACTGCCTTTGACTTATTTAAATTTGATGGTATTTTTAATCCAATATTTTCTCCTAAAACTTTAATTTGATCTTTTGGACATGATTTTATAAGCTCCTCTAAATCAAATGAGCATTTTCCTTTATAAAACAATTCCATAAAACCATTAGCAACATTATTGTCTAAATGATCATAATACTTCTCTAACTCATCATCTAGTACTTGTTGTATAGAATTGTCTCCACTAAATTCACTACTATGTATTTGATCATAAATTTTATCAGTAAGCCTTTGAGAAATATCCTTTAAATTACTGCTTAATAAATTAAATTCTAAATCTTCATTATGTAATGGTTTCTTCCTGCTAATTTTATATTTTATATTATTTTGGGGCAAATATTGCTTCTCATCAGATTTTTTTCCATTATATCCGCAAATTCCATTTCTAGGAGAAATATATTTGTTATTTCTTGCTATAATTTCTATTTGAGTAAATTCTTTTGGCACTTCTAAAACTTCAACAACCTCTAAACTTAAATTAGTACTTGATCCAAAATCGTACTCATATCCAAATTTCTTACCAACACTTAATACATCTTTTAAAAATAAGTTCATCTCATACAATTCATTCATATTATCAGTTAATATTTTACCATCAATATAAAAAGCACTTAAATGCCCACAACACTCAACCCAAATATCTCTAATAAATTTGTCTAAATGCTGCAATTGCAGGTTAGTATCTATTGATACATAAATACAATATTTATTAGGTTCGTCCTTATCTTTGATAGAAATGATAAATTGGTTTCTTGTCCCTTTAGCTGTTCTCATTTGTTTATCAATAACTTCTTTCATTTCTGGACAATTTTTCATGTGCCTTTTAATTGTTCGCTCAGTTAATTCTTTCTTACAATAATAACATTTACCTTGCAACGTTACATCTCCTTTAGTTTAAGTACAACTCTACTTTCTTAATAAGCACATTATATACTAAGATTATAACTTATTACAAATATATTCTTAAAAGAAAAATATTCAGAAAAAATTTCATTCAAATTAGTTAATTTTGAAATTTATTTTATCAACAGTGCTGAAACTCCACTTATTATATAGGTTATCATAGAAAATATTAAGGCTACCAAAAGAAAACCTGTCAACACTACATTGTATTTTACAATATCTGCCATCGATATAAAATTTGTAAATCCAAACATATTTAAGATTATTATTATTAAAAATATTAATAATAATCCCCCAGATGCTCCATTTATATCTGCTCTACTTAATGAGATATGTGATGAAATACATATAGCTAAAAATAAAAATAAATAAAAATAAGGATTATCAAAATTTGATTTTGTAAATATAGTTCTTATCAGATCATAATATGAATTTGTTATTCCTTTAATAACCTCAGTATTTATACTTGTAATACTTAAATTACGAGTTGAAATTTTTATAAATTCTGCATACGAAGCAGGCAATAGGACTTTCATTAATAATATTAATGAAATTAATCCTCCAAAGATTGGAGCTATACCTATAAAGAAGTTTCCTATCTGCTGATAAATGCTCTTAGGATTATAAGAATGTCTAACATACCCTAAAGTCCCACTAGCATCTGGTTTCTGTAGTAATTTCATATCTGTTATAGAATGTTTAAAGAAAATTGCAATTAAAGCATGGCTACATTCGTGTATTGGAACCCCAATAAATCCAGTTATCATTACAGATTTAAATCCAAAACTTTTCATAAAATTCTTAAGAGCCCCATTCCTTAAAACTCCTAATAGTAAGCCTATTAAAATAATCATTCCGGTTAAATATATTGTCTCTATTAAAGGTTTTATTAATAGAGTTTCTAATATTTTCATCAGTTCATCTCCCTTAAGCATAAAATAATTCTGCTATCTTTTCTTCATATAAGTATTTAATTATCTCTATATTATTATAAATACTCTTATCTATGTCACGAATTATATTACCATAGATTTTTGACAGATGTGTAACAAATCACATTGTTTTTTATTAAAAAATTCTTACAATAAAATAAAACAAGCATGGTTAAATAAGAGTATCCAACTACATGCATGTTTTATTATACATCTTTGTTATACTTATGCCTAATTTTCTCCTAAATCATTACTTCTGCTATAATAGGAAGTATGTAACATCTTTTCAGCCAATTCACTTAATGGCTCTCCATAAAACTCATTATAAAGCATTTCTATTTCAGGATTTTTATGACTTAATCTAAGCTTCATCTTATTATCCTTATCATATAGACTCATTATACGTTTTTCATTTGCTTCTTTAATTTTGTCAATCCTATGTTTTGCTTGTCCACCACCACCTATGCATCCACCAGGACATGTCATTACTTCTATAAAATGATATTGCTTATCAGAAGTTTTTAGTTTGTCCATCATTTTCCTTACATTATCAGTACCATAGATAACAGCTACATTTAATGTTATGTCTCCAATATCTAAACTTGCTTCTTTCATTTCTTCCATACCTCTTACTGGTTTAAGGTCATACAAGGTATCTGGCACCTTTTCCTTAGTAATAAATTCATAAGCTGTACGAAGTGCAGCTTCCATTACTCCTCCAGTATTTCCGAAAATAACACCTGCACCAGATGCTTCTCCCATAACTCTATCAAACTCAGAATCTTCTAAGGAATTAAAATCTATGCCTTTTTCTTTTGCCCACAAGGCTAATTCTCTTGTGGTAATAACATAATCCATATCTCTCATATCATCTATATCAAGATAATTTCCTGCATCCTTCATTTCTTCTCTTCGTATTTCAAATTTCTTTGCAGTACAAGGAGTCAAAGCTACATTAACTATTTTTTTAGGATCTATGTCCATACTCTCAGCGAAATAAGATTTTACTGTTGGTCCCTGCATACCAATTGGACTTTTTGAAGTTGATATATTGGGAATTATTTCAGGATAATAAGTCTCAGCAAATTTAACCCATGCAGGACAACAACTTGTAAACTGTGGTAAGTTCTTATTTTTTTTAACTCTTTCTATTAATTCACTTGCTTCTTCCATAATTGTTAGATCTGCTCCAAAATTAGTATCAAGGACATAATTCACTCCTAATTTTCTAAGCAGTGCAACCATCTTACCTTGAACAAATGAACCATCTTCCATTCCAAATTCTTCTCCCAAAGAAACTCTAACTGAAGGCGATGTATTTACAATTACAATTTTATCTTTATCATTAATTGCCTCCATAACCTCTCTAAATTCATAAGTTTCTATTATGCTATCTACTGGACAGACATTTGCACATTGACCACAATTTATACATATTGGAATGTCATTAGTCTTGCTTAAATCATAATAACCTAACACTCCTATGTAATCTTTGCAGATAGTTTTACACTGACCACACTTTATGCATTTTTCTTCGATTCTCATAACCGATGGATTTCCTGGTTCAATTGGAACACGAACTTCTGTTGACATGTGTTTACTCATTTACCTCTCTCCTTTTACAAATAAATTTTAACTCAATACCCATTATGTAATTCTCTAATGCAAAATCAAAATATTCTTTTTGAATATTCTGAATATTTCTATACTTATATTTTCCTACAAATTATCGAAAACTGCAATTATTATATAAATTTTTCTATTTTTTTATAATCTTTATTCCGACAAAAAATATTTTTCTGAATGATATATATATCCAAATTAATAATCAAACTTATAAATGGAATATGTATACACTCTTGAGAAATTAAAATTACTAAACTACACTAGAAATATGGTATATTTTTTCTGGAGCAGGCATGTGAAATTGAGCTGTTGAAGGGTATTAAGCAGAGAACCCAAATCTATGATTTGGTGTGAATCGCTTACTCAGCGAACGAACGTGAGTCGAGTTTCCCCTATGGCTTGTTTCATTTACAGCTTGTCTAAAAGTGAATGTCCAAAAAGTAAGTGTCCAAATTTTATATTTGGAAACACGAACTTTCTCCCTGGAGCTTTTATATTTGGAAACATGAACTTTCTCCTTGGGGATTTTACATCTGGAACACGCTGAAATGACGACAAGCCCACATTTAGAACCTTCCAGAGAAAATTTTACTAGTCCTGCAGAAGATAAATGTATCATATTTCGGTAATTGTTGCATAAGTCTAATTCTTGGTTTGGATATCTATATAAAGATATTAGTTATTATGATAACCTAATTAAAGCTTACAAGAAAATTCTTGTAAGCTTTAATTATATCTTATATTATTTCTTTTGTTGTTTTGATAATATTTGATCCATTTGATCTACTAATTGATCAAATTCCTTTAATAAATTATCTACTGATTCACTTGTTGTTACATCAACACCAGCTTTTTTAAGAGTTTCTATTGGATAATCAGAAGAACCTGAAGTAAGGAAATTCCTATATTTCTTTACACCTTCTGCTTTACTTGCATCAGTTCCTTCGGTCATGTTTTTTACTAACTGATTTGAAGCCGCCATAGAAGTTGCATATTTATAAACATAAAAGTTCATATAGAAATGAGGAATTCTTGCCCACCATAAATTAGCTAGTTCATCATCTTGGAAATCATCGCCATAATATTTTACCATAAGATCTTTCCACATACTGCTTAAAGAATCAGCCGAGATACCTTCACCTTTTTCAACTCTCTCATGTATCATTTTTTCGAATTCTGCATACATTGTTTGAGTATAAACTGTGCCTCTTATGTCTTCTGCCAAAGTATTTATATAATAAAGTTTTTCATCATCAGTTTTAGCATTGTTTATTAAATATCTTAGCATCATTAACTCATTTGCTGTAGAAGCTACTTCTGCTGTAAATATTGGTTGTTCACTATTTACATACTTTTGAGTTTTATTTGTATAATAAGCATTCATAGCATGTCCAAATTCATGAGCTGTGGTAAGTACTGAATCAGCACTTTCATCATAATTCATTAAAACATATGGGTGGGTATCATAAGTTCCCCATTGATATGCACCAGAGTATTTATTATTTGTTTCATATACATCAGCCCATCTGCTTTCAAAAGCATTACTCAAAACATCAATATAATCTTGACCTAGCGGTGCTAACCCTTTAAGCACAAGCTTCTTTCCATCTTCATAAGGAATTTTAACATCAAAATTTTTAGTTAATGGAACATACATATCATATAAATGTACCTTGTCTACTCCTAGTATCTTCTTTCTTAAAGTCACATATTTATGAAGGCTATTGACATTCTTGTCTACAGAACTAACCAAATTATCATAAACAGCTACAGGAATATTCTCATCTGCAAGTGCAGCTTCTTCAGCAGAATTATATTTTCTTTCCTTAGCAAAAAATTCATTTTTCTTTACTTCTGCATTTAAAGTAGCTGCTAAAGAATTTTTTTCCTTATCATATACACTGTATAATTCTTCAAACCCTTTTTTTCTAAAGTCTCTATTTTGATTATCTAGCATAGATCCATAAGAAGAATTTGTTATTTTAAAATCCTTATTTTCAGGGTCTTTAATTGTAGGTAAAAATCCTTCCATATCTGTTTTAAGCTTTGAATATATATCATCTGGAGATGAAGCCATATCTGAAGCAGCTGCTAAAATCTCTTCTTCACCTTGAGAAAGAGTATGGGCTTTTTCTTTTAATAGCCTGTCTATATAGTGTTTATAATCTGCCAGTAATGGATCTTGCATATATTTTTTTATTGTGTCCTCTGATTGTGCAAGAATTTCAGTTTGAATAAATGCTGTTGCTACCCCTACTTGTGAATTCAAACTTTCTGTTAAAGATTTCTTTTCTGAATTCGGACTATTTGATTCATCTTCATTTGATTTCATACTTGCGTATACATATAATTTTTCAACTATTCTCATCATTTCGTCTTTTGTATTAAGACAATCTTTTATACTTTGTGCACTAGTTAAATGCCCTTTAAAACTATTTAGCTTTGGAATATATGTTTCTGTAACTTTTTTGTAATCAGCGTCAAAAAGGTCTTTAGTTGGATATATATCATCAATACTCCATTTATACTTTTGATCAACTGAATCTCTTGTAACAGGTCCTGCTGCAAAAACTGCTGATTGACTTAACAAAATGCTTAATGCTAAAGGTACACAAACCAATTTCCTTTGTAGATTTTTTTTCATAATAATTATTACCCCCTTTTAAGATATTATTTACATTATAAACATTTTGTTGATATATTTCCATAGTTTTCTAGAAAATATTAATTTTTTAATAAATATACTCCTTTTTACTTGATTATTTAATACTAGCAAAACATTTATAGATTAAGTTTAATATAATCATAAAATACAAAACAGGTAGTTAAATTCTAACATGAATTAAAACCACCTGTTTATCTAAAGATTTTAAGCTACTTAATTATCCTTATTCAAAAAAAGTATTATATACTTGTACATCAATTTCACTTACAGTTTTTGTTGTATGGTCAAAAGAAATATTTACACTCACTTTATTAACTGTATAATTTAAAATAGCAATGCTACCATCTGGTTCCTTTATATCAGAAACTTCACTTGTTTTTTCTGCCATAACCTTTTTTACATCATCTATAGACATACCTTTAAAATTAATTCCATCGACTAAGATATTATCAAATCTGTATTTCTTACTTTCAGAAGTTAGATTTGTGAATTTCATTTTGTATTCGCTAATCAAACAATCTTTATATTCTTTACTTTCTTTAGTATTGTTAACAAAATTAATATTTCCTAAATTATACCCGTCTTTATTTATATATCCTAAATAATAGGTCATTTTATCAAGCTTTAACCCATCGATTCCAGACTTAAAGTTTAAATCAGGCGAAACTGATAATCCACCATTAACTATATCCCCTACTTTTGATTCTCCAACTTTAAATTCAACGCCCTCAACGCTTATTGGAATTGGCTTGATTTCCTTAAGTCTATCTCCAGGTTTAGAACCAGCACAACCTGCAAAAGTTACTGAAACTATTGCTCCTATTAAAATAACTGCTATTTTATTTTTTATATTTTTAAACATTACTTACCTCCAAGATTAACCAATTGTAAAATTAAATTATTAATATTAAATTTCATCTATTTTTGGGTTTTCTTTAAAACCAGTTTCTTCTGAATTCGTATTAATCCCATTATCATTTTTTGGCTTTCTCTTAAAAACTTTAAATATTCCTTTAAATAATCCACCTATAGCAACTATAATAACTATCCAAACCTTTTTAAATATTAGTAATATTTTAGCTAATAATCCTACCTTAGCAGCACCTGCACCAGCTCCTCCTGCTATTAATGCAGTAAGCCCTATTTCTGCAGCTTTATCACCTTTTATGTAATCTGAATATCTTTTTCCTTCTTTATATGAATATTTACTGATTATTGTAGCTAGTTTAGGCTTTACCTTATCCATTTCATCCTTACCAGCTACTAAAGTAACTTCAGTAACTCCACCACGACCTAAAATTCTAACATTATAATTAACAATTTTTTCTCCTTTTGAAGTACTTAACACAGACCAAACTAAATTATGTGTATTTGGATCATAATGTGGCTTTTCATCCCAACCTATTATATCTATTGTTGACTTTCCACTCTTCCTTCTTTCTGCATTATCTTCTTCAGTCCCCTTTTTTATATCTGCAAGAAGTGCATCAGCATCAATATTTTTGGAATCGCTGTCTTTAATATATCCAATATCATCGAACTCAAATAAAACATACCAGTTTTCTTTTTCATCCTTTGAGAATACAATTCCCTGTTCTTTATCAGTAATAAAATTATCCATTTCCTTCATTAATTTTTTTGCATCTTTACCATCTGCAAAAACATATTCCTCAGGCAAATCAAGTTTTGCTAGATCAGTTCCAACATCTACAGTCTTTGGCCCTTCAATCCAATTGATCTCATCAGTACCATTTGTCGAATCACTTGCATGCACAATGCTTGAGTTGGCAATAACCATAATCGCCACTACCAATACCGTTAATATTTTTTTAAACATCTTTTCTCCCCTAACTTTTTTTAATTAAATATTTTTTTAAGTAGTTATAAGCCTTAATCATCTTTCATTTTATCTTTCGTTAATTTTTTTCATAACAGACACATCCCCTTATCAATATTTTACCTATTGTATGATATTACATTTTAGTATAATTTGTATATTATACTAAAGTATAGTATTGAACCCAAAATGTTTTAAAAATAATTAACTTAAACAACTTTTTGTAATAAAAAACACTAAAAGCGGCTTGTCTAAACTCATTTTTAAACAATTCACTTTTAGTGCTGCCAGAAAAAACTTCTTATTTTCAATTCAAGTTTTATAACTATTTTATTAGTTTGCTGTTTTTATTAATAGCTTTATTAATTTCATCTTGTGAAGCATCGATAAATCCACCTGGCACCCAATGATAACTAGGATACAAAGAAGCATATTCTTTTTGAATTTTATTTTCTATATTAGTATCAATAAAACATTTAGCCCCCTTTAATTCATAACTTCCACTTTTATCAATAGTTTTTTTACTGCATTTTGAATCTGAAAATATAAATACTTGTTGCTTTAACGTACCAATGTATAGCTGACTTTCAACTTTATTGTTCAAGCCCTTTTGTTTTAATTCGTCTTCCGAAAATATAACTCTATTTTCAAAGACTTCTGATATCTTATAATACTTAATCGGCTTCACTTCAAATAAATGCATTTTTACATTACTATTTATGGAAGCATTAATAAATTGCTTAGGTGTAATTATATCAGAAAACAAAACATTATTGGTATCTATCTTGGATTCTTTTGTATTATCATAATTGATTTCTACTTGATTTCTATGTTCCGCCATACATCCTAGGGCTCCAATTATCATCACAATAAATATAACTGTTCTAAATATATTACTTAGATTTAATGGCTTTTTTTCTTCTTCATATAACCTTTTTGATCTAATTACTTTTTCAGTTTCAACTTCTTCTAATAAATTATCTTTATAGAATTTAATTTGTCTAACATACTTTCCTTCCAATTTTGCTTCTATATTTTTCAAATATTTTTTTATTAATTTATTATTTTCATCAAAGCTCAATAGCCTTTTAAAACTTTCTCTTGCCATAACTAAATCATTACTATAATAGTAACAATAAGACATATAATCTAATGCAAATTTATCATTATTATTATAGGACAGCCAAACTTTAAAATATGGTACTGCTTCACTAAAAAGTTCATAGGAGACCAAAATCTTTCCTATATGTAACACACATTCTAGATCATAATTATTTATTTGAAAAGCTAATTTATAATATTTTAAAGCTTCATTCATATGATTAAATTCATAATTATAATCACCTATTGTCCTCAACAATTCAGGGTCTTGATCAAATAATGCTTTTGCCTTATTTAAGGAAATATATGCTTTTGCATAATTTTTTTCTTGCAATGCCTCATAACCTTCCTGCCTTTCATATAAATATTCATCGATAATATCTGGATTTATATCTCTTACATAATCATATTTAAGCTTGTTTGGAGTTTTAAGATTTTTTAAAATTTCATCAACTATAGTTTCTGAATATTTATTATATAATTTTATTTCATTTCTACTCCATGTAAAATTATTATTAAGCTTAATCCATATTTCCGCAGGTAAATATTTATGAGTACACAAGAAGTCAAATAGCATATCTTCAATAGTTTTAAAGCTCTCTGCATTCCAAAGTACATCTGAATTTAATAATTCTTCCCATACAGTCGTATCAATCCTGAGATAAATATTTTTGTATATTTCCTCTAATCTATAAAAAAATTGCTCTATCTGTTCATTAATATTTATTTCAGGATTTTGAACTTCATTGTAAATTTTAACAATACTTGAATTTCCACTAATTTTCTCATCATATTCATATATAGATGAATTAAACTCTGTTAAATCTTGATTATTTTCCTCCTTTAAGTTCTGTAAAGTGCTATTATTTAAATTGTAAGAAACTCCTTCTAAGTTACTAGTATTATCATACTGATTAACATTATTTTTCTTGGAATACATAATAGCTTCATTATATGCTTGTCTAAGCCTTTGATAACCTTCTGCATCATCTTCTGGATTATGTACTTTTAATAGTTTGGCATAAGCTTTTTTTATAGTTTTAGTATCACTATCATAAGGTATTTCTAATATATCCCACCAGCAAATCATTAATAATATTTCTCCAATTCATCTAGTTTCTCAGAAAATAATTTTGCATACTCTTTAATTAATTTAGGATTTTGAGTAGCCAATATTCTTTCAAATTCAGCTAATAATTTTTCAATATATTCACGCATATCACCAAGGGCTTCTTCATATAACCTTTCACCTCTTGCTAATAGCAATCTATTTTCTGTTCTATCCCTCGGATGAATTTTAATTTCTTTAAGCACTTCCATACGTTCTTTTATTTCTTCCTCAGTCATCGATCCTGGTGCTTTTTCAATTATTAAAGCTTTCTTAATCCCAGTACTTTCTACTGTAGCTTCAACTTCCAGTAGTCCATTTATATCGTAAGTATATCTTACAGCAACAGCTTGCACTCCAGCTTTATCCTTAGGAATAGGAACTTGAAATTCTCCTAAAGCTATATTATTTTCCACTCTTCTGCTCTCACCTTGATATACTTTTATACTAATATGAGTTTGATTGTCTGCCGTAGGTACTAAATTTTCTACCTTGCTTATTGGAACTGGTGAATTTCTTTCGATTATTGGCAAATAATATCCAGCTTCATAACTTTCACCATTCATGCGTCTTGCTACTGCTACACCAAGTGTATATGGACATACATCTGTCAACACTAATTCCTTTAAATCTGAGTTTTTTTCTTTTAAAGCAGCTTGAATTGCTGCGCCAAGTGCCACTGTTTCATCAGGATTTATATTAGAAAAAGGTAGCTTATTAAACATTTTGCTAACCACATTTCTCACTAAAGGCATCCTTGTACTTCCACCTATCAAAATTACAGCCTCAATTTCACTAGGAGATATATCTGCATCCCTTAAAGCTCTTTCTACTGGGTGTCTTAATCTCAAAATTAAATCTGAACATAATTTTTCAAATTTACTTCTATCTAATTCTATTTCAAAATTTTGTTCATCAACTACCAATTTCATTGTTGCATTATCACTCATTGATAATGCTTGTTTACATAATTCAGCCTGCTTACATAAAGCTGATACTGCTTTCTTATCTAATTTATATAGATCTAAATTATTCTTTTCAATAAAATATTCAACTAGAAGTTTATTAAAATCTTCTCCACCAAGGAAATTATCTCCCGCTATAGACTTAACCTCCATGACTCCTTCAAATAATTCAAGAATAGAAATATCAAAGGTTCCTCCACCCAAATCAAAAACCAAAAATTGAGTTTCATCATCTTCTTGATGAAGTCCATAAGCTACAGCAGCTGCTGTTGGTTCACTAATTAGTCTTTCCACTTTCATTCCCGCAAGCTCACCAGCCCTTTTAGTTGCTTTACGTTGAGCATCATTGAAATATGCAGGAACACTTATTACTGCTTCTTCAATAACTTCCCCTAAGTAACTCTCAGCATCTTCCTTTAATCTTTTCAAAATAAATGAAGACAATTCTTCTGGTGTAAAAGTATAGGTGCCAAGATTTATTTTTTTAGCTGTTCCCATAAATCTTTTAAAATTTGCCACTGTACACTCTGGATGTGTAATCAGTCTTTCTTTAGCAACATCACCAACTAATATTTCATTATTTTCATCAACACTAATAACTGATGGTGTTAAATTTCTCTCTAAAACATTAGGTATAATTCTAGCTTTCCCATCTTCCCAAACAGCAACCAAACTGTTTGTAGTTCCTAAATCAATACCAATAACTGCCATAAAATCCCTCCAATTTCATAGATATAAAAACAGTAATAACTATTTCTTCTCTTACAATATTTTTATATCTATTTATATAATTTTATCTCTCATGTAAATTATACCATAAGAGCTTAACCTGCCCAATATACTAAAATATCATATAAAAATGACTAGCAGAAAATACTGCTAGTCATTTAATTACTAATCGTTATTAACTTTCAATGTTTCTTTCCACACAGCTTCATCTCTAAAACCAACAAGTACAAAATCTTCTCCAACTAATATTGGACGCTTAACTAACATTCCATTTGTTGCTAAAAGTTCAATTTGTTCTTCTTCTGAAAGAGTTTTGAGCTTTTGACTTAAATTCATTTCTTTATATAAAATCCCGCTAGTGTTAAAGAACTTCTTAATTGGTAGTTCGCTTTTTTCAATCCATTTTTGAAGTTCCTCAGCTGTTGGATTCTTTTCTACTATATGTCTATCTTCATAATCAACTTCGTGATCATCGAGCCACTTTTTTGCACGCTTACATGTTGTGCATTTTGGATATTCTACAAATAAATACGACATTATTTCACCACCAATTTTACTTTACTTATTATTATCAAAACCTTGTTTTTTAATTGTAGGATAAACTTCTGGATAATAAACATATTTATAAAGACCAGAAGTAAGCTTACTCCAGTTTCCTTCTTGTTCTCGACCAATATCCCTTAAATATGTTTCCATTGTTTCATCATACTTTTTAATATTATCTTCAATTATATCCTTATTATATTTCTCATCATGCCTAAAAGTATTAAAAGGAAGTCTAGGCTTCTTTTTTGAATTATCTTTAGGATATCCAATTGCCAAGCCTGCTATAGGATACGTATTAGACGGTAATTCTAAAATTTCAATTATTTCCTTTGGATTTTTCCTAACTCCACCAATTGGTACTATTCCAAGTCCAAGGGATTCAGCAGCTATTATTGCAGCTCCCATAGCTAATCCTGAATCAAAAGTTCCAACAATAGTTCCTTCTATACTTTCATTAATAACTTGTTCTAGTCCATTTATCTCAGCTGCAATTTTTGTTTTATAAAAATCCATTATAAAAATTACAAATACAGGTGCATCATCAATCCATTTTTGGTCACCAGCGAAATGTGCAATTTTTGCCTTTGTCTCTTTATCTCTAATAACAATTGCTGAAGTCTGCTGTCCATTAATAGATGAAGGCATTGATTGTGATGCTTTTAAAATTTCATCAATTATTTGATTATCTATATCTTTATCAATAAAGCTTCTAATCGATCTATGGTTTTGTATTACTTTTATAGTTTCATTCATATTATCACCTCTAATTAATAATTATTGTTTGTTAATATTAATTCTAGAACTTTTTCTATAAATTTGCAACCCTTATTATTATAATTATGTAAAAATATAATCAAAAGAAACAGTATAAGAAATATTTAAAATACTGTTTCCTTCTGAGTAAAAAATTTTCTTTAAATTATAAAAGTTTCTTAAACTCCTCAATATGTGTTTTTTCTTCCTCTATAATTTTAGCTAGTACATCTTTTACATCTTTTCTTTCAATACCTTCATACATCTTTGTATATACTTCTACTGTAAGCTCTTCTGATTTAATAGAATACTCTATAGCACTCTTTAAGTCTTTAAACGCATCTTCTTGAGGTGTTTTCTTATCAAATACCTTGTTTTCAATTAAATCTTTAAAATACGAAGTCACTTCTGGATCAAAAAGATAATCATAATCCTCATTTATTTTACTTGATAACTCATCATAAAGCTTAGAAAATAATTCTTTATGCAAAATTTCTTGTCCTGCTGCTGCTATTAAAAAATCCTTTAATCTCCCATCGGCATATTTAGCGCCATTAGTATAGAAAGCCCTCCCTTCTTCCTCCATTAACATTGCAACCTTCAGAATTTCTAATTCATTAAATGTGTTTGACATATTAATCTCATCCTCTCATACATTATATTTTTTATTATTCAAGCATTTATTAATAAATAAAATTTATTTCAAAAATTAATCAATTAATACTTTTAAATTTAAAAGTAAATATGGTTTCCTTTCTTGGTATACTTTTCACATCAAATTCTCCATGATGTCTTTTAACTATTACATCATGTGCTATAGTAAGCCCAACTCCAGCAGCTGTCCCAATTTCCTTTGTTGTAAAAAATGGATCAAATATTTTACTTAATACATTTTCTTCTATACCAGGACCATTATCACTAATACTACAACAAACTTTACCATCTTCTTCAAAGGTTCTAATAATTATTTTTCCATTTTCATTATTTTGACTCTTTATTGCCTGCAATGAATTTGTGAGAAGACTCATTATCACTTGCCCTATTTCACTTCTATTGCATATTATATTAGTGATTATCCCATTAATCTTTTCAATTTCTGCAACACTCTTCAAATCATTATTAAGTAGCAAAACTGCCTCATCAACAATTATATTTAAATCATTATTGACCATTTCATCTTCAAAGCCAGTTTTAGCAAAATTTTGTAAACTACTAACTATCTTTGATACACGATTTGCGCCATCCAATGAATCTTTAATAATTCCTCCCATTTCCCCCATTATGAAGTCTATTTTTAATTTCTTTTCCATGTCTCTAATATAAGCCTCTTCTTTGCTCATATTATAATTTTCTATATCTCTTTCATCTAAATTCTTTCCTTTAATTATTCCTCTATATTCTTCTATCATTGTTTGTATTTTTGACACAAATTTTGATAAGGTCTCTAAATTGCTTCCTAAATACCCAAGAGGATTATTAATTTCATGTGCTACCCCTGCTGCCAATTCACCAATTGCAGCAAGTTTTTCCTTCTGTATTATTTGAAATTGTGTATCTTGCAAAGTTTTATTTAATAATTTCAATTCATTATTTTGTTTCTTTATTCTTTCAAACATTTCTTCTAACATAATTGCATTACTTCTTGTTTTAATTGCTGCTTTTAATCTCGCAAAAAATTCAACTTCCTTAATTGGTTTATTAACGTAATCATCTGCTCCATTTTCAAAACATTTCTTAAAGCTGTCATTATCAGTAAGTGATGTGAACATAAGAATTTGAATATTATTATATTCTTCTTTTGACCGAATTATCTTTAATACATCAATTCCCGTCATTTTAGGCATTACTATGTCAAGAAGTATAATATCAAAATTATTTTCACTAACCAATTTTTCAACCTCAGTTGAATCATTGCAAAGAGTAACCTCACAATTAATATTAGATTTTTCCAAGTAATCATTTGCTATCTTTAAATTTAATTTTTCATCATCAACAATAAGTATCTTCATAAATTAACACCCCTATACTGATATTTAATTTTACTTCTCATAATCCTGTGCATTATTTATTGGTAAAGAAATGATAAATGTTGCACCTTCGCCAACACAACTTTTAACATCTATCTTTCCTGAATGCTTATTCACAATAATATCATGAGAGACACTTAACCCTAAACCAGTTCCCTGTCCAACAGGCTTTGTTGTAAAAAATGGATTAAAAATATCCTTTAAATTCTTCTCTTCAATTCCATTTCCGTTATCACTTATTTCACATTTTACATAATCATCTTCACAATAGGTGTGAATTTTTATTATACCTTGAACACCTTTGGATTTAATGGAGTGTGATGCATTTATCAGCATATTTAAAATAACTTGATTTATCTCACCACCAATTGCTTGTATCACTGGAACTTCTTCAAGGTCTTCCTCAACTTTTGCATTATATTTTATCTCATTATAAGCAATAACAATTGTTGATTTAATGTTACTGTTAATGTCATAATCCGCAAATTCATTTGAACTTGCTCCCCGTGCAAATCCAAGAAGGCTTTTAACTATCATTTCAATTCTATTTAGTCCATCTTTAGACTCAGTTATAATATCATCAATATCTTCAAAGACAAAATTCATTTTATTATTTTTTTTATACTCAGAAACCTCTGAAAACTTTGTATCATAATTTTCTTTATCTTCTATTTCCAAAAAATTTTCAACTTTAAAGTATAAATCTAAAAGTCCCTTGATTTTGTCTTTATATTTGCTTAATGTATAAACATTACTTTTTACAAATCCTAACGGATTATTTATTTCATGAGCTATACCAGCAGAAAGTTGTCCCATTCCTGCCATTTTTTCTTGATGAATAATTTGGCCTTGAAGTTTTTCGATTTTCAATAGATTATCATTATATTCCTTTTCACTTATTTCAAGACTTCTTTCTAATAAAAGCCTATCTTTTTCAAACTCATTATATGCAGAATTAACTGATTCAATAAATGATTTAAATTCCTCTGAAATTTCATCTTCTTTAATATACTTGTTTAATTGCCTTTGCAAAATCTTATTAATTTTATCCATATTACTCTTCCTCTCCAATGAGTGTAATAGTCATTGTTTGATTATGAAATTCAGTTACTGAATCCTTATTAGATGGTGCTATTTCTCCATAAGAATAAAATCCAGTTAAAACAACATCTTTTCCAAAAATGTTTCTTACCACTTCAATCTCTTCATCGCACATTTGATTCAAAACAAATTTTCGTCCACAACAACTAACTATTATTCCAAGCTGAGGCTTATTATAACTAATACTTTTAATACAATTTTCTGCTGCCTTAGCCGCACCATTAATCAAATTATTAAAGTTAGCTCTCATTAATCTTGCGTGATATCCCTTAGGTATTTCGCCAACATATTTAAGGCTTCTCTCTTTCTCATTAATACTTGAAACTGTCCTAACAACGTTAAACTTATTGTCATCTGATCTTATATTTAATGGAAAAAATAAACCACTAGCTGGTAAATCCTTTGCATATTCTCCCAAATATTCAACATATAAATCCAAAGCAGGCTTTCCATCTAATTCATATAAAATGTTTTCATTTGCTTTTGTAATTTTTCTTTCTATTCCAAAAGTATTCCAACCACCAACAGAACCATACCCAATTTTAATATTTTCCCCATAGAATGCTATGACTGCAACTGAATTTTCTTCAGCGTAATCATTTGCAATAACAAAAGTTTCAAAATACCTATCATCATCTGCTGCAAGTCCTCCTGTTATTTTAACTTCTTCAGGAAGGCCATCCACTAATCCTTCAATAAATTTACTACCATTTATATTCATCCCTTCACTAAGTACAAATAAATGAGATAAATTTTCTTTTGGGATAGAATTTGCTATTTTTATACCTTGTTTATAACATTGTTTAGAATCAAAGATCTTTGATTGAAAGAATTTCACTTCAGTTCTTTTAAACTTTATTGCTGTAACTGTCAGTACATTATCATTAACCTGATCATTATATACCTCTCCAGCAGTTGAACACCCAATTATATATGCTGTTTTATAATACCCTCGAATCTTATCAAATATATCTTTGTTGCAAATAAACTCCTTTGACCCAAACATTAGGATTAAATTTGATTCTACCAAAGTACACATTTCACTGAGTTTATCTATATCATTTATTTCGTTAAATTTAAATTGCTCAACAACCATATTTACCTCCCATATTAACAATTCTATACTCCAACCATGCCAGTTAATTCCATGTTATCTTTAAGCTTTCTTTCAAATAATGCTTTATCAATACCTAGTACTTCGAATACATTTTCACTAAATTTACCAATATAAATCTCTTCTAAAACATCCCAAGCATATTTTTCAGCTATATGTGCAATACATGTAATTTCCTTATTTATAATATTGTCGTCAAAAGGATTATGATGATAAATTGCGGCCTCAACAACAGGAATAGGTATATCCCACCATCTTAATAAATATCCTCCTATCTCCTGATGATTTGTTCCAAACACTTTGTTTTCAAGTTCTGTTATGTCCTCACCTTTTTTCTTTATACTATCAAACATCTCTATATATGTATCTTTATAAAAATTTATCATGAATACAATCCCAACATTACATAAGAGCCCTGCAGTCATCGCTATTTCTGGAATTTTCTTATTTAAAAATTCATTGTATATTATATTAAATATTCTATTTGATACAAATGATTGCTTCCATAATAAAGCTAATCTTTTACTATACCTAGGATCAAATTTCAAGCTATCAATAAAAGCTGAAGCAATAACTATATTTTTTATATTATCAACTCCGAGGTAAGAAACCGCTCTTTGTACAGAACCAGTTTTTATACCATAGTAGGATGAATTGACAATGTGAAGTAACTTACTCGCAATAGAATAATCGCCTTCTATGGCTTCAACTATTTTATGGATCTCTTTTTCGCTATCTATTGTTTTTATAATCTTCTCATAAGAAGTTTTAATTGTTGGTAGTTCTTCCGCTTTATTTATAAGTTTTAAAATATTATTATTCTTCAATACTTTTTCAAGTTGAAGTACCTTTTCTAAAGTGTTTATAAGTACATCATTTTCCCATGGTTTTAAGATATATAGCTTTGCAATGTTTTTTTGTAATGCCTCAAAAACAACTTTTTCATCTGAAAATCCACTTAATATTATACGAATTATATCTGGATATAATTCTTTTACTTTACTAAGCAATTCATATCCTGACATATAAGGCATTTTCATATCACTTACTATAATATCAATCTCTTCATCTTTTAAAATATTTAAGGCTTCCTCACCACTTTGAGCAGTAATCACATCATATTTTGAATCAACAAAAAGTCTTCTGCAAGCTTTTAATATTTGAGCTTCATCATCAACAAAAAGAATTTTCTCCAATTTCTGCTTTACCTTCTTTCATAAAAATTAATAATTGATTTAATCACCTCTCAATTTTCTTTTTATCCATTTATGTCTATAATCATATATTTCTACATTTTCAGAGCATACCCTCTTGAAAGTTTTATTTAAATTTCTACAAAATTTTTATTTTAATAATATTTTCATAGACATTCTTGTCGTATCATGTTACAATTAATACATACAAAAGATATTACTCCCCTCTCTTGTGAGTATTAATAACAGAAGATAAAGATGCAGTCATTTTTACATGACTGCATTATTTTTTTAACATTTTTCTGATATTTATTGATTAAGTTTAAAATTTAAGTATATTCCTTTAATTTTAGAAAAGTAATTTATTATTATTATTATTATTATTATTGATTTAACTTTTATGTAACGATATAATTTTTATTAAAGGATAATAATATTATGAGAAATATTAATGAAAAATATAAAACAACCTTTATAATAATTACTCATGATAATAGGATTGCCAACAAGACCAACAGAATAATCGAAATATCTGATGGAAAAATAATATGAATAAAAATTTAAATAGAAAGTGGATTAGTTACTCGTTAATGTCGTAACTAATCCATTTTTTCACTTAAATTCTTTTAAATTTATTTTATAAAAATATTTCCCCCTATTAGAAAATCCATTTTGTACTATATTCTTCTATCATAGGAAGTATGCTTGAATCAACTCCAAGTTTAGCAACTCCATTTTCATATGTAAAAATAGGAATATTCTTCTGCCAACTAGCTTCCATCGCATCATTTGTCAACCTATTCATTGGTTCTCCACAGCAAATCATTTTTCCTGCTGAATTTTTTATGGATACAACCAAGTTAGAACATTTTTTACAAATATAATATCTATATTCTCCCATACCTTATTTCTCCCTTTTTACACCATAACTTTTGTAATTCTTAAAATAATATATTTATGCTTATCTTAACGTTAAAATATATTACCTAAATTTTTGCCATCCAAAGACCGTGTAAATTGCAATAAGCATACACAGCCATTGGTTTATCCTCTCCTAAGCAAAAGGATGCTTTAGGTTCATCACCTGACTTTAAAATCTTTCTATGCCCACCATTTTCAGTTTTCAAGAAAACCCACTCAATATAATGTTCTGCTTCCATTGGATGTAAAACCGAACCAACTTCAACATTAACAACTCCATTTTCATATGTAACAGCAGGTACATGCTTTTCAACACTAGCTTCAACTGTTCCTGGCTCTAATAATGTCATTGGTTCACCACAACATGTTATCTTTACTCCTGAATCTTTTATTGATGCTACCATATTACCACAATGTTTACATACATAAAATTTTTGTTCTTCCATAATTTAATTCTCCCCCTAAATATTATAATCAATAATTTTTAGCTTTTTCTTGAAAATAACTTTTTGGATGTTCACATACTGGGCACATTTCAGGTGCTTTCTTCCCAATATGGATATATCCACAATTAGCGCATTCCCAAATCACATCTCCATCCTTTGAAAATACCAAATCACCTTCAACATTAGCAATAAGCTTTCTATATCGTTCCTCATGTTCTTTTTCAATTTTAGCAACCTGTTCAAACAAATATGCAATTCTATCAAACCCCTCTTCTTTGGCTTCTTTTGCAAAAGTTACATACATATCTGTCCATTCATAATGTTCTCCTTCAGCTGCTGATTTTAGATTATCTGCTGTAGTTCCTATTCCTTCTAAAAGCTTAAACCAAATTTTAGCATGCTCTTTTTCGTTATTTGCAGTTTCTTCAAAAATAGATGCAATTTGTACAAAACCGTCTTTTTTGGCTTTTGATGCAAAATAACTATACTTATTTCTTGCTTGTGATTCTCCTGCAAAAGCTGCTAATAAATTTGCTTCTGTTTTTGTTCCTTTTAAATTGTCCATATTCTCCAACCCCCTCAAGTTTGATTTATATATATAATACCATAAAAGACACTTTTTTCACAATATTCTGTAAATTTATTTATAATATACTTTTATTGGTATAAATTAGTAGATGAATTTTCCATTACACATTTTAAAGTGCAATCTAATTTTGAAGCAATTTTATGTTCATGCATACATTCATAAGCATCATATACATACAATATACTTGATTTACTATTTTTCATGAATTTATTTATAGTGACTTTCAAATCTAAAATATATTTTTGTACACTTGTATTAGTTATATGCAATGGTTCAATTATCCAATTTACTCCACTTTGTTTCTTTTTATAATTTGAGGAAAATAAGTCTGATGTTTCATTTAATCGATACTCATCTTCGCCTAAAATTATATCCTCCAAAGCCTTTAGTTTAATATTATCAATATTAACTCTATTTATTATAAGTGTTTTAATTAAATTTTCATAAAGTTCTTCTTCCATAATAATATAAATTAACTTATCATTTTTAATTGCTTCACTTATATAATAAAATAAATTCAAAAATAAGTGTTGCTTTCCATAGTAATATAAAATTTCATATGCCTTAAATGTATACTTTTTATTAAACTTATACAAATTTTTGGTTTCACAAAAAACACAATTAGCTATCATATCGTCAAGAAACTGACTTAGATAAATTACCTCATCATCCAACAAATTATAATTTGTTTTAACAATAATATTCTCCAATCTTTCTTTGTATTTTTCAATATTGCAATTTGTATTGCAATCATCACATAAAATTCTCATAATACCCCCCCAATACTTCTTTTATACCACATAAATCCATTTTTAATACAACCATATATTTTTGATATTACATCATTAATAGGTAATTAAATTTATTTATATCTGCCTCACTTTTCCCATTTATTCTCAATTGCTTTTATTACTGTTGGATTAAAAAATTAATATTAGTTTAATATTGATTTATTTATAAAACGAAATACACTTGATAAAATTAATAAGTCAAGCGTATTTCGTCTATAAAATTTAATTTTATACCAATTTAAGTCTTATTTAGTTATTTAAATTTATATATTTATCCTCTGATTGACTTTAATAAAAATTCTCCAAATTCCTTATCTAACTCCAATATATGCCTCCTATATCCATTAAACATTTTTTGATATGTATTAGCCACAAACAAAGGAGACATACTTCCATTTTCAACGAAACACTTTAATTTATCTAATTCACTTAAAACCTTTCTATGTTCCTTTACTATTGTTTTGTACTTAGGATATTTATATTGCTTTTGAATTGCTTCCTCTTCTTTAAAATGTCTGCTAATAAATTTTTCTGTCTCATCAAATGCCTTTAAAATTACTTTTTTGCTCTTATTTTGTTTCATAAAAAACAATAATTCACTAATACAATTAAGTATTTCTTTATGTTGACGATCAATATTTCCAATTCCTATAGATAAATTATCATCCCAAATTGAGTTCATAAATAGTATTATGATTTCATCATTAACATTTGCTTTTTTTCCCATAATAGCCAATGAATCTTCATTAAAATCATCAAAAAACGTCTTAAACCCAGGATGAATTTTTTTAAACAAATTATACTGTAACCCAGCATTCTTATTTTCTAAAATTTCATACATTTATTCATACCTCCCATAAATTTTATTAATTCTCAATACCTTATGAATTTAAATTTCTACATATCATGATTATTTCCTTTTACTTTCATTTCATAACTTTTACTTTAATTTCCACACTTTTCTCCACATTATGCTACTTTTTTTATATTTTTTTTATTTTATAGGGCTGGTTTCATGGATTTAATCACTATTTTTGAGCTATATTGTATTAATTTGTATTAATATTTTTCATCAAATTTGTAATTGAATTAAAAAAACAGAACTTTTTAAATAAGTTCTGTTAATCACATTTTCTAAAAATGCTCCTTAATACCAATAATAATAATAATAATAATAATTTAAATAGAAAAATAATATGAATCTAATAAATAATATTCTTTATATTTAAAAGCCAGCTTCCTTAACATATTTTTTATTACTTTAATAGATATTTTACCTTGCTCATATTTATCAACATTTTTCAAAAAAATTTCTTTTTCTTTTAAACTTGCTTTATTTTTAAAGTATCCCCAAATATGCATTGCAGCATTAATTGAATTTCCAATTGTATATTCTTGTTTTATTGCTTCATCAATATAATTATAAAATTTAACTACAGGATACTCCTTCTTATCTTTAAGTAACTTCCTTATATCAAGATAAATTTTAGGTGAGCTTTCTAGGACTTTATATTTATATCTACTCCATTCCTCTTCTAACTTATTAATTGATTTATCTTTTGTTATAGAATTTATACATTTGACTGCTGAAAGATTTTTATCTTTAACTTCAAGCATTATATCAATATCATCTCTTTCTAATCCTTTATAAAAATCAACAAAACTCTCTACTTCTATTGTATTAGAATGTGACCCAGGTTTCTTTAAAATATCCTGCTGTGAATAATGAATTTTTTGAGTCCCATCTTTTTCTCCCCATGTTTTTTTGCATTCATTTATCCAATACAATTCACTTTTTATATTTGAATATGGATTAATTTTATTATGTAAATTATCAAAAATAACTGGTATATTTAACTTGTGCCCTATTTCTAGTACATCATTTATGTTATAAGATTTATCATCATTTTCAATAACCAATCTTTGCTTGATTCCATTTTCCAATAATGCATAGTTATCTATAAATCTTTTTATTGCTGATTTCTTATCATTATATACTCCACCTATATGTAATACTATTTTGCTTTCTTCATTAACTCCAAGACAATCTAAGACTTTATTATGATAATTTAAATCTGTCATTGCCCTTTTTACTACATCTTCACTAGTAGAATTGAGTACAGTATATTGACCTGGATGCATTGAAACTCTTATGCTATTTTTTCTTATTTCCTTTCCTATTTTCGCAAACTCTTCTCCAAAAATATCCCACCATGGCAAATTATTTAGTGGACTTGAACCAAAAGGAATTAAATCAGAACTAATTCTAAAAAGTTTAATATTATTTTCAATATTATACTTAATTATATTATGAAGAGATTTTAAATTATTCTCTGTTACTTCTATTAGCTTTTCATCATTTGCACTTTTAGCTGTGCAGCTTTTTAAATTAGCGTTCAAAACTCCTATTGTTAAACAAGCATAACCAATTTTCAATGTTTCCAGCTCCTTTTCTTAAGATTACTTTAACTAGCTAAAGACACCTTGAATAGGTATTGATTTCACTTCAACCTCTCCAGTAGCTGTATGAGCTATTAATGTTCTAGAAACCCTTCCTCCTGTATTAACTATTTCATACCTTAGATTCATATCATTTAATATTTCTTTGATAACAGTTAAATTCCTTTCTCCAACTTTGAAACGATCCTCTAATTCTGAATCAACTCCACCATATAACGATATTTTAAAATCTTTCAAGTTACAATTATACTTTAGCTTCATTTCATTAATAACATTATAAACAGCCCTATCAGCATATTTTGCTGTTCTATACGCTTCATCATCAACATCAGTTGAAGCATTAGGCAGCAAAACATGAGCCATTGCAAGTATCTTTTTGTTTTGATCATAAATTACCATAGCTACACAAGTTGATAAAGCAAAGGTTTTAACAATATCTTCATTATTTGTTGAGATTATATATTCCCCAATTCCAACTATATATTCCATAAACCCACCCCTATACTTTGTATTTTATAACGCTATAATCTTTAAATCACTCGAAATATCTTTGAATATATCATCTATTATTTTAATTTTTAGTACTCAATATTTAAAACTCGGTTGTATTAAAATAGTGTATTACTAAATATATTTAGACTAATTATAGCATAAAATAAACATTCTAGACTACTTTTAAGATGTTACTCAACAATAAACTCTATAGAGAGAAAAGATATTACAAAATTGTTAAAACTACTGTTAAACATTGACAATATGTTATATCAAATGTATAATTTCCACTATGTTGTAATTAGAATCTAATTTCCAAAAAATAACTGTACTAAGGAGATAAAAAATATGAATATTAAAAAGAAATTTGTTACTCTTGTTTTAACATTCGCAATGATATTAAGTTTTATTCCAACTTTGAATGTTCAAGCTGCAACGACAGATTATAAGTTAATATCTGAAAGTGAAGTAACTTCAAAAGAGGCAAAGAATTGGGCAAAATCTAAAGGTGCATCAAGTGATTTTTTAAAGCTAGCTGACCTTTATTTTAAATATTCATCAGATCATGGTGATGTAAATCCTGCAATTGCTTATGTACAAGCTGCAGTAGAAACTGGATATGGAAATTTTGGCGGTGTTCTTGATTCAAGTTATTATAACCCATGTGGCTTAAAAAAGTCATCTGGATCAGGTACTGATAAAGATACTTATCAAAAATTTGATAGCTGGGATGAAGGTGTACAGGCCCATTTAGACCATTTGGCATTATTAGCTGGCGTTAAGGGTTATCCAAGAGATAGTTCTTATGATGAAAAACAATCATCAAGTCTTAAAGGTAAAGCTATCAAGATAAGTGATCTTAGCGGAATTTGGGCTACAAATACATCTTATGGAGATCAAATAATTAATTTATATAAAGACTTAATAAATTCAACTAAAGACAATACAAACACTGACTCAAAGGATAATTCGTCACCAAATCCTGGTAAACCTGAGACTATCCCAAATTCTCCAAACATAACAACTGTTGTTGGAATCAATAATTCTCCAGTTAATATTACTTCAACTATAGGCTGGAGACAAATCTATGGTTCTTGGTATTATTACACTTCTGATAAAAACAAGGCTAAGGGATGGATTAAACCTGATAACTATTGGTATTACTTACAAGATGATGGCACAATGGCAACAGGATGGATTCAATTAAGCGGAACTTGGTATTATCTCGATGATTCAGGCGCAATGATTATAGGCTGGAGGTATCTAGGTGGCTGTTGGTATTATCTTCAAGGTGATGGAAGTATGGTAACTGGATTAAGGAAGATAGATGGTAATAATTACCTCTTTGATCCTAGTGGTGAAATGTTAAAAGGATGGAAATTGCTAGACAATCATTGGTATTATTTCAATTCAGATGGAAGTATGGCAACAGGTTGGATTAAAGATAATAACTTAAGTTATTATTTATATGAAACTGGTGCAATGGCTAAAGGCTGGATTACTATTAATGGAGTCTGGTACTATTTTAAAGATAATGGCTCTATGCAAAAAGGATGGTTTACAGCATCCAATGGAGATTTATATTATTTAGATATGAGCACAGGAAAAATGCTTACAAATACAACAGTTGACCCTTATATAATAGGAACTGATGGAAAAGCTATAAAAAAATCAACTTCAGATACAAATAATTCTTCAAGTAATTCAAAAACTGATACTACTCCTAGCAATACAAATGCATCTACTAACTCAAATTTGATATATGCTATAGATATTAGTAATCATGATGGAAATATAGATTTTAGTAAAGTTAAATATTCTGGCACGAAATATGTATATATTAAAGCTACTGAAGGCACAACTTTTGTTGATCCTTATTTATCAACTTATTATACTAATGCTCAAAATGTTGGTATAAAAACAGGTTTTTATCACTTTTTAGTTGGGACAAGTGCTCCTGAAACACAAGCACAAAATTTTTATAACAACATAAAAAATAAAAAAAGTGATCTTAAGCCTTGTTTAGACATAGAAACTTCTGGATTTAATGTTTCTGATTATGCTGTAAGGTTTATAAATGAATTTAAAAGAATAAGTAATATGAATATATGCATTTATACGTATTCTAATTTTATTAGTAACTTAGATGGACGTTTATCTAGTTATCCATTATGGGAAGCAAATTATAATAATACTGCCTTTAAAAATCTACCATCTAATTCAATTTGGACAAGCAGAATTGGACATCAATTTACTGATTCTGGAAAAATAAACGGAATTAATGCTAATGTTGATTTAGACGCATTTACTCAAGACATTTTAAACTAATAATATTAAATTCTGTTTAATAAAATTCATATTATTTGGGAAGCATATCTTTGGAGGTGATCTCATGATAGTAAGAGATATAATGTCAAAAGATATAGTAAGTTTAAATTCAGAAGACTCTATTGAAAGAGCTGCCCAGATTATGAGTCAATTTGATGTAGGTTCTGTGCCAGTATGCAAAAATGAAGAATTAGTTGGAATAGTTACAGATAGAGATATTACATTAAGATCTGTAGCGCCAGGTGGGTTTTCAAATGAACAAAAAATAAAAGATGTTATGACATCAAATCCTGTTACTGGAAATCCTAACATGAATATTCATGATGCAGCAAAAATAATGAGTGAGCAACAAATACGAAGATTACCTATTATCGAAAATAATCATTTAGTTGGTATACTTTCTCTTGGAGATATTTCAGTAGAACCTTCTTTGCAAAATAATGCAGAAGAAGCTCTAAAAAATATTTCTGAACCAACAAAAAATCAACAATAATTAATAAGAAGCTAATAAAATTCCTAACTATAATAATTCAAAAAAGGCTTATCCTACTTTAAGATAAGCCTTTTTTATTCTTTAGGAAATTATATTGTTGGACAATCTGTGGATAACTTTTGAAACAGACTAATTAATTAGGTTTAATATTTTAAAAGAATAAAAAATAAATCATATTCGCCTGCATAAAATGTTCTTATATGCAGCATAGCTGCCTTTTCTAATGTGCACATTTTTCTCACATGCGTTCGAAAAGGCAGATGCGCACCTATAAAAAGAGTGCGAAGCACAATACGGAACTTAATATTAAAAATCTACGGCTCCACAGTCGCCTGCGATTTTTTTATGTTCTAACAATTCTTAAATCATTTTAATACTTTGTTAATAAATATTTTGACTAGGTCAGGATCAAATTGACTTCCAGCATTATTCTTCAATTCTTCTATTGCTGCTTCTTTAGAAAGTATATCTTTATAGCATCGTTCACTTACCATTGCATCATACGCATCAGCTATAGTTATAATTCTTGAAATAAAAGGTATCTCTTCTCCCTTCAATCCTTTTGGATATCCACTTCCATCCCATCTCTCATGATGATATAATATATAATTTGCTATTTCAGTCATATCATCCACTGTACTAATCATTCTATATCCAATTTCTGAATGACGTTTAACTTCTTCCCATTCATCCGCTGTAAGTTTGCCTGGTTTATTTATTGTTCTTTCATCAACGATTATTTTTCCTATATCATGCAATTCACCTGCTGAAACTAATTTATTAATTTCATTTATAGGTAAATCTAAAGCTTCCCCAACTCTTTTGCACAAAGCTGAAACTCTAAATGAATGCTCACTTTCAATTTTACTTTTCTCTCTAAGAGTATTGATTACCGTTTTAATTGTTCTCCCTCTCATACTTTGACTTTCAAATACCTTTTTCCCATACATTGTATCTTCTGCTTTCTTAAATACATCTTCAATTTTCTCTTCGTCATTATACTTACATCCATACCCTAAGGAGATTGAAACCTCTACTGATCCAACTTTTTCTTTTGCTAATAATGACATAATGTTATTAATTATTTTGCAAGCTTCCTTTTCATCAGTTTTAGGCGATATAATAACAAACTCATCCCCAGCTAGCCTTGCAACAATATCATCTTCTCTACTGCCAAGCTTCATCATCTTACCAACTCTTTTAATCACTTCATCTCCCATTGCATGTCCAAAGGAATCATTTATTAATTTCAAGCCATTTAAATCTCCCATTATAAGAGTTATTGGTAGATTTGATCTTGTATTAATTCTTGCCAATTCTTCTTCAAAAAATCTTCTATTATATAATCCAGTTAATTGATCATGATAACTCAAATAAATAATTTCTTCTTTCCGCTTCATAAGATCAATAGCGTTTTTTATCTTTAGAGGTAACGAAATTTTAATTGCTTCCTCGGTTAATGGTTTTGCAAAATAATCAAATGCCCCAAGACTTAAAGCCTTTTCTACTGCTGCTTTATCCGATATACCAGTACATACAATTACTGGTATATCCATCAAATTACAATCTTCCTTAATTTCTTGTAATACCTGAAATCCATTTTTTTGAGGCATCATTACATCTAATACACATGCATGTATATTGTTTTCTAAAAGTTTTTTGGAAATATCCAAGCCATTGTCCACTTCAAATATGTTTATATCATCTAGCCTATTCTTAATTGCTTGATTTATAATTTTTCTTTCGATTGAAGAATCATCAATAATTAGTATATTCCCTCTCATAAATTTACTCACCCACTCTCATTACAATAATTTGTTTAATAAATTTTCAGCTTTTTGTATTAATTCGATCAATAAATCTTTTGAACCTATTTTTGCTTTTTCTTCTGCTTCCACTGCAATTTTAGCTATATCATTAGCTCTCACAGTTCCAGCAGAACCTTTTAATTTATGTAAATTCGTACGTGCTTCAATTAAATTATCTTTGGCTATATTGTCTTTTATTTCAGTTAATAATTTTTCTGCCTGTATACAAAAGTCTTCAACCAATTCTCGGCAAAATTCTTCATCAAAACCTGATTCCTCAGTAAGAAGCTTAACAATATCATCAAAAGAAGAATCTTTATTCTTATTAATTCTATCTTCACTTGAATCACTGGAATTTTTTAAAGTTCTATTATCATCAGTTTTACTGTGCTTTTGTAACATTTCTACCATCTGTTCAAATACAAAAGGCTTACTTAAATAATCATCCATTCCAGCTTTAAAACATTCATTTGCATCTCCTTTCATAGAATGTGCGGTCATTGCTATTATTGTTGTGTGTTTTGAACCAGCTTCTAATTGACGTATTTTTCTTGTTGCTTCATAGCCGTCCATTTCTGGCATTTGACAATCCATAAAAATTATATGATAATCTTTAATTTTACAAGCATTCAATGCTTCTAAACCATTAACTGCAATATCACAAGATAATCCTATTAGCTTTAAACTATTAATGAAGAACCTCCTATTAATCTCATTGTCTTCAACTAATAATATTCTTAAATCACTTTTCTCCATAAATTTGATGTCAGTCATATTTTTATCTTCTTGTTTTAAATTAAATATTTCTTCTTCACTAGGATTATTTAATATCAAATTAAAATAAAATGTTGTACCCTCATCTTTTTTGCTTACAACTCCGATTGTCCCTCCCATAAGCTCAACTATTTTCTTACATATTGCAAGACCTAATCCAGTACCACCATATTTTCTAGTCGATGAGGAATCAGCTTGACTAAATGGTTTGAATAATTTAGCCATTTCATGTTCATTCATACCTATTCCAGTATCTCTGACCTTAAAATAAATTTCTGTATCGACTTCAGTCTGATTGACTAATGAAGCTTCAACAAGAATTTCACCTTCATTTGTGAATTTAACAGCATTACTAATTAAATTACTTATAACCTGCCTTAACTTTGTTGAATCCCCCTTCAAAAAATCAGGAATCTTTGAATCTATAGATAAATTCAATTTAATTTCCTTCTCCTTTGCTCTCCCATTGAACAAGAATACCGTTCTCTCAATTATGGTAGTAATATTAAAAGGAATATTTTCAAGTTCCATTTTTCCAGCTTCAATTTTAGAAATATCCAATATATCATTAATCACTGCCAGCAAAGTCTCAGAGGAAACCTTAATTGTATCAATAAATTCTCTTTGAGACGTATTTAAATCAGTTTTCTCTAAAAGACTTAAAAATCCAACTACTCCATTCATAGGTGTCCTTATTTCATGGCTCATGTTTGCCAAAAATTCACTTTTAGCTCTGTTCGCTTCTTCAGCAATATCTTTAGCTGCAATTAATTCATTGGTTCTTTCATTAATCTTGTCTTCCAGATTATTTATCAATGAATATAATTCCTCTGCCATATGATTAAAAGCCGTAGATAATTTTCCAACTTCATCATTTCGAAAAATTTTGGCTCTTTCAGATAAATCTCCTTTTGAAAATTTATCCGCTGAAATAGTCAATTCTTCAATAGGTCTTAAAATAAATTTAGTACTTTGTAGATGAATTATTATTGCTAAAGCAAGTGATGTTATACTAAGAAAAATTGCAATATTAATGGAATTAGTAATTTCTTTTGTAAAGACACTTTCAGGCATTGAAGTTACTATAAGCCAATCTAGTCCTTCTTTTTCATATTCAAAAATTTTTATATGATAAGTTTCATTTCCAATTTTTGTTACAAAGGTGGTATTAGAAGTATTTTTATAATTTTCGTATGCATCATTTATTGATTTATCACTAAATTCTCCAATTAGTGTTCTTTTTATATTTCCATCTGATAGCTTCTCAAAATTAGGCTTTTCTAAAGAATTTGCTACTAAGTATCCAGAGTTATTTTCAATTATGTATGCTGTTGCTGATTTATTGTCTGCTATTTTTTTTAAAGATTCATTAAGAGTTGAAAGAGTTATGTGCGTTCCCATTACCCCTTGAATTGTACCGTCTTTATTGTAAATAGGATATGCTGCCGATAAAGCCAAGTCATCTTTTATAAAATGTTTATAAATATCGGAAAATACAGTCTTTTTTTGTTCTTTTGCTTGTATATACCAATCCCTTGTTCTAGGATCAAAGTTACCATAATCCTTTACAAAAGTTCCTTCTGATAAATCATCATTTACGCTATAGTACATTGAATGACCATTGGTATCAGCATTACTTCTATAAATTTCTATTTGATCATTTTCATTTTTTCGTGCTCCATAATATTCCCCATTTTCTGTTCCAAAACTAAAGCTATAAATTTCATCATTCCCTGATTTAACAACCCCTGCAAAAAATTTATCTCTTTGCTTTTCATTATGTATATCAATTACTTTATTTTCAATCATACTATGATTAATTTCATTGTTATACAAAGGTATAGAAAATAGTAATTGTATTTCGTTGAAAATATCCTTGTTTGTATCCTCCTGAATATTTTCTATTGTAGTTTTTTCTGAAAGATTCCAGTTTCTAAATACAATAAACGTTATAATTCCAATAGTTGTAGTCATTAATGCTATAAATAAAGCACTAATTAAAATTCTTAATGAGCATGTTCTACTGAAGATTACAATTTTTTTTAATATAGGTATCCTAGACATAATCACCCTCCCCATATATAACCTCTCAATATTCTAGCCACAATGTTTATAGTAATTAATGACAGATTTATCTTATAATTATTTTATTGGATAAGTATTGTTTTAATTATAGCATTTTGTCAAATATTATTGCAACAGCATTGATATTCTTTAATATAATTATAATTATACAAAAACCCCCGAAAAATCGGGGGTTCCCATATAATATTTAATTTTTTTAGATAACCTTATCTTAAGTTTATCTAAATAGAAAGTTATCATGATGTCACTGCCAAAATTATATTGTTTTTTTATTAGTACCAAAATTAATAGTACTAAACTCGTTGATGGTTACACTTTTTTGCTTGACAATCTATGCTGTTTAATTTTGAACATTCTTAACGCGGTTTTCTGCTTTTAACATAACTTTCCGTCTATTACGACTGTTTTACTTTTTTTCATACATTCAATTGTAACTACAAGTTGCAACTATAATTGAAAACTACTGCGCATTAAATTCAGATCTTTTCATCCAAATTATTTTACTGGAACATTAACATTTGCACAATTATGTTATTTATTTCCTAATACTGTGACATGAACTGTTTTTGTACCCCAATTATTACATTCACTAGAACTATTAAAGTATACATCTATTATATTTCCTTTTATTGCTCCACCTGTATCGGCTGCAATTGCATATCCATATCCTTCAATATATAAATGCGATCCTAACGGTATTACATTTGGATCTACTGCCACTGTGCTAAGTCCACTTGGATCTCTTTGCACTGGTAATCCACTTGCTGTAATGTTTCCAGTTCCTCCAGTATATGCTGTTGCTGAACAAATCAATGCTCTGTTTGCTGTTGCTGCATTAGCTACATTTCCTAATGATATAGCTTTTGCACCTAAACAAATGCTTAAAGCCATTCCAAAAGCAATTGACTTTTTCATAATGTTTGTCCATTTAAAATTCTTTGACATTTAATCTCTCCTTTTCAATTCGCAAACCATCTTTCATATTATATCACACTTTTTCAGTGTAAACGTATTTAAATTGCATTTTTTTTATTTTTTTAGTATTTTTAATAGAGTTTGTTAATTTTTTAAGCAAATTGCTTAATTTTGAAAAAAACATCAATGCTCATTGATTAACTTATTTTAACCAACGAGCATTGATGTTTATCTTCATTTTTACTTTAATTTTCCCATTTGACTAATTACCATATTATAATATTGGCCTTTTAAATCCATAAGAGCTTCATGATTTCCGCTTTCCAATATTTTTCCGTCCCCAATAACCATAATTTTATCTGCATCTCTGATAGTAGATAAACGATGGGCTATTAAAAAGCTTGTTCGATTTTTCATTAAACTTACTAAAGCACGCTGAATATCTTTTTCTGTTTTAGTATCAACACTACTGGTTGCCTCATCTAAAATTAAAATAGGACTATCACATAATACTGCTCTAGCAATTGCAACTAATTGGCGCTGTCCCTGACTTAGATTATCCGTTGATCCAGACACCCTTGTATTATATCCCTTTGGCAATTTATCAATAAAGTCATGAGCCCGAGCAATTTTAGCTGCTGCTATCACTTGTTCATCCGTTGCATTAATTTGTGAATAACGAATATTATCCATAATTGTACCAGTGAAAAAACAAGTATCTTGAAGGACAACTGAGAAACACTTTCTAAGATTATTCCTCTTTATATTTGTAATTGGTTCATTATCAATTACAATTTGTCCGCTCAAAGCATCATAGAAACGTGTCAGAAGATTAACAATAGTGGTCTTTCCAGCACCAGTTTCTCCAACTAATGCA
Organism: Clostridium saccharoperbutylacetonicum N1-4(HMT); assembly: GCF_000340885.1. Lineage (NCBI taxonomy): Bacteria > Bacillati > Bacillota > Clostridia > Eubacteriales > Clostridiaceae > Clostridium > Clostridium saccharoperbutylacetonicum. The sequence goes on along the minus strand of NC_020291.1, from coordinate 2,673,674 downwards.
ACTGTCTCTCCCGCCTCAACCTTAAAGCTTACATCCTTTAATATAGTTCTAGACTTATCATATGAAAAACACACATTATCAAAGACAACTTTACCTTTTGGCTCTATAATTTCAATTGCATTTTCAAAATCAGCAAATTCTTCTTCACTATCTAAAATTTCAAATACACGTTCAGCTCCTGCTAATGCTGACTGAATTGTATTAAACATGCCTGCAATAGAATTTAATGGCATAGAAAATTGTTTTGAATAACTCAAGAAACTAACTACAGTTCCAACAGATACTCCATATCCAACTGATAATATCCCTCCAACAATTGCAACTATTGCAAAGATTAAATTATTGATAACATTCATAATAGGCATCATATATCCAGACCATATTTGAGCTTTAGTACTGCTTTCGTATAATTTTTCGTTAATAGTTGAAAACTGCTTTAAAATATCCTGTTGTTTTCCAAAAGCTTTTACCATTTTTAACCCTAATATATTTTCCTCTATAACTCCATTAAGGCTCCCTAAACTCCTTTGCTGCGCTGAAAAATGAGATCGGCTATTTCTAGCAATTGCCCTCGTTAAAAGCATAACTAAAGGAATACATAATAAAACAACTAAAGTTAAAAAAACATTAAGTGATAGCATTATTATTAATGATCCAGCTAAAGTTAATATACTTGATATTAATTGGGTAGTTGTTTGTGCAATAGTAGAACTTATGTTATCTGCATCATTTGTAATTCTACTCATAGTATCACCATGAGAACGAGTATCAAAAAATTTTAAAGGAAGCTTCTGTAGCTTTTGAAAAAACTCAGTACGCACTGCGAACACAAGTTTTTGCGAAACCTTTAACATTATAACACCATTTATAGATGAAATAATCCAATTTATCATGTATAAAATTGTAATTGTTCCTAAAAACCAAATGAGTAATTTTGTATCTACTGTTCTAGTTTCAATATTAAAAGTATTAAAAGCTTTTCCTATGTAATATGGAATTGAAACTGAAATTAATGAAGATATAATTGTTAATACTATGGCTACAAAGATAGTTTTTCCCCACCTCATATATATCTTAATTATTCGCATTAATGTACCTTTTGTATTTTTAGGTTTCTCAGTTGGACCAAAACGATTCCTTCCGCCTCCTTTTGGTCTTCCTCCCATAGTAGGTGCTTTTACTTCTGTGTTAGAAAATTGCGCTGCCATAACTTACACCTCCTTACTACTCTCTATTTGGGTTTTATAGATATCTCTATATATTTCACAATTCAGCATAAGCTCTTCATGAGTTCCATATCCAACCTTCCTACCATTGTCCATAACTAATATTTTATCTGCAAACATAGCTGTTCCACATCTTTGAGTAATAGTTATTATAGTTTGATTTCTTATCTTAGAATTTAAACCTTCCCTGACCCTTGCTTCTGTTACTGCATCAAGAGCACTAGTTGCGTCATCAAGAATCAATACAGAAGAATCTTTAAGAATTCCACGAGCAATAGAAATACGCTGCTTTTGCCCACCTGAAACATTAACTCCTGCATTTCCCAAAATACTTTCATATCCATCTTGCATTTTTTCAATAAAACCAGCTTGCGCTATATCTATGGCTTGATTAAAAAGTTCAAAATCTGCCTCTTTATTTCCCCATTTGATATTTTCAGAAACTGTTCCAGAAAAAAGCATAGGTTTTTGAGGAACAATAGCTATATTATCACGGACTCTTTCAATATCTAATTCTCTTATATCATGTCCATTAGCTAAAATTTTTCCCTTTGTTACATCATAAAATCTTAAAAGTAACCAAGCAATTGTAGACTTTCCACTTCCAGTTGGTCCAATTATAGCTAAATTCTCCCCATGATTAATGGAAAAGGACAAATCTTTTATTGCAGGCATCCCACTTCCATTGGGATATGCAAAAGTAACATTTTCAAATTTAATATCTCCATTTATTTTCTCAAATCCACTTACTTTATCAACTCCATTGTCCTTATCCCTTTTGTCTATTTTAGTTCTTTGACTAAAGTCACCTTCACAATCAAAAACTTCTTTAATACGAGCATTAGAAGCCTTTGTTCTAACAAAAGTATTAAATATATTAGTTATCATGATTAATGAGGTTAATATTTGAGCCATATAAATTGTAAAAGCAGTAATATCTCCTGGATTTGCAAGGTTAAGTGCAAACATATTACTTCCTACAAAAATTACAATTACTGTACCAATTCCAACTGTAAGTGTTATAAGTGGAGAAACAAAAGTAACAATTAATTGAGACGATATACCTTTTTCCATCAAGTTCATATTTACATTTCCAAACTTTTCAGCTTCCTTATCATAGGTTCCAAAGGCTTTAATCAAACGCACTCCTATAAGATATTCCTGTACAATTGCATTTACCTCATCCATAGCCTTTTGCAGCTTATAAAAACGCGGATAACTAAATTTCATACTTCCGATAATAAGAATTCCAACTATTGCAACTACACCGTAAATAATAATGCTAAGTTTTAAATTTAAAATACTTGCAAATATAATGCTACCCATACAAGTAATAGGTGCTTTCAAAAAAATCCTCATAATTCCATTAACAAATTGTACTATTTGTGATGTATCATTTGTCATACGTGTAATAAGCGAGCCACTTTCAATTTTATCTGCACTTACTTCAGAAAAAGATATTATTTTTTCAAACAAATCATATCTTAATTCAGCTCCCATACGCTGTGATACCTTGCTAGCTAAAATATTTCTGGTAACAGCAAAGCATGCCCCGATCGCAGTCACCAAAAGCATAAGTATTCCCCAATAATAGACTTTGTAAAGAGCACCTTGTTCTATACCAGTATTAATTATATTTGACATTAAAGTCGGACCAAGCAAATCACAAATTGCTTCACAAACAACACAAAAAACAGCAATTAAGAATGGTAATTTATACTTATTAAAATACTTACTATATAATTTCATATTATTTAACCTTTCTTTTGTTCTAATCGATAATATTAATTTAATTAAATACTTAAAGATTTCCAAGGAAAATCAACATGCTTCAATAATTGATTATTAAACATTGATAATTACAATTTTATTTTTTAGAAATGGATAATATAAAATCAGTAATCATGAATTTAAAACTATCTTCTAGATTTATTGGATTTTGAAAATATCCATGAGAGCTTAAAGAAACAAAACCATGCAATAAACTTCTCAAAGCTCTACTTTTATGAATTATTTGGGCTTGATCTTCCATATAGAACTCCAAAATCTTGCGAATTATTGTAGTTGTTTCTTTTGATAATCGTTTCACTTCATCATTTTCTGTGCTTGGTATATTCATATAAAGTCTGTAACCAGACTTATTTTCTACTGCAAATTCTCTATAAACATACGAAAATTCAATAATAGCTGCTTCACCACTTTTACCAATTAATCTTTCCATTAATCTAGAGTTAAGTTTATTTAAAAAATGAATTGTCATTTTAATTTTCAAATCTTCTATATTATCAAAATGATTATATAAGGATGGATATTTTATTCCCAATTTTTCTGCAATCTTTTGAAATGAGATTTGATTTAACCCAATTTCATCAGCTAAAGAAAAAGCAGTTTCAATAATTTTCTCCTTAGTCAAATTTCTCTTTTGCACCATTTAATCGCCCCTTAAAATTTTAATTAATAAAAATAGTTTATCATGATAAATTATTTTTATCAAACATCAAATTATAAGAATAAACTATTTTTTATAGTTTACAAATTATATTTAATAGTTTATCCTTATAATGATAAGTATTATAAATATAAATAGGCATAATGAAGCCTTAACTTAAAATATAGCTTAAGAATCTTCTTTGTAATGCCCTAAAATTAAGATAAAGGATTAGATGTTTTATGAAAATGTGGAAAAGAAATTTGATAGTTTGTTGGTTTGGAATGTTTGTTACTGGTGTTGGCTTAAGCCAAATAGCACCTATACTTCCCCTTTATATTAATAAACTTGGTGTTAGTGATCCAGCCTTAGTTTCAAAATTTTCAGGAATCGCTTTTGGAGTAACTTTTATATCTCTAGCTATTTTTTCACCGATTTGGGGACAAGCTGCTGATAGAGTTGGAAGAAAACCAATGCTACTTAGAGCCAGCCTTGGTATGACAATAATTATAAGCTGCATGGGCTTTGCTCCAAATGTCTATGCATTAATAGGACTTAGATTACTTCAAGGTATAATATCAGGTTATAGTACAGCCTGCACAACCTTAATAGCAACTCAAACAGAAAAGGAACATGCTGGATATGCCTTAGGAACTCTTTCAACAGCTAATATTGCAGGATCTTTACTAGGTCCAACTCTAGGAGGTTTTATTGAAGAAAGCTTTGGCTTGCAAAATGTATTTTTTTTAACAGGCGGGTTACTTTTCATTGCATTTATTACAACTGCTTTATTTGTTAAGGAATCCTTCACTCGTTCAGATAAAAAAGTTCAAAGCATGAAGGAAGTATGGGATACTATTCCTTACAAAAATTTAACCATTACTCTTTTTGTAACTTTTTTCATATTAACTGTAGCCCTATATTCAGTAGAGCCTATTATTACAGTATATGTTTCTCAACTTTCAATAAATTCAAAACATGTTTCCATGCTTGCTGGAATAACCTTTTCTGCATCTGGTCTAGCAAATATCCTTGCTGCTCCAAAGCTTGGAAAATTATCTGATAAAATAGGAACACACAAAATTATTTTAACAGCACTTATATTAGCTGGAATTATCTTTATACCTCAAGCTTTTGTAAAAAGTACTTGGCAGTTAATGTTCCTTAGATTTTTGTTAGGTTTAACTGCTGCTGGATTAACACCATCTATAAATATTCTAATTAAAAAAATCACACCATCAAATCTTATAGGAAGAGTTTTTGGATTTACTATGTCAGCTGCTTATCTTGGTACTTTTGCAGGTTCAATTTTGGGTGGTCAGATAGCAGGAACTTTAGGGATAAGATATGTATTTTTTGTTACAAGTGCATTATTACTAATAAATGCTGTATGGGTTTATTTTAATGTCTATAAGAAACTTAATTCAAATTATCAATTTCATGATAAAAATAATCAAACTAAACTTGGAACTATAAATAAACAATTCCAACATTAAGAACACAAATTTAAACGACGTGCTTTTTACACGTCGTTTAATTTATTAAAAATATTAATCTAAATCTTTCAATACTGCTCTATACATGTCTTGTAAGGCCATAAATTGGCCACCTATATAAAAACCTGCATCATATAAATTTACATGTTGTATTTTTATAATAACTGGAATAGTTACTTTATTATAATTAAATGCAATTTCCAGCATATCATTTACCTTCATTCTTTCATTTGATATGAAACCTATACCTGAAATCGAAAGATCAACTCCCTGAACCTCAATATCAACCTTTTTTGAATTTATACTTTCGATTTTAAATTTATTATCATATTTATATCTTTTATTAACTCTACGCTCTTTTTTAAATATCTGTTCTTTTCCGTTAATAAAACTATATTCTTTCATATTTATATATTCGTTCCTTTCATTTATTAATGCAGTTAAATATATTCTATCATATTTATGTTAACTATGGCTGTAAATTATTTATTTTACATTTTAATATTCTATGCTGCTTATTAATTATAAATTCCTTTACAAAAAAATACAACATTATGTTAAGACCAAATACCTAAAATTATCTATGTATATTATAGATATCCAAATTAAAAATCAAACTTATAAATGGAATATACATGCATCATTGAGAAATTATAATCGTAACACTACACTAGAAATCAGATACATTTTTCTGGAAGCAGGCATGTGAAATTGAGCTGATGATGGTTCTTAATGTGGGCTTGTTTTATTTACAGCTTGTCCAGATTTTACATCTGGAACACGCTGAAATGACGACAAGCCCACATTTAGAACCTTCCAGCGAAAATTTCACTAGTCCTGTGGAAGATAAATGTCTCTGATTTCGGTAAGTTTTGCATAAGTATAATTCTTGCATTGTGTATCTATAAAAGAATTATCAAAATTAGGAAAGCAAACATACAAGCTTTTAATAACTTTTTTTGATTGATAAAAAAGGTTAAAGTTTATTAGATACAATTAATCTAATAAACTTTAACCTTAAAAATTCAACATAAAATTAAATCTATATTATTTAAAATTCAGTTGTAATTCCCACTATTTGAACATTCTTTTCTTCATTCTTTAATACTCTATAGTGTATTTCAATTTGAAATTTATCAGGATAACTTACATCAATGTAATGATAGTCTTCCTTCTCATTTTTACTATTTCTTCCTTCAATCAACCCAATACTTAAAGCTTCTGGATCTTTTGACGCATGTATTTCATATAGGCATTCTTCAATATGAAGCAATTCTTTTGTAGAAAAATCAACTACATTATTTAGTGCTTTAAATTCAAAGATAAATTTTATAAAGAATTTACTCCATCTTTCAAAAATTTCATTTCTTTTGATTTCTTCCATTGTATGAACTTCTTTTTGCTTTTCATTATATTCTTCTATTAAAACGGAAGTATCATTTTTTAATTGTTGAAATTCATCTGCAATTTTTTTAATACTTTCTTCCTTTGTGCCAATCGTCTTAATATTATCCTCTATTAGTTCTCTTTTAAATGTTCCTTCTAGGACAATATCTGAAAGCTTATTATTAATATCAATCGAGTCAAATTTAGCCTTTTTATATTCTTCCATTAATACATCATATTCTTCTAAAACAGCAGCCTTTTCCATTTGGTCTTTGATTTGATTCAATTGTTCCTCATTATTTTTCTTAACCGTTTCTAATTTATTATCAATTTTTCCCAAATCTATCAAATCTTCTTCTGCTTGTTTTCTACTTCTAATTGCATTATTTAAAACAATATTTTCTTTCTTCAAGTTACTTTCTATAGTAGTTAATTTATTTTTACAAGATTCCATCTTATTTTTTAATTCGAATAATTCTCTTTTTGATTTTTTTAATTCTGAATTCTTTTGCTCTATTTCAACTTCTTTCTCGTTTTCCACAAAGCTTGGAAGTAATTCTTCTTTTGGTGTAAACCTACCACCGTAAGCTTTTACCGCCATCCATACTAGTCTAGCAAAATGTTGTCTATCAATTTTTTTCCATACATTTAGCAATGTAAATTTTTCAACTTCTATAGATTGTACAAACTCTTTCTTTTGCTTATCATCCATATTATTAATGATTTCTTCTATATCTTGCGTTGTTTCCTGTAAGTCCACAAACGGCATTTCATTTATGTATTCCTTTGCTTTTCCACTAAGCTTCTCATGATATTTTATATAAATATAATCTGCCTTTTGACTTGGTGTTAAATATTGATTCGTTTTGTATAACTTAAAGGCTCCATCTATTACTTCCATCGATATTAAATCTTCGGTTGGATTATCTGTATCATTTTTAGTTTTTTCCAAAAGAACTTTATTTAATCTTTCATCTAACTCTTCTCTATTACAACCTCTTAGTTCTTCTTTCTTCTCCTCAATCAAAGTCCAAATTTCTTTAACTTCTGGTTCTTGAAGCACACTACCTTTTCCAAGTTTATTACCTAAAAAATTAATTATACTTATTGTCTTTTTCTTAGCCTTTTGAATAACAGGCTTTGAAATATTTGTTATATTCATAGTTTCAAGTAATGCTAGCTGTTCAATCATCTCGTCATCTGAAATTCTTTTTAGTCCATCAAAAATATTAGGCATGTCTCTCTCCCTCATACTCATCATTTTCATAAAAATGCATTATAATCCTATTTTAACACAAAATCAGAGTCTATTTAACATAAAACTCTGATTAAACATTTTTTTCAGCTATTAAAATTATTTCTTATTCATTTCATTAAATTTTGTTCTTATAATGCTATATATTACTATAACTAATAAACCAAAAATTCCTCCATCAAGCGTCCATATTACAGAATTTATTGCATCTTTTATCATTTATAAATTCACCCCGATATTCTTATATATGCATACATATTACTATATTCTGTAATATAAGTCAAAATTCAATCGCCTTAACAAAACAAATAAATTACTTTTAATTCACACCTTATCAATCTATTTAACCTATTTTACCTATTTAAAATTTTCCAAGTATATTTTCATTCTTAAATATAAAACTAATATAGATATGGAGGTGTTTAATATGAGTAGACGACCATTAGTTCCTGAAGCAAAAGCAAAACTAGATAAATTGAAAACTGAATTTGCTAATGATATGGGAATTGAACTTAACGATAAGTATGAAGGAAGAAAATCTTCAAGAGCAAATGGATATGTTGGTGGAAACATAGGCGGTTTAATGACAAAAAAAATGATAGAAGAATATGAAAAACATTTAATAGATAAGTAATATTTTCAAGAAAATCATTTAAGCTTGCTCCATATTAGCTTGTCACTATTCCCGTGTGACAAGCTAATATGAACCAAGTAAAACATATTTTATATTAGAAATAAATCAAATCATCTTCTAGCTTATTAATATTTCTATAATCTTTGATTGTTATAAAAGGAATTTCTCTTTGTTCTTGTGGAATATATTGCTTGCGAATTATTCCTTCTATTTCAATCCATACTTTATCTTTAAAATCAACAGGTTTATTTGTTTGGCATAAAAGTCCTAAAAAGGAGATATCATCAGCACAGCAAGTCATGGCATTTCTGCCAAAAGCAAAAATGTTTTTAGGATATTTAGGATTTGTATAAGCTAACCCTCTCATCTTAATATGTTTACCATCATATTTGTCAGGTGCTTCTGTTGCATCTAAATACCATACACCAAAATCATAGTCTTCAAATTCAATTACTTTAGCATTTATATCAAAAGGTAATTGTAACGGTCTATCATCAATTTCACCATTTTCCAATTCAAAAATTATATTTGCATGTGCGTTAACAGCTTTTATACTATTCCTAAATTTCAACTTATCAGTATTATCTTTGCAACGATTAATTATAATTAAATCTGAATTTTGAAATTGTTCTATGAGTAAGGATTTCATATTTCCCATATAACTTTCAAAAGTATTAGCATCAATAGGTGTTATAATTTGTGCAAACTCCCAATTTTCTGGTAATTCTAATTCTCCAATCACATCACCTTGCCACATCCCGTTATATTCGACAATTACTTTTGTTGGGTTATTTTCATCATTACATTCTTTTAAAAATTCTGCAGTTAAATTTTTCTTGCTATTAACATGTACTAAAGATACTTTATTTTTCTCTAAAAACTCTTTTTCATATTCTTCAATACCATTTTCACAGACAATCACAGTAATTTTTTCGCCTTCTACAAAATCTGGATCATTAAATATTTCTTTAATAAAAGTTGTTTTACCACCTTCTAAAAAACCAGTAATAAGAAAAACTGGTACATCTGTCATAACTTCTACCTTCTTTCATCAAATTGCTACATTAATAATACAATGTCTTTTTATTCTCGCTTAAGTTAAATTATTTAATTTAAATATGATTTAAATATGAAATAATTCTTGCATTTTTGTTTTATTTATATTTGTACCTATTACGCATAATCTTCCTGTATAATCAGATACGCCTTCTCGTATTTCGTATTCACCTGGTACTAAATCAAAATTAATCCATCCTCCTTCAGTACAAGGGATTATTCCTTTTGCTCTTAAAATAATTCCATATTCTGAAGATTCAGCTAAAACTTTTAATATTTCGTCTAATTCAATTTTAGAATATTTTTTAGGAGTTTCGATTCCCCAGCTAGTAAATACTTCATCTGCATGATGATGGTGATGCTCATGGCACCCACAATTTTCATCATGGTGATGATGTTCATGATTATGACAATCACATTCTTCATCATGGTGATGATGTTCTTGATCATGACAATCACATTTTTCATCGTGGTGGTGATGTTCTTGTTCTTGACAATCACATTTTTCATCGTGGTGGTGATGCTCATGTTCTTGACAATCACATTCTTCATCATGATGATGATGTTCATGATCGTGACAATCACATTTTTCATCGTGGTGGTGATGCTCATGTTCTTGACAATCACATTTATCATCATGGTGGTGGTGCTCATGTTCTTGACAACTACAATCTTCCTCATGATGGTGATGATGTTCCTCTGCTTCCTTTAATAATTCTTTTTCAAGTGAATTTTCTCGCTCCATTGCAGCAAGAATCTGCTTACCATCAATTTCATCCCAATTTGTAGTTATAACGGCTGCATCCTTATTATGTTCTCGTATTTGAGCTACACATAATTCTAATTTTTCCTGTGTAAGCTTTTGAGTACGGCTTAAAACTATTGTATTAGCATTTTCAACTTGATTATTGAAGAATTCACCAAAGTTATCCATATACATCTTACATTTTATTGCATCAACTACAGCTGTAAAACTATTAAGCTTTATAGGCGCTTCATCCTTTATACTTTCTACAGCTTTTATTACATCTGATAATTTTCCAACTCCTGATGGTTCAATTATTATACGTTCAGGTGAATATTTATCTAGAGCTTCCTTAAGGGCTACTCCAAAATCACCTACTAAAGAACAACATATGCACCCTGAATTCATTTCAGTGATTTCCACTCCAGAATTGTTTAAAAATCCACCATCAATTCCTATTTCACCAAATTCATTTTCAATAAGCATAAGCTTTTCACCTTTAAATGCTTCTTCTATTAATTTTTTTATTAAAGTTGTTTTCCCTGCTCCTAAAAAGCCTGATATTATATCTATTTTTGTCATATCAAAAATCCTTTCCTTAACTTATAATCTTTACTTTATTAATTATTCAATGCAATATATAAGGGCATTGATAATAATTTCCATGTGATTTTTTCATTTTTATGCTACTCTTAAATTATAATCCTGTCAATATATAACTAACTTCTCATTGCTTTGGTTATTATCTAATATATCTATAATTTACATACTTTTAATATTACCTTAATTATCCTTTAATATTATTAGCAATACAATATATTATAATGATATTATATATCATTCTTTATACCTTGCAGATCATCCATACATAATTAAGAATAAAAATTATATTATGATATGATGGAGGTAATACTAATGGAATATCTAATTATTCTTCTTATTACATTAAGAACTCATCCACTTCTTAGTCTTTTACTGATAATTGCTTTATGTATAATTGCACTGCTTATTTTACCATTAAAATTTAGACTTCAAATAATAGGCTTTATGTTCATCTTTTTCACGCTTTCTTTTGTCAATGTTTTCATAGGACACTTTATAATGAACTCTCTTATTAATAATTATGGAGAAAAAGGACAAGGAGTTATTGTAGATACTCTTCAAACATCTAATTACTATAATAATGAACAAGTATTACGGTATGATATCATTATTAATACAAATGAAAATCTTGAGATTCCAACTTATTGTCTTTCCTCAGATTTCAATATAGTCAATGAAAAGTCATTCAATAGCTATTATTATCCTAAATCTGGAGTCAAATTTAACGTAAAGTATTTGCAAGACTATCCTAGAGCTTTTGTTATCATAGTTAACAATGATAGTAAATATAGCAAAGGCCTTAATTATTAAGGCCTTTGCTTATTATTTTATTTAATTAACCTTGTTCAAATAGCTTTTCAACTTCTGGTGCAGGAAGTGGTTTGCTGAAGTAATATCCTTGAATATAGTCACATTCTTTTTCTTTAAGTATTGATAACTGATCTGCTATTTCCACACCTTCAGCAACAACCTTTAAATCCATAGTGTGAGCCATTTGTATTATATTGTTAATTATTGATTCCTCTTTTTCATTGGAAGCAATATTATCTATAAAAGATTTGTCAATCTTTAATGTATTTATTGGAATTTTTCTCAAATAATTAAGGGAAGAATATCCTGTTCCAAAATCATCTAGGGCAATTCGTATTCCCATACTTTTCAAATGATTTAAAGCATTTATGCTCAAATCAAGGGATTGCATTAAAACTGTTTCAGTAATTTCAAATTCTACAATATCTGTATCAATACCTGTTTCTTTAATTATATCTGTAACCTTTTCTATGAAATCTGGCTGTTGTAAATCAACTGATGAAATGTTAATGCTTATACTCTTAAACTTATAGCCACCTCTAAGCCACTTAACACTTTGCAAGCATGATTCTTTAATAACCCATAATCCTATTTGTGTTATGTATCCACTTTCTTCTGCTATAGGAATGAATTCAGCTGGTGATATAAAACCTAATTCCTTACTATTTAATCTAAGTAAAGCTTCGAATCCAAAAATTTCGTTCTTCATTGCATCATATTGTGGTTGATAATTTATACTAAATTCGTTATTTTCAATTGCATTCCTTAAAATTCTTTCAATTGCAGTCTTTCTTTGTAATTTTAAATAAATTTCAGGATCATATAATGCATATCTATTTTTTCCCAATTCCTTTGCTTTATACATAGCTGAATCAGCATTCTTCATAATAGTATCTGAATCAGTTCCATCCTTAGGATACAATGCTACTCCAATACTACCTGTAATTGATATCTGCTTATCTTGTACCCTAAATCCTTGATTAAATAAATTCAATAATTTATTTACATATGCTTCTATTTCATTTTCTTTTATTGAAGGATTAAGTATAAAAAACTCATCTCCACCTTGTCTACATATCGTATCCTTTTTCTCTACTAATTTCTTAAATTGTTCAGATAATGCAATAAGTAATTCATCTCCAAATTTATGTCCCATTACATCATTTATTTTTTTGAAGTCATCTAAATCAACAAATATTACTGCACCTTCAGCCTCACTACTTTTTATTCTTTCCAACTGTTCATCTAGTTTTTCCATAAATAAAACTTTATTAGTAAGACCTGTGAGTGTATCATAATATGCTAAGAATTTAATCTTATCTTCAGCTTTTCTACGCTCAGAAATATCTGAAATTGATCCCGAAAGTTTTATAGCCTTTCCTTCTGTATCCCTTGAGACTTTCCCTTTAGAATATACCCATACATACGAGCCATCTTTTGTTTTAATTCTATATTCAGAATTAAAAACAGGTGTTAAATTATTTATATGGTTATATAAATCTTCCTTAGCTTGGACATAATCATCTGGATGAACCATTTCCATAAACATCTTTGGAACATTCATTTCTGGATCAGGTTTATATCCTATAATATCTATTAACTTATCAGAAACAAAAAATTCCCCTGTAATCATATTCCACTGCCAAATAGAATCATTAGCTGATTCTAAAGCAATTCTATATCTCTCCTCACTACTTCTTAAGGCTTCTTCATTAAATTGCAGTTCATCATATTGTGCTCTTAATTCTTCTTCTGTTGCCATCAATTCTTCATACACTGCTGATAATTCATCGTAATTTGAACTTAGTTTGGAAATCATTAGATTAAATGAATTTCCCAATACTCCAAATTCGTCCTTAGTATTAATATTAGCTCTTACCGCCAAGTCTCCATTTCCAGCCGTTTCCATTATAGGTGCTAAATCTTTTATCGGTTTAGTTAATACTTTTGTAATAAAATATGTTAAAATTATCCCTAATACTAACACACATAATGTAATTATAATTACTAAATTTTGAAGTTCTTCTGCTCTATCTGTAAGTTCACTTTTTTGTACAACTGAAACCATCTTCCACCCTGTATTAGGTGAAGTATATATATTTACAAAAACTTCTTTTCCATCAATAACAGTTTCAAAATTATCATTTTCAGCATTTATAATCTTATCTGAATCCTTAATAGATAATTCCGAACCATCTTTCGAGCTTACTAGTTTACTATCATATTCAGATAATTTTTTGAAATTCAAATTAGAATTTGGATGCGCCAGCATAGTACCATCCTTAGTACAAATAAAAATGTAACCATCCTTTCCAACTTTTATACTTCTAACAATTTCTGATAATTTATTTAAACTCACATCAATTCCAGCTACTCCAATTACTTCGTTAGCTTCATTCTTTATAGCACTTGAAAAACTTATTATTATATTATTACTATTATCAATTGCAGAAACGTAAGGATCTGAAGTTATCACTTTGTCTGGATTTTCTACAGCTGGAGCATACCATGGCCTTTTTCTCGGATCAAAATTACCCGCACCTAACCCATCTGGCCACTGGATATATCCTCCCCATTTTGTGCCTATATACACATATGTAGTTTCAGGATGCGACTCCCCATAACTTTCCAATTCATTATATATAGAGCCTTCCATACCAGGAAGCTGTTTTGAATACTTTTTGTTATTTTCAACATTAGGTATGTTAAATAGTGCTGATATAGATTGATCAGCCTTTCTAGCTTCATTTGAATTTGCTAGAAATACTGTATTTGCTTTTAACTGATTTGCAATTCCGTTGATAGAATTATCAATTTGTAATATTTGTTCCTTACTATGTAATAACATCTCCCCTTTCAATGAATTATATATATCATTATAAGTAATCGTAGCAATTGGAATTGCTGTTAATAAAATAATAAATACACAAAATAAAAATAATTTTATTCTAAAAGTAATCCTCATAATCTATACCTCTTAAATATTCAACTTATGTGAATAAATGTAACTAATCATTATATATATACTAATATTTTACCATTCATGATATTTCCTTTCAACGTTTTTCGCCATACCTCTCTATATTATTCTAAAAATTCTAAAAAATTTCATAAAAAAACAGCATGTAATATTTTTGTATTACATGCTAGCAACTTAACTTAATTTTATTTTAAATCTTCAATTTTTATATGATCCATATCATCAAAGGTTTTATTTTCTCCACACATTCCCCAAATAAATGAATAATTTTGAGTTCCTATGCCTGAATGAATTGACCAACTTGGTGAAATTACAGCTTGCTCATTTTTCATTACAATATGTCTTGTTTCTTGGCCTTGTCCCATTAAGTGGAATACAACTTGCTCTTCTGGAACTTCAAGGTAAAGATATACTTCCATACGTCTTTCATGAGTGTGACATGGCATTGTATTCCATCCACTTCCTGGTTCTAAAATTGTTAATCCCATTACTAATTGACAGCTATCACAAACCGCTGGATGAACATATTGATTGATTGTTCTCTTATTCATATTGATTTCATCGCCGCATTTAATTTTATTAGCCTTTTCTAAGTCAATTTTTACTGTAGGATATGATTTAAGCGCTGGTGCAGAATTAATGTAGAACTTTGCTGGATTCTTTCCATCTACTGATGTGAATTCTATATCTTTAACTCCCTGTCCAACATATAATCCATCTCTAAATTTCAAATTATATTCTACTCCATCTACCTTAATTGTTCCTTCTCCACCGACATTAATAACTCCAAGCTCTCTTCTCTCAAGGAAGTAATCTGTACCTAATTCCTTTGAAGCACCAAGTTTTAATGTCTCCTTTACTGGAGTAACTCCTCCAAATATAATTCTATCATTGTGGCTATATACTAAGTTTACTTCATCTTCCACAAAAACCTTTTCTACTAAATAATGTCTTCTTAATGTTTCAGTATCATAATGTTTTGAGTCCTCTGGATGATTTGAATATCTTATGTCCATTTTCATAATTCTATTACTCTCCT
Source organism: Clostridium saccharoperbutylacetonicum N1-4(HMT) (assembly GCF_000340885.1). Lineage (NCBI taxonomy): Bacteria > Bacillati > Bacillota > Clostridia > Eubacteriales > Clostridiaceae > Clostridium > Clostridium saccharoperbutylacetonicum. The sequence continues at coordinate 2,658,016 of NC_020291.1, read as the reverse complement.
TTTTTTAAAAAAATCGATCATTGTGCACACGTGTTCCCGATATTATTTTATCTTACTTAGAGTAAAATTTCAATCTATATCTTTTAATTTTCTATTAATTTAGAAAATTATATTACCCATTTAACTGATTATTCTATGTGTTATAATTATTATAGTATTCTTAAAATATGTTTTATTTTTTAATGAAGGGAAAGAGACTTTATGCTTAAAAACGAATTATCAAATGATGAAATAGGTAACAATTTAAATTACCTAAAATTACTTTCAAAGCAATATCCAACAATTAACGAGGCATCAACGGAAATCATAAACCTTCAAGCAATTTTAAATTTACCTAAGGGTACAGAACATTTTCTTACAGATATTCATGGAGAATATGAACCTTTCATACATGTTTTAAAAAATGCTTCTGGGGTTATTAAAAGAAAAATTGAAGATGTATTTGGTAATAGATTAAGACAAAGTGAAAAAAAAAGCTTAGCAACTTTAATTTATTATCCTGAACAAAAACTTGAATTAATCTCAAAACAAGAAGAAAATGTAGATGATTGGTATAAAATTACTCTTCACAGGTTAATTGAGTTATCTAGATATGTGTCTTCTAAATATACGCGTTCTAAAGTTAGAAAAGCTCTTCCAAAAGATTTTGCATACATTATTGAAGAATTGCTCCACGAACAGCCTAGAGAAATTGATAAAACAGAATATTATGAGCAAATTATCACAACCATCATTGATATTGACAGAGCTAAAGAATTTATAGTTGCAATATCAAAACTAATACAGCAATTAGTTATCGACAGGCTTCATATCCTTGGAGACATATTTGATAGAGGGCCCGGTGCTGATATTATAATGGATACTTTAGTAAATTATCATTCAGTAGATATTCAATGGGGAAATCACGATATCTTATGGATGGGAGCAGCTTGTGGTTCAGAAGCTTGTGTTGCTAATGTTATTAAAAATTCCTTAAAATATGCAAATTTAGACACATTAGAAAATGGTTATGGCATAAACTTATTACCCTTAGCAACCTTTTCTATGGATTTATACAATGACGACCCTTGCAACATCTTTTTGCCACGAATTGATTATGATAAAAAATATAGTGTTAATGAAATTCAGTTAATTGCTAAGATGCATAAGGCTATAGCAGTGATATTGTTTAAATTAGAAGGTGAAATAATTTCAAGACATCCTGAATTTAATATGGAGCATCGCTTAGTGCTAAATAGTATTAATTATGTTGATGCAACAATTGAATTATATGAGAAAACTTATAAATTAAAAGATTCCAATTTTCCAACTATAGATCCGCAAAATCCGTACAAGCTTACTCCAGAGGAAAGAGAATTAATTGAAAAACTAAAATCTTATTTTATGAATAGTGAAAAATATAATAAGCATGTTAGGTTTTTATTTTCAAATGGGAGTTTATACACAACTTTTAATTCTAATCTTCTCTATCATGGATGCATACCACTAAATGAAGATGGAACTTTTAGAACTGTTAAAATAGGTGAACATGAATATAAAGGAAAAGATCTCTTAGATAATTTGGATATGCTTGCTCGAGAAGCCTATTTTTCTAAAGATGATATGGATTCTGAGGAAAATAAAGCAGATCTTATGTGGTATTTATGGTGTGGTGCTTCTTCTCCATTGTTTGGAAAAGATAGAATGACTGTATTTGAGCAATATTTTGTTGAAGAAAAAGAAACACATTATGAGAAAAAAGATCCTTATTTTAATTTTAGAAATAATGAAGAAGTGTGTAATAATATTCTAAAAGAATTTGGACTTAATTCTCAAGAGTCACATATAATTAATGGTCATGTTCCAGTTGAGGAAAAGAATGGTGAAAGTCCAATAAAAGCTAACGGAAGGTTGTTAGTTATTGATGGGGGATTTTCGAGAGCTTATCAGCCAAAAACAGGACTTGCTGGATACACTTTAATTTATAATTCTTTTGGACTTCAATTAGTATCACATCAACCCTTTGAATCTACAGAAAAGGCTATTAAAGAAGAAACCGATATATTATCTTCCTACCTTGTACTTGAGCAAGTAGTAGAAAGAAAGACCGTTGGTGATACAGATATAGGTATTGCCTTAAATCAACAAATAGATGAATTAAAATTACTATTGTCAGCGTACAGAAAAGGATTAATCAAACAACAAAGCAGAATTTAAATTAAAGGATGACAAATATGTTTAAGAAATGGGATATAATTATAATAGCTTTTTTAATATGTTTATCCTTTATTCCTGAACTAATTTTAGGAGTAATGCTTGGAAAAAATTATAATGGAACTTATGCAGAAATAACTGTTGATGGTAAACTTATTAAAAAAATCCCTCTATCAGAACATAGAGGAGATGAAACAATCGATATAAAAACGGCCTATGGCTATAATACCCTTGAGATTAAAGATCAATCTATTAAGGTAGTAGATGCAGACTGCAAAGATAAAATCTGTGAAAAATCTGGTTTTATCACTGATCCAGGCAAAATTATAGTATGCCTTCCGCACAAAATGATGGTTGAAATTAAAAGTACTGATATTGCATCAGATGATTAGAGGTGTTATGACATGAGCAAAACTTTTCGTATAGTCTTTATAGGCGTTTTGGTAGCGCAAGCTTTAGTTCTTTATACAGTAGAAAGTATGATTCCAGTTCCATTTATTGCTCCTGGAGCAAAACTTGGCCTAACAAATTTAATCACAGTTATAGCTTTATATACCTTAAATAGCAAAAGAGATGCTTTCTTAATTATAATACTCAGACTTTTATTATCAACAATATTCGGTGGCAACCTCTCAACATTTATGTACAGTGCTGTCGGAGCAATTTTTAGCTATTTTGTTATGATTTTTGTCAAAGAAATTTTTAAGGATAAAGTAAGTATAATTGGAGTGAGCGCTGCTGGAGCTTTTTTCCATAATGTTGGTCAATTAATAGTGGCATCTCTTATAGTCCAAAACATAGGTGTCATGTTATATCTTCCTATATTATCCATTGCAGGATTAGGAACAGGTATTTTTATAGGTATAGCTTCAAATTTTATAGTACAGCATTTATCTAGGTTATCTTACTTCAATAACTTATACATAAATAAATAACTTTAGGGTAAGATCTATAGTTATAGTTATAGTTATAGTTATAGTTATAGTTATAGTTATAGTTATAGTTAAATTATATATTACAGAAATCATTTTTCAAAATTTTAACAAAGCCTTTATGAGGAGATAATTAATATTTTCTCCTCATAAAAGCAATTTTTTAAAGTCTACTTATAATTTTTATAAAAGGCTCCTCTTTAAAAGGCTTAATTATAAATCCTTTTGCCCCCAGCAGAACCGCTTCTTTAATTTTGGGTGCTTGCCCCATTGCACTCATCATAACAACTTTAGCATTAGAATCATACTTCATTATTTCACTTAAAGCTTCAACTCCATCTGATTCAGGCATTGTTATATCCATAGTAACAATATCTGGCTTTAATTTTTTATACATTTCAACTGCTTTTAAACCATTCTCAGCTTCCCCAATCACCTCAAATCCGTTCTTTTCAAGCGTTTTCTTAAGCATTTGTCTCATAAAAGCTGCATCATCAACAATAAGAACTCTTTTCATAATTACCAACCTCGCATCTCAATATTCTTTTTTCCCCACACCCTTAAATACTTTAAATTATAATGGCACCAATTTTCTACCAATAAATTATTTATTTAATAATTTATTGTCCTACTTTAAGTGTATTCTGTTAATTAAAAATGTCAACTCTTGTATTTTTAATTATATCTAGTTCTAAATATATTTATTTTATTATTCCAATTGTACTAATAGTAATGCCTTATTCACTATGTATAACTACTCTATACTCAATAAAAAGTTATATGTTCAAATGTTTAAAATAAATGTTGGTAATGTTTAGAAACTTAATATTTAGGCAATTATTAAGAGGATTTGAATATTTAATTTATATTTTAGTAGTGAATTGAGGTGTTTTACTTGATAAAAACTGATAGCAATTTTAATTTATTAAATTCTAATATTAATAATTTGATAAAAAGTACTATCTATTTAAATAGAAATATTGAAAAATGTCCTACTTGCAGCTCGAAACATTACATAAAATACGGTTCATTCAAAGGAATTCAAAGATATAAATGCAAAGAATGCGATAAAACCTTCTCTTCTGCATCGAATTCTCTATGGAGCTACTCAAAAAAGGACCCCATTAAATGGACTAAATTCGTGGAATATGTACTTGAAAGAAAATCCTTAAGATTTTGTGCTGAGAAATTGGAAATAAGCTTAGTTACAGCTTTTTATTGGAGACACAAAGTTTTACACGGACTAACTTTTGATAGTATTCCCGCAAAATTAAGTGGCGATGTCCATATTGCAAAAAAATTAATACTTGAAAATTTTAAAGGCTGCAGAAATATTATTCCTTCAGTGCGTCATAATATTTGGGTTGTAGCTGCAAAAGATTACGATGACTCTATAATAGTGAAGCCAATTTCAAGATGTCATTGGCATTTACCTAGCTTTAATCAAAAAATTTATTATCTAATTGAAAAGGAAACTTATATAGTTCCATATGGTGACCGTTATATTTCTTTAGTTGCAAAAGCACATAATAAAAAGCGTATAAAAGAAGTTCAGAGTGATAAGTTAATATGGTCATTCCAGATCATTATAGAAAAATGGCTTAAAAAATATCATGGCGTTGCCTCAAAATATTTAGAAAAATACCTTTCACTTTTCATACTATTTCTTACTAAAAAAGAAATTAATTATATGGATTTAAGCAAAAGATTGTGTATTGAATTCAGATTCCTTAAGATTCGTGACATAGGTAAAGTCAACTACAAATCAACTGGTGTATTATTATAATCCACATATCCACTAAATTAACAACATTTATTTTAAACATCTCTACATACTCATTATAAGTTAATATATTATGAGGAGACATACAATTCTTCTTTATAATTTAAAGGCAAAAAAATTTATAAATTATAATTTACAATATTTAATTTTAAAAAATTATAAGCATTTGAATATTTTACAAAAGAAAAATTCAAATGCTTGGTTTTTGATTTAATTATATCTAGTTTGCATATTTAAAATCTTTATTTAAGTCAGTTATTCTTTCCTTAAAATTTTGTGAAGTATATATTTTATTCTCTGATGTGGTAATTTCACCTGACACTTGTGGCATAGAATCTAATAATTCAATTCCTTTTTCTGCTCCTAATGAAAATACTGTTGTTGTTAATATATCAGCTATCATTCCATTATCTTCAATATCACCATTTATTACTATTGTATCACTTACAACTCCATTATCCACTGGATATCCAGTTTTAGGATCCATAATGTGATGATATCTTTTATTGTCTTTTATAAAATATCTTTCATAATCTCCAGATGTTGATAATGCTTCATTTGATATTTTAACTACGCCTAGAAATGCATTAGAATCTTCACTTCTTGGGTGCTTGATTCCTACTGACCAATCTTTATTTTCTTTATTTTTACCAACAGCATATAAAGAACTTGTCCCTAAATTAATTAATCCATTTTCAATATTATATTTTTTATAAATTTTCAAAACTTCATCAGTAGCAAAGCCCTTAGCAACTCCTCCTAAGTCGATTGACATACCTGCATCTTTAAGCATAATGCTACTTTCTGCTTCGTTTATGCTAATTCTTTCATATCCTACTAATGGAAGCTTTGCTTTAATTTCTTCCACTGAAGGCAGTCTTTCATTATCAGTGCCTATTCCCCACAAATTAATTATAGGACCTGTAGTAATATCAAAAGCACCATTGCTTAATTTAGAATATTGTACAGAAGCTTTTACCATCTTTAATATTTCAGGATGAACTTTTACATAGGCTTTCCCCGAAAAATTATTTATTTTATAAATATCACTTGTTTCTATAGTTGTACTCGCCATTTTTTCAATTTCATCTAACCTTTTAAAACTTTCATCAACTGCTTCTTTTGCATTTGGACCAAAAGCACTTAAAGTCACTGCAGTGTCCATCACTATATTACTTTTTTCATAATACTTATTTTTACTGTTTCCACATGCACTAAAGCTTGAAACAACAAAAACGCAAGCCAATAATACGTACATAAATTTCTTCATCTGCTTACTCCTATCTTCTCCATTGTTATACGAAAACCTTTAATCAGAATAAACTAATTGTTAAAGGTACTTCTTCTATTTTATCATATTTCATAATATTTTAGTAATCCGAGGCATTGATTTATGATTTTTTGCAATATAATTATCAAACTTTTTTACACCGCCAATAGCAACAGCAACAAAAATAAATCCACCAGCGATTTGCAAGAAACATACATTTAACCCCAAAAGATTTCCAATAACTTCTCCTAATAGTACCCCAATAAATAATACAATCAATGGTAAAACAAAAACTATAAATACTGAAGTAATAAAATTAGTCTCTTTCACCTCAAAAACAACCCTCTGTCCAATTTTTGCTCCTATTTTATTTTCTACTTCAATAATAATACCATTGTTCCCTGGGCAGGCACCACAATTTTTGCACTCACTATGTCTTCCAACTTTAATTCTAGCAACATTTTCATTCACTTCAATTACTAATCCTTGTTCTGTTTTCATTATTCATCAAACTCCTCAATAATTGTTTAACTTTCAATACAAAACAACTCCCTTTTATAACAAAAACTTACATTCAATATAATAATTAGTGTTCCCTTTAATTATAATCCTTTATTTGCCAACTTAAAAGTAAATTTTAAAGGCTGTAGCACTATAATTAATATCCTCACTTTATAGTAGATGATTTCTAATTTTAACCTTCTACTATAAAAAGCATATCAAATAAAGTGTACAGCCTTTGATAAATAAAGCCTTATATTCTATATTAATTTATTTTTAAAAATGCTATAGATTCAAATGGTTTTAAAGAAAATATTTGTTTTAAATTTCTTTCCTCATAATTTGTGATAATACACTTATAGCTTTCTAATTCTTCAATATCTAGAACAGCAGTTACTTCTGTTTCATAAAAATTATTTATTACAATTAAAGACTCCTCAAGATATTCTCTTTTATATGCAAAAACATTATTATTTTCATTTAATAAAGGGACATAGTTTCCATAAGCTACAACATCATATTCCTTTCTTAAAGAAATTAGTCTTTTATAATGATAAAATATTGAATTTTTATCCTTTAAACTATCCTCAACATTAATTTCATTATAATTGTCATTCACACTAAGCCACGGTTTTCCATCACTAAAACCTGCATTTAAGAACTTATTCCATTGCATTGGTGTTCTTGAATTATCTCTTGAACGCTCTTGTAAAACCTTATATATATCTTCTTCAGCTATTCCTTGTTCTTTTAGTATTCTGAAATAATTCAAACTTTCAACATCAACATATTGATTAATATTTGTAAAATATGCATTAGTCATTCCAATTTCTTCACCTTGATACACATAAGGTGTTCCCCTAAGTAAGTGAAGCATTGTTGCCAGCATTTTAGCAGATTCTTTATGATATTTTCTATCATTTCCAAATCTAGAAACTATACGTGGTTGGTCATGGTTGCACCAAAACAAAGCATTCCAACCTTCTTCCATACCTAGCTGCCATTCATTAAATAACATCTTCAAATCTTTAAAATCACATGCTTTCAATTCCCATTTATTTTGGTTATTGTAATCAACCTTTAAGTGATGAAAATTAAATACCATTGATAATTCATTTTCTTGTGACTTTGAATATTTCAGACAATTTTCAAGTGATGTGGAGGACATTTCTCCAACAGTTATAATATCTTCATGTTTTCCAAAGGTGTTTTGATTAAGTTCCTTAAGATATTCATGAATTCTTGGACCATCTGTATAAAACCTTCTTCCGTCACCATTAAAATCATTTTCAAACTTTTCTGGCTTTGATATTAAATTTATAACATCAAACCTTAAGCCTTTTACGCCTTTGTTTATCCAAAAGTTAACTATAGAATAAATCTCTTTCCTAACCTCTTCATTGTCCCAATTTAAATCTGCTTGAGTCTTATCAAAAAGATGCAAGTAATATTCATCAAACTTTTCAACATACTGCCAAGCATTTCCACCAAATTTAGATTCCCAATTTGTTGGCTCAGCATTATTTATTGGCTCTTTAAAAAAGTAAAATGCTTTATATTTTTCTTCACCATTCAATGCTTTTTTAAACCACTGATGCTCCGTTGACGTATGATTTAAGACCATATCAAGCATTATATAGATATTTCTTTCTCTAGCTTCTTCAACTAATTTTTCAAAATCTTCTAGAGTTCCAAAGTTTGGATCTATATTATAGTAATCTGCTATATCATAACCATTGTCCACTTGAGGTGAAGGATAAAAAGGGGTAAGCCATATATAATCTATACCTAAATTTTTTAAATAATCTAATTTTTCTATTACTCCATTTAAATCTCCAACGCCATCACCATTTGTATCATAAAATGATTTAGGATATATTTGATAGACGGTACTTTTCTTAAAATCCTTCATAATTAATTTCCCTTTCTTTACCTCTATTTAATTCCTTTTTTCTTACCAACAATTACAGTTAGTACAAAAGGAATTACAATTGCTACCACCATGCATATTGCAAATGTCATCATAAATGCAGGTTTAATTGATAATATTCCTGGAAGTCCACCAACACCAATTGAATTTGCCATTACCCCACTTCCAACTGAAATAATTGCCGCAATTGCTGAGCCTGTCATTCCACATAAAAATGGGAAGCTGTATTTTAAATTTACACCAAACATTGCTGGTTCTGTTACTCCAAGATAAGCTGAAATACATGCTGGTACATTAATTTCTTGCGCCTCTTCATTTTTTCTTTGTAAATATATCATTGCAAGTACAGCTGAACCTTGTGCAATATTTGATAAAGCTATCATTGGCCAAAGAGATGTTCCATTAAATTGTGCCATTAGCTGAAGATCTATTGCATTGGTCATATGATGAAGCCCTGTAATAACTAGTGGTGCATATAAGAATCCAAAGATAGCTGCAAAAATTGCTCCAAAGGATGATGTAAGTCCACCATAAACTACTTGTGAAATACCTGAACCAATTACCCAACCTATAGGACCAATTACTATATGTGCAATTAAAACTGCTGGTACTAAAGCTAAAAATGGTACTACTATCATGGATATTGATGCTGGACTTATCTTTCTTGCTCCTCTTTCAAGGAATACTAAAGTGAAACCTGCTAAGATTGCTGGAATGACTTGTGCTTGATATCCAATCATTTTAACTTGTGCAAATCCAAAATTCCAGAAAGGAATTTTATCTGCTGGTGTACCTGCTACTGCATATGCATTTAAAAGTTGAGGTGAAACTAAGGTTATACCTAGTACTATACCAAGAATTTGAGTTGTTCCCATTTTCTTTGTTATAGACCATGTTATGCCCACTGGTAAAAAGTGAAATATCGCTTCTCCAATTAACCACAAGAAACTATTTGTTCCAGCCCAAAATTGTGATACTTCAACTAAGGACTTTGTCCCATCTTCAAGCAGCTTCATATCTCCAATAATATTTCTAAAACCTAAAATCAAACCTCCAACAATGATAGCTGGAATAAGTGGTGAAAATATTTCTGCTATATTAGCCATTAACTTTTGAATAAAAGTCATATTATTTTTGGCAACATTTTTAACTTCATCTTTGCTTACACCATCAATTCCTGAAACTTTAATAAAATCATTGTAAAATACCGATACTTCATTTCCTATTACCACTTGAAATTGACCTGCTTGAGTAAAAGTACCTTTAACACTTTTTAATTTTTCGATAGCTTCTTTATCTGCTTTGCTTGGATCATTTAATACAAATCTCATTCTTGTAACACAATGTGTAACTGCTGATATGTTTTCTTTTCCACCGACATACTTCAATAATTCTTTAGAGTCATTTTCAAATTTACCCATTAATAATACCTCCAAATAAATTTCGTTTTAAAATTAATACAGATCTGCTTAGTATAAGTTCAATTGAACAAACATTTAGTATTTTTAAAACTTAGATATTTATACTAAATTTCTTTTTTAAATGTTTACATACTCATAATATTCTATTTTGAACATATCGTCAATATATATTTAAAAATTTGTTTAAACAAATTTTAAACAATTCTATATATCCTTGTATATTAGCTATTTTATTATATAAATTTTATCGTAAATATGTTTAAACAAATATAGATATTCTTTAAAATTTGTTCATATAATAAGTACAAATTAAGTTTTTTTAATAAATACTTTTTATTATTTTCAAAAGTGAAGTATAATAAAACTAAATATAATTATTTAGACATATTTTGGAGGAGTGTTTATTTTGCCCAATGTAAAATTTAAAGATATATATCATGCCTTAAAAGATAATATTAATAATGGTAAATATGATGCTTCTATGATGCTTCCTACCGAGATGGAATTAATTGATACCTTTAGTTGTAGCAGAAATACTGTCAGAAGAGCTATTGCTGAATTAAGCAAGGATGGCTATGTAAAAAGTGTTAAAGGTAAAGGTGTCATAATATTAGATAGCAGAGAATCCATAGAACTTCCTATTGGAAATTTATTAGGACTTCAAGAATTAAAATTAAAAAAGAAATTCACCACCAGTGTCGTAAATTTTTCTAAATTAATCATAGATGAGCACTTATCAAAAAAAACTGCACTAAAGCCTGATACTGAAGTATATCATCTTCATAGAATAAGATTCCTTGATAATGAACCTATAATTCTTGATATTAATTATTTTACTGCAGAAGTAGCTAAAGATTTAACTATCGAAATAGCGCAAAAATCAATTTATGAATACTTAGAAAAAGATTTACATACTAAAATTCTTGCATCTAAAAAAATTATTGTTGTTGAACATGCAACAGAATTAGATAAGCGCTACTTAGATTTAGGAACCTATGATTGTGTCGTAATAGTTAAAACCTATGCTTATACTGATTCTGGCAAGCTTTTTGAGTATACTGAATCTCGTCATAGACCTGATAAGTTTGTATTTGTAGAGTCATCATCAACTAGGAAAACAGAGTGAAATTCTTATATGTAATAATTCTATCTGATTCGCTGACTGTGTGTTTCTGCTAATTCAAAAGTTATCCACTGATTTTGCTTGATTATAATTTATAGAATAAAAATATCGCAAATTCAAATCACCTTGAATTTGCGATAAAAAATCATATTGTATTCATTTATGTTTGTGCTTGTATTTTTTCTCCTGTAACTGCTATAATTTGAGTTTTATCTAAAAAGGCAATACACTTATTTGCATTTTTAAAACAATAACCAGATACCTCTCCAGTAGTCCTACTTTGGGACACCTCGTATTGTTCGCAGTTTAAATCAATTATCACTCCATTTGTAAGATATATTCTTATTAGATACATTTGTTACCTCATCAAATTATTAACTCACATATTATTTTATTTACCTTTTGATGAAATTGTGTATATTTAAATATATCCTTCAATTCCTTCAATTCTCTTGTAGGATTTTTCTACTATTTCTTTAGGATAGCCAATATATTCTAAAAGCCTAATTGCATTTCTTGTTTTAGATACTCCTCTTTTAAGCTTATAATCAAATTTCAATCCATTTTCATTATCTACCTCTTCACTAAAATGGTAGAAATCATAATTTTCCTTAAGCATATCCGAAAGTTCCCTATCATGAGTTGCCACTATACAAATTGCTCTTCCTTTATTAATATAATTAAGAATTTCAGCAGAAGAAGAAATTCTTTCAAGGGGATTTGTCCCTCTAAAAATTTCATCTATTGGACAAAAAACTGGTATTTCTTGTTCAGAAGCTTTTATTATTCTTAAAATTGATTCTGCTTCTGCCATATAATAACTTTTTCCATTAGTTATATCATCTTTAGGGCTTATTGAGGAAACTATATTCAAAAAGCACCCTTCATATTCCTTAGCTAAGGCAAAATTAAAGGTTTGAGCTAAGAGTATATTAGTACTTACCATTCTTAAAAATGTGGATTTTCCTGACATATTTGTCCCAGTTAAAACAATCCCTTTTCTGCAAATATTAATTGAATTTGCAACTGGTTCCTTAAGAAGAGGATGAATTCCATCTTTTATTTTCAATGAAATCTCTTCTATAAACTTTGGTGTACTACAATTATCTTTATTATTATTTTCATAAATTGAAATTGAAATTAACGCATCAAGCTCACCAACTAAATAGTATAGCTCAAGGAGCATACCCTTTTTTAACATCAATTCTTCATTAACTTTGTAATATGTAATTTCCTCTAACAAAAATGGAATTGAACACATTTCAAGCAATCCGCCAAAAGAATTTATAATTTTAATCAAATATGTAGCATTATCAATAGATTTAACTTTTTTCAGCAATTCATTTATTCTAATATTATAGGCTTCAATTTCATTATTGTTGATTTGTGATATTCTTTTGCCAGCATTTATCAAATCTCTTAAATCAGTCAATCCAATTGAATTAATATTATCTTTTTCTTTAATGTGTATCTGTATTGTTAGTAATATATCCATCATTAACAACATCATTAATTCTGGTGATTTAAAAATAATAACAGCTGCTACAATCAAAATTGGTAAAATTCCTAAAAAAGAATAAAGAAAGTATTTAAATTTTTGAGCAGGTACTAAGCTCTCCATCATATCTATCAATCTATTTTTTTTATCATAAATCATATCATAAAATATTCTTCGTAAATCTACTGTTAAATTTATGTTTTCTTTAAATGTATTTATTAATTTACCTCTAACTTTTAATTCTTCTTCATCCATAATTGGGTTTCTAAGCATAGTATATAATGCAGCTTCGCCTTCTGCAGAATAGGTCCTATCAAGCTCACAAAAGACCTCATCCATTTGTAAATCGTCCCAAGTTTGATCATCTAGGGTAAATTCATTTTTTTCTCTTAAATTAAATAAAGTTTTTATTTTGGATATACTTCTTCTTTTATCCTTAGTAGCTACAAGTTCCTTTTGTATATAATCTTTGCTCACACTAAAATTCATTTACTTGTGCTTCCCTTCTTTTCTATTTTGATTTTACTACCTTATAAATAATACCAAGCACTATAAACCACACAGGTGTTACAAATAATGCAATACGTGTTTCTTCATTAAATGCCAAAACAATTATAACAAAAGCAAAAAATGTTAGAATTACATAGTTTATTATTGGATACAAAGGCATTTTAAATTTACTTTTAGCTGCAAGTTCCGGATTAGCTTTACGGTATTTTAAATGGCAGATAATTATTATTGCCCAAATAAATATAAAGCAAAAGGTTGATATACTTGTAATCAATACAAATACACCTTCAGGCATAACATAGTTCAAAATAATTGAAATCAATATTACAGCTGCTGAGAATACGGTAGCATTTGCAGGGACTTTATTATTTGTTAGTTTTTTCATTGACTCTGGTGCGTTATTTTCTTTAGCCAAAGAAAAAATCATACGGCTTGTGCTGAAAATACCACTATTACAAGCAGATGCCGCTGAGGTTAATACAACAAAATTCACTATGCTAGCTGCTGCTGCAATTCCAACTGCTGCAAAAACTTGTACAAAAGGACTTTTATCTGGATTAATTGAATTCCAAGGGTATATGCTCATAATTACTGCAAGAGCTCCAATATAGAAAATAATAATTCTAATTGGAATATTGTTAATAGCCTTAGGAATAACACTTTCTGGATTTTCAGTTTCACCAGCTGTTAATCCAACTAATTCTATACCTGCAAAAGCAAACACAACCATTTGGAAAGAAAGTATAAAACCACTAATTCCATTTGGAAACCAGCCTCCATGACTCCAAAGATTTGAAAAGCTAGATACACCTGTATCTGTTGAAAATCCTTTAATAATCATAAAAGTTCCAATAATAATTAACGCTAATATCGCAACTACTTTAATTAAAGCAAACCAAAATTCCATTTCACCGAACAACTTAACAGCTGTCAGATTCATAATTAATAAAACAACAAGTACTATAAGACTTGGTACCCACTGTGGTATACTTGGAAACCAGTATTGTATATATAGGCCTGCTGCCGTTACATCCGCCATGGCAACTGAAACCCAACAAAACCAATAAGTCCATCCAGTAATGAAGGCAGCTCCGCTTCCTAAATAATCATATACAAAATCCACAAAGGAATGATAGTTTAAATTAGTAAGCAATAATTCTCCAAGAGCACGCATAATAAAAAAACAAATTATTCCAGTAATAATATATGAAAATAAAATAGATGGTCCTGCCAAGTGAATAGACCTACCTGAACCAAGGAATAATCCAGTACCAATTGCACCTCCAATGGCAAGCAACTGTACATGCCGATTTTTTAACCCTCTCGATAAGTCTTGTTTTTCTGATGTTGATTGTTTCATTTTATCCCTCCACCTTAGTCAAAAAGCATTAATAAAAATGCTTTCTCCCTGCAAGTATTTTGTAATCAAATGAATTATTAAACAAATTCTTCTATTGTCATAATCATTAAAATTTTAATTTTCACTGTTTCATACTAATACAATTTTAACAAATTTGCAATGTTTTCTTTATTTTCATCATAATCAAATACTATTTTGTCGCAATATATAGAAATCTATAAAATATAAACAATACTATTTAGTAAATTAATCTTTACCAAAATTAAAAGTGTAGAGTTTTAGGAAATTTCACTAAAACTCTACACTTGAATATATTACTTTTCTATCTCCAGCTTATATCACTTAATCCATAATTTTTATCTAAATCAAGAAAGAAACCATGAACAATTCCGCTTCCATTAACAATAGCCATTTTTCTTAAACGAATATCGTTATTATTGGTAACTGCTGCATCTGCAACAGCATTTGCTATAACCTTTAATAAGTCTTTCTCATTCATATTTGGATTTTGCGCTAAAGCTGTATCAACAACTTTTGCAGCTTCTGCACTAATACTTCCATTTTGAACGGCTATATCAAAGGCAAGTGCAAAACCTCTTACAGTTTTTAAATTATACTTATCACAAATAATCATAGCTTGCCCAACTTTATAAGCTGTAGAATCTGCTTCAATATTAATAAAATCTTGGTTATTATATAAATTTACAAACTGTGAATACCAAGGTTCCATAATTTTATTGTCAAAAGTATTAATAGCTTTTGCCCATGCAAGTTGATTTTCCTTTGTATCAAGGATCATATTATGTATACTATCATAATTAGCTCCAAAAATACTTTTCATTTCAGCATTATATTCTCTATCCATTCTATTAAGCAATGGCTGTAAGGTTCCCTGTCCTATACACCATTGAAGATATCCTAAGGATAAACCTTGTCCATCAAAATTTCCTGCAATTTGATTTGAATTTCCAACTTCAAATTGCTTAGTAATGTTTCTTGCTATAGCAACAACATTATCTGATGGTGAATTATAATGCATTATGTATGCATCACTCACATATGATATGCCATTCTTATATGAAATCTTATCCCATAAGGTTCCATTAGCTACTACGCTACCTAATATTTTAACATCTTCAAAATTATATAAATACCCATCTACCTTTCCATTTAAATCTGGAGAAGTTCTTACTTTTAAATCAAATTGAAGTTCTGGATTATTAACATATGCTTTTTTATTGTAAGAATATGTTTCATTTTGACTTTGAGCAACTGTAGCTGCATTTGCACTAACTGTTCCTAATGTAAGGCTTCCTACAACAGCCAATGAGCTTAATAAACCTAATAATTTCATTTTTTTATTATACATCTAATTCCTCCTTATATAAGTATATTCTATATTTTACCACATAATCATTTAATTGTCATACAATCTCATTTCAAGGTTTTAATATACTTTATATAATCAGTTTCTATAACAATTTTGTATATCCTTCAAACATACTGTTATTAACAACAGGTACAACATCTACAGCCAAAGCCTGATAACCCTTAATATTTTTTATTGCTGCCTTTATTAATTTTATACTTTTCATATCTTCTACCTGAGTATCAAATAGTATTCTAATCCCTTCAACCTTAACTAGTTTAAAAGCTTTTTCATTATCAACCATTATACTTTCAACGTGTTTAATAATATCCTCTTGTTTCCATGCACAATTAACTAAAATCATACTGACTTCCCCTTTTCTTAATCTATAAGTGTATACATTAGTTTTCTAAGTTCCTTTATATCTCTGCTATTTCTTTCTGCATAATCCTCAAACTGATCATTATCCACTTTATTAATATCAAAATACTTAGCAGCTTTACTTCCAAAGTAAAGACCACAAGTACTTGCAGTAGGTGACATCATGTAGGTTTCTGTAAGCTCAACTTTAAGTTCACCAGCTTTATCAAGCAAATTGAACAATTTAACCTTTTCTGAATGATCTCTTAAAGAAGGGTAACCAATTGCAGGTCTAATTCCTCTATATTTTCCTTTAAATATATCCTCAATGGATAGATTTTCTTCTGGTGAATAACCCCAAAATTCTCTTCTTACTTCAAGGTGAATACATTCTGCAAAAGCTTCAGCAAGCCTATCTGCGAGCAAAATAACCATTGTTGCTCCATAATCATCTCCAGAGGCTTTAAGTTTATCTGCATATTCCTTTGCACCTATTCCTCCTGTAGTAATAAACCCACCTATATAATCCTTTATTCCAGAAGCTTTAGGTGCTATGAAGTCTGATAAACATATATAAGTGTTATCTTTTTTCTCCTCCTGCTGTCTAAGAAGATTAAATTTAATTACTTCTGAGCCATTATAAACTTCAATATCATCGCCTATAGAATTTGCTTCAAAGATACTAAAGACTGCATTTGCCTTTAAGATATTTTCCTTTTCAATTTTATCAAGCATTTCCTCAGCATCAGCTAATAATTTTTTTGCTTCTTCTCCATATTTGGAGTCTTCAAGGATTTGTGGATATGGAATTCCCATGTCCCAACCAATAAAGAAGAAGCTCCAATCTATATACTTTCTTAACTTTCCTATAGGAAAATCAAGATATTTCTTTATACCTAAATTTTTAGGTTTATCTATTTGCACCTCAGCCCATTCTTGCTTAAAGTTGTTTTTCCTTGCATAATCTAATGGTACAAATTTTCTTGGAACTTTATTGAATAGTTCTCTAATTGCTTCATATTCAGCTTCCACGCCTTTAAGATAATCAGCCTTTTTATCATTATTTAAAAGAAGTTTAGCTGCTTCAACAGCTTTTGAAGCATCCATTGTATGAATTACACCACCTGAATATTTAGGAGCAATTTTAATTGCTGTATGAGCCTTTGAAGTTGTAGCTCCTCCAACCATAAGTGGAATTTTAAAGCCTTGCTTTTCCATTTCTTCAGCTACATTAGCCATTTCTTCTAAAGATGGAGTTATAAGCCCACTTAAAGCAATAATATCTGCATTTTCTTTCTTGGCTGTTTCTAAAATAACTTCTGCTGGAACCATCACTCCAAGATCAATTACTTCAAAGTTATTGCAAGAAAGCACAACTGATACAATATTCTTTCCTATATCATGAACATCTCCCTTTACAGTTGCAAATACAACTTTTCCTGCACTAATACTTCCACTGCTGCTTTTTTCTTCTTCTAAATATGGCATTAAAACTTCAACAGCTTTTTTCATTACCCTAGCACTTTTAACTACTTGAGGTAAAAACATCTTTCCATCACCAAAAAGCTTACCTACTTCATTCATACCATCCATAAGAGGTCCTTCTATTACTTCTATGGATTTGCTATATTCTACTCTTACTTCTTCTACATCTTCTTTAATATATTTATCTATACCTTTAACTAGAGCCGTCTTTAATCTTTCTTTGACGTCTTCATTTCTCCAAGCTTCTTTATTTTCTTCTGTTTTATTGTCAACTTTATTGAAGCTTGCTGCAAATTCTAAAAGTTCATCTGCTGCATGTTCACTTTTATTAAAAATAACTGCTTCAACTTTTTCTAATAATCCTTTATCTATTTCATCATAGATTTGTATCATTCCTGGGTTAACAATCCCCATATCCATTCCAGCTTTAATTGCATGATATAAAAACACTGAATGCATAGCTTCTCTTATTACATTGTTTCCTCTAAAGGCAAAGGAAAGATTACTTACACCACCACTTACTTTTGCATAAGGTAAGTTTTCCTTTATCCATTTTGTAGCATTAATAAAGTCTACGGCATAATTATTATGCTCTTCTATACCAGTAGCAATTGTTAAGATGTTTGGATCAAAAACTATATTTTCTGGAGAGAATTTAACTTCCTTTACCAAAAGGTCATAAGCTCTTTTGCATATACTTATTTTTTTCTCATAGGTATCTGCCTGCCCATTTTCATCAAAAGCCATAACTACAACCGCTGCTCCAAAGTCTTTTATAATAGAAGCCTGTCTTTTAAACTCTTCTTCACCTACTTTAAGACTTATAGAATTAACTATAGGCTTTCCCTGCAAAGCTTTAAGTCCACTTACAAGAACTTCAAACTTAGAAGAATCGATCATTACTGGAACTTTTGAAATTTCAGGCTCACTTGCTAAAAGCTTTAGGAAATTATCCATTTCTTCTTTAGCATCTAATAGAGCATCATCAAAGTTTATATCTATTACTTGAGCCCCATTTTCAACTTGGTCTTTAGCTATTGCTAAAGCTTCTTCATATTTTTTTTCTCTAATTAATCTTGCAAATTTTGCTGAACCAGCAACATTAGTTCTTTCACCTATATTAATAAAATTATTTTCCTTATTAGCTCTAAAGGCTTCTAACCCACAATAAACTGTTTCCCTTTCAATCTCAGGCAGCTTTCTTGGCTTCTTATCTCTGATAGCTTCGCTAACTGCTTTTATATGCTCTGGCGTTGTACCACAACAGCCTCCAACAATATTAATGCATTCATCTTTTGCTAAAGCTTCTATTAAAGCAGCAGTTTCTTCAGGTTTCTCATCATATTCTCCAAAGGAATTTGGAAGGCCAGCATTTGGATAAATGCTTATAAATCTATTTTGTGTTTTTGATAAATATTTTACAAAAGGTATTAAGTCCTTTGCCCCAAAGGAACAATTTAAACCTATTGCAATTATGCTTTCATCTACCATAGTATTTGCAAAAGCTTCTAAAGTTTGACCTGAAAGAATTCTTCCACTTTTATCAGCTATAGTTCCAGATATGATTACAGGTAAATCCTTACTTTTTTCTATAAATGCAGCCTTTGCTCCCATAAGTGCTGCCCTGGCATTTAAGGCATCAAAAACTGTTTCTATAAGGATTAAATCTACTCCTCCATCTAAAAGACCTTCTGTTTGCTCCTTATAAGCTTCAACCAATTCATCAAAGCTTATATTTCTATACCCTGGATTTTCAACATCAGGAGATAAAGAAGCCGTCTTATTTGTAGGTCCAAGAGACCCTGCTACCAAACGAGGCTTATCTGGATTTTTAGCTGTAAATTTATCAGCAGCTCCTCTAGCAAGCTTAGCCCCTTCAAAATTCAATTCAAATATTTTATTTTCCATTTCATAATCTTTTTGCGATATACTCGTGCTGTTAAAGGTATTAGTTTCAATTATATCTGCCCCAGCTTCTAAATAAGCCTCATGAATTTCTCTTATTATGTTTGGATTAGTAATATTTAAAATATCGTTATTTCCTTTTTGATTACAAGAAAATTTCAAGTCTCCTCTAAAATCTTTTTCCTCTAATTTATAATTTTGAATACAAGTTCCCATAGCCCCATCTAAGACTAAAATTTTCCTATTTAAAAGATCTATTAATTTTGATTTCATTAAGTTTCCTCCCCAAGTAGTTCATATATTGCTTATTTTATTTTTATTGTGATTAATATCAATTTTAAATGATTTATTAAAGATAATCCATTGATTTTAATATTTTTTACTTTTTTAAAATTTATTATATTACATCCAAACTAAACCATATATACTATATATACTTATAATATTAACATTTTTGACAATATTTGTGAATTTCAGCTCGTAACTCATAACTGAACCAAAAAGGAGGATTTCTATGGATTTTGATTATGTTGAAGCTTTAGTAATCAAATGCAAAAACAATGATGAACTCTCAAAAGAAAAATTAGCATCGGAATTTAGACCTTTAATTCTTAATATTTCTAAAAGAACCTTCATTGATGGATATGACTTTTATGATATCCAAAATGAATGTTATCACTCACTTTTCAAATGCGTATCTGTGTACAATCTTGAAAAACACAGATTTGTTGCCTATGCCACTAATGCTATAAAAAACAACGTGAATGATTTAATAAGAAAGATTAAATCTAAGAGCTTTATAAACGGTTATGAAACATTAAGCTTTTGTGATGACTTTGAAAAAGAACTGCCTTCTGAGGACATATCTTTAGAAGATCTCCTCTGTGAGAAATGTGATTATGAAGATTTAAAACTAGCTCTAAAAAATTTAACAAAAGATGAAATGGAGCTTGTTGATTTTGTATTCTTTAAAAACAATACCCTCCAAAAATATGCAAGTCAAAAAAGCATGTGCTATTCCACTGCTATTCTAAAGAAAAAACTCACTTTAAAAAAGATTTTTAATTTTATTTCTCCATTACTATTAAAATAGTTTTATTAGATTAATGGTTATCTTGATACAAACAAGTCTTACAATACCTTATTATGTGTTCATAAAAAATGCTGCTTACAAATAAACTTTAAAATTTGTAATCAGCATTTTTTAGTTTCTGGATGTTGTCATATTGTCTATAAACAAAAAAGATATACGTTACTAAGCCAGACATTAAAATCAAAATAATATACGAAACTATTAATACAAGATAATATGGTTTATTATAATATGATATACAAATAAGTAACGATGTAATACTTGTCAAAATCGAACTTGGAGTATATAATTTATTTTCTTGATATTGAAACTTTTTTATAAATTTTTTAGGAGCATTAACCCTTGCCATTAAAAAAGTTACTATACATAATATTACTAAAACATAGAACCACTCCAAATAATTTTCATCTCCCCATTTTCTACTAAAAAGAATACTTTCAATAAAAAATGTACCAATATAAATAAACATGCTAATAAATATAAGCTCGAAAACTTTATATTTATATTGAAGTTTTTTATTTCCTTTATGTTTTTTTATTTGTAAAATCAAAATTGAATTACAAATTATTATTAATGCACAAGGGATTATATATAGAAGTCTAACAAAAATTGAAACCCATGAACAATTGAAAACATAAAATATTATTAAAATACTCATAATATATAACACATATTTTCCTAGCTTATTTGATTCTTTTACCACTAATAAATGATTTAAATTTTTATCATATTCTTTTATAATATGTTCTATACTTTTTCTATCTCTTGGATAATCCACTTTTTGAAAAACATGCTTTATTAACATAATCTCACCCATTCTTTATCCTCTTTTGTAATTTACATAAAAAATCTTCTAGCTTTAGTAACTCTATGTAAATTGATCCAATATCTTAACATATATCCCATTTTCTAATGAAAACGAGATAATTCTAACATCTTTATCTTTTTCTTTAACAGATATTAGTATTATATGTATATTATCATCTTTAAGTCTAATTTCCTTTTCAACTGTTAATTTTTCGATTTCTTCTAATGTCAACTCCTGATTTAAAAGTTGCTGCATTTCAATTGACATAATCTTTTTCTGATTTTTCCCTACTATATAACTAACTTTAATATTTTGATATTCATCTTCTATTTCTTTTATTAAATCAGCATATGCTACTAGACTTTCTTGTCTATATTTTTCTGACTCCTCTTCATTTTTATATGATTTTTTCGTGTCTATTTCAAGTTTTTTCAGATAAAATGTAATTTTCCCTTCTGTACTAGTTCCATCAACAGTCCATTCTACGATTATCTCATCTCCTTTTCTTAGTTTACTTAATCTTCTTTTATCATCTTCAGGTGATTTAAACATATATGTATTCATACCCGACTCAGATATAGCCGCAAATACAAATTCATCTTCTGTCCGTTCTACTACCATCCCTTTTAACTTTAATTCTTTTTTATTATTTTCTTCTGAAACACTTTCCGTATTTTCCTTTAAATTACTAGATGGTTTTTGAGAAAATGAACTGCACCCATTTAAAAATAAACTTATTGTTAAAAAACTTATTATCACTATTTTCTTCATAATATTAGTACCTGCATTCCTCTATTAATGCAAATCCTAGTTTTAGTATAATGCTTTGTTACAAATTACATACTTCTATTTATTCTTTTCTTTCTCTTCTGAAAGTGCTAGTGAATATCCTAATTCTTCTTCATCCTGATATCCAACAAAAAGAAGCCTTCTTATATCTTTGTGATTAAATAGCCTAATTTGTTCAGGGTTTTGTAATCCCTGGGGAATTATACATCCACAATAATCCCAAATTGTACCATCCTCTTCTGTCATTTTCATAAGTCGCCCTATAATCATTACTTTTTCTTTTATATCTAAATCCAGCATTACTACACTGCCTACTGGTAACAATCTATTCATTTCTTTCTCTCCTTAGGTATATAATTAATTTCTTTTTTTAATTCCTGTATTTTATCATACTGTTCATATTCAAAAACTGTATATGAAATCACTCCTAAAAAAAACACTAAAAAAACAGAAGATCCTATTAAAAGTAAAAAATACGGTTTTTCAAAATATGCTATACTCACTAATAATTGCACGATTGGAATTATTATCATATTATATGAATTAATTTTATTATCTGTATATTGATATTGCTTAATAAACTTTTTTGGTGCCTCTACTCTAAATTTCATAAAAGTTAATAATGAAAATAAAACTAATATACTAAAATAGACAAAGTAATTTTTATTATCCCATTTATCAAATATCACTGTCTCATAACAAAATGTTCCTCCGTAAATTAATGCAATTATCAATATTATTTCAGACATTTTAAATTTATATAACATTTTTTCTTCATTAAAATTGTTCTTCTTAGCTTTTATAGCTATCCAAATATTATATACAATTGAAATAATCAAAGGAATAAAATACAAAGATCTTATCCAAAAAGAGATCCAGGAACACTTAAAAATATAAATTATAGCCATTGCCACAATTAATTGTATAATATATCCTCCAGATTTTTGATTTTTTAACACTGATCCATATAACTTATATTCTAGAACTTTATCATATTCCTTTATAATATGTTTAATATCATTTTTATCATCTGGATAATTAACTTTTGGGAAAATATTCTTTACCACCATAATGAATCTCATCACTCTCGCAAATCATTTTTTTCTAACTTTTTTGTGACTTGGTATATAATTAATTTCTTTTTTTAACTCTTGTATTTTATCGTATTGCAAATATTCGAAAATGATATTAACAATAGCTCCTAAATATACTGGAAGAAATATATAGGTAGTAATTAATAGCAATAAATATGGTTTTCTAAAATATGCTATACAAATCAAAAACTCAATTATTGAAATTACAACTGAATTCATTGTGAAAAATTTATTGTTTCCATATTGATACTTTTTAATAAATTTTTTTGTCACTTTCATTCTTACATAAATAAAAATTAATCCTGAAGAAATAGATAAAATACCTAATGAAATCCAATATTCCTTATATGTCCATTTATTAAATAATAAGGCCTCATATAATGCAACTCCAATATATAATAACAACCATGTTAGTGCTAAAAATGAAATTAATGATTTAAATAAAATTTTTGTATCTTCAGTGCTACATTTTTTAATTCTTCTTCTCAATTCAGCATCATAAATTATGGCTGAAATAGAAGGTATGGAGTATATTACTGATATACTTGCTGGAATCAATTTACTTTTGAATAAAAATATAGTGATTACAATAATGAAAAAATATATTATAAACATTAATTTTTTATCAACAGATTTGTCATCGAGTTTGTATTCTAGTACCTTTTCATATTCAGTAATAATATGCTTAATACTATTTTTATCATTAGGATAATTAATTTTGGGAAAAATACTCCTTACCACCATAATGAATCCTATCACTCTCCCAAATCATTTTTTTACTATCTCCTTTTGTGATTCGGTATATAATTAATTTCTTTTTTAAGTTCCTGTATTTTGTCGTACTGATTATAAATAAACAGTATATATGTCATAACTCCAGATATCACTACAACAAAAATACTTGATGCTATTAATAATAAATAATAAGGTCTATTAAAGTACGTTACCCCTACTAATACTTGTACTATCGGAATTATAGCAGAGTAAGCTGTAAATAATTCTCTCTTGTTATTTTTATAATTATTAAGAAATCTTTTAGGCGCTTCTATTCTTGCAATTATAGACGATAATGTTGCCAATATAATTAAAATCATAAATGACATTAAATATTCTTGACTAGTCCACTTTCTAAATACAACTGTTTCATACATGAATATTCCACTATATATATAAATAAAAATATGAATAATATCAAAATTAATTAACTTATAAAATAACTTCTCATCATTATAATTATCTTTTTTCACTTTATTGAATAAAATAATAGAATAAATTACACTTAGAAATAATGGCATCATATATAAAAGCCTTATAAAAATGGAGATACTTGAACATTTTATAATATAAAATAAATTTATAATACTAAATATATGAAATAAATAGTTTGGTTTTTTGGAAATTGGCAGTCCAATTTTATATTCTAACCTTTTATCATATTCTTTTATAATATGCTCTAAGCTTTTCTTATCGCTTGGATAATCCACTTCTTCGAAAATACTTTTTACCACCATAATGAATCCCACCAATCTTTAACATCATTTTCTTTACCAGCTAACCATTCTCTTGATGGTTTTATAGCATCTTTATATGTTTTCGTTGCAATTGGTTTTATAACCACGCCATAACCAAATCCTGCTAATGCTCCACCTAAAAATCCTGCTCCTAATCCTACTGCAGTTCCTACAACTGGACAGACATCTGTACCTAATACTGCTCCAGCTTTAGCAGTTGCTAATGCTCCACCTGCAGTACTTGCCATCACACCTCCCCATTCAATACCTGCATCAACAACAGCATCATTAAATTCAGCGCCATTTTCAGTAACATTCTTCCACTCTGTGTAACCTATTTTTCCAATATTATACGCTGTACTAGCTTTTCCTAACCATTTGCTAATTGTAGCCATATTTCCTATTGTTGTTTCAAATTTACTTACTTTTGATAATTTAGAATCTCTAATTGCCTTTAACTGATTCATAGCTTCAGTTTTAAGATTAATCTTTTTTGCCCCCAACTGACTCGAAATAATCTCCCTATCAAGTTTATTAATTTCTCCTGATAAGGATTTTATATCAAGATTATATTTATCAAGAGCTTTCCCAAGCATACCGCTCTGCAGAACTCCTGTAAATCCTCCTCTAGCAAATTCTTTTGCTAAATCTTTTAATGTATCACTATAAGTATTTGGCTGATTTAAGCTTAAAATATCTAAAAGTACTAATTCACTTGGACTTTGTTTTGTTTTATGCTTTATTTCATCTATTTTACTTTGCAGTTCACTTTCATCTAGTGCTAACAATTTTTTCAATAAAGTTTGCGACTCTTCATTTGCAAGAGACGCAAGCTTTATTGCATCTTTTTCATTTACATTTTTACTTATAAGTTCATTATAAATACCATTTTCTAGCTCATCTATCTGGCTTCCCTTAATAACAGATACATAAATTCCATATTCCTTATTTTCTTCTATAAAATTCAGCGAATTTTCTAACCTTGATTTTAAACCTGCATCTATCTTTTCAAGTGGTATATGAAATTCATCAAATGCTTTATGAAAATTATTATACCTTGTGGTTTCATCATTTAAGTATCTTTTGATTGTTGAATAATCACTTTCATAATTTCCACTATTCCATACATTTGATGGCACATTTACTTTTTGAACACAATTGTCCATTTTTCTTAACCTTGCTAGAATCTCTTCAATATAATTAAGATTACTTTCAATTTCTCTATTTGTATCCCTACACTCACTGTAATTAGCCATAAAAACGTCTCTTGACATATATTTATACCTCCAATGAAGTTTTCAAATTGTCCCTTTGATTAATTAATGCTTCAGAAGTTGCCTTTACCTCTTCTATAAATTCCTTCAATTCAACTACTTCGCTTAAACTTTTTAAATACTCCATCTTCCAGCTATCAAAGTTCTCTTTAAATTTATCGAAACTTTCACCTTTCCATAACTCATTACTTTCTAAATTGTTTACCTCATTTTCAAAATCAAAATACAAATCAGTTAAACTTTTTATTGAAGTATTATAGCTATCTTTAAGGCTATCTAATGATGAATTATCAATATAAAAATTACTGCTTAAAATTCCTGCCATAATATTAACTCCTTCTATAACTCTCCCAATAACATTTGGATTCGTTCCCTAAGTTCTTCTATTTTTTCTTGAATACCACGTATTCCATCTTGTATATCTTCCAAAAGCATTAAATTTATATCATGCAAATTACTGTGCTTAACCTTTAATGCACTTAGTAAATCATCCTCTTCACCAATTGCTTCAATACAATGCATCTTAACATTTTCATATTGTTCATTCATTAATAAGCTTATTCCATTTCCTGCTTGTTTACAGTAATCTTCTGCGCATCTCATTTCATATTCATATTCAGAATATTTTTCTATTTCTGCTCTACACTCACGAATTTCTCTTCGTATTCTCTCCTTATGATGATCTGACATAAACGATTCTCCTTACTCAGATTTTCCATATAAATCTGCTAAAATCATATCCTGCTTTAAAAAGTCTTTAGAGGTCTCTTCAACTTTTTTACTAAGCTTGTTTATATTTTCAATACTCTTTTTTAATTCTTTGAAAATATCTTCACTTTTATCACTATAAGCACCTCTATATTGACCTTTCATTTTTTCCTCAGCATTTTTACTATCTTGCACTAATTTTTCTAAAACTTTAGCTGCTTCATCATAAATTTTATGCATAGTTGTGTATGCTTTCTGAACAGAATCGTAATCAAATTTAATTGTTCCTTCTTCTCCCCACATATAATACTTCCCCTATTTTTCAATTTACATTTTTTAGGTATAACAAATCCCGCAACCATTATTCTACCATAATATACATTTATATTCAAATTGACATAATTTTTAACATAACCGATCAATTTCATCCTTTATTTTAAATCAATTTTTTATTTTTGTTAAAACCAAACTCCACTCCTCATAAACCGACATAACACAATAAAGCGATAAACATCTAGTTTGTAAATGTTTATCGCCTTTAAACTTATTTAAATTTTGTTGCTTAACTTAGTTTCATGTTTGGTTCCATTATATTCATAAGTCAAATATCACATATCAACTTAGTCTATTATATTAATTATTTCTTCCAGAGATTCTATATAAAAATCAGGCTCTGTACTAATCTTTACATTATTAGTATTATATAAACATGTACTAATTCCTGCTGATTTTCCGC
The DNA here is from genome assembly GCF_000340885.1 of Clostridium saccharoperbutylacetonicum N1-4(HMT). NCBI lineage: Bacteria > Bacillati > Bacillota > Clostridia > Eubacteriales > Clostridiaceae > Clostridium > Clostridium saccharoperbutylacetonicum. The sequence goes on along the minus strand of NC_020291.1, from coordinate 2,630,363 downwards.
CTAAAATTTCACATTCTCTATCACCAATTACCATTGCTGAACTTTTATTAATCTTATACTTTTCAATTAGATATATGAATGCTTCAGGGTCAGGTTTTCGTTTAAAACCATACTGTTTTGTAACTATTTCTGTAAAATGTTTTCTCATACTGTAATGCTCAAGGAATTTTAAGGTTGATTCACCCCTATGTGTAATAATATAGTTCCTTCCACCTAACGCTGTAAACTGCCGACATACTTCCTTTGCAAATTGAAATGGTCTAATCATTTCTGGCTTTATATCTTTTTTATAAGCATTATATTTATCATTGAAAGCCTCATCTAAATCATATAGCTTTTTAAAATATGTAACTGCATAACTGTCAGATATTTTAAGGCAATTTAATACATTTTCACTTGTTTCTTCTATACCACTATCTTTTAGAGCCAATATAAATGCATTAACCGTTCCTGGATATGTATCAAATAATATCCCGTCAAAATCCCAAATTATATCTTTAATCAAAGTAACTCACATCCCCAGCTTTAATTCATAGTTTATGTAAATAACAGTTCAATTAGTCTATTCTAACGCGCTTTTTATCATCACCTCAAAATATCTGAGCAATCAACATGTCCTAAAGCTGATAGATCCACACCATAATCGGCATTGTTATAATGCAAACAATAGTAGTAACAACATTTATAGCACTTGCATATTCTTCATCATTTCCAAAAATTTGAGCCATTTGAGTAATTGTTACTGCTGAAGGCGTAAGTGTTGCCAGCAGACTTATAAGCAAAATCACCTTACCATCCGTTAATAAATTCGGCATTCCGCTATATTTAAGTAGAAGCAGAATTATAAATGGGCACAATATCATCTTAAGAAAAGTTACTATATAAATCCTTTTATAAGCAAATATTTGTTTAAACTTCATATTTCCAATAAGCATACCAATCATGATCATTGAAATAGGACCTATCATCACACTTACTGATTCCATAGTCTTTGAGATGATTTCCGGTAATTGAATCCCTGTAACAAATAATACTATTCCAACTAAAATAGTAATCATATTTATATTCAAAAAAATTTTTCTAAGATCTATTTTTCTTTCTCCACAAAGCAGCATTCTTCCATGCGACCATAAAAGAACTAATTGTACAGACAAGAAAGCACTAGAATAAATCACCCATTCCTTCCCCAATATAGAAGTTACAATTGGAATAATAAGATTTCCAGAATTTGAATACATTATTGATGCCTTTTCTACTGCATCTAAGCGAAATATCCTTCCAAGTACTGTTATTAAAATCAATAATGCAATGTGAATCAATACAGCTGCAATAACAGCAAGAATCAATCCATTACGTATACTTTCAGTATATTTAATCTGAAAGGCATTGATAATTACACAAGGCATTACCAAATAAATTGAAACAATTGAAAGACTTTTGCTTTCCTCTGCTTTTAACAATTTTGTTTTTACTAATATTATTCCCATAATCATAATTAAAAAAAGTACAACAATTTGTTTCATTAATAATAAGCTAATCATAATTCCCTCATAAATTTAAGAAAAACAGCAATACTTTGCTATTCCAAATAAATCACTTTCCTCTATTGTTTTTATAAAATTAAAATTCTTTTTAATCTATAGAGTTTTTGTATAATATTCTATTCCATTAGTTTCTCCTTTTGGATATCTCAACTTACTCTATAAAGTTTTTGTATAATAATGCCGTTTGCCTTTTATTGGATATTCTTCGAGTACAAATTTTTCTTCATAGCCATACTTCTTATAAAACTCTGGTGCCTGAAAACTAAATGTATCCAAGAAAACGTACTTACAGCCTCTTTCCTTAGCTGTTTCTTCTGCCTTTTTCAAAAGCTTGCTTCCTATGCTCTGACCTCTCACATTTTCACTTACCCATAAAAATTTTATGGTAAGCCAATTACCATGAGTATTTCCAATCAAGCCTCCTATCATTTCACCTTTTTCATCTTCTAAATAAACTCCTAAATCTTTTGGATTTTTATCTTCAATCCTAGCTAAATTGTATTCTAACAAATTCTTAAAAATAGTTTCTTCATCTTGTTTTTTTATTTTATCAGTAACTTTAAATTTCATTTTAAGGCTTTTCCTCTCTGTACTATTGCCTGCTATTCAAACTCTTTTATACTCTCATTTACTGTATCTTCACAAGCTCTCATTGCCATAATTGTTTTTTCTAATAGTTCGTCCAAGCTCCATTCAAGCATTTCTGCTCCCTGTTTTATAACATCTCTTGAACATCCAGCAGCAAATTTTTTATCTTTAAATTTTTTCTTTAAACTTGAAAGTTCCATATCCATAACACTTTTTGATGGGCGCATTCTTGCAGCTGCACCTATAAGCCCTGTTAATTCATCTGTAGCAAATAACACTTTTTCCATTATATGATCAGGTTTAATATCAACGCAGATTCCATATCCATGACTACAGATAGAATTAATCATTTCATTGCTTACTCCTGCATCTTTTAATAATTCTTGTGCTTTTACACAATGCTCTTCTGGCCACATTTCAAAATCAATATCATGTAAAAGTCCTACAATTCCCCAATATTCTGTTTCATTATTATAACCTAATTGCTCAGCATACCATGTCATAACCCCTTCTACTGTAAGAGCATGTAATATATGAAATTGCTCCTTATTATATTTTTTTAATAAATCAACTGCTTCTTTTCTTGTAATAGTATTGTTCATTAAACTTCCTCCATTCCTGAATAGTTCTATCTGCCTCATTTTCTTACCTCGATTATATCATAAATTTAGGTTTGAGTACTTATATATCTTTACTATAATCATACAATTCCAAAAATAATAAACCACAATTTGTTCTTGTTATTTTAAAATACTTTTCTTAGTGCTAAGTTTAATGTTATATTATAATGGAACTTTGACATATTTAAATAAGCATATCAAGCAAATATACTATGAGCTGTTCTTATATGCAGAAGAGTGACATATTATGGCATAGCTGCTCTTTTTCCTTAATTAATAAAACTAAGAGGTAATTTACATGAAAACAATAGTCCCCCATTACTACAAAGATTTTAAATGCATAGCTTCAAAATGTACCGATACTTGTTGTGCCGGATGGGAAATTATAATTGATGAAGAGACCAATAAGCATTATAAGAAGGTATGTGGTGAGTTTGGTGAAAGGCTAAAAGCTAACTTAACCTTATATGAAGATGGAGAGTCTGGCTTTATATTGAAAAATAATAATTGTCCATTTTTAAATAAAAATAACCTTTGCGATATCTATACTGAACTTGGAGAAGAAAGTTTGTGTTATACTTGTAAGACATACCCAAGATTCATAGAGGAGTATAGTGATATCCGTGAGATAGGAATATCTTTATCCTGTCCTGAAGCTGCAAGATTAATTCTTAAAGATTCTAAACCAATTACTTTTGATGTTTCAGAAGATAATGAACTTATAGATATATATGATGATATAAATTTTGATATTTCCATGGAACTAATGTCAGCTAGAAAAGTGGCCTTAGATATACTTCAAAATCATTCTATATCTTTTAAGTGTAGAGTTGCACTGTTAATTAATTTTGCTCATGATATACAGGAAGAATTAACTAAAAATAATTTAACTGAGATTACTGAGATAGTAAATAACTATTCTAAGGAGCAATATCAAAAAGGCCTTATTAGTAAATTTAATAAGTATAAAACCAAACAAGCTGATAAGTATCATAATATGGGTAAATGCATGAATATATATAGAAAGCTTAATCCTATTAATGATAACTGGCCCCAAATAATAGAAAATGCTATTAACTGTTTTTATAAAATAAATGATGTTACTTTTTATGAAAAACAATATAATGCTTTTAATGAATACTATCAAAATAAAACTTACGAATATGAACATATAATTGTATATTTCATATTCCAATATTTTATGAAAGCTATTTTCGATGAAGAATTATACTCAAAAGTTACATTAGCTGTCATGAGCTATCTTGTTATTAAAGAATTAAATGTTGTACGCTGGATTGATAATAATTATAACTTTGATATAAATGATCAAATAGACCTAACACATATGTATTCTAAAGAAATAGAAAATTCAGAAAAGACCCTTTATGATCTTGAAGAAATATTTAATACTAGTGAAATATTTGATTTAAAGAAATTGCTTATTTTAATAATGAATTAGACTAAAAAGAATTATTTTTCTAAAAAAAGATAAGGATATAATTACTCTATCCTTATCTTTTATTTCATATTTTACAAAATTATAAGCTCTTTTATTATTCTAAATCTGCACCATTTGATCCAATTACCTTTTTATACCAATAGAAAGAATCTTTTCTACTTCTGGCCATGGTACCTGTTCCATCATCATGCTTATCTACATAGATAAAGCCATAACGCTTTCTCATTTCTCCAGTACCAGCACTAACTAAGTCAATACAGCCCCAAGTTGTGTATGCAATAAGGTCAACACCATTATTAACTGCTTTTTCCATAGCTTTAATGTGCTCACGATAGTAATCAATACGATATGGGTCATGAATAGAACCATCTACTTCTACTGTATCAAAAGCTCCTAAACCATTTTCTACTACTAATAATGGTTTTTCATAACGGTCATAAATCATTTCTAAATAATATTGAAGTCCATCTGGATCTAACGCCCAACCCCAATCAGAATAAGTCAAGTATTCATTACGTGCTCCAGCTGAAAAATTACCACCTACCATGTCTTTAGTATCATGAGTTGTCACGTTGTTTGACATATAGTAAGAAAATGAATACATGTCTACTGTACCATTTTTCAAATCAATTAAATCTTGTTCTGTAATATCTAATTTCACATTATGCTCTGCCCATAAACGTTTTGCATAAGTTCCATATTTTCCTTTACATTGAACGTCTCCACAATAGAATATGCCTTTTTCCCAAGTGTGACGATTAAGTAAGATGTCTTTTGGATCACAAGTTCCTGGATAGAAGGTTATTCCACAAATCATACATCCAATCATGTTTTCACTATCTATTTCATGACCAGCTTGAACTGCTCTAGCACTTGCAACAAGTTGATTATGTAAAATTTGATATCCATCTTTGTACATTTCATCCGTAGCCTTATTGCCAAACATCTCTAGGAACATTACAGTATTATTTATTTCGTTAAAGGTTAACCAGTATTTAACTAGTCCTTTGTATTCCTTAAAGCAAGTACGCGCAAATCTTTCATAGAATTCAATTAATTTACGATTTGTCCATCCACCATAATTTTCTTCTAAATAAAGTGGTGTATCAAAGTGCCAAATTGTAACTAATGGCTCAATATTGTGTTTTTGGCATTCTTTAAATACATTACGATAGAATTCAATACCTTTTTCATTTGGAATTTCTTCATCTCCCCTTGGATATAAACGGGACCAAGAGATAGACATACGGAACATTTTAAAGCCCATTTCAGCAAATAAAGCTATATCCTCTTTGTAATAGTGATAAAAATCAATTCCATCATGATTAGGATATAATTCAGTATCTAAAACAGCATATTTTACTCCTTCAGGAATTTTCATACCTCTTCCTGCTTTTCCTGGCTTTCCATCTTTATCAATATAAGTTATCATTCTAGACTCTTTTACAGAACCTCCAGTTGTAACATCCGTCATAGCAGGTCCACGTCCATCTACATTCCATGCACCTTCGCATTGGTTTGCAGCTGTAGCTCCGCCCCAAAAAAATCCTTCTTTAAAGCTCATAATATTTCCTCCTCTAAGTTAATTTTTTATAACAAAAGCAATCAGTGATGTGATCATTAACCATTCCTACTGCTTGCATAAAAGAATAACAAATTGTACTTCCTATAAATTTAAAACCATCTTTTTTTAATTGTTTACTCATTTTATCACTTAATTCATTTGAAGCTGGAAGCTCTTTTATACTTTTCCAGGAATTAATGATAGGCTTATTATCTACAAACTTCCATATATAATTAGAAAAAGAGCCATATTGTTTTTGAATTTCCAGAAAAGCTTTTGCATTGGTCACAACACTTTCAATTTTTCTTCTGTTACGAACAATACCTTTATTTTCCATCAATTCTTCTAACTTTTCTTCTGTGTAATTTACAATTATCTCCGCCTCAAAATTATCAAAAGCTAGTTTATAATTTTCTCTTTTTTGTAAAATAGTCCACCAGCTTAAACCAGCTTGAGCACCTTCTAAGCACAGCATTTCAAATAGTTTCCTATCGTCATATACTGGCACTCCCCATTCTTTATCGTGATACTCAATATATAAATCTTCTTTTGTCACCCACTCACATCGTTTACTTATTTGAATCACTTCCTTTATAACCTTTAAGTAATTATTTCACCTTAAATCTTCTTCTATTTAGGAAACAGGAATATATGTAGCTTTATCTCTTGGCATTAAAAACCACTGTTCAACTGTATTTATCCATTTATTAAAATGTTGAGTTTTAAGGTGTTCATTTACATCCTCTTCTGTTTTGTATCCTTCATAAAGTAAAAATTTCGTTGAATCGTCTTTACATTGGAAAAAGTCAAAGCATATAATTCCTTTTTCCTTTAATGAATTGTTTTGATTTTCTTTAGTTGCTTCAATAAATTCCTTTATATGCTCTGTTTTCACATAAAGTGTTACACTTTTTACAATCATAATTAAATTCTCCTTTATATACTATATAAAATTCTCATAAATTAATTATAGCATATTATATAGAAGTATTAGTTTATAATATTATTTTATAACATATTTTTAAGTACTCTCCATAAAGGTAATTAAATCCTATTACATTCCCAACCCACAATTTGCATTGTTTTATTATAATATCATATATGTTTAAAAAATCACTAGACTATTTCTAGTGATTTTTTCTATTCTGTAGGTGCTTTTTTGAAACCATCTGCCTAATAGGCAATAATAGGTATAATATAATTATTTATTTAATTTTATATTTTTTCAAGCTGTTATCCATATCTGCTGCTATACTATTTAATTCTATTGCTGATGCTGACATTTCTCCAAAAATTATTGATTGTGTTTCAACGCTTGCCGCTAATTCTTCACTAGCAGCTGCAGTTTCCTCAGAGACGTCTGCTGTATGTTCAATACTATTTAATGCTTCATTCTTTAATATCTCCATCTTATTTATTACTTCACTTGTATTCTGAATTTTGTATGTAATTGATTTGATTGCCTCTGCTATTCTATTAAAAGAATTCTCAGTTTGATCAACTGATGAAAGCTGTTCCTTTGAAACATTTTGCATTAATTTCATTGCATTCATTGCTTGATCAGAATCTTTTTTTATGTTTCCCATCATATTTCTTATTTCTTCTGTTGATTTTTTACTTTCTTCTGCAAGTTTTCTAACTTCATCAGCTACTACTGCAAAGCCTTTACCAGCATCCCCAGCTCTTGCGGCTTCAATATTGGCGTTAAGAGCTAAAAGATTAGTTTGTTCAGCTATATTTTGTATTGTTGTTACAAACAAATCTACATTTTGAAGAGTTACTGTTAGATTTTCTACTGCTACAAATATTTCTTCAGAAGCTACATTATAATCATCAGATTTTTCTCTTAGGTCTCTTACGCTGGAAATTCCAGCTCCATTTAATTTATTTACATTATCTGTTTCTAAAATTACATCATTATAACTATCCTTAACAAGTATTATATGATCAGATAAATTCTCTATCTTATCAACACTTTTTTGAATTTCAGTTACTTGTTCTGTAGCTCCTACTGCAATTTGGTCAATTGTTTTTTCTATTTCTGTTACTGAACTCATAGCTTGTTCTACTTTATCTGACATATTAAAAGATGCACTAACAATAGCTTTCGTAAGCTTATAGGTTCCCTCTATAATTCCTTTCATCTCTGCAGTTATAGAATTTAAGTATGTACCAGCATTTTTCAACAATTTATTATCTTTTAAATCCAATTTAACAGAAAGATCACCCGAATGGATTAAATCAGCTATATTTCCAAAATCATCAACTGTCTTCTTTATAAATACTGTAAATACAATAAAAATCATAACTTCAATACATATATTTGATATTATACACAAAAAAATCAAATCTAGTGAATTATCAAAATGGGTAACCTCCTTTAGTATTGTACCTGAAATTATACCAATAATCACTGCTAGTGATATTAATAATAATGCTACTGTTGTAAAAACTTGTTTTAATAATCCCATTAAATTAGTTATTTTAAAATTTTTTAATTTCTCCATTAATATTCCTCCTACCACAATTACTTATTGGGGAGTTTAACATAGGATTATTAACTCAATTTAAACTTTAATGTTAATTTTAAATTAAGCAACTTAAAAATTCTTTAAATATATTAACTTCATGAGTTTACATTCAATTAATATTTGTTAGTTATAATTGTGTATACTTCAATTTACCAAAAAGCATATTAAAAATATAGTATAATTAATATGATTAAGGAGGGTATCTAAATGTTTCATATTTTAATAGTTGAGGATGATAAGGAACTCTGCGAGTTATTTAGTGCTGTTCTACTTAAAAATGGATATAAAACCACTTGTGTAAATGATGGCATTGAAGCTCTCAATGCTTTAGATAAAGAATATATTGACTTAATTCTTTCTGACATAATGATGCCTAATATGGATGGTTTTGAACTTATTAAATCTATTCGAGATGCGCAATTCAATCTTCCAGTACTTATGATTACAGCTAAAGAAAGTTTTCAAGATATTAAGCGCGGTTTTTCACTTGGAATAGATGATTATATGATTAAGCCTATTAATGTTAATGAAATGGTTCTTAGAGTTGGTGCATTACTTAGAAGAGCAAAAATTATAAACGAAAAAAAGCAATATGTTGGCAAAACCTTATTAGAATATGATTCTTTATCTGTAATTCAAAATGGTGAATCAATCGTACTCCCCCAAAAAGAATTCTATATTCTATATAAATTAGCCTCTTATCCAAAGCGTATCTTCACAAGACAAGAACTTATGGATGAATTTTGGGGACTTGATTCAGAAACAGATATTAGGACAGTAGATGTTCACATTAATAGACTTAGAGATCGTTTTAGGTTTAATGATGATTTTGAAATAATAACTGTAAGGGGTCTTGGATATAAGGTGGTGCATAAACATGAATAGCAAGAAACCTTTAAAGCCATTATTTATTTCTTCAATAATAATTTTTGTGATTATGTTAATATCAACTATAATTTCATTTAGCTTAAATAATTATTTCAATTTAGTTCCTATCCAAACTTCCACTTCAGTAATCTGGCCAATTATTAATATATATCTTGTCAGTTTGATTATTGGAATATTTGTTGTAGCTATCGTAGGAAGAATAATATTACTTCCAATTTTAAAAATTAGTAGTGCTTTAATGGAAGTTGCAAAAGGTAATTTTAATATCAAAATAAACAAAGAAGAGCATCTTGTAAAAGAACTACAAAATATGTCTCACAACTTCAATATCATGGTAGGTGAGCTCAATAATATTGAAACTTTTCGTAATGATTTTATTGCCAATGTTTCTCATGAGTTTAAAACCCCTATTGCTTCTATAGATGGTTATACTATGCTTTTGCAAGATAACACTTTGACAGAAGAAACTAGAAATGAGTATATTGAGAAAATACTTGGAAATACAAAAAGACTATCCAATTTGGTTTATACTATTTTACAAATTTCAAAGTTAGAGAATCAAGGAATTATCACAGAAAAAAGTAACTTTAAATTAGATGAACAGTTTAGGCAAACCTTATTATTTCTAGAGCCAAAATGGTCAGCTAAAAATATTGACCTGGATATTAGCTTAGATGAAGCTATTTTTTATGGAAATGAAGAATTACTGTCGCAAGTATGGGTAAATATATTAGATAATGCAATAAAGTTTACCCCTCATAATGGATTGATTACCTGTACCTTAAGACATTCCTCTGACTGGATTACGATAACCATTTCTGATACAGGTATTGGAATGACACAAGAGGTTAAAAAACATATTTTTGATAAATTTTATCAAGGTGATAAGTCCCATTCTTCTGAGGGTAATGGTTTAGGACTAGCCCTAGTAAATAGAATTATTAACTTATGCTCAGGCATAATAGAAGTTAATAGCGAATTAGGAAAAGGCTCTACCTTTATTATCAAATTGCCTTGTTAATACTTTTTTAGAACAAAAGTGGCTGCGCCAAGCTCTCTTTTAATCACATTTTTACAAGCCATATCATTCTTAAGCGTTTATATAACTGACTTAAAAAATCGAAATTTTTATACTTTCACGGACAATTAAAAAGGATATCTTATTTCGATATCCTTTCCAATTCAATATTTCTTTAGTTTTAAAGATAACAAAAAATATTTATTCTCTTCCTAACAAATATCTCTTTACACCAATCCATGCAAGCCCTTTACAACACTCATTAATTGGTTTAAGCTCTTTTCCTTCCATTCTCTTTTCAATTTCTTTAAGACTAAAGCCTTCCTTAAATAATAAACCTTTTACTTTATCATTTTGAATAGCTTTATTAGGACATCCATAAAAACATCTTAAACACATTATACAATTATTTTTAAACATAGGCTTATCCTCTTTAAGTTCTATATTCCCCATTGGACAATTTGAAGAACACCAGCCACAACCAGTACACACTTCATTTGCCATAAGGTCTTTTGAAAAATTTCTTACAGCGTTTTTCTCAACATTTGTTATCGGCATCAAAACTCTTGTACTAATTTTAAATCTGCTTCTATGCCTTTTACCTGAAAAAACATCTTCTAAGATATTATTAATATTCATAGGTATACTATTAATAAGATGCATTGCCATATCATCATTTACTTTACAAAGCATATTTGCAGGCATAACCATCATTTTTTCATAAATGACCTCATAACCTTTCCTTTCTATTCCTTTTATAGTTGCTACTCTACATGATGTATTTGGCCAAATCTCTCCTCCACCAGATACTGAAACAACAACTACAGGTAATTTATTTGTTTTTGGCAAATTTTCTACCCATCTATCCACAGGTCTAGGTGCCCCAAAGGCATAAACTGCATATAAAACAATAATGAGGTTAGCTTCCTTCACAATATCATGATATTGGTCTTTATAGTTATTAAATTTTGAAAGGTCCATAGAATGCAGTATTACTTCACATTTTCTTTCAATTAAACTTTCTTTAAGCACCTTAGCTATTCTTTCAACTCCACCAGTTCCAGAATAATATGAAACTAATACTTTTTTTATTTCTCCCATAAATTGCACCTCTCATTTTTATTTTATAATATACCTATAAGTCAGTATTATTAATATTTATTTTAATGGAAAATAAATTTCAATTTGCGATGCTTCATTTTCAGCTCCTAAAAATTTTTCTGTATAACATTCTAAATCATCTCTATCATCAAGCTGAAAATTGCTATTAGGTAACCAAATACCCCAAATATAATAATAAGTATAAATCAAATTTTCAACTGTACCTTTATGTATAAATTTAGAATACTTTCCACCACTAATCTCTTTTAACTTCATACCTTTTGGGACATGATTATCAGGTGTTGTTTCAATTCCTATAAATAAAGTAGCTTCACTATTTTTATTAAATGTATTTTGGGAGCATGTATCACCTGTTTCATAAATACTATACCTATTATTATTCATTGAAATATAATTTTGCTTCACCAATTGTGCATTTAGCTTTTCCCACATATTAATTGTGTTATTATTCTCAATACTCATGCAAAATCTAAATCCTGCAATATATTTAGGTTCAAGCATCACTATTTCTGGTGACAGATTCGAATAGTCTAATTCTGCTATTTTATTAATTTCAATAGGCTGATGACACCCAATCAACCTATCAACACCATTTTTTCTGTATTCAGTGGGTGTAATTCCATACCTCTTTCTAAAAGCTCTTGTAAAACTTTCTGCCGACTCAAAATATAGTGAAATTGCAATATCTAAAATTTTTTTGTTGCTATATATAAGTTCACTTGCTGCTTGAGTCAATCTTCTGCTTCTAATATAATTGCCAATAGTTTCTCCCATAACTGCTTGAAAATAACGATGAAAATGATAGTAAGAATAAGAAACTGCATTAGCAACTGATTCTACAGTCAAAGGCTCATACAAATTTGTTTCAATAAATATAATTGCTCTTCCAATGATTTGCTTATCCTTCAATGCAGTCTCCTCCTTTTTAATAAGTAATATTGTAAAAATCTTTTTCTGCCTTTTCACATGGAAGATTTACAATAACTTCTTCTTCTTGTAATTTTTCTACCATAAAAGTTTTCCAATCATTTGCTTTTGGCGAACCAAATGTCGTTTCTATTTTTTTATCAGTTGTATCAAACAACATAGAACGTAAAGTCCCAAAAAACTCAGGATAATAATGACAACACAATCCTTGTGGATAAGAGGTTGAAAGTATATTCTTCAAGTCATTTGCTGATACTTTTTCTTTTTCAGAAAACATTTTTTCTATTGTTTTATAACGAATTACTGAATTTTCAATAATCATCTTTTCATATGGCTTTACTTCCTGTAAAACAGTGTGATTTGTAGAAATTAAAAAATTTTGCTCAGAGTCCTTATGCAAAATCCGATATGCTTTATGACCATTTATACACTGCAATAGTGCAATATTATTGCTACTATCTGCAAGCATTAAATTTATGTTATAGCCAATAGGTGCATCCATTGCCCAAGAAATAGCTTCCTCAACATTTTTACAATTTTCTAAAATACTTCTTATAACAACCCAAAAAGAGAAACCAGTCACACCTGCTTTTTGTCCTCCTTCAAAGTTACCAACTGGCAATCCATTACTAGCTTTACAAGCTGCTAACCCATGCTCATTCATTCCATCACATCTACCAAATAAGTTGAGAGTAGAACCAATATGACTATACTTTCCACTAATAGCTGTATATGCAAAACACATTTCTTCCATTTCATCATTAAAGTCATAGTTTCGTGCCATCAAAGTGTGTCCAAAATCAGTTTTGTTTGAAGCTGCAGACATCAAACTGCATCCACGCTCTAAATATGTCATAGCATAAAAAACAGCTTGCTCTTTTGAAATTCCAATTATATCTGCAAAACCTTTTATTTCCTTATTTACACCACTGCTATATTGGTCAAGCAAATTGAATATTTCTGTTAATTTACTTTGAGGATAAGCCTTTGGTGGTAAAATCACCTTTTTCAATAAATTAGGCTGTGCTAAAACCCAATTTCCAATCTTTGTACCAACTTCATAACTTGTTCCTACAAAATTCTTTAAATATGACTTAGTTTTCTTCATAATAAGCACCTCATCTTTCAAAAAAATTATAAGATAAGGCAAACGTACATACTTGATATTTTCTGCGATTTTTACAATTATACTTAAATAATATTATTATCTATTCTTTCCAGATAACCTTAAATTCTTCACATACAACAAGCATATTCTTATTATAAGCTTTTATTGTCTATTTATTTTTCTCGTTTTGCTCTTTAAGTAAATTCCTTATTTCAACTAAAAGCTTATTATTTTCTTTTAATAATTTAGTATTTATTGATTTATCAATTGCCATTTGAATTATAATGTAAGAGGCAAATATTAATAGTATTATTAAAAAAATCAAAATATTCACGTCCTTCCGACAAATATTAAATTTAATATTAATATGAATTCCTCTTTACCAATGTATTTCTAATCCAACTCCAACTTCTTTAACTGGTATTTCTTTATGTATTTCTGCTTTAACAGCAAAAGATGTACAGTGGCAAGGATATAGTTCTTTTATGTTATTTTGTTTTAGATAATTTACTGTATTCTTCACTTGCTCATTTACTTCAAATAAATGAAAGCCACCTATAATACCTAAAACTCTATCTTCATTACAAACTTGTTTTGCATACTCAACTATATTGCAAATTCCGCTGTGGGAACATCCTGTAATAATATAGATTCCATTATTACATTTATATACAATGGCTGTATCATCCATTACATAATCATCTAAAGTCGTTTCCCCATTGATTTGCTTACCAATAGCTTTCCTCTTTTCAAAATTGTTGCTTTGAGGGATTTCTCCTAAAAAAATCATATTTCCACTTATTCTTGCAGGTTCTTTTGAAAGAATCAAATTGCATTTCTCTTTTAATTCCTCCTGTAAAATAGGAGAACAAATTTTTAAGTTTCCATTCATTTTTTCTTTAAAAGCATCTGGATGAGCAATAACATTAATATTTTTTCTATCATTTTCTTTGAAGTAATATTGTAGTCCTCTTGTATGATCATCATGACCATGTGAAATAATAATAGTATTTATGTCATTTAAATTTACACCTAACTCATATGCATTCTTAATAAATAAGTCAGAATATCCTACATCTAATAATAATTTTGTATCTCCATCTTCAATATAATAAGAAACAGCCGGTTCTCCACAGTAATATTGATCAATATAAGTGTTGTTATCTACTAAAACTTTTAATTTCAATTTCTTGTCTCCTATCTTTAACATAACTGACTATTATAACAGTATAGGCTTTTGCATAAATTTTTCTCTCTCTCTTTCGAAGCCATATTGTTTATATAATCCATGTGCATCCTTTGTAAGCAATAACCCACGCAAATTTTTCAAATCAACATCATTAGTAACAAATTCAATAAGTGCTTTTCCTAACCCATTCGCCCTATGTTTTTTGTCAATAATAACATCGCATAGATAATAAGTAGTAGCATAATCTGTAATAATCCTTGCAAAGCCAACTTGAGTCCCATTGTTTTCGAAAATTCCATAACACATGGAATTCTGAATTGATTTAATTATAGTTTCTTCTGGACGATCAGCTGCCCAATATGTTTGTTTTAATAAATCCTTTACCATATCCATCTGTAATTTTGATTTGTCTTTGCTAATGTAATATCCTGTTATCATTCTTTAACCTCCTATAAAATCATTTAAAATTATTAAACTTCCTTTTATAATCATTTTAATTTCTTCCCTAAGGTCAGAGTCAATAAAAATTTATTTTACAACATTATTCAATTACATATACAGTCTTATATAAGGTATATCAAAATTTGTGATATAAAAATAACTTGTCCTTTAATTTGTTGCTATATGAAATTATGCTATCAGTAGCCTATGAAGCAGTATCACATTTATTCACTCTATACGTTACTAATCCTTTATATTGAACTATCACTTGAAATTCTATTACATATAAATGCGAAGTACACATTCTTTCCCACCCTTTAAAATTGAATCTACCAATATGACTTGGATTCTATTATTAGGAAAAATACTATTCAGATTATATAATAAACTTTGTTTTGAACATTCGCATAAACTTCCTGTATTTACATATCCTTTTGTATGTAAATCACAAAGACATCTATTATACTTTAGTTCATATACTTTATTCTCTTCTATTTCAAAGGCTGCAACTGCTAGTATTTTATCATTCAATATTTTAAAAAACTCACTATAATTTTTTGTTTTCTTCCATATCTCTTGATATATTTTTTTTGAATATGATTCAGAACATGCTCTTCCGCACTCAGATAATAATTTACACTGCTCATCCTCGTTTAAATTTTCTAATCCTTTTTCAAAGCCAATAAACCAGTATTTTAAAAAATCACTCATTTGAAACCTCCATTAATTAAAAGTGGGCCATTTAGTTTTATTCATATGATATACTTGCTTTTGTTTTTTATTTATGATTATATCTATTTCATCACAACATAATTTTCCAGCTAAATATCATTCCTTTTTTAATTCCTTTCTCCATTTATTAATAGTACAGTCTCTAGATTTGATATAACTTAAGCACGCTTTTGTAGTATTGCGCAACAAGAAATGCCGCAAATCCAACTTTGAATAATACGGCATTCCAATTAATTATAATCTTTATTTTTAATGTAAGCTGCTAATATTTCAATTTTCACTGATTAAGTCTTCTCCACCTGTGCTTTTAATTAAGCTATACTCTTTTGCTAACTTAAAAGTTTCCTGTTCAAGAAAACAAGGCAATATTTCATCGCTTAGATTTAAAAACTTATTTATGGTTAGCGCTTGAGTTCTATGACATTTTAAAGCCTTCAATTTTACACTTGAAAATGATCTAAAATTTATTATTGTATCAGGCTCAGGTGCTTTTTCTCTAATTCCCCAATTGTCTCTTATCTTTTGAATAAGAGACACGTAATACACTCTTGGTACTTTGAACGGCTTATTTTTCAATTCAAAGACTCTTTCATTTCCAGCTATCTCTACAGCCTCAACCGCAAAATCATGTATAGCTTTATGATCTTCATGTCCCGTAGCACCATCAGGACCAAATGTAATAATTACTTTAGGGCAAATATTACGTATAATATTTGCAATTCTATGGGTTATTTCTATTTTATTAACTTTATTTAAATTTTTATCTGTATATCCAAGAAAATCTACTTCTTTAATCCCCAGTATTTGGGCAACTTTTCTTAATTCTTGTTCACGTGTAATAGCAAGTTGTTCTTGAGTACACAGACCAGATGTTTTACCACATTCTCCTCTTGTAGCAGATACTAAATAGACATCTACACCATTAGCTACATATTTAGGTATAGTTCCCCCAGTAAAAACTGTTTCATCATCTGGATGAGCATATATAAGTAAAATAGATTGATTCTTCATCATTATACTACACAACTCCTTTATTGAATTCTTACCAACATTATACCATATTATTCCAATGAGTATTATTCAATTTTCAAAGAACATTTTTTATATTTTGCTACGTCAATTTTACAAATTACATAAAATTATTATTGTGGTGTAAAAAAGTCAAAAATCCAATTATTATGATTTACTTTATACTGGCTTGAACAAACTTAACTGGGACATCCATTCTTTTTGCAGTTTCTTCAACATTTAGTTCACTATCCAAAAAACGCTTACATACAGTTTTCAAATTTTCACCAACTTCAATGATATGCTTATCTAAATCATAGAAACGAACCACTCTCTGTCCCCATTTATGTTCATAAACATCGTGTACATATTCAATGCAATTAATTGAAGTTAATTTATTAATAAAGCTGTCAAAATTATCTTCTTCAAAATAAAGTTCAGAGTTATTTCCATTAAAGCTAATTTCATTATCATCTTTCTGTATAAATTCTTTCCAACTTTCTTTTGTTTGCAGAGTGACACCACCCGTTAAAGTAACATTAGCTCCAAAATCCATAATCACCCTTAATCTTAAAACATCTTTATAGAATATTTTTGATTTTTCCATATCGTTTACAACTAACATAGGTTTCTTAAATTTCATGATTCTCATCCTTTTAAATTAAATCCACTGAATAATACGATTTTAAAATTTATTATTCTATTCCTTTTCATCCATTCTTTTGCTAAAATAAAAAATTATCTGATCTGATATTGAACTAGGGTAATTAATCCCCTTTTTTTCACACAACTCCTCAGCATCCTGTTTAAATAAATACATACTGCTTTTAACTGCGTCTTCTAAATCTTTAAATTCAGCATTAACAAAATATGATTTCAAATGACTTCGCTTGTCCTTTGGGACACAATACTTTACTTTACTCTCCCATGAACCCCAATCTAAACTATCATATTGACTTAATAATAAATCCACATGCGAGTGAAACAATATATCAATATTTTTTATTAATTTAAAAATATCCTTTCGTTTAAAATATTTTATTAACATTTCTGCATGGAACCAATATGTATCCATAGCTCGTACAGGATCAGGTAAATAGTTATCAGTTGTAAGACCTTTACCAAGAAGCTTAGTGACCTCTCCCGTTCTATCAAAAATTATATTATCACTGGTACATCCTTTCAAATGCTGTCTACACATCCATTCCTCAGGATAATCAGCATTAATTATAAAGAAATCCAATTGATGAAGGTTGTTTCCAAGGCGAATTAAACTGCAATAATTTTTGAAGTACTGATCATTAAAACTTTCACCCCAAAAAATTAATAGTTCATCAGAAGCCCTTGTAATAATTTGAGGAACATCTTTTGAAAATTCTTCAAAATCCCTATCTGCTACTAAAAAAACTGGATCATAATCTGAATAAATGTCTTCAGTATTTCTGCTAATAGATCCGTAGTGCCATCCACCTTTACATCGTTTATCTTCTTTTAGTATTTCCACTATTTTATTAAATGCCAATTCTAAATCTTTATGCATAATCCATGCTTCCTTTCACTGGTTGTATTGTCACAATATCCTCTCTTCTTCTAGAATTATAAATGCATCATCATTTATCAGTTCTTTATGTGTAGCATAAAAAATAATAATTTTTGTGAAACACCATTTTTCTATCTATGTTATAAATTACTATCCATATTAATCTAATTATACCATTTTTATAAAGCATCACACTGTTTAATTTTCAAAGAACGAGTTTTCTATAATTGATTTCCAACTAATTTCACTATTATTCTAACAGAAATTTTATTCTAGGATCATTTCTTACAAAATCAAGAGTTTTATCTTTTTTAATTCTCATTTTGGCTAAGTTTTCATACTTATCTTTGCTCCAACTATTGATAGACTTCCATTTCCTATGCCTATATAGCCTTGTCTTGATATGATTCATACTGTCAGCTTCATTTACCATATTTATAATAAGTTCTATAGTTTTTTCTTTATCCTGCCTTTCCTTTGCTAAATATAAATCAAAACTATATTTTTGATATTCTCCTAAATCAAATGCTTCAGCTACTTTTTTAGCTCGCTCTGTATATTCTTCTGCTTCACTAAATTTATTTTCTTTTAATAACATCCTTATTATTAAAAATAAAGCAGCTATGGTTTCTTGTGCATCCTTAAACAGTATGTCCTCACAAATTCCATAAGCTTCTTCAATCTTTTCACTGCTTTCAAATAGTAGTGCCTGTTGTATTTTTTTCTCTATGTCTAACTCAATGTCTGGAATTTTATCTAAAATTTCTTGAGCTTTTTCATGCTCTTTTCTCTCTCTATATATTGCAGCCAATGATATTTTTGCCATAGATGCTGCTTTTTCATTGCTGCTTGCTGCTACTAAATCAATCCAAGCAATAATTTTTCTTTCATATTTATCTTTTTCCTCTAGCTTAGATGTAACTAAAAACAATCTTAATATTGATGCTATTCTTAATATTAAATCATCACAACTTGAATATTGTTTAATTAAATCACTGCCTCTTTCAAAAGCCTTTTGGTATCCCTCTTTCGATGCCATTTCACTAATCTCTTTTCCAAATTTATTTACTTCTGAAGCTGTTAACTCTTCATTAAAGGCTAATAAAGTATTAACATCAATTTTTAAAATTCGTGCAAGCGGTGATAAAAGCGTTATATCTGGATAAGATATTCCATTTTCCCATTTATTAACTGCTGGTGCACTAATATTTAAACAATTAGCAACTTGCTCTTGGGTAAGATTTTCTTTCTTTCTACATTGTCTAATAATTTCACCTATTTTCATAAAATAAACTCCCTCATTTATCTATACATTTAATTAACTTTAACCTTCGTTAATTAAATCATAACAAAGCTACCTAATTTAAACAATTGAAGCATTATCATTTTTTGTTCATAAAAATTAACCATTGGTTAATTTGATTTTGATAAAATATGCATAATAAAAAACGCAATTCATTATGAACTGCGTTTTTCAAAATTGCTTTAAAAATAAAACCTATCTATTTTTTGCCTTTAATGGTATTAATAAATCTATTTGCTGAAACCTCTTTTCTTTTGAATCCAGTGTAGTAAAATATTCATACACATTCATATGCTCTTCAAGATAGCCACACATTCCTCCTGGCTCTCTATTATAATCCAGTTCATACTCATCATTATTATTTGCCCATTTCTCTAATTGCTGCCATTCGCTAAAATTCCCAAATTTAATACAGTGAGCACCATACATTCCTCCAGCTAATCTCTTTTTTTCTAATGGCCCCATTACTTCAAAATCATCTGGTATCGTAATCCAATATTCATATCCATAGTTTCCTTCAGAATCTTGTTCTCCTGGGTTATTAAAACCATAAAGCTTTGCATCTGGTTTATATTTTAATAATTCACTTTTCTCTATAAATTCCAATAATATTTTCATTGCCATATCTTCAGGTTCTTTCCCATATGCACAAATTGAAGCAACTTTTATAGGTGGTAAGTATACTATTCTTACATTTTTTAATATATCCAATATATTATTAGCCATTTTCAAATCCTCCATTCCTACTTTCTTTGCAATAAATGATTTATTTATATCAGCCATAGCTAAAACAGTTTGAATAAGGGTTTCATCATCTAATACCTTTTCAAGCATATTTTTTTCATTTATAACCTTTAATTTATCAATGAACATTAACATCGCATTTTTCACATTATCAAGAGCATTAATATCATCGTTTAATTCTTCCAATTTATCGTTTAAGACTTCTACCGCATACGATATTTCGTTGTTTTTTAATATCTGTTCAATTTCTTTCAATGACAATCTAAGCTTTCTCAAAACCAGAATTTGCTTAAGTCTTTTTATAACACCATCATCATATGTTCTATACGCATAACCTTCTTTTTTTAAACTCTCGATTAATCCAATCTCTTCATAATATCTTAATGTTCTTGTTGAAATTTTAAATGCCTTAGATACTTGACTAATGGTCTGCAGTTCCATTTCAAATCCCCCTTCAACACTAGTATAATATATTACGTCGCGTCAAAGTAAATAATTAACATTAATTTATTTAAATCTAAAGTAATTTGTCTTCCTGTTAATCAATAAGACTTATATACTTTCCAATTTTTCATAACATAGATTCCGAAACACCTGACAATATTTACGGAATCCACTTTGCCCAATTAAGTAAATATTAGGCATATAACTCATTCTTTTTTGTGAATATGCAATACGTTCCATTCCATTATCTACCCCTGTATGATTACTAAGTGCTATCTCAACATTTTTGTTTTCTGCCTGCTCCATAAAGTAATCCAGTGACTTCATATAAGTGATAATGTCTGGTAAACTTCTTGGTGGATTAGAACCTCCCCATAAGGCAGCTTGATATATATTATTGTTTTCTGTTACATTAAATATAAAGCTAAGACCTCCTGGTGTATGTCCTGGAGTCTCATAAACATAAATTGTTTTATCACCAAGAGTAATTATGTCGCCATCTTTAACATAAACATCTATATTATAATCCTTCCAGGTCTCAGGCCTATTCTTTTTTGCTGGTTCCTTTTCCCAAAATATATCATCTCTTTTTGATAGATATGTTTTAGCATGAAAAGCATTTACAATCCATTTTCCACATCCAGTATGGTCAACATGTCCATGAGTTAATACTAATTTTTTTATTTCTTCTGGCTTCCACCCAACCTCTTTAATTGCAGAAATAATTGCATTAAATGCCTCTTCACATGGCCAAATAGCATCTATTATAATTAATCCCTTTGTTGTTTTCAAAACAAAACAATTAGTTTCTTTTTGTGCAACTATAAGTAAATCATCAAATATCAGTGCATGAGTAAAATAAGACATATCTTCAATTGCTTTTATTGTTTCCATTGTAATAATTGGTTTTTCCTGTCTAGACATTTTATAGTTCACTCCTATTTCGCTTATCCATTACAAATATTTATTCAACCATTGCTTAAAAAATTCCATTTGTTCCTTTGTGTGAAAAGAATGCTTCCCATTCTCCATTATTTCCAAATCACAGTTAAAGCATTTTGCAAAACCAGCCACTACATTAAATTCACATATTTCATCCTCTGAACCATATAGAATTGAAGTTGTATTATTCCATTCATCTATAGGATGTTCTTTTACATAACAATAATAATCCCAATAAAGTGTATGTCCAATTGATGTTTTTATTTCTTTTTCTTCCTTTAGCTTGTTCTCACTTATTTTGCACTCTTCCATCATATTATTTATCATTTGTTCCATATCTACAACAGGAGAAAGAAATAAACACTGCCTTAAAGATTCACGTTTATAGGTTAACAGAGTGCAATATGCCCCTAAACTACAAGCAAGTACACTTATATTATTTGATAATGATTTTGCATAATCCATAATGATCTTAAGATCTCTAACACACTCTTGAATTTTGCAATCATCATTTACTCTCTTGCGTTCACCATGTTCAGGCAAATCAAAACTTAATATTTGATATCCTCTTGCTATTGCCTGTTCTGCAAATATCGCAATTAAATCTGATGCCTTATTTGACATATTGCCATGTACCACTATAAATAATTCATCTGATTTTGGCCCCCATAAAATAGCAGGGATATTTCCTATTTTTAAATTCTCTAATATCATTATAATTACTCCTTTATGAGTTGGAAGCATGCTATATCTTTACAACTCTCTATTCAATATTAAAATATCTTTTCTATGAAATTATAATGCTATAATTCTTAATTTACCTAGTTCACAAATGATTATGTAATAAACTTGTCCACTATAAATAACCAAGACATAAATAATATTTCAAACCATCATATCAACAATATAAAATATCATCATTCTAATTACATATTTGCATTTGTACCCTTATACAAAACGCTTATAGCCCCTGCAATTAAAATCATCCCCATAAATGCTGGGGCTGCGTGTCCAAGTGATACATAAATCTGACCTCCTATTACCGGGCCAATTACTCTTGCTAAAGCCTGAATAGACTGGCTTCCTCCTTGAACTCTTCCTTGTTCTCTAGAAGTTACTGACTTAGAAAGCATACCATTAAAAGAAGGTCCAAAGATTGAATCACCAAAACCAAATATAAACATTCCAACAATAAAAAGAGGATAAAACGAACTTAAAGTTGATAATGCAATAAGACTATAACCTATAATCTCTGAGAGCATTCCAAGAATTGCTATCTGTTTATCATTAAGTTTTATTAAAAGCTTTGGCATTATAAAACCCTGTGAAATGATGTCTTGGAATCCAATAATTGAAAGCATTAGTCCAATTAATGTAGGTTTCCAATTGAAAGTATCCATTGTAAATTGAGAAAAAACCGCCTGAAATGAGCCATTAGGTATCCAAAGCAAGAAAGCTGAGACAAGCAGCCTTTTTAAGTTTTTCATAGAAAGAATATTTGCTAGCTGTGTAAATGGGTTTAGTCTTACAAATGTAATCTCCTTCAATCTATTATTCTTATCAAGGCTCTCAGGCATAAAAAAGAATCCATATGCAACATTCAATAAAGTTATTATTGCTCCAAAATACATTGGTACCGAATAACCAAACTTTGAAAGTACTCCTCCTAGAGTAGGACCAATTACAGTTCCTACTCCTACAACTGCACTCATCCATCCAAAGTATTTAGTCCTCTTTTCAGGAGGAATTATATCTCCAAAATATGCAAAGATAGTGCTTATGTCACCACCTGTTACGCCTTCAATTATTCGGCCTGCAAATAGTATCCATAGAGCTCCCCCTATCCCAAAAACTAAGTACCCAATTGCAGAACCCAAAAGGCATACTATTAATACTGGGCGACGGCCATATTTATCGCTTAAAGCTCCAAGTGCAGGAGCTGCAAAGAACACGCAGATTGCATAAACAGACATCAGTAGCGTAACAACTATTGCTTGCTCTCCTTCATTACTTACATATGGCTGTACTAAAAATGGAATAACAGGAGTTATTATGCTAAAGCCTATTCCACATAAAAATACAGATATAAGGCCAAAAATCAAAGCATGTTTATCTACAGTTTCTTCTATTTTATTTTCTTTGTGTGATTTAAATTTATCCATTTAATTCTCCTAACTAAATTTATTTTGTTTCCCAGGAAACATATTTATCATATCACCTTTTTGTTTCCTAGTCAACAAAATAATAAACAATAAAAATGCAGCCTATTCTCCATAGAATTTAGCTGCTCGTAATTCGATGTTCGCATTTATTCTGATTTTATATCTAAGTCCAGTTTCTTTATTTCTTTATCCAAATGCTCACTATACTTATTAATAAACGTAAGCATACTATCAAATTGTTCCTCCGTTACCTTTTCAAATACAACTTTATCCCTTTCTTGAAACTCTTTATGCAGTTTATCATGAATTTTATAAATTTTTTGTCCTTGCTCAGTAAGTTTAAAATAAATTTCTTTTTTATTATCTGGCTTTTGATAACTTTCTATAATACCTTTCTCTATAAGCTTCTTAGTCATTTTGCTTATGGCTCCCCTTGTCATATAAAGGGATTCAGCAAGTTTTGTGACATTTGGCTCTACATTTCTTCCAATACATTCTATGTAATGCACTTCTGAAGACTTATAGCCCTTTAGACTATCTTCCATCTTAGATTTATTAAGCCAAGCCATCTTGTTATATAATTCCCTAAAACCAATTAAAACTTGTTCTTCCTTTTTCATTGTATCTCCTCCCACCAATATGTTACTATATTAACCTATTGCTCTTTCCGCTTTATATTATTAATTTTCATATGTTCTTCTACCCATACATTTAATTCACTTAAAGCAGGTAATAGCGATTTTCCACTTTCAGTTAAGGAATACTCAACTTTAGGAGGTATAGTGTTATATTGTGTTCTTTGAATAACATTAAGTTCTTCTAATTCCCGTAAGGATTTAGTAAGCATAATATTAGTAAGTCCTTTAATTCTTCGTTTTAATTCATTATATCTAGCAGTATCTTTTTCTGCTAAATACCAAATGATAGGCAATTTCCACTTTTGACCTAAAATATTAAATAGATACATAGTTGGACACTGATTATCATAAACGTTAGTGTTTGGAAATCCTTGACCAAAATTCACATCATCATTCATAATTACACCTCTTGTAAATTCTATAGTATACTTTTTATACTAACACAGAAAAAACTGCATACTTCTATATTCATAACTTTATGTTTTATAATTATAACATAAAATAATAAATGCAAAAATATAAACCGCACAAGGAGTGTTAAAATGAAAGTTTATGCAATTAATGGAAGCCCAAGAAAAAATAAAAATACAGCCACTCTACTTCAAAAAGCTTTAGATGGAGTAAAAGACTCTGTAAAGGATAGTGAAATAGAAACTGAAATAATAAATTTGTATGATTTAAACTACACTGGATGTAAAAGCTGCTTTGCTTGTAAAAGACTCGAAAGTAAAAATTACGGAAAATGTGCTATAAAAGATGATCTTCAAGAAGTGTTAGAAAAAGTTTCTCAAGCTGATGGACTAATTTTTGGCTCTCCAATATATTTCAGCAATATAACAGGTCAATTACAAGCTTTTTTAGAACGATTGCTTTTCCCATATTTGGTATATGATAAGAACCATTCCTCAATTGCTCCTAAAAAAATGCCTACAGCCTTTATTTATACAATGAATGTTCCACAAGAATTTATGGAACAACTTAATTATAACTTAATATTAAATACATTAGCTGCACCTATAGAACGTATATTTACAAAGCCAAAAGTAATGTATTCTAACAATACTTATCAATTTGATGATTACTCGAAATATAAAGCTGATGCCTTTTCTGAAGAGGAAAAAGCAGCTCATAGGGCAAAGCAATTTCCTTTAGATTGTGAAAAAGCATATAAAATAGGTACAAGCTTAATACAGTAATAATTCAGTATACTATGAAATGCTATTCTTCATAAAAATAAAATGAGAGCATATTAATAAAAAAGGAACGTACTATAATTTTTTGTACGTTCCTTTATACTTTACTCTCTTTAAAAGATTTATGTCATTAATTTAATTATCTATTGAAAGGATTTTCTGTTTTATAAAGCATTCCTTTAGGTTGGTTAAAGCCAACTTCTTTAACTCCTAAATATCTAAATAAATTATACATTGCTTTACCAAAATGTCCGAATGCAACTGCTCCATGGTGAGGATATCTTCCTTCAATTAATACGTGACGGTAGAATCTTCCCATTTCAGGAATTGCGAATACTCCTATAGCTCCAAATGAACGTGTTGCAACTGGTAATACTTCTCCTTCTGCAACATAAGCAGTAAGTTCTGCATCTGCATTGCTTTGTAATCTAAAGAATGTGATGTCTCCAGGTACGATATCTCCTTCAAGTGTCCCTCTTGTAATATTTGGTTCTTGATTTGGTTCTAATGCTCTAGCCATGATCATTTGATTTTTCATTGTACCGCAAGATAATTTACAAGCTGCAGTATTTCCACAGTGGAAAGCCATGAAAGTATCTTTTAATGTATAGTTAAATTTACCTTTGATTTCAGTATCATGCATATCAGCTGGTACAGTATTGTTAATATCAAGTAAAGTTACAACATCATCACTTATACAAGTTCCAATGTATTCACTTAAAGCACCATAAATATCTACTTCACATGCAACTGGTATACCCATTGCAGATAAACGGCTATTTACATAACATGGTACAAATCCAAATTGAGTTTGGAATGAAGGCCAACATTTATTTGCAAATACAATATATTCTCTTGAACCTTTATGTTCTTCCATCCAATCTAATAATGTGATTTCATATTGAGCAAGCTTTGGAAGGATTCCAGGCATTTTATTCCCTTCACCTAATTCTTTTTCCATACTAGCTATAACTTCTGGAATTCTTGCATCATCTTTGTGAGCATTAAATGCTGCATATAAATCAAGTTCTGAATTTTCTTCTATTTCAACACCTAAATTATATAATTGTTTTATAGGTGCATTACAAGCTAAGAAGTCTTGTGGTCTTGGTCCAAAAGAAATAATTTTTAAGTTCTTTAATCCAAGTAATGCTTTAGCTACTGGTTCAAATTCTTTAATCATATCTGCAACATCACTTGCAGTTCCAACTGGATATTCTGGAATGTATGCTTTAATATTACGAAGTGCTAAATTATAGCTTGCATTAAGCATTCCACAATAAGCATCTCCACGTCCTCCAATTAAATTATCACCTGTTTCTTCTGCAGCTGCTGCAAACATAACTGGTCCATCAAATTCTTTAGCAAGTAAAGTTTCTGGAGTTTCTGGTCCAAAGTTTCCAAGGTATACTACAAGAGCATTAACTCCTGCTTCTTTAACTTCTTGCAATGCTTTTAGCATATGTTTTTCATTTTCAATTGCTGTAGGACATTCGTAAATATCTCCATAAGTTTTTTTGTATGCTTCTACAACTGCCTTTCTTCTATTAACTGATAGTTCCATTGGGAAACAATCTCTACTAACTGCTACAATTCCTAATTTTACGTTTGGTGTATTATTCATTTTATATTCCTCCAATTTATAATAAATTTAAATTTA
Source organism: Clostridium saccharoperbutylacetonicum N1-4(HMT) (assembly GCF_000340885.1). Classification (NCBI taxonomy): domain Bacteria; kingdom Bacillati; phylum Bacillota; class Clostridia; order Eubacteriales; family Clostridiaceae; genus Clostridium; species Clostridium saccharoperbutylacetonicum. Next base: position 2,602,998 of record NC_020291.1, on the reverse strand, counting down.
AAGCTTATTTATAATCTTTTGATTGTGTTGAAAAAGTTCCTAATTGAGCTTCTCACCTTTTTTAAAATTGAATGGTGTCTGATGAAGTAAGAACTTATTCATCAATTTTCTAAAACTATTTACATGCGTTGTAACTTTAATATTAAGATCTTGGTTGCGCTGAAGCGCTTTTTTTATATGTGTAGGTTTTCTCCAACTAATCCTATGAATGCTCCTTGTTCACCTAAGTCTGTATCTTTATGACCAATTAACCATTTATTTTTAGCAAAGAGTAATGCATCTTCACCTTTTGCTTCTGGCTTATTTTCTAACGCTGAATTTGTGTCTTTTGGTAAAACAACAACACATCTAAAGCCATCTTCTGAAACATTGCATGGTGCATAATGAAGCGTAGTTGCATAAACTTCTATTGCAGTTCCCTTTGGAACTTTAAAAGCTTCAATTTTAGACGTATCAAATGAGTAATCGTCTTCAATATCCTGCTGTGATCCTAATAGAAGAATAAGATCAGTTGCTGCAATGTTTATTTCAGATGATCTATGGTATTCAACAGCATTTAGCAAATAATTATTTCCATTACAATATCCTATTTGAATAGGTAATTCACCATATTCTCTAGCTTGAAGTTCTTTAGCTATTTCCAATGCTTCAAGTTCTTTTATTGATGGTTCATATATTACATCTTTAGGTAATGGTGTATCATTCATCTTTTCAATTATTTCTGAGCAATCATAATTTTTTAATACTTGCCCATATTTTTTGAACTCCTTGTCCATAACACTTTTAATAGTCAAATTTATCGTCCTCTCCATATTTATTAATAACCTATAAATATATTTCAAGCTACTTTCTAATTTTATTTAATTTTTCTAATTTATTTAACACACACTATATACATATCTTTTTTAACATATAGATATCCAATTTAATAATCAAACTTATAAATGCATTATTGAAAAATTATAATCGTAACACTACACTAGAAATCATATACATTTTTCTGGAAGCAGGCATGTGAAATTGAGCTGATGATGGTTATTAGTGGAAGGTTGTTTCATTTTCTGCTTGTCATAAATTTACTTTAGGAACATGCAGAAATGGGTGCAACCTTCCACTTAGAACCTTCCAGCGAAAATTTCACTAGTCCTGTGGAAGATAAATGTATCTGATTTCGGTAATTGTTTCAGAAGTCTAATTCTCGCTTTGGATATCTATAAAACAAATTAGTAATTCACTTTAATATATTTATAGATTAGTTGTGGGCTTTTTATTTGTTAATTATCCCCATCGCTTTATTAACAACATTTTCTACAGTAAATCCAAACATTTTAAATAATGCATCTGCATTTCCTGATGCTCCAAAAGTATCTAAAGATACAACGTCACCATCAAGACCTACATATTTGTGCCATCCAAAGGATGTTAAAGCTTCAACAGCCAGTCTAGCTCTTACGCTCTTTGGCATTACTGATTCTTTATAAGCTTCATCTTGAGCATCGAATAGCTCAAAACTTGGCATACTTATTACTCTTGCATCAATTCCTTTTGCTGATAACTCATCTGCTGCTTTAAAGATTAATTCTACTTCTGAACCTGATGCCATTAGTAGTACATCTGGAGTTTCTTTCTTTGAATCTTTAAGGATATATCCACCCTTTAATGCTCTCTTAGGACATCCATCATATAGTGGTAACTTTTGTCTTGTTAATACTAATGAAGTTGGTGTAGTTCCATTTGTTACAGCATAATACCAAGCTGCTGCTGTTTCTTTTGAGTCTGCTGGTCTAAACACTGTCATATTTGGTATACTTCTAAGTGCTGCTAAATGTTCTATTGGTTCATGAGTTGGACCATCTTCCCCTACTCCAATACTATCATGAGTTAATACATAAGTTACTGGAAGCTTCATAAGAGCTGATAATCTCATTGCTCCCTTCATGTAATCACTGAATACAAAGAAGGTTGCACAGAATACCTTAAGTCCTCCATGAGCATACATACCGTTAGCTATAGCTGCCATAGCATGTTCTCTAACTCCAAAGTGAAGGTTAGAGCCACTTCTATCTTCTGCTGAGAAATCTCCTCTATCATTCATATGAGTCTTGTTAGATGGTGCTAAATCTGCTGATCCTCCAATAAAGTTTGGAATAAGCTTAGCTAGTCTGTTTATCATTATTCCTGAAGATTCCCTTGTAGCCATTTCTTTATCAAAGCTCCAAAGTTCTTCATTGTTTAATAATGCATCTTTATAAATTTCTCCACTCATCCACTTAGTATATTCTGCTGCTAATTCTGGATAAGCTGCTGAATAAGCTTTAAATAATTCATTCCAAGCTGTCTCAGTCTTTTCACCTTTTGCTATATGTTCGTTCATATTTGTGTAAACTTCATCCGGAACATAAAATGCAGGTTCAGCCTTCCAGCCTAAGTTTTCCTTCATAGCTTTTACATTGTCTGCTCCTAAAGGTTCTCCATGAGCTGAAGCTTTTCCTTGTTTTGCTGGGCAACCAAATCCAATTTGATTTTTAACTATTATCATTGATGGCTTTTTAGTTTCTGCTTTAGCTTCTGCTATTGCTTTTTCGATTGCATCTATATCATTTCCATCTGTAACCTTTAATACTTGCCAGCCATAAGCCTCATATCTCTTTGCGGTGTCTTCTCTAAATGCTATATCTGTATTTCCTTCTATTGAAATATTGTTTGAATCATATAATATGATTAATTTTCCAAGCTCTAAAGTTCCAGCAAGAGATGATGCTTCTCCTGAAATTCCTTCCATAAGACATCCATCACCAACTATAGCATATGTATGGTGATCAACTATGCTATACTCTGGCTTATTAAACTTTTCTGCTAAATGCGCTTCTGCTATTGCCATACCTACTGCATTACAAATACCTTGTCCAAGTGGCCCTGTTGTTATTTCAACACCTTTAGTATGACCATATTCAGGATGTCCTGGTGTTAAACTTCCTACTTGTCTGAAGTTCTTTAAATCTTCAACGGTTAATCCATATCCAAATAAATGTAGTAATGAATATTCAAGCATTGAACCATGTCCTGCTGATAATACAAACCTATCTCTATTATCCCATTCAGGATTTTTTCCATTATGATTCATTTTTGTCCATAATGTAAATGCCATTGTTGCTGAACCAAGTGGTAATCCCGGATGTCCAGATTTTGATTTTTCTATAGCATCTGCTGATAATACTCTTATTGAATTAATAGATAACTTATCTAATTCTCTACTCATTTTTTACCTCACTTTTATAATAAATATATTTCAATTATGCTGTAAACTGTAAATTGTTAACTGTTAACTGGAAACGCTGCTGCCCAGTCTGCTTTAAATTTTTCTAATCCTTGATCTGTTAATGGATGTTTTAGCATTTGCATTACTAAATTAAATGGTATTGTTGCTATATTAGCTCCAGCCTTAGCTGCTTCAATTACATGAATTGGATTTCTTACACTTGCTGCTATTATTTCTGTTTCTATTCCATGTACTGCAAATATTTCTGCTATATCTCTTACTAAATCCATTCCTATCATTGATATATCATCTACTCTTCCTAAAAATGGACTTACATAAGTTGCTCCTGCATTTGCTGCAAGTAGTGCTTGTGTTGCTGAGAATATTAAAGTTACATTTGTCTTTATTCCTTCACTAGATAATACCTTTGTTGCTTTTAAGCCTTCAGCTGTCATTGGAATTTTTACTATCATATTTTTATGAATTGCTGCAATTTCTCTTCCTTCTTTTATCATTCCTGCTGCATCTTCACTTATTACTTCTCCACTTATTGGTCCATCAACTATTTCTGTTATTTCTTTAATTACTTCATTGAAGTCTCTGCCTTCTTTTGCTACTAGTGATGGATTTGTTGTTACTCCACAGATTACTCCCATTTCATTTGCTTCTTTAATGTGGTCTACATTTGCTGTGTCTAAAAAAAACTTCATTTTACTCAACCTTTCCTTTTAGTTTACAGTTTTCAATTTACAGGTTACAGTTATGTTGGAAATCCCATACGGGGTCTCTTTAATAGTTGTTACTTGTATTATCAACTGTTACTATTGTTTTTTATTTTTGACTATTGGTAATATTTAAGTAAATACATTTAGTACATTACTTTCAAAATGTAATTTTAAAAACAGGTTTTTAAAATTAGTTTAATAAGTTTTTAATTTAAAAGAGTAGTAAAAACTACTCATTATTTAATTTCTAAAAATTCTTCTATAGGCATCATTGCTGCACCTAATAAATAAGCTTCTTTGTAACTTGCTACACTTATAGTGCAATTATTTTCATCTGTAAATAAATTATCCTTATATATATTCTTTTTCAAAATATCTATTTTATCATTTAACAAATTATTTATATCCCCACCTATTATTACAGTATTAGGATCTAATAACATAATTAAATTGGATATTCCCATTCCTAATATTTTCAAGTATTTATCTAAAACTTTTTTTGTTGCTTCTTCACCTTTAAGATACAATTCTTCAAACTCTTCTACGTCTGATATTGCCTCTAACGAAACTTCATTATAACCATCTACTAAAGAATTCATAGATGTGTATGCTTCTAAACATCCTCTAGCTCCGCATTTGCATTTTTTGCCATTTAGAGCTACTTTTATATGACCAAATTCTCCTGATGAATCATTATCACCTCTATATATTTTGCCATCTATAATTATTCCAAGACCTAATCCATCAGTTATAGATACATATAATAAGTTTTTTAAAATATTCTTCCTATTTAAAAATTCATAATATGCTGATAAATTAGCTTCATTGTCCACATAAATAGGTACATTTAAATGTTCAAATTTCTCCTTCAAATTAAAATCTTTAATCCCAAGCAAATATGAATATTTTATTATTCCATTTTCAAAATCTACAGTTCCAGGTAATGAAATACCTATTCCTAATATTTTTTCAGAATCTAAATTATGCTTTTCCATAAGTAAAGCTATATTTTCATTGATTATTCCAATTAAATTTTCTATCCCATTATTTTTATGTCTTATCTTTAATTTTTCAATAATTTCTTTTTTTAAATTTACCAAAGCTATTTTAATATTATTAGGTGTTAATGCAATTCCAATTGAAAATTTACAATTCTCACTTAACTTTACAGCAATAGCTTTTCTACCACCAGTAGATTCTAAATGCCTTACATCTTCTACTATACCTTCATTTTTCAATTCAGTAATATTAGTAGATACCGTGGTTATACTTATATCTAAAATTCTTGAAATATCTAATTTAGTAATTTCATTTTTTTCTAACAATAATGTTATAATTTTTTTTCTATTCGTTTCTTTTATTTTACTGTGATTTACTTCTATCAAATTTTACAATACTCCTCTCATCTATCATATAAGGCACATGAAAATAAGTAACAACTCAAACGTCACCCTGGATATTCTAGTTAATCCATTAGGCCATTTTCTGATTGAGCTTAAATAAAAGCCAATAAATGAACTTATTATTTTTTCGAATGCGCCTCAATGACAGTAGCTTTCTTAAATAATATCATTATTATTGTAATGATAAAAGTATTTATATTTTAATATCAACATCTAAAGATATCCAAAGCGAAAATTAGACTTATGCAACAATTACCGAAATCTTATACATTTTGTCTTCCACAGGACTAGTGAAATTTTCGCTAGAAGGTTCTAAATGGCGGCTTGTCGTCATTTCAGCGTGTTACAGATGTAAAATCTGTACAAGCTAAAATGAAACAAGCCCTCATTAATAACCTTCAGCAGCTCAATTTCACATGCCTGCTTCCAGAAAAATGTATCTGATTTCTAGTGTAGTGTTACGATAATAATTTCTCAATAATACATATATATTACATTTATAATTTGGATATCTATAAATTAGATATTGAATCAAATGTGCCTTAATGCTTTTTAAATATCTTTAATTCTTGGATAAGCTGAATTATATACTTCATAAACCTTAGTGTATACTTCTTTTAAATCTGCATTTGGTTCTACCTTCAAGTTTCCTTTTACTATCTTACTGCAGGCATCTTCTACTGAATCATATATTCCAGCACCAACTCCTGCAAGTATTGCTACTCCAAGAGCTCCACCTTCTGAAGCTTTTACTGTAGTTAATGCATAACCAAAAATATCAGCTAATATTTGTCTCCATACACTGCTTTCTGCACCACCACCACTTACTCTTATTTCTTCAATATTTACCTTCATATCCTCAATAAGATCAAGACAATTCTTTAAACTAAAACTAACTCCTTCTAAGATACTACGAACAAAATCATCATGATTGTTTATTAAGGAAACTCCTAAAAATGCACCTTTAACATTTGGATCAATATGGGGTGTTCTCTCTCCCATTAAATATGGTAAATAAACAATTCCATTTGAACCTGGTTTTGATTTTGCCGCCTTTTCTGTTAATAAATCATATATATCAACTCCAGCTTTTTCACTTTCTTCTACTTCTTTAGCACAGAAAGTTCTTTTAAACCAGTTTAAGGATAGGCCTGCTCCTTGAGTTACTCCCATTACATGCCATTTTCCTGGTACTGCATGACATAAAGTATGAACTCTTCCTTCCTTATCAAATCTTGGTGTATCTGTTGCTGCAAATACTACTCCTGAAGTACCTATAGTAGTTGATATTATTCCTTCACTTACTATTCCATTTCCTATAGCTCCTGCTGCTTGGTCACCTGCACCACCAACTACTGGAGTATCCACTGCTAAGTTAGTTAACTTAGCTACTTCTTCTGTAACTTTTCCACTAACCACTACTGATTCATAAACGTCTGCTAAAATATTCTTATCAATATTTAAATCTTTAAGCAGTTCATCACTCCAATTTCTAGTATTGATATCTAACATCTGCATTCCACTGGCATCAGAAACTTCTGTTGCAAAAACATTTGTTAATTTAAGTCTAATATAATCCTTTGGTAAAAGAATTTTATATATCTTTTCATAATTTTCAGGTTCATTATTTCTAACCCATAATAATTTTGAAAGGGTAAATCCAGTTAAGGCAGGATTTCCTGTTATTTTAATCAATCTTTCTTTACCTATAACTTCTGTCATGTAATCGCACTCTTTTTCTGTTCTTTGATCACACCAAATTATAGAATTTCTTATTACCTTGTGAGCCTTATCTACAAGGACAAGTCCATGCATTTGGCCACTTAAGCCAATACCTTTAATATCAGAGGCTTGTACACCACTTTTTTCAATAACTGCCTTTATTCCTTTAACACAAGCTTCCCACCAGTCATCTGGATTTTGCTCTGCCCAGCCTACTTGTGGCTGAAATAAATCATAACCAAAGGTAGCTGTCTTTATTGTATTTCCTGCTTCATCAAATAAAGCTGTTTTAGTCCCGGATGTACCAATATCTAAGCCAAGTAAATATCTCATAGAAAATCTCTCCTAATTTATAAATAATTTATTTAGTATTTCTTCCAATTATCAATATTCAATTGTCAATTACCAATTAATGTGGAAATCCGTTCAGGATTTCTTGAATTGAGATGTGTAAGATTACTTAGAACTTATAAATAAGTTCTAAGTAATAATTTTCAAATATTAATTCTCAATTAATCAAGAGATCCTTACAGATTTTCTTAAATCAAAATTTACAACTTTTAATTGTATTAATCTTCAAATATATATTGATTAACTATAGCTTCTAGTAATTCTTGTCTTCCTGATTTATTAGTAATTTCATTGTTTTTCAATGCATATGCTTCTAATTCTTTAAGACCAACTTTACCTTCAACTATTTCCTTACCAATTCCTTCGCTAAAGCTTGCATATTTATTCTTTATGAAGTTCTCTAATTCGCCATTTTCTAATAGCTTGTGAGCTACTTTTAAGCCTTTAGCAAAAGTATCCATTCCAGCTATATAAGCTAAAAATAAATCTTCTTTTTCAAAGGATGCTCTTCTAACTTTTGCATCAAAGTTAACTCCACCTGGAGCAAGTCCACCATTTTTAAGTATTTCATACATAGCTAAAGTTGCATCATATATGTTTGTAGGGAATTGATCTGTATCCCATCCAAGCATCGGATCTCCTTGATTAGCATCTATACTTCCTAAGAAATTATTAATTCTTGCAAAATTAAGTTCATGTTGGAAAGTATGTTGTGCTAAAGTAGCATGGTTTGCTTCTATATTAACTTTAAAATATTTGTCAAGATTATACTTTTTAAGGAAACCTAAAACTGTTGCAGTGTCAAAGTCATATTGGTGTTTTGTTGGTTCCTTTGGTTTTGGTTCTATTAAGAATTGACCTGTAAAGCCTATTTCTTTAGCATAATCAACTGCCATTTGAAGTAATCTAGCAAAGTTATCTAATTCTAAGCCCATATCAGTATTTAATAATGTTTCATAACCTTCACGTCCGCCCCAGAAAACATAATTTTCTCCGCCTAATTCTTTTGTTACTTCAAGAGCTTTCTTAATTTGTGCTGCTGCATAAGCAAATACATCCGCATTACAGCTAGTTCCTGCACCATGAACATATCTTGGGTTTGTGAAGCAATTTGCTGTTCCCCATAAAAGTTTTTTATTGTATTTCTTCATTAACTCTTTACAATATGCGACTATTTCATCTAAATTTTCATTAGTTTCTTGTAGAGTTTTTCCTTCTGGAGCAATATCTCTATCATGGAAACAAAAATATTCTATATTCAATTTATCCATCAACTCGAAGGCTGCTTCCATTCTGGCTTTAGCTAAATCCATTTCATTTGTTATATCATCCCATGGACGAAGCATAGTTCCAGCTCCAAATGGATCCGCTCCATTAGCAGTTAATGTGTGCCAATAAGATAAGGAGAATCTTAGATGTTCCTTCATTGTCTTGCCGCCAATTACTTCATCTGGATTATAATATTTAAATGAATAAGGGTTTTTAGAACCAGGTCCTTCGTAATTTATTTTTGAAACATTTCCAAAATATTCTTTCATTGTAATAGCCTCCTCATTTTATAATTTATAATTAAAAATATTTTTAAATAACTTTTTAAATGTATTTTAATAAGTTTATTTTACTTCCATTTTTGTCTTAAGTCAATATATTTAAGTAAACTTTTTCATAATAAATTTATTTTAAATTTTTGAACCATTTTATTAAGTTCATATGAAAGCTCTAATTGATCTTCAGATGATTTTGCAACATCTGCTATAGCTATTGTGATTTCATTAATATTATTAGATATTTCCTCAGTACTAATTTTTGATTCTTGAGCAACTCCAAATAAATTTTCTATTGAACTTCTTACTTGCATCACTACATCATCAATTTGTTTTGATGACTCAGCAAAATTTCCTATTAGGCTATGCATAAATTCAGCATCCTTCTCATATTTAAGTCCTATATTCATAAGCAGTTCATAAGTAGGTTTAACATCTGCTGACATAAACTCAAGTACATCTTGTCCACTTTTGGACAGACTTTTAAAAGCAGCTTGAACTTGTAAAACCATATCATGAATTTTAGCAACTGCTTTTGAGGATTGTTCTGCTAATTTTTTAACTTCTTCTGCCACCACTGCAAACCCTTTACCTTGATCACCTGCTCTTGCAGCCTCTATTGCTGCGTTCAATGCAAGTAAATTAGTTTGCTCTGCTATCTCTCCAATAGAAATAGTCATCATTTTAACTTCTTCAACTATTTTTGAATCTTCTATAGCTTTCATAATGCTTATACGATTTTCATTATAAATAACATTGCTTTTTTCAATATTATTTAATGCTTTTTCTTTTATATCAATAGCACTCTTATGTATTTCTTTTATAGATATTTCTGCTTCGTTTGCATTTTGTGCAAGTATATTTGTAGTAACACTTATTTCTTTCGTTGAAGCTGTTACTTCTTTAGCGGTAGTACTTAATTCTTGTGTTCCATTAGATATTTGTTCAACTGATTTATTAACATTTCCCATTTTAAGTGAGATTTCTTCTGTTGTTGCAGATAATTCCTCAGTAGCTGAATTTATATCTTTAGCTCTGTTAATTACTTTAACAATCAATTTTTTTATACTTTCATTAGCATTATTTAAGCCTTTTGAAAGTTTTCCTATTTCATCTCTTGAATTAATTTGTATTCCTTTGGTTAAATCCCCACCTTCAAGTGCTTCAGCAAATGCTAATACTTTATTAACTTGCCTTGAAAGAGATATTGATATTAATGATCCTAAAGAAACTGCACTTATAAAGCCCAATATCACTATACAAATTGCAAGATAGAATGATACTGTGTAAGTTGAATTGTTTGCTTCATTAAAGCTATCTGCTTCCAGATTATTTTTTTCTATTAAATCACTCAAATTTGTATATATCTTTTTCCTAGCTTCAGTAACACCAACTATACTAGCTTCTGCATCCTTATAGTTATTTTCATTAACATAATTAATTACTTTATTACATGCTGTTAAATAAACACTTACATTTTCCTTCAATTCTGAAAATGTTGCTTCGTCTGCCTTTGAAAGTAATGAACTTTCATATTTATCAATTTGGATATAGTTTTCATTAATAAATGAATATATCTCCTTTTCTAAAACATCTTTTTTTTCATATTTGTCTTGATACACAATCTCTAATAAGCCAGCTCTAATATCTGTAAAATTTTGCTTGATTGTTGTTAAATATTTTATTTTTTCTAAATTATAATCATGCATAGTAACAGCATTAGAATTGATCTTATTCATATTATATATTCCAATGTATCCAACAACACCCATTAAAATTGCAATTACCATAAAAGCTGATATTAATTTTTGTGATATCTTTAAATGCCTAAACCAGCACATAAGTACATCTCCTTATTTTTTAGCTTATAATCAAATAAACTCCACTAATTTTCTAAATTATAGATATCCAAATTAATACTCAAACTTATAAATGGAATGCGTATACGCTCTTGAGAAATTAAAATTACTAAACTACACTAGAAATATGATACATTTTTTCTGGAGCAGGCTTGGAATCAGTTATGAGTTATGAGTTACATATTAAATCTCTTTAAAGATTTAGAAAATGTATAATTTAAGAAAAACTATTAGCTTTTCTTCCTCAACTGATAACTGTTAATTGTTAACTGATTTAAGTGCTGCGGAAGATAAATGTAATATTCATGCATCATTAAGAAATTATAATTGTAACACTACACTAGAAATCAGATACATTTTTCTGGAGCAGGCATGTGAAATTGAGCTGATGAAGGTTATTAATGGGGACTTGTTTCATTTCAGCTTGTCCAAAAGTGAATGTCCAAATTTTATATTTGGAAACATGAACTTTCTCCTTGGGGATTTTACATCTGGAACACGCTGAAATGATGGCAAGCCCACACTTAGAACCTTCCAGCGAAAATTTCACTAGTCCTGTGGAAGATAAATGTATTGGATTTCGGTAAGTAACCACATAAGTCTAATTCTTGCTTTGGATATCTATAAAATTGATTTATTATCTATAAAAATTAATGATTAATATAATTTCAACCTAAATTATTTTTTATTTTTAGATGATATATCCATCCATACTGCAATTAGTAATATGAAACCTTTAACAATATATTGCCAGAAGGTTGGTGTATTCATCATACTCATACCATTATCTATACTTGCCATTACAAGAGCTCCTACTAATGCTCCTACAACTGTACCACTACCACCAGCTAAACTTGCACCTCCAATAACACATGATGCTATAGCATCCATTTCTGCATTTTGTCCTGCTGATACTGAACCTGCATTTAATCTTGTTGTAAGTAATATACCTGCAACTGCACAAAGTAAGCCTAATACTGAATAAACAACTATGATATGTTTTTTAACATTTATACCTGATAGTCTTGCGGCATCTCTATTACCACCAATTCCATATACTCTTCTACCAAAGATAGTTTTTGTTCCTACAAACCCTAGTATTAATGCTAGAACTAACATTATAAAGGCTGGTATTGGAAAGCCTTGATAATCATTAAGAATTAATACTAATCCTAAAGATACCACTCCAATTCCCACAATAGTTGCAATATCAACTCCCATTGGTTTAACTTCGATATTATATTTAAGTTTATTTTTTCTATTATTTAATATTAAATATGCTGCACCTGCTACTGCTAATACAACTAATATATATCCAAAAGCTGTTGGAAGATAAGCTTGCCCTATTGCTTTAAAGTCTGGAGTTAATGGTGCTACAGTGTTACCACCAGTAATACCTATTAATATACCTCTAAAAACAAGCATACTTGCCAAGGTAACTATAAAGGATGGTACATTTCTAAATGCTATCCAATATCCATTCCATGCTCCCATAATTACACCAAGTATCAAAGTTATAACTACTGTTGGAATAGCTGAAAAACCTAACCAAACATTTAAAATTGCTGCAATACCACCTAACAGCCCAAGAGTTGACCCAGCTGAAAGATCTATTTCACCCAAAATTATTACAAAGACCATTCCTATGGCAAGAACTCCTGTAATAGACATTTGTCTAAATAAGTTTGATAAATTTCTAGTTGTTAAGAAGTTTCCATCTGTTAAAAACGTAAATAACACCCATATTGCTGCTGTTGCTATTAATATTGTTGTCATCTTAGACTTAAATATAGTATTTAATCCAAATTTATTTCCTTTTTCTGACTCTACACTCATACTTTTATTTTTACTTATTTGCATTTTATACCCCTCCTATAGAAGATACAATTTCTTCGTTATGATTTTCATCTACATTTTCACTTTTCTTTCCTACTGAATATTTCATAATCATTTCTTGAGTTAAACCATCATTATCAAGACTAGCCTTTATTTCACCTTCATTCATTACCAAAACTCTATCACTAATTCCAAGTACTTCTGGTAATTCTGACGAAACCATTATTATTGATATTCCTTGTTTAGCTAATTTAAAAATCAATTTATAAATTTCATATTTAGCTCCAACGTCAATTCCTCTAGTAGGTTCATCAAGTATTAATATTTGTGGTTCAGCTAAAAGGTTTTTTGCAAGTATTACTTTTTGCTGATTTCCTCCACTTAAATTTTTTATAGCAAGTTCAGTGGTTGCAGTCTTAATTTTTATATCCTCAATAAGTTTTAAAACATCCATCATTTCTTTATCATTATCTATTACGTTAAGTCCCTTTTTATATTTTAAAAGGTTACTCATTGTCATATTTTTAGCGACACTCATACCTGCAATTATTCCATCTTTTTTTCTATCTTCTGGAACCATTGCTATACCTTTACTCAAGGCTTCACTTGGATTTTTTATATTAACTTTTTTACCTTCAAGATATATTTCACCATTATTTACACCTTGAAAACTTCCATAGATGCTTGCTACCATTTCCGTTCTACCTGAACCAACCAAACCTGAAATCCCAAGTATTTCTCCACGCCTTAATGTAAAATTTGCATCTTTTACCCTTTTAATACTCTTGTTGAAAGGATCAAAAACATTTAAATTTTTTACCTCAAAAAATTCTTCACCAATTTCATGGTCTTCTCTTGGAAATAAGTTTTTCATTTCCCTTCCAACCATCATTTGAACTAATTTATCTTGATCTATCTCTTTAATAGGAACTTGTCCTATTGTTGACCCATCTCTAATTACAGTAACATTATCACAAATTCTTGTAACTTCATTAAGTTTATGTGAAATATATATACATGTAACGCCATCTTTTCTTAAATCATCTAATATTCCCATTAGAACTTCTACTTCACCTTCACTTAAAGATGCTGAAGGTTCATCAAGAATCAATAATTTTGCATTTTTAGATAAAGCTTTTGCAATTTCAACTAATTGCTGATGTCCAATACCTAGATCCCCTGCTCTTGTTAGAGGACTAACATTTAATTTAACTCTATTCAATAATTCATTGGTCTTATTTAATTGTTCACTAAAGTTTACTAGGCCATGTTCACCAATTTCATTTCCCAAAAAAATATTTTCTGCTATGGATAATTGCTTAATAAGTGCTAATTCTTGGTGAATTATTGCTATACCAACTCTCTCTGAATCTTTTATTCCTGTTTGATTTAATTCATTACCTTCAAAGATTATTTGTCCTGAATAAGATCCTGTTGGATGCTCTCCGCTTAAAACTTTCATAAGGGTAGACTTTCCAGCACCATTTTCACCACAAAGTGCATGAATTTCACCTTTTTTAACTTTTAGATTAACTCCATCTAATGCTTTAACTCCAAAGAATTCTTTGACTATATCCTTCATTTCTAAAATATACTCACTCATGAAATGCCTGTCTCCTCTCTAATACTGAGGTTTGAAGTAACCTTCAAACCTCAAGATACTATTTATTTACTTGGTCTTTTATCTGCTGGAACATTCTTATATACATCTTCAAACTTTTGGAAGCCATCTTTTACAACTGTAGCCATCATATTGTCAGCTGTAACTGCTATTGGAGTAAGTAATACTGAAGGTACATCCTTCTTACCATTATTAGTTACTGTTCCATTTGTTTGAATATCTTCACCTTTAGCCATCTTTACTGCCATTTCAGCGGCTTTTGCAGCAATATCCTTTATAGGTTTATATACTGTCATTGTTTGAGTTCCCTCAACAACTCTTTGGCATCCAGCTAAATCAGCATCTTGTCCTGAAATAGAAACTTTTCCTGCTAAACCTTGTGCTTGTAAAGCTTGAACAGCTCCACCTGCAGTACTATCATTTGAAGCTACTACTGCATCTATTTTATTGTTATTTGCAGTTAAAGCATTTTCCATAATCTTCAAAGCCTCTTCTGCTGACCAGTCTTTTGCCCATTGGTCTCCAACTATTTTTATATCACCCTTATCAACTAAAGGTTTTACTATATTCATTTGTCCTTGTCTAAATAACTTTGCATTATTATCAGTTGGAGATCCACCCATCATAAAGTAATTTCCTTTTGGAGTTTTATCTACTATTGCTTTTCCTTGTAATTCCCCAACTTTTACATTATCAAAAGATACATAATAATCTAAATCACTGTTTGTTATTAGTCTGTCATAAGCTAAAACTTTTATTTTATTTTGATGTGCTTCATCAACTATTGGTGCAATTGATTCACCATTATGTGGTATGATTACTAAAACGTCTACACCTTGAGATATAAGATTTTCTGCTTGAGACATTTGAGTTGGATCATCTCCATTAGCAGATTGGAAAACAACATCAGCTCCTAATTTTTTTGCTTCTGCTTCAAAAATTTCTTTATCATGCTGCCATCTTTCAAGTCTTAAGTCATCCATACTTACACCAATTTTTATTTTCTTATTTCCATTGCTTGCAGCTTGACCATCTTTTTTTGCTCCACATCCTGTTAGGGCTGAAAATATTAATACCCCACTTAATGCTAAGCCTAATACTTTAATCATTTTTTTAGATTTCATGTTATTTCTCCCCTTTTTTTATAATTAAGTTCTTTTACAATGCTAATTATATAGTTTTAAGTAAACGTTTCAAATAGACTAATTGGCTGAGTTATAATTTTATATTGCTGTATTTATATAGCAAATTTTTACTAGAAAAACACTTGGATTAATTCATTATTAACTATACTTCCTTTATATAATTTCTGTGATCTGCATTTGCTGTGTCTCTACAATAAAGTCAGGACACTTGCTTAGCAGGTGATTTTCTGAACACTAAAGCACAAAAAAAATCCAAATTAACTCTTTAAAATAAGAATTAACTTGAATTATTTAATGATTATAGTAATATATTGCTCTTTAAATACCGATATTTTTTATACTAATTACTTATAACTTATTTTTCAAAAGTCTTCCCATCATTTATCTGTATAAAATCACTTAATACATCTGCAACTTTGTCTATTTGATTATAATCTAAAGTGTCTGGATTATCACTTGGATTATGGATACATGGTTGTAAATTATCCTGGCCTATATAGATATTAGGGATTCCCTTTTTTTCAAAACTTTTTTGATCACTTGTATCATTTTTCAATTTGACTTCTGAAAAATCCATCCCATTACTTTTAAAGGTAACTTTCATTGCTTCTGTTAACTTGCTGGATAAATTACTACTGTTATTTAAAGATATTTTTCCCGCATTTTTTCCACCAACACAGTCTATATTTATATCATATAAACTTGAATACTTGTCTTTTACTTCTTTAACAAAGGCTTTGCTTCCTTGTTGCGCTTCTTCTTCACCATTAAAAAACGCAATGATCACATCTTGGCTAAAAGTTTTATTTTGTGACCTCTTCTTTAAGTTATCAGTTATTCTCACTAATGTAGCTACACCAGAGGCATTATCTAGTGCTCCTCTAATTATCTTCCCATCTTGATATCCAATATGGTCAAAATGTGCTGAAATAACTAGTGCCTTTGTACTATCCATACCTTTAATAATTCCTACCAAATTATGAATTTCTTTTGTTTCTGGTTTATCATTATCATTAATTAACCCATATTTTTTATAAACTTCTTGGGTATATAGTTCATAATATTCTCCTGCAAATAATGATTCCAGTTTTAAATCTTTTAGTATCCCTATAATATAATTTTCAGCTTTTTTGTTGCCCTCCGAACCAACTAAACGCCCTCCGAAGTCATCTGAACATAGGGTGTATATAATTTCTTTTGTATCTGGTATATGTGTACTCTTTTCTTCTTCAACTACTTCTTTAGATAAACTATCTTCTTTTCTCTCCGATGCATGAATATTTCTACTGACTGAACATCCTGTAATATTTAATACTATTAATATAGAGATAAGAATACTAAACTTGTTCTTGATAACTATCACTCTTTCTAAAATAATTAATAACTACGCTCTTTCTTCTATAGCAGCTTTAAAATTAACTGGACTTACACCTTCATATTTTTTAAATACCTTGCTAAAATAATTGGGGTCATTGTAGCCAATCTTATAACAGACCTCTTTTACATTCATTTCTCCATTTGAAAGAAGTTCCTTAGCCATATCTATTCTGCATTTATTTACATATTCCGAAAAATTAATTCCAGTTACTTCTTTAAAAGTTCTGCTAAAATAATATACACTTAAGCCAAAATTACCAGCAACTTTTTCCAGTTCTAATTCCGTCTCAATATTTTCTTTAATGAAGCCTTTTACATTTTCAAACAACTTCATTTTCATTTTATTCATGCTTTTATTTTTATTGTTTTTAATATTAGTTGATGTTTCTTCAAAAAAGCCATCATTACTTAACTTTCCATCAACATCATCAATATATATTATATTTACATTATCAGAATTGTACACCAAACACTTAGTAGCTTGTCTATATGATTCAACTATTTCCTCTACTGAATCAAATACTTTTCCAAGCCCTGCTCTTATGGATACATTAAAGCGCCTTTTTATCTCTTGTCTTAAATTAAAAGCAAGATCAATTTCTAGATTTTTAAAATCACTAGTTTTTTCATTTTCTATTTGTATAAAATATGTTAATTCTTCATAGAATACATAATTTCCTATACATTTATATCTTCTATTAACGTATTCTTTAATATACTCACCTATTTTAATTTTAATTTGATCCTTTTCATTTCTGTTAATATCTTTGTAATCATATTTATCTTTTATCGAAATAACCATTGCATAACTATTTACAAAACTCATATCTAAACATTGTAAGTACATTCTATAATCTACCCCTGCCAGCTTATCATTTATAATAAGATCACTTAATTGGTTTTCAAGAACAGGCAATAAAGTATATATTTTTTCTTTATCTTCAATTTCACTTTTTCTCTTATCTTGCTCCTTTTTAACCCATTTTATTCCTAATGAAATTTTATCTATTATTTCATCTTTTGCAAAAGGCTTCAAAAGATATTCTTTAACATTTATTTTAACCGCCTCTAATGCAAAATCAAAATAATCATAAGCTGTTAAAATTATGCTATACAAATTAGGCAGAGTAGCACTCATTTCCTTTAACGCCTGTATTCCATCTATCCCCGGCATTTTTATATCAATTATAGCTATATCAGGTCTAATTCTTTCAGATATTTCAATTGCTTCTCTTCCGTTTTTAGCTTCATATATCTCTAGTTCTTCTAAAAAATTATCTTTTATTATATGTTTAACTGTTTCTCTGTCATACCTTTCATCATCAGCAATTAATATCTTCATCATTACTCTCATCCTCCATTATAGGTATTTTCAAATAAACCCTTGTCCCTTTCCCCTCTTCACTTTCCATTTTAAACATATTATTTTTATTGTATAGGTATCTCAGTCTTTTCTCTACCATGTTTATTCCTAAACCTGTTGTATGACCAGTGTGTTTTGTGTTGTAATCATAATTATTAATCTTATCTAAAATTTCTTTTGAAATACCTACTCCATTATCTTCAATTACAATATTACATTCATCATTTTCTGCATATATAGTAATATTTATATATCCTCCTTCTTCTTTTCCTTCAATACCATGTATAAAGGCATTTTCAACTAGTGGCTGTATCGTCATACCGGGTACCTTTACTTTTCTCATATCCATATTTGCGCTTAAATTAAATTTAATTCTATCGTCAAATCTACATTCCTGTATATAAATATAATCTTCTACAATCTTAATTTCATCTTCTAATAATGCATTTGTGCTTGTACTCCTCAAAGAATATCTTAAAATATTAGAAACGGATTTTATTAATTTACTTGTAGTTGTAGCATTTTCCATCATAGCCGTAGAATTTATACAATTTAGAGTATTAAACAAAAAGTGAGGGTTTATCTGAGATTGCAGCACTTTTAAGTCAAATTCTTTTAAGGCATTCTCATATTGAAGATTTTTCATTTCCTCTTCTTTAAGCTTTTTTTCTAATAAAAGCTTTTCATTAATTGAACTTATAAGCTCTTTTATGTCTTTAACCATAGTATTAAAAGTTTCTATAAGTATGTCTAGTTCGTATATATCAGTTTTATTACCTTCATAATATTCAAACTGTCCCTTAGATACCTTATTTGAAGTTTCAACTATTCCTTTTAAGCCTCCAGATATATTCCTTATAAAAACTAAAGCATATAATACACATAAAGCTAAAATCACTATAAGATATATTGTGAGAGCAACATAAATTACATTACTATTTCTATTTAATTCTTTATAAGTTATGCTACTGGTTTCTAAAAAATTCTGCATTAAGGTTGCCGCATGGGTATCGCAATAAGATGCAATATTTTTAGCTGCTATAAAATCATCATAATAGAAAATATATCCCTCTCTATTTTCATAAGCTGTGATTGTATTATTAGATTTTTCTATATATGATTCCAGAGTATTATCTAAATCTCTTAATATATACTGATTTACATTATCAGAATTTATTTTAAGTGTATTAATTTTCTGTTTGGCAAGCGTTATTTCAATATCATAATTAGCTTTCTTATCTCTGCTGCCATTTAATATGTATTGATTAAAATCATCTAAAGAATTATCTACGTGCTGCCTAATTTCATTTGTCATAAGCATATTATTAAGCATAGTAGAATATCTAGCTTCAATCTTTTTACTCATACCTAAGGATATTATATTGCATATGCCTATAGGAATTATTAAACATATAACAAACATAATAAATTTGCTGTTTAAACTCTTAGTTTTCAAATTTATTACCTCCCTGCATATAAGCATCTACATTACTTTTATCAACGACATCTACATCTATTAAAGATTTAAAATTCTTAATATTGTTTCCTTGAATTTTATCCATGACAATGTTAACTGCTCTATACCCCATTTCATCGCTTTTTTGAACTATAGTTGCTGAAACTAAGTCATTTTTAATATTTTTCAAGGTCTCTTCTAAATCATCGAAACATATAATTTTTACCCTGTCTTTATAATTTAAATCTTTTACTGCTTTAGCGGCTCCTATTCCATCAAGTGCTGAAGTGCAAAATAGAGCATCTATTTTATTATTTCTATTTAATATTTTTCTTGTTATAATTTCAGCTTCAAGCAGCATTGCATCAGAAGAATCTGTGTCAACAATTTTCAAATTAGAATTTGACGTTATATATTTTGTAAAACTTTCTACCCTTTCCTTTTGATTTTTAACATTTTTACCTCCCATTACTATAGCTACATTACCTTCTTTTCCTATTTCTTTCACCATAGCTTCCCCAGCAACTTGTCCAGCTAAATTGTTATCAGTACCAACATATGCCAGTCTATTGCTATCTTCTTCATCTGCATCTATTGTAACTACTGGTATTCCCTTTTCTATTGCACTATTAATTTTTTGTTTATATTTTCCTTCCTCCTGGACATAAGTTATTATTCCACTTACTTTTGCCGAGGTTGCCATTTCAAAAATATTTAGTCCATCCTCTGTACTTGCAGTCATAGGTCCTAAAAATTCTACCACTGCTCCCCTTTCTTTTGCAGCCCTTTCTGCTCCTGCCTTTATACTGAGCCAATAAGGATTAGTTTTAATGTGTGAAATTAAAACTATTTTAGGCTTAATTGGTTCTTGGTCTACTTTCTTTTCTTTTAACAAATAAATAAAAAATAAATTACTGCAAAAAAAAATTACAACTAATGGGATAATTATAATCTTTTTTAAATCTCTCATTATTGTCAACTCCTTTTAATATAGGCACATAGAATATTATTTTTTTAGAGTATCTGAATTGAACTCAAAGTTTAATTCAATAATGTTATTCTATATTCCTTCTATCCCATAGTCAACACTTTTTGTATAGGTTTACTTGTTAATTATTCCAAATTTATATCTTATTTTTTTATTTTAATCAAATAAATAGCATTATTCCATTGGTTTTACCGACTATATTTTATTATGATTTCTTTATTTCATAATATTTCAAACAATGCTTCAAAAAATTTTAGTAGCAATCCAAAAATCCATCTAGTTGTAAACAAAAAACTAAAAAGACATGAAGAAGGGGCAACACTTTGAATGCTGCCCCTCAAATATTTATTTTGATATGTAAAAATTAAAATACATATTTTTTCTCCAGCTTAAGCAGGTAATTAATAACTTCTTTAATTACATTAACTCTGCTGTCTTTGTAATTGTTTTAAAATATTTGTTTCCTTCTTCAACGTCGTATTTTCCTTCCCACTTAGATATAACCACTACAGCCAATGAGTTTCCTATTACATTAACAGTAGTTCTTGCCATATCAACAATACGATCAATTCCAGCGATAAATGCTACCCCTTCTACTGGTATTCCTACAGACCCTACTGTAGCTAATAAAACCACGAAAGAAGCACCTGGAACGCCTGCCATTCCCTTTGAAGTTAACATTAATACAAGCACTAAATTAATTTGTGTTGCAAGCGGTAAATGAATTCCATATATCTGCGCAATAAAAAGTGCTGCAATTGCTTGATATAGGGTTGATCCATCTAAATTAAAGGAATATCCTGTTGGTATAACAAAGGATGTGATAGCCTTTGGACAACCAAACTTCTCCATCTTCTCCATAAGCTTTGGTAAAACTGCTTCTGAACTTGCAGTTGTATAAGCTAAGATGATTTCATCTTTTAAAATCTTTATAAGTGTTATTATACTTGTCCCAGCAAATTTAGCTACTAAGCCAAGAACAACAAATACAAAGAAAAACATTGCTATATATACAGTAATAACTAATTTACCTAATGGAATTAGTGACGCTACTCCAAATTTTGAAACAGTTACACCTATTAGACCAAAAACCCCTAGTGGAGCAAGTTTCATAATCTGATTAGTTACCCAAAACATTGCATCAGCTATTCCTTGGCAAATAGAAAGAACTGGTTTTCCTTTTTCACCAATTGCAGCAACACCTAATCCAAACATAACAGAAAAGAATATTACTGGAAGCAAGTCTCCTTTAGCAAAAGAATCGAAAACATTTGTTGGAACAATATTAATAATTGTATCCGCAAAACTATGTTTAGATGCTGCATCTGCTGTACTCATATATTTATCAATACTTACTGATGACAATTCTTGAATATTTATTCCTGCTCCTGGATGCACCAAATTCGCTAAAAGCAACCCAATTACTATAGCAACTGTTGTTACTATTTCAAAATAAAGTATTGTTTTCCCACCTATTTTACCTACTTGTTTAATATCTCCTACACCTGCAACTCCAACGACAAGTGATGAAAATACAATTGGAACGACAATCATTTTAATTAATCTGATGAAAATATCTCCAAATGGTTGTAAATATGCTACAACAGCTGGATTACCATAAAAAATCGCTCCTACAGTAATACCTAATATAAGTCCAATAAGAATTTGAATTGCTAGTCCTATTTTTTTCATTTCATAGCCCCTCCCAGTAGTCAATAATTTAATAATAATGTTTTACAAAATAATAACTACTTAATAAATTTATTTGTTCATCATAATTAGACATTGGTCCAATTAGTAATTTTTAAAAGTTTTATATAAAAATCAAATTTACAGATACATTATAGCACAAATAATTATTTTACCCCTTTATTTGAAAATTCAGATTTTTGACAAATGCTATTAGGCCTTTCTTTTCAACGTATTCAATTAATATTTACATATTATTATGATAGTATTCTTATTAAAATATGCATAAAATTTATAACATATCTTTCATAATAGATAAAAAGCAGCTTTTGCAATAATACTAAAAAAGTACTATTGCAAAAACTGCTTCTATATTTATTCTCCATATTTTTTACTGTATTTCACTTGAACTTTTATTTGTGGATGCATTTTGCAAAACTGGCTTATTACAAAATAGCAACTTGGACAAGGCTCCCATTTACTTAACAGGATTAGGTCCCCCTCATCCTTCAATGTTTTTTCTTCAATTTGTTTATGTATTTCCTCTAATATCTTCTTTTCACTATCATTAACTCTGTTATATCCTATACCTAATTCTCCTAATTTATTAACCTTATTACTTTTAAAAACAGCCTCCTCTTCTTTAGGTGCAACACAATAATCAACTATATTGTTACTTCCACTTATCGCCTTAAATTCTTTATTATCATATGTTGCTAATGCTATATTTATAGAATCCTGCAAGGCCTTGCTTTGATTTATTTTAAAGGTTGTTTTTTCATTTTCATGAACCCTCATATATTTATTTATATTCTTCGTTAAACGTTGCATTCTAGGTATATTATTACTTAAATGTTGATGATATTCTATAGTACCTATTTGGGCTGGAATATATCTGTAATCTATGTCTTTAGGTATTTCTATAGATACTACTTTAATTTTTGTTTCCTCATTATATTTTTCTCTTGAGCATTCTTTTCTAGTAATAAGCATTTTTTTTAATAGCTCAATATCCTTTGCATAAAGATATTCTTTCTCTATTTCTTTTTCTAAACTATATAATTTTTCTTTTTCTTCATGATTTGCTATTTCAGATATATCACTTTTTATTTCTTCTATTCTAGTTATTATATGCTCAACATCATCCTTAACTTTCAATTCTCTTTCATACTCAACTCTAGCTATACTAAGCTTTTCTATTTTTCTTATCTTCTCGCATAACTTATTATGTTCATTTTCAAATAAGCTTATTTTTTTCATATAATCTATAAAGTCCATAATATCATTTGCTCTATAAGTAACAGCTGTATCTTTAAAGGAGGCAAAAATTTTCTTTGCCACACTTCTGTCCAGTTTTAAAATATCTATAATTTTATCTATAAATTTCTCTTCCTCTAATCCATTTATGTTATATCCCTCTTTTTTTAATGCAGCTCTAAAATCACTTAAATTATTAATTCTTATTCTTTCTTTTTTAATTTTCTTTTTTAACTGAGTATTTTCTTGTGTCATTCTAACCTCTTAACTCTGTAATAAATTTAATAATGTTATTCTATATTTGTTCTATTTCATAGTCAACATTTTTTATTTGCATTAGTTTTTCTCAGACGGTTTAAGTGTATGTATTTCACATTAAAAATAGTAGCTTCTCTAAAAAGCTACTATCCTTTATATATATCCAAATGAATAATCAAACTTATAAATGGACTATACATGCATCATTGAGAAATTATAATCGTAACACTACACTAGAAATTAGATACATATTTGTGCAAGCGGCATATGAGATTAAGCTGTGATGGTTATTAGTGGAAGGTTGTTTCACTTTCTGCTTGTCATAAATTTACTTTAGGAACATGCAGAAATGGGTGCAACCTTCCACTTAGAACCCATCCAGCGAAAATTTCATTAGTCCGCTGGAATAAATATGTGTTTAATTTCGGTAAGTTCCGCATATGTCTAATTCTTGCTTTGGATATCTATAATTAAATATTAAATTTTTGAATTACTTCATTAAGCTTCTGAGCAAGTTCAGCCTGATTTTGAGCTGTTAAAGCTACATGCTCTAAGGCTTGAGTTGTCTCATTCACACTTTCCCTTATTTCTTCAGCCTGCTCACTTGATTTTTGTGTATTTTGTGCCATATTTTGCATAGCTTCACTTACTTGTCCTACTGTGGCAGTGATTTCCTCTGACATTGCAGCAATATTTTCTGACATTGTGCTGACAAAATCAGCATCACTATAATACTGATTGCCTGTTTTTTCATATTCAGTAAATTGCTTATGTACGTCTGTATTAATAAATTCCAATATATCATTTCCAGTATCAATACTATTTTTAAAGGCTTTTTGTACTTCTTCTATAGTTTCTTGAATATTTTTTACAGCTTCTGCTGATTGTTCAGCAAGGGTTCTAACTTCTTCTGCAACAACCGCAAAGCCTTTTCCTTGTTCCCCTGCTCTTGCAGCTTCGATTGCAGCATTGAGTGCAAGTAAATTAGTTTGTTCTGCTATACTAGCTATTGTGCCAGCCATAACTTTAATATTTTCAACTACCTTTTCATCTTCAATAGCTTTCAACATCCTATTTTTCTTTTCATTGAATATTATTTGAGATTCTTCAATTGCTTTTTTACTACTATCTTTAACTTCTTTTGCTCTAACTTTAGATTCATTGGAATTATTACTTCCTTCCATAGCTTTCTGAGATAGTACAATTACACTAGAATCTACTTCTTCAATTGATGCTCCTATTTCTTCTGTTTCAGCACTAGCTTCCTGCATATTACTTGCAATTGTATTAACTGCCTCATCTATGTTTATAGCTTTTGATGATATTTCCTCAACTGTAGCTGAAAGTTCTTCTGATGCAGCACTCATACTTTGAGAATTTTCAATTATTGTCTTAACAAGTTCTTTTATGTTATTTTGTGCTATAACTAAAGAGCCTCCTGTTTGTCCAAATTCATCTTTTCTAGTTACCTCAAAATCAAAATTCAAATCATAATTTGCAAGTTTTTCACCAAACATCTTTATTTTCTGAAGTGGTTTATTTATATCACGAGATAGAATTACTCCTAGTAAAATTGCTAATATAAGGCCAATGATACTTAAAGCCATCATAATCATGTTAGATGATGCATTAATTGCCTTGATATTATCATTTGCTGACTTTGCACTATCCACATTGATATTAATTAACTTATCTAAAGAAATAAACATTGGCTCAGTTACTTTACGTATTGGTACATATTGTTTTTCAGCCTCTTCAAAATTTCCTTCATCTACAAGTTTAATAACATTTTCTCTTAAACTTCTATACTGAGTTATATTTTTTTGAAATTCTTCATATACCTTCTTTTCCTCATCACTAATATTAATACTTTCAAATTCGCTCATATAATTAGTGTTCTCTTCCTTATCATTTGCTATGCTTTTTTTCAATTCATCTTTTTGAGCTTGATCCTTTACATATATCAATTCAGCCATATTACCTCGAACACGTTCTAAGTTAGCTTGCATATCAGTTAGTATGTATACAACCCTAAGATTTTGACTATATATACCTTCAGCCTTTTTACCAACATTTTTTAGTGATATAACTCCTAACCCTCCAACCAAACCTATCAATAGTGAAACAATTATAAAGCCTCCAATAAGTTTTGTTCTTACTCTTACATTCCCTAAAGAAAACATATGTAACCCCTCCCACAGTTTATTAAAAAAGAAATTTTATTTATATACTTCATGAAAGAATTAAAAATTTCATTTCAGATTCCCAAACCCAATATATAATCAAAGCAAAAACATTTCTTCTAAATTCGACATTTTTCTATAAAGCAAAATTACTTTTACTTAATATATTCTGTATAAATACAAAAATTCCTCCGATAATTGAATTTTTTTCAAAAAAAGCATAAAAAAATAGCAACTCAACTTTAAAGTGCTACCATTTTTTAAATTACTTTAAAAATTCCTATAGTTTATATATATCCTTTCTATTTCTATCAAATCATTTTCAAGCCAGCCTTCAGTAAGCTCGGCAAATCCTTTCCAAAATTGTCCTCCTGCATTTTTATTTACAACTTCTACCCACAGAGGCACCCAAGACAGCAAATGCTTATTTAAAAACTCCTTTTGCATTGATAAGTTTTCACTTAATTTTTCTAATTCATCCGCATTCAATCCTTCTAAATTATATTCTTGCCCAATACTGCATAGTTGTGACATAAATGATAATTGTAAAGGAAGATAATCAGCCGCCTCACTCGGCTTAACGTCTAACCCTACACTATTATAATAGCTTCTAACCTCTAGTTCTATATCTCCAAAAAGTAATTTATCTTTTGTTTTATATACAGATTTCCAAAGTGGTGCTAAAAGCTCATTAGGCCCCACAAATAATCTTTGATGCTCTTCTAAAATAGCTTTCTTATAATCAAAATTATCACTTTCATTTAATTCATTAATGATTTCCAAAGCTCCCTTAGAAAGCTTTTTATTGTGTTCATAGTTTTTAAAATTATTCAACAAATTACTTTTATTTAAAAGCTCTAAGCCTTCATTTACTTTTCCAGCATAGAAAAGTGATAATATATAATATATTGCTTTTCTTTCAGAAAACCATTGATTTATATTATCCATTTTTATTTGCACACCCCTTTGCATTTTTGTGTGGAGTAATCACCAAGGCTGGTTTTGTAATATCAGAGCTTGGTAGTCCATCAGTTTCATTTACAGTACCGTACTTTTCTTGCAGCTCTTCTAAATTCCCGTAATCCAAAGCTCTCATTGGACATGCTGAAACGCATACTGGGTCTTTTCCACCTTCTATTAAATCTAAACAAAAATCACATTTTCTAGCTTTCTTAGAAACTGCGTCATATTGAATCACTTTATAAGGACAACTATTTACACATGCCCTGCAGCCAATACATTTATCCTTATCTATAACCACTATTCCATCTTCAACTCTCTTATATAATGCTCCTGTTCTGCATTTTTTTACACATGCAGGCTCAATACAGTGATTGCAGCTTATAGATGTCCAAAAAGCATATATATCCTGTATAACTACATTTCCCTTTTTCACATAATTGCCACCAGTAGTTTCATATACTTTTCTAAATTGTTCTCCTACCTCTAGGTTATTTTTATCTTTACAAGCAATTTGACAAGTAGAACATCCTGTGCAGTGCTCCTGCTCAAAATAAAAGGCCAATTGTTTCATCATTTCTTCTCCCCCTATGCTTTTGTTATTTCCACCAGTGCAGTATGGCTTGGATTTCCAAAGGCTAATGGTGTAGGTTTATATTTAGTCAAGGTGTTAATGCAGCCTCTTCTATCAATTCCTTCTTTATCTGGAGAATACCAAGCTCCTTGAGGTATAGATACAACTCCAGGCATAATCTTAGGAGTGACCTTAACAGGTATTATAATAGTTCCCCTGTCATTAAAAACTTTAACTAATTCCCCATCCTTAAATCCACGCTCTTCTGCATCTAAAGTATTAATCCAAACTGAATGTGGCTCCACCTCTTCCATCCAATTCATATTATCAAAGATCGAATGAACTCTTCTTTTTGTATGATGACCGATACATTGAAGCGGATATTTTTCCTTTAATGAATCTTCTGGACCTTCCCAAGCTGAAACATATTTAGGTACAGCTGGTATTTCTTTTAGATTATTCTTATTCCATAAAGCCTTAGAGAAAATTTCTATTTTACCCGAAGGCGTGGGAAATGGATTATTTTCAATATCCTCTATTTGTTCTTTAAATGCAATACTTGGTTCATCATATTCCCATCTGTATATCCCTTTTTCTTTAAATTCTTCATAAGACGGGAACCCTGGATTTTTCTTTGCTGTTTCGTGAGTTATATATCTTAACCAATCTTCTAAGTTTTTACCTTCAGTAAATTCTTCCTTTAAGCCTAATCTCTCTGCTAAAGCACTTATCCAGTCGTAGCCATTTCTACATTCATAAACTGTATCTACAGCTTTATTCATGTAAAGCACATAATCTCCATCAACCCATGGCGTAACTATATCATCTCGTTCCATCATATTATCTGCTGGCAATAATATATCTGCATATTTAGCACTTGCTGTTAAAAAATGCTCTGTTACAAGGATAAATTCAACTAAACTTTCATCTTCTAATAATTTTCCTGTAGCATTTGAATCTCCATGTTGATTTATAAGACAATTTCCACCTAAATTAAAAATAAGTTTAATATTTGAGGTTAATTTATCCACCCCTACAACACTGTAA
Source organism: Clostridium saccharoperbutylacetonicum N1-4(HMT) (assembly GCF_000340885.1). NCBI lineage: Bacteria > Bacillati > Bacillota > Clostridia > Eubacteriales > Clostridiaceae > Clostridium > Clostridium saccharoperbutylacetonicum. The sequence goes on along the minus strand of NC_020291.1, from coordinate 2,574,381 downwards.
TCCGCTCCCATTCCTTTACCATGAGTTATGGCGTCAGGCCAAGAAAACACAGAAATTTCAGCTTTATTAGGATTATCATTAGGTATTGAAGCTACATATTGCTGCCTAGCAGTGTAGCCAGTTCCAGAGGCCCAACCTCCACTAACACCAACGTTACCTGTCATAGCTGCAAGCACTGTCCCACTTCTTACTACTTGTTCACCATAAGCGTGTCTTTGTGGTCCAAAACCTTGTATTAATGCACCAGGCTTATTAGTTGCATATTCTCGTGCTAACTTAATAATTGTTTCTCTTGGAATCCCTGTAATATTTTCAGCCCATTCTGGAGTCTTTGGCGTTTTATCCTCACCTTCCCCTAAGATATAGCTTTTAAAAGAGTTCCCATTTGGTATTCCTTCAGGCATATGCTCTTCATCAAAGCCTAAACAATATTTATCCAAGAATTTTTGGTCTTGAAGTCTTTCGCTAATTATAACATGAGCCATTGCATCTAATAATGCACTATCTGTAGTTGGGCGTATAGGAATCCACTCATCTGCAAGGGCTGCTGCCGTACTTGAATACATTGGATCTATACATATAATCTTGGTTCCAGCTTTTTTTGCCATTTTAAGATAATAGGCAGTATTAGTATCATGAACAGTTTCACAAGGATTAAACCCAAGTAAAATTATTAATTTTGAATTACACCAATCCTCACGACTATTTCCAGTGTAGGCTGTTCCATAAGTATAGGGAGTAGCTATTTGAGTACATGCTGAGCTATATGAACCATAATAAGATAAATATCCTCCATTCAAACTAAGGAGTCTAGCCATCCATTTTCTTTCAGAAGTCTTCCCTGCATTTCCTGTGGCATAATTCATATAAATAGAATCTGGTCCATACTTTGACCTAATCCTTTTAATATTATCTGCAATAATATCAAGAGCTTCATCCCAGCTAATACATTCAAATTTTCCTTCCCCACGCTTTCCAACTCGCTTCATTGGATATTTTAATCTATTATAATTATATAGGCGATTACGATAACCTCTGCATCTTAAACAGCCTCTGAGCTGTGGTTTTTCAAAGGTATCTTCAATATCATCTTCAGTGGATATCTTTACAACTCTATTGTTTTTCACATGCGCCTTAATTACACAACGTCCACCACAATTATGAGAGCCTGAAGTTCTAATAATTTTTTCACTTGTATCTAAATTATTTTTATTTTCAAATTTAAAAAATCTATCGCCATATATATCTTTAATTAAATTATCTTCATTTATTAAATTTTCTACATTAAGAAAACTGCTTCTTGGTATGTAATTATTAAAGGTACTCTTTTCATCACTCATTTTGATTTTCCTTTCTTTAAACAAATGATCAACTCAGTTGTAAATTTTCAATAATCGATGATCAATGGTCAATTTAGGGTGATTCCCTTTGGAAATCTTAGAACTTTGAACAATTCTTTTTTGTAATGCATATAAAATTCTAAGTAATCTCTCCTTATAACTCTAAGAAATCCTGAAATAATTTCTTAGAAGTGACAATTGCTCATTGATTCCTAGTAATTGCATTATATCATGTTTTTTTGAATCAGAATATTATGATATAATAAACATAACTTAACCGTATTGGGGGTGTTTTTTTATGAAGGTCTGTGATACATTCAGCTTTAAATCAGTTTGCTCCTTGCAAAGACTATACAAAGTCGGCTATGCTTTGTTTGGAGCCTAAGCTGTTAAGTTAGCTGGAATGCGTACATGTTTTAGGCTCTGTGACACATAGCTTTTTTGTATTCTTTGCTTTAATACTTTCTAAAAAGTGGAGGAGTAAGGAAATGAAATATGCAAAAGCACAAGATGTGTTACCAGAGGAAATTGTTCAAATTATACAAAAATATGTGGATGGAAAATATCTTTATATTCCTAGGAAAGATGAAAATCATAAAGCCTGGGGAGAAAAAAGTGGTATAAAAAGTAGTCTTAAGGTAAGAAACAATGAAATTTATAAAAAGTACATTAGTGGTGCTACTATTAATGAATTGACTGAGGAATATTACCTTTCTGAAAAGAGTATAAGACGAATAATTAGTAAAGAAAAACTCATATGCTCATAATCATTACAGAACTGTTTATTAGATTGAAGCCTTATTTAAAATCATGTTATGATTTTATTGAAGAAATCAATAAAACTATTAAACGCAAAATGATTGTGAATATATATTATATTTTATATAAAAGATGATTATTATTGCTTTAAACTTAAGTGGTAGTAATCATCTTTTGTTTACAACTATAGATGTCCAAACCAAGAATTAGACTTATGCAAAACTTACCGAAATCAGACACATTTATCTTCCACAGGACTAGTGAAATTTTCGCTGGAAGGTTCTAAATGGCAGCTTGTCATCATTTCAGCATGTTCCAGATGTAAAATCCCCAAGGAGAAAGTTCATGTTTCCAAATATAAAAGCTCCAGGGAGAAAGTTCGTGTTTCCAAATGTAAAATTTGGGCACTTACTTTTTGGACATTCACTTTTAGACAAGCTGTAAATAAAACAAGCCCCCATTAAGAACCATCATCAGCTCAATTTCACATGCCTGCTTCCAGAAAAATGTATCTGATTTCTAGTGTAGTGTTACGATTATAATTTATCGATAATGCATACATATCTCATTTATAAGTTTGATTATTAATTTAGATATCTATAGACAAAAATAAAATTATATTTTCTCAACCTTACGGATGATAACAATAGAAAAGAGGTGCTATATTTTATGAACGCTTTCATAAAAAAACATGAATACAATTATATTAAGAAATGTATGGAGGATTTAAATAACGCTTATAAAGGAACTTCAGACACTAATATTATTGAGGCTACTAAGTCTTATATATGTGATAAGATATTAAATATTTTCCCAAACTTATCAGAGGAAGAAAAAGAATTATTAGATATTACTAAAATAAATGATCCTTTATATATTGATTCATATTTGTCTAGTTTGAAGGAATATGTATATGGAATGCAAATCCCAACAACTGCTCAACTTAGCAAGCTATTTAAAAAAGAAAAGAAACTTAAATTACCAAATCTAGATAAAGAAACTTCAAAGAAAGTTTACTTAGGCTGGTTTGATGACTCAACTAGAAAATTATTTGTAGCTTATAATATGATGGATAAGCTTGTCGGTATGACATGTACACTAACAAGTCATAGTTCAAGCAATACTCATATGTGTGCACTTTGTAATAGAATGGGTAAGGAAGATGAAATAGCATTTGTCTCTGCTATTTGTAAAACGAACTATACTGGTGAAGGTGCTTATAAATCAATAGGTTTTGACGTATGTATAGATAGTGAAAAATGCAACGAACGAATTACATCTACTAAAAAGCTCGAAGAAATTTTAAAGGAAGTTAACAATTTAAAGTGATAGCTTTATAAAAATAAATTCCCTCCTTATTTTACTTAAGAATAGTATTTATTTTTACAATTAGTTCAAATAATAAAAAAGCTGAGTAACAAAAAAACTGAGCTTTTTTATAATCCTATTTTATTAATCTTTAATATACTTTTTTCTTAACTACTAGGTTTATCTGACAATAGAAACCTTCTTAGAATCTGAATAATTCAATTGATTATTTCCATTATATAAATCGTTATAAACAGCTTTTCTACGAATTTTTATATTATAATAAATTTCAATATTATTTAAAATAGGCTTATAAACTGTGTTTTCCTTATATTTGTTTGAGCATTCTAATGCTTCAGTTATAGATTTATGTAGACCTAAAGCTACAGCTGCACTTGCAAATGCACCGAGAGCAGTAGTTTCAAAATCAGATGGTAAATTTACAGATTCTCCATACATATCAGCTTGTATCTGATTAAAAAGGGGATTTTTAGTAAGCCCACCAGAAATATTAATCCTAGCTATCTTTCCTACATATGAGCGTAGTATATCTAGATTTTCCCCTATTTCTGCTGCTATTCCTTCTAATATACTACGCGAAAAGTCTCCCCTTCTAGTACCAAGTGAAACACCATGAAATAAACCTGTAGCATTTGGATTCCAATTAGGTGAACCACTCCCTTGAAAATATGGCAATAAAATAATACCATTAGAACCTGGCTCAGAACTTTCTGCATCGAAATTTATTTTATCATAGTTATATTCAGCAGTTTCATCACTACAATAAAAATTATTATTAAACCAATTATAAATAGTTCCCGATGTTAATATGCTAGCTTCAAGAATATATTTATTAGGAACCGCAGAAACACTACAAATAACTTTACTAACTGGATCAATATGAATCTTGTCAGAAGAAGTAATAACAAATGATCCTGTTCCTGTGGTCACTTGAGTATCACCTTCATTAATCACACCATTTCCCATTGCACTACATTGCTGATCACCACCAGCTGAAATTACAGGAATCCCTGTTTTTAATCCAGATAGTTTTGAAAAATCATCAGTTGTATATCCCACAATGGAACCTTGTCCACCCAAAGTACATAATTTATCTTCATCTATATCAAATAAGTTAAGTAAATCAGCATCCCACTTAAGAGTATGTAAATTCATTAATAGAGTTCTACTGCCATAAGTATAATCAGTTCTTAACTCATTAGTCATTATACACATTAGATAATCTGCTATAGTAACAATCTTAAACGATTTTATATATATCTCTTCTTCATTTTGCTTTAACCATGCTATCTTAGGTGCTAAAAAAACTGGACTCAATTTTAAACCTGTTCGTTCATAAATATAATTTTCATGTTGAGATAAATTTGAACATATTTCAAGCGTTCGCCTGTCTTGCCACATTATAGCTTTGCGTAATGGATTATATTCAGAATCTAATGCAATCATAGAAGAGCGTTGGGATGTAAGTGAAATACCAATGATTTCATCAGATAAAGCTTTTACAATATCAACAGATTGTTTTACTATATTAACAAGAGCTTCTTTAAATGTAAACGGATCTTGCTCAACCTTATTATTAATAAGATATTCGGGAGAATATATTTCTTGAATAATCTTGTGTACCTCTCCACTTTTGGAATATAATACACCACGCATACTCGAAGTTCCTACATCAATTACCAAAATGATCCCCATATATAAATCTCCTTATCTAATTATTTTTTATAATATTGAAGTAGTTGCAATAAGAACATTTTAAATATTCTCCTGCAATTCTCCTAAAATTTTATGTATATGTATCATTAGGTACAATTCTTCTTGAATAGGAAGATTTCTAGAATATTCATTATAAATATAAGTATTAATTTTTTTTACACACTCATATTCTGCACTGCAATTAGTCCTTATTTGTTCATAAATAAAATCAACTTGCTCCTTACTAGGCTGATTATTAAGAAATCTTTGAGCAAAAGCCTTCAGGTGTGTTATAAAGCGTTTATAGTAAAATGAATTTTCATCGTATATAATTGCAAAGTGATAGTGAACAATCCCAAGTATATCTTTTATTATTTTAGAAATTTTCTTGTTTTTTTCACTATAAGGGTTATCCTGCTGAGCATTAATAAAATGACCAGCAATATTTATACATTCTTCTTGTGGAAGTTCCAAATTTAAGCTTTCATTAATTATTCTTAGTGCATATATTCCAATATCATATTCATTAGGATTAAAATCTTTAATTTCTAACAAATAATTATTTTCTATTACAATATTAGATTTAAACCGCTTTACAGCAAATGCAATATGGTCAGTTAATGCTAAATATATATGATTCATTAATTTCATATTATATTTTGTTATTGCGTAATCAATAATAGTTTGTGCAATATTGAAATAAACCTCGTCAATTTCAGCAGCTAGCTGTATAATATTTCTTTTCATAGTTTCATCATGAAGAACAAAAATTTTTTCAATCTCTTCTTTCTTTAATTCATAGCCTATAGTATGTTTATGTCCTATCCCCTTTCCCATTAAAATCATTTCATTCTCTGTTGTATCCTTTGCAAGTACCAAGGAATTATTTAATATTTTTGTAATATGCATACTCAGCACTCCAATCTCATCATTGTATTCTAAATAAATAGAGTTAATTTAAGTGAGTTTAGAAAAGTTCAATAATCTATTTTGCTTTATCTGATAACTAACATCTGTAAAACTCCATATGAAAAGTTTCACTTTATTGTCATTTGAGTATATGTAACTACAAGATACATATACTCAATGTTCTATAAAATATATGAGACCTATCGAGGATTTTCATCGATATGATTAAATAATTTAGTAATTCTGGTACCTTATTCTAATTTTCCATTAGTTTCTATAACTTTTTTATACCAATAAAAACTATCCTTTTTTATTCTCTCTAATCCCAATATATCATGGTCAGTTCTGTTCGTATAAACTAAACCATAACGTTTTCTAAAGCCCTGTGCAGAGCTTAAAAGATCCATAAATGACCATGGACAGTAACCAAGCATTTCAACACCATCTTCTATAGCTAAGGCACAAGCATTTATATGTTCTCTTAAATAGTCAATACGATAGTCATCATGAACTTTTCCATCTTCTAAAACATCAGGAGTTCCTAATCCATTTTCTGTTATTATAAGAGGCAGATGATATCTTTGCCAATACTCATTTAATGCAACACGCAAACCTGACGGATCGATTGAAGCACCATATTCAGAAGCTTTCAATCTAGGATTCATGGACATTTTAAATAATCCATATAGATTAAAGTCTACAGCACCTTCTCTAGTTCCATAAGGATGATTATCATCAACTGGTAAAGCTTCTGCACAATTTGTTCTATAATAATTTACTGCTATAAAATCCATTTTTGCTCTTTTTAAGATGTCCTTATCTTCTGGTTCAATATAAGGCATTATATCTCGTTCTTTAAGATATTTTAAATAATATCCCGGATATTCACCATAAAAATGCATATCAAGCATATAATAAACCTTAAAATTATCATTCATACGTGAAGCACAAACATCTTCTGGATTACAAGTAAGTGGATAGGTTACAGATGATGATACAGCTGCTCCAATCTTACTATTTCTTATCATTTCATGACATGCATTAACTGCAATAGCATGAGCTAAACACATGTTATAATCCATTTGAGCACGCATTTTATCAATTTTTAATGGGTCTTTTTCATCATAAATATTGATTCTTTCTTCAACTCTGACAATTAAATTTTGCTCATTATGAGGCTGCCAATACTTAACTCTATCTCCAAATTCCTTAAAACAAATTTTGGCGAATCTTTCATATGCATATACTGTTTCTCTGCTTTCCCACCCATTATATTTTTCAACTAAAGTAAACGGTAAATCAAAATGATACAAAGTTACAAAAGGTTCAATGTTGCATTCTATTAATTTATTTATTACTTTATTATAAAAGTCTATTCCTTTTTGGTTAACTTCCCCATCACCATCTGGAATAATTCTTGCCCAAGAGATAGAAAAACGATAAGTTTTCATTCCTAATTCTTTCATTAAATCTATATCTTCTTCAAAATGATGATAAAAATCAGAAGCTACTTTTGTATCCGCTTGTATGTCTGATTTTTTAAAAGAGTTATAATCAGCTACAGTCATTTTTTTACCATCTTCATCCCATGCACCTTCAATTTGAAAGGCAGAAGATGAAGCACCCCATAAGAAATCTTTTGGAAATATCGTATTCATGTAAATCCTCCTTGTCAATCACATAGCCTTGTTATTTTTTGTGCTTTATATTAAAAATAGTTAATATTAGTCTATTTCATTTTATTTTGCTAGAGAAATAATTATATCGTTATCTGATACATGTTTACTTTCACATGTACTTACATCTGCAAAATCCCCTGTATTACTAACTATTACTGGTGTTGTAATATCATATCCTGCTTCTTTAAGCTTATCCTTATCAAAAGATATTAGTTTATTTCCCTTTTTTACATAATCACCTTGTTTTACATATGATTCGAAATGTCTTCCCTTTAATTCTACTGTATTAATTCCAATATGAATTAATAATTCAGCTCCATTATCTAATTTTAAGCCTATAGCATGTAACGTAGGGAATAGTGAAACTACTTTACAGTCAGCAGGGGCTTTTATTATTCCATCAGTTGGAATTAAAGCTACGCCGGTACCTATAACCTTTGATGAAAATACATTATCATTTACCTCAGTTAATGGAATAACTTTTCCACTTAATGGAGATGTAATTTCAAGATCATCGCTAAAATATAAATTTTCAGGTGAATTGCTAGTTTTATCTGCTTCCTCATCCTCATTTTCTATATCTTCAAAACCAACTATATAAGTTAAAATAGCAGAACCAAAGAATGCAATAGCACAACCGCCTAAGTAACTTAAAAATGGTACCATTCCAGCTGAAGCATAAACAGGTATTGTTAAGATACCTTGGTTTGCAAAGGCATTTCCATAAGATCCTCCAATCCCCATAATTCCACCACCAATAGCACCGCAGATTACAGCACATACCATTGGTTTTTTTAATCTAAGGTTTGCACCATAGATAGCAGGTTCTGTGATTCCAAAAAGAGCAGTAATACTAGCAGACATAGAAATTGTTTTTAATTGCTTATTTTTTGTCTTAAAGAATACTCCAAGTGCAGAACCAGCTTGTGAAAAGTTAGCTGCACCTGCAAAAGCCAAAAGATTTTGCCTTCCAGTTTGTGCAACATCATTAATACCAATTGGAACTAAAGCTTTATGTGCACCAAAAATAACCAACACGCACCATAAACCTCCAATAAAAGCTCCACATAAAACTGGACTAAATATATAAATAGATTTATAAGCAAAGTTAATAGCATTTCCCAAATATATTCCAATAGGTCCAAATAGTAAAATTGTAGCAGGAAGCATCACAAGCAAGACACAGGTTGGAACCATAATAATTTTTAATACTTCTGGTATATGTTTTTCAAAGAATCTTTCTACATAAGATAGTACCCATACTGCAATGATAATTGGAATTACAGAAGAGGTATAAGGCGCTTTTGTCACAGAAAGTCCCAAAAAATCAACTGCATCCTTTCCTGTCATAAGTGCAGTGAAAGCAGGATAACATAAAGTTGCTGCAATAATCATTGATAATACTTGACTAGTTTTAAATACTTTAGCTGCTGTAAATGCTAAAAATATAGGTAAGAAATAAAATACAGCATCAGATAATGCATTTAAAATAATATAGCTTTGATATTGTTTTACATCAATTCCATATTTATTTGAATAAAATAGTACCCAAATTGCTAAAATCCCTTTAACCATACCAGATCCAGCAATAGCAGGAACTATAGGAACAAAGATGCCTGATAAACCAGATAAAAGTGCATTCCCAATACTTTGTCTTTCAGCAGAATCTGAAGTTGAAACACCTGATTCCGGTACTAATTTAATCATTTCATCATAAACCTTTGTAACCTTGTTTCCTATTACAACTTGAAATTGTCCCATACCTTCAACAACTGAAATAACACCTTCGATTTTGGAAATTACGTCTTTATTTACTTTAGATGAATTATTTAATTTAAATCTGAGGCGTGTCATACAATGAGATAATTCTTTTACATTATCCCTTCCACCTAAATTTTTCAAAATATCTTGTGCTATTTTTGCATAATCCATAATTAATTCCTCCTAAAATATTTACACAATTTTTAGCTTTTTGTTTCATGGCCATTCAACAAAAAAAGACCAAATCAAATAGCTAGATTATATAAAAATAATCTAAACGATTGATTCGATCTTGCCTGCATTACCAGTAGCACGTCTACTATGATATATTTCATTTTATGTTTATATACTACCATAAACGTTTTCACAAAGTCAAGTTTTAATTATTTATAAAAATTAACGGTAATCCTCCACATCAAATTCGTTGTTTTATAATAATAGTAATATAATGAAGGAATTCTTCTGTGATATCACAGATAAGCTTATCTAACAGGTATCTCTAAATATTGTGAGTTCTTTTTTATAACGCTTCTCTCACAATATCAATATAATCTTGTAAATATTGTGGCAAACAACTATTCTTTCTTTACAACGCTAAACGTTTAGTTGTAATTTTAGGATCTCCTATTAAAAAATATATAAAATATGTATTAACATTACATGTGCTGTTATTATATACTAAAGCTAGATAATATTTAAAGTTTCCTTTAAGTTACTAAGTATTTTTTAACCAATACAGATCAAATTTGGAGGTGTTATCATGAAAAAGGGATATTTATATATAGCTTTGACAACTATTATTTTTAGTACAATGGAAATCGTACTAAAGTTTATTTCTGGAGTATTTAATCCTATACAGCTTACTTTTACTAGATTTTTTATAGGTGGGTTATTTTTAATTCCCTTTGCTTTAAATGCACTTCATAAAAAACATTCTTCTATTTCAGCTAAAGATTTGCGCTATTTTGCTTTTTTAGGTTTCTTAGGTACTGTTGTGAGTATGGTGTTATATCAATTGGCAGTCCAAAACTCAAAGGCTTCTGTTGTTGCTGTTTTATTTAGCTGCAATCCAGTCTTTGTTACAATCTTGGCTTTCTTTCTATTGAAAGAAGCTATTCACAAAAACAATGTTCTTGCTTTAATTCTTGAAGTTGTTGGAACAATAATCATAATAAATCCATTAAATACACAACTTAGTGTACTTGGTACCATACTTACAATTGCATCTACATTAACTTTTGCTTTTTATGGAGTTTCTGGTAAAAAGAAATGCGCTAAATATGGAGGTATCGTAGTTACTTGCTTTGGTTTTTTATTTGGAAGTCTTGAAATGTTAGCTTTAATTGGTTTAAGTCATATATCTCCTATTGCAAACTTGTTTTATTCTAGTGGACTTGAAATCTTCTCAAATATACCTTTATTTACAGGATACACTTTAAGCACATTTCCTATTGTATCGTATATTTGTATTATTAATACTGGCGTTGGATTTGCTTGTTATTTTAAATCAATGGAAGAAACTTCTGCACAAGTTACTTCTTTAGTTTTCTTCTTTAAACCAATATTAGCGCCAATTCTTGCATTAATTTTACTACATGAAGTAATCCCATTTAATATGCTTATTGGTATTCTATTTATACTTTTGGGCTCACTTTCATCTATTTTGCCTGGACTATCAACTCAAAATAATACTAACTAAGATATTTATAGTATCTATCAATACTTTTTTCAAATTCAAGAAAATCGATATTTCTTCCAAATCTCATTGTTTCTTTACCTTCAATATAGAGTATTAACAAAGGAAAGGAGAAAACACTTTTCATTGCTGCAAATTTCATTTCTTTTTCACCGTCTATATCTATAATATTGATTTCAGGATATAATTCTAAAAGCTTCTCAACCTTACTCCTGATAACTTCGCAAGCTCCACATGCTTTATTACTAAAATATAAAATAAGCATTTTACTATTATTAATATTGTCATTAATTCTATCCTGATATGTCACTTCTTCCAAACAAATCCCACCTCTCAATTACATATATGTAATTAATTGATCTCTAAGCATTATACATCAGCCTACTGTTGAGCATTACTTTATTATTAATCTTATAGTAGTTATTTATCAAATTTATCAAGTTCAGAGAATTTCGCATCACATTTTACAACTTACCAAAAATTATTTCCTAAAAAGCACATTTATGCTAACCACTTCATTATTAGTACCAATTCTAAATGGCGGACCCCAAGTACCTACCCCAGAGGATACAATCACATGAGGACTATCTTTGTCTTTTCTATAATATCCATAATCAACATCAAATATTGCATTTGTAATATAATTAAGAGGGAAAATTTGTCCTCTATGAGTATGGCCACATAAAACAAGATCTATATTTGAATTATATTCCTTAATATTTGAAGGCTGATGATCTAGTACAATAACGGGTAACTCCTTAGATTTCTCATCTAAATCAAGAAGTTGTCCTCTTGCTTCACCTTGATATCCAATAGGCCTTGAATCCCTTCTTCCAGCTATTACAAATTTATTTTCAATATTAATGTAATCATCATTTAAAACCTTGACAGGTGATTTTTGAAGAAACTCAATCATTTCCTTATAAGTTTTACCTGCGTCATGGTTCCCCATACAAGCATATGTTCCGTATTTAGATTTGATCTCCTTCAACAATTCTTGTATCTTTTCTGAATTTTCCATTGCATAATAATCACTATCAAAAATATCCCCAGAAAAGCATACAAGATCTGGATTTGTACTATTTATCTTCTTAATTACTTTACTAAAATGCCCGTAATTGTTTATGCCACTCAAATGAATATCACTTATTAAGGCTATTTTCAATTCACTAATTTCAGCTTTCTTATCAATCCTTATATCGTAAGAATTGAGTTTTATATCTTTCGCATTAATTCTTCCATAGATTAAAGTACCTAAAACAGTAATAAATACAATCCAACCTTTAATAAAAACTACTTGCCGTTGAAAATCTGGACTAACAAAACCAAACTGGAAGCAAAAAAACACTATTATAATTGAAATTAAAGTTGTTAACAGCAGATAGAAATAACTGCCCATCCAATAATATGAAAAACAAGCTATATACTTTCGCACTCTATATCTAGCAGGCAAAGAAAACATAATAAAAACTGATACAGCACAAATTGAATAAATTATATAAAAAATATAGTGAGGTAAACTTGGACACATTATAAGAATCCATGTCATTGCCTCTTTAGCAATCATTAAATTAGTAAGGCCATAAATAATAAATACACTAAGAATAACTACAGCAACTAGCATAACTAACCTCTTTTCTTCTTTTGATAAATTTTTTAAAATTTCCAATTCCATAATTTCTAATATGGTATTAATTAAGTGAATCTATATTTAATATATAATTCTTAACGCTATTAATGTCAATATATTTGCATCTCCATATTTATCCTAACAAAATTACCACAGCCATTCATACTATATTTATGTATTATTTGTATCGAATTAGGCTCTTTTTCATGAAAAAGTATAATTTATGTTTTAGGAATTATAATTATTTCCTCGACTTTAATTGTTAAAATTTCTTTGATTATTCTATTAAAGAACAAATTATTTTTAATCTAAATATGCAATAAGCTATAACAAAAAATAGTTGGATCTACTTTAAGCAAAAACTTAAATAGCTTTAACTATCTGTATATTTTTATATTAATAATTTTATTTATATTCTAGTATGAATTTCAATTAAAATGGATATACATATGAAGTATCTGGATTATTATCTTTTTCTATATGTTCTAATACTATAATCGGATCTACTGCACCATCATAAGTATCTTTTTTAATTTTTCCTTTAACTTTAACCCAAGTATCATTCCTGTAAGATTCTAAACTATTATTATCACATCTAAGTCCAGCAATTTGCATGTCAGCAGCACAGCATACCATCATAAACCTTCCTAATATAAACTCATTTTCTTTTAGTTCTTTATTTCTATAAACAAATCCTGCTATTTCTATTTCTTTTCCTTCATATTTATCAATATTATCTATAATTTCATCAATGGAAAATACAAAATTTCTTTGATTTACTTCAATAATATTATTTCTAATATCTAATTGTTTTTTATTAACTACACCTTGTCCATTGCTTTCAGTTTTACCACTATATATTTCATATGTTGAACCAGCAGAATCCAAATTATCTGTAATATCAGTATTTTTATCTTTATTAGAAGCAGTATATGAATTTGCATTAGTACTTTGCATAAAGAATACTAGGATTAATGGAATTGCAAAGACAACATAATTTTTCAGCTTAATTTTTCTTTTTCTATTATTAATACTATCTGGAATAAAAAATAATGCAATTATAAACATCGATATCATTCCAAATATTGCAAATGGAACAATTCTTGGATGTACATAAATTAATATTTGATTATTTAAAATAATCACAAGATAAAATATTGAAAAACCTAATAATATCAGCATTTTTAATATTACATCCATATCTAATTTTTTCATATTTTTCACCTCAATAATATATAAGATTTAATATGATAAGTAAATTAACCCAATGTTTATTAAAACACAATATGATACTAGAAAAACAAAAAACATTAACTTTAAAACGAATTTATTTTTAAAATTACCAAAAAGCATAATTGCATTTTTTATATCAAGCATTGGTCCAACTACTAGGAACCCCATTACAGAGTTTATAGAAAACTGTGTCAAAAAACCTTTTGCAACAAATGCATCTGATGTTGAACAAATTGAAAGTAAAAAAGATATTAATATCATAAATATAAGTGAAAGTCTATTATCATTAGGAAGGTAACCCTTGTTATTTAATGATATTACATTTTGAAAAATGGTAGAAAGAACTGTACCTATTATCATATATTTACCTGTATTAAAAAATTCCTCCCCAGCGTGAATAAACACCGATCTAATTTTCTCAAACTTATTTTCTGAAGTATTATCTTCATTATCACATAGCCCGCAATTACAGCTTGTTAAATTAGTATTATCCTTTAATATTTCTTCCCCTTTTTTAATTGAAAGTTGCATAGTTAAGCCTACCACTATTGCAATAATTATTCCTGAACAAACTCTATAAATTACTACTGATTTCATGCCTTGAAAAGCATACATTGTTGAAATAATAGCTATTGGATTTACTATAGGTGCAGCTAACATAAAAGTAATTCCAGCACCTATAGGTATTTTCTTTTTCATAAATCCTTTAACAACCGGGATTGTCCCGCAGTCACATATAGGAAATAATAAACCAGCAAAAGCTGCTAATATGCATGATAAAAAAATATTTTTGGGAAATATTTTTATAAATGTGTCTTTAGAAATATAAATTTGTATTATTGCAGACACGAAGCTTCCTACTAAAATGAACGGTAATCCTTGAATTAAAATACTTAAAAATACAATATATAATTTTTGAAACTTAACTAAATAGCCATTATAGCTAATAGAATCACTCATATAAAGAGATACTAAACAAGTAAATAGTAATACTAGTCCCCCCATATAAAACAAGTTTTTCATTATAGAAAAATTACTTCTATTTCTTATTTCTCTAAATTCCTCTTGAAAAATTTCTTTTATATTTAAGTTAGGGACATATTCTATAAGACTAGCTGTTTCATTAATCTTCTTAATTTCTTTTTGTATAATTTTAAATTCATTTTTATCTAATTCATTTATACTATTTAATACTATGCTATCGCTATTAAAAATTTGATTACTTATAATATTTTTTAGATTTTTCAAAAGTATGAAAAATTGTTTTGCGTTAATTATAGCTACAATATCATCAATTTTACATAATTTTTTGACGGACTTGTCATTAAAAATATTAATAATAGAATTAGGATTTTTCATGCTATTTTCTTCAATGAATATTCTATCCGGAGAATACTTTAATAAAATATTTCTTATATACATATCAGTAATATCTTCATTTGAATCATTTTTTAAATTAATAATATTCATTAATTTATTGGAATTATATAGTTTATCATTAATATCGGTTTCTCCAAATTCATTTTGGAGAATTACAATTTTTTCATTTGCCAATTCATCTGTCTTTAACATAGAATTTATAAAACTAGTTTTTCCAGATCCAATAAAACCCAAAACAATATTTATTTTAGTTTTCATCCTTCACTCTCCCTATTGTAATTATTTTTCATAAAAGAATTATATTACCAGCTGATAAAAATTACAACCTCTTAAATATTCTTAAAAGAAACTTAGTATTAATGTTTTATGTTAACTTATAAATATTCCTACACTAATTCATTTATTCATTTTCTAAACATTTATAAATTTCATCTAAATTATATCTCATTGATTCAATATAACTCTTATCATCTTCCTTCGATTCTAATGTTAAGATTGGAACCACCTTTGCACCTACTTCATTCGCTAATGTTTCTGATACCTTAGGACTTGCAAGGGATTCTGAAAAAACAGTTTTTATATTGCTTTCTCTACAAAACTTAACTAAATCTTCTAATTGTTTAGGCGTAGGTTCACCTTCTCCAAATAGATTTTCTACTGACTTTTGTGTTAATCCAAAATCTCTGCACAAATAACCAAAGGCAGCATGTCCTGTTACAAAATTCTTTTTATTTAATTTTTCAAATTTAGGTTTATTTTCATTATACAAACTTTCCAATTCACCTTTAAATTTATTATAGTTTTCTTCGTAATAATCTTTAATCTTTTCATCTAATTTTACAAGGGTATTTTTTATATTTTCAGACTGTATTTCTGCATTTTTTAAACTTAACCAACTATGAGGATCGATGGCATTTTCTTCTTTTCTTGCTTCTACTCCTTTAGTTGACTCTACAATAGGTATTTTTTTATCTTTTATTACGTCGTTGACTTTATAAACCCAACTCTCCATCCCAAGTCCATTATAAATAAAAGCATCACTTTTAGTTAGAACTTCAAGATCTTGCGCTTTGGGCTCATAATCATGTGGTTCAACGTTATTAGGGACTAAACAGGTAACTTCTGCTTTATCTCCTGCAATTTCTTCTGTGAATTCTTGTAATGGATAAATTGACACTGTGATTTTCAATTTATCAGCTTTTACTTTTTGAGCGTTATCTGATGTTGTTTGGGTATTAGCCCCACAGCCTATTAGTAAAATACCTGTCATTAAAGCTAAAACTCCTGAAATAATTTTCTTTTTCATATTTGCACCTCCACATGCATATGATTTGCATTTGCATTTTCATTTAATAATACTACTATTAACATTTAAATATGTCAACAATATTAAAATTTAACAATAGCTATTTTAATTTACAATTCTCAAACAATCATTAAAATAGCAAATCCATATTCTAGTAAGATTAAAAATAAAAACTTACCATCTATATTTTTATGGTAAGTTTTAACCTCAAATATTATTCTAATTTTTTAACTTTTAAATTTATCAAAGATTTAAGTTGAACCAAAATAAATCAATATTATTTATGCTACCAATTTCAAACCTATTACTCCAACTAAAATCATACCTATAAATAAAATCCTTTTATAATCCTTTGATTCACCATAAAATATCATCCCCACAAGGGTTCCTCCTACAGTTCCCATTCCTGTCCAAACTGCATAAGAAATTCCCATAGGAAGTGTTTTCATTGCCATGGATAAAAAAGTTAAACTGAATACAAATCCAATAAATACCCTTAAATAAGACTGTATATTTTTATATTTCATCACTCTATTCATACTATCAACACCAAATACTTCACAGCAGCCAGCTAAAATTAAAAACATCCAACCCATATTAAATTTCTCCTTTCGTATCTGAATTTGGTGTAACAATTTTCAAACCTAATATTCCTATTAAAAGTACAGTAATAAATAATATTTTGTTCCAGCTAAAGGCTTCATTAAAAAAAATCATCCCCGTTAAAACTGTACCCACTGTCCCTATTCCTGTAAAAACAGCATAAACTGTTGCAACTGGAACTTCTTTTGTAGCTTCAAACAATAACCAAAAGGATAAACCTATAAGCATTACTACTCCTATCCAAGTAATTACACCATTTGAGTATTTTAATCCTGTAGCCCAAAGTACTTCTATAATTCCAGAAATTATTATAAATATCCAGTTTTTATTCATTAAATTTCGCTCCTTAAAATATATTCACTTCTCCTTGAAGTCTAATTTTATATTTCATATAATAAAGTATAGTGTTACACGATAGTCAATAGGAGGTTTTCTTATAATGAATAAAAATCAAAAAATTTATTTCTCAACTGGTGAATTTGCTAAAATTGTTGGCGTTACAAAGCATACACTTTTTCACTATGATAAATTAGGAATATTTTCACCAGAAATAAAAGGAGAAAATGAATATAGATATTATTCTGCTTTTCAAGTTGAACCTTTTTTTGTTATATCAGCTTTAAAAGAATTGGGAATGCCACTTAAAGAAATCAAAGCATATTTAGATATAAGAACTCCAAATGAATTGATAGATCTCTTAAATAATCAAAATAATAAAATAGATGCAGAAATTAATAGACTCTTAGCTATAAAAAATTTAATTTCTCAAAAAGTTAAAACAACTCAATCCATATTCAATATAACTAACGAAAAAATTTTTATATCAAAAGAGGAAATGGAATTATTCTTCATTTCAAATGCACTTCCAAATTCAGACTATGGAAATATCCCACTATCTTTTGCAAACCATATGAGATATTGTACTGAAAATAATATTATCTCTCCATTTACTGTTGGGCAAATGCTTAGCTTAGAAAATGTAAAAAAAGCCAATTATAATTTATATAGCTTTTTTTATACAAAAATTTCAGCACCATTAACAGAAAATAATTTATATAAAAAAGAAGCAGGTAACTATTTAACTGCTTATCATACAACTGGATATGACTCTATAGGAGAAACCTATTTAAAAATTCTTGACTTTGCTAATGAAAATAATTTAAATTTAAGTGAGTATTTTTTTGAAGATGTAATTTTAGATGAATTGTCTGTATCTGGTTACGAAAACTTTGTTATAAAAACTTCTATTTTAATAAAAAAATAAGGCTATGTTTTAATACAATGTTGAAATATGGACATAAAAATTATAGGTGGGATTGTCCACCTATAATACTCAATATATGAATATTGTATCTTTTATTTTTTATTAAATATTATTGGTTTTTTTCTTTTTGGTGGTGTCAATTTAGTTTTCATATATCCAATACTCATAGGGCAAACCAATTCATATTGTTCTGGAACACCATACTTTTCTTTAAATTCCTTTGTGTTTAAAGTATGCTCTGCAAATCCAATCCAACAAGTTCCAATTCCTATACTATGAGCTGCCAACATAATATTTCCTGCTACAAGACTGCAATCATAAACATGCCAATGAGATTCTACATTTCCATAAATAATCAGCAATGTACTTGCGTGATTGAAAATACTATATTGTGGGTTCTTTAACCAATTTTCATATTGATGTAAATAAGGATATTTTTCAAAATTATCTAATAAATATTGTTTTGTCCTTTCAGATAATGAATTTATTTCATTTTTATCTTGAATAATTACAAATCCCCATGGTTCAAGACCTGAACCGGTTGATGATTTTGTACCAAGTTCAATTAGATTATTTAGAACTTCTTCAGGTATTATTTCATCTGTATATGCTCTAATACTTCTTTTGCTATTAATACATTCTAAAATTTCCATTTTTATTCATCCCCTCTAGTATGATTAATCGTATTTTTTATATTACAGAATTTTATTTTAAAAATTAAATCATTAAGTATTTATTACTCCTTACAATATTTAATTCATCATATCTTACTATTGTTTATTAAACTATAGTTATTAATAACACTCATTATAACATAATTTACAAAATATCACACATACATTGGCTCTCTATTTCTTAAGTCTTTTATTTTGATATATGAATACACAAAATTGCTTTAAACGTTGAAATCTTCTACGTCAAATTCCTTGTTTTTATAGTAATATTTACGATCTTCTTCTGTAATCTCACGAATAACTTTAGCTGGGTTTCCTACTACTATCACGTTATCTGGAATATCTTTAGTAACTACACTTCCTGAACCTATTACAACATTGTTTCCAATATGAATTCCAGGGTTTATAACAACGCTTCCCCCTACCCAAACATTATCTCCTATGGTTATTCCTATTCCATATTCATACCCTGAATTTCTGGAATCTGGATGAATAGGATGTCCTGCTGTATAAATTGATACATTAGGTGCAAACATAACATTATCCCCTATTTTCACCTTTCCAACATCTAATATTGTACAATTATAATTAGCAAAAAAGTTTTTGCCTACTTCAATGTTTTTTCCATAGTCACAGTGAAAGGGCTGTTCTATACAAATATTATCGCCAGCCTTCCCAAGTATATCTTCAATCAGTTCACTCATCCTGTCTTTTTCATCTGGTCTAAGTAAGTTATATTCATATATTTTCAACTTATTTTCTCTTCTTTCTTCACTTAAGCCATCTAGCCAAGCCTTATATGGTAATCCTGCTAACATTCTTTCTTTTTGATTCATTTCCTTCCTCTCCTTTTCTTTACCTTAATTCATATAATTATTTTGATTTTTTGTATCTTTAAATAAATATTTGCGTATTATCCTATTAACATATTGTTCTTTCTTGGATTCTACTCACCTTGAGGTTCTTTATATTTTAATATAGTAATTAAAACTAATGTAAGACTATAAACTACTGTAAATGCTAACGAAAATGCAATTCCATTTTTCATGGTTGCCGAATATACCATTCCAGCAATAACTCCTGCAACTCCTTGCACAAAACTAATGAATGATATTCCTTCTGCTATTAGTTTGTCCTCTAAATGTCTCTGTGCAAAGGCAAATGGAGCAACTTGATGTATCCCAACTCCAATTCCTATAATTGCCGTTGATAGTATAATAACAAAGTAACTAGAGATAAATAATGTTGCTACATAAATACATGTTCCTATAAAGATGGTTCCTGACATTAGAATAAAGATAGTCTTTGTGCAGCCTTTCTTTGAAATATATATACCAGCTGCACTTGACAAGGCCATTACGAAAATATTACACGGAGCAAGCACAATAGCACTGATAGCCGTATTCGCACCTAAAATAGTCTGTGCATAAAGCGGTGTATAATTACCACTGCAAGAAATACATGTAGTTATGAAAGTAATTAAAATAATTACACCATATCCCCTTTGCTTTAGTAATTGTACAATTAGTAATTCTCTTCCACTTTTTTTATCTTGATTTATGCTTTCAGTTTTAGAATTTTCTTTTAAAATATTTACATTAATTTTCTTTTTTATTTTACTCTTCGGCATAAAACAACCTACAAGTAACATTCCAACTACAAATAAAGGAAGCAAAGTAGCAATTGATATACGCCAATTCCAACTTTCAGTAAGCAATCCACAAAGTATTGGACCCAAAATAAGCACTAAAGAATAGATCGTCTGCATAATCCCAATTCTAACTGGATATTCTTCTTCTGACATTATGTCATTTATCATTGTAAATACATTTGCAAAGAATAGTCCCCAAAAGAAACCTGAAGCACCTCTAGCTAAAAGAAATGTGATTCCATCTGTTGCTACTGCACTAATTGCTATGCTTAGAGCAAAAGTGCCCACACTCCACATATATAATTGTTTACGACCAAAATATTCTCCAGCTCTGCCTGAAATAAGTAATGAAAGACTTCTAGCTAAAGGCTCTAATATAAACATTGCATTGAACAAGTCTAATCTACCATATTCACGAAATGCTGTAGCTGCATAAATTCCAGTACTTCCAGCAAGATAAGATACACATATATTTATTATAACTAACCCAATAAAAACTATGTTTGCTCTGTTTAACTTTAGTAATTCTATTTTCATATTTTTCCGCCTTTTATTATAAACTCATTCTATATCGAAATTTATTTATGAAAACATATTAATAAATTAATTATAAATAATACATTTTTCCCCTAATTTTAAATAACACATACTGCGCATATTACTTCATTAATCTTTAATTCTAATATAAGTGTATTAACTCTTTTAATTCGGATATAATAAGTTCCTCATTGTTTTCACAATCTGTCCCACCAATAGATATGCTAGGTTTAGTTTTTCCATGAAAGTCACTTCCACAAGTTAAAAGCAATTTATTTTTTAAAGCAAACTCCTTATAAAATGCCACTTGTTCTTTACTGTGATAACTGCTATAAACCTCTATCCCCTTAATACCATAAGAAATAATATCCTTTAATAAGTTAATATTTTCTTTAACATTGTTTCCAGGGTGCGCAAGTACGGGTATTCCTCCACTTTCTTCAATAATTTTAATTGCTTTCTGCAAGTTAATAAATTTCACTTCAGCATACGCTGGTTTACCTTGAGCACAATAATCCCAGTAAAAATTAACATACGGATTATCACTTCTTGATCCATTTTCATAATAAGGCATAAGCAGTGGATTTTTATGTTCCTTGTCAAATTCCATAGCAGCTTCAGCAATCATCTCACCATTAACTACTCCATTTCTAGATAAGGTCGCTATAACCTCATCTGAGAATTCTATACCTAATTCACGAATCAATTTCATACGCTTTTTTGATGCAGTTTGTTCCTGCTTAATAATATTTTCTTCAATTTCATGAAATATCTTCTTATCATAATCTATTCCATATCCCAAAACATGTAAATTAACTTTATCGATAGTACAATCTAATTCTATTGCTGGAATGATTTTAATATCCTTTCCAATGCAATATTCTTTTGCTTCCTTTATTCCATTAACACTATTATGATCTGCAATAGAAAAATATTTTATTTGATTTTTCAAACATAAATCAACCAATTCCTTTGGCTTAAATTCACCATCATCACTATGATTTGAATGCATATGTAAATCAATATAACTCATTATAAATCTCTCCTTTTTAATTTTTAATATCTTCTTTTCTAATTTTATAATTCCAAAAATTAATATTAATACAAATGTTTCTAAGCCAACTTTATAAAGTCCATTTACAAAGTGTTTATCACGAGAAATATATTAAACTACATATTTAAGTACAAACTTTAATATATTTTCATGCTCTTAAAATTTTCTTTTAAAGCTTCAATATGGGATCTAGAGACTTCAATGCAATCTGTTTAATTCCAATTTCAAAATCATGATTCAATTCTTCAGAAATTACTATCTCCGGAATCATAATTTTTTCAATTTCAGAATTACATCTATGCTTAACTTCAGCAACAATTGTATCTGGCATTCCTTCTCCATATAAAACAATAATATCTGGATTATACATACAACAAAAAGCTACTACTGTTTTTATAATTATTTCTTTCATCTTTTCCTTATTAAAATTAAAGTTATCCCAATCTACTTCAAAAGGAAGATATTTAATTTCACCTGCAAGCCCATTTCGCCCTTTATAAATTCCTCCATTAATATAAATTCCTGCTCCTGGCGGATATTTACTTGGAAAATATATACCTATAACACATTGTGTATCTGTTATTTCATGAGAATAACAATAGCCTTCAACGGCTGCATTAATATCATTTTCAAATATAACGGGTAACTTAAATTTTTCTTTAATATATGTTGTGAATAATTGATCCTGAAGTTCTTTATAGTCGCTAATTAGTAATCTTCCATCAATTTCTTCCCCCGGCATTCCAAAGCTTATTACTTTTATATTAGGATATTTTGAAAGCATCTTCTCAATTAAACTATCAAAACTATTGTTTTGAATTTTATCCATTGTTTTTTCGATTTTTTCTAAAATATCTCCATATAAATTTGAAACACATATAAAGGCTGTATCTTCTCCTCTTTGCTCATATAAATAGATAACCAAAGCTAAGCTAAATTCACTATTAAAGCTATAGGCTGTTGCTGGTCTTCCCCCATTAGATGGCAATATTACATCTTCTATTACTTCTCGATTTTCAACGAGGATCTTAACTAAAGAATTAATTGTTACTACACTTAAGCCTGTTAATTCTGCTAATTGAGGCTTTGTTGCTGTTTTTACTAATTTAAATGTATTTCTTAGATTATTTAAATTAATTTCTTTCACTAAATTGGCATTTACACTAGCCATTGATTTCCCACCGCCTTTATAAATATACTTTATTAAGTCTCTTTATAAATAATATAAATGATATATATCAACCTGTCAATAAGCTTATGTTAAATAAAAATACTCTTTTAGATAATGATAAACTTGTTTCATTTATTTCTTTATAACTTTATTATTTTTGACATATATTCTTCATTCTTTAATTACTCTATTCATTTATAAACCCAATATTAGTATAATCAAATAAAAAAACTTGAGGTGAAGTGAAATGAATAATATAAAAGTAATTATCATGGATGTAGATGGTACCTTAACTAATAGTAAAAAGTTAATTACAGAAAAGACTAAAGAGATTTTAATTAAAGCTCAAGAAAATGGAGTTAAATTAATTCTAGCATCAGGTAGACCTACCTCTGGATTGATGGATTTTGCTAAAGAATTAAAGATGAATAAAAATCATGGACTTTTAGTTTCTTTTAATGGTGCTAAAGTTGTTGATTGTGAAACTAATGAAGTTCTATTTAATGAAACCATGAGTATTGAAGAAGGACAAGCTGTACTAGAACATATGAAAAAATTTGACGTTAAGCCAATGATTGATAAGGGGGATTATATGTATGTTAATGATGTATTCAACAATGAGATTCATTACAAAGATACAATTATAAACATAATTAAGTATGAATCTAGAGGCGGTAAGTTTAAGTTATGTGAAAAAGAAGACTTGGCAGCCTTTGCAAACTATCCATTAAATAAAATATTAACGGCTGGTGAGCCTGACTATTTAACAGCTCATCACAAAGAAATGATGGAGCCCTTTAAAGATACCTTAAGCTGCATGTTTACAGCAGCTTTCTACTTTGAATTTACTGCGAGTGGAATTGATAAAGCTAAAGCTTTAGATACTGTATTAATTCCAATGGGATATAAAAAGGAAGAAATGATTGCTTTTGGTGATGGACATAATGATGCATCAATGATTAAATATGCTGGTGTAGGTGTAGCTATGGCTAATGCTGTAGATGATTTAAAAGCTATTGCTGATGAAGTTACATTATCTAATGAAGAAGATGGAATTGCACATACACTAAGTAAATACATAGACAATGTAGTTATTTAAATTAGAGAACCAAAATTTAATAAAATATTGTATAATGTTCATGAGGTGATCTTCATGAACATTTTTAGCAAATTAAATAAATTAACCAACTTAACAGAAAATGAAAAAACATTAGTCAGCTATATGCAGGATAATCCTGAGTCTTTTGTGAAAATGAGCGCTCTTGAAATTAGTGAGGCTTGTTTTATTTCAACCTCAACAATTTATAGGTTATGCCAGAAATTAGATTTAACAGGCCTTTCAGAATTAAAAGTACAGGTATCTGCATCTATTAATGAATATTTAAAAGAAAATAATTCCTTAGATTATAATTACCCATTTAACCAAAATGAAACTCAAAACCAAATTATTTCAAAAATGAAAGAATTATATGAGCAAACATTGGTTTCCTCTTTAAATTTAATAGATCCTGAACAATTAAAATTAATTTCTAATGTTTTAAAGAACACACAGCATATTGATTTTTACACTTCTGCTGGAAATATTTACTTTGCAGAAAACTTCAAATTTCAAATGCAAGAAATAGGAACCTTTATTAATGTTCCTATAGAAGAATATCATCAACTTTTAACTGCCTCTACCAGTAATGAAAATCATATTGCAATAATAGTCTCTTTTGAAGGCAGAGGAATAATAATAGAAAGAATAGCTTCTATACTGAAAACAAACAAGACCCCTATTATATTGATTTCTTCTACAAACGAAAACTCACTTACTAAATATGCAAATTATCATTTGTATTTAAGTTCAAATGAAAATCACTTTAATAAAATTTCATCTTTTTCAACTAGGCTATCTCTATTATATATTTTAGATTGCATCTATACCTGCTATTTTAAATTTAACTATGATAAAAATGTACAATATAAACTTGATGCATATAAGCAATTATCTGAAAAGTAGACATATAGCATCACAGGATACTACTAATCAGTTAAATCATATTTTTGGAATATTGGTTTTAATTGTTTCATGAATATACCCATAATTGGTCCAAAAATAACCATACCAATTACTGTACCCTCTCTAATTGCTAAAGGAACGTTGCTAGTAAAAGCTACAATACTCGCAACAACAATGCATACAACATCTACTCCTTGTCTTAAAATATGAAATTTAATTCCTACTTTACTTGACACAGCCATACAGGCACCTTCCAATGCAAAAGTTACTACATCTAACAGCATAATTACTGCTACTGTAAATGCATTAATAATATATCCAACTATCAAAATTACCACTCTAATAAAATAATTTGATAACTCAATTCCGCCTAATACATTATAAAAAAAGAAATTCACTGTATATCCAACAATAATACATAGCGCTATTTGTAAAGCATGTTTAATCTTAAAATTTTTTCTTAATATCATTAACTCAATAAAAATGCATATAAAATTAAGCAACATTCCTACCGTACCAACTTTAATTCCTGAAATTGAACTTCCCGTTAAAGCTAATGCATCCCAAGCACCTACCCCTATAGCTGCTTTAAGTGTTAAAGAAGCTCCACATGATATTAATATAATCATAAAAAAACAAACTAACATTCTTTTTATCTTCATTATTATACTCCTTTAACTTAATCTAATCAGTCTCTTAGAAGATTTTAACTTAATGTGTTTGGACAAGTAATATAATTTAAGTATAATATTATGTTTCTTCCACTTTTATCAAATATGTTTGCATTTATTTATTAACTAATTTCATAAAATTTATAAATTATACAACCTATTGTGAAAACAATAGTTGCTCCTACAAATATCTTTGTACCAGCTTTTGCTTTTGTATCATCCCTTAATGACATGCTTAATGTAACAATATTAAGTATCATTACTAGAATCCAAAGTATATAATCAATACTTTTAAAAATTAATGTACCTATAATAAGTATTGAATTTACTATAGGATAGATGCTGTTAAACTTTTCTTTCATTAATATACACCACCTTATATTCTTGAATACCTAAAATAATGGGTTATCATTTCCATCTTCACTTTAAATTATTTTTATCACTTTGTTCATTAAGTTGTTGAATAATTTTATTTAACTTTTCAACTATAATACAAGTACAAATAACAATAACACCACATAAAGTAACTACACCAGTGTAAATTAGATCTCTAAACACACCTCCAAATATATTCATTAAAATAATATTAAAAACAAAGAAACCAATCATTGCCATAATTCCGTAAAAAGCTTTATCCATATTGAGCACATCCCTATCAATATATTAATATTATGAATATTTAAAAAGAGTTTCCATTCTTTAATGAAAAATTAAACAATCTAAGTATACCAATTTGATAATCACTTGTTTTTTCCAAATATAAGAGGAACAAAATTCATATAAATAGAACTCAAAAATGCACCTATTATAAAACATATATAGCTGTAATCACCATATACATCCTTTAATACTTGTTTTTCATATTCAATAAAAAATGCAAATACAACAATGATTATAGTCAATATGATTTTTATATGTTTTTTCATTCCTGCTTTATTAAATAATTTATTATGAATATCTGTCTTCTTAATTATCCAATCAAAGATAGAATAAAAAACACAAAATATTATAAAAAGTATAATAAATTTCATTTTTCCTCCTTAATTCCTATAGACTTTTTTAATTTTCTATTCCAATTTTCTTATAAATTTCAATAATGCATGGTGACTTATATTCACAATAGATATCTATATCTTTTGGATATAATTTTGCAGCCTGTAATTTAATCGCACTATATTTTTCTACATCTTCTTTACTAGTTCTCATATAATTGCGAAAAGTAATATGTCTGTTTAATTCATCAGAATTTTTAGGGCAAACATACAAATGATGAGTCATAAACTCTATTTTTTCATTTTCATCATACGCAAAAGCCTCTCTACCCCTTACATCCAAATCCCCTTCATGATAATATCCTAAAGTTTCCAACTTAGCTTTAACTTCTTCAAAATTATCATAACTTTCTATAATAACATCTAAATCTATAATCGGTTTAGCTGCCAATCCTTCTACTGAAGTACTTCCTACATGTTCTATTCCAATAATATTATCACCAAGCTCTTTTTCAATACATATTTTTATTTTTTCAAATTCATGACTCCAATTAAAATCATATGGTAACACGACCACATTTTTTGTTCTCATTTTCTAACCCTCCACTAAGTTATAATAATAGCCTTCTTTACACATTAAATTATTACTATTTTATAGTTACTCTAGAATTGATTTCTATATATAACTATATTATATACGTAATAAAAAAAACTTACCATATTACTTATATACGGTAAGTCATTCCTAATAATTATATATAAAATTTCAATAAAGTTATA
Organism: Clostridium saccharoperbutylacetonicum N1-4(HMT); assembly: GCF_000340885.1. Taxonomy (NCBI): domain Bacteria; kingdom Bacillati; phylum Bacillota; class Clostridia; order Eubacteriales; family Clostridiaceae; genus Clostridium; species Clostridium saccharoperbutylacetonicum. The sequence goes on along the minus strand of NC_020291.1, from coordinate 2,546,265 downwards.
CTGAAGGAAACTTAAGTCCAGTTACATATTCTTCTGGATTATTTGTTCCCAATCACTCCCAATATTTATCCAACTAAATTTTCTCCATCTTTAAATGCCCTTAAAGATAACTCCTCAAGCGTTGCTAAATCTGGATTATAACTAGTTCCACAATAATGGATATTATCCTCTAACTTCCAGCCATATCTCACAAGAACATCAGTCACAAATTTTATCCCTGCTTCTCCTACTTTAGGATCTGGACTTCCTTGGGCAAATACAGTTATTAACTTTTTATCTGGATGTCTAGGTTTAATGTTTTGTCCATTCATCTCGATCATTGGAAATGTACGATCTAACCAAACTCTTGCTTGACCTGTAATTTGATAAAAATAAATTGGGGAACCAAATACAATTGCATCTGCTTCGTTAATAGCTTCATACATTGGTTGTAAATAATCCTTAACAGCACATCCATCATGAGTACGGCAATAATAACACCCTTGACATCCACGAATTCCAGGATCATTTAAATCAAATTCAATTACATCTGCTCCTTTGGATTCAGCTCCTTTTACCACTTGTTCTAATAATTTTGAAGTATATCCATTCTTTCTTGGACTACCATTAAAAATAACTACTTTTGACATCTTATCTACCTCCATTGAATATAAAGTTTTTTTGATTATTCGTATCTTGGATTCCTTTTGTTATTACTCCATATAACCAACCATATTATAACATATCAATCTATTTTATACAGTTTTTTGCTTATTCCTTATTTCATATTTAAAATTCTTAACTGTTCGATAAATTGGAATTTGCCGATCAGTTAAGAATTAAGAAATATGAGTAAAAAGTTCCGTACTGCATAAATGATCCGTATTGCAGCATAGCTGCTCTTTTTATAGGTGTACAAATTTGAAATACCACCAAACAACAAGGGCTAAATTAAATAAAATCCATAATATTATTTTTATTATATCTTTCTTTTTCTCTATAAGATTATTTGTAAATCTATATCCTATATCTAATAACACGGTATATATAAAAATTAAAATAACCATTAAAAATTTAATATATTTATTAGCATGAAAAGTATCCGAAATTATATAATATATTATTGGGAAAAGGACTATCGCTGATGTACCACGTTTATGAAATTTTTCTGAAATCTTCACTCCAAGCCCCCCATTAAATTTCTATTTCTTTATCAAAACAATTTCTTTAAAAGTTCCAATTTTCCTATATAATTTTATTATATACATAACAAGAAAAACTTACCATATCATTTTTATATGGCAAGTCCTTTTTTAAATTGCATTCTTAATTTTTAATATACTTCAATGCTAAATTATCTAATTCGGTTTTTAATTTTGAATTGTTGAATTTAGCTGCTATTGGAGAAAATATCTCAACAGTTTCTTTAGCTTTTTCTTTCCATCTTTCTGCATCCATAAATTGTACTGTTCTCATGTTATGAAGACGATCTGATAATTTTATCATGATAACACAGTCATCCAAGAAAGCTTTATTCCTTTTTGAATAGCTTTCATTAAAATTAGTCACATCGGCTATTGTTTTGGCAATCTTTGTTGAGAACCCTTCCTCTACTTCTTCTAAGGTTACTCCAGTTTTTTCTTCAATTATGTCATGTAATAAACCTGCTATAATTGTTTCTTCATCAGCCTCCATTTCAGCTAATATAATAGCTACATTTATTGAATGTGTCACATACTCTTCACCTGATTTTCTCTTTTGACCTTTATGAGCCAAACAAGCAAAGTTATATGCTTTTTCCAACCTTTCAAAATCATCAAATATTCTATTATTTTTAATACTTTTAATTAAATACCCGTATAATTCTTTTGGTGCTTTATAATTTTCAGTTCCTTTTAAAAATATATTAGCGTTTTCATATACTTTATTTTCATTCATATAATAATTACCTCCTTCAACTAAGCTTTGAATGCAAATAGCATGAATAAAGGCAGGAGAAAAACCATACTTTCTTCGAAAAGCTTTTGTAAATCCACTATGAGTTTGGTAGCCATACTCCACTGCTACATCAAGTATCCTTTTCCCCTGCATAATATCTTTAGTCGCTCTAAAGAGCCTTCTCTCCTTTACATATTCCATAAGAGATATTCCCATTTGTTCACTAAATAACCTTGAAAAATGATATATTGAATATCCCATTTTTTTAGAGATACCTTCTACTGTTAATATTTCTTTAATATTATTTTCAATATATTGAATACACAAAAGTATGATTTCCTCATGCTTCACTGCTCTCACTCCTTAATTCCACGTGGTAATTATACTATAACCCTTTTTTTTATTTATTGCTGTTCCATTTTTGCTATAAGGTAAAAATATATTTCCTTATTGTTTTTTGAATTATCTACTTTGGCGTTGATATCTCTATTTAACAAGTGTTTTTCTCTGTCAAACAACAAAAAAATATTACCAGAAATCAAAATTCCCAGTAATATTTTAATTATAAATATATTAAGTCTACAAAATTATCTAGAGTATAAATATCATTTTTAAAAGTTTATTTACTTTTATTATTTGCCACTGGTTGCTGGAGTAACATAAATACGATAGCCTGAACTATTGTTGCAACCTGTTAGATTTACTGTAATCTGTCCATTAACCACTGGATAATTAGTAGTTGAAATTGTTGAAGGCCCTGAAGATACAGTATCTTTACTTACCCAATCAATCTTCTCTATCTTAACTGATGCTGTAGATGTAATAAAGGATGGAAGATTCTTTATTGTTGTGCTTATAGTACCATCATTTGGTCCACCGAAAATAAAACTGATAGACTTATTTGTTGAATCAACACATGCAGCTCCATCAACAAGATTGCTATCATCATTTGGTGGTGTTACACTTACCATTTTTCCATTCATATCTCCATACCATTTGTAGAAATACCAACCTGCACCCTTTTGAGTATCAGTTGCAAGAAGACTTCCCAATCTACCTGGTGATGGAACAAACCACCATGTTATACATGCACTATCAACTTTATAACGCTCAAATTTTCCTATAAAGCGAGCTGATGATCCTGGTTGCCCTTCAAGGTCATGGTTTGCATCACAATATTCATTTATACTAATTGGTAATGTTCCTATACCTAATGATTTTTCTAAATTCCTATAATCTCTTAAATGTGATGATACTCCTTCTATTCCACTAAGTTCATGCCAACTTATTATATCAGGGAGACAATTATTTGTTTTGCAGAAACTTAGAAAGCTACTAAGGCTAGTACGATTATAATAACTGTAACAAGGACCTATTATTTTAGCACTTGGATCGTTAGCACGAATAGCATTATAAGTTTGTTTCCACATATCATTAAAGCTTCCATTAGCTGTGTTCCAGGTACCATCTGGTTCATTCCATATTTCATAACCATAATAATTATTTCTACCAGATGCTTTCTTATCAGAAATAAAGGAATTCACTTGATTAATCCAACTTGTCATACCTGGCCATTTATATGGCCAACCTGGAAGCATATCTGCTAGATCAATTGATACCTTAGCACTTGGAACTGAGGCAAGCTTTCCTGAAACAGGTATTGCAGCACCAAAACTATGCTGATTTCCAGAACCCCCTCTAGCAGGATTTCTCATTACATATGGATTAAGTGGAGCTACAAGACCACTAACATCCGCTGGTTTAGTTTCAGTCATTCCATAAAGAGATCCACTTGCACAATGCGTTGCATTCCTAAGTACACTTCCACAGTCAACATTAATAGAACTAGCTGCTGACGCTTTTATTCCTGATGTAGGCGCCAATACTACCATTATAGATAGACACAAAACTTTTGCTAAAACTTTTTTCATATACCCAACCTCCTCAAAACTTTTTATTTTCACAAAATCGTGAAATTCACTTGATTTTTAAACCCTTCTATATCTCTTTTCTTTTCAAAATCACCCCTTTTCTTTTTAAAACTTTATTTATAAATACAGAATAATGCTTTTCATTTTCTATATATTTAGCTTGTCAATTATTCATCTTCAAGAAACAATTATTTTTTAATAAAAAGCATTTCTGATTTATAGTCATTAACTACCTATGTCTGTAGATGCTAAGTATTTATTCTTCTTTTAAATAATATATAATTGATGAAAAATCTCCACCATTGTTACAAAGCTCTTCTTGCTTTACTGGTATTCCTGCAAACATCAATTCATCGCCAAAAAATGCATTTTGTTTATCTTCATTAATATAATATTTTTTGTTTGAATCTAACCCTTGCAATTTAATTCTCTTAAACCCGTCATTTGCTGTATTCAGTATTTTATAATACCCTACTACTGCTTCAGATTTATCTTCTGCCACAACCATCCAAGAATTTATATTGTTTTCAAAAGGACTTACCAATCTATAAAAAATTCCTTTTTGAATTAGTTCCCTCTTAGCTTTCATAAATTCAACTTGCCTTTTTACTATTTCTCTTTCTTTCTTTGATAAATTATTCAAATCCAACTCATATCCAAAAGCACCAAAGTATGCTACCTTTGCTCTAGTTTCAAGGGGAGTTGTTCTAAACACCTGCTGATTTGGCACTTCAGATACATGTGCTCCCATGCTACTTATTGGATATACAAAAGAAGTTCCATATTGTATTTTCATCCTTTCAACTGCATCTGTATTATCACTTGTCCAGCCTTGTGGCGCATAATAAAGTATTCCTGGATCAAATCTTGCACCACCACTTGAACATGACTCAAATAAAATATATGGGAATTCAGAGGTTAATTTTTCATATAAGGAATACACCCCTAAAATATATTCATGCATTACTTTGCCTTGATTTTCTGCTATTTTAACAACGCTGTAACATTCAGTCATATATCTATTCATATCCCATTTTACATATGATATTGACGCTTCACGCAATACCTTTGACATAGCTTCATATATATAATCAATTACTTCTTTTCTAGAAAAATCTAATATATATTGATTTCTACAATGAGATGCTGTTCTATTTGGTGTATGAATAATCCAATCAGGATGACTTCTATATAACTTACTATCTTTATTAACCATCTCAGGCTCAAACCAAAGCCCGAACTTCATTCCTATTTCTTCAATTTTCTTTGAAAGTCCAACTATTCCAGCAGGAAGTTTTTTAGTATTTACATACCAATCTCCTAGACCAGCTTTATCATTATTACGCTCTCCAAACCATCCATCATCTAATACAAATAACTCTATTCCAAGGTCTTTTGCAGCTTTAGCAATCTTAAGTATTCTTTCCTCATTAAAATCAAAGGACGTAGCTTCCCAGTTATTTATTAAGATTGGACGCACCTTATCTCTCCAAAATCCCCTTGCTAGTCTTGATCTATATAATTTATGGTAAACTTGACTCATTCCATTTAAGCCTTTATCTGAATAAACCATTACAACTTCTGGCGTTTGAAATCTTTCATTTTCCTTTAATCTCCATTCAAACATATTAGGATGAATTCCTAACATAATTCTTGAGGTGCCATGAGTATCTACCAATACTTCGCCTAAAAAATTACCACTATAAACTAAGCTAAGGCCATAAACTTCACCTTCAAATTCAGTTGTATTTGGTCTTTTTAATGCTATAAAAGGATTATGTTCTGCGCTACTTGTACCTCTTAAGCTATAAATTGATTGAACTCCTTGTTCTAAACTTTTAATTTTCACATGTCTTTCCCTACTCCAAGCTCCCGCTAAATGTACCATTTCATAATCATAATCTGGCAGATCTAAACTGCAGCTCATCGCTTTTGTCAAAACAATTTCTTCTTTTCCTTCATGCAGAAATTTCGCATTCCTTGCTATAACAGGTAAATCCTTGTAAATAGTATAACTTAAAACTAATCTTGTTTTTATAAGCTTATCGTACAATATTATTTCTAAGGTTTGTGCTTCAATTTCATTTTCAACGTAAGTCGCAGGAAGTTTCTCCAGCTTCTTTTTACCTTTAAAAATGTTATATGCCTCAAATTCAAAACAAGTTATCTTACTTCCATTCTTCTGCTTTATTTCAAAGGCAGGATATCTAAAGTCTGTTGTACCATAAGAGGGATATTCTTGTCTTGTATGTTGAAGTGAAAAGTTAGTATCACCTTCAAATACATATGCTGCTAATGGACGCATTCCCCCTTCTAAAAGATATGAAAAAGATTCTTTATGATGAATTCTTTTTCCATAATACAAATTTCCCAATTGGTTATTATCTAATATTTTTATAATATAGCTTATTTCTTTATTATATAAATGAAATTCTCTAGATTTTTCGCTGTATTTAATTGCCATAACTTTCTCCCTCCCCATGGATTTCTGTCAATTATTTCAAAACTATAGTTTTCCTCCTGACGTTGCAATACCTTCTATAAATTGCTTTTGGAACACAATATAAATTGCAAGCATTGGCCAAATAGCAAGTACTGATGCTGCCATAAGCTGAGGGTAGTTTACTGAATATGCACTTTGAATTTTTGCTAGAGCTGAAGATAAAGTTGCTGCATCAGCACTTGAGTTAACAATTAATGGCCACATTAAATCTTTAAATGCAAATAATGCTGTAAAGATTCCAAGTGCAACCAACCCTGATTTTGTAAGTGGCAACATTACTTTCACAAAAGTTTGTCCTATATTGCAGCCATCTAATCTTGCTGATTCTTCTAATTCCTTTGGAATTCCCATAAAGAATTGCCTTAGCAAAAATGTACCAAAGGCACTAACAAGACCTGGAAAAAGAAGCGCAAATACTGTATTTCTCATTCCAATTTTATCTACCATCAAATATTGTGGTATTATAAAAAGCTGAACTGGGACCATCATTTGAAATAATACTATTCCAAACAAAAAATCTCTTCCTGGAAACTTTAACCTCGCAAAAGCATAAGCTGCCATAGCACTAAAGCCCACAGAACAAATAATTCTTAAAGCCATCATTGCAAAGGTATTAAAATATAATATAATAAAATCATTTTGACGTATTGCTTCTAAATAATTTTCTACCTTCCACTCAGAGGGAAAAATAACAAAAGGATTCATTGAAGTAGATTCAGACACCGTTTTAAAGGATGTTAACACCATCCAAACAAAGGGCAATATCATAATTACCACTCCAACTATCAAAAATAAGTGTATAAATAATTTTGACGTGTTCATTTTTCTATTTATACTAGTCATAATACCATTTCCCCTTTCTACATATAATTAACCCACTTCTTTTGTGCTTTCATTTGAAATACTGTTATTATCATTATGATTGCAAGAAGCAACATTACAATTGCAGACCCATAGCCTTTATCTGCATATTTAAATGAATTGTTATAGAATAAGTAAACTAATGAAACAGTTTTATCATATGCAGGACTGGTTACATCTATCATCATATAAATAACATCAAATACCTGCATTGCCTGAATTATACTAGTAACAACAACGAAAAATAAAGTTGGCGATACTAGTGGCAAGGTAATATTAAAAAATTGTCTCACTGGTTTTGCTCCATCAATACTAGATGCCTCATAATAATCTTTAGGTATTTCTTGAAGTCCTGCAATAAGTAATACCATACTGTAACCAACTGTACTCCATATTCCTATTATTGCTATAGAGTAAAGAGCAATGCCAGGATCGTCAATCCAATTTAAAGGAGCTACTCCAATTTTAGAAAGCATATAATTAATAAGTCCAAATTGACTATTATATAACCATTTCCAAACCATAGTTACTGCTGCTGGAGCTGCAACCATTGGGATAAAATATATAGTTCTGTACATGCCTTTTCCTTTAATTTTAGAATTTAATAATACTGCTAATATCATTGCTATAACTACTGTTACTGGGACAACTATAAGTGTATATTTTAAAGTATTTCCTACTGCATGCCATACTTGAACATCACCGAACATCTTCGTATAATTGCTTAAACCAACAAATATATTTCCTTTTCCAAAATCGCCACTTTTAAAAAAACTTAGATACAAAGTTTGAACAATTGGAATGATATTTAAAACTATAAGTCCAATAATAGTAGGTGCAACTAATGCATATCCCCATTTCCATTCATTTACGGTTTGTTTAGATGGTTTTTTTGTTTTTATTTTTATATCTTGCATTGTTATATCCTTTACCATAAATTCATCTCCTATAAAGACATTTTAAAAATTACGGCAACATATATTTTATTGCCGTAATTCCCAATGAATACTCTTATTTCTCTTCCTTTAAGCAATCATTCATCATCTTAGCTGTATCCTTACATGCATCATCTACTGTCTTTTCTCCAGTAAATGCACCTTTTAATAATTCATAAGCTTTATCTTCCCATTTTGCAGTTGTATTTGAGTATGGTCTTATTTGTGCATACTTAACCATATCAATGAAACACTTAATATTAAAGGTCTTATTAGAATTTACCCATGCATCTGCTGTTCCATTGTATGCTGAAATTGCTACTCCAAGCTCAGCTTGTTTTGTTTGTCCTTCTTTTGAGCTTAAATATTCAACCCATTTCCAAGCCTCTTCTGGATGCTTTGTATTAGCTGAAATTGCATTTCCAAGTCCATTAAATATGGTTGCTCTCTTCCCATCATTTGCTGAAGGTAATACTGCAACATTAAAGTTTTTAGCCATATAATCATTTGCTGCAAAGCCACTTAAATTCCATGAACCAAAGAATCCCATTGCACATAATCCATTTTGCATTGCTTGTGCACGTGCTGCATCATCAAAAATTTTAGGTGACAAACCATCTTGTACAAATTTCACATAAAATTTCATTGCTTCTATTGTCTTAGGATTATCATATCCTGATACTTTACTATCAGTTATAATTGTTCCTCCATTTTGATAAACGAAATTGTAATACCCTTCTTGATTATGAAGTGGAGCTAAGAAACCATATTGCTTTCCATCTCCTGTTGTTAATTTTTTAGCTGCTTCATATAATTTATCCCAAGTCCAAGTTTCATCTGGGTAAGAAATTCCTGCTTTATCAAACATTGTTTTGTTATACCAAAGTCCTATAGTGTCGTAGTCTTTTGGAATAGCGTATTGCTTACTATTTAAATTGTATATTTTATCTAAGCCTTCTGGATAATTTGATAATTTAACTTCGCTGCTCTTGTTTATTTTGTCTGTTAAATCCATAAGCATGTTATTAGAAGCATATCTATAAATTTCATTTGAATGCATCCAGAAAGTATCTGGAAGTGATCCCCCTGTTGCCGCTGCTTCAAGCATTGTCCAATAATCACTCCAGCCAACAACTTGTAAATCAATTTTTATACCTTTATTTTTACTTTCAAATTCATCTGCCATTTTTCTAATACCTTTTGCTTGGTTAGAATCCCAAAGAGCATAAGTAATATGAACATCTTCGCCACCAGATGCTTTTGCCGCATCTTGTCCACTAGTTGCTGCTGTATTTGAATTACCACATCCAACTAACCCTGTAATAGCCATCATACTAGCTAATAATAAAGAAACAATTTTCTTTTTCATTATATTACCCTCCATTTTTTATAAAGATTAATTTTGTAATTTAACTTTATCCTTAATATTACCGTGCATTTTATTACACTAATATTAAAAATCTAATTTTATAATTTCCATCTTTTGATTAAACCTTATTTAATAGTACTCAGCAAAAATATATATTTCTTTACAGAGCATATTAAAAGTAAAGCTTTTCATAAAATACCTAAAAAAGCTTAATATAGATATTCTATATTTTTATCACCTTAGTAAGTTCATAGCTTTTAGGCGTCTATTTTCTTTCCATGACTAAATTCTAACATCTAAAATATTCGAAATACATAGAATAACAAAGCTAAAAATATATACTTTTGCTACATTATTCAATTATTGTGCAATATTGAACGCAAAAGTATATATTTTATGTTATAGTAATATTAAACATTTACATAAATACAATTAAGAGGTGATAAATATTTATGTCTGACTTTAAAAGTTATGTTTTTAATAATATTAATTATGTAGATATTATCCTTTATCAATTTGGCTCTGAACGTTGCGATTCTTTGCATTCCTTTGGTCCAACCGTTAAAAATCATTATCTTTTTCACTATGTTTTATCTGGAAAAGGAAAACTTTATCCAGTAATTGATAATACAAACAAAAAATCTGCCTATTCAGTAAAAGCTGGAGAAGGCTTTTTAATAACGCCAAACATAATAAATACCTATGAAGCAGACAAGGACGACCCTTGGCATTATATTTGGATAGAATTTGAGGGGTTAAAAGCGCAACGGTATTTAGATGAAATAGGACTTTCAGCTAAAAATCCAGTCTTTATTCCAAAAGAATATACTTCTGAAAACTCTATTGTAGAAAACTTAATGTTTTTAATAAATAATCCAGAATCACCTGATTCTGCAATTTTAGGGCATGTTTATTTATTTTTCTATGCACTACTAGAAAATTCAAGTTTTTATACTGCAAAAAAGGCTAGCAATCTTCAGGAGTTCTATGTAAGAGAGGCCATTAATTTTATAGAAAAGAATTATAATAATAATATTTCAGTTGAAGACATTTCGAGATGGTGTAACTTAGACAGGAGTTACTTAGGAAAAATATTTAAAAATACTATGAAAACTACACCACAAGAATTTCTAATAAAATACAGGTTAACTAAGGCATGCGAAATGCTTAAAGATGATAGTATGTCGATTAGAGAAATTGCTGAACTGACGGGCTATCCAAATCAATTTTATTTTTCTAGGGCTTTTAAGGAAATTTATAATATGCCACCTAGACAATGGAGAAATCAAAATAACTCTAAGTTATAATACTTATGACTTTATTAATAGTATCTAATATAGATATCCAGCGCGAGAATTAGACATATGCGGAACCTACCGAAATTAAGCACATATTTATTCCAGCGGACTTATGAAATTTTCGCTGGATGGGTTCTAAGTGGAAGGTTGCACCCATTTCTGCATGTTCCTAAAGTAAATTTATGACAAGCAGAAAGTGGAACAACCTTCCACTAATAACCATCACAGCTTAATTTCAGATGCCGCTTGCACAAACATGTATTTGATTTCTAGTGTAGTGTTACGATTATAATTTCTCAATGGTGTATGTATATTCCATTTATAAGTTTGATTATTAAATTGGATGTCTATAATAATCTTATAAAATTATACTTATTGGAAAACATACTGTAATAATACAAAAAATAGTAGTTCCGACTTGCAATTGGAAATCTACTATTTTTATTTTGCTACTATTTGATTACACTGTGTTTAAGTTATATTAACTAAATCATAAATTATAACTTTCCTTATTTATTCTTAAAATAATATGATGAATATTCAGTCCCATCATGACCTATCAACTTATTTTCAGTAGATGAAAATTTTAAGGTATTCAAAGCATTTATCCTTTCCTTTGCAATAGGAATTGCTTTTGTTGCGATCATGTTACATTCAAACAACGAATAAGTTTTATCAATAATTAAATTTAAAATATTTATTATGGTATCTTTTCTTTCATAATCACTTCTCAAATCTAAGCGAAGAAGCCCGCAATTAGTAAAATAATCTTTTGCATCTCTATGAAATAATTCTATAGTTCCAATTACAGTGTTATTTATTTTATCAATTATAGACCATCTTACAAAACCCTTTCTATCATATTCAAATTTCCAATAATCAAGAGCCTGCTTCATTCTTTCATGTGTAGTATAGTAAAAAACATCTCCATCACAATTATCACTATTAAATAAAGCTACTGCTTTATTATCAGAATATACTTTTAATAAATCATCACAATCCCCTACAGAAATAAATCTTAATCTAAATTTCTCACTTTCAAATTCTGGACAACATTTATATACATTATTCATAAAAAATCTCCCTTATCGCGATTTAATAGATATACGAGAATTCCAAGTAATCTGTCTATCTTCATTATCTTTACTACCTCAATATATTAAAATTTATATTATACATCCTGTGCAAATATGGCCCTTACTCATAAAAAGAACATATAACTGTCCTTTTCCATTTTCAACATCATCAAAAGCAATATCTTCATCTATTACTTTTTGTTTTAATAAAATATTACTACTAATATTCTAAATTAATTTATGTATCTCTTCAAATAATATCTGTACACCTAACTTTATCTTATTTTTTGTAAGTTTAGATATACACAACCTAAAACCATTTATTCTTGAATTATTCCCTATAAAAAATTCCTTTCCCTCTGCTATATAAATACCTTTTTCATTTAATTTTTTATTTATTTCTTCTATATTTACATAAGTAGTAAATTGTATCCATATAAAAAATCCTGTATCTGGAGTAAATAATTGAATTCCCGTTGTATCTATATTTTTTAAGCAGTCTTTTAAATAATTCATTTTTTTCATATACGCAAATTGGATTTTTTTAATATGCTTTTTATACATTCCGCTATTAATATAAATTTCTAAAGCCCCTTGTTCTAATGCTGAAGTGCTTAAATCATAATATCTCTTATGTTTCAAAAATTCACTTTTTAATTTTTCTTGAAGAACAACTGCTCCTAATCTTATTCCTGGCATAAAGGTTTTAGAAAAGCTTTTTAAATATACAACTCGTTCCCATATGTCATAATAATAAATTGGTAATGATTTTTTATTTTTATCTAAATCAGCTAAATAATCATCTTCAACAATGTAAACATCATATTTTTCAGCTAATTCTGCAATGCATCTCTTTTCTTTTTCTGAATAGCTTGTACCTAATGGGTTATGAAGCCTTGGAATTGTATAGAAAAACTTTATATCTTCATTTCTAAAGATATTCTCTAATTCCTCCAAATTTATGCCACTAAGATCCCTATTTATTCCTATTAACTTATCGCCATTCATTTCTACTAATTTATGCACAAGACTATAGGTTGGTTGCTCAACTAGAATATTCTTTTTTCCATTTGGAAAAGTCATTTTAGAAAGAATACTGATCGCTTGCTGTGAACCAGAAGTAATACATATTTTCTCCATTGAAGTGAATATTTGATATTCTGAAAAAAAATTAACTAGCGATATTCTCAAGGATTTAAAGCCTTCAGTATCTCCATATATGAATAGATCATTTTTATATAATTCTACTGCCCTATTTATACAATGATTAAATTCTTTATATGGAAGTAATTTAGAATCAGGAACTACCAATGAAAAATCAATAATCCCATTTTCAATATTCTCTTCATTGTTCTTTTCCACCAAATAATATCCACTTTTGGGAATAGAGTATATTCTATGATTCATTTCCATCTCTTTATAAGCTCTTATTATTGTAGACTTATTGCACTCAAACTTATTAACCAAAGCTCGTATTGTAGGTAATCTTTCCCCTTGCTTTAATTCATTATTCTCTACAAGTTTTTCAATATGTTCTATGATAATTTCATATTTCTTTTTCATAATCTTATCCTTTAATTTATCTCAATTTTTTAAAATATATTAGTCATTTTATACCGGTACAAAATGCTTTTTTAATTATTGTACTGTATAATTTCAATTTATATAATGTCATTATACAACTAATAAAGTATAAGTTGTAAGTTCATCAATTAAATTCAACGTATAAAATTTCATCTAAATTTCAATAAATTATATTAAAGGAGTCAAGTATGGAAAAGTATCGAAAAAAAGCAATATTATATCTAGTAACAGCATCAATTTTATGGAGCATCGGAGGTTTATTTATCAAATTAGTCAACTGGAATCCTATGGCTATTGCTGGAGCACGTAGTGGTATTGCTGCAATAGTTATGTTTTTATACTTAAAAAAGCCAGTAATGCACTTAGGAAAGACAAAACTGTTAGGTGCATGCACGTATTCATCCCTCCTCATATTTTTTGTTACTGCTAATAAACTTACAACCTCAGCAAATGCAATACTTCTGCAATTTACAGCACCTATATGGGTAGTATTATTCTCAAAAATTTTCCTAAAGGAAAAAATCAAAAAATCTGATTTAGCCGTAATTGTTTTTGTTATGCTGGGAATGACTTTATTCTTTATAGGAGATTTAGGACAAGGTACTATTGTAGGAAATTTCATTGCAATACTCAGCGGTATCTCAATGGCTGGAGTTGTAATATTCTTAAAACTTATAAAAGATGGTTCTCCAGTAGAAATGACTTTCCTTGGAAATATAATTACATTCATTATAGCCATACCTTTCTTCTTTCAATCAGTTCCAAGCTTAAATAGCATTTTAGGAATATTAATTTTAGGAATATTCCAGTTAGGAGTTTCTTATATATTTTATACATTAGCTGTTAAATATGTTTCTCCAATTGAAGCAATTTTAATTCCTGTCCTAGAACCCTTACTTAATCCTTTCTGGGTATTTTTATTCACTGGTGAAATCCCTGGAACTTATGCCTTCATAGGAGGATTAATTGTACTTACCGCTATAAGTGTAAGAGAATTATGTATCAAAAAATAGTAAATATTTTATTTTGCATATTATTTATTATCTCCAGAAGGCACTTTATATTTCTAAATTTATGTGTTTTGAGTTATCTATATACATATTTTTATGTTCACAGGATTTATCATTAACCTTCTTCTAGAAGCAAAATTGTAAGGAGAACTTCTTCCACCATCTGGACATAGCTCCCCTCATTTACATAGACACTTTATCAAGTTATTTTTTTTAATAATTTTACTTTTCTTGTTTTCTGTATTTAATCGTTGCTTTTATACTATTTATTAAAGCTACTAAAGTTAAAAATATCTGAGAAGCAAATAACATTCCATCTCTTCTTTTAAGATAAGTTAATATTGCAAATATTGCTATTAAAATTGTGGCTATATAACATAATGGTATAATTAACAAGCTAATCTTCTTTCTCATAACACTAATGCTCCCAACATTATTAAATTTCTCAAAATAATTTCTTAAAAACTTTAACTATTTCTTTAATGAATAGTCCTATAATTCTATCAATTCTCCCAAAAAGCATTCCAATTATAATTATTATGATTGCACCTAATACTCCTACCATAACATCCATTTCATAACCTTCTTTATTTGTAATATTGTTACTATTTTCTAATTACTCTATCCGCTTTTTCACGTAATTATATTATATACATAAAAAGAAATACTTACCATATTATTTTATATGGTAAGTTATGTTTTTGATATTATTTAATCTATGATGATAATTTTTGCTCTGTTCTGACTTCTTTTAAATTATTATGCAATACAAGTTCTTCCATCCTCTCTTTTTTAAATCCTGCCAATTAAAACCACCCCATACCAGTTCCAATGATTGACGTCAAACCAGCAACAGCTCCAATAGCTTCTATAACTGTACAAAATAAATATACTTTCTTATCGCTGTTATAGTAATAAACTATACTGCTTTGCCCAATCATTGCAAATAAAATAGCTTTAGAATTCCATTTTTCAGAAATATGTCACCATTTAAAATATTACAATCAAATCGCTTATATTTATAAAAATCCCAAGAAAACATTTCTATTAAATATTTCCTTAGGATATATTTTTATATATTTTACTCTATGCTTATAGTTTTATCAAGAAGGATTTCCTCTCCAACTTCCTCATAACCTATTTCAGCGCTACCATCTGAATTTTTAATAGTTTCCTTTTCCTCTAGTTTATCCTTATATATAATAACTCTTAAACTCTTACAATCCTTTGATAATGCCCCAAAATAATTTATTTTCTTATTTTCATCAAATGATCTCCCACTATCAAATTTAAGTTTTCTATTTTTATCGTCAATTACTTTCATATTATAATACTCATTATCTGGATTAGTACTATTTATTACCACACTAAATGGTGTAATTATAATAGAATCTATTGAAAATCCATTATCTGTTTTATAATTGACCTGTATGTTTTTGCTTATTGATTTATCAACTTTAACTGGCACCTTAAATGCCCAATTTCCATTGAAAATTTGATTTTTATTATTATTTTCAAAAACATGTGTTGTTATTGAAGTGATTTTAACTTCAAAATCAAA
Source organism: Clostridium saccharoperbutylacetonicum N1-4(HMT) (assembly GCF_000340885.1). Classification (NCBI taxonomy): domain Bacteria; kingdom Bacillati; phylum Bacillota; class Clostridia; order Eubacteriales; family Clostridiaceae; genus Clostridium; species Clostridium saccharoperbutylacetonicum. The sequence goes on along the minus strand of NC_020291.1, from coordinate 2,530,220 downwards.
ACTATCAGGAATTTCTTCTCCTAATGACTTTAAGTAATATTTTTTCATACCTATAAAGGTATGTTCATCTATGAACTTTCCATCTAATCCAGAAACCTTACCCATAGCTAATTCTTTATCTGAAAAACTAACCTTGTGATATGCTTCATTTTCCAAAAGTTGATCACTATCTAATGGCTTATTCTCATTTAACTCATATTTAAAAGGTTCCTTACTTTCAACTTTATATGTTACATATAATTCTTCTCCATCACATACAATATCCGATAAAGTAACTTTTATTCCATTATCAGATACCACTGTATTTAAGGAGGTTGCATACTCAGAGTAATCTGCTGGAGAATCAACATTTTTTTCTATTACTTTAAACATACTTCCTATTATAGGTAATTTGGCCGCTAAAGCTGGATTTATAGTTCCAAAAGTAATTACTAAACTAATTAATGCTGCTGTAATTCCAATTTCTATTTTTCTTTTTTTAAATTTTTTATATTTTATTTCACTATTCCCCCTTGCTATACCTTTATCTATAGCTTTATCTATAGCTCTATCAATACTTTCAGTAATTTTTATATTAAAAAATTCATTATTGTTCATTTAAGTAATCCTCCTTTAAAATCTTATTAAGACTTTCCTTAGCTCTTCTTAAGTAAGTTTTAACTGTATTTTCTGGTGCTTCCATTACTCTTGCGATATTTTCTATGGTCATATCATTAAAATATTTTAAAATAATTACAGTTTTATAGTTATCTTTTAATAAATCTATAGCATTATATAAATCCAACTTTTCATCTATAGATATATCTTTAGCTTCTATGTTCACTTCATCATTTAGTGGACATACAGTATTCCCTTTCTTTATAAAATCCAAAGAGCAATTTATAATTATCCTTGTAATCCAAGTTTTAAAATATTCATATTTTTTAAGCTTCTCTATACTAATCATAGCTCTGTAAGTGCATTCCTGTAATATTTCTAATGCATCCTCTTCATTTTTCACATAAGTAAAAGCTGTTTTATATAAATAAATCTTATATTTTTTTATAAGCTCACTAAAGCACTGCTTGTCTCCAGCTATGGACTTCTTTATAAGACGAGTTTCATCATCTGTTTTAAAATTAAGTATTTTTGATTTCATAGTAGCCACGCCTTTCGCATCTCTCCATTATTAACATTTTCCATTAATATCAATTTTACACTTATTAGACTCAAAATAATGTACTAAAGTTTCAAATTTTTTTATTAGATAACGAAAAAAGTGCTCTTCCAACGGATTAGCACCTTTTCTTAATATTTTCTTTATACTAATTTTAATCTGCTATTTTAGACGTGTGGAAATAAACTCTTTTGTCATTTCCGCAATTTTATCAGCATTTGTCCAATGTAAATAATGTTCTCCATTAAGAGTTTCAATCTTTTGTATAGCAGCGTTTGAAATCATTTCTTCATGAAGCGGTAGCCATTCACTATCAGTGTCCACTGAATCTTTCAATATAAATGATAGGACAGGCAAATCCTTTGGATATTTCATGTCATATAGCTCTTTAGTATTTGTATTTACCATATTATATTCATTTATCACAGAGATATTTAAGCCATTCCAAGCTGTTGCTATTTTTTTCATCTTAACTTGTTCAGCAGTGTAATAATTGTTTTTGTTCATACCATCATCGGTACCTGGCAAAAGGTATGTTACATCCCTTATAATTCCCAATGTGTTAAGCAACGTCAAATATGGTGACATGTTAGCATCTTTATTGATTTTTGTTTGATTAGGTACAGACTCGTCAATTCCAATAATTGCTTCCACTTCAGTTGGGTAATTTATTGCATAGTGCATAGCATATACTCCTGATATGGAGTGTGGCATCAATATATATGGTCCACTAATTTCCAATTGTTTTAGTGCTGCTCTTATTTCATTCACAATATTTTCATTAGAACGCTCATCTTTTGTCGTATCGCTAAAGCCGTATCCAAAATATTCAAGAATTACAACTTTATAATCCTTACTTAATCTTTCTGCCAGTGGCATAAAATCTGTAATTGGTGAAGCGGTTCCTAGTCCGCTTAGTAACACAACTGTTTTTTTCCCTGAGCCAGTCACATAAGCTTGCATATTTTTACCATCTACATTTATTGTCTGACCAATTTTATATTTGCTCTTTTCAATTGGTTTCAGAATGTTATGCGTTACTGCTGAAATTATCACTAATACAACTATAATTCCCACAATCCATAGTAATATCTTATTGATTATTTTGAGTACCTTTTTCATCTATTTTTCCTCCATGATTTTCATTTGTTTTATTGCTATTTCCCATTTTGTTTACCCTAATTTAACTTTAAATTTTATGATGCTATTTTAAATTGAGTTGTTTCAGTTGTCATATGTCAGAACAAAAAGAACAAGCTGCTCATTTTATTCTGTTTTGTTTACGTAACATGCCACACCTGTTTGGCGGCAAATACTCAAATTTATACTTATTATATAATGAATCAGCAGGACTGTTTGCTATCAAACATATATAACTATCTTCAAAAGTACTTTCTTCAAAGTATTTATTGATTTCTTTCATTATTTTATCTGCAAAGCCTTTTCTTCGATAATTTTCATCTACCATAATATCACTTACCACATAAGTGATCCCTCCATCACCTACAATTCTTCCAAATCCTATCAATTTTTCATTATCATAAATAGATACTGTAAACAAAGAATTCGTTATTGCTTTTCTACTTCTTTCCAAGTCCTTATTTCCCATTCCTGAACGAAGTCTCAAACTAACATAATCTTCTGCTTTCGGTTTTTCATAGAGCAATTTCATTTCCATCTGCCTCCCTTTATAATTCTCCAATTGTTTTTATATTCATATTTTTATAAAGAAGAATGTAAACTAAAAGGTATTGTTTCCTCTATACATTATTTTAATTAATATATTGTTATGTTACAATATAAACAAACTCAACGTGTACCGGTACAGAAATAGAGGTGTGTGCTATGTATAAATATTTAACATTATTAAACGAAATTGAAAACCTAGTGAAAAGCGGTATATATAAACAAGGAGAGAAAATTCCTTCTATTCGCAGCTTATCTGCATCATATAATTGCAACAAAAGTACTGTTATTCGTGCTTTGACTGAATTAGAAAGAAAACATGTACTTTATTCACTTCCCAAAAGCGGATATTATGTTGTAACATCAAAAAACGAATTAAACCAATGGGAAAAAACTGTACTTAACTTTTCCTCTTCTGCACCCGATTCCATGGTATTCCCATATTTGGATTTTCAGCACTGTATAAATCAAGCAATTGACATCTATAAGAATGATTTATTTATCTATGGTACTCCTAGAGGATTGCCTTCATTAATCGATGTGGTGCAAAAACAGTTAACCAATTATCAAGTGTTTGCCAAGAAAGAAAATATTTTTATAACCTCTGGCATTCAGCAAGCATTATCCATCTTAGCTTCAATTCCTTTCCCAAATAATAAAAAAGTGATATTAATAGAACAACCCGGTTATCATTTATTCATCGAATCCTTACAAACACTAAAGGTACCAGTAATTGGTATAAAAAGAACTAGTCAGGGAATTGATTTAGAAGAATTAGAGATGTTATTTAGAGAAGAAAATATTAATTTTTTTTATACTATGCCAAGATATCATAACCCTCTTGGAACGTCTTACTCTCAAAAAGAGAAAAAGAGAATTTTAGAACTAGCACAAAAATATAATGTATTTGTTGTAGAAGATGATTATTTAGCTGATTTTGAAAAAAATTCAAAAGCTGATCCAATCTATTCCTATGATAATTTTACACATGTCATATATTTAAAGAGTTATTCAAAAATCATCTTCCCTGGATTAAGAATAGGTATTGCTGTAATCCCTGAAAAATTGATTGAAGCATTCAGCCAATATAAACGTATTCTTGATATAGACAGCTCTATGCTTTCTCAGGCAGCATTAGAAATCTATATTAAAAACGGTATGTTTGAAAGACATAAAGAAAAAATGAAAGCAACTTATTATTCAAGAGCAAACTGTTTAATATCAGCATTAGAAAAAAATCTAAAAATGTGTAATCAGGCTTTCTTTCAATATACTCCTATAAAAAATATTGCTTTCCATACTTATATTCAATTGAATGAACAAATATCATGTGAACAGGTTATTCAGCGGTTGAAAAGGAAATCAATTATTGTTGATGGAACAACTAATAATTATTTACGTTCCTTCCATGAAAAAGACTCTATCTTAAAACTTAATATCTCAAATGTGGAAGAGGAATATATTGAAGATGGTATTTCACAGATTTTGAAACAAATTTTCTAATAAATTTCCAAAAATAAAAAGAATGATCTACTAGGGTGAATAGATCATTCTGCATTCTCATTATTTACATTTCTTTATCCAATTTGTAACGATAAGTTTTATCTTCTCATAACCATATCAGAATCCCATAGCAGCTTTAACAATTTTCATTTGTTCCTCTGATGTGAGCATTTCTAAAAGTCTGAATGCCACACCAGAAGCTGTTTCTGGGCAATATGAAGTAATAATATTTTTATCAACTACAATAGGTTCATTTACCACATTAACATCAAATTCCTTTAACTGTTTTTGCCTATATGCATCTCTTAAATGATATGTAGTAGCTTTACGATTCTTTAGGATTCCACTTTTACCTACTGGTAAAGCTCCAACACAAATAGTAGCAATTATTTTCCCTTTTGAATTAAATTCTCTTATTAAATTTAGAAAACGCTCATTATAAGCTTCTTCATAAAACCCAAATTCTTCAAAGCCACCAGGAATGGCTAGTGCATCATACTCATCAACATTAATTTCATTAATTGTTTTATCTACCATTACAGGAATATTAAAGGTACTTATAACTTGTTTTTGAAATCCACAAGTTACAACTGAAACATCATACCCATAATCATTTCTTGCCCAGCCCATAACATCTACAAACACGCTAAATTCCATTGTTTCAAATCCTTTAGCTAAAAAAATCAGTGTTTTCATTTACTACCTCCATATTCTTAATATATTAATAACTTCTACAGGATAATTTAATATTACATCTCTTATGAAACTTTTAAATCTGTTTAACCTTCTATAATTATTCAACTATTTCATTTCCTGCTTTTAATTCTAATTGTAGTATTTCATATAATTTGCTAGTAAGTTTATCAATAACATATTAATCAATACTCAATATTCGGACTACTTTAAATTTTGTTATTTATATCCATCACAATTCACACAAATATAGCAACTACAAATGTTAAAATGGCAAATATAATATTCATTTTACATTATGTTGTTTAGGTATTCTAGATTCACAAGGCACATCTATCTGACATTTTCCACAACCATATCTGGGCTTATGTTTTTCCATTGTTTTGTCCAAAAATTCAGAACATATAATATGATTTTTTCCATTTTCTATGGATATTGCATTGACTGGACAATTTTTTACGCACTTACCACACATTGAACAGTATTGGTATATATTTTCGTATTCTCTCTTATCAGATGATAAATATAATTCTGTGATGATACTACCAAATCTTCCTGATATACCTTTTTTGGTTATAAGTCCTTTAGAAAGCCCGAAGGTTCCAAGTCCACATATAAAAGCAGCATGTCTTTCAGACCAGTTGCTTGTAAATTTTTCTTCGTGATTTGGATTATTAGCATTTGACCAGAATCTTTCATCTATACTGGGTACGACACTATTATATCCTGCATTAGTCAATTCAGACTTTAAATGTATACACAACTTATTTAACAAACTCTGACCTTCAATACGTCCATGAAGCCATTCTTCTGTAGGCCATGACATATTCCTTCTATTTCCTTTTTTAACTACATCGCTAAACGGTAAAAAAAATGATATAACAGTCTTTGATTGTGGTAACCATTCTTTTGGATGCATGAAATGTTTCCCAATTACTGATGGTTGTTTCAATAATGTAAAGTATTCATCAGCCACAGAACCAAATGCAAAAATTGGAGCATCAAAAATTTTCATTCCTATAACATTTTCCGAAATTGCTATTTCATTTGTTATATAGTTATCTTGTGAATGCTCAACAAAGTCCTCTGCAGTTTTTATTAAATATTGTTTGTCCATATGTTCTATCCCCCTAATTTATATTACTAACACGTGATTTAATTTTACTATTTAACTTAATATAATATCCCTACTCAATATTACATAAATTACTTTGCAAAAATGTAGCAATAGCAAAAATTTTATTGCTACATCTTATAAGAATATTGCTAAGTAAAACAACTTCTAACATTGTATATTGAGTACTTCATAAGTTCAGCAACCAATTTCAATGTAATTACCTTCAGGATCAGCAATCCAAAAATTTCTTTGTCCCCAAGGTTGTGTAAATGGCTCTCCTGTGAGTGATTTAACTCCAAGTGCCGTTAGCCGTTCATATTCTCTATCAACATCATCTTTAGTCTTAACACCTATGCCTATTTGCATTGTCAGATTAAATCCCATTGATGGATAATAATGTTGGTTCATTGCCTCAGCAAATTGTTTCCTGTCAAACATAAACAATCCACCGTCTTTCACTTTGAAATTTACAAACGATCCTCCATCCCAATCTGTTTCAAAGCCCAAGGTATCCCTATAAAACGTCACCATCTTTTCAATATCTTCAACAAATAAACCCGTATGTACGCTGTTAGACAGTATCCCCATATAAATAAATCCCCTCCTGTTCAAAATATATATAATCTTAAGTTTATACTTTATCATTATGAATTAATTATAACATAAATTGTAAATATTACATTATTCAATTTTCAAAGAACATTTTTTATTTACTACATCAAATATGGAATATTGTCTCCTAAATATAATAATAGAGATAGTATCGCTCACCTCAATGATGCCATATACTATCTCTATAATAATTTATTGTCGTTTTTTTTCATTATGCATATATTGCTATATAACAGTTGTATATGTGTGCACATATACAACTAATTAAATTAAAGGAGTTTTTTTATTATGTTTAATGAAGTTGAAAAGATAGATAACTGTAATTGCATAGCAATCCACCATGAAATAGTTGATGAAGTAAGAAAAGATATGCTTGAAGAAAATATATTATCTGATTTAGCCGATTTGTTTAATATATTTGGTGATACAACAAGGATAAAAATACTTCATGTACTTTCAAAATCTGAAATGTGTGTATGTGATATTTCTTCACTAATAAATATGAATCGTTCTTCAGTATCTCATCAATTAAAAACACTAAGACAAGCTAAATTAGTTAAATATCGAAAAGAAGGTACAATAGTATATTATTCTTTATCTAATGATCATGTCAAACAAGTGTTTAATCAGGGATTAATCCATCTTATTGAAGATTAATAATTTATTATTTAGAGGTGGATTTATGACCATTTCCTGTATAACTGCCTCTATTTTTATGTAAATAAAAAAGCAGTAGTGGATTGTTCCTACTGCTCTTCATTTTATCTTTTATGAAGTTTGCGTATTAACATGCATTATGCTCATTTGCATTTATAAAATTAGTAACTATATTGCAAAAATCTTTGACTTGATCAGTATGAATAAAATGTCCACAATCTTCAACTATCTCCAATTTACCATTAAGAGAATTCTGCACAAAGTAATCTTGAAAATCTATACTTATTACAGGATCATGGTCGCCTTTAATCAATAAAGATCCACAGGATATTTCTTTTATATAATGAATATAGTTATTGATATTAATTTTATCAGCTATAATTCGCTTACTATGAATGATACTATTTTCCCATTGATCAGATGAAATATCTTCTAGTGAACAATATCTTTTAATTTCATCTGTCCATTCTTTGATATAATAAACTTCTTTACGGTATTCCCACGGAATTTCCATTTGTAATTTAGCAAGCGTTTCAAAATTGTTACAGTTACTCAATTTATAATCAATTTCTTTAGCCAATTCGTACTCATTGATATTACGAAGATAATTAGATGTATTCCGGTTAAGTGTTTTAATGGATTCTAAACTACTCCAGTTAGGGTTTTCATATATAACTGCCTTTATTGATTTTGAAAATTGATATGCATATAATAATGCTAAAAATCCTCCATATGAATGTCCTATTAAAATCCATTGTTCAATATTTAATTGTTCTCTAATATACTCGCAATCATCAACAAGCATTTGAACAATTAATGGTTCATTTTCCTCTACTCTATCAGATCTTAAAACACCTCTTTGATCAAGCATAACAATATTAAAGTTTTTAGAAAGTAAATAAGCAGCATAATTAAAGTTCTCACAGTTATCACCTGGTCCCCCATGCAGATACAAAATCGTTTCTGCATTAGATAACTGATTATAATATCTAATAAACACCTTCTTTCCATCTTTCAATGGAATTAATTTTTCTATCATAACAACACCTCGCCTAATATTAATCTTCGCTACGCCATTATTTACAATAATGTAGTAAATACAAAATCTTTATTTCTAAACATCTTATGAAGAATGATTTCATAATCTTATAAGAAATTATCTTCTAACATAAGTAAGTTCAACCATGCCATCAACCATTTTCGTTTCAATAAGTTTAAGTTTAATTTCAGGATTTTTACCAATAAAAAGGGGAACCCCATTGCCCAAAATAGTTGGTATTATCGTTATAATGTACTTATCTATGAGGTCTTGCTTAATAAATTGGTCAATTAACTTTCCACCACCAACAAGCCAAATATCTTTGCCTTGTTGTTTTTTTAGGTTTTTAATAAATCCAGTAATATCTTCTGTTATGAATTCTACTCTATTATCAGGCTCACATTTCCTTGTTGTTGCTACATAACACTTTTTACTTTCATATACCCAAATGTCAGGAGATAATTCATTAATAACTTGTTCATATGTGGTTCTACCCATTACAACTGTATCTATTGTGCTATAAAATTCATTGTATCCGTTATCTACATTTAGATTATTACTATCACCAAGTAGCCAATCAACCGCTCCATTTTCCTTTGCAATATATCCATCTAAACTTGTTGCAATATAGACAATTATGTTTTTATTCATTAATTCACCATCCTCATTTAACTACATTAAATAACAATGTTTATTATACCTCAATATTCTAATTAAGACACACTAAAGAAAAAAATGATTTGAAAGTGCTCTTAGAAAATACAGATATTGTCTTAATAAGTGAAAAAAATATAGATTTAAATGACAATGAGCTAAATGAATTCCTATGCTCATATAAAAAGGTTATAGAAGATAAAAAGATAAATATTATTTTATGTGAAAATAAAAAGAGTTATGAATATTAATATGTGAACAGATAAAAATGCAATATAAAAACTTAAAGCTAAGTTTTTATATTGCATTTTTATTATGCATTGGATTCTCACTTTTCTTACAGGATTTCTTGCATTTAATAATGAAGAATGATTTTTGTAATAAATAGAGGTATTAGATATCATAAAGAAGATATTAAACAGACATTTTGGGTAATAAAAAGAATAAAATTAGGAAAATAAGTTGGTTAAATAATAAATTTACTTTTTATGCATTATTTTATATGTTTAGAGAAAAATGTATTTATTTTATTTAGTTATTATGAGAATATCAAATAAACAAATAAAATTAATAGGGGTGATCATATGTTAAAAAGAAAAATATTAGCAACAACAACTATATTCTTTATTACTATGCTTGGAATTATCGTACCAGGGGAAGAGGCAAAAGCAGCGGATACTTCCTGGAATCTTGCTTGGTCAGATGAATTTAATGGAAATACAATTAATACTAGAAATTGGACTTACGACACTGGAACCGGTTCTGGTGGATGGGGAAATAATGAATTAGAATATTACACTAATCGTCCTGAAAATGCAAGAATAGAAAATGGAAATCTTGTGATTGAAGCTAGAAAAGAATCTTATGGAGGAATGGGATATACTTCAGCTCGTATGAAAACACAAGCATTAAAAAGTTTTACATATGGAAAAGTAGAAGCAAGAATGAAGCTTCCTGCTGGACAAGGAATATGGCCAGCATTCTGGATGCTAGGAGAAAACATTCCACAAGTGAGCTGGCCAGCATGTGGGGAAATTGATATTATGGAACATATAAATAATGAACCATATACTCATGGTACTATTCACTGGGATACTAATGGACATGCTGAATATGGAAAAGTTACTCCAAATATTGATGTTACTCAATACCATGTTTATTCAATTGAATGGGACAAAAATGCAATTAAATGGCTTGTAGATGGAACTCAATATTTAGAAGCAAATATAGCTAATAATATTAACGGTACTGATGAATTTCATAAACCATTCTTTATCCTCTTTAATTTAGCAGTAGGTGGAAATTGGCCTGGAAACCCTAATGGAACAACTGTTTTACCAGCTAAAATGTATGTGGATTATGTTCGGGTATACCAACAAGGAAGTACTACAGATATCCCTACAGGTTCATATTTGCCAAGCAGTACATGGTATTTATTTAATCAACCAGTAAATGGTGTAAGTAGTGCAAGTCAAGATATGCAGACAGTTAAAAGTGGCATTAGTGGATGGCAGCCTATAAAAACTATAAGTACAGGTAATAATTTATGGACTACACCAACAATTAATGGAACATATAATGCAGGTAAATGGAATTTTACATTATGGACAAATAATCCAGGAATTTCCAATGTAGCGGTTGACTTATACAAAGTTAATAGTAATGGAACTGGTGAAGTGCTACTAGGAACTCAAACTATTGATATATCAAAAACAGGTGGAGGAAATCATCCGACAGTATATTCATATAATTTAGATCAAGTTGCATTTAATAATCAAAGATTAATGCTTAAAATACATAAAACATCAGGAGGGGATGCAGTAATGTGTTATAATGCAAATGATTTTCCAACAAGATTAGTTACTCCATAATATATAAAAGAGGCTCCGTATATAGTGAGTCTCTTATCCTATAAAACAAAGCCTATATCTTATTTTCTTACTATGGATAACATATTGATAAAAATGTTTATAACTCTTAGTTCGTGAAATAAGAAAAATCCGAATTAACTTTTCTATAATCTATATTTACTCTAGTATATTGTTTAGCTCACTTATACCTTTAGAATAACAATCTTTAACCTCTTTTAACATACTTGTATAAAACTCAATGGCAGAGCGTTGTCTTTCTTTAGCTATTTGAGTTCCTCTGTTAGTATAGAACTTATCATATAGTTTTTCTAACTTATATTTATACTCATGAAAAAAAGATGGATTTTTATCACTTGTACCATCTAATATAGTTCCATTTTTCTCGATGGAATACAATGGTTCTGATACCTGTACTATATAAAATAATGTTCGTGCAATTCCAAGTGTTCCAGTCACATCTAATTTATCCGCATCAAATAATATCTTTGCTTCTATACTGCTCGGAGGGTTATCACTTCTAAATCTATGTGTTAATATACATGATTTTATATGAGCAGCTTTTTCTTCAGAAAAACCATTATTTATAACATAGTTGAATGCCTTTTCACTGCCAACTTGAGCATGACATAATTTCGAATTGTTAAATTGTTCTTCTCTACCAATATCGTGAAGCAAACAAGAAATAATCAGAACATCCATATCAACTTTATTTTCATATTTAGCAATATCTAATGCCATATATAAAACCCTATAAATATGTTCCTTATCATGGGCACTATCGTTCATACATTCTAGCATATAGCTTTCAATATTTTTATATAACCCTATATTCATTAATTATAGTTCCTCCATTTCTAATTGAAAATACAAGTTATTTATTATTCGTTCTAATTTATCATCATACATTAATTATAACATATTCTGTAAGTATGATATTTAAAATTTTACACAAAAAATAAGCAGTAGTGGTGGATTGCTCCTAGCTACTGCTTTTATGAATTTGGTGAATATAACTATAACTTTTTTTTATATCCTTTATTGGTAGATGGACTAAAGCCAACTGATTCATAAAAACTACAAGCATCTAATCTGTCAGTCTCTGTAACTAAATAATTTGTGTGCAATTTCGTTCCTTTGCAATACTTTCAAGATCTAAAAATAATGCTTTTCCAACTCCTTTTTTTCTGTAATTTTTATCTATTATCATATTCTCAATTACTAAAAAAGGTCTACAATCGCCATAAAGTTCTTCGCAAACAATACCCATAACTGAGCCTATTAATTTACTTTCTTCCGTTGCACAAAGCAGAATATGTGTATCATAATGTTGGAATTTTTCAAATTGTTTTTGCATTTTTTTAATATTTGAATTTTCATTCCAAAATTGTTTATATAATATTGCTAATCGTGGAATATCTTCAAATTGCATTTTTCGTATTATCATAAACGAACACCTCCTTATTGACTATCTCTCTTTAATACACAACAATTCACAAAAATTTAGCAGATGTAAAAGTTTAATTGATGTTGCTTACTAAATATTTCGTATTGATAATCCCATAAGTATGCAAGGAATTATCGCATATGGCAATTGCACAAGCAATCCACCTTCTTTAATATAAGTAGGAAATATTGGTGAGAAGGCTGAAGTATATAAAAAATATAACGCTTCAAAATTATGATAGCCTAAAGCCAAACCAACACAAAGAATTAAACCTACTACAGATATAAGGCTCACAGATAATAAATTTTTCATCCTACTACCTTGATCTTTTAGAATAAATCTTGCAAAGATACAATATAAAATTATCACCAAAATAAAAGTAATCCACATTTTTATTTCCTCAAAACTCCTTCTATTTATTAAGTCTTGCTCTGACTTAATTTTAGAAGAATTAAACCCAATAACAAAATTAGAAAAGAAAGTTAAACATCTCAAGAATATATACCCAGATAATGCTGTTAAGTTATTTTTAATCATGCAATACCGCCCTTTTTTAATGAATTTAACAAGAACATTATGAATTTTTATTAATATAAATCTTTAATGCTTTAATTAATAAAATAAGTGCATATATACTTAGACCACTTAAAACTATTGGAATAATAACAAAAAATGAAGCTAGAAATTGTCCAAAAAACGGCATTGTATTCATTAAGATACCTCCTATTCACTATAGCTGTTCCAATAAATAATTTATAAATACTTCACTTGTCAATTTTTAATTAATTATTACAACCTAATTACAATGTCATTACCTATTTGCTTATCTCTATATGGTGGGGTAAATTCTTTAAAAGTCAATTCAATTCCTGAAAGATCATCAGGTAATGGTGGCCATACAATAAAGTTATAATGAAAATGACCTCCTCCTCCACAGCCATCTAACATTCGGCATTCATATTCTTCACTTACAACCATCTCAAAATTACTATGTCGTGGACTAATTTCCGATATATCCTTTGTATTATCCCAATCTATATTAAAATTTACAACGCTAGAATTTGAATACTGTCGTATGGCCATTATAGAAAAAAGGTGTTCATCTATCTCAAGCGACTTTAAAACTGGTAAATTCATTCGAAATCCTTCTGGTTTAACTAGTGGTATATACAATTTTTCGTTCCATAAAGCACCAAAAAACGATTTTAATAAATCCTCATATAAATTAAATTTTTCTGCCCATTTAGATATGTATTCAAAAGGTGGATAACCAGGATTATTCTCTGACTTTTCTTTACGTTTATTTATTAATTCACAAATTTTTTCATCTATTTGCTTAATTCTTTCATCATAATGTGTCGTTGGTCGCTTATATGGCATTCGTTCCATTTCTATCCCTCCCAAAAATATATGTTATACATACAATAACTATCATATACTAATTATAACATATATTGTAAAACTTACATCGCTGAATTTTCACTTTAATAAATTAAGTTTTTCAGCATTCTAAACATAAAATAAGCTGTCTTAAAATAGAAAAATAAAGTCTATTTTAAGACAGCTCTTGATTTAAATATATTTCAAAATTTATATTTTTATAATGCTTTTGCGCTTTTAACGCAAAAATAGTACCTACAATAATTATAATAAATATTATCTTAGTTCTATGATGCATTTTTTATGATTTATAACTACATTTAAGATAAAATTTTTACTACCTAGTTTTTAAACAAATCTGGCAATATGTCGTAAACATACTGATCTACCCAATTCCAAGCATGTGTCCCATCAGGGCTTACTATAAAATAGAAATTTCCTTTAGTTGTATCCGCTGAAAAAATGAAACTATCCTTTAATTTCATCATAGCATCAACTTGAGGTTTCAAATTAGGATAAGCGATATCCTTAGCACCTGTAGCACAGAACACATAATAATCAGTTGGTTTATAACCAGAGTTTTTCGCTACTGTTGCAAGGTATTGTGCTGTTTCAACAGGTTTTATTCCTCCATTTCCTTGTCCTAATGACCAGCAGTCACCGCTTAATGGCATATAATATTTAAAATAGTCAAGGCAATTTATAAATGTATACCAAGTAGTTACTGATCCCATTGAGAATCCGCCAAATGCCCTGTGGCTTCTGGAAGCCTTCAAGTCCTTTAAACTTCCTGATGCAGCATAGGTATGATATTTAGTTTCTATCATAGGTACAACATACTTAATCAATTCCTTATTAAAAATGGCAGTATCCTTTACTGCATCTTTACTATTAGTATAAAATGAAGGTGTAACAACAATAAGTGGTTCAATATTGCCATTTGCAATCATGTTATCTAGAATTTTCTTTAGATCCTTGCTCTCGCTTGGACCACCAAATATAGTGGTTTCATTCTCTCCGCCACCATGCATTAGATATAAAATATTATACTTCTTAGTATTATCAGAAGGATTATATCCATTAGGAAGATAAACATTCATCTTCTTAACAGTTTTACTATTATCCTCATTAGTCACTGTATATTCCATTTGTTCAATTGTACCAGGTTTTGTACTGTTTACCCTATATTCATTTGGAACTGGTTTGAATTGTTTAGCATTTGCTGCTTCATCTGTGAGTACAAGCTTATCCATTGCTGCCTTTACAGCAGTATATTGATCATCAATTTGCTTTTGAGTAACATTTTCCTTTGCAAGTACTTCTTTTGCAGCTGTTATACTATCATTTAATATATTTGCATTTTTATAGTTTGTCAAATCAAGTTTTTTAGTACTGTCAATTAAACTCAATAAATCGTATGGATTCAAACCACTTACAGCATTATTATCCCTGCCTGTTAACAATATGCCACCAAACTTAGCTGTATCATTCCATGCAGTACCTGTTGAATCAAAAACATTAATGGTACTTGCTCTATCTGCTCCCTTTGCATCATTAACCTGTAATTCAAGTCCAAGTACCTTACCATTTTGAGGTACAGACTTAAGTGCAATTCTTGCTTCTATTACATATCCATCCTGAGTCATTTGAGTTTTTGTATACAACCTCTCAATATTTCCAGCATCTACAGATTGAGTATTTTCATAATTCACTCTAAAATGTAAATCATCTATGCCATAATCATGTGTCTTGTCGTTATTCTCATCTAAAAAGAGTTCTAAAGAATCCTGGGCATATGGAGTTCCAGATTGCACAGATAAATTTTTATCTTTAACTTGTGCAAGAATATATAGAGCATTATCATCCCATAAAGCTCTAAATTCTGCTGATGTATCAAGGTTTCCTGACACATATTTTGGCGTAACAACTGGTGCAGCCTTCCACATGTCATCAATTATGCCATCAATTTTAGGCGATCCGAATTTGGCCACCATTCTTCCCTGAGGATCAAAGCCTTTCCCATCTACAATTACTTTAACAAGTCCATCTTGATTAATTGTAGCTGCAGAGGCTCGAGTAGTAGGTAAAAGGATAAAATTTGTAGATACTAAAGATGCAACCAACATGATAAATACACTTTTTCGAAACTTCTTTTTTTCTTTTTTCATAAAATATCTACTTCCTTCTTATATTTTTAATGTTTACCATAAGAGAATTTAATTGCTATATGGTTTATCTAACAATAGAATACTATAACGTTTACATATATGTCAATATATCCCATTTAAAAATTTGAACAATTCTTTTTTCCAACATAAATATTTGCTATCATATATAAATTGTAGTATATATTGTAAAACTTACGAATGGATGTCGAAGTCCCTTCAGATTTTCTTGAATTTAGAGTTACACTCTAAATCAGAACTTATATCTTAAATTACTATATCATTAACTAAAAATTAATATTTAATTTTTAAAACAAAAAGTGAAGTTCTCATTAAAGGAACTTCACTTTTTTATTTCTACCTATAAACTTTACTATAACCAACTATATTTATTAAAACCTTGTAACTTTAATTTTTTTATTATTTAAGACTTTCAATAGCATTTTTTGCCCACATTGAATCCTTAAAGGCTGCTCTTCCAATACCTACAAGATCAGTTTTTCCTGAAGCCACTAATTCTTCTGCAGCTTCTGGTTCAGTTATTCCACCAGTTAATATAACTGGCATTGAAGCGACTTCTTTTATAGCTTCTGTAATTTCTGAAAAATATCCTTGCTCGTTAACCTTATCAGGAACCATATAACCGCATAATCCACCTGAGATATCCAATATTTCTATTCCTGCTTTTTGGAATTCTACAGCTGCTATTTTGCTATCTTCAATTGTTGTTCCTCCTTCCTTATAATCACAAGCTCCCAGTCTAAGAAGAATTGGGAAATCATTACCTACAGCTTCTTTAACTGCATTTATAACTTCTAAATGAATTTTAATTCTGCCTAATACATCCCCACCATATTCATCAGTTCTCTTATTTGTTATTGGTGAATAAAATTGATCCAAAAGATATGAATGAGCTGAGTGTATTTCTACACCATCAAAGCCTGCCTCTTTTACACGTTTTGCTGCTACTTTAAAATATTCAATTATTTCTTTAATTTCTTCTTTGGTAAGTTCTTTTGGAAGATCTGATTTTATAAGCGGATTAATTATCGCAGAAGGACTTACATTTTCATATCCTGTCACTTCCATTTTTGCTGCACTCCCTGCGTGATTAATTTGCATTATAGCTTTCGAACCGTTTTTGTGAATAACTTCAGCTAATTTTTTTAATCCTTCCATATTGCAATCCTCAGCTATAGAAAGTTGGCCTTTGCTAGCCTTTCCTTGAGGTGCTATATAACTATGTTCAATAATAATTAAAGAAAAATAACCCCCTTTAGATTTTTCATCATAATAATCTAGCATTTCCTTACTTACCATTCCATTATCTGATTTTGCAGTTGCCATTGGAGGAAACACCAATCTGTTTGTTAATTCTAATTTACAGTTTTCTAAGCCTTTACTTAAATGTGACATTTTATCACTTCTCCCTTATGCTTTATTTTAATACCTATTCTCAAATTACAATGTAATTTTTAAATGCTTTGTAATAAGTCTTCCTATAATTTTTCAAAAAATACATAGTTTTATTTCATTTCTACTAGTCTAGATTTAGAATTTTAATTAATCTGTATTTACCGATTAATTAAATCGCTAAATACAGATTAACACATTCAAACTTTTAATGCAATAGAAATTAAAAAGAGTAATAAATAAAATTTAGCAAACTCTGCCAATTTATTTATTACTCTTTCATTATACTTCTAATTCAATTTTAATCCACTTAGATATTTCCTTTATGGTTTCTTCATTTCTTCTGTAATATGTATATTGCCCAATATTTCTTGATTCTATAAGCTGGGCATCTTCTAAAATTGATAAAAACCCTGATATAGTTGATTGACTTAAGCCAGCAGTCTTTCTTATGGAACCTACACACACACCACCTGGAAAATCGTCCATTACTGATAAATGTATCTGTGGATCAAAATTTTTCTTTGGATCCTTTAACCATAATAATATATTTAATCTTGTTTCATTTCCTAATGCTTTAAAAATTTTTACTGCATCCATTGTTCTCATTCCTTTAATGACTCTACTTTATATAATTAAATTAATATTATCATATACTTTTTGTAAAATGCAATATATATTCAAATTATCAATTAATGGCGAAGCTCACAGAGAAAGTTCGAATAACGAAATGTACACATATAAAAGAAGCAGCTATGCACTTCTAAAAAGGGCAGCTATGCTGCAATACGGAACTTATCTGCAATTAAGATCATTTTTTACGCACCCACAAAAGCAGCTATGCACATCTGAAAAGAGTGGCTTTTCCACAATACGGAACATTCCTGCAACCAAGAACTAATTCTCTTTTTCGATTCTCACTTTTCCTTCAGGATTTCTTGAATTGAAATGTACAATCTTAATTAGAACTTATATAATAAAAATCGAAAAGAGTAATAAATTTAATTTCAGCTAGTTCGCCAATTTATTTATTACTCTTTCTTATGTTTTTAATTCTATTTTAATCCACTTATATATTTTTAATCAAACTTTGACATTTTAACTAAATCCATTGCCCTATTAGTTATTACCTCAATAGATTTAGATATTTCACTTGTAGCTATATATTGATTATCAGAAATTTGTCCAGCATCATTTACATCAGCTAGTACTTCTTTTACTGTCTTTTCAATCTGCTGAAGTGAATCAGCTACTTTTATAGCCGTTTCTTTACTCTGAGCAGCAAGCTTTCTCATTTCAGTAGCAACAACTGAAAATCCTTGTCCATTGACACCAGCCCTTGCAGCTTCTATAGCTGCATTCAAACCAAGTAAATTAGATTGAGCTGAAATTGCTTGTATTAATTCAATAGCGCTACTTCCAGACTTTATGCTCTCCTCTGCAACAACTGCATTATTTTTGATAGAACTAACCATATTATTTAGATTTTTTGCACCTGCCGCAATTTCCTGTATAGAAGCATTTGTCTCCTCAATTGATGCTGTAAGATCCTCTGACACCTCTTCAATTTGACTTACTTTATCTATATTTAGCGTTACACTGAATAATCCCACAACTTCATTTTTAGAATTAAGCACAGGATTAATAACTGATCTCAGTGTGATACCTGCAACCTCTCTAGGGACTATTGTAGTTGTTGTTTTCTTAGTTCTTATTATTTCATCAAGCATATCCTGAAAGCCTAAGCTCAGCATTGTATCACCTTCTTTAAAGGTAAACCTCACCTTATCTCCATTAAGAACCAAAAGATATTTTGTAGTATCAGATATGGCTATACCAATATCTTGATTTAAAAATGACTGAAACATCGGAGCCATTTTTATTAATTCTTCTAAAGTTTCATCAATCATTACTTTCTCCTCATAACTATTTATATTTTAAGCTGTTATACTAGGTTCTCACATGTATCACAACTCTGCTTTAACTAATGTAAGAATTTTATATACTAATAATTATTTCTATATAAAATTTTGTATCTAAAAGAATATATACGTGGTTTATTTTATCCCTAACTCTTTTGAACAAAAAAATATTTACAACAAATTTAACTTTGTAATTAAGTTTGTTGTAAATTCTTGTTTATTAATTATCCGTAGAATTTCTTCTTCCAACTTGATAATCATCATGCGCTGCAAACATGGTTGCAACTGTTCTAGCCTTTGTTCCAGTTAACTTTTCAAAATCATCTGTAAATTCATCCATTTTGCTAAGACGTATTGCCCGAGCAAAGGTTACCATCCCATCACTTGAATATGGTGCTGGAGAGCCATCAAGGAACTTACCACCTGTAGTTCTTGGAACTCCAATTGCATCAAAGGCTGCGTAAACTTCTTCTTCAGTAGTATCCTTAACAGTAACCTTCATACCAGTTTCTCTATTACCAATTTCAACAAATTCATGTAAAGTTAAAGATTCTGGTCCATTTATATTAAGAATTTTTTTATGAAGGTCGTCTTTTGTTAAGGCATAAGCTGCTGCTAATGCACAATCTTTACGAGAAATATACGACATCTTTCCATCACCTTGACAACTTACCATAACTCCATTTGAAGTTAAATAACTAGTAATCATCGCTTCAGCATATTGAGAATTTCTAAGGAAAATATAATCCGTTCCTAAACTTAAAACATATTCTTCTGTATAAGCATGATCTATTTTCTCAACACTTGGGTTTTCTGGATCTCTTGCATTTACAAGGGATGTATATATTATTTTCTTTACGCCAGCAGCTTTTGCAGCATCAATTGCATTTTTATGCGCATTTTGACGTTTTTCACCTACAAATGGAGCTGAAATAATTAAAATCACATCTCCACCTTTGAAGGCAGCTTCTAAGCCTTCATATGTATTAAAGTTTGCTACTCTTGTATCAAACCCTTCTTTTTCAAATGCTTCTAACCCTTTTGAAAAAGGACATGTTAATATAAGATCTTCTTTTTTTACTAATTTAGTTATATTCCTAACCACTTCTCCGCCAAAGTTTCCATCTACACCTGTTACTATAATTTTTGACATAGCATACCCTCCACGTTAAATTCTTAACAATTGTTATGCTTATATAATAGTACAACTATAATAAAGAAAATAGTTAGTTTTTACTTATAAACACCATTATTTTTACTTATAATAGTTCTAAAATAATCTGCAGTAATATCCACTAGTGCTTTTATAAATTCATTATCATTCTTTTTTAAATATCCCATACAGAACTCTGCACTATGATGTGTATTATCAATATCAAGTATACAAATACCACTATCTTCGTCAACTACTTCTCTAGAGGTTAAAGCAATTCCCTGATTAATTTTAACCGCCAATAGCAATTCTTCTAATTCATCAGTTTCCTGTACTATATTAGGCATAATTCCATCTTCTTCAAAGGACTTTATAAAATCCAAATAAAATCCTTTCCCCATGCTTTTTGAAAAAGATACAATTGGCTGCTCAGCTATTTCTATACTATTTACCGATTTTCTATTTGCCCAAGGATGGTCTTTTGAACAAACAACACATACATTATGTTTTAATAACTTCACAGTATTTATATTTTCTTTTCCTTTAAAATCATTTGTAATTCCAAAACAAATATCCAATTTTTCTTCTAGTAACTGGTTTACTCCACTTTCAAACTTAATTTTCTTTAACTCAATCACTAAATCACCATATTGTCTTTTATATTCCTTAATAATAATTGGTAAATGTTTATTTTCAAGAGGACCTGTTATTCCAATTCTTAGTTTTCTATTTTTCGAAACATCATATTTCTTGGTTGCTTCAACTATTTTTTTATATTGTTCTAATATTTTTTTACATTCATTATAATAATATCTTCCTGGTTCTGTTAAAATCGGACGATACCCGCTACGATTAAATAAACACACTCCCAAATCCTCTTCAAGCTGGCTAATTTGCTGACTAATTGCCGATTGAGACAAATAGAACTGCTTTGCTGCCTTAGAAAAACTTCCATTTTCTACAACACTAATAAAAAAATTTATCTTACGATTTAACATTTTCCCACCTATTTATTCCAAATTTCCTCACTTAATTATACCATATATTGAAGTTTGTTCAAATTAACGTAAGCGTAATTTGGGGTGTCTGGCATTTACCTTTATGGTTTATGGGTGCTACTAGTCAATCTCAAACGAACTTTAATTCTTTTCTTATTGGTACTCTTGCTTTTTCTATTGCATTAGCAGTTATAAGAGACCTATCAAAAAGCGTATTTGTGTGTATTTTACTTCATTGCATCATTCATTTGATATAACAGAGGTTGTTATTGGATTTATATCAAATATGATTATCCTTTTAATATCATTATTGATTTATTTAGTTTATTCCTTAGCAAAAAGAAAAGCACCAGAAAATTCTTTAAAAGTGTATTCAAATTAAAAACAAAAGTTATATATTATTAAAACATACCTAACAAAAAACTTACCATATTAATTTGTATATGGTAAGTTCCATGTTGTAATTATATATTCATTTTTAATAAATTACTCTCCAATTTATCATATCAATAAATTAGAAATTTTACTTTCGTCTATTATTTCAAAGCAGCTTTATATTGTTCTGGATAATTGATATCTAAATTTCTATCCTTTGCTTCATTTAATACAAAATATGGATTTCTTAAAAGTTCCCTGCCTATTGCAACTAAATCTGCTCTTCCATTAGATATTATTTCCTCTGCCATATTGACATCTGTAATTAATCCAACAGCTATTGTAGGAATGTTACATTTTTCTTTAATTGTACTAGCAAAATTAACTTGATATCCTGGATATGCACTTATTTCTACTGGAATTAAACCTCCAGTACTTACATGCACTATATCAATATACTCTTTTATTTCATTTATAATTTCCACCATATCATTTATAGTAATTCCACCCTCTTTATAATCATAAGCTGATACTCTAAGCATAATTGTTTTTTCCTTTGGCCATACTTCCCTTACGGCTTCTAGTATTTCTTTAAGAAATCTAGTTCTATTTTTTATATCTCCTCCATATTCATCTTCTCTCAAATTTGATAATGGAGACAAGAATTGATGTATTAAATAACCATGAGCCCCATGTATTTCAATAGCATCAAAGCCAGCTTTATCTGCTCTTTTAGCTGCTTCTTTAAAGTTCAGTACGATTTCTTTAATATAATCTTTAGTTAATTCCTTAGGAACTGTACTTTTTTCATCAAATTTAATTGCACTTGGAGCTACAGCTTGGCTAGCAGTTCCTGTATATTTTCTTCCAGCATGATTTAATTGTATTGCAATTTTAGAACCATAATTATTGACACCATCAACAATTTTCTTAAGCTTGTCTATATGCTTATCATCCCAAATCCCTAAATCTCTGTCTGTTGTTCTTCCATTTTCACTTACTCCTGTTGATTCAACAATTATAAGCCCTACAGCACCAATAGCTCTAGTTACATAATGGGTGTAGTGAAAATCATTTGCTATACCAGTTTCGTCAGATGAGTACATACACATTGGTGGCATAACTATCCTGTTCTTTAAGTTCATATTTTTTAATTTGTAATTTTCAAAAGTTTTCATAATTTTAATCTCCTTTTTATTATATTTCTTGCTTGTTGAAATTATAGCACCTATGATATACTTAGGAAAGTAGTGATATTTTTTTCATATAATTTCAAAAAAGTAAGTATTGTGATAAATCAACGCTTGAAAGGAGTTTTATTTATGTCAGAAGTTAAACTTGAACGAGGAAACCCTAATGAAAAATGTCCTATTGAGGCTGCAATAGACATCATAGGTAGTAAATGGACCTTTTTAATAATAAGAGATTTATTGATAGATGGAACAATAAGATTTGGAGATTTTCTACGTTCTTTAGATGGAATAAGTCCAAAAACTTTATCCCTTAGACTACGTGAATTAGAGAAATTTGGATTGGTCAAAAGAATTGTTTATCCAGAAATCCCACCAAAAGTTGAATATGAATTAACCGAAAAAGGTAAAAGTTTAGAAGGTGCATTTATAGAATTGAAAAAATGGGGACTTACAATTATAGAATAAAAATACCTCCAGAAAACCTGGAGGTATTTTTGATGAGAATTACAAAATACTATGTATATTAATAAGTTATTCTTTGATTCGGTAAAACTTAAGAGATAGAATATTGTTAATTAAATTTAATCATTGAATAACTTGATTAACCAAAATTTTTTATATTTATTTTTCAACTTTAATCATTTATATAGATATCCAAATGAAGAATCAAACTTATAAATGGAATATACATGCACCATTGAGAAATTATAATCGTAACACTACACTAGAAATTAGATACATTTTTCTGGAAGCAGGCATGTGAAATTGAGCTGATGATGGTTCTTAATGGGGGCTTGTTTCATTTTTAGCTTGTCCAGATTTTACATCTGGAACACGCTTAAATGACGATAAGCCGCCATTTAGAACCTTCCAGCGAAAATTTCACTAGTCCTGTGGAAGATAAATGTATCTGATTTCGGTAAGTTCCGCATATGTCTAATTCTCGCGTTGGATATCTTTAGTTGAACTATTTCAATTTATAAGGCTTCTGCAATACATTTTTATATTTGAATCTAATTTAAGGAATCAAAAGTCTTATTGCTGCTAGTGCTGTAACTCCTAAAATCACTAGATGAAATAATCTTTCATTTAGCTTTTTAATTATAACAACTCCTAAAAATGCGCCAACTGCTATGGCTGGTATCATCAATCCTGTTAAATAAATTGTTTTTATAGGAATGTTATTCCAAAAGAATATTTGCAATGGTACCTTCGTTAAATTAATAATAAAGAAAAACCACGCTGTTGTCCCCATAAAATCATTTTTCTTAAAACCTTTAGCTAACAGATAAACACTAAAAATAGGCCCAGCTGCATTCCCTATCATTGATGTAAAACCACATAAAATGCCTGTTAATGCATACAATAAAGTGCTTTGGGGCACTTTAAAATTTTCACCTTTTTTCTCAGTATAAATTAATATTACTAAACAAATTAAAACTGAAACAGCTATACAAGCTTTAAACGTTTTATCATTTACATATATTCCAACTATAACTCCTAGTATTAAGCCTAGTAGTGTCCATGGAAGTAATTTTCTTATATTTTTCCATTCTGCATGCCTGTTATAATAATATAAAGCAAATATATCCCCAACTATAAGCATAGGTAATATAATTCCTGTAGAATCCTTTCCTCCAAATACACTTGCTACTATAGGAATAGCTGGCATCGTAAAAGAGCTTATTCCTGTCTTTGAAAAACCAATGAAAAATGCCGCTAGTATTAGCCAAAGCCATTGGTCTTGTAATAAATTTAATCCTTGAATTAACTGCATTATAATTTCCCTTCTTTAACTAATATTGTACTTCTACTTATGCATTTTTATATTGGCTGCTTTTATTTGGCAAATTCAATTTGCCTATTGCCTTTTTTAGAAACTGCAATTATAATGCCAAGTAAAATTGAAAGAAAGGCTGAGGCTAGAACTCTATACTCTAGTGGTAATAAAAATACTATTGTATGACAAGGTATCCAAACACATGTACATGTCTTAAGCCATGAAAAGCTTACTATTGTATACCAGTCAATTCTATCAACAAAATCTTTTACTGTTAATTGACTTATTTTTTTCTCATAACTCAAATCAACAAATAAATCTCCAAACTTATGATAAATATACATCATAGGTCCAAAGGTTAAATTCATAATAGTACTTCCAAAAAATGCTTGAGCTAATGTTGATCCTGCAAAAGGAAGCCTTCCTGCAGCCTGTGCTGCCCCAGCTCCTGCTGTAAACACCGTAAATACAAGTGTTATCATCATTCCAATTATTCCCCATACAATAGCTTTATAAATAAAACCTTTTGGTACAATCCACTGTCCATTTAAAATTCTAATTCCAAGCCAATCTCCCATGCTCGCTAATATAAAAAACTTAAAAAATCCTCCCATATACGGATGTGCATCTGTGACTTCTAAAAAAACTGTGCGTGTATCTGGTATTGCTAAAATTAATATCCATATTAGCAACACAACTCCCCACAAAAAGTCGCCCTTTTTATTCTTCATTAGTATTCCCCCATTAAATGTTTACGTAATTCTTTTCTTAAAATATTATATAGCAATTATCATGCCATTATTTTAATTCAAAACAGTTATTCTTTAAAAATTCCTTATAGCCTCTAAACACTTCCTTTCTATGTATATTAATAACAATTTCCATATAAAATTGCTTCAAAATAAATTTAGTGAAATTTGATAGTAATACAATTATGTATTAGAACTTTCCAAAACTCTTTATTTAATTAATATTTATCAAAACAAAAATGTATTATATCTAATACATTTTTGTTTTATATCATCAAATTAAGCATTAAATTTCCTAGGAAATTTCTCCGTTCATTTCTTTATAAAGGCTAGGTAAAATAACAGCTAAATTGCTATATTCCTCAACATTATGAAAAGCTAATCCCATTGGTGCTTGAACTGGAATTTGAATTCCATCTGGAAGAAGCTTGCAAGGCTTTCCATCAATCATATTATAGCCCATCCAAAATCTTGAACGAGATTCAACTCCATCTGGAGTTTCTCTAAAATAATGAATCATTATAGCTGGTGCCTTTGGCCCTCCTGCACGTGCTTGTGATAAACCATTTGCTGAAACAACAGTTGCCTTTTTTTCTTTTAATTCATCAGCAGTAAAACCTAGTTGTTCTGGTTTTAAAAATGAAATTTGAATATCTTCTGGTCCATTACCTGCATCTTCAATTACATAATGAGTACGACCTTGAAATTTTTCTAACATAGGAGTATTAGGATTTAGTATTATTTCTCTATCTTCGTCACTTACAGAAATGCCAAAATGGCCTTTTCTAAACCATAACATATAACGCATATCTTCAAGGGCATGCCATGCAAACCACCAGTTAATCATGTCTAAAGTTACACCTGGAAATTTATTATTAACTGCTACATAACCAGTCCCATTTGGAAGAATACAATAACCAGTTTCAACTTCATCATATCCTGCTTCAAGCAAATGTCTTATATCTTCTGGCATAATAGCTTTACTTGGATCCATTGGACCCTTCTTTAATATTTCCAATAATTCTTCATTAGGATTGGCAATTGATTGATTAAAATATTTTGAATAAGGTCTTTTTTCTTCCTCTGAAGTTAGTTCTTTTTTTAAATCTTTTAACATAATATCCTCCTTGATTTCTATAACTAAATTTGTGAATTTTTCGTAAGTTTAATTAATAATTGCTAAATTAAGCATTGCTTAATGGTATTCCTAACGCTTTAGCTTTTCTAAATACTGTAGGCTGCGTAACCCCAAGTACTTTAGCTGCTTTATAAGTACTCCCATGTTTTCTTAATGCATTTTCTATAAGTTCTTTTTCTAACATATCAACTGCTTTTTTTAAAGGCATATCACCTTCTAAACCTGGAAGTGTAATTTTATCCATACCTACCATATTAGCTATTTCTGTTGAATTAATATAAGTATTATCATTTATTACTACTAATCTCTCAATAGCATTTTCTAGTTCTCTTACATTCCCAGGCCAATCATAATATTGAAAGTTTGCAAGTGCTATATCTTCAAACTTCTTGTTTTTATTATACTTAATATTAAGCCTATCAAGAAAATTACTAGCTAAA
The DNA here is from genome assembly GCF_000340885.1 of Clostridium saccharoperbutylacetonicum N1-4(HMT). Taxonomy (NCBI): domain Bacteria; kingdom Bacillati; phylum Bacillota; class Clostridia; order Eubacteriales; family Clostridiaceae; genus Clostridium; species Clostridium saccharoperbutylacetonicum. The sequence goes on along the minus strand of NC_020291.1, from coordinate 2,503,082 downwards.
AAAGGTATATCATCTTTTCTTTCTCTAAGTGGCGGAATCTTTATAGGTACTACATTTAGACGGTAAAATAAATCTTCTCTAAATTTCCCTGATTTAATCAATTCACCTATATTTACATTCGTAGATGCAATTATTCTAACATCCAATTTTATTGTTTTTGTACCTCCAACTCTCATTAGTTCTTTTTCCTGAATAACTCTCAATAATTTAGATTGTAGATTCATAGGCATTTCTCCTATTTCATCCAGTAATATAGTTCCACCATTAGCCATTTCAAACATTCCTAATTTATCTTTATTTTGAGCACCTGTAAAAGCTCCCCTTTCATATCCAAATAACTCTGATTCCAAAAGACTATCAGGAATAGCAGCACAATTTACTTTTATGTATGGCATATTTTTTCTAGTACTTTCATTGTGAATCTGCTTTGCAAATACTTCTTTACCACTTCCCGTTTCACCTGTAATTAGCACTGTAGCATCTGTTTTTGAGACGTATTTTATTAATTCTTTTAATTCTTTTATTTTTACATTTTCTCCAATTATCCCTTCAGTTTTTCTATATTTATTTTTAAGAGATTTTAATTCATCTAAATATCTTTTACTTTTATTTTCCGCCTCTTCTAGTTCATCCTTTAATTTAATAAGCTCTGTTAAATCTCTCATTACCGTTAATACATGAGAAACCTTTCCAGCATCATCAAAAAATGGCGTCCCTGTTATTAACACTCTCTTATTGTTTTTACTAATAACAGATAGAGACGAAACCTTCTTTTTTTTCTTTATTACTTCCAAAGATACAGCTTCACTAAAATATTCTTCTTTAATTAACATACTTATATTTTTTCCAAGTATTTCTTCTTCAGTAATTCCCGTTATATCTGTATAGCCCTTACTTATAGAGACTACAATGCCTTTATTATCAACTACACATATACCATCAGATATAGCATCTCCTATAGAAAATGGACTTAATTGTATTCCTTTATAAAAATTCAACTCACTTATTATTTCCTTTTGCTCTTTAATCGTTTTCCTAAAGGAATTTAATAAAGCTAAAGTTACATCATCCACCTCTATGGATTTCTCATCCATCAATAAATCCAATTCATTTATTATGTCATTGTCTATTTTAAAAACATTCTTATTCATCAATAATAACTCCATTCAAGAATATTTTAGTTTTTTATAAAATATCGTTATAAAATAAATATATCAAAGTAACTTTAAGGATTCAATGACAATTATTTTTTATTCTGAAAATAACCAAACTGTTTCACGTTAATTTACAATGTACAACTTTGCAATAATCAGTCTATATATATCCAACTTAATAATCAATCTTATAAATGGAATATGTATACACTCTTACGAAATTAAAATTACAATACTACACTAGAAATCCGATACATTTTTCTGGAGCAGGCATGTGAAATTGAGCTAACGATGGTTCTTAATTGGAGCTTGTTCCATTTTAGCTTGTCTAAAAGTGAATGTCCAAAAAGTAAGTGTCCAAATTTTATATTTGGAAACACGAACTTTCTCCCTGGAGCTTTTATATTTGGAAACATGAACTTTCTCCTTGGGGATTTTACATCTGGAACACGCTAAAATGGCGATAAGCTCCTATTTAGAACCTTCCAGCGAAAATTTCACTAGTCCTGCAGAAGACAAATGTATTGGATTTCGGTAAGTTTCACATAAGTCTAATTCCCGCTTTGGATATCTATATAATTTAATGATTATTTATTTTTATATAGGACTTTAATTAAATAATCTCTAAGTCTTTCATTTGATTTCTTAGCTTGATCGGCAGACCACTCTTGAAAGCCCTTTCCTGTTTTAAAGCCTAAATCTCCTGCTTCCACTTTTTCTTTTAATATAGGTGAAGGTTCTGTTGAATTTTCTAAATGCTTCAATATATAACTGTGAATAGATAAAGTCAAATCAGTTCCAACCATATCAGAATTCTCCATAGGTCCAAGTACTGGAAGTCTTAATCCAAAGCTATATTTTATTGCCTCATCAACAGTTGCTGCATCTGCTATATCATGTTCAACTATAGAAATTGCTTCTCTCCAAAGAGCATGTTGTAATCTATTTGCAACAAAACCTGGTACATCCTTATTTACTCTTATTGGATGTTTTTCTACTTTCTTTAGTAGTTCCATTGTCTTGTCCATTATCTCATCTGAAGTATAATCTGATTTAATAACTTCTACTAGTGGTATTAAATATGGAGGATTCCAAAAATGAGTACCTACAAGTCTTGATTTATCTTTCACTTTTTCTGAAATTTCAGTTATACTCATTACTGAAGTATTTGTTGCAAATATTGTTGTATCCTTGCAGATAGGTTCTAATCTTTTAAATAAATCTTGTTTTAATTCCATATTTTCTGGAATACATTCTACTATGAAATCAGCATCCTTAACTGCTTCTTGTAAATCCTCTGTTAAAGCAATTCTATCCAAAATCCCTTTGATTTTTTCTTCAGTTATCACTCCATTTTCTTTTAATACCTGAAGATTAGATTTTATTTTATCCATACATTCATATTCAAATTTTTCTCTAATAAAAATTGTTACTTTTAAATCTTCATTTCCTGCAAAAACTTGAGCGATTCCACTCCCCATCATTCCAGGTCCAAATACTGTTATATTTCTAATTGAATTAGCCATTTATTAAGCCTCCTTGAATTATTCCATAAAATTCTGCATTGCTATATTTTTGTATTATTCAATACAATATTGCATTACTAAAGTGCAAATAAAAAACACATAATTGTGCTTTTTATTTGTAACTATACTTCTAACTGTTAACTTCTAAATAAGTTAATTAGCAGTTTTTAAGTCCTAAGATTTCTCTAGCTTCAGCTGGAGTTGCTATTTGTTTGCCCATTTCAGCAACAGTTCTCTTAGTTCTTTCAACAAACTCAACATTAGATTTAGCTAATTGACCCTTAGCATATAAAATATTATCTTCCATTCCTACTCTTACATTTCCACCTAAAGCTAAAGTCGCATATAATATTGGAAGGTGCCCTTTACCTATTCCAATAGCCCCCCAAGTTGCATCAGCAGGAATTAAACTCTTTAAGTATACTAAGTTTTCAACTGTTGCAGTCATTCCACCTGCTGCTCCTAATACAAATTGGAAATGAAGAGGTCCTTTTAAAATTCCTTTTTTGTAATAATATAATGCGTTATAAACCATACCTGCATCAAAAACTTCAATTTCAGGCTTAACATTATGCTCTTGCATAGATAATCCTAATTTTTCTAAGAACTTCGGACTGTTTTCAAATACAGTAGTATTTTGCCAGTTCATACTTCCACAGTCATAAGACGCTATTTCAGGTTTTAATTCTTGGAATGGTTTCATTCTAACTTCATCCATTAAACCAATTCCACCTGAAGTAGTTAAATTTATTACAATATCACATTTTTCTCTAATAAGCTTTACTGTTTTTTCAAACTTCTCGAAACTCATTGAAGCTTTATCTTCATTATCTCTAACATGAATATGTGCAACAGAAGCTCCAGCTTTCCAACATTCATAAACTTCATTAGCTATTTCCTCTGGTTGTAATGGAACATAAGGAGTTTCATTTTTTGTAGGCCAAGCTCCTGTTGTTGCAACTGTTAATATTACTTTATTTTCTGAATTTTCCATAACTATATCCTCTTTCTTTATTGGAATTTTTAAATTTCAAGGATACTCCATAGAAGCATCCTCAAAATTACTTTATTAATAATTAAATTGTTCACCAACCGTAAACTACTCACAAGATCCCCTCAAGCGCATAAACTGTGAACTGTAAATTGTAAACTGTAAACTGCCTAAAATCCCCCGTAAGTATAAGTTCTATCTGGTACATCATTTACATCATCTTCATCGATTTCTGCAACGCAACGAACCATTGATCCATCTCCCATGTACCATCTAATTGGCATACATAAGAATCTGAAGCGTTTTCCTGATACTTTATCTAAATTTCCACCAAGGTTTTCAACTCCAACAATACCATGTCCTAACATTTGCTTATGGCATGGTTCCCATGTTCCCCAGCAGCCAATTGCTTCTAAATCACCAAATTTAGCATCATATGCTTCTTTACCATGAATTCTGATATATTCATCTTTATCAAATTCAGCATATGCTTCTTCGCCGAATTTTTCCTTATATTCTTCTGTAATAGATCTTCCTGAATTACCTATTAAGTTCATACGAGTACCACCATTATTACCCATAGCAGTATGAAGTGGATGATCTAAAGCTTGCATATCCATAGCCACACATTTAACTTTATGTTTTACAAACCATTTTCCAGCTTCAACACCTGTACCACATGAGTAATGATAGTATTCTTTTGAATCATCAAATTTACGATGCATTCCTGTATTTAAGCAAATTACCATTCCTTCTAATTCTTCTGGCTTAATGTTTGCACGCTTACAAGCATCTTCAAGATGTTCTGGCAATATTAATCCCCAAGGTTCAATGTTGATTTCTAAACATACTGCATCTCCCATATATGCATCTACTGGCATTTCATGAGTGTAACGAGCACGTCTACCATCAAATTCATATTCCATAACATGACGTGGTGCATCACAGTGTGTTCCTGTATGTTGAACACAATCTATTCTTTGTGTAAGAACTCCACCTTTGGCTAAAGTATGCATAGAATCAATTACTGGCTTAACGAAATAAGGCCATCTTGGTATATCTGCACTAAAAGGATGAGTTAAATCTACATATATTTTTTTTCCCATTTTAAATTCCTCCAAATATCATTTATTATTAATTATTTCTATATGCAGCATAGCTGCCTTTTTAAAAGATTATGAGTGTATTAATAATTTTTCAATTAATATTTTTATAAAAATCACATTACTGTCAGTTTAATTGCCTTATGGAAACATTATTTTATAAAATACTTATTAGTTTATTAGTTAGCCCAATATCCACCCTCAGTAGCAACATTAGCTCCTGTCATAAAGTCACTAGCACTTGATGCTAAGAAGATGCATGGTCCAACAAAATCTTCTGGTTCTCCAAGACGACCAACTGGAAGACGTTTTAAGAAGTTTTGATAAACAGCACTTTCTGGATCAAACATCCATTCAGTTAAATCTGAACGGAACACTGTTGGGTTAATTGTGTTAACATTGATTTTATATTTTGCTGTCCATTCACAAGCAAGAGATTGAGCCATAAGGTCAATACCACCTTTTGCTGTACAGTAACCTGTGTAATTTGCCATTCCCATTTTAGAACGAGCTGAAGATACTAGTATAACTTTTCCACCCTTACCTTGAGCGATCATTTTTTCTCCAACATATTTACAGAATAACCATGTACCTTGAACATCTGAATCCATGATTTTCTTCCATTCCTCTAAAGCTTGTTCAACGATTGGTTGAGGGTTATTATACCCTGCTGCTGTTACTAACACATTGATTTCACCAAATTTACCTACTGCATCATTAACAACTTTTTTTACATCAGCTTCAACTGCTGGATCTCCTGTAGAATATCCACATTCAATTCCTTGAGCTTCTAATTCACTGCAAAGTTCTTGGCACTTTTTATCACTTCTTCCTGTAACAAAAACCTTCATGCCAGCTAACCCATATCCAAAGGAAACAGCTTTTCCTAAAGCACCTGTTGCACCAGTTATTACTGCTACTTTTCCTTTAACATCAAATAAATTATTAATAAATTTAGAATCCATTTTTTCTCCACCTTCCTGCTAATTGGGTCTTTAGAAATATATTAATTATTGCTTACTACTACTAAAACAGTAGCTACTTTATTTGTTTCATTAATCATTTCTCTGCCTTCATTTGGTCCAATAAAGATAGAATCATCCTTTTTAAGTACAAAAGTTTCATCTTTTGATTTTACTGTTATTTCACCATCTAATACGAAATAAATCTTTTCAGTTGGAGAATCTTCATAAGCATATTCTGCTCCTCCACCTGGTAAGAAATATGACATTCCCATCCAAAATTGCTTTGCACCTGTTTCTGCTTCTCCGTGTAATTTCATTGCCTTCATATCAAAATGCTTTGGAGCATTGTATGGAGCTACATTTTTTAATTCTACTTTTTTCATTTAAATCACTCTCCTAAAATATTATTATCCGATAGCTAGCATTCGTAACACTCCCACTTATTTAATTGAAAGTTAACGACTGCATGCTCCTGGACTGGGTACCCCTTGAGGGTATAAGTTCAACTAAGATTTCGATGGGTTCCCCATCTAAATCAAGTTTCACTTTAAACTGCTATGACTCTTAAGTCGTCAGGTATAATTAATTCAGCCTCTGTTGCATTTAATACTTCTTCAACTGTCAAACCTTCTGCTATTTCCTTTAATAAAAGACCTTCTTTCGTGACTTCCATAACAGCCATATCTGTAACAATTAAACTAACCTTGCCTACAGCTGTAAGAGGAAGTCTACATTCTTTAAGTATTTTTGATTCACCTTTTGCAGTGTGAAGCATTGCAATTATTACCTTCTTTGCACCGCTTACTAAATCCATAGCCCCACCCATACCTGGAACCATCTTTCCTGGTATCATATAATTTGCAAGATTACCTTTTTCATCAACCTCCAAGGCTCCAAGAACAGTAACGTCAACATGTCCACCACGAATTATTCCAAAAGAGGTTGCACTGTCAAAAAAAGCTGCCCCATTGTTAATAGTCACATACTGTGCTCCGGCATTAACTATATCTTTGTCTTCTTTTCCCTCTTCAGGCGCATTGCCTAATCCTACAAAACCATTTTCCGATTGAAATGTCACATCAATTCCATGTGGTAAATAATTTGCTACCATGGTCGGCAATCCAATTCCTAAATTTACAACATCCCCATCTTTAAGTTCTTTTGCTATTCTCCTAGCAATAAACTCCTTTGCATTTTTACTATCCATTAATTGTCACCTCCAACAATATAATCAACAAAAATACCTGGTGTCATAACATGATTTGGATCTAAGTCCCCAACCTCAACTATTTTTTCAGCTCCAACAATAACTAAATCTGCTGCAGTTGCTATTAATGGGTTGAAATTTCTTGTTGAAGCATTATAGAAAATATTCCCCTTCTTATCTACTACTGAACCTCCAACTAGTGCCATATCTGCTCTTAAAGGCAATTCTAAAATGTATTCTTTGTGATTTAATTTCAGTTTTTGTTTTCCTTCTTCAACAGCTGTTCCTATGCCTGTTTCAGTTAAAAAACCTCCAATTCCAGCTCCACCACATCTAATTCTTTCAGCTAAAGTACCTTGTGGTACTAAATCTACTTCCATTTCTCCAGTATTCATTTGCTTCCCTGTTTCTGGATTTAATCCAATATGGGATGCTACTACTTTTTTAACCTGCTTATTTACAACTAACTTTCCAACTCCCTTATCCGGAAGTCCAGTATCATTGGCAATTATAGTTAAATCTTTAACATTTTTCTTAACAATTGCATCAATAAGCATTTCAGGAGTACCTACTCCCATAAAACCACCTACCATAATAGTCATACCATCTTTGATATATTCCATTACTTCATCGATACTTTTAACCTTGTCCACTTAATACACCTTCTTCTTACTCTGTATCTTTCAACACTAATATTTAAAGCAATTAGCATGCCAACTTTTATTATTGAAGCTTTTTTATTCTTTGTTTTATCTCTAAGTCCCCCTATTTCACTTGTTTTCTTGCTGCTAATAAATTTAAATTTCAACTTTAATTAACATTACTTTTTTGAAAACGTTATTAGAAATAGTACATTTTTTAATACAAAAATGTATTAAAATTAATAAAAAAACTTATTAATCAACTTGTTTAAACGTTTTCTTAATCAATACAATATCGCATTGATTAATACAATATTGTATTACATCTTATTAACCATAATTCATTTCTTAAATTATTAGAACTAAAAAAGCAAACTACTAGTTGATTAAGTAGTTTGCTTTTTCACTAATTTTATAATTTATCTTTGAAACTAAAATTTAAATTTATCTATTGATACCTTTAACTCTTCTGCAATTGTAGCTAACCTTTCACCTGCACTAGCTATTTCTTGGATTGTTGCTGATTGTTCCTCCATAGATGCTGCTGTTTCTTCCGTTGCTGCAGCATTTTCTTCAGAAATTGCTGATAGATTTTGTGTTAAATCAATAATTTTATCTTTATTTTCAACCATCAAACTTGTAGACTGATTGAGTTTTTCAATTATATTTTTTATTATATCTATTGCTTCGGCTATTCCTTTAAATTTTCCTTCAGTTTCTTTAACGCTAGTAGCTTGTTCCTCAACAACATATTTTGTTTCCTGCATTAAATCAACTGCATTTTGAGATTTAGTTTTTAACTCATTTATTATAGTTTTAATATCATTTGTAAAATTATTTGATTGCTCTGCAAGTTTTCTTATTTCATCTGCAACAACTGCAAAGCCTTTCCCTGCTTCACCTGCTCTTGCTGCTTCTATTGCAGCATTTAAAGCTAAAAGATTAGTTTGTTCTGCAATGCTTTGAATCATAGTGCTGGCACTATTAATTTTTTCTGCACTATCATTATTGCTCATTATAATATTATAAACATTACTAGATGCATCACTATTTTTCTGTGTCTTATTGATAAGTTCTTTTAAAATCAAGAAACCATCTTCTTTTTGCTTTTCAATTCGAACTGCTGCCACGTTAAGTTCTTTTGTATAATTTAATTCCTTCTCTAACAAAGTTCCTAGTTCCCCTATGTTATTAGCTGTTATTTCTGTATCCTTAGCTTGATCCGAAGCTCCTTTTGCAATTTCTTCAATAGTTTTTGCAACTTCTTCTGATGCAGTAGCTGCTTGCTCTGAAGTAGCAGTTAGTTCTTCTGATGATGCAGCAATGTGTTCCGTTGTATCCGCTGCTTTTCGAATAAAGTCTGCTACATTTTCTCTCATAATTTTAAGAGCCCTTATCATCTCACCAGTTTCATCCTTTCTATTTATGTAAGCAGAACTTAACTGATTAGTTGATGAAAAATCTAAATTAGCAAATTCTTTTACTCTTCCTGTAACGGCTACTATAGGTTTTGTTATACTGCTAGAAATAAAATTAATTAAAATACTTACTAATACTAGTATTATCAATGCTGAGATAATTACCACCTTCATTATTTCTCTTGCATTACCTGTTAACTCTTTTTGAGTTATGAGCGATGCTAAAATCCAATCGGTACCTTCTACTTTATAAGGATTTACAAGATATTTTTCACCATTGATTACAACCTCAAATGCATTTGTTTGATCAGTTAAAAGTCTATCCAAGCCAGCAATTCCAATTTCTTGTACTTTCTTAAAATTATTATCAGGATTTTTCCCGTCTGCCATTATAGCACCTGTAGTATGTATTATCATTGAAAATCCAGTTTCACCAATCTTCATTTGATTTAACATTTCACTGATTTTAGATTGCTTCACATCAAGACCTATAGCTCCAATAAAGTTTCCATCTTTATCTGTAAATGAACGTGCATTACTTGTAAGCATTTCAGACTTAAAAGTATATGGCTCTGTTCTAATAATTTTTCCATTTTTATCTTTAGCCTGAACATACCAAGGTCTTATTACTGGATCATAGCCTGCAAAGGTTGTAGTTTCAGGCCATTGTATATATCTTCCATCTTTAGTGCCTAAATATACATAGTTTGTTCCTTCATGGCTATTTCCATATTGTTCAAATACTTTGTAAATTGCTTTTTCAAGTTCTCCATTAGCAGAAGGTTTCATTTGAGTTTCTTCTGTTGTACCTTTATAACTTGTTATAGTATTATCTGCCGACATTACTAAAGGATTTGTTGCAAGCATATCGAGGTTTTTATCTATTTGGTCATAGAAAATTTTAATTGCCTGGGAAACTGTGTTCATTTGTCCCTTAGAATTAGTTAAATAATCACTGTAATTCTTTTTATTAACTTGATAAATTGAAATACCACTAATACTTACTACAGTTATTAAAACAACTAAAACTGTAGCTATTAAAATTCTACCCTTTATCCCACCAATACTCTTCTTCATATATTGCCCTCTCCTCTTTTACCATATATATTCCTATAAATAAAATTCGACACTTTCAACATTTTTCCTTTTAATATTTACTTGTTTTTTACAACTTTTAAACATAATTATATATTTATTTTTTGTAATATAATTGCATGTCTAATTTTGTTATGCAAAAAACTTTTTACATAACAATTTAGTTTAAAATAAACATTGTTTGGGACAAAATCACTATTCAAAGTTTTAAAATATAAATGTTCATTTACATTCAATATGAGGCATTAATATTAGAAATTAATTTATATACTTGCATGCTATTTAATTGCGAACTATACTATATTAGGTAACATATTCTTATTATGTACTAAATTAATATTCACGAAATGGAAGGGCGCTATATGAGAAAAAAAGACATATTAGAATTGAAAAGACGTTTAAAAAAGGATGATTGTACATTTACCAGAATGTGTGGCTGCTATGTAGATGGCCAAAAGAATATTGTATTAAAACTTAAGGAAACTTTTTTAAATTTAAGAGATGAAGAATTTTATAAATATCTAGAAATTGCTAAAAAGACCCTATCTGGAACAATTGGCAATAATCTTTTAGAGCTTAACTTCCCTTTAGAGGAAGAAGGTATGGGAAGCCACCAACTTTCTCTAATGGAGCTTAAAAAGAGCAGATTAAAAGATGATGCGAAGCTTGATGACTTCTACAATAAAATTATAGATAGCTATGACTATACTGGTAATTTTCTAATACTTCTTTTTCACGATGCTTATGATGTTATGACAAGGACTACAGATAATTCTAAGTTAGATGAATCTGAAGAAGTTTACGAATATATTTTATGTGCAATTTGTCCAGTAGAACTTGCAAAACCTGCTCTTGGATATCTTGAAGATGAACATAAAATTGGAGCACGTATTAGAGACTGGATAGTTGGAGTTCCTGACCTTGGATTTGTATTTCCAGCTTTTATAGATCGAAGCACTGATATTCATTCTATTATATACTATGCAAAAAACGCAAAAGACTCACATCCGGAAGTAATGGAAGAAGTTTTAGGCTGCAGTTCAAAAGAAACTGCAACTGAACAGAAGGAAAAATTCCAAACTATCATTAGTAAAGCTGTTGGCTGTGACGAGGAAAAATCAGAACATTTATTTATGGAAATTCAAGAAACTCTTAGTAGCATGGCAGAAGAACACATTGCTGTTAATGGCAAAAATGCTGAACCTATACTTCTATCAAATGATAATATTCAAGATCTTTTAATGGAAAGTGGAATTTCAGAAGAAATCACTGCTAAGATTGAAAAATCCTATATAGACGTATTTGGGGATACCCCTCCTATAGTTGATCATTTAATTGATAAAAAAGCACTTACAGCAAATGAGCAAAGAAAAAAAGAAGAAAGACTTGAGAAGAAAGTCAAATTTCTTGAAGAAAGACTTGAAGAAACAAAACAAAGCTCTCAATTAGTTTCAGAAAAAGAAGAAAGCATAGAAAAAGAGAGTTCTTTAGAATCAGCAGCAGATACAATTTTAGAAGCAAAGACTGATATTAAATTAGATGACGATTCAGATAGAACTTTTGAACAAAATTCTAATCATGAATTAGCTGTTGAAGAAGAATCAAATTCTGATTATGACATTATTCTTCAAGTAAAACCTCAAAAAGTAGCTCAAATAAAATCACAAATAATTGATGGAAAGAAATGTATTGTTATTCCAATTGATGAAAATGAACAAGCTAATGTAAATGGTGTTGATACTTTACTTTAGTTTATATATTAAAAACCGCCAAAATAGCAACCAAGCTATTTCTGGTGGTTTTAATAATATGCCAATTAAATGTTTAATTTCCAATCATCATTTTAAAAACAACTATTTAATTGGCATACTTTCTGTTCATACCATTTAAATCTGACACTTCTATGTCATTTCTAACTACTTCAACAAAAGCTTTTACAATCTCAGGATCAAATTGTGTTCCACTGCATCTTTCAAGTTCCTGTATTCCATCTTCGTAAGACTTTCTTGTATTATATGGTCTATTTGAAGTCATGGCGTCAAAGCTATCTACTACTGTAAGAATTCTTGCAAGGAAAGGTATTTCATCCCCTTTTAACCTATTCGGATATCCTTTTCCATCATATCTTTCATGGTGACTTATTATTAATGGAGTAATTTCTTTAAGAGATTCAACAGACTTGATTATCTCTGCCCCATTGGCAGGATGCTGCTTAAGTTCCTCCCATTCCTCATCTGTAAGCTTCATCTTTTTCACTAGAACTTCTTTCCTAGTATTTATCTTTCCAATATCGTGCATATATGCACCATAAATCAAAATTTCTTTATTTCTTTTGCTTAGCTGAAGCTTTTCTGCAATAAGCCTACTATAAATTACCACACGTTCTACGTGTCCATATGTATATTTATCTTTAGCATTAATAACGCTAATTAAAGTTTTTATAGATGTAACAAGTTCAACATCTTTTTCATCAATGTTGCTTTTAATCTCATCTAAAATAGAAGTATATGATTCAACCTTATTCTTATTTATAAATTTTGCCCTGTATAAAGCATCATCAGCACTTTTTATTAATTCTATATCATCTTTTGCTTTATCAGGATAAACAGATACTCCCATAGAAGCAGTAATCTTACCATTCGGCTGACTATCTTCTCCTTCAAAATATGTATTTTCTATTCGTTCTCTTAGATGCTCAGCAAGATTCAAGGCTTCTTTCTCATTAGTATCAGGTAGAATCACTGCAAATTCTTCTCCTCCATACCTAGCTGAAAGATCTCCTTCTCTTATATTTCCTTTAATAATTTCTGCAACTTTTCTAAGTACATAGTCTCCTTTTTGATGCCCATATGTATCATTGTATTGTTTAAAATAATCTATATCTATAAAAATCATGGATACAGGTTTATTATTCCTTTCTCCAGCTTTAACTTTCTCAATTAAGGTATCACAAAAATATCTGTGATTATATAATTCAGTGAGCCCATCAATATTTATTTGTTCTTCTAACCTTTTAATATGTTCACCTTCTATTTTTACATAAAACCCCAAAGGCCATGCTGTTAAAATAAAAATTCCTACCAAAATTAAATCATCTTGAAAAAAATCATTTAAGTAAGCATTTGGGACAACCATAATATCCATCCCTAAAATAATTAATGACGATATGATTGAAACTATTAATCCACGCTTCATTCCGTATTGAATTGTTGTCGTTATAATTATAAATAAGTACAAAATTTTATATTGACTTCCATTTACTCCACATACCCATATAATTGCGGAAAATACAATTAAAAAGAAATTTATTTCAATTATATTAAAAATATTTCTATATTTATTCTTAATTTTATTTTCAACTGAAAAAGACCATGCTAAGTATACTAAAACGAAGAGCATTAATGGTATAAATAAAATTATGAGAATATAAAAAGTACTAGATTCCCATATTGCCGAGTTATTTTTAACAAATGTTTTAGATAAAATTATACCAATAAGCAAAAGTGTAGACAATTTAACTACTGAAACTATATCATTAATTTGTTTTTGTTTATTATTTATTATTTTTTTCATACACTGCCCCTTATACTTACTATAATGAGACCAATAATTTGGTCTCATTTTTCAATTTATTCATCTCTCAAGCATTTTGGCTCTTCAGGTTGATAATGAACATACCAACATGCTGAAGTAGCTACAATTGAAGCAAAAACAGTTGCTATTGTAGCTATACCCATTAAAATTTTACTCTTCATTTTTTCACCTCCCCTCAGTGATTAATTTTAATTATCCCAACTTGCCTAATACAATATGTCCACATTTAGTTAAAGAAAATACCTGCCATAACAAACCCATATAAACACATAATATGTAACCTAATAAATTTCGATTTTCTAAATATAGATAACTTAAAATAATAGTTATTATAGTAATTAAATAAAAGCTCAAGGTTTTAATTGAAGTTCCTTTTAATCTTTTCCTCTTTTCAATATTTTTAATAGGTTTTGCTATACTATCTACTGGTGCAATTTTATTTATAATATAGTATGACCATATGAAAATTACACTTCCAACTAATATAACCATAACCAAACTCATATTAATATTTTTACTTAATAGGGCCATACCAATACTTGAAGCTGTACCAATAACTGCACATCTCATTGGAGATTTTGCATGAACCCCTCCTGAACTTTTCCTTAAGATACTTATAGTAAAAGATACTATAAGCGCTTCTATTGTCACATTAAAAAATATCCCAAATAAAATAACTAAGATAATACACATTCCTGTTTGAAATAAACCAAATATTCCATAATTGATTACAGCCCTTTTATCATCATCAAAATTCAATTCTTGAGAAATGTATCCTGAAATTTTTTCACATATTCTTTCAATTTTAAACATATCTAATTCTTCCTTTTTTTTAAATAATAAATAATATAACTTATTATTACTAAAATTATTAATGATGGAATTCCAGTTAATGTCCTTAACTTGGTATCTAGCATTATTGTATCAAATACATCCTTAAAAATAAGCTTTAGTGCAATTATATTTAACCCTTCTATTATGAACATAGTTATAGTTAATATTAATGAAGATCTTATTGCAAAAATAACATCTACATTATCTATACTCCACATAATTATAATCATTATAAATATGCCTAATATAGTATGTACTCCAAAACTTATAGGTAGAAATCGTATTCCATATTCACCAAATCCCAGTAACAAACTCGAAATTATGTATCTATTACGATCTATACGTGCATTTGATAACATAAGCATTGCAAACATTACTACAAATGCTTCTGGCATCCCCCTAAATATAAATTCAAACACTGTTAACCTTAACATTTATTTTCTCCTTTGATTATTAATTTTCTTTATTGAATTGTAGATTATTATAAATACAAATGCTCTTATAAATACGTCTCCTATACTAAGAATGCTATAACCTAAATCAATAAAATCTGTTAGTATCTTTAGTTTAGTTTGTGAATTTCCTAACATATGAATGTCTTTTACTATAACAAATGCTTCAGTTTTAGCATATCCTGTTAAATAGGATAAAGTCGGAAAAACTGGCATAAAGCCATCATTAGCTTTTATTACAATATCATTTAAACCTCCACCTATAAGCATAAAAATAGAACCTATTATTGATTGAAGGTATATTCTATATTTAAAAACTAATAATAAGTATGTGCAGAAATAAAATGTATTCAAACTTTTCAGAAAACTAATAAATTCATAATGCCCTAAGAAAATACTAAGCTGTCCAAACAAAAAAATTATTTCAAATATGATTATAGGATAAAACGTCCATGTTTTAAAAAGGGGTTTTATTTCATATCTCCTTATTTTTGCAAATAGTAATGCTAGTAATATTGTTTCTGCCATGTCTCCCCCTAAAATTCACAATTAATTATTAAAATTCTTTGAATATATTCCATAATAGTTAAAAATGCATAATATGATACATTATAATATCTTTTATAATATTTATCCACTTTTTTTCTTACAAATAAATAATATTATGCCTCTAAAAGGTATTCCATTGAGATCTCATATCAATTTAAACTAGGAGTTTTAAGTACTATGCTGATGAATAATCCATCAATTCCCTTTTATTTAAATCAGCTGTTAAATATTTGAATAAAAATACATTTATTCTACTTATTCTTAACCATATATTCTAACGTTTTCATTTCTACTTTTTATATCTTAGTAATCACCAAAAATGTAATAGCACCTCCATACATTTATCTTAACTATTATTTTTATATATAATATAACATATAATTGTAATTTAATCATTATATTTTTACTATAATTTACATTAATGTTATTATAACCAATCATAAATAATTAAATTTAAAATATAAACCTACGAAAAATTTTCGTAGGTTTATATTTAGACAAAATTTTACTAATGCCCTTCCTATTTTATTGTGCTAATGTTTCTATTAATTCATTTATTCGTTCATTAACTTTATTGCTATATATGCCTCCATGATAGCAAACCACATTTTCTATATCATATTGCATAAGCTTTTTTAGGGATTTTAAGCATAACTCATCATTAAAATTAATTGACTCAGGAGCTTTAACAAGAACTCCCTCTTTAACCATTAAAAGATCTCCCGCTATAAGAGTTTTACTTTCTTTAAAATATAAGCAGCTATGTCCCATAGTATGTCCTGGTGTATAAATTATTGTTATGCCACCACAATAAGGTAACTCTTCACCATCTTTTAAGGTTCTATCAACTTTTGTTCTCGCTTTTTCAAAACCAACCTTAAAATGTTCATAAAAGCCTTTCATTTCTTGTGATAAATTATCTAAATTAGCTTCTAGCATAGCTAATTTATGTGGCTTCTTAACTCCCTCAATATATGCTTTTTCTTCCTCATGACAAAGCACTTTTACCTCAGGCAGTTCCTTCACTATACTTGCAAGACTTCCAATATGATCGATATCGTGATGTGTAATTAGCACCATATTCACAGTTTCAAATTTTACGCCTGTTTTTTCTACTTCTTTACGAATTTGCTCTAATTGTCCTGGATATCCAGCATCAACTAAAATAATTGTTTCCTTATCACATATTAATATTGGATAAATGGATGTAGGTTCACCTTTCATATTTTTAGCTGCTAATTCAAGCATTTCAACACCATTTGCTATTTTCATGAACTTTGTCTCCTCTCAAATATATATATTGCAATTATCAAGGTTCAATACCCCACAGGGTACCCTTTTAGGGCATCAATTATAAATAAATGTTGATTTCCTTTGGAAATCTTTATTTCTTGAATAATACTTTTTCAACATATATATTCTTTTATATAAGTTTTAATTAATATTATATCGCAAATTAATAAATTCATAAATAAAAATCAACTCTCCAAAAGGGAATGTCCAAATTTTATGTTAAGAAACATGAACTTTCTCCTTTTAACTTCCAACATTAATTAATAATTGAACATTTATAATTGAGAATTTAATAAATATATTCATATATCTTATAAGCAATAAAATCAATTGAAATTGTATTAACAGTATATATTATATAATTTCCTTGTCTTTCTTTTTTAACTAGCTCACCTTCTTGCAAAAGTTTTAAAGCTTTAGATACCGCTGCTTCTGATATATTTAGTAAAGTACTTAATTCCTGTGTACTCTTACCTTTTCTGCTTATTTCTTTTAGAATTCGTAATCTGGTTCCATCTCCTAAAGCTTTTAAAGCTCTTTCTAAATCCTTGGGACTTTCTTTTTCATAAGTATCTAGTTCCACTAAATATGTTAAATATAAATTATTATTTATTATTCCAAGCATTAAATGAGGACTTATAAAAGTTGATAGATTTATGGTAATTGTTTTGATTTCAGCTTTCTTTACCACATATTCTTTATTCTTATAGAATTTTATTTTTTCCTCTTCCACCTTTATTCTTTCATGAATAGTTTCTACAAAGTTAAAGATTCCAATATCTTCTGCAAGTTTGGCTTTTTTCTTTAATATTCTAGTTATCATCGGTTCTATATATTTTAATTCTTCCGCAAATATTTCAATATAAAACCTTTTTAACAATTCCAAGAATTCTTTATATTGGCTTTGGTTCATTCTTTTATCATAGGCTTTAAAGATTTTATTTATTTTATTAAGAGGTACTTGTGATAAAAATTCTATAGCACTCAATATATTTAACTCTGTACATTCTTCAAAATAAGCACAAAAATCCATTACTATGCAATATTCCTCTGTAATATCAGAATATTTTTTTATAGCTTCTAACATTTTTTCATTATTAGCTATCTTTTGAATCCACTTATTTCTATGCAAATGATGCTCAGGCTTTATCAATATGTGCATTGCACAAAACATTTCATTAAGTGGAGAATATACAAACTCACCTTTAATTCCTTTTTCATAAATAACAGCTATCTTCATAAAGCTTCCTTTTCACTATAAAAGTTATCAAACCTTAACCTGAAATTCGTTTAATAAGGCTTGTAAATCTTTGGGATCTTTTAATACAATTCCATGTATACCATGTTTCCTTGCTGCTGTAACATTTTCTTCTGTATCATCTATAAATATAGTTTCACTTGGTTCAAGTTTATATGTATCTAAAATTTTATCATAAATTTCTTTTTCTGGCTTAAGAAGCTTTTCCTTATAAGAAACAATTCCTCCATCAAATAATTCAAAAAAATCATGGTTTTTAGTTACATATTCAAAAGCAGCCAAATGAAAATTAGATAAATAAAAAAGCTTATACCCATTTTCTTTTAATTTTTTTAATATATCCACACTGCTTTCTATAGGTGACAAAATAGCATACCAATCTTGAAAAACTGCATTAATAAACTCTTCATTTTCAATTTTTCTTTTAATTATATTTGCTTTAGCAGCTGCTTCAGTAATTGTTCCCCTATCAAGCATTGGCCATTCTTCACTTTTAAAAATACTCTCGTATATTTCTTCAACTTTTTCTTCAATGACTTTAGATCTTACATATTCTTTTGGTTCAAAATTTAATAATACATTTCCAATATCAAAGACTACATTTTTAATCATTAACTATCTCCACCTTATTTATAAGTTTTATTATTAATTTGGATATCTATATCAACGTTCACAACTCACTATTCAAAGCTTAAAGATATTCTTAGGATATCTTTAGGTTTTGAACAATTATTTTGTAGTATATATAATATACAATTAAAAGCTTATTAAAAATAAGTAAAATCACCTGTTTTTCTGCTATGAATTTCAACCAGCTTAATTATTTGTATACATGCAATATATAATAGTATTATTATTCCTAAGCCAATAACAATAAAATTATTCATTTCACTTAAAGGACTTCCATTTAATACAACCTTTCTTACAGCTTCAATAGCATAGGTTAATGGAAACACAAGGCTTATAACCTTTGCCCACATTGGAAATACTGAGGTTGGTACCTTTACTCCTGAAAATATCTCCATAGGTTCTTCTAAGATTGTAAATAAAAAACCTGAATCTCTTGAAAACAAAAAGATCGAATTCAATAACATCCCCCATACTACTGCCATTGCTAAGGTTATAATAAAAACTATCATCAATGCTAAATAATTAATATTCAAAACCTCTCTTTTAAAGATTAGCACTCCTATTGTAAAAAGTACCATAAATACAACACTTTCAAAAAGTGAAGATAAAGCATTCCCTAAGATTACCCCCTGCCTTGAAGCTGGCGATAAATAAATTAATTCCAAGGTTCCACTTATTCTTTCAAAAGAAAAGTTCCAAGCCGATTGAACCAAGCTTCTAAACAAACTCATTGCCATATATCCTAATACTATAAATATTACCACATTTTCCTCATTAAGATAGCTAATATTACTATTATTTATTCGAAAAGGCTTAAAACTATAATAGGTAGTTATAAAATTAAGTATTGGCCATAAAAATAATGAAACATAGATTAATTTGCTGTGAAAATAATTTAAATGCTGTTTTTTCATTTCTGCGGAGCAAACTTTAAAAAATGTCTTCATAAATTATGCTCCCTTCTTTGAAAGTTTTATTATAGTGTCTTCAAGGTTAGGTACAATTTCGTAATATTCTTTTATAATTGCTCCTTTATTTATACAAGCTTTTGATATATCAAGACTTAAATTTCTTGAACTTATGATTTTGTAAGTCTTTTCATCATTATATACTTCAACTGTGCTATCCTTACTGGCTAAAATATTAAACAAATAGTTATCAAAACCTTCTATATTATTATGAAGAATTAATTTATATTCTATTTTTGTAAATACATCCTTGGACAATTCCTTAACCGTTCCCTGTTTAATTATTTCTCCTTTATCTAAAACATAAATATAATCTGCAAGTTCTTCAACTTCCTCCATATAATGTGAGGTTAATAATATTCCCTTGCCTCTTTCTTTAGTAAGTACTTTAACATTTTCCCTCAACTCTTTTGAAGTTACTGCATCTAAGCCTAAGGTTGGTTCATCCATAAATATATATTGAGGATCATTAATAAGTCCTCTGGCAATTTGAAGCCTTTGCTTCATTCCTTTAGAAAATTCCTCTACTTTTTTATCCTTATTTTCATATAAACCAACCAACTTAAGAAGATAATCAATTCTCTCTTGAAGAAGCTTATTTGGTATTCCATATAGCTGTCCATAATACCATAGGTTCTCTTGTGGAGTCAGTCTAAAATAAATCATTTTCTCCCCACCAGCAACCATATTAATTTTCTTTTTTATAACCATTGGATTTTTAACTGCATCAATTCCATCAACAAAATATTCTCCAGAGGTTGGGGAAAGTAAGGTTGTCAGCATCTTAATAGTAGTCGTTTTTCCAGCCCCGTTAATACCTAAGAGTCCTATTATCTGTCCCTCCTTTAATTTTATAGACACGTCTTTGACTGCTTCAAATTTAACTTTTTCACTTTTAAATAATCCTTTACTAATTTTAGTTTCATATATCTTCTTTAAATTTCTTGCTTCTATCATGCTTATCACCTATCCTTGAATTTTTTCTAATGCTATAAATTCTATTTTCTTAAGACTTAAAAATCCTATTATCATATAAACGGTACTTAATAAAAATACATAAATAATTGTATTTGTCTGCTCAAAGATTCCTTTACCTAAAAGCACTGAGCCTCTTACTAAATTTGAAATTTCAGTTACAGGTATTAATTCTCCCATCCACCTTAAAACTGTTGGCAAATATTCTGTTGGAAAAGTTATACCACATAGCAAAAGCATTCCTACAAATAAAGTATTTTGTGAAATATAAGTATCTCTTGTATACAGCATTATAGAAGCAAGGACCATAGACAATCCAAAGAAACCATATAAACCTAAAAGTGCTGAAATAATAAGAGCTGATATGTTTACACTGCTTAAATTCAAACCAAAGGGAATAGCAATAATTAAAGATATACTCACTTCAAAGGTAGTAGCGACAGTCTGCTGAAGCATATTTCCTATAAAATATTCTCCCCTTTTAAAAGGTGCAAGCATCAAGCTTTCCAAGGTACCTTCCCTTAACTCAGTAATAAGACTCCTACTTACATTTAAGCATGTCCTAACAACATAAATGTAAGTTAAGCTGCCTAAAATTACATAGCTCATATAATCTCCAGTACCTGTGTAACCTAAAAATTCCTTCCCAACTGCTCCGTTAAAAAGCATCTTGTACATAAACAATGCTCCTACTACTGTGTAAAACCCTGTTAAAAGATTTCCTACAAAAAAACTCATTGGATATGCCCTAAGCATAACAATAAAATTCCTTTTGAATGTCGCCATGAGAACCTTTCCCTTCACAACTGATCATCTCCTTCTTATTTTTAATTAACTATTTAGTTAATCAAATTTCTTATTATCTATTTCGGAAGCATTGTAAAGTTCAAGGGATAATTTGTCAATAGTTTGTACTTAAATGAAAAAGGTAATAAACACTTACTCATAAATGTTTATTACCTTTAACTTTTACTAATTATTAATAAATATCAGAAAATTCAATTTCAGCAGTTTCTATAGCATTATTAGAATAGCAATTTAACTGTTCCTCATCTGTTACATCTTCTAAAGAATATTCTACAGTTGGAAAGGTTATTTTAAATTCTGATCCAACATTCAATTCACTTTCACAAACAATAGTTCCTTGTTGAATTTCCACAAGCTGCTTAACAAGAGATAAACCTATCCCACTACCTTCTATCTTCCTAGATATGCTGTTGTCAACCTTTGAAAATCTTTCAAAAATATTTGCCTGCATGTCACTTGGTATTCCCATACCATCATCTTTCACTGAAATTAAAATATTATTTTCACCATCCTTATAGATATTAACAAAAATATTCCCGCCCTCTTTTCCATACTTCACTGCATTTGAAAGCACATTAAGCATAATTCTTTCAATCAAATTCGAATCACAATTAACATAGGCTTCTTCCACCTCTGTATCAAAGATTAGTTTAATATTCTTACTTTTAACATAGACTGCAATTGACATAGTTATTTCTTCTACTAAGTAAACAATATTCTCTATTTTATAGTTTGGTATAAAAAAACTACTTTCTATTCTTGTTATATCTATGATATTATTAATCAATCTCATAAGTCTTAGACAATTTTGTTTAATTATCAAATTATATTTTAATACATTTTCATTACAGTTGTCCTTTTTTAAATAACCATTTTGAACTTGAAGAGCAGAATAAATAACATTAATTGGTGTCCTAAGTTCATGTGATATATTCGCAAAAAAATCATTTTTAAGACTTTCCTCTTTATTTTTTAGTTCTAATAATTTTTCTGCTTCTTCAACCTTTTTTCTATCTTCAATATTTCGTATTGCAGAAATGATATATTCTCCTCTTTCATCATTGGCAATTAATGACTTTACTTCGACCCATTTTTTCATTCCGTCCCATTTTATCTCGTACTCTTGCGGTTTTTCTAAAATCCTGCTATCCATGCTATTTATTCTTGACATAAAAATATCTAATTGTGAACTATCTAGTATTTTATCAAAATCAGCCTTTTCAACTTCTAATTCGTCATTAATATCAAACATATTTAAAAGTCTATCATTCACAGATTCGATTTTCTTATCTCTGATTATTATAATTCCATCTGGAATTAAATTAATGAATTTATCGTTTAATTTTTCTATATTAGCAGCCTTATGACTTATTTTATCTATCTTTTTATTAGCAATTTCTAACTCCTGTGATTTGTTCATAAACCTATTAAATAAATTATTATAAGGATTTATAACTATCTCTTTGATAATTATATTAAATATGTAATAGTACACTATATTTTCAAACAAGTGCCCCAGTATATTAATAGTTGTATCATTAAATAATGAAAAACAAAGATATGATAAACTCTTGAAAAATATCAATGAAAACAAATTCAATTTACTTCCATTTAGAATATTAGCTTTAGTTTTAATAATTCTATAAAAGAAAATTATATATCCGAGTATAATTAATACTGCACTTACACTTCCAAGTATATCTAAAGAGTATTTAGTATCATAGTTTTTTGATACATAACTGATAACAAAAGTAATAAATAAAAATAAGCTTACAAGAATTTTATTTTCAGAAAATAGGTTACTCAAATTAGCCTTTTTATTTATATACTTAACCGATAAATTCAATAAAATACATTCGTAATATTGAAATAAAATATACAATAAATTATTTTCTCCATAATCATCAACAAATAATGCAATAATTCCAAAAATACTAAGTATAAATGCTATCAAATGAAAATACTTACTATCACATGCTTTTATTGTACTTAATATTATTAATATGAGTATAAATCCAAAAAGAACAGTTACTATTTCTGCAGATGCATCCAAATATACAAAATTAAATTTTGATACATAATATAAGCTAACGCACATAACTACTAAATGTAAATACTCAATTATCTTTTTTCGAAAGATTGATAAAATATGCATAATTCGCCTCCTTTCATATATTCTATCATATTCTATCATTTTCTACATATTTTTTCTTAATTTCTTCTACTTTTATAATCAAATTTCACATTTAAAATTCAAATTATGACTTTTTTCTCAATTAGCAACAAAAAAGCTTATGTTACTAAACAAATAACATAAGCCTTAAATATGTATCTATAAATTATTTATCCTAATAAATTAAAATGATTCAAATAAAACAAAGCTAGATAAAGTATAATTCCTACTAAGCAGGTTATCATTACTATTCCTCTATGCTCGAATTTAGGTCTTCTAAATAGAAATAATATTATTACCCATAATAGAAATATAGCAACCCCTAAAAATATAATTTCAAGTACAGCCTCTTGACTATTAATGCAAAATCCCAAGTAAACTCCTTCTGAACATAGTACTAAGGCTGTCCAAAAAGCCTCAAATCTACTTAGTGCCTTTGGCTTTTTAATTAGAGATACTATCCCTAAAAATCCAATAAACCCTGAAATTCCAATAATAATAAACCCCTTATAATGATTCAATAATTCCATACATTTTCTCCCCTTTATATACCTAAAATAATAAACTGATACCCTTAAGTCGTTATTCCTTGTAAAACAACAATTTTCAACATTAGTTATCAATTTCTCTCCCTAAAAATGCTTTTTCTAAAATTATAACATATTACAAATTTTTAGTGTATAGCTGTTGGAATAATTTTATCTCAATTTTATATTGAAATAATTATTTTAGTAAAAAAATCGCAGGCGACTGTGGAGCCGGAGATTTTTTTTACGCATTTGCCTTTTCGAACGCATGTGAGAAAAATCTGGCAGGCGAATAAGATTTATTTTTTATTCTTTTTGACACACAAAACCTACTTAATTGGCCTTTTCAATAAGTTATCAACAGATTTAACTTTATTATAGATTTTTCTAAAGAATAAAAAATAGAACTCAGAAAAGTGTAATTACTTTAACTAAGTTCTATTAATCGCTTCTATATCCTATACAAGTATATTTAAAAGTTTATTATTTTTTATTCTTTATGTACTCACCTAGATCTCTATCTAGCGTTGATATATGATTTTTAACCCAATTAACCATTTTATTTTGAACATTTAAAGCCAATAACACTGATGCTCCAATATCCTCAAATCCACTTCTCAAATCTTTAAGCTCTTTTTTAAATGCTTCATGCTGTTTACATTGTTCATTCATTCTCGGATATCTATATCTTTTTTGAATTTCTTCTTCATCATGAAAATGCTTTATTGTATAGTCTTCTAGAAAATTCAACGCGTTTTCTATTTCTTGTTTTCCTTTTCCTTCTTTTACAGCAGATAAAAACTTATCTAAATAATTAAATAATTCCTTATGCTGCTTATCGACATTTTCAACCCCAATTAATAACTTGTCATCCCATCTTAAACTCATAAAACCAACACCTTTCGTAAAATAAATTTAGTTTTAAAAGGTTTACACTTAATTTTATGCTTATTAGCACCTCTCATAATTATGCACACCCATACTTATATTTTACTAAATTACAATATTACTAGCACCGGTTTTCATTCCTCATTTTTCTACAAAATGCTCTATAATTAAGTTTACAATATAAATTAATAGTCACAGCTTCCATTTATTCGCTACGGCATATTCGTAAGCCTTGATCTGGTCCTTTACCATTTGCATCATACTTACCACTATAATATGGATCGCAGCTTTCTAGATCTCCGACCCAACCACCACCTTTAGTAACTCTGGCAGATATAACACTCATATCAAGACCTTTATACCAATCCCAACACCACTCCCTTACATTTCCAGACATATCATAAAGCCCTAACTCATTTGATTTCTTACCGCCTACAGGCTTTGTTTTATCCTTGTTATTTTCTATTACAGGCCAATCCCAATTTCCTTGTAAGTATTTTTCCCCAGCATTTCTCCAATACCATGCTACTTCATCTGGATTATCACTTCCACAATAAGTATAATTCTTACTCAGCTGCCCACCACTTGCAGCATATTCCCATTCAGCCTCCGTTGGTAACCTATACCCATTAGCACCTTCATTAATAGTTACTGTCCACTTTATATCATCATTATTATTTTTATTATCAGAATCTTTTTTATTTTTATCTATATTGTAATAAGGTTTTAAACCTTCCTTTATACTTCGTTTATTACAGTATTCAACACTATCATACCAACTTACCATTTCCACTGGCAAATTGTCACCTATAAAATGCGAGGGATTACTGCCCATTATATCAACCCACTCTTTTTGAGTCACCTCATATTTACCAATATAAAAATTATGCATCTCTTCCACTCTTCCATAATAGTTTGACCTTTTACTTATGATCTCTCCACCTTTTACTAAGGTAAGGCTATCTGACTTAATTTGCGAACACCCACTTATCTGAAGCATAATTCCCATTAAAAGTATTATTAATAATTTTTTCATTGATATATCTCCCAACTAATGTAAAAAATTATAACTTTGAATAAATTTTAAGATGATTAATTTCCTTACAGGTAATATTTAAGTAATATGTAGATAAGCATTATTTATATTGGTCTAAGATTTAAATATCATTTTATATAAACCTTTAATCAAACAAAATTACCAAACGTTTACATTGGCATGTCCACTGCTTTGATATCCTTCTACTGCTACCACTTGGTAAGCCCAACTAGATCCAAGTGCCATACCTTTACTTCCCCATGCATCAGCATGATTTTTCATAGTAATAGCATTATTAGTACCAGTAGATCTCTTAGATTGACGAACACTCCAGAATTGTGGAAATGTTGAGTAACCGTCAATTGAAGGTTGATTATATCTCATAGTTTTATAAATATCGTAGGTGCCTCCATCGCTATTTGTAGTACCCATATAAGTACCAGTAGGTCTATAACTTCCCCAGTTATCAACAACATAATATTCTATAAGTGAGTTTCTTGTCCATCCATACAAAGATAGATACCCATTACCTGATGGTGAAAAATCTCCAGCATTATAATTTACAACTCTAGTATATGAACCATAGTTCCATCCTTTACCAACAACAAAATTCCCACAATTTTTCCAGTCAACACTAAATTGTCCACCAGATAAATTGTTTGAATTTACTGTCCCGCCTCCATCAGTCCAATTTTGCCAATAATCTGTAGTAGCTGCATTTGTGTTGACGTTTACAACAGATAGTGCAAGCGTACAGCACATTAAAGATGCTAGAAATAATTTTAATCCTCTTTTTTTCATTAAATGATTCCCCTTTCATTGTACCATTTAGTTACTTTACAATTTTAATATTTCTTGCAACTTATCTACATACTACTTGAATATTACCCCTTTTATTAATCACTTTATATCGTTTTCATTATATTACCAATTTTCCAGTTATTTTAAAACCATATAAATTATAGTTTTTATACTAATTTTTATATATATTTTTACTTTATTCACAAATTATCTTACTATACTTCATGTTGTTGCCCCTTTTCCAATCTTCTTTACATCTCCTATATACTTATTACTTATGCTAGTTCATACAAAAATAATTGCTTTGCAGGATTATATTAATTATTATTTTGATATTTTTTCTTAAATATCCATATAATCCAAATTATTTATCAACCAATATTCTCAAAGGAATATTTTTAATGGTAAAATTAAACTATAAAAAAATAATTTTTAGGGGTGTATGAGATGATAAAAATGAAATTAACAAAAATAGTTTCTTCATTATTAATTATGACTTCTGTATTTATGCTAAATCCAATTGGTGCTAATGCTTCTTGGAAAAAAGACAGTAAAGGCTGGTGGTATTCAATCGATACTCCATGGGCCACAGGATGGACTCAAATAAATGGTAAATGGTATTATTTTAATTCCGATGGGTATATGGTTCATGATGTAACTATTGATAATTATAAATTAGGTCCTGATGGAACTATAATTCAGCCAACTGGAACAGCCAATAACAATACTTCTAAAGAACAAATTACTGAAGTTACTGTTGGAACTTCCCAGGAATTTGTTAATGCCATAGGATCAAATAAAAGAATCTTGTTAAAACCAGGAGTATATAATTTATCAACTATTCAACAAAATAATAACTCAGATAATTCTGTTGTATGGGAAAACGTTTATGATGGAAAAGAATTAAACATAAAAAACCTTCATAATTTAACTATTGAAGGTACTGGTTCAGGAACTACAGAAATAAAAGTATCTCCTCGCTATGCTAATATAATGAAATTTACAAATGTTAATAATGTTTCTATAAAAAATATAATTGCAGGTCACACACCTGAACCATATGAATGTAATGCGGGTGTACTTAACTTCAATAATAGTAATGATATTTCTATAGAAAATTCAGAATTATATGGATGTGGAAGTATAGGTATTAGTTTAAACTCTGTTAAAAGACTTACAGCATCAAATTGTAAAATAGATCATTGCTCCTTAAGGGCAATTGATATTTCAAACTCTGAAGCTATTAAATTTACAAATAATAAAATAGTCAATCACGAAGCTTTCAGCAATATAGTTGCAGTATCTAACGCAAAAGAAGTTACCTTTGAAAAATGTGAATTTGCTGATAATAATAATTTTAGTTGGAGTTTTCTTGAAGCAACAGATAACTCAAATGTATTGTTAAATAAATGTATTATACGAAATAACACAAAATCAACAACTCAAGACTATGATAAGGATAATAAATATTTCTTTAAGACTACAGATTATTTAGGAAATAGTAATAGTACAATAACAGTAAGAGATTCAGAAATTAGTAATAATAAATTTGATTATTTATTAGATAATAGCAATAACGTAACATTAGAAAATTGTACAACCAATAATAATACTTGGAAATAAACTCAAGTACTAAAATTTGATTAAACAAAACTGTACCTTTTGAAATTATAATATAACAAAGGGTACAGTTTATATTTAATACTGTAATTATATTTTTTTATTAATCGTCCAACGCTTTAATTAATTCTCTAATTTTATTATGAGTTCTTTCCCAATTTTCAAAAGGTGTATCAATAATAATTTTATCAATACTTAGTTGTTCTAAAATTTTTAATTCTAACTTTTGTCTTTCTTCAAGACATGTAATATATCCATCAAAACCTTTTAAACCATTTGCCTTTCCATAACCTTGCGAAGTATGATACTCAATAACACTTTTCAGCCAGTCATCATCTCGTTCTATAGCAATTTCAGCAACTCTTTCTTTTACTTTAGAATTTTTCAAATAAATCACTACAGGATTTAAGTCCTTTATATTTTCATAAATATTTATTATGTATTCTTTAATCTTTTCATAAGTATAATTAAATCTCATCATCATTTCACATAATGGATTCTGTAAAAAACAGCAGTTAAAAACATAAATTTTATCTTCCTTATATGCCTGCTTTACAAATTCAGCCCAATAATTTAGCATTACTGTTTTTTCTATTTCCCATGGTAAACAATCATATATTTTAAAAGGAATTATTTTATCAAATAACTCTCCACTTATCTTAGAAAGTGGTATAACTAAACCTGAATTTTCTTCAACTCCAATATTTTTAACTTGTTGTAATTCCTCATCACTCAATATTTGCAAATCATTACTTGTCATAAATGCATGAAATTCATAATCTGCTGGATGTTCTAAATTACCTTCGTCAAAGTATAAAGCAGCATGTCCTTCTTTTAAAAGAAAGTCTGATACAAATTTTCCTGTTGTGCTTTTACCAGTACAAGGTAATCCTTCTATTATAAACAACTTATTTTTCAATTAAAAATGCCTCCTATATCTAAATTTAATTCTCTCAAAAGCCTTCTTCCTTTTCTATAGATGCTTCTTCAATTACATCATTAGATTCACTCTCTACAGCTTCATATTGAATATCTATAGTTTCTCCAGTAACTCTTTCTAAATCTTGAATATCATTTTTCAAATCTTCTCTTGTATAATTTTTATCAACTGAACTTTCTAATGCTAGCCTTAATCTATTCCCCATAGACTTCATAGATATATATGTTAAACCTCCAGAAATTACACCACCTAAAAGAGGTATAGCTTTAGTTCCACCTTTGGTAAAGGTGTCTTTTGTCATCTTTAAACCTATTGTCTCCGCTATTTTCTTTATTACAGGTAAATATATATTCCTAATTAATACTTGCCTTGGTAGTTTTTTTAATTCTTGCTTTGCTATATTAGTTGAAATCAATCTTAATGTAGCATTTGCACCACCGACCCCAAACATTGCTCCTAAAAAAAGTATTAATTCTTTTCTGACTTTTTCACTATCAGCATTATCATCTATCCATAAATCTTCAAATCCATATAAATATGCTAATTCCTGTGCAATTTTAAGTGCTACTCTAAAAAATTGCAATGTATCTGCTGGTATAGTTGCCGCCATAGCAAATCCACCCAGTAATCCTGCAAAAAAAGAAGTTCTTGCTGTTTGAGTCGTTCTTTTACTTATTATTTTTTTTGCTACCTTATCCAATACATGTAAATCAATTTCTGCTTCTATTGTATTTGATTTAATAGCTTGATTAATTTTTTCTTTTGAAACATAATTACGTAGTTCTTTTTTTAAAAAACTAGCCCTATTTACTTTCACTCCTGGTAATTTTAATGCTATAGTTAATGCTAATTCAAATTTATTTTTTCCCTCTTTATTATTCATATTCTCCCTCCATTCTTACCACTATACATATTTTATCATAGTATACATATAAAGTTCTTTAGTTAATTTTAAGTTCTCCTCTCTTATTGATGATATGATTACTTTTAACTTCCCAATGTTATCCGTAAGAACTCAAAGAAAAATCTGGGTTTAGTTAAAATAGCAAAGCTCACCATATCTTATATGGTAAGCTTTGCATCAATTATATCTAAGATTTTATTAAAGCTAACATTTATTTATGATATTTTTCACAGTATCA
This sequence comes from Clostridium saccharoperbutylacetonicum N1-4(HMT), assembly GCF_000340885.1. Taxonomy (NCBI): domain Bacteria; kingdom Bacillati; phylum Bacillota; class Clostridia; order Eubacteriales; family Clostridiaceae; genus Clostridium; species Clostridium saccharoperbutylacetonicum. The sequence continues at coordinate 2,472,495 of NC_020291.1, read as the reverse complement.
GTAATATTCAATGTTTCTCAACTTAAAAATATCCTAGAATAAATACAAACTTATATTTTTCTTTATTTATATTAATTCACAAACAAGATACTTTAATGCATTTTAGAACTACATTCCTGCGTTATTTAATTCACTAAGTACTCTTTTATGCTCTTTTTCATCCAAGTTGTAGAAGAATATTGCAGCAAGTTCTATTATTACAAATATTACTGGAATAACAGTCATTGTAAGCAAAATTCCATGCAATGCTGTTGCAGTTTGTGCCTGATTAGCCACATAACCAAAATTCGCCAAGATTAAGCCTGGTACAATTCCACCAATTGCCATACCGAACTTGAAGAAGAATCCAACTAACGCATATATTACACCACTTGCACGTTTACCTGTCTTATATTGACCATAATCGATAGTTTCAGGAATTAATGCCCATGTAAAAGCGCCTGCAGTTATAGTTCCTAATGCTGCAATTAATCGTCCTGCAAATACAAGTTGAACCATTGTAGGTGGAACAAGGAATAACGCTATTAAGCCAATTGCCTTTAACGATAAAGCAGTAAATAGTAACTTTTTCTTCCCCATCAATTTATACATTGTTGGCATTAATGGCATAAGAATTAATGCAGGTAAAGTTCCCATTAAACCATACCATTTTACTAAATCTGGTCTTGCAACATTATAAGTAACATAATAAATTCCAACAGAATTGACAATTGAATTAACACCAAAATTAAGAATAAAGAAAAGACATATTATTACTAAGGGACGATTTGATTTTAATTGGATAAAAATATCTTTAACATTAATTTTTGCTTCTTCAGAATGATTAATTTGAACACGCTCTTTTGTATTCATGAAGCAATAGATTAATAAAAGAGCTCCTAAAACTCCCATTATTGACATAGTAATTTGCCATCCTGTACTTGTTTTTCCTGTTGCATTTGTAAATATTCCTGCTAAAAGTGGAACCCCAAAAGAAACAATTAATCCTCCAATATTAGAAAATAGCATTCTAACAGAAGTTAAACTAACAACTTCCTTATTATCTTGAGTAATCGCTGAAGTTAGAGCTGCATAAGGAATATTAACCACTGAATATGTTATTGATAGCAAAGTATATGTAATATAAGCATATACTAATTTCATAGGATCAGAAAATCCTGGTGTTGTAAAACATAGGATTGCTACCCCTGCAAATGGAAATGCACCATATAATAGGTATGGACGAAATCTACCATATTTAGTATTGGTTTTATCAACTATTGTTCCAATAAGTGGATCCATTACAGCATCAATCATCCTCACAATTAGAAACATAAATCCTGCTGCTACTGCAGAAATCCCAAAAACGTCTGTATAGAAGAATAATAAGAAACTACTTACTGTTTGATAAATAAAATTACAAGCTAAATCTCCTGTTGCATAACCCATTTTTTCTTTTAAAGTAATTTTTTCAGATACTTTAGATGTTGCTTGACTAATGTTCATTTGAATCTCCTCCATTTTTAATTCATAAAATTGTTTCTAAGCTTCATATTTCTTTGTAATATTTATCATATTTTATATAAATATCCATATAATGATCGATATTTATATATCTGCTTGCGGAATTCCGCAAGCATTATTTTTATAACAATTTTCAATTTGTGTACTTATGTTTTTCTCTTTCATTTACAAATACCAATAATCATAACAAATAACAACATAAACAATTGAAGTAATTACAATTCTTTATACATAAAATAATCAAAATCTGCGTATTTATTTTTTCCACTAACATCTTGACAGTGCATTCCTACAAATGCTCCTGTAAAGCAGGCTCCTCCACCTACATAATCATCTGATAATTTTTTAGATTCAAAACTTATAGGTATCTCATTCCATTCTGATCCATCAAAGGAATAAAAGAACTTATACTCTTCGACTCTAACTTCTACTTTTAAGTGTACATATTCAACATTTTCTGGTACTTGAATCATATTTTGAGATAATGGTTGTGAAAATTCAAAGTTATCACAAGAAATAATATCAATTACTCTACCTTTTTCTTCATTCCATGTAACATCAATTGTTGTCCAGTTCTCTGTGTTGTAGTAGCATACAAGCCCTGCTGCTTGTTGGAAAGTATCTGGATTAAAAGACACACTTGTAGCTGCATCAAAATTAAAAGACTGCCATCTTCTCGCAACTAAAGCCTGAGTAAATTTGGATATTAATGATTCTTTTCCGTATAATCGCATATTCCCTGGCTTTTCTCTTAAAGACATAATATTCTCAGTTAACGGAATACGTAATGATTGAAAATTAATGTTTAATTTATCACTGTCAAAATGATCTAATTCTTGATAACTAGCTTCCCATTTTACTTCCTCAATATTAGGTGCATCGATTTCTATTGCACCTTCTTTTCCACCTACTACATATGGCCAGCCATCTATCCATTCAAGTTTTTGGATAGCTGTTTCTCTTCCAAGTGGACAATATCCCCTTGGTGCTGTATGTGGAAGTGGTTTTCCTGTTTCTTTATCATATCCTCTTACTTCAGCACTAGGAATTTCATCTGATGGTAGTGGCCTTCCAGTTAAATGAACTAAATACCATTCATCAATATGAGTGTGTACAATAGATGCATGTCCACACTTTTGCAATTCGTTCATAGGCTTATCCAATGCCGTAAGAATTGGATTATTAGGATGTACTTCATAAGGACCTTCTATATTTTTAGAACGTGCTATTGTTGCTGCATGCTCATATTTTGTACCACCTTCAGCTGTTAAAAGATAATAATAATCACCAATTTGGTATAAATGAGGTCCTTCTGTTAACTTAAGCTCTGTACCCTTAAAAATTAGTTTAGGTTCCCCAATTAATTTTTCCTCTTGTGGAGAATATTCCTGCATTACAATCCCCGCAAATCTATGATTATATACTCTATTATCAAATAGCATATTCAGCAAATACTTTTTACCATTTTTATCATGGAATAGAGATGGATCAAAACCTGATCCATTTAGATTAATTGGTTCACTCCACTCTCCATCAACAGTTTCACAGGTAACCAAATAATTATAGCAATCTTTCCAAATTCCCTTTGTAACTTTTACATCTGTGTATATTAACCAAAATTTATTATCACTATAACTTAAACATGGCGCCCAAACACCACCTGAGTCAGCACTTCCTTTCATATCTAGTTGTGAAATTCTATTTAGAGGCCGTGCTACTAAATTCCAGTTAATCAAATCTTTAGAATGATAAATTTGCACTCCAGGAAACCATTCAAAAGTTGATACTGCAATATAATAGTCTTCACCAACTCTACAAATACTTGGATCTGGATTAAATCCTCTTAATATTGGATTTTTAATTTTAGCCATAAACTTCTCTCCTTTGACTATTTATTCATATGTCTTTTTATCTAAATCATAAAAATTAACAAGGTCTACAAAGCTAATCGTTTACAGAATGTTTATAATACGCCTTACTCTAAATAAGCGCCTTTCATGGCTGATACAGCATACTTTGTATATCGTCCAAATACTCCTTTTCTTTTTTCTATTTTGTAAGGTATCCAGTTTGCTTTTCGTTCTGCCAATATTTTTTCAACATCTTCAGATGTATATGTTTTCCCCTTTATTCCAACAATATTAAGCTTACGTTCCTTTATATCAAGTTCGATTAAATCTCCATCTTCTACTAACGCTATTGGTCCTCCTGTTGCTGCTTCAGGTGATATGTGCCCAACACATGGTCCCCTCGTTGCCCCTGAAAAACGCCCATCCGTCAATAAAACTGTTGATCCATTTAATCTACTATCACATACTATGGCTTCTGTTGTCATAAGCATTTCTGGCATCCCAGACCCCCTAGGTCCCTCATATCTGATAATCAATATTTCTCCAGGATTAATTTTATCTTCAATTATAGCTTTATGGCATTCTTCTTCAGAATTGAAAACTCTTGCAGCTCCTACATGATACATCATATTTTCTGATACTGCTGCATATTTAATAACTGCACCCTCTGGAGCTAAATTTCCTTTAAGAACTGCAATAGATCCCATTTCCTTTGTTGTTTCAACTGGCTTTATCAACTGTTCACGGCTTAATCCATAATTACGGAGATATCCTTCTATTCTTTGAAAAAAACCATCCTTCTTTATATCTTCAAGATTTTCTTTTAAAGTCTTACCTGTTACTGTTAATACATCTAAATATAAATAATCCTTTAATAACCATTGAACCATAGGAATTCCACCAGCAAACCAAAAAGCTTCAGTTGGATATTCCCCACTAGGGTATATGTTTCCTATATGTGGAATCTTATGATTAATCTCATCAAATAGCTCTGGTTTTAATTCTATACCTAATTCATAAGCAATGGCAGGGAGATGCAACATAACATTAGTTGAACCACCTATAGCTGCATGTACAACAATTGCATTATAAAATGCTTCTGGAGTAAGTATATCCTTTGTAGTAATTTTAGCCTTAACTAAATTCATAATTTGCCTTCCAGCTTTTCTAGCCATAGCTGTTATATCTCTCATTGTAGCAGGAATAAGTGCACTTCCGGGTAATGCCAAACCTAGAGCTTCAGCCATACATTGCATAGTACTTGCAGTACCAAGAAATTGACAAGCTCCGACAGATGGACAACCAGTTAACTTAAAATCACGAACTTCTTCAGCCGTTATGGCATCTTTTTTCTTTTCTCTTAATGAAATATCTCCAGCCTTAATTGATGTTGACATATCTGGTGCTGGTCTCATACTTCCACCTGGAACAAATATAGTTGGTATAGCCTTACGAGCTGCCGCCTTAAGATGAGCAGGAATTGATTTATCACAAGAAGAAATCAAAACCATCCCATCCCAAGAAACAAATGAGCTATGAATTTCTACCATATCTGCAATAACCTCTCTCGAAGCTAATACAAAATTCATACCATCATGCCCTTGCGCACATCCATCGCAAATATCAGTAACATGAAATTGCCCTGGGCGTCCTCCCTTTTCATACACACCAATGCTTACTTGATTTGTCAATCCAATAAGATGAGAACTTCCTGGATGGCTATCACCAAATACATCATCAATAAGAATTTGAGGTTTTTTAATATCTTCTTCATCCCAATCCATTCCCATTTGTAGAGAATCAAATTGTGACCACAGCTTACGTTCTGAGGTACTTTTTTGTATTATAGATTTATCTAACATTAAAAAGCTCCTTTCATAAATAAAATTTTTTTAACTTTGAAATATAATTACAACCTTTATTTAACTTTGCACAAGTTTTTTTATTTTCCCTCTAATTTCTTCATCGATTTTAATATCATAATTTCTAATAGTTGTGTTTATATCCAATTTTAGAGAGACCTTAACAGCTTCTTTAAGTCCTACGATAAATGGATTAGTTAAGTCATATAGTTCAGTCATATTATTAATTTTATCTTGATAAATCAACAATTTTTCAAAATCTTTATCTAAAAAAGCTTTATAAGCATCTGTAAATAATTTTGCATTTATATTGGTTAGGCCTCCTATGATACCATCACCACCAGATAATAGGTTAGGTAACAAATATTCATCGAACCCAGAAATCACACAAAAATCTTTACGGACTTTCTTAATCTTTTGTACAAATCTTCTAACATTACTCATAGAATCGGTAGTATCCTTAATACCAACAATATTATTAAATTCGTTTGCTAGTCTAAGTATTAAATCATATGATAGATTTATAGATGTCTTAGCAGGAAAATTATAAATTATAATAGGTAATTTCGTATTTTGCGCTATTTTTGAGTAATATTCATACATATAATTTTCATCTAGCCCAAAGAAATATGGAGTTATAATTAAAACGCCATCAGCTTTTAAATCATTAGAATAATTATTAAGTTCAATAACCTCTTCTATATTATTGCTACCTGTTCCAATTATTAATTTTACTCTTCCCTTTACAACCTTAGATACAAACTGGATATAATCCTTTTTATCTTCTAAAGAAGAAATATTAAAAAATTCTCCAACGGACCCCAGTATTACAATCCCATCTACACCATCATCAATTAATTTTTCGATTAAAATTTTTAAATTATTCTTGTCAATGTTACCATTTTCATCGAAAAGTGTGACTAATGGCGTATAAATTCCTTTAAACATAAAATTCCTCCTCTTATCGTTCCGTATTAGGAACAGCGTTCCATATTGAAATTATATTTTTAATATATTAACTTTGAGATGACAGTTAAAGTCATCTTAAAATTAATATAACCTTTCTTTTGCATAACCTAATTTCTTGGATATATCTAAAGCAGCCATAGTTAAGTATTCTTTATACTCATCTATACGTTCAGTACTAATTTTTATTTTTAGTGTAGAAATAGATACTGCTGCTATTACTTGACTTACTCTGTTATATATTGGTACCGCGATACAAAATAATCCCTCTTCATTTTCTTCATTAGAAATAGAATAGCCTCTTTCTCTAATTGAATTTAAATTTTCTAATAATAACGCTTTATCTGTTATTGTATTAGAAGTTTTCGGAACAAGTGTAACTTCATCAAAGTATTTATTTAATTGTGCTTCATTATAAGTTGCTAATATAGCTTTACCTAAACTTGTTGAATACATTGATATCCTAGATCCTAAATTGCCAGTTGTTCTCAAATTACCTTTTGATTCCCTTTTATCTAAATATACGAGTTCATTATCATTTGCTACAGCCAAGAATACGGTTTCACCAACCTTATTAGATAAGTTTTCTAATATTGAACTTGATATTTTTGTTAATTCAGCTTTGTTTAAATACAAACTTCCAAGTTCAAAAACACCAATACCTAATTCATAACTTTTTAATCTTGGGTTATTTATCACAAGAAAATTTTCACTTAATAATGTATTAACTATGTTAAAAACACTCGTTTTAGGTATATCAAGAAACTTGCTTATTTCAGCTATAGTAACAGGTTCATCGCTTTCACCCACAAACCTTAAAACTTCTATTCCTCTTAAAATTGCTGTATTCAAGCACCCCTCTCCCTTCGTTCCATATATGGAATGCCATTCCATTTGTTGTACATATTATATATCTTGCTTTTTATTTTGTCAATTACATAATTTAGATAATATGATTAATTATAATACTTTAATTAGATTTGCTTAATTCCAGTTTTAATAAATGCAATAAGCTCCTCAACATTATCAAAATCATCATAGTCACCAATTATTCCTTCTCTATGATATATAATACCTTCTTTTTCGTTTCTTTCTAAACAATCAAGAAATTCATTAATTCCGTATCTCTTAATAAATAAATTAAATCCATATGGTTTCACTTTATTCAAAAGCCCTTTATGACACTCTTTTTCACATGAATAGCAACCATCTATACCTTTTTCTATAGAGCATTTTCGATTTTGGCACCATGCTTTATCTGGACATTCACTTGTATTACACCCAGTGCATTTTTCATTTTCTGAACACAAACAGCAAGCTAGTCCACAACGTGCAATTCCCAACTCTCTCTTCATTTTCTATGCCTCCAATTTATTTTCTACATTACTAAAAATCTATATTTGAATCTTTCTATTTAATGAGCCACGATTCAAAAGAACATATTTTCAGATTGCTAAACTTATTTTACCATAATAGCTTATATATGCATATTTTATAATTAATAATATTCAATAATAGAAATATCAAAATCTGTGAATACCTTTGATAATTTTTTAAAAATCTATAGCAATGCTAATTAAAAACTTTACCTTTTTACCACTTGTTTTTCTAATTATTTGACTGCATTTAAAAAATTTATATTAAAAAAGCAAGCTATTAAGCAAATATTTTAACAACTAATAATTTGCTTAACAGCTAATGCTTATGTAATAAAATATCACATATATATATGTTTAAAATAAATGTTGGTAATGTTTAGAAACTTACTATTTAGGCAATTATTAAGATGATTTGAATATTTAATTTATATTTTAACAATGAATTGAGGTAATTTTCTTGATAAAAACTGATGCCAATTTAAATTTATTAAACTCTCATATTACTGCATTGATAAAAAAGGATATCTATTTAAATAGAATTATTGAAAAATGTCCTACTTGTGAGTCAAAACACTACATCAAATATGGATCATTTAAAGGAATTCAAAGATATAAATGCAAAGAATGCGGCAAAACGTTTTCTAATGTCTCTAATTCTTTATGGAGTTATTCTAAAAAGGAATCTACTAAATGGATCAAATTCACTGAATATGTGCTTGAAAGAAAATCCTTAAGATTTTGTGCAGAAAAATTGGAAATAAGCTTAGTTACAGCTTTTTATTGGAGACATAAAGTATTGCAGGGACTTAACTATGAGAGTGTTCCATCAAATTTAAGAGGAGATGTACATATTGCTAAGAAATTAATTCCTGAGAATTTTAAAGGAAGCAGAAATATCACTGTAACAGTACGCCACAATATTTGGGTTGTAGCTGCTAAAAGCGGTGAAAATTCTATTATAGTTAAACCAATTTCAAGATGTCATTGGCATTTACCTAGCTTTAATAAAAAAATTTATTATTTAATTGATGAGAAAGCTTATATAGTACCATATGGTGATCGATATATTTCTTTAGTAGCAAAAGCACATAATAAAAGGCGTACAAAAGAAGTTCTGAATGATAAAATAATATGGTCATTCCAAATTATTTTAGAGAAATGGCTAAAAAAATTTCATGGTGTTGCTTCAAAATATTTAGAAAAATATCTTTCACTTTTTATATTATTTCTTACAAAAAAAGAAATTAATTATATGGAAATCTTCAAAAAATTATCTCTTGAAAACAGATTTATTAAGACATATGATATAGTAATATCCAATATAAACCCAATTGGCGTAGCACTATAATTCATATGTCTTCTGTTAACAACATTTATTTTAAACATTTCCACATATAAAATAAAAGTTAATATCTTATTGCTTGTTATTTTTTATTTTATATTAATTGAACTTATGGAGTTATTTTTATATATGTAAGAATATTTCATAATAGAGATATCTTAATCTACTAATAACCTTTAAAATCAAATTAAAAACCGATAGTAGTGCTACCTGTAAATGTCAATATCACATTAACATTTACACTAACTAAATTGATTCCATTTTTCACCGTTTAACAAAGTAATTGTTTTTACATGGCTAGACCGGCATTTATTTTAGCACAAGAAATTTCTTCTGTTCATTTGCACTAGCCTCTTTTCTTCTACTTACTTTATAAGTAGTTTACTTTCTCACACAATTAAATAACCCACGAAAATCAACTTCAATTTTCGTGGGTTTTATGGTGGAAATGATTCACAAATTTATAATCAGCCTATTAAGCTCATCATATTAATTTATTTCATTATAAGCTTGCAATCTATTTATATGAACTGCTAAATAAGTTAATTCGTCTTTTGGAATAACTCCGTCATAAACCTTTTTTATATAATCCTTTATTTTAAAAGCAATTTCCATTGCTTCTGGATATAATGTTGCTATCTGTTCAAACATTGGATCATTCTCATCTTTCAACATTACATCATTAAAAAACCGTTCTGTAAAAAATTTAACATGTGTAATAAAACGCTGATAATGAATTCCTTCCATCTTTAAGTCGCTTCCAATGGAATATCTAACCAAATTAACAATTCCACCAATCATTTTAGCATATTTCATACTATCTCTTGAGTCATTACTTTGTGATTGAGCATTTATTAAATGAAAAGCAATATTTGCGGCTTCTTCTTCTGGAAGCTTGATATCTGTTATTTCATTTAAAAGTTCTAAAGCATATAATCCAATTTTAAATTCCTCTGAATAGTAATTTTTTATTTCCCAATAAACACGATTTGTTATATTAATATTCTTCTTTGCTCTTTCTACTGCAAAATTCAAATGATCACTTAATGTAAAATATATACTCATGTTAAGCTTAGAGTCCAAATCTTTTTCAGCTTTTGAAACAATTTTTTGAGTTATATCAAGATATATTGGGGGAATTGAATCTAATAGGCTTAAATACTCATTTATTTGAATGTTTTCTACAGGCATAAAAATTTGATCGATACTCTTTTTTTCAACCATATCTCCATTTTTTTTATTGTAGCCTATACCTTTGCCCAAGCAAACGAATTCTTTGTTATTCTCGTCAATAGCTAAAACCACACTAGAATTAAGTACTTTTTTTATTTTCAAGCTCATTCCCCCTATTATCTCTATTCTAAAATTTCTCCATTTGTTTTTATAACATTTTTATACCAGATAAAAGAATCCTTTTTTAATCTTTTCATAGTTCCATTTCCTTCATCATCTTGATCAACGTATATGAAGCCGTATCTTTTGCTCATTTGAGAAGTAGAAACACTTATACAGTCAATAGGTGCCCAACTAGTATAACCTATTAAATCAACTCCCATTTCAACGGCTTTCTTCATTTCTCTTATATGTTCTCTGAAATAATCAATTCTATAGGAATCATGAATAGTTCCATCTGCTTCAATTACATCTTTAGCTCCCATACCATTTTCAACTATAATTAATGGAATTCTATATCTGTCATATAGTTCAATTAATGATATTCTCAGACCTACAGGATCAATCTGCCAGCCCCATTCTGTAGAAGGCAGATAAGGATTTTTCACACCCATTATAGTATTTCCAGATGCCTTTTCTTTAGTCGTATCTGCCGACTCTGTTCTTGACATATAGTAACTGAAAGATAAATAATCAGCTGTGTTTTCCTTTAATATTTCTTCATCATTTTCTTCCATTTTAATTTTAATTCCGTTATTTTTCAAGAAGGTTTTATATAATCTAGGATATTCTCCAAATATCTGAATATCAGCATGAACATGATTTCCTAAATTACTATTTAACGAAAGCAATACATCTTCTGGATTACAAGTATTTGGATATGTTGTAAGCTTGGTTAGCATACATCCCATTTTACTATCTTTTATGATTTTTCTACATTCTTTTGTTGCTAAAGCTGCTGCGACATATTGGTGATGCAAAGCTTGATATATAGCTTCATCAATCTTTCCTTCTGGACATTTATCTGGAATAATTCCTGCTGTTGTAAATGGATGTCTTCCAACACTGTCTATTTCATTAAAGGTCAACCAATACTTAGCATATTCTCCAAAAGACTCAAAACATACTTTTGCAAACTTAACAAAATAATCAACCAATTTTCTCTCTACCCATCCATTGTATTTTAAACTTAAATGCAATGGCATTTCATAGTGTGATAATGTAACAATTGGTTCAATATTATGTTTCTTAAGTTCTTTAAATATACTTTTATAATATTTAATTCCTTCTTGATTAGGTTCACTTTCTTCTCCTGTTGGAAAAATTCTTGTCCAGGCGATAGAGATTCTTAGAGCTTTAAAACCCATTTCAGCAAACAAAGCGATATCCTCTTTATAATGATGATAAAAATCAATTCCTCTTCTCTTTGGATAGAATTCCGTAGTTTGATCTTCCTTTGCTTCTTCAATCATTTTTAAAGTAACCTTATTATGACCAGCATAGTCTTCTACACTCAAATTCGGCTTATAACTTGCTACATCAGCTACGGACATTCCTTTTCCATCAGCATCAAAGGCACCTTCAACTTGATTTGCTGAGATTGCTCCTCCCCATAAAAAATCTTCTCTAAATGACATTATATAAATCAACTCCAATCTAATTTATTTCAAAAACATTATCTTTCTTAGTGACCTTTTTACTTTCTACAGTTCCTATTTTCGCATCAGGTCTATTTGTAATAATTGTTGCTGTTACTGGATCAAAACCTTCTGCAATAATTTTATCTAAGTCAAAGCTTAACAGTAAATCGCCTTTTTTTACACTCTTTCCAACAGAAACTTCTGGATTGAAGTATTTTCCTTTTAAATTCACTGTATCTAATCCTACATGAAATAAAATTTCAGTACCCTCTTCTGATTTCATTGCTAAGGAGTGTTTTGTTTCAAAAATCATTTCAATTGTACCGTCTATTGGAGCATATAGTTCTCCCTTAGAAGGAATTATTGCAAAACCTTCACCCATTAATTTATTAGAAAACACTTCATCCTTTACTTCACTTAAGGGAATTAATTCTCCTTCTAATGGTGCATTAAATTTTTCTTTATTATTTTCAACTTTTTCAGCTTCCTTACTAGGTGCTTCTTCTTTCCATAAAACTGATACTGCAATAAATGAAGCTACAAATGAAACCCCTAAGCCCATTATCGCATTCATTAAATTATTTGGTAAGGTTTCAGAAATAAACATTGATAAACTTGCGATTCCTGGTCCTACTGCTACATATGCTTCAACTGCTTGAACTCCTAAGAAAGCACCACCTGTAAAAGCTCCAATCATTACACCATAAAGTACACGTTTATGTAAAATTGTAACACCATATAATGCTGGTTCTGTAATCCCAAATAATGCTGATATACCTGCTGATACAGCAGTAGATCTTAATGCTTTATCTTTTGTTCGAATACTTACAGCAAAACATCCGCCAGCTTCTGAGATATTATGTGCAAGTGATGCAGCATTATATATTAATTCTCTACCTGATTGACCTAAAGAAGTAATAACGTAAGGAATCATTGCTTTGTGCATACCTGTAACTACCATAAACGGCAAGAATGCTGCTAAGATTGCTACTGCTATCCAACCAAATTTACCAAAAACAAATAATATTACACCTGCAAACCCTTGCCCAAAATTATAACCTATTGGTCCAAGAACAAGTAAAGTTATTGGTACAGTTATAAGTAACGACATCATTGGAACAAAGAAGCTACGAATAACCTTTGGGCTAATTTTATTAAAGAATTTTTCTAACTGTGAATACAATAATACGCATAATATTGCTGGGAAAACTTGATATGCATAGTTTATATTCTGTACTGGTATATTAAAAAATAAAGTTCCATCTCCTAGCATCTTAGCTAAATTAGGTGTTAATAGTGCTGCAACAGCAGATACTGCAACTAATGGATTAACTTTCATTTTATTAGCAGTAGTAATTGCTACTAATAATGGTAAGAAATATAATGGTGCATCACCAACAAAATTTAATATCTTATATGTAGATGTAGTATTTGATAATATACCTAGCATATTTAAAAGCATTAAGAGTGACTTTAAAATACCACCTCCAGCTATAGCCGGAATCAACGGTTGGAATACACTTATAACAAAATCTAAAACTATTGCACCTATTTTTCTTTTCTCTTTATTATTGTTAACACTGGTTCCTTTATCAGAAATAAGTTTTTTTACCTCATCGTATACCTCAACAACTGCATTTCCAATAATAACTTGGCATTGTACATTTTGCTTAACACCAATTACCTCAGGAATATTTTCAAGGTCTTTCACTTTTACTTTGCTATTATCAATAAGGTTGAATCTTAATCTTGTTGAACAATGTTCTAAATGTTCAACATTTTCATCTCCACCTACGGCTTTTAAAATTTTTGCTGCTACTTCTTTATAATTCATATTATTAGTCTCCTCTCATTAAATAATCTTAGTAGACTTTTTATTTGGCCAAAATAAAAAGGGACTCAAATAAACTAATAAAATATTAGCTTATTCAAGTCCTGCCTGCATTACCAGTCACATGCCTGATATTTATATTCTTTTTATGTTATGTGTGAAGTATATCACGAATCAAAGTAAACGTCAACACGTTTATAGATTGTTTTTAATGAATAGCTTACTCCTCAATAATAACATCACTAAATTTCTAAATAAACTCCTAAAATTAATGAACATAGACACCAACTTATATTTTCTTATAGGTTTCTTCTATAAATTTAATACTTGCATCCCTATCTTCATTCACAGTTTCTTCTAATATTATATCAATGAATGGCTTACTTTCTTTTATTAAGGATAACAATAAAGGATAATTAAATTGCCCTGTTCCGATAGAAACTCTTTTAGGCTTTCCATCTTTATAAATAAAATCTTTTGTATGTACACAAATTATTCTATCTCCAAATAACTGAAAGGACTCTTTTATTATGTCATCCATCTTATCATAATTGCTTGCATCAATTAAATTAACTGGATCAAAAACAATTTGCAGATTATTTGATTTAACATTATCTAATAATCTTTTTAGTTTCTGAGGGGTACTCATTACATGTTCTATACTTCCTTCTATCCCAACCACAATTCCAAATTTTTCAGCTTCTGCAACAATTTCTTTTATGGAATTTAAAGACCTTTGAAAGGCTTCTTCAGTATCATTTTTTTCTGTATAAACATATTCTCTATTGTAACAGCCGGTCTCAGTAGCAACTACACTTTCTCCCATGTATTTTGCAAAGCGTATATGTTCCTTAAAGGTTTCTATTTCCTCCTTAAGTCCATCATCATTAGGATTTGCTAAATTAACATAAGAACCAAGTATACTTATGTTCAACTCATTTTTTCGCAAAATATTTTTAACATATTGAGCAAAACCTGGTGTTAAACATCCTTTTTTAATGTGAAATTCATTAATTACCTTTTTGGGCGCAAAATGAAAACTTTTTATATTCTTCTTATGTGCAATTTCTGCTAGTTCCTCTAAACTATCATGTTCAATATCATGTGCTCTAATTCCAATTCTCATAGTTTCCTTCCTTTCTTATACTTAAATACGCTCTTAAATATTCAAATTAACAATATTCAATTATTAGCCCAACATTTCCACGCCACATCTTATCGTTTCGTAGATTTCAATTAACAATGTTCAATTATCAGCTGCCATTGTTCAAGAACCCCCGTCAGAATTTCTTGAATGAAAATGTAAAAACTTAATTAGAACTTATATATGTTGCAAAAAAATTATTCAAAACATAGAGATTTCCTAAGGAAATCAACCTAAATCACTCATTGATCATTGAAGATTTGACATTGTTAATAGCAACATAAGTACTATAAAATTGACAAATCAAATGTGTATTCAAAAGGTTCTAGTTTTAATTTATATTGCTCTTGAACGTCGGGGCCACAGCTTCGGCTGCCTATTCCATGCTGCTTAAAATCTAAATAAAGATAAATGTTATTTGTTTTCTCTAATTCATGAATATGTCGTGCTTCATCTAGATTTTCTTGTGTAACCTGACGACTTGAAAATTCAAAAGTTTTATCTCCTTTAATCATCAATTTGTTTTCTATATCAGAATTCTCCACTTGTAGCCAATAAGTTGAAAAATGATTGCCATTTTCTTGTGGATACAAGTAATTAAAGCCAAGCTCCTCAATGTCTTGCTTATAAAAATCAAAGGTTGTTCCATTAAGTGCATCGTTATATGATTCTAATGGCCCTCTTCCTAGCCAATTAAACTTTGAGTATTCCTTTGATAAATTGAAACTTAATCCAATTCTAGGTAAAGTTTCTGGGTAATTGTGAATTGGCGTACCTGCAACTTTAATTTTGATGCAACCATTACTGTTAAATACATAAGTAGTTGTTAAATCAATTCCCCAATATTTTGCTGATGCACCATAATTCTCTGATACAGTTAAACTAATTTTATCTTCTACATTTTGATTCAAGGTTACACTTTTAGTCCTAGACATCAAGTGATCCACTCCAAATTCCCTCCACATATGAGCAGAAACAAAATCATTATCTGTTATTGCTCTCCAAAAATTATGCTTAGGTTTTGCAAGGATTGGCAACTGATTATTTAAGGTGCAAATTTCCCAATCACCATTTTTTAATGCTATGTTTAATTGTTTATCACCAAAGGTTGCAACAAGCTTGTTCTTATCCTTAGTATTGATTATAAATTTATCTTTTGTCTCCAATGTATCTGCTATATGATGTCTTAACACAAACGCTTCCTTAATTGAGGTGATCAAAACATTATACTTATCTGATAACTCAGGAATAGTAAATTTTATTATTATATCAGTATTTTCTTCTTTTATATCTACTGGTACTTCTATTGTTATGCTCTCTTTAGGCAGCAATTCTCTAATTAAAATTTCCTTACTAACAAATAACTCCTCTTGTGAATAGATTTCATATTTAATATTCATATCCTCAAAAATAGTAAAGTCTGTCGAGTTAATCAAATTGTAATTTCTATCATCTAACTGATCTATACTAATCGGCTGATAAGCCTTTTTAACTCCAAAGTAACTTGGACTAAGAGTCATATCTGGCTGAACTAAGCCATCTAAAACAAAGTTATAATCGTTTGGATAGTCACCAAAGTCACCACCATATAAATATGTTATATCTCCATTTGGCAATACTTTCTTAATTCCCTGATCACGCCATTCCCAAATAAAGCCTCCTTGTAATTTAGGATACTTATTAAACAAATCTAAGTATTCTTTTAAACCACCAGGTCCATTTCCCATTGCATGAACATATTCACAAAGAATAAAAGGCTTCTTTATAGCAGCATCTTCTCCAACCTTTTGTAAAACATGAAATTCTGTGTACATGGTAGAATTAAAATCAGCATGTTCTACATCTCTTTCATAAGCTTTTGTCTCTGCATTAACACAATCCCTTGACTCCCCTTCATGATGTAGCAGCCTGCTAGGATCACGTTGTTTAGCCCAATCAATCATTTCATGATGATTAGTACCATTACCAGATTCATTTCCAACAGACCATATAATGATTGAAGTGAAATTTTTATCGCGTTCTACCACTTGAACCATTCTATCCATATAAGCTGGCAGCCAATGAGGATCACTGCTTAATAAATTTTTATCTCCAGTTGAACCAATCCCATGACATTCTAAATCAGCTTCGTCTATAACATACAAGCCGTATTTATCACACAAATAATAAAAATAAGGATGCTGTGGATAATGAGACATTCTTACAGCATTAATAAAAGCTTCCTTCATCAACCTAACTTCAGTCTCCATTTGTTCATTAGAAATTGTGCGTCCAAAGATTTCATTAAATTCATGACGGTTAACACCTTTAAAAGTAATTGGTGTCCCATTAATTTTAATTAAGCCTTCACTTATTTCAACTTGACGAATACCAAACCTATGCGTAATTATTTCTTCTTTTGTTTCCAAGCTTAATTCATATAAATAAGGAGTTTCTGCTGTCCAAAGCTTTGGATTTTCCATAATAAATTCTACTGAGCAGTTTTCATTTACTGTTAATGCTTTTTTAACGCAGACTTGATCTTGATCAGAAATAGTAATTGTTAAAGGTAATCCCTCTTTTATATATGATTTTAGTTCCAAAGAAACCTTAGCATTATTATCCTCTAAAGTAGTAGTTATAAAAAAATCAAAGATAAAATTCTTTGGTCTTGTTATTAATGTGACCTCTCTAAATATTCCGCTTAACCACCACATATCCTGATCTTCTATATATGAAGAATCTGACCATTGAAAAACCACAACCGTAACAGTATTAATTCCTTCCTTTAAAAACTCACTAATATTGAATTCAGACCCATTTCGGCTTCCCTTATTAAAACCAGCTAACTTATTATTAATATATAAATAAAAACAGTTATCTACCCCTTCAAATCTTATAAAATAATTATCTGTTACATTATAAGCTTCTAGATTTATATTTCTCCTATAAATACCAGTAGGAATATTATCATAAGTAAAGGGTGGATTTATTGGAAATGGATAATTTATGTTGGTATAATGAGGCTTTCCGTAGCCTTGCATCTGCCAATTTCCTGGAACCATTATTTTATTTTCAAAATTATCTTCTGCTAAAAAATCAGTTGGAATATCTTTGTGAGAGGTATAATAACTAAAGTCCCATTCCCCATTTAAATCCAAGCAATTGTAATTGCTGCCATCATTTCCTTTAGGAACATAAAATGCTCTAGTAGGTTCTCGATTAATTTGAATTCTTTTTGAGTCAGATAAAATAGTATAATCAATCATAGCTTATCTTTAGTGAGAGTGTATATATAGATATCCAAATTAATAATTCAACTTATAAATGTAATATATATGTATTATTGAGAAATTATAATCGTAACACCACACTAGAAATCAGATACATTTTTCTGGAAGCAGGCATGTGAAATTGAGCTGATGATGGTTCTTAATGGGGACTTGTTTTATTTAGAACCTTCCAGCAAAAATTTCACTAGTCCTGTGGAAGATAAATGTATAAGATTTCGGTAATTGTTGCATAAGTCTAATTCTCGCCTTGGATATCTTTACCAATTACTCACTAAATCCTCCTTTCGTCTATATCTCGTGTACAAGGCATTACAAGCCCCTTGTCATGGCATTTACACATAGACTACACATAAACAATGTAATTTATAACTTTTCATATAATTTTCCTCAAAGAACTTCTAATTGTTCTTTGAGTTTCTTATTTTCAGCTTTAATCTCTTCCATTTCGATTAATTGAACAATTAGTTTTTTCAAATAATTAATAATATAATTTGAAACTCTTCACTCAAAGAGAGTGTATTCCTTTTTATAAAGAATTAATGATGAATAATATCAGTTGAAACTCTCATAGAAAGTTCGAATAACAAAATATATAATTTTGATTCTCACTTTTTACTTTGTAATTTCTCACTTAATCATTCATCATTAAACATTCACCATTTATTAATTTTTAGTCTTTTAATCCACTTGTTACATTTGAATCTAAAATATATCTTTGGAATACAATAAATACAAGTAATAATGGAATTAATGAAATTACAGATGCTCCAATTAGTAGTGACCAGTTAATATTTTCAGCTCCTACTAAACTTCTAATAGCAACTTGTAAAGTATATTTCTTAGGATCATTTAAAACTATTAATGGCCAAATATAGTCATTCCATCTCCATTGGAAAGAGAAGATACTTAACGCCATAATAACAGGTTTAGCTAAAGGTAACATTATACGGAAGAAGATTTTTCCTTCAGAAGCTCCATCAATACGTGCAGATTCAATTAAGTCATCAGGTACTGATACAAAGAAAGTTCTAAACATAAAGATACCTGTAGCAGTATTGATCGATGGAATTATGATACCTGCGCTGCTATCATATAATCCTAACATTTTAATAACAGAGAAAGTTGGATTCATAATAACTTCTGTTGGTAACATTGTTGTTGCAATAACACACATAAAGAAAAACTTTAACCATTTTCTATCATACTTAGCAAATGCATATCCACAAGAAGCACTAGCTAATACAGTAAGAATTGTTGTAATTATTGCTGCCTTTGATGTATTTAAAATGTATGTAAAGAAATCCAAAGTCGACCATGAATTAACATAATTATCAAAGGTTGGACTCTTTGGTAATAAGGTTAATGGATATGAGAATAGTTCACTCCCTGGTTTAAAAGAACTTAATATAAACCATAGTAATGGAAACAAGTATAGGAAAGCTACAATCCATAATCCAACAGTTAATAATGATGATGACGTTTTATCATATAAAACAGATGCTCCCTGAGATTTATTCTTCATTGCTGCTTCCTCCTATCTTCATTTGAATTATACCTAATGCTAGTAAAACAACAAATAATACCATTGATGCTGCTGATGCATAACCAACACGCATTTTATCAAAACCAGTTGAATAGATATATTGTACAATTAACATATTATCTGTACCTGGTCCTCCATTAGTCAAGGACTGAATTAATGCGAATTCTTTCATTGCGTTGATTGTTGCAAGCAAAATAACCATGAAAGAAGTTGGCTTTAAAGTTGGAAGCGTAATATGTCTAAATTTATCAATCCATTTCGCTCCATCAATATCAGCTGCTTCATACAAAGATTTTGGAATATTTTTCAATGCAGTCATGAATTGTAACATATTAAAGGCTGTATAACTCCATACTGAAGCAAATACAATTACCATAAATGCAAAATTACCATTTGTAAACCAAGGAACTGGCTCTCCATGTAGTTCACTGATTACATAATTTATGAAACCAAAATTTTCACCAAATAACCAACGCCAAATTACACCGGCTATAATTCCTGAAATTGTCCAAGGTAAGAAAAATATAATTTTAGAAATAAATTTACCTTTTACCTTATCATTATTTAACATAACTGCTACTAATAATGAAACAGCATACAATATAGGTACATCAACAATTGTATATTCTGCAGTTCTTAATAGTGCTTTATAGAAGCTCTTATCTTTTAATAACTCCATGTAATTTGCTAATCCTATAAATTTTTCACCTGAATATCCCTTATAATCAGTTAATGAATAATATAATCCTAGTATAGCTGGCAAAAGGAAAAATAAACAAAATAGAACAATATTTATTCCTGTAAAAAATAACGGCCATTTATTCTTTGAAAATTTTTTCATTTTCTCCCCTCTTTTCCTAATAGTTTCTCAATAGTTGGTTTAATATCATAAGTTTTTTGTCTTTCTATTTTTCTATCATTGATAAATAAGTCTTCATCTTGATATTTAATTTCTCCTAATTGACTGTCATTTAGTTTAATCTCTCTATCATTGATTTTAAGCTTATTTAAACTATCAATAAAGTTCTGGAAAGATCCTGCCTCTTCTAATGATGAACATTTTACAAGAATACGATGTTTATGTCCTAATGCATATACTTCCTTGCCTCTCGTATCGCCTTGATTTTCAATAGTTAAACCTTCAGAGAAAAAGATACCTAAATAAGCATTATCTTTACGAATAAATAACCATTTATCTTTCGTCTGAATTTCTGATAAACTCCAATGCGGCAAATACAAATGAATCTTTGGAATCAGATTATCAGCAATATTATATTCTAAAACCTGAATATTTTTGTATTGTACAATTGAAGGACAGCTGGCATTTCCTGCCCAATAACTTGGCCTATTTTCACCACTATGCGCATACTCACCAGGATTGTTAATCCATAATTGAGTGGCATCATTTCCGAGTGAAATATTCATCATATGTTGTTGGTGCCCCTTTTTATATTGATTGTATTTAATTGCACCTGCTAAGGAATAAGCATTTGTTTTATATAAATAAGTTTCAACTTTATTAATCCCTTGAAGGTAATTAGCTTCAAGTGTAGTTTCTTCCATTAAATCAATGAAATTTATATATTCCTTTGGTGGAACATAGTCTGACATACAAAATAAAGTTGATGCTCTTAATGCATTATTAAAGTACCCTTTATTCCATGCAATCGCCAAGACATTAGAAATTTCACCAATTCGCATTGCTTTAATGTCATGTTCATAAATACGTCCAAAAGTAGAAGATAAAACACGGCCATGATAATTAACTGCTATCACTTTAAATGTGAAATCTAAAGCTTTTTTAGCCATTTCTTTAATATCATTATCAGGAGCAGCTAAATATAAACTGAAAAATCCAATTAAATCTATTGGTAAATATGTAGTTGAATTCCATTCAGAAAAACCATAAGCAAAGAAGGTATCAAACCACTCTTCTAAACGCTTTTTACCAATTTCATATTGTTCCTTACCTGTTCTAGAAGCTGCTGTGAAATTACTTTCTTTATATAGATATCCCGCAAAATACTGACAAGTATGAAATAATAATGAATGATTTTCACTGAAATACCACATAACATCATTACCTGGTTCATCAATCCAAAATCTAAAATCTTGAGCACATTCCTTCATAATAGCTTTAAACTCATCTGGTAACTCATTATGGTATTTTGTAGTTACAGCTAGCAAAGGAGAAAACATAAAATCTGCACAATCACCTTTAGATTTTACCATTTCTATGGCTGGTTTTATTTTTTCATATGCTTTTTCACTTAATTTTTTTGTTACTGCAAATTCTGCTAATGCACTATTCATGTCCATTAATTCAAGCTTCGAAAAAATTTCTAAAGCCTTTTGTTTTCTTTCTTCAATAGAAGTTCCTAAAGAAATGTGTAATTCACCTTCATTATATATACAACAAACTAGCTTCTTTATAAGCCAATCTTTATTTGACATCCTTACACTTACATAAACTGTTGTCACACCTGCTGTAGGAATACTTTCTACTGTTCCTATTAGAATTTCACCCTTTGCTACTGTTAAACATTGATCTTCTCTATGAAAATCTGTGATATCACCACTTGCTTCATTTTCTGATTGAAAGTACTGTTCTCCATAGCTAATTCTAACTTCTTTACCATCAAAGGCTGTATCAGAATTAACAATAACGTTCCCTTCTAAATAAACATCTTTCTCAAAATATAAAGATTCTAGAAAGTTAATATTTTCTGTTAATTCGCGAGCTTCATAATCTAATGGAACCTTTACAGTTAATTGAACCTCTGATAATAGCTTCATTTCAAAGAAGAAGTTTACATCACGTTCTGCAAGATCATCTAAATAAACAACAACCTCATTT
The DNA here is from genome assembly GCF_000340885.1 of Clostridium saccharoperbutylacetonicum N1-4(HMT). Taxonomy (NCBI): domain Bacteria; kingdom Bacillati; phylum Bacillota; class Clostridia; order Eubacteriales; family Clostridiaceae; genus Clostridium; species Clostridium saccharoperbutylacetonicum. The sequence continues at coordinate 2,450,133 of NC_020291.1, read as the reverse complement.
TTTCCTGCTTTTAATGGCAGTTCAGCAATTATTTCTGACCCATGATTACGGCTATAAGGCGAGAAATCCAAAATTTGCTCTGCATTAACCCAGATAACTACACGACCACAAGTAATAATTGAAAAAGAAACTGTTTGATCTATATTACTTTCAATATTGTTGAACAAAGAAGTATGTACCCAGTGAGGTGTATTTAAAAATGAAGAAAAATCTACCCTAGGGCTTTCAAATCCACAATAAAGATTAGGAAATAGTTCATTTTTGTTAAATGGTATAACTTCTGGTATCCTAGTTAAAAAATCTTTTCTAACAGGATAATCAATTTCAAAATAACCTTCAGTTGCGTTTATTTCCCCTTCCATCGTGCAATAAGGAGCTACAACAGGTTCTGACTTTAACTCAGAATATTTCCAGATGTTTAACGAACTGCCCTTTATCAAATCATAGGTAAAAAAATTCATTTTAATAATCCCTCCCAAAATACATATAGGAATCAAATACTAACTTGTTATTTGATTCCTATAATTTAAATTAATGTTAATTTATTTTTTCAAATAACCTTCATTGTAATCTTGAATTGTATCTTTTATTGCATCATCAACTTTTTCTTCACCGTTTATAACTTTAATCATTGATTTCTTAAGAGCACCTGATAAACCACGGTAACCAGTCATTGTCTTTGTTACTTCATCTTGTGTTTGTTGACTGCTAATTGGTTGTGCTGCCGCTGCAATTTCTTCACTAAAAGTTTTGTATGCATCTTGACCTTTTTCATGTTTAATATCTAAACCTTCAACTGCTGGAATATATCCTGCATATTCACATAATTGTTGATAGTTTTCTTTAGTGTATAACCATTGTAAGAACTTAAGACCACCTTCAGGGTTCTTTCCATTTTTAAATGCTAACATAAAGTTACTACCCATATTTGTTGCTCTAACTTTTTCGTAAGGCATGAATACAGCTTTCCATTTAAAGTTTGTAATGTTAGTGCTGAAGTCATTAATTTGCCAGCTTCCTGACATATATGCTGCTACACGTCCACTCTTAAACATAGCAGATGGATCTTCACCTGTTGTCCAAACTGATTTTGGCATAATATGATTATCATTTAATTCAACAAATTTTTGTAATGCTGCTTTAGTGTTGTCATCAGTAGTATATGAATCTTTTGCATCATTTACAAAGAAGTTTTTTCCACCAAATTGATATGTAAATGCTCTTAATCTATGGTCTGATGCATCCATTACCATACCGTATTTTGCATCACTTTTATCTAATACTGTTTTTAAAGATTGTAAGAATTGATCCCAAGTCCAAACATTGTCTTTTGATGTAGGATATGATACTCCAGCCTTATCGAATAAGTCTGTGTTTATGAACATTCCAACTGCTGTAACATCTGTTGGTAATCCCTTAACAGTACCTTTTTCATCATTAATATTTAAGCTCTTCATTGTATTTCCTGAACGAGCAATACTAGTTAAATCTTGTAATGAATCTGACCAATCTGGAGATATTTGTGATGTACGAACAACATCTGGTGAATCATTAGCTTGTACTGATTTAGAAATTTTTGTTTTTAAATCATCATAAGGTATATCAGTTACTTCAACTTTAACCCCAGTTTCCTTCTCATATTTTTCTGCCATCTTTGAATAAGCATTTCCTTCTGATTTATCCCCTGATACAAATAATCTAACTGTGTTACTTGATGCTGATTTTGAATTACCACATCCAGCAAGACCTGCTACTAAAGATAAGCCTATTCCTAAACATATTAATTTTTTAATCATTTTCATAAATCTTTTCCTCCCTAATTTAAATTATTTATATATACTTAAAACGACAATGGAAAATAAGAATATAATAACTCCAAGAGAAATTCTTTTCTTTTCTCCTAATGTCTTTTTTTCGCCTAAAATAATAATGCCTGCAAAAATTGACACAAACACACATAGCTGAGAAATCGTATAACTTAACCCTACACCCAAGCGGCTTGCAGTAAAAAATATTGAAATATTTGCAATCGACCATGACAACCCTGTAACACAGTTTCTTATAGCGTTTTTAAAGCCTGCTTTTTCCTCTTTATTAGAAATAATGTACATTATTGAAGCAGTACCTATCATCCCTAATGATTGAGGAAAAAAGATTTCAAAACTAGATATTTTAAAGTAAGCATTCGTTGTCACATATCCAGTTAAAAACAAGGATGAAATTATCATCGAAATAATCCAACCCTTACTTCCTGACTTACTATCTGAAGCTTGCTTATTTGCTCCTTCATTGGCTAAAAGCCAAATTGCAAAAATAATTAAGCCTAAAGCAATTAGTGAAAAAATAGTTTGCTTACCTGAAGCCCATTCTCCTAAAATCACTCCAGAAACAAGAGTAGTAAATAGTAATTGTGTACCATTTGAAACTGGCATTCCTTTTGATACAGGAGCCTCTTTTAAAGCTTTAAATTGAAATAGCTGTCCAAAGGTCCAGAAAACTCCTGACATACATGAAATCATAAAAGCTTGTCCCGTATATGTTGGTTTTGCAATTATACTAAATACTAGTCCTACTAAGAATGCTATAATTGTTGTGCCTAATAGCTGTTGTTTAGGTGTGCCACCTGCTTTCGATGCAAAAACTGGCATTAACCCCCAACCTAGAGCTGGCAAAAGATAAATAATAACACTCATTATTATTACTGTCCTTTCTGCTTATGGTAATTTAAATGTTCTGTTAATGCGCAAATCATCATAGCTTGGCCATACGCCATAGGAGCTGTAATAATATTTTTGTAATCTTCTTTATTGTTACTAATTGCTGTACCAGCTGATACACCAAGGACATTTCCTTTTTCATCAATCCTATCAATCAATGCATCAACAGATTCCTTACAAAAGCTTTCAAATTCTTCTGCTCCTAATAATCCTTGTTGGATTCCCATATAGATACCTGCAATGATACCTGAAGAACCAGAGGTTTCTGTATAAGAGCTGCTATCATTAATAATTGTATGCCACAATTTATCTTCTCCACGATATTTCACTAAAGCCCTTACTTGGTTAATATATAGATTCTTTAAATACTTTACAATTGATTCTGGTAATCTATCTTCTAAATAACGCAAGTATAATGGAACTGCCATTGTAAACCAGCTATTTCCTCTGCACCAGAAATTTCCTCCAAAATTTGAATTATTAGTAAAGTCCCAGCCGTGATAAAACAAACCTGTTTCTCTATCAACTAAGTACTTTGTATGTAGTAGAAACTGATATTCTGAATCATCAATCCATTTTTGCTTATCATATTTCATTCCCATTTTCCCTATAAATAATACAGTCATAAATAAAGTATCTATCCAAATTTGACCTTCATTTAATCTAAGAGAAAACTTATCTACTCCTGAAGTAATATGCTGCAGTCCACTTTCATATGTCCTTGGAAAATTCTCATCAATCCAACTCATCCACTCTAACGAAAGTTGTTCAAATTCTTTAAAGTCCACTAGGGATAACAATGGGCAAATAGTATTTATATTTTTTGTAGGCAGCCCTTTGTTAATTTCTGTTTTAGCCCAATTAACAATGTATTCCCTATTCTTTTCTAAGTTTTGGCTAAGTCCAAATATTCCTACACCTTGTGGCCAATCCCATTGATCCATTCCAAAATCTCTAGCAAAAAAACCTTTTTTTTCTGCTTCAGCTGTAGAAACACTTACAAATTCATTTGCTAAATCACCTTGATTATCTAAATTAATTAAGTTATTAACTACTAAATTCAGATAATTTTCAATAGTATTTTTCATCTTTTAACCCCTTCCGTTGTAAATTCAACATATATTGCTTCGGGGAGATGCCTTGTAACTCTTTAAACTTTTTAATAAAACTGGATTCGTCCTTGTATCCTATTTTATATGCCACATCTTTCACACTATAACCAGCTTCAAGATAATTTCTAGAAGCCATTATCCTAATATAAATTAAATATTGTGTAGGTGTCATACCAATATTCTTCTTAAACAATCTTATAATCGTAGACTTACTTATATAAAATTCATTGGCTAAATCATCTAAATTACTATCTTCCATGTAATTATTTTTAATATAATCTAACAAGGAATAAAATTGTGTATTACCTTCATAGTTTATATTTTTTTTATCTTCAAGAAAATTATTAAAAAGTTCAGATATTATTATAAGAATTTCTATAAACTTTACTTTTATCTTTAAATCTTGAAACTTGCTTTCTGAATCTTGATAGTAATTTATCAGTTCATTAAATAATTTCACTAATTGTTCCTTTGATAATTCACTAAGTTGAATACAGTTATAACCTTTTCTTCGATTAGTGAATACTTGAAGAATATCAAGGGAATTATCTTTTAAAACATCGATAAATCGAGGCTTAAATAGTATGCAATATCTTTCGTACAATTTTTTGTTATCCACTACTACTCGATGAATTTCTTCAGAATTAAAAATTGCTATGGCTCCGGAATCCATTACAAATTTTCTACCATCAACATAATATGTAGTTTCATTAGTTAATGTAAAATGAATTTCAAATCCATCGTGAAAGTGTGGTCTCCCCATAAAATGAGAATCATCTATTTTATGAAACACAAAAAATTCATTATCTAAAAGTACCTTATCCATGTCTACTACTTTTTGTTTCATAATATCATCTCCTTTTATAAATCCATTATATATCGCTTACATGAAAAAAGTAATGAAAAAAAATCAAAAAATACGCTTAAATTGTCATATTAGTGCTAATTTTAACTCGTTTTTTTAGCAACATTTTGGCATTTACTTACAGTAAGCTAACGTATACATTAGCTTAACATAGTGTATATCTCATTTCTAGCCACTATTTTGAGCATCAGAAAAATAGTGCAAAAGTTTCTAAAACCGCATTTTCAATAAACCCGCACTATGTTGAGTATATTTAATTTAAATAAAGGATTTTTTATTATATAAAAAGGAGCCAATTTCATACAACTTACACAGTTATATAAAATAGACTCCTTTGCCTTATCAATTAACTTATTCACATTTTTAATTATCATAACACAAATTTAACTTTTTGCAAATATATTTTATTATCCTAATAACTACATAGCAGTTTGCAATTCAGCAATAAACTTATCTAAAAAATCTGAAACCTTGTTTCTATCTGCTTTGGTCCCATATAAATTTACACTAAGAGTTACTTTATCAGCAAAGGTTGATACAGCTAATTGGAAATATGGACTATATTTAATTGACCCTGTCATGAAAGCTTCAGTAATCTCAATTTCTCCAAATACAATTTTCTTTTTATCAATTATTCCTATATTAGTAAATGCAATAAGTGGATTCGAGAAGTTCTTCTCAAGAATGCTTCTTGCAAGCTTATTAGGAAAAATATCAAAAACTTTTTCTAACATGATTAAACTTTTAACACAACTATTATTAGATTTTTGCTTGTCCATCGTCTGCTTTACTTTGTAAATAGTTTGTTCAAATGTTTCACCAACTTCTGAACCTATATTACAAAAAAGATTAGTAGGTAGATTACATATCCCCTCTGCCTTATGATTTAATAAATATTTTCTTAAATCAACAGTACAAGGTATACTTATAGCTTTGCCAAATAGTTGAAACAAAACCCTTTGGTAAGCTGTAAGCATAATATCATTAATGGTTGCATCATGTTTCTTTGCAAAAGCTTTAAGCCTAAGGAATTTTTCCTTATCAATTTTACGAAGTTCAATAAAGGGGTTATTAAGATCTCCTTCTAAATCGAAGCTCGAATCATCATTCACAGACATATTTATTTTACTAAACATAATTTTCAACTTATCTGAAATCGAAAATACTTTTAGGACTTGCTTGATTTTTCGATTCCCCATAGCTGCAATAGAATAATCTAATTTTCTATCTATATTAGTATGAATATCACTTAGCATATATAAATAATCCTTAAATCCAGCCGCATCACATAGCATATGATTTATCAGTACACACATTATATGCTTTTCTTCCCTTTGAATCACTTTAATCCTTAATTGTGGTCCATTAAACTCATCTATTTCTTGATAAACATGCTGAATCATCTCTTCATCAGTATCATGTGCTTCTATATATTCTATAACATCCTCTGCCGTATAACCTTTATCTTCCCAAAAAGGCTTTCTTTTTGTTTCATTGTACACACATCTAATCAAAGGAAATGCATCAATTGAAATATCGACTGCTTGTCTTAACCTTTCCAAATCTAATTTTCCTGAAAATTCACCTACAAAATGAAGGGTATGATCATTTATTTTATTAACCTTAAAAAGATGTTGTAAAATATCCCATGCTTCAACATTATAACTTTTAAAATTATTATTCAACATTTCCACTCCTTAATATAATTAAAACAAATCAAATTATTTTATAAAAACTTATTCCTTAACTAATTATATTACTCCCTTTTTCCAAGATAATATAGGAAATATTGGTTAAAACATTTGAAAATTTTTAATTTCTTACATTCATACTTCTTGTTGACAAATATTATATGTATACTTATAATAAGTATACATATAATAAATATACATATAAAGGAGAATTAAAAATGGAATTACAATTTAAAGTTGAAGTAAATGCGCCTAAGGAAGCTATTTGGTCCTATTATTCTGATCCTGCAAAGAGATATATTTGGGAAGAAGATTTAGAAAATCTTAAATTTAATGGTGAATTAAAAACTGGAACTACCGGAACAATGAAATTAAAAGGAATGCCAGAAATGACATTTACTCTTACTAACATCGTCCCAAATGCTTCTTATTGGGATAAAACTGAAGTTCCTGAAATGGGAAATATTCATTTTGGACATGATATTTTTCAGGAAGATGGTAGAAACTTTATTCAACATACTGTAAAATTAGAAAAAGAAAATCCATCAGAAGAAGATTTAAACTTTCTTTGCGGTGTATTTTCCGATGTCCCTAAATCTGTCATGAAAATCAAAAAGGAGGTTGAAATATAAATTGGACTTTCCATCAGCTCGATTTAAAGATGATGCAGAATCTTCAACTGGTCTTCTTTTTATCCGAGTATATAATAAATGGCATTCAATCATTACACAAGAACTTCGTAAATTAGGCATTACTCATCCACAATTTGTAGTGCTTACTACATTAAATTATCTTAGCCAATCAGATGATAATGTCACACAGGTAAGCATTGCAAAACTTGCAGATATGGATGTTATGTCTACATCTCAAATTATCAGAGGCTTAGAAAAGAACGACTTTATAAAGCGAACTGCTAACCCTGACGATAGTAGAGCAAATTCAGTTATTCTTTTGCCAAAAGGGCTTGATATGGTTAAAACAGCCCTTCCAGTAGTTGAAAAAATAGATGATGAGTTTTTTGGTATTTTGCAAGAACATGAAAGTATTTTTCGCAACTACCTTAATCGATTGGATTAACGTACATAAAAAAAGGAACACTTAGAGCATTTCTTGCACTAAGTATTCCTTTTTTTAATTTACATAAGATCTTAATCCAATTTTTATAATAAAGGTCATCATATTATGTAAGTAACTATAAATGAAATGCTTGTTACCTTGACATCCTCATTGTTCTTATTTCTTTTTAGCCTCCAGCCTATTATTAACCAAAGAATACATTACTGGGACAACTATAAAAGTTAGGAAAGTTGCTGATGCAAGGCCAAAAATTATAGTTACAGACATAGGTCCAAATAAAGTACTATTAGAAAATGCAAGTGGTATAAGCCCTGTTATGGTTGCTGTTGAGCTTAATATTATCGGTCTGAACCTTTGGCTTACTGCATGTATACAAGCTTCATCTATAGAAAGCCCTTCGTGTCTTCCCTCAATTATATATTCTACAAGAAGTATTGCATTTCTTATAACTACCCCAATCAAGCTTATTATACCCATAACTGCAGTTAATGATAATGGCATATCAAATATTATTAAACCTATTATTACTCCCATCAGCGATAATGGCAGCGAATATATTATTACAAAAGGTTGTACAAATGACTTAAATTGAACAAATAGAATTAAATAAATTATTATTATAGTAAGCACGCCTGCAACTCCAAGGCTTGTAAAGTTAGTTTCTATTTGATTTTGCTCTCCATCATAAAGAACATTTACACCATTCAAGTCCATTTTATTTATTTCTGCTTTTAACTTACTCTCAATATCGCTTGCATTATAATCAGATTTTACATCACTAAATACTGTTACCGTCTTATCCTTTTTATAATGTTTTATTTGATCTAACTGCGAATTAAGCTTTACTGTTGCCACTTGATTTAATAAGATTTTATTACTTGCAATACTTGATTTTACTTGTAAATTCTTTAAATCTTCTACTGAACTGATATTGCTTTTAACTAATATATCATATTCATTTCCACTCTTTCTATATACAGAGCTGCTATATCCTTTTAAAGCAATATTCATTTGTTTTAAAATATCAGATTTTAACAAACCATATTGAGATGCTTTTGTGCTATCAATAAGCACTTCATATTCATAAGTCTTTTTAGCTGCATCATCTCTTACATTTGTAGTTCCTGACATATCCTTTAATTTTTCTTGTATCTGTTCTGAAGCTGCATATATTTTATCTAAATCATCTCCAGTAAGCCTTAATCTAACAGGTGCCCCAATTGGCATTGCTTGTTCTAAAAGTTTTACTGTAGCAGTTCCTCCAGATATTTTACTGTCCAATTGATTTTGAACATACTCAACAAGTTTTTCTCTTGTTTCAAACTTTTTAGTCTTTTCTAAATCTACCTTCACCATAATTTGAGCTACATCTTTAGCTGGTGCTACCGTAGGAAGTGTAATATAAAAACTAGGCATACCTCCGCCTATAGCTGAAGTGTAGCTTGTAACCTCTTCTTGTTCTTTTAAAACTTCTTCTACCTTGCTAACTAATTTTCCTGTACTATTAATATCTTCAACTTTTTCATTAGCAATATCTATGTAAATAACATTCTTATCTACATAAGGAAAGAATTGTGTTCCTAATAAATTTATTAATCCCATCGATACTACTAAAACAAGCAAAGAAGCTGCAATAATTTTTATTTTATGGCTAAGTCCATAAGTTAAAAGCTTATTAAAGAATTTTTGAATTTTATTTTCTTTTGTTGGTTGTTTACTTTTCTTAAAAAACAAAGATGACATAGCTGGAGTTATAAATAAGGCTGATATATATGAGCAAGTTATACAAATCATAACTACTTGTGGCAGTGTACTTATAAACTCCCCTACAGCTCCTGGTATACTTAAAAGAGGAGCAAAAGCACCAACTATTATTAAAGTAGAGGTAAATACAGGCACAAATAATTTTTTAATTCCTTTAAAGGCTGCCTCATCTCCTGGTAAGCCTTCATCAATGCCTACTTGAACAACATCTCCTATTACAATAGCATCATCCACCAGTATTCCCAAGGCTATAATAAGTGCCGTTGTTGATATTTGATGTACTTTTATCCCTAAAACCTCCATAGCAATAAAAGATAGAGCTATTGATATTGGAATAACCGAAGATACAACTAATGCATTTCTAATTCCCATTCCTATCAAAACAGTAATTACTACGAGAACTACTCCTTCTTCAAGGTTTTTCATAAAAAATGAAACTGAATCATCTACATCTTTTGGCTGAAAAGTAACTTCATCTATAGTTAAATCCTGTGGCAATTGTTTCTTTATTTCATCTAATTTTTTTCTTACATCATCACCAATTAAAACTATATTTTTATTATCTTGAAAATATCCTGCAAGCAATACTGCTTTTTTCCCATTGTCAGTAAATTTATATGCACTATCATCATCATAATCCATACTTACAGTTGCAATATCTTTTAACTTTAAAGTTTGTCCTGTATCTGAGGAAACCCCAACAATTGTATTTTCTATATCTTTAAGTGAAGTAAAGCTTCCGGGTGTCTGCACTTTTATCTTTCCAGTAGCTAACTCTAAAGATCCAGATGGAATTTCCACATTTTGTGCTTGAAGTACACCACATACTTCTTCAAGAGAAATAGAAGATTTATTTATTTTGCTTAAATCCACTTGAACTTTTACTTGCTTATCTTGTTTTCCCTTTATATCAAATCTTGAAATCCCACTGATGCCACCTAATTGTTTCTTTATATCATCAGCATAATTTCCTAATTGTTCATAGGAATAATTGTCACCTGATATACTTAAAATCATCCCTGCTGTCTGCGTAAGGTTTGTATCTATTTTACTTTCTTCAACTCCATTTGGAAGATCAGCTTTTAAATCCTTTATCTTATCTCTTAGTGTACGCCACGCTTTATCTTTATCAGCATCATTATTTAGGTAAACAATAACTATAGATGCACTATTTTGAGAAAAAGATTCTGCATAATCATAACCATCAATTTCTTCTATCTTGTCTTCGATTTTTTTAGTAACTAAGCTTTCTACATCCTTAGGAGAAGCCCCTGGATAAATAGTTGTAATCATTGCTGCTGGGGAGGAAACATCTGGACTTTCCTGTTTAGGAATATAGTAATAACAAGCTAAACCGCTTAAGATAGTAATTAGCACTAAAAACAGAACTATCTTTTTATTTTTAATTGCTGCGTTAATCAATCCCATAGTATATCCTCCTTACTCTGCTGAAACCTGATATCCAGCTTTTATATTTTTCATTCCTTCATTAATAAGCTTATCTCCATTTTTAAGTCCTTCAACATTTACTAAATTTTCATTAGTTTGACCTAAGGTCACATTTTTCTTAACGGCATGTCCATTTTCAACCACAAAAACATAATCTTGTCCATCATTTAAAATACTTGTAATAGGAATCCACAATCCTTTCTTTTCACCTTCACTAATATAAACTTTTACTGATTGACCTATATAAAATTTATTATTGTCTATTGGGTTTATTAATTTTATTTCCGCACTATAAGTTCCCGACTTACTGTCAGCCATTTGAACTATATTCATAACTTCTCCATCTGTAGTATTATTGTCAATTTTAACTTGTGTTTTAGTTCCTATTTGTATCTTCTTTACATCTTCATCAGATAAACCTACTGTAACCACTTGATTTTCACTTCTAATTAATACTACAGGATACCCTGCTGACTGCATTTCACCTTCTTTACCTAAAATATCTACAACATATCCATCAACATCCGCTATAAGAGAAGCATCTTGAACTAAGTTTACTTTTGAAGCATAATCAGCCTTTGCTGCATTTAGTTGAGCTAGTGCCACATTTTCATCTTCACTTCTAGTTCCATTTTGAAGTTGTTTTAATGTTTCCCTTGCTGCATTAAGCTCACTTTCACTGCCATTTAATTTAATTTTAATATCGTCTAGCTGCTGCTTAGTTATTGCATGCATTTGATACAAACTAAGATTTTTATTGTATAAATCTTTACAGTAATTATAATTATCTTCAGCATTCTTTACTGCAATTTGCGCTTTGTTTATATCCTCTGCTTGAGCTCCATTTACTGCTTTTTCATATTGTGCTGAAGCTGCATCCATTTGAGCTTTTGAGCCATTTGCTGCAAAATCCAAATCTGTTTTATCTAAGTCAACAAGCTTATCCCCCTTTTTTACTTGTTGCCCTTTAGAAACATATATTTTACTTACTCTAGCAGAACTTTTAAAGGAAAGTTTTCTAACTTCACTTCCTCCTGTAAGCCCTTCATACTCTAAAGAAATTGGATAACTCTCATCCTTAAGCTCCACAGTCTTTACTGGATAAGTTTTTATTTCTGCTGTTGAATTATTATCACTACTACAGCCACTTAACATAAAAAGATTAAAACATACTAAACAAACCGCTATTATTTTTTTATTCATATTTCCTCCCTGTATGAAGCGCTATTCTTCATCTTATCTAGATTTTTAATTTCATTACAACCTTATTTGTTCATTAATCTTCAACTTATTTACTACTTAATATCCATGGCATTTGTATATTGTCTTTTAAATTGTTATAGGTATACACAAGTTTTCTTATACCAGTATCTAAATCTTCACTTTCTAAAACCTGCTTATCATAATCATTTTGGAGCATTAATCCCATATCTACTTGAGCTTTTGCAAAGCTTAATTTTGTATTTACTGAAGTTTCCTGCTCCTTCAGATTATTTATCTTATCTTCCAATGCTAAAAGGGTTGAATAACTTTCCTTCATTGCATTTTTTATATTTCTCTTAGCTTCATCTATATTTACCTTTGCTTCATCGACACTATATTGTCCATCAATATATTCTCCATAAGCATTCAATTTAGCTAAGTATTCCTGCTGTTTTTGTTGATAGTCTATTAATCTTAAAGCATATGAACCAGCATCAAATTCAGTAGTTCCATCAGCCTTAACTGTTATATTTGAAGCTCTATCTGGAAGAGTTTCTGGAGTTTTACTCATAATATCCTTTATTCCATCTTCTTTTAGCTTTTTCATATAATCCTTAGATAATTTAAATATTTTATTATCATAGTTTAAATAGGTATCTATTTTGTCATCTATATACTCATCCACCGAGCCAGTTATTTTAAATTTTTCATAATTCATACTATAGTCAAGTTTATAGTTATCTTTTACATCTAAATCAGTGATAACTTTAAAATAATCTTTATTGTCGTTTAATAAATTTTCCTTTGCCCTTATATCATTTTCCAATGAAGTTAATTCAATTTGTGCATCCTTAACCTCTGTAGGTGTTGCCATTTCTAAAGATAATTTTCCTTTAATAAATTCCAAATCTATTTTCTTGAATTCCAAAGCCCTCTTTGATTTATTAAGATCAATTTCTTTTAAAACCATATCGTTATATTTATTAGTAATATCACTTGCTATTTGATCTTTCATAAATTCCTTAGCTTGTTTGCTTTGTTTTTCTTGAAGTTCAAGCTTATCGTAAGGATAATCATATACTTTTTGATTTATAGAATTATAATAATCATTGTATTTCTCTTGAAGTCTCATCTTATCTTCATACATTTTTATTTCTCTTGATTTTAAATTTAATTTATCACTATTATTTATAGCTCCAGCTATAGCTTCCTCTAACGGAAGATTTTTTTTCTCTTTAATACTTTGTAAATTTTGAGTTTTAATTGAAGTATCTGCTGCAGATACTGGTACAACACTACTAGTCATAAGTCCAATTATGCTTCCAATAGTTAAGATTCTTTTTATTCTTTGCTTCATTGATAATCACCTCTCCATTTATTTTAATCTCTACATATGTATTAAAGAGATACATGTGTAGATTCTGTTTACAAGTGTATGTTTATACTTTATACTGTTGATATAGTCTTATCAAGAAACAATATTTTTAAATTATATATAGCGTCTACATTTTTTAATATTTGTAGATTATTTTGTTAGGAGGTCCATATGAATATTAATGTAAATGATGAAAATCTTGATTTAAGAACTCGAAGAATGCATAAACTATTATTTGATACCCTAATAGACTTACTTACAGAAAAAAATTTTAACGATATCCGCATTTCAGACATCTGTGATAAAGCTATGATACATAGAACAACCTTTTATAAACATTTTGAAGATAAATTCCAATTACTTGATTTTATGCTCAGACAATTAATACAGGATTTTGAAAAAAAGAGTTTGCAATATACGTCTGAAGATAATCCAAATCAATATTATGCTAATTTATTCAAACTTCTTCTTGAACATATGCGCGAAAATAAGAAAATGTATACTATCGGCTTACTAAATAATGGTTCTGCAATGAAGATGCTTCAAAAAATAGTGCTTCAATGCATAAAATCCAAACTAGAATTCGATGTAACTAATGGAGCTAAATTTATTGTTCCAATAGATATCATTGCAGAGTTTTATTCTCCTGCATTAGTTTATTCAGCCGGAGAATGGCTTGAAGAAGGTATGATTGTACCAATTGAACATATGGTGCAATATTGTGATATTATAGCTAATGCCCTTCAGAAAAATAGGCAAAGCTTATAGATGAGTAAATCAACATTGCCATTTAATCTTATAAACTCCTAGATTTAATCAGCTTCTCAACTTTCTAAAATTCTATAATTTTATATAAAAAAATTGTAGGCGACTGTGGAGCCGGAGATTTTTAATATTAAGTTCCGTATTGTGCTTCGCACTCTTTTTATAGGTGCGCATCTGCCTTTTCGAACGTATGTGAGAAAAATGTGCACCTTAGAAAGAGCAGCTATGCTGCATATGAGAACATTTTATGCAGGCGAATATGATTTGTTTTTTATTCTTTTCTTATACACAACTCAGTTAAATAGCCTTTTTCATATATTATCCTCAGATTTTACTGCATTATAAATTACTAAAGAATAAAAAAATAAGGGTAAATATCCTCAATTATTATTTTTGAGGATATTCACCCTTAAGTTCTAATATAGGTTCTAATTATCAATATTCAATTATCATTTGAGGATAAAAGCTCAAATTAGAAAGTCCATATTTCCAAATATAAAAGTTCTACAGATAAAATTCAAAGAATAATTAGCTAAATATATTTCTTTAAATTTAATTGCTTCTAATCTTTCTTATTTCCTTCACTTTAGTTTTACTTATATATCTTTCAAATTTCTTATCTTTTTTTATAACTAAATAATGATTTTTATATTCAAGGTAACAACTACAATAAATTTCTTCATCATCAATTAGTATTAAATATAATGATTTACTCTTTATAGTTTTTATTATTTCCTTCATATTTATTGATATTATTAATAAAGTACTGACGATCAATTCCATTATTAAAGCTATTAAAAATGTTTCAACTTTTTCATTATTATTAAACAAAACAATTTTACTGCTTGTAACTTCAACACCGCTTGAAATTCTTTCTATAATAATAAATAAAAACATTGCAGCAGAAATACTAAAAGCATATATATTTTTCATATTTTTGCTTTGAATATCATCTTCTAATTTAACCAATTCGCCTTCTAATTTATTTCTAAAGGCTTTATTTAAATATCTAAATTTTTGTATTGTATCAATAGCTGCTAACACTGTTATAATTGTAACTATAATAAATATAGCCATTTCAAAAAAATATGCTGCTGTCATATTTTTCATTTTACTAATAGGAGTCTCTTGATAAAAGCTTTCAGCAAGAAAACTCCCCAGTACAATCATATACATAATAAAGCCAATATAACCCAACCATTGTACAACAACACTAAACATTGATTGCTTCCCTGGCACTTCTTTATATTTCATTTTTACTATGGACATAAAAAAGTTATAAAAGGCTTTTATATGTAAAGCTATTAAAGTTCCTAATACAGTCAATATGGCCATTATATCTCTTGCTGTAAATTCCATAATCATATCTCCTTCCACATACTTATAAAATTATAATTATTTTATTGAAGCTGTAGATAAATTTAATCGATACGTGCCAAATTCCGTTAAACAATCAAGAAAAGAGTTTATTTCATCCATATTTAAACAGATAATCTTTAGTAAATAACAGCCATCACCACTAATTTTATGTGCTTCATCTACAAGACTATTAGATTGTAGAAACTTAATTAGCTTATCGTGTTTTGTTGTTTTCATAAAAATAGTAATATAGGCTATTATGTTCTTGCCAAGCAATGCATTATTTATACAAATAGTGTACCCAGTTATAATTCCTAAATTTTGAAGGCGTATAATCCTATTCGATACTCCCTGCGGTGTTAAATGTATTACCTCACCTATTTCTTTAAGTGGCATCTTAGAATTGATTTTCAACATTTCTATAATCTTTAAATCTATTTCATCAAACATACAATAAAAAATCCTTTCAATTTTCAAGTAAAAGTGACTAAACTCTTTCCCCTTTAAACTTAAATTTAAGATATGATTATTATAGCAAACAGATCAATATTAATAAATGATAAGGTGGAATAAAAGATGAAAAAAGCGCTACTTGTAATTGATGTCCAAAATGAATATTTTACTGGAAAATTAAAAGTAACATATCCTAGCAATAGTTTAGATAATATACTTAAAGTAATGGATTATGCAAAAGAAAACAATATGATTACAATAATTGTTCAACACACAGGAAGTGATGGAAATACTTTTATTAGAAAATCAAACGAGTGGGAGATACATCCAAAGATTCTAGAAAAATCTTGTGACTATATTATTGAAAAAACCAAACCTAGTAGTTTTTATAAGACCAATTTAGAAGAAATATTAATAAAAGAAGATATTGATGAAGTAATTATTTCTGGATATATGACGCAGATGTGTTGCGATACAACAGCTAGAGATGCATTTCACAAAGGATATAACGTTAAATTTTTATCAGATGCCACTGGCACAATAGATGTAAGCAATGATATTGGAACAATAAATAGTGAAGATCTCCATAAAGCAACATTAATTGCTCAAAGTTTAGGATTTAGTAAAGTGATAAGTTCTGAAGATTTTATGAAAATCTGCCTTTAGTTCTTTGATAAAACTTCTTCTTGAAACAAAAATGTAAGGGAAAGCTCAAGGATTTGAGCTTTCCCTTACATTATTTATTTTTTTCCAAATTTAAATTAATCTTTCTTAAAAGTGAATCAAAGGTTTCTCTTTCCTCCTCTGTTAACATGTTTAAGAGATCTTCTTCAACAGTTACATGCTCATATACAGCCGTATTAATCACTTTTAATCCTTCCTCTGTTAATTTTACATATACAGTTCTTCTATCTTCAGTATCATTTACTCTAATGACTAGGCCTTTTTTCTCTAGGGTATCTACCCTGTTAGTCATTGCACCTGAGGTTACCATCAAAAGATTATATAGTTCTGTAGGTTTTAATTTAAATTCGCCTCCTGATCTTCTTAAAGTTGCAAGTACATCAAACTCTCCACTATTAAGCTTAAATTTCGAAAAATTATCTGCTAATCTCCTTTCAGTAAATTTAGCTACCCTCTTCAATCTTCCTAAAATAGCCATAGCCTTTGTATTTAATTCTGGTATTTCATCTGTCCATTGTTCAATTATTAAATCTACATTATCTTTACTCATAATATTAATGTTAGCATCAGAAAAATCAAATATCAACAAAAATCTTATTAACGTTAATAATCTTAACATTAAGATAATTGACTTTAAAAAAAATATACTTTATAATAAAAACAATCTTAATATTAAGATACTTAATATTAAAATTATATTTAGTTTATGGATGAATTCAATCTATAATTCTAATAATACTATCCCGCTATTATATTTTTATACATATTTAACTGAATTAACTAGGACTTGTACAAATTCCTATAATCTTAAGAATTTAAAAATTAGATTAAGAAAGAACGGTGATTAAAATGACAAAAGAAATAAAAATAGCCTTATTAATGGCTGCTAGTTTATTTATGGAGATTTTAGATGGAACAATTGTAACCACTGCACTACCTGGAATGGCTAAATATTTTCACACTGATTCTGCTGCTATAGCATTACTTGTAAGTGTTTATCTAATTACAGTTGCTGTTTTCATACCTTTAAGTGGTTGGATGGCAAATCGCTTTGGTAAAAAGAAAATTTGGATTATTGCTGTTATTATCTTTAGCCTTAGTTCTTTAAGCAGTGCTTTTGCACCAAACTTCACTTTCCTTTTAATAATGAGAATTATTCAAGGAATTTCTGGAGCTTTAATGACACCAACTGCAAGATTGATAGTGTTAGAAAAAACACCTGCTTCACAGCTTTTAAAAATGGTTAGCTATATGATTTGGCCAGCACTTATAGCACCTGCAATAGCTCCAATTGTTGGCGGCTTTATTGTAACTTATTGGAGTTGGCAGTGGATCTTCTTAATCAATGTACCAATAGGCTTAATTATTGTATTAATTGGATTAAAATTAATTGATGCTGATCAAAATCAAAATACAGCTCCTTTTGACCTTTTAGGTTTTATAGAAATTGCATTTGCATCTGGACTAATTTTAGTTGGAGCAGAACTTGCCAGTGCTGGAAGGAACTATTGGCTTTACGCCCTTGGATCAATTGTTTTAGGTTTTATATTAAGCTTTATAGTTTTTAAACACTTAAAAAAGGTAGACAATCCCCTATTTTCACTTGCTTCATTAAAAATAACTTCTTTTAGAATCTGTCAAACAAGCGGATCTGTTTTCTGGTTATCCGTTGGAGCACTACCTTACATACTAACAGTATTTTTACAAACAGTATTTCACTTATCAGCAGTAAAAGCAGGAAGCTATGTATTATTTATTTTTGTTGGAAATATTGGAATAAAGCCTTTCACAAATATTATTATTCAAAAGTTAGCTTATAAAGGTTCGCTATTACTATCATTATTAATGGTATTTCTTTCATCAATTGCTTTAGCCTTTATTAAAATTGATACTCTCCCAATTTGGATAATGTTTCTTGCATTGGTTTCAGGTGTAGGACGTTCTCTAGCTTTAACTGCTTATAGTGGATTGACTTTTTCCGAAATAGATCCAAAAGATAGAAATAGTGCTAATACTTTAAATGCAGTTACTTCAACATTATCTCAAGGAATGGGCATAGCACTAATTACAGTTGTTGTTACTATACTTCAAATTTTTCTACAAATTAATACTTCCTATGAATTAGGTTTCGTTTTCCTTGGTTTACTAATGATATTTCCAGCACTCGAAATATTATTTCTCCCAAAAAACATTGGAAATAACACAATTAGTGGATAATTGCAAAAATTTATATATAATTTCTTATTAAGATTGTACCTCTAAATTCAAGAAATCCTGAAATTATTTCATTATTAATTTATCATTAATCACTGACAGCTGAACATTGATAAATTATCATTAACAATTGAACTATGTATACTATAACTTCAAATCCAAAAATGTTACCAAAGGAGGGTTACTATGAAAAACTTAAGAGATACTTTATTAACAATGCTAGCGCCAATGCTTTGGGCCTCAACTTATATAATAACTACACTACTTATTCCAATAAACAAACCAATATTTGTAGCACTCATGAGAGGCCTTCCTATCGGATTAATACTTTTACTTTATTATAGACAATTTCCTAAAGGAGCATGGCTCTTAAAAGCTATCATTTTAGGAACTTTAAATATTGGCGGTTTTTTTCTATTTTTATTTATTGCTGCTTACAGACTTCCAGGTGGTATAGCTTCAATATTAGGAAGTGTACAACCTATTTTCACCATCTTCTTTAGCTGGATCTTTCTTAAAGAAAGTCCAAATAAGAATTCCTTTATTGCAGTTATAATGACCCTTACAGGCGTATCTCTCTTATTATTAAAACAAGATGCTGTAATAGATCTTGTTGGTGTAATGGCTGCCCTTATAGGTGCTATCATTATGGCACTAGGCGTTGTATTAACTAAATATTGGGGTAAACCTGAAGGAGTTAATAATATGGTTTTCACCTCATGGCAACTATTCTACGGAAGCCTTATATTAATTCCTGCCACTTTTTTAATAGAAGGTGGTATTCCAACTCTTAATAGTACAAACATATTAGGACTTGCTATATTAGGAATATTTAATACTGCTTTAGGTTATTATTTATGGTTTAGAGGAATTTCAAAATTATCTCCAACCAAGGTATCCTTCCTTGGTCCAGTTAATCCTCTAACAGCATTTTTACTAGGCTTTATATTCTTAAAACAAACTATCAATCCTATTCAAATATTAGGAGTATTAATAATAATTTTCAGTGTTTATTTTTCACAAAAGAAAACTTCACCAAAATAATTTCTATATTTGTATTAAAAGCTCAATAGAATACGGCGTTACTAATATAATTCTTACCATCTTTACATATCTGGTTTCCACAATTTAATTTTGATGATATTAAAAATATTAAGTTGTAAATATTATGAGGCTATAGGAATTTCCTATAGCCTCTAAGCTTGTCCCCAAACTATTTTACCTTACTACTTCTTATATAGATATCCAATTTAATAATCAAACTTATAAATGGAATATGTATACACTATTGAGAAATTAAAATTACAAAACTGCACTAGAAATATGATACATTTTTTTCTGGAGCAGGCATATGAAATTGAGCTGTTGAAGGGTATTAATGTGGGCTTGTTTCATCTTCAGCTTGTCCAGTTTTTACATCTGGAACACGCTGAAATGACGACAAGCCCACATTTAGAACCTTCCAGCGAAAATTTCACTAGTCCTGCGGAAGATAAATGTATCATATTTCGGTAATTGTTGCATAAATCTAATTCTTGCTTTGGATATCTATATATTAAATCTATGTATCTTTTTACTTAATCTTTCTGCTAATTCAGAGGTACCTTGTGCCTGCTTTGCAACTTCTTCTAAAGCCAAACTAGATTCACTAATACTCGCTAATATTTCTTCTGAACTTGATGCTGATTGCTCACTAGTTGCTGAAATATTAGTCATCGAATTGTTTACTTCAGAAATATTTTTAGCTATGGTATTTACTGATAACAAGGTTTGTTGTGACATATTATTTACAAACTCTGCATCTTCCTTATACCTTTGTCCAACTGATTTTAATTTTTCATAATCTGGTTTAACATGATTATCTATAAATTTTAATACGTCTTCTATATTTTCAACTAAATAATTAATGGAATTTCTAACTTCTCCAACTGTATTACTTATATTTGTAACTGCTCCAGCAGATTGCTCTGCTAAACCTCTTACCTCATCTGCTACTACTGCAAAGCCCTTACCAGCCTCACCTGCACGAGCAGCTTCTATTGATGCATTAAGTGCTAAAAGATTGGTTTGTTCTGATATTTCTCCTATAACCTCTGCCATTTTACCTATTTCTTCAACTACTTTTGTATTTGAAATTGCTTGTTTAATTTTTATTTCCTTTTCATTATATAATTCATTTGCAGTAGCTGAGGATCCTTCTGCACCATCTTTAACTTTTAATGCTCTCTCCATTATCTCATCTGATGTATGCTCTAATTTCATAGTATTATCAGCTAACTTTTTAACCAAATCGTTCATTTCCTCTGAAGAGTTGCTTACTTCTATAGTAGAATGACTCAACTGAGTATTCCCTTGTGAAATTTGTTGAACTGATTCCTTTATATTTATCATGGTTGCAGAAACTTCTTCCATTGTTGCTGTGAGTTCTTCACTTGATGCACTCATTTCACTTACTCCGTCTACAAGTTCTGAAACAAGCTCTCTCGTATTATTTAGTGAAGCATTCAATGCTCTTCCCATAATTCCAAGCTCATCGTCTGCCGTTATTTTAAGTTCTTGAGTTAAATCGCCAGAAGCTAAATTATGCGCAAAATTTACAACATTATTAATTCTCTTTTTAAGCCAAAATGACATTCTCAAACCTAAAAATAATGCTATTAATGCCCCAGCAATTATGCTTACAATTTCAATCATTGATGAACTTTTAAAAATGCTATGATTTGCATCAGTCATCACTTGAGCTTCCTTAATATTATCATCAATTATTGCATTTATACTATCAATTAAGTTTTTACTTGCTGTAATATACTCTGTCTTATATAACGTTTGAGACTTATCATAATCATTTGCTTTAACAGCATTCATTATATTAGTTTTTGCTTCTCTATATTTAGCTAAATCAACTTTTAATTTCTCGTAATCATCTTTTTCTTTTTGACTCGAATGTGGAATTTCTTCATAAGCTGCATAAAGTTCATTATTGTAAGTAGTAATATTAGTCATTTCTTGTATTCTCTCACTGCTGTCACTCTTAAAATCTTTATTAATTATATGCTCCATATCAACTATTGCTTGATTGTTATTAATTCTTACAGAATACATTTTTTCTAGTGATATCACATTATTATTATAAATCTTATCTGCATTCTCATTGATTGTGTTCATGTTACGCAAGCCTACCATACCAACGGCTATTAGAAATACTGTACTTATTATACTTGTAGCGACCAATTTTTGAGATATCTTTATTTTGTTGAACATTATGTCATCTCCTTCTCAATACCCTTAACCTATTTATAATTTACCCTATATTATTTATAATCGTATTCAAAGCACATAAATTTAGCCAAATCTATAATTAAAATAAACTATTTAAACATTATCATGGTCTTACTTTCTGTGGTTTTCATTTTCGGCCTAATAAGGTATTTAGTTAACATCTGTAATAACATCAGATTAAAATAAATGTGGCATTATTTTATCTGTCAAGCTTCAACTAAAGAACATAAATATAATTGAAGAGACTCTCGTAATGACAGCCTCTTCAATATATTTATATTAGTTATTTGTTAAAAGTCCTTTATCTGGCGCTACCAAAATCTTAACATGTTTCTTTTTTTCTGGACCTGTTAATGCTCCAAAGCCTTATTCTAAGCTGAATAATTATAAGAAATTAACTTTTTCACAATAATCGAGCATTCTTTTTATAGCACTTTCATCTAGTTTACCCCATTCAAAATTAAATTCTTTTAAAATAGCATTTGTTCTATCACTAACAGTTATAAAAGTTGTTAGATCATTATTTTCAAGCAATCCTAGATGAACCATAACATCCTCAACATATTCCCTTAATTCTTCATCTTCTCTCTTTAGTGAAATATAAGCTAGAAAATCCTCCTTATTTTTAAGCTCTATGTCCTTATATTGTCTTCTTAATGCTCTTGTTAAATCACTTGCACTTAATTTTTTAGGATTTTCTATATGGAATACTTCATTTCTGTAATTAGTCTTGTCAAAAAGAAGAATAATTGCTTTAGCTAATTGATCTACATAAGAAAAATCAAAAATATTTCCTTTTATCTCTGGTAAACATTTAAGTTTAATAAATGCTTTGATATTCTTGTAAAATGCATTTTCTTTTATATTTTCTTGAAATAGTCCTGTTTCGTAATTAAACGTTACATTTCCAAGTCTAAATATCTTAGTATTTAGTGATTTTTTACCGGCTTCTTCAACTAACTTTTCAGCTTCTAATTTTGAACGTACATATACATTATCGCACTCTTGGCCAATATCAATATCCAATTCTGAGAACATAACAACTTCTTTATTGGGAACTCTTCCGCTTCCAACACTCATGGTAGATATTTGATTAAAGTCCTTCATTAAACCTTTTTCAGCAAAATCTAATAAATGCTTTGTGCCTAAAACATTTATATTGTAGAAACCTTCATACTTACCATAGTGTTTTACATTAGCTGCAGAATTAATTATGCAATCTATTACTAAAGATAATTTTTTATAAGCATCAATATCCATGCCTAGATAATCCTCTGATATATTCCCTATTAAAATTGTTATTCTATTTTTATATCTGACATAAAATTCTTTTCCAAAATAGAAATCAGCTTTTTTAATTACTCTATCTTCAGCTTTTTTAATATCCTTACCTCTTAATAACAAATATACTTTACTATCTGTGCTTATTAAAAGCTCTTTTAAAATATTTATGCCAACATACCCAGTACTACCTGTAAGCAGAATATTTTTGTAAGTCACTTTATCATTTACTCGAAAATTTCTATATTTTTTAATATTATTTATATATAAATCATAATCTGATTTTATGGCTTTGGGAATTTTGTTTCCTTCCTCAAGCTCTGTAATACTTACCTCTTCCTTAGCTGCTCTAACCTCTGATCTTGATATTTCTTCTATAAACTTAATGTTAAGTGCCAATTCTTGTATAGTTGGGTACTTAAATATATCATTTATAGCAATACTAAATTCCTTTGCTAATCTTGAAACTACTGAAATTGCCTTTAATGAATTGCCCCCTATTTCAAAGAAATTCAAATCAGTACTTATATTTTTTATCCCTAATATTTTACTCCATGCCTTAGAAATTTTTTCTTCAATATTATTTTTAGGCATTATATATTCATAATTAAAATCAAATGACTTTGGAGTAGGAAGTGCTTTTCTTTCAACTTTTCCATTAGAATTAACGGGCATCCTTTCAAGCTGCATTATATGGGAAGGAATCATATAACTTGGAAGTTCCCTTTTCAAAAATTCCTTTATTTCCTTTGGAGAAACTTTTTCCTTACTTACAACATATGCACATAAATATTTATTTCCACTCTCATCACTCTTGTCCACCACTACTGCTTCTTTTACTTTTGAATATTTTAATAATTCTCCTTCAATTTCCTGCGGTTCTATTCTAAAGCCATTAATTTTCACTTGATAATCCATTCTTCCCATAAAGTGTATATTTCCATCTGGCAGCCACTTTACAAGGTCACCAGTTTTATAAATTTTTTCTCCACTCACATATGGATTTTCTATAAATTTTTCTTTTGTAAGCTCTTCTCTATTTAAATATCCTCTTGCAATGCCGGCTCCACCTACACATAGTTCTCCTGGCGTCCCTATTGGAAGCAGGTTATTATTTTTATCCATTATATACGCTGTTGAATTAGATATTGGAGTTCCTATAGGTATTGCTATATTTTCATTCCATTTTCCCTTGACTTCATACAATGTTGAAATCACTGCATTTTCAGTTGGTCCATATGCATTTAGAATTTTTAAATTCTTATATATTTTTGTTATTTTACTTACCTGCTTGCTAGATAAAACATCTCCTCCAACAATTAAACATCTTAAATCTTTAAATATTTCTATATTGCTCTCACAATATTGATTAAATAATGGGGTTGGCATAAGCATTGTTGTTATTTCATTTTTATTAATATAATCCTCTAATTCATTCTCATTAATTATTAAAGCTTTTTCTTCCAAATGTAATTCTGCTCCATTAAGCAGTGTAATCCAAACCTGGAATACTGATGCATCAAAAGACAAAGATCCAGATTGAAGAATTTTATCATTGCTGTTAATCCCTATATACTCAGAATTACTTACAAGGTTTACTAAATTCCTATTTTCTAAACATACTCCTTTAGGCTTTCCAGTTGATCCTGACGTATAAATCACATATACTAAATCTGTAACCGAATTTACGCTGGGAAGATTTTCTTTACTTTCTTTAAATATTTCTTTACTATTTAAATCTATTAATTGTATATTTATTTTTTCTAATTTAACCTTATCTAATTGATGTCTTTTAATTAATATTATCTTACTTCCACTGTCCTCAAGCATATATCTTATTCTTGCTTCAGGATAATCTTCATCTATTGGCAGATATGCGGCTCCGCTTTTTATTATAGCGAGCATGCCAATTATTGTATCTATGCTTCTATCACATAATATTGGTACAATGTCTTCTCTGCCTATTCCATTTTTCATTAATAAATTCCCAAGCTGATTTGCTCTTTCATTTAATTCCTTATAAGCTAGATATTGTCCATTTGATACAAGTGCAGTTTTATTTTGTAAATTTTTAGCTTCTTCTTCAAATCTCTCCTTTATTGTTTTATTATGAGCGTAAGTTTTTTTTCTATTATTAAATTCATTTAATATAATATTTTTTTCCCACTTAGATAACATATCAAAATTATCAATAGGCTTATCCAAATCTTCAAGAACTCTTTCTATTATATTAATATAATGTTTTATAAAACTTTCTATTGTTTCCCTTTTATATAATTCTGTTTGATATTCTAATTCACCTGATATTTTGTCCTTATCCTCTTTTAATATCATAGAAATAGGAAATTTAGCCATAGTGCTTTTCAACCTATATGCTGATATTTCTGTATCCTCTAACCTTAAATTATCAATATTTATATTTTGAAAAGATAAAACCACATTAAAAAGTGATACTTTCTTTATATTTAATTTTTCAATTATGTTCTTAAGATCATAGTTTTGATTTTCGAATGCTTTTAAGGAATTTTCCTTAACTTCCTTTAAGAACTCCCTAAAACTACTATTCTTATTTATTTTATTTCTTAAAGGTAATGTATTAACAAACATTCCTACTGTATCTTTCAACTCTTCAGAAGTTCTTCCCGCTGCTGGAGTTCCTATTATTAGATCATCTTGACCAGTATACTTATATAAAAGTACGTTGTATGCTGCCATATAAAACATGAACTTTGTTACCCCTAAGCTATTTATAACTTGGTTTATTTTTAAAGTTAATGCTTCATCCATTTCAAAGGTTAATATATCTCCTTTAAAACTTTCAGTTGGTATTTCTTTATAATCTGAAGGCATATTTAATTTAGGAATTTCTCCTTTAAACATATTAAGCCAATATTTTTCCTGACCATCTAATAACCCATTTCTATATAAATTATTTTGCCAATTAGAAAAATCCTTATATTGAACTTTGGGCATTACAAGTTTTTCTCCATTATATAATGAAGATAGTTCTTTTGTTATTATGCTTATCGAAACTCCATCTGAAACTATGTGATGTATATCTATGAGTAATATTGATGCGTCATCAAATTTGATAAGGTTAACATGGATAAGCGGTGCTTTACCCAAATCAAATGGTTTTATAAAATTTTCAATTTTAATTTTATCTTCATTAAATTTACTATTTATTTTTATATGCTCAACTTTAAAGTTCACTTTTTTATGAACTTTTTGAAATATATTTTCATCAAGCACATGAAAACTTGTCCTTAACGATTCATGCCTATTTATTAATTCATAAATCGCCTTGTCCAATCGTCCATTATCAAAATTACCTTTTATTAAATATGCAATAGGTATATTATAGTTTGTACTATTTAAATCTATTTGATTTATTGCATATATTCTCTTTTGCACTGCTGATGCTTCATAATACTCTTTTTCCTCTACTTTCTCGATTTCATTAAAATTAAAAGCTTCCTCTACAGACATAACTTTTAAATATTCTGCTAATTCTTCTATGGTAGGCCTATTAAATACATCTGTAACAACAATTCTCCTCTTAAATTCTTTATGAACTTTAGAAACTAAATTTACGGCCATTAGTGAATTTCCGCCTATATCAAAGAAATTATCTTTTATTGATATCTCTTTAAGATTAAATATCTGACACCAAATATCTTCAAGTTTTAATTCAATTTCACTCCTAGCTTTTATAAATTCAGTATCCTTTTGTGATAAATCAGGGCTTGGCAATGCTCTTTTGTCAATCTTCCCATTACAATTAAGAGAAAATTTTTCAAGCTGTATTATATATGAAGGTATCATATAATTAGGCAGTACCTTTTTTAAAAACTCCTTTATTTCTTTTGATGAAACCTTTTCTTCACTTAAAACATATGCACATAAATATTTATTTCCACTTTCATCATTTTTATCTACTACTACTGCTTCTTTTATTCTTGAATATTGTAATAATTGTGCTTCAATTTCTTGCAGCTCTATTCTAAAGCCTCGAATTTTTACTTGATTATCAATCCGTCCCATAAAGGATATATTCCCATCTGGCAGCCATTTTGCAAGATCACCAGTTCTATATATTTTTTCTCCCTTTACATAAGGATTTTCTATAAATTTTTCTTTTGTAAGCTCTTCGCGATTTAAATATCCATCTGCAATTCCATCTCCACCTACACATAACTCTCCTGGAACACCTATTGGAAGTAAGTTGTTGTTCTTATCCATTATATAGGCGGTTGAATTAGCAATAGGCTTACCAATTGGTATTTGAATATTTTCATCCCATTCTCCGCTTATAGCATAAGTAGTTGAAAAAGTAGTGTTTTCAGTTGGTCCATATCCATCAATTATCATCAAATCCTTATGAGCCCTTTTTAGCTTGCTTACAGAAATAGGCGAAACCACATCTCCACCAGTTAATAAACATCTTAATGGCTTAAATAAATTTATATTTTCTTTACATAATTGATTAAATAATGGTGCGGTAAACCAGCATATTGTAATTTTATTTTCTCTTAAGTAACCTTCAAGTAATTCTGGATTTAAAATAACATCTTTTGATTCTACAAATAACTGCGTTCCATTAAGAAGCGCTCCCCACACCTCAAAAGTGGACGCATCAAATGCAATAGAGCCTGTTTGAAGTATTCTGTCATTTTCTTTAAGTTCAATAAAGTTAGTATTCTTTATAAGTCTGATTACATTTTTTTGCTTTATACATACTCCTTTAGGTTTTCCTGTAGAACCTGATGTATACATTACATAGATTAAATCATCTATAGTATTAATCTGTTCTAGATTATCTGTACTTTCATTTAATATCTCTTCATCCTCATAATTTATTGTTTCCATATAATTTTCAAATTTAAACTTAGCTAATGAACTCTTTTTTCCTAAAATAACTCTGCTTCTAACTTCTTCTAACATATAATCTATTCTTGATTTAGGATATTCTCCATCTATTGCTAAATAGGCACCTCCACTTTTTACAATAGCCAGCATTCCTATAATAGTTTCTAAATTTTTGTCACATAATATTGGTACTATGCTGTTTCTTGTTATTCCTCTTTTTCTTAATGCAGCTGCAATTTGATTTGCTCTTTCATTTACCTCTCTATATGTTAAAGCTTTACCTTTTGACACCAATGCAATTTTATCCTTAGAGGCATCAACTACTTTTTCAAATAATTTACCTATTGATTCATTTTTAGGATATTCTTTTTTTGTATTATTAAATTCATTTAATATAAGATTTTTCTCTTTTTCAGAAACTATCTGTATTTCTGAAATTTTTATATTAAGATCACTAATAATCTGCTTTGCAATGCACTCCATACTATTAACCATTTGTGTAATTTGCTCTTCAGTGTAATCTTCTATTCTGTACTGAACTTCTAACTCGATATTTTCATTCTTTTTTAATTCTTTAATAAAAATATGCAATGGAATATTTGTGTATTCTTGAGCAAAAATCTCATTACTAATACTCATATTGTAATTATTTTTTACATTATAACTTTCAAATGAAAAATAATTTACACAAAATTTAAATAAAGAATCAACTCCCCTTTTCCTTAGTTCTAAATCCTGAGCCAATAAGTCATAAGGATATTTTTGATTAGCATAACAGCTTTTGAGTTCACTATTCAAATAATTTAAAAATTCATTAAAACTAATATCATCTTCTAAATTTATTCTTAAAGGCATAATTCCTGTAAACATACCTATAGTTTTCCTTTGGCGTTCATTACTTCTATTAAAGCAGGCAGCAGCAAGTGTTATATCATTATCCCCGAATATCCGGCTCATATATATACTTGAAATAGAAATAAAAAATTTATTTAAAGTAATGTTATGTTCCTTCAAAAATTCTTTAAGTGTATCTCGCAGCTCACTATTTAATACGAATGCTTTTGTTTTTGATTTGATACTTTTAGGATTTATATATAAAGAATTTGCGTTTAGATTTGAAAATTTTTGGTTCCAAAATTGCTTATTTTTTTTAAATTCTTCAGAACTTAAGTATTCTCTTTCATCAGCTATAAAATCTATATATGAATTTTCAAGATTAGAATCAACAATTTCATTATTGCATAATTGTTGATATATATTAGAAAGTTGTTCGAGTAATAAATTACAAGACATACCATCGAAGATAATGTGATGTATAAAAAAACATACTCCCATTCTTTCATTATTAATTTTATAAATAAAGAACTTGAATAGTAGTTCATTTTGTCTGTATAGACTTTTCACACCTTCATTCATACAAAATTCTTTAATTTTTTTCTCAGCATTATCATTGTATATTGTAAAATCTAGGAAAGGTATATTAACAAATTTGTATTTATCCACGTATTGATATAATTTTCCCTCCTCTTCACAGAATTTTAACCTTAATGAATCATTTTTTTTAATAATTAGATTTATTGTCTTCTCTAATAGATGAATATCTAAGTTAGTACCAATATGAATTTTTGATACAATATTATGCATTGGTGTATTAGGAAACAATATCTCATTGTACCAAATTCTCTTTTGTGGATGACTTATCTCAAATTTTTCATTAACACTGTTCATAAAAAAAACACCTCCCAATATATTATTTTTCTAAATGCATTATAATCTATAACCAATTTTATCTTCAATTACCATATTTTAATAATTAATCAATATATGGTATTTATTTTAAAATACTCTCTATATATACATAGCAATTTTTAACAAACTAAAAATATATACAAGTTATGTTAAAGATTTTAGAATAATTCATTAAAATTACTATTTTCTTGTGAAGCACTACTTTGCTAATTATTAAATCATTAAAAATAGACGCACGTTAACAAGCCTCTTTAAAAGACTTTTTAAAAATATATTTAGGCTGTTTTCTTTAATTCAAATAAATATTTACCAGTACGGTTTGCTTGAATTTTACCATGTAATTTATTTATCTTAAGTGCCATAGCAAGAAATAAATTGTTTTTTCACTTTCATATCCAGCATCTGCAACTATTTTTAAGTATTTAAAGTTTAATCTTTCTTCCTTAATTTTAAGAAAAGATTCAAACCTAATAAATTTGAAGAGGCTATCGTAACGATAGCCTCTTCAAATTTATTTATATTAGTTATTTGTTAAAAGTTCTTTATCTGGTGTTACTAAAATCTTAACATGTTTCTTTTTTTCTGGACCTGTTAGTGCTCCAAAGCCTTCTTCAACTATATCATCTAAATGTATTTTCTTTGTCACATACCCTTCTGCCTTTATTCTTCCATCCTTCATTTGAGCAATAGTTGCTGGGAATTCATGTCTATATGCTAAAGTTCCAATAATCTTCTTTTCAGAAAATACTAATGAATTAGGATTAATTTTAGCATCACCTTCCCATATACTTGTTATTACTAAGGTTCCTTCGAATTTT
This sequence comes from Clostridium saccharoperbutylacetonicum N1-4(HMT), assembly GCF_000340885.1. Taxonomy (NCBI): domain Bacteria; kingdom Bacillati; phylum Bacillota; class Clostridia; order Eubacteriales; family Clostridiaceae; genus Clostridium; species Clostridium saccharoperbutylacetonicum. Next base: position 2,419,409 of record NC_020291.1, on the reverse strand, counting down.
ATACTTTCAATTCCTATATCTAAACCAACTTGAGCTCCTGTAGTTTCAAAAGCTACATCAACCCCTAATCCATTTGTAAGCTTTTTAACTTCCTCTACTATATTCACTTCATTAGGATCTAATACTACATCTGCACCTGCTCTTTTAGCATATTCTTGTCTTATTGATTTTCTTTGCAATACTATTACTAATTTTGCACCTGCTGCTTTTAAGCATTCTATAGTTGCAAGCCCTATTGGTCCTGAGCCTAAAACTAATGCAGTATCCCCTGTTTGAAATTTACCAATTCTAATTGAATGTAATGCCACAGCCATTGGTTCAACTAAAGCTGCCTGTTCATAAGACATTTCATCTGGTATTTTATGTACAAATTTCTCTGGGAAAACTGTATATTCAGCTAATCCTCCTCCACTTCCACAAAGTCCATGAAAGCCTAAAGATGAACATAAATTATATTTTCCTTCAAGACATGCTGGACATTTTCCACATGCAACTATTGGTTCTACTATTACTCTATCTCCAGCTTTAAAATTCGTTACATTATTACCAATCTCTACAACTTCTCCTGAAAACTCATGTCCTAAAACAACTGGAGCAGTTGTTCCACTTAATGGATGTGGCTGTCCTACTGGTATAAATATAGGTCCTCCTAAATATTCATGCAAATCTGAACCGCATATACCACACCATTTTACTTTGATCTTTACACCATCACTTGTTATTATTTTTGGTTCTTCGATTTCTTCAACTCTAACATCTTTCTTTTCATACCATAATGCAGCTTTCATATAAACTCCTCCTAATAACTAATTGTTAATTTATTCACATTTATATAGAGCAATATCTATGCCAAAGCTGTCACTATAAAATTATATTTTTATTTTAACAACTTCACATGACTTATTTTCTAAAGCTTCGTAATAAAACTATAGCAAATCGTAAACTTAATTTAAAATAAAAAATGTATCAAAATGATACATTTTTTTATTATCATTTTGATACACTCTATACTTCATTCTCATTTTGATACATCTATTCCATAACTTTTTAACTTTCTATATAAAGTTGCTCTTCCTATATTTAATAGTTTAGCTGCTAATTGAATATTTCCATTACACTCCATTATAGCATTTCTTATTGCTTTTTCCTCAATCTCACTAAGGGGTATTATATCAAATCCTTCTTTTAATAATTTCTGTTCAATAACTTTTTCATGGGTATTGTCACTATCTAAGAAATCTATATTTACAATTTCACCTTCACTTATATAGTAATCTCTTTCAACAACATTTTTAAGTTCACGTATATTTCCTGGCCAATCATATTTTTTCAACTCATCAATATAGGAGTTTTTTACACTTACATCGTTATTTTTACTTTTTAAATTTAAATTATTAATAAATTCATTTACAAGCAAATCTATATCTTCTTTCCTTCTTCTAAGAGGTATTGTTTTTATTTCCATTACACTTAGTCTATAGTATAAATCTTCTCTGAAATTTTTCTTCCTTATTTCATTTTTCAATATCCTATTGGTAGCCCCAATAATTCTCACATCTAATTGTTTCTCAAAAGTTCCTCCTACTCTAACAATCTTTCCATTATCTAGTACCCTAAGAAGTTTACTTTGAATATCTAAAGGCAATTCTCCAATTTCATCTAGAAAAATTGTCCCACCATCTGCTAATTCAAATTTTCCTGGATGTCCTTCCTTTGACGCTCCTGTAAAAGCACCTTTTTCGTATCCAAATAATTCACTTTCAACAAGTTCACTTGGAATTGATGCACAATTCACAGCTACAAATGGTCCTTTTGCTCGATTGCTATAATTATGTATTGACTGTGAAATTAATTCCTTACCAGTTCCACTTTCTCCTTGAATTAAAATATTACAGTCGCTTTTTGCAGCCTTCTTAGAAAAATCTATCATTTTTTTCATTTCTAAATTATTTGTTGTAATATCTTTGAACTGATATTGAGCTTTGTATCCAACAAATTTATTAATTAATTTATGTACTACTTCAACTTTTGAGAAAGTTATTACCATTCCACTATTTTTACCATTTTTGCTTATTGGACGTATATTTATAACGCACTTTATTCTTTCATTATTTATAGAAAAATCCCATTCTATATTATTTATACTTTTATAAAAATCAATTCCTTTTAAAACATGCTTTATATCCATATTCATAGCTTCTTCTAAAGCTATGTCTAAAATTTTTAATGCCTGACCATTAATTCTTTTTATTTTCATATGCTCATCCATAACTATCATACCCTCTGATATGGAATCAAAAGTGGCATTAAGTAATTTATATGAAATAGCCAGTTCCATTTGCTTTTGTATTGATTGAGCTGCTGCAGTCACTATACCCAAAGTGTGTGAATGGGCATTATAATAATTACCAGACATATTAATGCATCCAATTAAATTATCATCTTCATCATATATTGGAGCTGCTGAGCATGTCCAAGAGTGTTGATTTATTCCATAATGCTCTGCCCCTATAGTTTGAACTGGTTTATTTAGATATAATGCAGTTCCTATAGCATTAGTTCCAACTACTTTTTCGGACCACAATTCTCCTTTTAGGAAATTCAAATCTTCTGCTCTTTCCATTATATCCTTATCACCTATTATATCTATAATATATCCATCTCTATCAACCAAGAATATAGCAAAGCCCGATCCATGAACCATACTATATATACTTTCTATAACAGGTCTTGCAACAGAAATAAGTTCACTATTTTTATTGATTAACTTATTTATATCTGGATGCTTAATATTTCCCTTCCCATTATGAGGATTAACCCCATACTTTCTGCATCTTATCCATGAATCAGCAATTTCTCTTCTAACCTTTGGATCCACTTTTCCTGTATCTATAAATTTTTCCCATGCTTTAGTGATAAATTCAATATAATCCTTCATATGTTTTTCTCCATTATAAAATTTAAATTACTTATTTGTTAAATTTTTAGTATCTCTTAATCAAAGTAATTAATTCATAACATTTTATCTTTTATATCAATTATACACCATACTCAATATAATTCTTCGTTTTTAATTCCTTTTATTATAATATTGTTAACTTTCTCTACTTCACCTTCACTAAGCCCTCTTCTTTTGATAGAATTAACAAATATATTAGTTATTTGTTCCCAATTATTAATATTTTCTCTCTGCAATTCAATATCTTTTATGAGTTCATAAACATTTTTATCCATCTTATCTTACTCCCCTATTAATTAAATACTATAAAACCATTATATCGAACTTACGTTCTATTGTAAATAAAATAAAAAAACTATGCCTTTCAGTAGGATTGCTCTTACTTTCTTTGCATAGTTCTTTCATACCCATATTATTCACTCTATTAATTAAACAAATAAACCTATGTCAATTAAACCTTCATCAAAAATTTTCCTAAATCCATATCCAAATCCTTTATATGTTTTCTCCACCAAAGTGACATACTATTTTGTAATTTTATGGCTGAAGCTGAAGATAAACCTTCCTTTTCAATCATACTCTTAAAATTATTTAAATCCATTTTGAACTCTTCGTGTTCCTTATGTTGAGTCTCATACTTTGGGTAATTATTTCTTTTTTGAAGTTCTTCTTCCTCATTAAAATGTTTAACAACGTAATCTTCTAAAAACTTCAATGTATCCATAACCTCAGTCTTTCCTTTCCCCTCCTTCATTGCTAATATTAATTTATTCATTCTATCGAACAATTCTTTGTGCTGATTATCAATTTTATCAACACCAACAGCTAAATTTTGATCCCATTTAATTTCCATACTCAATACACCTCTCAAAATTTTATTATTTATTTTAAGCATATTATACTATTTTTTGTTTTTTTCTTCATAATTTTGTTTTTACATATTGTAATATTATAATACTAATTATATATACTTTCTCACTTTTCAGACATTTATTTACACCGTTTCTTGTCTTTTTATAATATTTCTTTAATTAAATTGTATTATAATTTAATTTTAAATAAGCTATTATTCGTTTTATTGTGCAACTTTAAACTAAGAATATTATCTAAAATCTTCTAAAAATTTTAGAATCAAAAAAGATTATGCAAATAGGATAAATATTTTCTCCCATTTGCATAACCTTAAAATACATTCAATATATTTACTTTAGCACTCTTAATTAAAAGTATTTTATTCTTCAATAAATTTAATAAGTTCTTTGTTAAATCTATCTTTCTCATCATAAAAGGAAGCGTGTCCACTAAATTCAAAAGGCAAAAGCTTCGAATCTTTAATGCATTTTTCTTGTATCTCTCCTAATTCAAAAGGCACAACTTTATCATGAATTCCATGAATAATTAGAGTCGGAACGTTTATTTCTTCTAAATCAGAAAAGAAAACTTCATTTATCCAGGCATTTGCAATTGCTGCTGTTGCCCACCCTGCTGCCTGTAATCCTAATTGGAAAAACCAATTTGAAAAGGCTTCACTTATATGTTGATAGAAAAATATATCTCCAAACCCTTGAAGCATCTTTGGTCTATCACTGTATGTTCCTTCAATAAGATTGATAACCGTCTCTTTATCTAAACCATAAGGAAAGTTCGGGCGCTTAATAAGACTTGGAGCTGCAGCTGCAAAAAGAGCTAACTTCGATACTCCATGACCTTTATGACGTGCCATATATCTTACAGCAATTGCTCCTCCAGTTGAATGTCCTGCTAGTGTTATATTTCTTAACTTTAAGGCATCAATTATACACCTTACATCATCTGACAACCTATCGAAATTATAACCTTTGTAAGGCTTATCTGACTCTCCAAAACCTCTTGTATCTATACCAATACACCTATATCCTAACTTTGGTAAAACATCAAATTGATATTCAAATAATTTATGACTGCCTGGCCAGCCATGTATAAATAAAATAGTATTATCAGCTCCTTCATTAAGATCTTCTACATAAATCTTTACATTAGGTTCTACTTTAATATAGTACCCCATATATAATCTCCTCAAACAAAATAACTTATTTTTATATCATATTATTTTGAATTCAAATTTGTTAACTTTTTAATATGACATTATTTGTTTTAAGTTTTCACAGGATAAAAAATATTGATTGGCAATTATAAATACCAAAGCTCCTAATGTTATTTTTCTACATAATAAAAGAACAGTCTATTTCAACTGTCCTCAATTCAAGTATTAAGAATGTAACTTTACTTTATTTTAAACAATAAAGTAATCATATTATAAATTAAAACTAAACTTAAATATTAGCTCTTTACTTAACCTTGATTTTGCGCTATTAATTTATCTTTATTCAAAACATGGTCTAATATCCAACCAAAAACGAAAGAAAGTATATCATCTAGATACTTATTAGGGTTTTCATCCAACTTTCTAAAATCAATATCTGATATTTTTTTTATAAAATTTTCATGCTCCATTTTCTGATCAGATAATTGAAGATAGTTAATTTGGGCCATATAGTTTTCTTCTGTTTCAAAATGAAATTTAGTGTATTGACGCAAATCTTCTAGTATTTGAACAATTTCATCATACTTGTCCACACGGAGCTCATTTTTTAATAGTTCATATGCTTGATTTCCAATATCAAACAAATGCTCATGCTGCTTATCAATCATGTCAACGCCTATTGAATATTCATTCTTCCATATTAACATCTTTTCCCCTACTTTCTACAATATTATCTTTAATTTTACCATATGTTCCTTATGTAGCAAATATTTTTATTTTTATAAGTAACTTTATTTTCTTATATAAAACAATAATCTTATAAACATAATATGACTATGTTGCAACACATTCTGATTTTCCCATATAATAAAATACTCCCTTTATGTTGGACAGTTTTATTATTTTAAATATATTCTTATTCAAAATGGCAGATTAATTACATCTGTTTGAGTTATAATAAATTAAAGAGATTATTTCACGAAAGCAACAAGGAGAATTCAAATTTGGAAGGATGGTGAAAACCGTTATAAATTTATTAGAACTAATAATAGTATAAAAGGAAAAGATCATTAAAACTTATTTAAAGAAAATATAAAACTCCGAATATTAGATTTTAGTAGATTTTGTGTAACGGTGTTATATGATATTAGAAAAGAAGCTAGCAAAAAAAAGATTAACAGAAGCTTATAATAACGCCAAAATTGAATACTTTGATGACAACTCTAAATATATATTTTTCAGCGATTGTCATAGAGGCGATAGTACCCCATCTGATGAATTTGCAAAAAATCAAAATATCTTTTTATTTGCATTAGAATTCTATTTTAATAATGGTTATACTTATGTTGAAGTTGGCGATGGAGATGAACTTTGGGAACATTCTAATTTTAAACACATAAGACTTGCACATGATGATGTATATTCTATATTAAAAAAGTTTTTCAATTCTGATAGATTGATTATGCTATATGGTAATCATAACATACAGTTAAAATATAAAAATTTTGTAGAAAAGAATTATTATAAATTTTATGATGATTATAACGAAGAAGAAATAGAATTATTCCCCAACCTCCAAGTACATGAGTCAGTAGTTTTTAAGCATAAAGATACAGGCCAAGAAATATTAACTGTTCATGGTCATCAAGGAGATATAATGAATGACAAGATATGGTTTTTTACTAGGCTCACAGTAAGATATTTTTGGAGATTTCTTCACTCTGTAGGATTTATAAACCCTGCAAGTCCTGTAAAAAGTTCAGAAAAGATTCATAAAATTGAACGTATTTATAGTAATTGGATTAAAACTAACAAAATTATGATCATCTGCGGGCATACCCATAGACCTCATTTTCCAAAAGTGAATGAAATACCTTACTTCAATGACGGCTCATGTGTTAGAGCAAGTGGAATACAAGGCATTGAGATAGTAAATGGACAAATAATGTTGATTGAATGGAAGATTAGAACTTCTTCAAATGGAAGTCTTCATATAAAAAGAAAAATATTAAGAGGTCCAGAACCAATTGGAACCTTTGATTTAAGAACAAGTTCGTGTTAATCATAATTTAAGTAATTCTTTAAGGTTGGAGGTTTAATGTTCAACTCCAACCTTAACATCTAATTTATATGTATTATTAATAGGTTTCTAAATTCTTTATTTTATATATTTATTCTCGGAAATCCTATTTCTTAATAATATCATTAAATCAACTAATTCTTCTTAAAATTTAGAAAAATCATATTTTTATACCTCCAGAATTAGGATCAAAACAAAATCTACCGTAAGATTTCATTATCTACTCAGATTCAATCCAATTGTACCTATCAAGATAAAACTTACAAATATTATTCTAGGCAAATTTATTGATTCTTTAAAAAATATAACTCCAATAATAGATAATAACACTATCCCTACACCTGACCAAATTGCATATGCAATTCCTATCTCTAACTTCTTTAAAGCCAATGTTAACATACTTAAGCTTAGAACATAAAAAATAAGCATGGCTATAGCATATTTTACATTTGAAAAACCATCTGACAACTTCATTAAAGTTGTTCCTAAAATTTCAAATGTTATTGCTAAAATTAAATAAATCCAACTCACTTTTAACACCTCTCACAATTATCAATTAATAAACCTTTTATAAAGAATAATGGATATATAAGCAAATAAGAATTAAAAATCCACCAGATTGGATCAAAGTCATACCTTATTAACCAAAATGAAATAGCCTGCAATCCTGAGCATACTGTCAAAACAAGCGAAATCAAACTAATTTTCTTCCATAATATACTCTTTTTACGATACAAGTATAGCCCTAAAAATCCTGTTATAGAAATTGCCATATCAAGCGGAAAGAATGACCAATTCCATGCAAATAAAATAGGATTAGTATAATCTTTAAACAATAGATTTTCTGGAATTAAATGAAACAGCGTAATAAACCAATAAATCACGAATCCTATATCTGTAATCAAAACAAAGTACTTTAAATTTTTCATTATAACTTCCCCCAATAAACTAATTAAGTTCAATTTAGTTATGTATCTTTACAGTTGTATAAATCTATCTACTACTTTCTGCAATAAATTATCAACAATCTCCATTTCTTCATTTGTTAAGAAATCACTAAAAACATTTGATAAACTTGCATATAACTTATTATCTCCTTCAATAATTTTAATTGCTTTGTTAGTAAGGCTCACAAAATAAACCCTTTTGTCCTCTTTAGATTGAGTTTTTACTATTAATTCATTCTTCTCTAATCTTTTAACTAATGCTGAAATTGCAGGCTTTGTCAAATTAAGTTTTGTAGCTAAATCTCCCAATTTAGGTGCACCTAGTTGATAAATTGATGTAAGGTAATAGTAATCATTCATATTAAAATTACTAATTTGTGCCTCAGATAAAGTATTACTAATATTGTTAATAGATTCTTTCCAAAAATAATTTGCAATTAAGGCTATATTGTTTTCAATCATAATTTTTCACCTTCCATATAAATAGTTAAATATATTTAATTAAATCTATTTAACTATCTTATCATCTATTTATTACCAAGTAAAGAAAAAAACATTTGCCCAGTAAACCTAATAAAACACATCCATGACTTTTTTGCTATGAGGAACAAATAAAGTTAAATGATTACTTTCATAAGTTAGTTTTTGCGCAATTTTATAGTTGTCGCTTTATCCTAATTTGTGGTAAAATGTACTATAATATTTTAAACTTATACATTAGATGTGAGAAATAATAAATATAATTTACAGTAACTAAGAAGAAATGGAGGAAATTGCCTTATGACTAGACCTGTAGTTAATGCATAGCAGAGGCTATTGCATAGATATCAATAATTAAATATGAAATAACCTTTGCTCAATCCTAAAATGAAATTGTATTTAGGAGGAGCATACTAATGAGCTATATTAAAGCAACAGATGTGTTGCCACAAGAATTATTGGATTTAATTCAAAAATATGTTGAGGGTGAATACATATATATTCCTAAAAAAGAATGCAACAAAAAACATTGGGGAGAAACTACTAGAAGTAAAGAGGAAACTTCTGCGAGAAATGCAGATATTTATAAGATATATCAAGAGGGTACTTCTGTGAAAAGTCTTTCTGAAATGTATTATTTATCCACCAAAAGTATACAGAAAATTATTTTCAGAATGAAAAAAGAAAATCAATAATAAAATGTGCCATAAAGCAAACGCTAGATGGCGCATTTTTGTTTCTGAAAAATGTATTAGGTTGATACACTGATGTAGCCAGTGATATCATTTAAATATAAGTTTAAGAAAGTGGTGAAACCAATGGTAAAATAACTAAATGATTCTCTAAATACTCTAAGCATATAGATATCCAATGCAAGAATTAGACATATGCGGACTTACCGAAATTAAACACATATTTATTACAGCGGACTTATGAAATTTTCGCTGGATGGGTTCTAAGTGGAAGGTTGCACCCATTTCTGCATGTTCCTAAAGTAAATTTATGACAAGCAGAAAGTGGAACAACCAATAGAGGAAACTCGACTCACGTTCGTTCGCTGAGTAAGCGATTCACACCAAATCAGTTTTTAAAGGAGGTTAACTCATGAATGAGTTAACTAAGTTAAAGAAACCAAATCATAGATTTGGACTTTCACTTATCTCCTTAATAATCATCACAGCTTAATTTAATATGCCGCTTGCACAAATATGTCTCTAATTTCTAGTGTAGTGTTACGATTATAATTTCTCAATAGTACATATATATTACATTTATAGGTTTGATTATTAATTGGGATATCTATATATGACAATATTATAAATTAAAAGGAGTTTCTAAAATGTGTACAAGTTTTGCAGTATACGGTCAAGAAAAAACTATTTATGGTATGAATTTTGATACTGATGAAATTGATTTAAAACTGAAAATTAATAGTTATAATTATAAAAATATTTTTAATTTTTCAGCATTAATGGAAAATAAATACATTGATGTTGCTGGTATTAATAGTGACGGTCTTTTTATCTGTACTCAAGCAGTACAATATAGTCCAGGTTTTAAATCAAGTTGTGACGAAAATGATTGGTTTGCTTTCGATATTTTTGATGAGGCGCTAAAGAAAACAAGAAAAACATCTGAATTTTTTGAAATTCTTAATAAAAGAGTAATCTCGTATCCTAGAAATCCATTATACCCAGATTTAGGGCTACATACTATTATCGCTGATAAAACTGGTGATGCATTTATTCTGGAAGAAGGAATTGATACAAATATAATAAGTCAGATTAATAATGATTTTATTATTATGACTAATTTTCCAAATGGGGATTTTAAGGAAGCAAATTATAATAAAGTATATGGTATAGGTGCTGATAGATATATTTGTGCTCATGAATATATTGATAATAATATTCATAGCTTTGGTATAAATGAAGCCTTTGAAATTTTAAGAAAAACTAGTCAGGAGAATACTTTGTGTTCAATAGTATTTGAACCGTTAAAAAATGAAGTTTATATTAGCTTTAAAACAGATTTAAGTAAAAAATGGAAAATTTCTATGATCGAAAAAACAATTCAATCATTGGATGGACTTTTAAGCAACAATAAAATTCATTTTACAAATGGAGAAATATTTGTGAATGATCTTATTAGCTTATATAAGTGAAAATCATTTTTCGTGGCGTAAAATAAAAATTAGTGGCTATGTGGCTACATAGTCACTTTTTGTTTTGGTATAATAAGGTTGTATCTTTACTTAAGAAGGTGATACCCTATGACAACTAGCAAGATACCCAATAGATTAATACTTTAATTATTTCTGCTTTGTATTTTCCATGACTTATTTTTATGCTCAATTATTCCTTTAACATCCGCTCTGTACTTGTTTCGTTCGAGATTATTATACATTTCGTCCATATCTTCATAATGACCAATAGTATAATAATTTAAACTAATACATTTATTATCCCTGTATATATTAGAGAAGTCTATTAAAAGTCCTTTTTTAGTTAATTCAAGGATCTCTTCTTTTATATCTTCAGGCATAGGATATATTTTCCTTCTTTTATTTGTGGAAAAACTCTCTATAATTTTATTTGCAATTATATCTTTAAATACACACATATCTTTGCAATACAATTTACAAAACCACCCGTCATCATGAGAAAGATAAACAAAGTCATTATTTATTCCACTAAAAAATGGTGAATTCAAAGGCTTGCCAAAATGTGATAAATATAATACTTCTGCCTTTTCTTCTGGTGTGCAGCTATTTAAATCAACTTCATTATTATAGTCTAACCAATGGAAATTACCTAAACCATAAATATCTTCCTTTGATAACTCTAAAATATCATTTTTTCCATTAGCCGTCTCCAAGAACCAACTTCTATTAAAATTATTAGCAATATAATTTCCTTCAGTGACCAAAATGTTTTCTATCTTTATTGGATTATGTTTAATAAATTCTTTAAATTCCATTCCATAATATATAAAATATTTCTCATTAAAATTTGCATTTATATAAAATACATCTCTTACTCTTCTCATTAAACTTAAATCTCCTATTACTCAACAATTTAAATTTTGATTTTTCTTCCTTTAAACTCATCTTCAAGAAACTCATATTCATTATCTATAGAAATAAAACCACTTTTTGAATATGATTCTTCAATACTTTTATCTATTTCTTTTGAATATGTGTCAACATGTAAATTCCCATATTTACATATCATAAAACTTACTCTTTGTTTTTCACAAATTAAATGAATGTAAGGTAATGAAGCATTACATCTTCCTAACCAAAATACAATCTCTATCATTTGTTTGAGATGCTTTAAATCTACATCAAAGGCACCATAATAGTTTTTCCTTCCAACTATTTCTCTTAATTCCTTCAATGCTTTACGAACTGGTTTATAGTTATTTTTTTGACTAAACCAATCACATTTTGTATCCAGTATAATTTCTATATTTTCTGCATTTATACTTTTAAGCAAGGAAATAAGTTTTTCTCCCAAAATATCTGAATAACAACTAATATCATTTATATTAAGATGAAGTATCTTGCTAGAAACAGATTGTTCTTTATAATTATTACAATTGTTATCTAAAAAATCATAATTTGTTTCAATATATTCCTCCATATCCTTAAGTTCTTGCTCATCATCAATTCCATCTAATAATCCATATGAAAGTGCTTCCTGCATTGATTTAATAATATATGCTGTAAAATCCTTATTTTTAAAATAATCTCTTTCTAATAACTTTATCACTTTTCCTCCTATCAACCATATAAAACGGTTTATAATCAACTTATATTAAATTTAATTATTTCTTACATAGAATCTAATTGTATCAATCTTCAACCTTTTTCCATGGCGCTTATTTATTTTCCCTCTCATATGCTAAGCCAATTTCACTTTTCAAAATTCATCTTAGTTTTCATCCATCCATACATTTTCTAATCTTCTTATATACACTTCAGGCTCATCCTCAAAAAAATGTTCAATTCCATTATCCTTTAATATCCTTAAACCTATTAAATCTTCTATTATTAAATTTGTCATATCATTGTAACCTAAAATTTCATCTAATGATGCTTCTTTTAGTGAAGATTCATTTTCATAGTATTGATCTGGAATAAAACTTATGTCATCACCTAAGTTTTTGAGCATGTACCAAGTAGTAATTGCTGAAGTAACTGGATTTCCTGTTAATTCTCTAGCTGTCTCAGCAGGAAGATGAGAAAATGTTATTTGCTCTTTTTTTGTTTTATTAATCAGATAGTAACCCACGCTCATATCAATTTCCTTCCTTATTTCATTTAAAATCTCTTCTAAAAAATCTATAATTCATTATTACTTTCAACCAATAAAATCATTTCAATCTTTACAATAAAACTTTAAGTCTTCATTATTCTCAAAATCATTTACACTGTTACAGTAATAGCAAATTTTTAAAGAACATCTTCTTCAAAATAGTCATTCCCTTATATAAATATTTTAACATTTAAATTTTTAACATCCTACTATTACTTTTCTTATTCTTTATCTAACAAATGAATAAAAAGTTATGAAATAATAAATGATTGTTCTCCATTATTATAATAATTTTTAATATAACTCCATTTTTCTTTGACATGCACATCCACTCACCTATAAATTGGAGTATCTTCTTCTATGCATAAAAATACTCACACCTATTAATCCAAAATTAATATAGTGTGAGTATTTAGTAAATCACATTATTAATATTATTCACTTATTCTTTTCTAGTTCATCTAAAATTCCATCTATCTTTTTATTCATTTGCTTATTATGTTAATACATAAATTATCATGTATTAATTACAACATATTATGTGAATGAATTTCGAACTAAAATAAGCATCTGGTTCTATTTGAACTGCACCTAATCAAGTAGCCAGATGAAAAAATAGTTATCACATAAGTCTAAATTACAAGTTGTTTATCAATAATGTCTTCTGTTTTGAATTTTGTTCTAGCCAATTTAGTATAACCTCTATAGAAAGTCCAATGTTTCCTACATGACAATGATTTTGGGCATTCTCTTTTCTTGTAAACATACGTGTTGTTAAAGAACGTACATTTATAAGAGATTTACTTTGTTCAAATAATTGGTTAAGTGGTATATAATGATCTTCCTGTGCAGCCATTAAAAGAACGTCCTGCTCTACTTTTGCTGATATTTCTTTTGTATTAAAAAGCATCATTTCACTCATAAAGTCGTAAGGTGTTTGAGTTCCTGTAATATGCATGCCTTGGTTTACTGCCCATTCCAACATAAGACTTTCCTTCATTAATTTTTTTATTAAAAAATTCACTTCTTGGTCATTCTGATTCAACATAAGAGCCTGAAACTCTTCTCTTAAATTCACAGGAATTTGTCTTAGCAATATCTGATAAAAATCTGCACAAATATCATCAGCAATTACGCATTTAACTCGATTTTCAAATGCAGCTGCTCTTATTGCAAGATAACCACCCAAAGAAAGTCCAAATAAAGTTGCATCATCAGTTTTGAAGAAATCTAATATAGCTTTTACAGGTTTTTCCCATTCATGAGTCATAGATATTTTATAATCTTCAATAGTAGCCCCTTGTCCTGGTCCATCAAAACATATAACACTATATCCTTCATCTTTAATTATCATAGCTACTGAAAATATTTCTTCTATATAGCTGTCAAAGCCACCAAACATCACAAAAGTTCCCTTTGGCGCTTCTGGTGTAAAGCGATAAGCCGAAAGAAATCCATTCTCATAAGGAACCTTGTAGTGTTGACTATCCTTGACATGAAAATATTCTTGCATTAATGAAATAAAATGTTTACGACAAGCTTGCTTTTTCGGATCTGTTTCGGATATATAAAATTCTGCTCCTCTCAAGTAATAAGCAGCCCTTAATTTTTTTCCTTCCTTCAATGCTTTTTCTGACAATTCTAGAAACTTATTAATATAGTCTTCGTAATTATGAATGTATGGACTAACTTTCTTCATTTCTTTAAGCATCTCTTCATCATTTGACCAATTATAAAAGCGATTCATCTGAAAATTTATACTAAAATCTTGGTGCAAATCATTATAAAATCCAACAGGAAATTTTTCTTTTATTATTTTGTTATTTAACATAATATTCATCACCTTTCATTATTTTTGACTTTGTGCTGCGTAAATGCATTCTAGTTATCCCATTTTTAAGTTATCGATCTCTTTTTTACTATTGAAAATCTCATCATATACGCATACTTTTATTCCATCAAAAGCATCATAAATTCTACCTCCTCTTTCCTTATTGAGATTAATTATCATTGTATAACCTTATTTTATTTTTTCCTTCAATTCTTTTCAATCAATAAAAATCGTAAAATTGTTTGATAACAAACAAATCTACTACTTTTTGTTGCATAACCATACAAAATAGAATGTATTAATAATAGTACTTCCTAGACTTTTTATTTATTTCAAAATAAAAAGCAACAGGTTGCTTACTACTAAACAACCTGTTGCTCTTGCCTTTTATTTTCATTTTGTTAAAATTTATATGTGTAATTAATATCTGATATATTTAATGGTAATTAATTATGGAATGGGGATGACGGATATGCAACAAAAAACAGACTTAAGAGTAATTAAAACACGTGCAAATATTAGAAATACATTTATTGAATTACTTTCTGAAAAAGATTTTAATGAAATTACTATACAAAACATATTAAATAAGGCTTTAATAAATCGTTCTACTTTTTATAAACACTATTCAGACAAATATGAATTAGCAGAACAACTTATCAATGAAATCATGAAAAATGTTACTTCTTTTAGTAATGAACGCTTTAGTGACATGAACAAAAACGAACTTTTTTCTATTCTTTATAAAACCTATGAGTATCTTTATGACCAAAAAAAGACCATTCTTGCATTATGGAAAATTAAAACAGAATCTCTCCACCTATATGATGATTGTCAAAATTTATTAAAAGAAAATTTCAAACAATATCTAATAATTCATAATGCCTGCAAAGACAACTCTTTATTAGACTACTATTCAACCATTTACTCCTCTTTAGTACTAACTACAATTAAATGGCTTCTTACTTCTGGCAAAGAATCGGATATTAGAAAAATTCTTGAACAAATTCAAGATACCATGATTGACAAAATATTTTTCGTTAAGTAAAAAACAGGTTATTCCAGTAATATAAGAAATTTATTATTTTGATTATAGATTGCTCCACTCTTCTTTGCATAGTATTTCATACATTTCTAACACAATTTTATTTTTCGTGACACGACTTTTTTTGCTGTGACATAGTATAAAGCTAGCTATTTGAATCTATTATTTCTTTCAATGCAATATTTTTATTAATGAATCTAGTTTTACTTCTTTCACCTTTTAGCCTAATAGCATTCTGTGGACAATGATTAATACATGCTAAACAATGCTCACAATTTCCTTTATAAACAGGTTCAGTATCTACATTAATATTATTTACTGGGCAAACTTTCTCACAAATTTTGCAGCTATTACAGGCATCTTCTACATAGAAATTCTTATCATATTCAGGATTCCCCTTAGTACTAGAATGAAACTTTTTTATTATTGCTTCAATAAATCTTATAACTGTAGCGTGTCTTTTGATATATACTTTTTCATTTTGGATATCTTTGATTATTTGGGCAAGACTTTCTTCTATATTTTTCTTTGGCTCTTTTTTCATCTCTTTATCCATATCAAACACTGGAAGGTAATTGTCAACCATAAGTATTTCGTTAATGTATGAAAACTGGATTTGATTTCTTTTTCCAATTTCTAAAAGCTCAGGTATGACTGCTCCTGAAAAAGATCCAAATGACACTACCGCAAAAATATACTCACTTTTTAGTTTAACTTTATCTAAAAACTCCTCAACAATTCTAGGAACCCCTCCATAATAACTCGGAAATACAATACCAATCTTTTCATCTTCAAACTCAAATTGTCCTTGTTTCATTAATTTAGGAATAGAATAACTTTCCCCTCCAATTTTCTTAGCCACATACAAATTATTACCTGTTGCTGTAAAATATAATACTTTCATAACATCCTCCTTTAGACGTTTCACTTGTAACTCCTTGATGAGTATAGTATAATTTGAATACAGAAATAGTTCAATAGTATATACGTAAGATGTTACAAAAGAAAGGATAATGTTCATGGCAAATAAATACAATGATACTCAAAATAAGATAACAAAAGAAAGTATTTTTACAGCTCTTATGATCTTAATGGAGAAAAAAAACTTTAAAAACATTTCTATCACTGAGGTAACGCAGAAAGCTGGCGTATCTAGGATGGCTTTTTATAGAAATTACAATATATTAGAAGATATTATTAGTGTTTATCTTGATGAAATTTTCGAAGAATACTCTAATCTTATTTCAAATTATACTGAGGCCGATAGCTATGAATTTACATACTCGTTTTTCTCTCACTTCAGAAAACATCAAAAATTAATTACTAATTTAATTAATTCTGATTTAAATACTTTAATACTAGAAAAATCTGTTAAATTCCTCCATTCACTTTGTAATTCTATTGCATGTAAAAATCATTGTTCTATTGAATCTAAGAAATATAACAATGCATTCATAGCAGGAGGTTTTTATAATGTCTTAATGGAATGGAGTAAGAGTGGTATGAAAGAGAGTGATGAAGCTATGGCAAAAATGGTATACGAACGACTTATTATGAATTAATTCTGCTACAATTCATTGACCATGTAGTTCTATAGCTTAAATTATTTATTAATTTCTTCTAAAAATCACCTAACTTAATAACTTATAGCAATTTTTTATTACAGCTTGAGGTTTAATGCTGAAATTTCCAATAAAATCCAGTGTTCTTTTTCTGCTCGGAAAATAAGATAAATAAAAAATACTCATATATATCAATCAAAAATTAATATAGTATAAGTATTTAGTAAAATACATTATTAGTATTATTCACTTTTTCTTTTCTAGTTCCTCTAAAATAGCATCTATCTTTTCATTCATTTGCTTGTTTCTATTTATAAAACTTTTTAATCCTTTTACCCCTTTATAAATTCCTATTATTATTAAAATTATTAATCCAAAATTAATCCAATTCATAAGTAACGTCATAAACTTAATTTCCATTCCCATTCTCCTAACTACATAAATTTAATTCCACATAAACAACCATTAAATTTGAATATCTTCATTAATTTTTACGATTCTCCTTATCATATCTCATAATTTTAAAATAGTTTTTTGAACAATTTCACACTTGCTTCAATGATTAATCCCACAAGCTGCATCATTCTACCAAAAAGCATACCAATTATGATCATTATCAAAACACCAATTACACCTAATACAAGTCCCATTTCAACACCTCAATAACCTTAATTGTATTTAATAAATCATTTAGCTTAATTTAATTATTTTGCCATAAACTTGTCACAAACTCCCCCTATAATAAAAACATAAACTTGATAAGACTTTTTTTCATAAATATTTACCCTTTAAATAACTAATCAGTATTCAGGATAACTTGCTACCCCTTAGCGAGTTGTCCTTTTCATTTAATTCAGCAAAAAAATTTCCATGTATGTGCATAATCTCTATTAAGCTTAGAATAACATAATCTTTCATACCACTTTTCCATTACTATTGAAATCAATTTATTATCTTAATTGAATATGTAATACCATCACCATGGCTTCCCCAGAATTCTTTTAAAATGCTTTTATATTTATCAGTAACTTTTACCCCTTGAGTTTTTCCCCTCATGTTAGTTAATTCTACCTCAGCTGATTTGCCCTCATTATTTGTTATAATAGCAAATACACTAAAGTTCCCTTCTTCAATATTTATCACTTCTTTTATTTTAGGAGAATTATTTATTGGTGTAAAATACTTTAACCATAATACACTATCATTATGAAGAAATTCATATTCATAACTACAATCATCTTGATATTCCTTAACAATAGATTTTTCTTTATATTTACTTCTTTTATATGATTCCTTAATATCTCTAATTGGTAAAGCAATTTGTCCTTCAGTAGCATCGCCAACAAAACTACCTTTTCCATTACTAATTGCATATCCAGTATATGCTGCAACAATTGCATCTAAATAATCATCCTTATCTTTTCTTTTTACAGCCTTCATAATAAAGTCTAAATTATTAAGTCCTAACTGCTGTAATAATAACCATCTTTGATTTAATCCTTCATCAGTATTTTTATTTTGCAATAGTTGTCCTGCCAAAGTTGAAAATGATGCATGAGGAAATACTTCTACTATCCCCTTCTCCATACTATCCACATAATTGTTCTGATCTAAGAGCTTGTATCCTTTATCTAATAAGTTGTTATATAACCAAAATCCCTGCTCCATCCATGATAAATCATTTCTGCTTCTTACTTTTTCTATATTGTCTGGTGTTGGGAATGGATTTATTCCTCTTCTCGAAAGTTCATATTCAGATACTTTTTTATTATAGTGGCCATTTATCTTTCTACCTATATTTTTTCTATACTCCTCATCATTCATAAGACCTTTGTTCAAACTTGATGGAGCATCAATAGCAATTACAATAGGCAAATATTCATGAATCATATTTATCACTTCTTCAAAAGAAACATTACTAACATCTATAATATTTAAGTTTTCATCTATGACAGCAGCAACTACTGAATGTAAATGAACATCTATACCAATAAAATTCAAATTAAACGCTCCTTTTTTACCTTAACTTAAATTAACCTACTATTGCCATTTGGGTAGCAACTTTTTTCAACAACATGATTTCTACATCACAGTAAATTTCTTAAACTAATTCTGTTTAATTATCAATCACTTCAAATCTGTTTACAATCTTACCATCAACTTCTTTTGTCTCTAAAAACATACTCAATGGTCGAACCCATATTCCTTTTTCTCCATACAAAGCTTGATAAACCACCATATCTTCAAGGGTTTCAGAATGTTTTGCCACATAAAGCACCAAATATTCATTTCCTTTAAAATGTCTATATTTCTTTCCTATTTTTATTTCTCTACTGTTCATTTATCAAGTCCTCCTAAATATAATAATATGTGTAATTGTACTATATTTAGTTAATTTCTTCAAAAAAACATTTATTCTAAGTAATTGAAACTTCTTCTTTAAAGGTATTTAACGAAAATTTTTTTATCATATTTGAGGTGGGATAGACACACCAAAGAAAGCCAATTTCATATGCTAAACTGTATATATTGTTATATGACCCCATTGATTCATTGATTCATTGATCCAAATCAAATTATCGTTTCTATCAAACATATGAATATACGAATCCTTAAATTCCGTAACAATAACTGTGCCATCACCACACATTATAGAACTTGGTACAACTGCATCATTCTCAAAATACTTTAATATGTTCTTATACCCTTTACCATATTTGCATTCAGAATAAGTATCCTTATCTATCTTAACAATACTATTATCAAAAGAATATCTAAAATAGCCTATTTCTTCACCTTTACTATTCATATCATAATACAAAAAACTGTTACCTTGAGGAACTATTGACCACCCATATTTTGAAATTAATTTCATTTTGAATTCCTCCAAAAACTTTTCATTTTTAATACTCAATATCATCCTTATCAATCCCAATAATTAAAAATAACTCCTGCTACATTATCAGGCTTATAATATTTTAATTGCTTCAATTCATAATCATTTAAACATTCTTTTTCTTCATTTGTTATTGAAGATTCTAATTCTGAAACAGTTAATATATGATAAAATTTTATGAATTCATTACTTAGCATTTCAATATCTAAATATTCATTATTAAATGGACTGATTTTTAATGCAAAGGCAATAATCGGATAATACGCATTAAGTAAAATAAATATTGTATCATTATTAATTTTAACTTTAGCAGAATAAAAGTTCTTCCCTTCTAGTTTAAAGTCAAAACTTTCTATATTAAACTTAAGGCTAATAGCGATTTCATAACAAATTCTTTTAAATTCATCGCAACTCATCATTGGTAGTAATGCTTTGTCATCTGAAAACCCAGTAATTCCATTATTCAATAACATAAAATTCACCTCTCCTTTAATACTTCATTTTAACTAAACATAATTTCAATAATGTAAATAGTTAATTCTCAAAATTTAATTTTCTGCAAAAACTATAGATTTGTAATTCTTATGCATTTCAATAAAATTTCTAACTAAGTAAAATTGTATTTATACTCCATAGTGAATTATAAATTTATTTTCGGAAATTGCCTTTCTTAATAATATCATTAAATCGATCAATTCTTTTGATGATTTAGAACGCTTATCTTTTAATACAATGTTATAAAAATCCTCCAATGATTCTGGTGGAATAAGAGTAACTCCCCACCTTGCTAATGCAAAGTTTGGTCTAGAATAACTATTAAAGTACGTTTTAATTAATATCAGTTCAGTCCACCAATCATTTAAAATATTATCATCAATTGCAATACAATTATATTTTTGAGGCTCATACTGCACTGAATAATCTTTATCTTTTTCAAATTCATCTATAATCCCAAATTCAGCAATGCATGCCACATTATCACCAACTTTCCTGATTAAAAGAACTGAGTTTATATTTTTGTAAATTTTAATTTTTATATTTTTAAGAATATTTTTCATTAAATAATATTGCATTTTAATTATGAAATCCTATCACTATACTGTCATCATGATAAAATTCTATTACAAATTTATATGAATGACAATATGCCCACTGATCGCTGCCGATAGCATTTATAGCCTCAATATGCTTAATGGCATTTTGTAAATTTGTTTTAATCACTGGCGAATTTCCATACCCCCATAAGGTAACAATATCATAATCTCTTGCTTTATATTTTTTACTCAAAATACCAATAATATCTTGTAAGTTTGCAACTTTAATTTTATTTCTAAAGTTATCCCACTCTATTCTTCCCGATGATGTAAATGAAAATGCTTTTTGAAGAGCATAATACATCTTCTCTGATTCAACTTGTGATAAAATTTCTACATTAGATTGTAATACCTCAACACACTCTTTTAATAATGGTTCAATTTCTAATTTTCTACTCTCTTTGTTTTTTTATAGTAATTCTTACATTCGTTCTTTTCTTTTATTTCTCTCTTCTATTTTAAATCAACTCCATATATTGCTTATAAATAAATATTTTAAAATTTTAGTTTGCAACATCCTACTATTACTTTACTTATTCTTTATCTATAACAAAAATAAAAAGTTATGCAAACATGATAATTATGGCATTCCATTAGTTAATAGCATATATAGCCTTTCTTTATTATAAAATACTGTGCAACTATCGAATCCACAATTATCAAAATAGCACAACCTTTTATTTTGCTCTTCCTTTCCACTATTCTTATCAATCATATATGTTGTATTTAAAAAGTTAGGTTTTACACTATATATATTCCATTCATCTGTTAAGTTTTTTATATTATTGCCTTTGAATATTTTATCTAGAAACATATTTACAATTGGACTTGCGTTATCAGAAGATAATTGCTTTTTATAAACACTTTTATTTGTAGTTATCATATTTAATAAAATCTTTTCTAAACCATCATAAGATATCTTTTCTATTGAAAGTTCAAAATTCGGTTTATAAAATTCTCCTGTATAATTTATTAACTCAACTACTTCACCTTCTATAAAGTCATAATAACTATAACACCCCAAACAGCGAATCTTATCTTGTTCAAGCATTAATTTCTTAAATTGCTTGCTTCTAATGAATTCATTTAAAAATTCCTTTAAATCTTTAGGTTGTTCTATTAGTGAAATAACTAACAAAAAGGTATTTGAATTTAAAACACTATCTATTGTTTTAAGAAAATTATCAACTTCTGTATCTAATTTGTTATAAGTCATATTCTTATCTATGCTTGTCACACCCTAACACAAAACTTTTACACATTAATTATTTTTTCTATTTAATTAACTTTTGTACTCTACAGGATAATTTATTTTTATAAGTTCCTCCATTACCTTTTTTATATTTCTATCTGGATTTATTTTTCTTACCATTTCTTCGGTAATTGGTTGATGGTTAAATACCTTTTTAACATCTTCAAAAGTTAACCTCTCTCCTAATTCCCAATAATCTTTTGCCCAATCTATATAACCTTCCGCTGAAAATATTCTACTAAGCATATAATTAGAACCATCATCACAACCTTCTGAAATTTCTACTTTTCCCTTTTGCCACTCCTTATGATTCTTATCCTGCCAAATACAGAATGTCACATCATCTTTTTCAATTTCTTCATCATCAAGTAAGTCTAATAACACCTTTGGAACATCATCATAAATTCCTTTCCAGACTTCAAATTCTTCTTGAGCATGAGGTGATAACTCAGATTCATGATCAAACCCTTTAATAATGCATCCATCATTTGAAAATACTATATGCATAGTATCTCCAGCACCATTATCAATTACTGCTAAAGAACTTTTTTCATTCCAATTTGGATACCATGCATATACTCTTAACCACTCCTCTTCACTAAAAATAATATCAAGAACAGCCATAGAAATAAGGCTTTTTTTAATTATATCTGCATTCATTATATTTAATCCTCTCTTATTAATTTACATTTTCCTTCTCATAAATCTATAATTTATAATTACTTTCATCAACTGAAATTATCTCTATCTTGTTACAATAAAACTTTATATCACCATCTTGTTCCAAATCATGCACTAAATAATTTAAGGAACTCCATCCATCATCTTTAATATCAACTATGTCAAAACATACTATTTGAACAACTTTGCTTCCTATGTATAAATTCATATTCTCTACTTCATGAAATCTAATTTTAATTGAATATTGCTTTTTATCTATTGTAAAAATAATAAAGACAATGTCTAATAGAAAAACTTCTTCATAATATTCATTAAAATCTTGATAATAATGTATTTCATATATATACTTAATATCTTGCCACGAAAAGACCTTAACTTTTTCTTGAATATAATTGTAATTCAATACTCTTTCCATTTCTATTTATCTCCTTCATCTACAAAGCAATTTTCAAATATCATCCCATTATATAGACGTTTAAATAATCCTTTTAATGTAACAGATTGAATTATGATATCATCATAATCAAGCATAGACGGAATTATTATGTATTTAATTTCACTTTCACGATAATCAAAAGCAAAATACTCTCCACCACCATTACTTCCAAAAAGTATAATTCCTGGTACATATTCTGAAACTTCACAATCATCATTAACTTCAATGATTTCATTTATTTTATACATAATTAAATACTCTTTTCCTACAGAACCTTCTCCGCCATTAAACTTTTCCATAAAATCCACATAATCAGCCGGAAATTTAACCTTTAGTTCTTTTTCAACTTCTAAAATTCTAGTTATATCAATCTTTTCATTTGTATTAAAACTATCTAAATAAATTTTATATTCCTCACTCATCAACGTTTACCTCTCACACAAAGGTTCTTAATTATCCCTATATAATAGCCACTTACTATTTTTCCACTATATGAATATATTAACATTTTAGTTTGCAACATCATACTATTACTTTGCTTTATTCTTTGTAAATAAAAAAGTTGTGAAATAACAACGGTTTTTGGAACATTCTGCTCTTTTTTTCTATATCCATCAAAACTGTTTTGCTTAATGCTTCAATTTCTAAGGTTCTCACATCATTACTTCATCAATACTTATGTTACTAACAAGCCCCTCAAATAAATCGTTTATATTTACTTCGTTATCTTTTACTGATACTTTAATGCTTTCATCATCATCTACTGCTTCAACATATTCATCTGCATTTTCATCGTTAATTCCCATACACGCTCTTCATCTAGTAGACTATCAATAACATTTAAAGTTACAGCTATGCTTTCATCTTCATTACTTTTTATTATTTCTGGGCGATTTCCTGATGGATATTTTAATTTCCTCTCCAACTTAATAAAATTCACTTTAATTTTTTGCCCCATAAACACTTATCCCATATTAATTATTTGTATATTTTTCGAATCACACACTACATTTACCAAATAATTAATATTCTTGTCATTAAACATACATTTTTATGTATAAAAAGAATCAACTTGTGAAATTTGAGATATAAGAATTTAAGCATATTAAATAAAATAACAATTTAATACAAATATTAAGTTGAGATTTATTGAATATTAATCCGAGTTGGTATAATATGTTTATATATAGAAATATATGTTAAATTTTGTGTTGTATATAAATGACAAAATTTAACGTCTAAAAAATAGCATAAAAGTGCATTTCGTTTTTAGTCCATTTTTAGTAATGTAGAGTTATACGATTACTTTCTAATGATAAAAATGGCAGAGTGGGGGGCTATAACAATGTTTGATAATGAAATCATGATGCAAGGTGAAAGATTAAAGAAGATAAGACAAATAATTCTTGGAGCGACTCAAGAGGAAATTTCAGCAGGTGTATGTACAAGAACTATGATATGCCTGATCGAAAATAATAAGCAAAAGTTAAGTTATAATTTAGCATATCGAATTGCCGAAAATTTAAATAGAATTGCAAAGGAGAAAGGAATGGATTTATCATTACTTACACCAAAGGAATTAATGATAGATGAAGATGAACAAGCAAATTATGTTTTCCAAAATAATATTTTAAATGAGTTACATAAAATAGAAATTAATTCAATTGAAATTAATTTTCTTGAAAAAAAAATTATTGAAGCCGAAAAACTAATTGAAAAGTATAACATTACAGATGATAAAAAAATAGATTTTTATAAATTATCTGCTGATTTGTACTACTATAAACATAGTTATTCTAAAAGTGATCAAATGTGTGATCTTGGATTAAAAATAAGCATTAATTCTCAAAATAGTTTTGAAGAAGTGAATTTATATATATATAAATCCAGAAATAATATATTTACCGAGAATTATGCTAGAGCATTACAACAATTAGACTACGCAGAAAAACTAAATAATAGTATAGTGAATGATGATCTTTCTGTAATGATACTTCACTTCAGGGGATTGACATATAAAAAACTAGGTGAATATGATAGTGCTTTAAAGTATTTTGAAATACTAAAACAATTTGAAATTAAGGATTATAAAATGTTATTAAAGGTTAAAATGGTATATGCTAATTGTTTCAATGATTATCATAAATTTGACGAAGCCGAAAAAGAATACAAGGAAACACTAAATATTGCTATGAACTATGATGATAAAGGCTTTATATCCATGACTTACAGGAATCTTTCCGAATTATATTTTAATAAAAAAGACTATAAAACAGCAGCCATGTATATCAAAGAATCTTTGATATACAGTCTAAACAGTGAATATCTCAACGAGATTTTGTATTTGGCTGCAAAAGTGCTTATATATGTAAATGAAGATGTTGAGACGTATCTTTTACAGGCATTAGAACTATGCGAAAAAAATGATAAGGAAAATCTAAGTTTAATTGAACAAGTAATTTATGAGTTAGTGCTTATTTATATAAAAAAAGAAGATAAAGAAAATTTAATGCTGATGGCAGATAAAGCAAAAGAATTAAATATAGATTATTCTTTAATCTATTCAGAGATTGGAGAGTATTATAGAGGTCGAAATGAAGAAAAAAGTAAATATTTTAGCAGAAAGTCAAGAGAAAAAATGAAACAGATAAAAAAAATTTTTCATTATATTTTCTAATATTATGCTATAATGTTAAATGAAGGATTTATAGACTTAACTAAACTTTTTTAGGAGGGAAATTTATGAAAAAAATTATATTGGCAGTAATGGCAACATCAATGTTATTAACAAATGTTGCATTTGCGTCAACTAAAACTACACATACTAAGATTACTAAAAATAGTACAGTGTCTAGCGTGGATCCAAATAATGTATATCACTTAAATACACTAGATCCAAATTAATAACAATAAAAGTTAGATATTTTAATTAAACTTTATTCAAAACTTAAAAGCGTTATTTCTTATATAACAAAATTGTATTAAAGGGCTGTTGCAAACAGCCCTTTATTGTTTTATCTACTTAAAATTTCTATATAAATAATCTTATATTATTAAACATCCTATGTTAGAGCGTTGATATATAAAAAACTAATATTAATATGGTAAAGCGTTAAAGGTGTTGAAAGAGCAAAAGAGTTAAATATAGATTATTCTTTAATTATCCAAAGGTTTGAGCGTATTATAGAGTGACTGATGATGAAAAACTAAATATTAAACAAACAGAATCTTCTATAAAAATTAAATGTATTTTTTATCGCAAATTTTATCATTATATTACAATGATAAATAAAATAATGTCGACTCTTTTTACATTTTAAAGATGTTAATTTTCATAAATAACATAATATTAGAAACAATAGCATTAGTAATATTGCTTTCAAATGTTACACTTATTTCAACAAAAAATAAATTGCACTATTCGGAAAATTTACGTATCCAATGAATACAAAAATAGTATCATTATATTTAGACATAAATGACTCAATACATGAACACTAAAAATGTTGCAAAGATAACAAGGAAAAATGTAAGTGAATTTAATGGAAATCACTTACTTTTTTTTAATTTGTAAACTGCTGGAAATATCTCTATAATTGATTTTGTGATAAGCATTTAAAGTAAATAGCAAGTAGTATTAAGAGGGAAACTTAAAATTTGTTGTTGTTTTTATACAAATATCAATTTCATATAATGTAACATTTTATTATCAAATATGTATATTACAATTTATATAAAATCCAACTAACTGGATTGCAAAAGAAACGACACTTTCTCATATGTATATTTAATTATTAACAAATATGCATATTATAATTTTTCGCTTCTAAATGATATCTATAAATAACAAGTTTATCCATAGATACAAGCAATTTATAGGCATGAAAGGAGGTTGAGTGAGAATAATGGATGATTTAATATCATACAATATAGATATGTATAGAGATATGTTACATATAGAAATAGCAAACAATAAAGAATTAACCAACGACTATGTTTTGAAGTTAAGTCAAAAATTGGATAAAGCAATCATTGCTGCATACAAAGAGCAACTAAATACAAATAATCAATAATATTTTATATAAAGGTGGGGCTTGGATGGTAATTAGAGAATCAATCGAAATACATCGAGAGGATACTTCAATTGAAGATTTTAAAAAAGAGATCGAACTCTTGAAAAGTGCTGGTTACAAAGTATTTGATGAAACCAACGACTATGTCTGTTTCTATCAATCTACAACAGTAGTCAATTCGGATTTACTCAGTAATAGAAGCTGTTAGCAACAACCTGCAAGTAACTATTAATTTGCCTGCGGGTTTTCTAAATAATGAAAAATCAAGGCTTCTATTTTTTTGCATAAGAAAGGACTATCTGTTTTTTGATAGTCCTTTCTATATTAATAATTCTTTTTTTCTTTGTACTTATACCAAATTATATTTGATTTCATTATATTTATACAACCTTGATATGGAACATTAGCTTCTACTATATTCGGTATAATTTCATTAGGTGCATTTGTAAATATAATAAAACCATGATGACGATAATTTTTTCATAATATTACCCTTTTACACAGTATTCAGGATAGTCTGTTACCCATTAGGAGATTGTCCTTTTTATTTTTATAATTATCTACTCATCATTTCATTTACTATATTAAATAGAATAATTTGTATCAAGTTGATTAATTTGACATAATGTTGTCACAATTACTTCTTATAATTATAATTGTTAGGCTTGTTAAATTATTACTGCAACTATAATTTAATATTGTCCAAGCTCAGTACTATTTTCAAATGACTTATTACACCACAATAAGTCATTTTTTTATTTTCTTACCAAAGTCTGATTTACTGAATAATTTTTAAGTAAAATTTGACTCATGAACAATGCCCAGAGTTTAATTATTTTCTAAGTCTTATATGTTTTGCTTCTTTATTTTTCCTCTGAATATCTTCTAGCGGATTAAAAACAACCTCATCTTTCTTTAAATCTTGAGTTAATAAATTCACATAATTTCTCAATATCTCTAGATTACTATGACCCACAATTTTTTGTAGCCTAATCAAATCCATTCCTAGCAGTACGCTTTTCTTACAAAACCAATGTCTAAACTTATGGATACCTGTCCTTTGTACATCTCTAGAACGGTTATATTCTTCTAATGTGTGAGTAAGACTTGCAACTTTCATTTGCTCACCTAAGATAGTCAGAAATAAATATATACATTCACTTGGCAAATATTCTAAATATTCTTTTAGAATGTTACACATACTTGGTGGTATAGATACTGTTTGAGCTTTTCTGTTTTTAGTGTGCCTATAGTAACAATATCCATTTTCTAAATCTAAATCACTTATTTGTATATTTATTAATGTTGACCTTCTTACACCTGTTGAATAAGCTGATACTTTTTATTCTCATATTAATTTTCTTCAACAATATCCACCTCCACACACATATAGATGGGAGTCTCTTTTTGAGTATAAAAAAATACACACATCTATAGACATTAAAATCTATTAGATATGTGTATTTAAAATAGTTTATATTAGCTTACTAATTCGCCCTTAATCTAGTAAAATCAATTACTTTGCAAGTGCTTCTTGAACAGCAACAGCTACAGCAACAGTCATACCAACCATTGGGTTGTTTCCTGCTCCGATTAATCCCATCATTTCAACGTGAGCTGGAACTGATGATGATCCTGCGAATTGTGCATCTGAGTGCATTCTTCCCATAGTATCAGTCATACCGTAAGAAGCTGGACCTGCAGCCATGTTATCTGGGTGAAGAGTTCTTCCTGTACCACCACCTGATGCTACTGAGAAGTATTTCTTACCTTGTTCGATACATTCTTTCTTGTATGTTCCTGCAACTGGATGTTGGAATCTAGTTGGGTTAGTTGAGTTACCAGTGATTGATACGTCAACTCCTTCTTTATGCATGATTGCAACACCTTCTCTAACGTCGTCAGCACCGTAACATCTTACTTTTGCTCTTTCTCCGTTTGAGTATGCTTTTTCTTTAACTACTTTAACTTCTCCAGTATAGTAGTCAAATTGAGTTTGAACATATGTGAAACCATTGATTCTTGAAATGATGAATGCAGCATCTTTTCCAAGACCGTTTAAGATAACTCTTAATGGTTCTTTTCTTACTCTGTTAGCTTTTTCAGCTATTTTAATAGCACCTTCAGCAGCAGCGAAGCTTTCGTGTCCTGCTAAGAATGCGAAACATTTAGTTTCTTCTCTTAAAAGCATAGCTCCTAAGTTTCCGTGTCCTAAACCAACTTTTCTATCGTCTGCAACTGATCCAGGGATACAGAATGCTTGTAATCCTTCTCCGATTGCTTCAGCAGCATCAGCAGCTTTCTTGCAACCTTTCTTTATTGCTATAGCAGCACCTAAAACGTATGCCCATCCAGCATTTTCAAATGCGATTGGTTGAGTTTCCTTAACGATTGTATATGGATCTACTCCAACTTCAGCACAAACTGCTTTAGCATCTTCCATAGTTTTCATTCCGTATTTTTCTAATACTGGAGTGATTTGGTTAATTCTTCTTTCATAACTTTCAAATAATGCCATTTTAAAAATCCTCCTTTACAAATAATTATTTATGTCTTGGGTCTAATAATTCAGCAGCGTCAGCAACTCTTCCGTATTGACCTTTAGCTTTTTCTAATGCTTCATTAGCATCCATACCTTTAGCGATACTTTCCATCATTTTTCCTAAGTTAACAAACTTATATCCAATGATTTCTTTATCTTCGTCTACAGCAACTTCTGTAACATATCCTTCAGCCATTTCAAGGTATCTTGGTCCTTTAGCTAAAGTTCCATACATAGTACCAACTTGAGATCTTAAACCTTTTCCTAAATCTTCAAGACCTGCTCCTATAGGTAGTCCACCTTCTGAGAATGCAGTTTGAGTTCTTCCATAAACGATTTGTAAGAATAATTCTCTCATAGCTGTGTTTATAGCGTCACAAACTAAGTCTGTGTTTAATGCTTCTAATATAGTCTTTCCTGGTAAGATTTCTGAAGCCATAGCAGCTGAATGAGTCATTCCTGAACATCCAATTGTTTCAACTAATGCTTCTTGGATAATACCATCCTTAACATTTAAAGTTAATTTACAAGCTCCTTGTTGTGGTGCACACCAACCTATTCCGTGAGTTAATCCTGATATATCAGTTACTTCTTTTGATTGAACCCATCTTCCTTCTACAGGAATTGGCGCTGATCCGTGATTAGGACCTTTAGCAAGTACACACATTTCTTCAACTTCTTTTGAATACATCATATATTTTTGCTCCTCCCTAATTAATTAGATAATTACAAATTCTTAATCTTATTTCTAAGCATTAAAATTGTAGCTGGTCATGAAATAACCCGCTGGGGCACATTTCCCCTATTCCTATTCTAGCAAATCATTTGCTTCCCCACAACCTTTATTTAAAAATTTATACACTTTTCTCTACTTTTATTTCAAGATACTCACTTAACATGAATAAATAACATGTATTAGATTTAATTTGCTAAAATATTGTCTAAATATTTCTACAATTATAATTATATAATAAATATCAATAAGTATATATACTAGAATTTTTACTAAAATAAAGAAATTTAAAATTTCCTATTGCTATATTTTTTAAAACGTGATAGAATAACTTTTGTCAGTTGACATGCCGCTGTGATGGAATGGCAGACGTGGTGGACTCAAAATCCTCTGGTAGCGATACCGTGCCGGTTCGAGTCCGGCTAGCGGCACCATTAAAATTGATAGATTGCTGTATTATTTGGTTTAGATGCCTTATAGTGCAGCTTTTTTTATTTTATATGTTTTTTCTAAATTTTCTCCTATTTTGTGAGAGAATTTTTTATCATTCAAACAATTTACCATTACGTTCGCAGATGCTATTTTAGTACTGTAGTCAAAAGGTTAGCCATTGTTATGAATTTAATTATGGATTATATTTTCATATACGCAATATTTATTTAAAACTATTTATTGACTAAAAAAATCAGGAATCTTTTTATTCTCTTGATTTTTCGCTTGTCTGTTTAATATTTCAATATATGTTATAGCTATTTATTTATACTACATTCTCCTGTATTGTTTTCAGTAATATTTGCCATCCATTTTTTTGAATACATCAATTTAAGTCCAATAATTAATCTAGCTAGTTCCTCACTAGAAATTATCAAATAAACCCATTCAATAGGAAGCTTGAAAATAAATGCTGAAATAAATCCAAATGGAACTCCTATTCCCCATGTTCCAAACATATCTAAATATAATGTATACTTAGTTTGTCCACCACTTCTTAAAATTCCACCTCCTATTATCATATTTGAAACTTTAATCCATAATACTAATGCAAACATAATTAATATCTTGATTGTACAATCCTTTAAATCATTAGAGATATTAAATATAACTACATATAATTTTGATAACATAATTAACACAATTCCAAATATTGCTGCACCTACAATACCTAATTTAATAAACTTTCTTGAATATTTAAAAGCCTCTTCATTTTCATTCTTACCAAGTTTATTTCCTATCATAATCCCAGCTGCAACGCTAACACCTGAAAATAAACCAATGCTTAAACTTTGTATTGGAAATGTTAATGTCATTGCTGCAACTTCATCTGTTCCCATTCTCCCATATACAATAGAATACATTGTTTCCCCTACTGCCCATAAAAATTCATTTATTAGTATTGGAGTAGATATAATTATAATTTTCTTAATAAACTCAGCTGATAAGTTAAATATTTCCTTTATTTTAAATGCTCCTGGATATTTTTTTGCATATATGCATGTAAAAAGAATTAAAGCTTCTAAAAGTCTAGTTATAGTTGTAGCATAAGCCGTACCTTGTAATCCCATTGCTCCAAATCCAAACTTACCAAATATAAGAATATAATTTAATAAAGTGTTCATTAGAATACCAAATATTCCTGCAAACATAGGTAGTTTAACATGTTCTGTACTTCTTAAAATCGATGAATACATAGTTATTAAAAGTATTGGTATATATCCAACTGCAATAGTCTTAAGATATTCACTTCCTAATTCAATTACTTTGGCATCTTTTGTATACCAGCTTAATACTTGATTTGGAAATCCAAACGAAAGTAGAGAAAATATTAAAGTTATAAGAAGTCCAATAAATAAATTCCCACCAAATGAGCGTGCTATATTTTCTTTGTCTTTTTTACCCCAAAATTGAGATACCATAATAGAGGTTGAAGCACCAATTGCATTCAAAGTTATAATAAAAATATTAGGAAATCTCGATCCTAACCCAACAGCTGCAATTGCATTTTCTCCCAGTTGTCCTACCATAGCTTGGTCAATAACACTTAAAGAAGCCTGAAACAAGCTTTGAATGGACACCGGTATTGCTATTGCTAACATCGCGCTTAAATATGGGCTCTTTTTAAAAAATTTTTCAATCATGTTTCTTCCTCATTTCCATCTTATTTGCGAGTAACACATATAGTGTTACTCTTTTTTATAATTAACTTTCTTCTTAATATGTAAGCAAGCTAAAAATTACTTAGTTTTTTGGCTAAATTAATTTGTACTTCCTTTAAATATGGATAATCTCCATTAAAACATGCTGTACAAAATTCACATTTATTATTCTGTTTTCTAACAGACTTTAATAAATTTTCAATGCTCATGAAATTTAATGAGTCTGCTGATATATATTTTTTTATATCATCTATAGACTTATTATAGGCTATTAATTCTTTGTTATTTGATGTTGCTACTCCATAAAAACATGAAAATTTTATAGGTGGAGCTGCAATTATAACATGTACTTCTTTTGCTCCAGCTCCTTTCAATTGTTTAACTATACATTTTAATGTTGTACCCCTAACTAATGAATCATCTATTAGTATTAATCTTTTTCCTTTTATATTTTCCTCTATTGGATTTAACTTAATTTTAACAGACATTATTCTTTCACTTTGAGTAGATTGTATAAATGTTCTGCCAATATATTTATTTTTTACAAAGCCTTGTCCATATGGAACTCCACTTTCCTTAGCATATGAGAGTGCCGCTGGTATTCCAGAATCAGGTACACCTACAACCAGATCGGCATCAATATTATATAATTTTGCTAGTTCCCTTCCTATGGCTTCTCTTGCTTTATAAACGCTGATTCCATCTATTTTACTATCTTCTCTTGCGAAATAGATAAATTCAAATACACAAAGCTTTTTTTGTTCTTTCACTTGTTTTTTTATGCTTCTTATTCCTTCCTTATCTATAGTAACCACTTCACCTTGCTCTACATCTCTTATAAATTCAGCACCTATAGAATCTAAAGCACAACTTTCCGATGCTATAATATATGAATTATTTAATTTACCAATACATAGAGGTCGCATCCCTAAAGGATCTCTTACTCCTATAAGTTTATCTTTCGTCATTATAATCAAAGAATATGCTCCTTTTACATTATCCATCATATTTAATATACTATTTTCTATTGATATGCCCTTCTCTTGTTCCTTTAATATCAAATATCCTAGCACTTCTGAATCTATTGATGAATTTAATTTATACTTAGTCAATTGACTTTTCAAAGCATTTGTATTTAAAATATGTCCATTATGAGCAATTGCTAATTTTTTTTCTTCGTTAGCAATTATAAAAGGTTGTGCATTTATACTTGAATTTTGTCCATTCGTTGCATATCTAACATGACCTATAGATAAATTTCCTTTCAAATCATTAAGCAAATCTTCATTAAATACTTCACTTACAGTGCCTAACTCTTTGTGATATTTTATTTTGTCTTGTAGGTGTACTGCTATTCCACAGCTTTGCTGACCTCTATGTTGTAGTGAATATAATCCATAATAAGTTAACTCACTACAATTTAACTCTTTACTGAAATCTATGGCTCCAAAAACTCCGCATTCTTCTTTAAGTTTATCATCTATTTCAAGATTCATTATTAACACCTTCTCCTTAATAATTCTTGGTATCGATACCGAAACAAAATAAATTTATACGCTAAATGTCTAGATATGAACTTATATTAGGGAATTCATTTATTATAATATCTGCATTCTCCAAGTTTTGCTTTCCTGAATGGGGATTTGAAAATCCAATACACTTCATGCCCGCGGCAACAGCTGCATTTACTCCATTTGATGAATCCTCTATTACAACACATTCATTTGGTGCTACATTTAAAAGTTGTGCAACTTTTATAAATATTTCTGGATGAGGTTTACTTTTTTCAACCTCATCTCCACTAACAATAATTTGAAAAAATTTTTTTATATTTAACTTATTTAAAATTATATTTATTAAATCTTTTGGTGATGATGAAGCTAATCCAATTTTTATATCTTTTTCTTTTAAATCTTCTAAAAGCTCTTTTATATTTTTTGTTGGCAAGAGTTCACGTAAGCCTTCCACATGTTTTATAACATATTTTTTATGATAATCCACAATCTTCTCCTTGCTCTGTTTTAAATTATTATCTTTTATAAGCTTTTCCCACATATTTTCCAAGCTAGTACCAACCAAAGCTTCATGTTGCTCTTTAGACACATTTACTTTGAAGTATGAAAATAAATATCTTTCTATTTCAAAATACATAGGTTCACTATCAACAAGAACTCCATCCATATCAAATATAACTGCCTTAGTACATTGTTTATTCAATTTTACCTCCTTGATTCCGTATATTATGTTACTAGATAATCTTATACTTTAAATCACAAATTTTGCTAGCTGCTTTTTTCTTTTAAATCTTAGCATACTGTAATTTTTTCTTGGTTTACACTCTAAAAATTCAAATTTCTTTAATGACTCTATATCTTTGAATCCTTCCCCATCTACTAGTGAAACATTGTCATATCCACCTATTATTACTGGTAATTGCATAAGTATTATTTCATCTACTAGATTTTCTTCAAAAAGTGTCCAATTTAAATATCCACCTCCTTCGAGCATTATACTTTTTATATTAAATTCCTTTTCTAAATGTTTAAATAAATTTGTAAAATCTACTTTGTCTTTTCCAAAAACTAAACATTCTTTACCTATACTTTTTATATAATCTATTTTTTCGTCATCCTTTCCATCCTCTGTTGTTACCACTATTGTCTTTTCGTTATCAGTAAAAATATTTGAAGAAAAATCTAAATCCATTTTACTTGTTGGAACTATTCTTATTGGATTTCTATTTTCTTGATATCTATTAGTCAAAAATGGATTATCTGTATCTATAGTTTTTTTACCAACCATTATACCATTAACTTTTCCTCTAAACTCATGAATAAATTTTTTATCATTATCATCTAAAAGAGTAAATAAATCTTTACTAGAACTCCCTGCTCCTAATGTTAGTTTTCCATCTATTGATACTTGACTAAAAAGTGTTACTTTCATATTTACACATCCTTCTTCTTATTATTCCCGTGTTGTGTACCTCCTAAGAAATATTAATTATTATTACAGATGCCTTAAATTATTTTTTATACATTACAGTTTTTACTATGTCATCTATTGAAATTGAATTATTCTTTAACATTTTCAATCCATTTTCTATATCATCCCATATTTCTCTCATTTTAAAGTTTACTGGAATTGTTTCACTAAAATTAAGTTGTTCTAAAATACCTTTTTTAGTTTCAGATCCATTTTGTTTAACTTCTTCAATTATTTTTTTATTAACAGGTATTCTATTTACTCCATTTAATAGCCTTAGTTGACACTCATCACTCATCATGTATTTTACAAGTTCCATTATAGGTTTTTTATATTCTGATTCCAATGAATCACAAGGAAATACCCATCCTATAGTTGAGGTAGTTACCTTTGCTTGCTTGCCCCTTATAGTTGGTATTAAACATACACCTAATATATCTTCACATTCTTCAAGTAAATAATTATATACCCATTCTCCATTCATCATGCATGCTATCTTTCCATCAATAAAATTACTTAACATAGCATCAGTTGCCTTATAATGAACAATTATGCCTTCTTGTATTTGTTCTCTTAAAAATGAAAATGTTTCTTTTAAGGCTTCATAATCTAATTCTAAATTTTTATCTTTAATTGGCCATCCACCAAAAGCTGATAAAAATGGTATAAACCAATAAGGTATTTCCATATCAACAGCTATTGGAATAATTCCCTTTTCTTCAAAGCCAGCCTTCATTTTTCTTAAATCTTCAAAATCCTTTGGAATATCTTTTAATATCTTCTTGTTATAATATATAACTTCATTATTTCCACCTAATATAGGTACACCATATTGTTTCCCTTTATAGCTCATTGTTTCATATATTTTCTTATCAGCATATCCATTAAATAGCAATTCTGGCACCTCTGAAAATAATCCTTTCTCTGCAAATACAGTTAAATCTGATGGTATAAATGCCATATGTGGACCATTTTTTGTTTTATGAATGGCACTGAGCCCTTTTATAAAATCTACTATATTCATCATTTTAAGTTTAAAATTTACGTTTGTTCTTTCGCTTACTTCTCTAGTTATATCTTCTAATAAACGTAATGTTGTATCTGCCTTTCCATCAAATTCATGCCATATTATTACTTCATTTTTATCTACAATGCTCATTATTCATTCCTCCACATATCATATAATATTTTCAGTTTTTCAATTCAAATACTTTTAATTGATTTTACAATTACCAACTAAAACAATAGCTTGTCCAGGTTTTAGCATATCAGATTCATTATTTAATACTCTTCTTTGATCATTTTCTACACTGTTTATAACAATTTTAGGATTTTCTATAAAGTTAATTGACTCATTTAGTATTATTTTTTTTTCATTATTCATATTTAAGTTAAATAATAATACAAGAGCTTTCCTTCCATTCTTATAAGCATATATAATTACTTCACTTGAGGAACTTAAAATTTCAAAATATTCGGAATTTAATAGAGATAAATATTCACTTTTACACTCTTTTAAGTCCTTCAATAACTGAAGCATTGCTTGAGCATTTTTATTAGTCCATTCAATCTTCATTTTATTAAAAAATGCTCTTGGTATTTCTGCTCCATTTGTATTATCTGCTAACCCACAATTTATAGGTTCATCCTCATTTACTTCTCCACCTGTAGTTATAAAAGGAACTACATTGGGTATAAACATATTAAATACTGCAATTGAACGAGCTAATTGAATTCCACCATTTCTAGTTACAATTCTTGGAGTATCAGCAGTTTCAGCACATCCAAATACTTTAATCTTCATGTCCCGTAATTCTGTTAAGAAATTAATTAGATTATCTTTACTTATCCTTGACACTTCTAACCATTCACTTCCCAACATTATATTGTATCCACTTTCATAAGCTCTTTCATGATTTCTATTAAATAAATCTTCACTCATAAATATTGCATTAGGTTTTATCTCTTTTACAACATTAAATAAATGATTTAATAGCTTTTGAGGTAAAGTGTGTCCTATATCTACTCTTATCCCATCTATATCATATTTAGTGATATTATGGCGTAAAACATCTTCAAAAAGTCGCCATAAACCATAATTAGGCTCTCTTCCAGGAAACCTATTAGCTTTTATAGTATCAAACATGACATAAGGTGCTTGATTCTCACTTAAAAATTTTTTAGCTTCTGGATATACGTCTATATATATTTTCAAAAATGTGATATCTGTCCAAATCGGCTGTACATCATTTACCCAGTCTGAGTGTGCAGGCGGAGTTGTTATTTTCATTTCCTTTTCAACTAGCAATAACAGATCTTCTCCTGTTCTTTCAGATTGTTCTTTTAATCTTTTCCACAAACTACTATCTAATTTATCTGGCGACTTAGAAAATTTACTTAAATGAATCTTAGTTTCTTCTGATTTATATATTATTTCTAAATTATCGTGAGTACATTCCTCAAAAAATCCTAACTCTGGTATATTAGGCACTTTAAAATCATTTATATATTCTTTTTTTATCCAATACACCCAGTCTGGATGATCTTTTATTATATCACTGTTACGCGCAGTAACCCTTGGTATAAAATCATTAACTACCCTTATTCCTAAAAGGTGACATGCCTCTACTAAAGATGCAAATTCATCATCAAGTGTGAAATCATACATGTCATCCAACATATCATCATGTAAATTTTCATCTAGTTTAAAATAATTTTTTATTGCAAACGGTCCGCCAATATCCCCTTTTATATATAATTCGCTGTATTCCGTTATAGGAAGCAAGTATAATATATCTATTCCTATATTCTTTAACATTGGTAACAATATAATCGTTTTTAAAAAGGTTCCCATTTCTAATTTTCCATCATGGTTATAATCCCAAGCAGTAGAATATCTAACTAGTGAACAGTAAATAGAGCTCTTATCAAAATTATTATCCATTGGAAGATTATAATTTTTTGATTTTAAAAATTGTATTAAATTAGAAATATATTCATAAGCATCAACTTTAATTTCATTTTCATTTTCACACAATATATTTTGAAAACATATAGTATTCCAAACTTTAGGTATCCATACTAGATATTGATCTTTAGATATTTTGCTTTTCACAAACTTATCTATTTTACTTAAATTACTTATCTTCATAATTTTTCTCCTTTCGATTCCTAAAATTACGGATCTTGATTAAATAAAATATAAATAAAGTATTTATATTTGAATAACTGCTTATTACTAAATTTAATTCATATTAAAATTTGTTTTACTGGAATTCAAAAACTGTTTTCACAGATTCCATATCACCAGATAGCAGTTCTTTAAATGCTTCTTTGCTTTTTTCTATAGGGTATATCTTAGTCACCAATCCTTCCAGATTTTCCAACTTTGTAGCGCATTTTATAGCTTTTTCAAACATTAAATTATATTCTCCAGCACCTATTATTCTTATTCCATTATTTTGATAATGAGCAGGATTAAATTTGAAATTATATGAAGTATCTATTCCTAATATGACAATTCTCCCTTCTTTTTCTATCATAGCCTCACATATTTCCATTTGATTTCCCACTGCATCTATAATTACATCAAATTTTTTGCCATCATTTATTTTTTTTACTTTTTCTGTTGTTAATTCTCCTGGATAATATGCATAATCTACAAATCTTTGTGAAATTCTTTTTCTAAAATCATTTTTTTCAATGCTTACTGTAAGCCCAGCTATTCTTTTACAAATCAATTGACAAAGCATCCCCATTGGTCCAGAACCTATAATAAGCACAGAATCTTCTGGCTGTATGTTTGCAGCTTTAATATTATGAAGTACACAAGCTAATGGTTCAACTAATACTGCAGCTTCTAAACTTAAATCGTCTGGTATTTTATATACAAAAGTTTCATCACATACAAAATATTTTACAAATAATCCATCCTTATTCATTCCGGCAACAGCTAACTTGCCATTATCACCTTCACAAAAATTAGTTTGATCATTTCTACAATAAAAGCATTTCCCACAGTATTGATTAGGATCAATAACTACCCTATCATTAACTTTTACATTTTTCACATTAACCCCAACTTCTGTTACTATACCAACTGCTTCATGACCTCTAATAATATCTGATTTACATTCTAAATTTCCTTTTAAAACTTGTAAATCTGTTCCGCATATTCCTGAATATTTTATTTCAATTTTAACTTCACATTTGGAACAAATTCGCGGTTCATTAACCTCCCTTACTTCGATTTCTCTGTTTTTGTTAAAAATTAATCCTTTCAACTTAAAACCTCCATTCTAAATTTAATCAGGCACATAAAAGAAAATAACAAATCGAATATGCACTGTATATTTTTTCTTAATCAAAGTGCACTTGAAGTTTAACTAGATTCAGGTAGAATATAAAATTCATTTGAGATATTTCACTTTATGTCAAACTAGTATGTAGGTTTGCCCATAGTAAAAGATATTAGTATAACTCGTCGACATAACATTTCAAAAATATACAAATGTATTGATCTGCCACTCATTAAATTTGCCTTAATATTATTATGTTTGATTTTCTCAATCACAATTTCATTGTAGCTCGTTCCTATTATGGTTTATACTGTAAAATATTATAAAATATAACTTAATTTTTCAGCTTATTCTACAGTTTTTTCCTGTAAATGTTTAGATTTTTTTAATTATTTTAAATTGTTTTAAATTTTATTGTATAATATTGGTGGAACCCCCTAATGCAAACGTTTACCATTTTACGGCATTATTTCTATTATTTTACATAAGTGTTTTTTATCACATATTGCTTTTTTAATGTTTTAGTTAAGATTAAACGGAATAATTCAGTTAATATCTCCGTAAAGTTTTCAAATAATGATAAAGTAGCTGTGCCACGTTCTCTTTTAATCACATTCTCACAAAGCACATTCCTCTCAAGTGTTGATATAACTGGCTTTAAAAATTTGAAACTTCTATACTTTCCTATACAATAAAAAATAGGCATTCATTTCTGAACACCTAATCTAAAAAAATGATACCTTTTTCACAGTATCCCTTAATCTGTGATTTTATTGTTTCTTTCACTTTATATCAATAATCATAGAAACATTGATCTAATTCTTTTATACATTTATTGCGAATCTAAAAACGCTTTTCTTCCTGTTATTTCTTATAAATATCATTAGTTTCAGTTAATCTATTCAATGTATATTGTCATATGTAAATAAGCTAAAGATGTAAATATT
This sequence comes from Clostridium saccharoperbutylacetonicum N1-4(HMT), assembly GCF_000340885.1. NCBI lineage: Bacteria > Bacillati > Bacillota > Clostridia > Eubacteriales > Clostridiaceae > Clostridium > Clostridium saccharoperbutylacetonicum. The sequence continues at coordinate 2,378,073 of NC_020291.1, read as the reverse complement.
CAGGGTATTAACTATAGGCAAAAGACAAAAATCCTGCTAAGACGAAAAAATACCTATATCATATTTAGCTGATATGATTGGTACTTCTCGTCAAAATTAAACTAATAAATTAAATCGAGATAATTTTTCAGAACAGGAACTAATAGAAACTGCTATTGCTCTTGAATGCAAGTTTGAAGGATTTTTTATTTTTGATAATGGAGATAAAATTATATCATTTAAATTTGAACTTTTAATTTTTCTTTATATTCCTCGTAATCCTCACTAAGAACATATTCAATAATCTTATTTAGCTGTACACAATAACGAACAACATAATTAGGAACATTATTACTTAACATAAATTTCTTGAAACTATCTAAGGTTTCTATAAAGCTTTTATCCATCATAATCTTATCAGATACAGTTAGTTATTAAGATGAGCCAGCATCAAATCCATAGGATTCAATTGAATTCTCCTAGTCATTTATTTAATGGTTTTATTATGCGTTGAAAAAAAAGTTTATACTAAATTAATATTTTATACCAATAATCTAAATCAACAATTTCTTCATTATTTCTAAAAATTCTAAGTATATATCTAGAATGAATTTTCTGAGTTTGGTATAATTAGTTTGTATAAAGGTGGTGAGACGATGAAAGTTGAATTTTGTTATGCTGATGGTGGTCAAGTTAAAGTCGTTCAAGACTCAGAAGAAATAAAAGATATTTTAAATATTGTAACCAAAGAAGGTTCTAAGGTTCATATATTTAATCAACAGCAGGAAAATTTATATGGATATGTAAGTGAAGTTTTATACCAAATAGATCAAGATACTGGAGAAGCCTTCTTGTCAATATATATTGCAGAAGAATTTAAATACACAACGCAAGGTCGTATTTTAAATAAGCTGTCAGCTATAGAAAAGAAGATAGAAGAATTATGTTAAAACCAAGATATTCCTTAAATTCACGACTTAAATGATCAATGTCATTTAGTTAACAAAATGACATTGATATCGTTCAAAAGAGCAAGGTATAAAAATATATCTTGCTCTTTTTTAACAATAAACACTTGACAAATATATAGAAAAATGCGGTGCAGCCTCTTAAATATATAAAAATTTAAGGAAGTCTCATCAATGATTAAGTACTCAGAAATTGTAAAATACAAGCTAACATATATTATTAAAGAAATGGGAGAATCAACTGAGCTTTTCGTTAAAAATCCTGGCAAGGGTTTTACTCGAAACCGTAAATTGACATTTTAATATGTTATAAATTTATTATTATCCATTGGAGGTAATAGCATTTATAAAGAACTACTTGAGTATTTTAAATATGACGCTAAGACAACTACATCTTCTGCCTTCGTTCAGCAGAGGGGGGGAAAATATTACCATCAGCATTAGAATATTTATTTACAGCATTTACTAATTCTTTTGATAATTATAAAATATTTAATGGATATAGATTGCTAGCAGCAGATTACTCAAAACTTAATATATCTCATAATCCAGAAGATGCTGATACTTATACTAAATGTCAAGATAATGCAAAGGGATTTAATTTGATACACCTAAATGCATTATTTGACTCATGTAATAAAGTATATACTGATATTCGTAATGACTAGCTTTCTTGAAGGAATACCTATATAACCACTTGCTCACCCCCCGCATAGCATGGGGGGGTCTTTTAACGCTAAAGCACACAATAAAAAAGACAAGGTATTTATTCCCAAATACCCTATCTTCATTATACTTTAAAACTTACAATATTACTTTATTTTTACATAACAGCCTTAATAAAATTTATGAAGCAATAAAATAAAACATAGAGTAATATAACAATATTGTTCTTATTACTCTATGCCTTATATATTTTATATCATCAACTTTTAAACAAACTTTATTGCTTACAGCAAATACATAATTGTGACAATGCTAATTATAATCATTATGACAATATTAATTATAGCATATGACAACATTAATTATAACTCACAACAGTAAAATATTTTAACCTACTAATTATTCAACAGTTACTGATTTAGCTAAGTTTCTTGGCTTATCTATATCGCAGCCTTTATTCTTAGCTGTGTAATAAGCTAAAAGTTGTAATGCAATTATAGCTACTATTGGTGAAACCAAGTTATAAAGTTCTGGAATTCTGATTACTTTATCGAAAATTGATTCATCTAATACATCATTTTCATAAGCAATACCAATTACTTCTGCTCCTCTAGCCTTAACCTCAACTATATTACTTATCATTTTTTCTCTAAGTGACCTTTGAGTTAATAGAGCTATTACTTTAGTTCCTTTTTCTATTAGTGCAATTGTTCCATGTTTCAACTCTCCGCCAGCATAAGCTTCTGAATGGATATATGAAATTTCTTTTAGCTTTAATGATGCTTCTATACATAATGCATAATCAGCACCTCTTCCTAAGTAAAATACATCTTTTTCATTAGCTAAAAGATTTGCAGTTTCTTCTATTTCGTTTGCTTTATCTAAAATTATTTGAACTTTTTCAGGTACTAATAATAAAGCTTCCCTTAATTCTTTATCTAATTCCTTAGTCATTAATCCCCTTAATTCACTAAAATACATTGCCATTAAATACATTACAACTACTTGTGTTGTATATGCTTTAGTAGAAGCTACAGCTATTTCTGGACCTGCCATTGTATAGATTACATTGTCAGCTTCTCTAGAAATACTACTTCCTACAACATTAGTTATAGCCAAAGTTCTAGCTCCAACTTTCTTACAATCTCTAAGAACTGCTAATGTATCAGCAGTTTCTCCTGATTGACTTAATGTAATTACAAGAGATTTATTAGTTACCAATGGATCTTTATATCTAAATTCCGATGCTATATCAACTACAACTGGAATTTTTGCTAATTTCTCAATAGCTACACTTCCCATTAGCCCTGCATTATATGCAGTTCCACAAGCTACTATAAAGATTCTATCTATTTTATCAAGATCTTCCTTAGATAATTTAAAATCTTCAAAGTTAATGTCATTATTCATTGATAATCTTGAAGCCAATGTATCTTTAATAGCTTTTGGTTGCTCATTAATTTCTTTTAGCATAAATGAATCATACCCACCTTTTTCAGCAGCATCCTCATTCCAAGTTACTTTGAAAACATCTTTCTTTATTTCTGTTCCATCACCGCTTAAAATTTTAGCTCCATCCTTAGTTATAACAACAAATTCTCTATCTTCTAAAAGATAAATATCTCTTGTATAACTTATTATTGCTGGAATATCTGAAGCAATAAATGTTTCACCTTGTCCTAAGCCTACAATTAATGGACTATCCTTTCTTACTGCTACTAATTTATCTGGTTCTTGTCCACTTATTACTCCTAAAGCATAACTTCCCTCTAATCTTTCAGTTGCCTTTACTACTGCTTGAAAAAGATCTCCTTTATAGTAATAGTGAATTAAATTTGGTATTACTTCAGTATCTGTTTGAGATATAAATTCATATCCTTGTCCTTTAAGCCATTGTCTTAATTCTAGATAGTTTTCTATAATTCCATTGTGAACTACAGTAATATCTCCTTTTGAACTTTGGTGTGGATGTGAATTAATATCTGATGGCTCGCCATGAGTTGCCCATCTAGTATGACCGATACCAACTGTGCCTTCAGCTTTATTGCCATCTAAATTCTCTGTTAAATTAGCAAGACGACCTTTATGCTTGACTATATTTACCTTACCTTCATTAACTACAGCAATGCCGGCTGAATCATAACCTCTATACTCCAACTTTGATAATCCATCTACTAAGAAATTTTTTGCTGTCTTGTCTCCAAAATATCCAACTATTCCGCACATATTTATTCTTCCTCTCTTCTTTACATATTAAATTTTAATCCTCTTTTAATTCCATCCTAGCAAAAAATAAAAAGGCATAATAATCCTAGGAATTAAAACTAAAACAAAGGTTTTAACACCAGACTGAACTTGTGCTGTAAATCACTTTACAGTTTTACCAGTCGTTTACGGTAGTGCGATACCGTGGGGCACCCGCCGAAGTTTCGATACTCCCCAACCTCGTCAACATAAGTGAAACTCCAAATCTTCGATTTGATTAGTTGAGCTTACTCAGCAAACGAATGTGAGTCTAGTTTCCTTTAAAAAGATTCTATCATCTAAATTCTTTTTCTTAAAAACTAACTCGCTAAAAATTCGCTTTAAGCTAAATTCCACTTAGTCCTGGCGCTTTTTTTACATACAAATTACTCTTCCCTTAAGCCTCACCTCCACACTTTCTTTTATGCCTACTGAGTATTTTATCATATTATCTTCAATTGTCTATATAATATTATATATATTCAAATATTACTTTTTTATTACAAAATCCATTATAAATCTTATTTGCATACTTATGGAAGATTGACCATTAATGTATAATATAACAATATATTTAAGGTGGATAGAAATCCACCTTAAGCTCTTATACTTCTAAAATATCTGTATAAGCTTTTTCTATCCTTTCTAGCAAGTCATTATCATTTATATTTGCTATCTCTGCCACAGCATCTTTTATTCCTTTTTCATCTATCAATTCTTGTAATTTTGTACTTTGTGGTTCTTCTCCATTCTTATAATGAAGCGCTGCACCTATTCCTAATAATAGGTTGTCCACATTTAAATTGAATCCCCTAGCAGTCATTAATGGCTTAATTAGTCTATCATTTTCACTTAATTTTCTAAGAGGTTCCCTTCCAACTCTTGATACATCATCCTTTAAATAAGGATTTTTAAATCTTCCAATTATTTTATCAATGTATTTAAGATGAACTTCCTTATCAAATTTATGTTTTTCTACTAACCCCATTCCACTTTCTGTCATAGCTTTTTTAACAATATTATATATTTTTTCATCAGCTATACTTTCATCTATAGTGTTATATCCTTTTAAATTTCCGATATATGCTGTAATAGCATGACCAGTATTTAATGTGAATAGTTTTCTTTCTATATATGCCATTAAATTATCTGCTAAGTTCATACCTTCTATTTCTGGAATTGTTCCTTTAAAAGCTTTTTCTTCAACATTCCATTCATGGAATTTCTCAACTACCACATCTAGAATATTTTCACTTTTAACTGGTGGAACTATTCTGTCTACTGAACAATCTGGGAATCCAACAAATTCTTCTAAGTAAACAATTTCTCCTTCATCTAGGTACTTCTCAACTTCTGCCTTTAACTGAGAGCTTGCTTTTATGGCATTTTCACACGCGATGATATTCAATGGAGTTTTAATTCCGGCTTCTTTTCTAAGCTTTATTCCTCTAGCAATTGTTGGGGCTATTCTTGGCAAAACTACAAGCCCCACTGCTGTTGTTATAATTTCAGCTTCCTTTATCTCCTCTAAAATCTCATTATTTATTGAAATAACTCCACTTATGTTTTCAACTACTATTTCTTCACACTCTACATCCATAACATGTATTGTATACTTTTTATCTACGTTAATTTTATCAATTATTTCTTTATTTACGTCTGCAAAAACTACATTATACCCTGCTTTGGAAAGTAATGCACCTATGAATCCTCTTCCTATATTTCCTGCACCAAATTGAATTGCTTTCATTTTACATCTCTCCCTCTTCTATAATTTTAATTATTTCTTCTGAAGATTTTGCATTTCTAAGTCTTTCAACATTTTCTTCGTATTGAACAGTTAGTGCTATTTTCGATAATATTTCCATATGTTCATCACCTTTTCCAGCTATTCCAATTACTATATATGCTGTGTTCCCATCACCAAAATCTACTCCATCAGGATATTGTGCTATAACTATTCCTGACTCAAGTATTTCTTTTTTATATTCATTCATACCATGAGGTATTGCTACGCCATTTCCCATATAAGTTGTAACTTCTGCATCTCTAGCTTTCATTCCCTCTATATAATTATCTTTAACATATCCGCCACTAATTAAAAGATGACCTACTCTTTCTATTGCCTTATCCTTAGATTCTGATTTTACATTTAATACTATTCCGTCTTTTGCTAATATTCCTTTTTCCATTTAATCTTCCTCCTCGTTATTAATGATATTAATTAAATAATCTCTAATCTCTATAGCATTACCTGACTTTAAAACCTTTACAAATTCTTTCTTTTCTATTAAGGATGCACTTATCTTTCCAAGAATTTTAAGTATATAATTACTTTCATCATTTCTCGCAAACATAACTATAAATGTATCTACCTTCTCTTCTGAAAACCCCACACTTTTCATTGAAAGAGGGTTGTTAATCCTATATACTCCTACAAATGGCCTTACTATTTCATCGCTTCTAGTATGAATAAGTGCTACACTAGTTTCGGGAATAACTACATTCCCTTTTTCTTCTCTTTTAAAAATAAGCTTTCTTATTATTTCCTTATCTTTACCAATATTTATTTCATGAATATCTTCTACAATAAAATTTATCAAATCAACAAATGACTCACTGTTTGATTTTTTTAATTGAAAATTTTTAACCATAGTATTAGCCAATTCATATTCATTACTTGTAACCCCATCATCTTCGGCTTCAGCAAATAGCTCTAGTTCTTCTCTATTATTAACTTTAAAATTAGATATAAAATTGCCAATCTTATCTATATCAGTTTCCGTCATAAAATGTGAAATTACAATTAAATTATCTTTCATCTTTAAGTTTACTGGTACTGTTGACAATATCAAATCATAATTATTTTTATCGATAGTATTATTAATGTCGTGTAGTGATACTACATCAATAATTCCTATTTCGCTAAAAAGTTCTTTTATTTTATTACATAAGATTCTTGAGCTTCCTATACCACTTGGACATATTACAAGCACTTTAATATTTCCTAACATTGCTTGCTGCTTTTGTATTGCAACAGCAATATGCATGGTTATATATCCCGCTTCTTCTGGTGGAATTTTTAAATTATATCTAGAAAATATTAATCTACAAGTATTTTTTATAACTGAATATAAATTTGTATAATGCTCTTTTATTTCATTAATTAATGGATTTATTACTTTTAATCCTAAATTTAACATATAAAATGTTTGTCTAAAATGTTGGGCCAAATCCTTTATTAATTGCCCATCCTCTGCAATATTAACATGTATTTTTTTTGATACTTCTTCCGTAACTTCCTTAGCTATATTCTCATAATTAATGTCTGATTCTACAAATTGCTCATTACTAATGTAATATTTATAGTCACTTAAGTACAAGCACAAATAAACAAGTTCATCTTCAGTTATATGTATATTTTTTTCTTGTAATAATTCACCTAAGTACTGTATTTTCTTATATTCCTCTAATGATAAGATATTTTCTTTAATATGGTTAGGTAAATATATATTTTCTCCATTTTTTGTCTTTTTTATTGATAGTAATAATTGGATAAATAGACTGAAATACTTTACATCATTTCCCTTAAGGTAACCTAAATCATTATCTTTTAATATATCTTTTATTAATTTAATATCTTCACTTCCAAAAATAATATTAAAAAAATTCTTAATTATAGGATCAACTTTTTCATCATAAAGGAATGCTAATAGATCCTCAAATGGTTTAAATTCAAAAATCAATTCCACTAATGCATTTCTTTTATTCCATTCTGATCCTTGAATACTTATGCCATAACTTCTCTTCCTAATAATGCATAAGTTCTTAGAAATAAGCCTTTCTTCAATACTATCTATATCTAGACTTATGCTTCCCATTACAACATTAAATTTGTGAGAAAAATATGAAGCCTTTAATGGTTCCTTACTAACTAACAATTCACATATAATTACTACTTGTCTTTGCTCTTTGCTAAACAGCCACGGAATCGGAACTATTTCCAATGATTTCTTTATATCTTCTATATTTTCTTTTTTACCTGAAATGCTTAAATTCATATTTTCATCATTAAATATAGTCACACTATTTTTTTTCAACCTTTTATTAATAGAAGAAATTTCTCTTAAAATAGTTCTTTCACTGATATCAAGATCTTTATGAAGTCGCTTAATATTAAAAGTTTCTTCATTTAACACTGTGTTCAATATAAATTGCTGTCTCGGCGTTAAACTATTCATAATATATCACCTGACTTACTTTTTATTTTTTATATTCACAAACTGATCATATTTGTAATATTCTATTTTCATGAATGCTTGAATCATTATTGGCTGTAATTTTTTAGTTTCTTTAAAAATAGATTTTCCAATCACAAAAAATTCCATGCATCCATTAGAAACAAAATCATTAACTTGACACAGACTTATTTCAAGTTTTTATATCATTTTAGTCAACATTCATTTGGAGACCATACTGCTAAAATAACTTGAGTCTTGATTAATTTTTAAGCAACTACATCAATGTTAATTAATATTGCCTCCTTCACTTTATATATTAAATCATCCTAAATACGGTTTCAATTTAAACAAGTTCAAATTTGTGGTACGTTTCTAATGACAAATTTAAAGTTATAAAAATCTTATAGTCACTATCCATCCTTTTAAATAAAAACTACTACATAGAGTAGTTTTGTAAATCAATTAATATTTACCAAACTACTATTTATATAAAATACCGCCTATTTATTCTGCTGCATCATAAGCATTTATAAACATCTGCTTTATTTCCTTTATTAATGGATATCTCGGATTTGCTCCTGTACATTGATCATCAAAAGCCTGCTCTGACATTTCATCTAAGGTTCTATAGAATTTCTTTTCTGTTACTCCAGCTTCTTTAATGTTTTTTGGTAAATCTAACTTTTCTTTTAATTCATCTATAGCTTTAATTAATAATTCTAATTTTTCATCTTCTGTTTTTCCACCCAAGTTTAAGTAATCTGCAATTCTAGCATATCTTGTTTTAACATTTGGATATTTATATTGTGGATATGCTGTTTGTTTTAATGGATTGTCCACCGCATTAAATCTTATTACTTCATTAATTAATAGTGCATTAGCAACACCGTGAGGTATGTGATGTTCTGCTCCTAATTTATGAGCCATTGAGTGACATACTCCTAAGAATGCATTAGCAAATGCCATGCCTGCTATAGTTGATGCATGAGCCATTTTTTCTCTTGCCTTCACATTAGTTGTGCCTTCCTCGTATGCCTGTGGTAAATACTTGAATATTAACCTTATTGCTTCAAGTGCTAATCCATTAGTATATTCTGATGCAAGTACTGACACGTATGCTTCTATAGCGTGAATTAATGCATCTATTCCTGAAGCTGCCGTTAAATTCTTTGGCATATTAATCATAAGTTCAACATCAACTATTGCCATATCCGGGGTTAGTTCATAATCAGCCAATGGGTATTTAACTCCCGACTTTTCATCTTTAATAATCAATATTTATATTAGTCCTAAAAGATTGCTTGTTAAATATTAATCAATCTTTTTTATTTTTAAAGGAAAAGCATTTGCCTTTCCTTTCTTGATAAGTGCTATTAAGTATTTAATTTAAGACATCTAATTTATTTTTTGTATTCTTATAAATTTATATCTATGTTAATGACCTTTTCTTTTTTGTACTCATTTATAAATACCTTCATATATCCACAATTGTTTGATATTTTTTTAACTATCATTCTTAAAAAAATAATATCTTAAAGATATCATTTTTTTCTCTAGCCTACACTTATTACAATAAAGGACAATCATTAAACCAATTGCCCTTTATTACTAGTAATTTTTTATATTTGACAATGATAAACTTATGTATTATTTTAATGTATTTATAAATTCATCATATTTAGAACGATCCAAGAAATTTTTAATTGTAATTATGCTAGCAGCATTATTTGCTGAACTTCTTGCTCTCTCAATTAAGTTTTCTTGAGTAAATATCACATTAGCTTCCTGCGGAATACTATCAACTGATGAGTGCTTTACATCAATACCAGTAATTCCAGCATCTTTTAATGCTTTCTTTAGAATAGATTCTCCCATTGCAGAAGATCCCATGCCTGCATCACAAGCAAAAACTATCATCTTAACATCAGTTTTTGATAAGCTGACTTTAGCTTCTTCAACCTTTGCACCTTTACTTTCTGCCTTCATATCTTTTATTTTAGCTTGTGCGTCATCGAAGTTTTCTTCTTCTGCATTATCTTTTGATGCTTTAAGAATCAATGAACCTACTAAGAAAGACACTATTGCGCCTACTGCAACACCTCCTATAACACCTACATATGAATCACTTGCTGTCATAGCTAATATTGCAAATATACTTCCTGGAGAAGATGCTGCTCTAAGCCCTGCATGAGTTAACACAAATACTAAATCTGCAGATATTCCACCAGCTATTGCTGCTAATATTAATATTGGTTTCATTAAAATGTATGGGAAGTATATTTCATGTATTCCTCCAAGGAAGTGAATAATTATAGCTCCTGGAGCTGATTGTTTTGCATTTCCTTTTCCATATAAAGAATAAGCTAAAAGTATACCAAGACCTGGTCCTGGATTTGCTTCAAGTAAGAAGAATATTGATTTACCTGCATCCGCTGCTTGTTGTACTCCAAGAGGAGTTAATATTCCGTGATTAATTGCATTATTTAGGAATAATATCTTAGCAGGTTCTATAAATATATCTATTAATGGTAAAAGCCCTAAATTAGTAACTATAGTAGCCAAACTTCCCAATGTATTTGAAAATGTGGAAACTACTGGTTCAATACATGTATAGGCTAAAATTGCTACAATTCCACCAATGATTCCAGCTGAAAAGTTGTTAACTAGCATTTCAAAACCTGTTGGTACTTTATCTTCTATTAATTTATCAAATTTTTTGATTACGTACCCACCAACTGGCCCCATGATCATTGCTCCTAAGAACATCGGAATAGAAGCACCTATTATAACCCCTGCTGTTGCTATTGCACCAACAACTCCACCTCTATGTCCGTAAACCATTTTACCACCTGTGAACCCAATAAGTAATGGTAGTAAGAACGTTATCATAGGCCCTACTAGCTTGCCCAAATATTCATTTGGCATCCACCCTGTTGGAATGAATAAAGCTGTAATTAACCCCCAAGCAATAAATGCGCCAATATTAGGTAATACCATACCACTTAAAAAACTACCTAACCTTTGTACGTTTCCTTTAAGAGACGATTTGTTAGTTTCCATAATAAAACCTCCATTTATTTTATTTATATACTTTAACATTAGTTCTTTCAGTTATTATCTTATAGTATGTATAAAACCTTTTCAATTTAAACAACTTCAAAATTGTGTTACGTTTTCAATGACAAATTTAAAATTTCTATCTAAAAACTATTAAAAGGAGCGTAAATACTATGTAAAATGTATTTATCTTTCTTAGGCCTTATTATATTCTCAATCAAAAAAAGTGTACTTATACTGATATATTGTATAAATACACTTTTATCAATGTCTTTAATTTTAAACTTTTATTATTACTCTAAGTAAGTTGAGTAGATTGACTAAATTCTTAAAACCAATTAATATCCGCACCTAGACTAGATAAATTAGCATGAAAAAAGCGATTCAATAAAATCAATTAACGGATTGCTTTTATAATGCAATAAAAATATTACGATATAAAAAACACCGTAAAATTTTTGTGAATAATATGGTGTTTAATAAGTTGTTCATTTTTAAATTAAAGCATTAACCAACAATAATATGAATTATTTAGATTTAATGGTTGAATAAAAAACAACACCTTGAGTTAGATTACTTCCGAATTCAAACTTCGGAATAACAAACACAACACCCAAGAATGTAATAGTTGCAATCACAATATCTGACAACTTGATTTTCTCTTAAAAAAAACATGATTCAAGAAAAGTAACGAAAACAGGAAATGTAGAAAATGTGAGTGACCCTATTGCCACTAAATAAAAATAATGTTTTTGTTGCCATCCCTACATCTACTATTAATTATCAAAAATAAATCTTAATGTTAATATTCCACAAAGTTCCAAATGTCCCTCTTAATTTCCTACAAATATACTAAAAAGCGTCTAAATATAATCATGAAATATCAATATCTTTTTAACAATTTTTAAGCAGTAACTCCACTCCAAATAGGATGCCCTGTGTATAATATAGCCTCTTCCTCACCACGCACTACTCTAAGAGCCCCGGCTGCCAGCGCTTCCATTTCAAATTCTCCAGGTATAACCTTGATCTTAGAAATCCAGCTAATATATTCATCCAGCTTTGACACCAAATAGTCACTGTTCGCTATTCCACCGGTTAAAATAATTGCATCTACTTTTCCTTTTAAAACACAAGCAGCTGCTCCTACACTTTTCCCAATTTGATAAATCATTGCATTATATACCAGTTTTGCATATCTATCACCTAGCATAATACGCTTTTCAATTTTTCTAATATCTGATGTTCCTAGATGATCAATCAAACCACTTTCTTTAGTCAATTTATTGTACAGCTCTTTTTCTGTAAACCTTCCACTATAACACATTCTTACTACCTTTGTAATAGGTAATGCACCAGCTCTTGTAGGCGTCATAGGTCCATCACCATTAATAATATCATTAGAATCTACCATCCTGCCATTATTGTGGGCTGTCACTGAAATTCCCCCTCCAATATGACAAACTATAAGTTTACTATTTTCATATTTTTTATTATTTGTATTACAATATCTCAATGCAACTTCCTTTTGATTTAGCGCATGAACTTTACTTTCTCTGTATACACCATATAATCCAGTAATTCTTGCGATTTCTTCAAATTCATCAACATCGGGCGGATTTACAACATAAGCTCTTCCACCATACTTTTTTACAAAGATATTACAGATCTGAGATGCCAGCTGTGCTGGGTGCTGTCCTGACATTCCTTTGCTAGCATGTTCAATAAGTTTACTATTTACTAAATACGTCCCACCTTTAATTGGTACCAAACCGCCCCCTCTTCCTACAAAAATCTCAATATTCTTTATAGAAATTCTATGAGCCTTAAGTTCCTGTTCAACTATTTCTTTTCTATATCCTAATTGATCCTGTATCTGTTTAAATTCTTTTAATTTATCAATATCATGGCTTATATTTTTATTAAACACTTCTTTTTCATTCTCAAATACAGCAATCTTTGTAGATGTTGATCCTGTATTTACAGCTAGAATAACGTAAGTTTTCACTATATCCACCACTTCTTTCCTAAATTAATAATTTTGTGCAACATAGGCAGCAAGTGCAATTGAATAATATTTATCAGAAGCTTCGGCAGAACGAGATGTTAATATTATTGGAACCTTTGCGCCAACTAATAAACCAGCAGTCTGCGCACCTGCAAATCCTGTCAAACATTTTCCTAATACATTTGCAGAAACAAGATCTGGCATCAATAATAAATCTGCATCTCCTGCAACTTGACTTTCGTATCCCTTTATTCGTGTTGCTTCCCTGCTGGTTGCCAAGTCAAAGGAAATAGGTCCTTCCACAATGCACCCCTGTATCTCTCCATTTTTGTTCATCTGCTTTAAATCATTTGCATGCTCAGTTTCAGGCATCTTAGGATTTATATTTTCGGTTGCTGTCAAAAGAGCTACCTTGGGATTTTCTACTCCCATTAAATTTAAAATCTTTACTGCATTTAACAAAATATCCTTCTTTCTTTCCACATCCGGATATATATTAACTGCCACATCACTTACAGAAAGCAATTTATGATACTTCTCAGTTTCAAAAAAGCCGACTACGGACATAGTTCTATCTTTTTTCAAATCATTCTCTTTTTTTAAGATTACTTTCATCATAGTAGACGTTTCAAGTTTCCCTTTCATAAGTAAATCTGCAATGTGTTTATGAATCATTTCAACTGCAATAACCAAACATTCATCAATATTTCTTGCGTGTACAATTTTATATTCTCTAGAATCTTCTCCTAATTCTATCAACATCTTTACAATTACCATTTCATTTCCTATCAATATAGGAATTATTAAATTATCTTTTTTGGCTTTCACTATAGATTGTAGAGTGTGCTTATCATGAGCAGCCACCACTGCAATCCTACTTTTCTTTTCTATACTTTGAGCATTCTTAACCAAATCTTGAAAACTCTCAATCTGCATTTTCGTATCACTCCTTGTATATTGATAACCTTTTAACAGAGCATTTCTTTATTATTTATCCTGTTATAAAAGGTAATTTCCGCCACCTGCCATGCAGAACCTCCTTCTTCTTACGAATGATTGGGGTCCTGTTACACCTTCACCTGTTGGTGTAGCAATAGTCGGTGCATTAGTTCCAGTGCCTCCAATACCAAATGCTGCCATTGTCCCTCCATTTTGAACAAAAATAGTTGTATTTATAACTTTTCCAAAAGCAGTTACTCTGTTTATATCATTTGACCAAATAGATGCAGAATGCTTGCAATCATGCTCTGCTGCAACTGCTCTTTCAACTGCTTCTTCAAAATTTTTACACCTAACAACAGGTATAATAGGCATCATCTGCTCCGTATGAACTAATTTATCATCATTCTGTGCTTCAAAAATAACCATTCTAGGATCATTATTAATTTTTATACCTGCCGCCTTTAAAATTATATTTGCACACTTACCTACATACTTTTTATTCGCAGCATAACTACCACCTGATGCTTTTACAACACAAATATCTGTTAATCTTTTTCCTTCTTCCGTATTTACGCGATAAGCTCCTACTGATTCTAACCTTTTCATAAACTCATCAAATATAGTATCAACTACAAACAACTCTTTTTCTGCTATGCAAAGCAGATTGTTATCAAAAGAAGCTGACTCATAAATTCCTGCTGCTGCTTTTGCTAAATCTACTGTTTCATCAATAATTGATGGTGGATTACCTGCCCCAGCCGCAATAACCTTCTTACCTGAACACATCAGAGTTTTAACCATTCCAGGCCCACCTGTTCCTATCAATAATTTAACTGATGGATACGCCATAATTTCATTAAGTGAATCTAAAGTAGGTTCTGCTGGCATTGTAAATAAATTACCAGGTCCACCAACTTCAATAACAGCTTTGTTTATTAAATGTACTGCCCTTGCTGAAGTCTTCTTGGCTGAAGGATGAGCATTAAATACAATTGCATTTCCTGCTGCGACATTCGCAATACCATTTCCTACAACTGTAGCAACAGGATTCGTTACAGGTGTAACAGCACCTACGACACCAAATGGTGCATAATATTCTACTGTAAGTCCCTTATCAGAGGCATACATATTTTGTGGAATAGCTTCTGTACCCTGAGATAGCATAACCGCACCTGTATTCTTTGCTAATTTATCTTCTAATCTGCCATAACCTGTCTCATCAAATTCCATCTCAGCAAGCATTTCCATGTTACCAATAATATTCTTACGGATATTACCTATAAAACGATCCCTGTCCTCAAGTGTATATTTGAGCACTAGCTCCTTTTGTGCAACTGTAGCTGCTACGCATGCCTCTGTTGCTGTTTCAAATACTCCTAACTGTTCCATAATTTTCCCCTCCTAAATTTTTAATAAATATTAATTTATCTGTTTGTGGAATTCCTCAAGCCTTAGTTTATCTAACTTTTTAAGGCTAAATATGAATCATATTTCAATAGGTTCAAAACTGATTTTGAAAAAAACTTGAAGATCTTTTAATACCATAGTTCCTAAAATAAAAAACATTGTTATTTTTTTAACAATATAGATTCTAATCACTTATATACAACAATGTTCAAGACTGTAATTAGCATTTTTTAATTTCATCCACCACTTTTTATTTTTTAATCACTCAATGAATATAAGTCTCAACAAATAATTTATATTTATTATTTAGCTTTAAACCTATACAAAGCAGTCAAATAAAAAGTTTTTATTGCAACTTATATACTCTAAAATCAGTAAATATTAGAACCTATTGTTATCCTCTATAATGAATACTTTAGATTTAATGCTGAAGACATTTCATCGTCAAATGATTAAATAGTAAATCATTATATGCTAGTATCATAGCACTGTATACTATAAAAACAATCCCTATATGCAATAAAATTAGATTAAGCGAGATAAAACGTTATCATTTCACGTCTTTTCCATATATTTACATATCGTAATTTCTAAAGACATATAACTGTATTATTTATTCAATAATACAATTCTGAACAGACAAAATTTTTGTATTATTAACATTCCCGTAAATCCTCTAAAGTTGAAAGTTCTACATGTATATCTCCCTTCAAAACAAAAAAGACTTGATTCAAGAATAATTCTTAGAAACAGGTCTTTCTTAACTCAATAATAACACTCCCAAACTCTGTAATTATTTTTCAATTTATTTTGACTCATCCTAATATAGCTCATTATTGGTGCATTTACAATTTCATTGCAAAAGAATCCCTATATTGTTAAACTTACAAATCATTATTTCTTTTTTAGCAATGGTGGGACAGGAGGAATTTGATCTAATTTATTAAATTCTTCTGAATTTAATTTGAACCTTTTATCATATTGTTCTGGGTCCGTTATATTTTCACCCTCTGTACTTCTCCATGAGAATTTGCATGTATCACATAAATATACTTCCCATGCATTACCAACTGGTGATTTTACCATTACGCTTACTAATTCCGAATCACATCTAGGACATTTCATTATTTGTTGCCTCCTTCTTTTACTAAATCTCTAAGAATTTTTGTCCATTTTTCTACCCCTATTGGACTTCCTAAAAGCTCTGTATCTCTTCCAAAATCAGGTGCTACTGGCGTTGTTGCATCAATAACCAATTTAGTATGCATTCCTGCAGGCTCTGAAGATGGATCTAGTAGCATACCTGGAGCGTATGGAACTTTGAATACATCTTTATCTGGACGTACTCTTGTTGTAAGAGCCCACATTACTTGTTCTAAGTTAAATGGATCTACGAATTCATCTACAACAATAACAATCTTTGTATATGACATTCCGTGAGGAGTTGATAAAAGTCTCATTGCAACAGCTTTTCCATACCCTCCAAAACGAGATTTTGTAGATACAATTGCACCTATACCATGTGTATACATAGCATTTACGGCTTGTACTTCTGGGAAGTCTCTCTTTAATTGATCATAAAGAGGAATACTTGTGTTAAGCGCGATTAAGTAGTCAACCTCTGTCCAAGGCATTCCAAGATACAAGTTTTCAAATATAGGATTTTTACGATGTGTAATCTTTGTTATTTTCACAATTGGTTGAAGACGTGCGCCCGAATAACTTCCTGGGAATTCACCGAATGGTCCTTCGATTTCTCTAACCCTTGGTTCAATATAACCTTCAAGTATAACTTCTGAACGAGCTGGAATATCAAGGTTGCTATTTTCAGTTTTTGTAAGTTCTATCGGTTCTCCTTTAAGAGCACCTGCAAAGTCATATTCTGATTGTACATATGCAATTGGTGTACTAGCCATGAAGCTTAGAACCGGATCGTTCCCAAGACAAATTGCAATTGGAAGCCTTTCATTCTTTTCTTCAGCATTTCTTAAGTGAACTGCGATATCGTGGAATGGCATCGGCTGAATTGCAACTTTATCCTTTCCTTTTACTTGAATACGATATATTCCGCAATTTTGCTCATCATAATTTTCAGGTTTATTAGGATCTCTAGTAACTATAAGTGCTTTTGAAAGATAAAATCCAGCATCAAATTCATTAATTCTAAATAACGGAAGTACATCGAAAAGATTTATATCCTCTTCTATTACAACTTCCTTTACTGGAGCATTTTTTTTATCAACCCAGACCGGTTTCACAGGATACTTACCCCAAAGTTCTTTTAGCCTAAAAAATTGATCTTTGACTGGAGTATCCTTAGGCATGTTCAACATTAGTGCATGGTTTTGCCATGATCCGTGGACATTAAGCACAACAGGACTTTTGTATCCTTTAATATTTTCTACAAAAATTGCAGGTGCACTTTCCATATCTGGGGCACATCGCCCGATTGCACTAAGGTCTGGTTCAGGCATAACCTCATCCTTTATTCTAACTAATTGCTTTTCTTTTTCTAATAGTTCTAAAAATTCTCTTAAGTCTCTGTAAGCCATTTTTTAACCTCCTGATTTATCATAGAATTATATGGTATTTATTTAAAACAGAAATATACCTGTTTCATTTCTTGTTATATCTCCCAGTATATTTAAACCTATTTTTCTCTTAATCCATCCCAACGTTTTAAATTAGGAAGAATGATTCCAAGTTGATCCACTGTTCTATATGCAATGTGATTTACTATGTCATTTATTGTTTGAGGATTATTATAGAATGCTGGCATTGGTGGCAATATAATTGTTCCCATCTTAGATAATGCAAGCATATTTTCTAAATGAATTGTATTCAGAGGTGTTTCTCTTGTTAAGAGAATTAATTTTCTTCTTTCCTTTAAAATAACATCTGCGGCACGTGATACAAGATTATCTGCAAGCCCAATGCGAATGGATGCAAGTGTTTTCATGCTGCATGGTGCAATAATCATAGCATCTACCTGAAATGATCCACTTGAGATTCTTGCTCCAAGGTCTGCTGTTTCATATATAAAATCAGCAAGCTGTTCCACTTCTTCCATTGTATAGTTTGTTTCTGCTTCCAAAGTCTTTTTTCCCCAGCTTGATAATATAAGATGAGTTTTTACTTCTTTAATATCCTTTAATATTTCTAGAATACGTATTCCAAAAATTGATCCTGTTGCTCCAGTAATTGATACTATAACATTCAATGTATCACCTCTTTTTCTTGTTTCTGCATTATTATTATAAGCTTAGAAAACATACATTGAAAATATCAATAATGTATGTTTTAATACCTTTAAGGTATAACAGAAAGGAGTTAACTATATCATGGATATTCGTCAGTTAAAATATTTTGTTGTAATTGCAGAAGAAGGTAGTATTACAAAAGCAGCAGAACGCTTATTTATGGCTCAGCCACCCTTATCTAGACAGCTACAAACAATAGAAGACAAACTTGGAGTCACTCTTTTTAATCGTACAAACAAAAAAAGTATGTCACTTACTCCACAAGGCAGAATTTTTTTAAAAAATGCTAGAAGAATACTTTACACAATGGATGAAGCTATTACGGAAGTACAAGAATATAATCTGCAAATGTCAAAAAAGCTATCAATTGGTACCACTATTTATTGTTCAGAAATTATGCTTCCTGTTTTAAAAAATTTCCGTAAAAAATATCCCTTCACTATTCCTGAAATTCATGAGGGGAATATATCTCATCTAATGGATTTATTAAAAAATCATACAATTGACCTAGTTGTTTCAGCACGACCTTTTAATACAAAAGGTTACATAACCAAGGAGCTGGAACTAGATAAGTGTGTCTTTGTTGCTTCTAAAGATTTCGAATGGAAAAAAGAACATATTTCTCTTGAAGAAATTTCCACCGTTCCACTTCTTCTTCTTAATGCACCAGATTCAACCAGCTTATATAAGAAAATCATAAGTGAATTCGAGAAAAAAGAACTAAAGTTAAATGTTTCATGTCTATGCCATGACTCTGGTTTACTTTTAAAAATGATTTTAAGTAATTTTGGTGCAACAATTTTGCCGAATTCAATGGTTGATAATATGTTAGGCGAATTTATGCATGTCATTCCAATTAAAAATAATCCTTGGACTACAACTCCAAATTTAATTTGGAGAAGCGAAGGATATATTTCCTCAACATTAGGAGAATTTATTAAAACTTTTGAATCTCAATTTAAAGTAAATTAGAACTATTATTATTTATTAATGTTGACCTGTCCTTAATAACAAAATTTTCAAATCTTTCAATCCCTTATTGAAAGATGAAGGCAGATTAAATATTTCTATCTAATCTACCTTCATTTACTCTATTCATTTCAATTATTCTAATCCATATTTAATTCAGCCATTGCATGCACAATTGGTGAATTCCAGTAAATATCTACTTCATTAGTTGAATAACTTTCTGAATTGTCTAAATAACATTTAGCAGGAGCTTTACCTTCTAACAGGTTTTTTGCAATTGGATCCTCTAGATTCTTATTTGGGCCACCTGCAATCATACCTGGTATTGCTTTACCTTGTACTATAGATGGTCTATGATGTGGATTTTTTAATGAATCGGAACCATAACCTGAAACAAAGCACTTGCTTAATGAATTTTTACCAAAGCAATAATTAATATGTTCTTTCGCATATTCCAAGTACTCTGGATTAGGTGAAAGTTTATATGCCTGCGCAAGAAGTACAGCATTATTATTCATGCCCATATTACTACCCCAAGAATAATCTTTTCCATTGGGAACATTATAACCATCATTTCTATCCAAAGCTACAATTTTTTGAGCTTCATTTAAAATGTTATTTCTAATATTATTAGCAACATTTTGATTGGCATCCTTTGCTGAAAGGTAAGCCATATTACCATAGTCGCCTACAAGAGCCCAATCATACCCATTCTGAATTTTTGCCTTGGCCATTTCGGTAAAGGCATTATCATATTTACTCTCACCAGTGGCCTTGAAAAGTTGTGCAGCTGCCCAATATCTTTCATCTGTATCATCAGAGTCACCATATTCTCCAGTTACAATACCATCTGGATTCTTAACCACAGCATTTGGTGTCTTTTCAAGGTATGCCCAAGCCTTTTCTGCTGCTACGAGACATTTTTGAGCAAGTGATGGATCTACATCTTTAAAGTTTTGATAACCCATTGCCATAACTGCTGCAAAGTCTCCTGTTGCAGTTGTTGAAATGGGACATACAATAAGTTCTTCTTTCTCCTCTTGTGGCATAACAGTTCCTGGGAAGTTAGCACAAGTTACTTTATGATAAACACCACCACTTAATGGTTCTTGCATCTTTAACATCCACTCTAGCTGATATTTTACTTCATCTAAAACATCAGGAATTCCATTCCCACTTTCAGGTATGTTGAAATCATCTCCAAAGGCTCCTTTGTTATCTTCATAAGCAGATAAAAGATCTGCAACTGCTTTTGATGTAGCAACCACATAACGTCCATAGTCACCAGCGTCATGCCAGCCTCCAGATACATCAATTTTTTTATCTGAACCATATATTTTAGCAAGGTCTGTGTGACAAGCTGGATGTGACCATGTACCACCAAATTCTTTTGGTATTTCTTGTCCACATCTTTGCATATAGAAAAATCTAACTAAATCTTTAAATACATTTTTATAGACATCTTGTCCTATAGTAAATTCATAGGAACTGCCTAAACCATCTGTTTCAATAGTATATTTGCCTGGCACTGTAACAGAAGAAAAATCACCAAATCTATCTGTTTCTCCAGCTGCTTCATTGTAAGAGTTACCGTTAATGTTTCCTTCATAGACAACTTTCTTTGTTTCTGCTGAAACAACTCTAAATTTACTATCTTCACTTTGTGCTCTAAATACAACCTTTTTCTTATCTCCTGGTTTATAACCAACTTGGTTTAAAACAATTTTTTGTTCTGGTTTTTCTTCATCATATTGTACTCCAGTATCATCAATAAGAACTAATTTAACATTATCAATTTTAATAGAGTGCGGATTAATATTTTTTCCTGTTACATTACCTAAATTGAAAGCAAATCTTGGTGACATATCATTTTCATCGTTCATAACAAAATCTTGTGACACTTTTTTTACATCTTTACTTATATCAATTGTTTCTCCAAAATAAGAACGATAATCTCCTCCATTACGTTGAATTCTATAATCAATTTTTCTATCAGTTGTAGAACTAACATCAAATTCTAAATGATATTTTCCGTTTTTGTACATTTTAAAACCATCATTATAAACTTGTACACCATATGATACTGTTCCACAGTTATCTACTTGTATATTAATCGCTCCATCTTTTAAACTTATTCTGCCATCTCCACCATAAGCTGTATAACTCCCCCAACCGTCTAAGTTTTTATCAAAATTTCCATTCTTAATTAAATTAACATTAACTTCAGCAGCTTTTGCTATTGTTTGAAAATTGTTATTGCCTACAAGCATACCTAGACATAAAGCTGCACTTATTATTACTGTGATTATCTTTTTCGACTTCATATACTATTCCTCCTCATCTAATATTTACTACTACATATTCTCATAATACAAAAATCAAGTAAATTCTTATTCCTTGAAATGCATAAAATCACTTATCAAAAATATATAAATTCATCACTTCCAATTTTACGATGAAAAATATACATTTTATGATTATTATGTAGATTATCATCTCATGAGTTAGTTATCAAAGATTGAATAATACTGAGTCAGCTAGCTTTAAATCTCATTTCAGGGCTTGATATTCCTGAAAATTCTATTATATTTGGTACTATAAATTAATTAATCATCTATGCCAAACTATATAAAAAGCCAAATTCCCAGTATGAAAATTTGGCTTCTTAAACATAATTTTAAATATTAAGTTGAAACATTATAATATATTAAATTAACTATTCGTACATTAACGTATACATCATTTCAAAATACGCTTTTGCCACAACGTGAGAAGCGGAAAACTCAATTCAAGTAGCACGAAAACCATGTACATATACGAAGGCAGGCCACATGTTAATATTGATATTAAGCGCCCTATTCCACCAAAAAAAAATAATATTGCAATAACACGAAGCATGTCCTTATCCTTATCAATCCGTGGAATCATCCACAACATTATAATTCCAACGCCTAACCATAATCCACTGTAAAAACGCAGGTTGCTATCTAGCATAAGAAATCCTTTTGAATATTCCTGCCCAACTGGAAATCCATAATACCAGTTAACCGCACCATAAGCAAATCCTAGATAAGCTGTGTATATAGCTAAAATTCCTATTATAACAAATATCAACTGCATGATGCGTTTCGAAACAGTCTTACTCTTGATGTTTTTATCCATCATATCTATTTTACTCAAATTAATTCACTCTTCCTCTCTTATAAATTACAAAACACAAATTATTATAATCCAACTATTTATTTCTTTTACCAATTCAAGATAAACAAACTTCACTGCATTAGATTCAATACTTTTTACAAGAGTTACTTTTGTATGATATCTTTTGCCAACTTATCGACAACTTTCTTAGCTCTATCATTAAAATCAGGTGCCTCACTTAACGGGACAGTGTATTTTCCAACTAAATTGCATTTTAGTACATTTCTCATTGACCTATCGAAAATTTCCTCCGCAAGATCTGCATTTCCTTCTTCTCTACCCATGCATGTAATTAAAAGAGCAACCTTCTTTCCCTCAATTGATGATGTGTGATTTGGAGAACCAAAATTTATTGTAAGACAATAATGCCTGTCGATAAAAGTTTTTAACTGTGAGGTAAAATCATAACAGTAAATAGGAGAAGCATATACAACAGCATCTGCTGATATCATTCGTTTAAATATCAATACCGCATCATCTTTCAAAATACATCCGGGTCCATCGTTATTTGCCATACACGCATAGCATCCAACACATCCTTTAATAATATGCTCACTAAGCTGCACCCTTTCTACCTCGTGTCCTTGTGAAATAAGATTCTCTTCAAACATGTCAAGAGCTTTTGCTGTTTTGCCGTGTCTTTTCGGACTTCCTAAAATTGTTATTACTTTCATAAAAAAACTTCCTTCCAATGATTATATTCTATTTTTTTTAGCAAATTGTATTCTTCCAAAATTAAATTTAATTACATTCTTCGGGCAGATATCGGCGCATTTGCCACATAAAATGCACTCGTGATTTTCTAATTTATCACACTTAACCATATTGTTAACATCAAGACTCATTGGACATTCGCTATTACATTTTTTACAATTAATACATTTATCCTTTTCAGATTTAATTCTTAATGAAGGAATATTAAAAAAGTTACTAATTTTTCTTCCAATAATCATAAATGGACTCATCCAGCATAAATAATGGCAGTTTGCTCTTTTACCAAAAATTATAGAGTTAAGAAAAAATAATAAAATTACAATATAATATGGAATATACATATATATATTACTTACTGAAATTCCATGATCCATTACAAAAAAATAATCTGCTCTTTTAAATCCACCTGCCAATAATGCTACAGTTACTATTGTAATCATCCACGGAACCCATATAAAAAATTTAATATAATCAAGCTTGCCAGTTTTAGGGTTCTTATTATTTACTTTAAATAATATTTCCTGCATAGCACCACAGGGACATAACCAGCCACAAAATACTCGTCCAAACAATAATGAAAAAAGGAAAAACATTGAGAATATAACAGCACTTGCAGTAATCAACCCCTTTGAAGCACCCCATATAATAAGAAAAGGAGAAAAATAAAATTGCGTGATTGGGAATAATAAAAAAGATATTATTAAAAAGGCATTTCTTACATTTTGTCGTCGTAACATTATAAATCCTCCCTAATCATTTAGTTTATTTAATAAGTCATTACAATATTTTACTATATACTCATAGTAACCAAGTCCAAATAAAAATGTAGAAAATTGATAAACATCGAATTGTTCTTTAACTTGATTTTCATATTTTCCAAAAATGCTTATAAAAGATTCAACTTCTTTAATAAAAAATTTTAAATGTGTTATGGCCTTTTCCTTCGGCAAAAACTTGAAGAAGAATATCTTTATAAGATGATCTGGCTTTGTCCTTGAAAATTCCACTGGTAGTTCAAGCCAATTCAGGAACTCTGATTTTCCCAGCTCAGTTATAGCATATAATTTTTTATATTTTCCGCCCTCGATAATTTCCCTTAAACTTATAACACACTTAGCTTCCATTCTTTTCAAAGCAGGATATATGCTCCCATAACCTGCATCAAAAAAGTTTGATGTACTTTCAATCATTTTTTGCTTTAAATCATATCCACTCATTTCACCACTCATTAAAAAACCAAGAATAATATACTCTAACATTTTTCACCTCCATATATATTTATGATATATATCATTTCGATATATATATTATAGATACATATTAACTCGTTATAATAACATTGTCAATATTATTAATCCACTTAATTTAAAATTAACCAATAAAAACCAAGCTTACCTTAATAAACATTCCATATAACTAAAGGAATATTTTATATTTGCATTATTAATTATCTACTTATTGTTATATTCACAAGACCTATCATCAACATTTTTTTCGCAACAAAAAAGGAGAACCTCCTCTGTCTGGATTTCGTTCTCCTCCATTATCTAAATACACTACATTATCATTTATAATGTTGTTTTTATGTTTAAAGTATTTTTTCTTAATTTCTTATCTGCTGCCGTTCTATAAAAAAATCGCAGGTGACTGTGGATCCGAAGATTTTTAATATTAAGTTCCGTATTGTGCTTCGCACTCTTTTTATAGGTGCGCATCTGCTTCACTTTTGAGTTTAGCCGACATAGCTTTTCTCTTTGAATTTTGTTTTTTACTATATCCTTAATTAATTTAACAGCTCTTAAAATGCTTTCCATAAGTGCCTTAAAAACTACTTCTCTCTATTTTTAATTATTTTTATCCATGAAATGATAGTATCCAGAACTAATTTAGGATTTCCAGTATTGCAATGACTTGCTGCATTCTCTTTCTCTGTAAACATTCTGTATGTTAATGATTTTACATTTTTAAGACTATCAATAGCATCTTTATATTTTTCTATACGTATTAAATGGTCTTTTTCAGCGCCTAGTAACATAAAATCCTGTGTAATCCTATCCGCAACATCTCTATATTCATATTTATTTGCGGCCAGCATATAATCGTAAGGGTTATTTACTCCCATATTATAAAAGCCATGATGCATTGCCCAATCTATTAAAGGTTCTTTCTCCATCTGGTTATACATTATATTATTTATAGTATCTTTATCATTTTGTCCTAGCAATTCTTTTAAAACCTCTTGTTCTGCTGTAGGAATAGCATCGAGAAGTAATTCAAACATGTTAACACATACACTCCATGCTACAACTCTCTTTATTCGATTTTCAAACGCTGCTGCCCTTGGTGCTAGAATAGCCCCCATGGATATACCTATTATTGTCACATCGTTTAAATTATAATAATCTAGTAAAGCTTTTACAGGCCTTTCCCATTTAATTGAAAATGTAATTCCTTGTTTCCTTAAGACATTTCCCTGACCTGGCCCTTCAAATAGATATACGTCGAAGCCATTTTCCCTGAGATACAACAGCGAAGGAAGGAATTCTTCCATATAGGAATCAAATCCGCCATGTATTAGAATTGTATCTATACACTCTCCTTCAGGCACTGCATGTATTACTGGAAGATACCCTTGGTCATATGGAACACGGTCAAACTTTAATATTCCAGATTGAAACAATTCCTCATGATATTTATAAAACAATTCTATTGCCTTATCATATGTTTTTATCTTATCTGGATTACCATCATACATAAAGAATTCTGTCATTCTGAAATAAGCAATAGCATCTTTTATTCTCTCTTCCTTTAAAGCTTTTTTAGCAAGAACCATCATTTCTTTTTCCCACACTTTAATATCAGTTATTTTTTTAGCGAGTTCTAAAATTTCATCAAGGTTCCCATTACTTACATTATAGGTGCGGTTTAATTGATAATTAAAATTAGGATTAGAGTGTAATTGATATTCGCCTGAATTGAAATCAACATTATTTTTCATATTAACTACCATTCCTCTCACTATACTCAAAGTATCATAAATATACTTCTATATGAACTTTAGTATATATAATTGTTTTAAAAATGTTTGAACAGATAATAATAACTTTCCCTTAAAAATATATCTCATATATCAAGTTAAATTGGCATAGATAGCAATGCTTGTATATTTTCTATGCCAATTATAGTAGTTGCAAACGAACTACTTATAGAGGTGAATATCATTATTTGATATTTAGTTAAACTTAAATGAGATTATTACCATATATCTTTATGCTTTTTTTAATAAGTCAAGAGTATGTGTTAATATCTGTTTATTCCCCCAACTTCCATGTGATGTTATGACTATCTCAGAATCAGAAAACTTATTCATCAAATTTTTAATAGAATTAGGCCATTCTTTTATATCAGCATCTGCAGTATTTCCAATTGAATTAGATTCCACTGGCTTTACAATACATCCCCCAAATAAAATCTTGTCTTCTGGTAACCAAACAACAATATTATCAATAGTATGACCTTTACCAGGAAAATATACCTCTAGCTTGGTTTTTCCGAACTCTAACACTTCATCGTCATTATTAATTAACGAATTAGGTTTATCAAAACCATATTTTTCAGCTAGCTGTGCTGTTAATGTGGTAGATTTTACATCTATTTTCTTATCTAATAATGTTTTAATCCCACCAATTCTATCTATATGAGCATGTGTTATTACTGCGGCAATAATATCCTGCTTGAATTTTTCCTTTGTTAATTTAATTAATTCTTTTGTTTGCTCATCAGTCCAAGGAGTATCTATTAGTACTAATCCTTTAGATGTTAAAATTAACAAACCATTTGATAAAGTTCTACTTCCATTATAGCTATAGTATGTTGTATGTACCCAGACATTATCATTAATTTTAGTTAATTGAACAAAATTAGAATCATCAGATCCGATTTCCAATACAGACTCTTTTGCTTTACTATTTTCTTTGACATTATTAGAGCAAGCGATTAGAGATAAAATGAATATACTTAGTAAAACACTTAAGAATTTAGTAAATACATGTTTATATTTTTTCATAAATAAAATCCTTTCCTTCTAATATCATATTATAATTTCCTATTGCTGTAAGTTTATCTTATGAATTCCAATAATTAATCTATATTTTAACACATCAGATAATATTCTTATAACAACAGGATTTCAGCAATCACTGTCTATTTTTATAAATACTCCATTTTCAAGCGAAGAATATAAGGTATTGTTGAGCGGCCTGCATGTCTAAAATATTCTGTACTCCCAAAATAAGTAGTGTCATAATCATTAACATTAAAGTTATCAATAAATTAACTGTATTATTTATTGATAACTTTTAATTTTTCTCTTAATAAATTTTACTCATCTTTTAAATGTGAAAATAATTTTAATGCATTATCATGGTAGACAGCATGACGCTGTTCATTATTAAGCAAATTGGTTTTATCTAAAGCATCAGCTAGTATAATACATCCAAATTTCGGGGTATAAGGATAATCACTTCCATATAATAAATGATCAACATTAACAATCTGTAAAAGAGCCGCTAATTGTCTAGGTAGACAAACTCCAGCTACATCATAATATAAATTTTTTAAAGCATCATAGATATCTATCCTATCTGCTTCTCCTTTTATATTCTCACCAAATGAGTCCGGTGCCATTTGAATTGCAGAAGCAATCCTATCAGCAAGTATTGGCAGAAAAGCACCCGCATGGGGAATGATGAATTTAATATCAGGAAATTTCTTTAATGTCCCTTTTAATATCAGATTAATTACAGTACGAGTTGTATCAAAGAAAAATTCCATCATAGGAATGGGTAACCCTTCCACAACATTTTCAGGAACACTGCTTGGCTTATTGGGATGAAGAACAACCACGGCTTTGTGCCTGTTTAACTCTTCAAATATAGGATTTAAGCAAGGGTTTCCTAGATAAACTCCTTGCGTGTTAGTAGGTAAAGCAAAACCATCAACCTGCAAAATTTCCTTTGCATATCGAATTTCTTCTATACTATCTTCTACATTAGGCAGTGGTAAAGAGGCAAACAGACCAAATCGATCAGGATATTTTTTCATAAGTTCTGCTCCATCTTCATTTACTTTTCTAGCTAGGATTTTAGCAGCATTTCTATCCCCAAAATTAATATTAGGAGATGATATTGATAGCATTGATTTGGATATACCTAGCTGCTCCATTGTTTGTAAATGCACTTCTGGATCCCACTCTGGTGTTGGAAATCCATCTGGATTTTTTTCTACGCTATTTAATAATGCTTCTTTATAAGCTTGTGGCAGATAATGTGCATGTATATCAATTTTAGGTATTCCATTTCCTTTATAATTTTTTATTAAATTTTCTACATTATTTTCCATAACTTTTCTCCTTTATTTTTAACTTTGACAATTTTGATTTAGTAAAATAATAGGAATTCCTTATATCAAAGAATTGGCTTTTGCACATCCATAATATTTATTCTATTCTTGATTATCGCTAATCATTAATGTATACTTTTCCTTATATTAGTAGCTTTAAGATCACTAATTTAAGGAGTGTGAAAAATATATGGACTTACTTCAATTAAAATATTTTCAGACAGTTGCTATGCATGAACATATGACTCATGCTGCTGATGAACTTCATGTCGCGCAACCATCCTTAAGTAAAGCTATTGGTCGTTTAGAAGAAGACTTGGGCGTTCCTTTATTTGATCGTATAGGGCGACAGATTAAACTTAACCAGTTTGGCAAAGCATTTCTTCATAGAGTAGAAAGAGTGTTCCTTGAGCTTGAGGATGCAAAAAAAGAAATATGGGATATGCAAGGGAATGAAAATGAGAAAGTATCTATAGCTGCAAATAATTTATATCCATTCTCCAAACTCCTTGAAGGGTATTTAGAACTTTATCCACATACAAGTTTTCGTCAAACCATAGGAACAACAGTAAAAATGCAGCAACAACTTCAAAATGGTAATGTTGATCTTTGTGTCTCTTCAGTACCTATTGATGGTGACTATATAAAAAGCATACCTCTAATAACAGAAGAAATATTTTTAATTGTTCCTAACGGACACAGGTTTGCAAATCGTAAGTATATTAATTTAATTGAGGTAGCTAATGAACCATTTATCAGCTTACCCGAGGGCTTCGGTATACGTGATTTAACAGAAACGCTCTGCCATCAAGCTGGTTTCACCCCAAATATTATTTTTGAAAGTGATATAGCCGCAAACATAATAAATATGGTTAATTTAAATCTAGGAATTTCTCTACTCCCAACATCTCAATGGAGTGGACTCCCAGAAAATAAACCTTTTGCCTTGCATATAATGGAACCTATTTGCAAACAAACTACCTCTTTATCTTTTGTTCAAGATCGCTATTTATCTCAAGCAGCTAAACAATTCAAAGATTATATAATCGATTATTTTGAAAAACATAAATATAACAATTGTTAGAGATGTAAATTAGATTTACCGTATCAATCTATATTAAAAAATTTATAAGTAGTACTTGAGCCTATTTTATCTTATTGAAAGCCTTAGTAATTCTATCAGCCATCAAATCATAGCAATGATCGGGAGATTCAAGCCCTAATTGCTTGAAACCTAAAAAACCGTGAAGATCTCCAGGATAACATACATATTCTGCTTCACCCCCAGCATCAATCAATGCCTGCGCGTAGTCATGATTTTCATCTCTTAATATGTCGAATTCAGCTGTAATAACTAATGCAGGAGGAAGTCTATCAAAGTGTTTAGCAAGCAACGGAGAAGCTAGCTCATTATTACCATCAACTATGCGATCCTTATATAGAAATTGAACAAACCATTGAATACCATATTGTGTAAGCCTGTATCCCTTACCATTTTCTCGTCTGGATTTTCTTTCTCCCATATCATTCCAATCAAAGCATGCATAAACAGGCATTTGGAAGGCAATGGGGAATTCTTGTCTATCTCTAGCCATCAGGCAAAGAGAACCAGTAAGAGTTCCACCTGCACTGTCACCTGCAACACAAATCTTATTGCTATTTATATCAAAGTTCTTAGCATTTTGATATACAAATTTTACAATTTCATAGCATTCTTCTTGAGGATCTGGAAACCTTTGTGGTGGGCAAAGACCATATTCAATACTTATTACGAGGCATTTTACTCTGCTGCATAATTCTCTGCAAGTAGAATCTCCATGTTCAATGTCTCCTAATACAAATCCACCACCATGCATCCAAATAATTACTCCATCTGAAGCTTTTTCTTCGGGAGTATAAATTCTAATTTTTGTATTTCTTACCGAAGTCTTAACAATGCGGTCTTCTACTGAACCAACTTGTTTGTGAACTCTTTTACCTGCTTTCATCATTTCAACATATAGCTCTCTTACCTTATCAACTCCCATTTCATACATCTTATCAAAATCTTGTTTTAAAAATTCATTATATTTAGGATTTAACGACATAATAATTTTCCCCTTTCATAATTAAGTTAAATAAAGATAGGTAATTTCTTTGAGTTTTGTTCTCCTCATAAGGATGTAAAACTTCCCAAACCTCCTAACATTTACTATTATATTAGCTATTATTGCTAATGACTAATATATATTTTTCATACATATATGTATGAAAAGCTATTAATTCAAAAAATATTTTTTTATATAATGATTAAGGTAAAGGTATCGAATTTAACTTATTAAAAAACACCGTAAAATCGAATAATACGGTGTTTCAAAAATATACAGTTTTTAATAGTTGTGATGCTAAAAATTACTATCGCTAATCAATTATAATCCTCACATTCTAACCATACATGTGATTGTTGCTCCTTAATCCCGCATACATATTCACATTCAATACCGTTATCACGAAGAAACTTAGCTAAAAGATTACTTGCCTCACCACAACAACCGTGAGGAAATTCAAATATTGCAATATGCTTCATTTTAAATAATGTGACATGCAGCTTCATGGCCTTCAGAAACATTCCTAAACTCTGGTTCTATATTCCTACATTTATCTATAGCATATGGACATCGCGTATGAAATTTGCATCCACTTGGTGGTTTTGCTGGATTTGGTATATCTCCATTTAGGATTATTCGCTTTCTTTTTATTGTTGGATCTGGTATTGGAACTGCAGATAATAATGCCTTTGTATATGGGTGAAGAGGGTTTTTAAATAGTTCATCTCTATCTGCAATCTCAACAATATTTCCCAAATACATTATAGCTATCCTTGTACATAAATGTTCGACTATACTTAAATCATGAGATATAAAAAGATAAGACAGTTGTTTCTCATTCTTTAAGTCACTAAATAAATTTATAATTTGTGCTTGTATAGATACATCTAAGGCTGACACTGGTTCATCTGCTATAACAAGCTTTGGATTTAGAACAAGAGCTCTTGCTATTACTATACGTTGCCTTTGCCCTCCTGAGAATTCATGGGGGAATCTATGCATCTGATATTCAGACAGTCCACAAATTTTTAATAATTCTACAACCTTTTCACGTACATTCTTTTTTGTAGCTAAACCATGTTCTATAAGAGGTTCAGCTATAGCATCACCAATTCTCATACGAGGATTTAGCGAACTATAAGGATCCTGAAAAATATATTGAATTTTAGGTCTAAGTTTTATTAATTCTTTCCTCTTTAAACTGTGAACATCAACTCCATTAAACTTAACCATTCCATCTGTTTTTTCATTTAATCTAAGAATCGTTCTGCCAACTGTTGTTTTCCCACTTCCCGATTCACCAACTAGCCCAAAGGCTTCACCTTTATTTATAGTAAAAGATACTCCATTTACAGCTTTGACTTCTCCAATAGTAGCTTTAGTTAGATTATCTTTTATTGGAAAGTACTTTTTTAAATTCTTTACTTCTAATAATATCTCACTCATATTATTCTTCCTCCTGGTAAAGCCAGCAAGCAACTTTATGGTTGTATTTAACCTTTTCAAGGCTTGGTGCCTTACGCTTACATATTTCTTTACATTTAGTACAACGATCACTAAAATAGCAGGAAGGCTTTAAATCTGAAAGATTTGGAACACTCCCCTCAATGGTATGGAGCCTTTCAGTACGTTTACCAAGTATAGGTTTAGCCCTTAGAAGCCCATTTGTATATGGATGCATATTATTTTTAAATAATTCCACCACAGGCGCTTCCTCTATAATTTTCCCTGCATACATAACAATAACATAATCAGCCACTTCAGCCACCACACCTAAATCATGAGTAATAAGTAACACAGATGTATTAAATTCATTCTTTAAGTTGTTTATTAAATCTAATATTTGCGCTTGAATAGTAACATCTAAAGCTGTAGTTGGTTCATCAGCAATTAAAAGCTTTGGATTACAACTTAGTGCTATAGCAATCATGATTCTTTGAAGCATGCCGCCACTTAATTCATGAGGGTATGAATACATTATTTCTTCAGCTCTTGAGATTCCAACTTTTTTAATAAGTTCAACTCCTTGGTTAAATGCTTCTATTTTATCAAGCTTCTTATGTTCAATTAAGGGCTCTACTATTTGTTTTCCTATTGTCATTAATGGGTTAAGGGACGACATAGGCTCTTGAAATATCATAGATATTTCATTTCCCCTAATAGAGTTCATTTCTTTTTTCTTAGCTTTAAGTAAATCTTTACCTTTAAATATCACTTCTCCACTTTCAATATTACATGGATTCCCTATTAAGCCTAAGATTGAAAGTGCTGTGACACTTTTGCCACAACCTGATTCACCTACAATACAGACTGTTTGACCGTCTTTAATTTGAAAGCTTACGTCATCAACAGCTTTTAAAATACTATCCTCAGTTTTAAAGTAGGTCCTTAGGTTTTTTACTTCCAATAAAACATCATTCATAGCTATTCACCTACCTTTTCATCTTAGGGTCTAACGCATCCCTTAACCCATCGCCCACTAAATTTATTGAGATAATTGTAAGCAATAATGCTGCTCCTGGTGGTATCCATAGCCAAGGCCTATTTTTAAAATCCATAAAGCTATTAGCTGCGTCAATCATATTTCCCCAAGAAGCAGTTGGTGGGGTGACCCCTAGTCCTAAGAAGCTTAATGCTGATTCACTAAGTATAGCCCCAGCTACCCCCAAGGTTGCAATTACTATTAATAGTGGAATTGTATTTGGGATTAGATGCGAAAATATTTTACGCCTATCACTTAATCCAAGTACTTCTGCTGCATCCATAAATGCTTGTTCCCTCAAGGAAAGAATTTGTCCACGAATTAACCTTGCAAGTCCCGGCCAACCAACTAAACTAAGCATGATCATAACTAAATAAATTCTAGATTCTTGAGGTATTTTCCATTCTGACATCAATGCTGCCAATATTATAAGCAGTGGAAGACTTGGAATAGACATAAGTATATCTGCCAAACGCATAATTATGCTATCTATTAGCTTTCCGTAAAAACCTGATATAGCACCTAATATTGTTCCAATAATTATAGAAAGGGTCATGGATGCAATTCCTATAGTTAAAGAAATTCTGCCACCAGACATCAATCTTGTTAATATATCTCTTCCAAGCTGATCTGTCCCCATCCAGTGCTTAAAGCTTGGATGCTTATTTATCATCAACGGATCTACCTTATCTGGTAAATATGGAGATAGGAATGGACCTATAAAACTAAAAAGCAACATAATTATAATGAAGCATAAGCCTCCCACTGCAAATTTATTCTTTTTAAAACGTTTTATATTTTGATTCCACAAGGAATCTCTCTTAACTTTTGATTTAATCTTAAATATCATATGCTCACCTCATTTCAATTATTTTAGTCTAATTCTAGGGTCAGCATAGGCATATAGTACATCTGCCAAAAGATTTCCCAATATTGTAAGTGCTGCTAATAATAAAGTAAAGGACATTAAAACAGGATAGTCTCTGGTGCTTACCGCTTCAAGCTGAATATGCCCAACTCCTGGCCAATTAAAGATTTGTTCTGTTATAATAGCTCCTGAAAATAATCCAGGTAGCTCAAATGCAAGCAAGGTTATAGCTGGTAAAATTGCATTTCTTAGAGCATGTCTGACAATTACTGTTTTTTCCTTCAATCCTTTTGCTCGAGCTGTTCTTATAAAATCCATTTTTATAACATCAATCATACCTGACCTAAAGTATCTAGTTAATGATCCTAGGCTTAATAATGTAAGCAGGCTCACTGGTAAAACCATATGTTTTCCAACCTCTAAGATATAAGCAAATCCAGTTGTCGTACTTCCTGTATCTATCATTCCTCCGATAGGTAATATGTTTAAATCTACAGAAATAAATTTTATCATAAGTAATCCCAAGAAAAATGATGGAAAGGACATAAATACAAATACAAATACAGTTATTATCCTATCAAACCAAGAGTTTTGCTTAACAGCAGAAGCTACTCCTATAATTAAAGCTGCAGTCCAAGATATAATTACTGATACTATAGCCACAATAAAAGAATTCCACATATATTTATTTAACAACGAGGTTACAGGCTCTTGATACTTCAGTGAAAAGCCAAGATTCCCTGATAATACTCCTGATATCCACATAAAATATCGCTTAATCACAGGTTGATCCAAACCATAAAGGGCTTTAAGTTCTGCTAATCTGCTTGGATTAAGTCTTACAAAAGAATCAAAATAATCTCCTGGCATTGCTGCAAATAGGAAAAATATAAGAATTGAAACCCCAATAAGTGTTGGTATCATAATCAATATTCTTCTTAGAATATATTTTTTCAAACTCTCACCTCCAAGAAGTTATAATGCTTAACCAAAATCGATTAAACATTATAATTTCAAACAATTATTTTATAGTCTATTTTGTAATTTTTATTTTAGGAAGCATTAAGTCATAATTACTATACCCATCCTTAACTAAACCAGGTATTCTGGCATTAGATGCACTTAATGTTTGCTTATATACTGTTAGTAACACTGGTGGATCATTAGTAAACTCTTTATATAATCCTTTATAAATAGCTTTTCTCTTCTCTAAATCAATTGTTCCTATTCCATCACTAATTAGTTTGTCTACTTTTTGATTTGAGTAATGAGAATAATTTTGCGGATAATTACTTGCAAATTCTGACACAGCATCATGAGGATCAGTTAAAAGCGAAGTTGAAAAAGCAGCTAAGTCATAATCACCTTTAGTAAATTTAGATATCTCAGTATCAAAATCTATCATTTCAGCAGTAAAATCAATACCTAAATCTTTATAATTCTCTTTAGCTATGGATATAAAGACATCATCACCTTTTCTTGTTAAATAGTTTAATTTAAGTTTAACACCATTTTTTTCTCTAATCCCATCAGAGCCAACTTTCCAACTTGCATCATCAAGAAGTTTTTTAGCCTTTTCAGGCTCAAAACCATATTTAGTAATACCATCTTCAGTATAAGCCCAAGAAAGTGGTGAATTAGGAACATCTGCAACTTTAGCGTGACCTTGGTACTGAATATCAACAAGCTTTTGCCTATCTAACCCATAATAAAGGGCTTGTCTTACTGCTGTTTCCTTTAAAGTAGGTTTTTCGTTATTAAAATATATTAATCCAAAATTATTTGCTAATGAAATTTGTATATCTGCAAACCCAAGCTCTTTTAGTGCTTGTAAATTATCTTCAGTCAAAGGAACACCTACAGTATCTGTTTCACCAGTTTGGAATAATTGTAGCGCTGTATCTGCCGAACTAACCTTGTATATTAGATTTTCTATGCTTGGCTTTCCACCATAATAGTTTTCGTTAGCTATATAATCAATTTCCTGACCTGGTACATATTTTGAAAATTTATAAGGACCTGCTCCCATTGGAGCTGGATATAAGTCTTTTAAATACTCAAGTTTCCCCTTTTTGTAGTCTTTCCCATAATATTCTTTAGATATTACAGGACCACCTAAGTTTAATAAATTTTGAGCATTAACTTTTTCAGTTGTAATTTCTATTGTCAAAGGATCTATTACCTTTACCCCAGAAATTGAATCAGCATTTCCCTTTTTGTAATCATCTACTCCCTTTACAAAAAATGTTGATATATCCACAGACCCTGCATATGCTGGATCAGCTAATAATGTAAGAGTAAATGCAACATCATTTGCAGTTACAGATGTCCCATTACTAAATTTCAAATCCTTTTTTAAATGGTAAGTATAAACTAAATTATCTGAGGATATCTCCCACTTTTCTGCCAAATCTGCCTTTGGCTTTCCCTCGCTGTCAAGAACAACAAGTGATGCAAATATAGGTCCAGTAGCATTACCATCATATCCATTTTCATAGAAATAAGGTAAAAATACACCTCCTGGGGCTGATGCTAATCCAGCAACAAAAGTATCAGTTCTTTCCTTTGCTTTTTGAGGATTTTTAGAAATGTCTGTTGCTTTAATTAGCTGTACATTATTATCTACTTTTGTTGGTGTTGTTGCTGTAGCTGTTGTATTATCAGACCCTCCATTTTTTCCACACCCAGATAAAACCATAGCTGTTATTACTATTACAACAATACCCCTAATTAAATTTTTCTTCATCTATCCATCTCCTATCAAATTGCTCATATTTATTTAATATATATGATTTCTTTCAAATTTTATTTACGAAATATTTAATTAATCCTAATGATTTAACAAGTCCCGCTTTTTTAAAGGTTTATATAATACCTCAGCAGAAATAGTATTTTTAGCAATACAAAAAGACCGCGAAAATTCTTCAGAGAACAAACTTTCAAAAAGCCTGTTCTCTCTAAAATTTCTGCGATCTCTAGTTTTCTATTTAATTCTTAAAATATTCCTTTTTTTAAAATATTATGCCATATCAAATAATCTTATCTCTCCATTTTCAAAAGTTAATACTAATTCATATTCATCTAATGTTTTAACAATTTTGCATAAATTTTGTTTATCTGCAAATGTAAACAAAAAGAAAAACACAGTCTATTAAATTCAGACTGTGGTAATAAACATATTGGCTTCTATTTAGGCAATCAAACAGTAAATTCTATACTCTCTCCAATTTCACTTGTAAGAGATAAAAAAGACTATTGATTATCAAAAGAATATCTCTGCTTACCCTGTGTTTTCTTTTTGTATTCAATACATTCTGTGGGGCATCTATGAAGGCAAGCCATACAATGGGTACAGCGATCTCCCCAAACAGGCTTTCCGCTAGTTATGACAATATTGTTAAGCGGACATAACTCTGCACATTTACCGCAACAAAGGCATTTTGCTTCATCAACATGAAATCCTTTAGCCTGTACAAAAAGCTTATAAAATATGTCGTTCACTAGTCCGCTTTCCAACCACCCAACAATACCTTTTTGAGCAAGAATAGAGAAACCATTTCCATTATAAATATCTACTGAAATCTGATTGATTAACGGTTGTGCTCCCTCGATAATCTTTCTTGCCTTTGTCTTATCAATACTTGGGAACATAACAATGTAGTTATCCGGCATTATAACTTCCGCAAAACCTTGTAAATCCCAACCTTTATATTGGCATAGCTTTTTCACATATCGGATTGCATTCGCGGTTTCATCTCCGCAGGTCATAACAAAATATACCTTGCGATTTCCCTTAAAGACAGTCCTTCTTATATAATCATCTACTACTCGCGGCAACCTCCATGCGTAGGTTGGGCAAATAAATACAAATGGTTTCGTTTCTGAAATAAGGTCATCTTTTTTATTTTGTTTTATTAATAGGTTTAATGAAACGGTTTTATCATTTGTCTCCCTTGCAATTCGTTCCGCAACATACCTGCTGTTACCTGTGGCGGAAAAGTATAAAATCATCAAACACACCCTCTTTTCAATAATCATTTGGAAGCTCCAGTTTTCAATGCAGTGGCCACTAATTAAATTAGATTTTTCTTTTTTATTAAGCTCTGTAATCCGTTATTACATACACCCTGCTGTTATTTTTTTAAAAGATGTTCTCTCTTTGACGCATGCGAAATATACATTCAAACAACATGAGGAAAAATATTCTTACAATGGACCACGGTATAGGCTAACTAAAAATCAAGATAACTCCTCCTGAGCCCAGTCCGTCCTTGACAATCTAGATTGATAAAATTATAATAACATCACAGTGTTGTTTTCACAACCTGCAGATGTTTTTAATTTGTTGTGTTGACAACATAATGATCCACATTTGTCGGTTTGCATGTGAATTTATAAATTTTATACTGCGAACAGGAGGATGTTTATGAAAGAAATGAAACAGAACAGAAAAACTAAATATACACAACTGGCATTGCAAGATGCCCTTATGGAACTAATGGAGCAAAAACCCATTTTTAAAATAACCATTAAAGAACTTTGCGAAAGGGCAGATATAAACAGAACAACTTTTTATGCGCATTATACTGACCAAAACGACCTTCTTCATAAAATCGAACATGATGTTCTATTATCGTTTAGAAAATTTATTGACAGTCTTCATAGTCAAATGGACAAGAGCAGTATCGTACATATTATCCAAGGATTTTTGCAATACATCGCGGACAATGACAAGCACATCCAGATTTTGCTCAGCGAACGAGGTGATATTAATTTCCAAAAAAAGCTTTTTACGATGATATATGAGCAATGCGAAATAATGAATTTGGCAGTACCTTCATCGACAACGGAGTTTTATTTTATATTTGTGCTTAATGGAAGTATTGGCCTAATACAACACTGGCTGAAATATGGATTGACCAAGTCGACATATGAAATGGCCGAAATTATCTTTAATATGACAGCACAAATTAAATAAAATAAACACCTTACCAATTAAGACGAAACGTGCATCAAAGCTTTGTAAATCCATATTAAAATTTATTATGCTCAATAATAAGCATAAAATAGTATTCAAAACTTTTATATAGTTATGAATATATATGTATAAAAAGACTGATATTGTTCAAAGCATCAATCTGTCCATCATAAGATTTTTTAAGATTCTCAATATTTATTGCATTCATCTTCTCCATCTAACTTCCCTTTCAATTTTTTAACAAGCAAGTTATATCGTTCATCTTCTTTTAATGATATAAATGAAGGCTTTGATTATTCAAAACTGCCGTATAACTATATTTAAATGAGAGCAAGAAAAGAATACTGCTGCAATATCGGTTTTTTTATTTAACGCACAGCAGCATATTCTTTTATACACAATACATAATAAGAATTATAAAAGAAGCTAATGGTAAGTTTTTTGCACGATGAGGAATATCCTCCGCATAGATGGATGTAAAATAACCCCTAATTAACATTTGACGAAAACCCTAAATCTGAATGTGCATCTATATGTGTTACTTCATAAGGAATTATTTCTTTATTGTTAATTACCAATTCCCTTCACAACGAACGCACTTTAACATGATACTTAACAATTCTTCCCTTAATCTTTCTTCCTTATTATAAAGGCAACACTATTTCTCCCAAAATAGCAATATCTTGTCCGCTTCTCATAAATCAATCTCTCTGTCTTTCAGAAAATTTAACATACATTAATATCTACTGATAACTTATTTTAAATTCCAAACTTATACACCTACATTTATGTTCACTTTCAATATATTTAAGTAAATATAAGCCTTTTGATTATCAGAATCACTTTATCTTAAAAAGAGATTTAACAACACAATCTTTCACTCCGTCTCCAAAATGAGTCATCATGCGGTTAAAAGATGGAACGCCAGCCATATATCTTTTTTTGGGTCTTGATGCTTCTATAGCCTTTTGTACAACTAAAGAAACAACTTCTGGCCCTGGTTCATTAGTACGTGCATTATCGTTAAAAGTTTTATAATTTTTGTATAGTTCATCATACGGAGAATTAGAGTCTGATATGATTCTATCTGAATTATTTTGAACTGTTTTCATAAAGTTTGTTCGAATATTTCCAGGCTCTACAACTACAACAGAAATACCGAAAGCTGATAGCTCCAAGCGAAGTGCATCACTTAATGCTTCTGTCGCAAATTTTGAAGCACAATAAGCACCACTGACTGGAAGAACCATTTTACCAGCAATTGAACTAATATTTATTATCCTACCTGACCTTTCCTTTCTCATATAGGGAACAACTACTCTAATCATTCGTATAATACCATAAACATTAACATTAAACATTTGTTCAATATTATTATCTGATATTTCTTCTACAGCACTTCTGAAAGCATAACCAGCATTGTTAATCAGAACATCTATCTTTCCAAAATGTTGCATTACTTTATTAACTGCATCTAATATGGATTCATTGTTAGTAATATCTAAAGAAAGTTTTAAAGCCACATTTAGATTTTCCATATCATTTAAATTTCTTGCCGTAGCAACTACTGTGTAACCATTTTCAGACAATCTCTCAGCCATTTCTCTACCTATTCCTGAAGAACAACCTGTAATAAGAATTACTTTTGACATCATATTTAATTTCTCTCCTTACATTACAAATATTATATATATGTTGTAATTACTTTACTCCTAGTGATATATGCCACCCTTGTCCAAGTAAATCATCATAATTTAAATAAGTTTTTACATCATTTAAGACATATTATTGATTATTTATGTTCAATCTTATTTTTACATTCCCAAGTAAAATGACATTCATTACATCCATCTGCAATACGTTGATTTAGACCATCGCGATGAAATGTAATTTCTTCAGGTAAGTAAGAATTAAATACTGCATTATCCACTTGGCAGATTAATTTTGTTGCTTCAGGAATTTGTAAAGAAGTTGTTAATTCATGATAAAGGCATTTAGTTATTTTTATCTCAAATTTATTTTTATCTTTAGAAACTATTTCTAGAGTATTCCACTTAGTTGTTCCTGTTTTATTAATTTGCAATTCCTGTTCAATAAAATTTTCAAAAGTTCTTGGTTTATTAATAGAATTAAACAGAATGCTTTGCATTGCTACTCCCCCTGTAAGCAATACTATTCTCATTATTTCAAATGCTTTTTCATTGCCTAACTTATTTTTTAAATTTATATATACCCATAATGGCATTGAAATAAAATTTATTAAATCAGGCGGAAATTTTTTATCAATAGTACTCTGAAAACTTTGGAGAGATGATTTACACTCTTTCAAAAAACATTCTGGCGAAATAATTTCGTCCTTTAAAAGTTCTAATAACATTGGTGTAGTAATTTCTGTTAACTCAAATTTTTTTTTCAATTTTAATACCTCCATAAAAATATTTTTTAGTTACTAAAACATTATGCCTGTATAAAGCCTCCTTTAGTTAGGAGGCCAAGAATTAATTAATTCATCGAGAAACTTATTTATGATATTAATTTCCTCCGGAACAAGTTCATCTATATATTCTTCCATATGATGATATTGTTCTTTATGATAATTACTATGCTCAACATTAGCAATTTCTCCTTGAGGTGTTAATTGATAAAATACATCTTTTTTATTATCTTTCATTCGATATTGTTCAACTAGTCCTTTTTTAATAAGTTTATTTGCTACCTGATTAATAGCTCCATTTGTAATTCCCATAATAGTAGAAAGTTCACTAGCATTAGCATTTTTGTGATTGCCTATAGCTTCTATCATATGAATTTCAGCTGAATAAAGTGTGTGCTCAGTTCCATAATTATTGGGTCTTTTATTATTTTGACTAACTTTATTAGAAAAACAAATTATTTTTTCTAGAATTTCATTTTGTTTCATTTTTATCACCAAATATATTTTATAGTAACTAAAGAATATTGTCAATATTTTTTAGTTACTATAAAATAATCCAAATACATTTCCGTGCAAAGACATAATCTTTACCCATAGGCTTCAATGCACTATCTTTTACATAGTAAGAAAGCTCCTTTTCTGTTGCTGTTGGATAGAGCTTAAAGAAGGTCTTTAGAAATTCGTTAATTTCTGCAATAGTTGCAGCATCCACTACCCCTTGAAAATTACGTCCTGTAATAATAATAAAGCGAATTCCTTGCTTACAAGCCTTTTTAATATTCAAATAAGTTTCTATATCCATTTCATGATTATTATTTAGCAGAGTTCCATCCATATCTGCTGCAATCACTCTAATCATTTACTACCACATTAATTTATCACGAATCATGGCAAAAATAACAACTAATATTTTATCTTTCCCTTTTACATCTTCCTTTGATAAAGAAATAACATCCAATATATTATCTTGGTTAATGACAGACATTATAATTTTAATTTCATATCCCAGCCTTTCAATTTCTTCAAAATCACATATAATCAGCACGTCTCCTGCATTTACTCTATCTCCTTCTGAAACAACTACCTTTGTATACCTTCCATCTAGCGAAATAGCATATGCTCCTAAATATATCCATATTTTTGTACCTAAATCTGATCTTATTATAATATAATGTTCATACTTTTCTATTTTCTCAATTATTCCGCTAACTGGAGATAATAATTTTCTGCTTTTCGGATGAATGCAGACATATTCTCCAAATAACTTTTCTTGAAAAACCTTATCGATTATTTGAGACTCTTTAATTATTTCTCCATCTACAGGACTTAGTATATACTGTCTTCTTTCTGTTGTCCCCTCATTATATTTTACATCATTCATTTCACTATCTCCTGCTAAATTATTCTATTTAATCTAACTAAATTTTTCATACATTTCTATGATTTCTTTAGCCAAGTCTTTTATAGTCATAGCATTCATTAAGTGGTCTTGTGCGTGAACCATTAATAAATTTATCTCTGTTTTCTTTCCAGCTGCTTCTTCTTGAATTAATTTTGTTTGAACGTTATGAGCATTTGATAAAAATTCATCTGCTTCTTCCATACTTTTCTTTGTTTCTTCTAAATTTCCCTCTTTAACTTTCATTATTAATTCCATCGCCTTACTTCTAGCACATCCTGCATTCATTATTAGTTCCATTATTGCTTCTTCCATATTTCTTCTCCCCTATCTTTTAAGATGTGATTTATTTTCTTTAATAAGAATATAACTCCGCATCATTTAAATCACAATATAGTTAAAGGGTATTGTACCGCCGTTTCACAATCTTCTTTTATTTATATTTTATTTTTGATACTTTCGTGTCACTGCAAATACATCTTTATCGTAATCGTAATGTATTTCTTTCTGCCTTTTTATTATCTCCTCGTATTGGTCTGCTAAAATTCGTGTAAACATCATATCAAAAATATAATTAATGCTATGTTGGGTTGAAGGCATATCCATTCCCTCTACAAATCTATCTGATGGTATATTTATTAATTCATCACAATACTTAGATATATCATCATTTAATGTT
Organism: Clostridium saccharoperbutylacetonicum N1-4(HMT); assembly: GCF_000340885.1. NCBI lineage: Bacteria > Bacillati > Bacillota > Clostridia > Eubacteriales > Clostridiaceae > Clostridium > Clostridium saccharoperbutylacetonicum. The sequence continues at coordinate 2,334,090 of NC_020291.1, read as the reverse complement.
CCTACCACCCCTACTACGTATATCCCTAGATGCTTCAATACTTCTGCTGCATGTATAACAAATGGATTATTTCCAGAAAAGGACAAAACAAAAGCCATTATTTTAAACTTTTTTTTAGCAGATGCCAAATAACGTTCATTCAAAGTGCTGCTTACATTACCTTCTATTCCAATAGAATTAAATTTATGAGATACTGTTTCAAGTACTGAATATCCTATTCCTGTAGAAAAAAATTCTATCTTTTCCATTGCAACTAGTTGATTCATAATCCGATTTATAATAATCTGATTATTTAACAAATTGACCTCATCAATAGCTTTTTTGTATACCTGCTGAAGTAAATCCGAAATCTCTCTATTTGTACTTTTCTTATTTAAAGTTGGACATACATCTTCTTTTCCAAGTATTCTTTCCTCATTAAGTTCTGAATATAATATTTTCTTTAATTCTTGATAACTTGAAACATTTAACTTTTTACATAAACGAACAACAGTAGATTTACTCGTAAAAGTTACCTTTCCTAATTCCTCACTAGTCATTTTTTGAAATTCATTTGGATGATTTAATATAAATTCAGAAATTGTTTTTTCATTCTGTGTGAAATTTCTACCTATTCTTAATTCCTCAATCACCATATTATGTACTCTTCTTTCTATATTTTCTTATTTATTTCTATTATATCTCAACTATATTAAAATCAAAATTTAAATGTCTTTTAATATATTATTCTAACACTAATATGAAATTTATTAGATGCTACTTTTTGTACTTATAAATATAAGTCTAATACTACAAAATAATCTATCTTATATTTTATTTACCTGAATAATTTACTTATTTTATGGTTAACTATTAGTAATTTTAAATCAAAAAAATAAAAGACCCACGAAAATCCAAATTTTAGATTTTCGTGGGTTTCATGGCGGAGGCGAAGCGTAACTAACCCCTGCACTATTCTCCAATTTTAATAACTTTACTTATAAAATCAACCTCATTATTTATAAATGTATATGAAGCCAATCATTTATCATTCTATCGCTTTTAGTATTTGCTTGTATTTCAATTGAATAATGCTTATTACTCTTTTGATTATATAGATGTATTCCTTTATAACCATCATCTGTGATGGATTTCCATTGACAATAATATTATTCTCTGAATTTTTGTATTTATTTTCACCTTTTAACTGAATTAATGAACCTATCTTTTCTTTTGGAGCAACTAGTAATGCAGTATTCATCATAATTGGTCTTATCATTTAAACTGTAATTAACAATTGAGCAGTTCCAGGCGTAACATTCATTTCTTTTATAATACTTGATAATGCTACATTTAGTACAGTTTCATTAAATGTAGCCATAAATGCGCTAAATACCAATACTGCTATAATTGCTGTTGCGTTTATTTACTTTCTAGTTTTCAATTTATTTTCCTCCATCTTTCTTGACTATTACCAAATTGCTTAATTTGTAATATACTTTATTATAATATAATAAATAATCTTTATTTTGAAAGGAGGTTATTTTGCCCATGAAGAAAATAGAAACTGTTGAAAAATCAAATGAGTTAGAATCCAACCTAAAATCTTTAATAAACATACTCAACTCTCAAAATGAAGTTAAAATAGTTGAAGAAGACCTATATTATAATACTGCCAAAAATTTTGGTTCCCGTCTTAATATTACAGATTATGATATGCTAATAACAAAGGTTTCAGAGCTTGGTATAGGTAACGCTCGGATCAACCTTATATCTTATGAAAAAATTGTAATTCAATTATATGAATGCTTTACCTGTAAAGATATGAAATATACTGGCAAGCCTGTTTGTTTTTTTGAAGGTGGTCTTTTAGCAGGTGCTGTAAGTACTATTTGCGGACAGGATATGGATGCTATAGAGGTGTGCTGCAACACCTTAGGAGATAGCTATTGTGAGTTTGAGTTAACTAAAAGCCATATTTTATCGAACATATCTAACGAAAACTCTGAATTAATAAAAAGAGATAACAATATTTTAAACCTAACTCTTCACTCATTAAAATTGGTACAGAATTATAATAAAATAGAGCATACTTCAACTCAGATTTGCAACTTAAACAAACAACTAAATAAAAGCTTAGAAACTGCTCTAGAAATAAATAATTTTAATGAAACAATATTAGATAGCATGACAAATTGTTTAGCATTAATTGATAGAAATGGTGTAATAATTAAAATTAATAAGCAATATAAAGATTTTTTTAATATAGATTCTTATAACATTGAAAAGAAAAGTATCAAGTTCTTAGGTTGGACTACAAAATATGAAGAAGTCTTATCTTCTGGCAATCCTACAATATGGCAAGAAACTATTAACGGCAATCACTATATTATATTTGAAAGTCCAGTTGATGAATCTCGAGGTGTTCTTCATCAATTGATTCCTCTTGAATCTGATTTTATAAAGCTATTATTAGATAAAATATCCTTCTTGGAAAAAGAAATGAAATATTATAAATATAAGGCTATGGAATTAAAATCTGAATCTGATGACTCAGATTTAATTAGTAATAGTGATAAGATGAAAGAAATTAGAGTCTATATAAATAAGGTGTCTAAAACTGATGCTACTGTGCTATTAAGAGGAGAAAGTGGAACTGGAAAAAGTAGATTTGCTAAAGTAATTCATAGCGAAAGTCTACGCAGAAATAAGCCCTTTATCTACATTGATTGTACAACCATTCCTAAAGGATTCTTTGAATCAGAATTATTTGGATATGAAGATGGAGCATTTACTGGCGCTAAGAAAAATGGTAAAGCAGGCAAGCTAGAGTCTGCTGATGGTGGAACAGTGTTTTTAGATGAGATTGCAGATATTCCTCTAGAGATACAGTCCAAACTACTCCGACTTTTGCAAGAAAAAGAGTTTGAAAGAGTTGGTGGGATAACTACAAAGAAATTAGATATTAGAATAATATCGGCAACAAATCAAAATTTAGAAAAAATGGTATCTATGGGTACTTTTAGGAAAGACCTCTATTATAGATTAAATGTAATTAATATTACATTACCTTCTCTACGTGATCGATTTGAAGAAATACCTAGTTTAGTAACTAAGATATTATCTGACTTTTGTCAAGAAGTTAATCTTGATATAAAAGAAGTTGAAGAAGATGGAATGGCACAATTAATTCACTATAACTGGCCTGGAAATATACGTGAACTTGAGAATTTAGTAAAAAGACTGGCTATAAATTCCGATACTAATAAAATTACTAAAAAAGATATTATAAAAGAGTTAAATTCAATTAAAAACCTTAATGTATCCACTATTAATTCATCTGAAGATATTAATATTGTTGAAAAGGAACTAATAGTAAATACTCTTAAGAAGTATGATTATAATAAAACTATTGCTGCCCAAGCTTTAGGAATCACCCGTCAAACCTTATATAATAAAATGAAAAGATATAGTATAGATGCCTGACCACTTTTACAGTGTAAAAAAATTTTTACACTGTAAATTTTTTTTACACTAAATTCTTAGTAAAATATACAATACTAATCAATAAAATTCCATTCTAATAATTAATTGTTTATAAGAATGTATTTAAAACATCATTAAAAATCCCATTAAAGCAGTGCTTTTTCTTTTTAAAAAAGTTTATTAATAAATTTTCTAAATAATTTCAATATATTTCCTGTATTGGCATGAAATTTGCTTTATATAAATTTATTTCAGATACTAATTTTTCTAAATATTATTTAAAGGAGTGATTTGTGTGAACCGTAAGCCACTAAAATTGGTTATTTCTGACCCTTCTCACTGTTTAGGCTGCAAAAGCTGTGAATTGGCCTGTGCAACAGGAAAGTTAAGTAAATATATAGCTAATGGTCAGGCTGATAAAAGAACTATTATTCCAAACATTATGATAACTGAAAATGATAACTTAAAATTTCCTGTTTACTGTAGACACTGCAAGGATGCTTATTGTCTAAAGCTATGTCCTAATAAAGCCATTGAAGATGTTCAAGATATAATGAAATTAAATGAAGACAAATGCATAGGTTGTGGAATCTGTCAACAAGCTTGCCCTTATGGAGTTATAAATATGACTTCTTACAATGAGGATTCTAAAATTAAAAAACTTGCAGTTAAATGTGATATGTGTATTGAAAGACAGCTTAATAATGAAGCCCCATTTTGTTACTCAGCCTGTCCAACTAAAGCTTTGGGCCTTATCTAATTAATACCACATATTAATTTATTATATTAGGAGGAATAAAAGATGAATAAATGTTATAACAGTTCAAATAATTGTCTAATTGATAAAGCTAAAGCAGAAAAAATTAATTTAGTTTGGCATCGTTACGAAAAGATGAAACCTCTTTGTGGATTTGGCGAAAAAGGAATCTGCTGCAGAATTTGTATGAAAGGTCCTTGTAGAATTGATCCTTTTGGAAACGGAGCCCAAGAAGGAATTTGTGGTGCTAATGCAGATACAATTGTTGCTCGTAATTTAGTTAGAATGATAGCATCTGGTACCGCTGCTCATTCACTTCACGGAAAAGAAATTGCAAAGACTATCTTGCATATTGCAAAAGGAGAGACTAAAAACTATGAAATTAAAGATGTAGAAAAGCTAAAATCTGTTGCTAAAAAATTAAATATAAATGTTGATGGAAAAAGTGTAAATGATATAGCTAAAGAGGTTGCTTATAAAAGTTTAGAGGATTATTCTCGTTTCGAAGAAGACCCTTGTACTTGGCTAGCTAGCAATATAACCACATCCAGATTAAACAAACTTAATAGTTTAGGTGTTGCCTTAAACAACATTGAATCTTCTGTTACAGATATTATGTCTAGAACTCATATGGGTACTGATGCAGATCCAATCAACTTATTGTTAGCTGGTCTTAGATGTGCTCTTGGTGACTTTACTGGGATGGAGCTTTCAACAAATCTTTCCGATATCTTGTTTGGTACTCCAGAACCAGTAATTAGTGAAGCAAATCTTGGAGTTATTAGAGCTGATGCTGTTAATATTGCTGTTCACGGCCACAATCCATTACTTAGCGAGATTATAGTAGATGTAGCAGACGAAATGCAACAGGAGGCAATAAATGCTGGAGCACCAGGTGGAATCAACATCGTGGGAGTTTGCTGTACTGGAAATGAAGTCTTATTAAGGAGGGGTATACCACTAGCCTCTAACTATCTTTCACAAGAATTAGTAATCCTTACAGGAGCCCTAGAAGCAATGATTGTAGATGTACAATGTATTATGCCTTCTCTTTCTAAAATTGCATCCTGTTATCACACAAAACTATATACAACTATGGTCGAAGCTAAGATATCTGGTGCTGACCATGCAGATTTAATAGGCGATAAAGCTATCGAAAACGCAAAAGAAATTATTAGAAAAGCTATAGAAGCCTTTAAAAGGCGTGATACTAATAAAGTATTAATTCCAGAGGAAAAAAATAAAATAATTGCTGGATTTAGCACAGAATCTATAGTTAACCTTCTTAGCAAAATTGACAATGAAAAACCTCTAAGGCCCATAATTGATAACATAGTTAATGGAAATATCAGAGGAATTACTCTATTTGCAGGATGCAATAATGTTAAAATAACTCAAGATCATAACTTTGTAGAAATGGCTAAGACATTATTGGAAAACAATATATTAATATTAGCTACAGGCTGTGGTGCTGGAGCCTTTGCCAAAAATTCATTGATGAATTCTGAAGCAACTCTTAAATATGCCGGAGAGAGTTTAAAAGCTGTTTTAACACTGCTCGGAAACGAAGCTGGATTGAATTCTCCACTGCCACCAGTACTTCACATGGGCTCTTGTGTTGATAATAGTCGCGGCGTTGATCTAGCTGTTGCTCTTGCTAATGAACTAGGAGTTGATCTTAATCAACTACCTTTAGTAGCTTCTGCTCCAGAACTTATGAGCGAGAAAGCAATATCAATTGGAACTTGGGTAGCCGGACTTGGATTACCACTTCATATAGGACTTATGCCTCCTGTTAGCGGAAGTACGCTAGTTACCAATGTTCTTACTTTAGGATTGAAAAATTTAGTAGATGGATATTTTATTGTTGAAGAGGATCCATCAAAGGCTGCACATATAATAATTGAAACAATAGAAGAAAAAAGAGCAGCCTTAAACATCACATCTAATTTTAGGGGGACTGTATAATGGATTTTGACATTAAGGACTATGATAAAATTGATAAATGTATTCAATGCGGTGACTCAATTAAACTTATAAAATTAGATTATATAAAAAAAAGAATAGAGAATATATCTAAAAGCGACTTAGAATTATTAAAAACTTGCAGCAAATGTAAAAGAAAACTATTTAGAGATAAAAAAAGGAGGATAAAAAAATGAAAATAGCAATGACCGGAAAAGGTGGAGTTGGTAAGACTACTATATCTGCATTAATAGCGAGAAGACTTGCTCAAAAGGGTTATAAGGTATTAGCAATTGATGCTGATGCTGATGCAAACTTTGCTTCTGCCCTAGGAATAAATATAAAAGAACATGAAATCAAACCAATAGCAGAGATGGAAAAACTAATTGAGGAAAAGATGGGTACTGGAGAAGATATAGGAAAAGGACTTTATACTCTAAACCCATTTGTTGGAGATATCCCAGATCGTTTTTCAATTCATCATGAAGGTGTAGACTTTCTAGCTGTTGGAACAGTTATAAAAGGTGGGGTTGGCTGTTATTGCTCAGAAAATAAACTTCTGAAAAGACTTATAAACCATATTGTATTAAAGAGACAGGAAAGTGTAATTATTGATATGGAAGCAGGTCTTGAACACCTCTCTAGAGGTACTGCTCAGGGAATTGATACATTTATTGTAGTTGTAGAACCAGGTCAAAGAAGTCTTGAAACCGCTGTAAATGTTAAAAAAATGGCTAAGGAAATCGGAGTAGATAATATCTATGCTATCGCTAATAAGGTTCGAAATGAAGAAGAATTAAATCTTATAAAAGATTATCTTAATGATATAGAACTGCTTTCTTCTATACCTTATAGTAATTTGATTTCTATAGCTGATTTAAAAGGTAAATCTCCAGCTGACTTAGCTGATGATAATCTAATTGAAACAGTAGATTTTATAATATCTAAATGTAGTAATATTTAAGCCTAATCGAGTAAGAGCTAATATTCCTACATGAAAAAAATCCACGAAAATCCAAATTTTAGATTTTCGTGGGTTTCATGGTGGAGGCGAAGCACAACCTTTAAAATCCACCAACTAAAAATATTCTGCGTCACAACATTTATTCTTACATCCATAATTCAATATGATTAACAATTCTAAGTGTGTACGTTTCTGTACCACCTATTTTACTATATACATTCAATACATATGTTTCACCTACCTGTAGTTTTACCTCTATTGTACTTGCAGTAAAATGTTTAATCCGGGAAACATCATCATCTGTAATAACCTTACTGCTATAGCGTATATCTTGAAACCATTCTAACAATTTAATGATATCAACATTCTCAAAAGTTTTGTCACTTTCAAGTTTTTCTTTAAATTCTTTTAAAGTTTCTACTTTGTAAGTGTCGTATAACCATTACTTTTTAAGTAGTTCATTTCCTGTTTAAATTCAATTAAACTTATTTGCCATGTATCATTTTTATTAGGATTTACATCAATATCTATGATACATTAATACTGGAATTTTTACTGATGTTGCAGCATTTGCATGTAATGCAAATGCTGATACCAAAATTACACTACTCAAAATTGAAATAATAAACTTTTTCATTAAAATTCACTCTATAATGTGTTAAATTATATAAACATTGATCTTCTCAACTAATTTTCATTGACTCATCGAACATGTTAGACAAACTAAAAAAGTCATTACCCTTAGATTTATTTTTTGATTGTCTCTAAATGCTGAATATAATAATATTTCTTATTTATAATTTTTTATAATCCCAAGATTCTATTTAATTTTTTCATATGCAACGTTACCATCAGTAGAACTTTGAATTAAGAAATCAGCTTTATTAATATCATTAATCTCTAGTTTTTGATTTATGCCTGAACGAAGTATTTCACCATGAGAAACGCGATTTGTCCACTTGTTGGCAGTGTAAGATAAATTGTGGTATATTAATTTATTTTGCCAGTGCTTTCTTTAAGAGTAATCACACTGTTTACCAACTCATTGTATTATTTTCATTCTGTATTAAAAACTACAACATAAATTTGAATTAATATTTTTAATATAATGCTATCTATTTACTAATATCTTAATTATCTCCTCCATATGATAATTTTCCTCCTGTGGAATCATTACTACTAAATTGCCACCAATTTACATTTAATAAATAACCATTTCCTCCAGTAAATTTTAGGTATAAGTCATGTACACCTTTTGCACCACTTACTTTACAAGATTTATTAACCCAAGATTGCCAGCCACCAGTACCTTGAACACTACATGTTCCAATTAAAGTACCTGTTGGACTATCAAGACGAAGTTCAATATTCCCTCCGCTGGTTGCTGAAGCTACTCTTGCATTAAAAGATGCTGCACCTGTACCAAAATTAACACCTTTAACCTTTATCCAATCACCATTTTCAATATTAGATATATTTTGTCCACCTTCACTGCATTTTTCTGTTTGAACACCTGATTCTGTACAAATTGTTTCAGCTTCAGTTTTTACATATGGATTTAAATTACTAATAGCAGGTACACCGGTTGTGGTCATATTTATTGTTGGAAATGTGCCATCAGCATTATATTTAAATTGCTCTACACATACTGAACGTGTGAAGCCACTGCCTCCTGGTAAAGCGCCATTATGATAGAAAAAGTAGGAATTTCCTTTATAATCAATTACTCCTGGATGATTTGTAAAGCTTTTGCCTTGAGTAGGCATGATTTTCCCCCTATATTGCCATGGCCCAGTAGGACTTGTACTTGTGGAATAACAAATATATTCAGGTATACCTCCAGCTGCATATACCATGTAATACATTCCATTTTGTTTGTAGAACCATGGACCTTCTTCATATAAAGTTGGTTTTTGAGCATTTCCATTACGCACTCCAAACCCTTCTGTGGTTAAAGGTACTTTTACAATGCTTCCTGAATAGGAAATCATATCTTGATTTAACTTTACATAATAGAGATTAGGGTTTCCCCAATATAAATAAGCTTGTCCGTTATCATCGATAAATACTGTTGGATCAATATCACCAGTACCAGTAGAAGCTAGTGGATGTCCAAGAGCATCTTTAAAAGGTCCAGTAGGACTATCTGAAACAGCAACACCTATTGCCATTCCCCCATTTTTTTGGTTTACAGGAACATAGTAATAGAATTTACCGTTTCTAGGAATGCATTGACCAGCCCATGCATCACCTTTTGCCCAACTAAATGTAGAGTAAGATAATGGTGAACCACAATCTACCCAATTTACCATATCTGTTGAGGAATAGCATCTCCAGTCGTTCATAGTGTAGTAAGTTGATCCATCCTCATCATGCCCGGTATACAAATAGCAAGTACCGTTATAAACCATTGGAGCAGGATCAGCAGTATACCTAGTTTGTACAATTGGATTCTCTGCATGACATACTACTGGAAAAAGTAGTATTGAAGCAGCTGAAATAATTATCATACTTAATACTTTTTTCATAATAATCCCCCCTTAATTCTAATAAATTTATTTCTCTGATTTTGATATATTTAATCTATGGATTTTAGAATAATATCTTTTTTATCTTCAAATCATTTTAATATCCATACTTTCTTTTATTTGGATTTAACTAACACTTTAGCTTTCCGTTGCTATACATAGGCATTGCCGTTCATGTAAACGTATACCTTAACGTTATAAATCATCGCAAATGGATCTGCTCCAAACTTTTGTGTAATAAGAGGACTAGAATATCCTTGAATCTTTGCAAGTGCACTTGAACTTATTGTTCATGTAGTTGTAGCTGCACTAGCTTTCACTGTATTGGTATTTACTCCAACGCTAAATACTAGTTGCTAAAGCCAATAAAAATGAACTTGATCTTTTTAACATTTTTTATTTCCACCTTTAAATTTACTTTTCTATTAGTTTTGCAATTCACTAAAAAAACTATGTCCTTTTGAAAATCATACTATTTCTTAAATAAATACCTCCCTTGCTCATAAGCTGACATTATAGTAATTAAAAGTAACTATTAATCTATTTAAACAATTACATATTCTCATATTTTTTAAATTAAATAAATACATTTTTCTCCAAACGCATAAAATAATACTTAAAAGAAATATTTGCCCATAAAGTATAAACTTATTTGGATCTACTTCTGCTAGAGTTTTGCCTCTCAAAAGTACTGAAGTGCCTATAGTATAAGTGCAACCTAACATTTTCACAACTTCTAATTCACTCCAAGGATCATGTGGAGAATCTTTAAAATTAATTTCAACTTGTCCTGTTTTAAACATCTTAGCATCTGTTATTGTCCCTTGTTTTACAAGTCGTGGATTTAAATCATATCCCTTACCATCTGGCGATTTAGAATATTTGAAATTAAATATAGGTAAACCCTTTCCATAATTATTTTTAAAAATTAGACTTATTACTATCTTTACTTATTTATGATATTATTCACTTTTGTTAGTTTTGAAATAATTTAATATTACTTCTTTTTAATTATTATTGATAGAAATTTTTCTAAACACTTTTAAAACAAAATAAAAGAACCCATCAAAATCTAAATTTTAGATTCGTGGGTTTCATGGTGGAGGCGAAGCACGACCTTTGAAATCCACTATAAATTTCATCTCATTTTAGTTTCAATATCTTATATATTAACGACTTTGCTTATTAACCAACCTCATTTTTTATTCTCTAAAGCTATCATTGCAACTTTAAAATGCATACTTATAACTCTTTCATTTTCTCTGTGTCCTCCCGTCCCCTGGAATCCAAATGCAATCTCTTTTTCTGTAGATGATTGATTACAAATCTGTTCTCGGCAATGTGATGGACTCATATTATTGCCAACTAATACAATATATCGACTTATATTTTCTGAAAGTTGCGGTATTATCTTTAATACCTGATTGTACTGCATCACTACAAAAATCAAATCATAATTATCTTCCATTTTCAACGTTTCAATTGTCTTAATATGATCTGTTGTTGTCCGTAGTTGACTAAAAATCAGTATGATGAAACATAAAACACACTGCAATACTTACTTAAAATTCTCTAAATCCTTTGACATCAGTCTATTTCTTTTCTGTTTTTACCACGCATTCCACATGTGTTTTGATAGAATGATGATACTTAAGAATTAGCCCCCTTTTTTTAGTTGAGGGGGCCTATTGTTAGAATGATATTTTTAAACCAACATCATAATTCATTTTCATAATACAACTGTCCACAAGCAGCACTAATTTCAGAACCAAATTGTGCTCTAACAGTTACACTAATACCAGCTTTCTTTAGTATACTGCAAAATTGCTTGATAGCACTTGAAGATTGAAATTTAAAAGTTGTTTTGTTCGTAGAATTATAAGGTATCAAATCAATGTGATATAAATTCTCCCATGAACCACGATTTTTCAATAAACCTACAACTGCCTCTGCATGTTCTTTCGAATCATTAATTCCTTCAAGCATAATATAAGCAATAAACACTCGTCGTCCCGTATGAATGATATGTTCATCTAATGTCTTCATTACCTCATTTAATGGAAATCTTTTATTTATAGGCATTAAATCGCTTCGTTGACTTTCAAATGGTGAATGGAGTGAAAAAGCCAGATTCACTTGTGGAAATTCTTTGGTCAATCTTTGAATTCCTGGTATAATGCCAATTGTTGAAATAGTAATTCTTCGTTGACTTAACCCAAATAAATTTTGGTCAATTAAAATTTTTACTGCATCAAATAACTCCGGATTTGCAAAAGCCTCACCCATTCCCATAAATGAAATACTATTCAATCTATGGTCATTAAAATAGAAATAAAGTAATTGGTCAGTTATCTCATCAGCAGTAAGATTGCGCTTAAATCCAGCACTTCCCGTTGCACAAAAACGACATCCAAAACCACAACCACATTGGGAAGAAATACAAAACGATTCCCACCCCTGTTTATACTTTAATCCAACAGCTTCTATTCTTTCTCCATCAGTCAATTCGAATAACAATTTTTGAGCCTGTTTAGAATCTTGTGAAAAAACAGGTATTACACTAGATACATTATTTCCAAACTCATTTACTAAAGCTATCCTTAACGCTTTTGGTAGTATATGCATATCTTCAAAATTATCTATTCTTTGATGAAAAATAGCTTTTGTAAGCTGCTCGTATCTATAATCAGGTAATTTTAAATTTGATAATATTTGTTTTATTTTTCCATATTTTGTTTTTGTCTGTTTCATGTAGGCTTCCTCCTTACTATTAATAGTTAGGAAGCAAAGCCAGTATAATTAGCGACTTATACTACTCCATGCAAGCATCGCCCAAAACATCTGGCTTTGCATGGAGCCTATTGTGTGTTACTTTTATATTCCCATTAAACATATTAATTACCATTTCTACCTTTACAATCTTATTGTTTTTGTTGCAACATTTTCACAAAATGCACTATCATGCTCAACAAACAAAATTGTAGGTTCATGTTCAATTAACAATTTCTCAATCTGCATACGAGAAATGACATCAATAAAATTCAATGGTTCATCCCAAATATACAAATGTGCCCGTTCACACAAACTTTTGGCAATCAATACCTTTTTCTTCTGTCCTCCACTAAAATCCTCGATATTCTTTTCAAACTGTTCTCTTGAAAAATCAAGCTTTCTAAGAATTGATTTAAATAAACTCTCGTCAATACAGTGTTTATCTGCATACTCAGATAAGTTACCATATAAATCTGAAGTATCTTGTGAAACATACGAAATGATTAACTTATTATTCTTTCTTACAATTCCACTATGGGGGATGTCTTCTCCATAAATTAACTTCAATAGACTTGATTTTCCGCTGCCATTCTTTCCTTGAATAGCAATTCTTTCACCTTGCTCTATAGCGAAGCTTATTCCTTCACAGACAATTCTATAATCATATTCAATTGCAACATCTGTAAGTTCTACAAGCTTTTTATCATGGAAAGTAAGCGGTACTATTTTTAAACTTTCATTAGATTCAATATTTTTAAGAAGCTTTGATTTCTCCTCAATCATGTTTTGTTGTCTAGCTTCTATATTTTTAGCACGCTTCATCATTTTTGCAGCTTTATGTCCAACATATCCTTTATCTAATTTGCTCCCAGAATTAGTAGTTCCATACTTGCTGCTCTCAACATTATCTGACCACGTAGATGTACGTTTTGCTGAGCTGGAAAGTCTGTTAATATCCTTTTTCAATTTTTCGTTTTCTGCTAGCTCAAAACCATCTTGTAATTCTTTGTTTCTCCACCATGAAGAAAAATTTCCTTTTTGTATTTCAATATTGGTTTTATTAATAGACAAGATATGGTCAACAGAATTATCCAAAAAAGACCTATCATGTGAAATTAGAATAAATCCTTTCTTTTTTTTCAAGTAATTACTTAGTTTTTGCCTAGCTTCAGCATCCAAATGATTTGTAGGCTCATCAATAAGTAAGAAGGAGTTCTCCTTCAAAAACATAGCAGCCAACAATGCTTTGGTCTGCTCTCCTTTAGATAGTGTATAAAACTGTCTATATAAAGCATCGTAGTCCATATCTAATAAAGATAATTCTTTTACTATTTCCCAATCCATTGAATTTGGGCTAATCTCCCTTATTACATCTATGGTGAAATTACTTTGTTCCTTCGCCTCATAAGGAAAATATTCAAAAGTCACATTATGTGAAATGTTCCCATTATATTCGTATTTCCCAATCAAAAGATTTAGAAAAGTAGTCTTTCCTCTTCCGTTTCTTCCAGTAAAGCCCAATCTCCAATCTGTATCAATTTGAAAACTTACATTTTCAAAAATATTATCATAACTACCTTCATAAGCAAAGGTTAGGTTTGTAACATTTATTAAAGACATATTTTTGTCCTCCTCTGTAATTAATAGTATAAATAACAAAGTCGGAACAATAGGCGACTTTGTTATTACTCCATATAAATATCGCCTTCAATATCCGACTCTATATGGAGATTATCATGTGTTAGCAAAGTGTCTTTATTTATCATAATCTTATTTATCCTCCTTATTCGAATTATTTATAAATCGAGTAGGAGGAAAACAATTATTTTGTTTTCCGACCTCTCACACCACCGTACGTACCGTTCGGTATACGGCGGTTCATCAGAATTTAATGTCTCATTTGATATGTTTGTGTTAGACTAATAAATCCTAGAGATTCTAGGTATTTATTGTTTAAAGACTTGCTCAAAATTGGGCTTTTGGATATTCTCCAATAGCCTTTTCTTGTATTTGCATATTCCCATGCTTTGTATTTATCGATTCCTAATTTAGCCAGATTTCTTTGTTTAGTGCTGATCTTCTTCCATTGTTTCCATATGCAAGCTCTTAGTCTTCTTCTAATCCATTTATCTAGTTCAATTAGCTTTCCGCGTGCGTTAGCAATTCCATAGTAATTAATCCATCCTTTTGTGATTTGATTTAATTTGTGTAGCCTGTATTCCATACTAATTCCTTTATTTCTGTTAGTATAGAATTTGACCTTTTCCTTGAATTTCTTTATAGATTTCTCATGGATTCTTATTTCTGCTCCGCTTTTCGAGAAGTAAAACGAAAATCCTAAAAACTTTCGTTTTGATACAAAGTCTACTGCACTTTTATCCTTGTTTACTTTAAGTTTCAAATTATTTTCAATTATATTGGTTATAGATTTCATTACTCTAAACCCTGCTCTTTTGCTTTTAACATATATGTTATTATCATCTGCATATCTACAAAATTTGTGACCTCGTCTTTCAAGTTCTTTATCCAATTCATCTAACATTATATTAGCTAATAGCGGACTTAACGGACCACCTTGTGGTGTCCCTTCTTCACTTGCTACCGAGACCCCATTTATGAGAATTCCGCTTTTAAGATATTTTCTTATTAGAGATAATAACCTTTTGTCTTGTATCTTCTTTTCAAGTTTGTTCATGAGAATATCATGATTAACTTTATCAAAGAATTTCTCTAAATCCATATCTATAACCCATCTATTTCCTTGAGTTATATACTGTTTTGATTTCGTTATAGCGTCCTTTGCTCCTCTATGAGGTCGGAAACCGAAACTATTTTCGGAGAATAGAGGTTCATATATTTTAGATAATACTTGAGCAATTGCTTGTTGAATTAATCTATCTTGTACAGTTGGTATTCCCAAAAGTCTAACTCCACCATCTGGTTTAGATATTTCTTTTCTCCTTACAGGTGACGGATTATATTTACTTTCTAGTAGTTTAACTTTAATTGTTTCCCAGTGTTTCTTGATATGCTCACGAAGTTCATCGGTCTTCATTCCATCAACACCATGACTACCTTTATTGCTAATTACTCTTTTAAGTGCTAAAAGCATATTATTTCTTTCTAGAACTTCTTCAAGTAATCTACTAGTATCAAATGCTCCATCGTTTACGCTTTCTCTATTTGGTAAAACCCTAGAATTACTCGGCACCTTTGATTTACCTTGAAGTTCCACTTCTACTTCCATCAATTGGTCTCTATATTGAGTTTTCTGCTTTCTTTGCAATTTCTTTGATTTATCCAAAGTTGTAAACCTCCTAACGTTCAGTCCTTCATCCGCTATCGCGATTAGCGGAGTTACTATGACTTCTGCTGACTTCTGATAGTTCAGCTATATATCACTATATAGGTTGTGACCTAGAAATTTAATTCTTATGGTACGTATCTATCAGATCTCCCCAGGTAAGAACACGCACTTTCACCTCATCCATCTGCTACATTTACTCAAGCTACTTCGGATAGTTATAGGGCTTTACTTTGTTTTGCAAGTTTACCCGTAGCTTTGAGCCTCAAATGTAATTCGTGTACCTCAGACCAAGGCTTTGCCGCCGACTTCCTTCAGATTCCATCTCACGATGGACACCCTTGTCTTAGGCTAATGGTTGGCACTATCAGCCCCCATTACGGACTTTCACCGATTAGTACGTACCCATGCTGGGCACACAAAAGTAAGAGCCGCAAGAATTAATTATTCTTGCAGCTCATAGACATACGTAGTTAAGCTAATCATTATAGCATAACACAAGTGCATATATTACGAGAAAAAAGAATAACTTTCTTGCATAAGTACAACAAAACAAACGGAACGCACCTGTTTATCTTTGTATTAAATGTACTTTAAAAATTAGCAAGAAAAATTAATCATTTTTTCACCTCAAATTTCAATTTTTTTATTATTATACTATTATACGTTTAAAAAGTCAATAAAGAGTGAATCAAGAAAATCTATTTCTTCTCTATCTTCACAACACACTCTACATGCTTTGTATGTGGAAACATATTTACTATAAATTCTTTTCTCATTTTTTGGGTTATCCACGTATATGGTTCACCTTTGCATATGCTAAATTTCTTAAAATTTTTGCTTATAATATGATATTCTCTTATAGGATTATAGATACAAAACCTTTCTCTAAATCTCCAAGAACTGAAATAACCCACGAAAATTCAAATTTTAGATTTTCGTGGGTTTCATGGTGGAGGCGATGCACGACCTTTAAAATCCACCACTTACTCTATCCTTCTTTAATATATAAGTTAGTATTCAGCCATTCCATAATTTATAATATTTAAATTATGTTTTATTAAATTTGATATAGGTAAATCGTCTTCTACAATTAAAATATTTATCATCTGTAACTTCCCCCAGCATAAATAAATAATTTTTTAATATACTGAACTATTTCATATAATTATAGACTAAGCAAGAATTATTTTAAATTTGTAAATCATGCTTAGCCTATTTATACTATTTATTAAATAAATTTATATACTATGTTATACAATTAATTATTATAAGCATTTTAATAATTTTCATAATGCATAATTTTATAATCTTGTAAGCTTACCTCCAAAGATATTCTAGCTCTATTTACAGCATTAGCAATTGTCCTATTATATTTCCATTTCCTTGACATCATCAGCTATTAGTAAATCAGCCTCAGTTATCTTTACTACTTCCTCAACAGTTAAACCTGGTGCCACTTCCATTAATACTAATCCTTTATCTGTAACCTTCATAACTGCTTTATCTGTAATTATAAGATCAACGCACTTTGCAGCTGATAAAGGTAATGTACATTTTTTTAGCACCTTTGAATTACCTTTTTTATCATTATGACTTAAGGCAGCTATTACATATTTTGCTCCTACCAAAAGGTCCATTGCACCTCCCATACCTGGTGCAAAAACTCCCGGTATCTTCCAGTTAGCAATATTTCCTTCTTGGTCAACCTCTAAAGCACCTAATGCAGTTATATCAACATGTCCTCCTCTTATTATTGCAAAGGATAGATCCATTTCAAATGTTGATGCTCCTGGTAATAAAGTAATTGGAGCTCCACCGGAATTTGCTAAGTCTGGATCAGATTCCCCTATGCTAGGAGTTGCTCCAAACCTCAATGCACCATTTTCACATTGTAGTATTATTTCCATCCCTTCTGGTAAATAGTTTGCAGCCATATTAGGTATACCGAATCCTAAATTAGCAACCATTCCCTCTTTAAACTCTTTCGCTATTCTCCTTGCAATTATCTCTTTACCATTCATCTTTTTAACCCCCTATTTCATTTTTTTAGTTCGTGTCCATAAATCTTCAAAATATTTTGTTCTATCTTCAAGAGAATCACCTTGAACTATTATATCTACTAATATGCCTGGTGTTCCAACACTATCAGGGGGAATTTCACCCACTTCTACAATTTCATCTACTTCAGCTATAACTAAATCAGCAGCAAGTGCCATACTTGTATTTGTTCCTTTGGTTGTCCCTCTATATACGATATTCCCAAGTTTATCAGCTTTATAACCCTTAATTAGTGCAATATCTGCCTTTATTGATGGAAATACTAAATATTCCTTTCCATCTACAATAAGTTTATCTCTTCCCTTTTCAATTTCAGTTCCAAGACCAGTTGGAGTTATAACTGCACCAAGCCCGGCTCCTCCAGCTCTTATACATTCTACTATAGTTCCCATAGGTATAAATTCCACTTCTAATGTACCTGCATTATATTGTTCTTGTATTTCAGGACAAGTTCCAATATGTGCACCTATAAATTTTTTTATTTGTTTATTTGCTACAAGCTTACCAACATCGTGAGTTTCTCCTGGGTGAGCTGATACAGCTTGAATAAGTGTAAGGTCCTTAACATCTGTCTCTGCTAATGCATCTATCATCTTTAATGGAGCACCTACTCCTAAAAAACCAGCTGTCATAATTTTCATACCATCTTTAATATTTTCTACCGCTTCTTGTACTGTGTTAATCTTTGCCATTTTTCTGTACACCCCCAAAATTTTTATAATATACTATGGATTATTAAAGAAAATTTATGCCTTGATATCAATCTTCCCCTCTTAGAAATTTAATTCTTATAATAATAATATTATTATTAAGTAATCTATATTCCAATTTTATCCAAAACTTAGAGGTGTACTACCTAAGAAGTCTCATATAAAATACCTGCAAATATTTTATGTGTACAATTTCTAGAAAAGAAAAAGAAAAATTAGTAAGAGAAAAAGATATCATAAATGCTGCCGAAAAAGTCTTTACTATGATTGGCTATAATGGAGCCTCAATGGAAGCGATAGCTAAGGAATCGCAATTTACCAGAAAAACTATTTATCAGTATTTTACTGATAAAGAAGATTTACTGTTCTCAGTTATAATTAGAGGATTTGAAAGACTTTTCTGTACGCTTAAGAATGCAGTTGTAAATGGAAATAACGGAATTGAAAAGCTTAAACACTTAACAAATGCTTATTTTCAATTTTATAAGGACTCTCCTAATACATTGAACTTAATGAACTATATTGGGTATATTAAGCCTACAGCAGAAAATTCTGCTAAACGTATTGAGTTTAATAAAGTTAGTGAGCAATTGGCTCAAGAAATTGCAAAGATAATTGATGAAGGAAAGGCAGACGGAAGTATAAGAACAGATTTTGACACAATGAAATTAACTCATTCTCTGAATTTTTAATAACAGGATTCTTTCATATGTTTTCTATATCAGGCAAAACATTCACAGATCATTTTTCACTCAATGAGGATGATTTTATAAACTTTAGCATGAGTTTATTATGTGATATATTTAGCGAAAAAAATAGTTTTTTTAATTTATTACACTCCTCTTGTTCATAGTGAGTGTGTTACTTTTTTACTACTTTCTATCAATTAAAATATTCTATGTTACTTACAGCACGATTCACTATTAATAATTTTAAATCTACAAAATAAAAGACCCACGAAAATCCAAATTTTAGATTTTCGTGGGTTTCATGGTGGAGGCGAAGCGTAACTAACCCCTGCACTATTCTCCAATTTTAATAACTTTCGCATTCACTTATTATACTTGCCCTAAACTTTATCTATCATTTAATTAGTTTTCTGTTTATATAACTACCCATTGTATGAATAGCACTAAACCGCTAGCGCGGTGGTAATATGTAATACATTTACATCTAGAACTCATATTTTAATTATACCAGTTTATTTTTTCTATAAATCCTTTAATATATAGATAATTCTAAATTTAAAGGAGATGTTTTAATTATGACAAAAGAACAAGTCTTAGAAAAATTGACATTTGATGTGGAACTTAGAGGTCTAAGCAAACATACCCAAGCTGAATATTATACTAAAGTTAAAATTTTTCAAGACCACTTTAACAAACCCGCTACTGAACTTGACGAAAAAGATATTAGAAAATTCCTGCACTATCTTTCAACAGAAAAAGGTCTTACTTCCGGAAGTGTAAATTCATACAATAGCGGCCTTAGATTCTTATATGGTGTAACTTTAAATGCTACTTTGAATTACAAACAAATACCTCGCCACCGCAGGCAACGTAAATTTCCAGAAATACTTACTAAAAGTGAAATCCAAAGCCTTTTTGATGCATGTGATAATCTTAGAGATAAATGTATATTAATGACTCTATATGGCGCTGGACTAAGACTTAGTGAAGTTGCTTCTCTAAAAGTTACTGATATTGATAGTGAAAAAATGCAGTTATTTATCCGCAATGCCAAAGGCTCTAAAGATCGCTATGCATTGCTTTCACAAGCTAACCTTGAAATTCTAAGAGTTTATTGGAAAGCTTATCGTCCAAAAGAATGGCTTTTTTACAGCCGAGTAAATACCGGAACACACATTACTTCTAAGGCTGTACAAAATATATTCCACAAATACATAGAAAAAGCTAATATTTCTAAAAAAGTTACCGTCCATAGCTTAAGGCATAGTTTTGCTACACATCTACTAGAATCTGGCATAAGTATATTTCATATTAAACAATTACTTGGGCATTCAGATATCAGTTCTACATGTTTTTATTTGCATTTACTTAAAATTCAATCTTTAAATGTACAAAGTCCTCTAGATTTCTTGACAGAAACGGAGAAAACTAATGGTTGAGGTTCAAGATATATTTATAGAATATGGTGAAGATTATTTGAATAAACATAAGCTTACTCTTGTTCAACATAAAGCTATGTCTGCAATACGAAAATGCAGAACATCGCATTTAGGTGGTCATGTAGATGTTTGTGATAACTGTGGAAATACTCAGATTTCTTATAACTCCTGCCGTAACAGGCACTGCCCCAAATGCCAAGCTCTTGCAAAAGAGCGCTGGATTTACAATCAAAAATCCAATTTACTTAACGTTGGCTATTTCCATGTCGTATTCACTATTCCAGATACTCTAAATTCTATGGTATATCAAAATCAAAGACAACTCTATACCATTTTATTTAAGGCTACTTCTGAAACTTTATCTGAATTATCCTTTGATAAAAAATACCTTGGTGCAAAACTTGGTTTTACATCAATTCTACATACTTGGGGTCAGAATCTTATGCATCATCCACATATTCACTGCATTGTACCTGGCGGCGGACTATCGTCGATCGGCAAATGGATAAGCAGCAGAAAAAAGTTTTTTATTCCGGTTAAAGTATTATCTCGTAAATTTAGGGGCAAGTTTCTGTATTATCTTAAGCAATTATACTATGAAAATAATCTTGAATTTCATGGGAATCAAAATTATCTTTCAGATGAAATTGAATTCGAAAAATTACTTTCAGCTACATATTCTAAAGAATGGATTGTTTACTGTAAACCACCTTTTAAAAATGCTGCCTGCGTCGTCGAATATTTAGGTAGATATACACATAGAGTTGCTATATCAAACACCCGTATTCTAAGCATTGACAATGGCAATGCCACATTTAAATGGCGTGATTACAAAGACAAAAATAAGTATAAGGTAATGACTATTTCTGCTGATGAATTTATTAGAAGATTTCTTATTCATATACTTCCAAGTGGATTTATGAAAATTAGGCACTACGGCTTGCTAGGTAATCGAAATAAAACTACAAAACTGAATATTTGTAAACAACTTACTAATACACCTATTTTACTTAGAGATAAAATTCCAATTCTTGAACTAATTAAAGAAATTACAGGTAGAGATTTATCAAAATGCACTCACTGCGGCTCAAACAAACTCAATAGGTCTATTACATTTTGTAACTCTCCTCCTATAACCACCAAAACTTCATAACATTCGTAATATAGCCTGTAATGGGGAGGGGGAAACTATGCCGGTTTTGCACTATTTAATACGTTTTTATATCTTTACCCCTATATTTTTAAACTTTAATTTTTAATTTGTTTTTAAAATTAAAGGGAATGAGACTATTCAATCCCCATAATAACTGCTTATATTTCCGCGGTTTCGTGCTATTGTAATTATCCAAAGTTAGGCGGACTTCTATAACTTTTGAACTCAAGCTTAAATTCAAGGCTTGAGTTTTTTTCTGCCTAACTTCGTATAATTTGCTATGAATAATTGGAAGTTTTATTTTATTTATGATACTGTTCACCGTATCGGTAGTAAGTAATAGAACTTTTAGTACCGAACATAGTAATTGATTTAAATCATTCAACTTAATAAGTTTTACCTCTATAAATTTTCTAAATAATGGTTACTACTACTCCTTTATCAGATGCCTTTTTTAATTCAGATTCTAATTCTTTGAATTCCTCTTTCCAAAGTTCAATCAGAATTCTATGTTTTGCTGAGATGATGCATTCTTTTACTTTATCAAGTATTTCGTCATGACCAGTTATATTCCAGATATTCTCACGATTCTTTGCAGATTGATTATATTGTTCTAAAGATTTTTCTGCAAGTTTAAAATTTTCTTCAGCTTTTACCCGACGATTTTTAATAAGTTCTTTTGCTGGAATTGGAACGTACTGTTGTGTACTTCCATGGCTAATTAAAATATCTCCACGCATAGCAAGACTATCTAAAACCTTATATATTTTTGAACGTGGTACACCTGAATTTTTCCCTACTGCATAGCCTGTTAATGGTGATTCTTCTAATAATGCAAGGTATGCTTTTGCTTCATAAACTTCTATTATTGCTACGTCTTCAATGATTAATTTATTATTTTCTTCATATTGTTTTAAACTATCAAATACAATCCATTTATTTGGATATGTTTTTCTTACTTGATTCCATAGCATAACTGAGCATCTCCTTCTTTTGTATTCTACTTAATTATGGCACATATATCAAAATTCTCCCCTATCAAATTTTAATGTCTTTATCATCAAAAAATATTTTACCGTTATTTCCATCTACGGATATTGTCCATCCATCCTTAATAATATCCATTACTCCTGGTACATTTACTACCGCCGGGATTCCATATTCCCTTGCTACAATAGCTCCATGTGATAAAAATCCTCCTGTTTCCATAACAACAGCCCTTGCTTTTAAAAATAGCGGCGTCCACCCTGGATCAGTGGATGGGACCACCATAATCTCTTCTGGCTGTAATCGTACTCCCTCATCTGGATGTTTGATTAATCTAGCTAATCCTGAGGCTTTCCCAGCAGCAACTGGTACACCTTCTAGATAATTACTTGAAATACAACTAACCTGTTTTTCAAACCTTGGTGTCTCTCCTAAAATTACGTCTGGTGGAGCTAACAACTCCATTTCTTTCTTCCATTTTTTTCTCATATCAATCAGAGCCTGAAGTCCAATTCCGTTCCATTCTCCATTTAATACAGAAAAAATTTCCGACCAAGTACAGAAAAATATGTCTTCTTCTTCCTTAATGAGATTTCTTTCATAAAAACGGAAACCTAATTTTTTGGCAATTATTCGATAAGCCTCCATGACTTCAGCTAATACTGATTTTGTCTCCTCACGAACTCCAGCCCCAATCTGACACTCCTTGACTAAATTTCTTATAGCAATTTGCTCAGAATCTAGGACTTTATCTTTAATCTCCTTCCAGACCTGTTCTCGCTTCTCTTTCTGCTCTTTTCTCAATTTACTAATATCTGCTATATTCACAGTACTCTGAATAATACCTAGAAGATAGGTCTGCTCCTCATTCCAACGAGGATTGATGATATCTAATTCATATACTGCACGATGCCCATATTCTTTGACAAATTCACAAAAAGCCTTCTTAAATGGAGAATTATCAGGCAGTTCTCTCCATCCCAATGCATCAAAAGAGATTTCACTAAGATATTTTGCAGCATCTACATCTTTTCTTGCAATTTCAGCCAATTCCACCAGCCTATACCCATGTTCAGCGCTTGTGATGCCATCTGTTCCACCTATCATCAATGCATTCAGCATCATCAGCTCTCTGCCCTCAAAGTATTTGTTCAGACTTTGAATCAGCATAAACACTGGCATGCTACCAACCGCAGCTAAAAAGTTAAATTCCTTAGCAAGCATTCCGGCAATTTGTCCTAACTCATCATAACCAGCAATAAAATCCTGATCCTTCCAAGTTTCAAGCCTGCTTCCAGTTATCTTTTGAATTGAAGTCGACACCTCATCCCAAATCTTAGGAGCATTTTTCCTAGCCTCATTAACCAGCTCACTGAACTTCTTTGCACGATCTTCAAATCCAGGTTCTGGTTTCTGATCACCAATATTAATCGCTGGCTGATGACCTCCCCAAAAATCATTAAATCCCTCTGGTCGTCCCCCCATAGAAGCATACAGACCCCACTGGTAAGCTGATAAGTTACAGTAAAGCCTTCCATTATAAAACTTAGAAAACTGTATTCCAACGGGTAGTTTATAACCTAAGCTTGTAAAACTCGTATGATGTATGATATCAATAATGTTTTTCATTAACCGACGGTTTAAAGGAGATTGCACCATAGGAACAGAATCTCGGTAATTGCCATTAGACCAAACATCATTCTGTTCCTGTAAAGCAGGAAAAGTCTTTCTTGGAAGAATAGTCACAGGTCTGGCTTGGACTAAAACAAAATCCCTACCGTTATAAACCCACTCAACATCCTGATGCTGCTCACTATTTCCAAGAGCATCAAATACTCTCTGCAAAAGACGACCTAGCTTTTTGACGTTCTGGTCAGACAACACCTGCGAAACAGCTGAGTCAATTGGTATAAGTTTAGTTCCACCTTCCTTATTTAACACAGTCATCCCTTGCCTGCTTCCAATTTTTCGTTGGATTAGCTTTGCTTCAGAGTTTAATGTTTCAGCCTCTAGATAATATGTATCTGGCTCCACTGCACCATTCACAACTGACTCACCTAATCCAAAATTGGCATTAATAATCATAACATCCTGACGTCCTGTTTGGACATCGCACGTAAACCCTACTCCAGCTGCCTGCGCTTCCACCATTTCCATAACCACTACTGCCATGGTCGCAGCATCATCATTTATATTCATGTTTCTACGGTATGCAACTGCCCGAGGTGACCACAATGAAGCATAACACTCTTTCACAGCTGATAGAATCTCCTCTAAACCACAAACATTCAAAAATGAATCATGTATGCCAGCAAATGAAGCCTTTACAGAATCCTCTGCAACTGCTGAAGATCTTACTGCCCACGATTTTTTTAATTTTCCACTGCTATTTAGAAGCCCTGATAATTCCTCAACAATAGCTGGCGGCATTGAACCATTCATTATTTTTTTTCTTAATTGATCCAGTCCATCCTTAACATTGCCTTCATCTAAATTATTTAGATGAATTATTGAAGATAAATTGCTGATTACTTTATCAAATTGGTTGTATTTTATATACTCATCATAAGCCTTAGCAATAAGAACTACTCCTTGTGGAACACTAAAGCCATATCTGTCTAAGCGTCCTAGATTCCATCCCTTACCTCCTACCAGTGATGCATCTGATTTAAATGCCTCTTTCCAGGTAAAAAAATACTTCATCTCTATTATTCCTCCTGACTTATTATATTATCTAGCTCAGATTTTTTGGAACTATCTAATCGGTTATCTGCTCCATACAGAAACAAATCTACCAATTTTGCTATTTCATCATGAAGCTCAAACCTTGATGTACTATTTACCCATTCAAAGGTCATTGCGCTTCGAAGAATATTTATATGAGTCACCAATAGTTTAACTGAAATATCCTTTCTAATTTCACCTGTTTCCTGTCCTCTGCTAATAATTTGGTTCAAGATACTTTGAGTTCCAGTCTCAGCATTTTGAGTCTTTGAATCATTACACATATTTCGCAGGCGATAATTCATACATATCCCCATAATTTCCTTGTTGCCTTCAACCCAACTATAAGTATGGTTAAGCGAAGCCACTAATCGAGATTTAGTATTTGGAAGATTCCAAATAGTTTCAAGATTTTCTCCAGCTAATTTTTGTGAAATTCCTCTTACATATTCATCAACTATAGCTTCTTTTACTGGGAAATAATTATAAAGTGTCTTTCTTGCGATATCTGTTTTTTCTGCTATTTGCTCCATTGTTGTATTATTGAAGCCTTGATCCTGAAATAAATTCATAGAGATCTTAACAATTTTCTCTCTAGTCTCCCTTTTTTTTCTCTCAATTCTACTTTCAGTAGATATATCTCTTACATCCATCTCTTCACCTCTTTTTTACACTTTGTATTTTCTTATACATTTAGTATTTTTACACATTGTGTATATTTGAATATTATTCCTTACCAGTTCGTTTGTCAAGAATTAATATTGGTAAAAATTAAAATTTTTACTCATTTTCTATCTTAGTATAATCAGATTGTTTTTATCTGTTAATGCACTTTTGCTTTAATCATTCCTTTAATATGTTGTGAAAAACCATATTATCAGTATCACCAGGTGGTATTCTAACTACAATCAAATGACCCACGACAATTCGTCGTGGGTCTCAATTTTAGTTAAGTCAGTATTCACTTATTTTGCATTTACCGGATCACTTATAAGCGAAGTTTTTATTTATCTTGTTATTATAGCTTTTTCATTTCATTATTTCCATTCTTCAAAACTCAAATCTCTCTTATCTTCAATTTCAGACAACTGCTTTAACACAGCTCCAACGAATGCATCTCCCGATCATATTAAGTCCACTTGTTTTATTTTAATAGATTTAACATGTTTTAAATTTGAAACGCACCAACTGCTTCTTTAAGTTTTTCTGCAAGTTGAGTCAAGTCTTGAGTATGTTTAGCTACTTGATTAATACTTGCTAATTGCTGTTCACTTGTAGCTGAAATTTGCTCAGTAGCTGCAGAATTTTCTTCAGTTGAAGCTGAAAGAGTTTCTAAAACATCAATTAATTCGTCTTTTTCATTCTCCATTTCAAGGCTGTAAGTTTTTAAGTTTTTCAGATCATCTGTAATTTTTTCTACAGATTTTAATATTTCGCTAAATATATATTTGGCTTCTAGTACTGATTTGCTTTGTTCTTTAGCTATAATCTTTCCAGATTCTATAGTTTTTACAGCAATCTTTGATTTATCCTGTATCCCGATGATTAACTCTTTGACTTTTTCAGCAGACCTTGAAGATTGTGAAGCCAATTTTCTAATCTCTTCAGCAACTACAGCAAAACCTTTTCCCTGTTCACCAGCTCTAGCAGCTTCTATGGCAGCATTTAAAGATAATAAGTTTGTTTGTTCTGATATTTGACTTATTGCTTCAGTAATAACTCCAATTTCAACAGAATTTTTATCAACTTCCATTATTATATCACTTGTCTTTTCAGTAGCTGTATTATTTTCATCTGATTTTTTTGATAGTAATTCAATTGCATTTAAGCCTTTATGGCTTATATCAGCTGTTTCAATTGCAATATCGTTGGTTTCTACAGTTAGTCTGGTTACTAAATCTATTTTCTCTGATAAATTTTTTACCCTGAGAACTCCGTTCTCAGTTTCTCTAGCTTGTTGACTTGAGCCCTTGGCAATTTCTTCAACAGATGATGCAACTTCATTAATTGAAGCAGTATTTTCATAAACTATTTCATCTAACAATCGAGAAGAGTCAAAAACAATATCAACTGAATTTTTAACTGAACTTATAAAAGAATTAACATTTTTAACCATTACATTAAATGAATCGCTCAAATTACCGATTTCATCTCTATTTTTGATTTTTAACCTTTCAATATTTAAATTACCTAAGGCCACCGCATCTACTGCATTACTGATTTCTTTAATTGGAGTGGATATGTGTTTTGAAAAAATCATTATGATGGTTGAACCTAGAATAAACACCACTAATAATATAATTATAGTAGTAATAAAAATTTTATTTGAACCAACATTAAAATCATTCATGTAAGTTCCAGCACAAATTACCCAACCCCAATGAGGATCAGTCTTTTGATAAGTTATTTTATCTGCAATACTATCTGAATTAGGAATAGTCCAGTAATAAGTTAAATATCCGCCACCATCATTTGCTATTTTTATCTGATCTTTAACAAACAAATTGCCATTTTTTTTATCTTTTGAATCTAACACGTTTTTACCTTCTAAACTTGGATGAACTGCTTCAACTCCATCTTGAGTATATGCCAGTAGGTAACCGTTTTGTCCCAAACTTAAATTTTTATTAATTGGTCTTGTGCCATCAGCTTGTTTTTTACCAAGCATATATTCTTTAACTTTTTCTTGAGCTTCCTCAAGGCTTAGTTTTCCCTGATCCACAAGTTTCTGATTGTTATCTATTGCTTGTAATGTCATCTCAACACTATTTTTTAATAAAATCTTTCCGTTATTTTCAAGCTCAGCTTTAGCAACATAATAACTGATTAGTCCAAGTATAAGTACAGGTATACTTAATAATAGTAGCATTACTAAAATAAGTTTTGCTTTAATTGCGAATCTGGTACTTTTTTTAACTGATTTTTCTAGCATTTGTATTCCCCCAATATACCTTCTTTATTATTGAAATGTTGGTTATTGATTTAAGTTAAAAGTGTTTCATAATTCTAAAAAATTTATATCTCTTTTGCAACTTTTTAGAAAAATCACTTAATTAAATTTAACTTAAAGAAGCAAATTTTAACAGAAATTAGGGCTTGCTTAGCAAACCCTAATTAAACTGAATTATTCAGCACTCTTAATTTCTTTAACTTGAGCTATTAATTCTGGAACTACCTTAGTAAGATCTCCAACTATTGCATAATCCGCAATCTTCATTATTGGAGCTGAATCATCCTTATTAACAGCTATTATAAGCTCTGAATCTTGCATGCCAGCAACGTGTTGGATAGCTCCTGATATACCACAAGCTATATATATTTGAGGTTTAACAGTTTTACCAGTTTGACCAACTTGGTATGCTCCGTCAATCCATCCTTTTTCAACAGCTGCTCTTGATCCAGCAACAGTTCCACCTAAAGCATCAGCTAGTTCTTTAAGTAGTGTAAAGTTTTCTTTATTTCCAACTCCTCTACCTCCAGCAACTATAAAATCAGCTTCAGCTATATCAACGATATCTTTCTTTGACTTAATTGTTTCTAATACTTTTGTTCTAATATCTGAATCATCTAATGTAACATTAACTTTTTCAATGTTACATTTAGATGGATCAGTAGTAATTTTGGCAAATACTCCTGGTCTTACTGTAGCCATTTGTGGTCTATGGTCTGGACATGCAATTGTAGCCATTAAGTTACCACCAAAGGCTGGTCTTGTTGCTAAAAGATCTCCATTTGTAACATCTACATCTAATGATGTACAATCAGCAGTTAATCCAGTAGATAATCTAGCAGCTATTCTTGGACCTAAATCTCTTCCAATAAAAGTAGCTCCTACAAATAAGATTCCAGGTTTTCTTTCAGTTGCTAAGTCACAAATAACTTTAGTGTAACCTTCAGTTGTATAATGTTCTAAGTTTTTATCATCAGCAACTAAAACTTCATCTGCACCATGTTCTGCTAAAGTTTTAGCGAGTGTCTCTATATTATTTCCAAGTAATAAAGCTGTTAACTTTACTCCTAATTCATCAGCAATTCTTCTACCTTCACCAAGTAGTTCTAAAGATACTTTTTGCAATTGGCCTTCTCTTTGTTCAGCAAAGACCCAAACGCCTTTGTAATCTGCTATATTCATAATAAATTACCCTCCTATTTTTTATATATGAAACTCCTTCTCCTACGTAGAATGAGTAAGCGACCATAACCAAATCATAGATTTTGGATGTCTGCTTAGATGTAGTGTTTTTCTTTTAATTTTCCTACAACATA
The DNA here is from genome assembly GCF_000340885.1 of Clostridium saccharoperbutylacetonicum N1-4(HMT). Classification (NCBI taxonomy): domain Bacteria; kingdom Bacillati; phylum Bacillota; class Clostridia; order Eubacteriales; family Clostridiaceae; genus Clostridium; species Clostridium saccharoperbutylacetonicum. Next base: position 2,304,306 of record NC_020291.1, on the reverse strand, counting down.
GTATGCTGCATTTTTAGGTGCTTCTCTTACGATTTCTCCTGCGCCCTTAACTTCTTTAGTCATTGACTTCTTAACCTTTGTAGGTGAACCTTTAAGTCCTAATTCAGCTACATCTACATCTATATCAGCTGCACTCATAACTTTGATTTCATCATCAGAAGTTTCGAAGATTTTTGCAACATTCATATATCTTGTTTCATTTAATTCTTCGATTGCAGTTAATAAACATGGAGTTTTAACTTCAATTACTTGATGTCCGTCTTCTAATGCTCTGCTTACAATTAATGATTTCTCTTCAACTTTAACATCTTGAACATAAGTTACTTGAGGAATATTTAAATGTTCAGCTATTTCTGGACCAACTTGTGCAGTATCTCCATCAATCGCTTGTCTTCCAGCAAATACTAAATCATAATCTAATTTTGCTATTACACCAGCTATTGCTTTTGAAGTAGCTAAAGTATCAGCTCCTCCCATAGCTCTATCTGTTAATAGGATAGCTTCATCGGCTCCCATACATAATGCTTCTCTTAAAACTGCTTTAGCCATTGGAAGTCCCATACTAACTACAGTAACTTTTCCTCCAACTTGTTCTTTTAATTGTAACGCACCTTCTAAAGCATGTTTATCCTCTGGGTTCATTATTGATGGAACACCATCTCTTATTAATGTACCAGTTTTAGGATCTATTTTTACTGCTGTGGTATCTGGAACTTGTTTTACACAAACTACTATATTCATTATAAAAGTCCTCCTATCTTAAAATGCTTCCAGCGATAACCATCTTTTGAACTTCTGAAGTTCCTTCATAGATTTCGCATATCTTAGCATCTCTCATCATTCTTTCTACTGGATATTCCTTAGTATATCCATACCCTCCAAAGATTTGTACTGCTTTAGTTGTAACTTCCATCGCAACTTCCGCAGCAAACAATTTAGCTCTTGCAGCATCTACTGAGTAAGGCTCACCAGCTTGCTTCTTTGTTGCTGCTAGGTATACTAAATATTTAGCAGCTTGAATTTTAACATCCATTTCTGCAATATACCATTGTAATCCTTGGAATGCTGATAATGGCTTACCAAATTGCTTTCTTTCTTTCATGTAATTAACAGCTTCTTCAAAAGCTCCTTCTGCAATACCTAACGCTTTTGCAGCTATACCAATTCTTCCTCCATCAAGAGTCTTCATTGCTATTCCAAATCCCTTACCTTCTTGACTTAATAGGTTTTCTTTTGGAACTATACAGTTTTCCATAACTAATTCAGTGGTTGAAGATGCTCTGATACCCATCTTATTTTCTAATTTTCCTATTGAGAAGCCTGGGAATGATTTTTCTACTATAAATGCAGAAATTCCTTTAGTTCCTTTTGATTTATCTGTCATAGCAAAGATTATGAAAGTTTCAGCAACTCCACCATTTGTTATGAATATTTTTGAACCATTTAATACATAATGGTCACCTTCTAATACAGCAGTTGTTTGTTGTCCTGCAGCATCTGTACCAGCACCTGGTTCAGTTAATCCGAAAGCACCAATTTTCTTACCGCTACAAAGATCAGGTAAATATTTTTCTCTTTGTTCTTTAGTACCATTTTCGTTAATTACTGATGCACATAATGATGTATGAGCTGAAAGTATAACTCCAGTAGTACCACAAACTTTTGATAATTCTTCTACAGCGATTATATATGAAAGTACATCTCCGCCTGCTCCACCAAATTCTTTAGAAAATGGGATACCCATCATTCCTAACTTAGCCATTATTTCAACATTTTCCATAGGGAATCTTTCTGTCTCATCGATTTCAGCAGCTATTGGTTTAACTTCATTTACTGCGAATTCTCTAACCATTTGTTGTACTAATTCTTGTTCTCTAGTTAACTTAAAATTCATTAAATTACCCTCCTTGTTATTTAAACCTACTTTATAACAAACTATATATAAACCTCTAATAGATTTTTAGCAAAATTCTATAATATTATTTATTTTTGAAATTCTTTTCTGCTCTTCTTTCTAAAAATGCAGCCATTCCTTCAGTTTGATCCTCTGTTGCAAAGTCTTCTACTTCTATTAATATGGCTACATCTGTATCTACTTGCATTCCTCTATCAATTGCATCTTTCTATAATAACTGCTGTTCCTTGTCCTCCGCCTATACACAAAGTTGCAAGGCCTTTTTTACAATCTCTTTTTATCATTTCGTGAATAAGCGTAACTAATATTCTTGCTCCTGATGCACCAACTGGATGTCCTAATGCTATAGCTCCACCATTTACATTTACTTTATTTATATCAAATTCTAAATCCTTAGCTACTGATAAACATTGCGATGCAAACGCTTCATTTGCTTCGATTAAATCAATATCTTCAATTGTTAAACTTGCCCTTTTTAAAGCTTCTTTAACTGTAGGTACAGGACCATACCCCATAATTGAAGGTTCTACCCCTTTAGATGCAAAAGATACTATTTTAGCTAAAGGCTTTATTCCTAATTCCTCTGCCTTTTCTGCACTCATTATTACAAAAGCTGCTGCACCATCATTGATTCCTGACGCATTACCTGCTGTAACAGTTCCATCTTTTTTAAATGCCGGTTTTAATTTTTCTAAGCCTTCTTTAGTTGAACCAAGCCTTGGAAACTCATCAGTATCAAAGATCTTTGGATCACCTTTCCTTTGAGGTATGGCTACTGGCACTATTTCATCTTTAAATTTTCCAGCTTTAATAGCAGCTTCTGCATTTAATTGTGATCTAAGAGCAAATTCATCCTGCATCTCTCTAGTTATGTTCCATTGTTCTGCTATATTTTCTGCTGTAATCCCCATATGATATTTATTAAATGCATCCAAAAGTCCATCATTAATCATACTATCAATGAGTTTTCCATCATTCATTCTTTGCCCCCATCTTGCATCATTTAACACATATGGAGCTCTTGACATACTTTCCATCCCACCTGCCACAACTATATCATTGTAACCAGATAATATCATTTGACAAGCCAAACTAACGGCTCTTAATCCTGAACCGCACACTTTATTTATTGTAAATGATGATACTTCTAAAGGAATACCTGCCTTCATAGCTGATTGTCTTGCAGGATTTTGACCAAGTCCTGCCTGTAGTACATTTCCCATTATTACTTCGTCTACAATCTCTGGATTTACCCCTGCTCTACTTAGTGCTTCCTTTATTACAATAGCCCCAAGGTCAACTGCTGGCATATCTTTTAAGCTTCCACCAAAAGAACCTAGTGCAGTTCTAACTGCACTTGCTATTACTACTTCTTTCATTTTTAACTCCCCCATCAACCTATATTTTTAAAAATTTCACTATAAGTATTTATTATAATTAAATATTTATAGTGATTAATGCTAATAACAAAAACTTATTATACTATTTTGAATAGTCATAGAAGCCCTTGCCAGTCTTTCTTCCTAAGTAACCTGCTCTTACCATTTTTCTCAACATAGGATTAGGTCTGTATTTTGGATCCCCGAATTCTATATATAGTATCTCCATTATAGCCAAGCATACATCATTTCCTATCAAGTCAGCTAAAGCTAATGGTCCCATTGGATGATTAGCTCCTAGCTTCATAGCTATATCTATATCTTCTGCTGTTGCAACATTATCAGCTAAAATTCCCACTGCTTCATTTATCATAGGAATTAGTATTCTATTAACTACAAATCCTGGTGCTTCTTTAACCTCTACTGGATCTTTACCAACTTTTTTTGTAATTTCAATAACTGTATCCTTAGTTTCTGCTGAAGTAGCCATTCCTGTTATTACCTCTACTAACTTCATTACTGGTACAGGATTAAAGAAGTGCATTCCTATTACCTTATCTGGTCTTTTAGTTGCACTGGCTACATCAGTTATTGATAACGATGAGGTGTTGGTTGCAAGTATTGTTTCTGGCTTACATACGTCATCAAGTTCAGCAAATATTTTCTTCTTTATATTCATGTTTTCGATAGCTGCCTCTATAACCAAGTCTGCATCTTTTGCTAAGTTAATATCTGTTGTAGCTATTATTCTTCCAAGTACTTCATTTTTACTTTCTTCTGTAATCTTCTCCTTTTTAACAGCTTTATCAAGATTCTTTGTGATGTTTGTAATCCCTTTTTGAACAAAGCTCTCTTCAATATCTCTCATTATTACTTGATAACCTGCTTCTGCAAAAATCTGTACAATTCCAGCCCCCATAGTTCCGGCACCTAAAACAAATATTTTCATTTTAACATCCATTCCTTTCGTTATAAGATTATGATATCCACAAATACTTAATATATTGGATTCGTCTATATTTAGTAATAAAAAACATAACTGCAAGATCTCTATTTTTCGATCACAACATTTTTATGAATTATACTGTTTTATAATTTTTATTACTAAACTACATTTAAATTTTTTCCAAGGAAATTCTGATTCATGATATATATAAGACATATAGGTATTATTAAACACATTTATTATCCAACTCCACTTTTCCACTCACTATATCAGGAGCTTTTGCACTAGGTATGGTAGATGCAAAAGCTCCAAGTAATACAGTAACTATAATTGAACTATAATTTGCCAAATCATATTAGCCTATGTCTGGAGTTGCTTCAAACTACAGTGGATCCTTTTCACACTAGAGTTATTTTCAGCTCTTCTGGTAAATAGGTTATTTAGGTGGCATTATGTTTGCAACCCCTACCAGTACTTCAACACCATTTTGATTTGTACATATGGTACTTAATTTTATTCTATTCTTATCTTCAAACTTCTCTATAACCTCAACTTCAGCTTTAATTGTATCTCCTATTTTCACAGGAGCAACAAATTTAAGTTCTTGTCCAAGGTATATTGAACCTGGTCCTGGCAATTGCATTCCAAGTACTGCTGATACTAAACCAGCTGTTAACATGCCATGGGCAATTCGCCCTTGAAACATTGTCTTCTCTGCCTCAACTTGATTTATATGAGCTGGATTTAAATCTCCTGTTATACCAGCATATAAGTATACATCGGTTTCTGTAATAGTCTTTTGAAAAGATGCTTTATCACCAATATTTAATTCTTTTATAGTTAATCCGTTCATTTTCAATTCCCCCTTGTATAATTTACTTATAACATTCAATAGAAAACTATTTATATTTCTTTATTGATATACTAAATACTTATTAAATAAAATGTAATATGCTTTGTAAAGCTATTAATATAAACACAGATCCTGTCTTAATACAAGTGATCACAAAAATATCTTTATATGATTGCTTGTGAGTTAACCCTGCAATTCCAAGTAAAGTTATAACTGCGCCATTGTGAGGTAATGTATCCATTCCACCTGATGCCATTGCAGCAACACGATGAAGTAATTGTGGATCTATTCCAACACTATTTGCCCAATTTAAATATTCCTTTCCAAAAGTATCGAGTGCTATACTCATTCCTCCTGATGCAGAACCAGTAACTCCTGAAAGCACATTTACTGTAACTGCTTCTGAAAGTAGTGGACTACCGTCTGGATTAATGTTAGTTAAAGCATGAGCTATAGATTGAAATCCTGGTAAAGTTTTTATAACATTACCAAAGCCTACTTCTGATGCTGTATTCATAACAGCTAATAATGATCCAATTGCACCAGCATTAATCGCTGAAGCTAAATTACCTTTCATACGCTTTGGATTAATAGAAATTGCAAGAAGAATACCAAATACAAGTGCAATCATTAAAGCCCAGTTATTCATTGAACCTACAACACTTGCTTCAGGAATATTATAAGGTGCTTTAGTAACCCAAGAAACTATATCCCATTTAGGGAATACTAATTTTTGTAAAACCAAAGTCAATCCAAGTACAGATATTAATGGTAATACTGATATAAATGGATTTGGTAAACTTCCATCTTCAACAAGTACTGGTTCATTTTTATGATTTTCCCCATAGCCTTCTCCCTTTGCTTGAGCTTTACGTTTACACCATTCAAGATAAGATACCCCGCAAACTAAAACGATAATCGCACCTAAGGTTCCAAATACAGGTGCTGCATAAAGATCTGTATTAAAAAACTTCATTGGTATAGAGTTTTGAATTTGAGGTGTTCCTGGAAGTGCATCCATAGTAAATGTGAAAGCGCCAACAGCGATAGTTGCAGGAACAAGTCTCTTTGGAATATCAGCTTCTTTAAATACTGATGCTGCAAATGGATACACTGCAAACGCAACAACGAAAAGACTTACACCACCATAAGTTAAAATGGCTGCTGATAAAATTACAGATAACATTGCACGCTTTTTACCCAACTTTTCAACTATAAATTTAGCGATAGATTTTGCTGCACCAGATTGCTCCATAACTTTACCAAATACAGCACCTAACAAGAAAAATGGAAAGTAAACTTTTACATAATTCCCCAAGTTAGGTAGAAATACTTCCGTATAGGTTGGCATAACTGCCATCCCAGAGAATATAGCTGCTGCAATTGCAAATATAGGTGCAAAAACAATAACTGAGAACCCCCTATAAGCCATGACCATCAATAATATTAAACTTAATAAAATACCTATAACTGCCATATATAAAACCTCCATTATTATATTATTTGGGTTTATCAACCGTTTTATCCATACTTAGCTATTCTTTACATTAATACATTACTTAAGATTCATAAGTTTGTCTTCAAAAATTCTTTTATCCATTGTCTTTAATTCTTCTGATATTATTGGTTTAAAATCCATTTGATCGAGAATGTCTTTTTGTAAATCTACTCCAGGAGCTATTTCTTCTAATTCCACTCCAGCACTAGTTAATCTAAAAACTGCTCTTTCAGTTATATAAAGAACTACCTGTTTTACATCTTTTGCATAATCTCCACTAAAAGTTATTTGCTCAACATCCTTGATAAATTTCTTTGACTTACCTTCATTTTCAATGATTAGCTTACCTTCAAAAATATTAGTTTTAAGTCCACCTACAGTAAAAGTTCCGCAGAAAATAACTTTCTTTGCATTTTGAGTTATATTTATAAATCCTCCACATCCAGCTATTTTAGGACCAAATTTACTTACATTGATATTTCCTTTTTCATCACACTGGGCAAGTCCTAAAAATGCTATATCTAAACCTCCACCATCGTAAAAATCAAACTGAGAAGATTGATCTATTATACTATCTGGATTAATAGCTGCTCCAAAACTCAAGCCACCAGCTGGTATTCCTCCAATTGGACCTGATTCAATTGTAAGTCTCATGCTATCACCTATGTGTTCTTCATTTGCCACCATGGAAATTCCCTCTGGCATTCCAATTCCTAGATTTGTGATTGCATTTGGTATAAGCTCCATGGCGCAACGTCTAGCTATTATTTTTCTTTCATCCATTGGAAGGCATTTAATAGTATTAGCTGGCATCTTTATTTCTCCACAGAAAGCTGGATTAAAGCTTTCACCAAAGGTCTGCATTTGATTTTCTGCACTAGCTACAACTACTGCATCCACAAGGATTCCTGGAATCTTTACCAACTTTGGATCTAAAGTTCCTTTTGATACTATTTTTTCAACCTGAAGAATTACTTTTCCACCAGAATTCTTTGCAGCCTGAGCCATTGCTAAACCATCAAGCGTTGCGGCTTCCTTTTGAAGACTTGCATTTCCTTCTTCATCTGCATAAGTAGCCCTAACTATTGCAACATTTATAGGAAAAGCTTTATAGTAAAGATACTCTTTTCCATCAATTTCAATCATCTTCACAACATCCTCAGTAGTACAGCTATTTAATTTTCCTCCCTCAACTCTTGGATCTACAAAAGTTTTCAACCCCACATGAGTAATTGTTCCTGGCTTTCCTGCTGCAATATCTCTATAAAGACTGGATATAACTCCTTGAGGAAGATTATAAGCCTTTATCTTATTCTCGATTGCTAACTTTTGAATCTTAGGAGCTAACCCCCAATGTCCTCCTATTACTTTAGAAAGAAGACCTTCCTGGCCAAAATGATTTAAACCTTTTTCTTTTCCATCTCCTTGACCTGCTGCATAAACAAGAGTTAACTTATTTGGCTTACCTTCCTCTAGATAAATTTCCTTAATCCTCTTAGTAATTTCCTCTGGGTGTCCAATGCCTATAAAACCACCTACAGCAACTGTGTCTCCATTTTTTATTAAGGAGATTGCTTGCTCAACTGACATTATCTTGCTCATATTTCCTCCTCCTTTTTATATACTCTAAAAACAAGAATGTAATATTTATTAATAAGTTCACTTATACTTATTTATATAAGCAAGACTCGTGCCAAAGCCTTAGAGATAAAATAGACCTAGAATAGGAGGTTTGTCCATTGTGAATCATTAATAAAATCTGCGATATCTAAAATTAGTGTATAGATTTCCGTACATATTTTTAAGTAAACATTTACATACTGTTCGGATTTCTATACAATTATTTATGAGAAAAAAATTAGTTGTACGTTTATTCGTACAACTACATTTTTATTTTATGCTTTTCCATTTTTTCATATAAACTAGTCCGGCCTATCTCTAAAATTTTTGCTGCTTTTGTCTTATTTCCCTCTGCTGCCCTAAGTGCAAGAATAATAGCATTCTTTTCGCTTTCTTCAAGAATGTCCTGAAGCCTTTTAGGAATTATTGCAGCTTTTTTACCTGTAATTTCTTTCGGCAAATCATCTACATCAATTATGTCACTATCTCCCATAATATTAATAGCTCTCTCTAGTATATTTTCTAATTCTCTAACATTACCTTTCCATTCATATATTTTAAGATAATGTTCCGCCTCTTTTGAAATTCCTTTAACTTTCTTATCTAAATTCATTGAAAGCTTCTTAATGAGATGATTTGAAATAAGTATAATATCATTGCCTCGTTCTCTCAAAGGAGGAATTTCAATTGTTACAACATTAAGTCTATAATACAGATCTTCACGGAACTTGCCCTCTGAAACTAATTTTTCAAGATTTCTGTTTGTTGCAGCAATTATTCTTATGTTAATCTTCTTAGTTGCAACTCCACCAACTTTCTCTACTTCTCGTTCTTGAATAACTCTTAAAAGCTTTACCTGCATATGAAGAGGCATATCTCCAATCTCATCTAAAAATATTGTACCTTCATTTGCAATTTCAAATTTTCCTATTTTCCCTTCTTTTCTTGCGCCTGTGAAAGCTCCGGCTTCATAACCAAACAGTTCTGATTCAAGCAAATCGCTTGGAATTGCTGCACAATTAACTTTAACAAAAGGTCCTTCATAACGATTACTCTCTGAATGTATAGCATGTGCAAAAATTTCCTTACCAGTACCACTTTCCCCTAAAATAAGCACATTCGAACTTGTATGAGCAGCCTTTTTCACTATATCCTTAGCCAAAAGGATAGAATCACTTTCTCCTATAATATTTTCTAGTGAATAGCTGGCTGTATTGAATTCCTTAAGCCGTGATTTATAATTTGCTAATTCTTTTTCTATAACAGTTATCTTTTTGTAAAGGCTATTTAGTTCTTTAACATTTCTAAATAATACTTTTCCTACAACCCCAATAATTTCTCCATTTTTTATTATAGGTATTCTTGACGCTATCATATAATTTCCTTTAATCTTATGAAGCTGCGCTACTTCCTCTTTACCGCTTTCAAGTACTATTGGCATTCTTGTATTCTCTATAACTTCATTTACATGTTTGCCAATTGCATCTTCTCTTCTTATTCCTAAAAAATCAGTATATGCCTTGCTCATCATAGTGATTATTCCCTTCTTGTCAATAATCACCATACCATCATAAGCCGTCTCAATTACAGTATTTAATATTTCGCGACTGTCCCTTTCCTTATCAAGCTTTTGAAGCAATTCATTATAGTTTGTTATATTGCTAAAAATGAGTATTGATCCTACTACATCCTTATCTTCAATCAAAGACATAATACTTAACGACAAATTCAAATTATTAACTACTATAGACTTTTTAACTTCCTCTTTTTTATTAGTTAAAAAGTTACTTAACTCAACGTTATGTATTAATTCATTAAAAGCTTTCCCTAAACTATTTTTGCTATCTATTCCAAAGAGAATACTAGCAGCTCTATTAATAAAAATTATCTTATTGTTATTATCAACTACAACTATTTCATTAAATACATTATCTAGTATTATTTTTAAGTCATTAAAATAGTTCAAAAATAATGCTTCCTTCACCATCTACCAGTACCTTCTTCCTTTTAAGTTTTACGCTTTTAAATAGCCTCCTATAAAATATAATAAGTAAAGTAATTTAAATTTTCACTGCGTATAAGTTCTAGAATGAAAAAACGTAATTTTAACTGTTACAAAATTAACAATCCCATTTATTTTCCTTCATATCAACATGATTCTCATCTTTAAATGATACACCTTCTTCTAATAGTAGAAATCGTTGCTCCTTCCAACCTGGTGCTAATCTTCCTGAATGATTTACCACACGGTGGCATGGATATTCCCCATAAAATTCTGACTGGCTTAAAACCTTCCCGACAAGCCTTGCATTTTTGTCTCTGCCTATAAGACTAGCAATTTGTCCATATGTAGCTACTTTCCCTTCTGGAATTTCTTCTACAACGGAAAGTATTTCATAAATTAATTGTTCATTCATAATCTTTTTCATATATTCACCTGCACTGAAAATTATAATTTCTTTTTTATGCTTTCAACAACAGGTTTAAAATACTTAAAATCAGTATTATTTCCTTTTAAAATGCATTCTTCTTTGCAAGGACATTTTATACATCCAATTTCATCTGTTGTTTCAATATAATCACACATTTTAACAAAAGTATTAAAAAGTAATTCTAAAATTTTCTTCTCATCCATTATAACTTTCTCCCAATTATTATAGTAGCTTAAACAGCAATTAGCTATGAACTTGCAGAATTTTTATTTAAAACAACCTCAATAGCTACAATAAATCTTTATTATATTATATCCTAACAAATTACTAATATAAACTAATATATATATCGATTTCATCAAGTAAAGTTTTAAAAATTAAAAATATCTATAAACTCTAACCTTCATTATTTGAGATGAAAGTGTATCGACTTGACTCAAATTTGATATTATGCTAGAATCCATTTATTAGTTGCAGCTTATAAATTATCAAAATTTTATATAATTTAGTTTTCTAGGGTTCCGCAGTTTATAACTGGCAGGTCCGAGAGAAAACGCACAATTTATTGTGTACACGGAAGGATAAAAGCCTGGGAGATATTTTTATAATATTTCTGAGGCTTTTTTATTTTATAGTATAAAAACTAATATAGTGAAACTTAAATCACATATGGCTAGCTAATATTAATGGGTTTCACTGGTTAAAGAAAGGATAAAGCTTAAAGATGATAGAAAAAATATTAACAATGAAATTATTTAAGGATAAATACGGGGTATGCAGACTTACTAGAAATGAATCAATTCCTAAATGGGCACAAGATAGCGATTTTTTCTCTATAACAAAAACATCTGATGAATTATCAATTGTATGCCTTGAGGACAGTATTCCTAGCGAGATAAAATGCGAAAGAGATTGGAGGATCTTAAAGATTGAGGGACCACTTGACTTTTCTTTAATTGGAATTTTAGCTTCAATTAGTACAATATTAGCACAAAAAGGAATAAGCATATTTGCCATTTCTACTTATGATACAGATTATATTCTTGTTAAAAACAAAGATCTAGATAATGCTGTAGAATCACTTATCAAGGAAAGATATGAAGTTTTAGATTAATAAAATTTCGTGATAAAAAGGCCAAAACATTTCAAATAAATGTTAGGCCTTTAAAATTATTATATTATTTATCTTCCTTTTGGTACACATATTCATGAAATGGTATATTAATTATTTCTCCTGTTTTATCAAATTTATAATTTGTACCCTCAAGAGGGTCCTTACCTAAAATCAAATTCATTCCTACAGAATAGAAAGCATCTGCAAGTTCGCGAGTATCCTGTAAAACAGAACCGGCCATAAAACCCTTTTTTATTAATTCTTGAACTTCTGGTGTAGCATGAATTCCAAAAATGGGAATGGTCTTTGTTTTATCGCCTAAATTATATCCATACGTCTGAAGTGCTTTAACAGCACCTATTGCCATAGAATCACTATTTGCAATTATAGCTTCAATGCTACCGTCATATTTAAGAAACAATGATTCCATAACACTTTTAGCTAAGTCCTCATCCCAATTTGCACTTACTGCTGCAAGTTCCTGTGTCTTTATTCCTGCCTCATTAATAGTGGAAATAGAATAATTTGATCTTGTTTCTGTCAAATAACTTTCCGGTTGCCCTTTTATCAATATATATTGCATTATACCATCACCATTTTTGTCCATTTCTTTATTTTCATTCCAATAATCAGCTATCATTTTTCCTTGTAGAATACCAGCTTGCATTGAATCAGTATTTATAGCAATGGCTTTCTGATATTTCTTAATTATGTCTAAATTGTCAGGTCTTATATTAAAAAAAATTAATGGAATGTCTTTCTGTTTAGCTTTATCAACAAAATCTTCTATCATTTCAGGTGTTTTTTTATCAACCGTACTTATCAATAATAAATTATAATTATTCTGAAGCATATTATTAAAAATTACACTTTGTTTCGCAGGGTTACTCTCTCCATCAAAGAAAATAAATTGAATTTCGTTTTTCTTTTCTTTTTGAATATCTTCCAAACTTTTTTTAATACTTAAGTTATACGAATTATAGAAATTATTTAGTAACACTCCTACCTTAACTGGTCTATTTGAAGTAATAGCTGATATAGTATTTGTACTCTTTGCACTACAATATATTAGTATACTATTTGTTATAACTAAAACTATAATAAAAGATATTAGCTTTTTAAAAATTCTCACTCTAACTCCTCCATACAATCACCATTAGCATATCCATTAATAATTTTATTGCATACTTATTATGTACTTTAGCAAAGGTAATTATAACGATTTATAAAATAATTACTATTTGTTAATCACTAATTTTACAATCACATTATCTTTAATCTATATAAAAAACAAATATTAAGCTTTTATGAAAAAAAGTCTTAAGAATTCTTAAGACTTTCAAGTTTCTACTATAAATTATATTCCTTTGGTGGATTACCAGAGAAATCTGCAATAACTGCTTTTGCATTTTCTAAATAGAATACTTCAAAAATTGGATTTGAAGCTTCATTGTATTGTCCCTTTACTATAGGATTTAGCATACAGGCTTCTTTAACTGCCATGTTGTTTTCAAATACAGCTTTTCCATTTAATCTAATCCAAGCATATTCTGGACTTGAAATAGATACTTCTAATTCAGGATTTTCTTGAAGATCCTTGTACACATCTTTTGTGTTATTTGTACAAAACCATAGTTTTCCTTCTTGCTCTAAACTGAACATAAATGGACGGCATTTTGCTTTCCCATCGCGTCCAACTGTTGCTAAATATTGAACTGGATTTGCTTGTAAAAATTCTACTACTTCTTTCATTTTATTATCTCCTTTATTTCCAATAACATTTTTTATTATTTCTTTAAAACTCATATTATAAGTTCCTTATAATACGAAGTGGCCACTTCCTATGTTTTTATTATAAGTGCATAGTTTACTACTGTGAAGTAAGCACTTTAAAGTGGCATAGGCACTTTGAGGATTTATAGTTTCTAATAAGATACTATTGGAATATAAATAAATGAGTATATTTCTCCCTTTCATTAATTCTTTGCTTATCACTTACTCAAAGCTGTTTTCTTTGTTAATAATTCACTCATTACAATCATTATGACAAGTATAAGTAATAGATATACTGGGAATAATCCTACATTAATATTACCAGCAATCAATCCAAAGATTGGAGGCATTAAGCAAGTCCCCACATATGCACTTGCCATCTGAACACCGATTATTGCTTGAGATTTATCCTCTCCAAAATGTGCAGGTGTTGAATGTATAATGCAAGGATAAATTGGTGCACATCCAAGTCCAATCAATATTAATCCTACTAAGGACACATTTTCGTTCATAGGCAAAAACATTACTATAATCCCAATTGCAATAATTCCCTGACCAAGTCGTATCATCTGCAAATCATTTAGTTTCATAGTAATAAATCCACTAAGTGCCCTTCCTACCGTAATTCCTATAAAAAATACACTAGCAAAACTAGCTGCTGTATCAGTTGCGACCCCTTTGTAAATTGTCAGGTAGCTACTAGCCCATAAGCTTGTCGTCTGTTCTAAAGCACAGTAGCAAAAGAAGCAAAGCATAACTTCCTTAGCTCCAGCTATTTTAATAATTTCTTTTAATGATAATGCTTTATGTGTAGTCTTTTCATTATCAGATACATTTTTTGCAACAGATTTTCGTTCTTTCCATAGAGGAATGCTAAAAATCAAAATTGCAGTAAGTACAATCTGTAAGATGGCTATATATAAGTATCCTGAGTTCCAGCTATGTCCACCTGCCAATGCATATCCCATAATGTATGGTCCGAGAGTCGCACCTACACCCCACATGCAATGCAGCCAGCTCATATGGCGGCTTTCATAATGAAGTGCTACATAATTGTTCAAGGAAGCATCCACACTTCCTGCTCCAAGTCCATATGGAATAGCCCAAAGACAAAGCATTATAAATGAATGTGATATAGAAAAACCAAATAGCGCAAATGCTGTCATTGCTACACTTATTGCTGTAACTTTACTGGTTCCCAGCTTACGTGTAAGCCTGTCGCTCTGCAGGCTGGATAAAATAGTTCCAAAAGCAATAATCATAGATATTATACCAGCATAAGAAACTGGTACGCCAAACTCTAGATACATGGATGGCCAGGAAGCTCCCAACAGCGAATCTGGTAGTCCAAGACTAATAAACGCAAGATAAATAATAACTAATAATATTTGGATCACTTTGAGCTCCTCCTTCATTTAGTGATATAATAATTCCTTTTAATTTCGATGTTTTGCCAATCCGAAATTTATTTTCCTATATTTATTTTCCCATTCGAATATTTTTGACTTTCTTTTTTTCTATGGTTAAATCTTCATATATACGGATTCCACCACTACCTGTAGGCGCCTGTGCCAGTAGACCTACTTTCAAGGTTTTTTCTGCTGGTAAATTAAAAAATCGCATCATATAGTAATTATCTCCATCTATTGAATAATGAAATGTAAAGGATTGTCCTACACGACATACCTGAAGCCAGACAGAATTTCCTTCTACATTACAACCATTGGCATCATCAGACTGATCTTTTGTAACGACACTAACAACCGCATGTGTATTAAAATCTGTAAGTTCGAAACATGCTTTTGCCCAATGAGTTATATCCTGCATTATCATAATAGAAGAAGAATCATACATGTCTTTAAAATCATGTGACACCTTTACTCTCATGATGAAATCTCCAGTAACCTCTGTATAATAAAAGGGAGCATTACTAAGAGATTCTGGTGTAATCCCTTCATCTCCAACCGCCCCATTATTACAGAAAAAATCGCTCTCTTTGGGAGCAAAAATCTCTATTCTTTTTCCTTCTTTAGTTATTGTACTTCTATTTAACCACTTAAACTCCATTTTAAATCCTCCGTGTAATATTTTAGTTTTTATCAGCACGCAATTCTGCATCTGTTTTATTAGATTATATCCCAGTCATAATGTTTTTTCATTACACAAAATCACAAATTAATTGTACAATATAACAGAGGTGAAAAATAATGCAGTTCTACAAAATGACTACCGATGAAACGTTAAGAGAAATCGCTGCTCATGGCAACGACAAATACCCTATAGCATATTATGTAGATGATATCTGGCAATTCGATCTTGGATGCATAGACTGGCACTGGCATCGAGAGGTTGAATTTGTAACAGTCTCAAAAGGTACTGTAAATTGTCTAATTGGGAAAAACAGAATCCATTTGGAAAAGGGTTGGGGAATCTTTATAAACAGTGGAACAATACATCGCTTTGAAACCAGCGATGGTGGTATTATGCCCAATATTGTATTTGCACCGGAACTAATTGCCATGGAAGGAAGCCTAATTCATGATTCATATATTTTACCTATACTGTCATCTGGTCCTGCTTATCAAATTCTGGATCCGAATATTTCATGGCAGAATAATATTCTAATGTTATTAAATCAAATCTATGACGTTCAGGAACATAAAGGGGATTCTTTATCGCCTCTTAATACACTTCTTCTGACTACTGAGCTATGGAAACATCTGTTTCAAAATATAAATCTTGAACGGACTCCTGCACACGGAGCAAAATCTATCTTTCAAGCTTCTCGTTTACAAATTATGCTGCAATTCATCCATGACCATTATGTAGAACATATAGGACTTGAAGATATAGCAGCTGCTGCTAACATTAGCAAAAGCAGTACATTGGAAGCTTTTCGTCAAGGAATCGATCAATCGCCGGTTTCTTACCTTATTGAATATCGTTTAATACAGGCAGCAATTTTATTAAAGAACACACACAAATCCATTTCGAATATATCATTAGTTACCGGGTTTTCAAGTGCTGCTTATTTTTGCAGAAAGTTCAAAGGTTATTATAAGATCACTCCTGCCGAATACAGAAAACAAAAATTGCATAATATCCCCTCACTATAACTCCTTAAAAAATAAATTCATATTAACATATAAAAGTTAGCTAATCTTCATAGAATTAGCTAGCTTTCTATATTATCATTTATTTACTATTAAATCTAAAAACTTTTCTTCTTATTGCGTTTTCTTTAATTAATATTCTATATCTCTATTAGTAATAGTCTAATTTTAACCATAATTTTCTTGTACATCATCGGATAATTCTGTATCATCTTTTCCTATTGATATATTACTACCTATAATTGCTACAAATATAAGTATTACTCCTACCCATTGCATAGAGTTAACAGGCTCTTGCAGAACTATTGATGATAAAGTCACAGCCACCGGAAGCTCTGAAGCAGATAATATAGTTCCTAATCCCATCCCAACCTGTGGCATTCCAATTGAGAATAAAAGTGGTGGAAGACAAACTCCAAATAATCCTAGAAGCAATCCATATGGAGCCAATCCTTTTAGCACAGAAACATCTAATAAAAATTTTGGTGGAAACAATAAAAATACTACTATTAAGGCACCTGTTGAAAAAATTGCACTTTTTAGTACTGGTGGGGTATCTTTCCCAACTGTACTACTAATAAACATAAATCCTGTATAAGTAACTGAAGAAAGTAATCCCCAAATCATTCCCTGCCATGAAAAATCTCCACTATTTTGTGAAGTAACTCCTGCTGCTAAAATAGACCCCACTAGTACAATACCTATGGAAATAAGTTTTTGTTTATTAGGTTTTTTCTTATTAAATATCCAATCAAACAATGTACCAATCCATACAAATTGAAATAAAAAGATTATTGCTAAGGAAGCATTAAGCGTCTTTAATGATTGATAATAAAAAAGACCTGTTAACCCCAATGGAATTCCACATAAAAGTAACTTTAAAGTTTGTTTCAATGATATTTTTTTCTTTTTTGTTATTAGAACTGCAGCCCATATAAGTACTGTACCAAAAAAATATTGCCCTCCTGTTACCTCTGCTGATGAAAATCCTGCTGAGTACGCAAGCTTTACAAATGTTGATAATATTCCATAACAGCATCCTCCTAAAAAAACAATTAATGCATAATGCCATTTTTTCATAACCATTCCTCCTCTTTCTTTAAAACGCAAAAAACCACACAATTATCACATAAAATAATTGTGTGGCGAAAATAGAATTCCTCTAGAAAAATCCACATCCTAAAAAGGTTTTATTATTAAATTTCTACTAAGAGTATAGAAGCATTGCTTTAAATTGTCAAGTGTAAAAGATTTATCTGCTTATAAAAATAAAATTTAACTCTAAAATTATTTTTGTTACGCTTTCCCCCTTCATTAAATCACTTTTCTATATTTTCATGTGAGTAATTAAGAATATCACTCAATGCTTTTCCTATATCTTCTGATATGCTAACTGATTTTTTCTCAATCTCTGTAGGAACTCCTGCAGCACTCATATTGATTCTAATTAAATTTGCAAAGGGATAATTATTAGTTATATTTTCAAAGGGATATCTTATGATTCCAGGTGTATTATAACCTACTCCTAACTCCAACAATACAAGTTTTTTATCTTTAGCATCTCTGATAAATTTTTCATATTTAGATATATTAACAAAGTGTGGTTTTTGCACAAAAGTATCATCTACTCGAAGGTTGGGCACTAAAAATTCACCACATTTAGGACACCTAGGAATGTCTTCTTCTTTAATTTTTAAGGAATCCCCCATATTACTAATCATTTTATCTATCATTTCCTTATTATCGTAAACCTCTTGTGTACAAGGCTTTGAACATTGAAATAATCCATAGTTTCCCTGTGGTGCAAACATCTTTTCAATTGGAAAACCTGCTTTTTCAAATTGACTCTCCACATTAGTTGAACAAATGAAATACTCTTTATTTTTCAATAGTTCCATTAAAGTTAAATATGGCTTAGTTGCAGGTGTATTGTAACGAATATTTTGAATATGCCTTGCCCAATATCCCCAATAGGAGAGCACATTTTTCTCTGTTAAATCCCAAAACGCTGACTGCATCTCAAGAATATTTTTAAAGCCCATTTGATAATGTTTAGGAAACCACTTTTTAAATAATTCTTCATCTCCATAATAAATACCACCAGAAGCAGTAAACCCTGATCCAGCTCCAATAACTACATAATCAGCATTTTTGATTAGTTCTACTGCCTCTCTTATATTATCCCAATAAGTTTTTGTAAATTTCAAAGTCTTCTCTTTTGAAAACATTTATAACAACCCTTTCTATTTTTTCATCGTTCCTATCTAGAAAATCATTTATTGCATTTATAGCTATTTCCGCTGCCTTATCTCTTGGAAAGCGGAATTCTCCTGTTGATATACAACAAAATGCAATTGATTTTATGCCATTTTCTATAGCTGCTTCTAAACATGCTTTATAACAAGCTTCTAACTTCTTACAATCATCAGTTGCTAATGTTCCACTTATAATTGGACCTACTGTATGAATAACATATTTGCAAGGAAGATTATAAGCCTTAGTTACTTTACTACTTCCTGTTGGTTCTAAAAATCCTTGCTTTTTCATCAATTCATCACATTCATTTCTCAGTTGTATTCCTGCTGCTGAGTGAATTGCATTATCTATACATGCATGACATTGGACAAAGCATCCAAGCATTTGATTATTCGCTGCATTTACAATTGCATCTACTTTTAAGCTTGTAATATCCCCTTGCCATAAGCTTATCTTATTTCCATGTTTATTACTCTTCTCAGTAAACTGCTCATCTAACGTAGCTAAGTCTTTTAGTTCTACAATTCCCTTTTCTTCACTTTCAGTTTTTAAAAATTCATCTTGAACTTTAATAAATTCCTCACTAGCCTCATAGGGTTCTCTAACATTCATTAAAGCACGTAATAATTTTCGTTTTTCATTATATTCTTTTGGAATCTTAAGATTTTTATATCTTTCTTGTTCACTTATTAATTCCTTTATTAAAAAATTTAATTGCTCTATTTTATTCATATTGGTTCACTCCCACAAGCTCATAATAAAATCAGTTTTTATTAATCTGTTATTTTTATATTTATTAGAAATAAAGTAATTATCTTAACCATGCAATTCATAGCTCATAATTTGTGCTAAAATTTATTAGTTAAAAATTGAATCATATTTCTATTGATTTTCTTAACCTTTAATTTTATAATAATTTTTATGATATCTAATGTAAAGTAAGCACTTAAAAGTGCTATAGTATCTAATTAGATACTATTAGGAAAGGAAGTGTATTTAGGTTGGCTAAAGAATTACCCGCTTGTCCTGTAGAAATGACTTTACAGCTTATAGGAAACAGATGGAAGGTATTAATAATAAGAGATTTGCTTGAAGGAACAAAGCGCTTTGGAGAATTAAAAAAATCTGTCGGATTAATAACCCAAAAGGTTCTTACTCAAAACTTAAGAGAAATGGAAGAGTCTGGCTTACTTACTCGAAAAGTTTATGCTGAAGTCCCCCCAAGAGTTGACTATACATTAACTGAGCTTGGATATAGTTTAAAGCCTATCCTTGATTCAATGATTGAATGGGGAACTTCCTATAAAAATACTATTTCAACATAATGGCCTAAATAAAAACAAGTAATATTCTACAAACACTATCTGCAAAATATTACTTGTTTTCTTCATAAAATTAGCCTTTATATATTTTATTTTTAATACGAAGACTAGCTTCTATATGCATTATCCAATGTCGTGAAAGCGGCATTTGAATTAATCCCTGGATATTTTTATCACACCAATAATCAATTAACCATAAAGCGTTATCAGCTTCGCTAACTACATTCAACGGCTTAAGCTTTTCCTTATCTAGTTCAGTCATTTTTTTTTTTAAGTCTTCATAGGAAAGTTCCTTTAATAATTGTGTTGTTGAAATATCTACAGCTTTAATATAGTTATATAATTCATCCAAATTTAGTTTTGCTGAAAACACTGAAATTTCTTGTTTAATAAGTTCATTACCGGTTGTTATTATAGGGGATTTCATTTTTTCATTGTAATTATCTTTAAAGAATACTTGCTCTCTCTTTTTAATCAAAGAATTTGATACTATATCTTCTATTCTAAAAATATGGTATAAAGAATAAGCAATTGTTTTATTATGATAACCTTTGGCATTAATAAAAGGCATAGCATTGAAATCTTCTCTATTTAATGCTCCTTTAAGACTCACAATTTCCTTCATCAATTCTTTTCTCAGTTCTAATAAGGTATCAATACCTTCATAAAAAGTGCCTTTTTTCTTAATCTGTAGCTGCATTTTTTTATTTAACTCTGACCATTCAATATTCATAAAACCACCTCAACATATTACTCTATATGAATATAATAATATATTATCTTTCTTAATTAAAGAATTACTGTTACAGGTACTTCAATTGTAACTGTTCCTGCAGGTGGTATATCTCCTATATATTATACCTACTGCACATTATGTCTATATCATTTCTTATTTGGCTTCCTTTTAATAAGTAACAATTTTTCCATATCTGTAATTAAAGAAGCATCTGTTAATTCAAACATCATCCATTTTCCATCATGGTAAGTTTTAGCTTCATTATAGATTTTTTGTACTTCAATGGAATAATTTTGTTTATCTTCTTCAAATTTTTCTCGTTCATTCTTCCCAAAGATAACCATAAAGCCAAAACAATTTTCTTTCGCATACAATGCACATAGTGTTTTTCCACCTCTACGATATTTGTACTCATACGCCCATGCTTTACCTCCATCATTCCATAAATGTTCCATGTCATATTTTTGATCAATCATATTACATAATGAGGTCCAAACTTCAAATAATGGTTTTCCAATTAAAGAAATTAAATCCTCACTTGTGGGTACTTTCTCTAACATCTTTACCCTCCTCTATATACTCCTATTTATATTCTCATCTTTAAATCAGAATTTAGCATTCCACCACAACCTTGTCATTTTTTATCATTTCTCTTTTGTCCATTAGAAACAAATTTAAATACATATACATTTATTACATCACTTTTCTTTAAGAATTTAATACTTTCCATCTTTATATTCCCTTTAAATTATTTACTCTCTAAATATTATACTTCACTTTTTACAATTTTTCACAACATATATTTTTTTGTATAATTATCCATTTCATTTTATTTTTTATCATAAAAAAACAGCAAACCAGCCTATGATCACTTTATTATTTGTAAAATATTCATTTTTATTGTAATATTATAGTATAATATATTATTTAATTAGGGTTTTTATAGATTTTTTTCCAAATTATTTTCTAAAATATATAATCTTCCCAATTATATTAATATAAAGATTTTACCAGGGGGGAATTGTTAATGAAAGACATTATTGAATTAGACAATTTAGAATTAAGCGATATCATTGATTTGCCATTTCTTCAAAAATTCCAAGATGATTTTGCAAATAGTATGAATATTGCAAGCGTTACAGTGGATAAACATGGAAATCCATTCACTAAGCCAAGCAGCTACACAAATATTTGTTTAAACTTAACCCAATCTACTAGTTTAGGGAAAAGTCGTTGTGCAAAGTGTCATAGTACTGCTGGAGAGGAAGCTTTCAAGACTGGAAAGCCTTATATTTACAAATGCCATTCTGGACTTATTGATTTTGCAGCACCTATAATTGTTAATGGCCAATTGATCGGTACAATACTTGGAGGTCAAATACTTTATGATAGTCCTAATGAAAAAGAGTTTAAAAATACAGCAAATGAACTTGGTTTAAACCAAGACTCATATTACAATGCTGCCACTGAAGTAAAAATAGTAGATGAAAGCAATATTAAATCAGCAGCTGAAGTACTATTTTCAGTTGCTAATACCTTATCAAACGAAGGTTATCAACGTTTAAAAATAAAACAATTAACTGGAACGCTAACTGAAAGTTTCGAACAAATTTCTTCTGCTACTGAAGAGCTTGCAGCTTCCTCAATGGAGGTTACTGAAAACCAAACCCAATTAAATAATGAGATATCTAATGTTCAAAACCTAACAAATGAAATAAATGACATTTTAGGCTACATAAAAGATATAGCTAATCAAACAAAAATGCTTGGACTTAATGCATCTATTGAAGCTGCAAGAGTTGGAGAAATGGGGAAAGGTTTTAGTGTAGTTGCTTCTGAAATAAGAAAACTTTCTGAAACTTCACGAGAAACAACAGCTGATATTGGTACTTTATTAGCTAAAATACAAGATTCAGTAACTAAAACAATGCAAGTATCAAATACTACATTAGATATAACAGAGCAACAATCTGCTGCAATAGAAGAAACTAATGCAAGTGTTGAAGAAGTAACAACTTTTACAATGGAATTGGATAAGTTAGCTAACTCTTAATAGTTTAATCTTGTGCAATTTCTAACCCAAAGATATCCAAATCGAAAATTAGACTTATGCAACAATTACCTAAATCAGATACATTTATCTTCCACAGGACTAGTGAAATTTTCGCTGGAAGGTTCTAAATGGCGGCTTGCCGTCATTTCAGCGTGTTCCAGATGTAAAATCTGGACAAGCTGTAAATAAAACAAGCCCCATTAAGAACCATCATCAGCTCAATTTCACATGCCTGCTTCCAGAAAAATGTATCTGATTTCAAGTGTAGTGTTACGATTATAATTTCTCAATAATACATATAAATTACATTTATAAGTTGAATTATTAATTTGGATATCTATATAGTAAATATTACTATACTTATTCCATTTCATAAAAAAGTAGTTTTCTCAAATATGAAGACTACTTTTTTAATTTGCATTATCGCCGTTATAAATTAAGTTTTTTTAACAAAAATATATAACAAACACATAACTTTTCAAGATACTTTTCCAAGGGTCTTGCATGAATATCTTCTGGAAAGCCATATTGTACAAGAAATCCTATCTTTTTACTTGACACTATACAATTCAAAAATGAATTTGTGGCATTACAATTTATATTTACATTTATAACTTTATTTTAAGCCAGTTTACTATCTCAGGAAAAACTTCATCTAAATAATTCATTGTACAATGTTCTGCATCCTCATAAAATTTAAGCGTCTTATCTCCCCTTGCCCATTTCATTACTTTTTCAGCATGAAGTTTTGGAGAAGGCATGACCTCATCTTTTCCTGCATGGTAAAACAACAACGGTACTTGTAAATTAGGCGAATCCTCAATATCCCAATCAAAACTATTAACAGCTTCTTCTAATGTCTCACTCTTAGTCATATATGTGACACCCCTTTGCCAAATTGGATTAAGCTTTTTTAATCCAGCTAATCCACCTATATAAACCACTCCACTATTTCCAACTACACATTTTACACGTTTATCATATGCTGCACACATTGGTGCTAAATATCCACCTAAACTAAATCCAACTAATGCAATTCTTTTAATATCAATATCATATATTTTCTGCTTTTCAAACCAATCAATGATTACTGATACCACCTTATGATATTCTTTTTCATCAAATTTCATAGCTTTCCACATTTCACCTTGACCAATTCCATCAAAAGTAAAGAAATTAAATCCATATTTTTGAAATAATGTTCCTTGCGAATGACCTTCTGCTTCCTTAATGTTATCCATTCCATTTATGAAGATTACAAGTGGTCCGTTAGACATATTTGATAATCTTAAATACCCTGGTACTATTGCTCCATTAAAAGGAATTTCAATACGAATCGGCCTTTCCTTTTCATTATCCAAATCAATTGCTCTTTTATAACTTATCCTAGCTTTTTCTTGTGTTCTCTCCTTTTGGTTACTATCGATAAAAAATATATGCTGACCAACATGATAACATCCCACTGCTTCATGAAATAATGCTTTTGCTTTAATCTCATATCCGTTTATCAATTCTTCCTCGGCTTTCTTGTATAATTGATCACCTTCTTTAGTCCATTCATCACACCATTGTAGCCAATTTGATATTCTTGCCACTACTCTCTTTAACCTTCCATAGTCTATTCCAAAACCTAAAAATCTTCCGTACCATCTTTGATAGATTCTTTTTTCATTAAAAATGAACTTAAATGCGAATTTTTCTTTTAAAGATAAATTAACCATGAACTATCCCACCTTTAATAAATATTTTAATAGCTATATCAATATTAGTTATAACAACTATTATATATAAAAACACTATTCAGCGTTTTTATATATTTTTTCTAGAACATTTTCAAATATTTTAATTTCTTCATCTGACAGTCCTTTTTTAAATTGTTCATTAAGCAACTCAACGCTAGGTATAAGCTCATCGAACATTCTTGTACCTTTATCTGTAAGGTATACACACAAGCTTCTTCTGTCACTTTCATGCTGCTCTCTTACAATATATCCATTTTTAGAAAGAACATCTAATATCCTTGTGACATTTGTTTTATCTTTATAGGTTCTTATAGCAATTTCACTTTGAATCAGTCCCGGTTCTGCATATAATACGTTTAAAACTGTCCATTGTTCAAATGTAATGTCATATCCCTTTTCTAAAAAGGCATTAAGAATTTTTCTTTTTATACAAACTTCGCCTTTAATTATTAAATAACCAATTAACTTTGTGTAATCATATTCTCTATTCAAATAATCACCTGCTTCAAAATAGTTGTTATAACTATTTTAGTTTCAGCAACTATTTTTGTCAAGTTTTTTATATATAGCATTCTAATATTATCTATATAATATTAGAATGCTTTACCTCCTAACAATTAACATCAATTCGCTGTATAAAGTTCATTATTACAAAAATAAGTCGTGACGCCACGACATTATATTTTTGATTATATAATATTTTGTAGGTATAGGCTATTTTTTCTACAAAATCAATAATTTTAAAAGCTTATTAATAATTTTCACTAATAAGACTCTGAAAATAAATCAGTATTATAAACTAGTTTCTTTCTTTAATCTAAATAAAGCTAATAAAAAAGTAATCCCACCAATTACAATAAGCATAGCTATTACTATAATAAGCTGAAGTATTTCTACACGTCCTTCTATCATCAAAGTACGTAATAAATTAATTACATGCGTAAAAGGGTTCAAATTTACAGCAACTTTAAGCCAGCCAGTTAATGTATTTTCTGGGAAAAGAGCTGTACTTAAAAAGAATACCGGCAATACTATAGCATTCATTGCTGTTTCATATACTACTTCATTTGGTAGTACTAAACTTATTGCATACGTCAAGGATGATAAACTCATTGCATTTAGGAAAATAATTAGTATTATAATTAAAATTCCTGAAAGGTTGGTTTGAATTTTTACTGAGAAAAATAAACTAGCAATACACATTATTCCAACTTCAATAAATGTGCATAACACCGCTTCGAGTACTTGTCCTAGCACTATCGATTTTCTACTAATTGGAGCAATTAGTATTCTATAAAAACTTCCATCTGCTTTCATTAAATAGTTCATAATTCCACTACTACTACATGAACCAAAACTCACTAGCACTATTAGTCCAGGTAAAATAAAAGTTGTATAGTTCCTGATTCCTATTCCACTCATAGCTTGGCTGGCAACAGCACTATACAAAACAAGCCAAAGCATTGGCTGTAAAATAGTGATTACAACAGTAAATTTATTGTGAAAACGCCATTTAACATTACGTTGTAAAAGAGTTATGACATTCATGAAATTTCCTCCAATCCATTCACTTCTGTTAATCTTAAAAACACATCTTCCAAGGCTGGTTTAACTATTTCAATACCTTCGAATTCTATCTTTTTTTCAAATAACCACTTATTGATTGTTTTAAACTCCTCCCTGCTTTGTTTTGAATAAACTAAAATTTTTTCATTACTAATAATTATCTTTAAATCTTTCCTAACATTACTTAGTTCCATACAACAGCTTTTTGATTCATTTTTATTTGCAAACCGAATACATAAAGTATCCTGTTTAATTAATTCACGTAATCTAGCTGGCGTTCCCTGTACTACTTCCTTTCCACCTCTCATAATACACATAGTATCACTTAACTCATCTGCTTCTTCAAGATAATGCGTTGTAAGGAAAATCGTAGTTCCAAATTCATCTCTTATTTTTTTCATCATCTTCCACATAGCTATACGAGATTGAATATCCATACCAACTGTAGGTTCATCTAAAAACAAAATCTGCGGCTTTGACATAAGATTTAAAGCAATATCTAATCGTCTTTTCACCCCTCCAGAATAAGACAAAACAGGATAATCTAAATATTTTTCTAAAGAAAAGCACGAAATCAATGTCTTCATACGTTCTTCTGCTTCAGCTTTTGGCATTTTATATAATCTACTTTGAAAGATCATATTTTCCTTTAATGATAAATAAGTATCAATTGAAATTTTCTGTGCAACACATGCAATACTTCTTCTTGCTTTGTCAGTTTCTGTATATATATCATTGCCTAATATTTTTATAGTACCTGATGTTGGCTTAAGATACGTTGTTAGGATATTGATTAAAGTTGACTTCCCAGCACCATTCTGGCCAAGAAGGGAAAAAATTTCACCTTTTTTGACTGTTAAGGAAATCCCTTTTAATGCTTCGACACCATTTTTATAAGATTTAACAACATTTTCTACCTGGATTGCTTCCATATTAATTCTCCTCAATAGCAAATATTATTTCTGTAATGTATTTTTCAGGATTCCCCTTAAAAATCATACCTGGACCTTTAATAAATACTTCGCGAAATTCAGAACTTAGTTTAATTCCCTTTTGTCTTGCATAAGCATCAATCTCCTTATATGCTTGAAACATAGTTTCATAAGACCCATTATGAGTTACACATAATGCTTTTACTCTAGGAGTTTCCTTAACTTCAATTCCATTTCCACTTGGAGTCATTGCTGTAGGTACGCATAGCTCAATATCTCCAAATTTAGTTTCGGGATTCATTGTAATATAGTTAAAGAATGGTGCACCATCTGCTTTTCCTCTAATTGATTTAAATACATTAGGAAACACCTTATTTGCTTCCATAGCAATTCCTCTATATTTCATAAATGCCACTCTAATTGGTTCTATTTCTCTAATTTCTACTTCATATTCCATTTTACTTCCTCTCCTTTTTGATACTCATCCACATTTCTGAATATCCACTAACTTTTTCTTCATCATATACTGAATATAGTTCTACATCTCCAATTTCTGCATGTTTATATCCTGAAAACGGAAGCCATTCTGTAAAAAAGCGTTTATAAATGATTTGTATTGATTCTTTGAATGGCCCCTTACATTCAAACACAGCCCAAGCAGATTTAGGAATTTCACATTCATACATTCCTTCTGGTACAGGTTTGTTTGTAACAGTAGCAATATAATAATAAATTTCATCCTTTGAATCATAAATTGATATTCCAAATATGCTTTTTTCTAATTGCTTATTCAAATTCAAAATTTCATTAAACATTCCGTTTTGTTTTGTTTGTTCCCAAAGCGATGGGATTAATTGATAATTTTTATCTATCTCATTTGTTAGTGGAATACGAACACCAACAATTCTCATTGGAGCTTTTTCTTCTATTCTATATGGCATATCATTACCTCCCTGTATTTGAATTGAGAATTTAATAGGGGGATATGCACAAAGTTGACATCCTTGAGATTTTGCCACAGCAGGATTAATACCATGTACACTTTGAAATGCACGATTAAATGCTGTTGGTGATGTATATCCATATTTAATTGCAACATCTAAAACTTTCATGTCTTTTGTCTGTAATTCAAAAGCTGCTTGTGTCATTCTTCTACGCCTTATGTACTCAATCAAGGTTATACCAGTTACATAAGCAAACATACGCTGAAAATAATTAGGTGAACAACATGCAATTTTAGCTGCTTCTTCATACGAAATATCCCCATCTAAATTCTGTTCTACATAATCAATTGCTTTACTAAAATTTTCTAACCATTCCATTACCTTACCTCCAAATTTAGGATACTATATCCTATAATTTATTTCCTCGCATTTTTTGCTTTAATTTGTAAACTTTCATAATTAATACTATAAAAAAAGACCAAATAAATTTTAATATATATCAATCTATTTGATCTTCTTTTTGGAAAATACTCACTTATTAAATTATATTCTATATTAAATTAAATTCTTTTAGTCCTTTATAAATTCCATCATTTTCAATAGTATCGGTCTTATGATTTGCTATTTCAAGAACTTCTGGACTGCTATTTCCCATGGCTATTCCGTATTTAACATAATTAAGCATATCAATATCATTTAAACTATCACCAAAGGCATATGTATTTTCAACATCTATATTTAAATGCTCTATTATAGCTTCTATTCCCTTTACTTTGGAAAATCCTTTGGGAACTAATTCAATAAATTGTGCATTATGAAAAATGCAGTCAAAATATTTTTCAATGGTCTTATATGCTTCTTTAAAATTGCTATTTTCATTTGTTTTACAGGTGATCTTATTAAAATGATAATCTAATTCTGATCCAGTAACTGGCTTTATTTTATCACCAAAGGCTCTCTTGAATTTTTTAACGGAAAACTTATCTCCTTCAAAATCCTCATTATAATCCATATATAAATAATCTTGTCCTTCTAATATAAAGAAAATGTTATGTTTCTTTAAAATACTTATTATATTATCACCTATACTTTTTTCCAAATCTATATTATATATTACTCTACCTTCATATTCTACATAAGTTCCACAAGCAGCAAGTACTCCATCAAATCCTAAATCTACTAAATCTTGTGGAATCATAGCCCTCGCTCTACCAGTTGATATAAAAGCAAGATGTCCATTTTGTTTTAATTCTTTAATTCCTTTTATGGTACTATCAGGAACACCTATAGCAGGATTATAAAGAGTACCATCAATATCAAAAAATACTGCTTTTCGTTTCATATTTCCCTCCATTTAATTACTATTTCTTAATTTCAGTATAACAGAAAAATTATTTCGTGACGAATCAATCTTAACAACCTAAAGTAGCTGATATTTACATTTACAAATCCAGTTTCATATAATTTAATAAAAAAGAACCTCCTCCATTTTCATCTGGACTTGGCTCTCATCAATTACTCAAATACAGGTTCAATATATTCCTTAATAAGTTTCAATCTGTCCTTAGCGCGTGGCATAAAAAGTGAAGCAATAGATACTACAATTTCTTTTTTTCTATTAATATAAATCACATTTCCCCCATCTCCCAAGGCTGCGTAGATTTGTTTTTCATCATCAATAATCCACCAAAGATAACCATAAGATAACTCATACTCATCCCATCGACTGTGTTCTTTTGTACTTTCAGCTATCCACCATTTAGGTATAATTTGCTTACCCTGCCACAGTCCACTATCCAAGTATAATTGGCCTATTTTAGCCATATCTATAGGAGTCAAGGTAAGTCCCCAACCTGCTGGATTTATTCCTTGAGAATCAACAACCCAACCGCTAACATTTTTATCCTTTAGAAAGGCAAGATGTTCTTCTTTATTATGCAATACCACATTCTGTCCAATCTTAATTTCCAATGGTGAAAATAAATTTTCTGTTGCAAAATCAAGGACTGATTGCCCCGTTGATTTTACAAGAATACCTGACAAAATATGTGTTCCTACGATGGCTGAATACATAAATTCTCCTATCTTGCCCTTTCCTCCTAATAAATCCAGTGCAGCCCTCATCCAATTATCACTTGAAAAAAACTTTGTATATGGTTCTGACTTATATTTATACGGAGCTGTCATAGTCAGCATATCCTTAATTGTAACACTTTGTATTGTTTTTTCGCCTCGCTTAGTAGTGTACTCTGGGAAAAAATCCAATACTTTCTGATCTATACTTTTAATATATCCATTATCTATAGCAATACCAATCAAAGCAGAAAAAACACTTTTTGTTACCGAGGCTACATGTACAGTATCAATAGCAGTATATCCATTGAAGTAATTTTCATATAATGTTTCACCGTTTTTTAGTACAATTATTCCCGTAATATTATTATAGTCATTGTTTATTGTCTTTTCTAACAAAATCTTTTTTCTTGGTTGAATTTTATTTTTTTCCATATGCTCACCTCAAAATTAATTTGCAGCATATTAGAAAAGAATGGGCTCAATTGGAACATATATATCTACTTCATGGATATGACTCTCATTGGCATGCGGATCGTTGCGATATACTTCAAAGGGATATGAGTTTCTTGGAACATAACCACTACTTGTTAACCATTTCTGATACATATAATTCCAGGCATCACAGTATTGTTTCTGCTGAATCTGAAAATGTCCAACTGCATACAAACCGCCTTCTAACTTCATAGTCCCAAGGATTCCATCTTCCTTAATTTGAATATTCTCTGGCATCGTTAGACATAAACTTGTACGAAACTGGCTCTCCTCTCCAAATTCAGGATTGTCATGATACATGACAATCAGCCAGCTCTGACCCTCTACAAAAAATTTCTGCCCTTTTGCATGAGCAAATAACAGCTGCATCAGATTTGCATACTCTTTTGCCAATATCTCATAAGTCCCTGTATGTCTCACATACGCAACCCGCTTTTCTTCTAAATTTGTAATAGTAATCTGCCCAGTCACAGGAAACAAATTGTCTTCCCATTCTTTCTTCGCTGTGACCTTATTATACTCAGACAATAAAAAAGAAGCTTTGCAATTCTTGCTATATTTCTTCCTATATTCGCTTGGACTCTTATCATAATAATTCTTAAATGCACGTGAAAATACGGCTGAATCAGTATAACCAAGTTCATATGCAATATTTGTCATATTTTTATCTTCCCTATATGCCAACAAAAAAAGTGCTTTCTCCATGCGAAGC
Source organism: Clostridium saccharoperbutylacetonicum N1-4(HMT) (assembly GCF_000340885.1). Classification (NCBI taxonomy): domain Bacteria; kingdom Bacillati; phylum Bacillota; class Clostridia; order Eubacteriales; family Clostridiaceae; genus Clostridium; species Clostridium saccharoperbutylacetonicum. The sequence goes on along the minus strand of NC_020291.1, from coordinate 2,272,832 downwards.
CTGTTCACATAATGAGCTAAAGACTCATGCAAAATTCCTTGAAAAATACGACTGAAATGAAATTTGGAAAATCCTGCAGCCTTTGAAAGTTCCTCAATGGACAAGTGTTCTCCTAAATGATGCTCGATATAATCCTGCACTTTATGAATTCTTCGTATGTATTCTTCTTGGCATTTTTGTTCTAACATATACTTTGCTCTCCTTCCTGTTAATCCCAGTATAACAGAAAAATTATTTCGTGACGAATCAATATTAACAAACTAAAGTAGTTACAAATTAACTTTACATAGCTAGTCCCCACTTAAATTGATGTATTTATTAAGCTATTATTATATGGTTCATTTTCATAAAATCTAAACTTCTTTTTGTTTTCCAATTGCTATTCTTTTAAATTCAAATAGCAAAAAATAGTTAGGTACCTTTAAATTTTTCTTGACTTGCATGCAAAAGCAGTTTATATTATAAATATAGTTAGGTACCTTATTATATTCAAAGGAGGATTCAAATGGATACTAACACTATTGATGAAAAGAACGAAAAGGATGAAGAAATAATTATCTCATCTGATGAATTATTAATCACACTAAACAAATTTATAAATATGTACCAGAGAAGTTTGTATAAAGCACGAGCTCATTATACACCTTATCGTGGTCAAGTTAGACTTTTAAATATTATAGCTCAAAATGATGGACTCATCCAAAAAGAGCTTACTGAAATCTTAGATATTAGATCAGCAACATTATCAGAGCTACTAGATAAATTGGAACGTTCCAATCTTATTAAAAGGACAAAAGATGAAGTGGATAAGCGTAAAATGCGTGTATTTTTAACCTCTGAGGGTTTAGATTTTTTAAAAAAATTTGAAAACCAAAATGATATTTCAGAACAAGTATTTGAGACTCTATCCAGTGAAGAAAAATATTCATTTTATAACACAATTAAAAAGCTTTGTACTCACTTCGAAGCACAAGCTATTCTTGAGGATTATGATTTAAATGAACCATTACCACCTCATATGAGAGAACATATTCCACCTCATGAAAGAGATGGCCATCCTCCAAAGCCTCCACACCACCATAAATAAATTACTCAAAGAAGGTGATCCTATAATGAAAACTATGTCAAATGCTTTGAATGAATTTAAAATATTCTTTTTAAATAAAAACTGTGAAATTGTGCTTGAAAAACTATCAAAAATAAAAACATTCTTGGTAAATGATTGTTTTTTATCCATTTCCTTATTTGCTGCCATTGTAACTTCATTTTTTAACACTCCTAATTGGGGATACGTAGATTTTAAGGTGATTATTTGCTTGTTTGAATTGATGATTATAGTGAAAGCTTTTGAAGAATATTCTTTAATTAATCACTTATCCTTATTGATTTTGAATCGGTGTAAAAACGAAAGAATTTTACTTCAAGTTTTGTGTTTGTTTGCTTTTATATCTTCCATGTTTTTAACTAATGATGTAGCACTAATGGCAGTTACTCCATTATTAATCAACATTTCTAGGAAATCTGGTTATAATATTATTTTACCAACTATTCTTATAACTATTTCCGCAAACCTTGGAAGCTGTGCTACACCAATTGGAAATCCTCAAAATCTATATATTTTTTCACATTATCAATTGCATATTGGAAACTTTTTTTCTTATTCATTACCAATTTGTATTGTAAGTTTATTTTTACTTCTTTGCATAACTTTCTTTTTTAGTCCAAAACAAATTTCCTTTAGTATGAAGGATGCATCAGTACTTGAAAAAAAGAAAATAATCGTGTTTTCAGCATTATTTGTTTTACTTATACTTAATATTCTTGGTACTATACCTTATTATATTACCTTACCTATTTTAATATTGGTGACACTTATTTTAAATAAAAGCCTATTGAAAAAACTTGATTATGGATTATTGATTACTTTTGTTTGTTTTTTCATTTCAGTAGGCAATATATCTAACATTGCAGCAATACGTAATTTTCTAACGGTTTTAACTAATACCTCAACAAATATTTATTTATCCTCATTACTATTAAGTCAAATCATAAGTAATGTTCCAAGCAGTATTTTGCTTGCTCCTTTTTCATTCGATTGGCATGCATTATTCTATGGAGTAACTATTGGCGGGTTGGGTACGCCTATTGCCTCACTGGCAAGTATTATTTCTTACAAGATTTTGATTCTTGAATATCCTAATAAAAAGAAGGAATACCTATCAAAGTTTCTATTATTGAACTTTTTTTGCCTACTAATTATAGGATTGATTTTTTACATCTATATTCAATTAAATTAGTTAGGGCATAGCTTCAATATGCTAAAAGTAAGAGAACCACTCCTATTATCTAGGCTTGGTTCTCTTCTATTACATAGAAAGTAAAATCACCTCTGACAAACTAAATTAGCTAAAATTTATCTTTGCAAAGCTAGCTTCATATAAATTGAGGTATTCATTGGGCTATTGTTATATGATTCAATTTCATGAAATCCAAATTTCTTATATAAATATATAGCTCCTTCTAAAAAAGGTAATGTATCCAAAAGCATATATCTATATCCAATTTCTTTAGCATCAGCAATTATCATTTCTACTAACTTATTGGCAATTTGATGTCCACGAAATTTAGGCCTAACATATAATCTCTTCATCTCACAGTTTTCATTATCTATTTTCCTTAAACCAATACAGCCAGCTACTTCATTTTCAACTTTTACTATATATAACCTCCCCTCTGGTAATCCATATTTATCTGCTAAATGTTCAAGTTCTGAATCATAGTTCTGCACTTCTAAATATTTTGCAAAATCCGGGTCATTTTCAACCAGCATTTCTGTGTATTCTAAAAACAGCTCTTTAATTTCCATTTTATTTTCATATGCAAGTCTAATTTCCATCTCCATATTATTATTTCCTCTCTTCAATATCTTTCATTAACACAAAAACTTAAATTGGAATTTTATTTTTTACTAAAGTTCCATTTCAAATTCAAGTTCTATTAAACCTTCTCGCCATGAGTTATTTTCTTTCTCTGATTTCTTTACAAACCCAGCTCTTTTATACATATTAAAGGAAATTATAATAAAATTTATTTGCTTTTGTCAAATTACTATATAAAGACATAATAAAACTCACCATTTTGATTTTTATATGGTGAGTCATTTCTATTAATTCTTTAATTGTTTAATTTTCATAAAATGAAGCTTCTAATGGTTTTCTTTCTGTAAATCTTTTAAAACTATGCTTAGGATATCCTACCATTACTACTCCTGTTATTTTCTTATTTTCTGGAATATTAAAAAGCTTGTACATTGGTGAATTATCATTAAGTGCACAAATTTCAAATATCCCTGCCCAGCATGAACCAAGGCCAAGTGATGGCGCATATAATTCTAGATATGATAATGAGAGAATTGAATTTTCTCTACCATTACGAAAGTCTTTATCAGCTAAGGTTAAAATTATACTAGGTGCATCTCTTAAGATTGTATCAACTTTATTCTTCTTATAACCACTAATCATTCCATTCAACATCTTACTCAAAGTTTCATTACTATCAAACCAGTTAATACATTCTTCAACTGCTAATTCAATTCTTTTTTTATCATCTACTATTAAGAACGATACACCTTGTGAATTACTTGCAGTTGGTGCTAAATGAGCAACATCAACAAGCTGCAATAACTTTTCTCTTTCAACTGGTATATTTTTATATGAACGAATAGAACGACGTGTTCGAATAAAATTCTTTGCTTCTTCTGGATCTAATTTTTTGATTTCTCCTATCTCATTTTGCATAGCTAATGGCGATTTCTTATTATCTATAGCTTCTTTAGGACATACAGCTACGCAATGACCACATTCTAAACATGCATTAGGATTAACTTCTTTTGGACCATCAGCTTCTAGTTTTAATACTCCTGTTGGACATTCCACCACACACATTCCACATTTTATACATTTTTCTTCATTTACAGTTATTAAACTCATTTTATTCACTCCTTATTAATTCTTGCTCTCGTATAGAATACGAATGCGCTAATTTTTTATTTATAGGTTAGATACTTTTTCCTTAAGATATTGCCTTTTACGATCACCTCCTTAAGCCCATACTTTATACGTAATTGCATTTTAGTCTTACCATTTCCTGATTCAATTCTTCAAAACTATGACTTTCAGAATTCTGCTTTGATAAAATAGAATCTCGAAACAATTTTTATTAAAATTCTTTATTATGTGAGAGAACATTAATTATAAAATATATATATTAATTAGAACGATCATTCTAATTAATGTAAAATTTTTTCATCCAATAAAAAGACTTTGTTAATGATGCACTTTCATTAGTTTTCTAGGTTTTCTGCATCATCTATAGATATCCAATTTAAGAGTTTTACTTATAAATGTAATAAGCATGAATAATTGAGAAATTATAATTATAATACTAAACTAGAAATCTGATACATTTTTCTGGAAGCAGGCATGTGAAATTGAGCTGATGATGGTTATTAGTGGAAGGTTGTTTCATTTTCTGCTTGTCATAAATTTACTTTAGGAACATGCAGAAATGGGTGCAACCTTCCACTTAAAACCTTCCAGCGAAAATTTCACTAGTCCTGTGGAAGATAAATGTGTCTGATTTCGGTAATTGTTGCATAAGTCTAATTCTCGCTTTGGATATCTATAAATAGCAGTTATACTTTTCTATTAGTCACAGGAACTCAAAGGGACATAAATGTTTTTGAGAATGTTCATTCTAATTAGTCTAAAAAATTATTTATTTAACAAATCCATAAAAAAATTCCCAATACGATGTAATTTTTCTTTGCTGGCTGATATTCTTAGCTGTACACGAATTCCATGTAAGGTATTATGAAGTACTTCTGCTAAAACTTCTGGCTCATACTCCCTTGAAATTTCACCTGCTTGTTGCCCTTTTCGAATAAGATCAGCAAGGAGTTGTTCTGTTTGCATAAAGGTTCTTTCTATTCTTTCTTTTATCTCTTTATCCATAAGAGCTAGCTCTGTAGCCGAATTAACAGTTAAGCATCCCCATTGTTTATCTTCATATCCTTCGATAATAAAATCAAAGATAAATCGTATAGCTTGTTTTGCAGTTTCTGCCTTTAAAACTCCAGCCTGTATTTTATTTCTTATTAATTCTTCATAAAAATCCATCGTTTTTAAAAATAATGTACGCTTATCACCAAAGGTATCATATAAACTTCTACGATGGATTCCCATATGCTCTACTAAATCATTCAAAGATGTCTTTTCATAGCCTTGTTTCCAAAACAATTCCATTGCTTTTTGAAGAACTACATTTTCATCAAATTCTTTACTTCGTCCCATTGAGTTCCCTCCTTTGTAAAATCAATAATAACATTTTGAGAACGATCGGTCAAGAATTATCAAAAAGACATTTATTGTAGTTCCAATTTATTAACTGCCCACTCAGCCATTTCACGAACTTTCAAATTACTATCTTTACAAGCCTCCAATATATGATCTCTATAGTGCTCCTCATAGTTATTTACCATTGCATTAATAGCATTAACTTTCCATTTCCAAACACTTGCTTTATCTATATACCAAAACTTAGCCTGCATCACTTCTTCTAAATAGGAATAGTCCATTTTAAGAATTTTTTCTAGAGATATTTGTTCACTTAATTCTTGCAAATTAGGGAACTCTTCTATTTCCTTCCAACTGTTTTTATTCATAGGACAAACATCTTGGCACGCATCGCAGCCATAAACCCAAGCTCCTATTTGTTCTTTATATTTTTCATTGGGCATATCTCTTCCCATAAAGGTAGTTATGCAAGATACACAAGCTATAGGATTCATTGTATATGGTTTTGATAAAGAAGCTGAAGGACACGCCTTCATGCATAGATTACACTTCTCAGAACAAGGCCTTACCTTTGGTGTTTCTATATTTTCTAATTCCTTATCAATAAGCCATGCTTCCAAATACACTGTGGAGCCACTTTCAGTATAAAAGAAATTATTCTTTCGAACTATTCCAAGCCCTGCTTTCATAGCTGCAAAACGTAATGGTACAAGACCAAATCCTCTTTCAGTTTCTGCTCTAAGTCCTAAATCTTTCATGTATTTTTCATATTTTAAACTATCTTGAAAATCTTTAGAATTCTCATCTTTTCTTCCATCAACCAAATAGTATTTTGCAATCATACCTTTTAAATGCTCTGGAATATGATATTTTCCATATTTTCTCACACATATTACAATTGATTTAGCCCAAGGATAAGTATCTTTAAGCTGTGTAAAACGATACTGACCTTGGTAAAAACCTTTAGCTTCTGGAACCTTTTCAATTCGTTCCTCAAGTTTTTCTTTATATCCATCTATGTCAGATATTTTAATGATCCCACATTTTTCATATCCAAAATTTAATGCAGCATTCTTTATTTGATCTGCTAATAAAGTCATTTTATACACCCCTTCTTAAATTCAATTATTCTCTTTCAACGATTAAGGCAGTTCCTTGGCCTCCACCAATACACAAGGTTGCAAGTCCTTTCTTTGCATCTCTTTTTTCCATGGCATGTAACAAGGTTACTAAAATACGTGCCCCAGATGCCCCAATAGGATGTCCAAGTGCTATAGCTCCACCATTAACATTAACTTTATCCATATCTAAATTTAAATCTCTAGTTATTGCTATACTTTGTGATGCATAAGCTTCATTTGCTTCAATTAAATCTAAATCTTCAGCTTTTAAATTGATTTTATCCAAAGCAGCTTTTGTTGCATAAAAAGCACCATATCCCATTATTGCTGGATCTAAGCCTGCTGAACCATAAGAAGTGATTTTAGCTAGTGGTTTTATTCCTAAATCTTTAGCTTTTTCTGCGCTCATAATTACTAATGCTGCAGCTCCATCATTTAATCCAGATGCATTTCCTGCTGTAACTGTACCATTTTCTTTAAAAATAGGCTTTAATTTTCTTAGTGCTTCTATTGTATTACCAAACCTAGGAAATTCATCTTGATCAAATATTACTTCACCTTTTTTTGTTTTAATTACTACAGGAACTATCTCATCTTTAAACTCTCCATTCTTAATAGCTCTTTCAGCTTTTTGTTGTGATAATAGTGAAAACTCGTCTTGCTCTTCTCTTGTCACATTCCATTTCTCAGCTACATTTTCTGCAGTTACTCCCATATGATAGTCATTAAATGCATCCCATAAACCATCTTTTATCATTTCATCAATAAATTCGCCATGTCCCATTCTTTGTCCCCATCTGGCATTATCAAGTAAAAATGGTGCACTTGACATGTTTTCCATACCGCCAACTACTATCGCCTCAGCATCACCAGCTTTTATAATTTGAGCTGCTAAACTTATAGCTCTTAAGCCTGAACCACAAACCTTATTAATTGTAAATGCAGGTATTTCTACAGGTAATCCCGCTTTCACAGCAGCTTGTCTTGCTGGATTTTGTCCAAGACCTGCTTGAAGTACATTTCCAAAGATAACTTCATTAATTTCCTCTGGTTTAATATTAGCTCTTTTAACAGCTTCTTTTATTACTATTGCTCCTAGTTCAACTGCTGGTACATCTTTCAAAGTCTTTCCATAAGCTCCTATTGCAGTTCTTACTGCACTTACTATTACTACATCTTTCATTTTTTATTCCTCCCATAATGAAAATTTTATTTGTTATTTTTTTAACAAATATTGATATAAGAATATATAAATATATGTTGCAAAAAGAACTGTTCAAAACTTAATACTTTCTAATGCAAATCAACCTTTATTGATCATAACTCATTGAGTATTGAACGTTTATAATTGCAATATATCTAATGTAAGAGCATTCATAAAACTTGCTAAATTAACTTGCACCTGCTCTATGACTTTATATTATCAGAGGATTATATATTTGTAAAATTGATATATTCGAATTGACAATTCGTTTTTTTCAATATATTATTATCTTAATATAGAGATTGGAGTGAAGTTAATGGATATCAGACATTTTAAAACCTTTAAAGGCATTATAGAAGAAGGTAATTTTTCAAATGCAGCAATGAAATTAGGTTATACTCAATCCACTGTAACCTCACAAATTCAGCAGCTAGAGCAAGAACTTTCAATCAAGTTATTTGAAAAAATAGGACGTAATATGGTACTGACTCCTGTAGGAAAGGAACTAATCCCATATGCTGATGAACTACTTAATACAGTGAAAAAGATTGAGAGTCTTGGCAAATATGGTAATAATATTACTGGAGAATTAAAAATTGCTGTTGCAGAATCTTTAATGTCTTATAAATTGCAAAACGTATTATATATGTTTAAAGAAAAAGCTCCTAATGTAAAACTTTCTATGGTTTCCCTCAATTGCTATGACATAAAAAATATGTTAGCCAGTGGTGAAGCAGACCTTGGATTAATGTATAATGTAGGAAGTAAGAATGAAAGCTTAAATGCTGTTAAACTTTCTGATTTTGGCGTAGCTTTAGTCTGCTCCCCTCAATTTGATCAAGAAAAATTAGATTTCAGCAAACCTAATCAAAAAATAAATACAAGCCTTATCATTAATGAAGTTGAATCTATTTATCGAAAAATCCTTGAAAGTTATTTTTTTGATAAAAATATATTCTTAGATAATACAATCGAACTTGGGAGTATAGAAGCTATAAAAAAATGTGTTGCAAGTAATCTTGGAATTTCATTTTTACCGCGTTTTACAGTAGAAGAAGAGCTTGATAGTGGAAAGTTAAAGGAAATAAAACTAGACTCTTTAGATGCTAAAGTCACAGCAATTTATGCTTATCACAAAAATAAGTGGATTAGCCCTGCAATGTCCTTATTTATTGAATTAGTAAGAAAAGATTTTAATATTATAGATATCCAAAGCAAGAATTAGACTTATGCAACAATCACCGAAATATGATACATTTATCTTCTGCAGGACTAGTAAAATTTTCGCTGGAAGGTTCTAAATGCGGGCTTGCCGTCATTTCAGCGTGTCCAAAAGTTCATGTTTCTAAATATAAAATTTGGACATTCACTTTTGGACAAGCTGTAAATGAAACAAGCCCACATTAACAACCTTCAACAGCTCAATTTCACATGCCTGCTCCAGAAAAATTGTATCATATTTCTAGCGTAAAGTTGTAATTTTAATTTCTAAAGAGTGTATACATATTCCATTTATAAGTTAAACTCTTAAATTGGATATCTATATTAAAAAAAGGAGAACCACTCAAATTATCTTGATTTGGTTCTCCTCAATTGTGTAATTTTTTATATCCTTGATACATGCATATTTTAAAATTGCTTAATATAATTTTTACTCATTTATAGCTTCAATTCCTTGTTCTTTAAGCTTATTTAAATTATCTTTCATATTTTTAAGTGCTTCTGGTGAATGCCCTTTCCATTTACTTATTTCACCAACAACTTTCAAAGGAAACCTTGTACGGTAGGAACGTGTAGGATTTCCTGAGAACTTTTTATCAGTCAAATTAGGGTCATTTTCAAATTCGCCAGTAGGTTCAACTATATAGATTCTTTCATTGCCATCACCAATTGCTAGCTCTGCTCCCCAAATTGCAGCATCTAAAGTTGCTGTCATATAAACAAAATTAGCTTTCTTACCTACACCATAATTAGATGAAAATCCTATTTTAATTAAAGCCCCTACTTCGAGTTTTGCCTTCGTTCCATGATAAAATGGTCCTTTATCCAAAGTCATATCTATATTGGTGCTTTGTTTTCAATACTCATATAAATTCTCCTCATATTTTATTATAGTTACATTATCTTAATATATATACAGTGAGAAATATAGACTTATATTTCTATTTTACATATGCTATAATTAAGTTGAGAAGAGAGGTTTATTTAATAAGATCGACTTCTCTTTTTTGTTATATTATTTAATCTCCTTACCTATAGAAAACGCCTTGGCAACTTGTTCTCCAACTCCATAGTAATTTCTACTATCTGGAGCAAATAGTAAAGGCCTTATTTGTTCTATAATCGGTTGATTGACATCGCCTTCGTGAACAATATCATCTATCTTAACATTCATAACTTCACCAATAAACTGAGTATGCAGACCAAGCTCATTAATTTGTATAATTTTACACTCTATATTTATTGGAAATTGATCAATAAAAGGAGCATCAACAAATTCACTTTTTATCGGTGTAAGCCCGGTCTTTGCAAACTTATCTTCCTTTTTCCCTGACACCATTCCAAAATAATCAGCCTCTTTAATATATTTTTCTGAAGGAATATTTATTGTAAAGGCCTTTCTATCCATAAGACTATCGTAGGTATACGTAGCTTTGCGTAATGAAATTGCCACGCAAGGTGGAGATGAGCAACAAATCCCACCCCAAGCGGCAGTCATGGCATTGGAATTACCTTCTTTATCATAAGTAGATATAACCAAAACCGGTGTAGGATAAACCAAAGTTTTTGCGCCTAAATCTTTTTTCATATATTTTGCCTCCTTGTATTTGATTATCTTATATGTTACTATTTTATTCATTAAGAAACATAAGTACAAGTACGCACATTTTTGTTCCCTAATATGGAGGTTTTACATATGAAAAATGAACTAAATGCAAATCAACCTAATTATCATGAAACTTGCCCTATTATTGATGCGCTCGAAGTGATTGGAGGAAAATGGAAAATACCAATTATGTCGGTAATATACAACAAAAAAAGTATTAGATATAATGAGCTTAAGCGAAATATCCCCGGAATCACTAATATTATGCTGACTCGCTCTTTACGATCCCTAGAAGAACAAGGTCTTGTAAAAAGATTAGAGTACAGCAGTATTCCACCACATGTGGAATATTCACTGACAGATATTTGTGAAGAGTTGGTTCCTGCATTAGAAATTTTAAATGAATGGGGTAAAAAGTTATCTCGTCAGTAAGCAATCCCTAGTAATAAGTATAAAGATGATAAATAAGGTAACTGGATTTTGTCCAAGGCCTGCTTGAATACATCTCCAAAGATAACTTCTTTAATTTCCTCCGGTTTAATGTTTGCTCTTTTAACAGCTTCTTTTATTACTATTACACCTAATCCAACTGCCGGTACATCTTTCAAAGTCTTTCCATAAGCTCCTATTGCAGTTCTTACTGCACTCACTATTACTACATCTTTCATTTTTATTCCTAAATAATTATCTTATAAAGTTTGTAAATATTTTATCTTCTCTTTCGTTTTCTTCTACGTTATTTTTTCCTGAATTAACAAGCTTCATTAACCATGCCATATTTTTTCCTAGAACACTCATAATCTGCATTCCTTCTTCATCTTGCAATGCTTCTCCTGGTTTTGCACCATGAACTACATTCCAATAATTTGATGATGGCATTAACATTTCTGAATAATTAATGTAATTATTTAATTGTTCAAATGTTGGAACCCCACCAGATCTCCTAACTGCAACTACACTAGCCCCTACCTTATGCCTAAGCATTCCATTATTCACAGATGTAACATAAAATGCCCTATCTAAAAATGATTTCATAGTTCCTGCTATAGCTGAATAATGTACAGGAGAACCTAAAATAATCCCATCTGCTTCTTTCATTTTTTGAATCCAATCATTAACTTCATCATTCTGAAATACACATCTTTCGTTCATATTTCTACCACATCCACCGCAGCCCATGCAGCCACGGATTACTTTATTTCCAACATGAACAATTTCTACTTCAATGTTTTCCTTTTCTAACTCTTTTGCTACAGCCTTTATTGCCTCAAAGGTATTTCCATTATTTTTAGGACTTCCATTAAAAGCTACTACTTTCATATATTTACCTCCATATATAACCTATTTTTTTAATATGTGCTTATTATATAGTTAAATAATTTTAGTAACAAGTACGTACTTTTTTGTTAGACTACTTACTTTTAAGTAAGATTTATTATAATATCTAAACTCTAATGAAAAATAAAATTTTGGTTTATAATTGTATAGGTTTATTTTATTCTAAAAATTTGTTATTATAAAAGCACTCAATATATGGCTATAACTCTAATATATATTTAATACAGTCCTGTTAAACATAAAAGATTAAAGGTAGGTAAGAAAATGATACAGTATAATGGCAAACACTACATATGTTTATTAGATTTTGCAATGGATTTTATCAGAGGTAAATGGAAGGCAGTCTTATTATGCCATTTATATGATAAACCTAGAAGATTTCTAGAGCTTCAACGAATAACTAACGGAATAAGTCAGAAGGTATTAAATGAAAAACTTAAGGAATTAGAGACTGAAGACTTAGTTAATAAGCAAATATATGCTGAAATTCCGCCGAAAGTTGAATATTACCTTACTGAAAAAGGAAGAGACCTTACAAAAATCATTAAAGAAATTGAGACTTGGTCTATTAAATATTATTCTCATCTAGATAGTGGCTGCAAATAATCTTGTAAAATAAAAAAGCATAGTACTAACTAGACATAATGCGCATTAACCGATATAAATAGCAAAAAGCTTACCATATTAATTTTTATATGGTAAGCTTTTTTTACTGACTTTACTTTCTAGAATATTAATACAAAGAGCCATGCATAAATTAAGATATTATTTTTCAATTTTGCATGGTTATATTCATATTAAATTAGCAAATATTCGTTTTGCAATATCCCTGCCCCGTGTTTAGCGACTTCCTTACATTATCATGTCAAATTAACAAGTATTCGTTTTTCATCAGTTCCTTACCAAGGAATTGAAATCATATCACGAGTAATTTCATCCAGACTATGTGCCCCGCACATTGTCATGGTTTCCATTAATTCACTTCCAATTTTATCAACATATGTTTGAATACCTTCCTCTTCTCCACCATATAGTGCTGTTACAAATGTCCTAGCAATTAAAACACCATCAGCTCCTATAGCAAGTGCTTTAAAGACATCTACACCACTACGAATGCCACCATCAACAAAGATTTTCATATCAGTACCTACAACATCAACAATATCTTTTAACACTTCAGCTGTTGATAAACATTGATCTAAGACTCTTCCTCCATGATTAGATACAACAATGGCACTTGCACCAGCTTGTTTAGCTTTTAAGGCTCCTTGAACAGTCATAATTCCTTTAACAATAAATGGCTTATCACAAGCTTCTATGATTTCTTTTAATTCTTTTACAGATTTACTTCCCGCAGGAGGTGTCATATTTTTCAAAAAAGGTAATCCTGCTGCATCAATATCCATAGCAATAGCAACGGCATTTGATGCTTTAACATATTTCATTTTTTCTAAAATAGTTTCGTAGTTCCAAGGTTTAATAGTTGGTATACCTAGTCCATTTTCTTTTTTGATCGCTTCAGTTGCTGCTTTCATTACTTCTGGATTCGTCCCATCACCAGTAAATGCTAGTATACCATTTTTTGCACAAGAGGAAACTAGAATATCATTATAAGACATATCATCATATTTATCACCATAATGAAGATTCACTGCTCCAACTGGTCCAGCAAAAATTGGGTATTTAAATTTTTGATTAAATAATTGAACACTTGTATCAACTGGTTTATTTTCTACCAAAGTATCCATATTAATTCTTATTTCTTTCCATTTATCATAGTTTCTCATGGCTACATCACCAATTCCTTTAGCACCAGGTCCTGGAATTTTGTTCTTACAAGTTCTTCCATTACATTCATGACAAGCTTTACAACAATCTCCTATACATGTCCTTGCTTTTTCTAATATTTCACTGTATAACATTGTGATTCTCCTTTACTCTTTAATAATTTCATTTGATGAAAAATGTGTACTCTCTAATTTTTTAGACTGCTTAATTTTATAATCTAAATTCTTTTGATAATTTAATTTAAAATAACAAGAATAGATATAAGCCCTCCTCTTTAAAACGATTATAGAACATTTTGGAGCAGTGTTCCATTTTTTTGTAATCATTTTAAAGCATATTTAAGGTAATAATTTAATTACTTAAATAGTATCATGCATTTTAAACATGCAGTTAGTACATAAATGTTTATGTATCATTTTTTCCGCATACTATCCATAATCATACATGCTCTCATACTTTATTTGTAATACATTTTATATTCCTTAGTAATTTTCCTAATACTCTTTGGAGTAAGATAAGATTTATATTTTGTAAAATATTAATGCAAAAACGTTGAAAACTATTTAGCATTACCTGAAAATTGAAAATATTTATATGACAGCCATATACTTCTTCCTATCATAGAAGCACATCCAAATATAAGAATTCCTACACTTATAAAGCTTGTTATATCTCCACCAACATATTTAAGAAACCATTTCATGAAAATAAGGATAATATACACTCCAAGACTTAAATATGACTCACTGTAATAAACTTCATCTTTAGATTCATCCTTACTGTATTTTAATGTTCTTCCACGAATTATTCCTACTCCTAATCCAATAATTGAAAAAATTATTATTAGCAGAATTTCTTTCAATGTAAAATTCAATGTTTTTGCGTAATCCTCAATAAGCATTAGTATAAATAATATAGGTAACAACCATAGATTAGGAAACTTAATTCGTTTATTCTTTCCATTAATTATCCTAAAAAATTTTAATATGATAATGATCAATATAATATAAGTCATAGATACACCTTTCACCTCAAAATTTCATTTTTACTCTCAAGTTTTCAATTTTTTTAGTAACTATAATAACATCAATTAATTCAACACCTTGTCATTAACAATATAGTTTTAAAATATAAAAGGAATTAATGCCCATGATTCTTCTATATATTTTTTATATTCTTCCCCAAATTCCATTATTAAAAATTTCTGTTCCCTACTTATTTTTATAATATAAACAAGTAAAATCATAAAGAAGCCTATAAGGGAAGCTAGGTTTCCAAATGTAATAAAAGTCCCTAAAAATCCAAATACCACTCCTGTATAAATAGGATTCCTTATGTACTTATATGGGCCACTACGAACTAGCCTTTGCCCTTCAACTTTTTGAATCGCCCCACTCCAATTTCTTCCTAATTCTATTCTAGCCCATATTGCAAACAAAAGAGATAATACTAAAATTGTAAGCCCTGTATATTCCACATATTCATAATTAGGTATTATCTTATTTTCCAAAAATGTATTTTTAAATTGAAAGAAAGTAATAACATAAGCAATAACCACAAACATGACATGAAGCACTCTCTGCATACTTCTTTGACCACTTGCTTCTTTTTTTACTTTTGATCTAGTTTTTATAGCTGCCAATACCCAATATCCCCAAAATAAACCCCAAATTAAACTTATCATAGTAATGTTACTCATAAGCTCTCCTCCTTATATCAGAAAATGTATCTTCAACTATTAAATTCACATCATCTAGAAACCTTAATATAATAGCTTTTTCTTCATCATTATATTGCTCTATAATAGCTTTTTTCTTATTATATGATTTATCATGAATTTTTTTATGAATTTCACACACATTCATTCCTAGTTCAGTAAAATTGTAATACACTTCTTTATTATTTCCTTCTTTTTGATACTTCGAAACATAACCTTCATTTAATAACTTTCTACACATTTTGGTTATAGCACCTGTTGTCATACTTAATTCTTGTGCTAATTTTGTTATGTTAGCATCCTCAATATATTCTATAGCGGCAATGCAATGAATTTGTGAAAAGTTAAGTTTATCCTTAACATTTGGTACACTTATTTCATTCTTTTCTTGTATTTTCTTTAGTGATAATATAATCTCATTAACAATATCCATCTCAACTTCTCCTCTTACTATTTCTTCCTTGGAAGTAATATTATAATATTATTTCTTCCGTGTCAATATTTTTTTCTTCTGTCTCTATTAATTCACACAAAATTATTAAAGGTTCTTGTATCATGTTCTTATTTGCAGATAGTTCCGTATTGCAGCATAGCTGCTTTTTTTAAGATTCTCATATAAATGATCTTATTTGCAGCATAGCTGCTTTTTTTAAGGTTCCTCATATAAATGATTTTATATGCAGCATAGCTGCCTTTATTAAGGTCCTCATATAATGATCTTATTTGCAGCATAGCTGCTTTTTTTTAAGGCCTCATATAATGATCTTATTTGCAGCATAGCTGCTTTTTTTTAAGGTGTATATTTTTTTATATTTATAGATATCCAAATTAATAATCAAACTTATAAATGTAATATATATGTATTATTGAGAAATTATAATCGTAA
This sequence comes from Clostridium saccharoperbutylacetonicum N1-4(HMT), assembly GCF_000340885.1. Taxonomy (NCBI): domain Bacteria; kingdom Bacillati; phylum Bacillota; class Clostridia; order Eubacteriales; family Clostridiaceae; genus Clostridium; species Clostridium saccharoperbutylacetonicum. The sequence goes on along the minus strand of NC_020291.1, from coordinate 2,256,597 downwards.
CACTACACTAGAAATCAGAGACATTTTTCTGGAAGCAGGCATGTGAAATTGAGCTGATGATGGTTATTAATGGGGGCTTGTTTCATTTACAGCTTGTCCAGATTTTACATCTGGAACACGCTGAAATGGAGACAAGCCGCCATTTAGAACCTTCCAGCGAAAATTTCACTAGTCCTGTGGAAGATAAATGTATTTGATTTCGGTAATTGTTGCATAAGTCTAATTCTCGCTTTGGATATCTATAGTAGATTTATTAACAAAAAAATAGTAGTCCCTAGCGCAACTTAGAGAACTACTAACTTTTAAATAATAAATAAACACATATTTTGTTCATGTTTATCTTTTATATTTATTCTACCTAAAACTTACTCTTTATTCTTTATTTATTTTATGTTTCTCCGTATCAGTAGCAAGTGACAACCATTATTAAAATATAATCCACATTTCTTTGAATATCCTACCTATTGTTATTTTTTAATTACTTTTCACTCTTATAATATAGCCTTTCTTAAAATCATAATCTTGCCTTGATTCATTAATCTAAAATAGATTATTTCTTTTTTTCAGTAATTATCTTTTTTAATTCATCTTTGGAGATTTTCTCATCGTAATAGTCTAACTTCATATCTACGAGTTCAAGAAGATCAGTATATTTTTTTATCTCTTCATTAATTATTTCTTTTTGCTTACACATAATCTTACGTCTCTCTTCTAATGTATCTTTTCCATTAGTGCAAAGCTCAACATAATTTTTTATATATGAAATAGACATTCCTGTAGCTTTCATACAGCTCACAATTTGAAGCCATCCTAAATCAACATCTGTGTAAACCCTCCTACCATTATCTTTACGTTGTACAGATGGTATCAAGCCTTCTCTTTCATAATATCTTAATGTATAAGGTGTTATATTAAATTTTTCTGCTACTTCTTTTATTGATAAATTCATACCCGTACCTCTCTAAATAACAATCTATAATATTAACTAATACTTTTGTTACTATTATAAAGGTTACAATACTTATTATTCAATATTATACGATATTTTTGAAATAGTTTGAAATCGTTAAGTGAAAAGTTAAATTCGTGATTTAGATAAGGCATTGAAAATGCAACACTAAATTCAAATTTAGATGATAAAATAAGTTAGCTAAATGCCAAATAATGCAGTTATTTTATCATTATAAGCATATTTGGGCATCAGAAATAGGTAGCCGAACTTTCTGTGCAAGACTAAATTCCGCCTACCTTATTATTTGCAATACTAAATTCTTGAACTTAGTATTCTGCTATAAGATATGATATAAATAACACAACGGCAATAGAATGTCAATGGTAAGACGAACAGCAGAACTGCATATACGGTTCTTTTCAATATTTCTATTTAGATAATTAGGAAATAGTTAAGCCACTACCAGGATCAATCATCTCAAATGTATGATAAAAATAGTTCAACTAGATTTATGTGCAAGACTAACTTCTTGTAAGATGAATTTACTATTGCAATCATGAAGTTACTTTTTCATTTTAGCAAATAGTTTGAAATTCCCTATTGACTTACACTGCACTCTAAGAAATATACTAAATATAACGCTAGCGAGCTAAATTTATTTTAAAAATATGCCATGCATAAAAAAGGAGAAAGATATGAAACATACTATTCAATCACCAATAAATTCAGGATATGGTTTTTCTACAACTGCAAAAGAAGTTATAGAAAATCTTAATTTACAAGGTAAGATAGCAATTGTTACTGGAGGTTATTCGGGAATCGGATTGGAAACTGCTAAAGTTTTAGCCGAAGCTGGCGCCACAGTTATAGTACCAGCAAGAAATATTGAGAAAGCACAGAAAGCCATAGATGGAATTAAAAATATAGAGCTAGGAACTTTAGATCTTATGGACTCTGATTCTATAAATAGTTTTGCAGAGAAATTTATAGCTTCCGGAAGGCCCATTAACATCTTAGTAAATAGTGCTGGAATCATGACTCCACCTTTAATGAGAGATAATAGAGGGTATGAATCTCAATTTGCTACAAATCATTTAGGACACTTTCAATTAACAGCAAGACTTTGGCCTGCTTTAAAAAAAGCTGGTAGTGCTAGGGTTATTGCAGTTTCATCAAGAGCTCAACGTCTTGGAGGTGTTAATTTTGAAGATCCTAATTTTCAAAAAACAGAATATGATAAATGGAAAGCCTATGCCCAATCAAAATCTGCCAATATACTTTTTGCTGTTGAGCTTGATAGATTAGGTAAGGAATATGGAGTAAGAGCTTTTGCAGTTCACCCAGGGTTAATTCCAACTACAGACCTTGGTAGATTTTCTCTTGACGGAAAAGTTACTACACAAGAGCTTAAGAATAAAGATAAAAAAACTGCTGATAAGCAACCTGTAAATGAATTTAAAAACATTGAGCAAGGTGCAGCCACACCAGTATGGTGCGCAACCAGCCCTTTACTAAATGAGATGGGTGGTGTATATTGTGAGGATTGCGATATCTCCGAGGCTGTTACAGCTGATAGCTTAAAGGAAAATGGGGTACGTCCTTGGGCCATAGATACAGATTTAGCTAGGAGATTGTGGCAACTTAGCGAAGAACTTACTGGTATTAAGTTTAATATTTAGCTTAACCAGAATAATAGGGAAGGTAAATTAACCTTCCCTATTATTCTGGACTTTATTTTATTTATGATACTGCATAAAACATAGTTGTATATCTTAAAGTCAGTCATATAAATGATTTTTGACAATGTCTACGTGATTTACAATATGGTTCACCGTATCAGTAGCAAGTGATGTTCTTATATATTTTTCTATAAAAGGTTTTAGCTTTTCATATAACTCAATCCTTGAGTAACCATTACTGTTGCAGTTACTATTCCTTGTATCGCTGTCAAGTGTGATTTTTAACTAAGTGAATGCAACTCAAAAACTTAATGATCGCCTGCTATATAGAGACGCTTAATATAATTTTAATATCTATTTATCGATTAGTCCAAGTTCAATCATACTTTTTGCAGTTGCCACGATTGCTTCTTCTGCTGTTCTTGGCTGCCAGCCAAGTAACTTTTTAGCTTTTGCATTGCTACAAGCTGTGTTTTGTCCTAAAAATGTTGCTGGCATACGCAAATCCTTTTTAAAAATTGCCATAAATTTAATTATAAAATCCGGCAGTACCTTAGTCGATACTTTCTTTGCTTTACTTCCTAAGTATTTCTTTAAAATTTTCGCTTCTTCTTTATATGTAAGATTTTCACCCGTAGTAGCAATAAATCGCTCTCCCGCTGCTTCTGGAGATGTCATCGCAAGAACATGTAATTCCGCAACATCTCGAACATCAACATAATCAAATCCAATATTTAAAAGAAATGGCATATCTCCTCTGAGCATCGCACGAATAATCTGATTAGAGTGAGAATAATCCTGTCCAAGTACAGGTCCCATGACCGCCACAGGATTAACAGCAGAAAGTTCCATATTCTCTCTCTTTGCAAATTCCCAAGCCGCAAGCTCTGCCATAGTTTTTGAACGTTGGTATGCATCGATATTGCTTGACAAATCTGTCCAATCCTCTTCTGTGAAAATCTCCTGATGAAATTTATGGACTGCAATCACTGCCCCTGAAGCAGAAGTTAGAACCACACGTTTAACACCTGCCTCTTTCGCTGCCTTCATCACTCTCAATGTACCATCAACAGCCATTTTCACCATTTCATCACCATCATCTGGACGTGTGGCTGGTGTTGGTGATGCTACATGAATAACATAATTTGCATCAGTCACCGCCTTCATCCAGTTTGTATCACTTGTCAAATCTGTCTGTATAAACTCCAGATTTTCAAAATCAACTGCTCCACCTTTTGCAAGCATTGATTTAACCTCATCCTGACGTGACAATGTGCGAAGTGTTGTACGAACTCGATATCCCAGTTTCAAAAGCTTTAATATTATGTGTACGGCAATGAAGCCACTTCCGCCTGTTACTAAAACTAACTCTTTTTCCATAATTAATTCCTCCTAACTAATGTTTCACTTGTAACCTCTGTTCCATTAGCATATACTATTATCAAGGTGAAATCAACACATAAACGATCATATGTGACAGTAAGGGAGGTATTGTAATGGCAGCAACAAATCACTCGCAAGCCATCAAAAAAGATACAAAGGATTTTATAACAACAGCCATGCTGCAGTTGCTTGCAACAGAAAAATTGTCGGAATTAACAGTTTCACAAGTTTGTAAACGGGCAGGGGTAAGCCGTATGGCTTTTTACCGAAATTTTAACGATCTCGAACAGATTTTGTATGAGTATTACCAGCCAAAGATTGCAGCTGTATTTTATACGATTCATCAGAATCCATCCTTCTCTGATAAATTTGATATCCAATTAAAGTTTTTCAGCACCTTTAGTGATGATTTACTTTCATCTGTTGACCGTGGATATGAACCAATAATTCAGCAGATTTTCATAGAAGAAATAAACAAATTTTATGCTCCTGATAGTGGTGAATACTGGACAACTTTCATGTCAGCAGGCGTTTATGCTGTTTGGCGAAAATGGTTTCTAAGTGGGCAGCAAAAACCGCTCCAAGAAATAATGGAATTTTTTAAGCAATTTGATACATTAAAAAGGACTTTCTAAGATTTCTGCATTTATCACTTGCCACTCAAAATTATTAATTATTGAGCAAATGGCTTTTAGTGCTCAATCTTTTCATCAGATATAAAGGCAGCTTTATAAACAAAATTTCCTTCGCCAAGCTATGCAATATTTAATATGGTTATCATAAAAAGAAGGAGGATACCTCCTTATTGGGTTGTTTCTCCTTCTGCCCTATTATTCAAATCTCATTTACTTATGATACTTTTCCCCTCACAGATCCGTACGTGCCCAATTAAGGCATACGGCTCTTTATGTTATTTTACAGAACTTGCTATATATATATATTTACATTAATTTTGGGCTTAGGTAACGGATTATATTTCATATACATCTTGAACTTATCCAAATCAAAACTTTGCCTTTGGCTTCTGCGGTTCAACCACTTGAAAAGTGCTTTCTTTATTTCTAGGCAGAATTGACCTATCATATATGAATTATCTGTAATTCCGTAATATTGATAATGTCCCTTAAGCTTTTGTTTTGTTAATTTATTAAATTTATTCAACCTACTAACTAACTGTCAACGCTTAAAATAGATAGTTACCTATTTATCTCCATAACTCGCTACCGAATGATTTGACTTAATCTTTTCAGAATGGGTTTCCACCATTTAAATTACACAACCTTAATGTTTAAATTAAGAATAAAACTTCTTTTAATGAATCTTAGTCATATCCCTATTGGTTGCAATCAATCAAACCTTTAATTATAAATTCAGCTAAGTAATCTAAAATTTGTGGAAAATATTGAATCCCAATTTCGTCCTTATGGGTATCTATATTTATCACTGCAGTAAAAATAGCCATAATAATTTCACAATCGATATCATTTCGCATTTTCCCTTCAACCTGCCATTTTTTTATTAACTCTGCAAAACTGTTATATACGAAATTAACATATTTTATTCCGTTCTCCTCATTGTAATGTTGCTCTATTTTACTAAAGACATCTCTGTTATACCATTCTCTAAGTATTGGATTTGAGTTTATGCCACTAATGTTCATAAACATTAATTCTTTAATTACTTTTAAGGGATCACCATTCAGATCTATAGATTCCAAAATACTTTTTTTAAGTTTTACATTTTCTTCTAAAAAAATCTCCATGAAAAGCTTCTCTTTCGAGGAATAGTAGTTATAAAACGTACCTACCCCTATTCCAGCCTTTTTTGTAATATCAGACACATTTATATCTTTAAATCCTTTGGAACTGAATAGCTCTCTCCCATAATTAAATATAACTTCTTTTTTATCGTTCAATTAACCAACCTCCATTTTTCTATTAATAACAATTATACCCTATCTATGCTTAGCCATCCATCCCCCTAAGAAATCGAAAAATTTACCTGCAATATTTTTGAATAATCCTAAAGAGACATCATAATAATAATCAGATTCAAACCATCCTTTTTCTTTAAAATAAATATAATCCCGGTACGTCTCATTCAAAATATTCATAATACTTGTACGGGATATCCGAAACATCATCAATCTGAAAATAGAAGGAGTTGGCGACGTTTGACGCATAAGTTCCTTATAAAATCTTGTGGATGCTTTTTTGACTTCCTGTGTTATTTTTTTCTGTTGACGCATTGTTATAGGTTTTAATGTATTCAAGCAGCATCCTTTTGTTACGTGAAACCCTAAGTTTTCTCCAATATTCCCCAAATACTTTACGATAGAGGCTCCTCCGAATATACCTTGAGTAACAATAGTTGTAAAAGTCTTACCAAAAAATTGAGGTCGGTGAAAAACAAAAGCTAGTCGATCCAAAAAGTTCTTCAATGGTGCAGTTACATGAAATGAATAATTGGGAGTGGCAAAAATAACTCCATCTGAATTATTCATCTTCTCAATAAGTAAATTCCTATCATCCTTCAAAGGACAATTTTCTTCTCCCTTTTCAAAACATACCTTACAGCCATTACAATATTTGAGGTGATAGTCTTTTAAAAAAACATACTCAAAGTCAATATCTGTATATGACTTTAAATTTTTTTCGAATTCCTGAACTGCTTGGTAAGTTGCCTGCTTTTGTGAAGTACCCATAAACACAGTAACCTTTTTCATTTGATACCCTCCTCATGTTTACAAATAGAAAGCTTTTATTCGTTGGTATTACTTTATAATATAAGAATAAATTTTTTGTATTATAGTTGATGATACAGATGACAATACTACCTCTAAATAAAAGATGTTTTCGATAATTAATAGCAATATGAATGAATAAAAATATATTCATTCATATTGTAGCATGTATATTTTGACTAGTCCATTCTTATTTTTGTCTTGGCATGGTTTTTGTGGAAAATGTTGTCTATGAAATTATTATATTCACAGGATTTATCATCAACATTCTTCTTGAAACAACAAAAGAAGGAGAACCTCCTCTCTCTGGACTTGGTTCTCCTCCGTTACTTAGATACATTAGTAAGTTATCATTTTTAAAGGAAACTCGACTCGTATACACTCGCTGAGTATAAAACTGTTGTTTCTTTAGGATAAATAATTCCTGCAACATTCTCTTCATAGTTGGTAGAATTTAATTCCCCCTTGTATAAACGAATTGAATTAATATCTTTCCCATTTATAATTGAAGTAAAATCACTTTCTCTCAGTGTAGAAGTTTGTTTTATTCCTAAATCTATTAGCTGATTATTAGAGTTCCCCCACAATAATTTTTGTTTATCTCTTGATAACATTCCGGTAGAATCAAATAAACTTAAAGCTGTTCCTGTACCATCTAAAGTTGCATCTTGTGATTTAGGATAAAGGCTAAATCCTCCTTGATCTTGTACATAGAAATTTTGAAATCTATTTATTATAAGCTCCTCCATTAATTTCTTTGCGTTGCTCTTATTTTCAACTGAAGCATCTTTCCATAAATAATTTGTAAGTAATTCTATTCCTTGATACCTTAACATAGATGATGTCATTAGTATTAATTTCCATTTTTTGCCTCCTTCCAAAAAAAAAAAAAAATAACAACGTTATTACCAATAAGACACAAGTATATATAAAAAGGTTCGGTTTATTTATGATAATATATTAAATTTTAACAGTTAAATTATACATGATTTTAACCCGGATTGCAGTTTAACTTTCTTACTTGGTCAGAAAGATATAACTATATACAAAAAATAAAGGGTACAGGATTACTCCCATACCCGTATATATCATAATTCTTTTTTTCTTTTTAACTTAAAAATTTCTTCAACTGCCTTTTTATAACCACCAGCTCTTTTAAAAGAACTGCTTATCTTTTTTATATTTTCAAGATAACTCGGTTCAGTTAGAACCTTCTCAACAGAATTTCTTAAAATTTCTGGAGTAAGATTATCCTTATCAAGAGAAATAGTTGCCCCTAACTCTTCGGCTCTTTTTGCCATATATGGTTGATCTGCACCAATAGGTATTGCTACAAAAGGTATATTATTATACAATAAGTCACTCGTACTATTCATTCCTGCATGAGTTATTGCTACATTTGTATACTTTAAAACCTCTGATTGAGGAACATAATTTCTTACAATAAAGTTATGAGGTATATCAAATTGAGATAAGTCCACATTGTATGCTGCCATAACAACAATATTATCAGTATTAGCAAATGTTTTAAAAAAGATATCATAGAGATTACTATCCGTATTATTAAACACTGTACCCAGTGAAATATAAACAACTCTCTTTCCTTCTAATTTTTCAAAAGGAAAATCCAAGTTTTCTTTTCTATCATATATTGGTGGACCAATAAATTTAAAACTCTCATCATAATATTCTGGATGTGCAACAAAATATTTAGAAGTATATGCAATATTTATATCACCCTTGTTAAAAAATAATTCAAAAATGTTATGAGGCATTTCAACATTATAAAATTCTTTTAATTGTTTTGAAACATTTTTGTAAGTATCTATAGCTGGATGACTCCTTATTAACTTTTCATCTGCTAATTCTTTGTGTTGATACATCAATTCTTTAGGGGTAGCAAACACTGCAAAAGAAGAAACAGAAGGTATTCTTAGTATTTGAGCAATGGCATTTCCAAAAGGAAACATAGCTGTATAGATAATATAATCAAATTTTCTATCCTTAATTTGATCTAGAATGTCTTTTATAATTTTATCGTTTAATTTAAGTATTTCATTTATATAATCGAGAATTTTATCTATCCCCATATTGTCAGACGTATTATGTTTTTTTGCTTCTACCCTATAACTTTTAAATTCAGCACCTGTTTTTTCAATTTTTTCTCTAAAATCCTCTGAGCAAAAATAAGTAATCTCCTCTCCTTGTTTTATTAATTCATTTACTAATCCTAATGTAGGATTAACATGACCATGAGCAGAAATACTTAAAAAAAGAACTTTTGACATAACTCAACTTCACTTCCATTTATCAGTTTGTATATATTTTACCATTATGGCATTTTATGTCAATTGCAGAATACGTATACACTTAAAATTAATATATAAACCTATAACTACTGTGAAAAATACAAAATTATTATTATAATACCATTTATTAAAAAAATAAAGGTAGACCAAGCAATTCTACTCAATCTACCTCTAATCTGTGTTTTCTAAATTTTAACGAGTTGTTTTATCATTAATATATTATCATAATATTTCAAAAAAATCCATATTGTTTTATATTTTTATATATTTTTACAAGTACAGAATCGATTAACCTATCCATTATATTCAATAATACATTTCATCATAAGAACCCTTGTTCGGTATTTTCTTTTATTCTATAACGAAGAACACCAAACTTCAATAAGATGTGATACTTATGTTTTTAGTATTATACATAATTAATAAACTCTCTTAATATAATTAAAAGTAACCTCTTGCGTTTAATTTTTTGTTCCATTCTTATTAATTCTAAACTCTTACATTTAGCTTCCTATTCAGGGGACTTTTTTATCTATTTTTAGAACTACGTATAAAAATCTCACAAATTCACTCTGCGTAATGCAATACTTCTAAAATATTAATGTTTATATTAACTATATATAATTTGAATAATTTTGCTCAATTATCATAAAAAACTTTTAAGTTTTTGCCCCTTTAATGGGGCTTTTTTTATTTGGTTTTAAAATTGTACAAGAAAAATACCGTAAAATTCCTTGAATAATACGGTATTAAAAATAATTCATTATATAGTCCAATATCAATAAATTTTTAAACTATACTAACTTCTCAATAGCTTGAATTGCTTTTGTAACTCCTCCAAGACTCAACAACCTCTCTCCTGCTTTCTTGGAATTACTTGCATACGTTGAGTTTTCATTAAATTCCTCAACTAATCCTTTTATTATTTTATAATCAAAATTATTTACTTCTAACATCTTTCCTGCATTTAGCTTAACGACCGAAGATGCATTATACTTTCTTTCAAATACTTTAATATATTTTTATTATCTAATTTAGGAATTCCTAGTATAGAAGGAATCGGAGCATAATAATTTTTTACGTTTTCTATACTATGATAATTAGGATCTTCTGCTGCACATAATGCAACTTCATGACCTCTCTTAATAAATTTATCTGCTAATAATACTGTTCTTGAAAAAAGGGCCTTTTGTTTCAACAATTGCTGACATTGGTGCAATTAAAACTCTCATTCTATTCACTCCTTTGCATATTTTAAGGAATCAAATTAACCATACATCAATTATACCACTTTATGGTAAAAAATGTATTGTTCAATTTTCAAAAAACACTAAATTACCACGCACTTTCAATAACTTATGAAATCTTATTCCACTGATCCCAATCAGCAATCTTATTACTTAATTTTCGTTCCTCTTTTTTCTTTTTTTATCAACATATGGTAAAATATAATTGAAGGGGGTGTTATTATGGAAAACAATGTGTATATTTCTCTAAAATCAGGCAGACAAATCGAAATAAACGATTTTCAGTATGTTACATATCCAAGTTCTACTGATAAGAAAGATATAACGACTGTAAAAACATTCGAAAATTTCTATCTGTACAATAAACACTTTACCTTTATTGGTAAAAATACAACTGTATCTTTAAATTCAAATGAGATAGAATTTATTAGGTTTTCTGGATCATTTACATAGCGCTTTTATTTACTTACATACTGCTCTTGAACTTGTATTTCAGGGGCAGTTTCTATTTAATATTGTTTTCCTTCAACAAATCTTTCTATATTTCTATTGAAGTTATGAAACAGAACCTATTTAAATTTAATCGCTCGCCACACATAGACTCTGTTCTTCGATGGCTCTCGTGCAATTTTATATGTAAAAGTCAAAAAATTAATGCTCATACCCTACTTCCTCCTTTATCCAATAAAAAATGCATATAAGAAAGTATGACATAAAACTTATTCATTCTAAAAATATATTTCTGCACGCAATTTCCAATTTTAGTGAATTTATCACTCACTTATGATGTGGTTCATCGTATCATAAGTGATATAGCCATTTTTTATCGCTTTATTATCTAAACTTATTTCTATTACCTTTATTGCGGTATCCAATTTATATATTTCATTAAAATTCGCTTTTGTTTCTCTTAATAGAACTTCTTCAGATATAAAAAAGTATATACTTTATAATATTATAAGCTTAATTATTTATAATAAGCTCTACTTATGTTTTCGTATGATGCTAGTATTTTATGTCGTCTTTTCATTCTTTTACTTTCTTATTGCTTTTTATAATTTAAGAAAATGTGTCTTAATATTCTATCAAGAATTTAATTTCGATGTTACTTCTCTTAATTACGCTAATAGTATAATTTTATAAATGCAGAATTTAAGTCGCAACATTAATTTTTATTCAACATTCCTACATAGCCATTCTTAAAATAAGATCTAAATAAATAAGACATTTTTTCTGAATCAGGAGTACATTTTGACTTTAACCACCAATCAATAGTACCTATTAAAGCATTAGCGGTAAATAAGAATGCCATTTCTTGTATCTCAGGGGGGCAGTCTTCGTTGCTTGCAATGAAGGAGCTTCGTAAATTTTCACGTTCTCTTAACATTGAGATGATGTAGCTGCGCAGTCTAGATATAAACCATATGTTACATGAATCATCCAGCATTGCCAGATATAATCTACTGTTTTCAGCAAAGTGATCAAATAGTTTCACCCATGGATCAGATCTTTGTTCTTCATTAAGATACTTAAGGCTGGATTTTGGAACGCCTAAATCTTTCTTCATTTTTTCCATTGCGTCTTCAAAAATTTTTAGTACAACGTCGTATTTATCCTGATAATACCTATAAAAGGTAGAACGATTAATCATAGCTCGATTAGTGATATCACCAACCGTAATATTATCGAAATGTTTTTCAAAAATAAGATCAATAAGTGCATCTCTTATCTGTTGATGTGTCCGTTTTGTTCGAATATCATGTTTATTCTGCAACATTTTCACTCCTTTGTTGTATATAAAACAAACTATAAGTATTGTTGGTTGAATACAAATCTGTATCTGATATATTTTAATTATAGCAACAACGTGTTGCATAAACAATAAATACTGTAAAGGAGAATTACTATGAATAATTTGATTTTTAAAGATGATCAATTCGCATCCAAGGTATTGGGACTTCTTGGAGACACTGCTTTCAAAGCTGCTGATATAGGAGAGGTGGTTTCAACAGCAGAAAAGATTAAAGAAGGAGACTATCAAAGCTGGTGTGAAGAATGGGCCAAAACAGCCAAGCGTTTGCAAAAAGTTGCAGAAGATAGCTATTCAGATGGCCACTTAATCAGTGCAAGAAAAGCTTATCTTAGAGCTTCTAATTATTATAGAATTGCAGAATTCTACCTTCATGAAAATCCAGAAGACCCAAAGATAGAGGAATTATACAATGCGAGCCTAGATTGCTTTTCCCATGTTATGAAACTTAATAAGCCTGTTATTGAAGAAGTGAAAATCCCCTATGAAAATACAACACTTACAGGACATTTTTATAAATTAGAGGATTCAGAGGAACCTAAACCAGTTTTAATTGCTATGACTGGCTTTGATGGAACAAAAGAAGCATTTTACGGAATGGCAATGGATGCACTTGAACACGGTATGCACTGTATTACTTTTGAGGGACCAGGACAAGGAGAGGCTGTACATAAACAGCAACTATTTTTCAGACATGACTACGAGAAGGTTATAACTCCAGTGGTAGACTATCTGCTTACAAAAAAAGAAGTAGACCCAAAGAAGATTGTCTTATGGGGACAAAGTTTAGGCGGGTATCTTGCTCCTAGAGCTGCAGCTTTTGAACATCGACTTGCAGGCTGCATAGCAAATGGAGGAGTATATGACTTTTTAGGAGGATTTACAAGTATCTTTAATATGCCAAGAGAAGAATTTTTAAATTTTGCACTTTCTAATTCAGAGGGATTTAATAAAACTGTTAAGGAAAAAATGGAATTAAACTCAAAAGCAAAATGGAGCTTTTCACATGGAATGTATGTATTTGGTGTAAATACCCCTGCTGAATTCATTCTAAAGGTTGGAGATTTTTATATGAAAGGATTAGCAGAAAAAATACAATGCCCTACCTTAATCGTTGATTCGGAAAATGACAAACTGCTTAGAGATCAAGCAAGGCAGTTGCATGGGGAGCTTACCTGCCACAAAGATTTTATTTTATTTACAGCTGAAGAAGGTGCTGAATTCCATTGCCAAGCTGGAGCCAAATTAATCGCAAATGAACGTATTTTCAGTTGGATTGAAAAGATTCTTAAGGGTATATAGATAGCATAGAATTTTAATTTTTATATTATAAGGAGAGATGCGAAATGTCAAAAGTAGTTATTTTTAAAGGTAGTCCAAGAAAAAATGGATATACAACAAAATTATTAGATCAAGTAGCAAAAGGAGCAAAATCCAAAGGCGCTGAGGTTATTGAATTTGATTTAAATAACCCTGGAATCCGTGGATGTCAAGGATGTTTTTATTGTCGTACTCATGATGGCTGTGCTGTTAATGATTATTTACAGCCAATGTATAAAGCTATTGCTGAGGCAGATGCTATTGTATTTGGTTCTCCAATATATATGTATCAAATTACAGGTCAGGCAAAAATTTGGTTAGACCGTACATTTCCAATGGTTGAAGAGCTTCCACATAAATTTATTCCTAGACATGCAGGTAAAAAGTTAATAACTATATTTGCTCAAGGAAGCTTAGATCCTAAAAAGGGTGCAGAAGCCATTAAATATGTCAATAATATTTTCAACGTGTTTGGTTGGAACTTGGAGGATTGCATTCATTACTGTGGAACTGACGAGGAAGTTTTTAATGAGTTATCTTTAAGAGCATTTAAAGATGGGGAAAACTTGGTTGTATAACCATATCATGATTTAATTATATTATAGTGATACCTGTTAAATAGGCAACTATAATTATAAAAAATAGGGTATAAAACATATCCCCGTACGTTTTATGCCCTATTTTTTATTTTGTTATAATTTACTTGCACTGTGTGTAAGTTCGATTAACTAAATCATAGATTTAGAATCTCACTTATATCATATCAATTTCCTTTTAGTTTACTTATTATCATTTATTTATGATATGGTTCATCGTATCATTGTATCATTAGTAAGTGCTATTTTTTATAATAACTTGTGAGGCTGCAAGGAAATCCTCAGCATGATTAATTAGAATCCGGTAAATGCGGGATTACCTGAAAACGTTCTAACAGTGACCACAACTGTTCTGCTATATCCTTAGCTGGAATAGGTATTGATTTAATAATCCACCACTCTAGTAGACCAACAATAGCTGAAGCCAAAAACTGTAACGTCACCTCCTTGTTAATATCTCGTTTTATGCTGCTGGCATCTATAACCTCACTAAGGTTGCCTAGAATCACATCCATCATGAGGTTTCTGAAAGTAGGGATTCCTTTGTTAACTAGCAGAGTGGTATATATGAAAGCATGTTCTTCCAAATACTCAAATGTGCGAATCATAAAAGATTTTGAAAGTAAAAGCGTAGTACCGTTGAGAGTCATGCAGCTTTCAAATAATTTTTTAAAATAAATATCAATACATTTATCCAGCAAATCAAATTTGTCAATGTAATGCAAGTAAACAGTTCCGCGGCTAACATCAGCTCGATCTGATATTTCATTAATTGTAATATCTTCAAATTCTTTCTCTGCGAGCAGTTGGATAAATGCTCCAATAATTGCTTTTTGTGTTTTTAGTATTCGTCTATCCATAAGCCCCTCCTTAAAATATTATGTGAATTTTTTCAATAAAATTAACTATACGCATTTTGCTATATGAAATATTTATTAGTTAATGAACGATAAATGGAATTTTGTTAATTAATGAACAGTTGCAGTTATTTTAACAATTGAAGCTAACAAGTTACTTTGTTAATATCACATTATCAGACAATAGTTAATAAGTAAACAAATGTTTATAAATTATTAATTGGCTGAAACAAACTTTGAAAATACAAGGAGGAATTTATTATGAAAGCAATTGTTTTAAAAGAGTACGGAATTCCAGCGGTTTTACAGGAACAAGAAATAGATGTGCCAGTAATCACAGAAACACAGGTACTAGTAGAAATGTATGCTGCTTCAATCAATCCAGCAGATTCTGTATTACGTTCTGGGGCTGTTAAAGATATTTTACCTGTTCAGTTGCCTTATGTTCTCGGTGCCGATCTTGCCGGTGTTGTCATTGAGGTTGGAAGTAAAGTTACCCATTTGAAACCTGGCGATCGTGTTATGGGTATTCCTACTAACAACGGTGGAGCCTATGCAGATTATGTTGCAATGGAAGAAAACGCACTTGCAATAATCCAACCCGATATGTCTTTTAATGAAGCTGCTGCATTGCCAACGGTTGGTTTGACCGCCTGGCAGTCTTTGTTTAGGTATGGCAAACTACAACCAGGACAGCGTATTCTAATTCATGCAGGCGCTGGGGGTGTAGGACATATTGCTGTTCAGCTCGCTAAACAAGCAGGTGAATATGTGATTGCAACAGCCCGTGAATTTAACCATGAATTTGTGCGACAATTAGGTGCCGACGAGGTAATTGATTATACCACAACTGATTTTACAAAGGCTATAAGTAGTCCTGTAGATATTGTATTGGATATGGTTATGGATAGATCAGCTACAGTTCTAGATGCGAAGATAGGTGAAACTGGGCGAAAAAGTTACTCTGTTTTGAAGGATGGTGGCAAGCTCATTTCTTTGGTAGCCATGGAGATTAATGAACATCCACAAATTCGCGGAATTGAAGCTCAATTTGTTCATGCAGAACCAAACCACGATGATTTAGTGTCTATTCTTCAAAACGTCCATGAGCAAAAATTGAAGGTTCATTTGAGCGGGATTTTCCCATTTACATCTCAAGGATTAGCGGAAGCATATCGTAGGTGCGAAACAAATCCTAAGATGGGTAAGGTAGTAATTCAGAGAAAGCAAGGTTAGGATTGTATAATATATAGTAACCCTATACCTATATACAAAACATTGTGCTTCTGATGAATCACATCAGTGATATAGAGATAAATAAGCTGAACCGTTTTGGCACGAATGAAATTGGTGTCTCCAATATAAAATTACCCCAAAATAGCAATAAGGACTTATTCCAAATCAAAGGAATAAGTCCTTATTTGCCTTTTATCATTTAAGTAATGCCTTTTTATATCTTCACTTTTTGAAAAAACTCACTCATTTATGATATAGTTCACCGTATCAGTAGCAAGTGATAGCCTATTCTCTGTCTCACTTATATAACAAGTTCTTTTACCAAAAATGAGTAGCACCGCTTAGTTACTTATTATCATTCTACTTTTAACTGTTACACCATATAAGAAGATTGTGTAATACCTATAACAATTTTTCTTTTAAAATAAAGCGAGTTGGCCAAAATTCATATAAACTAATAGATTCTATTTTACCGGTAAAATTTTTAAAATTATTTGCTAAATAAGGTAATGCTTTTTGAATTGTTTCGTGGTCGTCTATTAGCATTGTTGTATGTGCTGTCCAACCAAATCCGTCAGCATAATCGTTATTGAAGTATTGTTGCAAATTTAAAAGTTCATGATTAACTGAAGGTGCTATAAATAAAACATCAAGTCCAAACAATCCAATACTATTTAATTTAATATCAAAACTATGAAATTGTTTTGATACCATTTTCACTTTTTCTTTAACCAATTCTTCTTGTGATATATCAAAACTCCCAATCGTGATATGATTTGGTAAGTTAGGCGTTTGTTT
The DNA here is from genome assembly GCF_000340885.1 of Clostridium saccharoperbutylacetonicum N1-4(HMT). Lineage (NCBI taxonomy): Bacteria > Bacillati > Bacillota > Clostridia > Eubacteriales > Clostridiaceae > Clostridium > Clostridium saccharoperbutylacetonicum. The sequence continues at coordinate 2,239,667 of NC_020291.1, read as the reverse complement.
TCCCACAAATCCATTATCTGATAACAATTTTTGAATTTCTTTTAATTTTAATTCTGTTTCTTTGTCATATTGTGCCATAACACATAAAAATTTATCTTTCATAATATCCTCTCCAACAAACTATCTTTTACAAACTGCAAACTGTGCTTCGCAATTATTTACCATTCTGCAACATATTTATATTATATATAAATAAAATAAAACTTACCATTTTTCATTTTTATATGGCAAGTTAGTTTTAACTATTCTACATCAAACTTTAGTAAATTCCTCATTTACTTATATTGCTTAAATCACACATTCTACAGGTATTACTCATAACCTAGTCAATATGTAATTCTTTTTAATAAGTTTTTATAATTCCAGCCTGATATCAATACAGTTCCAGCCAAATAACATAATATATCTTTCCAATCACATGTAGAACCAATGATGATTCCAAGCGTCGAATTCCTTCCAATTTCAAGAATGTCAATAAAATTAACAGCTTGTAAAAGCTCTACACACACTCCAAATAAGAACAATCCTAATGGAAGATATAATCTTGTAGTTTTGCTATCCTCCAGCCAAAATATCCGTATAAATGTATATAGTAAAGGAATTATTAGTATATCTCCTCCATAATCACGGATAAAACCGTGATGCATGAATCTTCCAATAAGGATTTCAATTATCAGCAACACAGCAAACATAATTATATATTTTATATGCTTTTCCATTATTCCCACCACTCTTTCATATTTACTGTCAACCAATTTTTATTACTTATTTTTTGGGCAGATACTGCACCGCAATCCGATTTTCTGGATTCACATCACAGAAATACAGTACTATCAAAAATATCCATTCTAATGGTTTCATAATAAAATACACAACATTCGCTATATATGTCAAGCTTAATTTTTTTCATCTTCATCCTCCCTGTATTCCAATATATCCCCCGGCTGACAATCTAATGCTTTACATATTTCGTTCAAAGTAGTAAACTTTACCCCCTTTACTTTTCCAGTCTTTAACACAGACATGTTCGCATTTGTAATTCCTACCTTTTCAGCTAATTCTTTTAATGACATTTTCCTTTTCGCCATCATTACATCTACATTAATTATTATCATCACACTCCACCCCTATATATAAGATTCATTTTCTTCTTTCATAAATGCTGCCTTTTGCACTAGATGAGATAAGACTGCTGATGCCACTGCTATACATACTCCAACAAAACAAATTAATATTGATAGCAGAAAAATCCCCATGTTATTCATTTTAAGCAACAGCAATACAATATTTCCAATAAAAAAGAATCCTGAATCGGTAAGTGTAGCAAGCATGATCCACTTTAAATACATTGCATTTATCCTGGAAAAAGAATTATCCTTCCCTACCTCATCTGCTATTCTCCACGTCAAAAACAAAACCAAATAACATGGAATCGCTGTACACCAAATAAAAATCAACCATGGCCAATAGCAATATTGGAATTCCTTTTCCTGCTTAACAAGACTATCCCCTATATATGGTATTGCCTCAAAATATATAATTGCACCACACAACACCATTGCCATTACAATAATCTTAATACATTTTGACAAATTCTTCTGATTCATAAATACCTCCATAAAACCATATTTTTCATTTTAAGTGTATACTTACACATTTCATTTGTCAATAATAAATTATCGTATTACGATAATTTATTACCTTTAATTAATATATCCATTCTAACCAGCAGTCAAAATTAACCAACTCAAATTAATACTTTATTTAATGTTGTTATTTCAGACAGGATTATTTTTACTAGCACTACTAACATTCATAGCGTTACTTATAGAAAAAAGTCTCAAAAAAAACAGCAGCCCCGCATCGTGATTGGAAGCTACTATTTTTATAACCTAAAAATTTAGTAATACCAGTTGCCTAAGCAACTAGAATTATATACTCTAGGATTAAACATATTGCAATATGTTTTGCCATGTTTTTATTTCACTTAAATTTACTTATTATCCTTTATTTATTATATGGTTCACCCTATCATAAATAAGGGATAGTACTTTATTAATATTAAATTTTACTTTATTCCTTCAAATGCATAATTTATTAGTTTCTTTATAAAAGTTTCATCAACCACATCTCCTGTAATTAATAATCTATAAAATACTGGGCCGAAAATCAAATCTATAATTAATTCTATATCCAAATTTCCCTTCAGTTCCCCTCTTGAAATTCCGCGTTCTAAAATACGTCGTGAATCAAGTCGGCGAGGATTAAAATACATTGTTCGATATGTCTCAGCTAGTTTTTGATCATACTGACCTTCTGCTATTATCTCATTAATTACCTTTCCCTCTCGACTAACTAGAAATTTTGATAAATTATTTACTTGAATCGTCATATCCTTAATAGTTGATCCTGTATCAGGTATTGGAAGTCTCTCAGCAGCCGCATCAAAAAAAGCATCCATAACAACAGCTGCTTTATTCGGCCACCATTTGTAAATAGTAGCTTTACTAACTCCAGCTTTTTCAGAAATTTTTTCAATTGTGACTGCTCCAAAACCATTTTCGAGCAATAACTCATATGCAGCAGTAAGAATTGCATTTTTAGTTTTTTCACTGCGCGGACGACCTAATTTTTTTTCCATCTGTACTTACCTCCGTTGTAATCAAATCAAAACAATACATTTAATAAACTATACGTATATTATACTATACTTTTTTTAATTTAAAAAAAACTATTTACATTACTAAACGTTTAGTATATTATATATTTATAAACTAAACGTTCAGTTTAATAATATTTTTAGTAAGAATTTGAATTTTGAACTACTTAATTTATGAAATAATTAAAATTCTAGTCAAATCCAAATCTGTCTAATTAATAACATGTATAAAATTATTAAATTTAAGGAGGAAAAATTAATGAAAGTTGTAGCTTTTAACGGAAGTCCATCTAAAGAAGGTAATACTTATCACGGAATAAAAATAGTTGTTGAGGAACTTGAAAAAGAAGGGATAGAAACAGAAATAATCCACGTTGGAAATAAGACTATTAGAGGATGTGTTGCTTGTGGATATTGTACAAAGAATAAAAATGGAAAATGTGCTATTACTACTGATCCTGTTAATGATTGGATTGAAAAGATGAAAGGTGCAGATGGAATAATCTTGGGTTCACCAGTACACTATTCTGCAATTGCTGGAACAATGAAAGCTTTTTTAGATAGAGCTTTTCGTGTTGCAGAAGCTAATGATAGCATGCTAAGACTTAGAGTCGGAGCTGCCGTAGTCGCTGCAAGACGTGCTGGTGGAATTCCAACCTTCGATCAATTAAATAATTATCTTAATCATTCTGAAATGCTAATCCCCACTTCAAATTACTGGAATGTTATTAATGGTAGATTACCAGGTGAGGTAATGCAAGACGAAGAAGGAATACAAATAATGAGAATACTAGGTAAAAATATGGCTTGGCTTATGAAGCTTGTAGAAAATGGACAAGGAATTATTCAAAAACCAGAAAGAGAAGAAAAGATATTCACTAATCTTATTCGCTAAATTATTATTTTTACCTACTTATTAGAATAGCAATATCTTTAATACTAAAAATTCAATTTAATTGTTATTCTAATTCTTTATTTCATTATAACTATTTAACGATATAACTTAAATCTTAAGAAATAAGAAAATAATAAAGAAAATACTCAATTTATTGAGATAGGAGTGATTTTTAAATGTATCAAGCAAATAACACTATTATAAAAACTAATTATACTTCAAACAATTTAAAAGCTAATTCTAATACATTAAGCCGTTTATTAATTTTAGTTATGGCAATAGCCTGTGGTGCTACTGTAGCAAATTTATATTATATCCAGCCATTATTAGCTGATATAGCCAAAACCTTTCATGTAAATCAATTAAGTATAAGTTTTGTAGCTATGCTAACACAAATAGGTTATGCCGTTGGAATGATATTTATATTACCCTTAGGGGATATAAAAGAGAAAAGAAACTTAATAATCATAATGCTTTTATGTTCAATCCTTTCACTTATGTGTATGTTCTTTTCTTCAAATATTTTCATCCTAAGCTTCTCCTCTTTTCTCATTGGCTTTACTTCTATTATTCCTCAGCTTATTATTCCTTTAGCTGCACAATTATCAGACCCAAAACAAAGAGGTCAAATAATTGGAACAATTATGAGCGGTTTATTAATTGGAATCTTGATTTCTCGTACTGTCAGTGGACTTATAGGCAGCTACTTTGGTTGGAGAACAGTTTATCTTATTGCTGCTATCACTATGTTTATTCTTATGATTATTCTAAGAAAATTAGTTCCTTTATGTAAACCTACCTCTAACATTAAATATACTGAATTGTTAAAATCCTTGATATATTTGATAAAAACCGAGCCAATTTTAAGAAAAACCTCTCTTATCGGGGCCCTTATGTTTTCAGCTTTTAGTGCATTTTGGACATCACTTATATTTTTACTTGAAAGCCCTCATTACAATATGGGGTCTGAAGCAGCTGGATTATTAGGATTAGTTGGAATCAGCGGTGCTCTTGCAGCTCCGATAGTTGGAAAAATGGCAGATAAGAAAGGTCCTAGATTTGCAATAGGCATCAGTATAGTTGTAGTCATAATTGCTTATTTAATCTTCTTTATGTTTGGTTTTAAAATATGGGGACTTATTTTAGGAATTGTCTTTCTTGATCTAGGAGTGCAGGCTTGTAATGTATCAAATCAAGCAATAGTACAAGCTTTAAATGAGGAAACACGTAATAGACTCAATACTATTTATATGGTTAGTTTTTTTCTTGGAGGAGCAATGGGTTCTTTTCTAGGTACCTATAGTTATTCTCACTTTGGATGGTATGGTGTTTGTATTTTTGGATTAGTAACTCAAATTATAGTGATTATTCTTTTTAAAACTGGTAGGAAATCATAATAATATTTCTATAAATTTAAATTATGAAATGAGTTTAAAGTTTTAAACTCATTTCATATTGTTTAACATTTTGATCAAACCCTAACTTTAGTAAAAAATTCTTCATGGCTGTACTCTTACTATCTACATTTAAAACTTTAATACTATCAGCTTCTGTACTTTTCAATAAATCTGCAAATATGCTCTTTCCAATTCCATTACCTCTATGGTTTTTGTCTACCGCTATTTGAGGAATGTCTCCTGTAATTATATCAATGATTCCATAACCAACAATCTTACCCTCAATGCTTACTATAGAATATTTAAAGGTATCTGCTGCTGCATTAATTGAATCAATAGAATTCTGCCAAGATGGCATGAAATCCCAGAATTTTATTAATTCTAGCCATATACTTTCTGTAATTATCTTGATATTTTGAACCTTATATTTAGGCATAGCTTTAAACCTATTTTTATCTAAGATAAAACATTCAAAATCTCTTAAAATTTCAAAACCTTGTTTTTTATAAAGGCTAACTGCAGGAGTATTAGATTGGATTACTTCCAGTACATATTGTTCCACTCCCATTTCTTTAATCAATTCTTTTGCACTCAGAAACATATTACTTGTTATTCCATTATTTCTATAACTATTTATAACACCTGTTCCTGTATCGTAGGCAGATAATTTTCCATTCCATGGTCTAATTGCATTTAAAAGAAATCCAACTAAAACATCATCATTAAATGCTCCTATTGAAGCTGCTGCAACATAACCTCTTCGCTTAAGCATCTGTTGAAGCTTTAAAAGAGGTAGATCCATTTTTACTTGATAATCTGAAAATGCATCTATAAATGTACTATGTATTTTTTCAATGGCTATATTTTCAACTGTATTGTAATTAATCATTCTTATACTCTCCTAAACTAAAACGTTAAATAAAAGATTATATCCTATTACCAATTGTGAACTACTCCCTGTCAAGTAGACATGGAGCAGTTCATTTCTTGAATAATGCAATTTTACAAGCTATTATTTATTTTTATTGATTCATATTATAAGAATTTCAGATTAAAAGTTGCTCTCATTTCTTTTATTTATCTGTTTTACTGGTCTTGCCTCAATATAACCTCTATAACCCATTGGGGCAAGCTGAAATCTTGGTGCTTCCTCTTCTGCCCATTCAAATCCATACAATTCAGGATTATAATTTTCAATAGACTTCCACACACTTGAAATTTCATTCATGAATTTTTCATCATCATAGGGTTCACCTTGAAATACCATCATTTTGCAAGGTGGCAACTCTATAAGATCATATCCTTCTGGAATTGGTTTATCATAATCTAGTGGTACTTCCACCCCTTGAACATATTTTGAAGTTCCTTCTTTAATTAAATGATTAGGAAGCCACATTCCAATAGGTTCATAAAGTGCTTCCTTAACACTAGAAAGCATTCCCCAAACATCACATCCAACTTCTTCGCAATAAGCAAAATATTCAGTTGCTTTGACGCCTCTTTTTAGCAATACCTTTCGCCTTGGGCGTTCTACCACTTGAACAAAAATAGTATTCTTTTCTTTCTTTTCTTCCATAACATTCGCTCCTTTATTTAATATCAGATAATAATCATGGATACTATCAGGAATGAAAAGACCAATTGGCGGTGTATTTTCGATATATTTTCTTGGCGCAATTCCAAATTGTTTCGAAAAGGCTTTTGTAAAGCCTTCATGAGAACTAAATACAAAATCAAAAGCTACGTCAACTACCCTTGGATGTTCATCACGTAATACCAAAGCAGCTTTACTAAGCCTTAATGCTCTAATATATTCAAATGGACTTTTATTTAGTAATTTCTTAAAAATTCTAGCACTATGCCATTGAGAATATCCTGCTGCTTTTGAGAGATCATTAAGAGTAATTTCCTCAACAATATGATCCTCTATATAATCTTGCATCCTTTGAACTGCATTTACTATTTCCCAGTTATCCATGTTATCACCTCAAAAAAATAATATCTTATTTTTAAAATTACTTCTTGAACTGTATTGCTAGAAATAATTCTAAGTTAATGCGAAATGCTAACATATTTATCTAAATAAAAATAAACCCTATCTTAATTATATTTTTTCAAAATTCTTTGTTTTATGGAACTAGCAATAATCTTTCTGTTTTTATTATTATAACACCCCATCCCATTCACTAAAGAATTCATCAAGAAAATTTTCCATATATCTATGTCTTGATTCAGCCATTTCTTTAGCCGTAGCTGTATTCATCAAAGCTTTTAATTTCAACAATTTTTCATAGAAATGATTAATTGTTGTTCCTTCAGATTTAATATATTCTTCCTCATCCATATCTTCTTTGGGCTTTTCATTCGGTATATGCATGCTTCTATTTTTGCTGCCTCCATATGCAAAGGTTCTTGCAATTCCAATAGCCCCAATTGCATCAAGTCTATCGGCATCTTGTACTATTTTTCCTTCAAAACTTTCTGGAACCTTTGTATCTGTACCTTTAAAAGATATTGACGCAATTATATCACATATAGCTTTTATTTTTGCATCAGCAATTTCGTTATTCTTTAAAAATGCTTCTGCTTTAGAAGTAGTTCCTACGTTCCCACCAAATAATTTATAATCATCTACATCATGTAATAACGCAGCTAATTGAACTATTTCCAAATCAGCATTTTCTCCTTTACAAATAGAAGTTGCTAATTTATAAACTCTAATACTATGATAATAATCATGTCCACTATAATCATTTTGAAATATATCTTGAATATATAATAATGTTTTTTCTAATAATTCTTTATTCATAATTGTTTCCCAACCTTAACTATTTTGTAATTTTATATTTTCTGAATCAAAGATCTCTTCTCATCAAACTATAACTCTGACCTGTTGGTCCGATTAATGGTTGATTCGCCATAAACAAGGCGAGATTCGTAACATCTTCTGGTTTCTTAGTCCATTCACTGTCAACTGAAAAAGCTGAACTACCATCTTTCATACTGTCATTTCCCATATCTGTTACAACTGGCCCTGGAATTAATTCATTTACACTAATATTAAATTTATGCAACTCTTGAGCTAAAACTCTTGTTAACATCCATAGTCCTGCTTTTGAACATGAATAAGCTGAATTATCCGCTCTCCCTTTATGTCCAAGTCCAGAACCTATAGTAATTATCTTTCCACCCCCTTGTTTCTTTAAATATGGAATTGCTGCTTTAGCTGTATAGAAGGCTCCTGTAAAATTAACATCCATTACTTTCTTCCACGCTTCAATACTTAATTCTTCAACTGGTGCTTTGTCACAATCAACCCCTGCGTTTATAACTACTATATCTATTCGGCCATAAATTTTATAAATTTTTTTAAACGCTTCCTCTAATTCAGTATAATTGCTAACATCACAAGCTAATGCTATTGCATTTCCATCTTCCCCTTTAATATAACTAGCTGTAGCATCAATTTCCTTCTGACTTCTTGATAAACAACATACTTTTGCACCGTTCTGTGCATATGATATTGCAATAGACTTTCCTATCCCTCTTCCAGCCCCTGTAATAACTGCAACTTTATTTTCTAAGTCAATATTCATAAAATTCACCTCACAATCAATACATTTTTTCTTTATAATCCCCAAAATACCATAAGTTATATTATATCATAATTCATAATTATTTAATTGATTTGTGTTTTGCAAAGCAATACACATTCCGGCAACATCTCTCCTTCAATCACACTACTATCAATTATATCAAAGCCTCTATTACTGACAAATTCTATATATTCATCAGACTTCCATTTATAAAAAGTATGAAATCCAATCCTTTCCATTAACCAAATTCGCAGCTTGTTGATTTTTCCATCATATACAAATGTAGGTGCAATCAACAATCCTCCTTTTTTGAGTACACGTCTAATTTCTATTAGTGCCTTATCAGGATTAGGCATAATATGAAGAGCATTAGCAATAATTACTGTGTCGAACTTTCCATCCTCATACAGCAAGTTAGTTGCATCCTGCACCGTAAAAGTAATAGGTAAATTAGCTGCTCTTGACTTTGCTTCTTCAATCATTTTCTCTGAAAAATCTGTTGCTTCCCAAGAAGCTACTTTTTTACATAACGGAAAGGTAAGTTGTCCAGTTCCACAAGCCAATTCTAAAACCTGCATATTCTTATCCAATGATTTTGATATAACCTCACATAAATCTCTATATAATTTTGCGTTTTTTCTTTCATGCATTGGCGTATACCACTTTGCAACATTTTCCCAGAACTTTTTATTCGTAAATTCTTTATCCATCCTATCTTATCTCCCTTCCTTTTATACACTTACAAGTTACTATTTATCTTTTTGTTTATTATTGCATATTTGTAAATATCATTTTAAAACTTGATTCTATAACATTACTTTTTGTGCAATAATTGCAATCCATTCACTATCTTCTTTTAGTGCTTCACCAATAAGGCTCCCTCTAATATCTTTAACTAGTATTACTTCAACTTAAATTTGAATATTAATTTATTATTTTCACATAATAACAATATATTTTGAGATAAAATTTAAATTTAAAGGTGGTTTTACAAATGAAAAAATTTATAACTGTTTTTTCTATCTCTTTATTCTTATTATTTAGCATAAATACAGTTACAGCAATAGCTCAACCTAAAACTTACTCACAAGGTTTTTATACAATGAATGATTTAGGCTTAAATGAAAATACACTTTATAAGGTTCGTAATAATGAACCTTATGTTGAAGGCTTATTAATAATAGTTGACTCTGATAAAAAAATACAACAACTCATACGAATAGCACCTAACTCTACCGAAAATACTTTAATTCCACTCAAAAATGATTATAAATTTATAATATATAATAATGTTCGTTTAAATTTCTCATAAAAAGCACTTCCTATAGTGCTTTTTCCTTTATATTTCTAAAATTAATTATATATCATTCCCTATATCAATAATATAGCTCCTATGCTCTAACCATAGCTATACACTTATTGCATTATTGGGGGACTATATTATCTCTATTCAATCCATTGTCTACAAGAATAGCATATAATGTACCATCTGCTTTCATATCATCAATTATCTTATTTACTTCATTCAATAAGGATATATCGGCTTTCCGAACTGCCATTCCCAAAGTCCCATTAACCTCAGGAGTATAATCTTTTAATGTTCTTAGAGGAAGATAACTACCACCATCTGCTAAAAAGCTGTTTACAACAATACTATCGGCTATTCCAGCATCAACTTTTCTTAAATTTATAGCATTTAATAAATCTGTTGTGCTTTCAAAAATCATTACATCTTTTATAAAATTATTCTTCTTCCACTCTTGCGCTAAATCCACAAATATTGTTCCTCTTTCTACTCCAATGACTAGTTCCTTCAAATCACTTTTATTATTAATATCAGAATACTTAGGAACAATAACAGTTTCTGTTTCTTTATATAAAGGCTTAGTGAAATCTACTGAAGCCTCTCTTTCTGGAGTTATAAATATTCCTCCAACTGCCATATCTATACTATCGTCAGTCTTTAATTTTTCTAATAAATTTGAAAATGGTGCTTCTTTCACTTCAATTTTATTAATCCCAAGACGCTTTGCAATTTCAGTTATAATATCAGCATCAATTCCAGATGTTTTATTTGTTTCAGAATTTATAAAAAAAAATGGGACTTCTTTTGGTGGAGAAACAATAGTTAGTAGACCTTTTTCCTTTATTGTTTCTAAGCTTTGCTTCTCTGTTGTAATATTTGTTATTGCAAATTTACTACTCTTTGTAATACATCCACCAATTATCCCAGCAAAACCTATAATTATAATTATTAAACTGACTAATTTTTTCATAAGTAGAAATCTCCTTCAAAACTATACACTTTTCTATAGTTATTGTTGGAAATTAAAAGATAAATTATTCACTTTTAAGGAATAAATGCGTGTTTGGACAACCTATAACCAAGCACTATAATCGCGTTTTTTATTTATATATCTTCAAATTAAATTTTCTTGATGTAATTATTAAATAGAAAGATACTACTAAAGAATGATTTTATTTTCAAGAACTTATGCTTTTTTAATAAGAAAAAGCACCAATCTTCCATTGATTAGTGCAATTACTATATATCAAACCCTATTTGAACTTCATTATTTTTCTCTTCAAAAACTCTCATATAATCAAAAACTTCTCTAACATCATAAATAATATTATGCTTATCACAGGTTTCTTTAATAATTTTCATAATTTCTTTATGATTTCTACTTATTACTTCATAACTATTTCCATATTCTCTTATGTATTTTTCTTTCAAACCTTTAAAATGCTTATCTAAATTTTCATAATAATATTCCCTATTCCCATTTCTTAAGGTTAAGCCAATGCCAAATACTATAATTCCTTTAACTTTAGCTTCTATACAATAATCTAAAATTCCTCTTATATTTTCTTCTGTATCATTTATATACGGTAAAATAGGAGTTATCCAAACTACTGTAGGAATTTTGTTATCCCTCATTATCTTTAACACTTCAAAGCGTTCTTTTGTTGTAGAAACGTTTGGTTCAATAATTTTGCATAATTCTTCATCATAAGTGGTTAATGTAATCTGTACAACACACTTTGCCTTATTATTTATACTTTTTAGCAAATCCAAATCTCTTAATATTCTATTTGATTTAGTTTGTATTGCTAATCCAAATCCATATTTTTCAATTATCTCTAAACATCTTCTTGTGTTTTGTAGCTTTTCTTCTAGATGAATGTACGGATCACTCATTGCACCTGTTCCAATCATGCACTTTTTTCGTTTTTTCCTAAGTGTATCTTCTAATAGCTGCATCACATTAGACTTAATCTCTATGTCTTCAAAAATATGATCCATTCCATAACAATGACTTCTGGCGTCACAATATATACAGCCATGAGTACATCCTCTATAAATATTCATTCCATTATTACTAGATAGTATACCCTTTGATATCACTTCATGCATATAATCGTAACTCCTTTCTAATATTATTTGATAAGGCTATTATACTAAGCTTAATAAGACAGCTATATGTCATATTACAAATAAATTATAAGTATTTTGATAAATTATTCACTTTTAAAAAATAAATGCGTGTTTGGACAGCCCATAATCAAGCACTATAATCGTGTTTTTTATTTTAAAATCTTCAAATTAAATTTTCTTGATCTGATTATTAAATAGAAAAATACCACTAAACCAATTTTCAATGCTAGTCTATTCAAACAAATACTTCATCATTTTTTCAGGATTCTCTAAAAACTTTCTTGTCATCATATAGTTATCAGTTTTTTTATATGGAGTTTTAGTGATTCCATCCTCATCTATAACAAATATATCCGCATCTGGATAAGCCATTAATATAGGTGAATGAGTTGCAATGATAAACTGGGATTTTTTCTTAACTAGTTCATTAATTATGGTAAGCATAGCCATTTGCTTTAATGGTGACAATGCTGCTTCTGGTTCATCTAAAATATACAGTCCATGTCCACTAAAACGATTAGTCATGAGTGTAATAAAACTTTCACCATGAGACATCTTATGTAAGGATGTCCCTCCATAACTATATATAACAGGATTGCCCATAGAACTTTCTGAATCGAGCCGTTCTATTTCAGTTGCTACATTGTAAAAACTTTCTGCCCTTAGAAAAAATCCATCCTTAGGTCTATTAACACTTTTCACTACAGTTATATACTTATATAAATCAGAATGAGTTTCCCGTGATGAAAAACAAAAGTTTCTAGTTCCACCTTCTGCATTAAACCCACTATTAACAGCAATGGCCTCTAATAAGGTTGATTTTCCACTACCATTTTCACCAACAAAAAAGGTTACATTGCTAGATAAAGCCACACTATTTAAATTATTAACTACAGGCAAATCTTTAATGTAACTTTCTTCTTTATTAATTTCCTGCTTGAGACGAATTTCTTTTATGTATAAACTATCATATAACATTTCTCGATATCACCTCTTTATTAAACTTATGTTTTACTGACTTTCTGCCATTAAAAATCTGATAATATCAGCAACTCCCATTCGTACACTTCAGTTGTATAAAGATTTCGTTCAATTATAGGATCTTTTTGAGAAATCAACTTTGCATCTTCCAAATCCTTGGCTTCAAATATAATCATACCACTTGTAGCATTGTTGAAGCCACCCCCAACAAAGTATCTTTCAGCTGCTACACCCTTTAAATATTCTACGTGATCTTGAAAATCCTGTGAAGTAGTTTCTAATTCATTATTTTTATAATCAATTCTTACAAATAACTTATCGCCTTTTTTCATAGTATTTAGCCTCCAATAGTTATAAGATCTCCTATATTTTTTAATAATTTAGAGTTATTAGTAAGTAATATAAAGTTATACTAATAAATATATTAGTATATATTTAAATTTCACCCACAGAACATACGTTCATAAAAAATAATAACATAATTGTCTGTTATTGTAAATAGTCTCCATCATATATTTAAACATTATTTTACAATTTCTATATTCACATAATTTATTATAAATATATTCTTTAAACAAAATAAAAAAAAGAGAACCTCCTCCATTATCATCTGGATTTAGTTCTCCCTTATTACATTATTACTTTATTGAACCCAAGCTCCACTTGCATTTAATGTATAACCATCAACTACTGTGTTGCTTGACATACTTCCATTTGATTGTAGATAGTACCAATTGCCATCGACATATGTCCAACCTGTTGCCATAGCTCCATTTCCTTTCAAGAAATACCACTTACCATCTATGAATTTCCATCCAGTTTCCATGTAACCTAAAGCACCATAATCCTTGCCATCACATAGGAAGTACCATGAACCATCAGTATCTTTAAACCAGCCCATATCCATCTTTCCATCTTTACCTAAATGGAACCATTGTCCTACTGTATCTTTACCATCGAAGGTCCAATCGCCAGTCTCTGACTTATACCATCCAGTTATCATAGTTCCAGTTTTGTCAAAGAAATACCAATAACCATTGTCTTTTTTCCAACCAATTTGATTGCTCTTATTTAATTTTACTATTGTAAAATCACTGAACTTCTTTACTGTAAATTTGATTCCAAAGACACCTGGTGAATATTCAACTACCTGACCTTTTTCAAGCACTTTTTCACCATCACTATGTTCAATGAATACTCCAAGATCATTTAAAAAAGCTTGTCTTTCATTTTGATTTGTTGGAATTATAACGCCTTTTAATGGTAATACAATATCTACATCTCTTTGACTCATATTTGTTTCTATAGTCATTGGTGTTCCTAATACTTGCACTCCTTTATTTCCTGTAACTAGTTTTACTGCTGCTTCTTTATCTGCAGTTGTTTTAATTTCTGTCTGCCTTGTTGTATCATTTATTGGAACTAATCTAAAATATAGATCTCCATTTAATTGTCCACTTCCAGCTAGACCTTGTACAGATTCTTTTGGTAATGAAACTATTGCACCACCTGTTTCTATTTGTAAATTTACATTTCCACTTGAAAGTGCACTTAGTGTATCTCTAGGGATATTAACCTGAGTTTCAGATACAGAAGGATCTGAATCTGCTGCAACTATTCTTGCAGTATCCTTTCCAGCACTAGTTAATGCTGCTATTGTTTCTTTTGCTTTATCGGCTGTATAAGTTACTGTATCTTTCTTAGTTCCATCACTTGCAGTTATTCTCTCTATTACAGTTTGTGAAACTGGGGTGTCATTACTTCCATCTGTTACTTTTACTGTAATTTGTTGAGTTGATGAGCTATTAGAATTCTTACTACCTGATGAATTTGTATTATTTGATGTATTTCCTAATATCCTCGATGTAATTCTTCTAAAGTGTTCATCTATATAAGATACTACTAATTTAATGTAACTTCCTGCATCATCACTAACTAATCTATAGGTTTTATCTTCACCTATTAATGTTCCGCCTTCAGAATCTTCACTTGGAATTCTATACCACCTATAGGTTACTGCTGCGGAGGTAGTAACATCTGCACCATTCACATCAATTAATTGAGCTTCTAAAGTATTATTTACTTGTCCAGTGCCAATAATTCTTACTGCTACAGGTGTTGTATCTGTGTTACTCGGTAAATTAAGTCCAAAACCTGCGCTTACATTTATGTTTATAGCTACATTCATATCTCGTCTACTTGCATAAGAATTTCCATCACTCCAACTTGTAAAATGATATCCAGAATTCGCCACTGCTGTTACTGTAGTTCCGCTTCCTCCACTATTTACTGTTTGTGATGTATTACCTTCAATCCTTCCACCTGCTTCTGCTGTATAGTTAAGTGTATATGTTACTGTTCCCATTATTGTGTAGCTTTCACTCATTACATTACTATCTGTCATTCCACTCTTTACTGCTATTGCCTTGATTGTCATTGCACTGTTTAATGTTATTGCTCCAGTATATTGTGTACTTGACATTGTTGGTGTAGTTCCATTGGTTGTGTAGTATATTGTTGCTCCTGAGGTTTCGCTGCTTAATGTTACTGTTGTTCCACTTGCTACCGCCCCGCCTGATATACTTGCGGTCGGTGTTGCTACAGTTCCCATTATTGTATAACTTTCACTCATCACACCACTATCTGTCATTCCACTCTTTACTGCTATTGCCTTGATTGTCATTGCACTATTTACTGTTATTGCTCCAGTATATTGTGTACTTGACATTGTTGGTGTAGTTCCATTGGTTGTGTAGTATATTGTTGCTCCTGAGGTTACACTGCTTAATGTTACCGTTGTTCCACTTGCTACTGCTCCGCTTGTTATGCTTGCAGTCGGTGTTGCTGCTGTTCCAATTATTGTATAGCTTTCGCTCATCACACCACTATCTGTCATTCCACTCTTTACTGCTATTGCCTTGATTGTCATTGCACTGTTTACTGTTATTGCTCCAGTATATTGTGTACTTGACGTTGTTGGTGTAGTTCCATTGGTTGTGTAGTATATTGTTGCTCCTGAGGTTTCGCTGCTTAATGTTACTGTTGTTCCACTTGCTACTGCTCCGCCTGATATACTTGCAGTCGGTGTTGCTACAGTTCCCATTATTGTATAGCTTTCACTCATCACACTACTATCTGTCATTCCACTCTTTACTGCTATTGCCTTGATTGTCATTGCACTGTTTACTGTTATTGCTCCAGCATATTGTGTACTTGACGTTGTTGGTGTAGTTCCATTGGTTGTGTAGTATATTGTTGCTCCTGAGGTTGAACTGCTTAATGTTACTGCTGTTCCACTTGCTACCGCCCCGCTTGTTATGCTTGCTGTCGGTGTTGCTACAGTTCCCATTATTGTGTAGCTTTCACTCATTACACCACTATCTGTCATTCCACTCTTTACTGCTATTGCCTTGATTGTCATTGCACTGTTTACTGTTATTGCCCCAGTATATTGTGTACTTGACGTTGTTGGTGTAGTTCCATCTGTTGTGTAGTATATTGTTGCTCCCGATGTTCCGCTGCTTAATGTTACTGTTGTTCCACTTGCTACCGCCCCGCCTGATATACTTGCGGTTGGCGTTGCTACTGTTTGCATATAGGTAAACTGATCTGTACTACCTGTTGAGCTTGTCCCTCCTGCTGTTGTTACTGTTATATCTACAGTTCCTGCACTTCCTGCTGGCGCTGTTGCTGTTATTTGGGTTGCACTATCTACTGTATAACTTGTTGCATTTGTGCTTCCAAACTTTACTGCTGTTACTCCAGTGAAGTCTGTCCCTGTTATTGTTACAACTGTTCCCCCTGATGCTGTTCCTGATGTTGGACTTATTGCTGTTACTGTTGGTGCACTTTGAGAAACACTTGGAATATCAGCAGTTAACGCAAATCCATTTGAGCCAATAACCCTAAACTTAGTGTTTATGAAGTCAACACCAAATATGTATGATGTATTATTACAATCGGTGTTACTCCAATTTAATCCATCTGTAGAAGTTGATATAAATGCATGATATGGGTCATTAGCACCATTAGCAATTGCTAAAAAGTTACCATTTGCGTATTTTATACCTGTAAAATAGGACAGGTCAGTTTCTGGCTTTGCTGTTGTATATGTGTTTAAATCTGTAGACGTAGTTGTAAATCCATTATAATTACTATTTTCTTGTCCAACTAAAACATATTTACCATTACCATATGCAGCACCGTAAAAGCTAACATCCGAACCCGAAAAACTACCATCAGTCCAAGCTGTCCCATCATCAGAATAAAATACTTTTCCATTATCACCACATGCTACAAACTTTTCATTAATAAAAGCAACTGATCTTAAAGTATAAGTGGCATTATCATATTTTCTTGATGTCCAGTTTTCCCCATCCGTTGAAGTAATAATACTAAGATTACTTCCTACTGCGACAAACATGTTATTTCCATATGTTATTGAACACAAACCAGACTGTTCGTTATTTGGTGAGCTTCCTAATGTCCAACTTGTTCCATCAGTAGATTTTAATATAGTACCTTTTCCATTTGAAGCAGTATTACCGACTGCAACATATTTTCCATTACCATAGGCTATTCCATTAATCCCTTTATTTAAAGGAATCTGCAACATTGTCCAATCTGAATAATCAGTAGATTTATAAATTGCTCCATCAGATGCTCCTGTGGAACCTGCTGTAAAATAATTAGTACCATCAAAAGCAATGGAAGTAAAATCACCATTTACTAATGCATGCTTCCAATTAACTCCATCAGAAGACACTAGTAAACCTTGATCATTTGCTTGAATATATTTACCATTAGCAAATAAGCAGTCCCTAGCAATGGATGTAGAATCTTTTCTTTCTACTGTAAAATTAATTCCATCTGTAGATGTCATAACTCCACCATAAGAACTTAAATCAAAACCAAGCATATAATATTTAGTTCCATCATAAAATCCACAAAAGGCTTGGGCACATCCTCCTGAACTGACTACTCTAAAAGGTGCCCCTACTTGATTCCAATTGATTCCATCTGATGAATAATACAAATAAGCATTACTATCACTAGCATAAAATTTATTATTTAAATATGAAATAAAATTTACATTACTTGAATTAGATGCTTTCAAATCTGTATATATCCATGAAGTTCCATCATTGTTTGATGTATATGTATTTCCTTGTTGATCTCCAACAACTATTATTCCGTTTCCATAGGCAAGCGAACTATATCCTTTGCTACTGCTACCAAGGCCAACTTCAACTGTACTCCATGAAATTCCATCATCGGATTTTAATAGAATCCCTGTAAATGATCCATTGTAATAATTTCCAATTACATAAAATTTTGAACCTGTAAAAATAACTTTGGTTAGATTATCAGTGGTTGTTGATGATTCTGACACCCATGTAAATCCATCAGAAGATGTTAAAATTTTTCCACCATCACCAACTGTTACAAATAAGCCATTTCCATATGTAACGCTCCTATAATTAGTGTTAGCCCCTGTATTAACAGTACTCCAAGTATATGCATCAGTTGATCTTTTAACTAAACCATTAGGACCAACTGCAACATATATACCATTTCCATAAGTAACAGAACTTGTAGCACTGTTTTCAAAATTTGTTGATGAAATCGCTGGTGCTGCTGCATATGCGTAATTGGAGAACACTGGTATTTCCATTGATAATGCCAATAGAAATACATTCAAAAGAATTGATACCAAAATAGTTCTAGATAGATTTTTGATGTTTCCCATTAATCCCTTTCCCCCCTTCTAAATATTTGATTTGTATTAATTTTTACAATTATAATCTCCTTTCCTATTTAATTTATTTATAATCAAAAGCGTAATTGTTTACACTTGACTATATATAATTAATTCTAATTTTATCATTGGTTTCTAACAGGATTATAACAAAAACATAAAGTATAATTATCTTCTGTGCACTTCAATAGACATTTTTAATAACATTTATAAAAATACAAAAAAACATAAAATTATTGTTTGTTTTTGTAAAATTATAATTGTTAAGCATTAATTTTATTAACTAATGTATACTTATCATCTAAATATTTTAAATTAAAATAAATCTTTACAAATATTATACAACAAAATATTACTTAATTACATTATTTTTTCACATAATTTGATATTCTTAACTTTTAAAATACTCTTTAGCCGCCTTTTCAATATTACTTCAAGTTTTTTATCAAGGCATAATTTTATTACTTTAATTCCTACATTCATTTTTACTATTTCAAAATGAACTTATAGCTTATGTCTTCATTATTTTAATACTTACGTTTCAATATTCTAGTCTTATTATTCTTCTACAAAAAGTAAAATTGCCATCAAGTTCCTCTTCCTAATCTAATTCAAATATATTTATATCTCGATAATATATTGAAACAGATAAATATCAAAATACCAAACAAAGTCCACCTCAATTTTTGACCTTCCTTACATAAAAAAAGAGCCCAAAAAAGCAAAGTATTCTTACTTTTTATGACCCTTTTCATCAAATTCAATTACTATAGATATTCCTCTTATAAATACATATTATAAATATAAATCATTATATCCTATTCCATATAATATGTTGCAATTACTCCTCTTTAACCTTTATCAAGCAGTCTTTTCTATAAAAGGCCATCCCATATTTAATGATATCTTCATAACCTTCTTCATTAAGTTCTTCTTCATATTTCATTTCTTCTATCTGCTCAAGAGCTTTGTCACACTTAGTAAAAAGATCCTTAGGTTTATCACATACTTTTATTTCTATAATTACCGCTCTTTGAAATATGGAAAGAGGGCGTATATAAATATCACTTCTTCCATCTCCAGATTCTCGGTTAGATTTTACTATATATCCATCAATCCCAGAAAGTACTCCTACAACAAAGCCATGATAAAAGTTCTCATATGCATCATTGAAGCTTATGGTTTTTCTTAAAAGTCTGTTTATCTCACTTTGAAAAGTTTCTACATCACCTTTTAATACTGAGGTATATACTTTTGATAAATCCTCTGCTTTTATTTTAGCATTAAACCACTTTAAAACTTTTTCCCTAAAAATATATTTTATTTCTTTATTAGGAATTGCAATTTCTAAATACCTTGTATCATCCTCTAACCTTTCATTTACTTTCTTAAAATAACCTGTAAAGAACATGAAATTATACAAATTATCCATACTATCATAAACTTCATCATATGTTATATCTTCATGAATAGGCTTTTCTATTGTCTTCCCTTCAATCAATGTTTCTATTTCTGACTTTGTTTCATCATCTGCTTTTTCAATAAGACTTTTCACTATGCTGTTTGAGCTCGTATTTGCCCAATATGATGATGGAAAAACATTAATATTAGCAAGCAAATCATATATAAATTTTATTACACTCCATGGATTATAAACATTTGTCTGTCCAAATATATATCCATTGTACCACTCTTTTATTAATGAATATTTTTCTTCTAATTTATAATATTTAGTTAATTCCTTAACTTCATCATCAGAAAATCCAAAATACTCAGCATATCTATCATTTAATATTGAAATTATATTCAAATTATTTAATCCAGTAAATATACTTTCTCTTGAAATTCTTAAACAACCTGTCATTACAGCAAATTCTAAGGAAGAATTTGTTTTTAAGGCTGATTCAAAAAGAGATCTTATAAAAGCTATCATTTTATCGTAGAACCCTTCAAAAAATGCATTTTCAAGAGGCACATCATATTCATCTATAAGGATTATGGCTTTCTTTCCATGATATTTCTCTAAACATTGTGATAAAAATTTTAATGAAGTTACATAAAGAGAATCATCTTCTTCTGCCTTTGTAATTTTTAAATATTTTTCTTTTTCCTCTTGCAATTTATTACTCTCTAAAACATACTTATGTCGCCTAAATTCATCTACAATTTCATCCCTAATACACTTTAATGCCAACTCAAAATTAGGCTGCTTAGCAGATTTTAAAGACAAATTAATTACAGGATACTGCCCCATATGAGAAGTATACTTTTCTCCAGTTTCCATTATATTTAATCCTTCAAAAAGATAACTATTATCTTTAGGGTTATTTTCAAAAAAATATTGAAGCATACTCATATTTAGTGTTTTTCCAAATCTTCTTGGTCTTGTAAATAAATTAACATCCGCTTTATTATCTAACAAATCTTTTATAAGTAGGGTCTTATCAATAAAGTAATATCCTCTTGTTACTATTTTCTCAAAATTATCTATACCTATTGGCAGTGGTTTGAATTCCATTTAATCACTTCCATTTCATTTTGTCTTAACTTAGTTTTATTATAACCTAAGTTAGTCTAATCTAAAACAATCTTTCAGTAGTAGCTTTTTAGATTATTATTTTTGACAAATTCTTTAATAGTTGAATAACAAAGGCTTTAATTCAACCATTCTATTATCTTGCTTATATCATTAACATTAGAATGTCCTGCTTCAGGCAAAAGATTTATTTCTGCATGTGGAAGTAAGCTACTTAAACGCCTTGCAGTCTTATCTGAATGTAACATTATATCCTTTTCTCCTACAAATAGCACTGTTGGCATTGTTAACAGCTTTAGTTCATCATCAGAGAATATAGGAATGCTCTCTCTCCTATAATTGAAGTGCCTTCCTATAAGTTTTTGATATTTTAACATTTCTTCTGGTATAGGCTGATTACCATTAACTTTGTAATATAATTTATCTATACCCTTTTCACCTAAAATCCCATGAATTAAAGCTTTAAAAATAAAAGCTTTCTTTTGTGGTCCAACACCAGATGGACAAAGCAATACAAGTTTAGTTACCATTTCTGGATAATATACTGAAAACTTTATTGCTAGCCATGCTCCAAGTGAAATCCCAATAATATTTGCCCTTTCCACTGATAAATTCTCAAATACCTCCTTAATCCATTCTGCATAACAAGGACCACTTAAAGAAGACCTGTTTTCATCACTTTTCCCCGGCTCACCTAACATATCTATTGCATACACTCTGTAAGTTTTAGAATACTCTTTTATATCTCTTAACCACATTACAGAATTCATACCACTCCCATGTAGTAATATAAGAGGTGGATTACTTTTCTCACCACTAGCTATAATAAAAGTCTTTCCATATCTAGTATTCACATAAAATTTTTCATAGGCTAATGCCGATTTCTGAAGAAATTCATCATAAAGTTTTATAACCGCCTTTCTTCCTGCTTCAGTTTTAAATACACTATTCATTTTCACTTCTCCTTAGTGTCATAATTTCGAAATCCAAATTTCAGCCTCTTGAATATTCTTAAAGGTTCTAAAATTGTTTCCTTTGTTAGCTTCCATAATCATTTCTTTAAATCTATCATTATACTGTTCTTCGTCTTCTATAATCACTGCAACTTTCACATGATAGTTTATAAATTTTTGTAATGCCATACCTGCAAGCCTTGTCTTAAGATTAAAGAAATCTTCAGATAACACCTTTGAAGGAAAGATAATTGTATAAATGTCCTTTTCCATACAAATAGATATGCAATCCACCACATCTTGCTCTGAAGAAAGTTTCCAAGCTTCAGAAGCAAATTCAATATATTTAACATTATTTTTATTTACTACTCTATAATTCAAAATCTTCACTCTCCTTATAAATCTCTTTGTTCCACAAGCATAGAAATGGATTTTAACATTTCTTCAATGAAGCTAACAGTCCCCCATAGTAAAACCCTTAACCTATTTTCTTTTTCATCGTATTTCATATTAATTGTCGATTTGCCCATTTTAGGATCTTTACAATTCATTACCGCTATAAGCGTATTTGATATTCTAAAATATTCGTCTTTATCTACATCATTTATATCAACAACCGTTGACACATTGATTTTTTGCTTTTCAGTGACTTTAACTTCTCCATTAGTAATAAAATCAATATTTGATTCTTCTGTAATATTTTTATCATTTATATTAACATTGTTTTTTTCCATAAAAAGACTTAAATCATGACCAGAAATTCTCCATTGCTTTCCAACTTTACTTGCTGCAAGCTTTCCTTCTGTTATAAACTTTCTTATAGTTTTGTGATGCATTCCTAATATTTCTGCTATTTTATCTATTGTATAAAATTGATTTTCCATAAAAAATCTATCCTTTCAAAAGTAATCTATGATCAAATTATAGTAATTCTTTTTACCATCGTCAAGCATTTTATTATATTTTGTTGTATTTTGTTTCACTTTATTGATAACATTCAAAACAAAAAAGAACCTCCTCCATTTTCATCTGGACTTGGTTCTCCTCAACTATTTAAATACATAATAAAAATTTAAATAATTAATTTTTAAATTAAAATAAACAATTATTTAATATTTATTGTAAATTCCTCTCCAACTTTTTTATACTCATCAAAACTTGGTTCTTTACCACTATGTTCTGGCATTTTAACTGCATATGGTGTCAAAATTAATTTACTAGCCTTTCCATTCATATTTCCAACTAGAACATTTTCATATTTTAGTACAAAATCATCTTTTCTTCCTCTTGATAAATCAAATATCACCTTATTTCCTAAATCATCATGTCCCTTTAATAAAATATTACAGGTTTCTTTATTAGCTGAATTATTGATGATTTTACCATACACTTTTTGACCTAAAGCATTACTTGTGTATTTTTCTAATATATATTTATTTCCATTATCAAGCTCAAAGCCATAATCAAGGTTTACTGTTTTAGTGTCTATTTTAAGTTTATCTCCATTGGTTTTAAATTCAAATTTCCAAGTCCCATTTACATTCTCTTCATCACCATTTAACGTAATCTTTGAATATAATATTTTCATATTCAAATCTCCACTTAAATCCATATCTTTTATTGAATCTAAATCATATTCTATTACTTGCTGTGTAGTATTATCATCTATTTTTTCTATCCCCCCACTTGCTCCTATAAATTTAACTTTCTTATTATTTATATACAGAGTCATATTGCCATTCCAAAAATCATCCTCTTTTAAAATCTTATCTGAGCTTATATTAGTAGATATAAGCAATTCATTATCATCTAATATTACTTCATTTAATTTTACTGTTACGCCATTATCCGTAATAGCTTTATTAACTACAGTATTATAATCTTCTAAATTCTTCTCTATTCCTAAGACACTCGAAATGCTTTCACTGACTAAATTTATTTTTGCTAAAGCATAAGCTCTTGTATTCCCAAAAGACATGCCTGTTAGTACTACCACTATTGCAGCTGCTGCTATTACTTTTCTTCTATTACTTTGCTTACTATTGATCTTAATAGATTTTCTAATATTCTTTTTAAGTAATTTCTTTTCAATATCATTAAAATCATCTTTTTTATATTCATCTAAATTAATTTTTGCATCATTAAGCATACTATATATATCATTATTCATACTTAGCACCTCTTCTATTAGTATTAAATATATATTTTATTTTCTTTTTTGCCCTAGATAATCTATTGTATATAACTTCTTTTTTCATTCCATATTCTGAGCTTATTTCATTAATGTCCATTTCTTCAACATATAGCTTATAAAGTAGATCTCTATCCTTTTCCTTTAAACAATTAAGCAAAACTTCTATTTCATTACTCAATTCATTTTCTAATGCTTTCCTTTCAATACCATCCTCACTGATATTTAAATCCTCTATATTCTCATGTTGCAGATCTTTTAAGTATTTTCGCTTATAGTCAATGCATTTAAATTTACATATACCTGCAACCCAATTTTTAAAATCACTTTTACTTTCATCAAAGCTATTTATGTTGTTCCAAACCCCTAAGAGAATATCATTTATACATTCTTCTTGGACACTATGAATACCATATAGATGTTTTCCTACAATAGATTTTATGATCCAGCTATAATTGTCAATAACATAATCTAAAGCTTTTTCATTCCTATTCCTTAATTCTTTAATGTAGTTATATTCATTCACCTTCATTTTTAACCTCTTCCCACAAAGCAAGCTTGCATTTAATAAGTTTATACTTACATATATTAATTCGTGCCAAAAAAGAAAAACCTATCAAAATCATAAAATAATTTTGACAGATTTTTTCATCAAATCACCAATTTAAATTTTGAATATTTAAATTAAAGTTTCACATAATAAGTTTATACTAAGATCTTAAGGTGGTTATACTATGAAAAAATTCTTATTAATATTCTTAATTACAATATTTTTATCATTTAATTTAGTACATTTAGGCTTTGCTGTTAACATTTTTAAAGAAGGTATTTATAAAGCTGCTGATTTTAATTTTTCCACAGAAAATACCTACAGTGTTCAAAATGTATCTCCAAAAGATAGTGTTTATATACTTCTTTTTGATGAAAATCAGCTTCAACTTCAATCTATACGATTAGGTCCTCAATCTGGAAAATATAATTTATTACCACTAAAACCTGACTACAGAATTGCAATAGTTGGTAATGGAGATGTGTTCATTGATTAGAAAATAACATCAGTATAACTAATTTGAAAGGTGGTTTTTATGAAAAAATTTTTAAAAGCAGAATTAATTTTAATATGTGTACTACTTAGTTCCTTTGTATTAATTCCTACATTTGCAGCAACAACCTTTAAAGAAGGTGTGTATCAATTATCTAATCTCAATATTACACCAAAAAATCGTTATACTATTCAAAATATATCACCTGATAATAGTGTTTATATGGCATTATTTGATGAAGACCAACGCCAAATACAATCTATTCATTTACCACCAAAATCAGAAAACTATAGCTTGATTCCTCTTGAACCTAGCTATAGAATTGTTATTATTGGAAAAGGTGAAGTAATTATTTCATAGTAAATTCTTTATACTGGAACCTTCTTATTTAAATCTGTTTCAAAAATTCAATGATTTCTTTATAATATTCTTTATCTGCAAGCTCTCTTGGAGCAAAAAGTCCAACAAAGAAGGTTTTTGCCTTAGAATCTATTAAAGAAGCTTTAATCATAAAATGGTCAGTTGTTGGTATCAATGTAACATTTAAAAGTTCTGAAGGCACTTCATTTTCATAAATTTCTTTTGTATTTTCACTATCTACATTTATATCCTTACCACCTAAAAATAACTTTACAGGACTATTAAAATGTTTAATATCTTCTGTTGCATCTGCTTTATAGTTCTTCTTAATAAAAGTCCAACGATCCTCTGATACTGCTTCTTTTTCTCCAACTTCTTTCACATAATCTTCATAGCTTGCATCCTTTTTAAGAAGTTCCAATTCATTTGCAAATTCTTTTTCTTTTTTAATGACCTCATCTTTCGTTGCACCCTTTTTCTCCAGTTCTTTTAAAGTATTGTATCTGCCTTGCTCAACCCAATTTATTGCAGGTGCTACTAGTATATTAAAAGAAATATTCTTATTAATCTGAACTATTTTGGGAATAACCCAGCCTGCCTGACTTGCTCCCCATAAACCAATTCTGTTATTATCAATTTCAGGTAAAGTCTTTGCCCACTCAATGACTTCATTTGCTTCACTTGCTCTGTCATCCATTGACTGCAATAACCAATTCCCCTCTGAACCACCAATGCCTGGTTTACTCCATGATAAGGATGCATAACCTTGTTTAGCCAATTCTTCCCATAGTGGTTTATACTGCTCATTATATGATGCATCAGCTGGACCATCTCCATGTATGAATACAACTAAACCTGCTTTATCTGATAGCTTTTGTGGCAATACTAGAGTCCCTTTCAAAATACCTTTTGACGTTTTAATATCAACGGATTTTTCTTTAAATTTAAAATCATTTTGAATTAAAATTACTCCTCCTAAAATAATTGCAATCATAAATAATGCTGTAAACATTTTTGAAACTCTTTTTTTCATAGTTATTTTTCCACCTTTTTTAAAACATTTTTACTAAATGTTATTCACCGTCAAGTTTTGCCTGTGATAAAACTTCTTCTCAAATGAACTGACTAATATAGATATCACTTCTTTAAAATCACTATCTTGATACTTTCCAATACT
Organism: Clostridium saccharoperbutylacetonicum N1-4(HMT); assembly: GCF_000340885.1. Lineage (NCBI taxonomy): Bacteria > Bacillati > Bacillota > Clostridia > Eubacteriales > Clostridiaceae > Clostridium > Clostridium saccharoperbutylacetonicum. The sequence goes on along the minus strand of NC_020291.1, from coordinate 2,212,682 downwards.
AATTTGTGTCATGAGTCTCCTTTGCAAATCTCATTTATCGATGTTATACTCATCATAAACCATAGAGTTACTCAAGGGTCAAGATTATATTTTAGGAGGTAATTATGCAAAATTTGTTAAGAATTGGTCAAGTAAGTAATTTATACAACATATCTCTTGATACCCTACGATATTATGATCGCAAGGATTTATTGAAGCCTATTATTGATGAACAGAACGGATATCGTTATTATTCCTTAGAGCATCTTGACATATTAGAAATGATTCTTATAGGTAAATATCTTGAGATACCTTTAGAACAGATGAAAGAAAAAATAGATTCTGAAAACATAAGTGGATACCTGGCTATGATGGAGGAGCAGAACAGCTTTATTGAAGAGAAGCTTGCTGTATTAACTAAACTTGGCCAATATACTAATGAAATGACAAATATGCTTAAACATATACAAAATTTTTCTAATGACAATACTTTTTCTAAAATAACTACAGAAAAAACTTTAGATATTCCCATTTATCAAATTAACCTTAAACCCTTTCCCAATAACCTAGATAATACTCAGATAAATGGAATAGAGACCTTTGACCAATGGGTTTCTTATACTATAGATGATAATTACTCAATTATAGAAGATAGTGATATTTTAGGACTATCTATTCATAAAAATATAGTTCCTTCAACTGAATTATGCAGATATCTTGACTCTGCGACAAAGGAAGAAAAAATATCAAAATATCATATATTAGGAAATTACAACCATATTAGTTTTTGGGGAAACGAAAATGAATTACAGGAATATCTTCACTTGCTGTGTAAGCATTTTAAATTAAAAAATACATCTCTTCATATCAAATTTAGTTTTGCATTACTTCATAAAGATATGAAGCATGAATATTTTGCAGAAATTTATTTCTCTGAATAAAGACGTCTCTACATAATCAGCATTGTATACATATTTCTATGATTTATTATGAATTTTATTCTTGAAGCGAAATAAAAAGGAAAACCATTTCCATCTGGACTTGGTTCTCCTCTATTACTTAAGTATATTATTAAGTTATCATTAATATTAATCTTTATATCTCTAGTTTCATTTATATTTACCAATTTACTCTACAAAACCTTTTTGTTTCAGCAATACCTCAGTATCACTCCATAACTTGTTTTGCATTATCTTATCTTCACCTGGATATATAGGAATTATAGGTTCTCCTGTTACAACATTAAAATATCCACCTGTTACACCATCATATTTGGAATCTGTTGCTAAACGAATTATAATATCTGCTCCTTTACGTGGATCCCCAATATGCAAAAACTTCAATATACGTTCAAGTAGAGGAGCAAACCAAAGCTCTCGCCCAAGACCAGTAACATTAAAACCTGGATTAAGGGCATTAACTATAACTCCAGTTCCTGAAAGACGCCGTGCCAATTCCGCAGTGAACATAATATTTAATAGTTTGGTTTTTCCATAGACAATAGAGGACTCTTTAGCTGTAAAATCAGATACATCTGTCAAGTCTTCTGGCAACTTGAGTTCACCATGGTTACGTGATGCCTCAGAAGCAACATTTACAATCCGTGCATTTTCTGACCCCATTAGGGTTTGCAGCAATGTATTAGTTAATAACCAAGGCGCTAAATAGTTAACTGCTATCATTTCTGCAAAACCCTCAGAAGTTAATCTCTGTTCAAAGGCATGCAGTCCAGCATTATTTACTAATATGTCAATTCTAGGGTAAGCAGCCTTAATCTCCTCCCCAACCCTTTTTACGTCTTTCATTAATGATAAATCTCCAAAGAAAAAGTCAATCTTAGCTTTAGGATTAATATTTTCCAGCATTTTTTTGGTTGCTTCAGCTCGTTCTTTGTTTCTAGCCGTTAATATAAGATGTGTGTGTTGCTTTACTAATTCAGTTGCAACTAATTGTCCAAGTCCACTTGTAGCACCAGTAATTGCAATTGTTTTTGATTTATCCATAGCAGCCTCCTTTAATTCAGTATAGTGTAGAACATTATTATATATTTGCACAATATAATTTAATACTTAAATCCCTTGACACACTTCAGATAATTAAATATACTTGACATATATCAAGTATATTTAATTATTTGATATATGTCAACTATTTTTACTAAATTAATTTAATCGAGGTAAGCTATGAATGAAAATTCACAAAACAAAAATACTAATAGGGTTCAATTAGAGCTGAAGTTAGGTGAGCAGCTAAATGTAATAATTAGCGCATCCCATGCACTTAATGTCAGAACTGCAGCAAGTTTCGATTCTACATTACAACCTGCAGCTTTTCTTATTGTTCGTTGGCTTTTCTCCTTTGGCCCAGCAAATGCAACAGTTCTATCAGAATCAACGGCTATGGATCGAAGTTCAGTTAGTCGCCTTTTAAATCAGCTAAAGAATCTGGGCTATGTAAAAAGCGAACAGTCTCCAAGCGATCGACGAGGTGTACTTCTATCTCTAACTGAACTCGGACGACAAAGAACAATAGAGGCTTTAAAAGAAAAAGAAACTGCTTTTTATGAACGAATTGCAAATTGGAACGATTCCAAACTTGAAAATTTTATTGAACTACTTAAAGATTTCAATAGTAACAGCAATTAATATTCTCTCTTATATTAATTGCCCAAAATAAAAGCATTAATTGAAATATAACAATTTTTTTGATTATTTCAATTAACGCTTTTTATCTATACTTCTTCTCGAAACCCAGTAATATAAATAATTTTCATAAAATTCTTCATTACTTATAATATGTCTGCACATTCATTATCTTAAAATCTAATATTGCATTCAACTACATTCCCTTACAATTCTTAATATGAGCTTTGATTTTTTTTATTGCCCAATCATAATGACTTGCAGTGGTGCTTACAAAATACGATCCCAAGGTGCTGCCACCAACCCATTTATATGTACCTTTTGAGAACAGTTCTTCATTTGAAAAAGTATCTGCCAATTTCATAACTGCTTGGTAGGATTGCATCAAGCTTTCTTTGGCTTTATCTAAAGATGTGTTTTGATGCTTTTCAACAAAGCCTACATTCATAGCTCCATAAGTTTTCCAATTATATGGCTCTGGTAAAAATGATCTTTCATTACCACTCATATTAGTTGAAACCCAATTCAAAAGAAGCTGATGCCATTCATATAAATGAATAAGAACATCTCTAAGGTTTTTGTCTCTGCTCCAATGTGCTTCTTTCTTCTTATCATCTCCTGAAAAGTCAAATGGTGTTATCAATTCTTTTTCCGACATCGAATTAACAAGCATAGTCAATTTTTCAAAATTGCTATTTGCTGCACTTATTAAATCGTTTTTAGTAGTTGCTCTCCCCATATAAACATCTCCTTATACTTTATTTAATCCAATTATAATTCTAATAATATGATAACACTGTGTCATATTATAAATAATTTTTCAAATTTTCTTTTAATCGTGTTTTTATTATATCCTTCACTCGTTCAGGCTCTAAAACAGTAGCAGAGCTGCCATAAGAAAGTATGTATCCATATACCCACTCGTCTTCAACAAAATTCATGGTTACTGTGAGACTGCCATCAGTATTTCGAATAACATTATTTTCATGAAACTCGTCTAACACTCTATATTCCTTATCAGCTTCTATACGCATAACAATTTTACTTGTTGGATAATTGTACTTCCTATCATCTTTTTCCATTTTTAAAGTTATATCCCGTGGAACAAATATTTTATCTGTAACTACTACATTTCTCATTCTACTAAAACGAAAACTACGAAGCTCATTTTTATCAAGGCAAAAAGCTTTTAAATACCAGGTTTTATCTTTAAACCAAAGTACATAAGGTTCAACCATCCTTCTACTGGATTTATTTTGTGCCGATACATAATCAAAAGACAACAATTTACGCGCTAAAATTGCTTCCTTAGATTTTTCAAACTGCTCTTTTATCAAGTTTCCCCAATCACTATAATCAATCTCAAAGAAACTGGTATTGTTCTTCCCAAAAAACAAGCCTAACTTTGATAAGGTGCTTTCCACTAAGGTTTCATCGAAGGTGTTAATACTGTATAAAGCAGATAAAATATTATTCTTTTCTTCAGCTGTCAAAACTGTTTTGTTTAATATAAAATTAGGAAGCAAGCTAATTCCGCCATTTCTTCCTTTACTCATATATACAGGAATTCCACTGGCAGAAAGAATTTCTATGTCACGATATATAGTCCTTGCAGACACTTCAAAATGCTCTGCCAATTCCTTAGCAGAAACCTTATCTTTATCAAGTAAAATATATACTATTTTAAACAAACGATTTATTTGCATACTATCCCCCCTTATAATAAGAATACCACATAAATATGACAACATTCTGTCTTATTTATGTGGTATTTAAAATACATTCTCTAAATTTTAAACTTGGACATTTCAATTTTTAATTTATCTGAACTTTCTTTTGTATGTGCAACCTGTTCTAAGACTGCATTAGATTTATCACTAATTTCTATTACCTTATTTGCTATATCTACAGTTCCATTTGCTCCTTCACTAGAAGCATCTGCTACTCCCTCTATAGTTTTTAAAATATCACTAATTGATGCTAAAAGTTCCTCTGAGGTTGAGCTGAAGTCCATTACAAGGTCATCTACAAATTTTGCATCTTCACTATACTTTCCTGCTACTTCAAGCATATTACTATAATCATTCTGAACATCCTTTGACATAAAGTCTAAAAGATTATTTGAATTAAGTGAAAGACTATTAACCGATTCTACAACCTTATTTGTTACATTATGTATTTTCGATACTGCATCCTTTGACTGTTCAGCAAGTTTTCTGATTTCATCTGCCACTACTGAAAAACCTTTTCCTGCCTCTCCAGCTCTTGCCGCTTCTATTGCTGCATTTAATGCTAATAAGTTTGTCTGCTCTGTTATCTTCATAATAGAATCAGATAACACGTTAATCTGTTCAACAACTTTTGAATTTTCTAAAGCTTTCTCTAGTCCATCTTTTGTATTTAAAAATGTACTAAGAGCAAGTTTTTGAGATTTTTCAATATTTTCTTTAGTTTCTTGCGCTCTTTTATTTATTTCTCCTGCTTGAATTGCTCCCTCTTGTGATTTTTCTGCTATCGATTGTACTGCCTTTCCTATTTCTTGAGAAGTTGCTGAGGTTTCTTCTGCTGAAGCTGAGGTTTCCTCAATAGTTGCTGAAAGTTCCTGTGTAGTTGCTGAAACATCCTCAATATTTCCATTGAGAACTTTCACCTCATTATTCACAGTGTTAACAACCTCTTCTATATTATCTGATTCCTCTATAATATTTTTAATTAATCCTCTTAAGCTTACATATATATTATCTAAAGCTTTTGCCATTGTTCCTATCTCATCTTTTCTCTTCTTAACTTCTGCAGGCATTTCACTTGTAAAGTCTCCACCTGATAGTATACCTAAATAATTAACTGCAATATCTAATGGCTTAACTATATTTCTTGTGATGACCATAGACATTAAATAACCTACTATTATAGAAACAGCTATAATTATAGCAAACATTATTGTTGTTTCTTTATAATTCTTATTGTTTGAATTATAAACTTCATTAGCTGCTTTTTGATTATATGTTGCTAAATCTTTTAAATTTGTTTGAAAACTATTAGCTACATCTTTAATATTTTCAAACTTCTCTAAGGCTTCCTTTTGTTTTCCGGCTAAAGCGAGTTTTAACACTTCATCTCTTCCGTCTCTATATTTTGATAAATTATCCTCTAGTGTTGGAATTAAATCTTTTTCATACTTATCTAACTCTAATTTTTTATAGTTTTGAAAATTGCCATCAAAGTTTTGTTTCCTTTGCTCAATGTCCTTCATTTTTTCATTTTGCTTATCTTTATTATCTGGATATAACATTATGTAATATATATCAGCTTCAATTGCTCTAGCTTGATTTCTGTTATCATTTAACCAGTCAATTGCATTTAATTTATTGTTATACATTGATTCCATTTTGTCATTACTTATCTTTAACTGAATGTAACCAAAAGCACCAACTAATATTGTAAACATTAATAATACTAAACTTAATAATTGTAATTTACTTTTTATTTTTATATTACTTAATTTCAACATATTCATACCTCCAAAATATATTTTCTTTATAAACTTTTAAGCATTTCTTCTTAAAAATGCATTTATTTTACCAAATTCGACAATTATCTGTATGTTTATTGTATCATTTCCAAAGTATATTTTCAACATATTTTTATATAACTTAACTTTTATTTTCTACAATTTCCATATTATGAATAATATAGATAAAAAAATTATGTTCCCTCACACAACAATTTATATTTCTTGCTATGTAAGGGAACATACTATTTATATATATCAGAAAATTCAACGTTCATTTTTTCAATAAAATTATGGTTATTTTCCACATAGTTCTCTTTGCGATATTCAAAGGCAATCTTTTTATCTGGCAATTCTATTATAAATTCACTACCTTCTCCTAATATACTTTTTGCAGAAATATTACCTCCATGCATTTCTATTAGAGATTTTGATAAAGATAATCCTATACCACTACCTTCTTGTTCTCTTGTAAATGATTTATTAACTTGTTTGTAACGTTCAAATATCGTATTAAGCTTATCTTGAGGTATGCCAATGCCATTGTCTTTAATGGATATAATAACTTTTCCCTCCTTTCTAGTTACATTTACATGAATATATCCATTAACTTTTGTAAATTTAACTGCATTTGAAAGAAGGTTAAGTATTATTCTTTCAATCATATCAACATCACAAGCTATTATTATTTCCTCAGAGTCACAGTCAAATACAAGCTCAATATTTTTAAGTTTAACAAATTCCGAAGTTGATAGTGTTATCTCTTCAACAACACTAACTATATTGTGATTTTTCAATTCAATTTGCATGAAGCCCGCATCAATTTTAGTTGTATCTATCAAATTATTTACCAATCTTAAAATCCTTAAACAATTTTGTTTCATTGATGCCAAATGCTTAACCATATTTCCTTTGTTGGAAAGCATATCTCCATTTACATATAATTCAAACAACTGTATTGCTCCTAGCATAACATTTATTGGAGTTCTAAGTTCATGAGACATGTTAGCTATATATTCACTTTTCAACTTATTGGCTGCTTCTGCCTCCTCCTTAGCTTTTATTATTTCTTCCTCTAAAAGCTTTCTCTCTGTGATGTCTTGTATTGTTCCTCTCAAAAAAATCAGATTGCCATTCTTATCAAAAGATTTCTTAGCTTTTAAACTAATCCAGCCCATTTTGCTATTAGCACCCATATATCTATATTCCATACTATCTAGAGTCCCATTTATTAAATCCTCTTCTGCTTGTTTAACACATTCCAAGTCCTCTGGATGAGTATATTTACTTAAAGTTTTCTTGGTAGGGACAAAGGTCTGTGGTTCAAATCCATATATACGGTATATTTCATCTGACCAGTAAATATTATTTTTTGCAACATCAAATTCCCAATCTCCCAAATGTGCTAACTCATGAGCTTCGATCAATCTTTTTTGGATTCTTTCTAAATCCTTTTCACTTTCCTTTATCAAAGTTATATCTGAAAATATAGCTGCTGTATATCCCTTTTTAGGGCAGTAATAGTTGACATTATACCACCTATCCATTATATCTGAATAAACTTCCATAGATATTGGTTCACCTGTCAACGCTACCTTACCGAATAATGCAATCCAATCAACACTTGATTTTTTAATGTTTGGGAATGCTTCAGTAGCTTTTTTTCCAATAAGTTTAGCACTATTATTTCCCGTAATTTTTTCATATGCTGGATTAATTTCTGTAATTATATAATCAATAGGCTGTCCAGATTCATCTGTGATTATTTTATAATAGGAATGTCCTAGATTCATCTTATTAAATAAACTCTTGTATTTTTCTTCTCTTTCCCTTAATTTATTTTTTATTTTCACTTTTTCAGTAACATTCTGGCAACAAAGCACTCCAGCTGTAAAACTACCCTCTTTATCATAGATTTGAACACCATTTACTTCAATATACATAGTAGTCTTCTCATATTTTATACAGATTCTATAACCTAATAATTTTTCTCCTCTAATCACTCTTCGAGATGGCATATCCTCTTCCGGTATTAAATTCCAATCCATATCATAACATTCAGCTTTTCCAATTTTATCTCCAGCACAACTAAGATTACTTAAGATAGGAAGATAGTCTTCCCTTGCAGTTTTGTTGAAATTAGTGTATTTTCCAGCCTTATCGAATATTATTACAGCATCAGACATATTTTCAATTATGGCTTCCACCTGTTCTTTTTGTTCTTTTATTAATCTATTTTGTTCTTCAATACGTTTTCTGTTTAAAATTCTTTCTGTAATATCTGTAATATTTTGAATTAAATATTTTACCCTTCCATTTTCCAAAATAGGTATAATTGAGGATTCCCAATAAAATTTACAAGTTTCTGATTTTTTATGTTCATATTGTGAAATACGATAAACTTCTCTTTTTTTAATAATCTCTCGCATTTTTTCTTCATGATAATCGCCTTCAAAACCTTTAATAAACCTATTTATATTTAACCCAATGCTATTTTCTTTAATATTATAAGGCTCTTCTAAATAATTCAAAAAAGCTTGGTTAGCTTTCAATAAAATTAGATCTTCTGAATATATACAAATACCACAGCTATTATCTAAAGAAATCTGCTCAACATATTGAAACTTATATTCAAGCCTTGAATCAGGCTTTTCCACAAAGTAATAAATTTTTTCATTTATATTCTTTATTTCTTCTATAAACATATAAATCTCTCTTGCTTCAAAGGTCTTTGTAAAAATGAACCCTTCTTTATCTCTAGCGCTAATATCTGCATCACATATATCAATAGTTAACCTCAATTGTTCTTTGCATACTTCAAACATATTTTTATATAAAAAATCCTGTTGAGTATAACCAGTCAATTCTAAAAAAGCATCACCTACATCTATAACTTTTTCATTACGAGTTAATATATATGATCTATTTTTAAACATATTGTAACCAATTTCATCCATCCCAATAACCCCTCCTATAATATCCTAAAAAATAATATATGATACATTTTTACCCATTTTCTATTTTACATCAAAATTACATAAAATACCACTTAATATTATATTCATATGGAAAATATCACTACTTTTATTTTTCAACGTTATGTCTTTGTTCTTTAGAAAAAATATATTAATTTATGATTTTCAATTTTATCAGTCAATATATAAAACAGCTTTTGCTTCAGAATCCATTATATATAAGAACGTGTTTTTATTGACATAACATCTCACAACACTTAAACTGATATTGTCAGATATGGCATTTAATTTTAAAATATATTAATTAAAAGGAGTTTAAAACATGAAAATTTTTGAAGACGAAGACATACTTCTTAACCTAAGTTATTTATTACCCTTTATTAGTTCTTTATTCGGTGATGATATAAGCATGCTAGTTTCTGATAGAGAAAAGATACTTAAAGTAGTAAGACATGATACAAGTGTTGGTAATAGTTATGGAGAAGGTCACTCATTACCTACTGATATCCCTGCTTATAAATGTATGCAAGAAAACAGAACAGTAGTTAGCAATATATCAAAAGAATACTTCGGTGTTCCATTAAAAGCTGTAGCAGCTCCTATAAAAAATAGAGATGGAAAAATAATTGGAAGTATAGCTATAGGTAAAAGAGACTGGGGTAACGATATTGATGCCCACGCAGAAGCTTTTGTAAGCTCCTTTAATGAAATCTCAAATGTTGTTGAAAATGTCGCATCTGGAATACAAGACGTAGCTAAATCTAGTAATGATATATTAAATGAAATAAATAAGACTAATGAAGATATGAAAAAGACAAATGAAATTATAGACTTTGTTAGAAATATATCAAAGCAAACAAACCTATTAGGATTAAATGCTGCCATTGAATCAGCAAGAGCTGGAGAAATGGGAAAAGGCTTCAGTGTAGTTTCTAATGAAATAAGAAACTTATCGAGCTCTACCAGTCAATCAATAAATGAAATTACTACAGTTCTAAATAACCTAAGACTTTCAGTTGAAAGTATCACAGGTAAAGTTTATGAAAATAATCAACTTTTTGAAATGCAAGCTGCTAATATAGAAGAAATTAATAGCAGTATAGCTGAACTTAATAATACAGCCAAGCTTATAAAAGAAATTGCTGAAAGAGTTTAAAATAGCAGCAGTAAAGTTAGTTATATAAGATAACATGCCTGTATCGGAGGTTTCCAGGGCACTGGTTGTACACTATAACTCATTATATCGTTGGATAAGTGAATATGAAAAATACGGAGAGAGTGCGTTTCCAGGCCATGGAACCGCACTCTATTCATATCAATATGAGATTAAAAAACTAAAACAAGAAAATACAGAATTAAAAAAGGAGCTAGAAACTCTAAAAAATACCAGGCCTTCTTGAAACAAAAGAACAAGTAAGGTTCCAGTACATAAAGGATAATCAGGACCATCTAAGCATCAAGAAGGCATGTAAAGCACTAAATGTTTCAAGATCTGGTTATTACTATAATAAAATATTTTGAAGAAAATTCTCTAATATAATTTTCACCTAAAAGTTTAGTCTTTCCGTAAGCATTACATGGACATGTTAAATCATATTCAGCTAATGGTATTTTAGAACTTCCACTAAATGCATAATCAGATGAAATTAAAATCATGCTCCAATTATTCTATTTTATTTTTTTACTTTCAACTTCCTCAATTATATTCATTAGATACTCTCCATACCCGTTTTTCATTAATGGTTTTGCTAAATCAATAACTTGCTTGGAAGTTATCCATCCCTTTCTATAAGCAATTTCTTCAATACACGCAATATACGTTCCTTGTGTATTTTGAACTGCTTCAACAAAATTAGAAGCTTGAAGCATAGAACTGTGAGTTCCTGTATCAAGCCATGCCATTCCTCTCCCTAGTAATTGAACTTTTAAAGTTCCTTCTTCCATATAGATTTTATTTAAATCAGTTATCTCTAGTTCACCTCTTAATGAAGGTTTTAATTTCTTAGCATTTCCTACAACTGAATTATCATAAAAGTAAAGTCCTGGCACTACATATTTAGATTTAGGTATTTCTGGTTTTTCTTCTAATGAGATGACTTTTCCATTTTGATCAAATTCAACTACCCCAAATGATTTTGGATTTTGAACATAATAGCCAAAAATACATGCTCCCTTTTCTATAGCTGCAGCTTCTTTTAAGTGGTCCGAAAAGCTTTGACCATAGAAAATATTATCTCCAAGTACCATTGCAACATTGCTTTCACCAATAAATTCTTCTCCAATTATAAACGCTTCTGCAAGACCATTAGGTTTTTCTTGAACTTCATAACTAATATTTATTCCTAATGTATGTCCATCGTTAAATAATTCTTCATAATCAACTATATCTCTTGGTGTTGAAATAATTAATATATCTCTTATTCCAGCAAGCATTAAAACTGACATTGGATAATAAATCATTGGTTTATCATATATTGGTACCATTTGCTTTGAAATAGCTTTAGTTACTGGATATAATCTTGTTCCAGACCCGCCAGCTAGTATTATCCCTTTCATTTTATCCCTTCTTTTATCCGTAATAGTAACTTCATTATATATTTAACACTTATATAATATCAGTTCATCTATTAAAAAGTGACTTAATAAATCATATTTAAGTTTTGCTTGCAATTCTTCTTTTTCTCTTTTAAGTATTTTTACCTTTGTAAGATGAACAGATAATACTTTCTATTTTCTTCAACACAAAAAGTAAAATCTATGCAAGGTAAGAGTGATGTATGTATTATTTCTTCCTTTCCCCACCTCTCTTCAATGATATGAAAATTTCTAGGAGTTAATCATTATTTTCCATCTCTTCTCCGCCAACCGTCACAATTCTTACAAAGTGGAATAAATACTATTGCATCTACAAGCACTCTTGTTGAAATTAAAACGCTAACGTCAAACTTCAGGTTTTTGTCTATAATCACTGGAGTGCTTGTTAATTTAGTAAAAGAATTGATCACAAATTCCATTCCCTGTTGTTCTGCATAAGCTGGTATATATAATGTGGCTTTCTGGGTTCCTTCAAGCCTTCCTTCAATAACATACTTTTGTTCCTGTTCATCTTTGTAGCCTATGTAATAAGGAATGTAAAATTTATATTGTAGTATTGAATGCTCTTTTCGACTATCTATAATTTTTCTATTTTTTGTTTCGCTTATAATTTCACATTTTTGGAATATAATTTCTTCTATATTTATAATCTCTTCCTCTTTTTCCGATACTTTAATTGATACCTCTTGGAAAATCATTTTTTCTTGATAGGTAGATAACACCTTTTTGGCAAGTATTGTAGTTCCATTTTCTTGTTTCAATTTAACTTCTGAATCTGTCAAAATAAAAGATTCTTCCTGCACTTGAAGTTTACGCTGCATTACTATTCCAATATCATATGGCATACTATTATTTTGCTCAAAAGTAAAAGTATCTAAAATAGTATTACTACAAGTATCAATTCTATCAACTGCCCCCTTCCCATCAGCACTTCGACTAGTTGCAAGCAGTGTTTTTTTGTCAGGAGATAATCTAAGTCTTTGCAATTCTGGTAGGGTAGTTTTTATCATTGCTATACGTTCTCTTTTTAATACATCTATAACTTCAATTCTATTTAATCCACTATTTGCTGCATATAAAAAAATTCCACTCTGCTCCAAAGCTGTAATAACAGATCCCTTTTGAAAATTTATATATGAAATATTTTCGCTTTCAAAATCCAATATAGAGATATTACCTGTATGTTGCCCTTTATTAACCCCTTTATTAGCAATATAAATATACCTTTCATTTTCTCCTATGAGAATGTAGTTAGGTGAAATACCCACATTTTTGCATAACTTGATTAAATGAAAATCTGATGTATCATAAACTTTTATTTCATTCTGTAAAATATCCAATACAAATAATCTTTTCTTATTCTTATCCAGTTCTAAGCCATCGGCAGCAATAAAGCCTGTTATGCAACCTATCTTTTCACCAGTTCTTAAACTATAAATGCATACTTCTTCTGTGTCACAGACATAAATCTTCTGAGAATTGGAATCTATTTGTATATTTCCGTTATTAGGCATATTCCATGTTTTATTAGAATCATATAAATCATTAATAAGTGTGACTTTACTATTTCTATCACTAGCTATATACACATTATTATTTTCATCTACGCTGATGTTTTGAGGCCTTGGACCAATTTCAATTTCCTTTATAATATGATGACTATCTCCGTCAATAATAGACACCCTACCTGTGCCTAAGTTTGATACATAATAAATCATCTCCTCTCTTTTATCACCCATAGATTAGCCATCCCCCCACTTTTACTTATACTAAAATTTATGCTGTGTACTTGCTTATTATGCAATAAAAACATAAAAAGACCTGGTTAACCAGATCTTATTGAACTAATTCATAAGTTTCATTTTTTCCTTCTTTTATAATCTTATACATTGCAGTAGGATAAATATTGTTCTTTTGCAATTCCTTTTGAACAACTTCAATATCCATTTCTTTGAACTTTACTGCCTGAGTACAGCTAATATTAATTTTATTAGGAGCACTAACTAGTTTTGCTTGAATATTTTTCCGAACTAACCGTTCATATATATATAGTGCCCTATTATGAGAAGTAAAGGTCATTGTATAATCATAGTCTTCTGTCCTCATATTAATCTAATCACCTCTATTTTGTGTTCTCCTAATATAACTTATAAAGGCTTCCTACTTTATTATATGCAATGAAACTTTAGTAGTTACTTTATATTCCACTTGGCCTCTTTCTTAATAATCGTTCCATAATGGATTGATTCTTCTCAAATTCAAGTTCTTCACACAATTTGTTCTTTTCTTCACTTATCATCTTAACTTGTTGCCTAATTATTATATTTTCCTCTTTACATTCTTTCAGTTTATTTTCAATACTTATTTTAATCTTTCTTTCATTTTCCAACTGTTGATTTGCATCCTCTAGCTCTTTTTGAATATTCTGCTGCAATTCTAAAAATACGTTATAATTCTCATCTGCTTTTCGTTTTTGTTCTAATATTCTAGCAATTCGATCTTCATATTCTTCCATAAATTTTTGTTTCTTTTGTAATTGCATATTTAAAGAAACGATTTTCTCCTCTAAGTTTTTCTTTTCTGATTTTACCCGAGATAACTCAAGTTTTAAGCTTTGAAGCGATTCTTCTTCATGTAGTGTAGCTGCGTTAGCTTGATTTACCTCATATTTGAATGAATCCTTCATATTTACTACAAACTGACTTGGAACTAACAAACACAAATCTAGTTCATTAGTTCCATAAACTCCAACTTCTTTAAGGGAACTCTCTCCATCGCAACAAATAAAACAATTATACCGAATCATTGCAACTTTATTCCCCCTATCAAAGTATAATTTACTTCCCCACTTTTCAGAATCAAAAACCGAATAAAAAATCTCGTCTTCTTCCAGCCAACAAGAATACAAGTTATTACTTTCAATAAATAATATAGGTTCCATCAATTCCTTGCTACTTTCATGAACTTTGAACTCCTGTATATTTCCACTCGTATCTATACAAACATGATCCAATAAATATATAGAATCTTCTCTAGACTTATTTAATATATGAATATATTTTTGATTCCTTAACACTTGAAAGCCGATATCCTCTCCTTGAATACCATAAAGCCTTTTTACAGATGACCATCTATGATTTTGAAAATTGCAATAGTTTAAAGATTTCTCATCACCTTCATCTGTAATAAAAAATACATCAATATTTTTCTTTTCATCTACATTTACGGAATAGTGTTCTTTTAAATTAGGTGTCAAAATAATATCTTGTAATGCATTAACTCTTATTTCTTTTCCGTTCCATATACAATGCATTAACACTCCATGGTCGCTACCATCATTACTTACTAGTAAATAAAAGATATGCATCTCATATCCGATAATTTCAACTTTTAAATTTTGTATTTCAAATTCATTACTTTCCATTTGATAGAGCATCTTTCCTACCCATTGCTTATCCTTCAAAGTACAGTACTTTAGCTCTCTTTTAATATTGCTGTATACTATATGTATTGTCTCATCTTCCTCAACATAAACAGAAAACCCCAGAACCTCCTTATCAATTAAACTTTCTTTTGTCCATTTTCCTTCTCCGTACATAATTTTATATCGTAATTCTTCATTATCATTTCGGAAAAACTTCCATATATTATTTGTATAATCAACATATATCCAAGGGTATACACTACTCATGCTCACTCCCTCCTTTATAAGATTATATTTTTAGTGAAAACTTATTATGCCCTCTACAAAAAAAATTTTTAATCTAACTTTTTATTATCACCACTTTAATGTTCTGGCATATTGTATATTGTAAGCATCAAATTATACTTACATTTACTATAACTTCTGAAGAGGAGGATAATTTATGTCGATTAACTTCAAGAAATTTTCGCCACGTCCCGGTCTTGTAAATAAACAAGGACGTTTACCAGATCCTTCTGAATTAGTTTGCATTGAAGTACCTAAAATCTTTGATCAATGTTTAATCAAAAGATGTCTTGTATACGATGAAGGTCCTGATACAAATACAACAGATTCCGAATTAAGAAGCAATCCACTAATAGACCCTAAGAGATATATTGGCAGTAGGGACTTTAATTTAACGCTACTCTCTGTGGATAAAATTCCACTTATTGGAAAGCCAGGTTTCAAAAAAATAGTTATTTCTTATAGTATTTCGTTCTATGCAGATTATATTGATGCTAATGGTGTCAATCAAAGTGAATTGTTTGAAATTAATAGAACAGATGTAATTGGGAAGTTCTACTGTCCTGATTCTATAGCTCAAATTTCTGCTAGTTTTGTACCTGTTCAGCAATCCAAAGATTTAGATTCTAATATAATAAAACTTGAAATGGTTGCGGAAGCCCTAGACGGTGAATTACTACAAGATGAAAGTGGAAACGATGTTTTAGATATCACTTTAGGTTACTATATTGTTGTAAAATGTGAGCTTATTGTGCAGCTCCTAATACCAGCTTATGACTATTGTCCAGTTCCAGGAGAACCATGTGAAGAAGAACCTGAGGAAGATCCATGTGAGAGATTTGAAAAAGCTCCAATTCCTAAGTTCTATCCTGATCAAAATTTAGACCCATTATTCTCAGACAGTGATGACAGTGATGACAATGATTGACATTATAATTAGCAAAGATTATCAACTTTCTTATAACTGAAAGGATAATTAAAGCTTCTACAGTTAAATGAATAACGTAACTCTACTAATATTAGTAGTTATATAAGTTTGGTAATACTTTTTTTCACTGAGTTATTATATTTATAATAAAACTAACGTATTATCATCACCGTTCTTCGATAAAATTCATATATTATAGTAGAAACACTGAACAAACAACTAGAGACGTCAATTACCCATATAGCAATTCTAAATTAAAATTTATCCAATTAAAAGGAGGAGTTCGTTTATGAATTCAATGTCAAAAGGTTTTTATAATGATGATTGTGGTCATCACAGAAAAGATGAGTGTGAGTGCGTAAGTTGTAGAAAAGAAAGAGAGCCAAAATGCAAATTGTGTCCAACTATCGTAAAATGTGGTTGCCCTAGCGCAACTACAATTCCAGTTGCTACTGTCGCAGGAACTACTTTTCCCCTTACTACTCTTACTCTAAATACTTCTTGCTTATGTAATCCAACTATAAAGCTAGAATTTGCAAGTAATCTTGTTGCTTTGGTTGCCTTTACAGGAACTATAAACTTCCAAGTATTCAAACTTTGCAGAGGTCAAACTACTCCAGTTCCTGTTGGACCTGCATGGACATTCCAATTGGTAGCATTACTTGCATCAGAAACATTCACTTTCTTTGTTTGTGACAGCGATTCTTGTTTTGATGATTGCTGTACTTATACTGTAGTTGCAACTGTTACTAGTGCAGTTACTGTTGGTACTCTTTCTATCAACAACGCAACACTTGGAGCAGTAGCAACATGTGGATCAGGTTCATGTAATTGCTAATAATCAATTGAAAAGCCAATTAAATTCTTAGATATTGGTTAGGTGGGACACCAAATGGGTGTCTCTTAACCTGACAAAATCAGGTGCGAAGTTCTTTTGTATTTGATTTATAAAAAATTATTCTTTAATTACTTACAATATGATAATAAGTTCTAGAATAAAAAATCATTTAAACTCGAGGCTATTAGCCTTGAGTTTTTCTCTTGTAAAACAACATAACTCTACTGAAATTAGCAGTTATGAAAAATCAAAAACAAATATATTATTTTAATAAACTGGAGGTTTATTATGAAAAAATCTTTTACCTTATATTGGGCTGGATTGCAAAACTTTCATCTTACAAAAGATGTAGGATTAATACCTTATATCTTTTAAAAACATTTGAATTATGAAGTTGCAATTTTATGCAATAAAAATGAAGAGCATTATGATGAAATAATGACCCAAAACATTAATCTCAATTTTATGGAGAATGAAAATTCTGTTACATCATTATTACAAAAAACTGATATCCTGATGCTTATAGGTTACTATGATTTTAATTTATGTATGATAGAAAAATTTAAGTCAATTAATCCAAAGGGAAAAATTTATTTAAAACTGGATCTAAATATACATCGGCTAGGCAGGATAGGCTTTAATCAACAAAATATTAATTTATTAAATAGTTGCACTTTGATCTCTGTAGAATCAAAGAATCTTAAAAAGATAATTGATGCTAGTTGGCCTGTGAAAGTAGAATATATACCTAATGGATTTTATGATTTTTTTAATAGTGATATTGTTGAATATAGCCAAAAAGAGAATACTATTTTAACAGTAGGAAGATTGGGAACTTATGAAAAGGCCACAGAAATTATAATGAAAGCATTCAAAATTGCTGCAGAAAAAATTGAAGGTTGGAAGTTAAAATTAGTAGGCAGTATTGAGCCAGCCTTTAATCAGTATATAAACGATTATTTATCAGCCTATCCAGAATTAAAAAGTAAAATTATTTTTACAGGACCAATTTACGATAGAAAGCTACTGATGGAAGAGTACAGAAAATCAAAAATATTTTGTTTAACATCTAGATGGGAGGCTTTTGCTCAAGTATTTGCTGAAGCAGCCTTTAATGGAAATTACATTATATCTTCAGATGTTGATGGTTCATGGGATATTATTGATGACAAAAAATATGGAAGTATATTTCCTATAAATGATTTTGAGGCTCTTTCAAAAGAGCTCATTACAGCTTGTTCTGATGAAATAACTCTTGAAGAAGTTTTCAATTGTATTCAACTCAATACAAGAAATAATTTTGATTGGATAAAACTTTGTGAAAAGATAAATTCTTTTTTAAACTTATAATTATTCCACCGCAAGACCAGTCTACCTCTTGATTTTTTATATACAGTTACAACGTAAGTACACTTTTTTGCTAATATTCATAAAATATAATTAAACAATATACTTACTTTATTTTCTAAGTATTGTTAGAGAATGAAGAATAGTCACATTTCTAAATTAGTTAGAGGAGACATGAAAATTAATGTTTGAAAATAAAAAAACTTCAATAATAATTTTAACCTATAACAATCTTAATTATAATCGTATCTGTCTTGATAGTATAAGAAAATACACCTCTGCTCAAACTTATGAAATAATTGTTGTTGATAATAATTCTACTGATGGCACTCGAGAATGGCTTAAAGAACAAACCGATATCAAACTTATTTTAAACGATGAAAATGTAGGATTTCCAAAAGGATGTAATCTTGGAATAGAAGCATCTGAGAAAGATAATGATCTGCTATTTTTAAACAACGATACTAAAGTTACACCAAGATGGCTTGATAATCTTAAAATATGCCTTTATAGTGATGATAAAATTGGAGCAACTTCATCTATAACCAATAACTGCTCTAATTATCAAGTTATAAATGTGCCCTATAATGATGTGGAACACATAATTGAATTTGCAGATAGTAATAATATTTCAACACCAGAAAAGTGGGAGCAAAAAGCTAGACTTGTAGCATTTTGTATGTTAGTTAAAAGAGACGTTATTAATAAAATTGGTATCTTTGATGAAAGATTTACTCCTGGAAATTTTGAAGATGATGATTTGTGTATGAGAATTGCTGAAGCCGGATATAAGCTTATGGTTTGTAATGATAGTTTTATACACCATTTTGGCAGCACATCTTTCAAAAAAGATTATGCCAAATTTAATAGTGTTTTAAAAATAAATGCTCAAAGATTTGAAGAAAAATGGGGCTTTAACTCTAATTCCCAAAGTCTATTAAAATTTCATATTATAGATCGTATAAATGAACCCAGGGATAAAGAACTAAATATTCTTGAGTTCGATTGTGGTCTAAGTGCTACATTACTTAGATTAAAATACACGTATCCTAATGCAAAACTGTATGGTGTAGAGACAAATGAAAATATAGCTAGGATATGTGGAAAAATGATAGAAGTAATGACTGAAGACTTTGAAGAAAACTATATTATGAATTTTAAAGAAAGTAAAGTAGATTTTTTTGACTATATAATTCTTGGAAATAAACTTCAATTTAGTAAAGACCCCTGGAAATTACTAAAAGAGATAAAAAAATTTCTAAAGCCTGGAGGATATATAATCGCTACTATACCTAATACAATGCACTATTCAGTGGTAAAAGGCTTATTATGTGGAGATTTTATATATAACAAAAATTCAATATTAAATAGAAGTTATAATAAGTTTTTTACCTTATCAGATATACACAAAATATTTGAGGAGTGTGGTTATATCAATCCATATGTATTTCACTATTACACACAAATAACAGAGGAAGATGATAAGTTCTTAAACCAAATTTGTAGTATTGTTGGCGAAAATCTGAAAGGGCATTTTATATCCTACGAATATGTTGCTAAGTTTCAGAAAGATATTACAAACAAGAATAACAGTAATTATTAATACACACATCAACCTAAATCACATTAAAGTGTGATTTAGGTTTTTATTTTTCTAAAAATATATAAGTTATGATAAAGATTTCAGATTTGTATTTATGACAATTATTGCAATGTTATTATGGCAACTTATATAAATAATTATTTAAGTTATAGTATTCATAATATGAATTTATTATTTATAAAAAATACCAAATTAAGTATATATGTTTTTTTAATGTAGCTATTTGTTACGTTGTGTCCAAATTTATTATTTTACATATATTATAGTAATGCAGTTTATAATAATTGCCATAAAAACACAATAAGAGGAAAAAAATAAGGAGATGATACAATGCCCATTGTACTTCTTAGTCCTACCGATGATGCGTATATATCGCAGCTAAATCCTAATACAAACTTTGGTTTATCAAGTTTTTTGTTTACAGGAAGATTTGTTCAGCCAAACGATGTGTTTAGAAGTTTATTAAAGTTTGATTTATCTGGTGTCATTCCCCCAGGAAACACTCTATTAAATGCCTCACTAAATTTATTTGTTTATAGAAAAGATCTACCAGATGCAGTGTTATCACCACAAAATGTTAGTGTATTTACAAATGCAAGTGACTTTTCTGAGAACACTGTTACCTGGAATAATGCACCTGCATTGAATGCAACTTCTGATTTTACAACTGTTACAGATGCAGATGTTGGTACTTTTATTAGAATTAATATAACCGATATAGTAGCTCAGTGGGTCAATAACATCATACCAAACAATGGTATTACGTTAGTTGGAATAGAAAATATAATTGACACTATAATAGGTTATTTTTCAGATGAATGGACGGTTACAACACAAAGGCCATTCTTAAATATAGAATTTATTCCAAGCGGTGCTACTGGAACTACAGGTGCTACTGGCGCTACCGGAGCTACTGGTGCTACAGGAGCTACTGGTGTTACTGGTACTACTGGCGTAACTGGTGCTACAGGAGTTACTGGTGTTACCGGTGCTACTGGTGTTACCGGTGCTACTGGCGTTACTGGTTCTACTGGAGCTACTGGCGCTACCGGAGCTACTGGTACTACCGGAGCTACTGGTGCTACTGGAACTACTGGTGCTACCGGAGTTACCGGTGCTACTGGTGTCACTGGTGCTACTGGTTCTACTGGTTCTACTGGCGTTACCGGTGCTACTGGAGACACAGGTGCTACTGGTGCTACCGGAGTTACTGGCGCTACTGGTGTTACTGGTTCTACTGGTTCTACTGGCGTTACCGGTGCTACTGGTGACACTGGTGCTACTGGTGCTACTGGCGTTACTGGTGCTACCGGAGTTACTGGTTCTACTGGCGTTACCGGTTCTACTGGCGTTACCGGTGCTACTGGCGTTACTGGTTCTACTGGCGCTACTGGCGCTACCGGAGCTACTGGTGCTACTGGAACTACTGGTGCTACCGGAGTTACCGGTGCTACTGGCGTCACTGGTGCTACTGGCGTAACTGGTGTTACTGGTTCTACTGGTGCTACTGGCGTTACCGGTGCTACTGGAGACACAGGTGCTACTGGTGCTACCGGTACTACCGGTGCTACTGGCGTTACTGGAGCTACCGGAGTTACTGGTGCTACCGGTACTACCGGTGCTACTGGCGTTACTGGAGTTACTGGTGCTACTGGCGTTACCGGTGCTACTGGAGACACTGGTACTACCGGAGCTACTGGTGCTACTGGCGTTACCGGTGCTACTGGAGACACAGGTGCTACTGGCGTTACTGGTGCTACTGGTGTTACCGGAGCTACTGGCGTTACTGGTGCTACTGGCGTTACCGGTGCTACTGGCGCTACCGGAACTACTGGTGCTACAGGTGCCACCGGAGCTACTGGTATTACTGGAACTACTGGTGCTACAGGTGCTACTGGAGCTACTGGCGTTACTGGTGCTACCGGAGTTACTGGTGCTACCGGAGTTACTGGTTCTACTGGAGCTACTGGAGCTACTGGTGCTACCGGAGTTACTGGTTCTACTGGCGTTACCGGTTCTACTGGCGTTACCGGTGCTACTGGCGTTACTGGTTCTACTGGAGCTACTGGCGCTACCGGAGCTACTGGTACTACCGGAGCTACTGGTGCTACTGGAACTACTGGTGCTACCGGAGTTACCGGTGCTACTGGCGTCACTGGTGCTACTGGCGTCACTGGTGTTACTGGTTCTACTGGTGCTACTGGCGTTACCGGTGCTACTGGAGACACAGGTGCTACTGGAGCTACTGGCGCTACTGGTGCTACTGGCGCCACCGGAGCTACTGGTGCTACTGGCGCCACCGGAGCTACTGGTGCTACCGGCGCTACTGGCGTAACCGGTGCTACTGGAGCTACTGGTGCTACCGGTGCTACTGGTGTTACTGGTGCTACTGGCGTAACCGGAGCTACTGGTGCTACTGGTGCTACTGGAGCTACTGGTGTAACCGGTGCTACTGGTGACACTGGCGTTACCGGTGCTACTGGCGTTACTGGTGCTACTGGAGACACTGGCGCTACTGGTGCTACTGGCGCTACTGGTGCTACTGGCGCCACCGGTGCTACCGGAGTTACTGGTTCTACTGGTTCTACTGGTGCTACTGGTTCTACCGGCGCTACTGGCGTAACCGGTGCTACTGGAGCTACTGGTGCTACCGGTGCTACTGGTGTTACTGGTGCTACTGGCGTAACCGGAGCTACTGGTGCTACTGGAGCTACTGGTGTAACCGGTGCTACTGGTGACACTGGCGTTACCGGTGCTACTGGCGTTACCGGTGCTACTGGAGCTACCGGAGTTACTGGTGCTACCGGTACTACCGGTGCTACTGGCGTTACTGGAGCTACCGGAGTTACTGGTTCTACTGGTGCTACTGGCGTTACCGGTGCTACTGGAGACACTGGTACTACCGGAGCTACTGGTGCTACTGGCGTTACTGGTGCTACAGGTGCTACTGGTGTTACCGGAGCTACTGGCGTTACCGGTGCTACTGGTATTACTGGAACTACTGGTGCTACAGGTGCTACTGGAGCTACTGGCGTTACTGGTGCTACCGGAGTTACTGGTACTACTGGCGCTACCGGAGCTACTGGTGTTACCGGAGCTACTGGTGCTACTGGCGTTACTGGTGCTACTGGTGTTACCGGAACTACTGGTGCTACTGGTGCCACCGGAGCTACTGGTGCTACTGGAACTACTGGCGCTACTGGTGCTACTGGCATAACTGGTGCTCCTCAATTATTCTTTAATGAGATTTCTGGCTCAATTACAGTATTTCCTCCTCTTAACACTGAGATAACAGTAGCATCTGAAACTGTAACTGCAACAATTGGACAAAATATTAAAATCGATTCTGTTGTTGCTGTGGAAACTATAACTACAGCAAACTCTGATCAAACTTTTGAAGTAAGGTTATACGCCAACGGCACTTTAATTAATTCAAGAATAACCCAAAGATCTATTGCTTCAGCTGGAACTCAACGTTTTCAAATCCCTAACACTTACGTTGATACAGCAACAGTAACTGGTCCTATTGTTTATCAACTTCGAGTTATCTTTACTGTAGCAAATAACGTTACTTCTGGAACTGCCGTTAATAGAAGTATTAATTCTATAACTTTCTAATAAATTTTTAATTTCATAGAGCTATCGCATTGGCAAATTAAAGTTTGTTTAGCGATAGCTCTTTTTGGTCTTGTATGAAATATTTTTGTATATACTATTTTTTAAATTAGCAAATATTTAAGGATAGCTGCACATTAACTGGTATTGCCACAACTACAGCACTAGTTAATTATTTTTATACAATTATTAGTGCCTTAAATACAACTATATTCTGATAAAATAAAATTATAACTTGGATCGCCTGTCTATTCCTAAGCCGACAATCTTCTTCATATAATAAAACTTGTATCAAAATATTTTTATTGTCATATTATATAATGTAAAATTTAAAGAAGGTGGTTATTTGATAACTATTAGTCTTTGTATGATAGTAAAAAATGAAGAAGATTCAATAGCACGATGCTTAGAATCAGTAAAAGACATAGCTGATGAAATGATAATTGTTGATACTGGCTCAAGCGATAAGACAAAGGATATAGTTGGTAGATACACGTCAAAAATTTATGATTTTCAGTGGATTGATGATTTTTCTGCTGCTAGAAACTTTTCTTTTAGCAATGCCACTAAAGATTATATTCTTTGGTTAGATGCTGATGATGTTATACTTCCTGAAGATGTAGAAAAACTTAAAACTTTAAAAGAAACTTTAGATCCTTCTGTAGACTCTGTAACTGCAAAGTATAATATAGGTTTTGATGAGTATGGAAATGTAACCGCAAGTTACAGACGTAATCGCTTAGTTAAAAGAGTTAATAATTTTAAGTGGTATGGTTTTGTTCATGAATATTTAGCCGTGGGAGGAAATATATTCAATAGCGAAATTGGCATAACCCATAAAAAGATAAAGCATACACCTAAACGAAATCTTGAAATTTATCGAGGTAAACTAGAGCAAGGAGCAGAATTTACTCCTAGAGATATACTTTACTATGGTAATGAATTGTATGACCACAATATATACGATGAGGCTTTAGAATACTATAACAAGTTTTTAGATTCAAAACAAGGCTGGTTTGAAGATAACATTCGAGTTTGTGGAAAAATATGCGATTACTATCAATCAATAAATAAAATAGAAGAAGCTAGAAAATATGCTTTTAGAAGCTTTGAATACGACACTCCAAGAGCTGAAGCTTGCTGTAAAATTGGTTTTTCTTTCTTACATGAAAAGAAATATAAACAAGCGGCTTTTTGGTATGAAGAAGCTACAAAACTTGAGAAGCCAAAAGATAGCTGGGGATTTTTTAACGATTCCTGTTGGACATGGCTGCCTCATTTACAACTATGTGTTTGCTATGACAAACTAGGAAACTATAAATTAGCATATGAGCATAATGAAATTGCTAGTCAGTTTAGACCAAATGATGAACGAATATTGTATAATAAAAAATATTTCGAAAAGCTAGGTTTTAGTTAAAGCAATATATATTATCTTCATGACTTCCCTATCTGTATTGAATTGCAATCATATCTATTTACTAGCATTACACATTCCTTGATAAGCAGGAACTGTATAAACGTTACTAGTTCCTGCTATTTCGTTTCAACTGTTTTTTAATTATATGAATAAAATTAAGTATTCTTAAATTAATCCATGTAACAATACCGCAATATATCCATAGAATATAATTGATTATAAATAAGTATTAAATATATTAAAAATCAGATTATTTACCTATACATGTTGTAAAAAAGTTTATTCATCTAAATTTGATCTATACTCTTAGAAATTGCGAACATGTTAACTGTACAAAGTATAAATTTTATTAGAGATGTATTAGATATTTTCAAAAGAGATACAGATATAGGTCTTATGGGAATGGTTGGAGCGAAAATTATCCCAGTATCAAGAATATGGTGGGATGATCATTATAAGGTAGGAAAAGTTTATTACAGCCATAGAGGAACTATGGAATTACTAAACTTCAATGAAATTAAAGATTTGTATTCAGATGTTAAAGGAATAGATGGGCTTATAATGATAACACAATCTGATTTGCCTTGGAGATAAGACATTTTTAATGGATGGCATTTTTATGATCTTTCACAAAGTGTTGAATTTTTTCGAAAAGGATTTAAGGTAGTAGTTCCGAATCAACATACTGCATGGTGTATTCATGATTGCTGCTATGTAAATACAACAAATGGATTTGAAGAATCTAGAAATAAATTTCTAGATAATTATTCTAAAGATATATTTCCATTAGTAAGCATATTGATACCTGCTTACAATCAAACAAATTATCTTGAACAAGCTCTTGATTCTGCATTAAATCAGAGTTATAGAAATACAGAAATTATTATATGCACAGAAAGATGATTAATATAAATGGCGAGTATCTTATGGATAATTTCAGAACTGTTTGTCAATATCCTTATGATACTCGTTTAACTGGAGACGAAGCAGGAAGATTAATCAATTTAATATTTTAATATATCAAGACCTTCTGCATCATATATATCAACTTCCTTTATTGATCTTAATATTTCCTTTTTAGCAAGGTCAATATATCCATGTTTATAATATAATTTTCCAAGGTAAAGTAATGCGTATTTAGTGTCTACTACATTCAATAAATTAACAGCTACTGCTAACTCATCAAATTTATCATTTATAAGCAATATTTCTATAACTTCTAAAATTATATTCATATATTCTTTATCGTTTTCATCCTCTGACAACATCTTTGTTGGTTCTTTGGTAAATAGTTTTATTAACTCTGAATATACTCTTAAGTACTTTTTATTATAATCAGATAAATTATCTTCATTAATACTATTTACTATAGATAATGCATTTTCATATTTATTTAATAATATAAAGCTTAGAACTTTATACATGGAAAAAACTATATAATATGAACTTTTTTTATCTATATCATTTATATTAGTGTATTCTTCAAAATCACCATTTCTTATAAGACATCTTGATTTTAATATGATAGTATTTTCAGTAACATTTACTGAATCTTCATATTTTTTTATATATTCTAATGCTGTGCTATAATATCCAACATGATAAAATAAATCAGCAATAATATTATAATAATCCTTTTTGTCCTCTGGAAATGACTCTTCCATTATTCTTTTCATCTCTTCTAATGATACATTTTGTGCTTTTAATACATCAGCTATATTGTATAAAGGTTCAATATAATCAGGTTTTAATTTTAAAGCTTCAACATAATTGTTATAAGCAGTATTATAATCTTTATACTTCATATAAACATTACCTAGTTCATAATAAGCTCTATAACTCCATGTTCCAAATATAAATTTCAATTCTGAAGGTGGTTCACCAAGTTCGATGCATTTTTCCAATGCTTTTATTTGAAGAGTGGGTCTATCAAGCTCATGCCAAATAAGAGATTTGTAGAAGTAAAAATCTGTACATTTTGGATAATACAAGCTTCCAATATCTACAAATTCTAGGGCTTTATTATAATTTTTTAATTTCAAATTGGCAATAATTATTCGCAATATCAATAAAGAACTATAGCCTGTATTAGGAACAAACTTTTCATAGGCTTTATAGTAACATTCTAAAGCTTTATTCATATCATCTAATGCTCCATATTCATTTCCCAAATTAAAATAAACAAACCCATCATTAGGATTTTTTTTGATTTGTTCATTCAAAATAAATATATTTCTATTTCTTTTATCTTTAGAAATAATTCTTTTATCAATGTAACCATAATGATATATTTTTATCTCATTACAGACTGCATTATAGTCTCCTTTGACACTAATTAATTGATTATGCACTTCTCCTTCATAATGAATACCTCGATTATTTTTAAATAACCTCGGATTTAAATTTATAGCAATATTATCATTGTCTATGCTGTTTCCATAGTAACTTAAGGTTTCAAAATGATAAATTGCTTTTTCATCTAATTCAGTATTTAACAACACTTTAAATGTTTCCTTAGATTCTGAATTCAATTCATCGTCTGCATCTAATATAAGTATCCAATCTTTTGTGGCGTATTTTAAAGATTCATTTCTAGCTTCACTAAAATCATTGTTCCATTTAAAATAATAAATCTTAGCCCCAAAATTCTTTGCAATTTCTACTGTTTTATCACTAGAACCAGTGTCAACTATAATGATTTCATCAACTATATCCTTAATGCTAGATAAACATCTTGGCAAATATTCCTCCTCATCTTTTACAATCATACATAAACTTACTTGATTCTTCATTTAATCCCCCTTGCATAAAAAAATTGTTATATGCTTACAAGTTTATACTATTAAATTTCTACTCAATTCTAGTTTTCATACTATTCTAATTGCAGCTAAGACGTTTAATTAATTCATAAATTATATTTTGAATTTAGCATTAACCATTACATCAGCCCTCGATATATAATATGTTCTCTGTATAAAAATGTGATTATCTGTATATTACATCTATAAAATGACCGTTTCTTATATTTGAAAATCAATAGTTAATTTAGTTATATTTAAAAAATAAAAATTACTTTCCAGCTCTAATAAATTCAAAAATAAGGATAATTTATATTAAATTAAAAAGCTAAGGTTTCCCCTAGCTTTCTTATATCTTATAACAATTCAATATTATCTTTATTTTCAACGTCCTTAGTTGCATTTCTTGTGTCAAATATGAATATAGAATTTTCTTGAATAAAGCTATAATTATATTTTTTATGGGCAGTAGTTATAACAACTAAATCTGCATTCTTTAACATCTCAACTGTTAATTCTACACCTTTACACTCTTTCCCCTTATACCTATAAGATGTTATATATGGATCATAAAATGTTACTTCTGAACCTTGTTTTTGAAAATTCTCTATTACTTTAAGAGCAGGACTTTCTCGATAATCATCTATATCACTTTTATAAGCTATTCCTAATATCAAAATATTAGCTTTATTTAAAGGTTTATTAAATCTATTCAATATGCTGGCAGCTCTTTGCACTATATATTGAGGCATAAAATTGTTAATTTCTCCTGAGGTTTCTATAAGTCTTGTGTGATAATCATATTCTCTAGCTTTCCAAGTTAAATAATATGGGTCTAATGGTATACAATGTCCACCAAGCCCTGGACCAGGATAAAATGCTTGAAAACCATAAGGTTTAGTTTTTGCTGCTTCTATAACCTCCCAAATATCTATATTCATCTTATTACATATAACTGCCATTTCATTAATCAACCCAATATTTATATTTCTATAAGTATTTTCAAGAATTTTCTCCATTTCAGCTACCCTTGGGCTAGATACTTCAAAAATTCCGCTGTTTAAAACATTTCCATATAATGCTGCTGCTATTTCCGTGCTATCTTTACCTACTCCTCCGACTACCTTTGCTGTATTGGCAGTATTATACATTGAATTTCCCGGGTCCACCCTTTCAGGTGAGAATGCTAAATAAAAGTCTTCTTCACACTTTAAACTGGACATTGATTCTAATATAGGCAATACTAATTCTTCAGTAGTTCCTGGGTAAGTTGTACTTTCAAGAATTACAAGCATACCTTCATGTAGATACTTTCCAACTGATTCTGTAGATTCTTTAACATAGCTAATGTCTGGTTGTTGATACTTATCTAATGGAGTAGGAACACAGATTAAGATTACATCAATATCTTTCACAAACTTAATCTCATTACTTGCTTTTAACCTTCTATTTTCAATTACAAATTTTAGGTCTTCATCTATAACATCACTTATATAATTTTCTCCATTATTAATCATGTTCACTTTTTTCTCTTGAATATCAAATCCTAGTACTTTATACCCACTTTTTGCAAATTCAACCGCCAAAGGTAGGCCTACATATCCTAAACCAATAATGCCTATTGCAGCTGTTTTATTGTTAATCTTATAAATCAATTTATCTTTGTTTAACATTGAATCCTCTCCTATTAGTCAATTCCCTTTTCCGTTAAATTTAATATATAATATGTTTTTATACTAATATGTTGCTACAACTTTAAAAGTATTGTTTTTAATGAACTTCTCATACCATAGACTAAAAATCAATGTCCTTTAAGAAGAATTAATCCTTCTTAAAGGACATTGATTTATTATTCATTTTTATTATTTAAATTTCTAATTTGTTACACTTTCCTTAACATAACTTTTCCTTAATTTCTAAGTTACTAACCGTTGACCTTGTTCACATAATTCTACAAGCTTTTTTTCATCTATATTACACCAAGTAGATGCTAATTTGGCTGAGTAATTTTCATACTTATCTTTACCTGACTTAGCAAAAAGATAATCCCAATTGATTCTATCATAATCCAAATAGCCCTGCTTATAAAGATAATTCCACAAACTTGTTCCAGGCAGCGGAATTACTACTGCAAAGCTTGCTCCAGTTGGTTTAATTTCTCTTATTAAATCAAAACTTTTATTCACAGATTCAATTGTTTCTCCTGGATAGCCTATCAAAAAAAATGTATACATATCAATACCTATTTCCTTTGTAATCCGTAGAGCTTCCCTAACTTGATCCAGTGTGATTTTTTTGTTCATTTTTTCAAGCATATTTGCATCTCCACTTTCTACTCCATAAGAAATATATATGCATCCTGCTTTCTTCATTTTCTCAAGAAGTTCTTTGCTTGTCCTATTTACTCTTGTAAGGCAACTCCATTTTATATTCAAATTTCTTTTTATTATCAAATTAAGAAGTTGATTTGTGTGCTTAAAATTAGATGTAAAAGTATCATCTGAAAACCAAAACATTTTTTGTCCATAATTTTTTATTAAATATTCTATTTCTCTCACTATATTTTCAGGAGATCTATAGGCCACTTTATCTACTATTACACTTGAAGCACAATATGTACATCTATATGGGCACCCTCTAGATGATACTATATTATATCTATCGTATAAATTCATATCTAACAAATGGTATGCTGGCATAGGAATATCATCAATATTCTTAATTAATTCTTGTTGCTCCGTACATATAACCTCTCCATTTTTTATATAAGCAATTCCTTTGACCTTACTAACTTCCGTACCCTTTCCAAGTGATTCCAATAAATTTAATATTATAGTTTCACCTTGTCCTCTAATTACAAAATCTATTGCTCCATTAGATTTTTCTAACATATACTTATAGCTGGCAGTAGCATGATTTCCACCAACGCTAACAATTATGTTCTTATTATAATCCTTTATTTTTTCACATAACTCTATTGCTAGATTATTTAGAGGTGAATAATTTGCACTAATTCCAATAAAATCTGGACTTATTTTCATTATTTTTGCTATTACATCATCTAATGTTAATTCTTCAGCATTAGCATCTATAATCGTTACTTTATATCCATTAAGTTCTAAAACTGCACCTATATATGCAATCCCCATAGGTGGATCTTTTTGAATATCAAATTTTATACGCCAATTAAAATTAGGCATTATTAACACTACATTCTTCAACATATATGCAATCCTTCTCCATACAATCTTAGTCTTTTTAATTTTCTTATAGAACCTTCCAGCGAAAATTTCACTAGTCCTGTGGAAGATAAATGTATCTGATTTCGGTAATTGTTAAATAAGTATAATTCCTGCATTGTATATCTATATATTATCTAATAATTTTACTTTCATAGAATAATTTAATTTGTCCTTTATTTTTTTATTGTCTCCTAACATATTTTTACATTCTATATTATTAAATTCATATTGTACATTATTAATACCAAACTTATCGCTTATTCTTTGACAAAGTTCTTTTATAGATACTATTTCGTCTCCACATGCATTGAATATCCCTTCAAGCCTTTTCTCAACAACCCCATTAATAAGATTACATAAATCTACAATATTAATTGGATTAATTAACGGCATTCCTTCATTATTTAAAATTACCTTCTCACCTTTTAATATCTTGTGAATAAGATTTGAAATTAATCTTCCTTTCTGACCTTTTCCATATGGGAAAAAAACTCTTATAATTGTGATTTTAATTTTATTTTGATATTCCATGCAAAGCTTTTCTGAAAAGTACTTGGATAAACTATATATACCATGTGGATTGCATTGTTCCTCTTCTTTAAATGGATTACTTTCAAATCCATACACTCCTCCAGTGGAGATATAGATAAACTGTTTCACACCCGTTTTTCTACTATATTCTAAAAGTTCTAATGTGGCTCCTACATTAATATCTATATAGTCCCTAATATTTGAATTACAATCTCCTACAATAGATGCACAATGAATTATAGTATCTACATCGAAGGGCATTTCTATATTTTCCATGCTATCTCTTAAATTCCAATATATATTTTTACAACTTTCATTTCTATTTCTTCCCAAATTATATAATATATCATCTTCCTTAAAAGTATTTATTAAACTTCCTCCTAAAAATCCTGTACCACCTGTAATAACTATATTTCTATTCATATTAAACCTCTAATATAAAACTTATTTCATATTTCCTCTATACCACGCAATTGTTTTCTCCAATCCAGAAATCAAATCATATTTAGGTTGATACCCCAATATTTCTTTTGCTTTATCAATGCTTGGAATTCTTATTTCTACATCAACATAGTTTTTTGGCACATATACTAAATTTGACTTTGAATTTGATATGGTTTTTATACTATGAGCAAGCATAGAAATTGTAATGGTTCCTCTTGGATTTCCAATGTTAAAAGAATTTCCTATTGCTTCTTTTTTTTCTAAACAAAGCATTATGCCATCAACAAAATCCTCTATATAGCACCATGATCTTATTTGATCTCCATCACCATGGATTTCCATATCCTCCTCTTTTAATGCTTTTAATATAAATGAATGAATTGCACCTTCTCCTACCTGTCCTTCTCCATATATATTGAAAGGTCTTACTGAAATTGCAGGTAATCCATATTCCTTATAATAACTATGTGCTAAATGTTCTCCTGCAAGTTTACTTACAGAATATGTCCATCTAGCTTCTCCTACAGGTGCTAAATTTGTAGTACTTTGTTCATCTACTTTGAATGCATATGATCCAAATACTTCACTAGTTGATATATTAATGAATCTATCCATCTGTTTTATATAATCTTTAATAGACTCTACAACATTATAAGTACCTATCATATTCACCTTCATTGTTTTTACTGGATTTCTTATTACAGTATCAATTCCTGCTATAGCTGCTAAATGTATTACTATTTCAGGTTTAAATTCATCCACTGCACTTTTTAAAGATTTATAATCTAGTATATCTCCTTTAACCAATTTTATATTTTTCATCTTAAGTAATTCAGTTTCTTTGACCGAGTTTCTATTCAGATTATCATAAATTAATATTTCATTATTATTTAATAGTCTTTCACATATCTTACTTCCAATAAATCCAGCTCCACCTGTAATCAGTATTTTTTTATCTTTTACCATACTCTTTGCCTTCCATTATATTTCTTCGTATATTTTAACTATCTCAGAATTCAGCTTATTGATATCATGATATTTTTCTACATATTTGCGTCCATTGAGCCCAATTATTTTTAAAGCATCCTGATTTTTTATTAAATATTCTATTTTTTCTTTAATATCTTCAATTCCACATGAAATTATTGGTAATTCACTTGGATATTTTTCTTTCATCTTCTCATTTATATAACATATTACTGGTTTACCTAATGCCATATTTTCAATTGCCACCAATCCATATGAACCTATTAACAACTGATCAATAACAACATCAGCATTTCTATAAGTTTTCATTGCATCTTCATAACTCATATTTTCTATAAGTTTAAAATCGAAATCATAGCTCAGTTTTAAATCTTCTATAGCTTTTAGAATATATTTTGTGCCTTTAATTTCTCTATTGGTTGGTGCATGAACTATTAATAATTTATCATTCTTAGCATTATTTAACTTGAAATCACTTAAATCTATGCATTGACGTATTATATGAATATTTTCATAATAATCTTTTACATAATCATATAATTCGTAATCACAAACCGCGCAGTGTGAAATATTCTTTGATAAAAAATCTAACCGTCTTTTTATTGTATTTTCATCTAATTCTTTAACTTTCACATTTGGACTTACCATAACTGCTTTAGAATACATTCTTACATCAGATCCCCAATGTTGCATTAAAACTTTTTTACCTAATTTTTTAAGAAGCTGCAAATCACTATAATCTATAGCTAAGCTCGTTCCAAAATGAAAATGGAATACATCATTTTCTGCTATCATTTTAGCAGCAAGCTTTTTTGTTTCTACATTTGCTGCATTAATATCTTTATATAAATTAATGTCTAATACATAATCGCATTTATATCCTAGATAACTCGGGTAATAATTTAACGCTTTTGCCTCTAATCCCAATTTCCTAAGACCTTTTGTTATAGTGTTTATTTGATTTGCAATTTCGATAGTACCATTTAAAATCCTCAAATTACTACTTATAGGTTTAAAATTCGAAATTACATCTCCAACATTTACATTGCTACTTGGATTAAACAATTTTGCCTTGCAAAAATATTCTAAGGCTTGTTTCTCTTCTTTCTTTTTATCCATTAAGTAACTAAGATTAAATAATAACTCTTCATTATATGGTTCTCTTTCTAATACATTTTTTAATATATTTTCAGAATCTAAAGTAATTCCTTTCATCATAGTTATAATCAATTTCAGTGAATACATTTCTGGATCAAACGAAACAACTTTAAAGTATTTATCTATAAGAAATAATGATTTTTCTAATTTCTTATTATCTAATAAATATTGTATATTATCTTTTATCTGCTTTTTCATATTTTGTAATTCTTGTTCCATTTCATTACTCCAAAATTATGATTATTATATTGTATTCTTTGATGATTTAAATTATGATTTATTATCATTGACCTTAGTCAAATCTCATTTTCAAATAAATTTAATGTTAACGTAATATAAATTAATGAGCAAAATTCATTGAATCATAAATATGAAACAAATCACTTTACACATTACCGAAATATGTATTATATTGTCACAATTTAAAGGACTAGTAATATAATATATTATAAAAATATGAGAAAATCCAAGAAATTAATTAAAGGAGATGTTATTTAATGGCAAGTTTTGATACTCCACAATCAACTACTCTTGCAACAATTCACGTTACTGGAACTATCCCTGCAGCTAATGATGCAGGTTATATTGAGATTCGAGCTATTGCTTCTCGTGCTGGTGCTAAACAAACTTTTTACCAAGCATTTTCTGTTACTGCTAGTCCTACAGGTCCTCAAAGAGCTTGGGCAGGTAATGGAACTTATCAGATAGTTATTTATCCAAAATTAACCAGCACCCAATCAGTTACTTCGACATCAGTTCTCAGTAGTTTCCAACAATAATATAAACTATAATATAAATTTCATGGAGTTGTTATGCAACTCCATGCTTTCTAACAAAAGGAAAGAAGATTTAAAATGTAGCTATTATAATTATTTCTGCAAATAAAAGTCTAACATAACAGATAAATTTCCAATAGTAGATTGCAATTTTATTCACTTCTTTTTATAAATTTCATATATTGAAGTGATATGATTCTAAATAAAACTTACATAAGGTAACACTCCCATCTCACCTAAAGGCGAAAGTGATTCACAGAAAATAAAAGATTTTTGTTCTCTACTTTTCTTTAAGGTGGGAGCTAACAGTGGAGAGCTCCTAGACATTATGACCCTTGTAGTTACATTGTGCCCCTTGTGGGTATAAGTTCAACTAACCTTCAGAGGAATATTTACCCTTAAGGGGCACTTAGAAAACTCCCTCTGAAGCTAAGTTTCATTTTATATGGCCAACGATAGCGAAGAAATGGAGGTTAATAATGAAAAGTATTACGATTCCAGCTATTAAAAGTTTAACAATTTCAAATAAATATCCTGATAAAAGTTTAAATGAAGATACAATAATAGTAGGCTCTGATGGTGAACATAACTATTATAGCTATTTATTTTGGGATATCTCATCAATACCTTCTAATGTTATAATATCCAGTGCAAAGCTTACGCTTTTTAAGGCTGATAATTTTTTTTATGATACTAGCAAAAAAATCTCCATAAGTCCGCTTTATGAATACTTTAGCACCTATACAACTTATAACAATTCCCCTAATTATAATCACAATACTATAATAAATTTTTATCCATTGACTACTAATGTATCAGTAACAGTAGATATTACCACTATTGTTTCCTCATGGATAAAAAACAGCTTAAGGAATAAAGGTATAATACTTTATGGAAGAAATAAAGATACCCTTACAAGCTTTGGATCTGCTACAAGTTCAAACAGCTATCTTGTACCATTTATAATAATAAATTATGAGCCTTATTCTAATAAATGTTGTAAAAAAGATTGTAATGATAAGCACTCCCAAAATGATTATTGCAAAAAAGATTGTAATAACAAATGCTTTCAAGTTGATTGTTGTAAAAAAGATTGTGATGACAAATGCTTTCAAGATTATTGTTGTGGAAAATGTATAAAGATATGTAAAGAAGAACTTGAAGCTATTTTGTTTAAAGTGTGCAAAGAGGCTTGTGGAAATAACTGCGATCCCTATCCCCCAAATACTTCAATTACTAGAACGGTAAACGTTACGGGAACTGTAGCTCCATTATCAATTTATTATATAGTTGTTGATTTACAAGTAACTCGCGCTTCCAGTGGACAAATAAATAACTATTATGTATCTGATGAATATGATAATTCCCTAAATAATAATCCACTTCCTATAGATAAAACTTATAATATAGCAATAAGCCCTCCTATTCAGCCTGGAGATACAGAAAATGTAATCTTATATGGTTCCTATAAAGGCTTTTAAATTTACAAGTACTTTGTACTTTCAGTTAAAAAACCTCAGAAATATTTTCTGAGGTTTTTTCTCTTAATTACTATCTACAGGGAATCAGCTGCCACTATACTTGAATTTAAATACTAAAGATTGATGCTAAAATCTTTAGTGCAACTTATATAAAAGAAAAAATTAGATTTAATTATAATTAACTTCTCTGTTTAAATCTAATTATCCTTCATCTTCTTCGCTACTTCATTAGCAGCAATCATTCCACTTTGAAGAGCCCCTTGCTGAGAAACATGCTTTTGTGAAATATGCTCTCCTGCAAAGAACACCCTGTCTCCCATTTCGGGAACTGTAACAGCATAGGAAAAAAGCGTTTTATCCTCCGGCTTTGATAATGCTCCTGCAGTCCATATATATTGTACATCCGACCAAATTAATGACTTATAGTCAATTAACTTGTCATCTAAATAATGAGGCGAAAGTCCATGAACTTTTTCTATATATCTCATTACATCATCAATTTGCAATTCTGGATTTTCATTTCCCAATCTCACTGCGTCTTGGCACCAGCTATAGCTAGCTAGTAATACACCAGCCTCTTCAGGGCTTGCCCCAGGCTTTAATACCCATTTGCCATATTTATTAGCTACAGGTTTTGCATGATCTGAAGGATAGTGAATTGAAACTAAAGGAAGATCCGTAAAAGAACATCCTCCTACTATCTTTTTTGATGCATTTCCCATTTCCCAAAATCTTTCCTTAAGATGTAGATATATCTTCTGTGCTATTTCATAGTTCATTTCATTTATAGCCTGCATCTTAGTAGTTGAAAAAAGAGGTTCAATTTCAATTCTCCTTAGGCTTGAGAATGGTATGGCACATATTACGTAATCGAATTCTTCAGATGTTTCTTTAGTATTTCTATAATCCGTATATTTAAGTATAATTTTATCTTTTGAAAAAGAATTATATATTCCACTAACAGGGAAACCCATTTTTATTTCTATTTTACCTAATTGTTCTTTACTAATACCTCTATAAGCCTCTTCCTTTTTGTCACAAAGCGCTTCATATAATGAATGAGGTAAATTAATCATACCATCGGTAATACGATAAGTATATTCAAAATCTGCTGTATAGTATTGCTGAAGCATTTCAGTAAGACTTAAACTAAAAAACTGTTCTTTGCCTTCCAAATACGCAAGCATTGATATAGAATCCTGACTAAGATCCACATTCTCATATGCATTTCTATAATTTAATTTATCTATTTCTATTATACTCTTTGAATATTCAGATTTAACTTGAATTAATTCCCTTCTTAATTCTATTGGAAGAGATCTTAAATATTTTATATATATCTTTTCATGGAGTTCAGACCATGCTTTTTTTCTCTCAATTTGGCTTAAATTAAACTTAGGATATATATTATTTTCCACACTTTTCCCTTTAGCATCATTAATCGCCCGTTCATCTCTAACATAAAACAAACCATTATCATTATGATGTACAAAAGGGCTTGTATGAAGTTTAAAAAGATTTATATAATGCCAGGTAGTCTCATGTGATACTGGTATACTCATTGGACCTAATTCACCATAGTACTTTCTATTTCTATCAAAGTAATAAGTGTATACCCTTCCTCCTATTCGATGGCTTGCTTCAAATAAAGTAATGTTACAACCTGTCTTTCTTAGTTCAAAGGCAGCAGCTAATCCAGCTTCTCCGGCACCAATTACTGCCACTTTAACATTTTTAGCACACCCAGTCGGACAAATATCAGTTATATCTTTCGGTGGGCTCATCAAATCAATTATATTACTTAAATCATCTAATCTATTCTGCATCTTTAGTATATATTCAAGCATTGTATATCTTTCGCACTCACCAGGATTATCTATTTGATAAGGAGAGTTTGAATTACCATAAGAATTCATAACTTTCACATCCTAATATTTTTTATTACATATATAATTATATATGTACCGCATCCTTCATTTCGCATTATCCTTTATAAATCCTCAGGATTGTTACTATTAGTTTTTCTATATCCTCAAAGGTATTAAAATATCCTGGACTCACTCTCACAGTACCAGCATATTCTGTACCAATCACGTCATGTATTAAAGGTGCACAATGGTAACCTGTTCGTACAGCTATTCCTTCTTCATTCAGTTGTTCACCAACAATAGAAGCATCAATTCCCTCTATATTGAAGGAAAGTACTGGACTTCTTTGTTTTACAGAATTATTCCCATAAATTTTTACATAAGGTAGTTTTTTTAATTCCTCGAATAAATATGATATCAATTCTTTTTCACATTTTTGTATATTATCTACTCCAACTCTCTTAATGAATTTTATTCCTTCACATAAACCAGCAATTCCTGGTGTATTTAGAGTTCCACTTTCAAACTGATCTGGCATGAAGTCTGGTTGAACCATGAAATGAGAATTGCTTCCGGTTCCACCTTCTTTAAAATTCTTTAATTTTATTCCCTTTCGTATAAACAAGCATCCTGTTCCTTGAGGTCCCAATAATCCTTTATGCCCTGAGAATGCTAATAAATCAATGTTATCTCTTTCCACATCAATAGGAATAACTCCAGCACTTTGAGATGCATCCACCATAAATATAATTCCTTTTACCTTTGAAAGATTGCCAATATTTTCGATATCTTGAAGACTACCTAGTACATTAGATGCATGATTGATAATGATCATCTTAGTATTTTTCTTAATCTCTTCCTTAATATCATTAATATTAACATACCCTGCTTTATCTACATTTACCAAAGTGACTTCAACTCCGCTTTTGCTCATTGAATGCAATGGCCTTAAGACAGAATTATGTTCAATTACTGTACTAATAACATGATCTCCCTTTTTTAAAACTCCTTTAATTCCTATATTTAATGCTTCGGTTGAATTGCCTGTAAAGATTAAGTTAAAAGGACTGGGAATATTAAATAATTTGCATATTTCTTCTCTTGTTTCCATAATTTTTAGAGCTGCTTTTATAGACATGTCATAAGAACCTCGTCCTGGGCTAGCAGCATAATTTCTCATGCAATTTAGTACTTCTTCATAAACTGCTGATGGTTTTGGAAATGATGTAGCTGCATTATCTAAATAAATCATATGAATCTCCTTATAAAATTTATGCGTTGTGCTAGTTAAATTATTAAAGAACTCTATCAAAGTTCAATTATAATTAAATTAAGTAAAAATCAATAATAAGGAAGATGATTGAAATTGTAGAGTTCACTTATTATAATACTGAAAATTTAATAATTTGAATGTCTTGTTTATAGTTTCCTTTATATTAATTGATTCTGTTTATAATGTAATAATACCTAGTTCTATGCAAAATATAGGAAACATTTTTAATAATAAACTTTCAGATTCTAAAATGACAACAATCCGCCTCGTAGGCGAATCTCTTATAATTGATTCTAAAAAGGCATGGTCTTATTTTGTTAAAAACCTTTAATACTTATTCCCCATTATTTGTCATAGAACAAGTTTTAATAGAACTAAAACTATATACATTAGTTAATTCTAATTGTTTTTCAAGAATATTTCTGACAAAAATATATTTACAATTGTTTTAAACATACTTTTAGTAGCTAGTACAACGCGTAAATAAAAGATTTATAAGGTAATTAAAATCTATTCGGAGAATAATCTTTGCTAATTATATTCGCCATCATTATATTCTCCATCATTATAACCTCTATCGTTATCATCACACTCTGAGAATAATGGTTCTAAGTTTTGATCTGGATAGAACTTAGGAATTGGAGCTTTTTCAAATCTCTCACATGGATCTTCCTCTGGTTCTTCTTCACATGGTTCTTTTGGAACTGGACAGTAGTCATAAGCTGGGATAAGAAGCTGTACAATAAGCTCACATTTTACAACAATGAAATACCCCAAAGTGATGTCTAAAACACAGTTTCCTTCTCTATCTTTTAGTAATTCACCGTCTAGTGCTTCAGCAACCATTTCAAGTTTTATTATATTAGGATCTAAATCTTGAACATGGTGAGCAGATACAAAACCAGCAGAAATTTGAGCTATAGAATCAGGACAGTAGAACTTCCCAATTACATCAGTTCTATTAATTTCATAAAATTCACTTTTGTTTACACCATTGCAGTCAAGATAATCTGCATAGAAAGAAATAATGTAAGAAAGAACTATTTTTTTGAAACCTTGTTTTCCTTTAAGTGGAATCTTATCCACAGAGACCAACTTTACATTGAAGTCCCTACTACCAATATATCTCTTAGGATCTGTTAGGGGATCACTTCTCAATTCATAATCTGTTGTATTTGTGTCAGGGCCTTCACCGTATACAAGACATCTTTTTATTAAGCATTGATCAAATATCTTAGGTACTTCAATGCAAACTAATTCGGAAGGATCTGGCAAACGTCCTTGTTTATTTACAAGACCCGGACGTGGCAAAAATTTTTTGAAGTTAATGGACATAAATTCTCCTCCTCTTGAAAGATTATGATAAATGTAATTTTATTTAATATTCATAATACATCGTATGTAAGAAAATAAAAGTGGTGACATTAAAAAGTTAGATAAAATAATTTTTTTAGTAAATATAAATTACTACATTATTATATTTTAAAGTTTGTATTTTTATCAGTATTCTATGAATATGATTATTCGCAATTTGTAACATATTATGACACCACCCATAGTATGTAATAACATGGCATTGTAATACCATGGTATAGGCTTTAAAGGAGGTTACGATTTATTGTGGGGCAGAATAGTTATTTTGATGATAAAAGAGACGATAAAAGGAAAAATTCTTTTTGCGATAGATATGATGATGTAGAATATGGTAACCAGCAGAATCCTATGTGCTTATTGGGGTTATTGGAACC
This sequence comes from Clostridium saccharoperbutylacetonicum N1-4(HMT), assembly GCF_000340885.1. Lineage (NCBI taxonomy): Bacteria > Bacillati > Bacillota > Clostridia > Eubacteriales > Clostridiaceae > Clostridium > Clostridium saccharoperbutylacetonicum. The sequence goes on along the minus strand of NC_020291.1, from coordinate 2,171,214 downwards.
AATGGACAAAAAAAACTGCTGTGATTGTTGCAACTGTCCTCCATGCCCAAGAGGACGTCAAGGCCGTCAAGGCTCTCAAGGACCTCAAGGACCTCAAGGGCGTCAAGGCGCTCAAGGGCGTCAAGGATCTCAGGGTGCTCAAGGACCTCAAGGACCTCAAGGCTCTCAAGGGCGTCAAGGATCTCAAGGGGCTCAAGGACCTCGAGGCGCTCAAGGCCGTCAAGGCTCTCAAGGTCGTCAAGGCGCTCAAGGTGCTCAGGGTGCTCAAGGATCTCAAGGTGCTCAGGGACCTCAAGGCGCTCAAGGTGCTCAAGGATCTCAAGGACCTCAAGGCCGTCAAGGCGCTCAAGGCTCTCAAGGTCGTCAAGGGGCTCAAGGTGCTCAAGGATCTCAAGGTGCTCAGGGACCTCAAGGGCGTCAAGGTTCTCAAGGTGCTCAAGGACCTCAAGGCCGTCAAGGCGCTCAAGGACCTCAAGGGCGTCAAGGATCTCAGGGTGCTCAAGGACCTCAAGGCCGTCAAGGCTCTCAAGGTCGTCAAGGCGCTCAAGGCTCTCAAGGTCGTCAAGGCGCTCAAGGTGCTCAGGGACCTCAAGGGCGTCAAGGTTCTCAAGGTGCTCAAGGACCTCAAGGCCGTCGAGGTGCTCAAGGACCTCAAGGCCGTCAAGGCGCTCAAGGACCTCAAGGCCGTCAAGGCGCTCAAGGACCTCAAGGGCGTCAAGGATCTCAGGGTGCTCAAGGACCTCAAGGCCGTCAAGGCTCTCAAGGTCGTCAAGGCGCTCAAGGTGCTCAGGGTGCTCAAGGATCTCAAGGTGCTCAGGGACCTCAAGGCGCTCAAGGTGCTCAAGGATCTCAAGGACCTCAAGGCCGTCAAGGCGCTCAAGGCTCTCAAGGTCGTCAAGGGGCTCAAGGTGCTCAAGGATCTCAAGGTGCTCAGGGACCTCAAGGGCGTCAAGGTTCTCAAGGTGCTCAAGGACCTCAAGGCCGTCAAGGCGCTCAAGGACCTCAAGGGCGTCAAGGATCTCAGGGTGCTCAAGGACCTCAAGGCCGTCAAGGCTCTCAAGGTCGTCAAGGCGTTCAAGGCGCCCAAGGATCTCAAGGCGCTCAAGGACCTCAAGGCCGTCAAGACGTTCAAGGTGCTCAGGGTGCTCAAGGCGCTCAAGGACCTCAAGGGCGTCAAGGTGCTCAGGGTGTTCAAGGTTCTCAAGGTCGTCAAGGCGTTCAAGGTTCTCAAGGCGCTCAAGGACCTCAAGGGCGTCAAGGCGCTCAAGGTGTTCAAGGAGCTCAAGGACCTCAAGGGCGTCAAGGCGCTCAAGGTGTTCAAGGCTCTCTAGGGGCTCAAGGTGTTCAAGGACCTCAAGGTTCTCAGGGTGCTCAAGGGGCCCAAGGTTCTCAAGGCGCTCAAGGTTCTCAAGGTCGTCAAGGCGTTCAAGGTTCTCAAGGTTCTCAAGGCGCTCAAGGTGTTCAAGGTGCTCAGGGTGTTCAAGGTTCTCAAGGTTCTCAGGGTGCTCAAGGTGCTCAAGGTTCCCAAGGCGTTCAAGGATCTCAAGGGGCTCAAGGACCTCAAGGGGCTCAAGGCGCTCAGGGTGTTCAAGGAGCTCAAGGCGCTCAAGGACCTCAAGGGGCTCAAGGCGCTCAGGGTGTTCAAGGACCTCAAGGTGTTCAAGGATCTCAGGGGGCTCAAGGTTCTCAGGGATCTCAAGGGGCTCAAGGCACACAAGGATCTCAAGGTTCTTCAATCCTATATCTAGGTACAGATCAACAATCTATTGTTACTGGCCACTTCGTTGGACTAGGAACTTCCGGTACGGACTTTGCACGAAATTCTGTAGTCATACCGGCTAATGGAACTATTACAGGTTTGAGACTAAACATCCGAAACAATATCTTAACAGCAACCGACTTAGTAACTGCTACGATTGTTATAAGTACAGATGGTGGCTTTACGTTTTCAGCCGTAGGTACTCCTTTAACAATAACCGGACCAAATAATGCAGCTACTCCAAATCCTTGCGCATTTATAGCTGAAAATATTCCTGTAAGTGCATGTAATCTAATATCAGTAGAAATTACCACTGGCATGGGAGGCTTAACTAGTGGTGTAGCAATTGATATAATCTTGTCTATCTAATAATAGTGTAAAAAGTCGTGCTTTTCCACGACTCAGAGTGTCGACAAGTTCGACACTCTGTTCTTATTTTGCATTAATCAAAAGGCTTCATAATTTATAGGAGTGTATATTTTATTTCCACGTACATAAAAGTTAATACTAACAAAAAATATAAAAGATAAACAACGTAAAAAAATCCTCCATTATAATATGAAAAATATTGATCACATTATAACAGAGGAAAATTTTATTGCTCATTTTTATCTAACTTGGATTCAAATAAGCTAGAATCAGCTTATAGTAATGTTCTAATCATTCTTGTAGCGATTCTGGTAGTATAACAACTTTTTCTTTACATGAAGAGCAAAATTTGGCATATTGGATACAGGTTTCTAATGAATCCTTTGGCTCCATTGGCCACCATCGAATTGCTCCCATAGGCGCTTTAGATGCAAAAGACTCGACCTCTTCAGGAATATAACCTACAACCACTACTTCTATTTCTTTAAAGTTAGTTTCTATACCCTTTTGAATAGTCGTAATTAATTGGTCATGCTTAATTGCAGAACAAGAGTATGGAATTGGAAACAACATTGAAATTCTAGATGAATCCTCATTAATTATATTAGCTGCTTTAAGAGCTACGTCATTAGGTTCTCTCTCCCATACACGACTATATGACACATATTCATGTACTCCAAGTTCATTAACTCTTGCATGGATTCTTTCACTATAATATCTGTACAATTCACTTACGAGAATTTGGATCTGCTGATTTCTAGTAAAAGTTGAGTTATCCCCATTCTCATTTCTATATTGTATATAGACCAAATCAGGAATGCATACATACCTAGTGCAAAGAAATGATCTAACTAGCATGTCATAATCATCTGCGACCAATAGTTCTTCGCGGTGCCCTCCAAGCAGATGGTAACACTCTCTTGTCCACGCACGTGGATGATTGGGCAACCCAACTAAATGACGTATGGTAGTCCCATTGATGACAGTATTTCTTAACACATTTTGCCATCGATTCATTTCATGTACCCAAACCCGATAATATATACCGTATCCAAAGCCACAATCCCAACCATACCATTGTGCATCGTTGCTCCCTACGTACACCTCTGCACTCTCCCCATATGCAAAGCCACATTCAGGATGCTTCTGAAATGTATGGACTATTTTCTCTAAACAATCAGGAGTTAGCTCATCATCATGATCTACTTCTACTAAAATTTCTCCCGTACACAGACCTGCTGCATACCGTTTAGTTGCTCCAATATAGCCATTGCGGTAATCTTGTCGAAATCTCCTCACACGTGGGTCATCTAGCGGTAGTAAGTCTTGATTGTATGTGGCATCCTCATCACCAGAATCATCTACAATTACCCATTCCCAATTGGTATAGGTCTGATTCAATAAGGATCGATAAGGACGCTGAATTTTTTCTTTTGATTTATATGCAGCTGTGAACACTGACACTAATGGAGTATCAGATGAAAACTGAATATCAGGTATTATTTTATTTTTAGGGAGTGGATCCGTCCGGTTGAGCCAGCAGTAAAATAAATAACCTGGTTGAATGTCCGCTGGAGACTTGTAATGTAACCAACGCTTTCTCTCATGATAAGGCATAGCATACAGTGTTGAAAATTGTTCTACATTTTCTCCCAGTGAAACATAAACACGTGGATTTTTAGGATTTATATCTAATAATGCATCATTAGGTTCATACAATTTCACTGTTATTCCATTTTCATTAAGTCTTTTTAACATTTCATCAAATCCGTCCCATGAATTCTTCTTTAAAACAAATAAATGAGCTGTTAATAGCGGAGTATTGTTTGATTGCATGTTCATCCCCCTTTTGTTATTAAATCTATATTGTATTTCCTTATTAATATATCTATAGCTTGCCATATTCTAACATTGCACTTATACTATGAGTATATATCTAAAACTAGAAATGCATGACCTTCATTTCGACTGATATGCATAAGTAAAGTTTTTACTTTGGGCATTTATGCATCTTTATCTAAAATCTTTTTTATATTCCTATATTCTCTTTATCCATCCCTTAGTAAACATATCCCCTATTAATTAAGAGAATCCAAAAAAGATCATAATCTTCTGTACCATTACTTATGGTCAATTTTCTATTTACTCTGTGATTATCTACCCTACTGTATATATTTTTGATTTTTTCCTTAGTATCCAATATATGATTTTTTTCTATAGCATCGTTAACACTTTTATATTTCTCATACGTTTCAATATTACCGTTCTTTATTTCATTAATTTCTTGTATAATGTCATTTATATTGTTATAACTACATACTTCAAATTCTTCATCAAATTCAGTAAGAATGGGGCAATAATTATTTGTGAATTTTATTATTGATAGTCCATATTTAGAAGCATCTAATAGTGATGTCATGCTTCCCATCATAAAACAATCTAAATAGACATCTGATATTTGATAAAATTCTTCTATTTCTGTTACTACTCCTAATGCTCTTACTTTTCCACCTGTTTCAACATTTATTTCATGCCATTTTCCTATATCGTTAGGACCAATAATATAAGCTCTGCAATTATCAACTTTGCTAACTATCTCTTTTATAATATTAATATAATTATAATCATTGATACTCCTAAATTTATAATTGGAAGCAATGGTTAATATAACAATTTCATTTTCGTTTATTTTATATTTTCCCCTAATTTCATTTCTATTAAAAACTTTTTTAGCTTCTAACGGTATAGGTAATATAAAAGAATTATTACAACTTCTTCTAGTCAAAGTCAGCTTTTGTCCAGAAGGTCTAAGATCTACAACTAAATCAGCTATACTTGCTCCAAGCCAAAAAAGATGATCTCCATGATTCATATAAATTACAGGTGGTCCATCATCTATTCCAAATGCTATTACTGGTATTGGATCCATCATATGCATATGAAGCACTACAATATCAGCCCATTCATATGCTAGCTTTCTAAGCTTTGCAGCTCTTTCAACATGCTTGTCAGAAACAGTTTCAAGGGAAAAAATCCATCCGCCACTATTTTTAATTTCATCCAAAAGCCACTGTGGAGTACTTTCTATTTGCCAGGTAGTAACTAACGAATGAATAGAATCAGCATCACCTTTTATCCAATTTTTAGCTAATCTTGTATGACCTCCTGTAGAGTATCCTTCGCTCAAAACATGAAGTACTTTTCTTTTTTTGCTATTTCTATCCTTTATAACATAATCCTCTGCAGGTAATTTATTTGCACATTCTAAAAGCATATTCTCTATCTCAGGGGATTGATAAAAGTCAGGGTGATAAACATCCCAAGAAGCCTTAGCTGCAAAACTATAAGCATTACTTGATACACTCTCATAATCACTTAATACTAGGCTATTTTTCATCGCATAAACATAGCTTTCTAAAATTTTTCTATTTTGAACCAATATATTCATAGCCTCTTCTCTATTGAAATCAAACAAATCTTCTGATGTACAAATATTTCTATTTTCTATAATTGGATATTCTTTCAGAAAAACTTTTCTGTATTTTTCAGTTTCATTTTGAAGTTCGCTATCAACTTCAGTACCCCAATCATGTATACACCATGTTTTTTCTTGTCTTGGAACTACAACTTGAAAGCCTTTTTTATTAAACTCCATACACTCTGAAATATCATAAAAATACAAACCATCAAATATTTCTTCTTTCCATTTTATATCAAATTGCGTTGCCATTATTAATCCATCTACAGCCTCAACAATTTCATATTTCTCTATAATGTTATTTAATTTATAATATTCTTTAGTTCCATTATTTAAAATATTTACTTCTCCTACTTTACATACATCATTCCACCATAAACCACTAGCCGGTAATCTTTTTGCTCCAACAACGCCAATTAGACCTACTTGGTTATTATTAACAAAAATATCTAATATATCTTTTATTAAGCTTTTACTTATTATATAAGTATTACTATGAAGATAAACCTTGTATTTAGCATCTGTTTGATTTAATCCATTATTATAAGCTTGCGCAATATTGTTACTCTCTCTAATACTAATTACATCTACTTCAATGCCTAAAGGAATTTCTAAATCATTAATATATGAAGCACATGCTTTAAACTGGCTTTCATTTAAAACACAGATTATAAATGCAATCTTATTATTATTCATGAAACCACTCCCTAAATATGCCTTTATACTCAACCATATGGTAATTTTAACTATATATATTTTGTATATCTAATCTAATCTTATCAACCAGTCATTTAGCATCCTATTATCTTATGAATATACTGAAAAAAGTGTGATACTCTGTACTTTTTAAATATTGTTATTAGAATAAGTTAGAGAAATTGGAATATCTAACTTATTCTAATAACAATATAATCTATACTGATAAAGCTTATAAATCAACCTATAGTATATACAATATATATAAGAAATCTGTTAAAAACATTTTTTCTAGGGAAAATAGAAGGTATTCTGATTTTGGTATAGATGAAATAAATAATACAATATATCATTCAGAGATTGGCAATAAAAAATATAATATATATAAATATTCTATACTAAAAATATTCCTGAATTTAATAAGTTGAGACCATTGAATTCAGGAATAATCCATAAAATTTCTTAGCATGGGTTTTGTCAGAAATGTTGGCGATACCATATTAGTCCATATTATTATCTACAAGTTTAAGTTATTTATAAATTCTGAAATCTTAATTGCACCACTTTTATCTAAATGATCCATATCAACAAAATCTTTATCATCAAAGATATCTAAATCATTAAAATCAATAAACTGAATGTCTCCGTCAATTGAATTTAGAGCTGACATATAAGATTCTTTATAATCTTTTAAAAGGTATTTTTTATAAAATCGTGTGCTTGGAAATGCCATCATATAAACTTTAACTTTTCTTTTGTTACAAAACGATACAAATGAATTAAGAATATTTATATTTTCTTTATATGAATCTAAATACATAATCGCTTTATTATGGGACTTTACCCTTTCATATGCAGATTCTTCTTGCAAAATATCATCAAGTTCAAACCATTTTTGATCCCATGTTCCTCTAAATACCATTCTAAGTTTAAATCTATCTCTTGCATCAGTAAAATATTTACCTTTAACTTCTTCAAATAACTCATTGCAAAAGATATCAACTATTTTTTCAATATTAAATATTTCATCTTCATTTAAAATTGTGTTTTGACTTTTGGGCAAATCCTTGCAATTATGCCTATCTCCAAATATAGGATAATAAATATCTGCTATTCGCATTATTTCGCTTCCTTGAGTGAGAGATAAATCACTATAAAAATAATAATAACCTGTTCCAATAAATACTTTTTTAATATTCTTATTTTTATTAATTACATATTGCCCAATTAGGGTTGCATAATAAATATCTTGAGAAGCTAATGCCAAATTAACACAAGGACTGTTTAGGATACTCTCTTCAACTCCAAACAAAGCATATGATGAACCTACAACAATAGATTCAATATCAGGTTTTATTGCCTTTTTTAAAGAATACTTCAGATGATAAAAATCATAATTTGACATATATCTATTAATTGAATAATTATAAAACTGTCTATATATATTTTCCCATATAAGGATATTAGGTGAATCTTTAACTAATTGCTCATAATTAGCATACTCATTAGATATTATTAGCAAATCTTCACTTTTTAAGTCTTCAATACATTTAATTGCTTTTATATTAACAGTGCTTTTTACAAACATTTTTAACAAATTTAAATATTTAAAACTTTTTTCTATATAACATAAATTCATAAATATCATCCCTTTAACTATTAATAAATAATACTTACTTTATAATATTAAATTATTAGATATTAGATAACTTATTTTTTTATAACAATTATTCAATTTTTATATTTTATTTCATGAAATTGTCCATACAAATATATTTTCATATATAAGTAAGGTACACTTTTTGCTAATATTCATAAAATGTACTTGAAAGATACTGAAAATAACTCTAAATATATATGCTAAAAATGCTGTTTAAAAGGAGGAGTTTAGTGAGTAATAACAAAATAGCTAAAACTGCACAACTAAAAGATAATGTCACTATTGGTGATAATGTAATAATCGAAGATGATTGTTTTATAGACTATGGAGTAATAATAAGAGATAACGTTCATATAAAAAAAGGAAGTTTTATAGGAGCAAGATGTATTCTTGGAGAGTATTTAATGAATTTTTATTCTGATAGAATAAATAAGATTCATCCTTTAATCATCGGAGAAAATGCATTAATTAGGAGTGAAACAATTATTTATGGTAATACAACTATAGGAAATAACTTTCAAACTGGCCATAGAGTAACTATTAGAGAAAGTTCGCTAATAGGTAACAATGTTAGAATTGGAACCTCCTCTGATGTTCAGGAAGAATGTATCATAGGAAATTATGTTAGTCTTCATAGCAATGTATTCGTAGGTGAGAAAAGTGTAATAAAAAATTTTGTTTGGATTTTTCCACATGTAATATTAACTAATGATCCTACCCCACCCTCACAAAATATAATAGGCTCTACTATAGAAGATTATGCAGTAGTTTCTGCTGGAAGCATAATTCTACCCGGAGTAAATATAGGAGAGGAATCCTTAATAGGTGCCGGGAGCATAGTAACTAAAGATGTTGAAAAAGAAACAGTAGTAGCTGGAAATCCAGCAAAAAAAATATGTTTAACTAAAGATATAAAAAATAAACTTACAGGACAAGAAGTTTATCCTTGGAAATATAATTTTTCCAGAGGAATGCCTTGGGCAAACTTAGGATATGAACAATGGTTAAAAAATGAAAAGTTAAAATAAATAATTCAATTTGCAGCACTAAACCTTACCTATATGCTAAAGCAGGAGGCGCTAACAAATGAGCATTGATAGAAGATTAAATAATATTTCATGTAAAGAATATTGTAATATTCATAATTTCAAGTATTCTATTAAACAAAAGGAACATTCCGAGAAAAATTATATACCAGATTATAGAGATAATACTGAGGTTAATAATTATATAAATGTTAAATTTCCAGAAATTTATATAGCTGAATTATATAATGTAAACTTAGTTGGTGAAAATAGCATAATTTTTGATGAAAATGATAATTGTATTTATGATTTACCACTAAGGGATCATGAAAATAGATTTAATTTATCAGTGAGTAATGTATATTTTGCGGATAAGAATGTTACTTTAGCTTACTATGAAAAATCAAATGAGAAAATTGAAGAAGGTATAATGCTTTTATCAAATGCTTCTTTTAATTATTTTCATTTCAACATGGAAATATTATCTAAATTATGCTTGATTAATGAGATAGAAGGATATAATGAAGTTCCAATATTAGTGGATGAAAGATGCCTTAAAATTAAATCTTTCAAAGATGAATTAGATATGCTAAACATTCACGGTAGAAACATTATTCCACTAAAAGCAGGATACTGTTATGATATTGAAAAATTAATATATATATCAGACTTACTTATTGGACCTATTGATCTAAAGAAAAATACATTGTTAAGATATGAAGATTATATCATGAATAATTTAGCTGCGAATCTACTTCATGATAATTTATCCATCAATGGTACTGCTTCTAGAAAATTATTTATGTCTAGAAAAAATTGTTTGGGAACTAGATTACTACTGAATCAAGATAAAATCGAACAAATTTTTAAAGAATATGGTTATGAAATTATATACCCAGAAATAATGTCCTTTCAAGACCAATTAAAAATTTTTTCTGAAGCTGAATTTATAGCCGGTGCAAGTGGCGCTGGATTTACAAATATTTTATTTGCTAATAAAAGTGTAAAAATTATTTGTATATTACCTAAGGAAATAAAACTTTCCTGCTATTCGAATATAGCTGGTGTCCTAGGACAACAGTGCTATTATTTAGATGCAAAGATTCATTACAATCCTAATATTGTGCTTTATCAAAATAGCTTTGAATTAGACGAAGAATATTTAAGAAAGTTTTTAAAAGATATGTAACAATATTTATTAAGGAGGCACCATGTATAATTGTTCCTTGTTAAAATTTATAAATATAAATAGTAAATATGGGGATTTGACACCTATCGAAGAAATGGTAGATGTTCCCTTTGATATAAAACGAATTTATTATATTTCAAAAGTACCGCTTAATATAACAAGAGGGTTTCATGCTCATAGAAAACTTCATCAAGTGCTCATATGTGTTAATGGCTCTGTAAAAATAAAAGTTAAAAATCCAAAAGAAGAAGTAGAGTTTTTATTAGACTGTTCATCAGTAGGTCTATATATTGGGCCTTACGTATGGAGAGAAATGTATGATTTTAGCGATGGTGCAGTTCTTTTAGTGCTTGCATCTGATTATTATAATGAAAATGATTATATACGAAATATGGACTTTTATATGCAAGAAGCATGTAATAGATATTAGGAAGTGATTTATATGAAAATACCGTTTTTGAATTTAGAACCAATGCATACAGAAATAAGAGATGAAATTGTAAATGCTTTTAAGACAATATATGATAGAAATTCATTTATTTTAGGACACAGTGTAGAAGCTTTTGAGCAAGAGTTTTCTAAATATTGTAATACTAATTATTGTATAAGCTGCGGAAATGGATTAGATGCCCTTTCCATTATTTTAAGAGGATATGATATTGGTGGTGGAGATGAAGTCATTGTGCCTTCTAACACCTTTATTGCTACTGCACTGGCAGTTTCTTATGCTGGTGCAAAGGTTGTCTTTGTAGAACCCGATATTAATACCTTTAATATAGATGTAAATAAAATTGAAGAAGCTATTACTCCAAAAACAAAAGCTATTATTGCTGTTCACTTGTATGGAAGACCAGCAGAAATTGATAAAATAAAAGTAATTTGTAAAAAATATAATTTAAAACTTATAGAAGATTCAGCCCAATCACATGGATCCATATATAAGGGCAAAAAAACAGGAAATCTTGGTGATGCAGCTGGCTTTAGCTTTTATCCTGGAAAGAATTTAGGAGCTTTAGGCGATGGTGGATGTATTCTCACTAATGACAGTATTTTAGCACAAAAAGTACGAGCTATAAGAAATTATGGTTCAACAATTAAATATAATAACGAATATAAAGGAGTTAATTCAAGACTAGATGAACTACAAGCAGAATTTTTACGAATAAAACTAAAATATCTTGATAAATGGAATGCTGCTAGACAAGAAATTGCCAAACTATATCTTGAAGGAATTAAGAATAATAAAATAACTCTTCCATTTATAAACTCAGCATATGAATCTATATGGCATATTTTTATAATAAGGACAGAATTTAGAGATAAGCTGGTAAATTATCTAAAGGCTAATGGAATTGAAACTTTAATCCACTATCCAATACCTATTCATCTTCAAAAGGCATATAAAGATTTAGGATATAAGTCTGGAGATTTTCCAGTGGCAGAAAACATTTCGAAGACAGTATTAAGTTTACCAATATGGTATGGAATAAGTGAATCAGAAATTAATTATGTAATAAGTGTTCTAAATCAGTGGTAAAAGTATACTAAGAATTAAGAAATCAAAATAAGCACTGCTCAACATTAAAAACAATTCTATATAGAGGTGGATATAATAAAGCACTTTTGCTTATTATAGAGGCTATAAATATTTTTTGAGAACTTTAATTTTAGGTATATCCTAAGTTAAGGTTCTTTTTCCTATGATGTTTTACCCATCTTAGATATTCTTCCTCTGATGCTTTAGATTTTCAAGCTGTAATATTCATTGATGAGATTGATGCTATAGGTAAGGCAAGAAGTAATGGTAAAAAAGATCAAACCTTAAATGCTCTTTTAATGAAAATGCCTGGTTTTTGATAAGAAGAAAGTATAGTGGTAATTGCCGCTACAAATAGATTAGATATGCTAGATAAGGCTCTTTTAAGACCAGGTAGATTTGATAGACATATTGAAGTATGGCTTCCAGATGTTAATATTAGAGAAAGAATTCTTCTTTACATTTTAAAAAAACTCTATATGAAGGTGAGTTAGGTAAATTAGCTCTATAATAAATCGCAAATCCTGTTTAATGGGATAATAGATAGTTTTATATAAAAACAAAACTATCTACTGTACCATAATACTTTAGTAACAATTAAATTTCTGCATAGAATTTTATAGTTCTATTTCTGTAACTCTAACCTGCTGTTTCTGTAATACTTTTAATGTTAAATTTACTACTACTTTTTCCGTGAGTTGAGTAAACATTAGTTCTATAGGAATTCTACCGTTCAAGGCTGGGCCTGTGTGAATATTGACTTCAGCAATATCCGCTCTTATTAATTCAGTAAAAGGTTTTTCATTAAAGAATTCGGTGACGAAAGAACTCTGATTGCAAGGATTACGTCCAATTGCTGGACCTGAGCAAACATTACAACCTTGAAGCTCATCTGTAAAAAATTCTAATTCACTTAAAGTGCTATTTTCAATAAAAATCGGTGGTCTAAGGAAAGTAATTCTTGTAGTGAAATTAAAAGGTACTTCAACTGTACAGTGCCTTATATCTCCACAAGTATTTGGAGTTCCAGCTACAGTACAAGTTTGAGTTGTATACTCAATATTCTTTCTTATAAAACCTGCTATAAATATTATTCCAGTACCAAGTGGATCATCTTGACAAAATGAAATAATACGGGATTCTGTTAAAAATACGTTATTTTTAATTCGTTTAATTTCCATAACTGCTTGATCCAATGTGATAGTAGCTTCGACAAGAATCGTTGTATTTGTCTCTGCCAATACAACTGGAATCTTAACAAGTGCAGGTCCAGGTGTAATAACATTAGGAGTTACAGAAATTTGTTCAGTTAGTGGTTCTACTTGATCAGTAGCGATTTCACATGAATTAACACTTTCATGACAAGCTTCTACACACTTAGAAACATTTGTATTTTCTTTATTTGATCTTCCATTATCATTATTAATTTCTGAAGAACCATAGCTATTATTTTTTATGTTATTGTCATTTATTTTATTATCTTCTATACTACCAGTTTTAATATTATCTTCTTCTAAGAATTCTTTATACTGTTTTCTCTTAATTTGATTATAATATTGTCTTGAATAGTATATTCTTTCCATAACTTCTCCTCCACTTAAGAATTTAATTAATTTAAGTATATAAGCTTTCATAAAATTAATTTAATTACAATATAGATTTTAAATTATTAGTTTTATATTGTTTTTTATTTTTCTAGTAATGATTCAGATATCCAATTTAAGAATCAAGCTTATAAATGGAATATACATGCATCATTGAAAATTTATAATCATAACACTACTCTAGAAATTAGATACATATTTGTGCAAGCGGCATATGAAATTAAGCTGTGATGGTTATTAGTGGAAGGTTGTTCCACTTTCTGCTTGTCATGAATTTACTTTAGGAACATGCAGAAATGGGTGCAACCTTACACTTAGAACCCATCCAGCGAAAATTTCATTAGTCCGCTGTAATAAATATGTATCTGATTTAGGTATGTTTTGCATAAGTATAATTCTCACTTTTGATATCTTTACACCAATATTTATCTCGTCCTAAAGACAGACCTAAAACCTCTCTTAGTAAGCTTTAGGTCTGCAACATAGTAATTAATTTGTAATTTAGTAAACGTACTTTATATTTAATCTTTAATTAAATTTCTAAATTTAAATTTTTTTATTATATTACTGCTGTAACTCTTACTTGTTGTTTTTGTAATACTTTTAGTGTTAAATTTACTACTACTTTTTCTGTAAGTTTAGTAAAACTTTGTTCTGTAGGAGTTTTGCAGCTTATAGTTGTATTTGTGTTAATATCAATTTCAGTAATATCTGCTCTTACTAATTCAGTAAAAGGTTTCTCATTAAAGAATTCTGTGTCAAAAGAACTACGATCACAAAGATTACGTCCGATTACTGGATCTGAACACACATCGCAACCTTTAAGTTTATCTGTAAAAAATTCTAATTCACTTGTAGTTCTATTTTCAATAAAAATTGGTGGTCTAAGGAAAGTAATTCTTGTAGTAAAATTAAAAGGCACTTCAACTGTACAGTGTCTTATATCTCCACAAACATTTGCAGTTCGAGCTGTAGTACAAGTTTGAGTTGCATATTCAATATTTTTTCTTATAAAACCTGCTATAAATAGTATTCCAGTCCCAAATTGCCCATCTTGAGAAAATGGAATAATGCGGGATTGGGTTAAAAATACATTCTTTTTAATTCGTTTAATTTCCATAGCTGGTTGATCCAATTTGATAATAGCTTCAACAGGAATTGTTATATTTGTCTCTGCCAATACAACTGGAAGCTTAACAAATACAGGTCCAGGTGCAATAACTAAAGGAGTCACAGCAATTTGTTCAGTTAGTGATTCCACTTCAGATTTAACGCTAGCACAAGGCTCAGCACTTTCATGAGAATATTCTACACTCTTGCCATAATTTGCATTTTCTCCATAATTACTCATTATAATGTTCCCTCCATTTTATCTAATGTGAATACTTTATAATATATATAATATACAAACCTTTCATTTTTGTGCCACTGATATATGATTTAATTTATAATAATTTGATAGCTGGTTTTGAACAAGAAGAAGGTATAGTAGTAATTCTTTCTACAAATAGATTAGATATATGCTAGATAAGGCTCTTCTTACAGCAGATAGATTTGATAGACATTAGAATACGCTTATTACTCCATAACTTTAGCTGGACATGAGAAAAAAGAAAAAAGTTATCTTAAGGAAAATAATAAGAACTATTTAATAGGACAGTGGATAGTTTTATACAAAAACAAAACTAGCTACTGTCCTATAATATTCAAAAAACAATCAAATTTTTGCTTAGAAATTATTTTCTGAATTTAACTGATATAAATTTACATCTAAAAACTTTATATTTTGAAATTTTATCTTTTTATTAATGTAAATCCTTAATTTCATTTCTATCTTATTAAAATTATTGATACTAAAACCTAAAAATTGTCTGAATTATTAATTTTAAACAATATCAAATTACATGAAAAATCTTCATATAATATATAACTTCTTTGATTACAAAATAGCTCTTCTATTTATTTTATAAAAAACTGCTTGATTTTATATTGTTTTTTATTTTTAGCATCAATTTAGGACAGGTTATATTAGCATATTGCTGTAACTCTTACTTGTTGTTTTTGTAATACTTTTAGTGTTAAATTTACTACTACTTTTTCTGTGAGTTTAGTAAACATTTGTTCTGTAGGAGTTTTGCAGCTGCTAGTTGGATTTGTGTGAATATCAACTTCAGTAATGTCCGCTTTTACTAATTCAGTAAAAGGTTTTTCATTAAAGAATTCAGTAACGAAAGAACTCTGATCGCAAGGATTACGTCCAATCACTGGATCTGAACAAACATCGCAACCTTGAAGTTTATCTGTAAAAAATTCTAATTCACTTGGAGTAGTATTTTCAATAAAAATTGGTGGTCTAAGGAAAGTAATTCTTGTAGTGAAATTAAAAGGTACTTCAACTGTACAATGTCTTATATCTCCACAAACATTTGGAGTTCCAGCTGTAGTACAAGTTTGTGTTGCATACTCAATATTCTTTCTTATAAAACCTTCTATAAATAGTACTCCAGTACCAGGTCGATCATCTTGAGAAAATGGAATAATACGAGATTGGGTTAAAAATACATTCTTTTTAATTCGTTTAATTTCCATAGCTGCTTTGTCCAATTTGATAGTAGCTTCAACAGGAATGGTTATATTTGTCTCTGCCAATACAACTGGAATCTTAACAAATACAGGTCCTGGTTCAATAACAGTAGGATTTACTGCAACTTGTTCAGTTAGTGATTCTACTTGAGACTTAACGATAGCGCAAGGCTCAGCACTTTCACGAGAATATTCTACACTCTTACCATAATTTGTATTTTCTTTATTGTCACTCATTATAATGTTTCCTCCATTTTTTCTAATGTTAATGCTTTCTAATATATAGATTATACAAACTTTTCCTTTTTGTGCGTTGATAAACGATTTATTTTATCATAATTTGATGACTGGTTTTGTACAAAGTCTCTCTTTCATCAATATCAGCAAATAAAAAAGACTTCTTCTTGTAATAATTTGTTATCTCAATTATTGACAAGAAGAAGTTCATTCTATTTAGCTTACACAAAATTATTTACAGAGCCTTATTATCCTCTTCTTTATTAAATTTCATTATCTTCTAATTTATATATAATTTTCTAGTAGATTTAATGACATTTACAATGTCTATCTACACATCTAGAATAAGTGAATATTACATCAAATTTAACGTCATTATCACATTTACTTTTTGCTTTGAAACATAAAATATCTGTTGGAAACCACTCATCAGGAAATTCAGATAGATTTCGACGAGGTATAAATATTATTCCTGATTTAACTATTTTATAATATCCAAGAGAACCGCGTATAACTGCTTCCCCACATATACACTTTATATTATCACCGCAATATTCTATTTCAATTGTCTCATCACCACAACATTTTTTTGCAGTTGCTGTAAAATATTGTAGTTTTCCTGGTTGCACATAAATAATCTTATTTTTATGTCCAACAGCTACTTCTAAATCACAACTTATTTTAATTGGTGGCACATGACACCTATGACATCTTTCTCCATCAGTTTCTATTTCTTTTTTAGTTTTTTTCTTAGGTTCTCCTTCTATATCCTCATCTTCATTTTCATCTTCATATACATATTCCTCTATTAACATATCTAAATCTAACCCTGATGCTAGATCTGCATCTTTCATAATTTCTTCTAATGATATTTCTTTATTTTTCATAAATTTCCTCCTAAATTATCTGTATAAATATATTAGTTCATTCATATAGTTTTCTTTTTCCATTTCAATTAATTTTCTTTTTTAGTTATATAAACAAATTTTTAATTGTTGCAATTATTCACATAAAAACATAAGCAGCTATTAAAAACCATTTTTATTATATGACAGTATATGAATCGGTGCTTTAAGGTGCCACTCCTATTTCCATAAAAAATTAACAAGCTTGAGTACCTATGACTTAAAAATCATGTATTACCAAGTTCACATTTTGTAAGCTTTACAAAACAAAAAAATAGCATTAAATTAATAGCAAGCTGAATTTGTCTTACTTTAAATTTTATGCTACTTGATTATAACTTTACTTTTCTTCCTGCAATCGCTCTAATTTCTCCATATCCAAAATAATATACCCTTTTTCCTTGTCCTTAGCTAACACACCATTTTCACAAAACTGCTTTATAACATATAGTACATGGCGATAGCTAGCATTCATATATTCAGAAACATCTGTGTGGCTTATATTATATATACCTTTTTGCTCATATTGGAGAATAAAAGTTGCCAGCCTATTTTCCAAGGAATAATTCAAATTTTCACTCATTCGATAACTTCTGGTTAATAATTTATTAGAAATATATGCTGCAAAGTAAAAAGAAACTTCTGCATTTTCTTTGCATAAGGCTTGTAATTTTTCTATATCAAATTCTAAGCATTCAACCTCTTGAAGCACTTTATTTTCTTTTATATCAGATTCCTCATGGAACAAAGAAAGTTCTCCTAACCAATCATTTTCTAAAGCAAAGTCAAGAATTGAACGCCTTCCATTTGTATGATCTATATAAATTTTAACTGTACCTGATAAAATAAAATAGCAATGTGTTATTTTACTGTTTATTTTATAAATATTATGATTTTTTTTAAAAGTTCTTTTCTTTCCATTTTCAAATATTATTGATGGTATTTCCTTATCAAAAAACATTTTATTCTTCTCCTAAAATATGATATTTCTCATATAAAATATTCTTATTTCATTTTATCATACTTATATAAAATAATTAATTACAAGACGAGAAAACTAATCCACAACGTCTTATGTTAATTGTAGTAAAAAATATTAAGAAAGGAAACGTATAATGAATTTTTACTATAGATATCAAATTTAAGAATCAAACTTATCAATGGAATATAGATGTATCATTGAGAAATTATAATCGTAACACTACACTAGAAATTAGATACATTTTTCTGGAAGCAGGCATATGAAATTGAGCTGTGATGGTTATTAGTGGAAGGTTGTTCCATTTTCTGCTTGTCATAAATTTACTTTAGGAACATGCAGAAATGAGTGCAACCTTCCACTTAGAATCCATCCAGCGAAAATTTCATTAGTCCTGTGGAAGATAAATGTATCTGGTTTCGGTAATTGTTACATAAGTCTAATTCTTGGTTTGAATATCTATATATCTTATTGATAACTAACCTTTTAAATTTAGAGATTGGAACTTTTCTAAACTCACTAAATTTATTATTTTTTATAATATATGCTCATTATACGAGGTGAATAAAATGAAGGTTCAATATATAAAAAAAGCTTTATCCTCAATAGCATTGTTTTTAATGCTTGGCTTAGGAATTTCTTTGCAAATCAAGGCTGAAATTGGTCAAAGTATGCTTAATGCTTTTGCCTTGCTGATAGCTGACCTTTTAAATTTAGAAATTGGTACTTTTCTAAACTTATTAAATTTATTATTTTTCATAATCTATCTTATTATTAGAAAAGCTTCTCTAAATCGCTATGATATTATTCAAATAATAGCTACAATAGTAAATGGTTATATTATCAATTTATTTGTTTATTCTATTTTAAATAATTTAGTAATAGAAGCTTATTTCTTTAAATTAGTTATATTTATGCTTGGGCTTGGCTTAGCTTCAATTAGCTTAGGTGCAATTCTTTCTATGGAAATCATCAAGTTTCCTCTCGAAAGTTTATGCCTGGTGTTAGGTCAAAAGCTTGGATGCAGCTTAACAGTAATAAGAATGAGGTTTGATATTTTCTTTATGCTTGCCACACTAGTACTAACTCTAATAACTAGCCATGCTCTTTATATAAGAGAAGGCACTATAATAAGTTTTTTGCTACTTTCCCGTTTAATGGGTTTATCATATTATTATCATAAAAAACGTATATAGAAGGAGACAATATTATGTATGATATTATTTTAATGGACTTAGACAACACTATTTTAGATTTTAATGTTGCTGAAAAAGATAGCTTCAAAGAAGTCATTAAAGAGACAGACCTAACCTACACAGAGGAGTTATTACAACAATACAAAAAAATAAATCAAGCTTTATGGCACAAACTTGAGCAAGGCAAAATTTCTAAAGAAACTGTTCTTAATACCCGCTTTAGTGAGTTTTTTAAGCTTTATGATCTCCAAGTCGATGGTGAAGCTGTAGAAAAAAAGTACAGGCTCTATCTTGACAATTCCTCTGCTCTTATTCCTAATGCAGAAGATACCTTAATAAAACTAAGAGCAATGGGTAAAAAAATATATTCAGCTTCAAATGGTGTATATTCAACCCAAATAAAACGCTTATCAAAGGCTGGCATAATAAACTTATTTGATGGACATTTTATCTCTGAAACAATAAAACATGAAAAGCCGTCACCGTATTTCTTTGACTTTTGTGTAAAAACTCTGGCTGGAGTTCCTAAAAGTTCAATACTAATGGTTGGGGATAGCCCTACTTCTGATGTGCAAGGAGCAATTAACAGCGGAATTGACTCTTGCTTTTATAAATATGATAAAACTACTATATGTACATATTCCAAACATACCATATGTGATATTTCAGAGCTTTTAGATATAGTATAAAGAAAAATGCGTTGATTAAAGAACTTCAATTCTATAAATCAACGCATTAAATAATGGCTATGTTAAATAATAATGTTCATAAAAATTTTTAGGGGACGTATTAACTTCCTTTAATTTATATTTAAAAGTGTTGTTTTTTAACCTATTTTTTCTACTGTATCATCTAAAACTAGTATTGCTTGATCATTATTTAATCGTGTTACTTTGCAATTGTACTCTAGTTCAAATTCAAAAATCCTTTTTTCTAAATCAGGATTAAGTCCACAATGTTCCTTATAATGTGGATAGATTCGTATATCAATTGCATTTAATGCACTCAAATCTGCAACTCCAAAGGTATTATCTTCTGGATAAATATAATTACACATCTCATTATCTGGGCCTAATGCAATAGAACCTGCACTTAAACCTACTACAATTTTATCATCGTTTATTAATTCATTTAGAATTATATCTGCTCCACTCTTTTTTAAATGGTATATCAAATAGAAAGGATAACCACCATTAAGG
Organism: Clostridium saccharoperbutylacetonicum N1-4(HMT); assembly: GCF_000340885.1. Classification (NCBI taxonomy): domain Bacteria; kingdom Bacillati; phylum Bacillota; class Clostridia; order Eubacteriales; family Clostridiaceae; genus Clostridium; species Clostridium saccharoperbutylacetonicum. Next base: position 2,150,798 of record NC_020291.1, on the reverse strand, counting down.
AATATTACATCATACTTTTTTAACTTCAAGATATCCTCAAACTCAATATCAATAAATTCAACTTTTTTAAATCCAAGCTCATGAAAGGTATTTTTTACTGAAATCATTTGAGGATGTTTTTCCTTTAGTTTTGGTTGCGAGGTTGATATAATCCCAACCTTTAAATCCTTGAAGTCTTTAGGTACTAATTTAAAAAATGCATTTCGTATTTCCTCTGAACACAAACCATATGCAGTTAACAATAATTTTCTCATTACAACCCACCCCAAATCTTAATTTTATTTACTATAATTCTCTTGATGCCAAACTATCTCTAGCTCTTTCTATTGCCTTGTGTAGTTTTTCCTGAAATAATTCCTTAGGTGGTAATTGAGTTAAATATTGCCCAACATGTATTCCACTTTTATCTACCTCAAGCAATTCTATTTCTTCTTCATTTTTGCTTGCACATAATATTATAGCAATAGGTGGCTCTTCACCATCATTCATCTCATTCTTTTGAAGCCATCTTAGATACAGTTCTACTTGCCCTTTATGCTCTGGTAAAAATTCTCCTAATTTCAGTTCTATTAAAACAAGTCGTCTTAATTTTCTATGATAAAATAATAAATCAATATAATAATCCTTATTGCCTAAAGTCATCCTTACTTGCCTGCCTAGAAATGCGAAATCTCTTCCCATCTCAAGAATAAATTTCTCCAAATCTGCCAATATGGCATTCTCAATATCCTTTTCTGAATAGGTATCCTGCAATTGTAAAAAATCTAATACATAAGGATCTCTGAAAAATAAATCTGTTGTCATTTTATTTTTATCATTTAGCTGCTTTAAGTCATTCCTAATTGTTAATTCTGGCTTTTTAGATATAGCAGTTCTTTTAAGTGACATTCTAAAGCTTGTCTTTAGTATCTGGAACTTACACCTATGAATGAATATGAATAGGTGCTTCCTTTAAAATAGAATTTATTCTATCAGTTAAAGTTCTTACACTCCAATGCTCATTAATGCACATTGGAGTATAGAAATCTCTTTTTAAATCATCATCAATTGTTATCAGCTTTAACAAATGTGACCAAGTCAATTTTACAGACAGTGTCTGTAAAATTTCAGACTCTTGAATTGTGTCATATAATCTGACCATATTAAATAAATTAGCCTGGCTATAGCCTTTCCCATATTCATTAGTTAATTCCTTACTTAAATCACTAATAACCGATTTCCCATACTCAGCCTTTTCACTTTGCAATATTTCAGTTTTAATAATTTTACCTATATTCCAATATAAAATTACCATTTCAGAATTTACTGCCATAACTACATTTTTCTTGCTATTATCAATTACATTAACTATCTCTTTATATAAAAGCTTTATATTTTCATTATTCATAAGATTGCTCATTATATTATCACGTCCTTTGTTTAATTATATTATATATAATTTTATTCTTCCATAAATCATGCCTAAAGTCTTCCCAAAAATGCATTTAATATATACATTGTGAATTTACTGTATTCATTTTCCACTCTCATTAGCTCTAAAACCATTTGGAGTAAAACAATCACTATACATCTTTCCATCCTCTCCAAAAGCATAGCACCCACCATCAATCCACAAACACAAACTCTTCTCCTTACTACTTATAGCCATCTTGTAATCATCATCTAAGATTAATTTATGTTTTTGAATCATACTTTTTCTCATCCTTTTTTAATCTACTTTTTCTATAAATAAAAAGAATGATCTACTAAGGTGAATAGACCATTCTTTAAACTGGATATTTATTTTTAACAAGGGGAAAATAATGTTTAACTATCTTATAAATTTATGATACATAATATTCATGTCAGTGCTGTGACAATCATTAATTTTCTTAAGCATACATCTTTATACTAGTATTACGACATAAAACATTATTGACACTTTAATTATCAGTAGGATGCATATTCTAATTATTAAAATAAAATACTAATATAATGGAGGTGTTCTTATGAAAATAGAGAGATTTTTAGTGTTTTTTCTAATTTATATATTTTTATTTGTTAAAACGCCACAAGCACAGCCAATCCCTATTTCTACTACTTATACACAAGGTATACATAGTATCACTCAATATAGTGGAAAATATATTACAGCTAAACTAATAACTCCTGATAAAACTCTTAGTGTAGTAGTAATTGATTCTAAAGGTAATCAGAAAATATTTTTACGTTTTTTGAACCTAAACGAAACCGTAAAATTGGGACCTGTCCAAGAAGGCGATATTCTAATAATAATTGGTGCTGGAGAAGTATCTTTTTCTCCATTTTAATCTAATATATTTAGTTCTCCCATAAGCACTATACCCAAAATCATTCTCTTATATAAATAAATCTACTTTTTCAACTGTATATAAACACTCAATTGCTAAAACAAATGCCTACTAGCAAACCCAACCACAAATTTAAATAATAGCTGACAATCAAACATGATTGTCAATGTATAAACTCGATCACAACTTCACTTAGGAAACATAGACAATTACACTGAACAAAAACTTGTATCTTATATTACAACATCTATTTGTTAAGATCTTGAAAGTTACCGTAAAAACCTATAACCAATTTTATATATTGCACTTAACCATAACCTTAGGTGCAATTTTTCATTCTTTATTTAATTACTATATACTTTCTACAATATACGAGTTAACTGTGGCAGAACTTGATCAATCTATTCTCTAATTGTGCAAGAACCATTGGCCATGCTTGCTCATGCCCATTCTTTGACTCTTCATCTAGAAACCCTGCATGAGTTAATCGTAATACAGTTCCATCCTCTATTTCCTTCAATTCTACAGTCACAATTGTTTCAGCACCTTTAGTTCCACCAGCGCCAGTTATCCATGTAAGTTCAACCAATTTGTCAGGCACAAGTCTGAGAAAACGCCCATAGTGTGGATAGCGATTCCCTTCAAAAGCCGTTTCAAAGAAAAAAGCAGTGTTGACTTCTCCTTTCATCAAGACTGAACCTGGTTCTGCAAACCAGAGATCAAACTGTTCAGTCCAAGCCCTGTACAAAATGCTTGGTGAAAATGGCATTGTCCTCTCTACAAAAAGACTAAATGGTCTTAATGACAAATCCGGAACACAAATTGGCATTGTTTGTTTCCCAAATAACTTTTTCTTCATACATACGCTATTTGTATTTCCTTTGTACGGCTCAAAATTTTCTATTATATCATAGCCAGTATTTTTATACAGATTAATTGCTTCATGCTGTTTTATTCCTGTTTCTAACAGAGCATATTTATACCCTTTGTCTCTTCCTAATTTCTCCAATTCACTAATTATTAATTTGGATAATCCTTGACGTCTGTATTCTTTTTTTACAAATATTCGTTTTAATTCTATGTCCTCAATATTGTGCTCCTTGAAGGCTCCACATGCAACAGGTATTTCATCTTTATAAATAATTATCACATCATTTATATAGTCAGCTTTGTTATGCTTATTATACTGCTTTTGTAGTTCCCCATATCGTTCATCAAGGTCATCATCTAACAGTTTTATAAGTTTTATAAAATCAATATTAGTACCAGTTGTTTTCAATATTTTTAAACCCATTTTATCCTACCTCAATTAATAATTTACGTCATCATAATCTAACTACGTTACTTCAATTATAGCATGTATTGTTAATAAATATCATATTGCTAAATTTTTAAGAATATCTTTTATTTATTACATCTACTCTAAACATTCTTCACAAAAAAATTCTTTTGTATTCTAAAAACACAGAACAATTCATACTTTCCGCCAGTTACAAAACCAGAAAACAGCTTCTAATAATTTATAAAATATCCATTTGTTCTAATTATGTAACAATATTAAAAGGTACCTGCATTTTGCAAGTACCTTTCATAAGCTTTATATTAAATTATCTTTCAAAAAATCAATTTATGCTATTACAGTTGCAGGTATTTTAATTGTTACTGTTCCTGCTGGTGGAATATCTCCAACATTAACTATAATATTTTTTGATGTTGAACTAGAATCAACACTGCCTTGAGTAGTTGTTACTCCACTAACATTAAAATTAATATGATTTGGTGCCGGATCATTTACTACTACCGCTTTAGCTGTTTTTGTACCAGTGTTAGTAATTACAAGAGTATATGTAAAATTGTCTCCTATCCATACCTCTTTTACATCTGCTGTTTTTACTACGCTCAAGGTAGTATCAGCTGATCCATGAAATATAATTGTAACGTCTCCACCAGGATTATTAGTATTATCACCTGTCCAAAGTTTCCTTCTGTTATATTCATTGTTTTTTTATCAAATGTAATTGACATATTTTTATCTCCAAGAATATATCCGTCTGGATCTATATCTACATCATCTAAAACAAATGCTCTTTTTAAATTACTTTCTGGATTATAAATCACAATTTTATGCAACTTTTTTCTAGTCCTGTTTTTTCATAGTACAAATAATGTTGAGCTGTATTAGCTCCATTAGAGAATGAACAAATTTCAGGTTTATTCCCATCAATAGTTATTGTACTATCTGTTGTTCGATTAAAAAAAATACCGTCATTCCTTTGAATAATACGGTATTTTAAATATTTTATATTAACTTTTAAATATCTTACTTATGCTCTCTATTTACTATCTGTAGAGGCAAAATAAGTTCCAACTATCATAATTAACAATGCAATAACAAATGAAGTTGTAGGAACTTGAAGAAAAATAATAAATGAAAGGCCTGCTGCAATAAATGGAGCTATAGCATAATATGCACTTGTTTTGGCCGCTCCAAGTTCTCTTTGTGCACGCACATAAAAAAATATACTTAATCCATATGAAACAAATCCTAATATAAGTGTAGCAATAATATAAGCAATATTATTAGTGTTCTCTTTAATAATAAATGATATTATTAGCGCCCCAAAACCTGAACCTAACCCTTTAATTGTTACTACCTGTAGCGGGTCTTTTACTGATAACACTCTCGTACAATTATTTTCAATTCCCCAACAAGCACAGGCAAATAAAATAAAAATAGAACCAATCGAAAATGCAAAACCACTTATATCTTCTACTGAAAGAATTATGCTTGAAACAGTAATCAAAGTAATTGCAATCCATAATCTTTTATTAATTTTCTCATTAAAAAAGAAAAATGCAAGTAAAGAAGTCGCAACAATTTCAAAATTATTAAGTAATGATGCATTTGCTGATGTAGTCATAGTTAACCCTACCATCATAAAAATAACTGATGCTATATTTACAACTACCATCCAAATAGTAGCAGGCAATTCTTTCTTTGTTAGTCTCATTTCACTTTTTACGTCCTCAGTCTTATAACAATACAAATATATTATAGATATTCCAAAACCTGCTCCTAAATATAAAAGCGCCCCCATAATTGTTGGAGGAATTTTTTTCAAAAGTATTTGGGAAACTGGTAAACTAATTGCATATAAAACTGCTGATAAAATTGCCCAAAATATAGCAATGTTATGTTTTGATTTCAAAATAAAATTCCTCCTAATTTATTTAATAAATTTATCAATTGCAAAAGATAAATCATCTAAAACTTTTTTATTGCCAGTTTCTATAGCATCCACTACACAATGATTGATATGGTCGTGCAAAATTATTTTTCCTATGTTATTTACTGCTGATTTTACCGCAGAAATTTGAATTAGTACTTCACTACAGTCCCTTCCATCCTCCACCATTTTTTTAACAGATTCTAAATGTCCTATAGCTCTTGAAAGCCTATTAATAACTGCTTTTGTATTTTCATGTTCATGTTGTTCAGCCACCATTATACCTCCTTTTATATCCCCCCTCCAGGGATATAAAAATAATAACACAGTATAAAATATTTTTCAATTAAGCAACAAACAAAATCTGATTCTATTTGTTTTTTATATTTATAAATACCGTAATATTCAATTTACAAAGATCAATTCATCATTATTATGTCAATCATTTTACTATTTCATATACTGGTGGTATACTTACACCATTTTCAGCTTGTTTATATAAATTAATGTTCCATCTGCATCCTACTATTATAGTATAGTTAATCTGGAAATGTTGGCGGTACCTCTATTGTCCTTTGCCAACTGAATATTCATCATCTAAGCCATATTTTTCAAAAATTTTATCGATAACTTTAAAATTTTTCATATTATTAATTAGTTTATTTAATTCATTTAATAAACTAATATCACTTTTTCTTACTGCTATTGCTACAAATTTAGGGTATTCTGGTGTATATGGCTTTATTATTTTTAAATATAGATTATCTCTACGTATTGTATAATCTGTAACAGTGGAGTCTGCTATTGCAGCAGCTATTTTCCCTGTATTTACCGCTGATAACAATTGGGAAATACTATCAAAAAGTATATAATCTTTTATTTTGCCTTCTCTTTTCCAATCTTCTGCATAATTTACATGAACTGTTCCTCTTTGCACTCCAACAACTACATTCTTTAAATCTTCTTTAAAATTGATTGATGAAACTTTAGGTGTGACGATAACCTCTGAACTTTTAGATAATGGTTCAGTAAAACTTACTAATTTTTTACGTTCATCTATAATGGTAAGTCCAGTAACTATTACATCTATGCTATCATCAGTATTTAAGGTTTCAACTAAATCTGAAAATGGGACTACTTTGAATTCTGTTTTAACACCTAATTGTTCTGCAATGTTATTTATTATATCTATATATATTCCAGTTTCCTTATTAGTTTTGGTATCTAGAAAAGAAAATGGAGGAAGATCAGTTGTTAAAACAGTTACTCCCCCTTTTTCTTTTATATTTTCCAGTCTATCTTTGTTTGAGGCATTATTTTGGATTGGGTTGTTAGTGATTTCAGCACTACATATTTTACCTAATCCAATACAATGTGTAATCAGAAGTGCTAAAATTATTATTTTTCTATAATTTTTTTTCATAAATAATATCCTCCCAAATCATTACCCTGTTGAAAAGTATTAAAGCATTATTTAACCCAAAATTGTTCTATAGCATTATTTTAAGAAGATTTTTGATAAAAATACCTATAATATATTTTTTTAGAATTGCGTATAAAAAAAATCGCAAATTCAATTCTTGAATAATGCGATTTTACAATCCTAAAATGAAAAGTTAAATTCCGTATGTAAGAGTAAATTCTGTGTAAATAGAATTCAGTTCTGTACGTATTTATTATGAAATATATACAGATTTGTTTAGGCTAAAACACTTCTTTTTCCTATTGCGACTAATATTGAAAGACACTTACATTTCTGCAAGTGTCTTATATTAAACATATTAATTTTTCAATTAAAGAATTACAGTTGCAGGTACTTTAATTGTTACTGTTCCTGCTGGTGGAATATCTCCAACATTAACTATAATGTTTTTTGAGGTTGAACTTGAATCAACACTGCCTTGAGTAGTTGTTACTCCACTAACATTAAAGTCAATATGATTTGGTGCTGGATCATTTACAACTACAGCTTTAGCTGTCTTTGTCCCGGTATTAGTTATTACAAGAGTATATGTAAAATTATCTCCTATCCACACCTCTTTTACATCTGCTGTTTTTACTACACTCAAGGTAGTATCAGCTGATCCATGAAATATAATTGTAACATCTCCACCAGCATTATTTGTATTATAACCTTTTGCATGTGCTATATTTACTATCTTATCTGTATCTGTTGGATCTGGATTAGGATTTGGATCAGTTCCGTTTGGTGTTATAGTTACAACACAGGTTGCTGTTAAGCCATCAGCAGTTGTTGCTGTAATCGTTGCTTGTCCTTCTTTTATTCCTGTAACTTTACCTGTTGAATCTACTGTTGCTACTGAAGGATCACTTGATTTCCATGTCACTTTTGCTCCTGCTGGTGTGGTTGTTGCTGTTAATTGTCCTGAATCCCCTTTTGTTAGATTTAGTGTTGATTTATCTAATGTTAAATATTCATCATATGGTAATAACTGACCATTTGAATCTATATCTATTGCATCAAGTGCGAACCAATTATCTTTAGATACTGTATATTTTTTATCAATAGTAATCAGTGATACTTCATGTACCCCTTTAGGTAAATTCAATTCTTCAAAAAAAAGATAAGAACCTTCATAAGAATTAGAGCAATTACTAAAATTTCCATAATCCTTATCATCAATTTTAACATCCGCACCAGAATTATCATTAGCTGTCCAAGTTAATATTCTTAATTTTTCTCCATAGAATTTAAATTTAAGTGCTTTTCCTACCGTTTTATTATTATGAGTATAAGCTCCTTTATATACATTAGGTCCATTATTATAGCTGCTCCACCCACTACCATAGACTATTTTATTATTTGCATCATCATACCTCTTCCAACCTTTTTCAGGATCTTTTAATATAGATCCAACTTTAGCACTATTTTCTGTAGTATTGTTTAAATTTGCAATTCCAATAACTCCATCATCACTAGCAAAGGCACTGACAGAAAATCCTATCGTTAATACCAAAGACATAACAAACATAATCACAAACTTTTTAAAGTAATTTTTCATTTATCATTCTCTCCCTTATTTTCAATAATAAATGAACGCGCGTTCCTTATATTTATTTTAATTGTTATTCCAATATAATCCAACAATAATCGTAATACAAATTCCCTTATATCTAAGAATTTTAGTAAATTTTTACATAAGCTATTATCCATATTTATACTATTTTCTTTAAACTGATAACAAAAAAGGACTTTATTATTTGTTCATAAATCAAATTTATCTTTTAGTTAATTAAAACATATTTACAAACATTGTATTTTATGAGAATCTAACAATACACTTTTCCTTCATTTAAAATATTATTCTTATCAAATACAGCTTTTAACCCTTTCATATATCGCAATTCTTTTTCTCCAGTAACATTCTTAAAAAATTCTTTTTTACTTAATCCTATTCCATGTTCACCTGATGGCAGACCATTGAGTTCATGGCTTTTTATATATAATTCATAGGCCAAATCATAGGATTTCTTCTTCCAATTCACTTTTTCCATGCCGTTTCTTATTATACTCACATGAGTGTTTCCATCTCCAGCATGTCCAAAATAAATAACTTGTAAGTCATGCTTGTCCCCACTTTTATTGGTGAATTCAACAAACTCTGATGTTTTGTTTATAGGTACAACTATATCTATAGGCAGTTGTTCATTAAATTCCATTACTGAACTTGCTAGCGCACCTCTTATTTTCCAAGTATCTATAGCTTCATTTTCATTTAGAACCTTAAAATCTAACGCTCCACTATTTATTGCTGCTTCTTTTGCATTGGTGTAATTTAAAATTATTTCTTTTTCTTCACCATCAAATGTAAGAATCAAGTAAGCATTTCCTATATTGGAAGGTAATTTTAGATTTAAGTATTTCTCTGAATTTTCCACTATATTTCTTTCCATAAATTCTATTGCAGTTGGATTTGCATTTAATTTTATTATTTTGCTTACACTTTTTATAGCATCTTCTAGCTTTTCAAATGATATCAATATATTAACTGTATTTTTAGGTTTTGGTATAAGCTTTAAGGTAGCTTTAGTTATAATCCCTAAAGTGCCTTCAGATCCTACAACTAAATCCTTTAAATCCAATCCCGAACTATTTTTAATAGTTTTACTTCCAACAGTTATTGTTTCACCATTTCCTGTAACTATTTCTAGTTCACGTACATAATCGCGGGTTACTCCGTATTTTACTGCTCTCATCCCACCAGCATTAGTGCTTATATTGCCTCCAATAGTTGAAGCTTTTTCACCTGGATCTGGAGGATAAAACAAGCCTCTTTCTTCTACATATACTTGAACATCCTGTAATAAGACTCCTGGCTCTACAGTTATATTAAAGTTTTCTTCATCTAATTCTAATATATTATTCATTTTTGATAAATCTAAAACTATTCCTTTTTTATTAGGTATTGTTGCCCCAGTAAGACAGGTTCCAGCTCCCCTAGGTGTAATTGGTATTAAATTTTCATTGGCAAACTTTATTATATTACTGATTTCCTCCCCATTCTCTACAAAAACCAAAACATCAGCTTCCCCATAATCTAAATTAAGTCCATCCGTTAAATATTTTTTATCTATTTCTTCTCCAAAGATAATTCTTTCTGTATCCTTAATTATATTTCTTAATAAATCATATTTCATTTTTCTGCCCCCTTAATGCTTTGAAACTAATAAAAATAATAATTCTATTTTCTAGATAACTTTGTAGCCAAAGCATCTCCAGTTATTTGAATTGCTTGTACTAAAACCAATAAAATAAGAACCGTTACAATCATTACCCCAGTTTCATATCTGTAATATCCATATCTTATTGCTAAATCACCTATTCCTCCGCCGCCAACAATTCCTGCCATAGCTGAATACCCAATTAAGCTTACTAAATTTACTGTAATTGCCCTTATTAAACTTGGAAAAGCTTCTACTATTAATACATCAAACAAAATAAGGCGTAAACTTGCACCAGATGAAATTGCTGCTTCTATTACCCCACTATCAACTTCATTAAAAGCTCCCTCTGACAATCTAGCAAAAAATGCAATTGCTGCAATAGTAATAGGAACTGTTGCTGCTTCTGGTCCAATATTAGAACCAACTATTATTTTAGTAATTGGAAGTAATAAAACCAATAATATTATAAACGGAAGTGAACGAATTATATTTATAACAAATCCTGCAAATGAATTAGCTAAATTATTTTTAAAAAATAATTTATTAGATGTTAAATATAATATAAGACCTAAAGCTCCTCCAACAATTAATGATATAATCATTGCTGTTCCTATCATTTTTCCCGAATCTAAAGCCGCTTGACCAAGTTCACTTTTTAATATTTCAATTGTAGAATCCATTTGCTAAATCACCTCCAAATATTCATTAACAATTCTTTCTGTTTTAATAACATTTTCCTTAATATATACCTTTGCTTTAGCTATTTCATCTTTATGTCCAGTTATACTTATTATTAATATCCCAATTGGCTTTCCATCAATATAATCAATTTTTCCATGAATAATGCTAATGTCTACATCAAAATTCTTAGCTGCATCAGAAATAATTGGCTTTAAACTATTATCCCCTTTATAGTAAACTTTAATTATTTCCCCTTCATTTATAGACTTAATAATTTCTTTTGGCAAATCTAAATTGGAATTTCTACTTATTAATGATTTAGTAACTTCATGCTTAGGATCTGAAAAAATTGAATATATATCATTTACTTCAACTATTTCCCCATTACTCATTACTGCAACTCTGTTGAATAATTTCTTTGCAACCTCCATTTCATGAGTTATAAACACTATTGTAATTCCAGTCTTATCTTTTATATTCTTTAAAAGGTTTAATATTTCCTCAGTATTTTCCAAATCCAATGCTGATGTTGCTTCATCACAAAGCAGTATTTCTGGATTATTTGCAATAGCTCTTGCAATTCCAACCCGTTGTTTTTGCCCACCACTTAAATTTGAAGGATATACATCTGCCTTATCCTTTAGATTTACAAGTTCTAATAATTCATAAATCCTATCCCTTCTTTTTTCTTCTTCATAATTATTTGCTTTCAGAACAAATTCTATATTCTCATAAATTGTTTTCCCACCAATTAAATTAAAGTGTTGAAATATCATACCTATTTTAAGTCTCGTTTTTCTAAGTTCTGTCCTATTTAATTTAGTAATATCTTTTCCATTAATAAAAACTTGTCCAGACGAAGGTTTTTGTAGTAAATTTATAACCCTAACCAAAGTACTTTTTCCTGCTCCACTTAAGCCTACAATTCCAAAAACTTCACCTTTATTTATCGTTAAATTCACATTATTCACTGCACGAACTAAATTTCCTTTTAACTTGAATTCAACATTAACATCTTTTAATACAATCATTATTTTCACCACCTTCTAAATTTTATAAATATATAAGTTCTAATTAAGATTTTACATCTCACATCAAAAAATCCGTAAGGGCTTTCGTAGCTAATGACAATTGAACATTGATAATTGGAACTTATATTAATGACCATTTTAATATTTCTTGTGATCTTTAAATACGTATTATTATTTTAATGAATGAAAATATATATCTAATTATATATAGATATACATTTTAAGAATCAAACTTATAAATGTAATATGCATGCATCATTGAGAAATTATAATCATAACACTACACTAGAAATTATATACATTTTTCTGGAAGCAGGCATGTGAAATTGAGCTGATGATGGTTCTTAAGCAGAGAACCCAAATCTGTGATTTGGTGTGAATCGCTTACTCAGCGAACGAACGTGAGTCGAGTTTCCTCTATGGCTTGTTTCATTTTCAGCTTGTCCAAAAGTGAATGTCCAAATTTTATATTTGGAAACATGAACTTTCTCCTTGGGGATTTTATATCTGGAACACGCTGAAATGACGACAAGCTGCCATTTAGAACCTTCCAGCGAAAATTTCACTAGTCCTGTGGAAGATAAATGTATCTGATTTCGGTAAGTTTCGCATAAGTCTAATTCTCGCGTTGGATATCTATATTTTCATTCACAACTTATTGTTTTAAATTATTTCCACCAATCCGGTTTACTGAATTCTTTAAATTTCCCATTTTCAATAGCATCTTTAAATTCCTTAGATTGTACAGCCTCTTTCAAATCTTTTCCAAGATCTTTATCTAAATCTTCTGTTCTAACTGCAACAACATTTTTATAATTTTCTGCTAATTTTTCAACAGCTACTGCTTTTGAATAATCAAGCTTAGACGCAAATGCAAAATTTCCTGGAACTACTGCTAAATCAACACTGTCAATACTTCTAGCAAGTTGTGCACCTTCAATTGGTGTGAATTTAATATTCTTAGGATTTTCTGCAACATCTTTTTCAGTAGCCTTAGTTTCATCAATGTTTTCTTTTAACTTAATAATTCCATTTTCCTTTAATAATTTTAATGCTCTTGCTAAATTTGAAGCATCATTTGGTATCGCTATTTTAGCACCATCTTTTAATTGATCTAATGACTTTATGGTATTTGAGAACACTCCCATTGAAAGAGTTGGTACAACTATTACTGGTGAAATTTTCAAATTATTATCTGAACTAAATTTCTTTAAATATTCTGTGTGTTGAAATAAATTTGCATCTATTTCTTTATTATCTAAGGCTTTATCTGGCTGAATATAATCACTAAATTCCTTAGTCGAAACTGTATATCCTTTAGCTTTTAAGGCTGGTGCTAACGCCTCCTTGACCATATCCCCATAAGGTCCTGGGCATACACCAATTACAATATTTTTATTCCCCACTTCTTTACTATCTGTTTTTGCACTTTCTTTACTGCTTCCGCAGGCAACCAAGCTTGCTCCTATTGTTCCTATAATCACTAGTGCTGCTAATTTCTTTAAAATCTTCATCTTTTATTCCCTCCAAAATTTATTGTTTTTGTATTTATTGCTAATGCTTTTAACTTTATCTTGCTTTAATTAATTTAGTTATTTCTATATTCCCTAAGTTTTTCAAGTCTCTTAAGAGCTTCTTTTAAGGTTTCTTCTTTCTTTGCAAAATGAAATCTTATATAACTATTTACTTTTTCTTTGAAAAAACTTGAACCTGGTACTGCTGCTACTCCAATTTCTTTAGCTAACCATTTACAGAATTCATAATCATCATCATATCCAAATTCAGATATATCAACCATTACATAGTATGCACCTTGAGGCTCGTAATACTTAAGCCCTATTTCGTCTAATCCATCCAAAAAATAATTTTTTTCTTTTTTTTTCTATAAATTTTACTCAATTCTTCATAATATTCATCATCAAATTCCAAGCCTTTAATTGCTGCCTCTTGAAGAGGTGCTGCTGCTCCTACAGTTAAGAAATCATGAACTTTTTTACAATTTTCTATTACCTCTTTGCTTGCAATAATATATCCAAGTCTCCATCCTGTAATTGAATATGTTTTTGATAATGAACTGCATGAAATTGTTCTTTCAAACATTCCATCTAAAGCTGCTAAATAAGTGTGTTTATGAGGCTTAAAAATTATATGCTCATAAACCTCATCAGTAATTACAAAAGTATCATATTCTTTTGCAAGGCTTCCTATATATAGCAGCTCTTCTTCGGTAAATACTTTGCCTGTAGGATTTGACGGATTGCAAAGAATAAGTGCTTTTGGATTTTGCTTAAATGCATTTTTCAATTCCTCTTTATCAAAGTTAAAAGCTGGCGGCTTTAATTCAACATAGATAGGCTGAGATCCAGATAAAATTGTATCTGCTGTATAATTTTCATAAAATGGCGAAAAAACAATTACTTTATCTCCCGGATTACAAACACTCATCATCGCACAAATCATAGCTTCAGTACTTCCACAGGTTACTAACACATTTTCATCTGGATTTATTTTAATTCCCATAAATCTCTCTTGCTTTAATGCTAGCTTTTCTCTAAAATTTTGTGCTCCCCAAGTCACCGAATACTGATGTGGACCTTTTTCTGAAACTTCTTTTAATTGATTAAGTATCTCTTTAGGTGGATCAAAATCCGGGAAACCTTGTGAAAGATTTATTGCTCCATATTTATTAGCTATTCTAGTCATTTTTCTTATTATAGATTCAGAAAACCAATCTAATCTATTACTTAATTTTGACATATTTATACCCCCAATATATTTAAATTATAAGCTTATAATTCTTATCAAAATACTCATATATTTTTATATAAAAATCTCTATCTTAGATACAATAGCAGTACAAAGATAAATTAAAAACTTATTATATAGAAATAGAGCACTAGAGATTAATCTCTAGTGCATCTTTGCATAAAAATTTTCTCTCTTATCTTTCAGCTAACGCTGTTGGAATTAGCACCACGTCATCGTAAATCATTACTTGATCGGTTGCTGGGTTTCATAGGGCCAGTCCCTCCACCACTCTTGATAAGTTATTCAATTCCTTCATTTCTTATAAGTTTAGTATATATTCAGCTTATTAAATTGTCAATACATTTTATGCATAAACATTAAGGTTATGCTAGTATTTATAATTACTAGCATACACGGTATTTTAACATCACAAATCTGGCTAATAGCCATTATAATTTGGGTTAAAAGCCATATTACTTGGTTCATAGACCTTGTATATAAAAAATTGATATGGCGCATAATTATCTAAAATTTCTAATAAATAAACCCTATTAAAACTAACTAAAAAGAATGATCTACTAGGGTGAATAGATCATTCTGCATATTGGATATTTATATTTAATAAGGGGTAAATAATGTTTTAACTACTTTATATATTTATAATACATAATATTTATGTCAAGCATGTGACAACTTTTTTATTAATTCAGGCATTATAGAAAATTGTGAACTTCTTGTAATTATGTATACAATGTATTTAGTTATTTTCTTTTTTAATATCCACGATCATCAACTTTCCAACTATCCGTTTTACTGTCTCTTATTAATATCCAATTATAATTATCATAAGTTGAATTTGGATTTAAACTTCCATCCCCACCTGAAGAATCTACATCAAAATTTGATAGCAAAACAATTACATTTTCAGTTTTAACACCATTCACTGAACCTCTCCCATTTTTCAAATACCCCTCAATAAATTGATCTGATTTTTTTTATCATACCATAATTTTGTCAGAGTAGCTCCATTATAACTTTTAAAACTTTTCTTTACGCAATTCACTGCATCATTTAATTCATTCTCACTGAACTTGTCAGTTGCTCCAATACTCACTACAACATTATCAGTTTTTCCAACTTGTTTATAAACCAGAAAAGAGCTGTCGTTAACGGATTTTAATACGCTAATGCGACAGCCCCTATAATATTTTAATTTGTTAAAGCAACTACTTCTAGTTCAATTTCTATATTTTTATTTGGAAATGTAGTTTGAATTGCTACTCTTGTTGGTAATTCATTTTTTTTGAAATACATTTTATAAATTTCATTCATTTTATCAACTTCAAAAATATTTTTCATATATACTACAACTTTTAAGATATTATTCATTGAAGAATTTGAGTTTTCAAGTAAATATTTTATATTTTCTAATGCATTTTTTGTTTGAATCTCAATATTTCCCAATATAAATTGTCCACTTTGTAAATCACATGATACTTGGCCTGATAAATATAAAGTATTCCCAGCTTTTACCACTTGATTATATGGGTAATCAGGTTGTTTCACATTAGGCAAGTTTAATATTTCTTTTTTCATTTCTTTCCTTTTCACCTTCTCTGTACTTTTAATATAATTAGTTATAACAAAATTATCTATTAATACTCATTTCTTTTTTAGTCATTTTCTCAAAAAGAGATTCTAAACGCGCTTCAAGTATCCATTGATCAGGTATATGTTGAAAGAAATTAAATCTTAACCCCCAGCTAATGCCTTGTAAAAATTCAAAATTTAACATATTATTAATCATATCTTCTATTATTTTATTATTTGTAGCAACAACTGATTTTACTATATAACCATTATCTGGTTTTGGTTCTATAGCCTCTATTATTAAATCATATGAAGCATCACTACCACTTTTTTCTAAAACAGTATAATTCAATATTTTCACCTTCTATTTCATTCAATATTTTTAGCTAATTTTTCGGCTTCACATCTTAATTCTTTAATATTGTGAACATGATTTCTTATACATACTGAATTGTAATTATTACATAAAATACATTTACGTTCTTTGAAGCCTACATCTTCTCTTGATATCTTAACTCCATTTTCAAAACAATCTATATCAACTAGCCTTCCCCACATATTTTGCTCTTCAATTAGACAACTTTTTATTTTTGTATCCTTTAATGAAATATAAGAGCTAAATACTGCATAATATCCTGCAATATCTATGTTATATAATAACAATTGTGATGGAATATTATCTTGAATAGACCTAATGCAAACTTTAAAAACTCCTGCCCATATTCCCCCTGACTTCGGAAACCCTGGAATGTTCAACGATAGTTCTATAATGCATTTGTGATTTTTACTAATTTTTATTTTTTTTAAATAGCGTTCTTCTCTAGCCATTAATATTTTTTTACCTATTATCGATAAATATTGATTCATAAATACTCACCATAACCAATAATACTATTATCAAATCTCCAGATGCAGCTGCACTCCATTTATTTTTTTCATTAATATTTCTAGTTCATTAACAATAATTATTCCCTTACTATATGAACTATTGCATCCTATTTCAAAACACAAATAAAAATATGGAACAATACTTTTACCGCTCTTTACCAATAGATGATAATCCATATCATTATGAAAACCAGAACTGTTAAAAGTAACTAATCCAAAACTTGGCCATATACATGGTTCTTTTACTATTGCATCAAAACAAAGTTTAGTAATAAACTTATTCAATAATAAATTATTGATATCATCTCCAAAATTATAATCTACTTTTTCGTATTTTTCTTGAGTAAATATATTAACATTTTCCACTTAATTAAAATATTAAGCTTTTTAGATGCTCAGGCCACTTATTTACATCTGTTCCAAATTGAACAAGGATAGCCCAACACCATCTTTCCAATCCAAAAGCAATACAACTAGTCCATAAATTCTCATCATTGTTTTTACTCATGTAATTGAATTTTTTTACAAAAAAGTTTCCATGAACATTAAAGCTAGCGCATGCAAGTGACTTATTATCATATAAATGTGGTCTAAATTCAACTTTTACAACTTCTGGTAGTTCTAATTTGGAATTAGTGTCTTTCAATGTGTTCGTATCTTCAATAAAAAATGGATCACTAGCTTCTTCTAATGAAAAATTCAATTTTAATTTTTGACTAAGTTCAATTACAAATTGAATAGCACGTTCACGAAATTTAATTACATTTTCTTTTTCTCCAACAGCTACTATTTCTCTCATATGAAATACATTCATTCGTTCAAAAAAATATGTTTGATTTCTTTCAGTTCTACTGCATACTCCTAATGAACTGTAAACCGTAAATTTATCAATCGTTTTATTTTCTAAGGATTCCCAAATATTATCACATACAGCATTTTGCCAATATATATCAGACCTATCATCAAATTTATTTATTTTAAATAAATTTTCATTATCTTTGCTATACCCAAACTTTTCAAGTTCATCTTCATACCATAATGGCTCTGAATAAAATTCAATTGCATTTTCTTGTTTTGCAAATTCAAGAATACATTTATCTAATTTATCCATTAAAGAAGCAACATGTCCTGTAATATATAATCTACCATTAGAATATTGATTAACATAATCACTTGCTAAAATTTCATATGGTCTTGTATAATTTCTATCACGTTCATTAATAATACATTCATTTTTAAATGTATCTTTCTTTATATCCTCTTTTCTATTGTTAACTATGTAAGTAACAATATCATTGAAATATTTCCAATCAGTTTCTATTGTTTCATCACTACTACCTTTTAGTAATACAGTAATACCATCATATTCATTAATTTCTATATCTGTTTTACACATAGAATCTGATTTGTACTTGTACATGCATTCTTTAATTTCCGTTAAACTTAATTTTATATCTAATTTTTTTATTTTAGAATTATTTTTTAATAAATTAATATTATCATTAACTAACTTCATTTAAATTCACCTCATTAATATTATTTAGTATATCTTTTGCTTGATAAATAGCCAGTGGATCTACTATAACTCCTTTTGATACGTAATTTATTGTATTATTAAATTTAACTTCTGTTAAATCGTCTAAAGTTGATTTTGCCCACTCTATTTCTTCATTTAATGGTGCATATGCATTATTTATAATTTCAAGTTGTCTTGGATTTATTGTAGATCTAGCTCTAAATCCTAGTATTCTACTATTTTTACAATCAGAAATTAATCCAGCTGTATCATCTAAAAATGAAAAAACTGTATCAATAGCTAAAATTTTGTATTCAGCGGCTACAGTTACCATTTCAAATTTTATAAGCTCTAACTCATGCCCTTCTTTAGTTCTATGCAGGCCGCAATTATATGCCCAATCTTCACCTCCCAATGCAATTGCTTCAACACGATTACTTGCTTGTATTATATCTGATATATGTTTTAATCCTTGTGGATTTTCAATCATGGGATGTAATTTTATGCTTCCAATTTCCATTTTATTTTCTTTTTCAAATTTTGTAAGTAATTCATCTACATATTCAACTTCATACTTATTGCTAACAGATGGTATTCTAATAGAATCTGGCTTAGCCTGAATAACAGTTTTTATATCTTCATCTTGAAGTTCCCTTGCAGAAGAAAGATTTACTCTAACACATATATTTATATCAGGTCTGATTGATCTAATATATGAAATAGCATTACGTGTTAAATATCTACCATCCGTTTTAAATGGCATTTTAGTTGCAAATTCTAAGTCAATAATTATATTTTTTACATTTATTATTGGTAGCTTGCATAAAAATCCTGCATTGTTTCCTGGGACAAATAAATGAGCCCCCCATAAAGTTTTTTTTATCATCGAATTCCTCCTCTTTATATATGATAATTTTATTTAATATAATTTAATTTTTAGCGTAATACAAATAAATAACAATATTACACTAAAAAAAACGAGCCAAATAACTTGATATCCTCCTATAAAAAGTAACCACCCACTAAACAAACTACCTAAACCACCACCTCCAAAAAGTCCTAAACCTATTAGGCCTGATGAAAGTCCTTTACTATCATCTGTAATATCAAATGCCAGTGTGGCCAAAGTAGATTGAATAGATATATAACCTAATCCTAATAAAATTGTAGCTAATATAGCAAATTGCCAATAATGAAGAAAATACAAAAATAAAATTGCAATTAAAGCAAAAAATTCTCCTAAAAGTATTACGTTTTTCTTTCCAATTTTTTTGCTTAAATTTCCAACTTTTGTTCCACCTATTAAGCAAGAAAATCCATAAAACATTATTACTATACCGCATTGTAAATAATCCAATCCTATAATCTTATTTAGAAATGCTCCTAGATACGAATATACGCCCAGTAATAAGAATCCTGTTATTAGAGATAAGGGAAAAATAATTCTTCCTTTAGCAGAACATATAGTTCGTTTAGCTTTATAAAAAAAATTCCCTTTTCCATTGGATACAATTTTTTTATCCTTAGGTGATTTTGTCAATAAAATTATAGCTGAAATTGTAGCTGCTATAGCAAAAAAGACAAATGCTCCGCGCCAGCTAATGAATTTAGTGATTAATCCACCCAAGCCTGCACTTAAACCTTGTCCTAAAAAAACAATTCCCATAAATTTTCCAACATAAATTTGTCTATCTAATACTGGAACAGTATCTCCTATTAACGCCAATGATACAGCAACAATACCAGCCGCAAAAAATCCTGTGATTATACGAAAAATACATAATACTAATAGTGAACTAGCAAAAGCACTTCCTAAAGTTCCAATAGCTAAACCACATACAATATACTTTAACACACTATACTTGCTCCAATAGTCGCCAAAAAATCCATAAAATGGTTGCAAAAATCCATACGGTATCATATATGATGTTAATACTACACCAGCCATAGAAATTGATATACTAAATTCTGTTGCAATTGCTGAAATGGCCGGTGAAACAAACCAATTATCAGCGGCTGAAACAAATCCTGCAAACCCTAACATTAAAACCAACATGTTAAAATTCACACTTTTTTCAGTTTTATTACTAGATGAATTATTTTTTGAAATATTTTCACTAATGTTATCGATAATATTCGTCATTTTTCCCCTCATCTCTTTCATGATTTATATACTAAATTCAAATTGTACTGATTTAATAAATTAAATTATATCATTTTTCCAAATATAATCAATATATGGTTTATACTGTAATAACTAGCATCATATAGAAAATCAAACTATTCAGCTAGTGGATGTCCAATATTCGTGTAGAATCCGCCAACAAGACATTATTTGCCACTGAAAGTTCATTCCAACTATATATCTCTACGGTTAAAAACCCTGTAAAATTGCATGTGTAAAGTATAACAAACTATTTACAAACATCTACGTAAAATGAATTTAACTTTGCGTAGATGTTTTATATACTATATTCATCAAGTAATTAAATTTTAATGATGTATTTTATGAATAGATGGTTTTATTATGTTAGAGTATCAACTACGGGAAAGCAAAAGACAGATAGACAAATGTATAGCTCTGAGCTTCAAGATTTCTGCAAAAGAAATAGAATAAATAATAAAGATATAATAATCATGGAGGAAAAGGAAACCGGCAAGCACTTTGAAAGGCCTCAATATCAACTCTTGAAACAAGTAGCTGTTAATGGAGACAATATCATAGTTTCAGCTATTGAACGATTCGGTAGAAACTATATACAAGGTAGAAAAGAATTTGCAGAGCTTATTAATAAGGTTGTAAAAGTATATGTTCTAAACAGACCAATGTTAGAAGATATGTATAAATTAAATGATAATATGAGTAAATTTATGATTACTGTCTCAAAAACGAACGTTTATCAGACAACAAAAAACCTTCTGTAAATACATATATTGTAATTTATTGAATGTAATAATTTTAATATTTGACAAAAGAAAAAATTATCCTTCTTTTAGCTTCATAACTAAACTATTTATTTTATTTAATAGACACATTCATATCTTTTAAACCATATTACACTTTAATCCCAATTCTTAGCCAATTATAAAACAGCATATGTTCTTTGTAATCATAAACTTACCTAGTATTTATTCTTTAATTAAAACTTCACAACTATAAATAAAGTTGCACGAACTTAATTTAAGATAGTGAACTTCGATTAAGCTCGTACAGTTTTATTTAAAATACTTTTATATAATTGAATAATCATCATTTAATCCATTAATAAAATATAAAACTCTTCACGTTGTCTATATGATTTAATTAATTTATTTGAATTTAGTACATAAAATAATTTTTCGGTTTCTTCAGTTTTCTTTATATTAATAACTTCATTGTTTTGTAAATCATCTTTACTGAATGATATTATATCCCCAATAATCTTTAGATACCGAGAAATATCTGTACTTATAATCTTTTTTTGTATTATAATATTGAATTACTTTTTTAATTAAAGAATTACAGTTGCAGGTACCTTAATTGTTACTGTTCCTGCAGGTGGAATATCACCAACATTAACTATAATATTTTTCGAGGTTGAGCTTGAATCAACACTTCCTTGAGTCGTTGTTACTCCACTAACATTAAAATCAATATGATTAGGTGCTGGATCATTTACA
The DNA here is from genome assembly GCF_000340885.1 of Clostridium saccharoperbutylacetonicum N1-4(HMT). Lineage (NCBI taxonomy): Bacteria > Bacillati > Bacillota > Clostridia > Eubacteriales > Clostridiaceae > Clostridium > Clostridium saccharoperbutylacetonicum. The sequence continues at coordinate 2,128,462 of NC_020291.1, read as the reverse complement.
ACTACTGCTTTAGCTGTCTTTGTTCCAGTATTAGTTATTACAAGAGTATATGTAAAATTATCTCCTATCCATACCTCTTTTACATCTGCTGTCTTTACTACACTCAAGGTAGTATCAGCTGATCCATGAAATATAATCGTAACCTCTCCACCAGGGTTATTAGTATTGGTACCTTTGGCATGAGCAATATTAGTTATATACTCTGTGTCTGTTGGTTGGGGTCTGGTGTTGGTATTGGTTCACTTTTTTTAGTTATATTTATAGTACATGGAGCACTCAAATTGCTTCCATCTGCTGTAGTTGCTGTTATTGTACAAGTTCCTTCTTTAAGTGCATTTATTTTTACAATTTTTCCGTTAGCAGGATCTACTTCTATTGTTGCTATTGATGGATCACTTGATTTCCATGTCACTCCTACTGCTGATGGAGTTGTTGTTGCTGTTACTTTATCTGAATCACAAATTGTTAAATTAATTGCTGATTTATCTAAAGTTATTGATTCATTATTGTATAATAAATAACCATTTATATCTATAGCATCGATACAGAACCAAGTTGTACTAGATGCAGGAATGTTAATTATTACATCATGTCTTTTATTCTCAAGTCCCTTTTTTACATAAAAAGCACTTTGTGGAATAGCACTTGTTGGACTATAAGAACTACTATACGATGTAAATATTTCATTAGTATTTCCACCGTCGAAGCTTATAGTACAATTTTGAGTTCTATTATTAGCGATATAATCTATTAGTGCTATATCAGTTCCATAAAAAGAAAATTTAATGGTACCATTACCTGCACCATTAGCTAAATCCATTCTATTTTTGTTGTATAAACCCGAAGTATTACTTGTACTTGGCTCTACTTGGGTAATTTCTTTAAAGTTGCTAGAATATGTGATTCTGCCATCGCTATCATCGAATCTGTTAAAACCTTCCAGAGGATTAAGATATTGTACTCCTCTTGTATAGTCTGTAGCTGCATTAGCAACGCTTCCATTCTGAAGAATACTCATCCAGATAATAGCTAAAGCCATCATAAAAATTATACTAAACTTTTTAAAGTAATTTTTCATTTATCATTCTCTCCCTTATTTTTCAATAATAAATGAATGCGCATTCCTTATATTTATTTTAATTCTAATACCAATTAAATCCAACAATAATCGTAATACAAATTCCTTTATATCTAAGAATTTTAGTAAATTTTCACATGTATTATTATCCATATTTATACTATTTTACTTTAAACAGATAACAAAAAAGGACTTTATTATTTAAGTCCTCAATGTTTTTATCACATATTCTCTTCCTAGTGCTAAGCAATATTACAATACGCCTACATTTCTAAACTGCACTCTGCCACGTAGACATTTCTAGAAAAATAATTGATAAAAGATGATTTGTTTTTTATATAGCTGTATTTTTTGTTAGCTCATAGTTGTAATTTAAAAGCAAATTAAAGATTATACGCTATTTAATTTCTGCAAAAATTTCATGAATATTTCCGTCCGGGTCGGCAAATAGTGCTGTTCTTTGACTCCAAGGCATATCTTGTGGTTCATGAATAGATATTGCCCCTTTTGAGATTAACTTTTTAAAGGATTCATCAACCTCTTTAGGATTTTCACATGGGAAAGCAAGTTCAAATCCCTGTCCAAATGCTTCTTTCCTATATTCGTTACTATATCCGTGCATTACTTCTCTCATACAAATGGCAAATCTTACTCCAGCATTTTCAAATTCAACATAATTGCCAAGGTCATTTTCAATTTTAAATCCAAGAACTTGATTGTAGAAATTTTTCATTTTCTCTATATCGTTTGTCCAAATCGTAATAAGATTAATTTGTGCTTTCATAATGTAGTTCCCCTTTCTTAATTTACCAGTATGCATAAATTATAACACATATTACAAGCGCAACATTATCCAATTTTAAAATGCAAATAACTTAATTAAAGTAATTGAGAATCTGATAATTTTTCTCTTCTTGAATAAAAAATCCCCATAAATAGGCTGGATTAAAATATATTTAAATTTCATTTAATCCATATTTTACAACTATCTAATATAAATTTCTTCATTAATATTACAACCGCTTACCGAAGCACATTTACCATTCAATGTCCTTGCACTATCATTACTTAAAACAACCACTTCATACTCAAAATCTACTCCTCCATAAGCAAGATACATTTGTCCATTATCAATTGTACCAATTCCATGTAATTTAACTTCATTGTTAACAGCCCAATTAAGGTCATATAAATTATCACTTTGTTCCTTTTTTATAATATTTAAATCAAAAATAGGAGATTCGTATTCTTTTATAAAATACCTAACCCTATAATTGCCTTCAAAACTTTCACTTGTTTCTTTCCTTAATGCAATTCCTGAACCTAATATATCAAAATTTTGTGTTGAAGCCCAAAGTGCTGAATTCGACCTTAAATCACCTATTTGCTTATACACGCCAATTCCAGCCATTGGAACTTGCTTCTGATATCTTGACACAAGTAACTTATTATCAACAAATATTCCAATTCCAAAATACTCATAACAAGTATTTTCTTTGTCTATCTTCCAAGCACACTTGTATGTCTCACCTATCTTTTCAATACTAAGAGCACCTTTACCATCATTAAATTTCCAACTACCTAAAATATATTTTTCTTCATAAAAATTCATTATTTCACCTTCAATTTAATTACATTTTTTAATTTATAATGACAATAAACTCCTTACCATTATAAGTCAATTATAGCATGTTCCAACAATTACTTGGCAATAACTTTTTAAAGTTCATAATTTATTTACTATTATTAATAGCCAACTATATAGATATCCAAATTAATACTCAAACTTATAAATAGAATATGTATGCATTATCGAGAAATTATAATCGTAACACTACACTAGAAATCAGATACATTTTTCTGGAAGCAGGCTTGGGATCAGTTATGAGTTATGACTTACGTATGAAATCTCTTTAAAGATTTCGAAAATGTATAATTTAAGAGTTTAACTTATAAATAGAAAATTAATATGAATTTGTTAAGCCTTAATCAAATCACTAAACCAGGAATTATATACATTTTTTGGAATAGGCATATGAAATTGAGCTGTTGAAGGTTCTTAATGGGGGCTTGTTTCATTTATGGCTTGTCCAGATTTTACATCTGGAACACGCTGAAATGACGACAAGCTGCCATTTAGAACCTTCCAGCGAAAAGTTCATAAGTCCTGTGGAATAAAAATGTATGTAATTTCGCTAAGTCACCACATAAGTCTAATTCTTGCATTGTGTATCTATACCATCTATCAATTTTAATTTCAAAATTATGCTTTGAATATTTTACTTTATACTCCACATAATAATTATAATCTAGTTTAAGTTAATTTCTTTCTTAAATAATTTGTCAAGATGCATTATACAAGAATATCAAGGAATTCTATATTAGTTTTCAAGGAGTTTTTATGAATAAATTAATAACATATGCATCATCATTTGTATTTTGGTATCCACTTATAATGAGTACAATTTGGATAATTGGTGGTGTTCTATTTTATTACAGAAGAGAGAAAAAGCCCACATTACCCTTAACTGAGAGTCCCATGGTATCAATTTTAATACCATGTCATAATGAAGAAAATACTATAGAAGATACAATTAAACGTCTTAATAATCTAAACTATCCTAACTATGAAATCATAGCTATTAATGATGGTAGTAAAGATAAAACTGAAAAAATATTAAACACCCTATCGGCAGAATATGAAAAATTAAGAGTTATTCAGCTTAAAACTAATGCAGGTAAGGCAAATGCGCTATACCTAGGCTTAATTGCATCAAAAGGAGAGTTTTTGGCTGGAATAGATGCAGATGCGTATCTTGATTGTGAAGCTTTAAATTATATGATACCTCATTTCATTACTCCAAACTATGGTGAAAGAGTTGGTGCTGTAACCGGAAATCCTAGAGTCCGCAACCGTAGTTCTTTATTAGCTAAAATACAGCTATGTGAATCCTCAAGTATTATCAGCCTGATTAAAAGAACACAAAGATTACTTGGAAAAGTAATGACTGTTTCAGGCGTTGTTGTAGTGTATAGAAAAAGGGCCTTAATAGATTGTGGATTATGGGACAGAGACTTAATTACAGAAGATATAGGAGTAACGTGGAAACTTCAAAAACGTTTTTGGGATATTAGATATGAGCCCAAAGCTCTTTGCTGGATGTTGGTGCCTGAAACACTTGTTGGTTTATGGAATCAAAGAGTAAGATGGGCTCAAGGTGGCATTGAAGTCATAATGCGCCACTGGAACATATTTTTAAGTTGGAAATATAGGCGTTTGATGCCTGTATACATAGAACAAATATTAAGCATATTTTGGTCAATAACATGGTTTATATTGTTTATAATACTGACTGTACAACTCGCTATTGGAACCCAAACCTTTTCCATTATCTTTTGGCAAGGTCAATATCTATCTTTTATCTGCTTAATTCAATTCATTGTAGCAATGTCATTAGATAAACGATATGATGATGAATTATTAAAATATTATTTATGGGCAATTTGGTATCCAACTTTTTTTTGGTACTTTAGTGCCGTAGTTATATTAAGAGCTATTCCAAAAGCATTATTTGGAAACAAAAAAAAATTTGCAACATGGAATAGTCCTGATAGGGGTATTTAAACATGAATATAATTGATGGATTGCAAAAAAAGAGCATTAGAATATTAGAAATATTAATAACTACAATTGGATGGCTTGTCATGCTGTATTATATAATTCAAACTTTATTATCTATTGTATTATTTTCATTATTATATACAGTATTATGGTCATTAAATTTATCTAATTTTTATAACAAGTTATCTTCCTTAGATGATGTAAGTGCAATAATACATATTTTTATAATCACCATTGTTATTGCAGGTAGTTGCTTTATATTAATGTATTTTTGGGGAAGATATAACTATAAAAGATATGCACATTTAAGACGACGTAAGTTTCCTAAAGATGTAACACAAGAAGAAATTGAGATTTATTTCAACTTACCATCCCTTCTCGTGAAAAAAATGCAAAATGATAAAATTATCATTTTAGAAAAGACTATAGTATAAAATATGTAAAAGTATTTATTTTTAAGTTTTAATACTGTGGTTAATGACAGCTATTACTATAAAAATACAACTATTATATAAATACATAGATGTACGTTTATAATAATACAAAAAAATCTAATTGATAATATAACCTTCATCAATTAGATTCTTTTAAATAGTTTATCATACTTTAATTAATATTGTTAATGTATTTTTCTATATTTTACACACCTTGTTGTAAGCAAGTTTTCAAATCATCATCCGGTTCACTTATAGGTGTTATATTAAATGTATCCACTAAATATTGTAATACATTAGGACTTATAAATGCTGGAAGTGATGGTCCAAGGTAAATTCCTTTTACACCTAATGAAAGTAATGCTAAAAGGTCAGCAACTGCTTTTTGCTCATACCATGAAAGAATTATTGATAATGGCAATCCATTAACATCTGTATTAAAAGCATCTGCAAGTGCTGTTGCAATTCTAACTGCTGAATATGCATCATTACATTGACCTACATCTAATAATCTTGGAAGTCCAGCAACTTCTCCAAAGTCTAATTTATTAAATCTATATTTTCCACATGCCAGTGTGAGGATAACACAATCTTCTGGAACCTTTTGAGCAAATTCAGTATAATAATTTCTTCCTGGCCTTGCACCATCACACCCACCAATTAAGAAGAAATGTCTAACCTTTCCTTCCTTAACCGCATTAACAATTGCTTCAGCATGAGATAATGTTGCATGATGTCCAAAGCCTACTAGTATTTCTTTTTCTTCTTCATCCTCTTTAAAACCACCTAATTCTAATGCTTTATTTATTATTTCACTGAAATCCTTAGTTCCATCTTCTAAAACATCGATATGCTTTATCCCATCCCAGCCTACAACACTTGTTGAAAATATTCTATCCTTATAAGTTTCTCTTGGTCTCATTAAACAGTTAGTAGTCATTAAAATACATCCCGGAATTCCATCAAATTCTTTTTGTTGATTCTGCCATGCAGAACCAAAGTTGCCTACTAGATGTTTATATTTTTTTAGTTCTGGATATCCATGTGATGGTAACATTTCGCCATGTGTATAAATATTAATTTCTTTACCTTCTGTCTGTTCCAAAAGCATTTCTAAATCTCTCAAGTCATGACCAGATACTATAATAAATGGGCCTTTTTTAATATTTACATTTACCTTATGAGGTGAAGGATTTTTGTATCTACTAGTATTAGCTTCATCTAAAAGTTGCATTACTTGCACGCTCATATCTCCTACTCTCATTGTCATACGTATCATATCATCCAAGCTTAACTTATCATTTGTAGTAGCTTCTAATCCTAAGAAATAAATATTATCTACTTGGTCATTATTGTAACCAATAAACCTTGCTTGATGCCCATAAGCACTTACACCTTTTAATCCATATAGTATAGTTGATCTTAAGGAACGAATATCTGCATCTAGATTCTGATCATACATTATCCCTGCTTTTACTGAATCCTTTAACATCTCTTCCTTTGAGTCACTTAAATTATATGTTGCTGCATCTGGATATTGTCCTTCTGGTGCTTGATCTCTTAAATATTCTTTTATTTTTTGTGATTCCTTTAATAATCTTATATGAACTTCAGCATCAAAGTTTACATTTGTTAATGTTGTAAATAAACCATTCTCAACAAATTTAACTATTCCTTTGTCTATAGTTTTACCCTGTTCAATTAAAGGCTTTGCATAGCAAGAAATTCCTTTTAATTGATATATTATTAAGTCTTGTAAATTTGCGATTTCTGGCGTTTTTCCGCATACACCACTCTTTGTGCACCCCTTTCCTCCAGCTGTTTGTTCACACTGATAACAAAACATAGGATTTTCCTCCATAAATATCACTCCTTAAATATTAGTCTATTTTATTGTCTTCATAATATTAGATACTATTCTTTTATAGCTTAAGCAATTTTTAAATTTTTTTAAAAAATATTAATTTAAAAAGTGTATAAAAATTTCACTATATAAATGTTGCTTTTTCTTTATAATCCCTAATCTAAAATATACTACCCAATACCAGGAATATAGATTCCACATGCAAATCACATAACACGCCAATATTAAAGTTATAACATATGTTAAATTTACACTTATGTCATCGATTTTCAATTATATTACTTTTATCTAATCCATTATCTACAAGAATCGTATACAATGTACCATCTGCTTTCATATCACTAATTGTTTTATTTAATGCATTTAATAAAGATTTATCATCTTTTCTAACAGCTATTCCTACAGTTCCAGGTATTTCAGTAGTATAACCTTTTAGCGTTCTTAATAAAAGGTTTTTATTCTTTAATAATAAGTAGTTTACAACAACGGAATCAGATATACCTGCATCAACTTTCCCGTTATTTATAACATTCAATAATTCAGATGAATTTTCAAAAAACATTATATCCTTTATTAAGTTATTTTCCTTCCACTTTTTTGCCAACTCTTCAAATGCTGTTCCTTTTTCTACTCCAACTACTGCATTTTTTAAATCGCTCATAAAATTAATTTCAGAAAATTTTGGAACAATAACAGCTTCTGTTTCTTTATACAAAGGTTGTGTAAATACCACAAGCTTTTCACGTTCAGGAATTATATATATTCCGCTAGCTGCAATATCAATACTATCATCAGTATTTAATTTTTCTAATAAGATTTCAAATGGTACTTTCTTCACTTCAGTTTTTTTAATTCCAAGTCGCTTTACAATTTCAGTTATGATATTAGCATCAATTCCGCTTATCTGATTTGTTTTAGAATCCATATAAAAAAATGGAACATCGTATCCTGAAGCAACATTTATTACTCCTCTTTCTATTATTGTTTGCAACCTATCTTTTTCTATTGCAGCTTCCACAGTGCTTGCACCGCAACCAATTATTATTCCAATAAGATTTATAACAACAATTAAAGCGAATTTTTTTTTCATAAATAGAACTCTCCTTTAAAATACCAGACATTTTTATAGTTATTGTTTCTGATTGAAATATAAATTATTCACGTTTGATAACAACCCAAACTTTAAAGTTGTGTGTTACTCCCTTTAAATCTTTATACTTCGATTTTTCGTTACTATTTATGAATTAATAATACTCTTGTAAACGCCACATGAAATACTATAAATATTATTAAAATAAATGATAAAATCCTATGTATTTTTACTCAATTTCAAAAATCACCATTTCACAGCAATATATATTTTTATTAGCAAAATTATGTATACTTTAAAAAGCTATTGGTTCGCTGTCATCTATTTTTCCTGTTATAAATTGTAATAGAGTCATTGAAGCTTTACCACACATTAACCCTAAAATGATACCTGCTATTACATCCGATGGGTAATGTACATATAAATATAATCTTGAAAATGCAATTGATAATGCTAACCCCAAAAGCACTATTCTATACTTCTTAAAATATTTAGATAATACTGTCACTGCTGCAAATGCTGAAGCTGCATGTCCAGATGGGAATGAATAAGATAAAGGCTTAGCAATCAACATGTCAATTGCAGGTATATCTATACATGGTCGTGTTCGTTGAATCAGATGTTTTAATATTCCTTCACCTAAAATTGCACTTAGTGCTAAAGCACCTAATGTTAGAAAACCAACTTTTCTATATTTTTTACTAATTGTCAATAACGCAGCTATTGCAATCCATATTGCTCCTCCATTTCCTAAATAAGTACATATAATCATAATTTTATCCATAATTGAGCTATGCATATTATTTTTAATAAATTCTAAAATTGAATTATCTATATTTTGTAACAATGACATCCTTTGTTCATCCCTTCTTTAAGTTTTTAATTCTCTCATAGTATCTAAGTTACTAATACCTATGGTAAAATTATAAGAAATGCATGTACTTTCACATTAGTAATCTTTTGCAAAAGGTACATGCATTCCTTTTAACCTTTATCAAGAACTATGGACCTATTTTAATTTTTCTCTCTATGATTATTTTTCTCATTTTTATTATCTTTTTCTTTTCTGTTGTCTCTTGAACCATCTTCTCTATTCATTTGGTCACTATTTCTATCTCTTATATTTAAAATATCTCCACTTAAATTTTTTGTAATTTCTATTTTATCTCCAATCTTTATTTGTTTGGCTTCAATTGGATAATTTCCTACATCTACTGTTTTCGTACTTATAAGATTTGCTACTGTAATGTTTTTACCATCAATATTTTTAACAACTCCGTTTATCTCAAACATTAGTAAAAAAGATATTTTTACTGCTGCAACTATAATCAAAAGTATTAATGCTGTTATAACTGTTTTTTTATTAAAAACTCTTTTACCAAATTTCTTTACCTTTTCATTCCTTAAAAACTCCATTATTTTATCTTTTAAATTTTTCATAATTCTCTTCTCCCTTCAAATTTCAAATATTTTTTTAAACTATAAATTTTTATATATCGATTTCAATTGCATCCCTATTTTTCTGATATCTTTTTCCTTTACTAACTCGTAACCCGAATCTTGCAATAATGGCAGTCTTCCTGTAAGTATCTTTTCAATTTTTTCCTTAAACTCTCCAATAGTCTTACCTTTATACACTTCTTTTCCGTCGAGAAACATTTCTTTATAAATTGGAATATCTCTAATTAGAATTGGAGTCTTCATTGCAAGAGCTTCTAGTAATACAATTCCTTCTGTCTCCTCATATGTTAAAAACAAAAATAAATCACTTCCACTATAAGCATCACGCAATTCCTCTCTGCATATATAGCCTGGGAATTTCACATTCTCTGGGGCGGTATCAATTTCATTTTGTATAGAGTGAGGTACAAGACTAGGATTGGTATATCCAAACCAAATAAATGTTATTTCCGGCATATTTTTTGCTAATTTTATAAAATCTCTTATGCCTTTGCGCTCCATGTAGTGACCTACTGAAATGATTATTTTTTCCTTCTCAGATAAACCATACTTTTCTCTAAATCTTTTTCCACCTTCTAAGTCTTTATAGAAAAATGAAAGATCAATTCCATTAGATAAAGCAAAAATAGGTTTTTTAAGATTATAACTTGTTAATATTTTTTTAGAATATTCACTTGGAGTTATTATTATATCTCCAAGACTGTAGCAAAATTTAATCCATTGCTTAAACATAGGGGCAATGAAGTTTGAGCCTTTAAAGGAGTTTTTAAAATCTTCCATAGTGGAATGCCCATAATATATAATTTTTTTACCTCTTATCTTTGATAAAATTGCAATAAAAATCGAATCTGGAAATATAGTATTAAGTTGGACAATATTATACGAATCATAAAATTTTGTTGTATATAAAATATTATTATCTTCTAATGCCTTTTGCTGATGATGTATAGCTCTTCCTATTCCACTTTTCTCTACAAGTTTTAAAAGACCAGTATATAAAAACACTTTCATCGTATAATTCCTCCTTGCATTAAAGGTAATAATTTTTGAACTATAATATTTAATATAAGACTATACATAGCAATTGCAAAAGGTTTACCTAAAAGTATAATGATAACAAATTTTTTGAATTTCATTTTGCTAAGCCCTGCAATGTAACAAAGAAAGTCATCAGGTGCTACTGGTAAAAATATCGCTATAGCAAATATACGTTCAAAGCTAGGTTTTTTAAGCCAACTAATATATTTATTGAAAACTTTTTTATTCGACATATTTACAACATAGTTAAGTCCATAATGCCTAGCGAGCAAAAATGCTACAATTGAACCAATACAAATACCAATATAATTATAAATAAACCCTTGAATTGACCCAAATATCAAAACGCCTCCAACACATCCTATAGCTCCTGGAGATATAGGTAATACCACCTGTACAGCCTGAAATATTATAAATATTATTGGTGCAAACCAACCAAAGGGCTGTAAAAATGTTTGTAGTGCTGCTTGAGATGTAAATAAATTCATCTGAATACCATATACAAAAAATGTAATTGTTAAGATTATACCAATTAATGCTGAACCATTAATTAAAATGTTCCATTTTGTACGCTGTATATATTCCATTTCACTCCCACCCTCTTGCTAAATTCATTCTTTTTACCATTTTTATCTTAATTAAATAATATCAGTGAATGTTAAACTCAAAATACTTAAAAGTTAAACTAAAGTTAAACTATTTGCTAAACAAAAAAATAAGTGCAAGCTTTAATCTATTAAAAGATTATTGCCTACACTTATAAATTTAATTAATAATCAAACTTATAAATGGAATATACATACATTATTGAGAAATTATAATCCTAACACTACACTAGAAATCCGATACATTTTTCTGGAAGCAGGCATGTGAAATTGAGCTGATGATGGTTATTAGTGGAAGGTTGTTTCATTTTCTGCTTGTCATAAATTTACTTTAGGAACATGCAGAAATGAGTGCAACCTTCCACTTAGAACCTTCCAGCGAAAATTTCACTAGTCCTGTGGAAGACAAATGTATTGGATTTCGATAAGTTTCGCATATGTCTAATTCTTGCTTTGGATATCTATACCATATTTTAATTAAACTTTAAATCTATACCCAGCTCCCCACACAGTTTGGATATGTACAGGATTAGATGGATCTTTTTCTATTTTATCTCTTAGTCTATTGATATGAACTGCAACAGTTTTAATATCTCCATATGCATCCATTCCCCAAATCTTCTCATATAATATTTCTTTATTAAAAACAATATCAGCATTTGTAACTAAGAATAATAATAGTTCATATTCTTTGTTTTTAAATTCAATTTCTTCTCCATCTACATAAACACGATGAGCCTTTGAATTAATAGTAACATTACCAGCTTTTAGCTCTTCATTTTTCTCTGAATTGCCAGTTGTTAATCGCTCATATTGTGCTAAATTAGCTTTTACCCTTGCAACAAGCTCTGTAGGAGAAAAAGGCTTAGAAATATAATCATCTGCTCCTAAACCCAAACCTCTTATTTTATCTATATCTTCTATTCTAGCTGTAACCATTATTATTGGGATATCAATTGTTCCGCGTATTCTTTTACAAATTTCATACCCATCTATATTTGGCAGCATTAAATCTAAAAGTATTAAATCGTATTCTCCAGAAGAAGCATGCTTTAATCCTTCTATTCCATCAGCCACAATAAAAGTTTCAAATCCACTTATCTCTAAAAAATCTCTTTCAATTTCAGCAATTGAGTTATCATCTTCAATAATTAGAATTTTTTTCAATACTATTCCCCCTACACTTCTTCAGATAACAAAATAATTACTAGTTATTTTCTCTCCTGTATTGTATTTAATCCAAAAACAATCATCAATTATTTTGCCTTCCATATTTCCCCTTGACGTTAGAACTATTTTCAATTGTTCTTAGACTTATTATTTATATATTTCGGTAGTGTCATTATAATAGCAAGACCACCTTCTGCAACATTTTCAGCTTTTATTGCTCCACCTAACTGCTCTAGAATTTTTGCTGTTATAGAAAGGCCTAATCCACTGCCTTTACTTGGATTACTTCGAGATGGATCTGTTCTATAAAAAACATCAAATAGCTTCTCAAGTGCTTCTTCACTAACACCTGGGCCATTATCTTCTAATTTAATTTCTACGTAGTTATCCTTCTCTTTACAGCTTATTTTCATTCGACCTTGTTCCTTATTTTTGTATTTAACACTATTTTCTAAAATATTGACTACAGCATTACGTAACTGTACAATATCTGCTTCAATATAAACATCCTTTACATTTTCCATCATTGTAATGATTAATCCCTTTTCCTTGTATTCTTCAAATAGATTAATTGCAATACTTAAAAGTTCTTTTCCAATATTAACTTTTTCCAAATACAAAGGAAATTCACCAATATCTAACTTAGAAAATAAAAACAATTGACTTACAATATGCTCTAAATCATTAGTTTTATTCTTTATTGTCTCCAAATAGCGTTTTTGACTTTCTGGAGTAGACGCCACACCTGTTTCTAAGCCTTCCACATATGCTTTTATCGATGTCAAAGGTGTTCGTAAATCATGAGAAATTCCAGCAATTAATTCTTTACGGTTAGCTTCATCTTTTTGTCTAGCCTTTACAGAATCTAAAAGCCGCTTGGCCATTTCATTAAAATCAGAACATATTTCTTGAAATTCATCGTTTTCATTGTAATCAATATAATAATTCAAATTACCATCTCGAATTTGATGCACACCATATACTAAAGTTTCTAATGGTGTAATAATTCGTTTAAATACAAAACTAGTTAAAAATCTATTAGTAAACAATATTATAGCAATAACTAAAAAAAGCATTACTATTCCCAAAGTATATATTACCCTATCATAAACCTTGCTATTTTCCTTATTATAATGAGTAAAGTCGGTGTCTTCTATGACTACGTTATATTTACCTACTGTTTCCTTATAAATTGCTACATTATCCATAATAAGCATATGATTATCATTTTTAGCTAAGGCAGTATCTAAGATAGAGGTGTCTTCAGCGTTTGATAAAGGATATACCAGATTCTGTCCCTCATAAACTCTCAAAGAAATATTCCTATCTTTATTCTTATCATTAAATTTATCTATATCTTCTTTCATTTTATCAAAATTCATATTTTCAGACCATTTATTTGTAAGTTTATTGATTTTATCCATAGATTCATAAAAGAATTTTTCATTTGGATCATGCTCTCCCATTATTTCCATAACTCCAAATATTGTACCACCTACCATTATAAGGCCTAAGATTGCAGGTATAGCAATCATTAAAAGATTTGATATAAATAAACGTTTCTTTATAGTCACTAGCTTCGCCTCCTTAATTCATTATATCATGAGTAGCCAATTCCTTCAGTTAATACAATTTTTCTTGATAAATTCTCATTATAGGCAAATACATTCGAGCATACTACCGATGTTATCTTAACACATTGCTTAATATCCCAAAAATAAGATGCTTGATTTTTCATATAATTATCTAAAATATTTTCAATTGCTTCCTTTATTTTAGTAATATTATTTAATCTCTTTATCCTATTATTTGCTTTCTTATTAAAATGGTTTCCTAGTTCCTCAAAATTATCTAATAAATACATTTGTAATTCCCGCTCATACTTTACATGGGATATTATATTACCTACAGATCCAGATATATGTGCATTACAACAAAAATCACATAAATAATGAATAACTACACCAAGCTGCATTGAATAATAACCGTTGAACCTTTTTATTGATAAAAGTTCTTCTAATTTTTCAATAACATATTTAAAAGATTTTTGCATATAATGTGGATGTGTTTTTACAAGCCAGCTTTGATCAACCATGACAAGTCCAAAATTGAACATAACTTTAGAGAATCCTTTCGGAACTACTTTTATGTTCCGAAATGCTAATTCTGCAAGTTTTACATGAGTCCTAATTTTCATACTTGACTCTCCTTTCTATGCTATATAGCTTTCCTAATATTGTCATATAGATTTTATTTCTATTTTTCATAACTCACTTTACGCTATCCTATGTTAACTATTGATTATATAATATCTATAAAAATCTACTGAAAGCATTTTTATATACAATTCTTCCATTCTATTTGCAAAATGTTCAGCAGAAAATTCTTTTGAGGATTTTAATGCTCCAATAGACAAGGTCTCCTTCTTTAAATTATTATTGAGAATCGAATCTAAAGCATTTCCAAAATCGTCTTGCGTAAAGAATGTATATCCATTAACATTATTTTCTATTACACCATCTAAACATTTATCAGCTTTTGCTACAACAGGTACTCCTGAAGCTAAGGCTTCAATATAAGTAAGTCCTTGAGTTTCACTTTGTGATGCACTTATAAAAACATCTCCTAAATGATAATATATTCCAATATCACTCCATGGCCTTTCCCCTGCAAATATTGTTTCTTTATCGATTCCAAGTTCTTTTGCCTTTTCTTCTAAAATAGCTTTTTCTGGTCCATCACCAATTAATAGAAATTTAATATTTTCTTTATCTTTTAAATAAAACTTCAAGTTAATTAAAATTTCTTCAATATTTTTTTCTTTTGCTAATCTACCAATATAAAGTAAAATTTTATCCTTTTCTTCAATTCCAAGACTCTTTCTTATCTTTTGTATTTTATAAGAATTTAAATTAAGTTTAGAGAATTTTGTAAGTTCTATTCCTGTAGGTATAACAGAAATATCTTGTTTTACATTGTAGGATAAAAGTAATTGTTTTACTTTATCTGTAGGAACAATTACTTTATCTACTGAGTCACAAAAATTTATGCTTATTTTCCTTACTGCCATTTTAGCAATAGGATCAAATACTCCAAGTTTTCCTAAATAATGTGTATAATCTTCGTATATAGTGTGATATGTATGTAAAAGAGGAATACTTAATTCTCTAGCCATAGCTCTCCCAAAAATACCAAGAGAAAATTCTGTATGTGTATGAATCACGTCAAGTCCTATTCTTTTTATAATTTTTGATAGACGTGGATTATAGAACATTCCAACACGCCTTGCACTTATAAAAGGTATACTTGGTACTCTATATACATTTATTTCTTCACTATCAGCATTTGGATCTGTTGTTGTAAATACGTATACTTGATGTCCACGCCTCTCAAGATATTTTTTAAGCATCAGAACAGAAGTTGCTACTCCATTGATTTGTGGATAATATGTGTCAGTAAAAAGTCCTATCTTCATCTTTTTCAACTCCCTTTCTCTTATATAAAATAGTATAAATTTGAAAAGTTAATTAAAATCAAATCAAAGTTAAACTATTTATAAACTGATGTTAAATTTTTATTATCTGAACAAAAAGTAGCTGTTACATATTTGCAACAGCTACTTTAATATAATACTTTTTCTAGGCTATAGATATCCAATTTAAGAGTTTAACTTATAAATGGAATATATATACTCTCTTGAGAAATTAAAATTACTAAATTACACTAGGAATATGGTACATTTTTTTCTGGAGCAGGCATGTGAAATTGAGCTGTTGAAGGGTATTAAGCAGATAAGTGAAAGTCCAAATCTATGATTTGGTTTCTTGAACTTAGTTAACTCATGAATGAGTTAACCTCCTTTAAAAAACTGATTTGGTGTGAATCGCTTACTCAGCGAACGAACGTGAGTCGAGTTTCCCCTACGGCTTGTTTCATTTTCAGCTTGTCCAAAAGTGAATGTCCAAAAAGTAAGTGTCCAAATTTTATATTTGGAAACACGAACTTTCTCCCTGGAGCTTTTATATTTGGAAACATGAACTTTCTCCTTGGAGCTTTTACATCTGGAACACGCTGAAATGACGACAAGCCCACATTTAGAACCTTCCAGCGAAAATTTCACTAGTCCTGCGGAAGATAAATGTATCATATTTCGGTAATTGTTGCATAAATTTAATTCTCGCTTTGGATATCTATACTTTGAAGCAGTTGATAAATTTACTATTAAATCAAGTTTGAATAGTGCTATTTTTTATTACTTTTAATCCATTCAGACCATGATGTTTGAAATTCATCTTTATCATCTTTACAGTAATTATAAAATTCTTCCATGAAATTCGACCTATCTTGACTTTCATCTTGATCTTCGCCTTTTAATAAATCTGATCCACCTATTAAAGTTTGGCGTTTCATTATATCTTCAAAGCTGACATTTTTTGCATTATGCATCATATCATACATTGCCATAAAAGTAGTAGTTCTCCCAGCTCCTCCTCTACAGTGAAAATGCAACCAAGTATCCTGTTGAAGATTTTTCACTGATCCAACAAATAAATCTACTTGATCATCTAATGGTTTTTCATGGTCAGTTACAGTGATTCTCAGATAACTCATACCTAGACTTTTAGCTAGTTCTTCTTCGGTTTGTACACTTTCTGGATTGTTAATTTCACTAATTGTATTTATAGATTTACCTTTAGGCAGCTTATCAAAAGCAACGTGTTTATCTTTAGATATTCCATTTAATTTATTTTTCTCATCAGCTATAATTTGATCTCTGGAAATTCCTTTATTAGCTTGATCATTATCTCCAAACCAACTTATTCCCATACCATTAACAAATCCATGATCTTCTTGACGTAGGTCAACATCTATGATGGACTTACTACCTATTTTTTCTTTTATCATAGCTAAACCTTTTTCTGAAAGAGCACCACTACCGGAAATATTTAGATCAGACATTCCTGCCAGATTAACATCACCTGCTTTTTCACTGTTAATCTTATCTTTTGTAGTTCTAAAGTTTTTAGGAAGCACAGCTTTATTTTCAGTGTCTATTACAAGATTCACCTTCCCATTTTGTATGCTTTCTGCTTTTGTATCTATGCTTTTGTTTGCTTTATACATATGTTCCACATAGAATGCAGCACTTAATGTACCTGTAATTATCAATATTCCTATAATATATATAATTTTTTTCTTTTTCATTAACTTCACCAATCCTTTTCTGTTTATATAAACTACTACAACTTCTTAAAGCTTTTTATTTCATATATTTAAAATTATAATAAGAGAATATCTTATTGATATCTAATAATTGTGTGAACTTTATGTGATTTTATGAAAATTAAAAACAATCAGTTATTTCTCACTGATTGTTCTTAATATTAGTACAAGGTAATTTGATTATAAAACTTACTCCAATATTGTTATTAATAGCCACTATTTCTCCATTATGAAAATCTATAATTTTTTTTGCAAATAGAAAGTCCCATTCCAAAATTTCAATCTCCCATATAATTTATTTTATCGTGGAATCAATTAGTGATTATAAAAAAAGACTTTTTATTTAAGCCTTTAATGTTCTATTAGATCTTATTTACAATAATATATCTTATACTACGCTTTTTGGCAAGCATACTTTTTATGTTGTTTTAGAAATGGAATTTAAGCACAAAATAAGCAGTAGTGGATTGTGAACTGCTACTGCTTACCATTATATAGTACATTGTTATATTCAGTATTTATACTTTAAATTTTTGTACCCTCTCCGTTAACTTTTGTGCCAGTTCTGCCTGACTTATGATAGTTCATCCATATATCACTATATAGGTTGTATCCTAGAAATTTAATTCGTTTGATACTTATCTATCAGACCTCCCAAGTTAAGAACACGCACTCTCACCTATTAGTCCATGCCCATGCTGGGCGCACCATAAAAAACGATCACCTGTTGATGACCGTTTTTCATTTTTATTTGTTTGCTCCATTTAAGATACTGATTGAATTTTCAATTGCTGATTTACACTTGCTAGCATCAGGATTTTTTGAACGTACTGCTGACAATACACTGTCAATAGTTCCGTCAATTTGAGTCCATGTTTTGTTATCAGTTTTCCTTAACTGAGGCTCTGATGTATCCCAATTATGCTCCAATGCGTCAGCCTTTGTTTTCGCTGAAGCAAAGTCCTTTGAATTTACGAAGTTTAGCATATCATTTTCAATTGTAATGAAATTTGTTAATTGTCCTTTTAATGCATTTTGCGATACAGTTTGCGGAGATTCAGATTTTGGTGTTTCACTAGTATCTGTATTATTATTCGTATTTTTCTCTACATTAGTATTAGTATTTGTATTATTCTCAGCAGTAGAATCTGTATTTCCCTCCATATTATTCTCTGTATTATTTGCTCCATTTAATACACTAAGTGAATTTTCAAGGACTGATTTGCACTTGCTGGCATCAGGATTTTTTGAACGTACTCCCGCTAATACACTATCAATGGTTCCATCAATTTGCGTCCATGTTGTACTATCTATTTTCTTTAACTGCGGTTCTGATGTATCCCAATCATGCTCTAAATCATCAGCTCTTTTTTTGGCTGAAGCAAAGTCATTTGAATTCACAGATTTTAGTATGTCATTTTCAATTGTAATGAAATTTGTTAATTGTCCGTTTAATGTAGTTTGCGAAGAATTAGATTCAGGTGCTATATTCCTACTTAACCAAACATAACCACCTACACCAACAACTAAGAAAATACACAATACCGCAATAGTTTGTGCCAAAGCATTTTTCTTACTTCCATTTGTTTGATTTTCTACTACTATTTTGTTTT
The DNA here is from genome assembly GCF_000340885.1 of Clostridium saccharoperbutylacetonicum N1-4(HMT). NCBI lineage: Bacteria > Bacillati > Bacillota > Clostridia > Eubacteriales > Clostridiaceae > Clostridium > Clostridium saccharoperbutylacetonicum. The sequence continues at coordinate 2,109,264 of NC_020291.1, read as the reverse complement.
TGGGATTTATATCACATTTTGTAACAGCAAGGAATATTATTATAGCTAAAATAGGTATAATAAAAATTACGCTAGTAACTGTTGTACCAAAACCTAATCCCCCATATTCTTTAGGTTGAGATAAATAATCCCCAAGTGATGCTCCTAGTGGGCGAGTAAAAATATACGCAACCCAAAACGCTAATACTGCATCAAGTTTCATAAATTTCCATGCTAAAAATGAACAAGCTATTACAATAGCAACTACTATTCCTGTACGAAGGTAGCCAAGACCAAGCAGTTCAGAATATAAGTCTCCTACTGCTGTTCCAAGTGCAAATGTGAAAAGAATAGTGAACCAATAAAAAATTTCTCTTTTCTTTGTGTAAATCGAGTGTATAGACAGTGTTTTTTCACTAAGATACCAAAAAAGAAAAGTTAATCCTAATAGTATACTAAAAACTACTGTACTGACTTCAAGTGGTACTCCCATTGCATCTGTTAGATTATCGGTTACTAAGGTTCCAAATACACTTATAAGTACAACTGTTAACCAATAAATACCTGGCACATATTTATTTGCTCTGAATTGAAGATATAATATACCCATAAATACTATTCCCATTATAATTGTGGTAAGAGTTAAGCCTAATCCAAGGTTGACACTTAAATAATCTGAAAATGTTTCACCGACAGTCGTACATAAAATCTTGATTATCCAGAAGAAAATAGTTACCTCTGGAACTTTACTTAATAAATTTTTACTTTCTTTTGTATTATAATTTTCCATTTTTACCTCCTTAGGTTTTGAATTTAGGCACATGAAAGAAAAGAGCGTATTTATTTTTTAAATGCGCCTTATAAGTTGTAATTAAAAACTACATAAAACTTATTATTGTTTTTTCATGTTACTATTCTTGCATATAAAAATGAAATTTAAATGAAAATTAAATTATTAAATTTTTTTAATCTCAACTGGCAACCATACGATAAATGTACTTCCTTTCCCTATTTCACTTACTACCTCAATGGTACCACTAAGAGCAGATATAATTTCACTGGCAATAGATAAACCTAATCCTGCGCCACCTATGCCGTATTGTCTTTGTTTATCTACACGATAAAATCGTTTAAATACATTTTTTTGCTCCTCATTACTAATACCAATCCCTTGGTCAGTTATCTTGATACAAACACTATCTTCTCCCATAAACAATTCTCGTCCTACTGATAGATATATACTTCCACCATTCGGTGAGTATTTTATAGAATTATCCACCAATATATTTAAAATTTGTTTTAATCTATCTGCATCTGAATATATATTAAACTCTTTTGATTCCTTTACTGATATTTTTATATTTTGTTTTTCCGCATATGATTGAAATTTTCTTGCCACTTGCTTAATTAAGTTAACTACATTTATTGATTCAATAATTAATTCCAATTCTCTACTATCTGTTTTAGCCAAGAATAGTAAATCATTGATGAGCTTTGTTGAATCTCTTACTTCCTTTTGTAAATCTTCGAGTACCTCACAAGAAAAAGACGACAATTTATCCTTTTCTTCTAATTTTATAACCTCTAATCCTGCACTTATAACTGTTAATGGCGTTCTAAGTTCATGTGACACATTAGCAACAAACTGTCGTTGAAAATCGTAAGCTTCAATAATTGGTTTCATAGCTTTATTGGTCATAAATCTACTGCACAAAATTGAAATCAAAAAAAATAATAACGAAAATCCCAAAAGAATCCAAAAGGCCCTTTGAAAAATACTCCAAATATATGTAACATCTTTACCTACATATACCGTTCCCCATTGCCCTTCCTTTAGCTGTACATTTTGTGCCACAATTAATATATTTCTTATTTTACCGTCCGTTGATTTTATTGTATTATATTTTATCTGAGGCTCACTTGGTTTCCATCCACTTATATAATTTAATATCTGAGATCGTATAGTGGTAGAAATTTCATCCCTTACAATTACTTCACCATTAGGTTTTATAAAATAATTGAAAAACATTTCATAAGAGCTATCATCTTGAGTCGTAGATTGGGAGGCACTATCTATCCCATCCATTTCATCAACTTGTATTTGTTGTAGTTCTGCCACTTCAGACTCTATTATATCTTTTAGTTCTGTCTTCTGTTCATTGTAAATACTAACAGCCATCACCATGCTCGTAAGAACTATGAATAAAAATAGAACTGTAATAATTATTCTACTGTTAAATGCTCTTAAATACCCTCTGGTTTTAGAAAATAAGTCTTTTTTATTATTCAATCCTATAACCTACCCCTCGAATACTCTTTATCAAAGACGGATAACCTGCATCATCAATCTTTTTCCTCAGGATACGTATAAATGCATCTATTGTATTATAATTCACATCAGATTCATATCCCCATACCCTATCATGGATTACTTCTCTGGTTAATGCGCAGCCTTGATTTATAATTAATAAGTCTAACAGTTGAAATTCCGTTGGTGTAAGTTGAATTTCTTTTCCCCTTATTTGTAATATGAAAGTAGTTCTATTTAATAAAATATCTTTGTATTGTATAATATCAGCTTTAATTTGCTGAGTGCCTCTTCTTGACAATGCTCGAATACGCGCAAACAACTCTTCAAATTCAAAAGGCTTCACAAGAAAATCGTCAGCACCTGCATCCAATCCCTCTACTTTGTCTGATACAAAATCTTTCGCAGTCAAAATTAGTATTGCTCCATTATATTCCTTTTCACGTAATTTTCTACAAACGGTTATTCCATCCATCTCTGGCATCATCCAATCCAATATTATCAAATCATAGTGAAAATTAGAAGCCAAGAACAAGGCTTCATTTCCATTGTTGACCCATTCTGCGTGATATTTACTTTCTTTTTTTAGCATATGAGTAATTAGTTTACCTAATCTAATATCGTCTTCAGCAAATAATATCTTCATTCTCATGCCCCTTATTCTATCATCTCATTTTCATTTTTTATTCTATTCAAAGAAAATGAAAATTGCATGAAATTTATGTAAATTATACTTTTCTCGATTAACATTAGAATTTAATTTGAACTTTTTGGTTGAAATAATTTACTGTGTAACTTTCCTAATCTTTCTGCTATTTTTTTCTCGACTAGTTCATATAAATTGTCAACTTTACTTCTTAATTTCAAATTGTAAATATAATTTACTGCAAAAACAATTATATATCCACCTATTACATCCATAGGATAGTGATGTCCAACATAAACCCTTGAAAAACCAATAATTATTGATAATATAGTTAATATTCTACTAAGTAATTTATTGTATTTTTCAAGTCCCAATGCTATACTCATTGTTCCTGTTGCATGATTACTTGGGAAGGATGAAGCTGAATCATGAGGCAATAATAAATTCACCTTATTGTGAACAAAAGGTCTATCCACATGAAATATACTTCTAACGATTATGTTTATAATTAAATTAATTACTGTTACAACAACCGTACTTACAGCAATTTTTCTATTTTCACAATTCTTTTGTTTAAGTCCTGAAATAAATACTATTACAATGGCCGCCATAAATATATAAGGACCATATTCCGAAAAGAAAATCATTATTTTATCTAAAATTATATTTTTATTTGCTAAATTGTTTATTATTTTAAAAATCTCCATATTCATTTTAACTATCTCCTCTATAATATATTTTTATAAAAAGCATCTAACTTTTCCAGCTAAATATTATTTTGCAAATTTTACTTACTAACACTAACTGTATCAAATTTCATGTAACTCTCAGTAAAAAGTCCTATCTTCATTTTTTCCAACACCCTTTTCCTCTCTTACATTCAACAGTATATATTTGAAAGGTTAAATAGAAATAAATCAAAGTTAAACTGTTTATAAACTAATTTTGAATTTTATTTTCACAATAAAAAAGGACTTAAATAAGATTTGCAATTCATAGTCTTATTTAAGTCCTTTAGTTTAATTTGATTACACAGGCTATCATAAAGCACAATAAAATAAATAACAAGTCAATTGCTATAAAATCATAACAAATGTTCCGATAGTAATGAATATACCTCCAATAATTGTTTTTACAGTTAATGTTTCCTTTAAAACTACAAAAGCAAGTATCATTGTAATAACAATACTAAACTTGTCCACAGGAACAACCTTTGAAACCTCTCCAATCTGCAATGCCTTATAGTAGCAAAGCCATGACAATCCTGTAGCAATACCAGATAGAATTAAGAAAATCCAGCTCTTCTGATTTATATTCGAAACTTGATTTTGTACACCTGTGATAAAAACTATCCCCCAAGCCATTACTAAAACTACGGCAGTCCGTATAGCTGTTGCTAAATTCGAGTTTATACTACCAATACCTATTTTTGCCAATATAGATGTAAGCGCTGCAAATACTGCAGACAATATTGCAAATGCAAACCACATATGATTACCTCCTTTTAATTTTGTAAACATGAAACCACCTCCAATATTTAAAATTATTTCATATTAATCTTACTCATTGCTATAAAAAGCCGATTTTTATATGCTTATACGTAAAAAATAAACTATACCTTATATAGGTAAGTATATATAACTATTATCAACATTAACACCCTTTCGTGCAAATATCCCTTTGCTAGTTGGATAATATTCATTTATTTCATAATCAGAAAAATCAGCGAAACTTACCTTTGGAGTTGTTAGATCTACCGTCATTTTTGAAAGATGTCTATTATTACTTACATTTATAAAATATATTGTTCCATTAAAAATCTTCATGTCTTCTCCATTCATTATTCCCAATCTTTTTGTTGATATGTCTTTTAGATCAATAGAATAAAGATTATTATTATCTGCAGAATATATTAGCTCACCTGTTTTAATTCTATATTTTTTGCTCCTTTCTTCTTGTATTTGAGTAACCTAGAAAAAGTGAGCAATTTAAAAAATTAATAAAAAATAGCTAGAGCGTCACTATTTCTCTAATGATAACTCTAGCCATTTTGTGGTTAATTTCCCCGTTGCTTAATAGTTTTTTATTAAATTTTGGCATAGTTTAAATTTAATAAAATCTGATACTTTATAGTCATATCAATATCAGAAATATAATTCTGGAACTATATCTTTTAATTAATTTTATTTTTCTTTCAAAGTCATTTTAAGATCTTTATCAACTGTGCAGATATAAGCTTTTGTTTTAGGAAGTGGATTGTGAACTGCTACTGCTTACTATTATATATTACATTGTTATATTTAGTCTTTATACTTTAAATTTTTGTACCATCTCCGTTAACTTTTGTGCCAGTTCTGCCTGGCTTTGCGCAGATTTTGCCACATCACTGATAGCAAAAGTTACTTCATTAACACTATTTGATATTTCCTCAGAACTTGCAGCTGATTCTTGTGCAGTTGCAGATACATTTTGTATCGCAGATGCTATTTGTTCAATCACATCATTCATGTTAGCTGATGCTTCTGAAATTTCGCCTATAATGTTATCTACAAATTCAGCATCCTTCCCATATTGCATACCTGTTTTATTAAGAAATTCATAATTAGGTTTTACATTATTATCAATGAAATCAAGTACATTTTCTCCACTTTGTGATAATTTATTTACTGCTGTTTGTACTTGCATAACCATATTTTGAATATTTACAACTGCCTGTGAAGATTGCTCTGCAAGCTTTCTTACTTCATCTGCAACTACAGCAAAGCCTCTTCCCTGCTCTCCAGCTCTTGCCGCTTCGATTGCTGCATTTAAAGCTAATAAATTTGTTTGTTCAGCTATACCTCCAATAGAATCAGCCATCATTTTAACTTCTTCAACTACTTTTGCTTCCTCAATAGCCTTTAAGATATCAGAGCGATTTTTCATATAAATTAAATTACTCTCTTCTATATCCTTTGTTGCTTTAGCCTTAATTTCAACTGCTCGTTTTTTTATCTCATTTACAGCTGTATCAGCTTCACCTGCTCTGTTTGCAAGCCCATTTGTATTGGCACTTATTTCCTCTGTTGACGCACTTACTTCTTCAGTAGTAGCACTTAAATCTTGAACTCCCTTTGATATTTGTTCTACCGATTCATTTACTACTTCCATTTTAGAAGAAACCTCTTCAACAGTTGCTGACAGTTCTTCACTTGTTGCACTCATATCGCCAGCGCTATTAATTATCTCGTTTACTAAATCTTTTATGTTCTTACTAGCTTTATTCAGTGCTTTAGATAGATTTCCAATTTCATCTTTTGTATCAATTTTTATTGATTGAGTTAAATCCCCTCTTCCAATTGCTTCAGCAAATTTTAAAACTTTATTTATCTGCTTTGAAATCCAAACTGATATCAAAATACCCAATATAATGGCAGTTAGCAAACTTAAAGATGCTATTGTAATTATTTTGTATAAAGAATTTTTATACATTAAGTTGTTTTCACTATATGAGTTATCTGCCTGATTTGTATTTATTTTTATTAAATCACTCAGATTAGTATATATTTCTGTCCTTATCGATGATAATTGTGAATATTTTATATCAGCCTCTGTATAATTGTTCTCATTTGCAAGTTTCACAACTAATTCATATGTACTTTTGTATGTTTTTAAATTATCTTTAAGTTGTGAGAATGTTGGTTTTTCTTCATCAGATAATATTGATTTTTCATAATTTGTTATAATACTATTATTTTCATCTTCTAATTTATTAATTTCTTTTTCAAGTGCATCATTTTGATTGTTCATATTTCTTTGAGCATCAATCTTTAATACATCAAATCTTATGTCACTTACATTTTGCCTTATAGTAGTTAGTTGCTTTATAGATTCTAGATTGTAATCATGCATAGAAATTGCATTTAAATTTATTGCTCTCATATTTGCAATACCAATAACCCCAACAATCACTATAAATAGCACTACTACTATAAATGCGGATATCAACTTTTGCTTAATTTTTAAATTTTCAAACCATTTCATAATTTATTCCTCCCTAGATTCCTCTCCGTAACATTTAAAGATATAATTTTCTATTATCATTTTCATAATACAACTAAATAAAGCATAGCCCCTTTCTGCTTTAAATAATAAAGACCACTAATCAGCGTTAAACTAATTAGTGGTCGGTTGCACTATTAACTCTAAATTCTCAAAGTGCCCAAATAAAGAGAATTTTTCACTGTTTCCACATTTTCTTATGAATTTAATATTATACTATTTTTCGCCTAAAATCAACAAATAATATATTTACACACTATATTTCCCCATTATATAACAATACTAAAAGGTACCTACATCCTGCAAGCACCTTTTATAAACTTTATATTTAATTATCTTTTCAAACAATTAATTTACGCTATAACTGTTGCTGGTATCTTAATTGTTACTGTTCCTGTAGGTGGAATATCTCCAACGTTAACTATAATATTTTTAGATGTCGAACTTGAATCAACTGTTCCTTGAGTAGTTGTTACTCCACTAACATTAAAATCTATATGATTTGGTGCTGGATCATTAACTACCACTGCTTTAGCTGTCTTTGTCCCAGTATTAGTGATTACAAGAGTATATGTAAAATTATCTCCTACCCATACGTCTTTTACATCTGCTGTTTTTACTACACTCAATGTAGTATCAGCTGTTCCATGAAATATAATCGTAACCTCTCCGCCAGGATTATTCGTATTATCACCTTTGGCATGAGCAATATTAGTTATATACTCTGAACCTGCTTGTGCTGGATCATTTCCTTTTTGTGCTACAGTTACTAAACATGACGCACTTAAGTTGCTTCCATCTAATGTTGTAGCTGTTATTGTTGCTGTTCCTGAACCTATAGCTGTCACTTTTCCATTTGAATCTACTGTTGCAACAGAGGTATCAGATGAACTCCATTTAACATTTATACCAGCTGGAGTTGTTGTTGCAATTAAGGTTTCTGAATCATCTATTGTTAAACTTGTAGTTGACTTATTTAAGGAAATCGACTTAGTTTCTTTAGTCACAGTTACAACACAGGTTGCAGTTAAGCCATTAGCAGTTGTAGCTGTTATTGTACAACTTCCTTCTTTTACTCCAGTAACTTTTCCAGTTGAATCTACTGTTGCTACTCCTGTATTATCTAATGTCCAAGTTACTTGTGCTCCTGCTGGAGTTGTTGTTGCTGTTAATTGTTGTGTATCACCTACATTAACATTTATTGATGATTTATCTAATGATATTGATTCATTAAATTTACATATTGCGTAAGCTTCATTTGATTTAGTTCCTTCTTTACTAGCGATAATAGGTGTAATAATATAATAATAAGTAACACCCAATTGTACATTTGTATCTGTATAACTAGTATCACTGCTAGTTGCTATTGTTTCATAAGTTCCACCTGATGTTGTTGATCTTTTTATATTATAACCTGTAACATTACTACTATTAGCTGTGTTCCACTTCAATGTTATAGCATTGCTAGTTTCACTAGTTAAAGCTGTTAAAGTTGTATAATCATATGGCAACATCTTTCCTGTTGAATCTATATCTATAGCCCTAAATGATAGACATCTATTATTAGCATCTAGCTTTTTTACTACTACTGAATGATTCTTTAATTCCAGTCCATTTTTCTCAAAATCTAGAGAATAATCATTTGAATAGCTTGTTGTTTCTTTAAATTGATAATCTATACCATCTATGTTTATTACAGCATTTAAAGAATGATCAGAACGCCCTAATGAATAAAATCTCAACTTGCTTCCATAAAAATTGAATCTAAGGTCAGCTGAAGAATTATATGTAAATGCATCAAGATAAGCCGAACCATTAGTGTAAGACCAACTCCCCTCATATAAAAAATAAGAAGATGTTTTTTCATATCTTTGCCATCCTATATCGGCTGCATTAGCACTGCTTCCATTTTGAATGATACCAAATCCAATAATAACTAATGTCATAACAAACATTATACTAAACTTTTTAAAATAATTTTTCATTTATCATTCTCTCCCTTATATTCAATAATAAATGAATGCGCATTCTATATATTTATTTTAATTGTTATCCCAATATAATCCAACAATAATCGTAATACAAATTCTTTTATATCTAAGAATTTCAGTAAATTTTTACATGTTTTATTATCAATATTTATACTATTTTGCTTAAAATAGATAACAAAAAAAAGACTTTTTATTTAAGCCTTTAAGGTTATCTGCACTTATATACTTGTACACCTTATTCTCTTATGATGTAGCATCATTACTGCACTTATGTGAACAGTGCTATTCATATTTAACTTGTAATGATTTGATGCCCAAAATCTTAACCACTACAATTTTGTAGTGGTTAATTAATATGATCTACTATAAATATTTTTATTTAGTAGTTTTATTGAAATTATCATCAGCAGGAGTATTTGTAGATTTTCCAGCATTTTGTGTCCACTTATATTTTGAATTCATCATTTCAAGTATTCTTGAAGTACTAGTAGGCGCATATCCTGCATCATTTCCAGTATCAACTCCATTTACCATTTCGGCTGGAGCATCAAATCCCATTGAATAAAAATATAAATCTCTTGATGCTCCATGTTTAGAAGCTTGGTTTATCAGACCAGTATAATCAGGATAAACATCTATAAAAGCAGTTAACTGTTTCATTCCGTCATTACTATCTCCAATCCATAGATCATTTATATTACTTGACTTATATTGTTCAAAAACAACACCTTTTGTTTTTAATGATGTGACATAATTACGGCTAACTTCCCCAGTCCATTTGTTGTCTAAATAAGATTTTTCACCCTTTGACCAGAATGGATCTAGCAAACATATTCTATCAGGTAAAATATTACTGCTAATTGTTCCACTATCAACTAAGTTACTGATAAGCATACCACCATTTATAACCATTTGACTTCCTAAAGAATGACCTGCCAATCTTATTTCACTACCCGAAAAATTTTTCATAGCTTTTACATAATCATCTACAAAAAGTTGAGCAGCAGATACAGTAGGTACATTGATTGAATTATAGCTACCGTCAACTTTTCTCCATCTCATACCTTTAGATCCAGAAGTTGTCCAAATTTTAGCTTCTGCATCTTTAACTTCAGATTCATCGGATAATTGATTCCAGTAAAAAATACCTATATTCCATCCTTTATCAACCCAATAATTCACAGTATCTACATCAGCACCGTAACTAGAATCATTGTGACTAGGATTAAAAATTTCTCTATATAGCTTTTCTGTTTTATCCTTTTGCCAGCCATGAATATAAATAACAGTTGGCTTAGAAGAGTCAAAGTATTTATTACTTTCTCCTGAAACGAATTTTTGAGATACATTTCCTTTACCAAACCAATAGATACCAGTATCCAATGTTTTAGCATCATATGTAGTAGCCGCACTAGCCATAGTTCCATTTTGAATTAATCCAACACTAATAACTGTAAATACCATAACAAACATTAAACAAAACTTTTTAAAGTAATTTTTCATTTATCATTTCTCCTTTATTTTTCAATAATAAACGAATGCGCATTCTATATACTTATTCTAATTCCATACCTGGTAAAATCCAACAATAATCGTAATACAAATTCCTTTATATCTAAGAAATTTAGTAATTTTTTACATTTAATATTATCCATTTTTATACTATTTTGCTTAAAATAGATAACAAAAAAAGACTTTTTATTTAAGCCTTTAATGTTATCTACACTTATTCAATTCTGCACCATTTGAGTTGGTTTGATTGCGATGTTGAGACTAAAATAATAGCATAAACAAGATACAGCTAAACTTTGTATTAGCACTATCTTAAATTTATGCATCTCAATATCGCAATCAATTACTAGTGCTCAGTAATATTAAAAAAACAAAATGAAAAGTTAAAATCTAATTAATTTGTATTAAACAATAATTGTGTATTACAACTATTAGTGCTATTATTTACCTAAGGAGTGATATCTTTGAATGATATTAATAGTAAAAATTTTAGAGAATTAATCAGATTATTAGAGCGAAAACTTGGCTTATTAAACAAGCAAGACAGTTGTTGTTTAGAAGTTACTTTAGCTCAATGCCATGCCTTAGTTGAGATAGGACGCATTGGGAGTATTACCTTAAAAGATTTAGCTATATTGATAGGTTTAGACACAAGTACCATGAGTAGAACTGTTGACAGCCTTGTAAAAAAAGAATTTGTATTTAGAGCTCAGTCAAAAACAGATAGACGAAGTGTAGATATTAAATTAACGGATAAAGGTTTAATTCTTTTTAGAGATATTGAAAGTAAAATGGATGATAAATTTATGAATATTTTTAATCAAATATCTACTGAAGAACGTTTAACAGTTTTTAATGGATTAAATATTATAATTGAGGCTCTTACTAAGGCTGAAAACACATCTAACTGTTGTAATGATGAAAATTTAAAAAATGTATAACTAGTTCATTCTTACTGATAAAATATTTTTTATATTGGAGGAGTTAATAGACTATGAATTATACAATTGAAGAAATGAAAAATTCTGACTGGGACGAAGTCTCACAAATTTATCTAGAAGGCATCAATACTGGTATTGCTACTTTCCAAAATTCAGTACCAACTTTTGAAGCTTGGGATAATGGACATGTGAAATCTTGTAGACTAGTTGCTAAATCAAATGAAAAAGTACTTGGTTTTATTACTCTAAGTGCTACTTCAAGCAGATGTGTTTATTCTGGCGTTGCTGAGGTCAGCATATATGTAGGCGAGAATTACAGAGGTTTAGGAATAGGTCATGCTCTTCTGATAGACATGATAAAACTATCTGAAGAAAATAACTTCTGGACTTTACAATCAGGGATTATAAAAGAAAATGTTGCAAGTATTAAACTTCATGAAAACTGTGGTTTTAGAGAAATAGGAATTAGAGAAAAGATAGCAAAAATGAATAATGGTATTTGGCATGATACTGTGTTAATGGAGCGTAGAAGCAAAGTAATTGGAATTGATTAATTTATAGTATGAAATTTAATCTTTTAAATAAAGTGCTTCCCATAAAAAAGTGGCTGCTCTACGCTCTCTTTTAATCACATTTTCACAAGCCATATCATTCTTAAGTGTTGATATAACTGGCTTAAAAAATCGAAATTTTTATACTTTACTCGACAATAAAAAAATGCCTCCTATAAAATAGAAAGTTCATCTCTATTTTATAAGAGGCATATAATTTTTGCTACTTCACCCAAGTTAAACTATTGTAACAAAGATTTATTTTTTCCATTTAAAATTTCTTCTAACAGATTGCTATTATATAATAAATTGATGTCCTTAATTATTTCATTAAAGTTACCAGTACTTTTTATTTCTTTTAATTTTTTAACCATACTTTCAATCGAATTCAAAATCATAACTGTAGGAAGGCTTACTCTCGCAATTCCTAATTCAATGCAATCATTTATTGAAAATTCTTGTATATTATATTGTAGTCCTGCAGCAATACTAATAGGTCCATTAATTTCTCTTGATAACAACTTAACTTCATCAAGTGTTTTTACATATGCTACAAAACAAAGATCTGCACCAGCCTCTAAGTATTTATTTGCTCTATCTATTGCTAATTTCTGTGCCTCTTTCCTATTACTTAATGACAAGAGTGCATCAGTTCTAGCATTAATAATAAAATCATTTTTTCCAAGGTCAAATTTAATACTGTTTGCATCCTTAATCTTATTTAACATGTCCAATTCATCTATAATTCTTAATTTTTTACATTCCATATTATGAACTTGATCTTCAATATTTATTCCTGACACACCTGTATTAATGAATTCTTTAATTGTGTTCTTAAAATTCTCCCCTTCACCATAACCATCTTCTCCATCTGCCATGACAGGAATATTTACTGTATCAACAATACTTTTTGTAATATCTAAATTAGTCTTTAAATCAATATCGTCCTCATGCTTATATCCTTTTGATATAGCATAACTATATCCTGAACATTGAACAGCTGAAAATCCTGCATACTCAATTATTTTTGCAGAAATTGGATCAAACGCATCTGGCATGATAAGTGTTTCGCTAGAGTTTAATAACTGTTTTAGAATTTTATCTCTATCCATTTTTAACACTACCCTCTATAAAACATTGATAATAAACGTATTAATTATTTTCTTCCTTAGAATACAAAAAATACTTTCTTCCCCAATGTAATGCTACATTTACTAATGCAATCATTACTGGTACTTCTATTAATGGACCTATTACTGCTGCAAAAGCTACCCTTGATTGAATCCCAAATACTGCTACTGCAACAGCTATTGCTAATTCAAAGTTATTACTTGCAGCTGTAAATGATAAAGTAGTAGTTTGCTGATAATTTATACCTGATTTATAGCTTATGAAAAATGAAACAGAAAACATAACTATAAAATATATTATTAGTGGTATTGCAACCTTAATAACATCCAAAGGTAATTCTACAATATATTTACCTTTAAACATGAACATTACTACAATTGTAAATAATAAAGCTATTAATGCTAGTGGGCTAATCTTAGGCACAAATTTCTTTACATACCATTCTGTTCCCTTCATAGGTTCTAATATAAGTCTGGTAAGCATTCCTAATAAAAAAGGAATTCCAAGATAAATTGCAACAGACGTTGCTACTTCTCCCATTGAAATATGAACTTCATATCCTGTAAGTCCAAATACTGGTGGCAAAACTGTAATAAATATATATGCAAATACTGAATAAAATACTACTTGAAATATAGAATTAAAGGCTACTAGAGCTGCTGCATATTCACTATCCCCATCTGCCAAACTATTCCAAAGAATTACCATTGCTATACATCTAGCAAGTCCAATAAAAATGAGTCCCATCATTAATTCCGAATCGGATTTTAAGAACACAAAAGCAAGTATGAACATTAAGATTGGTCCAATAAACCAATTTTGGACTAATGATAAACCAAGAACTTTTGGATTTTTAAATACTTTTCCAAGTTCTTTATAATTTACTTTTGCAAGTGGTGGATACATCATGACAATAAGACCTATAGCTATGGGTATTGATGTTGTTCCAACAGATAAGCTTGCAAGTCCTGCTGATAATGATGGCACTCCCCATCCAAGGAATATTCCAAGTGCCATTGCTGCAAATATCCATAGAGTTAAGTATCTGTCTAAAAATGATAGTTTTGATGATTTGTTATTCATTTTCAAATCCCCCTACTATTTAATTATTGGTCTAAATTAATTTCATTATTCTCAATTCTATTTGCTAAGTCTTTTATCTTTTCTTCTATAGTTTTAGCTGTATTTATAAACTCCTCATCATTTTTACCTGTTGGGTCGTCCAATCCCCAATCTTCCCTATATTTGCAAGGCAAAAATGGACACTCCACATTACATCCCATAGTTATAACGATATCCACACCTGGAATATCAGATAAAAGTTTAGATTTTTGAGTTTTGTTCATGTCAATATTATATAAGGCCTTTATTATTCTCACTGCATCTTGATTTATTTGTGGCTTTGTTTCTGTTCCAGCAGAATAACTTTCAAATACTGAAATTCCATAAAGCTTTCCAAGTGCCTCTGCCATTTGTGATCTGCATGAATTGTGAACGCAAACAAATGCTACTTTTGTTTTCATACCTTCATCCCTCCTATTTAAGTTATTTTATAACTTATAGATATCCAATTTAAGAATCAAACTTATAAATGGAATATACATGTATCATTGAGAAATTCTAATCGTAACACTACACTAGAAATCAGATACATTTTTCTGGAAGCAGGCATGTGAAATTGAGCTGATGATGGTTCTTAATGGGGGCTTGTTTCATTTAAGCTTGTCCAGATTTTACATCTGGAACACGCTGAAATGATGTCAAGCCCACATTTAGAACCTTCCAGCGAAAATTTCACTAGTCCTGTGGAAGACAAATGTATTGGATTTCGGTAATTTTCGCGTAAGCCTAATTCTTGCTTTTGATATCTATAATTCTTATTTACAAGTACAATTAGCTTTATCTTTACAAATGCAATCTTTTGTTTCTGTTATGAGATTCATCATAAACAATGTAAGTTTATTACAATTGTTTATGTTTAACTTATAGTAATTCCAAAGCCCCTCTTTTCTTACCTCTACAAGGCCACAATCACTTAATACCTTCATATGATGTGAAAGTGTTGGTTGAGTAAAATCAAAATAATTTAGAATTTCACATGCACATTTTTCGCCACACGATAATATATCAATTATTTTTAATCTACTTGGATCAGTTAATGCTTTGAAAATTTTTGAGTTTCCTTCATAATCCATATTGATTCGCACCTTTCCTATATAGATATATATCTATATACTCAATATAGAATATTGTCTATCTATTGTCAATACAGCTTAGTTATTTAATTTATATTTAACATAACTAAATAAACAATTATCTATATAGTTATATTATTCAAAAAATAAATTGCTGTTACAAAATAGTATTATAAAACTTTTTACTACCTATGCATGATTTTCCCAAACATCTTAAATAAAAAAAATCCTAATTACTATTTAATTTAGCAATTAGGATTTGTTAATAAATACTATTACATTTTTATATACTTGTCCACTTTGTTATTTGCCTTTTATCATTTTACTATCAAGAATAGTATAATTAGCTCTATGAATATACAAGGTTTTTCCATCTATATTTATTCTGGTCATTTTAGGTAAATCTTCTGGTATTGTAACATAGACGTCTTTGCCTTGATATACTCCTATAGGAATCCCTTGTTGTGAGCTTATAATAATTGTCTTGTCTTTTCCTATTTTATTTTTAACATCATTAACGAATCTATCAAGTGGAACATAACCGCCACCTTTATTTACATTAACATCTGTTGGAACATCATAGCCTTCAATCATATCCAATCCATTTTCAGCAAATATTACTGTATTACCAACTTGGAACATTTGATTTCCATTAACTGTAACTTCCAATACTTCTGACTTAAATTCTGAAGCTTTTTTATCAAAATTATCACTATTTTGCAGCAATCCTACTGTAACTTTGCTACCTTCAACTGTTAAAGTTTTATTTCCATAATCATCATAGGTGGTTACAGTAAATTGTTGTCCCACTAAATCACCTTTAATTTTTCCAGCCAAATCTTTTATTTTAGCGCATCCAAATACAGATATTCCTATTAGAACAATAGCAATAACTAGAATTATTGGTCTAAGTTTTTTCTTCATTAACACATCCCCCCTGATATTATTGTATATAAAATCTCATAAAAGTACAAATAATTACTTTAAATTTTATTTTTTTATCCTATTCTTCTTTTGAAGGTGTCTAGTATCCATAAAATATCTAATATAAAACAAAAGACCTCTACTATATTTTTGATATAGTAGAGGTCATCAATCTCAAAGGAGATATTTAAAAGCGAACTTCATCACCTATGAAAATTCTTTTTCACACTTATTCACATTCCTATTTAATGTAATTCTAGCTTAAATTACAATAACTTTCAACAAAATAATAACCCAATTGCAACCAAACTATTTTTTACACAACTCCAAATAATCTAACTCTTAAATATTAACTTATAATCAAAACCTATGCCAAAACTCTTACTAAACCTTATCATTTAATAAAACCATATGTATATGATCTTCCCATTTTTCATTTATCTTTAAATACTTATATGCTAGTCCTTCATTATAAAAGCCTAATTTCTCAGCTACCCTTAATGATCTTTTATTTTTTGGCATAATATTAGCTTCAATTCTGTGTAATCCATATTCATTAAACATAATTTCAATTCCTTTTTGAATAGCCTCAGTCATGTACCCTTTATTGATTTCATCTTTATCAAATTTATAACCAAGATAACTCGATAAAAATACGCCTTTTACTATGTTAGTAAAAGCAATAGAACCCAATATTCTTTGCTCGTCTTGCTTTTTGAATATCCATAATATTAATGAATTATTATTTTTTATATCTGTTAACGCTTTATCTAGTTGTTCTTCCTGATATTGCTTTGTATAAAATTCTTCGCTCCTCAAAGGTTCCCACTCTTCTAAAAAAGATTTGTTTCTTAAACAATAATCAGCAACCATTTCCGCATAAGATTTATCTAAAACTTTTAACAAAAGTCTTTCAGTTTCATAAACTTTTTGCATTAAGATCACTCTCCAAATTTATCTATAATTAGTAT
Source organism: Clostridium saccharoperbutylacetonicum N1-4(HMT) (assembly GCF_000340885.1). Classification (NCBI taxonomy): domain Bacteria; kingdom Bacillati; phylum Bacillota; class Clostridia; order Eubacteriales; family Clostridiaceae; genus Clostridium; species Clostridium saccharoperbutylacetonicum. The sequence goes on along the minus strand of NC_020291.1, from coordinate 2,092,074 downwards.
AAAGACGTCTCTATCCAAAAGTATTATATCATCAGACCTAAAAAATACTAAACTTTATATAAACTGTTCTAATATACTAATACTAATTACTAGCGAAACTGCAAATATACACTCGCATATGCTTATTTTATCTTGTATATTTATCACTTTTAAGCTAAAATAATATTGTTAAGCAAAAGCTAGTAGAAAGAAAAAGTTTTAATCTTTAATTATATATTTAAATTTCCATATTGTAAATATGTTTTTCAAACTTAATTGCAGTTTTTCACCTTCACTATATATTTCTAAATGTCCTATTGAAGAAGTTCAGATATATCTCCCTTATATGTCACCGTGAAAATTTCACTACTATTACCTTCATAAGTAGCCTTATTATCTTTTTCAGTAAATATAGTCCTACCACTTACCTTATACTCCCCAGCCCAAAATTCATTTTCTCCTTTATAATCATAGGTGTATATTTTTTTAAAAACGCTCTTGAAAAAGAGCGTTTTATTGATTATTATTTATTTCCGATATTAATTGACATACTATTCACATCAGCTTTCCCACTGCTTTGGTATCCCTCTATGTTAAATGCAGTTTCATGCATTTTTCCAAGTGGCATTCCTTTACTTTCCCAAGCGGCAAAGTGTTTGCTGACAGATATTGTTCCGCTAGTGCGTTTAGATCTGCGGACGCTCCAATACTGCTTAAAAGTTGTATTATTTCCTTCAATTGAAGGCTGGTTGATTCGAGTGGTCTCATATATGTCATAGATACCACCATCGACTGTAATTGTGCCTTTTGATGTTCCGCCAGGCGGTCTCCAGCTGCCCCAGCTATCTACTATATAATATTCCACGAGAGGACCTCTCGTCCATCCATATACACACATGTAGGAATTGCCAGATGGCTGGTAATTACAATCATAGTTTACTGATATATTTCCAAGCTGTTTGTATGTCTGGGTGTCATTGAATTTCTTGCCTTTACGGAATAACGCATTTCCGATATTGCTCCACTGACAACTAAACGCGCCACCATCCTTTAGCGTCATGCTGGTGTTTCCGTGGTCCTTCCAAAGTTCATAGTTGTAGCCGCCATTAATACCAATTTCATTTGAGGTAATCGTTTTCGGTACTGCCTGTGTGTTAAATGCTGAAGAAATTTTTTGCGTACTTAAAGCTTCTTTAGCAAAAGTATTTTCTGTTGTGCTTAAAGTTGTTGCTGCAAAAACAGTATTCTCAACCATAGTTAAAGAACTTGTCATAACTAATGCTGCTAAAGCAGTAAAAATTACTTTTTTTTTCAACATATTTAATTCCTCCCTAGTTTACTAAAATTCAGATTAATCGTTTATGGAGTTGTACCATCCAAATTATAACCAAAAACGATTAACATCCTTCCTCTTACATATTACCATATATAAAAATTAAATATTATTATTTATCCTAAAATGTCCAAAATAATGCATTAAATGCAAATACTCTCACTATTTTTTATATCCATTTATGTAATAATACTTACAATCTGTTTTTTCATGATTTATGTAGCAATAATCTATATGGCGTATTCTTTCTATATCAAAATTATGAAATATACTTAAAATATCTTCACGATTAGCATAAAAATGTGCACCTTAGAAAGAGCAGCTATGCTGCATATGAGAACATTTTATGCAGGTGAAATGAACAATATCTGTTTCCAATCATAATATAATTTAGAGCGTTTTTTAAGGAGCAAAATCATATGAGAGAATATGGACCACCAAATTCTCCTCCACCAAAAACTAAACCTAAAAAGCCAAAGGTTTCATATATCGTTGACTGCTTACAATCATATACGTATGTATGGCCTAAACACGGAAAACCTTTCTGGTTCTATCCTACAAGACTAGAGCAAGGAGAAGTTTCTGGTTATAGATGGGACGGTAAAAAATGGGTGTTTTATGGATTTGATGAAAAATCTATAAGTCAGGTTGCATGTTACCCAGTTCCTACCCTTTACTAAGGTTGTAAAAAATTTAGCAAAACAAAATTTTTTAAATTATTTGCTAGTAAGGATTTTCTCTGGTGCTACAGTATTTCTATGTAACACCAGAAAAATAAATACTCATACATATGAATTTAATCCAATGTGTCATAATTATATATGGTACCAAATATCACCAAAAATCATAAAGAAAATTGTATAAAATCAAGTGCTTAGAATATTTTCTCATGCTTTACATATAATAAACTTATTATAAACTATACCATCTAAATTATGAAAAGAGGTTAAGCTAATGAAAAAATCAGCTATTATATTTTCTATTTTCTTATTACTAGCATTTACTATGAATAATCTAGCTGTTATAGCTGCTCCTAATCCTCAAACATTTTCCGAAGGATTTTATACCATTAATGATTTGAAGTTGATGCCTAATGTTTCCTATAAAGTAAAAAATGCTTCTTCCGGTAAGATTTTCATGATTATATTTAGTGGTGATCAACTTATTCAACAATCAATACGACTTGAACCAAACTCAATTGAATATACTCTAAAACCAATGCAGTATGACCATAAGATTGTAGTAATTGGCAATGGTCAACTATTATTTTCAACTTAATATTCGCATTCCTTCATTCATTTACTACATATCTATCTCTATTAAAAAAATAACTACTATAATCTCAACCAAATTTGGAATTGTTATTGATAATTACGATCCTTATAAAACAGCATAAGTAAGGGTGATAAGCCTAAAGCTTTTAATAAGAATATCATGTATTAAAATTAACTCACTAAAATTACTAACAATATAATCACACCTATTGTCCCAATTAGTGCAATAATATTAAGAATTTTATTTGTTTTAAAATCTGTTTTTAATAGTCTACGAAAAACAATGTATATTGCAATTCCAATTATTCCTCCAAATGTATTTCCTATAAGGTCAGTTACATCAGATGCACCAACTGAAAATATAAATTGTAATACTTCATAAAGCAAACTTACACCTGCTATTGGAGCAACTTTCTTTAAGAAAGACCAATTACTTTTTAACATACTAACATAAAGTCCAAATGGAACAAATACGAGTATGTTATCATATATTTCTGAAAATTCAATCCTATTATTCACTATTACCGATTCCTTAAATGGTATTAAGTTAATACTTCGCAAATGGTCCAAGTCTTGAATTGAAAATTGCATTTTAAATATTATAATCCAGGTTAATACGAGCAAATATAATATCAGTAAGCAGGTTGTTAATAATCGTTGTTTTATTTCTCTAGTTTCCATACGTACCCCCGTAACATTTTATACTAATTAAATTTATTTTCCATTTTTAGTTTATTACTATAATATTAATTAGCAATTAATGTTAACTTAAAAATACCTTAATCTTTACATAAGTTTTTGCACAAAGCATACAAATATAAATTATGTAAAGAAATATGTAAATTAATCAAAAAAGATTTGAGCACAGCTACGCAAATAGGAATATGTTTGCTTCCTATACTCCTTATCCTCTAGAGCCCTTTAACTGCTTCCTCATTATAAATTTTTGATTTGTTTCTGCATGAATAGTAAATCCAAAGCTTTTATACATATCAACAAACCCCATAAAATGTTTAAGTTCATCGGTAGTTTCTTTTTCGGGATATACTTCAACATAATCATAACCATCGCTTTTCGCATCTTGACAAGCATATTGCAATAATTGTTTTGCTATTCCTTTTCTTTTCATATCAGGTGCAACAAGAAAACAATATATCGACTTTACTTTAGCATTTACATCAATCTCCAGTTCATTTACTTGTGGCATAAAACGATACCAGCCTATACAATTCACACATTCTGTCTTTGTGTTTGCATTACACCAACCAACTATACAATCATCAACATATGCTAAATATCCTTGTATCTGTCCACTCTTAACATATTCAATAGCCATTGCTTTTCTTTCTTCACGTGATGGAATCCCTGTTTCAAAACGGTGATCGGCGCTACACCAGCACTCACAATAACAGGTATGTTCAGGTATATTATCATCATGTGGTGTTGTCTCGAAAAAGTTCATATATTCATCTACATGAGCAGGTGTTAATTTTTTAATTTCAATCCTCATTTTATTACCCCCACTAACTAATGTTGGCATCTATTTTATATTTCTGTTTCTTCATAGTTCACTCTACACTATCAAGATAAATAATCTGTCAAATTCAAATTTCACTTTTATTATGCTGCTTCTTTGTTACAAACACTTTCTAAATCCTTAACCAATTCACGCCATTCATCATAGAACTTTTCAATATCTTCTGGACTTGAGCCAAATCTTATTACCTTAAGTAATCTTTCATAACAACTTTCCGGTTTTATCTTAAAAGAAGCAATATATTGTTTTGTTCTTTTTCTGATTGTTTTACAATCTTCCCTTCGCCTCTTCCCAGTCAACTAAGAGGTTATAGCGTTCCGTTTTAAATCGTAATGCACAATAATTGGAGTCTTGCGGACCGCTAAAATGATTAGTTAATCCTCCATACCACATTTCTTTTTTCACATCTGGATCAGTAATTATATCAATTGTACCTACGAGGGTTATATTATACTCATCAGAATTGAAGCAAACACTTGCCCTATTGCACTTATTAACTCTAATAGCTTTATCACTGCCAATTCCAGTACAGAATGTCAACCAATTAATACCGTCTGCTTTAGAAGCTGTGATGGTTGAAACAGTCGGATACCCCTCTAAATCAATAAGTGCCAATTCACAATAAGTTCCTTCCTTTGTATTTTTCTCAACAATTTCTCCAGCTCTAGAGATGATTTTTTCATTCATTTTAACTCCTCCTATCTATATTACGCCATTTACTATTTAATACTTATTATAACATATTTTGTAAAAGTAATATTATTTAATTTTTAAAGAACATATTTTTTAAATCTACTGCGCAAGCTTTATATTTAGTGTAGAAAATCTGCATCTATTATTAAAATCACGTACAAAAAAATCGCAAATTCACTTCTTGAATAATGCGAAATTTTAATCTTACTAATTGTAAAGTAAGAATTTATAAAACAATGTTATGCAATTTTATAAAAATAGAAATTTTAATTGATTTGCTATTTTTTCACTTGTGCCTTAAGCCATGTTAAAGCCATATCAAACCAAACTTGAACTTCTGGCTTAATCTGAGTTTCATCCTTAGCTGTGACTTCATTACAAAGTGCCAAGCCGTGACTACCAGCTTCAAATATGTGAAGTTCATATGGAATTTTATTTTTTGATAGTTCTGTTGCAAAATTTATTGAATTTCTTACACTTACTAATTCATCATTAGCTGTATGCCACATGAACGTAGGAGGTGTATTTTGACACACATGATTTACTGGACTTAATTTTTTAAGATATTCATCTGATGGTTCTGATTCACCAGAAAGTGAATAACAAGATAATCTCCAGTATTGTTCCAAAGACTTATCATTAACTTCTAATAAAAGTTCTTTCATTAAAATATTATCTAATAGAGGATATCCCAATATCATACCATTGGGCTTAAATAAATCACTATTCACATTAAACTTTTCTTTTAATAGTTCATCTTGCCAATGCACACCTAGACTAGCAGCTAAATATCCACCTGCTGAAAATCCACATACAAAAATCTTATTATTATCAACTGCCCATTTATCTGCATTTTCTCTTACAGTCAATATTGCCCTAGCTAAATCAAACAAAGGCTGTGGATATTTTGCTTGTCTATTTCCATCTGGTAGATTATTAAAATCCACTTTACCACTATTAAAATATGTTGTATATCTAAGCACAAAAGTGTTATATCCTTCTCCAGCAAATTTCATTGCTATTGGTTCTGCTTCCCTATTAGAAGTATATAAAAATCCGCCACCTGGACAAATAATTATTGTTGGACGTTTTTTTAATCTGGTTTCGTGCTCGTTATCTAAAATGTATGCTGTTAACGTAACATCTTCATTATCGTTCCATAAGTTAATTTTTTCTATTAACATTATAATTTCCTCTCTATAATAAATTTCCAAATTCACTAGTTTAGTGTTTTTTTGCAATTCTATTATACCACTCCAAACCTTTTAGGCTCCTATGTTGTTTCGCATTTTTTGTTAGTATTGTGTAGCATTTAAAGCATAAAAACTCCTTCAATTTCTAACATAGTGCGGTATCTATAATAAAATTAAATTTTGAACTCATTCTATTTTTTTAAACCTAAATATAAAAATATGGTTATAGTTAATATTCCTATTTCTATCAAGTCACCTTCTGTCACTAAATATGCCAGAATTAATATAAAAAGTAAATATAAGAACTATAAATCAAGTTTACTTCTTATTACTTGATCTACTTTATCTTTAAATTCTTCTTCTATTATAATTTCAAAGCTTCTATTAGTTTCTAAAAATGTATTTACTTTAAATTGAATTGAATTTGATAATACCCAGTTATAGCTCTTAATTTTAGACCATAAAAAAAAACACCCATAGTTATATATTCCATTTTCTCGTATTTCTGATTTTCTAAGTGACTTCATAATATTTATGATTGATAATTCTATCCAAAATATGCTCATAAAAATATTATTATAAAATCTGTCTTCACCATAATTAATATAACTACTTATAGAGAACAAAAACATTATTACCCATATTATTAATACTATGATCCAGAAAATCATCGAACCTTTATCTTTATTTAGTTTTATAATAATCTTTCCATGATGATATACTCTATATAAATCTCTTATCCAAAAAACTAATGCAACAATAATCAATGGTATATATAAAATTGAAAATCCATGAATCATATTCAATTAATCCACCCCATCCTAGATAAATCTTCTTTTCCATCCTAATCTCACTTTTTAACCTCATCGCATAATTCGTAACAACATAACTCGTAATAATTTACCATCATACATTGATTATAACATATTCTGTAAGCATGATATTTAAAATTTTATGCAAAAAAATAAGCAGTAGTGTATTACTCCTAGTTACTGCTTATAAAAATATAAGAAATTATTTCTTAGTCAACAATAAATTTCTCAATAATTGGTCATTATAAGTATTTTGTCTCATTTTATTATAATACATATTGAAACATATGTAAATATTGTATAAAAAATAGTAAAATAGTTCTATTTATTTAAAAAATAGGCATCTATATATGACAATAATATATAAAAAATGTATTTTTTTAGCGTAAAAAACACATTGATAAATATTCTAATAAGACAAAATACTTATATTGTTCCAATAAGTAATAATTGTGTTCTTGCTTTAAAGAAAGAAAGGAGTATAACTAAATAATCTATTAGTAAAAGAGAATAAGGAGTGTATTTATGAACTGGTTTAAAAATTTGAAAATAGCACAAAAACTAATATCAGCTTTTATCACAGTTGCAATATTAATAGGAGTTGTTGGATTCATCGGAATACATAATATGAATAAAATTAATATCAATGCAATTACTATGCATGATTATAATTTAGCTTCTATAAATAATTTAACTTCTATAAAACAAAATCTTACTGACGTTCGTGCTGACTTATTAAAACTTGTTTATCAACAAAACAAAGATGTAGACAACAATAGTATAGAAAAAGAAATTAATGATTTACTTAATGAAACCAATGCATTAATTGATACATATGAAAAATCATTGCTTTCCAAATCAGAAGAAACGACTTTTTCTAATCTTAAAGAGAATATTAAATTATATAGTTCTGGATCAACTGAAATAATAAAATCTGCTAATGAAAATAATTATAATGAGGCTGAGGCTAATCTTCTAAAACTCACCGAAACTAGAAAAAGTATAGCTACAAACACTAGCCAGTTAATAGAAAATAATATTAATCAAGCTGATGATTCTTATAAAGAAAATAACTCAACCTATAAAAATTCTTCATATATTGCTACTTTTATAGTAATATTAGGTTTTATTATTGCCATTACACTAGGTTTATTAATATCATTTATGATTTCAAGTCAAGTAAAAAAAGTTTTATTATTTGCTGAAGCTCTTGGAAATAACGATTTAACAAAATCAATAGACGTTGATTCAAAGGATGAAATAGGTAACCTTTCAACAGCCTTAAATAATGCAAAAAAAAATATACAAAATTTAATAATTGAAATAATGAATAGTGCTAGTGATATAAGTGCTACAAGCGAAGAACTTTCTTCTACTACTGAAGAAATTTCATCTCAAATGGAAATAGTGAATGAATCCACAGAACAGATTGCTAAAGGAGTTCAAGATTTAAGTGCTACTACTGAAGAAGTAACTGCTTCAACAGAAGAAATAAGTGCTACTACAAATATACTTGCAAAAAATGCAAATGATGCAACAGTATCTGTAAATGAAATAAAAAATCGTGCTATTGATATAAAATCTAAAGCATCTGAAAATATCAAAACTAGCAATTTAATTTATAATGAAAATCGTTCAAATATTTTAAAGGCTATAGAAGATTCTAAAGTTGTAGAAGAAGTTAAAATGATGGCTGATTCCATTGGAAATATGGCAACGCAAACAAACCTTCTTGCACTTAATGCAGCTATAGAAGCCGCAAGAGCTGGTGAAAAAGGCAAGGGATTTGCAGTGGTTGCTGATGAAGTAAGAAAACTAGCTGAACAGTCTTCTGAAGCAGTTACTAATATTCAAAATATGGTATCACAAGTTCAAAATGCAGTTGGAAGTCTTTCTAAAAGCGGACAAGATGTACTTGAATTCATGTCTAATAATGTAAAACCTAATTATGAACTTCTTATGAATACAGGTGTTCAATATGAAAAAGATGCTGAATTTATTAATGTTCTTATAAAAGACTTCGCATCATCATCAAAACAAATGGATGAAGTTGTCATGCAAGTAAGTAGCGCCATACAAAATGTATCTGCTGTAGCTCAAGAATCTGCAGCAGGTAGTGAAGAAATATTGGGTAGTGTTAATCAAATAACGTGTGCTATTACTGATGTTGCAAAATCATCACAAAGTCAAGCTGAGCTTTCACAGAAACTCAATGAAATGGTACAAAAATTTAAAATATAATTCAGATTTTGGATCTATAAAAATTTTTATTAATTTTTAGCCAACAATGAAATGCACTGGTTTAAAAATCTCAATTCTATATACCAGTGCATTATTTATCAGTTATTTTATCAATCCTTTATTGATACTTTCTCTATCATTATATTAATTTCTCCACCAATACTCATTCTTAATGAATCAACATCATCTTTCGATAATTCTGGAAACTTAGCTAATAATTTTGATTCAATTACATCACTCTCTTTCTATTTATTATTCGATTTTATAAAACCAACTACCTAAAGTTGATTTAAGTTCTAAGCATTTATCCATAGGTAATGTTTGAGTTTCTATCCAGATTCCCTTTTCATTACCTCTAAAATAGCATCTTATATCTTTAAAATATTGAAGTACATAATCTGAATCCACTCTATCAAACTCATTATTTCCTTGATATCCATTAGGCAAATAAGTTGTAATTACATATCCTGCTTGTCCACTTCCAGTTGCACTTAAATCAACATCTTTAGGAATATTAGAATCTATAGCATTGCTAGAATTGCGTAGTATTTTAAATATAAAAAACACCACAAATTCATTGAATAATGCGGTATTTAATATCTATTTCTTATTCTTTTCTCATATTTTTCTTTGATACATATAATTTTTGCGAGCTATCAATCCCAGCGTAAAATACTTCCGAAATTTCTTTTATATTTTGTTTATTCAATTCTGACTTTAACCATTGTTGATCTAACCCAATATTTTTTAAATTTTCATCAACTACAATTCCGTCAATTATTACATCCTTATCAATTCCTGAACTAGTTACATTAATTTTCATATTATAAGGTGTAAGTGGCTTTTTATTAGCTTTTGGTAGTACAGATAATTCTCCATCTGTTTCCATTATTGCAAATTCTACATCCGCTAAATGAAAGATACTTTTTTCTCTTAGCTTCATCATTAATTCATTAATTGTTAACTTATTTTTTTTCATATTTTTCTCTATTATATTTCCATTTTCCACTAAATTTGTTGGTTCAGAATTTATTATTTTCCTTATTTTTAAACTTTTCATACTTAAATATCCAGTTACAATTGTAAGAGCACAAAATAAAATCAATGCTGTTATAGCTGATGTTGACACAAACTGTTTATCAACAACTGAATAAGCAACTATTGATCCCATTGAGACTCCCATAACAAAATCAAAGAAATTCATTTGAGAAATAAGTTTTCTTCCAATAATTTTCGTTAAAAATATTGCAAGTATATATACTCCTACACATTTTATTATTGTCATTAACAAAACCTTTTCCATTAATTTAGCGTCTCCTTCTATATCTAATTTAGAAATTAATCAAGTACTGTTATTATCCGCATTTAATTATTTTATATTCATACATAAATCAATATCATATTATGTTAAATAAGTTAGAGATAATCTTTTCAATTAGCAACGTGTCGCACTACCGCATTATTCAATTTTCAAAGATCAATTTTTTATTTACTATTTCTGAAAAATTCATAAATAGCTATGTGTTTTTCTTGCATGTTGCTGCTTATATATTGCCTTTGGATTCTTTTCATTTACCAGTATAAATAAATCTTTAAGATATAATTCAAACTCCATAGCTATGTTAAATATTTCTATATGTATCCATTTTTACTTGCAATCTTCTATTTCAGCCTGGCACTTTACTAAAATATATCCATCTTCCTTAGTTATTCTTGTAAGTTCTTTTAAGCCATCTTCATAAAGTTTTATTATTTCCTCATGTGTTGTAAATCTCGCTGTATTGTAGCAATCAACCATACTTTTAAGATTTGTTATTCTTGCATATGGTGGATCTATTACACTATGGTTAAATAAATTATCTTTATAAGGCAAGTCCCTAAAATCTGTGCCAGTTTTTATATCAGTACCAACCACGTTTATTTTAGTCAGATCAACTTCCTTCCAAAATGCACCTTTCCCCCATGTAACATCTACAATTTTTTCTCTTTGTTTAAAATACAATGCAACCACTTTTTTAATTAACCCTGAATTATTACCTTTATGAACTGTATAAATTGGAGTATCTAATAGCTCCATATTCCCCAACTCACTTTCTAACTAAACATATTAATTTGACCTGGTAATTATAATGTCTAATACTTTAATTCATGCAACTGAAACTAATCAAGCAAATAAAATTATACAAGCCACACATAATCATAATTGGGTAGAACGTTCATAATGGTTGTCATACCTACATGTGCACTATTTGCCACCAAAGATATACAGTATGTGAATATTAAAACTAATGACTTTGAGCCTATAATATTAATTTGTAGGTTCAAATTATCAAACTTTCCTACTTCCTCTATATTCCTGATTTTAATCTACAACTTATAAACTAAATCTCTTTTCATTTTATTTCTTTAAGCTCACCATATTTATCTGTGTACCTATCCCATAAAACTTCATTTATGTTCTTATCTGTATAATTACTAGGAAAATCATATGTTTCCTCAATCTCCTCATTATTGGCTTTTATTATTGTAACTTCAAGTAATATATACTCCTCTTATTTAGCTGCATCTAGACCTTCTCCATACACATTTCAACACATGCTTTACTATTTGGAATCATGAACATACATCCATCTCCTGTTACACTACAAACATTACCTCTATCTAAATCCCAACTTGCGCATTTAAAACTCATAATTTGCTCCGCCCTTTACATTTGAAATTTCTCCCTTGAAGTTCTCTAGCTTTTTAATTTCCTCTTGATATTCATTTATCTTTAAATTGAGTATATTCAATGCCATAAATTTATTAGAGTTTTCATAAGTCATTAAATGATTAGAAAAAGATTGGCTAATATGCTGCTTTGATACTCCAAATTCCTTTGCTATTTTTTCATAACTAACCCCTGTAAGTTCTTTTAGTTTTGCAAATAAACTGTTTCTTTTTCCCAATTAACTCATTCCTTTCTTTTTAATTTACCCATCAATCTATTTCTATTTTTCATTAAATTTGGTCAAATATTTAATACTTCGAGTTGGTTTGATTGCGATGTTGAGCATAAAATAATAGCATAAACTTAAGATACAGCTAAACTTTGTATTAGCACTATCTTAAATTTATGCATCTCAATATCGCAATCAATTACTAGAACGAAGTCGCTAAAAGCAGACCGTCTCGTATGAATATTCAAAATTTACGATTTCCCTTAAAATATATATTTTTATTAACATTTCAAAGCTGTATTTCTTGAAAGTATATGTTTTTATTTATTTTAGAACATAAAATCCCCATCCCCATAATTGAGTACTTATTCACTTTTATCTTTATTTATGGTGTTGAAGTACTCCGAGGCATTATTTTACATATCTTTTAAAATTTTATTTAATCACCAAACCAAGCCATCGCTTTTAGCGATTTAGTTCAATAATACAATAATGTAGTAATTACAAAATCTTTATTTCTAAACATCTTATGAATATTGCGTCATAATCATAAATTCATTACTACCTTTTGAGTGCTGTCTTAATCGTGCCAATAATCAATAAAATGCTAAAATAAATAATACATATAAGTCCTATAATTGAAAGTATTCTAAATATAACATCTGTGACATATCCATTTACGTTTCCTAAAGCCATTCTTAATTGAAATAATCCATTTATTTGTGTAAGAAAAAAACTTCCAATTATTCCAAACAAAAGGCTAAATCGTCTTTCCAACCAAATCCCCCCTAATGCTTATTAATTTACCATCACACATTGATTATAATATATTCTGTAAGTATGATATTTAAAATTTTATGCAAAAATAAGCAGTAGTGGATTGCCCATGACTACTGCCTTTTATCTTATAATTTATTATATAATGTATACTCATATAAACAATTTTTAAAATCGCTCTTTAAGGTTAAGTACTTCATTAGCTATTTCATTAACTAAAAATCTACCTTCTTTATTACTGATATTCTGAACTTCTTCACTAATTATAGTTTTATCAAATTCTAACTTTTTCAATATATATTTATTATTTATTAAATACATTATTATTTTGAATTACCTTCCAGATTGCATCCGCAGCAGCTTTAGATCCATCTGCAGTTGGATGAATTCCATCCGCTTTTATATATTGACTATATTTACCTGCAAATACAGGTCTCAAATCAAGCCAATAACATTTTGGGCTAATGTTATTATTTACTATATTTTGAATCTGTGGTCTTAAAATATCAAGTCTATTTTTTAATCCTCCAAAATCTGATTGAGGCTCTGGATAGAAGAAATATACAACTTTTAAAACTTCATCTTTCTTCATTTGAGCTAAAAGATTTTTCAGAGCATTAGTCGCATCTTGAGCATATTGGCCTGTTGGTTGTAAACAGTCATTTCCACCACCATCCATAATAACATACTTGACTTTACTTTGTTTTGCAGCATTATTATATTGATTAGGTATAGATGGATAAATGCCTCCAGACAACTTTGTTCCACTCACTGCATAGTCACGAAAATTTTCATTATTAGCTAGGACACCAGCATTACGAGCATCTTGTTCAAGATATTTTGTAATATCATGAGATAGTGCAATAAACGATTCACCAATTACCAGAACGTCATTGCCCTTGACTGTAGTCACTTTACTTATTGGTAGGTTATTGATTGATTTCTCCGAAAAATTACCAGAAATAACTTCAGCATTAGTATTTTTAGGAATGATTAATGTAAATAAAAAAACTAGTAAGACTACAGGAACCATTTTAAAAATCTTTGATTGAAACATAATTTTTCTTTACCTCCTTAAATTAAATATTTAATTTAAAAACTTAATATATATATATTGCAATTATCAATGTTCAATACTCAATTATCAATGAATGTTGATTTCCTTAGGAAATCTTTAAATCTTGAATAATTATTTTTGCAACATATATATCTTTAAATTTTGAATTACTTATTATTTCTTTTAAGTAAATTGTAAATTTTTATGACATAATAAATGCTTCATTGTTAATTTAATATATTATTAATAGCCAACTATTTATTACTAATATTTTACATCAACATTTAGATAATTAAATGCTTTTTGCCTTAATTATTTATATTTATACATTAAAGTAATTATTCACTATACTACTTTCTCTTATTTCACTTATGATATGTTTTATGCCATTAATAAAATTAAACATAATAACAATTTTAGGCAAAAAAATAAAGGATACAAGATTAACTCCTATATCCCAAACACACTCTTACTATTTTATCTAATCGTTCCCCATGGTTGTTGGGCCTTTTATCATGTGTCTCCAGTTTATCTTTTACTAATTCTTCGTTCATATTGCACCTGCCTTTTTTTAATTTTGTATAACAAAAGACACCTACATTGCTGCAAGTGTCTTAAATGCATATTTTATTATATTCCATGTTAGTCATCATCAATCTCTTCTTTTTTTAATACCTCAACCTTTATAAAAAGTGATTTTAAAATATTATTTTAACATGCTATTTAACTTAGATGCTTCTCTATCTAAATCATCTAATTTTTTATTGGTATCATCTATTTGTTTTTCTAGTCCTTTAACATAATCAATTAATTTTTGTACTGTTCCTTTATCTGCATCATTTTGTTTCCCTATTTCGTCAATTTGTTGCTCTGCCTTTTGAATTACTGCAGTAGTACTGTCAATTTTGTTTGTATTAATCATTCTATCAAAGCCTATACCTGCCCCTGTAATCATTGCTGCTATTGTAATTCCTGATAATATCTTGCCTAAACCAGTTCCTATCATTTTCTATTCCTCCCGATTAATTTTTACTATATTAACTATCCATATTAATAAGTGCAATATTATAATATTATTAATCTTATATTTCGACAATAGTGACCTGTTGGACAAACTTCCATTTATATTTAGGGGGTAGTATATATCTCCAACGTTAACTATAATATTTTTTGATATTGAACGCGAATCAACATTACCTTGAGTAGTTGTTACTCCACTAACATTAAAATCAATATGATTTGGTGCCGGATCATTAACCACTACTGCCTTAGCTGTCTTTGTCCCAGTATTAATTATTACAAACTAATAATCATAATATTATAATCATGTATAGATTACTTAATCCCTAATTGCGTTTAATTTATGAAGAAGATACTCTTTTTTATTCAATGGATCATACGTTGTTCTTGGGTTTACCTTTCCAAATTCAGCTGGAACTTCATTATACCCATAAAATTTTGTCACAAACATTCCTTTGCCTTGTGTATATGAAGCTATTTTCATTTTATATTCTTTTGAGTTTTCTACTGGAATCAATCCTTTTATTGAAAATTCATCCTCTATAACAACAGGATTATCAAAAGTAGCTCTCATAGTTTCCAAATCCCAAATCGCTTTACTTAAAACATTTTGAGGAATTCTTAATTCAAACTCATGTAATGGTTCTAACAAAACAGTTTGTGCCTTATATAAGGCTTCCATAAATACCATAGGTGTCACATTCCTAAAATCTGCTGGCGTGCTGACTGGGCTAAAAAATTCACCACAGGTAAGTGTAACTTTAGCATCCGTAACCTCCCATCCAAAAAGTCCTTGTTTGCTAGTCTTAATAACTGCTTCCTCAATTGCATTTTGAAAAGATTTTGGCAGTGAACCTACTGAAACATTAGAAATATACTTAAGTCCTTCACCTCTTCCCAAAGGCTCTATCTTCAAACCTACCGTTGCATAAAAAGGATTTGCTTCTTCCTTAATATGTATTATTGATGTTCCAACACCTTTAGGTGCTTCCTTATAAATGGTTTGAATATTTGAAAACTCTACTTTTATTCCATAGAAATCATCTATTATAGCACTCAGTATTTCCATTTGAACTTCACCAAATAAATTAACATGAATTTCTTTATCTAAATCGTTCATCTCTAATTCTAATAATGGATCTTCCTCTGAAAGAAATGTTAGTGCCCTAAATAGCTCAGGATTTTTTTCTTTATCAATTGCAGAAATAGTTGTTTTTAATGTTGGTTTAGCCATAGATATATTTTTAACTTTATTATTTGAAATTCCGATTACATCTCCAACTTGAAAGCTTGCAAGTCCATATAAAATACCTATATCCCCTGCTTTTATACTCTGCGCCTCAGTAATTTTCCCATTTTCTAACCTATTAATTTTCTTTACCTTTTCTACTGTCTCCTTATTAGGCATTTGAATTTTATCTCTTACTGATATTTTTCCATTAAATAATCTTACATAAACCTTCTTTTCATTAGTGCTTGTTCTTTCAATTTTAAAAACCACTCCTGATAAATCCCTTACACAATCATCTCCTGCAAATGGGAGATAACTGCAAATTCCTTCTAATAAATCTTCAATTCCGAGTCCAATTGCTGCAGCGCCACAAAATACTGGATATAGCTTTCCTTCCCTTGCATATAATGAAAGTTTTTCTTGTATTTCTCTTTTATCAATCTCCATTCCACTAATATATTTTTCTAGAAATGCTTCGTCTAAATCTGATAAAACATTAATAACATCATCATTCATCATACATATATCGTGTAGATTTTTTATATAAACCTCTTTACTTCCTTCGTCGTATACCTTTTGTAATCTAACCACTTTACTAGACATATTCTTTTTTATCTCTTTTAATACTTTATTAGAATTTGCCCCAATTCTATCCAACTTGTTTATAAAAATTATTGTTGGAATATTTAACTTCTTTAACGTATTAAATAATATTCTTGTTTGCGACTGAATCCCTTCTACTCCTGATATAACTATTATTGCTCCATCTAAAACACTTAATGAGCGTTCAACTTCTGAAATAAAATCTACATGTCCTGGAGTGTCAATAATATTTACTTTAACATCATTCCAAGTGAAAGATACAGTTGACGATTTAATAGTAATTCCTCTCTTACGTTCAAGCTCCATAGAGTCTGTCTGTGTATTACCTAAATCAACCCTTCCGACCGCTTTTATAGCCCCGCTATAATATAATAAATTCTCTGTTATAGTTGTTTTTCCAGCATCTACATGTGCAACGATTCCTATATTAATTATTTTCTTCATAATCGCCACCTCCAACTCTATCAGCAACCTTTTTATCCATTATCATAGAAGCAACATATAAAATCAGTACTGGTGTTACTAATAGTGAAGTACATGCTATACCAATACTTATTGAAATATTTGTAGCTATAATTCCTATAATTGGCCCACCTAAAATTTGACCTAAGGCATTTATTTGTCCATTTATAGAAAGTACAGTAGCTCTAGCCTTATCGTCTATATGTCCATTAATCCATGCACTAAATATAGGTTCATTTATAGTTCTAAAGGTATTTGTCGCTAAATAAGCCATTAACATTAAGCTAAAGTTTTTTGTAATAGCAAATATAAACATAAATAATATATAAAATATATTTATACCTAACAAAAGCTTTCCACTATTATTCTTATCATCATCAAGCCTATTTGACATAAAATGCATAACTATTGCACTTAATACCATTCCTGCAATTCCAAAGATCCCAAACCAAGTGACTGGGTGAAGATTCCAAAGCTTAGGAAGCATAGTATCTTGCAGAAAATGTGCATTAGAAAGTCTATCATACCCTTCGCTTGACAATCCATAAAACAAAGTTACAGAAAGTAAAATCATGATTATAGATTTACTTTTTATAAATTTAAGACCAGACTTAAAAGTATATTCCATCTTTTTGAATGTATTTAAATCCTCTGGAGCAGATGGTTTAAAATTATTTTCTGGCATATATAACCCTAAAAATAATGCAAGAATTATAAATAAAACTCCACTAACTATAATAGGCAGTCTTACGGAAAAATTAGCTATTACAGTGCTTAATACTATTCCAACAACTGATCCTATCTGTCCTACTTGTGCTCCTTTTATATAAATTCGATCTAAATCCTTAGTCCTCTCTTCTTCTGCAATCCATGCCTCAAGAGACCCGCTGATAAAAGTAGAACCCACTCCCCATACAATCTGTGCAGTAAGTACGAAAATAAAACTAGAAATAGATCCTTCTAAAATAAGTCCTCCCCCTGTTAAAACTGCACCTATAATAATGGATAATTTACGACTATACACATCTGCAACTATACCAGTAGGGATCTCAAATATGAAACATGCTGTCTCTAACGTAGTCCCAACAAGTATAAGCTGAAGTGGATTTAGATGAACATTTTCAATGTGATACACTATCATAACTGTTGCTGTCAGTGAAAAACACATTGCAGTAATCGCTGAAAATAATAAATAAATTTTATATGCTGAAAGTTTATTAACCATTAATAATCACCATCCTAGTATTTCTTAAAAAATTTGTCTTTCTTTTGGAATCTTCAATTTCAAATATATAAATTACCATAATATTCTCCTTAAAAATAAATAAAAAAAGACCATAAATGAACATAACAATCCATTTACAGCCTTATAATCATATGAGTCACTATCAAATAAATAACAAATCCACTTGCTATTTATTTTCACGTGCCTAACCTAAATACAAACATGAAATATACAATTTTAATTTATATAACTTATTAGTAAAGGATACGAAATAAAATAACAATTCAAAATACAATGATTATTTTTTATTATGGTAATCTGCTGACCCAATATTATAGAAAATAGGCTTCGCAGATTGACTTGTTATTTTTTAATACTCCTAAAATTATACAAATTAAAATCTCATAACATATCTATAAATGTAGCAAAAATAGGCATAAAAATACCGTGTTTAGAACACGGCTCCTATTCTGCAGATAAAGATGTAACATGCTCATTATATACTGATTATTTTTAGAGTACACAAATAAACATGGCAACATTAACATTATTGTTAATTGATTGCACCATAAATAAAACTTGAGTTATTCAAGCTTTTTTTCATATACTTCTTAAAATAATCCCTATTTAGTTAGTTTAATTTAAAACTACCTCTTTTAGCATATTTACATCACCTTTACATTCATATTCTTTTCATGTTTATATTTTAGTATGGTTACATCATATATGAATTTCAAATTTTTTTCAATACTTTTATTTTTATAATTTATCAAATTTAGGGCTAATATAGAATCATATTTCAGCCTATTATTCTCTAGCTTATAAATAAAGGATAGGCATTATGTTTAATGAAAGTTTGGAAGCATATCGAAAAGAGTTTCATCTAAAACAAAATAAAATGGCTGATAAATTAGTTTGACATTTTTTCATATTCTATTGCCCATTTTTCTAGGGATTTCAATACTGGTAAAAACTTCACCCCCAACTCTGTCAATGAATATTCTACTTTAGGAGGAACCTCTTTATATATTTCTCTATGTATAATCCTGTATTCTTCTAGCATTCTAAGCTCTTTCGTTAAATTTGCCTGAGTTACCTGTGGCATTTTCCTACTAAGTTCCCCAAATCTTAAAGTACCTTGGCTCAAGAAAAATACGATAACCATGGTCCACTTTCCACGTACTATCTTTTGCACGCTTGATATCGGACAATTTTCTACATAATCATCTTCAGACTTTCTTTTCATATGCCACCTCATTACTATCATATTTAATAGTACCAATCAAATATTATTGTACTTCTTAGTATTCATTATACATAGTATTATTCAAAAGTAAAGATAAAGGGATAAGAAGTCTTTTATCACTGTTGTTCCTGGATTCGTGGCAGGAATCTTATTTCCAATATGTACACATCATTCATTTTTTCAACTCAATACTATCATTTTTGATAGTATACATTAAATATTATAGTACTTGATATAATTATTGTACAACCATAAAATGTGTATATAGATGAAATCTTAATAACAATAAAGGAAGGTGATAATCATGATTACATCAACAAATTTCTGTAAAGTGCAAAAACTAGACGATGATTTATATGTCATTACTCAAGCTGCACTTGTGCATTTTTATCTTATCCTAGGGCAAAAAAAAGCGATCTTAATTGATGCCGGTTATGGATTCGAGGACATAAGGCCTATCATTCGAAGTATAACAAGTCTGCCAGTAATGCTGGTATTGACCCATGGCGATCCTGACCACAGCTACGGAAGCGAATATTTTGGAGACGTATGGCTGTACCAGCCTGACTACGGTCAGATTATGGGTTTTGACACAAAGCACGAAAGGCAGTTCATAGCTGAGATGGGGGTAAATTTTCTGAAAGAAAATAAGCCTGAAGCCATTGAACATTTCGATAGCAAGGCATTCGCTGAAAGGAGCCTGCTTCGAACCTTGACTCCACATTTTGTAAAGGATGGCGAATTGTTTGACTTAGGCGGAAAAACTTTGGAGGTAATATTTACACCAGGGCATTCTTACGGGCATATCATGCTGCTGGATAGAGAAAAAAAGAGACTTTTTTCAGGAGATATGATTTGTGATTACGTCATCATTTACTTTTTTGAATCTGATAGAAACGCACCATTTTCCATGGCACTAGACAGCTGGAAAAAGATAAAACGATTAGAAAATGATATCAAAGATATTTATAGTGCCCATGGACAGCTCCCAATTACAATGAATTACGTCGACGCATACATTGAATGTTTTTCGGGAGAATTTCAGCAGAATTATTTAAAGGATAAACCGTTTGACCGAGGGCCTTTAGGTCGAGGATACCAGCATATCTATAAAACAGTCAATATCCAATACTCCGATAAGAGACTTGAGGAATTTTTAGGACACAAAGTGGAACGGATTGATCTATAATCAAACATTATATCTCTAAACTGTATCAATGAGAGTGATAACCTATTGATTAAAGGTGAAACGAGACATGCACTCTTCATATGTAAGACATCACTCTATATCCTAAGTATATATAGTGATGCTGATTTTACTGAGGAATATCTAGAAGAATAAACTCATTCTCCAACGTCTTCACAAAAAATAAGATTGGACGGAAGGCTTATAGTACGAAATCTGCATAATGCTGGTGAGGCCTCGGACAAATAAAAACAAGCTAATCAAAAAAGCATTATTAAAATTGGAGGAACATATGGAAATTATAAAAGACAATTATGTAGAAAAAGAGAAAAAACAAAAATATTTAGGAAAAAAAGGCTTTCTAGCGTTTATAACGTTACTAAGTGCATTTATTCCATTATCTACAGATATCTATTTGCCAGCGTTGCCAAAAATGGTAGAAAGCCTTAATACAAATACTAGTATTGTAAATCTTACATTAATACTTTTCTTTGCTTTTTATGCACTAGGAACTATTTTATGGGGCCCTCTTAGTGACAAATACGGAAGAAGAACTATACTAATCATTGGGCTTACTATCTATACTATCGCTAGTATATCATGTGTGTTTTCTGGTAATGTTTATCAATTAATTTTATTTCGTATTTTACAAGCTATTGGTTGTGGAGCAGCAACTGCAGTATCTACAGCAATAGTAAAAGATTCATATAGTGGAAGGAAGCTTGTAACTGTTTTAGCTTTAGTTCAATCAACGGCAATGTTATCACCAATAATTTCACCTGTTATTGGAGCTATGATTTTAAGTGTTCTTTCATGGAGAGGTGTATTTGAAGTATTGGGAGCCTTAGGCATTTTAACATTAGCTGGAAGTATAGCTATGGAAGAAACTATTGAAAAACGATATACTGGAAGCATAATAAGTTCCATAAGCAACATAGGAGTGGTATCAAGAAATAGAAGCTTTATGTCTCTACTTATTACTTTTTCAATTATGTCAATTCCATCTATGTCATTTATATCAGCGTCTTCTTATATTTTTGTTGATGGTTTTGGATTAAGTCCCAAAGTATATAGTTACTATTTTGCAGCAAATGCTGTTTTCTTTCTTCTAGGACCATTAGCATATGTAAAATTATCAAAGCACTACAATAAGATTCCATATATAACAATAGCATACATCGTTATGGCTATTAGTGGATTTTCAATGTTTATAACTGGTAATTTAAGCCCCGTTATATTTATGATTTCCTTAATACCTGCATCATTCTTTGGGAGCTTAATTCGTCCACAAACAACAAGTATAATGCTGAACCAGATACCTGAAGAAACTGGTGCGGCGTCTTCTCTTATAAATTGTGCTTTAACATTATTTGGATGTATAGGCATGATTGTGATTTCTTCTAATTTTTTTAATAGAATAATCATTATGGGACTTATGTACTTAATAACCTCAGTTATAAGCTTAATCCTTTGGCTCATTCTTTCAAAAAAACATGAATATAATATTGTTTAAATAAAAACTTAAAATGAAATAGGCCACATATTAAAATGTGACCTATCTCCATAAGGAATTCAGTTATATAGATATCCAAATTAATAATCAAACTTATAAATGGAATATACATACATCATTGAGAAATTATAATCGTAACACTACACTAGAAATCAGATACATTTTTCTGGAAGCAGGCATGTGAAATTGAGCTGATGATGGTTGTTAATGGTGGCTTGTTTCATTTACAGCTTGTCCAAATTTTACATCTGGAACACGCTGAAATGACGACAAGCCACCATTTAGAACCTTCCAGCGAAAATTTCACTAGTCCTGTGGAAGATAAATGTATTTGATTTCGGTAAGTTACCACATATGTTTAATTCTTGCGTTGGATATCTATATTAAGTATTTATTCTAAAATTAATTTTTTCAAAACAAAAAGATCTCCAGTATTTATTCTATTATCTCCATTTATATCTGCATTTTTTGTATTTATTGTATTTGACGAATCCATTATATATTTTTGCAATGCTATATAATCCATTGCATCTTTGCTTCCATCATCATTCACATCTCCTAGCCTAACTTCTGGCTCAACATTTGAACTTTTCCCTAAATTAATAGCTTTTTTAAAAGCTTCTAATGCGCTTTCACTAGAGTTTATTCTCCAATCAGTTTCTTTGTTTTCATTAAAACAAACAACTGTATTAATCAAGTTATATTTCTCTGACCTTATATTATTAAAAGCGTCTTCATACCATTTTGCTTTATCTCCACCTTTTTCTGCTGATGAAAATTCAGATATTGCCATTGGTTTATTTTTTATTTTTAATGCATTATAGGCTTGTGAAAATATTTGATCAAAAGATTGCCAACTACTCCAGCTTTGAGTAGTTCCCCAATTATATCCATCTATAGATATAATATCTACGTAGTCATCTCCTGGGTAATGTCCCAAATAACTTGCACCTTGTCCAACACTTGAAGCATTAACATTAAAATCCCATTTAACATTAGCAGCTCCTTCTTGTCTAAATATATCTACAACATGCCTAAATGCAGCTACATATGTTTCATTTGTATTTATCTTACTATCCCCCACAGCCCATGCATACCAATTACCATTTGCCTCATGAAATAATCTTATAATCATTCTTTTATTGTAAGCTTTTATATCCTTAGCCATTTGTCTTATATAATTATCTTTTTTTCCATCTCTTATATCTGCATTTGAAAGACCATGAGCTTCCCAAGTAAGTGAAGCTATCGAATTATTTGCATATATGGCATCGAAGTTTGGCTTAATATGATCAAAATCGGTGTTCCAATCAATAAACATATTAACTACATCAAGATGCCTTTGTTGTAGGTTTTGAAAATCTGTCAATCCTTGTGCAGTCGGCCAGCTTCCAATCCATGCTCCATATTGAAGTTCCCTATTGTTTTGAATCTCAGTACTAGCCGAAGCAACTTGTACATTTCCAAACATGATCAAAGTAACTATTACCATTGATGCTAATTGTAAAAATCCTTTAAGCCTTATCCTCAAAACACATCACCCCGTTTTATTTATTATTTTATGTTTATTGTAAAATTAATTTTTTTAAACTTAATAAATCTGCAGTATTAATTCTATTATCTCCATTTATATCTGCATTTTTTGTATTTATTGTATTTGACGAATCCATTACATATTTTTGTAATGCTATATAATCCATTGTATCTACACTTCCATCGCCATTTACGTCGCCTAATTTAACTGCCGGATTAACATTTGTATTTGCTGCTACATGGGTACCATTCTTACCCAAATTAATTTTATGATCTAAACCAATAAATTTTCCACTTTCTTTTTCCTGCCATAAAGTAGGCTTAACAAGCGCCATTTTAGCAGTATCTACAGTTTTGAAATCATATCCAAGAATTCCACCTGTATCACCAGAATTAGGATTTAAACACCAAAATGTATGATTTATATTATTTTCTTTAATAAAATCTGCTAATCCCTGCATCCATTTTTGATTATCTGAACCATCCATGTTTCCACCCCATTCACCTATAAGCAATGGAGCAATATTTTTTTGTTGGATATAAAACCAATTTGGTTCCCATACTTCTTTCACTAGACTTTCTTTAGTAAACCCATTTTCAAACCAAGGTTGATTTGATACCCCTGGACCATAATCATGTGGGGAATATACTACTTGATTAGGATGATTTTCTATTTTTATAGGATGATCTTGAACTCCCCTAAGATTACCGCCCCACCAAGTTCCATAATAATTATTTACATCTTTTGAACTATAATCCTTACCTTCTTTAGGATATGTCTCCACACCCTCTACCATAATTAAAAGGTTGGGATTAATATCCAAAATTTCTTTGCCAACCTTTTCTGCCTCATGCTTCCAATTGTCTGCATCAGTTGACTCATCCCATTTTGCACATTGTTCCTGCCTATAAGCTTTACCATGTGGTTCATTAAATATATCCATAGCAATTACAGTATCATCATTCTTGTAATGATTAGTAAGCCATTTCCAACATTCTTCATAATCTTCAACACTATATTTATCCGTATACCATGCATTAGATTGACTTCCATCTATCACTCTATGCATATCAAGCATTACTTTTATACCCTTTTTCTTGCAAACACTTACAGATTTATCAAGTATCTCTAAACTGTTCTTATTTTTCAAATCTGGATTAACATAATCGTTAATTGAATCAGGCATTGGATAATTTCCTTGTCTCCATTCATTAACTAATTGAACTGACAAGGGTACTCTTAATAAATTAAAACCATTATCTGCAACCTTGTCTAAAATATCATCTAATGTATTTGCCCATAATCCATGATATGAGTAATTTGGTGTTTCATTCCCAAACCAAGCAATACCAGTAAGCCTTACTTCATTTCCCTCTGCATCAAAAATTTTACTTCCATCAGTGTGAAGATAATCATCACTATTATCATTTTCTGCTGCTAACACATTAATTGGTGCCATTAGCGAAAATAACATAGTCATGATTATAGCTATGTAATTCACTTTAATTTTCATTCACCCACCTCCTAAAAATATGACAAAATGACTCTTTATAACAAATAAATTATTATATACTTATCGCCTTTATACAAGCTTATAATCACTAATATCTTATTTTCATTCCTAAAATAATATCTATCTCACATTTGTTGCTTTCGGCCTTAAAATTGCGCTTTCAAGAAATGTGCCCCTATAAAAAGAGCAGCTATGCTGCAATACGGAAACTATCTGCATATAAGAACATTCCCTTAGAAAGAGCAGCTATGCCCTTATAAAAAGAGCAGCTATGCACTCATAAAAAGAGTGGCTATGCCACAATAAGGAACTTTACTGCAATACGGAACTATCTGCATATAAGAACATTTTATGCAGGCGAATATGATTTGTTTTTTATTCTTTTTCTTATACACACTCAGTTAAATAGTCTTTTTCATATATTATCCACAGATTTTACTGTATTATAAATTCCTCGTAAAGAATAAAAAAATCGCAGGCGACTGTGGAGCCGTAGATTTTTTTACGCATCTGCCTTTTCAAACGCATGTGAGAAAAATCTGGCAGGCGAATATGATTTATTTTTTATTCTTTTAAGATATTAAACCTAATTAATTAGTCTGTTTCAAAAGTTATCCACAGATTGTCCAACAATATAATTTCCTATAGAATAAAAAAACAAATGACTGACATATATATAAATCATATACTATCAGTCATCCACTTTTAATTTACAATCCCATCCATATACATAAATTATATATAGAATGGCATATTATTGGTATCCACAAAGACTTATATTCCTTAAATAAATATCCTAATGCGAGACTCACCGCTCCAATGCTGACTGCTGCTTTTAAAAGAGGCGTATTACTGCTCATCCATACTGGTATATGAAATAATACAAATATTATTGTTGTTAACAAATTTGCTTTCCAAAAATTCATATGATTCCATAACTTTTGCAATAAAAATCCCCTAAACGGAATCTCTTCAAAAAAACCTACTAATAAACCACTTATCCAAAGCAATCCCAAATTTGTGTTAAACTTATCAAAACCAATAATTGTATTTTTTATAATTATTAACACTACAAAGATTATACTTATTACACTTCCAACAATTACACCTTTTCGGGAATTTCCTGTTAACTTCAGATATGCCAATACATTTGCTTTTTCCTTAAATTTTATATAAAGAATTACTGGACTAATACATATTAATAGATACATTAACAAACTGTATATATAATATTTTACGTCAAGCATTATATAATCACCTCCATTGAATAAAATTTATACAATAGTCTTAAATATTTTCATAATTATGTAAATAAACATATTATCTCCATTTTATAACAATTAGTTATAATAAATTTAGAACTCATTTTATCAAAAAGTCAATACCATTGTAATAAAACGTCCATTTTTAGGCATAAAAAGAATATTTCAGAACATCAAATGTTAATTTTTACTTTTAATGCTTAATTTTGTACGTTTAGAGAAAAATATGTTTATTTAATCTAAATATTATGAGAAAATAAATATTATGAGAAAATATATTTGTAGATAATTTAAATAGCTATCTACAAAATAAATTGAATATGTTGTTAACGTTAACCAAAAAAGGACTGATTTTATGATACTTTCAAAACCATTAAGTGAGAAATGTACAAAATTTATAAAAAACAATACCTCAGCTTCTACTGAAGATTTGGAAAAAATTCATTATGGAATATTAGTCATTTTTTTGACTATATTTAAATCTATTATTTTATTTGCTACTGCATATTTTCTAGGAATATTAGGATATGCCCTTACTGCTTTTCTAGTTTTTGCAGCTCTTAGAATTTTTGCTTCTGGAGTTCATGCAAATTCGACCTTCCAATGTATTATTATAAATTACATACTCTTTTTCGGAAATGTTTACTTAAGTCGAAATATACAAAGAAATCTATTATTAGTATCTATTTTATTTTTAATAAGTTTTGCCCTTATATTATTATATGCTCCTGCTGATACTGAAGAACGTCCTCTTATAAGCCTAAAATTGAGAAAATCTTTAAAGATAAAATCTATTATAGTTATTATAGCTTTCTATATTTTAGCTTTATTGCTTCATAATAACATATATACCAACTTAATAACCTTTTCTATTTTAGAAGGAGCCTTAGTAGTTACGCCAATAGCTTACAGATTATTTGGTAAAAAATATGCTAACTACAAAAATTTATAAATCTAGTAATAATAAAAATACAATGCTAATAGCACACTTACTGAAAGGTAGGGCCGCAAAGCTATGAGTCTAAGGATAATTTAATTTTCTATGATTGTCAGGTTGCCAAAATGTATTTATACAAATTTTAAGCTTTGTTTTGGTGCCTATAATTATATGGGCACTTTTTCATTTTATGTAGAAATATATATGATACATAAAGATTTTGAAGAATATAAAACAAAAATTAAGTAAAAAGAATGACTATAAGAACTACTTTGTACTTAAATAGTTTTAGGGGGAAAATTATGAATAATATTATAATCTGTGAAGATAATCTAGATCAAAGAAAAAAAATTGAAGCCATTATATCTAATGAGACTAAAAAATTCAATTGTAAAATTGCACTTTCTACAAACAATCCTCACGAAGTTATTCAGTATATTGATAATAGTCAAAATAGTTTTATCTATTTTTTAGATGTAGACTTAAATAGTGATCTTAATGGCTTTCAATTGGCACACTTAATAAGAACCTATGATCCTAAGGGATATATTATATTTTTAACTGCTCATGCTGAATTAACGCTTCTTACATTTCAATATAAAGTCCAAGCACTTGATTACATAGTTAAGGGAGATATTAATGCAATAAAAGTTAAAATAGCTGATTGCCTTAATGCTGTACATAATAATCTAAATGCTGCAAAAACAAAAAATGATAACAAGCTTTCAATAGATGTTGGTAGCAATGTTATTTTTTTAGATTTTGATGAAATTCTTTTTTTCGAAACTGCTGGCAAAGAACATAAAATTTCAGTACATACTTTTAAAGGACAATATGAATTTTACGGTACCTTAAAAAACATTGAACAAGCAGTTTCTTCTAATTTTTATAAAACTCATAGATCATATTTAGTTAATACTAAAAAGATTAAATCCATTGATAAAAGTAAGATGATTGTAGAAATGACAAATAGTGAGATTTGCTATGTATCCTTAAGGTATATAAAGGGGTTGTTGAAGAAATGCTTGAAATAGTACTTAATATACTTTTTCCGTTAATTATCATGCTTGAGATTCTGGTCCCGGCTCTAAACTTTACTTTTTTTGTAAAGCCTAATAAAAATATATTAATTAAATTCTCAATAATAATATATATATTAATCGGTTATTTCTTTATTAATACCAAAGCTGCCTTGCCTATATATGTAATGCCGCTTTGCATTTTTACTTGTTTGCTATTAATATATAGAAATTTTTTTATTTCTGTTATTTTTTCTGCTTTTATATGGATATTACTATTTATTTCTGATGCTATTACAGGAGCAATATTAATATATCTATTAAAATATAATTATTCTGACATAAATGCTAATCTTCTATTAAATTTCATGTCAGAACTTCTTATTCTGCTTAATGTTTTTGTTCTAAGTAAAATTATTAGACTAATCTTATTAAAGATTTCTAGTCGAATTGATATTAATATTAAAATTTCAAATAAACCACCTATTGCATTTATAATAAGTATTCTATTAATTATATTCTTATACTACCAATATAGTTTAAAAGATTTTGTAGTAACATGGAATAAAAATATGCTTCTATTTAATGCACTAAATTTATTTATATTTTTTATATTAATTACAACTATAACATATTACTGCTTTACCATTTTGGTAAACAAACATAGATCTAAAGAATATTCTCAATTGCAAAATTATACAAACATGCTTGAAAATATGTATTCAGATTTAAGAAGCTTCAAACATGATTATTTGAATATTCTTTCAACTTTAGCAGGCTATATAGAAACTGACGATATTAATGGATTAAAGAATTACTATTACAATGATTTACTTCCTGAAAGTGATGAAATTGTAAATAAAGATATGTCTTTGTCTTACTTATCACATATTAAAATTAGTCCCTTGAAGGCCTTGTTATCTTCAAAGATTGTTAATGCACATTCAAAAGGTATCGATGTTAAAATCGAAATGGCAGATGATATAGAACTCATTAATATGAGTGTTATTGACATATGCAGGATCATCGGCATTCTTCTTGATAATGCTATAGAAGCTAGTATTTTATGTGATAATAAATTTATTCATTTTGCTGCCATAAATACTGACAATGAAGTTATTTTTAATATACGCAACTCCTGTTTGAGTTCTACACCTCCTATTCATAAGCTGTACCAAAAAAACTTTTCTACAAAGGGAGAGGGAAGAGGTCTTGGCTTAAACAATGTTAAAGATATAATCAATAAACGATATAAAAATGTTCTTTTTAATACTACAATTGAAGATTGTATTTTTGTTCAAGAACTATTAATACGCAATAAATAAAAATTTACAGGCAGGTTATAAAAAATAACCTGCCCTTTTTTCAGTAATAACAACTTATTCCTAAAACTTTTATCCCTCTAAAATTATTTTTCTTAATGCAAAAAGATCTGCTGTATTAATTCTTGCGTCCTTATTTACATCTGCATTTGCTTTATTTATATCACCTGTTCCTACAAGTAAATATTTTTGTAGTGCTGTATAATCCAATACATCAACTGCATTATCTTCATTTACATCTCCGAGCATTACAGAAGGACCAGTTGTAGCTATGGATTTAGCATTCATTACTTTTGCATTATCAGAAAGTAAAGTAGCTATGTCACTAGGATATATTATACGGAATCCATCATAATCTGGATATAAAGTTCTGTTATCAAATCCAATGCCTGATAACATCCAAGGCATTAATCCTGCACCTCCATTATTTATTACTGCATTTCCCCAGGTTGTATAAACATTTAATTGATTGTTCTTAATTCCATATTCCTCAAGCACTGCTGGTTTATTTACTAAATTTGCAGCATCAATATGATCCTTAATATATTTAGTTCCCCAATCTACAGATTCATTCCATCCATCTGGATATAAATGGAATGTCCCATAATCTAATGTAGGTATACTAATCAATTTATCCCAATCCACACCTTCACCGCCAGTATAGTTCCAATCCCAATTATACTTTGCTCCATCTCTCTTAAAGAAACCTTCATCTCCAAGTGCAACAAGGTGCTTTGAATCTATGCTCTTTATATATTCACTCATCTCTTTTGCCCAGTTATAAAGCGTTTCACCAGTTGCATCTGACTTACATCTAGGTTCATTACCAAGTTCCCAAGTCATAATTGTTGGATCATCTTTATATTTTACTCCAGTATATGTGTTAGTTCTGTTTAAGAAGTGATATATATAATTTTTATAAGCTGTTTTACATGCTTCATTTGTATAAAATGCATCATGATTGCCAGCCCCAGTCCATTCAACATACTTATCCATTCCGCCAAAGTCCTTCCAATTATTCACAAATGGAATCACAAGTTTTATTCCAGACTCCTTAGCTTTTTTCACAGCATAATCGAAATGCTTAAATCCTTCTTCACTATAAACGCCAAGACTAGGTTGTAAAACTACATCGCAGCTTGATGCTCCGTCAATAAATCCCCATGTTCTCATAACCTTTGAACCCATGGCTTGAGCGTCAGCAAATACATCATCTACCATATAATCTGGTGCATATGGTAAATAGTAATTATTTTGTCCCACAAAATAGAAATCATGTCCGTCTACTTTAAACTTATTCCCATCACAGGTTACAAAGCTGCTGGTGCTAATATCCGAATTAGTACTAGAAACTACATCTTGATTAAGATTTTTCTCTATACTTGAATTAATCGGACTTATTTCTGCTGCATTTCCATGTATCATCGGTACACATGAAATTGTAAGTGCATATGCTATCAAAAGTGCTACGCCTTTCTTTACTTTAAACATTTTTATCTACTCCCTTACCTTAACTTTATTATTCATTTATCTTTTTTCTTAGTTCAAAAAGATCTGCACTATTTATCTTTCCATCACCATTAAGGTCTGCATTTTTTAACTCAATTCCAGCAGAAGGATTCATTATATATTTTTGAAGTGCAATGTAATCTAAAACGTTAACTTCTCCATCATTATTTACATCCCCAGGCATAGTTGTTGAACCTTGCTTAAGATCTAACACTATATGGCATGCTGTTAACTTTGGAACTGTATATTGGAATTTATTATCTGTAATATTTGTTATAGGAGTTCTTTCTGTAATTTGAGCGCTACTTTCATCAAAAGCCCACACTTTTCCTGATTGATAAACTTTATTTCCTCCAATATTAAAACTCATAGTCATAGGCTTATCATAATTTTTATTAATCATGATTACATGTAATTTAGAAGGATCCTTACTGTCTAAAGCAGAATATACAGATGAATTATCAACATCAGAAGTTTCAGCCTTAACTTTTATATCACCATAAGTTGACTTTTTACCATCATAATTTCTATATAGGTTAAACGCTGCTTGTGTGTAATCACTTTTACCATCAAATGGCCATAATGCTGCAAAATATACATTATTCTTACCAAAAATACCCAATGTATCAGCTTGAGCAATTCCACCTGATATGTGATTATTTCCACCAAAATTATACTCTGTTATTCCAAGTTTTGTTCCTGGATAATAGGTATTTATTGCACTTTGCATCTTAGGAATTATTGGAGTAAAATCTCCACACCATTGACCAATCCAGCTGTCTTCTTTAAAAGTTGAATCCCATAAGGTTCTAGGTGCTTGTATACGAGCCTTATTACAATCAACATTTGTGTCATTGCTTTCAGTTACTCTAATACCACCACCAGTAGCTTCTGAATAATAATGAATATCAAATACATCTAATAATCTCCTTCCATCTTTTTCAGATGCTTTTTTCATATTATCTAAATAATACTCTGGAAACCACTTGTAATTTCCTTTTACACTATCCCAATCTGGAGCACTTTGTAAGCTTTGATATGCACCCATTCCATATAAAACTGGTCCAAATATTTCTGCCTTTGAATCCATATCCTTTACCATCTTCGCATAATCTGTACCTTTTGATATAAGTTCTGCGCATGTAACTTTGTCTTTATGGATTCTAGGATGAGTACCAGACCAAAGCCCTGGCTCATTATCAAGACTGTAGCCTTTAATACCTGTTGCAGTATCTGATTTACCATATTTAGATATTAGCGAATTCACAAACTCATCCATATAAACATAATTATCAGTTAAATCTGGTGTTTGGGAAAAAGCACTTCCTTTTCTTACTTTAACCTGATCCCATCTTGCTGAAGGTGCTGCTTCACTTTCACTTACAGATCCATTTTTGTCCTTGGCAACGTATCCTGCCAGCTGTAACGTAGCAAGAGAATATGTTGAACCATTTTTTAATGCTTCATCATGAAAATTAGTGACTACTTCTCCTGGTATATTTTGAGTGTCATATGGTCTATTCATATTTAAATAATTGTCACTACTATGCTTCCAGTCACTTCCTGCATTTGAAGCATTATTCTCCCAATTATATCCTGTGAGCCTATTTCCACTAAGTCTGCTTGCAGTTGCTACTTGTGGAATTGTACCTTCATTTCCATTAGAATCATAATTAGCGCCATAAATATATGGACTAATTTTAGCATTGTCAGCACCTGTATCAATGCTTATGTTAATAGAATTTGTCTCTTCTGCATGCACACTTGTCATTGGTAAAACTGATGTAATTAATGCACAAGCAATCAAAAATGCTAACCCTTTTTTTGTTTTTATCATTTCACTCTACCCCATTTCATTAAATTTATTGTTCAATTATGGTTCTTCTTAATATAAAAAGATCACTAGTATTTACTCTTCCATCACCATTTAAATCTGAATTCTTTAACTCTATACTAGCTGAAGGATTCATTATATATTTCTGCAGTGCAATATAATCTAAAATATTAACTTCTCCATCATTGTTTACATCTCCAATTATAGCTGGCTTATCCCCTTTATCAGGTGTATTTCCATAAACCAAAACATTGTCATCATATACAGGTATATTAGATGTTTGAAGCGGTGTTCCTCCAGGTACAGTTGAAATTCCCTTGTATGAGAAATCATTAGAATTATCCCATGAACACTTTTCTGGCGCTGACATTCTAAATTGTACTTCCTTTCTATAGTTAGGCTGTCCTCCTGGGTATATTTTTGTTCCAGAAAAATCAACATTTACATAATATATATTCTGAGCTTCATTCCAAGGTATTAAATTAGACACCTTAGCTCCTTGATTGTAATTTGTTGAAATTGTTATATCCTTTGAAGTATAGCCAGCTTTTATAATTTCACTAATGTCTATAAAATATTTAAAGGAAAGCTTATCTCCAACCTTTGCTGGCCAGCCTGACTTATTATATAACAACGCCTTTATTTCCATGAAATTCGGTCCACTAGCATTTACCCCAGCTTCCGCATAGAATTCATCATTAGTTTTTTGTTCTATTGCTTTAAAATCTTTTATAGGTTCCCCTCCATGTTTTTCATACATCTTTGCTAAAGCTCCTACAAAACCTGCATTATAATCACATGCTGGCTCATTGCATCTGAAATTCTCTACATCATCCGTATAAGAATCATTTGAACTTGGTCCTCCAACCAGAGCACCATATAAAACATGGCGATTATAACCTGGAACCTTTTTATCATCTAACCAAGATCCTTGTGCACCTCTATGATGTGGATTTTTAGGCGAATTTTCACCAAATCCCACTACAAAACTTCTTCCTGTACTTCCAAGGGCATAATTAACTTGACTTTCTAAAAAATTGTTATATGTTGAAGCTTTTTCCTTAGAACATCCTGACCAATCAGCATAGACACCTGCTAAAAATGCTGTGGTTGTAGCATATCTTAAAGAACCCCAATCACTCAACCATGCTAATCCTTTTGGTGTATATGTTACACGCCTTCCATTATATCCAGTAGTCCAAAAATCAAGATTCCTTTCTATGCTTTCTTTGTATGTTTCTTTATTAGTTATTTTTGCTAATAGCAGTTCTGCACCATAATGCACATCATCCCAGCAATGCCCCCATGTATAGGATATAGTTGAAGTCTGCTGTTCTACGCTCCAATGCGGAACATAACTTTCTGCTTTATCTAAATATGCGCTGTCTCCTGTAGCCATGTAAAGCCATGTTGCAGCCCATGAAAGCTCATCCCAAAAACCACTATTAGAAGTATAATACGGAGATGCAGCTTTATATCCAGAATCACTTCTTGTTTCATCTGCAAATTCAAATAGTTCTTTGGCATGCTTCAGACATTTTTGTGAGTATTCAGAATCACTGTCCTTAAAAACTAAGGCTGCTGATGCAAGTGATGCTGCTGTTTCAGCTGTAACTGTAGACCCTGGATTATTTATATCTACTTTATATGATGGTCTTTTCATCTGCATTACTTCTGGAGGCCCCCACCAAGAATGATCCTGCCCTCCATCACCTACTTGGTAATAATATACATCTTTTTCCGGATTGCATTTTATAAAATAGTCATTTGCCCACTTTATTTCATCTTTAATGTACTTTAACTGTTCACTCTTTTCATAAGCCTCCTTATCTTCATAAAGTGACCAGGCAAGCATGGTTGACGTATATGACATAGGCAGATTAAATTTCACATGATCTCCAGCATCATACCACCCACCAGTAAGATCTAAGCCTACATCCTTTCCATCATCCATCCCTGAATCACTTCTCCAGTTATCTCTTTTATCATTAGGTAATTTTCCTGAACGTTGAAAATCATAAAACATTATTGATTTTTGCAGTGCTTCTCCATAATTGTATTTTATGCTGCTTTCATCAGCCTTAACTTTTATTGGACATAAAGTTCCAATAAATCCTGTTAAAAGTATAATTGAAATAATTGAAGAAATGTACCCTTTTCTCTTTAGCATTTTATATCCCCTCCTATCCATTTTCTTTTATTATCTATCAAATTATTACACTTTTTCCACCTTTTTTCCCAAGTTTACACTAATTTTTCATAATATAATATTCTAATTTCTTATTAGTTTTTACGACCAAATTGTATTATGTTATGCTTTTTTATAAAATATAAATTTAAGCACCTTTATAAATGAGAGCTATAAAAAAAATCCCCTTGACATAAATAATTAATATGTCAAAGGAATTTTTTCTTTATATAGCCTTTACAATTAAGTTATAACTAATCACGCTTGTATAATGATTTAGGCATTTTAACTTCTTCAAAATGGCAAGAAAAACACATACTTGATGAAGTTGCTGCAACAAACATTGCTGCTGCTGAAAGTCCCATAGCGACTAAGCCCTTAATTCTAGATATTGTCATTATTATCCCTCCCATAATTTATATTATTTTAAGTAATTAATCCCTTACAATTAAATTCCCTTTATTAAGTGTGCAACATTTTGAATTTAAGATGTAATGGGATAATATTACTTATATGACAATGTTATCGTTAACACGTGATAATTATACCATATTTCCTTATATTAGTAAAATATTTTTTTAACTATTTATAATTGTTTTCCTTAATGCAAAAAGATCTGCTGTATTTATTTTTCCATCTCCATTTAAATCGGCATTTGCAGTATTTATATTACTATTTGATGGATCCATTATATATTTTTGTAAAGCTATATAATCCATACTGTCAACTTCACCATCATTATTTACATCTCCCTTTACAGCATTTCCGCCTTTCTGGCCTCCATTATCATCCATATAAGAGCTCATCCATGCAAATGGAGCATTCCAGTTAATTGTAACTTCATTTGTAGACCAAGATTCTATATTATCCATAAAGCATTTTGCTGCTGGTCTTGAACCTGGTTTCCATCCTGATCCTTTAACCCATGGATCTTCTAAACCTGAATTTGGTCCCCCTGCCATAGCACCTGCTGGAGCCTTAGGGAAAGTATTATCTGTTTGATATGCCCAGAAACGATGATGTGGATTTTCTAGTGGATTGCTTCCATAGCCTGTAATGTAGCTTTGTACATTTGGATTGCATCCTAATATATAATCCATTGACCTTTCAGCACCATTAATATATTTATTATCTGTTTTATCGCTGAAATCATTTGCATAAGCCATTACAATACCTTCATTAACTACTAATGAGTTAGATCCCCAAGGATATCCTTTACCAGATGGTGCAGAACCATCGTTTAAAGGTGAACCATATGGTCCTTCAGTCATAGGTGTACCATAACCTTCTTTGTTTTCATTAGTTATAAAGGCATCTGCTGCTGCTTTAATATTTTTCTTAGCAGTATCTACATCTTCTTTTGGTAATCCATTAGGCACAAGAGCTAAAGTTATTGTTCCTAAGCCTTGTACATTTCCCCAGTCGAAAGGACCTGTTATTCCATTATCCTCTCCTCCTGTTAATGATGTTGGCATTTGTAAATAGTATTTAGAACTCTTAATATAATCTAAATATTTACTTTCACCAGTTGTTGCATAAAGTTCACATGCTGCCCAATAAAATTCATCATCAACTTTATTGTCTCCATATGCACCTCCACCAATAGCTCCTGTTAGTGGTGCTAATTTATCTGGATGTGCCACTGCTGCATCCCATGCTTTTTCAGCTGATGCTAAACATTTACTTGCAAAAGCACTATCATAACTCTTCCAAAGACGAGACCCTTGTGCTGCAATAGCTGCTAAATTTAATGTCGCTGCAGTGCTTGGTGGCTGTAAGTAACGCTTTTGTGGATCTTGGTCTGGACGTATTCCAAGAGCTGTCCAACGTTCATCATGAGCCTTATGGTGTACCATTCCTGCAAGTTCATTACCATCTGGTACTTGCATTTTTAAAAGTGTCTGTAAATTCCAACGTGATTCATCAAGAATATCTGGAATTCCATTTCCACTCTCTGGAATATTCATTGTTCCATCTCCAAAAGGAGCTCTCTTAAGATCTACCTTATTATATAATGCGCGCTCATATTGATTCATCATTGTCCATGTAGATATCCCACCGTTAACAACATATTTACCATGATCTCCTGCATCATACCATCCGCCGGTTACATCCAATGTATAATTTGCTTTATACCAGGTATTTGGTGCATTGCCTAATACATCATTTGGATGCCCAGCTGGCCTTGCTAAATCTGCCCTTCCAGCATAATTCCCCTTTATTTCAATACCACTTCTATTATTATAGAAATATTTTATGGCATCAGATTTCATTTTTGAATAGATACTATTGCCAATATCAAATTTCATGCTTTCCTTAGGAGAAACATCTGCTGAATCTACTGCTAATTTATATCCTTTTCCTTCTGTTTTAAAATCAGAAAAGTCAATTGTATGAACATTATCACCTGATGCATGATCTTTTCCAAATACAGTTGTTTGTCCTGATTTTACAACATTATTGCTGCTATCTAATAATCTCCATGCTATAGGTGTAGTTGAACTAGAAACTACAGTTGCTTTCTTTTCAAGATCTGTAAAATATCCTACTTGATTTACTCGAACAGCATTTGTTGGTTCTTCTGGTTCTTTATCGTATCCTGGAAATTGAGGATCTTTTAGATTTATATTATCAAACGAAACTGTGTAAGGAAGATTAGCTGCTAAACAGTCTCCAGCAAGATGGAATGCAAATTCACATGCATTTTCTGTAGGATCAGTCATAGTAAAAGTTTCTTTAACAGTTACAGGTTGATTAGCTTTTAAGCTTAATGGTTCCCAGCCTTTATGATTGTAATTCCAATATTCTTTATATTCTTTTCCTTGTTGTCCTATCTTAGGATATACTTTACAATCTGCTGTAGCTTTTACTGTAAAGGATACTTCATAGGTGTGTCCCTGTTCAAGGGTTAGGCCTCTATGACGGAATTGAACCCCCCATCTTGTATCCTTTGATTTTGTTTCATCAGGTGTTTTAATTGTTACATTGTAAGTTCCATTATCTATATCGAAGTCCGCATCAGCTGGGTAAGTCTCAACTTGATTCCAAGGTAATCCTACACCATTATCAAAAGTATTGTTTTTTATTAAGTTTCCTACAGAAACTTTATCAGCTGCATTAGCAAAGGTAGTTGGAACAAAAGACATAAATAAACTACCTGCAAGCATTAAACATGCTATTTTTTTCCTTATCATTGTTTTCCCCCCTATATTTTCATATTGCTAACTAAATATAGATATACAATTTAAGAGTTTAACTTATAAATAGACTATACATGCATCATTGAGAAATTATAATCGTAACACCACACTAGAAATTAGATACATTTTTTTGGAAGCAGGCATGTAAAATTGAGCTGATGATGGTTATTAGTGGAAGGTTGTTTCATTTTCTGCTTGTCATAAATTTACTTTAGGAACATGCAGAAATGGGTGCAACCTTCCACTTAGAACCTTCCAGTGAAAATTTCACTAGTCCTGCGGAAGATAAATGGATCTGATTTCGGTAATTGTTGCATAAGTATAGTTCTTGCATTGGATATCTATATATACAACTTATATATATGTGTTATTTAGTTAGCTTTACATAAACTAATTGTTATCCTATAAGTTTATTGATTATCCAATACCATTTTTCTTAATGCAAATAAATCAGCTGTATTTACTCTTCCGTCTCCATTTACATCAGCATTTGCAGCATTTATTTGCGTAGCTGGATCTAAGATATATTTTTGTAATGCAATATAATCTTGGATATCAACTGTTCCATCACCAGTAACATCTCCTTTTAGAATGCTGTCAGCTGGGAATTCCTTAGATAAAATTGAGTATGCACCATTTGCTATGGCAGCTTCTGACTGTGCCCAGAAACGATGATACTTAAATACTGGAGCTTTTCCTTCTTTATAAGCTTCTTCTACCTTTGCAAAATCTGGATCTTGCTTATATTTAGAACGAATGTCTAAGAATGATACACCTGGTTTAATTACATCTCCATTAGGCATTTTTCCACTCCATCCGTCTGGAATATATACCTTAGTGTCAAATATCTTACTATAATCAGCACGTTCTTCTTCTACTGATAATCCTTTGCTATCTTGGTCTAATTTCCACATACGATCAAGAAGTTCTTTTGCAAGCTTCGCAGAGTCTTTATCAAATGTTGAATACTTATTACTTGCTGCCGCATAATAAGTTAATGTATTAGCTAATGATGATGTTACTCCAACATCTTGTGAATAATCTTTTACATCCACATGAAGACCTGGATTTCCTGTATACGTTCCATTCCATGTATCTGGTTGTCCTGACCATGTTAAGTTATTTGGTATTGCATAAGTTCCATCATCATTGAGTTTAACTACACTCTTAACCCATTTTGTCCATTTATCAAGTACAGCTTGTGCCCTCTTATCTCCTGTTTTGTAATATAATTCAGCTACACGTTGCATTGACCATGTTTGCATACCAAACCAGTTGTTACTTGGTGGATCATGATATACTGGCTGCCAGTCATAAGCCATTCCATAGAAGGTTGGTGTACCTTCTGGGTATTTTTGATAACTTCCAGCATCAGTTGTGAGTGAATTTGTTGCTCCACCAGCTATACCACCTTCTGAAGATTGAAGCCATTGATATAATTCCAATTGACGATCTAAACTCTTATTCCAATCTGACGCACCACCAGATGATTTAGGTTTAAAATCTGCATCCTTTGACATTACCCATGCTGTCATTGGATTTTGATATCCAAAGTGGTTATGACTGCATCCTATTTTCCAAGACCAGTCTCCACCAGCGCCACCGCCCCAAGCATAATACCATGAAAGTAAATAATGCTGACCAGAAGCCTCTGTTTGCTGATCTGCTCCTACTCCAATAGGTTTAAAATATTTATCAAACATAGAATATCTCAAGTAATCACCCATTTTTGATGCTTTACTTACATATTGGCTAACATCCTTACCTTGAGTTTTTGCCCATTCATCAGCCCAATATGTTGCTTGAATAGCACGAGCATCAGCATCTGGTGCATCTGTATAACGCCATTGCTTTGAATAATTATTATCTCCTGTAAACAAATCTAAATATCCATTTTTCCCTCCCCATTTAAAAGTTTCATAGGATGGTTGAGGTACTGTTTTCCAAACTGATTCTTCTGATCCTCTTTGGAATGTGTTTATATATGCTGGAGCATTACTATTTGCATCTCCACGATTACCATAGCCATACCAGTTATCAACATCAAGAAGCCAATGCATTCCATACATTTCCCCTGAACCATATGCATTTTTTAACTCATTGTTAATTGGGTCTTTTCCAACTGGTGTTCCAAATAGTAATTTACTTGGATACTTATTTATAGTTGGATATTCATTAGCAAGAGTTGCTGGGCTATTCGGATTATACGCATTCATTCCCGCTTGATCTTGACCATGAGGAATAATATATTTATCTGCTGAATCCCATGCATTTTTAAATTCATTCCAGTTACCTGTGAATTTTCCATACATAGCTTCAAGCCACATATAATAACTATACGCTTCACTTGTTGTTTCATGTCCATAATCTGGTGCTTCACACATAAATGTTTCAACTGAATGATATGGTACTTTTAAAGTTGTTCCCCCATCAGTAAAGTTCTTAAAATATCCATTCTTAGAATCATGAATTTTTCCCCACATAGTCATGAAACGTTGTTGATATTCATCAGTTTGAGTTGTCGAAGCATTTTGAGCTGTAGTAGCAGCCATAGCTGCAGTATTGAATAACGGTGTTAAACAAATTGCTGAACACATAACAGATGCAACTAATATCTTTAACTTTGCTTTTATCATTGTATTTCCCCCCTATAATTTTACCAATTAAAATTGGCTGTAAGACAATCTAATTAATACTTTCTATACATTGGCTGATCTTTGGTATATCAAAGAAATATTCAGCCAGCATAATCTTCTCTGTTTTAGCCAGACTTATAGTTTAATGTATTAGCAAGCACAATACACATTATTTATCTATTATTTTTATCCCTTATTTTGAAGATCAGCCAATGTATTTTTTAACTTTTTTATATAGATATCCAATTTAAGAGTTTAACTTATAAATGGAATATACATGTATAATTGAGAGATTATAATCGTAACACCACACTAGAAATCCGATACATTTTTCTGGAAGCAGACATGTGAAATTGAGCTGATGAAGGTTCTTAATAGGAACTTGCTCCATTTTAGCTTGTCTAAAAGTGAATGTCCAAAAAGTAAGTGTCCAAATTTTAGATTTGGAAACACGAACTTTCTCCTTGGGGATTTTACATCTGGAACACGCTGAAATGACAACAAGCTGCCATTTAGAAGCTTCCAGCGAAAATTTCACTAGTCCTGTGGAAGATAAATGTATCTAATTTCGGTAATTGTTGCATAAGTCTAATTCTCGCGTTGGATATCTATAGTTTATTATTTAACCTCTATACTTCCATTATTAAAATCAGCTTTTATTTCATTTCCATTTATATCATAGAATGAATGATCATCATTATTAAACTCTATAGGAATTAAACCTTTTGGAGCATTATCTTTTATTTTTAATTTGATGTTTGATAATACACCAGCATTTTTTATTGTTTCTTCATCACTCAATGCATTATCTATAAATAGGATAGATATTGTTTTTGTATCTTCATATACTCCTGATACAAAATTTTGCTCTGGATTTGTAATTATACTACCTGCATCTACACCTACTACTTCTACTAAACTAGGATCATATTTGATTCTATATGAGAAGTTTGCTATTCCTGCAGTTGGTGCTTGTGATAAAGTAACAGGAATAGTTACAGTATCTCCGGCTTTTGCTTCTATTTTTCCAATGCCTGCAGCCAATGTTTCAGTAGCTGGCTTTGTAACATTAAGGGTAAACTTCGCATCATTTCCAGCACTAAATTTAAATGTAAGCTCATTACTTCCTTCTGGTAAAGTTGAAATATACGAAGGATTTATTGTCACCTTTGTTCCATCAACTGTATAATCTGTACCTTGCACTAATACCTTATCTCCATTTTGTATTTGAACAAATTTATTTCCATTTAAGACCATGCCAACTTGTATCCCTGCTGATGTTGTAGATACAACAGTTGCACTATTTGTAGCTAATGTAGAATCTTGTACAGGTGTTACTACACCACCATCTCCAATAGTTATTTTTCCAACCTTATAATTTATTGTATAAACATGTGAATCCTTATCAACAAACTTTCCAGCTTTAGTTACTTGTATTTGACTTGTTGCATTTGCCGCTGAATCCTTAACTTTAAGGTTGATATTCATGAACACTCCATTTTTTACTATAGCCTCAAGGTCTTTTCCAGTAGAATCAGCATACATTATACTCATTGTTCCACTAGTACTGTCTATTGTTTTAAATAGAGTCTTAGCTGGATTCACACAAATATCTCCTGATGTTATAGATACATTTTCAAATAGAGCAGGATCATATTTTAATTTGAAATTACATCCATTAAGTCCCTCTGTAGGATCAATCCCTGTAATAGTTACTGGTATTGTAACTGTAGCTCCAGCTTTTGTTGTAACATCTGGAATATTTATAACTAAACCATCTTCAACTGCCTTGATTACATTAACTGTAAATATTTTAGATTTTCCTCCACTAAAATCAAATGTAAGGTCTGTAGCTTGTCCTTCTGAAAGTGTATCTAAATAAGATTGTTTTATTGTAACTACATCTCCATTTACAACATAGTCTGTACCTTGACTCAAAACTGCATCTTTGTTTTTAATATCAACAAAAGATTTTCCGTTTAATGTCATTTGAACATTCATATCTGCTTTGTTTGACTTATTGTAATCTCCTGATACTGGTGATATTACTGGATCAACATCTGGCGTTACATTAGAGTCAGTAACATTAACATTTAACTTTTGAGCTTCTCCTTTATCAAAATTAAATGTAAGTGCTTTACTTCCTACAGGTAAGTTTCCAAAATAAGAACTCTTAATTGTTACTATATTTCCATCTGAAACTGTATAATCTGTACCTTCTGTTAATCCGCTGATTCCTGTAAAAGTATTTCCATTAAGGGTAATATTGATTGTTTCATCTTTTAATGATGCTTTATCAACTGAAATACTTGTTCTATCTAATTTTGCAGATATCACAATTGGTGTACCATCTGGCTCGCTTCCCCATATTAATTTATTATCTACATAAGCTGCCACATGTTTACTGTCACCATATGAATAATCATCTGATTGATTATAGTCTTTCCAGCCATCCTTATTAACTGATGCTTGTACTTGTGCTGATTGTCCTGCTGCAAGAGTTCCACCATTAAAGCCTACTTGAATATATGAATCAGCATTAGCAACTGCTGAACCCAATTTAACTATTTTTCCTTCTACATTTCCAGTAAGATTCTGATAATCTCCTCCTACTGTTCCTGCATAATAACAATTAAATGTTTCTGCTTCATCTCCATCTGCTGTGTAAAAAT
This sequence comes from Clostridium saccharoperbutylacetonicum N1-4(HMT), assembly GCF_000340885.1. Taxonomy (NCBI): domain Bacteria; kingdom Bacillati; phylum Bacillota; class Clostridia; order Eubacteriales; family Clostridiaceae; genus Clostridium; species Clostridium saccharoperbutylacetonicum. Next base: position 2,048,127 of record NC_020291.1, on the reverse strand, counting down.
ATTTTAGTTTTAAGGTTGTAAGATCTAATTCCTCATCACCTGTATTCGTAATTGTGAATGTAGGTGCTATTGAATTTGCACTTGACCCATTAGATACATTTACTTCAACTTTTCCTGAAACATTTACTGCAGCACCTGTTGTTGTTTTACTTGGATCTACTGTTGATACAGTTGGTTCAGTTCCACTTACTACCTTACCACCAACTAAAACTACAACTTTTTGAGCATCATTAAAGGAATAGTCATTACTTTGATTAAAGCTTGACCAATCCTTTTTATTAAAGCTTGATTGAATGTTTACTGTCTTTCCTGAATCAAGGGTTCCTGCACTAGAATCAAATCCTATTTCAAGATATGTGTCTGCTCCATCAGCCTTGCTTTCCATCTTAACAAATTTTCCTGTAACATTTCCTGTTACGCTTTTATATGGGTCTGCAATGTCTGCATTGTAACAGTGGAATTCTTGTCCCTTTTTATTATCAGCTGTAAAATAGTATCTTATTTTTACATCCGATAAATTAATTGCTTCTTCACCATTATTAGTCACATTAAATGTTCCATTTATTGCATTTGTTGATTCATCTGTTTTTACATTTGTTAAGTCTAAGCCTAAGTTACTAGCAGTTTCAGCTGCAAATACAGGTGTAGTACATAAGTTTGCTGAAACAATAGCTGCTGCCAGCATAACGCTTAAAATTTTTTTTCTTTTCATAAAGATCATCCTTTCCCTTGTTTAATAAAAATCCCTAAAATTAATTTTTATAAAAGTCCCCTTCATTTTTCACCCCCCTAAAGAATAGTTTTCATAATTTTGACTAATACTCCATAAATTAATTAAATCATTAATAATTTTACAGAATAAATTTTCTGTATATATTATCTCACGAATTTCACCATTTTTTCTTAAAATATCGCATTCTATCTAATATATGTCATATAACTTATTATTTTCTCTATAAATACATTTAAGATAAATTTATTATTATTTATGTAATTTATTTGACAAAACTCACGTGTTAGAAAACGTTTATAAGACATATTGTTCCATAATTTATTTACTTAGCCAATCAAAAAATCCACAACAAAATGTTGTGGATTTTTATATTTTAAATACTTTTTCGCTGCTGTAAATATTAACTATTAATTATTTTTCTTAAAGCAAAAAGATCTGCTGTATTAATTCTTCCATCTCCATTTATATCCGAGTTTTGAGTATTTATATCAATAGTTTCTCCCATTACATACTTCTGCATAGCTATATAATCTGAAATATCGACTATACCATCGCTATTAACGTCACCTACAACTTTTAGAGTATTATCTTTAGTGGTATCTCCATATACTACTCCAAGTCCATTAGTTGCTATATATACTCTTCCATAAATTCTAGCATCTCCACTGATATCTGCATCTGCAGCTCCATATTGATGTTTATCATCGTTGATTCTTGTCCATGTTTTACCTTCATCATTAGAACGGAATATTCCACGAACATTATTTATTTTAGCATTCGTATATATTGATAAATAATTCGCTCCCTCTGCCGCTTTACCATATCCAATTGTATCTGCTTCCTGCACTGCTTCAATCTTTGTAAAAGTTTCACCATAGTCTTTAGAATGCCACATTCCATATATTCCTTCTTGTTTACTTCCACTTGTAAGCCATATTTCTCCCTCTTTACCTGGAACTGCTTTAAACTTACCTGTTCCACTCTTAGGAAGACCTGTAGCATTTGTCACTTTAAATGTAGCCCCACCATCATTACTTCTATAGAATTTTCCGTCTGAGAATCCATAAAATACTTTTGGATTCACACGGTCTGAAGCTACCTTAGCACCATTTGGAATTCCAGTACATGCTGTCCACGCACTTCCATTAGTCTTAGAGTAACTAATCTTTCCAGATGTTGGACTCCATACAACTGCAGTTGCATCTGCTGCAGCTGCAACTGTTCCTCCTGAATCAACATCCATACCCTCGGCATCTTTTCCCTGGAACCAATTCTTACCACCATCATATGAAAATCCACAGCTCTTTACACGGTCTTTATTATCTTTTGACACATTTCCTGAACGAACTATAAAATTGGGCTGAAGCTCTGCATAATCCATACTTGTAGTACTAAAATTTGGAGTAGACATCATCTTATCTGGTGTCTTTGTTAAATCATCATGACGGAATCCACAAACATCTCCCATTCCACTTATTAAATTTGCACCTGCTGGCGGGCTGATTACTGCACTTACAGCTTCCTCTTCTATACCATCAGCTTTTACTGAAATATCAATTTTTTTACCTTTATCCCAATTAGTTAAATCATCTGTCCCATAAAGAGTTGCACCTGTTCCATACATCATGCGGTCAGAATTAAATGGATCAATTGCAATTCCGCCTACCATCCAGCCGAGTTTTGGTGTAACTTCTGGAGGACTCTTATATTCACCCCAATCAAGCCAAGGTGCTTTTGATATATCCTGCGTATAATTCAATTTACGTTCAGGATAAGATCCCCAAGACCAAATTGATGTCCAGTTTTCACCCCCATCTGTACTTCTACACATTTGAACATCAGGCCACCAGTTTAAATTTGTTACCATTATAGTCTTTGGATTTTCAGGATCAACAGCTAGTCCGGCATAACCAGAAAAGTTGTCTGAGCTAGTAGGTTTAATAGGACTTATATTCTTCCATTCCCCTGTCTTAGTGTTGTATTTCCATACATCACCCTTAGCTCCATCATATGGTCCACAAGTGTTACTATAAGTAACATATAAGTATCCATCAGAAGATAATACTCCGTGGTGTGGTAAAAATGCCTTTGGAGTTGAATCTGTAGTTGATGTTACCCAGCTTGACTGATTAGCTAAAGTTGGCTGACCTTCAACAGCTGACCAAGTTGCACCACCATCTGTACTCTTGTAGATACTTTGCTTAGTATCTGCTACTCCTACATATATAGTTTGAGATGCATTTCCTTTACTTCCTGTAGATTTATCAAAAGTTACCCATACCACTCCAATTTGATCTTTAAAATTTGAATCAATATAATCGCCAACAGCTGTAAAGCTATCTACCTTAGACCAAGTAACTCCGTAATCTGTACTTTTCCATAGACCATTACCATTATGCGTACCTAAATAAAGTATTCTGTTATCATTTGGATCAATAGCTAGGCGCTCTCCCATTGAACGACCTGGCATATTTCCTCCTATTTTAAAAGGTAAATTAACTCTTTCCCAAGTATCTCCCTTATCAGTTGAACGGAGAATAGCACCATTATCATTAGTCCATTCATTTGTATAGGTTCCTGCTGCTAAATAAACCCTGTTGGTTTCAACTGGATCAGTAGCTAAACTTTCACAGCCAAGGAGATTCCAATCATCATGGCTTACCCAATCTGTAAGCGCTTTCCAGGTTTTATTTGAAGGGTTCCATCTATAAACTCCACCCATATCAGTTCTTGTATAAATCAAATCCTTCTCACTTTGGTTAAAAATCACAGCTGGAATAAAACCTCCACCTGCTCCCGTTTTAGCTCTATTCCAATTATATGTTTCTTGTTCAACATTGTTTGTTGTTTCAGCTTTTACTATTGTATCCGTAATTGAAACCGAGGTAGCAAATGTTGTCACAAGACATAAAGTTGCAATTAAACTTAATTTTTTCTTTTTCATTCATCTTTCCTCCTAAAAATATATTGTGATACCTAATATTATCCGACAAAAAAATAACAATAGTTATATGTTTATCGTAAAGTAATCAACCACGGTCATGATTAGCTTAAATTTAACACCTTATTTTTTTATGTTTACATTTTTATATTTCACGAAAACTTTTACTACAATATGGAAATTAATTTATTTTTAAGTTGATATGAATAAAAATAAAAGGGTTTAATTTCGAAAAAGAATTTCTAATGCTATGATTATTGATATGTATAAATATCTCTTGGGAAACAAAAAGGAATGTTGCCTTAAAACAAATCAACAAAGTTTATTCTAATAATATATTCACTAAAGAAATCTAATTTAAAATAAAAATGAAATAATCAAAAAAAGACCAAGATGAAAATACAATTATACTCTCCCCTTGGACTTCTATAGAAAAAATTATTATTAATGATGGATATGTATCTAATTTATCATATCGAAGACTCACTGAAATGCTTGCTATGATAATGAATTTATCGTATTACCTTCTTTATCTTTCTCCTCATAATTTTCAGCATACTTTTTTATATATTGGGAATTTAAAGAAGTTTTATCATAATCAGCGTCTGAATTTTGAGCGTCAAAATCCTCTAATGCCTCTGAAGAATTTGAATCTATATTATCATCACCCTTTAAATTATCTCCATTAATTTTTCCCGTATTTTTAGTTATATCATGTAAAGAATTAAACATATTCTTTTGACTTTCTTTAATTGTATCATCTAATTTAGAAAGTCTATCACGATCTACCTTAGATGATCCACGTGAAGCATCTAATTCAATATTAGATTCTAAAACCTTTTTCTCACCTTTTAAGCCTACGTTTATTGATTTATTCTGTTTGATAATATTTAAGTTTTCAGAAGATGTTACTAAAACATTCATTAAATCTGTTGTATTATCACTTTCAGTATTTTTATTTTTATTTTGAGAATTTGTATGATTATCTGTTTTATCATCTGCCTTTTTTTCATCTGCTTCATTGTTTAGAGCTTTTTTCTGTTCTTCCATTTCTATTTGATTTATTTCTTTATCAATATCTTGAAGCTGCTTATCATATTCATCAAGTTTATCTTTCATTGCTTTTGGATCCATATTTTGTTTAAGGGCATTATCTTTGAAATCATTTTTTGCTTTGTTTATATTTTCTTTTTGTTTCAATAGATTAGCACTTCTATCATTTTTCATTTTTAAGCTTAAGTTTTTCGAATTATTTGATACATTTTTTTGCTCTTCACTTTTATCATTGTCTTTTTTTGTTTTAGGAATATTATTTCCTATATTTTGTGAACTAGAGAAAGAAACTTTCATTGTAGCTCCTTGTGAATGTCCTATTTTCATATTTTTCACTCCTTCATACGGCACATGTGCCAAATATATTAGTATCCTATATTTATATACTCGTATTCTTTTAACCAAACTTATGCCTTAATTTATATATTTTTCCTTTAATGCTTTATAATGTTTTAATATTCTTGAAAATCACTGTTGCATCTATATCACATATTATCTTTATACGTCGGCATTACTATGGCTATTCTTAATTTTCCTGTATAAGCGTAATTATAGAATTAATGGTATGAAACTTACCTGAAATGATTGATTCTTCTGAAATATTTATGTTCCAAATATTTTTAATTTCAAAATACAAGTATACTAAATCTCTAGCTGTAAGTTTTAATCTTTTCCCTAACAGTGGTTCATCTAATGACTCTTCATCTATTTGTATATTAAATAATTTATCCATGACCTCTGCTATTTCATTTTTGATTAATTCTTTATTATTTCGATCATTTTCCATAATATTAACTCCTTATAACCATGTGATTTTTTCATTTTCAGATAAACTATTTATTAAATGTTCATATAAAAATAAAGAATTATCTTCATTTAAAATATTTACTACTGGTATATCATTCTCTTTAAATTGTGAAATCTTTTCATCTATAAATGTAGACGGTATTTTAGTATAAGCCTTTCTGGATGCTTGTTTAGAACTATTCCAATCTATCCTAGTATTCGATATATTAAAACAATCAATATCAAAGCCAAATTTATATTTTACTAAATTACACATGTCTTTGAAATCTTCTTTTAAATATTCTCTATAAGTATTGGAAATAATTACATAATCTGGTTTTAATGCATTGGAAATTTCATAAAGCATTATTCCAAAGTTGTTATTGAATTCATTATCAAAAGGCATTATACCAAAAGGTACTCCTATAACTATTAAATCTGGATTTTCTGTTAATTCTATATATTTTACATAATGATTAAAGCGTATTATTTTATCTGTCTCTGACAAAGAATTTTCATACATGAATTGCGGAAAAACATGAAAATCAAGCAAGTTAGAATAGTTTTTAGTTCCGATTTGAGAAAAAATATAGCCATCCTTTAACAAGTACTCCCTTAAGAGTAGTTGTATCTCAAACTTATCTGTTCTTTCATCATTCCCACATACAAAAACAACAGGAGAATTAATTTCAAATAATGCTTTTTGTTCATCTTTTGATTGCATATCATTCTTTTCATTTGACATCAAGTATTCAAATCTAATATGTTTTTCCATACACTTATGCATAATTTCATTTTTGATTTTTTCTTCTAGCTTAATTGAACAAATAATATTTTTGTTTTGTTCTATGGCAAGTAGAACTTTAGGATATATCACCGTTTCAAAATCTAATTTGATATTTGACTCTACAAAAAGCACAGTATCAACATTAGTGATCTCTTTTTCAAAATTCTCACTAATCGTTATATTGGTTTCATTACTATTATCAATAATACCAGCATCTTTATTAGTCATTCCCCATCCATTTGGTGAAACTAATACTTTTATTGAATATTTAGAAAGTAACTTTTCATGCCTTACTAATGGCATACTTTCTATATCAAATGGATATATCATCAAACTTTCCATGTATATACCTCCACTATTTATAAATTTTCTTTTTCGAAGTCATATCCAAATTCTCGAAGCATGCAATAATCTTTTAGCATATTTTCTACACGTTTGCGAGTAGACTCGCAGTTATTTAATTTTATATCTTTGGATAGCTCAGTTAGATTGTCAGCAAATGCTGCACATAACCCACAAAAATAAAAAGCATAACAATTTTTGCATTGATCTTGAGTTATTTTGCCTATATTTAATAACTTATATATTTTTTCAATATCAAATCCGTCCTCAATATTTCCTATTTTCATTATTTCAGACTTTTCACTTACTCGTTCACATGGATAAAATACTCCGTCTGTATTTACAAATAATCGTTGTATTCCGGGTATACATGGACCTCCCGGATGGGCTTTTCTTTGTCTTAAATTCGTAACACCCCTATCAAATAGAGTCATTTTTATAGAAGCAAAATATGCATCTTGAAGCTTAGTTATATGTTTTTTACTTAGTTCACCTAATTTATATAGAAATAACTTAAAAAGCTCGTATTCCCAATTTATAATGAAATCTTCATTTTTATCAACATGAATTTTTGAATAGTTATAATTTATTAAGTTTGTACTTATGGTTGAATCTTTTATAGTCTCATAATTTGTAAAAAAGTTATTTGTACAAGAAAAATCATTCTTAGGATCTATTACGGTATTAAAAAGAATTTTACTGAAGTATTTAGGAAATGATTTTTTTATTTCTCCTAAATTCTTAATGATTACATCAAAAGAACCACATCCACTAGTAGCAAATACCCTGTTTTTATCGTGAGCTTCTTTATTACCATCTAAGCTTATTGTTAAAAACACATTGTGCCTTTCGAAATAACTGACTATTTCAGGAGTGATAAGTGTTGCATTAGTAGTAATTTGAAATGATATTTCTTTTCCTTCTGCTTTATTCTCAGCATATTCAATACACTCTTTTATAAAATCATATCTTAACAGTGGCTCACCACCATAAAACCCTATATTCAACATATTAGAATCAATTGAATTATTAATTAGAAAATCAATTGATCTCTTAGCCACTTCAATGGTCATCATTTTATTGGAATGAGTTCTAGTATCATAGTCACCTGAATAAACACAATATTTACATCTTAAATTGCATTGTTGAGTAATTTGTAATGTTATTGTATTTAATCTACGTTTAAAGGTAGATTCTAAAAAATAGCTTTCAGGATGTTCAATTATTTCTATATTATTAGGGGACAATAACCCACTTTTTTTCATTTCATTTATTATTTCAAATTCTTCACTAGAATTATCAATAGAATCTGATATATCTTTTTTTCCTAAAATATCATAAATTTCTTTATTAATACTAACAAGCATATTTGTATTTATATCATATATATAATTACTTCTAGGTGTTTTAAATTTGTATATAAAAGGATCTTTACTCAAAAATATTACCTCCTATTCTATAAAAATAGAAGTGATATGACTATCACTTCTATTTTTTTATTAGTACCCTGTACCGTTTGAATGGCTATAACTGTTGTATAAATTAGATTGACAAGTACAAGTGCACCTTCCCCAAGAGTTTTCAGTCTCTTGTCTAAATTTATTAGATTTTTTTCCTAGTTTTCTCATAGGTCTCACCCCCCTTGAAGAAAAATATATATATATATCACTATATAGTACTAATCTATATAATGCTTATATATCAAATTTTTATATACTTCATTATTGGATAATAAGTAATCATGGCTACCAATAGCACTAATGCTACCATTATCAATTAATACAACTTTATCTACATGTTTCAAAATTTCTAATTTATGAGAAACAATAATAATAGTCTTATTTTTTAAAGTTGTATCTATTAATTTATAAGTTTTCATTGAACTTTCTATATCTAAATTTGATGTTGCTTCATCAAAGATTACTATTGGAGTATCTCGAAGAATTGCTCTTGCTATGGCAATTTTTTGTTTTTGTCCACCTGATAGATTTTTGCCATTTGAATCTATAAAATAATTTTCACTAACATTATTTATAAAATCACTAAGCTGACTATCTTCAATAGCTTTATTAAATTTATCTGAATCGACATTCTTATACAGTAATATGTTTTCCTTTATGGTTCCATTAAAAAGATATACCTGTTGGTTTATTGTAGAAATTATATTACGGTATTGATTTATATTAATTTTATTAATATCTCTATCATCTATGAGAATTTTACCAGAGATAGGTTTATAAAACCTTAAAATAAGATTTAAAATAGTAGATTTCCCAGCTCCGTTAAGTCCAATTAATGCTACCTTTTCACCTGCTTCAATTGTAAGATTAAGATTATTAAGAATAATTTTTGTGCTATCATATGAAAATTGCACATTTTCAAAATTGATTTTTCCTTTTATTGCTGGTAGCTGACTGTATGGCATTTTATCTTCAACCTCTAAATCTAAAAATTCGTAAAAATTCTTTGCTGAAGGTAATATCCCAGCAACTATGTATTTAATATTTAATATTGAATATATTGGAGTAATTATATATGAACTATAAGTGATGAATGCAAATATACTTCCAATTGTCATATTTAAATCCAGAAATAAATTTGCTCCAAGTATATAAAGTAATATCGTTATTAATTTAAGAAAAAATGAATCAAATGATAGATTATATGAATCTAATAATGAGAACTGTTTGTCCATATTAATCACTTTTTTTTGTTTTTCTTCAAATTCTTCTTTTTTCCAATTAGATATATTAAATTGTTTTATTTCTTTTATTCCATCAATTACATCTCCAAACCAACTAGCAAAATTTCTATTTGCTTCTATACACGTTTTTGTTAAACGTTCTCTTTTTTTCGAAAAAAATCTAACAACTAGATATTTTATTGGTATAGAGAATAAAATTAAAATTGTGAGTTTAGGATTTATTATGAGAAGTCCAATTGTGGCACCAATCATATTAAATATTTGTGTTATTGGAGAAAAAAAGTCTTGATCAGTTATTTTAATTATATTATTTAAGTTATACTGTATATTGCTTAATATTTCTGTACTACTTTTATTGGTAAAATAACTTAAATTACTATTTAATAAATGGTTAAAAGCTTTTTCAAATAATGTATATTTTATCTTAGAATGTAGATTAACTCTAAGATATTCTCTAAACAATAATATTATGTTATCAACTGTAATTGCTATAAGTAAAAGCGTAGAAATAAACATAATCTTTTTTATGTCTGATTTTAAAAATCCATCATCCATGATACTTTTACTAAGAAAAGGTATTACTAAACTTACCAATGAAGAAATTATTAATCCAATAATTATTAAAGTAATATTTTTTCTATATGGTTTAAATAATAAAAATAATTTTTTAATAATTTCTCTATTACTCATAAACTCAATTCCTTCTATAAGATGAATTACATAATAATACATTCGGTAACTAATCGTCTATATCTATTTATTTTGCATTACCGCTATCTACAATTACATATTTACACACTCTTAAAACTATGTAAATACATATTGCTCCAAAGATAGAAAATCATGCATTAAAAGCAAATACTTTCAGTATTTGCTTTATTTTATCTAAAATATTCCTTTTACTCACTAAAATATTCCTTTCATGCTTTAAAATGTACTTTTAATACTAATAGTATTGAGTTTTTTCACTAATTCTTCTACTCCTGTGCGTATTTAATTCTTTTAATTCTTCACTATTGTTAGCCATGGACTTCGTTATAAGGATACCATTAATAAGTCAAGATAACTCTAAGTAGCATTAAACATATTTGAATATATACAGAATTCTTTCTTCTTACTCATTTCGGTAATAACAACATCCTGTCAACAGATTCAAGGTAAGTGAAATTATATATTATGAAACTAATATGTGGTATATCAGCATATAAAAACAGCGCCAAGACATAATTCACCATTTTATGCCTTGTCGCTGTTTTTGCTTTTATTCTACTGCTGTGTCACTTTATTTTACCTTTATGAATTAATTACACCATGTTTTTAAGCAATATTTTTACATTTTTTCTTCATTACTTTCATACATTGATGTAACTTTTCAAATGTTCATCAAACAATTCTTTATTTAATAATATTGGTGTTATGGGTTCGCCATAAAAATCTTCTGCTTCTCCAATAACTTTACATCCAAATTTTATTAACATATTTACAGTTACTTCTCTTGCTTCAATATATAACTCGTCCGTATATTGTCTAAAAATTTCTTTTAATGAATAAATAGCCATTCTCTGACCAATACCTAGACCTCGTAGTCTCTTATCAATAGCAAATCTTCCCCATTTCCATTTATCTTTTTCTTTCCATGTTGCAACAACTCCAATAATATCTTCTCCTACTCTTGCACACCACCAGATTGGTTTTAAATCAGCATCAATTACAATTGATTCTGCTGGAATACCCTGCTCATGAGCAAATACTTCTGTTGCTAATTTTATTGCATCATCCATATAATTTTCTGAAATTTTTTCAATCAAAATTCTAGAATCATTCTTTCTAAGATTGTTTTTTAATGCAAGAATACGAAATACTCTAAATGCCCTAACAATATTGTCTATGTCCTCGCTATCTCCTAAATCTAAAATTTCATTCATAAATGTATTTGCTTTATAATCCCCATCATTAATAGTTGCTAAACCTAATGGTAAAAGGCAAATATCCTTCATTCTCTTATCATCTTCAGACTTTTTCAATTCTAAATAATTTTTTGCTTCCATATTACTAACTATTCTACTAAGTGAAGCCTTATCAATACCCAGGTTTATTAACAATTCATTAAAAGGAGTATTTCCATTTTGCTTTAGGTAGTTTAATATGTGCGCTTGTGCAAGTGTCAAGCCTGAATTAAAGCAATTGTGGTTTAATAAACCTAATTCTCTCACAATTAATCTTATCTCTTTTCTAATTACTTTCTCTTTATTCATACCGCGCCCCCAAATTAATTGATATTATCAACTATATTATCTCGTTCTTAGTTTTTTGTCAAGGCGACTTTCTAAAATAGGTATATGCCGAGAAATTACTATTTATCATCAACTTTCTTCTTGACGCAAAATAAGAAGGAGAACCGCCTCCAGTTCCATCTGGATTAGGTTCTCCTCCATTACTTAAGTAACTCATTAATAAAGGAAACTCGACTCACATTCGTTCGCTAAGTGATTCACATCAAATCATAGATTTGAGTTCTCTACTTAAGCTCTATTGATTCTATATCTCTAGTTTTGTTTATTGTTATTTTTGAAATCAACATATGCAACAGTTTCTTTTGTTGCTCCCTTGAAACCTAACTTGATACCTATAGTATTTCACATATTATCCTCTATTTACAATACAGTTCTCCGTAACAGTTATATCGCAACCCTAAAAATTATCTCTTCTATCAGGTACCAACTTCATAATTGAATTTACATGACCAAAAAGTTTTATTAGCTTGTTTAGTTCATTTTCCCTTGCATCCAAATAGTAATAATTCCTTGTTCCTTCTTTTCGAACACTTCTCATATTTGCATTCTTTAATATTTGTAAATGATGGGACACAGATGGTCTTGAAAGCTTAGCCTTCTCTGCAATATCACCTACTCTTATTCCCCTGCAATCACTCAAGAGTAACGTACTTATTATTAATTGTCTTGTTTCATCCCCTATAGCTATTAATGCTTTTTGGGACTCTTTAAATTCTTTTAATAACTCTAAAAGCTCATCAAATTCATTCATTTTTAAACTCCTTCTGTAGAAGAATTGTATTAATAGTTCATTTGTTTAAGTCATTATATCATAGAACTTTTTGAAATAGTTTATTGGTAAAGAAATTCTAGATGAATAAATACTACTAAGCTATACTTTTTTCATTTTGTTCCTATATATATATTATCCATAATTAAAGTTATATTTATTTTCATGTGCCTTACTTTATTAAATCTAGGTGGTTATAAAGACACAATATTTATTAATGCTAGTTTGCTACTACTTGATTCTTTTTTATTTTATTATTAAAAATAATATATAGTATTGCTCCAGTTAAAAAGGTAATTATCTCTGTAATGGTCATAGACCATATAACACCATGCAATCCATAGAAATTATTCAATACTATTATGACAGGAATAAAAAGAATTCCTTGTGTAATTCCCATAATTGTTGATGGTATTCCTTGACCTGATGCTTGAAAAATTCCTGTAAATAATGTAGTAAATCCATTGAAAAATGCAGAAATAAGCATGGCCGCCATGATATAAACTCCAACAGTTAATACTGCTGAATCATTAGAAAACAGATGAATAATTACATTTCTAAAAATAAAAACTAAAGTAACAAATCCACCTGATAATCCTAAAATCCATAAAGCTGATTGTTTTATACTGTCTTTTAATCTCTTAAAGTTTTCATTAGAAAAATTATATGCAATTAAAGGAATAATTCCTAATGCGAGCCCCATTGCAAGAAATTCTGGTACTTGTACAAGTCTCAAGGCAATACCAAAACTAGCTACTACACTTTCTCCATATCTGATTGAATAATTATTCAAAAGAAGCGTTGTAATAATTAGAAAACCAGCTAGGAACAATTCAGAAACCCCAATTTTATATATCTCTATTTTATCTTTAAGGGAAATATTAATATTCTTAATAAATCCTTTTAAATTCTCACTTTTTGTTTCCAAGTAGTAAATATAATAAATTGATGAAGCTATATTAGCTAAAATCATTGATAATGCTACCCCTACAACATTAAATCTAAATACTAGTATAAATAACGGGTCAAATATAAGACCAAAAATTGTACTTACAACCATTCCGAACATTGATTCTTTTGATGCTCCTTCTGCTCGCACAACTTGCTCCAATGCGAAGTTCATTATAATTGCAAAACCACCAATAAACATAGTTAAAGAATAACTTTTTGTATAATTAATAATAGCAGAAGTATCTGCCCCCAAAATCTTAACAATAGGATTAAGTGCTATCATAGCAATCATTCCAAGCAAAATTCCTATGATAATACTACTATAAAAAGAATATCCAGCTATCTTCTTAGCTTTGTCTACGTCTTGTTTAGCAATGAGACGAGTTATAAATGTTCCACCTCCAGCTCCTAACATATTTCCAAAAGCCATTAGTATAGTGAAGATTGGTAATCCTAAAGTAATGGCAGTTAACATATCTGTATTGTTTAATAGTCCAATAAAAAAAGCATTAATAACGTTATATATTGTACCTACTGACATACCGATCATCATAGGAATAGATAAATGTGCAATTGCCTTAGTAATCGGTGCACTTTCTAAATAATATTCATTTGACAATTTTTGTTTCATAATTTCATCCTCCATAATAAGTATTATTAGAATTCGTATTCTTAGAATTCTAAGTTTTTTAATATAAGTTATTATATTAATAACTTATATATTTCTATCTACTTTCAATAACAAAGCTAACAAAGTTTCCTTCTCTTGTTCCGTCAAGTTTGCAATAATATTTTCCTCTTCCTCGACTACCAATTTATTAAAATCTTCTATAAGTTCAGCACCTTTAGGCAATACATATATATTTTTTTGTCTCTCATTTTCTTTAGGAATTCTTCTTTCAATATACCCTTTTTTCTCTAATCCTTGCAGCATACTTGTAATACTTGCTTCTGTACGTTGAAAGACTTTTGCCAAATCTTTTTGAATAATACCACTATCTTGATGTTCATAAATATAACCAATCATACGTCCTTGTTGAGAATTCAATCCTAACTTTTTTACTTTTTCATCAGAACTGAGTTTCATTTTTATCGCAATACTTCTAATTAATTGTGAATATATTGTTTCTACAGAGTATCCAGAATTAGTCATTCAAATTCCTCCTAAACTTTACTTAGAACTCTAACTATTTATAGTTTAACAATTAGACTTTCAAGTGTCAATATTTATTTCTTATAATTATTTCTATATCTATAATATTTCTTTTTTTACATGCTATCTTTTACTTATGATACGGTTCTCCGTATCAGCAGCAAGTGATACCTTTTTTTCTCACTTAATATAACAAAATATTTTATTTAAAATAAAAAACGTACCTAAGAAATACTTCTTATCATAATACTGTTAACTGTTTAATAAAATAGAAATAGAACGTAGCAAATCTACAGCGTTATTAGCTTTTCGAGAAACTATCAGAACTAATTCTTATCTTCATTGGTAACCCCTTCAGTTAATCTAAATTTTAAATTTAATTTGTTTTTCAACATCTTTTTTAATCTAGTTTCCGTTTTATTTAAATTTTCTTTTTGCTCTTCTACTTCCTTTATCTTTTTTTGTAAGAGTTCAATTTTTCTATCAATCGAAAATGTATTTTCATTACTTTTTTCTATCTCTTTGATCTCTTTTAAAGAAAAACCCACAGAATGAACTGTTTTTATCATTAATAGATACTCAATTATATCTACAGAATAATTCCTATAATTATTTGTATCCCTACTAACATATTTTTCAGGAATCAAGCCTTCCTTTTCATAAAATCTAATAGTAGATATAGACAACCCAGTTTTTTTTGAAACTTCATTTATTTTCATAAAATACCTCACTAATTTCTCTTGACTCTAAACCTTACTTCATAGTTTATACTATATCTAAACCCTTTACTAGTTAATACAATAAAGAAATGGAGAGTATTATCATGCAAAACATTAATAAAAAAACACGAGCTGTCGTATTAGGTGGAGGCGGAGTAACTGGAATTGCTTGGGAGATTGGTATAATTACAGCCTTACTGCAAGAGGGACTTAATTTAGCAGACGCAGATGTTATAATTGGAACTTCTGCTGGTTCGTTTGTTGGATCCGCATTAGCAAGTAACTACGATATGAAAAAACTTTATGAGTCTCAACTCATCCCAAATACATCTGAAGTAAATGCATCTGTTAGCTCTGAACTTATGATGTTATGGCTTCAAGCGTTTCAATATGGTAAAGATAATAAAAAAGAAATAGGAAGGATATTTGGAGATATTGCAAAAAAATATCCTCCAAAGGCATCAGTAGAAGAACGTAAATTAGTAGTTGAATCACGACTTACCACAAGTATCTGGCCTTCAAAGTTAAAGGTCACTGCAATAAATGCGGAAACTGGAAATCTCCATGTACTTGATAAAGATTCAGGAACAACGCTAATAAATGCAGTAACTGCAAGTGGTGCAGTTCCAGGACTCTGGCCATTAGTAAACTTTAATGGAATAGATTGGATTGATGGAGGAATGGTTTCAACTACAAATGCACATTTAGCAGCTTCTTATGATAAAGTTGTAGTTTTATCTCCTATGCCCCAAAAGCATGGTCTAATTCCAAGCGTTGAAGAAGATGTTGCTGAAATGCAAAAAAGCTCATCTGTTTCCCTTATTGTACCTAATAAAGATAGCATTTTAGCAATAGGAAAAAATCCTTATGACCCAACTCATACTCCAGCATCTGCAAAGGCTGGATTTAATCAAGGAATAAAAGAAGCAGAAGCTATTTATGAAATATGACATAATAAAGAATAAGATTACTATCAGAAATCATTTCCACATATGTCTTTATAAAATACGCAAAAATAAGAAATTTTTGCGTATTTATTTCCCATTCTGAATCAATTATAACATGCTTTTTGAAAGTTTTTCTTTATTATACTGTATACAAATTTTTATATTGATAAGATTTATCATGAACCTTCTTCTAAAAGTAAAATAAGAATAACTTGGTTCTCCTAAAATACTTAAATACGTTATTAAGTTGTTAATTATATTTATGCTCTATTAGTTCCATATCTCTAGACTTATTCATGGTTATTAAGAAAGTTAACATATACAATAGTCTATTTTACTATTTCCTTGATGTGTAGCTTGATATCCTTAGTTTTGTTCTTTGATTTTACATGCTATCCTTCATTTATGATATGGTTCACCGTATCAGTAGCAAGTGATAACACCTTTTTAATTTAGTATATACCTATATTAATATTCTTTAAATATAGTTAATTACAAGACTATACCAACTTATTTGTGTCTATATCATATCCTAATTTTTTCATTTCCTTAATTACATCCCACCTCCATGATTTGTCATCATTCATTTGTATATAAACAACGCCTGCTATATCATTAGGTTTTTCTATATTTTCTTTCACCAATGCACATACTTTCTTTCGTCCTAATTTCCCAATTAAATATCCATGTTCAAATACAACATTTTGCCTTGCTCTATATTGCAAATTACTTTTTTCATCTATGGCAAGAGTCATTTTTTGTAAATTTAAAGATTTTATATATATCCTTATTATAATATATATTTAATTTTTACAGTTCAACAACCTATTTTTCTCTTCTTCTATTATCTTCTTATCAAGTCTTTCAAATAATATTGTAACTTCCTCTATTGAAACACCATACCTCGGCTCAACAGTTTCCCATCTATCCCCACTAATACCTAACCATGCTTTTATCTTCCCTGAAGATTCTGGCAAAAAGGGTGATAATAAGTTTGCTAAATTTGCTATTGAATAAATACAATTATATATTGTATTACCACAAACCTCCAAATTATCTTTTACTGTAATCCATGGTGCATTTTCATCAAAATATTTATTCATACTTCTTATAAATTCAAAAACTTTCTCAAGTGCAACTTTTAAGTTTCCTTGTTCAATATGATTTCCTATAACATTATATAAACTAGTTATTTCTTCTTTTATATTAATAGCTACTTCTCCATTAGGAATTTTACTATTAAAATATTTTTTAGCAAAAACTAAAGTTCTATTAACTAAATTGCCATATGCCCCCAATAATTCACCATTATTGCTATTCACAAATTCTCTCCAAGAAAAATCAGTATCTCTTTTTTCTGGTGCATTAATTAAGAAAAAATATCTTAACGCATCTGGGTTGTAACGTTCTATTATATCTGGCACCCATACGGCCCAGCTATTACTTGTTGATATTTTTTTACCCTCCAATGTTAAATATTCACTGGATATTATCCTATCAGGCAACTTATTATATCCTATGCCCTTTATTAAAGCTGGTAAAATTATAGAATGAAAAGGTATGTTATCTTTACCATGTACATAATATGAAGTGGCATTTTCATCCCAAAACTCTTTATAGGATTTTTTATTTTCTAATGCCCATTTTTTACTCATTGTAAGATATCCTAATACAGCATCTATCCATACATAAACCTTTTTATCTCTAAACTGTTGTATAGGTATATCTATTCCTAATGATAAGTCTCTTGATATAGCCCTATCACATAACCCTTCATCTAGGTATCTTTCTGTATTATTTATTGCATTAACTCTCCAATTACTTTGAGTTTTATCTAGGTTTTCTTTAATAGTGTTTTGAAACTTAGATAAAGCGAAGTATAACTGTTTTGTATTCTTTACTATTGGTGTATTGCTGCACAACTTACATTTTCTTTCTGAAAGTTCTAATGGCTCTAGTAAAGTGCCACAATTATCACATTGGTCTCCTCTTGCAATTGAATTACATTTTGGACACACTCCTTCAACATATCTGTCTGGCAAAAACTGGTTGCAATGTTGACAGTATATTTGTTCTACTTCCTTTTCATAAATTAATCCTTTATTGTATAGTAAGACTATAGCTTCTTGTACATCCTTCTTATGAAATTCATCATCTGTTCTACCATAATAATCATATGAAAAATTTAACCTTTCAAAACACTTTTTAAATTCTGCATGATATTTATCGGCTATATCCTTTGGCGATACACCTTCTTTCTTTGCTCTTATTGATATAGGAGTTCCATGACAATCACTCCCTGAAACATATAATACATTATCTCCCTTCACCCTATAATATCTTGCTAATACATCTCCTGGTAATAATGCAGCTATATGGCCAATATGTAATGAACCATTAGCGTATGGCCAAGCCCCTCCAATAAAAATATTCATCTTCTAAATCCTCCTATTTATAATAAAACTTAAATATAAAAAAGCTCCCGTCCTAAGAAATTAATCTTAGGAACGAGAGCTAAACTTCGTGTTACCATCCTATTTCATGCATACCTTACAATATGCACCTCATCAAGTACGTCATATATCATATGATTATACTCTATCACTATAACGGGTGAATCCGTTGCAGCCTTAATTTTTATAATAAAAATCTCGGTACACCGCTCCAAGGCCATTTTCACTTTAATATTCTTTGCTTCCTCTCACCAATGGAAACTCTCTGTATAAGTATTCTTAAAGTTACTTTCCTCTTCATTGCATTTGTAATCATTATACTCTTCTTAATTACATTGTCAATATATTTCATACAAATTTAGTAAAAGTCTACGTCATTTATGGTACGGTTCACCGTATCAGTAGCAAGTGATAACCCATTCTTTTTCTCACTTATATAACAAGTTCTTTTATTGAAAATAAGAAGTACCTTTTTAGATACTTCTTGTCATTCTACTTTTGACTGTTACATCATATAAGAATAGTCAGCATTATTATATATAAGTTTTTAATATTCACAAAACTTATCATCAACCTTCTTCTTGAAACAAAAAAAAAGGAGAGCCTCCTCCATCTGGATTTGGTTCTCCTCCATTACTTAAATACATTATTAAGTTATCATTTACAATTTTACATAGTTATACCCGCAGGCGTTTCCACTATTGCATCACTCATTTGTTTGATGATTAATCTATTTTCCTTTTATGTCCTCAATCTCATTTGATTGTTCCACTTTCTCATCTGATTTAACTAGAGTTTCATCAAAATGCTTTATATATTCCGTTGCCCACGCTATCGCCTCATCTTTATTGGCAAAATATTTTTGAGTAACTGGGTTTACATGTTGAACTATATTTATATCTAAATCATTAGTTAAAACTATTTCTGAATTGGAATTAAAATAATATCTAACCATGTTATTAACCCTCCTTTCCTAAAGTTCACGTGGCACTTGTGTTACAATTAGCAACCCACTGAGAACAGATTTATCCTCCATTTTAATAGAAATGGGATACTTTCCCGAAATTAAAGGTGAACCCTTTAAATATCCAAGTTCATAAACCATGCCTTGAGGTAATCCACTGATATCAACTATTTTTCCTGTTTTAAATGATAAGTATTGTTCAAAATACGAACACTTTTGAACTACTATTCTGAAGCTATTTAAAGCTCCACCAGAAAAATCTGGAGATATAATTGGAGGCTTATAATCCTCTACATTTACCGAAACTGGTTGATTTAAAGTAATACTATTTTTTGTATAAGGAATTCTATTTTCTATAAATGTAACTGCTGGATTACAAACTATATCATAATCCTCTTCCCAATTAATAGTTGCTTTTGTTTCTACATCAATGTCATACAATTGCTCCTTATGTCCCATACTCTTACTTAAAACATACTTGCTGTTATTCATCAAATATTTTGATTTATAACAACTGATAGGAATTATATTGGAATGTACTCTTGTGTAGTTCATAGTTAAATACTGCGTGATATACTTATTAGCATCATTCTTATCTATAACTTGACAAGTTGCTTTAAGCATTGCTGGATTAGGATAATACTGATCAATTACTGTAGATAACACATTATGCCATTCAGTACCACATGTATAGCATGTAATAGGTATATCTACACCAGAAATAACAAATTGAGTATCAGAATTTATTCTTATATTATTTATTGTAATATTATCAGTAATTACAGTTCTTTCAAATGGTACGTCTTTGTCTCTTGAAGGACTAAGAAATTGAAGAATATCTACATCAACACTGCTGTTCACTATTGCAGTTCCGTCAGCAATAGGTATTATTTTACTATATCCTACATTACCAATGCTTTTTGCTATACCATCACCAAAACTCATTTTACTTTCACCTCCTAATTAAGCACATGAAAAAAATGACAGACAAACATACTGGCCTGTTATTTTTTGATTGTGCCTTAAATAAAAATAGGGGAATTCCGCCCCCATTTTTGTTATTACATTACTAATTGCGGATATACTGTTAAGCTACCAGCTCCAGTAATTTTAATAGGAACTTTTAAATCACCAGTGGCTAATGCATTTACAGTTATTACTTTACTGCTATTTGAAGTAAATACTCCATTACCTTTCAATGTTAATTGCAATTTAGCTTCAATATATTTTCCGCTATAGTTTTGGCAATTAACTGTACAGAAAGTACTTATATCTGTTCCTTCATATTTATATGCTGAATTTTCATAAGCAACATTTATATTAGTTGGTACAAATGGATTTAAGTAGTCTACTTCCCCAAGTGCATTTACTATCCAAATGTTTTCAGACTGGTCTATTCCTATATGTGAAGGTTGATTGCTTATTGTGTCTGTAATACTGAATTTTGCACTTGCTTCATCAAAATTCATAAATATAGTAGTTGTTGAAGAAGCACAAACTAAGAATGTATTGCTTTTAGTTCCAATAAATCCTCTAAAATAATCAGCAGTAACCTGAACAAAATTCTTAAATGTTAACGTATTTGATGAATTATCAAGTAAGAATGTATATATACCATAGCTTGGAATGTTAGTAGGAGTTGAACCACTAGCTATTTCATACACTGCAAAATTAAGATACTTATCACCATTACTAGCAGTAGTTATAAATGGTTCATAAGTAACAGATGGATTAGAAGCAACTACAGGGAATTGTGTAATAGAACCCCAAGTTATATTCATATCTGCTTCAGTGCAAACTTTATCTAAAGAAGTTTGTGTAGTATCAAAAGCATATCTTGTAACTCCAAACTTATTAGTTGATTGATTATGTGATAATGAATAGGTGTAGAAAGAAGTATCACTATTTGATACTATTTCTGAGAAACATGTGCTAAAGTAAATATTTGATGTTTTAGCAGTTATACTAAAGGTATCTGTTGTACTAGTTGTTTTATTATATCTCTTTAAGGTGCTAGTACCATAACCTTGCTTTCTACCATAATATATATGAGTAGAATTTTCCTTTATTGCTGATCCCCAAGAATAATTTAAAAGGCTTTCTATAACAGTCATAACTAATGTCGTTTTATCTACTTTTACAAAATATTCTGTGTATACTGAAGCACAAGAAACTATATAATATAAATAAGTAGAATCTTGCCCGCAATAAGCTCTAACTAACGGGTTATAAGTTGGTACAGATACATAAGAATTTGAATTAACTAAGCTAACATCTCCACTATTTTCTTTTATTTTTAATAATCTTTGTGTTGTAGCAGTTCTTGCTCCTACTACCCAAACATACGATATTGTTGAATCATATCTATCACTAACAATAGTATCTCCTTGTGTTTTAAAGTGATTAGCTATTGGGCTGCCTAATAGTAATTTTTGTGACATACTTAAATCAGTAGTATCTCCTAGTGTTGGAAATAGTTTTAATGGTTTAGGAATCATCTGTACCTTATCGTAAAAATGTCCATTTATAATATATCCAGTTGGAGTCTCAACCACTTTTTGAACTGCTCCTGTTATTGTATTAGAATCTAGTATTTTTGCCATAATTTATTCCTCCTTAAAATTTAACATAATAAAAAGAAGTATCATTAATTTACTTCTTTTCCTCGACTATTATTTATTTATTTCTTTCTTTTATTTGATTGATTTTTTATAACTATCTTTATCATCAAAATGATAATTTGTTATCCTATAATATTTTTACCGAAACCCTTAAATTACCAGTATCATAAATAGTAACTGGTATTGTTAGTTTATCAAGATTAGTTGTAGTTACGGTTTTAGTCCTCTTACCATCATCTGTAAATTTACAATTACCATAAAGATTAATTTGTATACTTGCTGGTAAGTATTTTCCTTGATAATTTTTAACATATGCCACTATATTTGTACTTATATCTGTTCCATTGTAGTTATATACATCTTCCTGAAAATCAGCAAAGACAGTAATTGGCATTACATTTGAAATCATTTCTATGCTTGTATCAGCATATTGAATATATATATTGTTGTTACTATCAATTCCTACAGCACCTATTGGAGAATCAAAAGACGATACCTTCTTATAAGATGTAGTTCCAGAATCCCAAACATATATATGACAGCCACTTTCATAAGCAAGTATAATTGTTTGATTATTTAAAATTGGTAAACATGTTCTATAAATTACCGGATTAAAACTAGTGTAAGATACAAGTTTCCAATTAATATCATCTACTATCTCATAAGTGTATAAAGCTGAGTCAGCTGCATTAGTATAGTTGCCACTAGTTCCACCATTATAAATTATATGTGTCATATAGTTCTTTCCAGTGCCTGAATCTGCATGCCTTAATAATGTATGTGTTACACCCATAGCAGCACCAGTAACCAATGGTATTTTACCATTTGGATATAATGATGTATCTAAAGTAACATTTGATGCAATAATGGTATCTTTTGAGGTATCTAGCACAAATTTTCTAATACCTACGTAATGGTCACTCATTCCCATTCCTAAGCCATCTCTGACAGAATAAAATACACCATTATTATCTATATCCGAAGCTTCAAAATTATAAAAATTACCAGCTGTAAATTTATCAGCTAATAACCATGATACTGTATTTGCTACTTTGTCATATTTACCAACATTAATAGTTGTCTCATTGACTGAGCTACATGTAAAATAAATATACATATCAGTATCTTTGAGTATTCTTACTGCTCCCACATTTACTAAATTTGTATAAGTAGATTTCATTGTAGTTTTATTTAATTGCCCAATATAAACGTAACCACCACCTACCATCCTATGAATTGTATAATAAATTTTTTGACTATCTTGACTTATCATATCTATAAATGGACTATAGCTCCCCCCCCAGTCAGTATATGGTGTATTTGTCCAAGTTCCATTTGCATTTTTAGTTAATTTATAAATCCCAGCTGTTGATGAATTAAATGTTCCTTGAGTTGCTACATAGCAAGTAGATGGGTCTGTACTATCAATCATATAGCCGTTTGTTGTTCTTTGTCTTTCCCAGTGACCATTAACATATGCAGTTTGAGCTAAAGACATCTCATTTAATGCACTTGAAGTTACTGGACAAAAATCAAAGGGATCTGGAGAAAGTGTATTTTTATCATATACTTGTCCGTTTATTAAAAAGTAATCTGGGGTTTCTATCATTTTTGATATATTACCACCTATAGCTGTTGAACCTAAAATCTTTGCCATTATTTATTTCCTCCTTTTTATTTATAATTTATTAATAAGCTGTCAAATAATAATTACTACTAAATTGACCTTGTACCATTATTTGAACATTAGGTGATATTCCTAATAAATATTTTTGAACGCTTCCTGGTGCAATTAATACATCTAATACAACCATTGAATTATCAATCACAACTAAATGTACTTGATTTCCAGCTAATGCATCAGTTTTTTCATCAACACTAGCTATATTATTTTGTATTGTAAATTCTGTGTTTAAAATTGCACTATATTGATTTGTATTAAAAATTGTATTAACATCAACAAGCAGCGTAGAATCTGTATAACTTTGTTTTTCCCAATGTTTTTGATATGTGTATGGGTTAAGATTAGTTAAAAGCTTCTGATTACCAAAGTAGATATTTCCATTTGAATCTTCAGTTATTCTATCTAAAATAGACATATTAGCATGAATATGCTCATTTAATTTGCTAGCATATAAAGCATTAGATTCATTTTTTGTGTAAACTGTACTCTTTTGCGCATAGTTATTTAATGTTGATATTATCTTAGATGAACTAAAAGTCTTATCTGTTCTAACCCTAGTATCATCAATAAAATCAGTAGAAATAACATTTGTAGTTCCACCTGTTCCTCCTGTACCACTACCAGCAGCTCCTTGAGAACAATTTATAATTACTCTTATAGAATCTCCAGTAGTTGATTTAAACATAACCACATTATTATCCATAATTTTCCAAATTACATTACTTATAAAATTATCATGTGCATCAACTATTCCTATAATTAAATTCTTGGAATTTAATCCATGAGATACAACACATGTATAAATTTCCAAATCAGTATTGTAATACCAGTCCGTTTGCTCTATAGATTTAGTAAAGTTTTCCTTACTATTAGTTAATGTTCCAATGTCTTTTAATTCATATGCTTGTAAACCACTATTTGCAACTAATACCTTACCATTTTCATAACTAGCTGGCATATCCTTCAAATCTGTAGTGAACAGATTTTGCAAAGTCAATTCTAAATTTCCGCCTAAATCTTGTACACCAGTCATATTTTTAAATTTTATACTTGGAATATCAAAGTAATCAACTCCACCTTCATCTGTAACTTTTTGTATCCTTATCAAATCCTTTATGGAATCACGATAAGTTAATTGAGTTCCAGTGGGATTAGTAACAATAAATGAGTTTATTTTTACTTTATGATCTACATCAGCTAAATCAACAAACTTAACATGATTTATCTTTGTATCTACCTCATTAGTAGTGATTAATTTATTGGAACTTGATGCACTAGATGAAATCTCATTAGTGATAGTAGATAAAGTGTTATTTATATTAGTTTGTGTTGCTACAACAGCAGACAAGTTTTTAATGTTAGCTTTTTCTGCATCAGTTACATATCTATAATTTGTTGTGTCTTTTAAATCAGCAGTACTAAAAGTGCTTAAATCACTCACACCACTACCACTACTTGTAATCGGATTACCTTTATATAGTGGTATTCCATCACTATCCTCAGAGAAATTATCAATTACAGACTTATTAGCATGTTCATGTTTCTTAGCTACTGCATCTACCAAATCAACATTAGTCTGAGTATAAGCATCAAGTAATTCTTTATTAGTGTGGTCATGTATCTTACATATCGCATTTGCTAAGTCTGCATTTGTTTGAGTATAAGTATCAAGTAATGCTTTATTAGCATGATCATGTTTCTTAACTACTGCATCTGCTAAATCTGTATCAGTTTGAGTATACGTAGTTAATAAACTTAAATTAGGTATACTTGGAATATCAGATTTTCTTGCAATTAATGGATCTATGCGTGACTCTTTATATATTCCTGTTGATTCTGTTACAACATTTAGTGGATTAACTAAAAAATCTCTAACAGATACACTTATTACGCCTAGACAAACCCACTTTTTATCATTAAATACATACCACGTTTGTTCTCCACCTTGTGTTTCATCTGCATCAACTATATATGCATCGCCTTGTTTTATTCCAGTTGTTATGCTTAAATCTGCATAAGTAGCTTTATGTGTATCCTTTAATGATATTGTTCCAGATAATGAACTAAGTCTATCTTTTATATCCTCAGTAATACTATGCAGTGAGTTTAGTTCTGCTATTGTAACAGTTAAACCATCTAAAGTTGTTGCCACTAAGCTTCCATTTATATTTTTAATTGTTAACCCATCTATTAAATCTGCTAAATATTTGCTAGTGCTATCATTGGCTGTCATTTTTACAGTTCCATTTGAATCACTATTAGAGCCTCCATTAGAAGACATTTCAATAGAATAATTAATTACAATTCTACCATTAAAAGGATTTGAATTTCTTAATATTACTGTGTTTATATCAGGAGTCTTAACCCCTACAGCCACCTCTTCATCTAAGCCATTATACACTGCGCACACAAGATCTTTTGTTGCAAGATTATGGACCTTTGTCCAAATGTATTTTTCTTTATCTGTAGAATCTTGAATCCACTCTGATGCTGATATTATAAATTCTTTATTATAATTTATATTTGGTGTATTAATAACCATTTTGCCATCAAATAATACATTTCCAATTGCGTCTAAAATCAATTTTTCTAAGATATTATTTAAATTTGTATGTGTTACTAATTCAAATCCTGTTGGCGTTGGATTAAACCCTGGTATTTCACAGCCTATGCTTTGAGCATATTTTTTGCCTAAAATATAGGTAAGATTGTCCATTTTATCACTCCTTTTCCTTCATAATTTATTTAAAGGACAGCTTGTCATTCATCCTTATACGCTGAAGCGTGGAGGCTTTCTAGCAAGAGTATAGTAAATTTTTGCACATTTATTGCAATCCAATCCCATAAATAATCATTCCTTTCTTACATAAGCATAAAAAACAAGTTAATAATGTGAAACATTCCCATTCTTAACTTGCTTTTTTTCATATGATAATATAAAATTTTTATAATATTCCACTTAAATCCCCATCACCCATTAATGCTTCTTCTGAGCATTAATTTTTCTCTTTCATTTTTGGATTTTGGAATTTCATAAAGTTTTTCGATTTTTTTATAATATTCCTTTTGCTCTTTAGGTGTTTTATTAACTATGTTCATAACTCCATATCCAATTATCTTCACTATTTTATTATCTTCCTTAAGTGCTTTAAACATGGTTAAACTTCCACCCATAAATCTCCTTTACATCCTGAAGATCCATATTATATTGATCTAAAAATGCACTATAGATATATTCATTATCATACTCGAAGAATAAATTTTTCCACTCTTGCCACTACTTCTTTGAGAATTTTGGATTCTTATATCCTTACTACTTCGATAAAACGATAATACCTTATCAATTGCTTCATTAATACATATTCTTCTGCCCCCTTTACTACATTTAAATAGTTTACGAAACTATTTCTTTGTTTAATCAATCGTCCACATTTCATTTTCCTCCTAAATAATTAATCTTAAATTCACCTACTTTTGTAAGCATTTACTTTTAGGGTGATTTATGATCATTCCCTTTGTTAAACTAAATACTAATTTCCATAACAAAAAAGTACCTAGCTCATGGATTAAACTAGATACTTTTAAAAAAGTGTATTTATTTATGAGAGGAAATTATCTTTTGTTCCCAATTACTATTATAAAGCTTTTAATTATCTATTTCTTATACACTATCTCTAGTTTTCCTAAAATTTTCCTATAATTTATTTATATTTTGATATATTCCATATAAAATCCTATTTAGTGTCACTTGATTAATAAAATTCTAATATTTTATTACATTACCTATATCTGCCTTGATTTCTTTTCATATATTTTAAATTTATTTATCTATATGTTTTAAATATTGTACCAACTTTATCCTTTAAATTATAGTATCCTGGATACATCATAATTGTTGGTTTAACCTCAAGAGCATTTGGTGTTCCATTTTCCAAACAGTCTTCATTCGCATATACTGCAACAATTTCCCCAATAAACATAGTAAAATCAAATATAGGAATTGTCTGTATTACTTTACAAAGATAATTTACAGGACATTCTTTTATCATTGGTGCATTTCCTCCATCATCATAAAAAGAATCAAATACATTCGATTTATCTTCTTTATTACCAGAGACGCACCCACAAAGATCAGTCTTATAAATAGATTCGGAGGATGGTATGTTTACACTGAAGAATCCATTTTCCACTACACCTGAAGTTGTATAGTGTGAATTTTTCAATGAAATATACAATACAGGCTTCTCACTTACAACCCCATATGCACCTATTGTGGCATAGTTCGGTTTTCCATTAACCATAGCTCCTGCTAAAACTGTAATAAATGGTCCAAAAGGGATATTTGCTATTTTCTTCTTTATCATATTTTTTCTCCAATCCAATTATTTATTTGTTGCAACAATATTAATTATATGGATAAATCAAAAAAAATATAGACTGTTTCTTTTATATGAGTTATCATATAGATAGATTACGCCCCTAAATAAACAATTTTAGCATCACAGTATCAAATAGTTTCATCATATCTTTATTTTCTTTTCATATTTATTTCTTCCATAATAAATAGGCTCATATATGAATGTTTTTCCTGCATAATTCACTCTCGCAAGTATAGTATAAATAGCATTAATTTTTAACTACAGTTCTTTATTGTTCTCTCCTCAGTACTAACTCAGATAAAGCAACATAAAAATCCCATTCCTCTTTTGTTTTTGCTTTATTAAATAGTTCCATAAAATCTGTATATGAATATTTTAAAAACTGCTCATATAAACTATTTTGTTCATTTATCTTTACCATTGAACTTCCTCCAATAAATAATGCTTTTACTATATTATTAACTAACAAATTGCTAATACAAAATCACTCTCAGCCGGCATTTTAGGTGCATATTATTAAGAATATATATTGTGATATGGTTTAGAATGTATATTCTACTATAGCAATATTCTGAAGAATAAATAAGGTACAGAATATTAGAATGCATTATTCATAATTTCTGACTATTATATATCTTATCCTTCTACCACTACCACCTTTGTTTCTTCTTGTTTACCTTGTTTTAATAATAGTGTTGGAATAATTACAATAACAGTAATTATCGAAATTACAAACATGGTATCATTAAGAGCTTGGAGCTGTGCCTGAAGTGCAACTTCTCCAAACATCTTGTTTAAAGCAATTCCTTGAGCATTGCCTGCTGACATCCCGCTTTTAATAAACATCCCTTGAAGCATTTCATATAGTTTCATACTATTTTTATTAAAAGATGTCACTTGTGAAGCTAAGTTAGAGTAATCAATCACATTTCTATGCTGCATAACGCTTGTAATAATTGTAACACCTATGGAAGTCCCTACTTGTTTTACTGTATTAGTTAAAGCAGATGCGTTTGACATTGCTTCCTTTGGTAATCCACTAAAACCTATTGTTTGAACAGGTGCCATGAGAAATCCGACACCAAAACCTCTAATCAATAATAGAATTGTTATCTCCATATTAGGTGTATCCAACGTAATTTTTGACATACTATAGCTATTAATGCCTATTAAAATTAATGCAAATACAGCAAATAATCTAACGTCAAATTTGTTGCCAATTTTCCCATATAAAATCATGGATATGGCTGTTGCTATTGCTTCTGGAAATAAAATCAAGCCTGTATTCATTGAGTCAAGTCCTCTTATTTGTTGAAGGAATATCGGCATCAAAAACACACCACCATAAAGAGCTAGCATTGCAATGTTCATAATAATATTACTCATGCAAAAGGTATAATTCTTTAATAGTTTTAAATCAAGCATAGGTTCTTCAATGAGTAATTCATTCACAACAAAGATTACAAGACTATAACATCCAACAATCATAAGCACGATATTTTTTATATCGTTCCAGTCTAAATCACTTTTCCCAAGTACATAGAGAACACAGGACATTCCAATACTTGAAGTTATAAATCCAATAATATCAAATTTCTTTGAGGATTTATGCTCTGATTTTTTGAATATAAGTATTGCCATCATTGTAGCAACTATTCCAACTGGAAGATTTATAAAGAAAAGAAATCTCCAATTAAAATTTTGAATAATATATCCACCTAAACTTGGCCCTAAAGCTGGGGCTGCCATTACGAATATTCCCATTACTCCTATTGCCATTCCAAGTTCACTTTTATCAAAAGTAGTCATTAATATTGCCATACCAAGAGATATTATGCAAGCCCCTCCAATACCTTGAATTACTCTTGCAATTATCATTATGCTTTCATTCCATGAAATCCCGCACAATAGTGAACCTAAGGTAAATAAAATTAACGCGGTAATAAATACGTTTTTAGTGCCAAATTTGTCTCCAAAATAACTTGTTGATGGAATTACAACTCCTAAGGTTAGAGTATATGCACTAACAACCCATTGGATTTGATCTATGGATGCATTAAAGGTCTGCATCATTTTAGTAACAGAGATATTAATAATGCTAGTATCTAGATTCACCATAAAAATTGCCATAATTACAACGCTCATAATAAGCCATTTAGCTGAAGATTCTTTTTTATTTTCCATTCTCCCACCTACTTTACATGTATCTTTATGTCTGCATTTGTACCAGGTAGAAGATTTTCATGATTCTCCTCAAATTTAATTTTCACAGGTACCTTTTGAACAACCTTAGTGAAAGTTCCACCTGAAGAGGATGGAAGAAGTGAAAATGCTGAATTTGAAGCTTTTCCTATATATTCAACTTTGCCTTGAAATACTTTTCCCTCAAATTGATCAATTTTTATATCTACATTTTGCCCTTCTTTTAATTTTTCCACCTTGGTTTCTTCTATATTTGCAGTTATATATATTTTTTCTTGATCAACCATTACTGCAAGTGTAGCTCCAGCTGCAATATATTGTCCCTCCTCAGCTTCCTTTTTAATAATTAACCCATTAATTGGCGCTCTAAGTAAGGAAGAATTAACATTTTCATCAGCTATTCCATTTTCATCCATGTGCCCTACTATTTGATCTTTAACTAAAGTTTCTCCCTCTTTTACACTAAATTCAAGAAGACTTCCTGAAATTTTTGGAGTTATATCTATAAAATCTCCAGCTACCTGTGCGTCTTCAGTTGAGACAAAATATTCATTTTCATACCAATAATATACGCCAACTCCGCCAAGAGTTATTAACATAGCTATAACTATACAAATAATTATTATTTTACGTTTTCCTTGCATTCTTATCATCCTCTCCTAACTTCTCACGCCAATTTCGGCAAACATACCTGGCTTTAATTGCGAATTTGAATTTACTAAAGTTATTTTTACTAAAACATTACTACTCTTAGAATTTAATTCTGAATTTATTACTGATATGGTTCCTTCAAATTCTGAATCCTTTATTTCTGACACTTTAACAGTTACAGCTTGTCCTTCTTTCAGATCTTTTACAATGCTTAAGGGTGCATATGCATTCACGCATAAAGCATCAGGATTAGATATTGAAATAAGAGTGCTGCCAGGTGATGCTATTTCACCTTTATTTATATTTTTAACGGTTACTTTCCCTGAAATAGGTGCTGTAATGTTTCCATTATTTAATACTATTTGCGCTGTTTTTAATGCTTCTTCCGCTTGCTTTACTTGTGCCTTGTAGACATCTATACTTGTTTCTGTAGAGCCTTTTTTTAGCATTTCTAATTGTTCTTCAGCTGATTTTTGTCCTGACTCTGCTGAAGTAAGTTGCTGCTGTGCAGTTTCAAGCTGCGCCTCTGTAGCTGCTCCTACACCAGTTAACGCTTTTGTACGATAATAATTCTTTTTAGCAATATCATAAGTTGCTTTAGCACTGTCCAAAGTTGCTTGGGCTTGAGCTATTTGTTCAGGACGTGTACTGTTCATAGCATTAGCTAAATTTGCATTTGCAGTATTTACAGCTGCTTGGGCTTGGTCTACCTGAGCTTGCAAATCCTGAGTATCTAATTTAATGACAGTATCGCCTTGATTTACAACTGACCCTACATTAACTGATATATCTGAAACTCTCGCAGAAATTTTTGAAGCTACATTGACTTGATTATCTGTCGCAAGCTTTCCAGCCATGAGATATACGGATTTTTGTTCATTAATCTCTTCTGCTTGAACAGCATTTTCATTTCTATTATCCTTTGCAGTGCATCCTGAAAATAAAGATGTTCCTATAAGCGCTGGCAATAAAATTAACATAATATATTTTTTCATAATCACTTACTCCTTTAACAAATTATTTATTGATAAGAACTATCGTTCTCATTAAGCTTTTAAATTTTCATCACCGAATTTATGTAATTAGTTAAGATTCCATTTTATTGAATCTGGCTTCATTGGCCTTTCCTTTTGTTATTTCTGTTGGTTTTCCAATGACTATAATTATGCCTCGAAGTCATAATTCCCCTGCTTTCAATGTAATACTCCCTTGCTTCCAATCAAAAAAATTATGAGAACTTTGTAACTATAGTCTATTGCTATAAAAACACTTTCACTAAATTTGTTCACAATATTTTCATCTAATATTTTGAATATATTCATAATAATGTAAACTCAAAAGATTAAAGTGGTTCTCAATATCTTTATTCCTGTTAGTTTACTTGTACTGTTTATTTCAAAAATCCAAAGATTTTCCGTCCATAACGCTATATTCCAAGCTGGCTCCAGTATCAAATTTCCATAAAATTATGATAGGTTTTCTGATATAATTGTATTTATTCTATGAATCCAACTTCTAATAAGAAGTAACAATGGAAACTTAATTATAAGCCCCATGTTATTCTTACTGATTGAATTATTTATGTACTTTATATATTGGCAGCAAAATATTATCAATAATCTCCTCACTACTCGCCTCATTAGGCCTTCCATATAATACAATTTCATTGATAATTAGTAAAGTAGGCAAATTTAAAGCCTTTTCAGAAATATCATCTATTGAAAGTGAAATTTCCTTGCGCTGATTAGCCCGCGTTATAATGATTTCCATTAATTTACGGATACCATTATCGTGATTAACAATACTAAATAAATCGTAAGATGTAGTATCGGAAAACTTATCTGAAATCACCTCTCGTAGATCCTCAGGTCTGATAATTTCAAAAATTGGATCTAAAACCTTAAATAGAGCAATTAAATCTTCTCTTAATGAACCATAATCACTGATTTCTAATTCTATTGGTGGTGCTTTTCGCTCTACAGCAGCAAGAATAAGATGACATTTTTGTGGCCATCGGCGATAAATAGCGTTTTTATTGGTCTTTGCAGCACGAGCTACGTCATCCATAGTCAATTTGCTATATCCTATTTGATTAAGCAATAACCAAGCCTCATCTAAAATCGCATTTTCAAGTATAGCGCCTCGGCGTCTACTAACATTGTCGTTCATGATAAAACCTCCTACTTTTGGTCTACATAATTCCACCATAATATAGTACCATAAACACCAATAAATAGAATAACAAAAATCGTCAATTTACTGATCCAATTAATAAGCTCAGGATTGTTTAAATATATTCCAGAAATTGTCCACGGGATATAACGCCCTAGAGGCTGTGATCCAAAAATAGCAGCTACAATTACAGCTCCAAAAGAAGTACTAACAGGAGCCAATATTCCTCTTGTCATGCTGGCGATAAGAGGAAATAGAAAACTAAGACCAGAATTATAGAGTGTTGCTATCCCTAACCTTTTTAAAAGATTTCCAGTCAATAGCACATCAAAATTTTTCAAATCTAAGCAAGAACCTATAGCAAATGTCGCACCAATTGCTAATACCGTTATACCTAAAAAACATAATCCTAAAGCAAAAAACTTTGCACATACTAAACTTGTACGAGAAATTGGCAATGATAAAAGATCTTTAAAAGTTTGATCCTGATACTCTCTACCAAATACCCAACTGCTTAAAATACCAAAACCCATTAATCCAATAACAGTAGAATACATAAAAAAAGTATTTTTCAAAAATTCTCCCCACGTCTTATCTTGCATATGGATAAGTAACAAAAAGCTATAAAAAGCTAGAATGTAAATTGGTATATGACCTCGTCTTATTTTATAAAACTCAATTTTAGTCACCGACCATATCTGTTTCATAATGATTTGCCCTCCTTAATAGTTCTAAGAAAGAATTCTTCCAAGCTTTCATTTACAGGTTGAAAAATCATTGGATTCAATTTCTGATTTTCTAACTGCTGTAATAAATCAGAATATTGGTTAATAGATATATCCGAAACAAGTACTTCCTCTTCACTTACTGATGTGAATTCCAAGCTTTTTGTAGCAAGGTAATGTGCAAGCTTCTTGCTGGAGCCCTCCGTTTTTATGTAAAGCTTGGATTCTCTGCAGGTTTCAAATTCTGAAAAGTTTAATTCCCGTAGCAGACACCCATGAACTAATATACCAATTCGACTTACCAGCTTTTCCATCTCATCTAATAGATGGCTTGATATAAAAATGGTTGTCCCATTTTTAGCCATTTCTAATAGAGAATTACGAACAACTACAAGCCCCTCCGGATCTAATCCATTTGTTGGTTCATCTAACAAAAGAATCTTTGGTTTATGAATAAGCGCCTTTGCTAATCCAATTTTCTGATTGTTTCCTAAGGAAAGCTCTTTTACCTTAGCCTGTAGGTAATTATCTAGCAATAACTGCTGTGAAATGTCACCAATTCGTTTCTTAATTTCTGAATCGGGTATTAGTCTTTGCTTTGCATACAATATAAGATTTTCTTCTACAGTAAAGTTTGGATAAGCATGTGGTGTTTCAATTAAGTACCCAACCTGATTCCAAAATTCAGAAGACAGCTTTGAAATTGATTGTCCAGAGTAATAAATTTCACCAGATGTAGGATTAATCATTTTAAGCAACATCCTCATTGTAGTTGTTTTTCCTGCACCGTTTAAGCCTAAAAAACCATATATTTCACCTTCATTAGCAGTCAGATTAATGTCATACACACTATTTTTCGAGCCATAACTCTTTGTTAACTTCTTCGTTTGTATTATTGGCAAAACTCAAACACCTCCAGTATTATACTTCATTTAAGGTACTGCAGTACCTTAAATGAAGTATAACACTGGAAATTATAAAACGCAATACTAAATATTTGTATTTTTTTATTTATTATTCTCATCATTCTTATATCCCAGATTAATTAAGCTATTTTCTCCTCACTGCCTTAAATCTAGAGAACACTTCCGTTTCATCCAAACTATATTAGCTTACCAATTTCATAACCATATCTAAAATCACTCTCCATCGCATTTTAGACACATATTCTTTAGAATATATATCGTGAATTTATATATAACTGGTTTGTTATTATAAACACATAGTTAATAAATAACTCCTATAATAAAATGAACCTAAACATAAATATATACTATAATAGTATTTATCCATGTTTAGGTTTCAATTTACTGCTCTTTTTGAATTAATGTATCTTCACTTAATTAATAATTATAGGGCATATCTTTATCTGCTCATCCTAATATTTCTGACTTATTATTTTGTGCTTCTTAATAAGCTTGATTATTAGAATCAATTAATTCTTTAAGCTTAACATTTTGATTTATAAATCTTGCTTTGCTTTTCTCAGATTTCATGTGTATTGCATTTTGTGGACAATGATGTATACAGGCTAGGCATGTTTCACATCTACTTAAAAACTTAGGTTTATTCTCAACTTTAATATTATTTGCAGGACAAACTTTTTCGCATATTTTACAGCTAGTACAATTATCATTAACTATAAATCGCTTAGCTGCAAAATTATTACTAAGTTTATCAGCCAGCCCACGGCCGCATTTAGATAGAATATTGGATGCTACTCCTTTTGTTACAAGAGATTTTCGTCTATTTGTAATATCAGCTATTATTTTATTAAGCCTTTCATCAATATCTTCTGGGTTCTTATTTATTATTTCCTCCTCCATCTTAAATGCTGAAAGGAAATTATCAACCATCAGTATTTCATTTGTATAGTTGAACTTGATACCAGATTCTTCGGCTACAAGTTCAATATGCCTCAGTCCTGAGAATGGTTTAGCACCATATGTCATAATTGCAAAAAAGTAATCAGCTTTAAATTTTGACTTTTTGATAAAATTACTAACTATTTTTGCCATTCCGAATCCATGACAAGGAAATACAAAACCTATAGCTTCATCCTCAAATTCATATTCTCCTGCCTTTATCATCTGAGGTATTGAATACAATTCTCCACCAATCTTTTTTGCAACATATAAACTATTCCCTGTAGCAGTAAAATAAAATATCTTCAAGTTAACGTCCGCCTTTCTTTATTTGAATTCTCGTTGATTTTTCAACATCTGTTCAATATAATTAATTTATCAACTATGCTAGTGCAATTCAATAGTTAAAAAAGTCAGATTTGTTTATTAATGAACAAAATACAACTGAATGTTGAATATCACGAAATTTTTTAAGACGAGGAGATATCTTTATGGATAGACGTATTATAAAGTCAAAACAGGCCATTATGGGTGCCTTTATCAAGCTCATGTCAGAAAAAGATTTTGAAAGGATAACCATTAACGAAATTGCAGAAGAAGCAAATGTAAACCGTGGAACTGTATATTTGCACTATGAGGACAAATTTGATCTGCTGAATCAATGTATAGATACTCATTTAAACGAATTATGTGAAAGTTGCTTGTCAGATGGAGAAACTAGCAATGTTGCCCCAAAAGCTTCGCTACTTAATACATTTCGATACCTTGAGCAGCATGCCTTTTTCTATTCCAATATGCTAACTAACAAATCCATGCCTATTTTTAGAGAGCGTCTTTTAACACTCGCTATTAAGCAGATAGAAAAGCACCTAGATATGACTGGAAGTAATCAAAATATAAGAAAGGAAATACTGGTGCAATATGTTGCTTCAGCTGCTGTTGGTGCAATGGAATGGTGGATTGTAAACTCAATGCCTTATCCTGCAGAATATATGGCTGAGCAGGTATTGCAGCTACTAGAGCGAGAACAATTGACTCACCAGTGATATGATTAAATTTTTCCTTACTATAAAACTATGTGTATTATCATTTTTAGTTATAAACTAGAAAGATAATATCATCTGGTTGTAGTGTTTCATAAGAAATATATAACATATCAA
Source organism: Clostridium saccharoperbutylacetonicum N1-4(HMT) (assembly GCF_000340885.1). NCBI lineage: Bacteria > Bacillati > Bacillota > Clostridia > Eubacteriales > Clostridiaceae > Clostridium > Clostridium saccharoperbutylacetonicum. The sequence goes on along the minus strand of NC_020291.1, from coordinate 2,011,072 downwards.
ATTATTCAATTACACAAGTCATTCCATATTCTCATGGAATTTAATATTTCATGCATTACCACTCTAGTAATACTGCTCCCGATGAAAGTCCCGCTCCAAAAGCTACAAATAGAACAATATCACCTCTGCTTATCATATTCTTGCTTAAAATTTCATGTAATGCAATTGGAATAGTTGCTGCTTGGGTATTTGATGCTTTATCTATATTTACATATATATTTTTTTCATCTATATTCATCTTATTAGCAGCTGCTTTTAAAATCCTTAAATTTGCTTGATGTGGAATTATTAATTTAATATCCTCTACTGAAATGCCAGCTTTCTCTACAACTGCATTAACTGCTTCTGAAAATGCCTTAGTTGCAAACCTCATAACACTCTTTCCACTCATCACTACCTTTGTATTTCTTTCAGAATCTGCCTCAAAAAATGGAGTTGATTCTATTTTATTATTACATGCAAGGGAATTGTCCTTGTCTATAACACAATCTAAATAGGTGGAAAGAATCCCTTTGCTTTCAGTGTTTGATAATACTACTGCACCAGCTCCATCACCAAAAAGTACTGCTGTTCCTCTATCTTCCCAATCTAAAATTTGACTATTTACATCAGCACCAACAACAATTGCATTTTTATAGTTACAATTTTTCATTAAACTCTCTGCAACTGTTATAGCATATACAAAACTAGAACAATTAGTATTCATGTCAAATGCAGGAGCACTTTCTATACCTAATTCTTTTTTTATGTTTGCTGCTACTGTTGGTACACATACATCTGGTGTTCCAGTAGCACATATAACTAAATCAATATCATTACATGATAATCCACTATTCTCTAAAGCTATTTTAGCTGCATTTACTCCTAAATCTGTGGTAGTTTCATTTGTAGCAATATGACGTTGTCTGATACCAGTACGGGTACTTATCCATTCATCACTAGTATCTAGAAATTTTGATAAATCGTCATTTGTTACTATTAATTCAGGTAAACAACTACCAGCTGAAATTATTTGTATTCCCATATTACACTTCCTTAATTATGCAAATATTAATATAATAATTTTTATAAAATGCTATTCTTAATTTATCTTAATCAAATACTTTATCTAATAAATTACTATATCAAATTAATTATAACATATTTTGTAAATGTAGCCTTATACAGTTACAAAGAACATTTTTGTGATTTACTGTATTAATATGACTAGTCATCTGAGAACAAGTTTTGATATGAAATAATATTATGAACAATACCGAATCTAAATATAACGCCTGCGGCTATATAATTACTCATCCACAAAGATGCAAAAATGAAGTATAGTACAGAAAAAAACTTCTACTATATTTTTGCTATAGTAGAAGTAATCAATCTAAAAAGAGATATTTTAAGATTAATCTTCAAATTACAACCAAACTATTTTTTTGCTAACAAAATAACAGTGTTAGTATATTCCCAAACTTTTTCTACAGATTTAAACCCAGCCTTCTGCAGCATTTGTATCTGATTTTCTACAGTACACGGAGTATCATAGTGATAGAAGCCCTCAGTTATCCCTAATTTTGAGCGAATTCTTCTATTTTCATTGAAGTGGTAATCCTCATATTCTTGACTTGGCGCCATATAATCCGCTTCAATATAAAAACCATTCTGCTTTAAACTTTTGAAAATCTTCTTATACAAATTAATCTTTTCTTCATGTGTAAAATGATGAAGAGTTTCCACAGATAAAGCACAATCAAACATACATGTTCCAATATCATAATCAAAGTAGTTACCAACAATGAGATTAAGTTGGTTTAATTTATCATTATGCTTTTGTTTTATTTTTTCCATCATATTCTCAGCTAAATCAATCCCTGTGACTTTAACTGTTGAATTAATTTTAAAAATTTCATCTAACTCTAAACCTGTCCCACATCCTAAATCAAGCAAATTCAGTTCATTTATTTTTGGTATTAATTTTGCAATTTCACTATAAAGTTCATTTACTCCCTCAATATTATTCATCATATGTTGCTCATAGTTTTTAGCTCTGCTATTGAAAAAACTACTCATTTCCTCTAATTCCATTTAACCATCTCCCAAATAAATTTCTGTAAGTTATTATATACTACATTTAAATTATATTATTTTAATTTAGTAACCAACAACCTCAAAAATAATTCTGAAAGAAAAATGCGCCGTAATTTATAATTACATTATGGCACATTCAATTCCTATTATTTCTTTTTTATTTGATTAATTGCAAATCAATAATTTACAAAAAGTGTTATAGAAATTTATAAAAGAATAAGAATCTACTCTTAATGAATTACAGATATTTCTCCTTCACCAGTTACAATTAATATCTCTCCAATTTCTATAGGTCCAAATTTTATATAGTCATTTTCATTACTAAGTATCGCAAACAATATCTGAGCACCTTTAGAGTTAAGTAATGTAATAGTAACAGGTTTATCTGGAGTTATAAGTTTAATATTGCGATAATACCCTTTGTGTTCAGGTGAAATATCATATATACCTTTTTTTAAAGTAGTTGAAGTAGGAATCGGTTCTGCTTGAGCAACTTCCCCAAATATAAATAAAAATACTAAAAGCACTATTAAAAATTTCTTTATTTGCATATCCTTCACCTCTTCCTATTAGTATTTTCTTTACTAATAGAACTATGCATTCTTTTAAGTTCTCAATTATTAATAGTTATTGTATCCTTAAATTGCTTACAAACCTTTAATTAATTCTTTAAGATAAACATCATATTATTTAATTTTCATATAAAAATACCGCAAAATTCATTTTCTGAATAATACGGTAAGTATACTTAATTATTTTTTGTTTAATTTATTCAAAAATAAACCAAACTCTTTTTATTAAATTATTCTCAATTTCATAAATTGCAACAGCTTTTTTTATTGCATCTTTTTCCAAGCCAGTTACATATTCATGATCAATTACTTTATTTCCTATAACAATTCGATTTTCTATCTCTGCATAAACCTTTAACACTTCAAATCTTTCTCTATAGCTATTCTTTAATTGTTCTTTACCTTTTATCATAATTGAATTATCTATTAAATTATAAATTTCAACCTCATTATGATAAGTAGACACAAAGCCTTCTAAATCATGCTTATTATAAAAATCCAATTGCTTTTTAACTATTTCTTCTGGATTCATCTTATTCTCCTTGCTTTCTTTTTATATGTGTTTCAATTATTAATTTTCTTTTACTTTGCTAATTATATTTAAACGGAAATTTTTCTATCTGTATTAACTCATGTAATTTATTTTCCCATTGGAAAAAATCATCTATAGGCAATTTCCCAAAAAACTGCACTCCTTCCATATCATATGTAACTGTTATAAAATATCTATCTTCTTTTTCCTCATCTCCATACCAACGAGGAAGAAATATTGGACTTTCAATATAAGATGGCAAACTTTGATATACCTTTTCTAACACATCATAGGTTTCAGTATTAAATTTGTCTAAATCAATTCCATATATTCTTTCAAACTCTACAACATCATCAGCAATAATAAAACTTTTATTGTAATAATGTTCATCTTCTTTAACTTTATATAATGATGAAGTTATTATATTCATGTCGTCTAATTCACTAAGCATGCTGTCTATCAAATCATCGAATACTTGAATCTTATCATTATAATCATGTTTAAAATATAATTTTCCTGAGCGACCTATTGCTACTGCAGCAGAATAGTAATATCCTGACATCCCCAAATAAAAACACTCTTCTTCAACAAAATTTAAAATTTCTCGATATTGTTTCCACCATATTCTATCATGAGGATTTGTTCTAAAATCAAATGTATAGTCATAGTCCCAGTCTTTAACTTCCTCACATGGGTGAATAGATTTAAATTCTACATACTTGTCTATTCCCATAAATTCTTCTAGAAACTTTTTAGCACTATCAAATAGCTCTATTCCTAACTCATTACATTGTTGTTCAAATCCTAAGATATCTACCTGACGCCCCTCATACCACCCTGACTTTTTTAAGAGCAAAATCATTTGCTCCCTTTTTGTAATATCACTTTTAAACTTCTCCATTGTTTTCCCCCATAAACGATAAATACTACCTCTTAACTATAAGCTTTTATACGCATATCATATCCTCACTTTCAACCTTTAACACTAACTCTAAGCATTGTTATCCAGTAAAGTATGTTAAAAAGAACGAAATTAATACTTTGCAACCCAAAGTATAGGTATGATTTTAAAAATTTCTAAAAATTAGATTTTTATCCCTACCATGCAATAACTTCCCAATCAAATTCAATTATAACATAAATAGTAGTTATATATTTATTCTAAAAAGTCTCTTATCTAATCTAATGATATCCTCTAGTCCATTTATATCATTGTTCGTCAATACCGTTTTCTCCATTACTTATTTTATTGCTGCACCATCTAAACCTATAGCTGTTCCAACAACTGCTGCAGTTGCTACTCCAACTCATATTGTAGTTGAGATTATTCCACCTTCCACTAATCCTTCTCAAAACAATATTATTTTTTATTCATCTTTAAAGAGTTGATATTAGATTCATGAAATTTTGCTTCCTTTAAAGTACAACACCATACTTAAGTGTATTTTTCTCATATATCATTTATAGGAGGTGATCAAGTCATGGAGGTAAATCAATTAATTAATTTGATCGTTAATAATGGTTTTGCTATTGCTGTAGCAGCATATTTGCTAATTCGCTTGGAAAAACAAATTATTAACCTGTCTAATTCTATTAACAAATTAAATACCATAATCTCAACCAAACTTGGAATTGTTATTAATAATGACGATCCTGACAAAGTAGCATAAGTAAAGGCGATAAACATTTATTTTTATAATGTTTATCGCCTTATTCATTACCCTGTTTTAAAAATTATTATTATTTTCATGGTTAAATAAAACCACTTTATTCCTTCCACTGTTTTTTGCTTCATATAATGCGATATCAGCATTTTCAAGCAAATTATCAATTTGGCTTGTCAGTTTAGGATATGATGCTATTCCAATTGAAATTGTAATTTTTATAGCTTCATTATCTGAAATGTAAAAATCATTCTCTTCAACATTCTTTCTTAATCTTTCTGCAATTTTAACAGCCTTAGATTCTGAGCAATCCAATAATATTACAGAGAACTCTTCCCCTCCCATTCTAGATACAACATCATAAGTCCTACACGTATTAATAAGGATTGGAGCTAAACTTTTTAAAATAGTATCTCCTGCATTATGACCATAAGTATCATTTATTTTTTTAAAGAAATCAATATCTATAAATAACAGAGATAACTCTTCTCCTTTTCGTATAGCCATCTGAGAAATACTATTGAACCTATCATCAAATTGCCTTACATTATTCAAACCAGTCAAATAATCTTTTGCTGCTTCATTTTTTAATCTTTGATAAATTTTAATTACTTCCAGTATGTGATCTACATATTTAATTGAAAGATAAGATACTATTAAATATCCTGGATAGTATAATATCACGGTTTGAAAAACTCCTGTTGAATTTTGCGGTACTGATACCACAAATGACGAAGCAATTGATACTATAATAAAGAAGAGCATACAATAAATATATTGATTTTTCTTTGATAGCTTTAATAAAGAAATAATTCCAAATCCAACCCCCATAAGCAAAGCTATTATTAATCCAACTAGTGATATATTAGATATTCCTAAAATTAGAAATCTAAAAATACCTATCAAAATTGAAGAAACAATTGAAGATAAAAAACCACTATAGAGAGCAGAAAATAAAATTGGTATGTACCGAAAATCAATAAAAGTCTCTGATGTAATAGGGACACTATTTATCATCAGTATTATACCTAATATACCATTATAAAAGCCCCATAGAAACTTACTTTTCAAGGACATATCTAGTGAAATTTTTTTATCTTTAAGAAAATGTTGAACAATACTCATAGATGCTATTAAAATACATGCATTTTGAAAAAAACTAAGAAACATAATTTATCACTTCTCCCCATAAACTGACACTTATTCTACAGTGATTATAACATATTTTAAAAATACACATTACTCAATTTTCAAATAATGGTTTTGCCGTTGCTGTAGCAGTATATTTGCTAATTCGTTTGGAAAAACAAATTAATAACCTGTCTAATTCTATTAGCAAATTAAATACCATAATCTCAACCAAACTTGGAATTGTTATTAATAATGACAATCCTGATAAAGTAGCATAAGCAAAAACGATAAACATATATTTTTTCAGTGTTTATCGCTTTATTCATTACTCTCCTTAAAAATTAATAAAAACTTCTAGTCTACTTTATCTTTAAATTCTTCTACTATAAATTGCAAAGCTTCTATATAGTTTCTAAAAATGCATTTACTTTAAATTGAATTTTAAAATATTATTGCAAACTCTGTCTTTACCATAATTAGTATAATTACTTATAGAAAAACAAAATATTGCCGCCCTTATTATTAATACTATCATCCAGAAAATCATTGAACTTTTATCTTTATTTGGTTTTATTTTAAAGGTTATTTATCAATATACTGAATCATACCCGCACCATACACTTCATTTGGTCTAACAACAAATTCAAACTTCTTATAAAAATCTTCTTTACCTTTAGCCGCCATTAAGCATACCATTGTTCCTTTTGCATAATTCTTTTTTATATATTCCATAATTTCATTCATTATTCCAATACCTAAGCTTCTCCTTTGATACTCAGGTTTAACAATTATGTCTTGAATATATAGTGTAAATGCACCATCACCAATAATTCTACCATAACCAACTATCTCTTTATCTTTTTCTAAACATACTGAAAATATTGTATTCTTAAGTCCAATAGAAATCACTTCTTTTTCAGGATAATCCCAACCAACCGATTGTCTCATTTCAATAAATTCATCTGCTGTTATTGCTCTTCTAACAAGTTTTATATCATCCATATATTAATCCCCATTTTCATAGATTTTTTGTACATTATATTTTCTAACTCACTAATTTGCTTTCTTTGCAAACGCTAGTATATGTCCATCAACATCAGAGCAATACGCAACATAATCTCCCCAATTTCTTAGTTCTGTTTTACTTATACCAGTTCCACCAGCAGTTATTGCTCTGAGATAGTATTCATCAGGATCGTCAACGAATATGTATAGCTCACTCCTTGGCACTCCATTTGCATCTTTAGGATTTGGTATTTTGTTTTCAAGAATTCTCATGATTCCTTCTTCTGGCATTAATCCTAATAAAACATTGTTTACTATGTGAAATTCAGTCATTCCTACAACATCTAGAGTTGGTTCATACCCAAGCAATTTCTTATAAAATACTTTACTTTTTCCTTGATCTTTTACATAAAAAATAATCATTAAATTTTCATTTTTACAAACGCTCATAAATTACCTCCTCTTCCATAATAATTTACTAATCTGCATTAATTATAGCATATTTTGTAAAAATCTCATTATTCAATTTTCAAAGACATTTTTATAATTTACTACATCATTTTTTAATCACGCAATAATAAACTTCTACAGAATTTAATAATTCAATATAAAATCAGCAGCTTTAACTGCACCGCCACCACTTTTTATTTTGGCTGAATATATCTTGAGATTTTGTTTAAATTCGTTGTCATTAATAATTTTTCTACATGTTTTTAAAAGGAATTCACTATTAAAATTATTTATGCCAGGATTTGATGCACATCCTATTTCAGAAGCTTTTTCAGCATTAAAATGACGTTCAAAATGATTTCCCGGGAAAATAATTGCAGGTACTTCATTTTCAATGCACTGTACTGTGGTATTTTGTCCGCCGTGATGAATAGCTATATCTGCCATTTCTACTACCTTATCTGATGGAACCATACTCATAAAGTGAACATTACTAGTATTAGAGGACACATTGCTTTTAAAGCTAGGGTTCCCTCCTGCTGTGACAATAACATCAAATTCTGAACCTAAAAAGGCATCTAAAATTACCTTTTCATATATCGCCGGTGTTATTTGACTAGCACTTAAATATACGTATATTAACGGACGTTTCTTTTCAAAGTTAAAATCTGATTTTATAAAATTCTTGGGTGTAACTGATCCTAAAAATATATATCTTGAACTATCTTCTAAAGCCTCTAATTCAGATATGCTTGGAATAAAAACTTTGCTGCAGTTATAGTCTTGATTAAGTTCACATATGTTTTCTATGGTATCTAAATTTAAAGTTTTTAAAAGCTCATTATAACTTTCTTCATATCCATATTTAGTTTTATTTGAATATCCAAACTTGGAGAAATCTTTCTTGCTTGAAGTACCTCCTGTACAAAAGTAAGGTATGTCCATTTTCTTTGCAACTATAGGCATTAATGTTTCAAATTCCCCTAATATCAGATCTGGCTTAAAACTTTCTACTAGCTCCATTTCTTCTTTAAATGTATTTTGAACATATTCTTCAGAAATAAGACCTTTAAGTCTCATTACATCAGCTAAACTGCTGATATTGAATTTATTAGATGAATTTCTACTATTATTGTTACCTTGCTGCAACATCTTTTGTAGATCAAACTCAGGTTTATATCCTTGCACTACTTTATATCCACAGGCCGCAGCATAGTCTGCTTCTCTTCCTGCAGTTCTAAACATTATACTACAATCTTTCTGTAATCTTTTTATTTCATCTGCTATGGCAATTAATCTGGTTATACTTCCTAATGCTTCAATAGAAGCTATTCCAGGCGCAAATAATATTCTTTTCATAAGATAAACCTCCTAAATAATATTATAATAAAAAATATATTAGTGTATAATAAATTACTATATTATATAGTACTCGGGTAAAAAAATGTCTCCAAATATAAATATTTATTAGAGACATTCATTAATTAATTATAATGATCAATAACTTTTTCAGACCATTTTTCTAAAACATTATAAAATTCATTATATAGTTCCAATAGAAAAAATCCAGAGCCAATTATTTCATTGTGCTTTTCATGATTATATCTTGACTCTACAGTAAGTCTACGTTCTTCTATCTTGTTTTTGAAGTTTATTAGATATTCTTTTCTTTTTTCTTCTGATAAATGCTCAATATTATTAAAAAATGCATTAAATTCAAAATAAACTTTTCCTATATTCTTTGAACTTTCTTCCATTAGTTCATTGAAATATGTATTTCCTTTTTCATTCATTGAATATAATGTTTTTTCGGGCATTTCACCTTCTTTAACAGTTCTTGAATTTAAATATCCATTATCGCATAATTTAATTATATTTTTATAAATTGATGGATCACTGATCTTTAACCAATTACTAAGATTCCAACTATCAAATTCTTTAACCATTTCATAAGCACTTTTTTCTTTGTTCTGCAAATAACCGAGTATTATTAAATTTATTGAAGACAATTTAATCACCACCATTCATTATACTACTATAAACTATAGTAGTATGTTTTATATTTGTCAATACAAAACATAGTGTAAATATTCCTATATATGAAAGCTGAAAAAGCCACATATCGGTTATTAAATCCAATATGTGGTCAAGTTTATACGTATGTTAGCTGTATCCTACTATAACTTTTAGTCATTTCTATTTTGTTGTAAAAAAAATGGTTTTGTTTTAAGAATTTGCAAAGTAATTGGATATGCCATAAAAATGATACCAAATACGGTTGAAAATACAATTGACTTGATGGAAATAACATCATCAACACTAGCACCATAGTATGTCAAAGCAGCAATCGGGACAAAAAGTATTAGCGCTGTAAACAATCCTGGGGAAAACCTACCGCTTTTTAAGACTGGCAAGAGATGAAAAAAAACAGTATTTATTAACATTAATGCAGGATATGAAAGAGCGATCATTGGACATTTCCATCCAATAATTGCTGAAATGCATCCATATAAAATAACCACTGCATTAAAAACATAAAACTCGTTCCATTCTGCAGGTAATTTTAGAAAACCTCTTGCCCATCCCCTCCAATCCAGTACCATTTCTTCAACAATGTGTAGACCATATGCTAAAGTTGCAATCCATAGAAAATACTCATGTACCATAATATCAATCCCCCTATAATTTAATCATAATTTAAAACACTGTTTTAAATTATGATTAAATTATACTTTTAAATTCGTTTTATGTCAATTAAAATAAGCAAGGTCATTTAGATTTCATTTGACAAAAACAACCATCATTTATAAAATAATAATCAAACTATGTTTAAAACTAAATTCTATATAGGAGTAAATTATAATGAAAAAAGATATGAGCAATCTCAACACAAAAGACAAGATTTTAGAAGCTACATTGAACATTATATCTGAAGAAGGATTTCAAAATGTTACAATTCGGAAAATAGCTGTAGTTGCTGACGTAAATGTTGCTGCAGTTAATTATCATTTCGGTTCTAAAGATAATGTCATCAATGAAGCACTTGAATATTTAATGATTCAATCAAAAAACATATTTAAATGTTTAAAAAATACTAATGAAGCTCCCGAACTTCGATTAAGAACTTTCATTGATAAGTATACGAAAAATTTGATCAAGTATCCTGATCAGATAAAAAATTTAATACATCAAAGCATTTATGAGAATTCCACTAAAAATAAATTTCAAGAATATCTAGAGATGGAAGGCGTAGAACTAATTAAAGCCACGATTCAACAAATTCGACCAGATAAGGATGATGTTACTTTGCAGATACTAGTTACGCAATTATTAAGCTGTTTACTATTTCCTGTTTTGTTGGGAGATCGTGCTACAGAAATTTTTGGAATTAAATTAAATGATCCTAAAAAGAGGAATGCTTATATTGAACTGCTTATTAAAAATGTTATTCAATAAAACTTTTTTCAATTATTTATGTTACAACCGAATTTTATCCATATATCCTTTATGAAAAGACAATGAAGGAGGTAAAAACAAATGGCAGTAACAAAAAACATTGATTCTGTTTCCCTTAGTATCGAAGTTCAAAAAGGTACTGACAAGGCAGGTGATCCAATCTATACTAAAAAGACTTTTTCAAACATCAAGAAAGATGCTGCACCTGAAAATGTATATGCTGTTGCAGATGCAATTAAAGGTGCTATGCAAGCTAAGACTAGAGATTACTTTATAAATGAATCTTCTAGCTTAGCAAACGCTTAGACAGTTTACAGTTAGCAGTGCACAGTTTACAGTTGAGGAGAAGATTACTTCGTAATCTAAATTACTCTAATCTCTAACTGTAAACTGTAAATTATAACCTGTAAACTGCAAAAAGGGGGTGATTAAATGGAATATACTTTAGCTATGACTTTTTTAACAACATCTGGTGAGAAAAGCACTTTAAGTGTTGCTGGTGTTAAACCAGATCTTACTAAGGACCAAATCAATGGCCTTATGGACACAATAGTTGCTAAGAATGTTTTTGAAACTAATTCTGGCACTTTTGCTAAGAAATCTGGTGCCCAAATTACTCAAAGACAAGTTACCAAATTTGATGTAGCTTAATTTAGAGCTTAAAAATAGACGGTAGTGTTAATTGCGACACTACCGTCTATTTTAGGTTTCTCTATCTTAATTATTATAGGCTTGCTTTAAAGCTTTTAAAAATTGTTCAGGCTCTTGAGCCCCTGACACAGCATATTTATTATCAAAAACAAAATATGGAACACTGCTTATTCCTAGCTTCCTTGCTAAAGCTTCATCTTCTTTTACTTTAGCTTTTAAACTTTCTCCAGCTAACTGATTTTTCAAATCACTTATATCTAAGCCAGCCTTCTCTGCTAGTTCAAGTAGTTTTTCTTCATTACCTATATCTAAGCCTTCTTCAAAATATCCTTTAAAATAAAGGTCCACTAGCTCTGTTCCCTTTCCAACACTTTCAGCATATTTCGAAATTTCATGAGCTAATTGAGTGTTATTCAATTTCAATATATCGAATCTATAATTAAGACCAACTTCAGCAGCAGCCTTTGTGATTCTATCATTATTATCCTTAGCTTGTTCATAAGTAATATTGTACTTATCAGCTATAACTTGATGAATGTCTTTTCCTTTAACATCTTTCTGTGACATATTTAATTGGAAGCTTTTAAATATTATTTCAACTTCATCCTTATGTTCAAAAGCTGCTAATGCCTTTTCAAACTTCCTTTCACCCATATAGCAGAATGGACATACAAAATCAAACCAAATTTCTACTTTCATAATTTATTCTCTCCTTTTCATATCTATTTTTTCAATTAAGTCTTTAGTTATATCTATAAGAATTGTCTTCTGTAACATATACTTTTTGCACAATCTTGAAAATATAAACCTTTCAAAACAAAACGCCTTATAACATTAACTCTAGATGTAACAGCGTCAGTTACATCATGTTGTAATCATTATAGTTACATCGATTAATTTTGTCAATACTATATTCATATATTTTTTCATTTTAAATCCGACAAGTAATTTGGGAAATGTTAAAATATACTTGACTGTTTTTATGGTTGAAACTATAATAGTTACAACGAGGTGATAAAAATTGAAAATTAGTAGTCGATTTACTGTAGCTATTCACATATTATCAGTTTTAGCTATTCAAAAAGACGTACTTTGTACTTCTGAATTTATTGCAGGCAGTGTAAATACAAATCCTGTAGTAATTAGAAGAATAACTAGTATGTTAAAAAAAGCAGGTTTAATAAATGTAACTTCTGGAACTGGAGGTGCATCTATTAATAAGCCATTAAACGATATAACTTTACTTGAAATTTATAAAGCAGTTAACGTTGTAGATGAAGGAGGCATTTTTCAATTCAATGAAAATCCTAATCCAGATTGCCCTATCGGGAAAAATATTCAAAGCCTTCTTGAATTAGTGTTATTTAAAGCTCAAGATGCTATGGAAAATGTTCTATCTTCTGTTACACTTGAAAATTTAATTAAAGATCTAAATAATAAAATAAATAACGAAATTTAATTTTTTTATTTTTGTTGTAACTACTTTAGTTACAATAATTATAATATTATATTCAAATATATAGATCATTATTATGCACATAATAAAACAAAAATAAGTCAGTTAGAGTATTTATAATTTGAAATAAAAAAGGAGATAAAAAAATGAAAAATACAGCACTTTTAGTTATCGATGTTCAAAAGGCATTAGTAAAATTGAATCCTTTTGATATAAATGAAGTTATACATAACATAAAAAGCCTAATAAAAATATGTAGAGAAAATAATACAGAAGTGATTTTCGTTCAGCACAATGGAGAAATTGGGAGCATTCTAGAACCAAATTCAGATGGTTGGAATATTTATGATGAAATTAGTCCAAATAAAAATGAAAAGGTGCTGTCTAAAAATTACAATTCTGCATTTAGACAAACAGATTTAAAAGAATATTTAGACAGCAAAGATATAACTAATTTAATTATTACCGGTATGCAAACTGAATATTGCATAGATACTACTTGTAAAGTTGCTTTTGAATATGGTTTTAATATTATTACACCTGAAAAAACAAATACAACTTTTAATAATGGAAATATTTTGGCTAAAGACTTATATGATTATTATAACTTTACTATATTTAAAGATAGATTTACTACTGTAGAAAATCTAAATGATACAATAAAAAGATTAACAACTACAAATTAACCATAGTTACTTTTTTGCAGGCAATGCACTGTTATTGATAATCATTCATTCAAAATCATTTATAATATAAGTTGAGTAAAATTTCTTTCACAAAAAATTTTCAGCATTACTTTTAAAATAAATATTTTCCTGCTTGGGATAACGAATACTTTACATGTTGTTGAATATAATTAATCTAAATTCTTTACTATAATAAACTTACTATTAAAAATCAAGGAGTGATATTAACATGACTACAACAATTTATTATTTTTCTGGTACTGGAAATTGTTTAAAGGTTGCAAAAGATCTAAGTGAGCAATTAGAAGACTCTGAAATTATACAAATTTCCAAAAACACTATGTCCACTTCAGAAGACACTCAATCAGATAAAATAGGCTTTGTATTTCCTGTTTATTTTTCAGGAATACCTGTAATGGTGAAAAACTTTATAGAAAATTTGCACATCAATAAGAACACCTATGTTTTTGCTATATCAACTTTTGGAGGAACAGTCGGTACATCTCTTAATCAAATAAAAACCTTACTGAATAAGAAAGATATTAAATTATCTGCATCCTTTGGTATTTTATTACCAGGTAACGATCAGCTATTATATTCTCCTGCCTCAAAAGAAAAACAAGATAAACTTTTTAAAAATCAGCAAAATCAAATTTCTACAATAGCTTCAAACATAAAGGATAATCTACAGGTTGAATATAAGACTAATCCCATTATAAATACCTTGGGTAAATTGATATATAAAACTTTTAAACCCCAAAATATTGATAAGAACTTTTGGACTGATGAAAAATGTATAAGTTGTGGTATATGTTCCAAGGTCTGTCCTGCAAACAATATAGTTATGGATGAAGGAAAGCCAAAATGGGAGCATCACTGTGAATCTTGTCTTGCCTGTATGCAATGGTGTCCACAAAAATCTATACAATATAAAAAAGTAACTATAAGCAGAGACCGCTATCATAATCCAGACATAAAGGTAACTGAGTTAATTCAGAAATAACAAAACTCTAGATATGTATGGTAAAGTCGTGAATATTTAATAATTAATGAAGGCTGATTTCCTGCTAAAATATTTAAGCTTAAAATAATTATTTTGTAACATATATTAAGAAATTTCACAAAAAAGGAAGCATACTACAAATAATTTATAAGTATACTTCCCTTTTGAATTTAAATAACTATTCTAGCATTCTTCCCATGTTAATTTCATCATGATAGTTTCCATCTTTAAGTTTAAAAGCATTTTTCATAATCCCCCAAGTCTCAAAACCATACTTTTTATATAAATCAATGGCTTTTTCATTGTCTGAAAATACTCCCAGTTCAATCTGCTCATAACCAATTTGCTTTGCCTGCTCAATTACTTCTTTAATAAGTATATTTCCAATACCCTTATTCCAATACTTTTCCTTTATTGAAATTCCAAAGGCTGCTCTATGCCTAAGTTTAATATGATCTCTTATACAATTAAGTCCTACATTACCTGCAAGTTCATCATCAATAAATGCTGCAATCATAAGGTCTTGCTTACTGTTTAAACTTTCCTTAATAAATTCAATTTCTTTATCAGTTGTAATTTTAATTTCTTCTGGATATCTAACCATAAAATGTGTTTCTTCTGATGTCATTTTCAAATATTCAAGCATTTTTTCAGCATCAAGCTCATTAGGACTTCTTAATATACATCTTGTCCCATCTTTTAATTTGATTTCTTTTTCATTAAATTTCATGTAAGTCCCTCCAAATTCCAATTTATCATTAGATTATAACATATTTTGTAAACATTGCTATATTTAATATTATTCTTGTCCCAAATTCCTTTTACACTCCCCACAAACAAGCACAGCTTTGTATCTCAAAATATCTTTTTCACTTCCACAAAAAATGCATCCCCTACTATATTTTTTAACAACAATTTCATTATTAACCTTTACTATTTCTAGTGGCTCTCCTTCCTTTATTCCTAATACCTTTCTAATTTCCTTTGGTATTACAAGTCTCCCCACATTGTCAAGGTTTCTAACCATTCCTGATTCTCTCATATTCAAAATCTCCTTTTCATAATATATTACAATTGTCAATTAAATTGACAATACATTCAAACATATTCAAATTCTATTCTCAATTATCGATTATCAATTGGGCCTTACAGCTCCAAAATTGATCACTGACCAGCGACAATTGACCATTTATAATTGCTCATCTAAGCCTATAATTATTCCAAATCCCCTTCTCAATTTCAACTAAATAATCCTTGCACATTTCATATATCCTTGACCCTACCCCTTCATCAAAAGCTAATAATCTATCAATAGAAAATTCACTGCTAACTATGATTGGCAGGAAGTTTAGATATCTATAATTTATAATTTCAAACATTATGTTAATATCACTTTCATTGATTTTTCCTTTAAAAAGATCATCAATAAGTAATACTTCACACAATTGATATTTTGATATCATTTTTCTATAGTATTCTTGATCAAGCATATTTTGTTTTACCTTTGTGATTATATCTCTATAAGGCATGTACACAACTTTTATTTTTTGCTTTAGGAAATTTAATGCAATAGCAATACTAATATGTGTTTTTCCACTTCCAACTTGACCACATAATAAAATACTATTTCTTCTTCTATCCTTAATTTCATCAAAGTCACTACAATACGATGCTGCAGTTTCCTTTAATCTTTCAGCTTCTTTATTCCAAACCTCAAAATTAGAAAAGGTATTTTTACCATGTTCTACATTGATTCCAGAATAAGTCCACTCACTTTTCAACTTCTCTATCATCCTGCATTCGCAACTTATTGCAAGAGTCTGTCTATTCTTCTGTGGTACTAAAATCCAGCCAGTATCTGAACATTTCTCGCATTTATATAAGGTTCGCCTCTGCCCACTTTCGTTTGGCTTCTGTAAGTTTTTTTGGTTCTTTTGGTTTGAATCCTGTAAATTCATTTTTATCCGCTGTGCTATTCTTTCCAGCGCTTCTAAACCCATTTTTCTTTACCTCCACCTTATCCTCTGGATACCCTTCCCGTCTCCAATTTTTTAATATACCAATAGCATACTTTATGTCTGGACAATTTTTCTCAAAGCTAACATCCATAGCCATCTTAACCCACTTTTCTCCATGAATATCAATAGCTGATCTTAGTGCAACGTAGTCACAACCTCCAACTTTCCCTGTTATTTTTTCATGATAATGCATAAGCTCTAAAGCTTTAAGATTTATATCCGCTTCTTCTACAGCTTCATTTTTAGTATTATTATGCTGCTCAAAGATACTAGAATGACCTGTTGCTTTATCACAAGCTGAGGTTTTATTATTTAAATCACAAGCATTATTTTTATTACTCTCTATGTTTTTATCTTTATCTATCTCTTTTTTCTCATTCTTATTCTTTTTCTTATTCTCTATCTCTTTCTTATTCTGTTTCGTTACTATAACGTTACTTTTATTTTGTGTAACGTTACTAGTATTTTTAGTAACAGTACAATTATTATTAGCAGTTTCAGCACTGATATTACTAACTGATTCATTAGTATGAGTATTAGTTTTATCATCACTAACAGCATTTTCATAAGCTTCTTCACTAGTTTCTAAATTTTCTAATACCTCATTTTCATCTAAGTCTTTATTTTCTCCTAAATCTATATCTTCTTCTAATGCTTCATCTTTATAAGTTTCTTCCTTATTGCTTTTAGTTGCATTCTTCTCTGATTTTTTCTTTTCTCTATGAGCTTCAGCTATTTTTCTATTTTGTTCACGAACTCTTTCCATTCCCTCTATGTTTTGATGCTTGTCCCAGTTTACAATTCTGATTATTTTATCAGAATCTATTTCAATCATCCCAAGACGTAATAATGTTTTTAATGCAAGTTTTATAGATGCTAAAGGCCTAGAAAATATTACAGCAAGCATTGTATCAGTATATGGCATATCCTCTGATAAGAAAACTGCCCCATCAGCATTAGTCTTAGCTGCTTGTATAAGTAATCTTATCCATAAATAGTGAACTGTATCTCTCTCTGGCATTTCATCTATTAACTTCATTCTTTCATCATCAGGCATACCAGTAGCTAATTTAATCCATTTAATATCTGCCATAACTTTCACGCTCCCACATATAAAATATTTCAATTTTGAATATAATTGCTTCAATTTAGAAAATATTATACTTATTTTTCTTATTAAATTCATGCGATAATTTAAATTCAGTCTATATATTTCTATGTTCTAATGATATTTTTTAAGCCATTCTAGTAATAAATCTCTATTTATCAATACTTTTGCTCCTACTTTAAAATAAGGAAAGTCAGTATTAGGCTTATTTATTAACTCTCTTATTTCTTCTTTACTAACATTTATAAACTCTGCACATTCTAAAACCGTAAGTGTCTTTCTATTCAAGTAAGAATTTTTAATAACATCATGAAGTTTATTAAATAGTATTTCTTCTTCATTCACCATATGTCACCTCTCATGCTGATTTAACTTCATCAATACTCTTTTCATAAATTTTCTTAACTTTTCTATTTCTAATATGTCAACTTCACACTTACCATTTTCAATATTACTAAACTGCATTCTAATGATATGAAGTTTTTCTGCAGCCTTATAAGCCTTTATCCACATTTCTTTTCTCATTTTTTAAAATCCCTTCTCAATCCTCCTCGACTCAATTGTAAATATATTACATTTAAATGTAAAGTACTTTTTTAAAATAATTTTCACTTTTTAAAATTTATTTTCTTTATTGAAATTTTAAAATTATATCCCTCTAATTTCTAATTTAAAAGTATCATTTTTAGATACCTTTTCAGAAAATTACATCTACCAAAAATATTTTTCCATTTATTTGAAATATATATTTTACAAATTTGTAAAGCTGTTTTATAATTTAATTATAATTTAAAATACACAATTGCTTACAACACTATATCAAAGATATAATTTACATCAAATGTTCTTATATTTTAGAACAAAATAGGCAAATTATAGACTACCTTGCGTATATGTAGTCTATGTATAAAATAAGTAAAATCAAGTAGTATACAAGCAAGTACACTAGATATATAAAGGAGATAAGCATATGTTTAATGAACGCTTAGAAAAATTTCGAAAAGAGCTAAAGCTAAGAAGAAAAGAAATGGCAGCTAAACTCGAGGTTAGCGAAAGTTATTATAGCTTAATTGAAAGCGGAAAAAGAAATCCCTCAAAAAATTTTATTGAAAAGGTAGTTTTAATAAGCGAATCCCCTGAGGAATACTGGATATATGGAATAAAGAAAGAAGACTATGTAAATACTAGAGATGATTTTAAATCGCTAAAAAAATCTCTAGATGCTATTCTTGATCTGGGTTCAATTAAAGATATTGACGAAATATTTGATCAAGATAACATGCCTAAAGACTCACTTGGCAAATTATTAATTGCAGCCTTAAAAGCAGATATGAAATACATGATTGAAAAAAGACAAAGATAAATATATTTTAAAACACTAATGAGCTTAAAGCTTGATTAAATCACCCCTTAAGCTCGTATATTCAAAAAATCAAACTTTTTGATTACCTACAGACCATACTTTCTTCTCAGTGCTTGTGGAAATAGTATTCTGCGACATAACTCCAACTAATCTATGTGGTACATATGGCTCTTCAAGATACTTTATTTCTTCATCAGTTAATTTTAATTTTACGGCATTAACTGCCCCTTCCACATGATGAAGCTTAGTAGTTCCAACTACAGGTGATGCAACCTTTGTTAATAACCATGCTAAAGAAATTTCTGTCATCGAAACATTCTTCTCCTTTGCAAGTTCTGATACACGATTAATGATTACATTATCATATTCAGCCATTTCATCATATTTAAATTTTGCATATGTGTCTTGTTCCAAACGTTTAGACGTTTCCTCTGGATGCTTTGCCAATCTTCCACTAGCAAGTGCACTATAAGGAGTCATAGCTATGTTATCTTCTCTGCAAAGTTGTGACATTTCTCTTTCTTCCTCACGGAATATAAGATTATAATGTCCTTGAATAGAAATAAATTTGGAAAAGCCTTCTTTTTCAGCCATAGCATTTGCTTTTGCAAGTTGCCATGCAAAGCAATTTGAAATTCCAATATAACGAGCTTTACCTGATTTTACTGCGTTATTCAAACCCTCTAATATATAATATAGAGGTGTTTGATAATCCCACATATGATATATATATAGATCTACATAATCCATCCCTAAATTTTGAAGACTTTTATCTAGCATTTTTTCAATATGCTGTTGCCCAGAAATGCCTTGTTCTATTTCTTCAACAGTTCTAGGAAGAAACTTTGTTGCTATTACGACATCCTCTCTTTTCGTAAAATCTTTAATTGCCTTACCTAAATATTTTTCGCTAGTACCACTTTGATAACCTATTGCTGTATCAAAAAAATTTATTCCAAGCTCAAGACCTCTTTTTATAATTTTTCTAGAATTTTCTTCATCAATTGTCCAGCTATGCTGACCATTGCTTGCATCTCCAAATCCCATACATCCCATACAAATTCGTGATACATTCAAATCTGAGTTTCCTAATTTTACATATTCCATTTTCATCTTACTCCTTTGAAATTTAATTATTCTTCAGATATAGATATACAATTTTTAAGCTTACTATTTGAATATTCCAATAAGCTTTTTTTATAATCCTAAATCCGTCATCCATTCTTTAATGTTTTCTATTGTTACTCCTGCACTAAATCTTTTTCCTGAAATCCAATTAGCAGAAGGATTGCAACCTTCCTTTAATATCTTGTCACTATTACCTAGACCACTACCACCTGAAGTAAAAAAAGTAACTACTGTCTTTCCTGAAAAATCGTAACTTTCTATAAAAGTGTTAATAATTGTTGGTGCTATATACCACCAAATTGGAAATCCTACAAATACAACATCATATTCATCAAAATTATCCACCTTATAAGCTATGGATGGTCTTGAATTAGGATCATTCATTTCTATACTACTGCGGCTATTCTTATTATTCCAATTTAAATCTTCCCTTGTATATGGAGCTTCTGGCTTTATTTCATATAAATCCGCTCCTGCAGCTATTGAAATTTTTTCAGCAACCTTTTTTGTAACACCACTTACTGAAAAGTAAGTTACTAATGTTTTACTCATAATTTCATCTCCTTGCTTTATTTATACTTAAATAATCCTTACGCTTTTAGAATAGTCCCTTAACTCAACTTAATGTCAATATATTTTTTCATTTTTTTAAAACACATTTCCAAATACTATTTTATTTTGAAATACGCTCCTTATTACTTCATCTATTTTACTGATGTTCCATGTAAAAAGACTAATAAATCCACGGCTCATCTGTAATTTATACAAATGGTCGTGGATTTATTATTGATGCTATACTTTAACTAAGAAAGTTTATGATTTCAATTAAAATTATGATTTATAATTTCAATTAGTTTAAATTCTTGATTTTCATACTCAAATTTTAATATACAGCAGTTCCCAATTCTTTCTTTTTGATCAACAGAACTTGTATAAGCCCAATATCTCATGAAATTCCTACAAGCTGCTCCATGGGAAACTGCCAAAACTATTTCATTATCTTCTTCCATTATTTTTTTGCAGGTATCAGCAATTCTCTTTTGAAATTCTTTTTCTTCTTCTCCACCATACTTAGCGAAGAAGTCACCATAAGGAATCGGTGGGTTTAAGTCTTCACTTTCTCCTTCAAATGTTCCAAAATTCCATTCTTTTAAACCTTTCAATCTTTTATAAGGTATATCAGTAACTATTTCTAAAGTATCACATGCTCTTTCAGAAGTTGAACTATAGGCATGATCAAATGTAATATTGTTATCTTCAAAATACTTTGCTGCAACTTTTGCTTGCTTAATTCCTAATTCAGTAAGTGGTGAATCACAGAATCCTTGAACCTTTCTTCTAAGATTAAACATCGTTTGTCCATGTCTAATTAAATATAATATCTTTTTCATATGTTACTCTCCTACATCCCTAGATTTAAAAAATTATATTCTCTTTCTTCTAAAAAATTTTCAGTAAATGCAATTAATAATAATATAGCAAATATAATAGAATAAGCAATATTATGATTTTCTTACGTTTTCTTTCATATACTTTTTTCTGTAATACCTAGTCTACCCATACTTCCTTAGCTAAGTTAAATGTAGCCCACGCATTTGGCCACCCAATATAAAATGCTAGATGCGTTATAATTTCAGCAATTTCTTCTGCAGTAACTCCATTATTTTTTGCATTTGTCAAATGATATTTTAGAGAGTTATCAAAAATTCCTTTTGTCATTAAGGCTGTCACTGTAATTACACTACGATCTCTAAGTGATAATTTATCCTCACGAGCCCAAACCTCACCAAATAAAACATCATCATTTAATTCTGCAAATTTAGGTGCAAATGCGCCAAGTGAATCTCTTCCAGCTGTTTGTTTTTTCATAATTGTAACTATTCCTTTCTATATAAATCCACTATTAATTCTATCAAATCATTTAGTCTTTATTTTAATTTCATATATTCCTCATCTGTTACAGGTTCACACCATTCATTTGAAGCACCTTCCACTGGAACTGATAATGATAAGTGTGCAAAAGCTTCATCTTGTACAGCACCATGCCAATGTTTAATTTCAGGTGCAATGTATACTACATCTCCGCTCTTTATAGCTTGTGGTTCTTTACCTAACTCTTGATACCAGCCACGACCTCCTACACAGATTAATATCTGTCCATCTCCATGATGAATATGCCAATTATTACGGCATCCTGGTTCAAATGTAACGTTAGCAATAAACGCTTCCTTGGTGTTTAAAACACCTAAATAACTTTTTCCAATAAAATATGGTGCATAAGCAGTATTTTCTTCTCCAAGTAAAAAGTCAGATACCTTTTCTAATTCTTTTCTATCCATTTTTATCTCTCCATTTCCTATTTATAATTTTTACAAATCCTTTATAAGCTAAATTGGTAAGCCACAAAAAAGCTCCATAAGCTTCCTTTTATGGCACACATTTATCCAAGAAGACTGTATGTAGATTTTTTTAACAAATCTACATACAGTCTCAAATTTTATGCAATAATGAAAATGTCTATTTCCTTAGAACTTTAGCCTTATTTAGTATAAATAAAATAACAGTTAACCCAAATCACGTGAAGGCAAATGTTCTAATCCTACTAGAGTAATTACATTTTATATGTATAGACTATTCTTCCAATCACAAATAAATGTTAATACATCAATGCCTTGAACTCTTATTCATTCACATTTTCTTTGATATAAGCTGTAAGTTTTTCTACTGACATTCCATTTTCAGCTAATAATTCTACTGGATTAAAATCTGTATGGAACTCTTTAGAAATACCAACGTTTTTCACTTTCATTGTACTATCCCCATAGAAAGATGCAACATTTTGGCCATATCCACCAATAAGCTCACCATCTTCTAAAGTAATTACTAATTGGTGATCTGTTTTTAAAGAATTTAATAGTGCTTCATCTAATCCTGTTAAGAATCTAGGATTAATTACTGTAATTTCCATACCAGTCTCTTCTTTAAGTTTCTTTTCAGTATCAATAGCCATCTGTAACATCGGTCCAACTGCAATAATTGCTACTTTAGATCCTTGCTTTTCAACCTTATTTTTATTGTAATCTGAATAATCTGTTGTATCAGGTACACCAGTTACAGACAGCATTCCTGGTACTCTGATTCCAACTGGATGTTCTTTTTGAGTTGTTGCAAATTTAAACATTTGCTGATATTCTTCTTTACTTGTTGGTGCAAGATATATTAAATTTGGAATGTGTGCAAACATCTGTATATCACATAAAGCAATATGAGTATTTGTATTCATACCGTATACTCCTGGCATAAGTACAAGGAATGTTGCTGGATTATCATTTAGGCACAAGTCATGAGACATCTGATCATAAGTTCTTTGGAAAAATGGAGCAAACGTTCCAAATACAGGTGTTCCACCATTTTTTGCAATACCACTACTCATTGCAACCGCATTTTCTTCTGCAATTCCTACATCTATAAATTGTCCTCTTTCAACATACTCTTCACGAACACCTGGAACAAATCCAAGACCCATTGGTGTTCCCGCATTTAATACAACAGCTTTATCATTATTATCTAGAAGCTCTTTTAAACTTTCGAATACAGTGTTGTCACTTACCCAGCCACCACCTTTAGGTGATCCATCTTCTACATTAAATGGTCCTCCAGAATGCCATCCTTCATGGTTAGCTTCTGCATATGAAAGTCCTTTTCCTTTTATAGTGTGAATATGTAAAACAATCGGATGATCAATTCCTTTTACGCTTTCAAAGAATTCTACTAACTTTGCAACATCATGGCCTTCTTCTAAATATCTGTAATCAAGACCAAATGCAGTAAACATGTTTTCAGAACTAGCTCCATTTGTTTCTCTTAATTTTCGTAACGTCTTATATATACCACCATGATTTTCAGCGATACTCTGGTCATTATCATTTACAATAATTATCAGATTATTATTATATTCTCCTGCATAATCAAGAGCTTCTAAAGCTTCGCCTCCTGAAAGGGAACCATCTCCAATGATTGCAATTATATTTTCTTCTTCTTTTTTCAAATCTCTCCCTTTTGCTAAACCTAATGCTAATGAAACAGATGTTGAGGTATGACCTATTGTAAAGAAATCATGCTCACTTTCTAAGGGATTAGTATAACCACTTACGTCAGCAAAATGTGCTGGATCTGTAAAAGCTTCCTTTCTTCCAGTAAGAATCTTGTGTGGATAACTTTGATGGGAAACATCAAATACAAATTTATCCTTTGGTGAATCAAAAACATAGTGCATGGCAACGCTCATTTCCACCATTCCAAGGTTTGGCCCACTGTGCCCACCTGCATTACTAATTTTATTAATTAATGCTGCTCTAGTTTCATATGCTAGCACTTTTAATTCTTCAATTTTTAACTTTTTAATATCCATAGGTGAATTTATTTTTTCTAAAAACATATTTTATTATCTCCTTATTATTTAATTTGGGCAGGCATTTGACCATCGCCACACTCCCATGAGTTTATCACTTCTCTTTTACTATAAACCCTTGAGTTAACTCTAAGTCAATAATTATTTTTACATTATTTTATATATACAATTATGTAGCACTAGAATTAAATAACTTTAAAATTCTTCCACTTACCGCCCTTAAATCGAAAGATGTAAATAATAGATCGAAGCAGCCAATCTCCCCCCATAGCTATCCATATTCCAACAACGCCCATATTAAATACAATTCCTAAAATGTATCCAAAGGATATACGTAAAATAAACATAGAACTGATTGAAATGACCATAGTAAAACGTACGTCTCCTGCTGCACGAAGTCCATTTGAAAGAGTAAACGAAACTGGCCATAAAAATATTGCAAAACAATTATGTATAACTACAAGAATATATGTTAATTTAGTTACTTCCTCAGACAGAGTATATAAGCTTAGTATCCAAGGCAGCATTAAAATTTGTGCTAAACTAATACATATTGTTCCTATATATGTAATCTTTATTATTTTTTTTGTGTAGTAATCTGCTTGCTTGTAATCCCCCGCACCAACACATTGGCCTATAACTGTAACTATTGCAAGATTCATAGCTGTTGCAAAACTTATAGATATTCCTACCAAACTGTTTGTAATTCCATTTGCAGCAATCTGATCTGTTCCAAACAATGCTATAATACTGATTAAAAGGACTCGTCCTAATTGAACAATTCCATTTTCTATCCCATTAGGAATAGCTATATTTAAAATCTTTTTAATCATTTCTCCATTCCAAGAAAAAATTTCTCTAAAACTTATAAAAATCTGATTCTTCTTATTTAGAGATAAACATACCATAATTATTGCAGCTACTAAACGTGCAAGGATTGATGAAACTCCAACACTTACCACTCCAGCATGTAACATAAATATTCCAATAGCATTCCAAACTAAATTAGTTAAATTCATAATAATAGAAACAATCATAGGAACACGTGAATTTCCCATAGAACGAAACAATGCAGCACCAGAATCATATATAGCTAAAAACGGATATGATAACGCAGATAAAACAAAATATGTGATTGCAGCATTCATTACATCGACTTCCACATTACCAAATAAAATCTGTAATAATGGTTTATGAAAGAGAATTACTCCTAATGTAATTCCTACAGAAATAATTGAAGATATTGTGATTAATTGACTTGCCGCATTGCATGCTTGTCCTTTATCTTTATGTCCAATATATTGAGAAACTATAACCGCGCCACCTGTAGTAAGTGCAGCTAATACATTAATTAGAAGCATATTTATCATATCTACTAATGAAACACCAGAAACAGCAGCTTCTCCAGCATAAGAAACCATCATTGTAGCAATTATCCCAACAAGTATAATTAGAAGCTGATCTAAAAATATTGGAATAATTAATTTCCTAAGAGCTTGATTCGAAAACATAAAAGCACCTCAACTTCCGTATCAAATAAAATTCTTTCTATATTCAAAAGTATAACATTTGATTTTTTCTACGACTAATGCTTATATTTCATTTTAATTATGCTTAAAAGGCATTGTTAAAATAAAATGTATATATAAATCATATATACAAATAAGAGGATAGTTTTTTAATTTTAAACCATCCTCTTAGAAGTCTTTTTCTCAAAATCAAGCTATAATGAACTTAGTAAAAAGTCAAATAAATTGTTTTTATATTTAATAATATTTATACCTAATTATGTTCAACTATTTGTACTTCAATACCATCTGGATCCTCTACAAATAAAAATATAGTCCCTGGTTTTGGTGAAATTGGTCCCCTTTTTATTGAAATATTATTATTTTTTAAAAGTTCCATTGCTTCATCAAGAGATTTAACTTGAAAACCAATTGAAAGTCTCTCAGCTTTAGCTGGAATATTTAGTTTCTTATTATGTATCAATTCTAATTTTGTTCCGTCCTTTTCTCCAAGCATCACAATTTCAAGATCTTCTCCTGCATTGAATTTTTCAAAAATCTCCAATCCAATTACCTCATGGTAAAATTTTAATGATTTCTCCATATTACTTACATTTAATGTTATCCAGCAAAAATTCATAATTATCTCCTCCTATTTTCTCTATTTACTTCACAAAATTATTCACTCCAATAATATAACTACGATAGAATTTATACAAGTACTCTTTTTTTATATACGTAGTACGAAAAAACATACTATATATCTGATTTAATATCTGATGGTTAAAACTTTACTTTCTTTCTGATAAAAGCTGTCCGCAAAATCCAATATTATCTTGTTCATTTTCCTTTAATAAAACTATAAAAGCTTGCTCAGGCACTTTCATAAGCCTTGATGCAATTCCTGTAAGTTCCTTTACTAATTCACTCTTTTGCTCTTTATTTAATTTTCCTGCTTCTACTGTTATAACTGGCATATTCATTTCTCCTTCTTCTTTATATACTTTTAATTAGGCTAATGGACTTATTATTTTTTTGATTAGTCCTTATTATATAGATTTTCCTAATTCATATGCTTGAGTTGGGAAATTAGTTTGTTCAAGCACTTCTCTTACAGGACATCCTGTTGCAAATAACTTTCCTGCATCTTCCCAATTCATAAAACCAAGTATAGCTTCATAAGTTTTTTCTAAGCCTTCCATTGTTGAAGCATCCTCACCATATGCAGATGCAATAATCATTGCTTTTTTATTTCCTGATAATTTAGCATTATTTCCATGGAATCTATCTACAACTGCCTTTATTTGCGCAGACATTGTGTAATAATATATTGGTGTTACAAGCACTACCATATCTGACTCTATTATTTTTCCATACCAAGCATTCATATCATCTCTACGTACACATTCTCCATCATGGATTGCACAGTATTCACATGCTAAACATGGTTTTACATCTTCAAATGCTGAATCAAAACGAAATACTTCATGTCCTGATTCTTTAGCTCCTTCAATAAATTTATCTGCTAATAAAGCTGATGTACCCTTCTTATGTGGACTTCCTGTAATAACTGTTACCTTCATTTTGACTCTCCTTCTAAATTAAAAATTATATTTTTACAATTAATTGTATTTGTTTTTCATCGATATATTAACTATAAAACCTTAACTCAAGTCAAGGTCAATGACTTTTTTATAAAAACAACTAAAAATATTGTCCATAAAAAAGGAATCAAATTCATGACTCCTCTTCTCCTCTTAAATCTAATTTTCTGGCCTTTTTAACTCATTTTCTTTAGTAACTATATCTTTTTCATACTGCTCTATTTTATAATCTAAACAATCTAGTTCTTTTTTCATATTTTCTATTTTTTCCTAGCTGCTCTCCATGAAGCTATCAATTCCTTTGTAATAGGTTCGCACTTTTGATCATAATTATCAATTTTAAAATTAATAACCTCCATAGTCTCCTGTATATCACGCATTTTTTTCTCTAGACCAGCTTTTGTTTCAAGCAATATATCCCTTCTTGCCTCCTTAGTTGAGAGTCCCTGTATGGCAAGTTGTATATATTCACGAATAGCCTCTAATGAGACCCCTGCCTTCTTAAATCTCATAGCAAACTCAACCCAATGTATTGCCATTTCATCATAATCTCTTATTCCGGATTCTGTTCTCGGTACTTCTGGAATTAAGCCAATTCTTTCGTAATAACGCAGATTATCAATGGATATCCCTGTTTTTTCTGATGCTTCCTTTATTGTCATTTATATTCACCCCTTATAAATTATTTTTCATCTTATATATTAAATAGTCTAAGCATTTTATTTTTTCCTCAATCACATTTTCCCCTCACTTTATCAAATTTTAATAAAAAAATGTAGGTTTTCTTTTGAATACCTACATATTATCTTAATGTTTTTATTATGTCTAATACCTATTTTCTATTTCAAGTTATGCCTTCAAGGCATTAATTATTTTTTCAATAAATTTTGTTGTTGCTGCAGAAAATACTTGATGTTTCTTCCATACTATAACTGTTCCAGTTTCAAGTTTAGGATAGAAAGGTTTAAAGCATAAATTAGTCTCATTATTTATATTAACTAATTTTTCAAAGCATATAGCATAACCTAACCCTTCTTCTACCATAATTGCTGCATTATAAATAAGGTTATAGGTTGCAATAACATTAATTTTTTCATATTGAGTACCAAACCAATTTTCGATTTCATTTTGAACCATAGGACGTTTAGTATTTATAACTGCCATATTACTTAAGTCTTCTGGTTTTATATTCTCTTTTTTAGCTAACGGACTGTCTTTTTGCATAAGCACTCCCCAAATTTCTTTATTAGGAAGTCTTACAAAATCATATTTTTCAATATTTACTGGTTCCGTCAATAAACCAATATCTATGAGTCCTTTATCTATTTTTTCCTTAATATCATCTGCATTACCACTATATAGATTGTATTTCACTTGAGGATATTCTTTATTAAATTCCTTAATTAGATTGGCCAGAACATGCATGGCATTAGTTTCCCCAGCACCAATAAAAATTTGACCGGTAATTAGGTTATCCTGTTCACCGAACTCCCTTTCCGTCTTATCAACCAAATCCAAAATTTCTTCAGCTCTTCTTCGAAGCAGCATTCCCTCATCA
Organism: Clostridium saccharoperbutylacetonicum N1-4(HMT); assembly: GCF_000340885.1. NCBI lineage: Bacteria > Bacillati > Bacillota > Clostridia > Eubacteriales > Clostridiaceae > Clostridium > Clostridium saccharoperbutylacetonicum. The sequence goes on along the minus strand of NC_020291.1, from coordinate 1,981,692 downwards.
GTAAGAGTTATCTTAGATTTCCCTCTTGTGAATAATTCAACACCTAGTTCTTCTTCTAGCTGCATCAATTGACGAGATAAAGTTGGTTGCGTTATATGTAGTATTTCTGCACCTTTAGTAATACTTTCTTCTCTAGCAACTGTTAAAAAATATTTTAATACTCGTATCTCCATTTTAATTTCTCCGTCTACCTTCTAATATATTGAAAAAGTTATTTTATATTATTATAACTTTTTGTTACTTTATTTTTCAATATAGTTAAATATCGAATTTTTTGCACTCTTCACGCTGCCTCTGTGGATTGCAAGTCCTTTTTTACTTCTGCATCTGGAGAAAAGAATAATTTTATAAAAAATCAAACCAATTAAAACATCCCAGTAAAGCAATTTTCTATACTTTACTGGGATCAATTTTGACTCTTGCACTTATCAAAACATATTTTTATTTTCCACATTTACTTGTTTTATGTAATCCAAAGACTTATTGCTACGAAACCTCTATAATATAAATTTCATATACTACTAAATTGCAGCACCATCTCTACCTAATTCATACCCATCAACTACTGTGTTACTTGCCATAGCACCATCAGCATTTAAATAATACCATTTATTATCTATATATTTCCAACCTGTTTCCATATGCCCTAAAGTGCCATAGTTTTTTCCATCACACAAATAATACCATTTACCATCTATGTCTTTAAACCATCCTGTATCCATCTTACCATCTGCCCCTAAATGGAACCATACCCCTGCTGTATCTTTTCCATCAAAAGACCAATCTCCGACTTCAGATTTATACCAACCAGTCACCATCTCACCAGAACGATTATTAAAGAAATACCATTTATTATCCACTAATTTCCAACCGATAGCCTTAGAGCCATCCTCTTTTATTAGATATTTTTTGCCATTTTCACCTTCTACCCATCCTGCTTTACTATTTGTTGTATTATTATTTGTTGTATTATTATTTGTGCTATCATTATTCACATTCTTTTTATCAGTATATATACTTGTTGTATCATGATGCTTTTTAGTTGTTACAGCTGCCGGTGTTGTTACTGCTGCTGGTGTTGTTACAGTTACAGCCGGTGGTGTTGTAGTTCCAACTATATTTAATGCAGAACTAAGGTCTGGATCCAAACTATTTATTAACTCAAAGGAAACAGAGCTTCCTGCTTCAATATCACCTAAATCAAAAGTAATAGCTATCCATGTATCAGCTGTTGTCTCAGCTTTCAATAATCCTGCTCCATCAGCAATATAACAACTTGTATTATAAGGATCTGTCTGATTGGTAATTGCTGCTCTTGCTCTTGAATCTGAAGAAAGATATAAAAATGGTTCATTTGTAACAGCACCTTTTGCAATAACAATAGCTCTACTATCTTCAGGTGGATTTTCTACAACTGAATTTTTTGTTGCATAATTACTATTTTTATCTGCATCTTGATCTGGATCAACGCTTCTTAGATATCTAGCATCATAGATTTTATCTCCACTCAAATTTTCATATGTCACCTTTACCTTGAAATATTTATCATTAACATTAAAAGACACTACTTGAGTTATTTTTAATTTTCCATCATTAGTAGTTCCTTCAGTTGTTGCTGAGAGCGTATCTCCACTTGATGTATCTGTTGTAGAAATACTTGTTATACCATTCATTGATGTTCTCTCAGAAACCTTTGCTAATGTTTTTGTGCCTTCTGAATCTTTATATCCAACCACATAGCCTTCATATGGAGAACCTGGCAAAAAGAAATCCCCTGTAGTTGATGCATTCCCTGTATCAAAGCCATCTCCATCTACCACCATTCCTAGCATTGTTCTGCTTACTGGATGGAATCCAGCAGGCGCTGCACTTGACGTACCAAAAGATCCATGCTTATTAACTCCAACTTCTATGTAATTTCCGCCTAGAAATACATCATTTCCTACAGTAGCATGGTGCACCCCTGGTAATGCGGATGCAGATGCGTATGCCTTGTCGATAAAAGAGTTCGTTCCTGATAAAAAACCAATAAATAAACTTGTAACAATACCCATAGCAATTTTTCTTTTTTTAATCTTTTCGACCAATATAACCCACTCCTCAAATTAAATTTAGTAATAAATGTATTTATTACACTTTAATTATCGGTTTGTATTAAAATTACTTTAATAATTCTTTTATATCAGTTTACTACTCCAATCGCACAAGCACAGTAATTATATTCTACATTTACTAAAATCACAAAGCTTACAATACGACATATATACAGCCTTTTCCCAGATTTTCTAATCAATAATATTCATATCATTTATATATATTATTCTCTTCATTTTTCGACATAAAGCATTATATAACAAAGATTTGCACAAATATTTTGTCGAACGTTTTTATATAATTAATCAATTATCATATACTTCAGTCTTAATATCTTTCCAAACAATGCTCGTAGAAAAATTCACAAATCCTATCACCATCTTTGTTATTATAAAAATCGACCATTAAAGTATTAAATTCTAGTCTATTCCTTGCTTTAATTTATTTTTATCCAGAGCAGGATTAAAATCGTTATAAAATTTTGTTCTTTCAAATAGCATTACTAGCCTCTCCTTCTTTAATAATAAAGACTTGAGAATTATTACAAACTCCTGCTTCTCAATTGGGCATTATTTATTTTTATTATAACCAATAAGTTATAGATATCCAATTTAATAATCAGACCTATAAATGGAATATACATGTATCATTGAGAAATTATAATCGTAACACTACACTAGAAATTAGATACATATTTGTGCAAGCGGCATAGGAAATTAAGCTGTGATGGTTATTAGTGGAAGGTTGTTCCACTTTCTGCTTGTCATAAATTTACTTTAGGAACATGCAGAAATGGGTGAAACCTTCCACTTAGAACCCATCCAGCGAAAATTTCATAAGTCCGCTGTAATAAATATGTGTTTAATTTCGGTAAGTTACGCATATGTCTAATTCTCGCTTTGGATATCTTTACTTAAAACAAAAAAGAATGATCTACTAGGGTGAATAGATCATTCTAAATACTGGCTATATATTTTTATAAGGGGTAAATAATAAATAATTATCTTATACCTTTATAATATAAGATAATTATGTCATTAGTGTGGCAGCTTATAGTATTATTTATGTATTAATAATACTTTTGTAAACATTACGTGAAATACTACAAGGACTATTAAAAGAAAGGATAAGGTCCTGTGTATTTTCACCCAGTTCCCCCTCATATTTTTGTTGATTCCAAAGCCATATATCCCTATTGTAAATACAAGCCACATTACAATAGCAGCTATAAGTCCAGGTATTGATAAGCCTTTATAGCTATACATTAAGTAAAAATGTACTACGATTGCTATTGATGCAATTACTCCAGCTATTTTATGATATTTCACTACAAATTTCATTATGCCTCTATAAATACCTTTGAATTTCTCCTTGTCTTTGGGTAACCTATTTATATATATTTTATTTATATACTTCATAAAAAAGTTAAGTAATGCTATTGCATAGCCCCAAACACCAATCCATCCAAATAAACCTGCCATTTCTTTCATACCCAATACCTCCTCAAAATATAAATAAATATAAATTTAATAAAGTATTCTATAAAAATATGTAAAACCTTTATTAATTTAAAAAGTTCTGCATTCCTTACTATCTATTTTTTCCGTAAGATATTTTGAAAAAGCAATTGCTATTTTGCTGGAAATCAACCCTAAAACAATGCCAGTTAATACATCCGTTGGGTAATGTACATATAAATATAACCTTGAAAAGGCTATTAATAATGCTAACCCAAATAAAACAAATTTATACCTTTTAAAATAATTTGCTAATACTGCTGCAACTGCAAAAGCAGAAGCTGAATGTCCTGATGGGAAAGAATATGATGTGGGCTTTTTAATCAGCATATCTATTGCAGGTATATTAACACAGGGACGTGTTCGCTGTACCAAATGTTTTAGTATTCCTTCGCCTAAAATTGCACTTAATATTAAAGCACCTAAGGCTATAAACCCTATCTTTCTATATTTTTTATTAATCATTAATAATAGGATTATTAAAATCCATATAGCACCATTATTTCCTAAGTGAGTACTTGTAATCATAACCTTGTCCATAATATAGCTATGCATATTATTTTTTATAAATAATAGTATAGAATCATCTATATTTTGCAACATTGATGTCCTCATCTCCTTTGTTCCTTACATTTTTGATTTTAACATTAGTTTTTTATAAACTAATGATTTATTAATATAGATATCCAAATGAATAATCAAACTACGGCTTGTTTCATTTTCAGCTTGTCCAAAAGTGAATGTCCAAAAAGTAAGTGTCCAAAAAGTGAATGTCCAAATTTTATATTTGGAAACACGAACTTTCTCCCTGGAGCTTTTATATTTGGAAACATGAACTTTCTCCTTGGAGCTTTTACATCTGGAACACGCTGAAATGACGACAAGCCCACATTTAGAACCTTCCAGCGAAAATTTCACTAGTCCTGTGGAAGATAAATGGATCTGATTTCGGTAATTGTTGCATAAGTCTAATTCTCGCTTTGGGTATCTTTAGTAGATTCACTAAAGTAAACTTGCTTTCCTCCAGGAATTTCATAGATTTCTCCTGCTACACTGACCCAAACTGATCTGAAGTTTGGATTATATACAAAATCCCCCTTCATTGAATATTGTAAATTATCACAAGCCTTTAAATAATCAACAATTTCAATATTAGTTGCATACCATATATCATCTCTATTACCTACTTTTTCACAGAACTTTTCAATTACCTCCCAGTTATTGTCCCTAGGGAATTCAAAGCTGTGTCCCCACACATAAAACATGTACATATATTGTTTTTTAGTCAATGCCACAAAATCCTCTGCATATTTAAGTAAATTGGGATCTGCATGCTTACAAGTTCCTTTCCACTCAAGAAAATCTATTGGCAAATCAAAGGTTCCTGTAGTTTCAACTACTCTACCATACTCTATTCCAAGGCTTGGCAGCATAGTTTTTATTTCATTGCTATAAGACCCATTTGGATAAGATAAACCTCTTACTGTATATCCTACTAGTTCTTCTAGCTTTTCTCTATCAGCAATAATTTCCTTTGCTACATGTGCTAATGGTGCTCTTGCTATAGTTGGATGTGTAGCCGTATGACATGATATTTCATGTCCTTTATAAAGTTCTCTAATTTCTTCTTCAGGTATTCTTAAGCCATAAACATCATTAGGTGTTGGTGGAGCATCCTTGAAAAGTGCAGAATTTAAATGAAAGGTTCCTTTTATTCCATACTTATTAAATAGTGACAGTAATCTTTTATCTGGCTCCCTTCCATCATCATAACTCATTGTTAATACTTTAAATTTTCCTTCTGGGAAACATTTGTATATTGTTTTCATATTTATGCCATTCCTTTCACTCGCTCCAAGTAGGAAACCAAATAAAAATATTAGCCTTTCTTTTCTTTGAACGAATTAAGTATTATTTAAATTACAGATTTTACATTCTGTTTAATTCTACCACAAACATAATTCTAATAACAAATCCAATATTGGCAAAAATATTTCATGCATTGTAGCTTTTATGACAATATAAATCATTACTTCCCATGTGAAAATTGACTGTTATATATCTTATTATATAACCCATTTTTAGTCAGTAATTCTCCATGTGTACCTTGTTCAACAATATTTCCCTTATCCATAACTAATATCTTATCAGCATTCTTTATGGTAGATAATCTATGAGCAATTATAAAGCTTGTTCTACCTTTCATTAGATTATCCATGGCATTTTGTATTTCCAATTCTGTACGTGTATCTACACTTGAGGTTGCCTCATCTAAAATCAAGATTTTAGGGTCTGCTAAAATTGCACGAGCAATACACAACAGCTGCTTTTGCCCTTGAGATATGGATGAATTTTCATCACTCAAAACTGTATCATATCCATGTGGAAGTGCTCTTATAAAATCATCAATCTTGGCAAGTCTTGCTGAATTTTGAATTTCAGAAATATCTGCACCTTCTCTTCCATATGAAATATTATCTTTTATACTTCCATCAAAAAGCCACGAATCCTGTAACACCATACCAAACAAAGCTCGTAAATCACTTCGTTTTAAGTTGGTAATATCGATCCCATCAATTTCTATTTTTCCACTATTTAAGTCATAAAATCTAATAAGCAAATTTATCAATGTAGTCTTTCCTGCACCAGTTGGACCAACTATAGCAACTTTTTGTCCTGCCGTCACCTTTAAACTCACGCCTGAAATTAGAATTTCTTTTTCATATCCAAATCTTATGTTCTTAAACTCTATATTACCTTTTGGATTTGATATTATTTGGTTATCTGCAATATCTCCTGCTTCTTCGACTTCGTCTAGGATTTCAAATACTCGTTCTGCTGAGGCAATAGCTGCCTGCATTGAATTTAATATATATGCTGCTTCAGTTAGTGGCTCTGAGGCTTGGTCTACATATTGAAAAAAAGCTTGTATTATTCCAATAGACAATCTTCCTTGAATAGCGAATATAGCTCCAATAGCAGCTATTACTACATATCCTACCTGATTCATCAAGCGTATTAAAGGATTTATGGCATAGGTGATAAATTGTGCTTTTTTCTCATCTAAATATAATTTCTCATTAGACATTTCCACAGCCTTTATTATATCTTCTTCCATATTAAAGGCCTTTACCTCCATTTGCCCAGTAAAATATTCTTCAATTTGCCCATTAAATTTTCCTAAAGATTCTTGCCTATTAGTAAAATAATTAATGCTTTTTTTCTCAAACATAGATGCTGCTATAATTCCCATGATAATAATAAAAATAGCTACTAAGGCTAATATCCAATTTATAAAAATCATAAGTGAGACAGCTCCTATTATTGATAGAACAGCTGTAATAAACTGCATGAGTCCTGACTGCAGTGTATCAGATACTTTTTCCAAGTCATTTGATATCCTGCTTAAAATTTCTCCCTTTTTATGTGTGTCATAATATTTTAAAGTGACTTTTGTTAGCTTTTCACTTATTTTTTTCCTTATAGATAACACTAAAGTTTGAGCTACTGATGCCATTATATACTGTTGAATATAATTAGATATGAATGATAACAAATATATTCCCAATAGTATAAAAGCTAGCTTCATTATGATATCAAATCTTATATTAAAGTAACTACTAGAAGATGTATTTTTTATTCCATCATATATAGTATTAATAGCCTCACTAAAAATTAATGGAGCAATCATTGTAAAGGCTAAACTCATAATAGCAAAAAATATTACAACAATTAATTTCCACTTTTGATTAAGGAGCAGTTTCATTAGCCTTTTTAATGTTTTCTTCGTATCTTTAGCTTTTTCTATTGATATTTCACTATCGAAGGAGAGTATATCATTTGATCTTTCATCATTCATTAGCTAATTCCTCCTTGCTCAATTGTGATTCTGCTATTTCTATATAAATAGAACAATTTTTCATAAGTTCCTTATGAGTTCCTTTTCCTACTATTTGTCCTTTATCTAAAACTATAATCTGCTCTGCTTCCATAATAGTACTTATTCTTTGAGCAATTGTTATAATAATTGAATCCTTTAACCTTTCCTTCATTGCTCTTCTGAGTCTAGCATCTGTGCTATAATCCAAGGCAGAAAAGCTATCATCAAATACATATATATCACTTTTCTTTATCAAAGCTCGTGCAATACATATTCTCTGTTTTTGCCCTCCAGAAAAATTACTTCCCCCCTGCGATACTATTGAATCATAATCAGATTTTAAATCCATTATAAAGTTATCTGCTTGAGCCGTTATAGCAGCGCTTCGTATTTCCTCTAAGGTTGCATCCTTTTTTCCATGTCTTATATTGCTAGCTATAGTTCCACTAAATAGAAATGCTTTTTGTGGCGAAAAGCTTATACTATTCCTTAAATCTTTTTGTGGAAACTTTTTTATGTTAAGGTCATTAATTAATATTTCTCCATTTTTTACGTCCTGTAATCTTGGTATTAATTTAGCAATAGTACTTTTCCCTGAACCTGTAGCACCTATAATTGCAGTTGTTTTACCACTTTCACAGGTAAAATTAATACCTTTAAGTACAGGCTCCTGTGCATCTTTATATGAAAATATAACATTTCTAAATTCTAAGACTTTTTTATTATTTGAAATCTGGTTAGTTATTTTTTCATCTATAATTTCAGGCTTGTACGACAACACTTCTAATATACGCTTAGAACATGCACTAGCACGTGGTAAATTCATAAGCACCATTACAGCCATAACTAAATACACAAGTATAATTATTGAATATTCTATAACTGCCATAATATCTCCAACTAACATTTTTCCAGCATTTATTCTAACAGCTCCAAACCATAAAATAGCCACAGTACATAAATTTAGTATAAATAATATTAACGGCATTCCCATTGCAAATATCTTGTTCATTTTTATATTAATATCAGCATAGCTCTCAAAAGTGCTATCCATTAGCTTTTTTTCATACCTGTCACGATTAAAAGCACGTATAATTCGTATTCCAGAAATAAATTGCCTAACTCTAGAATTTATTTTATCTAACTCTTCCTGCATTCCAATTGATAAACTTATAACTTTTTTACTTATCAATAAAATAAATATTAGAAGCGATCCCCCTGTTATAAGTATTATTAAAGCCATATACTTATCTTTAAAAAATGCTAATAACATTCCTATTAAGGTTATAAACGGAACAGGAATAATCATCTCAAAAATCATTATTACTGTATTTTCCACTTGATTTACATCACTTGTACATCGTGTTATTAAAGAGGAAGTAGAAAATTTTTTATAATCTTCTATAGATAACTTTTGTGAATGCAAAAATATTTTCCTACGCATATCTCGCGAAAGAGCTGCTGATAAATTAGCTGACAAATATGTCGATAATATAGCTAATATTCCTGTAAGTATTGCAACACCTATCATTATCCCACCAGTCTTTAATACATAATCCATATCCCCTTTTACTACTCCATTGTTAACTATACTAGCCGTCAAGGTTGGAACATAAAGTATTCCTAAGGTTTTGAGCAATATAACTATAACTAATGAAGTAACAATTACTTTATTAAATTTAAAATATTTAAGTAACTTTAACATAACTTTCCCTTTCATTTTCAATTTAATTTTTAATTCTTAATTATTCATCTGATACCTTAACCTCTAAAATATCTAAAATAAAAATAACTAAAGGTATTCCCAACAATAATCCCCATGTTCCCATAAATTGTTCTCCCAAAACTAATATTATAAATATAAAGAATACTGGCAATGATGTTTTATCGGACATTAACTTTGGATTTAATATATAACTTTCTAACCCATGTAATAAAGCAATCATTATAATAACGGATATTACTTTAATTACACCGCCAACATTGAATGCTATTAAACAAAGTGGTATTAAAGATATTATAACTCCAACCACCGGTATAAAACTTAGCACAAATATCATAAAGCCTAGACCTATTAATTGTGGAAATCCCATAATCCATAAAGCTATGGTAGAAAGAATAGAATTTACTAATGCTATTAAAAATTGAGCTTGTATTACTTTTCCAAAGGAATTTAAGAAATTTAATCCAAAATACTCAAGACGATTGTAAAGTCTTGATGCTTTACTCGTTTTAAATTTGCTTATAAATTTTTTTATTCTTTCTATATCTAAGATAAAAAGCATACTTAATATTAATGAAATAAATAAATTAGCACTTCCCTGTACTAAGCTTTTGCCAGTAACTATCAAAGTATTCATAAGCGTATCATAAGATTTTGATATATCAATCTGCTTCCTTAAGATATCTATATATCCTTTCCAATTATCAGGTACATTTATTTTCCATAGCTCTTCATATATGATTTGAATTTCTCTTATAATTTCAGGAATATACCTACACGCAAAAAATATTATTAATCCAAAAATAATAATATATAAAACAATCGTTACTAAGGTTCTTGGCAAGCGCGTTTTTCTTACTATATATTTTTGCAAATTATATAGTAAATAAGAAAATAAGAATGTAAAAATAATTAGATTAAACAAATCTTTAATAAGATAAATTATTAAAGCTATAACCATAAATTCTATAACAGTTCTTATTACATTTTTCCAAAACTCATCTTTTTTTACTTCCATATTAAAATTCCTCCTCTGTGGCTGATAACATTTATTCAAGCCTTGCTTATTCACCAGATCAAATCTTTTTCAACTTAAATTTTGCTATCATAAGATAAGCAAGAACGCTCATTAAAATAACTGATAGTATTATTACAAATACGTTATTTTTAGGTACAAATAACGAAAATAATGCTAGAATTAAACCTGCAATAGTTATTGGAATTCCTGTGAAAGTTCCATTAAATTCACTAACATTATATTTTGCTAATCTGTAACAACCACATATAATATAAGCTTGTGCTGAAATAATTCCAATCACGCCAAACGCCTGAAAACCAAAAATATATTTAGAAAATATTAATATAGCCGGTGCAACTCCAAAGGAAATTAAATCTGCTAAAGAATCTAGTTCTTTTCCTATTTCACTGGATACCTTAAAATATCTTGCAATTCTGCCATCATATCTATCTATTAACGCAGCAGCAATTATAAATAAAGCTCCTCTACTAAAATTTTTATTAAAAACTTCAATTATTGAAAGAATTCCAAACGATAAATTCATAAATGTTAATATATTTGGTATATATTTTTTTAACATGCCTCGACTCCTTTTACTTACTTAACTACATCTGTTCATTAACTTGATTACCTTGGGAAAACTTACTTATAAGCTTATCCTTATAAATTATCCCTAATACAAATGCTATTAAAGCTATAAGTGAAATTACTATTGTTGACATATAATTTCCATAATGAATATTAGATCCTATTCCTACGGAAGCTAATAGCCATGGAAATCTACTTATAAGTAAAATTCCAAAGAATTTTAATGGCTTTATTGGAGTTAACCCTGCTACATATATTAAAAAGTCTTTTGGAAAACCAGGTATAATAAAAAATACAAATAATATAACTGTAAACTTTTTACTATTCATAATATCCAAAAGCCAGTTGGATTTTTTCTTTTTAATCAGTTTTTCTATAAAGGAAGCTCCTATTAATCTTGTGAAATAAAAAGCTATAATCCCACCAATCATAAGTCCTAATGTGGTATAAATTAGCCCAAGAGGAACTCCATATATGTATCCACCAGCAACTTGAATCACTTCACCTGGAATTGGTGCAATCACGGTTTGTAATATTTGAAAGAATATAAATAAAAATGAACCAAACCTCCCTGTAGAAATTATATAATCCCTAAACTTATCAAGGGATGTTGTTATTTCAAGAATATATGGTAAATACTTAATAGTTAACGTAATAGCTATCCCACCTAATATTGCCAATAATATTTTTCCTATTAATAGTTTTTTTGCTCTATCCATAATTTTTTCCTTTCTTGTTTGTAATCTAATAATTAAAAGTTTATCTACAACATCTTAAAATCTACATATACTAAATCTTAAGAATTCTTAAGTCATCTTAAATAATGTAGATTTAAACAATACAGCGTTATATACTAATAACAAATGGAGGTGGCCAATAAGTACTATGAGGAATATTTTAATTGCGGATGATAATGACGAGATAAGAGAAATAGTTAAAGTTTTATTGGAAAGTGAAGGCTACAATGTGCTAGAGGCTGTAGATGGTGAAGATGCTATATGCAAGGTTGATGAAAGCATTGATTTAATAATCCTTGATATAGTAATGCCTAAAAAAACAGGATTTAAAGCGTGTATAGAAATTCGCGAGAAGACAAGTGCACCAATTTTATTTTTAACAGCCAAATCCCAAGATTCAGATAAATATATGGCTTTTTCTGCTGGAAGTGATGATTATCTTTCAAAACCATTTTCATATACAGAACTAGTATCAAGAGTCAAAGCTTTACTTAGAAGATATTATGTTTATAAAGGGAAAGAGGCAAGTGACTCAATAAATTCAATTAGTATTAACGGATTAAAAATAAATTTAACTTCAAACGAAATTTCAATAGACGGGCGAGAAATCGCTTTAACTGAAATTGAATATAGTATTCTTTTATTGATGTCTAAAAATCGTAAAAAGATTTTTTCAGCACAAAATTTATATGAAAGTATTTGGAACGAACCCTATTTTTACTCTTGTAATAATACAGTCATGGTTCATATAAGAAATTTAAGAAGTAAGTTAGAATCCGATCCACAAAATCCAAAATATATAAAAACAGTTTGGGGAAAGGGGTACAGGATTGAATAAAAAATTTCTATCTACTAAATTAGAAATTAAATTAATCATAGCTTTAGTATTTTCATTTATTATATCTGTTTGTATATTTCTTTTAATATATACAGCAGGTGAAAATATATTAGATAACTACTTTAACAAGACTTCCTTTCTTGTTAACCAAAAAAAACAAGCTGTGTCAGAGTTTAAAGAATATGTATCGGATAATAGCTTATCAATAAATGATCATGACAAAATCGAAAGTTGGATTCGCCAAAACAAGAATGTGAATCTTTATATTTATAAAGATAATGATTTAGTTTATGCTTCTAATATAAATGATGAAGTAACAAGTTATGAACAATATAAAGAAAGTCCAATTTTCCCTAGTAATACTCTTGTTGATGTGTCATTTATTGATTCTGATGCAAAAATGCATATGGAATGCTTTTTTGAATACAAGTATTACTATTTTCTAGCTTTTGCTGGAATCGCTATATCATTGCTTTTCTTTATAATTCTTATACTGTTTTTTATTAACAAAAAAATCACCTATATTGGACTTCTTGAAACTGAAATAAAAATCTTAGAAGGAGGAGATTTAACCTATGATATTACTATAGATAGCAATGATGAGCTTTCATCATTGGCTCAAAGTATTAATGATATGAGAAAATCCTTTATCGAAAGGTTAGAAAATGAAAGTGAAGCTCAACTTGCAAATAGTGAGTTGATTACAGCCTTATCACATGATCTAAGAACTCCTCTAACAGCATTAGTTGGGTATTTAGATATTATAGAATATAAAAAATATAAAACTGAAGAAAACTTTAAACAATATATTCATAATAGTAGGGAAAAAGCATATCAAATTAAATATCTATCAGATAAACTGTTTGAGTACTTTACAGTTTTTAATACCTGTGATGCTTTAGAATTAGAAACCTTTAATGGAAATGAACTACTAGAACAACTAATTCAAGAGCAAATTTTCCTGTTAGACAATAAAGGATTTTTCTTTGATTTTTCTTCTTGCAATACACCTTTTTTACTCGAAGTGAATTTAATATCAATGCAACGAGTTTTTGATAATATTTTTTCTAATCTATCTAAATATGCAGATAAATCTAAAGTGATTAAAGTTAACTACTACATTGAAAAAGAAAAACTATTTATAACTGTAGAAAACCAAATAAATAATTTAAAAGCATTAGATAGCACAGGTATAGGACTAAAAACCTGCAAGAAGATCATAGAAATGCATAAAGGAGAATTTGATATTAAAAGAAGAGAAAACTTATTTTTGATTTCGATAACTTTAAATATAACTTCATCTTAACTATAGATACACAACGTAAGAATTAGACTTATGCAACAATCACCGAAATATGATACAGTTATCTTCCGCAGGACTAGTGAAATTTTCGCTGGAAGGTTCTAAATGTGGGCTTGCCATCATTTCAGCGTGTTCCAGATGTAAAATCTGGACAATCTGAAAATGAAACAAGCCCACATTAACAACCTTCATCAGCTCAATTTCACATGCCTGCTCCAGAAAAAAATGTATCACATTTCTAGTGTAGTGTTACGATTATAATTTCTCAATTATGCATGTATATTCCATTTATAAGTTTGATTATTCATTTAGATATCTATAACTCTATCTTAAAAGCATAATTCCAATCATATAAAAGCTTATGGACAAGTTGTTAAATTATATAACTTGTCTATAAGCAAAATTCAAATCATTCCTTGTACATTTTTCTCCATATCATTTATTGTACATTTTTCGCAATATCACTGATTGTACTGCTAAAACAAAACTCCCCCTTTAAATACAATAGGAACTATATACTCCTCGCCTAATTCATACTCCTTAACTAAGTTTGCAATTCTAATAACAGTTTCAATTATTAATTTCATCACCTAGGTCATTTGGCTCTAACACTCAAAGCTATCTTAAAAATTCCTTTAATAATTGGTCCATTATTAATATTATCACAGCAATTTTTGCAAGTTATATAGCAATAATAACATATTCATCGTTTTGAATTATTAATATAATTAAGGTAAATCAAAGTTAATTGTTTTCAAGCTCCTAGAACAGCATATTTAATTATATTATTTTAATGCAATAATTTTATACAATATATCAAAATAGTTAATGTATTATATAAGCTTACAATATAGAATAGAGTTATTAATTAAGTTGTGCGTATATTAAAGTACAACTAATCATAAATATTATGTTTCTTAATATTTAAAATGAGGTGATTTTTTGTTAGATAACAATTTTATGTTAAAGGGAAAAACTGCAAATATCCTTTATAAGGATATTGCAAAAAATGCCCCTATTTATGACTATCATTGTCATTTATCTCCTAAAGAAATTTATGAGGATAAGGTATTTAGTAATATTTCTAAAATTTTTCTTGAGTTTGACCACTATAAGTGGAGAGCTATGAGATATGCAGGTATACCTGAAGAATATATTACTGGTACTGCAAATGATTTTGATAAATTCAAAATGTGGGCAAGAACTTGTGAAAGATTAATAGGTAGCCCCTTATATCACTGGACTAATCTTGAGCTAAGAAATTTCTTTGGAGTTACAGAAATTTTAAAGGAAAGCAATGCTGAAAAAATCTATGAGCATTGTAATAAGAAAATAGCTGCTGAAGCTTTATCTCCTGTAAAATTTATAACTAATTCCAAGGTAAAATTAATTTGCACTACAGATGATCCTATTGATAACTTGGAATATCATAAATTAATAGCTGAAAATAAGGCTTTAACTTTTAAAGTATTGCCAACCTTTAGACCTGATAAAGCGCTTAACATTTTAAATGAAGGTTTTACAGATTATATGAATGCCTTATCAGAAAGTTCTGGTGTCAAAATTACAAGCTCTTATTCAACTTTAATAGAAGCATTAATAAGCAGAGTTGAATATTTCAATGAAATTGGTTGTAAGCTTTCTGACCACTCACTAGAAAGTTTATATTATTTACCTACTACTGAAGCAGAAGTAGCTGAAATTTTCAAGAAGCGCTTATATAAAGATAAAATATCAACTGAAGATGCTGAAAAATTTAAATGTTATACTCTTAAATTGCTTGCTAAGGAATATCACAAAAATGGCTGGGCAATGCAGCTTCATATAGGAGCAATGAGAAATAACAATGAAACTATGTTTAAAACGTTAGGTCCTGATGCAGGTTTTGATGTTATGAATGATTTTAATATAGCTTCATCATTATCAAAACTTCTTAATGATATTAATGAAAACTCTGGACTTCCAAAGACAGCAATTTACACTTTAAATCCAAAGGATAATATTGTACTTTCTGCACTTCCTCACTGCTTTGGTGAAGATGGTGTAAGAGGAAAAATTCAATTTGGGGCTGCTTGGTGGTTTAACGATCATAAAGAAGGCATGTATGAGCATTTAAAATCAATTGGAAGCCAAGGAATGCTAGCTGACTTTGTTGGAATGCTTACAGATTCAAGAAGCTTTTTATCTTATGCAAGACATGACTATTTCAGAAGAATATTATGTAGCTTTATAGGTTCATTGGTTGATGATAATGAATTTGAAAATGATCCTGAGCTTCTAAAAGAAATTGTTGAAGGCATCTGCTACAAAAATATAAAAAATTATTTAAAATTGGAGGATTAAAAATATGAAATTATCATTTAGATGGTATGGAGCTGACGATGCCGTTAAGCTTCAATACATTAGACAAATCCCAAGTATGGACAGCATAGTAACTGCAATTTACGACGTTCCTGTAGGAGAAGTATGGAGTAATGAAAGCATAGTTAAATTAAAAGCTGAAGTTGAAAATGCTAACTTAAAATTTGATGTTATTGAAAGTGTTCCTGTTCATGAAGACATAAAACTTGGCTTACCTACAAGAGACAAATATATTGAAAATTATAAAGAAAACATAAGACGTCTTGCAAAAGCAGGAGTTAAAGTAATTTGTTATAACTTCATGCCTGTATTTGACTGGACTAGAACTCAACTTGATAAAGTTTTAGAAGATGGTTCTACTGCTCTTGTTTATTATAAAGAACAACTTGAAAAAATGGATCCTCTTACTGGTGAATTATCACTTCCAGGCTGGGATTCAAGCTATACAAAGGATCAACTTGCAGATTTATTCAAGCAATATTCAAAAGTTGATGAAGAAGCTTTATGGAGTAATTTAGAATACTTCTTAAAACAAATTATACCTGTTGCTGAACAAAATGATATTAAGATGGCAATTCACCCAGATGATCCTCCATATAATATCTTTGGACTTCCAAGAATAATCACAAACGAAAAGAACTTGGATAGATTCTTAAAGCTAGTTGACAGCAAATACAACGGACTTACTTTCTGTACTGGCTCTCTTGGATCAGCAAGCTTTAATAATATTGTAGAAATGGTAGATAAATATTCTAGCCAAGGTCGTATTCACTTTATGCATGTTAGAAATGTAAAACTTCTTGAAGATGGAAGCTTTGAAGAAAGTGCTCACTACTCACCTTGTGGTTCTTTAGATATTGTTGCAATTATGAAAGTGCTTCATAAAAACAACTTCGATGGATATCTTCGTCCAGACCACGGAAGAATGATTTGGGGAGAAACAGGAAGACCTGGCTATGGTTTATATGACCGTGCTTTAGGTGCTATGTATATTGCAGGAATTTGGGAAACTCTAGAAAAAACTAATAAATAAAGGAGAGATATAAAATGAAATTACCTTTTAGTATAGATTTAAGTAATAAAGTTATTGTAGTAACTGGTGGAGCTGGAGTACTTGGAAGCTCTTGGGTTGATGCCTTAGCTGAATGCAACGCAAAAGTTGCAATCTTAGATAGAAGCATAGAAAGTGCAGAAAAGAAGGCTTCTGAAGTTGTAGCTAAAGGAAAAACTGCTATAGGCGTTGAAGCTAACGTTCTTGATAAAGCAAGTCTTAAAAAAGCTCATGAAGTTATCTTAGAAAAGTTTGGTCCTTGCGACATTTTAATAAATGGTGCTGGTGGTAATAATCCAAAAGGAACAACTACTAAGGAATATTTATATGAAGAAGATTTAAAAGAAGAAAACAAAGATCTTGTAACTTTCTTCGATCTTGATGAAGATGGAATCAGATTTGTATTTGACTTAAACTTCCTTGGAACTTTACTTCCATCACAAGAATTTTCAAGAGACATGATTGGAAGAAAAGGTTGCAGCATTATCAATGTTTCATCAATGAATGCTTTCACTCCACTTACAAAAATACCAGCATACTCAGGTGCAAAATCTGCAGTATCAAACTTTACACAATGGCTAGCTGTTCATATGTCAAAGGTTGGTATAAGAGTGAATGCTATAGCTCCTGGCTTCTTTGTAACAAAACAAAATGAAGCACTTCTAAAAAATGCAGATGGAAGCTATACTGAGCGTTCTCACAAGATTTTAAACGCTACTCCAATGGGAAGATTTGGTGAAGCTGAAGAACTTATAGGTGCACTTCTATTCTTAGTAAATGAAGAAGCATCAAGCTTTGTAAATGGTATAGTTATACCAATTGATGGTGGTTTCTCAGCTTATTCAGGAGTTTAACCATAATAAAACCAATTAATATAATTAGCCACAATCAAATAAAATAAGTTATTTGCTCAAAATATATAATTTCATTAAGAAAAGAACTATATCATCAAGAAATAAAAACTACTATATACTGCGAATTCAGTATGTAGTAGTTTTTGGTTTGTTATATATACTTGCCTCCATTGCACTTTTTAATTCCTCATCACAGCCTTTTCCACTCAGTAAAACTTTTAATTCAGTTCCATAATTCCAATGAAGACATAATTTTAAAAAATCTTTATAACTATTTTAATGCCTGGCGGTGAAGCCTATGGTAAAAAAATTAATATCACTAATGATTTAAAAGGCTTTGAAAAACTTTTATTAATTAAAATTGTTTGTTGCCCAAGGTTGTCACTTAGCAGGTATATCTTCAGCATTAGCTAAAACATCTAGTTCAATTTATTATTTTTCCTATATTGACTTGGAGAAATATCATTTTTCCTTTTAAATAGCCTAATAAAATGCTCTACAGTAGGATACCCTACACTATTGCTGATATCTGCAATAGAAATATTAGTATTGAGCAACAAATTCTCTGCTCTTTCAAGACGTATCTTTTGTATTAGCTGAGTAAAAGTAAGTCCTGTTGCTTCTTTAATCAACTTTGAACTATGTGGACTAGAAAAATGAAATCTCCTAGCAACATCATCTAATGTAATCCCTATATAATTATCCTGAATGTAAGTAATCATTTCTATATGTCTCAATGTCTCTTTTTTTAAGAGGCTTGGCAATTCAACATTTTTTTCATGAGAGCGAAGCAATCTAGCAAAAAACACCATAAGAAGATTGTTGAGAATATTATTATAATACCTGGAACGATTCTTATATTCTAAGAACATTTCTAAAATTGAATTTCTTATTTCCTCATCTTTACTTGTTCTAAAAATAATATAATCATTTCGCTGTTCTTTGTATAAATTATTTATAAAAAAATTTGAAAGTAAATTATTATTTCGTAAAAAATCAAAAAATATATCTTCAAAGGTATTTCTGCGTATTAATAAATTGATAATAATACTGTCATCAAACACAGCAATAGAATGTTTTACATTAGGGGAAACAATAGTTATATCTCCTTCTCCCATTTCTATATGATGTTCACCTATTTTTTGAGTACATTGACCTGCCAATACATAAATTAATTCAAAAAAGACATGCTTATGTGTAAATTCTGGCGTATAGCGATTATGCTTAAGAAGAATAATACTATTTTGACTATTCATTTCAAAGTAAGTTTCATCAGCCATTTGTTTTGGTATTTCTTTATCTGAAACTTCAGGAATTATTAATTTATGTTTAATAATATAGTCTTTATCTATATTTTCTAAAAGGCCTTTATGCAATACGATATCCTGTCTTGCTTCATAATATTTTCTGTAAAATATCTCATCTTCATTATAAGTATACAAATATTGGGTTAAATCATTTAAATTCATAAAAACTCCTTTAAATCAGTGACAGTCACCATGGTCTGTTAATTAAAAATTTATCACAAATATTAAAATCAATCAATCAAATTGACTAGAAATGATAATTGTTAAGATTTTTTTATAAATATATACTTAGTTTATGATGATAATTTATGAAAATGTTATCATCTAAAATAATAACAGCCCTTAGTTAGAAATCACAGTAGTGTTTCTAAAACTCTGCATTTCAAAAGAGTTTTAGCATAAATCATAAATTAGGAGATGAATATATGAGTATTACTAACAGTATTAAAGATTTTAAAATGGAAGTTAATCAAGCTCTTGTAGATAAAGCAGTAGCACTAGAACCAAGTTTGATTAAAAATACAGTTAAACCAATTGGGCTAGTAACCATTGAAAAAGGAAAAGAAGACTGGGAAATAACTGAAAGAAAATCAATTGATGAACTTTCTAATATCTCTTTAGGTAAAGGTCAAAGCGTATGTATTGATTTTGGTGATCATCACGCTGGATATGTAAGTTTTAAGCTTAAACCAGTAGGAAGTCCTCCTGATGCACCTGCACATCTTAGAATTAAACTTGGTGAAACCTTATGTGAAATAGCTGAAGATAGTTCGACTTATAACGGAAGCATTAGCAGCAGCTGGATTCAAGAAGAGTTCCTCCATATAGATATATTACCAAATACAGTTAGCATGCCAAGACGTTATGCTTTTAGATATATGGAAATTAAGGTAGTAGATACATCCCCTAAATATGAAATTGTAATTGAAGATGTAAATTGCATAGCTGTATCTTCTGCTGATATGTCAACTGTTTCTCCATTAACTAAAATTTCTGATGATCTAATTAAAATGGATAAAATATCCTTAAAAACCCTTCAAGATTGTATGCATTCTGTATTTGAAGATGGACCTAAGAGAGATAGACGTTTATGGATTGGCGATTTGAGACTACAAGCTCAAGCAAATTATTATACTTTTAAAAACTATGATTTAGTAAAGAGATGCTTATACTTATTTGCAGGTTTAGCTCAAAATGAAGGAAGAGTTGGTGCATGTTTATTTATTGAGCCAAAGCTTTTGGTCGATGATACTGCATTATACGATTATTCACTATTCTTTATTTCTTGTCTTTACGATTATTATGAAGAAACAAAAGATTTGACTGTATTAAATGATCTATGGGAAGTTGCATATCATCAAGCTCAACTGGCTTTAAATCGTGTAGATGAAAACGGTGTAGTTCGTGATAGCGACGACTGGTGGTGCTTCTTAGACTGGCATGATGAATTAAACAAACAGGCTGGAGCACAAGCAATTCTAATATACACATTGAAACAAGCAAAAAAATTGGCTTCTATATTAGGAGATGCTGAAAGAAAAGAAAAACTTGAAAAAGAAATAAAGAAAACTACTAAAGGGGCAATTAATCAGCTATGGGATAAAGAACAAGGCTTTTTTGTAAGCGGTAATCAAAAGCAAGTATCTTGGATTTCACAAATTTGGTTTGTACTTGCTGAAGTATTTGATACAGATATTAATGGCCAAATACTTGATAACCTACTAAAGGTTTCTCCAAGAGTTGATCTTGTAACTCCTTATGCATATCACCATTTAATAGAAGCTTTAATTTTAAATAACAGAAAAGCTGAAGCACTATCTTGTATGAGAAGCTATTGGGGAGAAATGGTTAAGGATGGAGCTGACTGTTTCTGGGAATTATACGACCCTAAAAATAAATATGCATCTCCATATGGTTCTCGTATTATTAATAGTTACTGCCATGCTTGGAGCTGTACACCATCATATTTTATAAGGAAGTATTTCCTATAAGCTTATTCATTATTATAAAGTTAAACCACTACAAACGTAGTGGTTTAACTTTATAACTCCTTGTAAATTTGGCCTCTATTCCCAATAACTATAACCATAATTATCATTTTTATCTATCCTACTTAATTTTTCCTTTAAATTGATCTGGAGTCAAACCTACAGTTTTCTTGAAAAGTTCACTAAAGTGTCTACTATTATGATATCCAACCATCTCGCTTACTTCCTTAACCTTATACCCCTCATTTAACAGCTTCTTAGCTTTTTCAAGCCTTACATTTGTTAAATATTTTATATAAGTTGTTCCTACTTGCTCTTTAAATAGCATACTTAAATAAGTAGTATTAATGTTTACCATTTCGGCCATTTCATCTAAAGTAATATCTTTATGGTAATTTTCATCTAAGTATTCCCTAACCTTCACAATAGATTTTCTATTGCTGTTTTTCTGTATATTAGCTATCCAATTCATTAAGTCATCGAAAAATGAAATCATCCAAGCTGAAATCTCAAAGGCTGTATTGGCTTTTAAAATTTCAACATGAGGTATAAAGCCTCCTTCTTTTTCAGCTACATAATCTTTTCCTGTCTCAGTAGATACTTTTAAAGCTAAATATATAAGTTCTAAACATTCATGGCAAAACATTTCCGGCGGTAAATTATAGGATTCTAAATTTTTCAAAAAGTTTTTAACCTGCCCTATAACCTCCTGTTTATTTGAAGATCTAATATTAAAAATTATTGAGTCATGACCATCATCTGCTAATTTTGATATATGATTACTATATTCAACCTCTCTAATGTGTATTATTGAAGAAGTATCCTTAAAAAATGCATACTTCAACGCCTTCTTAGCATCTGAATAAGATTTACTAATATCAAAAACCTGCTTCTGACTTTCCCCGATTCCCATATAGAAATCTATATTTTGTTCTTGAAGCTGCTTTCTAACTTTAGTCATGTAGTTTATTAAGTTAGATTCAGTTTCACTATTTATATCTGATATTTCAAAAAATATAAAGATTACTTCTTTACCTTCATTTAAAATAAAATGCCTTATTAAATTATTATGATTATTTAAGTCAAAAGTTTTTTTTACCTCATTAATAAACTTCTTAGTATTCTCCGTATCTTCCTCTTGCTTTGCAACAGCTACTGTAAAATTGTTCATGCTTAATAAATTTATATTGTTATCATTTAACATATAAAGCAATTTTTCATCATTAATATTTTCCCCATTTATTAATCTTCTAATTAACCCTTCTAATATAGCCTTTTTAGACTCTAAGAAGTTTTCAACCAATTTAGTTTCTTCTTTTTTTTTGTCAATAATCTTTATTGCTTCTTTTAAGGTTTCTTCAACTTTGTCAATTGTTACAGGCTTATCAAGATAATCAATTACTCCTAAACTTAGAGCTTTTCGTGCATATTCAAATTCATTATAACCACTAAAAATTATAAATACTCCACTTGGAATTATCTTCTTTGCATTCTCAATCAATGTTAGCCCGTTCATACGAGGCATAGTAATATCAGTAAATACTATATCAGGCTTTTCCTTTTCAATTAACTCAAGTCCACTTACACCATCAGAAGCTGATCCAACCACTTCTATTCCAAATCCACTCCAATTTACTATGGCTTTTAATCCTTCAACCACAATATATTCATCATCAATAAGTACAGCTTTAATCATCTTACTCTCCCCTTATAATATTATCTTTTTCTCAAATGGGATTTTAATCGTGACTATAGTTCCTTTGTTTATTTCACTCTCAAATGTAACTCCATATTCTTCTCCATAATAGAGTTCAATTCTTTCTTGAACATTCTTTATGCCATAACCTGAATTAAATTTATTAATATCCTCTACACCTATTCCATTATCTTCAATAACAAATACAATTTCGTCTCCCTCTAACTTCCCTATTATATTAATTTCTCCATCTCCAGCCTTAGGTTCCAGCCCATGAATCATTGCATTTTCAATAAATGGCTGAATTATTAATTTTATTATCTCATAATCCATAATCTTATCATCTATATCAATGTCTACCTTAAATCTATCCTTATATCTTAAATTCTGTATAATTAAATAGCTCTGCACCTGCTTTATTTCATTTCTTACAGTTGTTATTTCACTTCCCTTATTTAAGCTCAACTTAAAAATATCAGATAATGCAATAGCCATATCTGCAATATCATCAACCTTTTTTATTTTTGCCAGCCAATAAATTGAGTCTAAAGTATTATAGAGGAAATGTGGATTAATTTGAGCCTGTAATAACTTAAGTTCTGCTTCTCTCTGCTTTAGCTTTGAGCTAGTTATTCTCTCATTTAATTCTAAATTTTCTTTTACCATAACTTTAAATTGATTTCCTAAAATACCTATTTCATCATCACCAAATTCTTCAGTAATATCCCTTTTGCCTTTACCTACATCTGAAATAGCTCTTTTTAATCTTTTTATTGGTTTATTTATAGTATTTGAAAAAACTATTGATAATATCAATGCAAATAAAATTGTCACTAAACAAACTATGGCTGTATAAACTCCTATAAGCCTAGTATCCTTTAGTAATTGACTCTTTTTTATAATATGTACAATTTCCCATCCAGTAATATCATTAGTATAACTACTTACTGAATATCCTTGCTTCTCTAAAGTGCTTGAATTAAATTCTTGTGAATTATCTACTATTTTTTTAATATCCTCGTCATTTCTATTCATAAAGACAATGGGAGAATTATTATTATTATTGTTTTTATTTTTATCCAAAACCAAAAAGGTTCCTTCTTCAGAATCTGGATTTATATTAGGAAAAGCTTTAGTAAATGCATTTTCCTTTACATTAATAATCATAAGTCCTATTGGCTTTAAAGTGTCCACATCTCTTACCAGTTTCACTGTAGAAAATGAAAATTCTCTGCTTTCTTCATCTAAAATATTATAACCTAGTATTACTTCTTTTCCATTTGCCTTTATTGCTTCTTTATACCAATTTTTTTCTTTTATTTTATCGTAAGGATTATTTTTTAATACTGTTGCTCCACTAAATTTTGTTCCAAAATAATAAAGCCGTCCATCATTATCATATAAGCATATTGAATCAATATATGTAGTATCTATTGTGTACTCCCTAAATATTCTACTAAATACATTAACACTTTGAATAGGAAAATAATTATCCGTAGCTTCAGTAACTTCATTCGATGATTTAAGTTCATTTCTCAAATTTTCATTACTTGTAATACTTCGCATAATATTTGTAGTGTTTTTTAAATTATTGTCCATTAATTCACTGGACTTCTGCAAATTCAAGAGATATGATGCTTTATGATTATTTTCAATCATATTGGAAGAGTTTATAAATGAAATTATTCCTATTAAAGGTATTGGAAAAATAATCAAAATAATCATTACTGCTAAAAATCTATTTTTAATAGTTTTTATTTTAAAATATTTTTCAATCATATTTAGTAATTTATGTGTTATATTAATAATCTTTATCACCTCTCTAGTTGCAGTATTCTAATAATATCCCTCTTCTACAATATTTATATTATATCAAATATACACGGTAATTTATTGCTGATTTGAAGCTAATTCTTTTTCTATTTCTGTTATTATATTTTTATTATTAAACATAATAACAAAGCATATTAAACTGTTTAAACATAAAAATACTGTTATTGGAAGCATGTAAATAAAAAAGAAGCCAATTAATAATGCAATTATATTAATAATAGTGACGTGTATCCTTTTTATAGAGTAAATAAAAGCTATTTTTACTACATCTATAGTTGTAAAATTGAATCTCGAAATTATAGGGAAAGCAATTGTTCCTATTATCACTGTGAATACACATATAGCAATAAATAAAATTGCAAATTCACTTAAAATCCCCTCTTTTACTGAAAGATTCAAATTAATATAAGATATAAAAAGTATTACTAATTCCGCACACCATAATTGCAGCGACTGTTTAAAATTTGTCTTATATGCTTTAATATAGTAACTTGTAATGTTAATATCTTTTTCTCTTATTATTTTACCCATTGAAGCACAAAGTGCAGTTAATGCTGGCCCCATGGGAATTAATGTAATGAACCCTAAAATAGAAATATTTGATGACATATCAATTCCAAAGATAATATTGTATCCAATAAAAAGTACATTTGCCGCTAGAAAATAAAGATTTCCTAAAACAAACCATGCTATATAGTTAAAAGCAGTAAAAATAATGTTTTCTTTATATTCTATATTGTTCATATACATTCTTCTCCTCTTAAAATAAATAGTTCAAAAGCAACCTAAAGAATAATTTCCCAAAGTTGCTTTTGAATTTATATGTTTAAAATTTATTATTTAACTATTACTTTTTCAAGCTAGTTTTTACTGCATCATCAAGTTGTTTACAATAATCTTCTGGAGTCATTTTACCAAGTAGTAAAAGTTGAGAATTATTTTGATTTAAGTCACTAGTCTTTTGATCGAAATTGTATTCCATCCATAGACCACTGTTTTTAACTTTTTTCATTTCATCTGTTACCATTTTTGTATATACTGGTATATCTCCAGTTGTCTTGTTAAGTTTAAATCCAGTAATATTACCAAGTTTATTCATTGAATAATCACCAAAGTTTGAAGCAATGTATTTAGCCCAATCTGCTGTTTGATCATCAAACTTGTCTTTTGAGAATGCTAGTAATGTTCCAAAGTTCATTAAATAATCTTCTTGACTTCCTTTTCCACCATTTACACTTGGGAAGTTAAAGAATCCAATGCCATCTTTTCCTAAAGTATTTTTTGCATCATCATTAAGATCTCTAGTAGCCCAGCTACCCATATAGTACATTGCAGCTTTTCCATTTAAGAAACTGTCATTTGCAACATTATAGTCTATTGTAGTTACACCTTCTCCAAAGTATCCTTTAGTTCCCATTTCTTGTACCATTTTAGCTGCTTCTACAAATGCAGGATCAGTATATGATACCTTTCCACTGTTTGCATCAGCTATAACATTTACGCCTGCTTTACGCATAGCTATGTTTGCAATTTGACGAGTTATCGGCCATTTTTCTTTTCCTGCCAGTGCCATTGGTTGTATTCCCTTATCCTTTAACTTTTGACATGCAGCCATTAATTCATCTAAAGTTGTTGGTACTTTAATATTATTATCTTGAAAAATCTTTTTGTTATACCAAATTCCTTCAATGTTATTTTCAGTTGGCAATGCATATAATTTATCTGTACCTAATATGTTATTTACACCTGTAACTGTAGCTGGAAGAAGAGCTTCCTTTGCACTTGGTAATGAAGTATCTATATCTATAATTTGACCTGCTTTAACAAATTGAAGCAATTGTGAATTACTTTGCGATACAAATAAATCAGGAAGATCGTTACTAGCCGCAAGTACATTTAACTTTTGATCTAAATCAGTTTGTTGAACTACTTCCATTTCTAGATTAAAGTTAGGATGATCCTTCTTATATTCATTAGTTAAGTCAGTTATAACCTTTCCTACACCAGTACTTTCATTCCATATTGATACGAACTTAACTGTTTTCCCCTTTGTTCCACTTGATTGTTTACTACTATCACCACCTGATGAAGAACACCCTGCTAGTAATGCTCCACTCATTATTCCTACTAAAATTCCACTTAAAACCTTTTTTCTAATCGATTTCATAAATACCCTCCTAAAATTAAATTTGAACAAATTATTTTTACACTTAGATATTTGAATAACGTTTACATTGTAATATTAGCACATCATATTTATTTGTTATAGTGTACTTTTTTTTAGTTAATGTACACTTTTTTCTAATTTTATAACAGAATACTAGTAACTATTATATACTCTTAAATTATTTATTGTACGTTATTAATTCTTAACGAATCTCTTTGCCTGACATTAATATCTAGAATTAAATATTATATATTTAACCTTTAACTGCTCCTGCTGTCATTCCTTTAATTACCATCTTATTTAATCCGATATAAAGTAATAAGGTTGGAATAGTTCCCATTGTTATTGATGCAAATATAGGTCCCCAATCTTTTTGACCAAACTGACCTGTAAACATCATCATTCCAGTTTGAATTGTCTTAAGATCTGTTTTACTTATAAAGGTCATTGAAAAGATCAAGTCATTCCAATTAAATAAGAACTGCAACGTTAATACAGTCACAATTGCATTTTGTATTAGTGGAAGAATTATTCTTAAAAATACTCCATATATACTACAGCCATCCATTACAGCTGCTTCCATTATTTCTAATGGAATATTCTTAAAATATGCTACAAACAAATATATAGACATTGGTAATCCAAATGCTGCATAGGTAATAATAAGACTTAAAGGATTATTTAATAATCCAGACTTTTTATATATCATAAATAAAGGAATTAAAACTACTTGAACCGGAACCATTATTCCCATTAAAAATAAAGTTAATGTAGCTTTGCTTAATTTCCATTTTAATTTAGTTATCGCAAAAGCAGCTGTTGCACTAAAAACAATAATAACAACTAATGCTACTGTCGTTACAAATAAACTGTTCTTAAAGAAAATACTCATTTTCCCTATATTCCAAGCATCTATATAGTTTTTAAAATAGAATCCTTTTGGTAATGCATAAACAGGTGATGTAGAAAATTCTGTTGGCCCCTTTATTGATGATAAAAGTAGCCATACAATTGGATATATTTCAACAACAAGTAAAAGGCCTATAAGAATTTTTAATACTATACCTACAATTTTAGTCTTGCTGGAACTCTTGCCTACATTTTCCATTCCGCCTTGTGTAATATTCATAGAAACCCTCCTTAAAGTTAATTAATTATTTCTGGATAATTTATTTACGATACCTGTTGCCACTAAACATTCAAATAATATAAATATAGCAATAGCACTTCCATAACCATATTGGCCATATTTAAATGCTGTATCATACATATACATTGATACCATTTGAGTTGATGTTCCTGGCCCTCCAGCTGTTAATGCCAAAACTGAATCAAAAGCCTTTATTGTTCCTGTTAAGCTTAATACTAATCCAGTAATTATAACTGGTTTAACGAGAGGTAAAATAATATGTCTAACAAGTCTTATACCACTAGCTCCATCTAATCTGGCTGATTCTATAGTTTCATCTGGAATTTCAACTAAACCACCATAAAAGATTAATGCATATAATCCTACAGCTTTCCAAATATCAGCTACACATAGAGCCCAAAGAGCTGTTGATGGTTGTCCTAGCCATGGCTGAATAAAAAAATCCAAGTTTAACACATGAAGTAAGCTGTTTAATAATCCATATTGGGGTGCTATCTCATAAATCTTTGCAAATAATTGTGAGGTTGCAACTGTTGGTAAAACAACTGGGAAGAACACTATGGTTCTTATGAGTGTTTTATATTTTTTAAGCCCAAATACAAATAATAATGATACTAAAAATCCTAATCCAATTTGTCCTATAACAACTACTGCAACATACTTTAAATTTGTCACTACACTGTTAATAAAGTCAGCATCTTTAAAAAGATGTAGATAGTTGCTTAAGCCAGTAAATTTAAAATCCATCCCTGGCATTCCTGAAAATAAAGAATACACAATAGACCAAATTATTGGAACAAATACAACTATTAAATATAAAATCAATGCTGGTAAAATAAATACTGCAATTGCTTTTTTATCTCTCAATAGATTTTCCACATTATCACTCTCCACACTAAAATAGAATAATTTTTTAAGTTTAATAATTATTTATTTCTCCCGGGTACAGCTTAATTATACTAGTGTATACTTTTACAATATAGTGAGTATTTTTTCTGTTTTGGTGCATATTTTTTTGAAAATGTTTACTATAAAATCCCATCAAACAATTCGTAATAAAAAAATTATAACCACTACAAATGTAGTGTAAATATTTATGCTTGTCTTTTCACTTTACATATTCCCTGTACAAAATCATAGTTGAATAAAATATTAAGGAAGTGTATTTTGTTCCATAGAACTCATATCTTTTAATAACCTACTCCCTCTTGCAACGCATCTTTCAGGTTCAAATTTATATTGAACAAATACTCTATAATTCCTACTATTTTAATCACATTTAATTATACTCAAGCTTATAATCAACCATTTTAGTACATAATCTATATTTTCACATGGGTAATTCTAAAGAATTTCATGGATATTCTTCATCAGGCAAGGAAAAAAATATTAGTAACATTCATCTAAAAACAAGCATATTTTATTAATCATATTGGTTTAGTGTATTTTATATTTTTTAAAGCTAGTAATTTATTTTTCAAATAATCAATAATATATCAAGCTACTTTAAATTATGACATTTATATCATGACACATGCCTCAATTCCATTAGAACTAAGAGAGAAACTTGGTATAAAAGATAGTCTTGTTCGCTTTTCTGTAGGTATAGAAGATCCTGAGGATTTAATTAAAGACTTCAAACAGGCACTTTATAGATAAGGAGTGATAATAATGAATTATATTAATGATATTAGAGATTTAATTGGAAATACACCATTGCTAAAACTAAACCACATATCACCAAATAAAAATGTAAATATCTTTGCCAAGCTGGAATATTTAAATCCAGGCGGAAGTATCAAAGATAGAATAGGAATGGAAATTATAAAAACTGCTGAAAAGCAAGGTCTTTTAAAGCCTGGTTATACAATTATAGAAGCAAGTGCTGGTAATACCGGTATTGGTCTTGCTATGGCTGCTTTTGAAAAAGGATATAATTTAATAATTGTTATTCCCGAAAAATTTTCTATTGAAAAACAAATTTTAATGAAAGCTCTTGGAGCAGATCTTATAATAACGCCCTCTTCAGAAGGAATTGAAGGTGCTGTAGCAAAAGCTAATGAATTAGCAAAACAAATTCCAAACTCCTTTGTTCCAAAACAATTTGATAATCCTGCTAATGTAGTTGCAAATAGAAAGACTGGCAAAGAAATCTATGATGCATTAGATGGTAAAATTGATATTTTAGTTGCTGGCGCTGGCTCTGGTGGAACAATTGTTGGAATCGCTTCCTACCTCAAAGAAAAAAATCCTGACATAAAAATAGTTTTAAGTGATCCAATCGGTTCTATATTAGGTGGTGGTGAAGAAGGCACTTACAAGGTTGAGGGTATCGGAAATCACTTCATTCCTAGTATTTTTGATAGAAATTATATAGATGAAGTTGAAAAGATACCTGATGATGAATCCATGTATTTTGTACGTCTTTTATCACAAAAAGAAGGTATTTTAGCTGGTTCATCTTCTGGTGCTGCTGTGGCTGGTGCTATACGACAGGCATACAAAACAAAAGAAAAAAGTAACATTGTTGTTATTTTACCAGATAGAAGTGATAGATATTTCAGTCAAAACTTATATGATTTTTCTATAAAATTATCTGATTTTCGCTTTAATGCTCTATTTGATGATTGGGCAGATAATTATGATGAAACTGTTTATATTAAAAACGGTGAGTATGAGGAGGTTTTTAAAAATTATACAGAAATATTGGATGAAACTGTTAGGCATATTTCAAAATCTAAAGCTGCTAAAATCCTTGATATTGGTGCAGGTACTGGAAATTTAACCTTAGCTGCTTCAAAGGCTGGTTATAATGTTGTAGGCATTGAGCCAAATGTTAAGATGCGTACTATTGCTTTAAAAAAAGCTCCATCACTCTCCTTCTTGCCAGGAACATTTTTATCCTTGCCTATTGATGATAATAGTATTGATGCTATCATCAGTAGTTATGCCTTTCACCACCTTACAGATTCTGAAAAGGAAGAATCAATTAAATTACTAAAGAGCAAACTCAAGAAGAATGGAACTATAATAATAACAGATACCATGTATGATTCCACTGAAAGTAGAGAATTTATAATAAAAGATACCTATAATAAGAATTTCCCAGCACTAGCACATGATCTAGAAACAGAATTTTATTCAACTTGTAAATTTTTAAATAAATTATTTGAAGCTGAAGGTTTCACTGTAGACTTCCAACAAATGAATAAATTTGTTTGGATATTAACTGCTAAATTAATTTAAATTGCAACATTAATATACTAAAAACTTCCCCACTAATTCATATAAAAAAAACAGACTGTGAAAAAAAGTCTGTAAAATAATAGACCAAATATGCAAGCATACTGGCCTATTATTTTTTTCATCTCTATTATACTTGTCTTTTCTCTTACTTATTTCTTTTTAGTAACAATAGTTATACCTTAAAATTATTAACCATACTAACTAGCTCATTCGTACTTACATTAACTTCCTTAATTAATTCAACAACATTTCCTGAACTTTCAGATATAGTATTCATATTTTCTGCAATATTATTTGTTCCAATAGCCAATTCATTATTTGAATCAGTTATTTGCTTTACAGCATCACCAACCCTAAACATAGAATCCATTATATGATTAGATTTGTTGCTAAATTCTGTTGTCATATCATAAATCATAGCTGCATCTTCACTATACTGCTCTCCTGTTTTAACAATCATTTCATAATCACTTACTATATCCTCATTGATAAATTTAATCATATCTTGAGAAGTAGAAACTAAGTTGTCTACTATTTCCATAACTATATTACTAACATTACTTATTTCTGATACAGTATTTTTAGAATCTTCTGCAAGATTTCCAATTTCTTCTGCTACTACTGAAAACCCTTTGCCTGCTTCACCTGCTCTTTGAGCCTCTATTGATGCATTTAATGCTAATAAATTCGTTTGAGATGAAATTTCTAAAATAGCTTCTGATAAAACCTTTATCTTTTCAACTTCTTTAGCTTTTTCAATAGCTTCTAATAATTTACTTTGAGTTTGTGAATTAATTCTTTTAGCATTTTCCATAGAAAGAACAGCTTTATTTTTAAGCTCATTAGCCCTCTCATTGATCAACTTAGAATTCTCAGCTTCACTTTTTGCCTTTTCTGCAATTCCTTTCATATCTAAGTTAATTAAAGACGTAGTACTGCTCATTTCCTCTGTTGACGCTGCTGTCTCCTCCATACCACTTGATAATTCTTCTGTTGTAGCATAAACATTTTCGATTAATCCAGATAACTTACCCATATTTTCATTAGCTTTTTCAACTTTATTTTCAACACTTCTTGATTCATTAATAACTACGTGGATAATCTGCCTAAAAGAATCCTGCATTAAATTAAAACTTTTTGCCATTTCACCAATCTCGTCATTGCTATGAAAATCTATCCTTTGGGTTAAATCTCCGCCATTATTAGACATTTCATTAAGTTTCGAAAGCATAGTAGTTATTGGTGTAACAATATGTTTAGAGATATATCTCCAAGTCATAACTAATATTATTATTAAAGCTACGATGGATATTCCTATTAAAATCACTGTATTTCTTATATCATTCTCAATACTATTTATAGATATCTCGATATTTTTTGCTGTTTCTTCGTTAAATTTATCAACTTCATCATTAATCTTTTCTGCAGTAGAATCAAATTCCTCCATAGATAAATTTCCTTTTTCAGGGCCACCGTCTATGTACGCTTGAGCCATTTTCTTTCCAGTTTCATAATAGGGTTTAAAACTTTTTTGTATATTATCTAATTCACTTGCACTTTCTGGATTTTTTTCTTTAAGCTCACCTAAGACACTTTCTAAATCCTTAGCATATTTTTCTGCTTCATCAAAACCATCATCAAAACCTTTTGCGCCTCTTGTTGCACTAATATCGGTTAGAAATTGCTGAACCTGTACAACATCTAATTTTAGCTGATCAGCTTTAGTACTTGTATAGAAGTATTTACTATTCATTTCCCGTACTTTTTTTAGATTATTACTTGTTGAATTAAATTGTATTGCCATAAACACCAAAAAAAACAAACTAAGTGTTATTAATGGTAACAATACTTTTAGCTTTATCCCTTTTATCATGCAAATCATCCCCTCCTGTAATCTTGTCCAAAGAAAACTAATTTTAACACAAAAAATTAGCAAAAATTATACTCTTATCTATATTTTATAGCTTTCGGCAAAATATTTCATCTATTATTTTTATTGGTTTTATCTAAATTTTTTAATAGTTTATTCCTCCTGTTACATCTATATATTCAATATCAGAGCAAATTGGATACTCTAATTTAAACTACTTTTATTCAAAATTTAAAGAAAAATTTGAAATGCTGCCAATGGAGCATAGAAAAAAATCTATCAAAATTATTTTTTAATTTTGATAGATTTTTTCTACATTTTTGGTATGATTTTTATATATTTAAATCTTCACCATTGGTTTCTATAACTTTTTTCATCCATGTATAACTATCTTTTAAATAACGTTTTCTGCTACCTTTTCCGTAATCATCAATGTCAACATATATAAAGCCATATCGTTTACTCATTTCACTCGAGGAGCAGCTAACTATATCAATTGGTCCCCATGCATAATATCCACGTAAATCAACTCCATCCTTAATTGCTTCTTTCATTTGTTCAATATGTGCTTTAAAGAATTCAATTCGGTATGGATCATGAATTGAGCCATCTGCTTCTAAAACATCATGATATCCAACACCATTTTCTGTAATATAAATTGGACATTGGTAACGATCATAAAATAAATTTAAAAATGTGCGAAGTCCGATTGGATCAATACTCCACCCCCATGGGTTGGCAGATAATTCAGGATTCCTGTAAGTACCTTGCTTTTCTTTAACACTTTCAGCATCACAAATACGAGTATAGTAATAAGAGAAAGACATAAAATCAGCAGTATTTTTTAGAGCTTCTTCATCATCTTCACCAAATTCTATATGAATATTGTTATCGTCAAAATATCTAAATGCATAACCAGGGTAGTAGCCGCGTAATAAAACATCTGAGAAGAAATATTCCATTTGATTTATTCTTAATGTAGCAAATACATCTTCAGGCTTGCAGGTTGCAGCATAAGCAGGACCGCCACATAGCATCATGCCTATTTGATAATTTGGATCTACTTCATGCGCATATTTTGTTGCTAGAGCGCATGCTACCATTTCATTGTGAACACCTTGATATTTAGCACTTAGCATATCATCTACCATATCTTCTGCTATTCCTAAATGATTGAAGGACTCGTGAATAATAAGATTAATTTGATTAACTATAATCCAATACTTAACTTTGCCTTTAAATCGGTCAAAAAGAGCTTTACAGTAATTTACAAAGAATCCAATGGTCTCTCTTGAATACCAGCCTTTATAAGCAGTTGTTAAGTTTAATGGCATTTCATAATGAGATATTGTAATCATTGGCTCCATACCATTTTTAATAATTTCATCTATAAGATTATCATAAAACTTTAATCCTGCCTCATTTGGTGTACTCTCATCACCATTTGGGTATATTCGTGCCCAGTTTATTGATGTACGAAAGGTTTTTAACCCAAGTTCTGCCAATAATTTCAAATCTTCTTTATAAGTATGATAAAAGTCTATACCCCATCTTTTAGGAAATATTTTCTTGGTGCTATTTACAGCTTCTTTTATATATGTAGAAGTTACTTCACCATTATATTTTTTATCTAATGCTATATCGTCATGAAATTCGTTAATATCAGCAATGCATAAACCTTTTCCATCTAAATCATATGCACCTTCTAATTGATTCGCTGCAACAGCGCCGCCCCATAAAAAATCTTTTGGAAAACCACTTGGTACTCTGTTCATAATATTGTTCCTCCTTTTTAAAAAGTGTCTCCAAGCGTTAATTCTTGAAGACACGTTATTATTATTTTTCTAATGCAGCAATTCTTTTTTCATAGCTTTCAAAGATTTTAATCATTTGTTTTGCAATAATGATTTCACTATTAATTGTCATTAATGTATCTTGTGCATGGGTAAATAATATTGAATAGCTGCTAGCTTCTCCTGCACTTTCTCCTTGAATAGCATCAGTTTGTACTTTATGTGCAGCACTAATTTTTACTTGAGCCTCTTTAAGCTTTTCATTTCCAAGCTTAAAATCATAAGCTGCAATTGCATCTAAAGCTTCTTTACACTTTACACGAGCATCACCTGCATTTAAAATTATTTCCATAGCTGCTTGTAATTTATTATCATCCATATGTGTTTTCTCCTCTTGCATTTATTATTTATTGTGCTCTAATTAGCAGCTTCTTGTTCATTTAATGCTTTTATTTCTTGTGCTTCATAAGCTTTAAAGAACGGATACCATATAGTAGCCGAAATAACAATATTTACAACTAGTAATAGGATACCGCTAATTGAACCGGTTGTAATCCATGTTGAAATTGGGAATGGACAATACCACATTTCAAATTGTAAAGTTGGAATTGGTGCAAATGGAATTACTTTAGTAAATATATAAGTTACTATAGGAAGTACAATTCCTTGAATCCACATTGGAATCATTAAGTATGGATTCCAAGCTATAGTTCCAAATACTACTGGTTCATTTATATTGAAAATACTTGGTACAAGACAAGCTTTTCCTAATGCACTTAATTTCTTTGCTTTAGAACGTATTAACATTATTACTAGAGGTAAGGTACATCCTATACCGCCAACCCATAGGTATGCTGAATAAATTGTACTGCTTGTAGCTAAATTTAAGTTAGCAGCAGTAGCTGTCCCAGCTTGCGCCATTGCAATGTTAGCAGTTATAGCTGCTAAAAATACTGGTGAAGTTACTGGTGTTAATACCCAACTTGAAATCCCCATAGAATATAGGAAACAATAAATAAACATTACTATAATGAATCCAAATGGTGATTGGATAAATGTAGATAATGGCATAAAGATTGAAAGTACAGCATTATATAAATCAACTTTCATAATTAATACAACAATCCAGCCTGTACATATAATAATTGCTATAGGCAACATTGCGTCAAACCATGATCTTACAAAATCAGGAATTACAGAATCTTCTTTAAAGAAAGAAAATTTTCCAAATAGGCTCATGACATATCCAGTAAAAATTCCGCAGAATATTGCTATAAACATTCCACCTGCACCTAAAGAAGTGTGTCCAAAACCTATTACCTTATCAAATTCAACTTGAGGAGTAACTACTATTAGAAACAATATCAAGCTACTCATACCAGCAATAAGACGTTGTTTACGTAGACGTTTCTTTTCCATCAAGTTGAATGGAATTAAGAAAGCAACAAATAGAGAGATTTTTCCCATCGTCCATCCAAATGGTGTCCAAAAGCTAGGTAAATTGGGAAAATAGTCGTTTAAGATAGCTAACAAGCAAAATACTGAACCTAAGAAAATAAATGGAAGTGTCTGCATTATAGAATCTTTTATTGAAACAACCCACACATTATTATTAATTTTATTCATCTTTGGTGAAAAGCTATTTTGAAGCCAGTTAATTAAATTATTCATGATTTTTATCCTCCTTTGTTTATTAAATATTAAATTTCTGATAATAGATGATCTAAAGCTTTGTTACCATCAAGTGTAGAATAATATTCTGGTTTCATTAAAATTGCTTTTACTTGAGTCCCATCTAAAATTTCATCAATTTCGTCAAGTAAATAAGCCAAATGTGGTCCAATCATTAGTGCATCAATTTCATCTACATAATTATCAATTTCGGCCTCACTTCTTGCAGTTATAGTGATGTCTATTTCTTTTTCTTTTGCTGCCTTTCTCATATTTGCAGCCATAAATCCGCTGCTTGCACCAGAACCGCAAACTAATAAAACATTTAATTTTTTCATATTATAATTCCCCTTTCGAAGTTCAATTGATAACGTTTAAGGTTAGCTTATGTCTATATTATTGCCTAAAATAGAAAGCCTTTCAACTAAATAAATACACCCTAAAGGTGCAGGTATTTATTGCCTATCTATGGTGCAAATAATTATTTGACTGTTTTAAGTTTTAACTATAAAATGTAGTATATTTAAAGCTAACAAAATAAATTAAGATAGAGGGATTGTATGGTTAATTCAAAATCATTGAAATTATTAAGTTATTTACAAAATCAAGACGATTGGACCACAGCTTTACAATTATCATTAAAATTGAATGTTTCTTTGAGGAGTGTAAAGAATTATATTTCAGAAATAAAAAAAGTCAATAATAACTTAATTATTTCATCAAGAAATGGATATAAAGTAAATAAGCCTGAAGTTCAAAGGTTTTTAAAAATGTCAGATTCTTTGATTCCTCAAACCCCTGAAGAACGAATCGATTATATTATTATAAAGCTAATTAATAATACTGAGAAAATCATTGACATATATGATCTTAGTCAAGAAATTTATATCAGTGAAGCTACATTAAAAGGAGATTTAAATAAGGTTAAGAAAAAATGTTATAAATTTGATTTAACTTTATATATTAAGGGGAATAATATTTCTTTAGATGGATTAGAAAAGAATAAACGAAAAATTATGAACTCAATTTTATATGAAAAGCTTAATGAAAATCCATTAGATATTAATACAATACAAGCTGCCTTTGTGGACTATGACATTGAAGAAATTGAATCAATAATTGTAAATGCATTTAAGAAATATCATTATTTTATTAATGGATATTCTTTAATGAATTTAGTTTTACATATTACTATTACTATTGATAGAATTAAAAATAATAACATTTATGATTATACAGAAGCAAGTAAAGAATTATTAATTAAAAACCATGAATATGGAATAGCGCAAGAGATAGTAAAAAAGCTTCAAGATGTTTTTGATATTAATTATAATGAAAATGAAATTTATGAATTAACCTTGCTAATTATCAGTAATGCAACTAATGTGGATTATAAAGATGTCAATAAAATTAATTTGGAACAATTTGTTGGAAAAGAATGCATGAATATAGTAAACGATTTAATTAAAGAAATTAACACTCAATATTATATTGATTTTAATGAACCCGAATTTTTAGTACGCTTTGCTCTACATATAAAAAATCTACTTACTCGAATTAAAAGTAGAAACTTTAGTAAAAATCCCTTAACTGACTCTATTAAAAGTAATTGTCCATTAATTTATGATTGTGCTGTTACTATTTCATACAAAATTAAAAATTACACAAATTGTGAAATTAATGAAGATGAAATTGCTTATATAGCTTTGCATATTGGCGCTAATTTAGTTAATCAAAAAAATATGCATACTAAAATTACTTGTGCAATTCTTTTTCCTAAGCATTATGATTTAGATATAAAATTGGCAGAAAGCATAGCTTCAGCTTTTGGTGATTCTCTATTAGTTAAAAATATCGTTACAAAGGAAAAAGAATTAGAAGATCTACAAGTTGATTTTGTTATTTCTACAATTAAATTTGTTAATTTTAAATCCTTCCCCTTTATTATTGTAAATACCTTTTTGACAGAAAAAGATCGCAAACTTATAGCTAACAAAATTGAGGAAGTAAAGAAAAATAAACAAAAATCAGAATTTTTAGAGAATTTACATTCAATTTTTAATGAATCCTTATTTTTTAAAGATAAATATTTTGAAAATGAAAATCAAGCAATTGAATTTATGTGCGATGAAATGCAGAAAAAAGGCTATATAAAGCCTGATTTTAAACAAGAAGTATTTGAACGTGAAGCTATGTCCTCTACAGCCTTTAATGGTATAGCCATCCCACATTCTATGCATATGAATGCCATAAAAACAGGTATGTTTACACTTGTAAATAAAAAACCTTTAAACTGGGGAAATCAGCAAGTAAGCATTATTTTTTTATTAACTATAAATAAAAGCGAAAGAAAGGTATTTAACGATATGTTTGATGCATTAACAAACATTTTATCTGATGAAATTAATTTAGATAAATTGATTCGATGTAATTCATTTGAAGAATTTATAAATATGTTAGTTGAATGTATATAAAAGGCAAAAAATTATTGGTTATTTAACAAATATAATCATATAAATAAACCTCTCATTTAATATACTTTTACAAAGTAATTAGATGAGAGGTTTTAACACACTCTATTAAGCCAAGAAAAGAAGCTTTCTGCTGGTATGAGCAAATGTTTCCATGATATATCTAAACTAAAATTTCACTTTAAACAGGCTGTTACAGCGCTTATCTTAAATCATAATTAATGTGTCTATTTACTTAGTAACTTATCATCAATTATTAATCTATACGTTTGGAAGAAGCCATTTTCCATGTTACTTTTCATAAGTACTCCGACATCATCAATAGACATTTCAGGAGCACTTTCAAGCCACCATCTAATAGTGGTCATACAATTAGATGCAAAAAGATGAGAATATAATTTAGCATAGTTATTTTTTGATTTATTAAAGGTTCCATCGGTATAAATAATATTAATTATATTTTCTTGAAGAATATTAAGCATTTCAATGAAAATATCTTGTTCTATATTAGCATTCCACAAAATTTTGTACGCTTCACTGTTATCACTAAAAAACTTCAAGATATTTTTAAAATAATCATGATATATCGAATCATAAATCTCATTGTTAGAGGCCTTAATAAAATCAGCATTTATATTTTTCACAAAATTATCGAGAACTTCTTTAATATAACTATCAATTAAATCAAATTTATCTACATAATACTTATAGAAAGTTGATCGATTAATTTGAGCATGTTCTGTTATTTTGTGTACTGTAATTTTCTTCATTGGGTATTTATTCATACATTCAAGCAATGCATTATAGATGCTTTGTTTTGTTTTAATCACTCTTAAATCTTTTTCCCTCATATTTCTACTCCTTGTTTTTTAATATTTGGATGCATTTAAAAATTTAATAAACATTTTATATACAAAATGTTGCTTAAGCAATAATTAACAATCCCTTTGATGATTGTTAAAAAAAACAGCTATGCTATCATAATAATATAAAACGTTATCATAAACAATAATGGAGTAATTTAACAAAGGAGAGTGTAATTTATATGAGTAATTTTCCAAATTTATTTAATCCAATTAAGGTGCGTAACTATACTTATAAGAATAGGATTATAAATGCCCCTACCTTATTTGCACATTCTGTGCTATTTCTGCCTGAAATAAAGGAAAATGTATATAGAATGGTTGAAAATAGAGCCAAAGGTGGTTCAGCAGCTGTATCAACAGGAGAGATTTCTGTTAATGCTGAAGAAGCTTCATGCTTATTTTTAGAACGTCCAGTAGATTTTAATAAATATGAAGGATCAGATTTTGAAGACATTAAAGAATTTGCTACAAGAATTAAGAAACATGGTGCTATTGCATATTTGGAATTCTGCCATGAAGGTTCACGGTCTGAAGCAAAACCTCCTTATCAGCCTTGGGGCCCTGATGGATATGTAAGAGAAGATGGTATTGAAGTTAAAGAAATGGACCTTTCAATGATGAAGAAGGTATGTGATGATTTTGCACGAATTTCACGTTTTGCTAAAGCCTGTGGTTTTGATGGTGTATTAGTTCATGGCGGACATGGTTTCAATATGCAGCAATTCCTTTCTCCATGGACAAATCACCGTACTGATGAATTTGGCGGCAGTATGGAAAATCGTGCTCGTTTCCCAATGATGATTCTTGATGCAGTTCGTGAAGCCATAGGAGATGAAATGATAATTGAGCTTAGAATAAGTGCAGAAGATGGTGTTGATGGCGGTCTTACAATAGATGATACAGTTGAATTTTGTAAACTAATTGATGGAAAGGTTGATATAATCCATGTATCAAATGGCTTAAAATGGGCCGGTAATCAAACCAATACCTTCTCAGATTTCTTTAATGAACATGGTGTTAATGTTGAGCATGCAGCAAAAATAAAAAGAGCTGTAAATAAATCATTAGTAGCTGTAATTGGTGGTATTAATAGTCCTGAACTAGCTGAAGATATTATTTCATCAGGAAAGGCAGATTTTATTGAGCTTGGCAGACAAGGCTTTTCAGATCCTGAATTTGCTAATAAAGCAAAAAATGGTGAAGCTCATAAGATAAGAAGATGTGTAAGATGCTTCCAATGTTATCCAGGGTTCTGTGAGCATAAGACAGATATTCCACTATGGGAAAAGATACCTAAGGAAGAAGCTTTCAAAATTTATTCACCAGCCTCTATGGGAAGATGTGCTATTAATCCTAATTCAGGTTTTGGACATTATCCAGATCGTATGCCTGTTCCAGAAAAAAGCAAGAATGTATTAATCATAGGTGGAGGTGTAGGAGGCCTTCAGGCTGCCTTGACCGCTAAGGAAAGAGGACATAAAGTAACCCTTGTTGAAAAGTCGAATAAATTAGGTGGAATTATTAATTTTACAGATAAAGATGAAGACAAAGTTGATTTAAGGAATTTCAAAAATCTATTAATTAGAGAAGTTGAAAATGATGCAGATATTCAAGTTATTATGAATACAGCTGCAGATGAAAAGCTTATAAATAATATAAATCCAGATGCAGTAATTATTGCAGTTGGAGCTCATCCGCTTGTACCAAAAATTCCTGGAATTGAAACTGCTATGAATGCTCTTGAAGCATATGATTCTATAAATAGAATTGGCAAAAAAGTTGTACTTGTAGGTGGTGGTCTTGTTGGCTGTGAAGTAGGACTTCATCTTGCAAATGAAGGTAGAGATGTTACTGTTGTTGAGATGAATACAATGATGGCTTATGAAACTTTTGGATATTATAGAAATGCGCTTTTAGATGAAATGGATAAAAGATCTATTAAACAAGTTCTTGGAGCTAAATGCCTTGAATTTAAGAAGAATGGTATTCTTGTTTCAAAAGATGGACAAGAATCATTTATTGAAGCTGATACCGTAATTTTTTCTATGGGAATGAAATCAAATCTTGAAGTAGTTGAAAATTTAAAGAAAGCTTGCAAGGAAAGAAAGGTATATGTTATAGGCGATAGTGCAAAACCAGGCAAGCTTGGAGATTCAGTTAGAGATGGATATATGACTTCAATGTCAATATTATAACTCATTTTAACTTTTCCTGAAAACACCCTAGAAAACTTGGTAAATTTAGAAAGGGGCTATCGCATTAGCGGATTAAAATTCGTTAGCGATAGCTTCTTTTTGCTTGCATAAAATATATTTATGCTGTTTTCTTTAATTTAAATAAATGCTTACCAGTACGGTCTGCTTGAATTTTACTATGTAATTTATTTACTCCTAAGGTTATATCCTTTTCTTTAGTTAATTTATATCTTATATTTAGCCAAATTACCCACTTCATCAATATAGTTTATAACACTCTCATTGGTTTTAATATCTATAAATAATTCACAAAATTTAGAGTCCTTTTCCCAAATAAGTTTAATTTCATCTTTAGCACAATCTAAAACCTTAAATTCTCCATTAAAAGCATCATACTCATTTCTGAATTTTATTAGCTTTAAAAGTCTTTGAACTACATCTTTTTTAAGGGACTGTTCAATTTCCTCAATACTAAAATTATGACGATTGATTTCACGACCTTCACCGGTTTTCTTTACATTTTCAGTGTCATTTTCTCCTGCTAATGCTCCTACATAATATACTTGTGGTATTCCAGGTGTAAAAAATTGAATTGCTCTAGCTGCTAAGTATGCATCATCATCACAATTAAGTACTGAATAGTAAGAACATCTTATTTGATGTACATCAAAACCATCCTCAGCCTTGTGTTCCTCTGATAAAATGAGGCTAAGATTTGAACCTCTTTCTACACATACATCAACTAATTTTCTTGCCTCCTTGGTATCTATAAGATCATCCATATCTGGCTTAACTGGAATTCCATCATGACAGTCAAGCATTGTAAACTGTTTTTTAGGACGTACTTTAAGGTACTCACAAAGTTTCTCACTAGACTTATTTATTAACGTATCTAAAATAGTATAAGGTAAAATAAAATCGTATATCCAAAATCCGTGATCTGCTAGTTTATATTGAATTGAATAGTGTGAATGAACTTCAGGCAGCAATTCAATTTCCAATGAATCTGCCAGTTCTTTAATCCAATCAAGGAAGTCATATATTTCTGGCTCTACAAAGAAGCAGCTTGTTCCAAGTTTTTTAATAACATACCCCACTGCATCTAATCTTACTATTTTAACATTTTGCTTCTTAAAGTTCATAAAAAATTCTTTAAGAAGATCTTTTGCTTTTTGAGATTTTATATATAAATCAATTTGTTCAGAAGGATCTGTCTTACCAAATGTAGTCCATACCTTCTCTTCTTCACCAGTCTCTTCCACAGTAAAAGTTGAATATGGTAATTTTCTACGTAAAAACATTTTTTCAATATCTTCTTGTTTTGGTTTTCCATCTTCCCAAATTTTGTCTAAGGTTATAAACAAGTCTGCATATTCTGAATTTCGTCCTTTTTTAATAAAATCCTGAAAATATTTAGACTTCTTAGAAATGTGATTAACCATTAAATCTACTAAAATATCAAAGTTTTCTCCTATAGCTTTTATATCCTCCCAGGTACCAAAGCTTGGCTCAATTTCTAAATAGGTTAATGGAGCAAAACCTCTATCTCCAGATGAGGGAAATGGAGGGAGTATATGTATTCCACCTTCAAATATATCAGAGAAGTATTTTAAAAGTACATTATTAAGTGTTTTTAAGTCGCCTCCAAGAGAATCGGGGTAAGTTATAAGCTGTACTTTATTTTTAACCGCCATTTTAAAAACCTCCTTATATGCTACAAGTACTTTTTAGTTCTTCAATAGTTGGTAAGTTAACAACAGCACCTACGTATTTAAGTTTATACGCACTTACTGCAAATCCAAGATTTAATGCTTCTCTTATAGAATATCCTTTAATTATTGAAGTATAAAAACCTGACCAAAAAGCATCTCCAGCTCCAGTTGTATCAACTACCTCTTTAGCTAAAGTCTCGAATCTGATAGTCTCTAATCCATTAGAAACTATAGCACCATCCTTCCCAAGGGTCATAATTACAAGTTTTACACCTAAATCAATAAATTTCTTTACTTGATTTTCAGGAATATCTGATCCAAAAATTCTCTCTGCATCAATCTCTGAAGGCTTTATTATATCTACTTTACTTATTAAATCTTTTATATACTTTATTCCATCATGCCCATGTTCCCATATCATTTCATGATAGTTAGGGTCAAATCCTATAAGTACCTTATTCTTTCTTGCTTCTACAATTACCTTTTCTATAGTCTCTCTAGAATTCTTTTGAGAAATAGGCCAACAAGAAAAATGTACAATTTT
Source organism: Clostridium saccharoperbutylacetonicum N1-4(HMT) (assembly GCF_000340885.1). Taxonomy (NCBI): domain Bacteria; kingdom Bacillati; phylum Bacillota; class Clostridia; order Eubacteriales; family Clostridiaceae; genus Clostridium; species Clostridium saccharoperbutylacetonicum. The sequence continues at coordinate 1,937,219 of NC_020291.1, read as the reverse complement.
AGTATTATTTAATACTGATTTTAGCTTTGAATCAAATGGTAAATTATAATCTGCTCCTCTATAAAATATAGGTACAGGAGTTGTTTTACTCTTAGTTACAAGAACCATACTTGTAGGAAAATCGACTCTACTAATATAACTTGTATCTATATGATTATTTTCTAAATGTTGTATTAAAAAATCACCAAGTCCATCCTTTCCTACAGAAGAAGCAATCACAGATTCTGCGCCTAATTTTTTTGCATTCATTGCAATATTAGCAGGAGAGCCACCAAAATATTTTGTGTAATTATTGCACTGAAAGTTATCACTATAATCATTGGAGATCATATCTATTAGTAATTCACCAATGGTAAATATATCAAATTTCTTTTCTTGTAAATCTAATACTTCATTAAAATATATCATTTTTTATCCTCCATTGAACTTTAATATAGCCTTTAACTAGGGAAATTTCTTAGCAAACGTTTACTTATTGATATTATTGCTTGTAGTATCAATATACACAATAGAAAAATTTTGAAGCGTTTCTATTTGTGCGTATCGTTAATATAACAATCTGTTAAAACATCATAAATTCATTTACTGTTTATAACAATGCTACATATCACTCTTTTCTTTTGTAACTCTTCCAATAGTCTTTATTCTCCATCTCCTAAATTAAGAATTAGGATTTAAATTCTAATATTTTTACTTAAATTAAATTACATTTTAATACTAGTTCTTTACACTTAACATCTTTTGAATTCTTTTCCAATGTCATACTTTTCACTTTATCCGCATAGTTAGAAATAACTACTGGGGTTACTGTATCTTTATTGTTTATCTTCAAAAAATCAATATCAATATTCACTAATAAATCTCCAACATCAACACTATCATTAACTTTTACTTTTACATCAAAACCTGACCCATTAAGTTCAACAGTATCCAAACCTATATGGATTATGATTTCTAATCCATCTATTGCTTCAATACATATAGCATGTTTAGTAGGAAATACTTGTATTATAGTTCCTTTTACTGGTGATACTAGCTTTCCGTCACTTGGAATGATAGCAAATCCATCCCCCATCATTTTCTCTGAAAACACTGGATCAGGCACATCTGAAATATCAATAACTTTCCCATTTAAAGGTGAAAAAATTTCAACAGTTTTGGGTTTCCTTTTTAAAATATTTTTAAACATAACTATTTCTCTATCTCTTGATTATTTTCAAAACTATTTTTTCTAGTTACTGCAAATTATTACTCTTCAATTTTTAAAGTTTTAACCTTCTGTTCTTTTTCATACTTAACATAATGTCTAAACAATACTTCAATTAAAATATAAAATATTGTAAATGTTTCATAGCTGTTACCACTATCTAACCTAAATTCTGATGTAGTTGCATATAAATTATATGGAGTTTTTGTTGAAAGCTTATTATTTATAAGTTTAGTGATAGAAACATATTCAATGCCTTTTAAAGAAAGCTTATTTGTATATTTCTCCAAGGAAGCTGTATTTCCAGATAATGATATAATGATAATTAGATCCTTTTCACCTACCTTATCTGTTAGTCCTTCAAATTCTCCTTCTCCTTCAATAACATATAAATACTTATTTACTGCAAAAAAAGTTTGTTTTAAAGCTTGAGCAACTACTCTCTGTGGTGCACCTGTTCCATAAACAAAAACTTTTTCAGCCTCGTAAATTAACTTACATATTTTTGTAAAATCCCTATTCTTAAAATAATTAATAGTTTGATTTATATCTGTAATTAGTTTTTCAATATTATTATCTTCTTCACTTTCACTGTAAACATTACTTTCTTCCAATTTTAGATGTACTTTAAATTCGCTATAACCTTCAAATTCCAACTTCTTTATACATCGTAATATAGTAGTTTTAGATACATTGCAACGTTTTGCCAATTCATTAATGCCTAAATTGCAGCATTGAATTTTACTTTTTAAAACATATTTTAATATATATATATCATTTTCATTCAACTTACTATAATTTTTATTTATCAACTCTTCTAATTTCATAGTGATACCTCCTTGTTATCTACATTATATCAAAATATATTTGTAGATAACAAATTAGTATCTTAAATACAAAAGGCACATTTTGTATATTTTGCATTAACTAATAAATTTTAATTATTTTAATTCTGGCCAGTATTCTTTATTTGCTTCAATTAACTCATCCAAAATTAATTTTGCTACTGATGCACTTGGAATAGTTCTAGATAGAGTAAGTGCCTGCCATAATTTTTGATATGATTTTTCTATCCATGCTTCTACAACTAATTTTTCAACAGATACTTGCTGTTCCATCATACCTTTTTGGAATTGTGGAATTTTCCCCATTACAATAGGTTCAGGTCCATTACTACCTACTAAACAAGGGATTTCAACCATCCCTGTTGGATCAAAATTACTGATTGCTCCATTATTCTCAACGATTAACAACATTCTCTCTTTTGTGTTATAAGCAATAGCTCTTGCTAAATCAACTATATATGAAGCATGCTCATCTATTTTCATTGCACACCCTTCTGTCGATTTATTTTCAATAATCTTTTTACATTCACCAAAAACAAATTTTTCACGACCATCAATCACTTCATTTGCTCTTGTATATTCCTTATTTGAATGCTTTACAACATAATCAGGGAATAAATAATATTTTAAATAAGTATTTGGCAATGTTTCTGGATTAATAGCAAATACATCTCTAGCTTTTCCAAAAGTATCATCCCAACTTGCATCAGTATGTTGAACTCCATTTTCTGAAACTACATATCCATATTGGGCTACATATTCTTTTATTTTTGGCATTAAATCATTACCTTCTTTATCACGAATATCTGTCCACCAACCAAAGTGATTAAGTCCATAGTAACGAATTGTCATTTCTTTTCTTGATTTTAAGCCCAAAATCTTTGCCATACGTGATTCTATATCTATTGGCATATCACATATATTAAGTATTTTTGAATTCGGTCTCAATTTACGAGTTGCTTCTGCTACTATTGCAGCAGGATTTGAATAATTTAACATCCATGCATTTGGTGAATATTTTTCCATATAATCAAGTATTTCAATAACTCCACCTATAGACCTCATTCCATATGCTATTCCACCTGGTCCGCAAGTTTCCTGGCCTACTACATCATATTTCAAAGGAATTTTTTCATCTAATTCTCTCATTGCATATTTACCAACTCTTATATGAGCCATTACAAAATCTATATCTGTAAATGCTTCTTCTGGATCTATAGTTGCTATGAATTCAATTTCTGGTGCTTTCTCCTTTAAGATAATTTCACAAGCACCAGCTATAATTGATTGTCTATCCGCATCATTATCATAAAATTTTATTTTACGGATTGGTAATTTATCTAAATTATTAAGTAACATTAATATAATACCAGGTGTAAATGTACTTCCCCCACCTGCAATAGTAATCGAAAATTTTTTCATCTCAATTCCTCCTAATTTTTTTATCATAATTTTTATACATATTATTCTTCATATATTGCCACGTAGATTAAATAGAAAAAATAGAGATTTATATTTTTCCAATTAAACCTTCAAACTCTTCTCTTACCTGTGAGACTGATAATCCAACAATAACTTGAATAGCTTTTCCATTTCTCACAACGCCATGTGCTCCTGCTTTTTTGAAAATAGCATCTGAAGCCAATTTACTTTCATCTTTCACTGATACACGTAATCTAGTTGCACAATTTGTAACATCAACAATATTTTCACTTCCACCTAAGGCTTGTAGGAATTGTACTGCTTGATTATCTTCTGCAACATCCTTTTTATCTTCTACTGCTTCACCTTGTTTAGCTTTATAATCAGCTTTTGTGTAAAGCTTAGTTTCTTCATCATCTGCTTCACGTCCTGGAGTTGCGAAGTTAAACTTTAATATTAAGAAACGGAATACAAAGAAATATATTGCTATAAAACATAAACCAATTATTATTTGTGCTATATAAGTGCCTGCATGATATTTGAAAAGTGGTATCCAGTTAAGAGAAAACCATTCAATTATTCCACCACCAAAGTTACCTACTAACCCAAAACCATATGCTGTTGCAGCTAAAGTTGCAGCTAATACAGCGTGCACTCCGAATAATGCTGGAGCTATAAATAAGAAAGTAAATTCAAGTGGTTCTGTAACTCCCACCATAATTGCTGTTAATGTTGCTGGTATAAGCAAACCTGCTACAATCTTTTTCTTTTCAGGTTTTGCAGTTGCGTAAATAGCTAATGAAATCCCAGTACATCCAAATATCTTTGACATTCCAGTTAATGCAAAACCACCTGCTGGGAACATTTCTTTTAATGAATGTGCACTTGTTGCAAAATCTGCTAAATGCTTTGGCCAATATGAAGCAATACCGTCTGGAACTACTGCAGGTCCAAAAACAAATGGTCCATAAACAAAGTGATGTAAGCCTGTTGGAATTAAAATACGTTCTAAGAATGTATATATCCATACTCCTATGATTCCAGATGAAGCTAAGAATCCTTGTAATACACTCATTCCAGCTTGAATCTTTGGCCAAATGAAACACATAACAAGTGATGTTGGTAACATAGCTGCAAAGCCTACCATTACTACAAAAACTGAACCTTGGAAAATCCCTAAATATGCAGGTAATTTCTTTTCAAAAAATTTACCATGGAGATAAACTGCTATGCTTGCAACTAAAATAGCACCTATCATCCCTGTATCAAGTGTTTTAATACCTGCAATCATTGCAAGTCCACTCGAAACACCATTGTTAATTCCAGGTTGCAACTCAAAATTCACGCCAAATGTTGAACTTGAAAGAGTTAATATAGCGTTAATAAAATAATTAAATACTAAATAAATTACTAAAGACTCTAAACAAGCACGAGCTTGAGCTTTTTTAGCTAACGCTATTGGCAACCCTACTACGAATAATAATGGCAATTGGTTAAATACTGTCCATCCACCTTGTTGAACTACATACCAAAAGTTATACCACGCTGTGCCTTTATTTGCTATTGAACCCACAATATCTGAATTCATAAATAATATCGATAATCCTGCTACAACACCAAAGAATGCAAAGAATAAAACTGGAACAAACATCGCAGCACCGAAACGCTGAATTTTTTGCATCATAATCTGATCCTCCTGTAATTTAATATTTAAATATATCTTTTGTTTTATTACTGTAAAAAAATCTCATTAATAATTTTTTGAAAGTACTTTCGTTGGCTTTATAATAACAAAACGAGTAAACAGTTACAATAATATCTGACGTATTAGGTCTTAAGCTCTCATGTTGTTCCTTGTTCCTATTTGAGTACCTTTTTACAAATTGGTTATTATGTATTGACTTTTTGAAAAATCATTTTAAACCTTTATAAATATGAAGTCTTTCTATAAATATTTATAACTAAAATAACCCACGACAATTTGTCGTGGGTTTAAATTTTAGTGAACTTCTCAGTTATTTATGATAATGCTCACCATATCGCAAAGAAAATTTTCCCTTCCTACATTATATTTATTCTTACTTGCAAATTTTTATTTTACCTTTTTAGAAAAAAATAGAGATATACTAAAACAGCCTATCTAATAACTCTAGATCTCTTCAATTTTACAATTATGTTCTTTTTCTTTTGAGTCATAGCATATTGCCACTGCTAATATCTTCTTATCTTCATTCTCTTTTCTAAATTTTTCTACATATTCTTTTTTTCTTATTTGATTTATTGCCATCTCTGGAACTTCATCCTTCTTAAGTTCAACTATAAAAGAAATATCATTTTTTCGCCTAGGATGAAAAGTAAAATCTGCATACCCTTTTCCAGATTTCTCTTCCCTTTCTATTCTATAAGTATCTCTAGCAGAAAGATACGCTAAAGTTAACACACAGGAAAGACTATTCTCATCATTATACTGAAGTATTGGTATTTCCGAGTTATGAATATCATGTAGTATTTCTTCAACAGTTTTTGTATCTCCATTAACTGTTGCTTTTAGCATTCTTTTTGAGCTCTCTAATACCTTTGAAACATAACCGAATGATTTATCCTTCAATGCCTTTTCAAATTCCTTCATAAGCTCCTTGTTAGGTATTTTTAAATACCCATCATGATATGATAAAAATCCAAGTACTATCATAGCAGCGTATATTTCTTCTTTAGTTCTTGGTGCTCCTTGACCAGCTCTAAATTCTTCGTCTATTATAATATCAATTTCTTCACCCGATACCATTTCTATAATATCATCTCTAATTTCTAGTGTATTGTATTTAAGATACTCTGCTACCTCATCCATAGCACCGGTATTAGTCCAATAACTTTCACAATGGTTATTTTGAAGGGATTTAACTACTGAACGTGGATTATATATTTTAATACCTTTTGCTGTTAAATATCCATTATACCAACTTTCAAGTTCTTTAAATTTCATTTCTCCATTTTTATCACATAACCTCATAACTTCATTTTCTGTAAATCCAAAATATTCTCCAAATATTCTATCCTTTAAAAAAGTAAACTCATCAAACATATTAAGAGCTGAACCACTTGAATATTTCTTTATAGGAAGAACTCCTGTCATATAGGTTAAAGCTACATAAGGCTGATCCTTTAAAAGATTTCTTAAAAATTCTAAATAATCATTCTGATTTTCTATAAAAAGATTATTATTAAAAATATAATCCCACTCATCAAATATAAATATAAATTTATCTTTTGTGGAAAATAACATATCACTTATAGTAAAATGGCTTTTAAATTCCAAATTGGTATACATACTCTTTATATCATCAATTAATGCACTTTGTATTAAATCTATATACCCTTCGTAACTTTTATTCTTATCTGGTATCCTATTGAAACTTATACTTATAACATTATATTTATTTAAATGTTCTTCATAATCATCAGACTTGCTTATATTAAGTTTATTAAAAATCTTTTTTGAATCCATAACCTTAGAATAATAAGCACCTAACATATCAACAACACTTGATTTTCCAAAACGTCTTGGCCTTGTTACACATATATATTTATTTTTCGTAGATATTTTTTGGTTAAGCAATGTTATTATAGATGATTTATCTACAAAATACTCTTCATTCACAAGTTCTCTATAATTTTCAAAAGATTTATTAGTATTTAAATATATGGTCATGAAATCACCCCTATCTCTTTATAATTATTCTAATCTATTATTTAACTTATGCTCATTATAATTTTTAACTTATTTACAATAATTATAACATTAAAGCAGATTGTTTTTAATAAAAAAGTTAAGGCACACTCAAAAAATTTATTCTATGTTTACAAATGTAATATTAAAATGCCCATCTTATTTTACTCTATTCATAGTGACTTCTCCTACATCATGTCATATATTTCTTATCTCATTCTTAATTACAGTTTCTATTTTTTGCACAATGCTAAAACTTCTACAAAAAAATTTCGTGAATTAAAATACAAAAAAAGCTATATCAATATTGGTTTAAAAAACTCAATCTGATATAGCTATATAATTTTTTAAAAGGCTTTTAACTACTTGCAACTAATTTAATAGTATTATATCTGCAATAAATATACCCTAGTTTCATATGGTCTAAGTACTATATTTGTTAAATCATGATTAAATACATCGTAATTACTTATTATTAGCTTTTGAGAATTTGTATTTATATCACTTGGAGTTTGAAATAAGGTTTCTTTTTCTGTAAAATTACATATAACCAATAACTTTTCATTGTCTAAAGTTCTTGTGTATGCATATATCTTTTCACTTTCTTCAAGAATTAAATCATATCTTCCATACACTACAATAGGATATTCTTTTCGTATACTTATTAATTTTTTGTAATAATTAAATATAGAATCTTTGTCGTCTATTTGTGCTTTAGCATTGATATTTATATAATTTGGATTCACTTTTATCCAAGGTTCTCCTAAAGTGAATCCAGCATTTTCACTATCATCCCATTGCATAGGAGTACGTGCATTGTCACGACTTCTGTCATGTATGGCCTGCATCATTTCCTCCTTGTTTTTGCCTTTTTTTTCAACCAACTCTTCGTATGAATTTAAAGTTTCAATATCCCTATAATCTTCTATATTGTCAAAAGCTACATTAGTCATACCTATTTCTTCCCCCTGGAATATATATGGGGTTCCTTTCATCATGTGAAGGCAGGTTCCAAGCATTTTGGCAGATTCCAGCCAGTATTCCTTATCGTTTCCAAACCTTGATACTGCTCGAGGTTGATCATGATTGTCCCAATACAAACTATTCCATCCGTCATTCTCTAAGGCCTTTTGCCACTTAGTTAAAATCCCCTTAAGTTCAGTGAGCTTAAATCCAAGGTTACTCCATTTTCCTTCTGGGCCAAATCCTAAATCCATATGCTCAAAGTGAAAAACCATATTTAATTCTTCTTCATTTTCCCCTGCATACTTCAAAACATCCTCTGGACTAACTGCCGGAGTTTCACCTACGGTCATAATGTCATACTTTGAAAGTACTTCTTTATGCATCTCCTTAAGGAATTCATGTACTCTTGGTCCATTTATTGCATATGGAACTATATCACCATACGAGGCATTTTCTTCTTTAGGCCCATCTGGAAAAGTTTGTACCTTTGAAATCATATTTATTACATCCATTCTAAAGCCATCAATGCCTTTATCAAGCCACCATTTCATCATATCATAAACTGAATTTCTCACCTCATTATTTTCCCAATTCAAATCAGGTTGTTTTTTTGAAAATAAATGAAGATAATACATTTCCGTTTCTTCATCATATTCCCACGTAGAGCCACTAAAAAATGATCCCCAGTTATTAGGTGGTTGACCATCCTTCCCATTTTTCCAGACATAATAGTCTCTAAATTTATTATCAACAGATTTTTTACTCTCAATAAACCACCGATGTTCATCTGAAGTATGATTTACTACAAGATCCATTATTATTTTGATATTTCTTTTATGAGCTTCATCTAGCAGCACATCAAAATCTTCAAGACTCCCAAATTCATCCATTATATCTCTGTAATCACTTATATCATATCCATTATCATCATTTGGAGATTTATAAATTGGCGATAACCATATAACATCAATTCCCAACTCTTTTAAATAATCTAACTTTTCAATTATTCCTTTTAAATCTCCTATTCCGTCACCATTACTGTCTTTAAAACTTCTTGGATATATTTGATATACTACACTTTCTTTCCACCACTTTTTATTCATTTAATTTCCTCCTGCTTCGTATAATTAGCTTTAATAATATCTTTGACTGTTACTCTACACTCTTAAATATCTAATAGATAATAAGATATTTTTATTTATTAATGTAACTAATTTATTAATACTATGATTTATTAATTAAAGTATTTCTCCATTAGTTTCAATAACTTTCTTATACCAATCAAAGGATTTTTTCTTACTTCTTTCTAATTTTCCATTACCTTCATTATCTTTATCAACATAAATAAATCCATAACGCTTTTTCATTTCGCCAGTTCCAAAGGAAACTAAATCAATACATCCCCATGGTGTATATCCCATTAAATCAACACCATCAATTTCAACAGCTTTTTTCATTTCTTTAATATGCTGAGTTAGATAATCAATTCTGTAATCATCATTGCAGGAACCATCCTCTTCTTTTATATCAATTGCTCCAAAACCATTTTCAACAATAAATAATGGTTTTTCATAACGCTGATATAAAGAATTTAACGTATAGCGTAATCCAACAGGATCTATTTGCCATCCCCAATCACTTTCTTTTACGTATGGATTTTTAACTGCTTTTGAATATACTGATCCGTCATCTTTAGTTTCTTCATTTCCCGATTTTACTGCTACTGACATGTAGTAACTAAATCCAATGTAATCAACACAGCCTTCTCTTAAAATATCAGCATCTCCTGCCTCCATCTTAATGTTGTAGCCTTTTCTTTCCCAATTTTTAAGGGCATAACTTGGATAATATCCCCTACTATGAACATCTCCAAAAAGATATCTATCATTCATTGATTCTATAGAAAGCATAATATCCTCTGGATTACAAGAATAAGGATAAACCGGCACCAATGCAAGCATACATCCAATTTTAAAATTTGGATTTATTTCATGACCTTTTTTAACAACTAATGCACTAGCTACCAATTCATGGTGTACAGCTTGATATATTACGTCTGCTCTATTTTCGTCTTCTTTAAATACAATTCCTGAACAAGTAAATGCAAATAAATCGACTTCTGTTTCTGTTTGATTATTTATTTCATTAAAGGTCATCCAATACTTAACTTTATCCTTATAACGTTCCATTACTGTGGTAGCATATCTAACAAAAAAATCTATAACTTCTCGACTTCTCCACCCACCATAGTTCTTAACTATTCCATATGGTATTTCAAAATGTGATAATGTAATTACAGGCTCAATTCCATATTTAAGAATTTCATCAAACATATCATCATAAAATTTAAGACCATCTTCATTTGGTTCAAGTTCATCCCCATTTGGGAAAATTCTAGACCATGCAATTGAAGTTCTGAAACACTTAAAGCCCATTTCTGCAAATAATTTAATATCCTCTTTATATCTATGGTAAAAATCAATAGCCTCATGATTTGGATAATTCAAACCTTCAATTACTCCATCTGTAATTTCTCTTGGCACTCCATGTGCTCCAGATGTCATTACATCAGCAGTACTTACTCCTTTTCCTCCTTCATTCCATCCACCTTCTATTTGATGAGCTGCAACTGCTCCTCCCCATAGGAAATTCTTATCAAATGCCATATTAAAATTCCTCCTCTATATCTATGCTGTTATCCTATCTGTAACTTACTTACAATCATTGCTGCATCTAATATATCTGCATAATTACTATAATTACATTTTTTTATTTAACCTATTAAAAATCCTATACCTAAAAAATATTTTTCATACAAATTTTTCTCGTTTATTTTATACAAAATATTTAACCAACTTGTCCTCTTCATCAATATAATCTATTACACAATTACTAGTTTTCAAATCTATAAATAATTCGCAATATCTGCTATCTTTTTTCGAAGCCCATCTTCTCCTATAGCAGAAGCAACAATGGATTTGGCTTCTAGTTTCTTTACATTCATAGCAATATTTGAAGGTGATCCACCGAACAGTTTATTATAAGTGTTGTTGCTAAAGCTACCATCATCATAATCACATGATATCATATCTATAAGAAGTTCCCCTACTGTTAGAACATTCTCTACTTTGAAAATCTATTTTATCATCTAATTTAAACATCACAATCCTCCAAATATATTTGTATTAGCAGTTAAACTATAATGCACTTACAAAATTCCCTACACTTTCTATACTTAAAACTTTATCTTTAGGAAATGCTCTATCAACTGTTTTAGTTTTCAATTTAACCTTTATATTTACTGGCTGCGGTCCACCATTCTTTTTTAAATCCTCTAAAAAACTAATGTATTTTTCTTCTTCAGAACCAGAATATTTACAATCATTATAATTCATGAAATCACTTGAACTATTATAAGCAATTGAAAAATCTTGTTCACTTCCTGATACTACTAATTTAAAAAGTTTCATAAATAATCCTCCTAGTTTCATTGCTATCACTATGTTTTATAAACTATATTGGTGAAAAATTTGCCTTATTAAGTACTAATCCAACCGCCAATTGAAGGTTGGATTAGTATTAGTTATCTTATTTTAAAGTAATAATCATGTTTTCTATTATTGATCAGCTTCTTGTTCAGCTTTAAGATTGATACTCTCTTGTTTCTTAAAGAACGGGAAGTATATAGCTGTTGCCATAGCCATTATTAATATTTGCCATAATGCCCCCTTCCAACCTTGAAGGATAAAACCTGAAATTATTGGAGGAGTTGTCCACGGTAATGATACACCACTAAATGGATGTAAGAAACCAACTTTAATAGCCAAATAAGTTGATATTGCTGTTATTGTTGGAACAGCTACGAATGGTAAGAACATAAATGGATTCATAACTATCGGGAACCCAAATAATACTGGTTCATTAATGTTAAATAAAGCTGGCACAATTGCAAGTTTACCTAATGTCTTTGATTGTGCTGATTTTCCTGCTAGTAACATTGATAAAACAAGGCCTATTGTTATACCACAACCTGTAAATGTTAAAAAATTATCTGTAAACTGACTTGTAACAATATGAGCTCCATTTGCTATAGTTAATTCTTTTCCACTTGCAACTATAGCTGCATTATCTAATGCATTTGACCCTAATAGACTTCCTACTATACCGCCTACTATTGTTGAACCATGAACTCCAAACCACCATAAGAATGGCATTGCAAATCCTATTACTATTATTCCACCCATTGAATCTGACATACCTTGTAATGGTGTTTGAATTACTTTATATATCCATTCAACTAATGTTGTTTGTAATCCCCAATTGAATATTGCATAAACTACTGTTGCTCCAAGTATTATAGCTACTGATGGTATTAATGCTGCAAATGCGCTAGAAACACCTTGCGGTACACCTTCTGGCATTTTTATTATAATATTCTTTTTCATAAACCATGAGTAAACTGCACCAACTATTAATCCTATAACAATTGCAGCTATCATTCCTTTTCCGCCAGTCCATGCCATTGGGATAACGTCACCTATTGTTTCTCCGCCTTTTGTTGTTATAGAAGTCCTAATTGTTAATACAAATACTACACATGCTATTATGCCTGCTGGAAGAGGTTCATATCCTTCATTTTTAGTATAAGTATATGCCATTCCCATTGTTCCCATAAGTGCTATTATGTTGAAGGTTGCTCCAAAGGCTTTCCATAATGGATCTGTCCATCCTGCACCTAATGTAATAGATAACCAATCATTTAATGGCTGATATGGAATACAAGCTAATAATAAGAATATTGATCCTGCCATTGTTAAAGGTAATGTACACATTAGACCGTCCTTTAATGCGATAACACCCTTTAAGTTAACAAATTTCAAAATCATTGGTATCACTTTTTCATTTATATTATCCTGAAATGATGACATAATAATTCCTCCCTAAAAATATAATTTCTTTATAATAATTAAAATTTCATAAACGTTTTCAAGTAATTCATAAAAATAAGTCTTATTTGAATTGAATTCAAATCAAAATCTAATTGATTTTACATATTTTACTACGCTTGTCTTTCTTTTCTCATCTCAATTATTTCTCTAATTAAATTATTTTCTGACACACATGTCATTAAGTAATCTTGTGAATGAACAAACAGTATGTATATAATTCACAATAATATCCATAACTATTAACTCTTCATCCATTTTGCTTTCCTCCTTAGAATCTCATTTAATGTAATCGTTAGCTAACTAAACTCATTATAGCAATTATATATTTTAGTTAAATACTTTTTGCGCACTTCGAGCCTTTGTCTCATAATTAGTTTTAAAAATATATAATTTCATGAGACAACGTTTCATGAAATTATCTTTAAAAAATATTATTATAGAAATGATACTTCTATAACAAAACAAAAAATCTGGCAATATGATTGTATACAAATCTCTTGCCAGATTGTTATGTTAATAAAATAGTTCTACATATCAGGTAGTAATGCCCATAATTTACTCTTTCCTATTTTTTCGTAGCTTCTATTTAATTGCAGATTAGTTTCAAATTGCTTTGTAAATGTAAGACAAAACAATACATCTAAAATATATTTTACAGAAGTTGAAAAAGCACTTATCTGCAAACCTTCTACATATTCTGTCGTAACAGCATGTAAAAATTCATCCCCTAACTGTCCCAAAGTAGTTTTCCTATCAGCAGTAATAACAATTGTCTTCACTTTATTTTTTTTTAGGGATTTAGCAACTTCAATTAATCTAGAATTTTCCCCAGTATTGCTTATAATAATAGCTAAATGTTTTTCTAATTTTCTGAGTGCTAATAGCTGTTGTACATTTGTAGCAATATATGTATTGGCAATTTTTCCACAATGAAACAACTGATTGCATCCATACTGTGCAATATTTACATTCATATCATATACATAAAAATCAATGTACTCTGTCTGCTCCAATATATTTCCTATTCGCACCAATTGCTCTAAAGAAAATTCCTGTTTTGTTTCTTCTATTACTTTTCTTTGAAGTTCACTTACCTTATTTATAATAGAAACAATATTATCTCTCTCTGAGAGCTCACTTTGTTCTTCTAAATCATTTAAATTTATTGATTTTATTTCACTTGCAAATTTAAGTTTAAAATCATTATATCCGTCGCATCCTATCTTTCTACAAAATCTGGTAATAGCTGCTTTACTAGTAAATGTCGCCATTCCCAAATCCCTTGTAGACATACCTGCAATCTTTTCTGGATTCTTTAAAATAAAAGAGCAAATGCTTAATTCACCTTCAGTAAACCCCTCCGACTTCTGAAGCTCCTTTAATACTCCCATGGTACCTCCTTATTGAAATAGTTTAGTAAAAGCTTTCATTTATTTAAAATCAATATCCTATTTCATTATTTGCTAACTCTAAAATTATCATTAAATTTTATTTTTTATTATATCATCATATTTTATGCATATCACCTTTTAATTCTAAAAGTTCAGTGCTGATTTGTAAAAAACCATACTCTCTTTATTTAGATTTTCTTGCAAAAAATAACCAACGAAATTTGAACTGTACCATGTCTACTTTAAAGGGAGTATATCACTATTTATGCGAACTGTCTTTTTAATATATATTTTACAATTATCAATGTTCAATTCTCAATTAATGTTGGTATCTTAAATATTCTTTGAATTGAGATTTGCAATCTTATTTAGAACTCATATGCCTTATTTTTTAGGTATTACATTCAATTCTGTATTAATAACAGTTAATAGTTCTTTTGGTATGTTAAATCTTGATCTCTTGGACATACTATCAATAGTCATTAATCCCATCATTACTTTAAACTGCTGGCTTTCAGCTAAATCTCCAAAATACTTCTTAAATACAACTTTTGCCTCTTCGTCTTTATAGAGTTCTTCAATGGTATCAAAGGTTGAATAATATCCCTCTTTAATTGCCACTTCTTGAACATTTGATAAATCAAACTTTTGGAACCAGTTAGTAACATGGGTTTGTTCTTCTGGTTTTTTAAGTACATAGCTTTCATCAGCTTCCTTAACATGCTTTAAAAGCATTTCATCAATATAAACATTTCCTGCTTCATCAAAAGCTTCTGCCTTAATTTTATTTTCCCCTAAAGCAAGTTTAACTGCCTCAAATTTTTTCATTGGTTCACTGCTATTAATTTCACCTACAAATTCATCATTAACATAAAGTTTAATATACTTAATATTTGAAAGCACTACTATGTCATTCATTTCTTCATGTCTGTTTACAAATCTTTCGCCAGCTAACTTAACAAAGTTTTCCTTTGACCAATAAGCCTTGCATAAATAGAAGGAATCTTTTTTAAGCTTTCTATCTATAGTCACTAAGCCCTTTTGATTTCTTCCCTTTTCTCCGCCTTCATTTCTTATTTCGCTGCCAAAATCAAACATAGCCCATACATAACCACCTAAAACAAAGGGTCTTTCATTAAAAGTTTTAAGGGCATTATTTTGGAACAATAGCTGATATTCTTCAGTATAATCTTTTACTGTTGGATTATAGGAATGAAGCTTTGGATTAGTATCAACTCCATATTCAGTAACCATTACTGGTACATTTGGTCTTGCTTTATGAAAATCATCTAATCTTGTTCCTAAATCCTGCATTTCCTTGTAGTACCAGCCATAATATAGGTTATAACCTACAAAATCAGTCAACTCATTTAATGCACTTTCATTAGCTACAGAATGAATATTGGCCTGTGCAATAAATCTGCTTGAGTCTAACTCTTTAGCCATAACTGCAAGCTCTTTTACCATTTCATATATTTGTTCATTTTCTATTGCTATGGTAATTTCATTTTGAACTCCCCAGCAATAAATTGAGCTATGATTATAGGCTTGCTTTATTAGTCTTTCTAATTGTTCTTTTGCATTGGTATTTTCTTTATCTGAAGTAGTTGGAATACTGATAAATGGAATTTCAGCCCAAACTAGTATCCCTTCACGGTCACAAAGGCTATAAAAATAATCATTATGTTGATAATGTGAAAGTCTTATTGTATTAGCTCCTATTTCTTTAATAATAGACATATCTAAATCCATATGTTCTTTTGTTAAGGCATTGCCTATACCTGCAAAATCCTGATGACGGCTTACACCATTAAACTTAATAGCTTTACCATTTAAGAAAACACCTTTATCTGGAGTAATTTCAACTGTTCTAAAGCCAATATCTATGCTTCGTTTATCACAGATTGCTCCTTCAGAGTATAATTCAGCTTCAAATTTATAAAGGTAAGGATTTTCTATCCCTTGCCATAACTCAGGATTATTTATTTCTTCTACTAATTCAAATCCTGCTTCCTTTAAAACTTCAACCTCAATTGTTTTATTAAATACTATGTTATCTTCTTTATTTAATAATTTAAATTCAACCTTAGAAGCTTTAGCTTCAGTTAATTCATTTATAATTCTTCCATTTATCTTTAATTCAAACTTATCTTCGCCAATACCCTTTTGAGTTAAATATATGCCGTCTCTACTATTGTCCAATAAGTCAAAGTGAAGAGCTTCTGCTACTATTAGTTTTACTTCTCTATATATACCACCATAAAATGAAAAATCAGCCATAAGAGGATAAACATCATCATGGCGACTATTATCCACAATAATTGAAATAAGGTTTTCTCCACATTTCAAAAAAGAAGTAATCTGAGCCCTAAACATAGAAAATCCACATTTACTTTCTCCTGCTAATTTTCCATTAACATATACTTTAGCTACAAGACTTGCAGCCCCTATTTCTAAAAATATAAACTTCTTTAATTCTTCCTCTGTTATATTTAATTTTCTTTGATAACAGACTTCTCCTTTGAACATACCCTCTCCACTTTGTCCATCCACATCATTAAAACAATGTGGTAAGTTCACATTTTCACCTTTATCTATTTCTTTTTCTATATAAACTTCACTATTTTCTTTTGTAAATAACCATTTATCATTTAAAGCTATTGTTTTCAAAATCTTCTCCTCCTTATTAATAATATTCGAATTGCAAATTCAACCACCACTAAAAAAGTGGTGGTCAAAATTTAAATTTATTTATACATATAGATATCTCAATTAATAATCAAACTTATAAATGGAATATAAATACATGATTGAGAAATTATAATCGTAACACTACACTAGAAATCAGATACATTTTTCTGGAAGCAGGCATGTGAAATTGAGCTGTTGAAGGTTGTTAAGCAGAGAACCCAAATCTGTGATTTGGTGTGAATCGCTTACTCAGCGAACGAACGTGAGTCGAGTTTCCCCTACGGCTTGTTTCATTTCAGCTTGTCCGATTTATCAATCGGAACACGCTGAAATGACTACAAGCCGCCATTTAGAACCTTCCAGCGAAAATTTCACTAGTCCTGTGGAAGATAAATGTATTGGATTTCGGTAATTTACCACATAAGTTTAATTCTCGCGCTGGATATCTATATTTTATTTTAAGCTTATATTATTGATTTTCTGTATTTTGTTCTAATTCATAAGCTTCTTTATCAGCTTTTCTAAAGAATGGATACCACACTAAAGTTGACAAACCTACAAGTACAACTTGTAATGCAGCTATCTTCCAGCTTCCTTCTACAAAACCAGTAATTACTATTGGTATTCCACTCATACCAGATATTCCTGCAACTCTTGGAATTATTCCTACTACTGTTAAGAAATATGCAATAGTTAAGTTAATTGCATTCATAAATACGAATGGAACAACAAACTTAAAGTTAAATACTAAAGGTGTACCAAAAACTAATGGTTCACTAATTCCAAATAGAGCTGGTATTGTTGTTAGCTTTCCTAAAGTTTTATATTGTTTACTCTTAGCTGCAAATAACATAAGTAGTGTAAATCCAATAGCACTTGCAGACATTGTATAGGTACTTACAAATGCACGGCCTGTTATGTTAGGAAGAGCTTCTCCTGCTGAGTATGCTGCTAATTGTGCAGCATCCATTGCTGTAAATATTGGAAGTACAACTGAATAAATAACCAATGTTCCATGAATACCAAAGAACCATAATACTTGTGCAAATGTCCATAAAATTATTATTGATACAATATTTCCACCAACCCCTTGTAGTGGAGTTTGAACAAAGTTATATATAAATTGGTGCATAGTTTTAAATGGGGTTGCAGCAAAAAGAGCTGCAACAATTATAAATATAATAATAGATGCAAAACCAGGTATCAAGCTGCTAAAACTACTTGATACAACAGGTGGTACAGTTGAAGGCATCTTAATAGTGATCCCTTTTTGCTTAATATAGATGTATACTCTAGTTGATACTATAGCAATAATCATAGCTGAAAATATACCAGGTGCCCCTAACCAGTACATAGAGAGTGTAGTACCTGCTTTCTCTGTAGTAAACGGCGTTACTATGAAAAAGCAAACCAAAGCTAATAGCGATGGAACTGTTCCATCTTCTTTATATTGTTTTGCATAACTGCTTGCTATAGTTACTGCAAAAACTACAGCTAAAAAGTTTGTTGAAAACATAATAGCTACATTTAAGGCATAGGCAATTCCTGTTGCTGCAATAAAACCTTTCCATGCTGGTATTGGTACATTTAAAAACAATGCAGCAAAGGCACCAAAAAGTGTAATAGGCATTGCAACCATCATTCCCCCTGAAATACCATTAGCTAATTTACTCTTTTGAATCTTATTTAATATTGGGGATATTTTCTTAGATATAGCTTTTGCATCAAAATTTGACATAATAATTCCTCCTCAATAATTTATCCAATTTAATTTTCATTAGTTTTGCAATTCACTAAAATATTAATCCTAATTTTCTAGATTAATCTAATAATGCAAGTGCATCCTTTAAAACTTTTTCTCCATTAAGAGTTCCGTAATCCATCATATCTATTACGGCTACTTTAATTCCCTTTGGTTCATATTGTTCCTTCATTTCATCTGCCATATATTCAATTTGAGGCCCTAAAAGTAAAACTTCTGTTGGTTCTTCATATTCCTCAAATTTTGATTCTGACATAGCAACAATCTTTGCTTCTATTCCTTGTTTCTTTGCACTTTCTTGCATCCTACCCATTAATATACTTGTTGACATACCTGCTGCACAAACTAAAGTTATATATCTCATTTTTATTCCTCCTAAAATTTAACTTTTTATTTTAATATAAAAATTCTAATTAAGATTGTACCTTCAATTCAAGAAATCCTGAAGGGACTTCGTCATCAATTGATCCTTGATGCCCTAAAAGGGTACCCTGTGGGGAATTGAATATTGACAATTGCAATATAAATATAATAACTACTTTCTAAACTCTTCATACATAGAAACCATTTCTTTTGCTAAATCTCTTACTGTCATAGCATTCATTAAATGATCTTGAGCATGCACCATAAGTAAACTTATTTCTACTTTTTCTCCAGCTGCTTCTTTTTGAATTAAGCTAGTTTGAAAATTATGAGCGTTATTTAAGGCTTCATTAGCTTCCTTTATTTTTTCCTTTGCAAACTCAAAATCACCTTTTTTTGCTGCTTTAATAGCTTCCATAGATTTACTTCTTGCATGTCCGCCATTAACTACTAATTCCATAACTACTTGATCCATTGATAATGTATCCATTTCTTCACCTTCTATTTTAATTATTTGATTTGCATCTCAATAATATATATAGCAATCTTCATGCCAACTTAAAGGATTAATAAAATTTTTTTATTAATTTCTTCAAGCCCTGTATTTCAGCCTTTTTAGCTTAATATAAAAAAGGTTTCCAAAAAGTATTTATGTGCTTTACTTTTTGAAAACCTTTTGAAGCACATTATCAATGTGCTTTATTTTTTCTACTTTTCATTGTAAATAAATTCATGAGATAGCATATTTCATCATCTGTAATATAAATTGTGTACTTAGTATTTAATCTTGAACATTCAGTTTTTATTATTCTATATAATTCTGAATTTTCTTTTATGCATGAATCCATGTTGTTATATGCGTCTACACCTTGATCACCACATAATCTATCTATCATTACTGCCATATGAAGTGTTATTCCTATAACTGCATTTGAGGTTAATTTTATATTTAGCAGCTTAGTAACTGTTGTAGTGAACCTTTTTATATCACTAAGAACTGCTTTACCTTCAATGTTCTTTAATTGATGTTCTAAGGTTTCTTCCATCCTTGCATAAACTTTTTCTCTATTTATTAAATCCTGTATATTTTCTATGCAATTGCCCTCAATGATATCTTCCAAATTATATTGTATATAATCACTTTCAAGTTCAAAAGGGCTAACTAAACAAATTATTTCATATTTATTTGATAATTTATCTAATCTACTATATATGCT
This sequence comes from Clostridium saccharoperbutylacetonicum N1-4(HMT), assembly GCF_000340885.1. Taxonomy (NCBI): domain Bacteria; kingdom Bacillati; phylum Bacillota; class Clostridia; order Eubacteriales; family Clostridiaceae; genus Clostridium; species Clostridium saccharoperbutylacetonicum. The sequence continues at coordinate 1,916,679 of NC_020291.1, read as the reverse complement.
TTCTTTTCCTATAAAATTAACAGGAACTATTTCTAGAAAATCATTTTCAAACTTTAGATTTCTTTCTAGTAATGCCTTCATAGCTTTAGCGCTGCCTTCGCCAGTAGTACATACTGTTATGATTGCTAACTTTCTTTCTTCAGGCGCTTCTGGAATATAATCTAATACATTGTTGTCATATAGATTATTCACCTCCAAGGTATCCCTATATATTTCATCTAAAGTATATCCAATCATAGCTTTTCTAGTAGCTTCAATGCAATGTAAAGTACTTACCAAAGGAATTGTCCTTGTTTTTATTTTAAATTCTACTTCTATTTCTTTACCAAAGGTAACCAAAGATCCCATATCAACTAAGAATAAAACATCTGAGGTAATTTTATTTTCCCTAATGTAATCCTTAGTTCTTTCTAATATAACTTGTGGTTTTTCCTCTATTGGGGCATTTATTCCTTTAGTATATTGTGTTCCTAAAAGTCCATTTACTGCATTAGCCATGCAAGTAGCTGTTCCTTCCCCATGGGCAATGATTATTACCTTTACATTATCTCGTTTATTTTTTATTTTTCCGCTATTGTAAATTAAAAACATAGTTAAAAATCCAGCTTCATCAATAGGAACTTCCCTGTCTATAGCTTCTTCTATTAGCTTTAAAGCTTCTAGGGCAATATTGAATTCTTTACTATATTCTTTTCTTATCTTATTTAACTTTGGATTTTCAATTTTTTTATTTCTTTTAATTCTATCTATAGAATTGCTTATATGAACTGCTAAGCCATAGTATATCTGCTTATCAAGCTCTCTTTTTAATTCTGTTTCACAATAGTTCACAACTTTTTTTATTACACTCATAATATATGGTTCAATGATGTTTTCAAAATTTGCAGTATCCGCCTTATTATGAAACTTAATCATGTAATTTTTAAAATACTCTTCTATGTCACTTTCCATTTCTTCTTCAAATTGTTTACCTTCAATTCCCTTTGCTTTAAGTTCCCTGGTTTTTGCCTCTAACATTTCATAAATATTTTGATTTTGTTCTTTTTCTTCAAAAATCATTTGCTTTTCATTTTTGTCAAAAACACAATATCTATTATTTATATCAATTAATTTGTTCCATAATTGTCTATGCTCAACTTCTTTATATAACCCTTCTCTTATATAAGGCTGCAATTCTAGACTACTAATCCTTATATCTTCTTTTCTATTAGAAAGAAATTCTGCATAAGCTTTAGCACAAGTAAGCTGTATATCAGATTTTAACTGTCCTATATTATTAGGGCAATCATAAGATAAAAAGGCTTTTAAGGAATTTACTGATACCTTAATACTCTTTCCTAAGCGGCCAGATTCTTCAATCATAAATTGCTTTATAAGATTAAATCTTTCTTCCATTCCCCTATTTCTTAAGGCTGGTATATTTATTACCATTGGAATTCTTCTTGTAAAGGTTTGAAGTAAATTCATGTTTGGATCTTCAGTTGTAGCAGTTATTATAAGTACCTTTGCACTTCTTTCACTATCAGTTTCTCCAAGTCTTCTATAAACTCCTCTATCCATAAAGGTAAAAAACATTTCCTGTCCCTCTGCTGGTAGTCTATGAACTTCATCTAAAAACAAAATCCCTCCATCGGCTTTTTCTAAAAGACCTTGCTTATCAGAATCAGCACCTGTATATGCACCCTTTTTCACTCCAAATAATTGTCCAAGTAATAACTGAGGATTATTAGCATAATCTGCACAGTTAAAGGTTATAAAGGGACTTTCTTTAGGCATTACCTTCATTTCAATTGCATACTTATATATAATACCTGCAAAAGTAGATTTACCAACACCAGTTTCTCCAAGAAGCAATAAATTCATACCATTAGGTGGATATAATATAGCTGCTTTAGCTTGTTCTATTGCAGTATATAAACTTGGGTTTGCCTCTGAAAATTTATTTATTACAGATACTTCTGATTCATCCTTTTCTTCATCAGTAGCAATAAATAAAGTTGGCTTTCCTTTTAACTTGATAGCCCTACCTTCACTTACTAACTTATTTAAATCAGTACTAACATTTCCTCTAATAAGCTTTAATTCTTCTGCAATTTCCATTGCAGAACAGCCATTAGGATTTGTACTCGTTTTCTCTTTAAGCTTCATAAGAATTAATTCGATTCTCTTCATAAATCAATTCCCTTTCTTAACTTCATCTTTATTATGAATATTAGAACATATTCTTTTCTAATGAAAATTTAGTTATTCAACCACTATTATATAATCTTATACTTCCAATTCCAATACTTTTAATTGGTATTTGAGTATATATATACAAAAAAAATAAGTAGCTGAACCACAAGGGACTTCAATTTCCAAAACAATTTGAGTATGTATATATAAAAATATAAGCTGTTCATATATATAAATTCTAATTAAAATTATACATTGCAATTAAAGAAATCCCAAAGGGAAAAGTGAATTAGTTCTTGGTTTCAGGAAAATTTTGTATTATGGAATAGCCATCTACTTTTCTACTCAATTGTAAACTGTTAACTGCTAACTGAAATAATTAAGATCCGTTGTTGCAGCATAGCTGCTCTTTTTATAGGTGTATAAGTTCCGTATTGTGGCATAGCCACTCTTTTTATAGGTGCGTATTGTGGCATAGCCACTCTTTTCAGATGTGCATAGCTCTTTAAGTTATTCTATTAAATTTGTGAGTTTTAAGTAATATTCCTTACAACTTTATTATTGTCTAAAATTAAAAATTCACTTGTTGGACAATTCTTTTTACAACATATATACAATTAAACTCGTCTATTTTCCTTCAAACACTTCAATAACTTTATCTTTACCAAATATCAAACTACACACTGCAAAGCCACCACCTGCTAATATAACTGAAAGTAAAATTCCATATAAGAAAAATCCTATTAAATGTACCGGTGTTATAGCTGGTGCATTAGCTGGAACAATCAAGAATGAGAAAAACGTTGATGCTAAGCCCATAAATAAAGCAGGTACATTGCCAACTATAGTTTTAGCTAAGAAATTTTCATGAACGGTTAAAATACAGAATATCACAATTATAGGTGCGGCTATATTAACCATTGTTTCTGGTAGAAGACCTCCTAGAAGTCCAGCTAAAACTCCATTAACAAGTGCCCATGCCACTCCACATATATACGAGACTATCATGGATGGTATAATCTTAAAGTTAGCACCAAATGCAAAAAATAGTAATAATGGCATAAACAACATCCATATGTAACTACCATAACCCAACATTCCAATAGGCTGCATCATCACAGTTAATATAATTGAACCATATAATGCTTGAACTAATCTTACTTTTCTATTAATTTTCATAATGATTCCTCCAATATAAAATCGATATAGTCATTAAATATTATATTTCTACGTCCATTTTTTATATAAGCTTAGAAAAATAGCAGCTAGGTTACTATATTTATCAACATTATGAAAAGTTAGTCCCTTTGCTGCTTAGACAGTTTAATTATTTATTACTCAATTGTTGGAAATTTCAATTCTTTAAATTTTTTAATTTTCTCATTGATTATCGCTCTATTTTCTGGCACATAGAAGATCCCATGAGTTTCACCAATTTCTACCAAATGATGTTGACGACCTTCATCTGTCATACGGTCGCGAATCAATCCATTTTCAGCTATTACAAACTTCCATTCTCCTTTTTCATCCTTCTCTAAGTCTCCACCTGCACCACATACTTGACATTCAATTGGCCAATATGTTCCATCCCATTGCACTTCCCCTTTTACAAGTGCATTTGAATGACAATTCGGACACCATCCAAAGCCTTCCTCTCCTAACCATTTTCTTTCAGCTACAGGTGTTTCAAGGGCTTTCATTATATTTTTCCCCATTTCTGATGCTCTTTCCATAAGTTCATCATTTAATAAACATTGTGCAGCAGTAGGCACTCTTTTTGCTAAAATCATATCAACAATTTTAAAGGAATGTGTAAACATAGTTGCTCCCATGCATTCTAAAGCCATAGACTGCCAAGAACGTGTTGATCCTCCAGCTGAAATAATTCCAGCTACTCTATCTCTTTTTTCTATTGCACCGATTGATTGTAAAAAGGAAGATTCATAAGCTAAATTTCTATGTGCAAATTTTAAATATGTAGCAGAAGGCATTAAGTCATATGTTGGAGCTGAAACTATTACTGCATCTTGTTCTAGTAAAGCGGTAGTTAGTTTATCTTTATCATCTTTGTCTTTTAGTGTACAAGGAACGCGTTTTCCCATTGCCATTCCTTGTGAACATGCAGTGCAGCCTGTACAATCTTCTATATGATAATCATGAAGATTTACCATTATTACTTCTGCGCCTGCTTTTTCACATTCAAGAAGTGCTTGTTTTAATAAAATTTCTGAATTTCCATCATGTCTTCCAGCCGTAATTCCCATAACTTTAAATTTACTCATATTATTTCACCTTACCTTTTAAATTTTTATAAATTATATATTTCAATTATTAATGTTCAATACCCCACTGGGTACCCTTTTAGGGCATCAATGAATGGCGATTTCCTTTGGAAATCTTTAAATTTTCAACAATTCTTTTTTATATCATATATAGTTTATTATCTAACCCTTTATTTATTGAATAGCTTGGCAAGTAATTTAAATCACCTGCCAAGTATAAACCCTTAACTAATTAAAAATCGCTTGTTTTAGATGCTGCATTTTCCCCTGCAATACGGCCACTATTTAAACAGAAGCCCATTGTGTTTCCTGATAATATAAATGGATAACTATCTCCAAAAATGTTACATGCATCTGTACCAACAGCATATAACCCTGAAATCACTTTATAATCTCCTGTCATAACTTCTGTTTTATGATTAATAAGTACTCCTCCTATTGAACCATAAGCTCCAACATTTTGACGGCAGATGTAGAAAGGACCTTTTTCAATTGGCTGCATATATTGTCTATCTTTTTCAAATATTTCATCAAAACCTTGAGCGCACATATCATTGTATTCTTCCACTTGAGTCACTAACCCTGCTACATCAACGCCTGCTTTTTCTGCTAGTTCTTCAATTGTATCTGCTTGAGCTATTGGTTCATATCCAGCTTCAAGATCTTTTTCCCACTGTTCATCAAAATGATCAAATAAATCATGTGGATGTACGTGAGATATAATATCTGGTCCTCTTTTCTTATATTTCTTAAGAAGTTTACTATCAAATATTGCATATGCTACCATTCCAGGCTGTGCAGTAATTGCATTTCCAGTAAAGGTTGTATTTGCAATTTGATCTTCTGGCATAAATCTTTGTCCTAATTTATTTACCCAAAGACATGGTTGACGGAACGCACCATCAAGTATGAAGTGGTTCATATTGTCTGGTAATTGATACATTAATTCCATTGAACATGGTGTATGTCCTGCACCTGCTTCCCAAGCCATTTTGATTCCATCACCCTTCATACCTGGGATGGCAAAATTGAAAATAGTTTTTCCAAATTCATAGCCTGTTTCTTCTTTAATCATTTGAGGATTATCTCCAAAGCCGCCTGTAGCTAAAATAACTGCTTTACCTCTTGCTTCAATTTCTTCTCCAGCCTTATTTTTAGCTATTACTCCAACAGCTTCACCATTTTCCATAATAATTTTATTAACAGGTGTTTCAAAAATAATTTCTACACCTAATTCTCTTGCTTTTTCTGTCATTCTCTTTGTCATTGTTGTAGCTGCGCGAGGACCTGGAACTCCGCCACCTTCTGGTTTCACAACATGCCATGTGAATTCTCCATCAGAATATGCTCTTGTATTTTCTGGTGCTCCAAAAGCTCTTGATACACCTAAAAATTCAACTCCCATATCTACAAGCCAATCAATAGTGTCTCCTGATTTAAAATAATAATCACGAACCATACGAGCATCTACACGATAATGAGTAAAATACATATGCTTTCTAAAAGCTTCTCCTGGAGTAAGTGCTACCATTTGATTTCTTTGAATTGATGAGCCTACACCAAGTGGTCCCATTCCCATATTTGCAGCTCCACCAGTTGTATTAGATTTTTCAAACATTATTACTCTCGCACCATTTTCTGCTGCTGATACTGCAGCAGCAAGTCCTGAAAGTCCTGCTGCAACCACAATTACATCTGTTTCCATACTTTTCATTAAAAATCCCTCCATGTATACTTTGATTATTTTTTAACATTTCAATTCAAAACATTTCAATATATTGTTTTGTGAACAATATACCTATAACATATACACCTTTTAAATATATCCGTTATAACCAAATTATATATTTAAACGTATACATAGTCTAATAACAAAAAAGCATACCTACTTATAACAAAAAGTTATACACATCTTTCTTATAACCTTTGAAACTAATATCTTCCTACACTCTGCTAACTAATGTCTCTTTTCAACAAATCCAAAATAGTTTATAATTAATTTGAATATATTATAGCCAAATAAATAAACGTTTTCATTTATTATGTATACGTTTCAATTATTAATTATCATTAGTCAAGAAATCCCCTTAGGATTTCTTGATGTCAGATGTAAAATCTTAATTAGAACTTACATATTATAGATATCCAAATTAATAATCAAACTTATAAATGGAATATACATACATCATTGAGAAATTATAATCGTAACACTACACTAGAAATCAGATACATTTTTCTGGAAGCAGGCATGTGAAATTGAGCTGATGATGGTTGTTAAGCAGAGAACCCAAATCTGTGATTTGGTGTGAATCGCTTACTCAGCGAACGAACGTGAGTCGAGTTTCCTCTATGGCTTGTTTCATTTACAGCTTGTCCAAAAGTGAATGTCCAAATTTTATATTTGGAAACATGAACTTTCTCCTTGGGGATTTTACATCTGGAACACGCTGAAATGATGGCAAGCCCACATTTAGAACCTTCCAGCGAAAATTTCACTAGTCCTGTGGAAGACAAATGTATTGGATTTCGGTAAGTTCCGCATATGTCTAATTCTTGCTTTGAATATCTATAATTTAGAAATTATTTAAGAAAGGAACAGGTGAATACATGTATAAAGTTTCTTTTCAGCAAATCAACTATTTTCTGGTAATGGCAGAAAAATTAAATTTTACTGAAGCTTCAAAATCATTATATATTTCGCAACCTGCACTCAGTAAACAAATACAAATATTAGAAAAGGAATTGGGATTATCCCTTTTTATACGTAATAATCAATCTATATCCTTAACGCCAAGCGGACAAGCTCTTGTGAAGAAATGGAGCAGTTTAGAAGAAATGTTTACACAATCCGTTTCTGATGCTAAACTCTTAAGTCATACTTCGACAGGCACATTAAATATTGGAAGTACTGAAACCTTCGACTGTGAAGAATCCATTCTTGAATTAGTTGAAACTTTTCGAAAAGCTTATCCAAATATAAATATTAATTTAGAGTTATATGGTTTTAAGGAGCTACGTGAAAAGTTAAATTCAAAGGCCTTAGATATTGTCTTTGTTCCATATTTCGAACTTGCAGCCTATAAAGATATTACAAGTATTCACTTTAAAGAAGTTGAACTTGCAATTGCCATATCAACTTCTAATCCTTTATCTAAATTAGATAACTTAACAATAAAAGATTTGCTGGATGAACCTTTCGTAGTTATATCTTCTGATGAATCTTCCAATGGAATTGAAAGAATTAAAGAAGCCTGCAAACTAAATGGATTTTCCCCAAATATAGTAAAATACACTAAGAATATGAATTCCTTAATTCTAGCTGTTAAAAATGGCGATGGAGTTACCTTTTGTAATAATAAAATACCAGTTGATAAAAAAATTCGCCTATATAATTATTCTAACCCTTCAAGGGACTCTGATATTTTTGCGGTATGGAAATCAAATAACCTAAAAATAGAATTAAATTTTTTTAAAGATGAACTTTTAAAATTCAATAATAAAGAAGAACTTAATGGCACTCCACTACCTCAGAGAAATTCTTCATAATTTACAAGAAAACCATAGAGCATTGTGCTTCTCTATGGTTTCTTAATTATAATATGCCTCACTAACTTAATAGGCCTTTAATTTGAGCATCCATTTCTTTTTTACTTATCTCTCCCAAATGATCATTAACTATATCTCCATTTTTATCAATAAACAAAGTTCTAGGGATAGATTCAATATTATAACTTCGTGCTGCAGAAATATCTTTATCAAATAATACCTTCATATTATAATTATTATCACTTATATATTTCTTAGCAATATCAACAGTTTCTCTTTGTCCATCAGTCATATTCACCATTAAAACTACCAATTCTTCTTGCTTATATTTACTTGAAACTTCATTGAATATTGGCATTTCATCTTGACAAGGTGGACACCAGATAGCCCAGAAATTTACTATAACTGGTTTTCCTATATAATCTGATAATTTTACTTTATTCATATTTTCATCATATACAACGAAGTCTTTTTCTTTCTTTTTGTTTTGTGAATTATCTGTTTGACTCTGAGTATCCTTTTGGCTATAAGAGGTACTCAAGGAGTTATAGCCTATATAAGCTATTCCCAAAAATCCTACAAAACATATTATTGCTATTAACAATTCTTTCTTTTTCATAAAATCCTCCTATACAGTTAAAAATGAAAGTAATTTATTTAAATATCCAGTCATAATAGAAATACCAATAACAATAAGAATTATTCCAGATACAGTATTGATAATTTTATAATTTCTCTTTATAAAATCAAAGGTTTCTTTAACTTTATCAATTAAAATGGCACATAGCACAAAAGGAATTCCTAAGCCCAAACTATATATTAAAAGCATTATCGCTCCCTTTGTAACGTCTTGAGCATTAACAGCAAGCATAAGAGCTGCTCCCAAAAAAGTTCCAACACATGGTGTCCAACCTATTGCAAAAATCATTCCAAAAAGAATTGAAGATAAGAATTTCAAATTTTTTATTTGTGCATTTAGCTTCAAACTTCTTTCCAAAAATGGAATTTTAAATATTCCAATATAATTCATCCCAAAGATAATTACTAATAATCCACAAAAAAAGTTGATAATAGAATTTTCCTCTTTAATAAAGCTTCCAAAGGTTCCTGCTAATGTGCCTAGTAATGTAAATATTATGGTAAAGCCTAATACAAACCCCAACGAATTTGTAAATGCATCATATTTACCTCTTTTTTCTTTTTCATTGCTTCCAATAAAATAAGAAACATATAAAGGCAAAAGTGGTAAGATGCAAGGTGATATAAAAGTTATAATACCTTCTAAAAATAACAAAAAATATTCCATCTCTTATCCTTTCTATATTTTTATTTGCTTAAACTATAGATACACAACATAAAATTTAGATTTATGCAACAATTACCGAAATCCAATACATTTGTCTTCTACAGGACTAGTGAAATTTTCGCTGGAAGGTTCTAAGTGGAAGGTTGCACCCATTTCTGCATGTTCCTAAAGTAAATTTATGACAAGCAGAAAATGGAACAACCTTCCACTAATAACCATCATCAGCTCAATTTCACATGCCTGCTTCCAGAAAAATGTATCTAATTTCTAGTGCAGTGTTACGATTATAATTTCTTGATAATGCATACATATTCCATTTATAAGTTTGAGTATTAATTGGGATATCTATATATAATTCTTCACCTTATATTATAGATAATTTCCATATTTTTGTATGTGATTAAGTTACATATGAATATCCAAGTTTGGTTATGTAAAGCATAAAAAAGCGACTTAACTTTAAGTCAAGTCACTTTTTTCAACTTACTCTTTGTGAAGGTATAATAGTTATACGTATCAATTTATCTATTATTATAATCTTTCTACAATAAGTGCAGTACCCATACCCCCACCTATACATAAAGTTGCTAATCCATATTTTGAATCTCTCTTTTGCATTCCATAAAGCAAAGTAGTAAGTATCCTAGCGCCTGATGCTCCAACTGGATGCCCAATTGCTATAGCTCCTCCACTTACATTAACTTTCTTCATATCAAAATTCAAATCCTTTGCTACAGCTAAACTTTGAGCTGCGAAAGCTTCATTTGCTTCTATTAAATCTATATCTTCTATCGTTAGATTTGCTTTCTCTAAAGCCTTCTTAGTAGCGTGAAATGGTCCATATCCCATAATAGCTGAATCTAATCCTTTTGATCCATAAGATACTATTTTTGCCATTGGCTTTAAGCCAAGTTCTTCTGCTTTTTCAGCACTCATAACTACTATAGCTGCAGCACCATCATTTATTCCCGAAGCATTTCCAGCTGTAACAGTTCCCTCTTTCTTAAAAGCTGGTTTTAGCTTAGCTAAATCTTCTATAGTTGTTCCAAATCTCGGAAACTCATCTGTATCAAACACTATCTCGCCTTTTCTAGTTTTTATAACTACTGGAACTATCTCAGCTTTAAATATCCCTTCTTCTATAGCCGCTTGTGCTTTTTGTTGAGATGCTGTTGCAAATTCATCTTGCATTTCCCTCGTTAAATTCCATTTTTCAGCTATATTTTCTGCTGTAATTCCCATATGATATCCCTCAAAAGCATCTGTTAAAGCATCATTAACCATTGTATCTACAATAGTTCCATTCCCCATTCTTTGTCCCCATCTTGTAGTTGGTAGTACATATGGTGCTGCTGACATATTTTCCATACCACCAGCTACTATGACATCAGCATCTCCTGCTTTTATTAATTGAGCTGCTAAACTTACTGCTCTTAATCCTGACCCACAAACTTTATTTAAGGTAAATCCAGGAACTTCTTCTGGTAAACCAGCTTTTACTATAGCCTGTCTAGTTACATTTTGACCTAAACCTGCCTGTATAACATTTCCCATTATAACTTCATCTACTAATTCTGGTTTAACTTTTGCTCTATTAAGCGCTTCTTTAATAACTAATGCCCCTAGTTCAGCTGCTGGAACTTCCTTCAAAGCTCCACCAAACTTTCCAACTGCAGTTCTAACAGCACTTACAATAACTACTTCTTTCATTTATGCTCCTCCTATATTATTATTTAAAAATACCTCTTGCTTTATCCTTAGTTACCTGATTAATATCTTTGCTTCTCTTTTATCTTTACGCATCATTGCAATTATTACTATTTCTCTCTATTGATATCAATCATACTCTCTTCTATTTAAGTTCGTACTATCAATTAAGAAGCAATTACCATGCCACAAATTATAATTTTTCAACTCTTCCTCATACAAGAAATATGTATAATGTTCTAAATTCCACATTTAGCCATCAAATTTTTTTGTAAAATTTGTTTTCAATTAACCAAAAACATTCTGCCCATGAAAATGTTAATTCGAAATCAACTTAACTATATTATTTATTTTAAGTCAGGAATGTATTATATTTTCACATAACTCTATTTTAAACTAAAAAATTATGGATAGCATTTCTTCAAAATACTATCCATAATTCTTATTACAATATTTTTATATCACTTTAAAAGGCCATAATAAATATTCTTACTCCCACAATAGCTAAAGCAACTGCAAGACTTTTAATTATTGCTGTCCCACAGATTTTCTTAGAAAATCTTGCACCTATCTGTGCTCCAAATAATACTCCTATTGATAAGGCCACTGTCTGTATAATGCTAGATTGAAGCACTCCATTTACTACATGAACTGCTGTCCCTGAAAAGGACATTACTGCTAAAACAAAATGGGAAGTTGCAGTTGCAATATGTACAGGGTAATTTAAAAGATTAACTAGTACAGGAACATGTATTATTCCTCCACCTATTCCTAAAAAGCTGGACATAAATCCTACAAATACACTTACAACAATCCCTGTTATAGGATTGTAGGAAAATGTATGTTCATTTCCTTCAACATCAATTACTGTTCTTGTTACGTATCCATTCTTTACTGCTATAGTAGTTTCTTTTGTTTCATTTTTAGTCTTAAATATCAAAAATATTCCTACTACAACTAATATCACTCCAAATATTCCATTAAAAAGTTGTCTTGGTACATATGAGGTTATTATTGAACCTAATATTGAACCTGGCAGTGTTGCAATTGCAAAAACTATTCCAGATTTATAATCTATACGCTTCATTTTATAATATGCAAAAGAGCCAGATAATGCATTAAAAAATACAACTGTTAATGAAATACTAGTTATTGTATCTGGACTTTTATCCGGATATAACAGCAATAATATAGGCACTAAAATAAATCCTCCACCAGCTCCTATTAAAGTTCCAAAGGCACCAACAAGGAAACCTAACGGGGTTAACCATAAAAATTGCAACAAATTTAAGACCTTCTTCCATATTACTTATAATTTTTAGTATCTATTGACCAATCTCAACTTTCTCATTATATTAATTTACAAATCCTTTATTAAATATTATACCATACTTTTAACCATTTTGGTGATAAGTTTTCATATTTTTAGAAACCCCTTAAGAGATTTCTAAAATATAATTAAATCAATTTCTACTTGTCTTAAGTCCTACTCTATAATAACTTACTGCTAAAAAAATTATCCAAGCTATAACTCCTGTTAAACTTACAAACTGAGCCATTCTAATATTTCCAAGCATCAAGCTATCAGTTCTCATACCTTCAATTACAAATCGTCCTATTGAATATAGTCCAATATATGTCATAAATACAATTCCATTCTTTTTACTCTTTCTAAGTAAAAGCATTAATATTACGAAAACACTAATATTCCAAACAGATTCATATAAGAACGTAGGATTATAATAAACTCCTTGTATATTCATTCCCTTTTGTATGAACATAGGAAAATGTTTAATAAATTCATAGCTTACTGCATCCCCATGAGCTTCTTGGTTAAAGAAATTCCCCCATCTCCCTAAGGCTTGGGCCAAAATAATTGAAGGTGCTGCAACATCTGCAAATTGTATAAAGTTTAATTTTTTGACTTTTGTATAAATCAAGGCTGTTCCTATAGCAAAAATAAGCCCTCCATGTATAGCCAAGCCTCCATTTCTTATGTTAAAAGCATCTATAATATTATTTTTATAATTATCAAATTCAAATATAACATAATACAATCTTGCCCCTACAATCCCAATTGGCAGTGACCATAGTACAATATTTAATAAATTTTCATAATCAACTTCTCTCCACTTGCAATTATATTGTGAGATTAATATCCCTAGTACAATTCCTGTTGCAATTAATATTCCATACCATCTTACATCAAAGCCTCCAATTGAAAACGCTGTTGGATTCATAATTTCACATCCTTATCATTTCTCGTGTAGCCGGCGCTAAACGGATTAATTTAGTATTTTTTCTATAACCATAGCACATGCTCCCACTGCTATAGAATTATCTTCAAAGTATCCTCCTTTGCTAAATTTAATGCGTGTATCTTTTATATGACACTTTTGAGTAGCAATTTCTTTTGCTTTATCATAAAACAACTTTGAATGTTGTATTAATGGCCCACTTAAAATTATTAGTTCTGGATTGAATAATTTTATATAATTTGCAAGTCCAATTCCAAAATATAAAGCTGAATTTTTAATGATATTTTCAGCAATTTCATTTTTTCTTTCTGCTAAACTGCAAACATCCATGTAATTTATGTGGTTTAAATTTTTCTTTAAAGCTAATGCTTTACTCCCTTTAATTTCTTCTATAAATTTATCTGTTATGTTTAATATAGATACATAACTTTCTATACATCCATAATTTCCACAAGAACACTTTTGTCCATTTGCTTCTACAATCATATGTCCAAAGGCATCCTCTAAATTATTAATTGTTCTTATTAGTACCCCTGACGATATAATTCCAGTTCTTATTCCAACACCACAATTAATATATGCTATGTTATTTTTGCCCTTTCCCATTCCAAAATTATACTCTCCAATAACTGCTGCATTAGCACCATTATCAATAAATATTGCTGAAGCAAATTTTTTTTCTAATTCTTTCTGCAATGGAATGGCATTAAAACCACCAACTATACCTATACCTATACCAACAATATACGAATCATTAATATGCACTTTTTCAGCTAACTCTTCTATGGCATTAGGTATAATTTCGGATATAGAGTCAATATTATATTCATTACTTAACAATCTTTCTCCCTTTATATCCAACTTTAAATTTGTTATAACTATTTTTGTGTATATTCTGGATATATCAAGCCCTATAAGATAATATTCCTCTTTATTTACATCATATAAGCTTGGTTTTCTTCCTCCTGTAGACTCTCCAATTTCACTTTCTACAATTAGTTTTTCACCAAGTAATATCTTAAGACTTCTATTTAATGTGGTTAACTTAATTTTTGTCATATCTATTAATTCGTTTTTAGTAATAGGCCCCTTTTCTTGTAGAACACTAAAAATATATTTACATCTTTCATCTAATGCTTCAAAGCCCTTATATGTTTTCAAGAAATCCACTTCCTTTCTCCTTACTTAAGAATATCACCTTTTAACCATTTTAGAAATAAGTATATATGTTAAATTTTTTCGAACTTTATAAAAAACATATTTTAAAAGGCCCCAGAATTAATGTTGTCCACTGAAAATTGCAAAAAAAATGGCTAGGGAGCTCTCTTACTCCCTAACCTATCTATAATACTAATATTTCAATTTTATACTTACGCCATTTTCATACGCATTTTTATTTGTGCTATCTCAAAACTATTTTGTGCTGTTGCTAGTTCTGAACTTCTTGCATCTTCTCTAGTTTCTTTTATATTCACTTTAATCGAACCAGTATCAACTTTTATGTCTTTTATGTCAGATTCTATTCTGTCTAATCTTCCATTAATACTTTTAATATCAGCTTTCATTTCCTGCTGGTCCTTTTGCATTTGTTTTAGTATCTCTAGAATTTCATTATCCACTAAATATGTCACCTCACAAAATATTCAGAGTAATGCTATTATAACATAAAAATATATGAAGTGTCATAATTATTTTTATCAATTTTTTATTTTAATTCCATGACACGAATCGCTTGAAGAGCAACCACTACAGCCACATCCACAGCCACTTTCACCACTTTTAGCTTTTTTGATTTGTTTACCAATTACAAATGCTATAAATCCAAATATAATTGCACTTAATACTATTGTTGCTATCATAAATACCACTCTCCTATTTCTAAAATTTGAGGCAGTGAATGAACACTGCCTTTTTTCTTTATTATCTTGTATAACTCAATTGTCCCTTAACTTCTTTTTCTTTAGTATTTCTTCCAGTTAGTATAACTATTGCCACAACACCAACTGCAATAATTACAGATACTACTGCGCCAATTAAACTTCCTGTTCCTAATATATAATTTCCCACTTGATTAATAACTAAGGCAACTATATATGCAGTTCCAGTTTGGAAACCTAAAGTAATGAATGTCCATTTCCAATTTCCCATTTCACGTCTTATCGCACCAATTGCTGCAAAACAAGGAGCGCAAAGTAAGTTAAAGGCCATAAATGCAAAGCCACTTGCTGCTGTAAACATTACTCCAATATTACTAATTAAAGCTGGATCAGTTTCTGACGCACCATCAATTCCATATAAAACTCCAAATGTACCAACAAGATTTTCTTTAGCTACAAGTCCAGTTACAGTTGCAACTGCTGACTGCCAATTTCCAAAACCAAGCGGTGCAAATATAGGTGCTACAACATTTCCTATACTAGCTAGTATACTATTATCTGCATCAACCATTTCAAACGACCAGTTAAAGGTCTGTAAGAACCATACTGCCGAACAAGAAACAAGAATAATTGTTGCTGCTTTTTTCATAAAAGCTGTTACTCTATCCCACATATGAATCATAACACTCTTTAAACCTGGAATATGATATTGTGGAAGTTCCATAACAAATGGTGATGGATCACCTGAAAACAATCTAGTTTTCTTTAAAATGATACCACAAGAAACAATCATAATTATTCCTAAGAAGTAAGCTGATGGAGCAACCCAAGTTGCATCATCAAAGAAGGCTGAAGCTATTAAAGCTATTACTGGAAGCTTAGCACTACATGGAATAAAAGTAGTTAACATAATAGTCATTTTTCTATCTCTTTCATTTTCCATTGTACGAGTAGACATTATACCAGGTACACCGCAGCCTGAACTAATTAACATTGGTATAAATGATTTTCCTGATAAACCAAACTTACGGAAAATTCTATCCATTATAAAAGCAACACGCGACATATATCCACAATCTTCAAGGATAGATAAGAATAAGAACAATAAAGCTATTTGTGGAACAAACCCGATAACAGTTCCAACACCACTAATTATTCCACTTGATATTAATCCTTGTAACCAATCTGCAACTCCTGCACCTGCCATCCAATCAGAAACATTTCCTTGAATTATTTCTCCAAACAAGGTGTCATTTATCCAGTCAGTTCCTATTGTTCCTATTGTTATTGCAATATAATACACAACATACATTATAGCCACAAAAATAGGTAAAGCTAAAAATCTATTAGTTACAATTTTATCTATTCTATCAGAAGTTGTTTCCTTAATATTACTATTCTTTTTAACAGCAGCTGAAACTACTTCCCCAATAAATGCATATCTATCACCTGTAACAATACTTTCACTATCATCATCAAGTTCAGTTTCACATTCAGTAATTAAGATCTCAACTTCATCTAATATATCTTTAGAAATTTTTAACTTTTCAATTATATTTTCATCTCTTTCAAAAAGTTTAACTGAAAGCCAACGTTTCTCTATTCCTTCAATTGAAATATTTTTAGTTATGATTTCTTCAATTTTTTTGAAAGCGTCATTTGCTTCCTTTGAATATTGTAATGCAAATTTAGGTTTATTATTTGAATTAGCGACCTCAATTGCTTTTTCTGCTGCTAATTTAATACCTTCACCTTTAAGGGCAGAAGTTTCAACTACAGGGCAGCCAAGAGTTTTTGATAATTTATTTATATCAATTTTATGACCATTTTTCTGAACAATATCCATCATATTAAGAGCTATAACTGTTGGTATTCCAAGCTCTAAAATTTGAGTTGTTAAATATAAGTTTCTTTCAATGTTAGATGCATCTATTATATTAATTACTGCATCAGGCTTATCATTTAACATAAAATTACGAGTTACAACTTCTTCAAGAGTATATGGTGATAAAGAATATACACCTGGTAAATCTACAATTTCAACATCCTTATGACCTTTTAATTTACCACCTTTTTTTTCAACTGTAACCCCTGGCCAGTTTCCAACATATTGAGATGAACCTGTAAGTTCATTAAACATAGTTGTTTTACCGCAGTTAGGATTACCTGCTAAACCTATTTTAATTGACATTTCTATTCCCCCTAATCTTACTCTACAATTATCATTTCAGCATCAGCTTTACGAAGTGATAATTCATAGCCTCTAACTGTAACTTCGATTGGATCTCCAAGTGGCGCTACCTTACGAACATAAACTTCACAACCTCTTGTAATTCCCATATCCATGATACGTCTGCGAACAGCTCCAAGCCCATCAACCTTTTTTACTTTAACTGTTTCTCCACATTTTATTTCTTTTAAAGAACTCATTATAATTCCATTCCTTCCTAAACTATTATTCTGCTTGCTAAACTTTTATCTAATGCAACTCTACTGTCCTTTACACTGATTATGAGATTTCCTCCAAGTTCAGAAATAACCTTTATGCTTTCTCCAATAACTAAACCTAAGCTATTTAAAAATCTTTTTGTTTCATCATTTCCAGTAATTTTTTTAATATTCATTTCATTACCTTTGTCTGCTAGTATCAATGGCATACAAATCTCCCCCTATTCTATTTTCATATAGTTAAATCATAGTTTTAGTTAAATCCAGTACTTAAACTACAAAAAAATTTAAATTAATAATTCCATTCAATTGATACTTTATATCAATCACTACACTTATATGATACCACTCTTTTTACTTATTGAAAATGATTTTCATTCATATTTTCTCAAAATGCATTTTTATCATTGATAACGTTGTATTTTTAACTTATTTTCATTTTATTTATTAATTCTATATACTTTTTTATTAATATATCATTTTGCCATAATTTCAATTCTCAACTACCACTTAATAGACCTTTATATATTTACTTTAAATATAGATATCAAATTTAAGAATCAAACTTATAAATGGAATATACATGCATCATTGAGAAATTATAATCGTAACACTACACTAGAAATTAGATACATTTTGCTGGAAGCAGGCATGTGAAATTGAGCTGATGATGGTTCTTAATAGGGGCTTGTTTCATTTCAGCTTGTCCAAAAGTGAATGTCCAAAAAGTAAGTGTCCAAATTTTATATTTGGAAACATGAACTTTCTCCTTGGAGCTTTTACATCTGGAACATGCTAAAATGACGACAAGCGGTCATTTAGAACCTTCCAGCGAAAATTTCACTAGTCCTGTGGAAGATAAATGTATCTGATTTCGGTAATTGTTGCATAAATCTAATTTTTGCTTTGGATATCTTTAAGTTTTTTAAACTTTACTCCAATAAAAAAATGGAACTCAAATCAATTCAAGTTCCATTCCTTCTTATTTCATTAACAATATATATTTAAATTATCAAGGTTCAACACTCAATAATTAATTAATGTTGATTTCCTTTTAAAATCTTTAAATTTTGAACAATTCTTTTTGCAACATATATACTTATATTATTCTTTTATTAATCCTGGAAGTACTATTGTAAAGGTGGTACCAACGTTCACTTCACTTTCTACTTCGATCTTCCCTCCATGAGCTTCAACAAAAGCTTTTGTTATTGTAAGCCCTATACCTGAGCCTCCCGTATTTTTATTTCTAGATATATCACTTCTATATAAACGTTCAAAAATGTAAGGAAGATCTTTTTCAGGTATTCCTAACCCGTTATCCCTAACTTTAATTATAATATTATCCTTCTCTTTTTTTAATATAACTGTAACTTTTCCTTTATCCTTCAAATATTTATAAGCATTTGAAAGTAAGTTATTCATAATCTGCACCAATTTATCTTTATCTATCATTCCTGTTATATCTGGAACTATGCTGCTGATTAATTCATAATTCTCTTTATTATAAATAGGTTTATAATTATCTATAATTTTCTCTATTTCAGCTGAAACATTAATTTTACTTTTGCTTAAGCTCATATTCATTTGTTCGAGCTTTGCTAAATCTCGTAGATTATCCACCATTTTAGTTAGTCTTTCTATTTCCTCATAAAAAATTTCAAACCGTTCATTAGTTGGTTCCCAAATTCCATCCATAAAAGCTTCTACATGAGTCTTTAAGGTAGTTAATGGAGTTCTAAGTTCATGAGCCATATCTGAAGTCATTCTCTTCCTAAGCATTTCTTGATTACTTAAAGTTTCTGCAAGGTAATTTATAGAATTTGAAAGTTCAATTATTTCTTTTGTATTTGAATTAGTCTTTACCCTAACACTCAACTCACCATTTCTCATTAAATTTGCCGTTTCTGTTATCTTAGCTAGAGGCTTTGATATTTGCCTTGAAATAACTACACTAAGAATAATTCCAAAGACTAATGCTGCTAAAGCTGATATCATAAAGGAATGATTTAAAGTACTGACAAAGGTTACTGATGCAGAAGATAAATAAGAAGTTCCAAAATAGCCTACAATTATGCTTCCAACATTTTTATCATTAACAGTTAAAGGATATTTATTTTCATTATATTCTCCAACATTAATGCCGGAAAAATTTCGCATCATTCCTCCGCCCATCATAGACCCCATCATATTTTTATGCTGCAAATGAGCTTTTCCTGAAGAATAAATTGTATTGTTGTTTATATCTTTAATTTCTATATACATCTCTTGCAACTCAGCATATCTCTGTATTTCATCTGTGTTTATTTTGCTGTTTCCATTTTGTGTACTATATAATTCATCTATAATTTTAACAACATTTTCTACCTTTGCATTATGCTCATCAACTAAATAATTTTTAAATTTACTTCCTACTGTGTAATTGGAAATAACACTTACCAAGATAATTGACCCTAAAACAGCTAAAATAAAACCTAAGGATAATTTTTTTACTAAAGATATTTTCATTTCTTCACCTCTTCAGCATTTGGTTTAAATTTATAGCCAATTCCATATAGTGTTACTATGTATACAGGTTCCTTAGGATTACTTTCTATTTTTTGGCGAATATTTTTAATATATGTATCTACTGTTCTGTCAAAACCTTCATACTCCCCTCCAAAAGCTCTTTCTACTAATTCTTCTCTTGAAAATACTTTTTCAGGGTTCATGATAAAAATAGTTAATATTTTAAATTCATTTGTTGTTAAACTGGCAAGTTTGCCTTCTTTTTTAACAAGCATTTTTTTTATATCAACTTCTAAATCCTTATTGTTAAAGGTTAATATATCAGCCATAGGTGCAAAATTCTTATAGGTTCTTCTAAGTAAAGCCCTAACCCTTGCAACAAGTTCACGTACACTGAAGGGCTTTGTTAAATAGTCATCAGCTCCTATTGATATTCCTTCTATTTTTTCATCTTCTTCTGCTTTAGCTGTAAGCATGATTATTGGTACGCTGGAACTTGCTCTAATTCTTCTACATACTTCTTCACCTGTTAGCCCTGGAAGCATTAAATCCAAAATTATAAGATCAATGTTGCCACTATTAAATATATCTATTGCTGTCCTTCCATCCATTGCAGAAATAACTTCAAAGTTTTCCTTTTCAAGGTATGCCTTAACTACATCTAATATATTTTGTTCATCATCAACAACTAATATTTTAAAGTTATTACTCAATTCTCTCACCGCCTTTATCCTATGACTATATTATATAGCTATAAAAAAGACTAGAGTATAGATTATTTTAAATTACCTTACTCTAGTCCTTATGTTTTACTTAATTTTTCTGTCTAAAAGTATATTTCTTCTCTTTATATATTCTTCCTCGCTAATTTCTCCACCTGCATATTTTTCATTAAGTATCTTTAAGGCTGAATTAGATTTATTGATAAATTCTTTATATAATTTTATACCTATAAATATTACTAAAATAAATATCAATAATCTAAAGCCCATTCCTAAAAACATTCCTTCATATCCCATAGCATTACCTGGTCCAAAGCCACCACGTCCTCCAAAATTACTACAAAACATAACTATTTCCTCCTTTACGCATATTATAATGTATTGCTTTCTATATATTTATTATATAAAGGAAATGTGGGGGAATTATGAAGATAAATTAATTATATGTTATCCCTTATTATTACAAATTATGATTTTTATTTCGTTTTTTCTTTAACATTAAGTTTTTTTGTGTATAATTAATATTAAGAAAGAACTTTTAAAATTTTTTGAATTTTAAAAATTCATATAAAATTAACTATATAAAATTAAAATATTTTTTTCTGTGACTTTGTCACAAATCTATTAATAATATTTTGTTAAAATTTTTTTGAATAAGGAGGGATTTATATGGATTTTAATTTATCCTTCAGTACTGCAGATATATTTAGAAGTCAGCCAGAGCTTGAACCTGACAACATCTATGATTTACTAATTATCGGAGCTGGTCCAGCTGGACTTAATGCCGCTTTATATGCAAAACGTAAAGGACTTGATGTTGCAATTATTACAAAAAGAAAAGGTGGTCAAATCCTTGATACTTCTACCGTTGATAACTATCTAGGTTTTGCAAACATTAGTGGCGAAGGCTTAGTTGATGAATTTTTAAATCATGTTGAAAAATTAGAAATACCCATTCTAGAAGATACTGAAGTTATTGATACTTTTTCTGATAATTTAATACACCAGATTGTATTATCAACTGGTGAAACTTATAAAACCAAAACATTATTGGTTGCCACAGGCTCAAAACCTCGACAATTAGATGTACCTGGTGAAATTAAGTATGCTGGCAAAGGCGTTGCTTATTGCGCAATATGTGATGCTCCTCTATTTAAAAATAGAAATGTATTCATTGCTGGTGGCGGTAATTCAGCTGTCGAAGCAGCACTCGATATTGCTAAATTTGCAAATTCTGTAACTTTAATTCACAGAAGCCAGTTAAGGGCAGATAAAATTTTAGTGGATCAACTTTATAGTCATTCCAAAATATCTGTATATTTAAAAACAAAGATATTAGAAATTACAGGTGATGATGTTATGACAGGGCTATCACTTGAAAATACCGAAACGCTTAAACAATTCCGCTTAAAAGGCGATGGAATATTTATAGAAATAGGCCATACACCTAATATAGGTCCTTTTAAAGATATTTTAAAGCTCAATGAACGTGGAGAAATTATCACTAATGAAAGAAAAGAAACTAATATACCAGGGATTTTCGCTGCTGGTGATATAACAAATTCGATGTATAAACAAATTATTATTGCTGCAAGCGATGGTGCTATTGCCGCACTTGCAATCAATGAATATATTAATCAAAACAAATTATAGAAATTATTCAAGGAGGAATAAATATTATGAAACTTTTTAATAAAGAATTAGAAGAGCAATTAAAAGATGTATTTAGTAATTTAGTTGATGATGTGAATATACTTTTATTTACAGATAACAACTGTGACAGTTGCGCTGCAACTATAGATTTTGTAGATGAAATTGAAGCGCTAAGTGATAAAATCCACTTAGAAAAATATACTTTAGCAGATAATGCTGATTTAGCTGATAAATATAACGTAAAATTAGCACCAAGTTTGGTTTTATTAGATGCAAAAAGAAACTATCTAGGTATTAAATTCAATGGAGTACCTGCTGGGCATGAAATAAATTCCTTTATTAGTACTATATTAGAGGTTTCTGGAGCTCAAAAGGGTCTTCCAGAAAGTATAGTAGCTAGAATAAAGGCAATAGATAAACCTGTTAATATCAAAGTCTTTGTTACACTAACTTGCCCTCACTGCCCTGGTGCAGTTCAAACAGCTAATAAGCTTGCATTAATGAATGAAAATATTGAAGCAGAAATGATTGAAGCTCAAACTTTTAGAGATTTGTCTTCTCGCTTTAAGGTATCAAGTGTACCTAAAATTGTCATTAATGATAAGTATGAGCTAGTTGGAAATCAACCAATACAAGAATTCTTAAATACAATAGAATCAATTTAAAAATAGACTTATTATAAAGCAAGGAAAACAGTAATTTTCCTTGCTTTTATTTTTGGCACATTCAAACAAATAACAAGTCTATTTTCTAGCCTATTTTCCATCATTCTACGTCGGCAAATTGCCCTAATAGCTCGCTATAAGAGCAATTTGCCTCCTTGCCTGATGAAAAATATGCATAGAAACTTTTGACTTGTTATTTACTTTCATGTGCCTTATTTAATTAAATATTAACAAAGATACACTTGACTAAACATTATATATAGTAGTAAAATTATCAAGAAAATTGAAACTTTGTTAGGTGAGGCTCCTATACAGATACATGCTGCTGCCCGGAAACGTCGAAAGACGCCAATGGGTCAACAGGTATTACCGGATTAAGGTTCTACTTAATGTAGCCGAAAACTTTAGTTTTTCTATGCTGTATAGTGCTAAAACTCAACGAGTGAAGGCAAACATCAAAATTAATATTAGTATAGGCATTTTATGTGCATTTATATGATTTTTATTTAGATTACTACCCCTTCACCTTAAGTGAAGGGGTTTATTTTTTAAGGAGGTGTATCCAAATGGATGATAATGATACGGATGAGGATAATATGTATTTTTATTTAAGTTCAAGTAATACTATTTTTATGGGCATTAATTTGGATACCCTTTTGATGCCCTAATTTAAAGGGGTGAAGTACATGAAAAGAACAACAAATTTCTTTTTCAGTAAAATTCTCAATAAAGAGGTTCATAATATTTCAGATCAAACTATTGGTAAGTTAAAGGACTTCGTTTTAGACTTTAACAAAGAAAAACCAACAATAGTTTATGTACAAATTATTAGCGGCAGAAAATCCTTTTATATATCTGCTGAAGCGCTTGATGTTTTTAAAGATGATAGAGAAAAATATTATATTAAAATTAACAGTGAAAGTCTTGTAATGAAATTTCCAAATGAAAAAGATGTTTTTTTAGTAAGAGATTTCTTAGACAAGCAAATAGTAGATATTAATGGTAGAAAAGTTGAGCGTGTAAATGATGTGCGACTTGGAAACATAAATTCTCTCTGGCAAATTGTTGCTGTTGATATAGGTACAAGAGGTTTACTTAGAAGACTTGGTATTGAGTATCCGTTTATTAAAGTTATAGAAACTTTTAATTATAGATTAAGAAATAAATTAATTATTTGGAATGATGTTCAAACTCTATCCACAGATATTAATAATTTGCAGCTTCATATGCCTGCAAATAAAATTGAAACTTTACATGCAGCTGATATTGCAGATATAATCGAAGATCTTGATACTAAAAGTCGAGATATATTATTCCACAGTTTAAATAATCAAAAAGCTGCTGAAGTTCTTGAAGAAATTGAAACTGATGTCCAAGTAAATATCTTAAAGTCCATGTCTGACGAAAAAGCTTCTGATATTCTTGAAATAATGCCATCTGATGAAATAGCTGATATCTTAGAAGAAATAGAAGAAGACAGAGCTGAAAAGTTATTAACTCATTTAGATGAAGAAAGTCAAGACGAAATCAGAGAACTTATGGAATACGAAAAAGAAACTGTAGGAAGTATAATGTCAAAGGATTTCCTAACTTTTCTACCTGATTTAACTGTAAGCGATGTGTTGAAATGGATTGAAGATAATACACCTGATGATGAAGAAGGCTATTATATATACATTACAAATGATAAAGAAAATCTTATAGGCATGATTTCTTTATTTTCTCTTATTACTTCAAATAAAAATGATAAACTTTATAACATTATGAATACTAGACCTCAAAGTTTACACGATACTGATGAAATAGAAGATGCAATCAGCCTAATGCATAAGTACAATCTTGTTTGTGTTCCTGTTATGGATGAAGAAAATTATTTAGTTGGTGTAGTATCCTTAAATGATAGTATTCACGAATACAAACAATTAAGGAGGGTTGTATTATGAAAAAAGTATTCTCAGGAAAATCAAAAAAATTATTCTTTATTATGACAATTATCGGACCAGGCTTAATAACTGTAAATGCTGGAAATGATGCGGGTGGAATTACAACCTATGCAACTGTTGGAGCTAGCTATGGCTATAAAATGTTATGGGGATTACTTTTAATCACCTTCAGCCTTGCAGTAATTCAAGAAATGAATGCTAGAATGGCAGTAGTAACAGGTAAAGGCTTATCTGACTTGATTAGAGAAAAATTTGGAGTTAAATTAACTTTTTTTGCAATGAGTATTTTGCTTATAGCCAACATGGGAGTTGTATTTGGAGACTTTGCAGGTATTGCTGCAAGTTTAGAATTATTTGGTATAAGTAAATTTATTTCAATACCTATAGTATCAATAGCTATATGGCTTCTTGTCACTAAAGGTTCTTATAAAAAAGTAGAAAATATCTTCTTACTTTTTACCTTTGTATTTTTTACTTATATTATATCTGCTTTTTTAACAAAACCAGATTGGGGTAATGTTTTTAGATCAATGGCAACTCCTACAATTGAACTAAATTCAGGTTTCCTACTTACTTTTATAGGTATGATTGGTACAACTATAACACCTTATATGCAATTTTATTTACAATCCTCAATAGTTGATAAAAAATTAAGCCTTTCAGATTATAAATATGAGAAACTTGATGTTTATTTAGGCTCCTTTTGGGGTAATGCAGTAGCATTTTTTATAATTGTATGTACAGCGGTGACTCTTTATAAAGCTGGAATATCAATAAATAGTGCCGAAGAAGCAGCTCTTGCCTTAAAACCACTAGCTGGTGATGCTGCCTTTATGCTTTTTGGTGCAGGTTTATTTGGAGCTTCTGTTTTAGCTACAGCCGTTATTCCCCTATCAACTTCCTATGCAATATGTGAAGCCTTTGGTTGGGAAAGTGGTGTCGATAATGACTATAAGGATGCCCCTGCTTTCTTTGGAATATATACTGGTATAATAATTCTTGGAGCGTTATTTATATTAATTCCAGGTATATCACTTATTGATATTATACTTGCTACTCAACAAATAGCAGGATTACTATCACCAATAATATTAACCTTTATGATAATATTAATTAATGATAAAAGAATAATGGGTAAACACATTAATACAAAAGTGCAAAATATTATTTCTTGGGCAACTGTACTATTTATTATTACTCTTTCTGTAATTTTATTTGCATCCCAATTAATTGGTTAATAGAATAACTTTAAAATCAAAATTTTAGTGGTAGCAGTTCACATTGTGACTTGCTACCACTTTTGTAGTAAATTGTTATTATTCACTATTTAACCATTAATATTTCAATTATATTTTTACGGCAACTAAATTAAATAAACTATACTTAATCAGCTACTCTTCTACAATTTTAACAGTTGTTATATATTTTTTCTATTCTTTCTTTATTAAAACTACTTAAATGAATTCCTATAACATTTTCAGCTATATACTCATTAAAATCTGTAAAATCTACTATGGAATCTTTATCATAAATTAATTCTATATTATTTAACGCTTTTCTTATTAGTTTCTTCCCCTCTATTATATTACCTTGCTTTATACAGACTTTTCCTAATTTTTCATAGCTTGATACATACCTATCATATAGACTTATGGATTCTTCCAATAAACTAATCATATTTTTTTCATCATTATCTCTATAATACCATGACATTATATATTTAATAATAGACATTGTTTTTTTATTGTCATCATTTATATTATTAAGCTTACGAAATAACTTCTCATCAATTCCACCCAGATGAAACTGATACACACAGCATTCTATAATTAAAGCATATATATTATTTTTATCAATTTCATACAGATGCTCTATACAGTCAAGACATTTTACATAATCTACAAGTGGCACACAAACTCTGTAACTGCTAATTTTAGCCACAATTCAATATTCTTGTCATCATCTTTTAGTGCAGCTTCTATTAATTCTTCCGCTTTTAATACATTAAATTCTTCTATAGCTAACTCTAATTCTTTGCCTTCTATCATTCAAATACTTCCTATTCCTCTAATAAACATATTTATTGTTAGTTCGAATACTATTTTATCACTATACAGAGTAATACTGCAGCTTACTTATTTTTCTGTTAGTAGTAAGTGAACTTAAAAATGTATACCTACACTTAATTAAATATCAGTTAATGATTTTTCCAATTCATTTCTGACAATAGTTTTTAATTCCTCCAAATCAATGTTATCTTGTTTTGCAACTAACAACCTAATTATAATACTAGTAACTTTTGAAAATATAACTTGATTAGATCCTTAATCACTATAACCACCAATATTAAAAATCAAAATACCAGAAGGTAAAGCCCTCAAGTTCTTGCATATTTTCACTGCTGTCCTTAAAATCTATCTCCTTACATGAAAATCAAATTTTTATGCAGTAAATTTTGCCTAAAATTTGTAGTGACTTAAAGGAATTATCAATCTATATATTTTATTATTCCTTTACCAAATACTTTTCCTCCAAAATTTAGCTTAAACTCATAATTATTTTTTAGAATTCCTTTTATATCTTCAAACCTATCACCATATGGCAATTGCATGATTACTTCATGCCATTGTTCTTTTGCAAGTGGCCCATCGCATAATATTTTTGAAGCTATCAGTTCGCCATCCATATTAAATGAAGGCATCATTCCAGGCCACCCATCTCCTGGCATAGCTCCGCTATTTTCTTTAAAAAAATATACTTCAGCTATAAATTCTAACAAAATGAAACCACCTCTTTACTCTAATATACTTGCATTACCTCTATTAATGATTTATTGAATAAACCTAAGACATCCTCCCCAACAGTTAGAGACCCACTTTTTAATATTCGTGTATCTACCGCATTGAAATCTAACTTAATGAATACTTCTTTAGGTGTTCTTTCTTTAAAAATTGCAACACTGTCTGGAAAATCATCGCTAAGTTTCAATATTTCATCCATTAAAAATCCAAATTGCTTTCCAGCAAATCCTCCGTTTCCACCTGACTTAGGATTGAACGTGCCTGTACTTTTTTTATCTGTAAATTCCTCTGCACCAACAGCCCTATAAAGGTCTACATATGAATCACTTGTACTTCATCTGTTGCTCCAAGTTCTTTTAGCCTAGCTAATAATAGCCTCAGCTTCAGCCGCCCCATTGGGGCTGAACTGTAGTTTCAAATACAAATGGCAATAACAGTCTTTTACTATTACTACCATTTTAACATTGATTTAAATTTTGTTCATCTACTCACTACAGAATTAACATTATGCAGCAATTCTCTAACCATACTTTTATTAAGTTTCTATTACTTTAATACTATGTAAATACCTAGTATATTTTTGTATTTAGATATTAATTCTATTTAAGATAATTACTAAGTATAAAATAATTTTAGATATAGTTTTTCTCTAACTTTACCTAATAAATACATGTAATAACACCTTTACCAAGTATCCTTCTACCAAAGTTTAATTTGAATTCATAACCATTCTTAAGTTTTTCTTTTACCTGTTGATCCTCGTCT
Organism: Clostridium saccharoperbutylacetonicum N1-4(HMT); assembly: GCF_000340885.1. Lineage (NCBI taxonomy): Bacteria > Bacillati > Bacillota > Clostridia > Eubacteriales > Clostridiaceae > Clostridium > Clostridium saccharoperbutylacetonicum. Next base: position 1,888,023 of record NC_020291.1, on the reverse strand, counting down.
CCAAAGGGTAATTGTATAATGACTTCATGCCACTGTTCTTTTGTTAGTGGTTTATCACTTAATATTCTTGACATTATAAACTCATCACCCATATTAAAAGAGGGCATCATTCCAGACCATCCATCCCCTACCATAGCACCTCCATTGTCATTAAATAAATATATTTCTGCAATAAACTCCAACATGATCTCACTTCCTGTCTCTTATTAAAATACTTGAACCAACTCTATTATATTTTTATTAAGAAGATTTAATAAATCTCCTTCCTCAACTGTTAATGATCCACTTTTTAGAGTAATTGTATCAACTGAAGTAAGATCAAACTTAATAAACACTTCTTTTGGTATCTTAATTTTTAAAATTGCAACAGTATCTTTAAGTCCATAACTTAATTTTAATATTTCATCAAAATTAAAACCAAATTGTTTTCCTGAGTAAGCTCCTGGTACTACATTAAACTGTCCAGTACTTTATAGGTCAGCATATTCATCTGCACCAACTGACCTATAAAGTTACACGCATGAATCCTCAGTATTAAGCATTCGTGAAACATTTTCAAGAACCTTTGAATTGGTTATTCCTTTAGCCTCATATTCTGCAGTACTTATTCCATATTTACTCAATGTAACAATATCATCACATGGATAATATTTCATTAATAAGTTTTCTAGCCTCTCTAAACCAGCTGTTCCCTCAGATTTTTGTATTAAGGAAATTGCTTCATCTGTTGCTCCAAGTTCTTTTAGCCTAGCAATAATAGCCTCAGCTTCAACCGCCCCCTAAGGGCTGAAACTGTAGTTACAAAAGTTAATGGTAGCAATAGTTTTTACTATTACTACCATTTTAACATTGATTTAATCTTTGTTCATCTGCTCACTACAGATTTATTATTATGCAGTATATCTTATGTTTTGATTAGCAATTTATATTAATAATATTATAGCTTATGAATCTTAAATATGCTTTCATAAGTTTTGTAGTCAGTCTTACCCTTGTTTTGTAGTATGATATTAAAAATTTTATAATCCATTTTTCTATAATTTTTCTTTTAAGCTCAGATAGTTACCCTTTTCCATGTATACACCCTTAATTCTCTCATTAATATAGTCATCTAAATTTGTAACATCATAGACTTCAACATTAGAATTACTTGTATCGCATATACACTTAACATTATTAATTGCTATACTTATAAGTTTCTTACCTTTTTCAGCTTCATTCATACTTATATACAATATTCCTAGATCTGCATAATTATTTACATGGTAAGAGTATTTTTCTATAGACTTTAAAAACATTTCCTCTGCCTTTCTGATATCATCATCATAATAGTGCCAAGCAAGAATATAATACTTCATAGACATCACTTCACAGTCTGAACATTCTAAAGCCATAAGTTTTTCTTTTATCTCCTTATCCAAGCCACCAAGCCACCATAATTGTACAAATGCCAATAATATTAGCGCATCCATATTATTATTGGCATAGAATAAAACTTTTCTAAGGCAAAATTCACATTTCTCTAAATCATTTAGATTCGTACGTAATTGTAGAATAGCAAGTCTTAACCAAACCTCAATATTGCCTGGCTCAGCATTCAAAAAGCTTTCTATATCTTCTTCAATCTTTTTAAAATTATTGAAATTTTCAATTTGTTTAGAACCACTAAGACTCTTAATATTTTTACGCAGTTGTTCAATATCCATATCCCTACATCTCCTTATTATCCTACATTTATTATATTTACGCTACCTGGCTTCCAATTTGAATACCCTATTTGTCCATCTATACTCGCTACTTTTCCATCTTTAACGAAAGCCTTAATTTCTACTTCATAGCCGTTAATGACGGTTCTTAACTGATTATTTCCTTGTATTAATTTACTTTTATTTTCGTTTATTATATTCACAAAATTATCATATATCTCTTTTCTGCTATTCCGGAGATTTTCTATCCCCTGCTTAATATGGTCTGCAGAGAATATATGTCTTTCGTATTTAATAAATAATGCTTCTGAATCTACTGTTATAGCTCCAGCCGCCCCCTTAGCAGCATCCTTACCCAATTGTTCAACTATTTCTTTATCTAATTTATTCACTATTTCTTTATCTACTGTATTAATTACTTCTTTTTCTGCTTGTTTTACAATTATTTTTTCTCCGGCCTTAATTAGTCCTACTTTAAGTAATGTACCAAATCCACCCCATGGTATGGAAGTCATAATATTCTCAATCGTTTCATCCTTTTCAGCTATACCATCATCACATAAAACAGCTTTACCATCAGAACCAAAACATATTGAAGTTCCCCTCTCACCCCTTATATATGTTTATTTTTCATCAACTTTATTAATTATTTCTGCTGCTATCTTTTTACATTCATTTAAACTTTTTGTATATACTTCATCACCAAATGTTTTTAAAAAAATATTATTTATCTCAAATGCTAATTGCCCTATTGTCATATAATTATTTGATTTTAGGACTTCCTGTATTTTTTCTATTTCTGAAATATATTCATCGGTTGGAGCCATAGGAAATAATCCAATAGGATCCCAATCATTTATTATTGTCATTATTATATCTTTCATATTCTCTTACTTCCCCTAAAATTTATTCACTATTTCTATCATATTATCATCAAAATCAGCTTTTCCCCAAGCCGTTATGACTTCAGTTTCAAATTCAAATCAAAATTAATATCCTCCATACTATATAATCAAATAGATATCATATGTCCTAAATATTTGCAAAAAATTCAATTACCTTTGATTTTAATAAACTTCAAAATATAATTTTTCATTATCAAACTCATGTAAATATTCGCTAATTCGTTCTTTGATTTGAGGAGAAGTCTTTACATAATCAACATATTTTTCTAATATATTCGTTAAAAGAACTCTTTGTGGTTTCACTATTTCTAAATAACAATTAGTTAATTTCTGTACAATTTCAGGATTTACTTCATTAATACTTTTCTTCCCAGTTTTTGTTAATATCAAGGCTTCTTTATTATGGCTGTCGACCAATCTTATATTAAGTTCGTAATCATAGATCTCTAATATCCCAGAATCACAGATATAGAATGGAGTTATAATTGTATCACTTAATTCAACTGCCTCTCCATACATTTTGTTCAAAGCACTATGAAAATCATTCAGTTTGTAATATTTAGTATCTGATCTCTCTAACACACTTATTGAGTTTAATAAATCATTTAAGCTTTCTGTCATTTTACCTTCTCCAATCATGGTTTACATTTGTCAATTCTGCTTGGATCTAGAATCCAAGCAGAAGGATTTACATTATCACTAATTTGAACAACTGATTTTGTGATATCATCAATAATAACATATCCTCCTGCTTCGTTATAATATACAGTTGCAGAATTGCCTGTCGCCTTATTTATACTTTCACGAGTTGTGTAAGTATACTTATAATAAATTGAATCATTTTATTTTTTATGAACTCAGTTTAATAATTATTATGCATTTAGTTTTATGTATTTTCTTTTAACCTTGATATTATATCTTTGTCAGCTGGGAAAAGATCTTGTGGCCTTACATACGCCTTCCCATTACATTCAATCCAAAAACATGTTTCACATGATTTATAAATATTCTCTTTTTTAAAATCAGTTAATATTCTCAAATTATCACTTTTACAATGTGGGCATATTTCATCTGTTGTAATTGTTGTTAAGTCCCAAATTGTATTAGATATAATTTTCAATATTTCTCTTAGAGTTGGTTGTTTAGTATTAATGTACTTTTTAGAAAGTCCCTCAAAGTTATCACCAGTTGTTCCTATAATAAATTTATTAGAATCAATACTGCAAATAAACTCTAAAAAATTCAAATCTGCAACTTCATTAAAACTCATTTTGTGCTTAGTAATAAATAACACCATCTCATCTAAAAATTCATTTAGCCTTTTATTACTTACTTTTTTAAATATTTCAATACACTCATCCCATAAAATAATTTCCTTATCTAACATAATTATCTTGTATCCTTTCATTTATAGTATATTAAGGTGCTATAACTGGATATGTTGTAATCAAATTTCCTTTTGAATCAGTATAAATTTGAATCCATGATGTTAATTGACCACCTGTATCTAAGCTTGGTTTCACTGTTCCTTTATCATTTAATTTTATACTACTACATATCAATTCTTTGACGTTTACAATTAAATAACTTTAATTTCTATTAGTAATGCTATTTTTCTAAATTAATTATTATTTTTTATTCCTTATATTATCAATAGCTTGTAACCAATCCTCCCAAGTAGCTGGGTCTGCTGTAGTTTCTTTTTTTATAAGGATCATATTACTTAACAAACTACCAATATCATCAGAATTAGTTCTTTCATAATATTTTTCTAAAAAATCAACCATTGCAAGATAAGCCTCTTCAACACTTAAATTCATATATTAAAACCCCCATTATTATGGCTTTTTAGGACTTAATAAATCTGTAGTTAAATCCAATAAGAAATAACCTTCACCTTCTCTAAAAATATAGTAAGCATTTTTCAAGCTCATTAACCCAAGTCATTAAAATGCAACTATTTAAGACATATAGTTATTTCATGTTCATGATAAAACTCTATCAAGTATTTCTTTGATGGACAAAAAATCCATGTATCAAAACTAACTGCAGTAATATCATATATTACATTTATAACACTTTCAATTTCTGTCTTAATAGCTGGTAATGATGCTTCATCCCACAGTATATATACATCCCTATCTATTAAGTTTTCTTCCTTAAGCTTATTAATTCCTTCATGAATTGAATCTGCTCTTATTTTCCTATTAATTTTGTTTAAATCTATCCTTCCCCAAGAAGTCATCGAAAAATAACCAATCATTTCTCCAAAAATATCTTTTGTTTCTTTTCTACTCATAGCCTGAGCATTATTCCCTAGAGCTACTAAGCATTCTTCATATAATTTTTCTCCTAACTATTTAAATACTTAAATATCAATTCAACTGAACTAATATCGCCTTCAAATGGGATCGCAAATTTTGTGGCATTAGGACCTTCTTCATGGGAAAAATCTAATCTCCATCTTACTTTACCATCAGCTGACTGTCTTCCAACAATTTTACCTACTCCAATTTCCACTCATCCAATGTAAGGTTTTGAATCTGCATCTAAATCACCTCAATTTCAAACTCTTTTTTTCCGGCTTACTCATAGATTAATCGCACTAGGTGTCATAAATATATATCTATAATTATATACTATTGGCATACAAAAAAGGAAAACTCCAATAGACAAGTTGTTATTATCTATTGAAGTTTCCATATAAACATTAATAATCATTCAACTAATTTTTTTCAAATATTTCTCTAAAATCTCTAAATATTCTTTAGAATCATCAGTACATATCCATTCAAAGCTATCTATATTATTTTTTATCTTTATGAGAATATCTTTAATTTTATTAACATATTCTTTATATTTGTTTAAATCTACTGAATAGAGTAACTCTAATAATTGTCCATCATACATCTCTCCAGCTAATGGATTTATATTTAAAATTTCTATTGACTTACTAACAGCTATCAATATATCTTGTCTTAGCATTCTGGAAATATCACTAATATTTATTTCCTCTATTGTCTTATTTAGCAACATAACATACCATTTATCCAACTCACATTTTATATCTATCTCCTCACTCTTTACATTTAAAATTTTACTTATTGTTTCATTACTACTCTACATTATCTATACCCCCAAATAGTTTAAACAATTCCTCTATTTTATTTATATCAGCATATGAATTCTTCATTCTTTATTTTATTATTTAATATTTTTTCCATAGCTGAATTACCTTTAAACTTAGATCTATACGCCAAAACTATTTATTTCACTATATTTCCCAAATCCAAGGTTCGTCCAAGCTATGTCCTATCGTATCCAAGTTAGACCTTCAAAAAAATCCCAACAGATACCTTTACAGTATCCATTGGAATTTTGTTATTAGCTTAAATCAGACTAAAAGAAGTTTTTACAGAAGGACCTATGTTTCTATTGCAATCGGCATTGAAACCTCTTTTGATAGCTGTTTGTTACTTTTATAGTATATTTTTCTCTCAGTTAACTGCAGACTTACTACAGAATTATTATTATACAGTAAAATTGATAACTAATATGATTCTTTCTATTTTATTCCTCAAATTTCTTTCTTTATTCAGTTGGTTTACTTATAAATATTCATTAAGTTTTGAGCTTATTTAGTAATTCTTAACTCATATAGATAACTATTTTATAAATACTTTTCTATCTTTATTCTTCAATAAACCTTCACTTGTTAGCTATAGCAACATCTCCAATCTTTGTCATATAAAGCTATATCTCTTACTTTCTCTAAACATTCAACATCTCTATTTATACATACATCTGTAGCATTTTTAAAATAACAAATATCATCATATATAGATCTTGTTAATAATTCGCTAGTATATAACACTTTTCCATGGATATATGCTTCTATTTCAATATTTTCAAATAATAACTCTTTCTCCATTCCAATCCACTCATTATATATCATAATCATAATAATTTTTAGGTGAAATATAGTTTTAAATATTATCTCTTATGTTATTCAAAAGCCATATGATTTTATCATCATTTTTTATGTTTCTCATACCATATTTTTTTATAAAGCCTCTAAGAAATTCTATATTATTGGCCAACAATGCTAATTTAATTTCCTCTTTTAAATCCTCAATGTATTCTCTGTTTTCAATTTTCTTATACTCTTTAATAAGACTATCTAATTCCGAATAATCAGCACTTACATTAAAATAGCATTCAAGAAAATATCTTAATTTATTTAATTGTTTTTCATCAATCATTCTAACTCTCCTCATATAATTTTTATGGCAACGGAAAAGATGTTAGTATCCTAAACCCTAATTCTGAAGAACTATCTCTTATTAAAACTACTCTTGATTTTGATAAATTATACATAACTTGTTTACTATTTTCTAATACACCTTTTCCTATACTATATTCATGTTCAACATCAAAAATCTTTTTACCAGTGCTTTCTTCATTTAACCATTTAGAAATTTCATCAGCATTTTTTCTTAAATTTTCTTGTACAGCTTTTGTTGCAGTACTTTTATTAGTATAACATGTAGCAGCTTCAACATCTTCCTGTATGGCTCTTTTTATCAAATCTTCATTAGATTTAGACACATGTTTTTCTAATGTATGGCCACCATTACTTTCCATTATATCAAGAATATCATTGCCTACACTACGTATTATCTTAGGATTACCTACCCCCTTAGTAGCATCCTTACCCAATTGTTCAACTATTTCTTTATCTAATTTATTCACTATTTCTTTATCTACTGTATTAATTACTTCTTTTTCTGCTTGTTTTACAATTATTTTTTCTCCGGCCTTAATTAGTCCTATTTTAAGTAATGTACCAAATCCACCCCATGGTATAGATGTCATACAATGTTAGTCTTGAATTTTTATATTTATGTTGTATATAGGTCACAAATTGAGTAGATTTAGATCATAGCAAACTGTTCATACAACCAAATCATTTATTTTACTAAATTTCCTACGTCCAAAGTACGCCTAAGCTATATCCTATTGTATCCAAGTTAGACCTTGAAAAAAAACTCTAATAGACACCTTTATGGCATCCATTAGAATTTTACTTTTTACTTGAATCAGACATAAAAAACTTTTACAAAGCTATATATATTTCAATAGCAACAAGCATTGAAACCTATTTTTAATAATTGTTACAGCTTTTAAAATATATTTTTCTTATTGTTGCTACCAAAATTAATACAGAAGTCTAATTATGCAGAATATTTTTATATTTTCAAACTAATATCTTCGAGATATTGAATAAATTTTTAGTAATATATTAATACCTATTAATTGTATTTCCTAGAAACACCATATTCTCAATACTATTTAAATTTAAAATAAGTATATTAGAATTATTGTGCTTTTTCTAATATTTCTTTTAACTCCTTATACTCTAATGAATTCACAAGTATAGCATTATACGACTTAATATCATTAAGCAATTTCTTTGTTTTATTAATTATTTTGTTATAGAATTCTTCCATAACAATTACTTCCTGCCATAATACTCCAATATTTTTTATTGGTGTTATTGTAACAAAATCATATACACTAGTTTGCTGTTCAGATTTAACTTTATTAATTACTAATAAATTTTCTTTTCTCTTAAACTCAAACCAGACATTATCCCTTTCAGGTATACTTAGTGCCACAAATTCATTCGTTTGTAAATAAATCAAAACCTTATTTAATCTTTTAAACCAGGTAAACAATAATTCATCTGCATAAGGTATGTCTTTATCTACAAATCCTTCTATTTCATCATTAAAACTTAAACTAATTTGTCCTTCTATAGTGTTTAACTCTGTATCAAACTCTTTAATATTTGTGATGTTAGACACTCTCTCAATTTCTTCTTTTAATATCAAATACTCTATTGAAAACATTTTATATCCTCCTTGTATAATCTAGTTGTAACATTTGATAGAAACTATTTATCTTTCTAACGAACATTACACTTCTTATTATTTTTAATATTCTTATTTACTACTCTGCCTACGCCCGTTAGGGAATATGCATTTCATATCTTAAATAGTTTTTTATTTAAATTCCATAAAGGAATCTAACCAAATTTAATATAATTTAGTATATATCCCACCAGCCTATACTCGTAAAAAATGGTATCATTATATCAGGTATAATTCCATGTTTAGCTGGTTAATTTTTTCTTAGGGAATTACCTGTTTCACAAACAAGGTTTCTTAATAGCATTCCAATTTTTGTGATCTTTTGTGTTTTAAAAAAATTCGTTTGTCATGCCCTTTTTCAAAAAATACTTTTTTGAAAATTTACTTTGCTATTATTGTATTTAGTTCATATACATACTTTTCTTAATGTATTTTCTATATCTTTTTTTCTTTCAATATATTAAATTTCTTCTATAATATACAATTGCAATCCTATGTTGTACGAAATAAACTATTTGTATCTTTCTTTTTTCTGTTCAACGGCAAAGCTTCTTTTCTTCCATTTGTTTTACACAAAGAAAAACGGTTATCTATAGACAACCGTCATCCGTTTAAAAAAATCACTTCAGTTTCAAATTCAAATCAAAATTAATATCCTCCATAATATATCATCAAATAGATATCATATGTCCTAAATATTTGCAAAAAATTCAATTACTTTTGATTTTAATAAACTTCAAAATATAATTTTTCATTATCAAACTCATGTAAATATTCGCTAATTCGTTCTTTGATTTCAGGAGAAGTCTTTACATAATCAACATATTTTTCTAACATATTCGTTAAAAGAACTCTTTGTGGCTTAACTATTTCTAAATAACAATTACTTAATTTCTGTATAATTTCAGAGCTTATTTCATGAATACTTTTCTTCCCAGTTTTTGTTAGTATAAAGGATTCTTCATTAGGATGATCTACCAATCTTATATTAAGTTCGTAATCATAGATCTCTAATATCCCAGAATCACAGATATAGAATGGAGTTATAATTGTATCACTTAATTCAACTGCCTCTCCATACATTTTGTTCAAAGCACTATGAAAATCATTCAGTTTGTAATATTTAGTATCTGATCTCTCTAACACACTTATTGAATTTAATAAATCATTTAAGCTTTTCGTCATTTTATATTCTCCAATCATGGTTTAAATGGGTCAATTATACTTGGATCTGGAATCCAAGTAGAAGGATTTATATTATCACTAACTTGAACAACTGATTTTGTGATATCATCAATAATAACATATCCTCCTGCTTTGTTATAATATACAGTTGCAGAATTGCCTGTCGCCTTATTTATACTTGCACGAGTTGTGTAAGGTTTGCTAACAATATCTCTAACTGTACTTTCAGTCCACCCCCTTTGAGTCATCTGATTTGAAAGCTTTTGAGTAGATTTTGTATCGCTCCCAAATTTAATGTTACTACCTGCTTCTTCTGCTTCACTTCCAACATTTGATGAGAATATTTTCTTACCATTTCTAAGCAGTATATAAGCCCCAACCCCCAATAAAGCTGCAGCAAAATAATCTAATTCAGCATCTCCTTTTTCTTGTCCATCAAAGCTTAGAAACCTTCCATCTTCATCAAAATGACACATTTTCCCGTTTATTTCTCTATCTCCAGTCTGCATCTTACCAGTAGACTCATCTAAATAATATAACTTAGTTTCATCATCACTAAACCATCCCTTTTGCACTCTACCATCATCTTGTCTTAAAAAGTACCAATTATTATTATACTTTATCCACTGGTTTGTTACCATTTTACCATTTAAGCCTAAATAAAACCAGTCACCCTTGTAATCTTCTCCCCAATCATTTACTACCATCTTTCCATCAGAATCAAAATAATACCAATTGTTATCTACTTCTTGCCAACCTACCTGCATTTGTCCATCTTCATCCAAATGATACCACTTATCACCATCTTGTTTCCATCCTGTTTGCATTTTACCATCGGAATCCAAATAGTACCAACTATTTCCATACTTAAACCATCCTTTTTCAAGGTGATTATTAGAATCTAAGAAGTAATATTTTCCGTCATCATTTATCCATCCTGTTGGTTGTAACTCTCCATCGGCATTAAAATAATAAGTTTTATCATCCACCTGCATCCATTTTGTTACCATTTGACCATTAGAATAGAAGTAATAATCTTTTCCATTGATCTTTTGCCAGTATTGATTCATCTTACCGTCATCGCCTAAATAATACCACTTGTTGTTTATCTGCTGCCAGCCTGTACTCATTTGCCCATCTGAACCAAGATAGTACCAAGTTCCATCACTTTGTTGTTTCCATGTATTTTTAACCATTTCCCCATCTGAACCTACATAGAACCAACTTCCATTACTATCCTGCTCCCATTTATCTTTTACTATAAGGCCCTTTTCATCTAAGTAATACCAGCTATTATCAGCATATTGTGCCCATTTGTTTTTAGCCATCTCTCCACTAGTCCCATCAAAATAATACCAATTCCCATCACTTTGCTTTACCCAACCTGTAGCCATTTCTCCACTAGAATATAAATAATATGTTTTTCCATCATCATTTATCCAGCCTGTTTTCATTTTTCCTGTATTTTTATCTACATAGTACCATATATCACCATCTTTAAACCAGCCTGTTTTCCTAGCTCCACTCTCATCAAAGTAAGACCAATCTTTACTGCCTTCATCTTGTATCCAGCCTGTTTGCATAACCCCGTGTTCATCTAAATAATAATAATTTTTAAAATTACTATCATAGATTAAACCTGTTTGCATTTTTCCTGTATCTTTATCTAAATAATACCACTTGTTATCAGTATCATGTATCCAGCCTGTTTGTTTCTCACCATTCTTTAAATAATACCAAGCTCCACTTTTACCTTGAGCCCATCCATCTGTTTTTCCTCCAATATTAAAAAGATCATCCAAGTTATTGCTCTTATCTAATCCTAATACATTTAATATTATTGGTATAAAATTCTTCATTATAGATTCTATTCCTGTCAAAACCTTATTAGTCTCTTCATTTGCTCCCTTTTTGGCACTGTTCCAAGCTGTGTCCCAAAATGCAGTCCAATCTCTATGACAATCACTAACCCATTCACAATCTCCATGACAATCCCAAGCCCAGCTGCAATCACAATCCCAATCAGAATTACAATCAAACCCAGCACCATATTCTGGCACACTATAGCTTGAACTTGAGCTTCTACTCTTTTTACTTTTCTTCTTCTTTTTCAACAATACATCCGAAAGAGAACTAAATATTGATTTTATTACTATACCAACTATTGAACCCTCCGAATAATTCGAGTATGCATTTCCAGATAAGGTTGTTGTCCCTTGTAATTTATCTATAATGCTATACCAATCTTTTTCCGAAGCTGCATCATTAAACTTTCCATAGCTTCCATCTCCACCATCAGTATTATCGCCATCTGTTCTTATTGCATATCCAAGCTCTGCTCTTATCTTATTTTCCAATTCAATAGTATGAGCTTCTTCATCTTTGTTTACTCCCCCTTCAGTATTAATACTTTTTAGTCCTAATTCTCCTCTTAAGGCGTGAGTTAATTCATGGGCTAATGTTATATCAGCTTTTGATCCTGCTGTATCTTTTCCATTTACTATTACAACTTGCGGAGTATGATTATCTCCTACAGTTATACCTCCATCACTACCAAAAGCATTTGCTTCCAATCCATTTTCTCCTGATGATACCCAGCCATCATCTACACCTATTACTACTTTGCTACTTCCATTTATCAACCTATCTATTACTGACGAATATGTACTTGATTTACTTGCATCTTCAGCCGCACCTTCTACCGCTTTTACAAATCCATTTTCATCTATGTAGTATTTTTTACTCGCTGCATCATTTATCATCTTTGTTACTGCTTCTCTATCAGTTTCTGGAACCCATATTCCGTTTCCTGATGCTACAGTCTCAATATTAGTCTCATTTGCTCCGCTTTTCGACGCACTTATAGCTAATACTCCCATTAAAGCTGCTATTATCGCTCCCGTTTCTTCCCCTGAATTCATTAATGTTCCTATTAATTTTGAACTACTTGTATCTTCTTCCGCTGACGAGTATGTAGGACTTTTCCATACTCCTCCATCAACAGTGACTCCATCTGGTAAATCTATTTCCTCATCTTTTGTAGTACTTTTCCAATTTACCTTACCTTGTTGACCATTTGTTGATGCCATTACCTGTATTCCTGTTAATAATATTGTAAATAGCATCGTTAAAATTGTAACCAGGTATATTTTCTTAAATAAAGCATTTCCCCTTTTCAATTCCGCCACCCCTAAATTATAAATTTATGTTTTTATCAAACTATAACAAGGATAGCATATTATTTTTTTCTTGTATGTCCTCCTTTAGGTCATTTTTTATTTCTTTTTTATAAAATCTCTAATAAATCACCTTTTTTAGTTTCAGTTTTCCTTATTATACCAGATTGTAATTCTAATACACTTGTAGCTCCTTTTATGAATGGACTAATTTCCCCTGGCATCATATTCTCAATTATGTGTATAACTACATTATCCTTTGATAAAAAAATTATATCTATGGGAAACTTCATAAAAAATGTATGAATAGAATTGCATGGTTTTATCAGCAAAACATTTCCTTCCACTAAACTTTTTTTGAACATCAACCCTTTTAATCTAGTCATAAATGTATTTGCTATAATAACTTCATCTGCTAAAAGCATATCACTATTTTTATTTAAAACTCTCATAAATACACTCCTCTTTTGGCATAACCATAATATATCAAATTCCAATATACCAACTTATAATTTTATCACCATATAAACCAGCTATAAGAATTCCTATTGATAAAAATGGCCCATACGGTATCATATCCTTACCTTTTATTTTATTTGAAATTATAAGAATTATTGATATTAATGAACCAATCACAGATGCTATAAAAAAAGCAACAACAATATGTTTCCATCCTAAAAAAGCTCCTGCTGCTGCCATAAGTTTTATATCTCCACCACCCATACTTCCCTTAAGAACAATAGAGATTATAAGCAAAGGTAAGCTAATAACAAAAAATCCTACTATCATATTCCCTAAAGTTATCGTTTCATTTAAAATATTAAATACAATCCCAAAAATTAAAATTAAACAGACTAATTTATTAGGAATAATATTTAATTTCAAATCGATAGCACTAATAACACTCAAAATGGAAGTTAAAAATATCATTTGAATAAACCTAGGTGTTATTCCATAAAGATTATAAATTAACACATAAATTATTATATTAATCACCATTATTAAACAATTTAATTTTGTAAAAGCTTTCTTCTTTAAAAATAATATATTCATATTTTTCTCTTAGCATCTTATATATAAAATTATAAAATACTATCCTTCCCAAAAAGTTTTCATACTATTTATTCAAAAACATCTTCCTCATATCTATTCAATTTTAATGCCTGTGCTTCTTTTTCACGCAACATATAATATAATTCCTTTTGAAACATGCAATATTCAATAGGAATTTTATACGGATCATTATATACTTTTTTATTTGTAGTGAAGCATATATGACAATTTCTTCTTATAATAAAATCGCACTGCCTACATTTTTCTGGAAGCATATTCATATTATTTATATCGCACATAAATTGTATTTTATGTCTACTTATACCACTATAAACATCTCCCATAGTATACATACTTCCCATATTATTAAAATAACATCTATGACATGGGTATATTTTCCCTTTATGATTTACAGTAAATGATCGTACCCCTGCACTACATATTGGAGCATTATTCTGCACATTAATTTCATTTTTGTTACTTACAACATTACATATTGAAAATCTCATCTTTCGTTTAATACAATAATTATGAAGTTTTTCAACCTGCTCCTTTATTATTTCAAAATCCTTCTCATCTAGCTTATCTTCATGTACAAATAAATATCCTATATTCATTCCCGTAAGTTCGTATAATGATGAATAATTATAATAGATATCTTTACAATTAGATTTATTTATAGTGTTTATTAATCCTACTTTAACACCATACTTTTCCTTCAAAATTTTATATTTCATCAAATTTTCTTTTAATATATCCCAACTTCCATTTCCTAATATAGTTTTTCTAGTTACATCATGATTATCTTTGTACCCATCAACACTTATTCTTATATTTATTTTATGACCAAGTTTACTAAACAGTAAAAACATTTCATCAGTTAAGATAGTACCATTAGTATTAACAACATAATTATAACCGCTTCCTTTGTAACCTCCTATTGTTTTATGATTATACGAATATTTTATAATTTCTTTCATTAAATCAAAGGCCATTAGAGGTTCCCCTCCAAAAAAAGTTATGCTAGTCCTATTTTCCTTTTCTGGAATTTGCTCAAAAAATAAATCTACTGATTTTTTTGCAATTTCTAGCGTCATATCTTTGTTAGGATCATACTCATGATTTTTTTCATAACAATAACTACATCTTAAATTACAGCTATTTGTAATTATTAACATCATATTTGTAAAATGTGTGCTTATTGCTTCATTATTATGAACTCTTAAGTTATTTTCCAATTCATTTCTTTTCTTCATTATTAAAATACCTCCAAATTATCCCCTAGTAAAATAATGTCTTATTAATCTAAATCTGAATATCAACTATTTTTTTAGATATAAAATAATTTAGAAATAAAAATGTACATCCTACAACTATTAATACTTTTCCAAAAAATGAGTCATATAGAGGTCTTATATAATCAAATGAAAAAATAGATAGTGATATTATTATAAATATAGGTATTATCGTTATTATTTTCGCTTCTGTTTTTTTGCTCGTTGTAAGAATTTCTATTTCTCTTCTAATTGCGATTTTATCAGTAATCATTTGAGTTACATTTGTCATTACTTCAACAAGATTTCCACCTTTTTGTCTTACTATTATAACTGAGTGAACAAAATCATCCACATCTTCCATCTTCATTCTTACCATAAAGTTTCTAAGGGTATCATCTACTGACATTCCCATATTTAAGTCACTTTTAATTTTATTAAATTCTTCTAACATAGGTTTATCTTTTACTAAAGAATATAGATTTTCTAAATCATCAGAACATTTTATCAATGCACTATTAATTGATAATCCTGCCTTTAATGAAGCAACAATGGAATTTAATGCATCTATTAATTGCATATTAACTATCGATTTTTTCTTCTTAATTCTATTATTTATAATTGTTTTTGGATAAAGTAATCCTAAAAAACTAAGAAAAAATGCTAGTCCCATAGATCTTGATGATATATAACTTATCATAAAAATTAATACACAAATTGGCATAGAATACATAACATACTTTTCTTTAGTTATCTCACCACCAAAATTATTATTTTTGTGTAAAACTTTTTTCCTCTTTGCTACTATAATATCCCCTTTAATAAATTTATAGTAATTAGATATTTGCTTGTTTTTCCCTTTATCTCCCAAAACTAAATATTCTATAACATTGCAAGTTAAAAAAGCAATAATTCCAGCAAAAATACTTATGTAGAACAGCTCCACTTTCACACCACCTTAATTCTCTAATTATTTACGAAAAATTTAAAAATTGACATAATTGCAGGCCCAAGCAAAAATATTAACAAACACGGAAATACAAATATTAACATTGAGAAAAAAAGCTTTATTGATGCTTTCTGTCCTAACTCCCTTGCTTTGCTTTTTCTAATTTCCCAAACTTCATTTGCTTGCTCATTTAAAGCCTTAATTACTCCTCCGGAACCCTTTTCCAAATTCTGCATAATTGTAAAAACAAAAACCGTGATCTCAGTTACTTTGCACCTTTCTGCTAATTTTAATAATGCATCTTTTTGTAATACTCCCATATTAATCTCATCTAGCATATTTTGAAATTCATCAACTAAAACTCCATTTTTTATTTCACATACCTTTTTAATTGCTTCCCAAAAATTCAAACCTGCTTCAGTAGTTATTGCTAAAGTTTTCAAAGTATTTGGTAGTTGTCTCTGTAACTCTTGCTGCCTATTCTTTATTCTTACATTAATCGTGATATCTGGATAATAATATCCTAATACTGTTAAAATAAATAGCAATACTATCATTAATCCTGAAAAGTCCATGATAATAGCTAATATACCTGTATAAGCAAATGCTAGAATAGATATTAATATCTTCATTCCTACAATACACTCTACACTCAATTTATCATTTATATTTGCTAAAATTAATTTTCCCTTATATAACTCATACTTTTCTTCACTAATCTTAATATTTAACTTTTTATAAGTTCGTTCAGAAAGCATAAAAAATTTTTCTTTAAATGTTCCCTTATTTTTATTCTGCTTAAAATCACCTTGATTTAGAAATACTATTAATTTATGTAACTTGTTTCTATTCATAAATTTATCTAAAGGTATAAATACTATGCATATGATTACAAATAAAATACAAGAAATAATTAATGGTTCCATCCTACTCCCCTTCCAATTTGAATTTATTTTCTTGTGACAGTATAACTTTCACTTATCTTTTTACTATTAACTCCAAATATTTTAACAAAAACAAAATTAACTTCTGTCTCCGCTACAAGTGTACATTTATTTTTTGATGATTGGTTTATACTAAAACTCCTCAATTTAGCTACGCCAAAATTTTCTTTAAGTGCAGCTTCTGCTTGATCTTGAGTTGCATTAATTACCGTTTTGCCACTAACAACATAATTATGTGAAGATGCAGAGATGGCTGCAAACTTAGTTGCAGCCATTAATTTTGTTTGATAATAAATAGCTAAACTTCCATCTAAACATATTCCAGCAATTCCTATAAATACTGGTAATGCAACACATACCAAAACTAACATATTACCCTTATTATTTTTCAAAGTAGGTTTCATTAACTACTACCTCTCTAATTATTTTATATATATATATGAATTTTTTGATGATACTTTTGGATTACTTCCAAATATTTCATTTACAAAAGAAATTTTAAAATTATAATCACTTTCTATTGAAACTGTTAATCTTGATTCACCTGTAGAACTATTTACATTATTATTAACTTCAATTTTAGGTTTAGAAACAAATATTGCTGCATTTGTATAATTCAATGCATCATTCTTTATATTATCTATATCTGTTGGTGTTATAGCCGCAGAAACAACTCTTCCTATCCCTGTATCTAATGCTTTATTAGAAGCAAAAGTAAACACAGACATATCATAAATATAGAAACCAATCCCCATCATAGCAAATATTAAAATTAAAAGAATTGGTAATGTAATTGCAAATTCAATTAATGATTGTCCCCTATTATTCAAATCTAATTTTTTTGCAAAACACATCTTATCTATTAACTTGGAAGTGCAGAAATTATTTTATTGAAAGTATTTGTCAAACCTCCACTTATCTTAACAAGCAAAGTTATTGCTACTACTGCAATCAAAGCAATTATCAACCCATATTCAACTAACGATTGACCCTTGTTATCTTTTTTTATAAAATTGTATCCCTTAATATATAACTTAATTAATAGTTTATTTAGCATTGTTATCCCTCCATATTGTATTCATTTAATATTTTTTCAAAATTCATACCTGCAAATTCTAATTTATTTGTTTTTTTCATTGCATTTCCGGTATATTCTAAAACACCAATTTCCTTATTGTTAGAAGAACCTCTTTTGAATTCAAATAAGTTTTGCGTTATGTATCCGCTATTATTTACTCCTAATATTTCAGTTATTTCAATAAGTTTTCTTTTCCCATCTTGAAGCTTACTTATATGTATGATAATATCCACAGCAGATGCTATTTGTTGCCTAATAGAAATCAGCGGTAAATCAATTCCAGCCATTAGAACCATAGTTTCAAGTCTCATAAGCATGTCTAAAGATGAATTAGCATGACCTGTTGATAAAGAACCATCATGTCCAGTATTCATAGCCTGTAGCATATCTAGTGCTTCTCCACCTCTAACCTCACCAACAATTATCCTATCAGGGCGCATTCTTAAAGCACTCCGAACCAGATCTCTCATAGTAATTTCTCCATTACCTTCAATATTTGGTGGCCTTGTCTCTAATCTAACAAGATTATTCAAACTTGATAATTTTAATTCTGCTGCATCTTCAATTGTTATAACTCTTTCATTCTCATTAATAAAATTACTTAAAGCATTTAGAAATGTTGTTTTTCCAGCTCCAGTTCCTCCTGAAACAATTATGTTGTATTTACTCTTTACTAGATTTTCTAGGAACTTTGCTACATTACTAGGAAGCATCCCAAAATCAACCAATTTATCTATTGTATAAGGAGATTCTGGAAATTTTCTAATTGTAATAATATGTCCATCTAAAGAGATTGGGCTTAATAATATATTAACTCTAAAGCCATTTGGAAGTCTTGCATCAACAATAGGATTGCTTTCATCTACTTTTCTATTAATTGGAGCAACTATTTTTTCTATAATATTTATTAGTTCATCTTTACTATTAAATTTTAAAAATTCACCACGATTATTTTTTACTCTTTCAATTACACCATTCTTTTCCACAAAAATTTTGTTAATACCATTAACCATTATTTCAGTAATTGAAGAATCTTTTATTAATGGATCTAAAACTCCATATCCAAAAATCGTGTAAATTACCTGCTCGATTATCTCTGCTTTATCATATGAATCAAAATATATCGTAAGATTATTCATATTTATTTCATCTTCAATCATTGACCAAGCTGCATTTCTTATTATCCCAAATTTTTCAATAGAATTAATGTCATTAAAACTATAATTTTCAATTAGTTTTTCCCTTATCTTTTTCTCTAGCAATAATTTAGCTTCATCTTTATCTTCAAAAATTTCATTATTGCTTTCAGTAATACTAGACCTTTCATAAAGTTTATTTTCAAGATCTAGCTGTCGTTCTTTTATTATACTCTCAACACTCATTTTTCCTCCATTACTTAACTTTTTCTAAAATCTGTTGAGCTATCTTAGCAAAACTTTTATATGCTTTTCTATTTTTCATTTGATTAATTGATACACCACTATTTATATAATTCTGATATTGCTTTAAGAATAAAGGAATTTCTCCAACAATCTTGAACCCAATTTCATTTTGAAATTCCATATTATTGAACCCTGAATACTTGCTACATTTATTTACTACTAATCCAATTTTGTCATTCTTTGCGATATACCTTTCAGAAATTTCTTTAAACAACACCATTTTCCATCCGCATGAAATATCTTGTATAACTGGCATCACAATGTAATCAGCTTTTTCAAGTAATGTGAAGTTTTTCTCATCAAGTTCTGATGATGTATCTACTATAATTATGTCATAATTTAAATTCTCAATAACTTCCATAACTGCTTTAGTATAATTTACATTCATAGCTTCCATTTTAATAGGATTGGCACTAATAATGACATCTAAATTATCTACAGTTATATTTTTACGAATTGAATTTTTCACCTCCTCATTAAAATCAGTAGAAATTGTTAACCCCTTGTCTAAATCAAGTAATGTAATAATTGAAGTTAATCCACCACCTCCTTTTTGTTGAATTTTTAATGATGATATTATATTTCCATATATAGACATATCAATCAACAATGTTTTTAAGCCAAATGTTGCAGAAAAAATTGCTGTATTTATTGCTAATGTTGATTTTCCAGTTCCTCCTTGTGGAGAATAGAATAAAATATTTTTACTCTTCTTCCTATTACTAATACTCATATTAACTTCTCCATTCAATTATCTCTTTTTCACTAAACATATCATTAATTTGAATTCATCATATTAGAAAACTTTTTTAAATTAGCAAAAGAAGCTGTTTGACTATCACCACTCAAGGAATTAATTGCCAAATCAATTTTTCCTTGTCTTTTAGCATAAGTAATATCTGTTGCTTGCTGTGGAGTTACAATAAGAGAAATATCTTTTGCAGAATCTAAACTCCCTGACTTTTGAATATCATATATTTCTACATGCTGCATAATAGTTGTTGAAAAGCTTGTTTTTTCATCTCCAGTATGTGAAAATATAACATCAACATAATCCCCTATATTTAGCTTATTTCCTACAGCGCCTTCTGAATCTAATGTTACTGTGGTAATCCTGCTGTTTTCTGAAATAAAATAAGCATCATTAACTTCTCCATTCTCAAGCATTGCTTTTTTTTCTATAAGCTCTTCTTTTGATCCTGCAATTACATTTCCGTTTTTTGATATTACATCACCTTTTTTTATTTTTGTATTTGAAATTGCATATTCAAAATTAGATTTTGAAATTATCGCATCTTTTTCAAAGTTTTCTTTGTCCCTCTTACTTATTTCAATTTCTTGTATCATTTCAGGCTTTATTATTGTATGAGGATTTATATCTTCTGTTGAAACAACAACTGTCGTATCATCTTTTAAGTTTTTAAGATAGTTATATGTAAAAAGTGAAACAAATATAGAAAGTATAATTATTAGGACTACCTTTAATTTTGTATATAATGACATTTAACTCACCTTTCTGGTATATTATAATTTCCCTAGAATTCTACTGCACATAATGGCAATTGTTGTGTCGACTCTATTACTTGTCCCAAATTTGTCGTATATTCTTTTTAAATATGTTTTAACAGTTGATTCAGATATAAAAAGTTCATTTGCAATTTCAGCATTCGAATATGCCATCAACATATATCTTGTAACTAATAATTCTTTATCTGACAAGCAATTTATAGGCTTTTTATCTAATTTAATGTTAATTAGATTTGTGAATTCTCTAATTTCTTCTTCTATAAAAATTTTTTCTAATTCTCTTTCTATATTAATAGCTAAACTTTCAATAAATATATTTATAATTTTTAGTAGTTCCGTATTCATTGTAGTTATACTTATATACCCTACTATTTCTTCTTTGTATTTTACTGGAACTGCAATAGATTCAACATTAATAACTCCTTTTTTATAATTTAATTTATTGGTAATTTGGCTAGTTGCTTTTCTCATACTTGCAAAAAATATAGAACTTTTCCCCTGTGACACATTGCTTAAATCACTACCTACTAGAGGTAAAAATTTTGTTATATTAACATTAGAATTCTTGCTAATAAAATATTTCAATACAATTAGATCCTTATTAGCTATAGTAATAAAGCTATCCTTAAGCACTAGAAATGATGATTTTATTTTTCTAAGACACTCAATTGATACCTCAGGTAATATTTCATCAATAACATCTTTTTTCTCATTTTTTATATCCTTCGCTTCCAAGATTATCCCCTTAACCTTTCATATTTTTTATTTCTAATTGTTTATACCACTTACTAACACCTTCAATGTCATTTTTCAGTGATTTACCATACATTTTCACTAAAATTAATACCTGATAAATATAATTTATCTTTATTTCTAATCCAGAATGTAAGGTAAATCTTCTTATTGGTCTTCTCTTCAATATAATGATAATCAAGCTTATATTCTGATTTATCTTTTCCTACTTCACCTCTATCAAATTTAATATTAGAAATTTTACCATAAGTATTATTTTGCTTTTCTAGGTATTTAAGAAATTCATCTTCATTACCTTTTTTCTTTAGTTCATAATCCAATATTGAATAAATGTATTTGTATTCTCCATTATTGTATTTTTCAATAATATCTAAGGCCATTTTTCTTACATCACTAATTTCCTTATTATCATCTTTTATACTCATATTTATATATTTAATATCATTCCTCAGTTCTATATTATCATTTTGATTTTCTGATTCTATTTTATATTTAGAAACTTGCCACTTATTATTCATACATTTAAAAGTTAATATCATCCTTACTTTTTTATCAGAAAAATTCTCAAAATTAATATCATATGCAGCAGAAAAACTATTTTTTTCATCTAAACTATTATTTTTATAAATCCCAATACTTCTATAGCTTTTGATATTACCTAATATTTGTTTCATATTTTCTTGATATATTATGAATTTATTTAAGTCTGGAAATTCGTCACAAGATAAATTTTCGTAAAATTCTTCGTATTTATTCTGACATAAATAATCTATCATTTTTCCACTTAACGTATTTACTTTAATGCTATCGGAATCAATAGTATTAAAAATTACTATACAAAATATTATTATTGAAATAATTAAACCTAAAAATCCCAAAAAAGTTTTTTCCTTTTCTCCCATATGCTATTCTCCATAATTAAATCTATTTCTTATATCTGGTAATTTTTTCAATATAAAACTTCCAATAAACAAAACGCTAAATAATGTTATCATTATGTATTCCTTTATATAGATAAAATATACAAGAAAAGATATGTTAAAAATAAAAGATACAAAAACAAAAAATTTGCTTTGAAATATTGATTTATCTCCATTCAATTGTTTATCTATAATCTTCTGTGTTAATTTCATTAAAGACGTTGAAATAAGCATGACAACGACAAATACAATATACTTATTAATTTTCATTATGGATAATATCATAGATAAAATTAGTGTTAAATTTAGTATATTTATTCCCCTAATTAATTCTAATAAAGTTGTAAATTTCCCACCTACTTTTTTCAATTTTTTTCCTTTCCCCCTTTTTATAAGAATAAAGTTTTTTTATTTCTTACACTCTTTTCCAAACTGTTTATAATTATAAATTGTAATATTTTTTATAAATATTTCATATTATACTAAAGTATATATTTTTTAATTTATAATAATTATTTTTTCAACATTTATTGCGTTTAAACACTCAAACAAGTTTCTCATAATTTAGAATAAAAGTTAATATATTTTACTCTAAACGTATAAAATCAGGAATGAAAAGAAGTTTTTTTTACAATTCATCCCTATTTATATAATTTTTCCTTATAATTTTCATCTTTATAGTTTTAAAACTCAAAAAAATACAATTCTTTTAAAAAATATTCTAAACTGTTCCTTGTAGAATGTAAGAAAAAAGAGACTGCACACAGTCTCTTTTTTAGAAATTTCTTTAGATATAATTTTTAATACTCTTATTGCAGACTTTATTTCTTCATCTACATTCAATCTATTAATACTTTTTTGTATATTCCTCCCACGCATCCGGATAAATCTTTTTAATTTGTTCAAGTCTATCTTTTGGAATTTTAGTCTTCCAATAATCTATACCTTGTCTCTCAAACTCATCAACTATCTCCATCTTTTTTTTATATCCTTCTGAACCTAATTCAATAATCCAATTTCTTAATATATCTACTGGATAGAATTTATCTTCTGGATTATCACCAGGCATTGTAACATTTTCCCCTCTATAATATGGCTCATTTACTTTTGCTTTTTTTTCCACTATTAAATAATATGCATATTTAATTTCTTCACTTTTAGTGTTAGGCCCCACATGATTCAATGCCTCAATTGCCGCACTCGCTCCACTTTTCGTTTTATAATTAATGTCAGCCCCGCCTTCTACCAACGCCTTTGTTTTTTCAAGCCCACACCCAATAGAATTCATCAAAGGACTTGTGCCTTTCTCCAAAATATCATGAGCGTGTCCAACATAATTTTTATTAGGATCTGCTCCATAACTAAGTAAAATTTTCACATACTTAGGATCAGTTTTGTAATTGTTATCTATCCAAGAATAACCTGCAGCTAAAAAAAGTGGTGTTTCTCCATCCTTTGTTGAAGCTATATTAGGATTAGAACCACATTTTAATAATGCTTCTACTGATTCATACTTTTCCATTCCTACTGCCCATAATAAAAGTGTAGCACCATATTTAGGATCTTGATAGTTTAATAACGCTTGATTATTCTTCCCTATTTTTTCTATCTTTTCTGTCTCCTGATCCCTCACAGCTAATGCTAATTCCCACACTGGAGTATCCCTATAAATCATTATATTATTAATCCTATCTCCACCCTTATCAGCCATTTTATTTATCACATAATTAGAAACCGCACCAATTATATGATAAATAAATATTATAACTATAAAAATTACTGTTATAGCAATTATTTTCTTACGCATAACCTAACTCTCCTCTTAATTATCTTCCTTTAAAATAATAACAAATGGAACTACATATATAATTTTTCTTTTCATTACTCTACCTACTTTATAATTTAATATATTCCTATCTTCAACGATATCTCTAAAAAATCCACTATGATAATTGTATTAACAATTTCAATATTTACTAATCAATAAATATTTGATTTTCTTGGTCATGAGTACGAATATTCCACATTTTAAAGTTTTCATATTTTTCATCAGAATCACTATTCCTAATACAGTGAAATTCATACAAAAAGTTTCCACTTCCTTTTTCATTGTAAAATCTGATATATATTTCATGAAAATCATTATGATACTTTTTATTATGATATTTTTCAATGCTGGAGAATACATCATCAGTTAGCAAAAAATCCCTGGTATCTTTAAAAACCTCTTTAACTCTAATAAAATCCACATCTTTCTCTAAAGAATACTTAACAAAAATACACCTTTCATTGTCGTAAACTTCCACATTTTTTATAGATCCATATTCTTTTTGTATGTTTTTTTCAAATTCATTCCATACCTTTGGATGTAAATCATTATATTTTACACACATGTATACTCCTAATATAAGAATACCAATAGCAATTATTAATATAATCATATACTTGACCATATATTTAATAACATCTATAATAAAGTTTTTAATCTTATCCAAGAATATTCCACCTCTCAAAACTTTATATAGTAATTCTCGATTGGTAACATACTTTAGTTTAATTATTTCAATAGTATTTATAAAATTATACTTCATTTCATATAATTACAATTAATAAAGAAACTCTTATATTAATGAGATATTTGATTGAATTTACTAAAAAAATAAAGGTAGCAGCTAAATTAATAACTATTACCTTTATAACTTTGACTTCAAATGTTATTTTTAAGAAATATTTGTATATAAATTTCCATTCTTAGCCATAGTAACTCCTTGATGAAAAGCAAAATCTTTATAATCATCTATTACACTTGAGGTTACTTAAAATTAAAAAAGGAGCAAACTGTTTCCTGTCAATCAGACACAGCTTACCCATCTTTAATTTAGATTTGATACTTCGATAAATCATTTTTAAAGGTTTCAGTAATTCCTTTAAAGTCATATATATTTTCTATAAGTCTCTTAATTTCATTAGTATAATTAGTAACACTTGCACTTACTTCTTCAGAAGATGCTGAATTTTCCTCTGCAATGGCAGCTAAAGATTCTATATCATCATAAACTTTAGTTATAGAGTCAGCCTCTGTATTTAATCTATTAATTGTTTCAATCATAGAATTAGCTACACTTTGTACAGATTGATTAGCTTCGAAACTTATATCTCTAACATCTTTTAAAGTGTCAGTTTCTTTTGCTAGCACATCGTATTGACTATCAATTTGATCTGATAATACTTCTATTTCTTTAACAAATATCTCTAAATTTGAATTTATCTCTAAAACAGCATCCTTTGACTGTTCAGCTAATTTTCTTATGGAATCAGCTACAACGGCAAAGCCTCTTCCTTGTTCACCAGCTCTTGCTGCTTCTATTGATGCATTTAAGGCCAACAAGTTAGTTTGTTCAGCAATTCCTGAAACAATAGCAACAATATTAGTTATATCCTTTGCCTTACCTTCAAGATGTGTACCTTTTTCCTTAACTTCATTAAATTTCTCTAATGAATCTAAAATATTCTTACTTGTGTTATCTACATTTTCATAACTATTATTTATCTTTATCATTGCATTTTCAAGTTCTGATTTATTACCATTTTCTTTATTTACTATATTTCTTAATGCTTCAATATTACCATTAAGAGCTTGTACAGCAGTTTCTGTATTTTGTGCCTGCATAGATGCACCATTTGCAACTTGTTCAACTACTCCGCTTATTTCATTAGTAGTATTATCCATAGAAGTTGATATTTCATTAATTTTATTTACAAAAGTATTCATTTCATCTGTAACACCTTTGAAACCAACAAAATCAGCTTGAATAACCTTTTTATGACTCTTAAGAAGCTCATAGATTTCCTCAAAGAAATCATTTGTTTGAATTTTTCCATCTAAATTATATTTATTGTTTATTATTCTATCAAGTTCTTCTTTTATTTGATTCATTGGAGACATCATCAAAGAAACTCCTGCAAAAGTTCCTACTCCAGCTACAATACTTCCAATCAACGCTTTAATAATGTTATCAAAACCTAACATAGGAAGCATTACTATTGCAGATATTACAAAAGTAAATAAACCTGCTTTACCTCCAAAGCTTTTTATAAAACCTAAAGAGAGTAATTTATTGAAGAAATATTTCTTATTATAATATATATCCTTATCAAAAGTTAACTTTAGCTTTAATTCATTACTAGTTCGTGATAATTCTTCCATCTTTACTTTTTCATTAAAATGCTGACAAGAGCCTTGTAGCATTCCCATGAAATAATCAAACATTCCTCTTGAAGAATTATAACTAAAAATAGCTTCATTATTTGAAATTGGTTCCATCAATACTAATGGTGGCTTTGCTCCTGCAAATTTCTTTGTCATAACAACATGTACATCAAACATTGATTTTAAAAACGAATAAACATTTTCATGTTTAAAAAACGCAGGATAATCATGACTAAAGGATACTATATTGTCTTGTCCAATTTTCCTCCAAAGTTCCCCAACTTTCATATTTTCCTTATCTGCTATGTAATTCATTATTTTATTAACTTCTGCATCATCTATGTTTTCGATAGGTGAAAAAATTTTTTCTGCTCCCCACCCAACATAATCCATTGCATCGTTAACAGTAGCATCACCAAATAATTTTCTATTGGTTCTCATCCAAGTCGCTACAACTGTGCCTTTCATCTCATTCTCCTCCTTAGAAAATCATACTGTCTAAATTTTTATTTAATATTATTCTTAATATACTACAATTTAATTGACATTTATAATTATTATATCATTATTAGTAAATTTGTACTATTAACATTAACATTTCCTTATAAATTATTTTTTGTAATTTAATAGATATTAAATTGCAAAAATAAAATCCTCATCAAGTAATTAATACATGAAAAGGACTTAAGGTCAGCACACTAATCCTAAGTGCTAATTTACTGTGCAAAGTATTAAAAGTTACCATCTTTTAAATCATTAAAATTTATCTTTGATAGCTGTAAAACAAGACTTTTCTGCACTCCTGAAAGAGCTCTATGAATTTCACATCTATTTCCCTTTTTAGCATTACAAAAGCCTGGATCAGCAATACATCTATTAACATATATTGGTCCATCTATGGCTTCTATAACATCTAATAGTGTAATTTCTTCTGGTAACTTATTAAGAGAATACCCCCCATTAATACCTCTGAAAGATTTAATTATTCCAGGTGCAATTAATTTCCTTAAAAGTTTTAATAAAAACCTTAATGGAAGCTCCTCATGTTTTGCCATTGTTGCTGCATCAACTTTAGCTCCATATTCTAACTTTGACAGATAAAGTATTACACGCATTCCATAATCTGCTTCTTGAGTTATTTTCATCTTATCTCCTCTAAACCTTACTACTTTAGTATACTTTTAATATATTATTTTTATTTTCATTTGTCAACTAAAATAAACTTTTTACTGAATCTAAAAAGTCTGCAAACATTTCTTCTAATCTAGCAAAAAATCCTTGGGCTTCTTTTGTATTTAATTTATCTTTTAATTGATTAGTTATATCATTCATTTGATCCTTTAAATTGTTATAATTAAGATCTAAGTCATTTATTTTACTCATTACATTTCTTATATTTTCAATATCTTTGTCTGTTAATTTATCCTTATATTCATTAGTAGCCTTATCAACAATTTTATTCAATTCCTCTTTTGTTTTAGGTTTATCTTTTATTACATCTTTCTTGATATTATTCATTAAATTGCTGGCATCATTTTGCCCAATTTTCTCACCAACATCACCAGTTGTAATTAATTCTTCATTTGCTGCTTCCTTTTTATTTTCATCTATTTTCTTTCCTGTGCTAGTATTTTCAAAACCTTTTAATATTCCAGTTAATGCTGCTGTTCCAGATACTTCAAAAGGTGCTGATGCTTTAACATTAGCATTTTCTATACCAGCAGTGATTAATGCATTTTTTATCATTCCATCATTAACCCAAGTTAGATTATTGGTTGAAACATTTAATCCGCCTTTTTCTGTTGGTTCAACATAAGAGCATGATATTGCTTTATTTCCAAGTTGAGCTTCTGATGCAACTTTAGCTAAATAAGTATGTTCTTCCTTTGAAGTTACTTCTAATATATTAGCACTGTTTTTAGTCACTCCAAAAGCTTTTAACATTTCTTGTTTTTGAGCTTCGCTTAAATCAGCTCCTAAAGTAACAGACTTAAATGAATCTGCAAAAACTGGAACTGCTTCAACTGATGTAAAGAAAAGACATATTGCTAAAGATGTCATAGTTAACTTTGCTATAAATAATTTAGATTTCATAATTTTAAACTCCTTTTATTATGCAATAAGTATATTGTCCATACTCTATACTATTTTTTCTTCGTACATTATAGCATAAAACCAATTAACTTTTTCTAATAATAATCTTACATTTATATTAAAATTGCAATTGTTCAAAGAAAGCACCTTCGGGATTTCTTTATAGATATCCAAAGCGAGAATTAGACTTATGCAACAATTACCGAAATCAGATACATTTATCTTCCACAGGACTAGTGAAATTTTCGCTGGAAGGTTCTAAGTGGAAGGTTGCACTCATTTCTGCATGTTCCTAAATTAAATTTATGACAAGCAGAAAATGAAACAACCTTCCACTAATAACCATCATCAGCTCAATTTCACATGCCTGCTTCCAGAAAAATGTATCTAATTTCTAGTACAGTGTTACGATTATAATTTCTTGATAATGCATACATATTCCATTTAGAAGTTTGAGTATTAATTTGGTATCTAAAATTGATCTGTGCAATCTTAACTAGAGCTTATATGTAAAATAAAGATGCAAGCTTTCAAATTTATATTGAAAACTTACATCTTTTATTATCTTTTTAGTTTTCTATATTTTCTGGTGTTAAGTTTTCTGTATTTTCTGCCCTATCTTCATTTTGAAGTACGCTATGCTTACGTCCATAAACAAAGTAAACTATAAAGCCTATTGCTATCCAAACTAAGAAGCCTTCCCAAGTAATTAATTTCAAACCGCATAATAATACTATACAACAAATTATAGCTATAATTGGTGTAACTGGTGCTCCCGGAACTTTAAATATTCTTTTATAGTTTGGCATAGTTATTCTTAGAACTACTACTGCAGCAGAAACTGCAATAAATCCAAATAAGGTTCCTGTATTTAAAAATTCTACAATAATGTCTAATGGTAAAAATCCTGCTATTATTGCAGCAATTGTTCCAGTTATTAAAGTTGAAATATGTGGTGTTTTATGAGTTGGATGAACCTTTGAAAATACCTTTGGTATAAGTCCATCTCTTGACATAACCATAAATACTCTAACTTGTCCATAAAGTACAACCATCATTGTAGAAATCATTCCAAGAATAGCTCCTGTACCTACTAATGCTGCTCCCCAATGTATACCTACTCTAGCTAAAGCACCTGGTACTGCATTTTCAGAAATTATTTCCTTATAAGGAACCATACCTGTAAGTACTACTGCCACTGCAACATACAAAATTGTAACTGCTGCTAAACAAGTTATAAGTCCTAGTGGAATATCTCTCTTTGGATTTTCTGCTTCTTCAGCTGCTGTTGAAATAGCATCAAAACCTATAAAGGAAAAGAATAAAGTCGAGGTTGCTGCGAAAATCCCACCAAATCCAGCTGGCGCAAAAGGCACATAGTTAGCTGTATCTATATGTCCTACACCAAGAATTACAAATATAATAATTATAGATATTTTTATTGCAACAATTATATTATTAACTTTTGCACTTTCACTCATACCATAATATAAAAGATAAGTTATAATACCTATTATTAACATTGCAGGTAAATTTACTATTCCGCCTTTACTTGGTGATGCTGTTAAAAATTCTGGTAACATAACCCCAAAGGATTTTAATATATCTACAAAAGTACCTGACCAACCTACTGCTACTGCACTACATGCAACTAAGTATTCAGCTGTAAGGCACCATCCAATTATCATTGCAACTATTTCACCAAATACTATGTATGAATAAGAATATGTACTCCCTGCTACAGGAAACATAGTTGAAAGTTCACAATAACACAATGCACAAAGACAAGCTACGATACCAGCCAAAATAAATGAGATAATTACTGCTGGTCCCGCTAAGTGAGCTGCTGCACCTGTTGCAACAAATATACCTACTCCCACTACTGCTCCTATACCGAAGGCAGCAATATCTTTTGCTTTAAGATTTTTCTTCAATCCTGTCTTCTGCACTCCATCCAGCAGCTTATCTACTGATTTTTTCTTAAAAATGTTCATAAGGGTCCTCCTATTTTTTAATTAGCCCAAAATTCATATCTTATATCTTACAATTTTCTAAGATTTAATTTTTTCCCCAAAATAATCATAAAAAATTAACAAATCACTTAGTATATTATCATATTTTGATATTATTCCGCAAGATATTAACATTCTGATAAATGAGTTTTTTTTAATTTTAATTCTCTATATATAATATTAAAGTACCCTTAATCCTTAAATTTACTATGTATAAGCACTATTAAAAAATTATTTAAAATAATTTAGAAATAAGTATAGATCTTATATTTTTTCTCCATTTTGAAGTAAGCTATGTTTTCTTCCATAGAAAATATATACAAAAAGTCCTATTATTAACCAAATTAAAAAACCTATCCAAGTTTTCATATGCAAACGACTCAACAGAACAATGCAACTTATTATTGACACTGCTGGAGTAAATGGTACCCATGGAGTTTTAAAAGTTCTCTTAAAATCAGGCATTGTTTTTCTAAGAACTATAACTGCTAATGAGACAACCGAAAATCCTAATAAAGTTCCGATGCTCAAAAATTGTACTATAAAGTCTAGTGGTAAAAATCCTGCTATTATTGCTGCTAAAGTACCTGTTATTAACGTAGAAAGGTACGGAGTTTTAAACTTAGGATGTACTTTTGAAAATAGCTTGGGTAAAAGGCCATCTCTAGACATGACCATAAATATTCTAACTTGACCATAAAGTACAACCATTTGTGTCGAAATCATTCCTAGTATAGCTCCAATTCCTACTAATGCTGCTCCCCAATTTATCCCTACTCTTGCCAAAGCCCCGGGCACTGCATTTTCTGATATTATTTCTTTAAAAGGAATCATTCCTGTAAGCACAACTGCGACGGATACATAAAGTATTGTGACCACTATCAAACAAATAATAAGTCCTAAGGGAATATCCCTCTTAGGATTTTCAGCTTCTTCTGCAGCTGTTGATATAGCATCGAAGCCTATATATGAAAAAAATATAGTGGCCGTTGCTGCAAAAATCCCACCAAAACCATATGGGATAAATGGCTGATAGTTGGCTATATTTATATGACCTGCTCCAAGTGCTATAAATATAAGAATTATTGCTATTTTTATTCCTACAATTATATTATTAACCTTTGCACTTTCTTGCATACCATAACACAAAAGTAAAGTTATTATTGCAATTATTATTATTGCTGGTAAATCCACTATTCCTCCTTTTGCAGGTGATGATATAAACGCGGTTGGCAATGAAATTCCTAGGGAATTTAATATTCCTACAAAAGTGCCTGACCATCCTGATGCTATAGCACTGCAAGCAACTAAATATTCTGCTGTAAGACACCATCCAATAATCATAGCAACTATTTCACCAAATACTATATAGGAATATGAATATGTACTTCCTGCTACAGGAAACATTGTTGAAAGTTCACAGTAACATAAACCACAAAGACATGCTACTATACCAGCTATAATAAAGGAAATAATAACTGCAGGTCCTGCTAAATGTGCGCCCTCTCCAGTAGCCACGAAAATTCCAACACCTACTACTGCACCTATTCCAAAGGCTGCTATATCCTTTGCTTTAAGATTTTTCTTTAATGCAGTTTTATGTACGCCTTCTAATAATTGCTCAACTGATTTTTTCTTAAAAATATCCATATTGTCCTCCTAGTAATGATATTTATCTAAAGTTTTTACACTTAAGTACTTTATTACATAAATAGTATTTTATTATTTAGTGCTTTATATACTTAGAAAATCCAATAAAATTTTAATTATATTGCAAGATTCAACATTCAATACTCGATGATCCATGATCAATTCTCAATTCTCAATTCTCAATTCTCAATTCTCAATTCTCATAAAGAGTCTATAGATATCAAAATTAATAATCAAACTTCTAAATGGAATATACATACATCATTGAGAAATTATAATCGTAACACTAAACTAGAAATCAGATACATTTTTTCTGGAAGCAGGCATGTGAAATTGAGCTGATGATGGTTGTTAAGCAGAGAACCCAAATCTATGATTTGGTGTGAATCGCTTACTCAGCGAACGAATGTGAGTCGAGTTTCCTCTATGGCTTGTTTCATTTACAGCTTGTCCAGATTTTACATCTGGAACACGCTGAAATGATGGCAAGCCCCCATTTAGAACCTTCCAGCGAAAATTTCACTAGTCCTGTGGAAGACAAATGTATTGGATTTCGGTAATTTTCGCGTAAGTCTAATTCTTACGTTGTGTATCTATATATTACGTTAATCATCCTTGGCAATTAACGATTTATGAATAATTACTTTTATTTTTGGAAAAATTATTCTTTGATTAACAATAAAATCTTTGTGGAAACAAAACACAACTGTGTTCATGTTTTTATAGCCAAATTTAAGGAGTGAAATTTTTATGAGTGAAAAAAGTCCTGAAAGATTTCAAGGCAGAGTCAGCTATCATGATTCTGTTGAAGAAATGATTAAAAGAATTCGTGAAGATAATATGTCTAATGTATTTGACAGATATGCTCAGCAAGAAAAAATCAGATGTACTTTTTGCCTACAAGGTGTAAGCTGTCAATTATGTTCTAATGGACCTTGTAGAATAAGTGAAAAAACTGGTCAAGAAAAAGGAGTTTGTGGAATCGATCCTGATGCTATGGCCATGAGAAACTTTCTTTTAAAAAATATAATGGGTGCTGGCACCTACAGTCATCATGCTTATGAAGCTTTTAGAACTTTAAAGGCTACCGGGGAAGGAAAAACTCCATTTAAAATCACTGATGTTAATAAGCTTAAGTTCATGTGTGAAAAAGTTGGGATAGATACAAATCAAGATACTAATGCTATGGCAATTCAATTAGCTACCCTTCTTGAAGAACAGCAACACATCGATATTGAAGATAAAAACATAATGGTTGAAGCTTTTGCTCCCAAAAAGAGAAAAGAATTATGGAAAAAGTTAGCGATCTATCCTGCAGGAACAGTTCATGAAGAACAAAATTGTGTAGCCAGCTGCTTAACTAATGTGGATGGAAGTCATGTGTCCTTAGCGATGAAGGCCCTTAGACTTGGTATTGCTACAATTTACAATACACAAATAGGACTTGAAATGGTTCAAGATATACTTTTTGGGACCCCTACTCCTCATGAGGTTAACATGGATTTAGGGATTATGGATCCTGACTATGTAAACATAGTATTTAATGGACACCAACCTTGGCCAGGAGTTGCAACAATCTTAAAAGCCAGAACTCAGGAAGTGCAGGAAAAAGCAAAAGCTACTGGTGCAAAGGGACTTAGAATTGTTGGTTCAATTGAAACAGGTCAAGAATTGCTTCAAAGATTTGAAGTGGACGATGTATTTATAGGGCATATGGGAAATTGGCTTACTATTGAGCCATTACTAGCTACTGGTACTGTAGATGTATTTGCAATGGAAGAAAATTGTTCACCTCCAGCCATAGATATGTATGCTGAAAAATATCAAGTAACTTTAGTAGCTGTAAGTACTATAATCGATTTACCTGGTGTTGAACACAAAATACCTTATAATCCTTATGAAGTTGATAAAATGGCTGATAAATTAATTGAACTCGGTATAGAAAACTATAAAAAGAGAAAAGAAAGAAACATTGTACCTATGGTTCCAAAGAAAATACAAAAAGCCATTGCAGGTTTTTCTACTGAAGCCGTCTTAGGAGCTATCGGCAACAAACTTGACCCATTAGTAGAAGTGATAGCTGCTGGCAAAATAAAAGGTGTTGTGGCCCTTGCAAACTGCTCAACCTTAAGAAATGGTCCTCAAGACTCGATGACTATAAATCTAACAAAAGAACTTATAAAAAAGGATATTTTAGTAGTTGCTGGCGGTTGTGGAAATCACGCTCTTGAAGTAGCTGGCTTATGTACTCTTGAGGCAGCTAACGAAATGGCTGGAGAAGGATTAAAAGAAGTGTGTAATATGTTAAAAATCCCTCCAGTACTAAGCTTCGGAACTTGTACTGATACAGGAAGAATTTCAATGCTTGTAACAGCTCTTGCTGATCACTTAGACGTGGATGTCTCTGCTCTGCCAATAGCAGTAACTGCCCCTGAATGGATGGAGCAAAAAGCAACCATAGATGGAATCTTTGCTTTAGCTTATGGTGCTTACACTCATTTATCTCCTACTCCATTTATGACAGGAGCTCCTAAATTAGTTGAATTATTAACCGATAAAGCTGAAGATGTAACTGGTGGAAAAATTGCTTTAGGTGATAATCCAGCTGATGTAGCTAATGATATTGAAGCTCATATTCTAGCAAAGAGGCAAGGCTTAGGATTAAAGTAGTTAATTATGAATATTGAATAATAAATGATTAAGGAGGATATTCCTTCGGAATATCCTCATCTTAATAAGTTTCAAGTTGCAGATAAGTTCCGTTGTTGCAGCATAGCTGCTCTTTTTATAGGTGCGTATTGTGGCATAGCCATCGACTTTTCTACTCAATTGTAAATTGTAAACTGTGAACTGAAATAATTAAGATCCGTTGTTGCAGCATAGCTGCTCTTTATATAGGTGTATAATTTTTTAAATTTTACTGTTAATATTTTACATTTATGTTATAATTTAAAAATAAATATTTATGTCATATTAAATTTAGGATTGCCAAAGGAGAGTTGACAAATGTTTAAAATAAAGACGCTACTGTATTTATTAAATGTTATTTTTTTATTTAATGCTAGTAATATAAATACCACAACACCAATTCATATGGTAACTGAAGAAATTATAAAAGATAAACCTCAAGCAATTATACATAGCACAGAACTGCATTTAATTGAAAATCCTATTGAAATTCAATATGAAAAAGACAAGCAAGAAGAAATGAAAAAGAAATCATTACTGAAAGAGAATGTAAATTCACCTGAATGGAAAGAATTTATTCTTACCTTCTACACCTCCCTGGACTTTGAAAATAGCAGTGCTGGTGCTGTTACGTGTGAAAACAAGCCTTTAATACCTGGAGGTGTTGCCAATAATGTAATTCCTTTAAATACAAAAATATATTTAGAGAACTACGGACAAGTAGTTGTAAATGATAGAGGCTCACATGAACATTTTGATACAGCTAATAGATTAGATGTCTTTATAGAACGAGAACCTGGTGAAAGTGATAAACAATATGCTCATAGAATAAACAGTTATGGTGTACAAAAAGTGCAGGGTTATATATTGAAACAAACCTAATCCCTTCCTTAACATACTTATTCCTATGGCTCACTAGTCTTCTTCACATATTTATCATATGGCAGAGTAATTACAACCTCTCCATTTTCAAATTTGTAATCAGTATTTGCAAGTGGATTTTCATTCTTAATTAAATTCATTCCAACGGCATAATATGCTTCCGCAAAAGCTTTCGGATCCTGAATAACTGTTCCCTCCATAAATCCTTCG
The DNA here is from genome assembly GCF_000340885.1 of Clostridium saccharoperbutylacetonicum N1-4(HMT). Lineage (NCBI taxonomy): Bacteria > Bacillati > Bacillota > Clostridia > Eubacteriales > Clostridiaceae > Clostridium > Clostridium saccharoperbutylacetonicum. The sequence continues at coordinate 1,851,432 of NC_020291.1, read as the reverse complement.
TCAACCAAAGCTCTAGCTTCTGGTATCGCATCAATTCCAACTACTGGTATATATTTAAATTTATCACCTGTATTATATCCATATTTTTGTAGTGCTTCAATTGCACCAATTGCCATAGCATCATTGTTAGAAATTATGGCTTCAACTTTACCACTATACCTAAGCAATAAACTATCCACTGCATTTTTTGCCATATCTTTTAACCAATTTGCATTAACATGCGCAAGTTCTTCTGTTTCTATTCCCGAATCATTGATTGCTTTAATGGCATATTTTGATCTTTCTATTGCTCCTAAATTATTTGCTTCCCCCTCCAATAAAATATATTGCAAAATACCATCACCATTTTTGTCAATGCTGTCCTTATCAGCCTTCCATAAATCAACTAGAATTTCTCCTTCAGCAAAGCCTGATTTAGGCACATTAGGTGTAATAAAAACTACTTTGTTATAATTTTTCGATAGCTTTTCTGCTATTTTAGGATCAACATGAAACACTATTAAAGGAATTTCTTTAACTTTAACTTTATTAACAAAGTCTTCAACCACACTTTCTTTTACATCTGCTAAATTTGCTATTATAAGATCTTCATTGTTTCTAAGTAGTGAATCTAGTATTTCATTTTGTTTGGCTATATTATTTTTTCCGTCGTAAAAAGTAAATTTAACTTTATCTGGATTTTCCTCTTGAATTCTTTCTAACTCTTTTTTAACATCTTGTAAGAATAAATCTTCAAAACTATATAGAAGCACTGCAACATTTGCAGCATTCCTACTATTTAAATTTTGTGTTTGGTTGGCAAAGGTAGTAATAAAATTTTCACCTATAACTACAGTATTTATCATTATAATCATAATAACTATAGCTGCTTTTCTTATTATTTGCATTGTAGCCTCCATATTATTTTGTTTTATTAATAATATATTAAACTATAAGTGCACTATTTATTCCTCATATAGATATCCAATTTAATAATCAAACTTATAAGTGGAATATATATGTATTATTGAGCAATTATAATTGTAACACTACCCTAGAAATTAGATACATATTTGTGCAAGCGGCATATGAAATTAAGCTGTGATGGTTATTAGTGGAAGGTTGTTCCACTTTCTGCTTGTCATAAATTTACTTTAGGAACATGCAGAAATGGGTGCAACCTTCCACTTAGAACCCATCCAGCGAAAATTTCATTAGTCCGCTGTAATAAATATGTGTTTAATTTCGGTACGTTCCGTATATGTCTAATTCTTGCTTTGGATATCTATAAACCTCGAAAAGAATACTTATATATCAATGAAAAATTGCATTTTAGTATGATTAAATACTTATGTCTACATAATAAACTTTATTTCCATGCCATTTAATAAATTTTTCAAGATCTGAATATGAAAGCCCTATTGTTGCTGTATTTACATTAGGATGAAAATTTACCACATCAGCCTTGGTTATATCCTTATCAATTAAAACTATAACTTCACTTTCAATATCATTAATTATGCCAAATGGTGTAACTGAACCTGGCCTAAGACCTAAATATTTATATAACCTTTCTTCTGATGCAAAGGAGAGTTTTGTACTTTCTATTTGTTTAGCTAAATCTTTTAGATTAACCTTTTTTGCATCATCTAATAAAACAAGATAATGTACATTCCCTTTGGAATTCCTTAAAAACAGATTTTTACAATGCTGTCCTGTAATGTTTATATCTAATTTCTTAGTGTCTTCAACAGTATAAAGTGGTTCATGCTCATACCTTATATATTTAATTTCTAAGGCTTTTAGTGCATCATATACTTTTTGCTCATTTCCTTCAGTCATTTTACACACCTCCAATTATATCTTTTTATTAAATGTAATCTTTATATGATTTTGAATAAATCCCCTCTGTTTAGTAAAAGATAATATATATGTTCTAATTATATATATCCAAATTAATACTCAAACTTATAAATGGAATATGTATGCATTATCGAGAAATTATAATCGTAACACTACACTAGAAATTAGATACATTTTTCTGGAAGCAGGCATGTGAAATTGAGCTGATGATGGTTATTAAGCAGTGAACCCAAATCTATGATTTGGTGTGAATCGCTTACTCAGCGAACGAATGTGAGTCGAGTTTCCTCTAAGGTTGTTTCATTTTCTGCTTGTCATAAATTTACTTTAGGAACATGCAGAAATGGGTGCAACCTTCCACTTAGAACCCATCCAGCGAAAATTTCTTAAGTCCGCAGTAATAAATATGTATCTAATTTCGGTAAGTCACCACATAAGTTTAATTCTTGCGTTGGATATCTATATTCTATAATTGATAATTAAAACAGATATATTAAATAAATTTACAATGAGGTGTTATTATGAATTATAATACATTGTTATTAATTATGACTATTATTTTTTCTATTATAACAATATATACGTGCATTAATATAATAATAAAAAAAAGATATAAGCTCCTAGGTGAAAACATAGTAGCCTATATCGCATATTTGTTTTTTCTATTTATCCAATATAAATATGCATTTAAAATTAATATTTATATTATAATGTTAGTTTTAATAAGTATAATTGGCAATAATTTTATTGGTGATTATATGGATCTTTATAATAGCACTAAACACTACGACAGATTTTTACACGCTTTAGGTTCATTTTCTTTTGCACTTTTCTTTTATTCCATCTTAGACAAACTAGTGCTTCATATAACCTCTCCGAAATATTATGTTTCTATATTTGTAGCAACTATTGGAATTTCACTAGGCTGCATTTATGAGATATATGAATTTATTCTAGATTCTACTTTAAACTATAATAATCAACATGGGCTTAAAGACACAAACTTTGATTTATTATCTGATGTAATAGGTTCAATTATTGCTGCAATTACTGCTTTATGGATTTTTTAATATAAATAATCTCTAGTCATAGGAATATTATTATTTAAGCCTTTTGTAATTAAAATTTGATGAAGATCTATTATTCCATTATTAAAAGTTGCTGCACATGAACTTAAATAAAGTTCCCACATTCTTATAAATTCTTGATTAAACATTTTTGATATTTTATCTATATTTTTATTATAATTATCCCTCCAGCACAAAAGTGTTTTTACATAATGTCTTCTGAGACTTTCAACATCAATAACATAGAATTTATAATCACCACAAATGTTTATTATTTCTCTAAGACTTGGAATTACCCCACCTTTAAAAACATACTTTTTAATCCAAGGATCTCCTGGATATTCTTTTAAAGCACTAATATAGTGTAGTAAAAATACTCCTTCTGGTTTTAAAACCCCATCAACATTTTTAATAAATAATTCATAATTTTCTCTTCCAACATGCTCAAGCATGCCTATGCTTATAACTCTATCAAAGCCTCTGCCACTCTTAATTAAATCACGATAATCCATAAGCTTAACTTCCAATAAATTTTCAAGTTTTTCTTCTTTTATTCTTTCATTACACTTTTTGAATTGCTCTTCACTTAAGGTAATTCCAAGACCATGAACTTTATATTTTTTTGCTGCTTCTATAAGTAATGAACCCCATCCACAGCCAATATCTAAAAGACTCATGCCTTCCTTTAAATTAAGTTTTTTTAATGAATGATTAATTTTGTTAATTTGTGCATCATGTAAACTATCATTATCCGATTTAAAATATCCACAAGAATAAGTCATAGTATCATCAAGCCAAAGAGAATAAAAATTATTGCCTATATCATAATGAGATTGAACTTCACTTTTTTGATTTTTTGGAGAACTCGATGTAAAAATCAAGTTTTTAAGAGATTTAGCATCAGTTGTGAATTTATCCATTTGGCTAAGGAATAAATTTAAAACTTGAAATAAGTCTCCTTGTATCTCAATATCACCTCTCATATAGGCTTCTCCAAGGGCAATAGATGTACTTTTTAATAATTCTGTTTTGCTTATCTCATTCTTAACAGTTATTTCAAACTGTGGTGTACCCTCCCCAATAACATATTCTTCGTTATTTTGAAATTTTACTTTAAACGGTATATCATCGAATTTCTCCAAATACTTAATATAAAAACTATTAATAAAGCTCACAAAATAGCCTCCTCTATAATATAACTAATTATTTATATTAAGATTGGTTCTCAAATATACCATTCACTTCAGTTTTCTATTTGTTTCTCTGCTTACTCTCTCTTTCATTTCTTCTTTTAAAGTTCCCTGTAACCTTTGCCATTATTAGTTGTGCTGTCAAAAAATCGGCAGCTTCTATTTTTCTCAAAAATTTTTCACTTTCTTTACCTCTCAATATAGTCACTTGCTTTCCATCCATGAGATAAATACTGTATTATCCTTTGATAAAAAACAATTTCGTTTATGGTAGTTGGTGCATTGCTTTCATTAATATCAGGACTTGGATTAGTATTATTAACTATAAAGAATATTTTCGATGTTTAAGAAATGATCATAAAATAATGGAACCCTTTTAAAGGGTTCCATTATTTTATACAACTTTTATTTATATAAACTAGAAAGAGGGACAATTTAAATCATACTAAGGTAATTATATATTCTCTATTGAATTAAAATTCTACTATTTTCTTTAATAGTTTCATTTAATTTAGGTAAAATAATCTTTAATTCACCATTTTCAAATTTTGCTGAAATTTGTGCATTATCAACATTTTCTACATGGAAAGCTCTAGAAATTTGTCCATAAGTTCTTTCTCTTCGGATGTAATTATCCTTTTCTTCATTAATCACTTCATCTCTTTTAGCAGAAATAATTAATGTATTGTCCCTATATTCTAGACTGATGTCTTCCTTTTTAACACCAGGTAATTCTGCTGATACTAAATATTCATTTTGAGTTTCTCTTATATCAGCCTTAAATTTTTGGTTGCTACTAAAACCAAAATTCATTGGTGAAAAGAAATCATCATTAAAGAATCCATCAAAGAAATCATCAAATGAACCTCCTTTCTTGCTTACTCCATTAGTTCTAAAAGGTATCAATCCAAACATACTTAAGACCTCCTTAATTTATTTTATTTTTATACTTGTTTTTGTATTGTTTGTTTTTACAAGTAAATTATAATTTAATAGTCAAAGAAGGTCAAAGTCTATAAAATTATTTTTTTATATCTTTTAGGCGTTTTACAATTAATATTCGAAATTAACTCTGTATAGCTAATTATTTCTCTTATATTCTTCACATATCTTGCAAATTTATTATTTTAAAAACCACGTATATTTTACTTATAGTAGTGTAATCACTTTTTTATTAATAAACTCTTACAAACACAACTTTTAAGTAATTCCCTTCTGGGAACTTTTCTGTCACTGCAAAATCCTCTGGAAGGCTGTGCTCTTCTAAAATCCCATAATTTTTATGCAATTCTTTAAAAGCATCATCTATAAACTTTTTAAACTTAGCCATATTAAAGGTAGCGCAATTAGTTGAAGCTACAATTACCCCTTCGTCTTCTGTTATTTCAATAGCTGACTTCATTAAATCTTTATAATCCTTTGCTGCACTAAATCTATTGTCCTTAGAGGTTGCAAAGCTTGGCGGATCAAGAATAACCACATCAAATTTTAATTCTTCTTTCTTAGCTCGTTTAAAATACTGGAAAATATCTTCAACAATTATTTCATGTTTTTCTGAATCAATATTATTTATCTTAAAGTTCTCAGTTGTTTTTTCTAAACTTCTGCTTGCTAAGTCAACACTTGTAGTAATAGCACCACCTTTTGCTGCTGCCATAGAAAAGGCTCCTGTATAAGAAAATGTATTTAATATTCTTTTATTCTTGGAGTATTTTTCTTTAATAGACTTTCTAACTTCCTTTTGATCTAAAAATACCCCTACCATTGCTCCATCATTTAAATAAATTGCAAAATTAACTCCATTTTCCTTAACTATAAGAGGTTCTGGTGCTTTTTTTCCACATAAATAACTATCTTCATCAACAACCATGCCATTTTCTTCAAATCTTTTCTTTTCATATATTCCATCAAAAGAAACTAGAGCTTTTATAGCTTTAATTATATATTCCTTAAATCCATACATTCCCTTACTATACCAAGTTATAAGATAATATTCATCAAAATAATCAATAGTAAGTCCGCCTATTCCATCTCCCTCACCATTGAATACTCTAAAAGCAGAGGTATCCCTTGAATGATAATATTTCATTCTTTTAGAAAATGCATTTCTAAGCTTATCATAAAAAAACTTATAATCTACATTACTGTTTTTACTATTACTTAAAATCCAGCCACAACCCTTATTTTGCTTTCCATAATACCCTTTACCTAAAAAAGCTTTTTTATCATCTATAAACGTTATAAGCTGACCTTCTTCTTTTAGTACCATTGGATTTACCAAAGCCTCTTCTAAAATTAAAGAATATCCTTTTTTATATTTATTTACAAATTCTTTCTTTACACTAATTATTACTTCTTTCATATATGTACCTTCCTAAACAAATTATTGTATTAAATTCTAAATAATTATATCATATATATAAGATTGTTAATTAATAATTTATATATATGAATTAAAAGGAGCAAAAGGAAAATGATACTTTCTGGAAAAGAAATAAAGAATAAGTTAGGAAAAGAAATAATAATAGAACCCTTTAGTGAAAAACAACTTAATCCAAATAGTTATAATCTAAAATTACATAACGAATTACTTGTTTATGATGAAACAGTATTAGATATGAAAAAGCAAAATAAAGCAAAAAAGATAATTATACCTGATGAAGGATTAGTTTTAGAGCCTGGGAAGCTATACTTGGGAAGAACAATAGAGTATACTGGAACAGATAAATATGTACCCATGTTAGAAGGACGTTCTTCCGTTGGAAGGTTAGGTTTATTTATTCACGTTACTGCTGGATTTGGTGACGTAGGTTTTCACGGATATTGGACATTAGAAATATTCTGTGTTCAACCAATAAGAATTTATTCAGGAATTGAATTGTGTCAAATATACTACCACAGCATTGAAGGTGATTATGATGTGTATTCTAGTGGGAAATATCAAAATAATCAAGGGGTTCAGCCAAGTCTTTTATATAAGGATTTTGAGTAGAATTTAACCGAATTAATTATTAGGATATATAAAAAGAGATTTACCCAAAATATAAACCACTAAAATCAGTGCCTCTAGAAGTTTTTTCTCTGATTTTAGTGGTTTAAATTCTTAAGTTAGTCCTTTAATTATTTTATTTTTAGTTTTTATTGAGAATGTATAATAATTTGTGTAAATTGAATATTTGATATGTTATATAACTGAAAATTTCATTTCCAGTTATATTTTTATATTTTTCTTCAAATAATAAAATTTACCAGTATTATGTTTTTAGTTTTTATTTATAGATATCCAAATTAATAATTCAACTTATAAATGTAATATATATATTATTGAGAAATTATAATCGTAACACTACACTAGAAATCAGATACATTTTTCTGGAAGCAGGCATGTGAAATTGAGCTGATGATGGTTGTTAAGCAGAGAACCCAAATCTATGATTTGGTGTGAATCGCTTACTCAGCGAACGAATGTGAGTCGAGTTTCCTCTATGGCTTGTTCCATTTTAGCATGTCTAAAAGTGAATGTCCAAAAAGTAAGTGTCCAAATTTTATATTTGGAAACATGAACTTTCTCCTTGGGGATTTTACATCTGGAACACGCTAAAATGGTGATAAGCTCCAATTTAGAACCTTCCAGCGAAAATTTCACTAGTCCTGCAGAAGACAAATGTATTGGATTTTGGTAATTTACCACATAAGTCTAATTCTTGCGTTGAATATCTATATAAATTATATTTTTTATTGTATCAACTATATATTCTTTTTGCTCAGTATTCAGTTCTGGGTAAACTGGTATAGCAAAAGTTCTATGTGATAGATATTCTGCCACAGGTAAATCTCCTTCTTTATATCCAAGGTTCTTATATACCTTTTGTAAATGCATTGGCACTGGATAATAAACTCCTGTGCTTATACCTTTTTCTTTTAATTTACTAATAACTTCTTCTCTATTCTCAGCTTGTACAACGTACATATTATATACTGACTTGCCTTCCTCTATTATTACAGGTAAAGTTAATGCTGTTTCTTTTAACTTTTCATCATAATTTTTTGCATTTTCTCTTCTTTTTTCATTCCAACTATCTATAAACCCTAGTTTTATTCTTAAAATTGCAGCTTGAATTGTATCTAATCTTGAATTAAATCCAATTAAATAATTATAATATTTTAATGGATTATATACTGTATCATCATGTCCTTCTGAAACTTCAATTTCCTCATTAATATTATTTAAATAATTATATGCTCTTTGTCCATTTTCACCACTACCGTGAGTTCTAAGAGCCTTTACAATGGTTGCTAAGTTATCATCAGAGGTAGTTATAATTCCCCCATCTCCTGCACATCCAAGATTTTTAGTTGGGAAAAATGAGAAACAACCTATATCCCCTATAACTCCAACTTTCTTACCTTTATACTCAGCCCCAACAGCTTGAGCTGCATCTTCTATAACTTTCAAGTTATGTTTTTTAGCAATTTTATTTATTTCCTCCATCTTTGCTGGTTGTCCAAATATATGAACTGGCATAATTGCTTTAGTCTTTTCAGTAATTTTTTCTTCTATCTTTGTTGAATCAATATTATAAGTATCTTTTTCAACATCTACAAAAACTGGAGTTGCTCCTACTGCTGAAATACTTTCTGCTGTTGAGAAAAATGTAAAAGTTGTTGTAATAACTTCATCGCCTTTCCCAACACCACAAGCCATAAGTGCAATAACTAAGGCATCTGTTCCATTTCCTACGGATATTGCATGTTTAGCTCCCACATAATTTGCAAATTCCTTTTCAAATTCTATTACATCTTTCCCCATAATGTAATTTGCTGATGAAAGTACTTCACAAGCTGCCTTTGTTGCTTTATCCTCAATTGTTTTAAATTGTGCTTTTAAATCTACTAATGGAATGTTCATTTTTTACTCTCCTTTATTTCTCTGCTTTAAACATACAGGTTTTTGTTGTTATTGATATATGACCATTTTTTCTTATATGCTCTTCTAAATACTTTGTAAATTCCTTTTTTCTTTCACCCACAAGTATAGAGCTACCTTGAATTGTTGATGCTTTATAGGACACTACAGGCTTTGGATCATCTACTATTATTTTTCCATCTAAAATTTCAACCTCAACTTTGCTAAAATATTTTTCAAGTATTCCTTTTCCATGTTCTAAGTCAAACCTCTCTGAATACCCGTTTGTATCTAGCCCTAAATTAGGTGCAAATTTCTCTGCAAGCTTATTTAGTTCCTTCATCGCCTCGCAGGAGTTTGCTGTCACATAAAAGATTCCCTTAGGCTTCAATACTCTTTGTATTTCAGCTAAAGCTTTTTCAATATCAGGAATGAAGTATATCATATGCTGTGCAATTATTATGTCAAAGGTTTCATCCTCATAGGGTATATTTTCAGCATTAATTTCTTCATAGTTAAAATCATGAGAAACTTCTTCTAATCTACCTTTAGCTATTTTTATCATGCTTTTAGAGAAATCTGATAAAGTAATATCTAAATCACTACTTATATATTCTTTGTTTTTAAGCCAAAGCTTACCAGTTCCACATCCAAGTTCTAAAATTTTTGCATTTTCAAAAAAGTTTATATTACTAAAGCACCATTTATCAAAATCTACTTTATTTGTATTATAACTATGAAGATTACTCCTAATATTTAAGTTTTTATCACTCTTATATTGTTCTCTTACCCTGCTCTCCATATTAGTTACTTTAATAATATCAATTAAATTGCTAGCATCTAAAAAACCATTTTTCCTTGCAGTATTTTGTGCTTTATTAAAAACTTCAATAACTGCATCAATATGCTTTTTCTTTTCCTCTAGGGCCTTTTTTTGAAAACTTATCATACTCTCTAAGTTTTCTCCACTTTCATGTAAAATATGGCTTATTTCATTTAAGGATAATCCAATAAATTTTAAGGTTGTAATCTGCTGTAGTTTTAATAAATCTTCTTCACAATATATCCTATATCCTGAATCAGTTTTTTCACTAGGTTCAAGCAATCCAATTTTGTCATAATGAAGCAATGTCTTTACTGTTACTCCTGATTTTTTAGCAAATTCACCAATTTTCAATACCTTCCCCCCTTATCAACTATATTTTATTCTACTACCTTAGGTCAGAGTCAACTTAAATTATCGACTTTTCTTCTTTAATCCTTAATCATTTATTAAAAAAGGATATATGTCCTTGGTGCTAACTATGAAAATAGTCTACACCTTAAAACATACATCCCATTTTTGTTAAAAACCTACTAAAAATTATAATAATTCTTTTATTACCTTTACAACTTCTTTTGCTATATATTCAGCATCTTCTAATGATAATATAGTGTATACTGGAAGACTAATTTCATTTTCATATTGAGCATAAGCATTTGGATAATCTTTAATATCATATCCAAGATTCTTATATAATGTTAACATTGGTAATGGCTTATAGTGTACATTTGTAGCTATTCCCATTTGAGCTAACTTTTCAATAGCAGCATTTCTCTTTTCTTCATTAAAGCCTTTAACTCTGTAAAGATATAAATGATATGAAGTTTCTGTTCCCTTATCATCTTTAGTAAATGGAATTATTGAAAAATCTTCTTTTCCTAAGATATCTGTATATACCTTAAAGATTTGTCTTCTTTTTTCAAGCATTGCATCATATCTCTTAAGTTGAACTACACCAATTGCAGCACCGATATCAGTCAAATTACATTTCATCCCATCATTTATGATATCATATTCCCAAGCTCCAGCCTTAAGTTTACTTAAAGCATCTTTAGTTTGGCCATGCATTGCAGTATATCTCATATACTTAAGTAAATCTTCGTGATCCCCAAAATGATTATCATTGAAAGTAACGGCTCCACCTTCACCTGTAGTTAAATTTTTAACTGCATGGAAAGAAAATGAATGAAAATGTGCTTGTGATCCAACAGGCTCTCCTTTATATTTTGCTCCAAAAGAATGAGCTGAATCACAAATTATCATAATATCTTCACGATTTAAATCCTTAAGAACTTTTTTTAATGCATCATAATCAAATGGTACACCTGCAATATCAACTGGGATTATTGCTCTTGTCTTATCTGTAATCTTTTCTGCAACTTTATCTATATCTAACATAAAAGTATCTTTTTTTACATCAACATATATTGGCTTAACACCTCTATGTATTGCTGCACTTGAAGTAGCTGTATAAGTATAAGGAGTTGTTATTATTTCATCTCCTTCTTTAAAATCAAACACTTTAAGTACTAATTCTTCTGCTGCTGTTGCACTATTTAATGCTAAAGCTTTATTAACCTTACAATACTTTTCTATTCCTTCTTCAAATTCTGCAAGCTTTGGACCTGAAGTTATCCAACCAGATCTTAAGACGTTAGCTACTGCCTCTATTTCTTCTTCTGTTATATCTGGTGGTGAAAATGGTATCTTCTTCATAAAATTCAATCCTCTCCTAATCAAATAAGATTTATTAAGTCAACTTAAAAATCATTAACTTAACTTTTCCTTCAGCACAATCAATTACTTACAAAATCTATCAGCTGTAAGCTTTAGTCTTGTTATCTATTTCATGTACCTTAATCTTATTATAAACTCACACCTTAGGTCAGAGTCAAGTAAAAATTAGCAATAAGGCTAATTGATCATATTTTCAATAAAACATTTAGCAAAAACTACCAATAAAAGCACTCTTCTGATATTATATTTCAACAATAACAGGCAGAATCATAGGCTTTCTCTTCATCCTATCATAAACAAAATTATCTACTTCTCTTCTAATACTATTTTTTATTTCTGCCCATTGAGTTATGTTTCTATCTAAACAGCTCTCAACAACATTAGTGACTATATCCCTAACTTGATCAATTAATTCTTCTGAATTTCTTACATATACAAAACCTCTTGAAACTATGTCTGGCCCTGAAATTATGATCTTATTCTTCATATCTATAGCTACAACCACTGTTATAATTCCATTCTCCGCTAAATTTTTTCTATCTCTAAGTACCATGTTTCCAATATCCCCAACGCCCATACCATCTACAAGTACTCTTCCAAAAGGGACTTTTCCTGTAACTTCCCCATTGGTCTTATTCAATTCAAGGACATCCCCATTTTCTAAAATAAAGGTATTAGCTTTATCAACTCCCATGCTTTGGGCTATTTTAGCATGTGTAAATAAATGCCTATATTCTCCATGCACAGGCACAAAAAACTTAGGTTTCAAAAGTGCCTGAATAAGCCTAAGTTCCTGCTCACAGGCATGACCTGATACATGTATATCTTGTATTGCTTTATATATAACATTAGCTCCCTTTTCGATTAAATCATTTATTACGTTTGACACGGCTTTTTCGTTTCCTGGAATTGGTGCTGCTGAAATTATGACCATATCTCCTTCTTGTATATGAACATGTCTATGTGTTGAAGCTGCTATTCTAGTAAGTGCAGCCATAGACTCACCCTGACTACCTGTTGTTACTATAGTCAACTTATCATTAGGATAATTCTTAATTTCATCTAAACTTATAATCATATCTTCTGGGATAAATAAATAACCAAGTGCTCTAGCAGCTTCTGATACATTTTCCATACCTCTTCCGCTAAAAGCTATTTTTCTTCCATACTTTATAGAACAGTCACTAATTTGCTGTAACCTATGTACATTAGATGCAAAGGTAGACACTATAATTCTTCCACTTGCCTTACTGAAAAGATGTTCTAAAGTCTCACCTACAGATTTTTCTGACATAGTGTAGCCTTTATGAAGAGCATTTGTACTATCAGCCATTAAAAGCAATACACCTCTTTTTCCTAGTTCTGCATACCTTTGTAAATTCATCATCTTTTCATCAATAGGAGTAAAATCAACTTTAAAATCCCCACTATGAACTGCAACTCCTATAGGCGTGTGTAACGCAATAGAGCAGCTATCAGGTATACTATGATTGTTTCTAATAAATTCAACTTTAAAATTATCAAGCTTTATTAACTCTCCAGGCTCAACCATTACTAAAGTACAATCATTTAGCATTTTATGATCTTTAAGCTTTATTTCAATTAATCCCAGACTCATTTTGGTTCCATATACAGGAATATTAATTTGTTTCAAAATATATGGCAATGCACCTATATGATCTTCATGTCCATGAGTAATAAAAATTCCTTTAACTTTTTCTTTATTTTTAATCAAAAAAGTTACATCAGGAATCACACTGTCAATTCCATAAAGATCTTCATCCGGAAAAGCTAAACCGCAGTCTATAACAATTATTTCATCGTTATACTCAAAGGCAGTCATATTTTTACCTATTTCGCCTAAGCCGCCTAAGGGAATTATTTTTAAAGGAACTTTTTTACCTCTTACTTTTTTATTGCTTTTTACTTCTTCCAATTCACTTTTATTCATATTTTCACCCCGCAATATTAATTATCTACTTTAATTATTTGCAATATTTATAATTATATTAGTAGCAATTTCCTCCTTAATTATTCATCATTTCTACTTCATAATCTAAGATTCCATTAGGCAATAATAAATTTATAATTTTCCAGCTATATATGTTAAAAAGAATTTTTCAAAACTTAAAGCTTTCAAAAGGAAATCAGCTTTGATTGATAGTTAAGCATTGAACATTAATATAGATATCCAAATTAATACTCAAATTTATAAATTGAATATGTATGCATTATCGAGAAATTATAATCGTAACACTACACTAGAAATTAGATACATTTTTCTGGAAGCAGGCATGTGAAATTGAGCTGATGATGGTTGTTAAGCAGATAAGTGAAAGTCCAAATCTATGATTTGGTTTCTTGAACTTAGTTAACTCATTCATGAGTTAACCTCCTTTAAAAAACTGATTTGGTGTGAATCGCTTACTCAGCGAACGAATGTGAGTCGAGTTTCCTCTAAGGTTGTTTCATTTTCTGCTTGTCATAAATTTACTTTAGGAACATGCAGAAATGGGTGCAACCTTCCACTTAGAACCTTTCAGCGAAAATTTCACTAGTCCTGTGGAAGATAAATGGATCTGATTTTGGTAATTGTTGCATAAGTCTAATTTTCGCTTTGGATATCTATAATTTACTTGTCTATTGAGAATTGATAATTAACAAAAAAAGGAAATAGTAAAAATAATTATGCAAATCATTTTAGCTATTTCCTTCTATCATATGTACAAATACCTCTTTTTCAAGAAAAATATAATGCTTTAACCTTATCAGCAATTTCTTTTTCAATACTTGATATCTGTCTTATTCCATAACCAAGCAACAATGGTGAACTAGTGAACCTAGGCATAACTTTACATATAATCCTTTCATCTAAATGGTAGAAATATATATTAAAGCTATCACACTTTACAAAATAATTATTTAAAAGATAATGAACTATTTTTCTAAGACTTCCTGAAAGTTCTGTTATTGCTGATAAATCATCCTTTATAATTATATTAAATTCAGTAAATCCATTAAATGGCGTTTGAGATAAATTTACTAAGCAGTTATCAGTTTTATGAATTTCTATGCCTTGAAAATATGCTTCTTTTATTCTTTCTTTATAATCAATATCATCTAAGCCCACAATCTGCATATGTGGATGTTTTAAACTTCCTCCAGATCGTGGTCCATGATTCTTATAAAAAATGACAGACTTATATTCTTCACTTTTTTCTATTCTTAACCAATGTTTAATTCCAAACTTCATTAAGTCAAGCATATATTCTTCTGAATATTCACCCATATTAGTATTACAATCATAAGTTTCTATAATAACTAACTGACAAGTATCTTTTATAGTTGGATATTTATTTTTAAGTAAAATAAATGGACCACTTTCATCAATAATATCAGTTAGTTTATCTCTATTACAAAATGGGCATTCCTTCATATTTATATTATGAAATTCATTTGGTTTATCTTTATTTACATCATTTAAAAACACTAAGTATCTCTCTTTTTCCACCAATATCACCGAAAACCTTCCGTCTAAATCTAAATCATTTTTTTATTAATACATATGCACTCTTCGAAGGAACAGTAACATTATTACCTGGTATAGGGTAAATCTCTTCCACTCCTGCTCTTTCTTTATTAACTAGTACACTCCATCCACATTGCTTCAAATCTACAAATGCTTCCTCATCATTTGGATTAAAAATCACAACTATAGTATTACATAAATTTTTTCCACTGTTATCTTCTATTTTGTACGCAACAACATTTGGTTTATAAAATTCTTCACCAAATTCTAAAAATGAAAGATTTTTTCTAATTTCTTCCCTTGTATTCATTCTAAAAGCCTTATATTTCTTTCTTAACTTTATTAATCCCCTATAATAATTAACAACTTCCTTATACTCCTCTACTCTTGACCATTCTAAATTATTAACCCTATCTGGAGCATTATAACTATCATGGTTAAAGCTACCATCATCATTTTTCTTTGATCTTAAAAATTCTTCTCCTGCTTGAAAGAAAGGTATTCCTTGAGAAGTCAAAATTATAGCTGCAGCTAGTTTATTCATATTAATTCGCTTTTTCAAGGAGGAATCACTATTAGCCATATATAACTTATCCCATAAAGTATAATTATCATGAGCTGAAATATAATTTATACATTGATACGGCTCGTTAGCCCATGCCCAGCGAGAATATATAATTCTATCATAATTAATTCCTACTTGACCTGTTGCTCCAACTATGCAGAATTTAATACTTTCTTCTAACCCTGGTCTACCGTTTACATATCCCCTTTCATTTATATTAAATACATGTCCCTTAACAGAATCTCTAGTATCATCACTAAAGGCTGCAATTTGCATATCTTCAAATTTTACAATGTTTTGTTTTACTGCTGAATCTTCTCCTCTAAGAGGTGTCCATCCGCCAGTCCATCCTTCTCCATATATTAATATTGATGGATCGATTTTATCAAGTTCATTCCTAATCATTCTTATAGTTTCGATATCATGTAGTCCCATTAAATCAAATCTAAATCCATCAATATGATATTCCTTAGCCCAATATAATATTGAATCCACTATGAGCTTTCTAACCATATATCTTTCAGATGCTAATTCATTACCGCAGCCTGAACCGTTAGAAAAGTTACCATATGAATCCTGCCTATAATAATAGTTGGGTACCGCTAAGTTTAGATTTGAGTCATGACTTTTATAAGTATGATTATAAACCATATCCATTACAACTCTTATACCTGATTTATGAAGAGTTTTAACCATTTCTTTAAATTCCATTATTCTTTTTTCTCCACTAAATGGATCTGTTGAATAGGAACCTTCTGGTACGAAATAGTTTTGTGGATCGTATCCCCAGTTATATTGTGGCACATCTGGTTTACTTTCATCTACTGTAATATAATCAAAGGCAGGAAGCAAATGAACATGAGTTATCCCTAAATCCTTCAAGTAATCTACTCCTGTTTTTGTATATTGTCCTGGAATGCTAGTTCCATGCTCACAGAACGCAGGAAATTTTCCTTTTTTCTCATCTTTAACTCCAGAATTTTCATTTATAGAAAAATCTCTTACATGCAGCTCATATATTACTGATCCTGTTGGGCTGCTGAGCTCAGGTCTTTTATCTTTATCAAAGTCTATTGGATTAGTTTCTTTAAGATCTACAACCATCCCTCTATTTCCATTAACACCAACTGCTTTTGCATATGGGTCTGTTACTTCACTTTCATTTCCACTATTTGTGACCAAGTAATTATAGAATTCCCCTTTTAAATCTCTTTTTACTTCTATACTCCAAGTGCCTTTTTCACTTCTATTCATATCTAATATTTCTTCAGGTGGATTGGTATAATTCATACCATTCTTACCAAAAAGAATTAATCTTACATTATTTGCATTTGGCGCCCAAATAACAAATTTTGTCATTTCATTTGAATATTCTGCACCCAATTTACCACCATAATTATTATAATCATTATCTAATAAATTCATTCTACCTACCCCTTTGTTATTGTTATTAAATCTATAATTTCATTAACAAATATACCAATTATTTTAACCCTTTTATTATTTTTCCAGAAAATGCAGGTACTTTAAGCATAACTTTTCCACCATTAATTATGGTCTTATTTTCATCTAATAAATCAATTCCCTGAGTAAACTTCGCTTCAAACTCCAAATTACTTTCTTTATCACTTAAATTTAAAACCACATATACTTTATCATCATCGCTTGTTCTAGTAAAAACAAATTGTTCATTCTTAACTATTACTTGCTCATAATTCCCATATTTTAATGCTTTGCTTTCAGTTCTGATTTGACCTAATTTCTTAATTAATTCAAATAATTTCTCATTTGAATCATCTATTTCTTCAAGCGTTAATTCAGGCCTCAATGGCAAGTCTGTGCCTTTTCCCTTAACTCCTTTAATACCATACTCGCTTCCATAATATACGCTTGGTACTCCTGGCATTGTATATAACAAAGTATAACAGTTATATAAATATTCAGGGAACTTTAGAGTACTTGCTAATCTATTAACATCATGATTATCTACAAAATTATACAAACATAAATTTTTGTAAATTCCACCCGCACCAAACAATCTGTTTAAAGAATGAGCAATCTCAAAATAATTTTTATCATTATGACTTGAATAAATACCTTTATAACATTCATAATTTGTCACAGAATCTAAACTTTCAGGATTTGCCCATCTAGTATAGTCTCCATGAATGACTTCACCCATAAGCCAAAAATTCTTCTTTTTAGTTTCTGTAAACTTCTTTAGAACTTTAAAGAATTCAAAATCTATACTATCTGCTGCATCTAATCTTAATCCATCTATATCAAATTCATCTATCCAGGTTTCAACCGCCTTTAATAAATGATCTAAAACTTCATTATTCTTCAAATTAAGCTTAACTAAATCATAACAGCCATTCCAACTTTGATAATTGAAATCATCACCCATAGGACTTCTACTATCAAAATTTAAATTTACAAACCAATTACAATATTTCGAGTTTCTTCCATTTGCCTGAACATCTTTAAATGCCCAAAAGTCTCTGCCTACATGGTTAAACACTCCATCTAATACAATTTTAATTTGATTTGTGTGTAGCTTATTACATAATTTTTTAAAATCTTCATTTGATCCAAGTCTTTCATCAACTTTATAATAATCCTTTGTATCATAACCATGATAAGTTGATTCAAAAATTGGCGCAAAATATACTGCATTTATACTCATTTCTTTCAAATGAGGTATCCATTCTTCAATTTTAATAAATCTATTCTTTCCTTTTTCATATACTTTTCCCGGTTCCAATACACCACAAAGACCTAACGGAAAGAATTGGAAAAACACACTTTCTCTAATCCATTCATTCATAAATTCATCCCCTTTAGTTTATATTTACATTATATCATTTTTAGTATAATATTTGCCAGTTTTCTCCGTTGAATATCATATTAAATTTTAATATCTGCTTATAATTTTTTATTTTTTCCACATACTAATTATTGAAATTAAATTAATTACGGAGGTATTAATATGACTAAAAAAACAATTTCATATATTATAATTTCTCTAATCTTCCTTAGTTGCCTAACATCTGTTTCTATTAAAGCAACGGCAACCTCATCATCTTTTTCAGATAGTTCTGATGTTATTTGGTCTACAAACAAAGCTGATGAAAATAGAAAAAGCAAAGGCTTCAATGTATTTGGCAAGGAAAATCATAAATATCTTTCCTATGACCAAAAAAAAGTATTATTAGAATTAAAGAAATGTAAAGAAAAAGGTGATACATTTTCAGAAGACCAACAAAAAACTTTAAATTCAATTACTGATTGCATTATTAAAGGAAAACTTGGTGATAAGGATTATGAAGACTTTAAATACTTAATGCAAAGAAAGAACTCAAATAAAAACTTATCCGAGGATGAAAGTAAAAGATTAAATGATTATAATGCAATCCTTGATGGAACTAAACACACAACTGAAGAAATACTTGACCAATTTTTAAGATAAATTTAATTATTTTTTGATTATTAATTTTACATATAAAATTCAACTCTAATTAGTACAAAAATGGTAGCCTATTGCTTATCCCCTAGCAATAGACTACCATTTTAAAACTATATATAAATATATAAAATAATTTATTGTAATACTAATTCTTTAATATATACATCTTTATGTTTACTTAAATCCAAAAATTCTCCGTCTTTTAATAACAGTGGTTTTGCTATTTCGTTAATATTAATTTGGAGTATTTTTGCCTTTTCTCCTGTATTTAATAATACATCTTCACCCATAAAATAATTTGTTATATGTTCCAAGAATATTTTTGAATATTCAAAATCTAATTTATTTAAACTTTTTTCTTTTATTATTTCTAAAATTTCAAATGGGCCTCTTTTATCTATGTAATTTGGATCTGAATTCATTACATCGAGTTCATCAGCAATAGCTATAATTTTTGCAAATGAATGTATTTTTTCACCAGTTATTCCTAACGGATACCCAGATCCATCTTCTCTTTCATGGTGCATAAGAACTCCGTAACTTACAGCTTTATCTAAATAGTCAATACTGTCAACATATTTATAAGCTATTTTTGCATGTTGGCATACTTCTTTATACCTGTCTTGTATTAAAATATCTTGTTTTGTATGAAACTTCTTTTCTAATTTAGTAATACCAAAATCATGTAGTAGTGCTGAATAAATTAATAAGTTAACCTTTGATTGTTCAAGACCAACCCATTTTCCTAAAAGACCACTTAATACAGCTACATTTACTCCATGTCTATATAGTGGATCATTACCGCTACCTTTAAATGCCACTGTACTTATCACTATTTCTATAGAATTCAATTCCTTTAAAATCTTTTCAGCAAATAATCTAAGCTCACTAACTTTATTTTCTTTTACTCTCCCAAACTTTTCATACAAATCTTTTAACCCATCACTTATTTCTTTAAAGGTTTCTTCTACCCTTTGCATTTCAGCTTCTTTGGTACTTTGTGCTATTACAGCTTGAGATACTTTAACTTCAATTTTTTCGAGGAAATATGCCTTCTTTAATCTTGTTATTATCTCGTCATTTACTACAGTACCTTCCTTAATTAAAAGAGCTCCATTTTTAAGCACATCTCTTGTAATAATCATTCCAGATTTCAGCTCTTGAACATTAAAATATTCCTTTTTACCGTCCATTTCTCTCCATCCCCCTAAAGTAAAACTATATAAGAACTTCTTTAATATAAAACTCCTTTTCTTTTGTTAAATCTATAAAATCGTTATCTTTTAATATTAACGGTTTTTCTAAATCATTAGGATTCATTTTTATAATTTTGCAAGTTTCATTAGTGTTTAGTAAAACTTCTTCCCCCGTATAATAGTCTACAATATGCTCTAAAAACACTTTTGTATATTCATAATCCAATTTTCCTAAACTCTCATTTTTAACTATTTGCAACGCTTCAAATGGAAGTCTCTTTTTCTTATATCCTCTATCGGAATTCATAGCATCAAATACATCAGCTATTGCAATAATTCTAGCAAATGCATGTATTGCCTCATCTTTTAACCCTAATGGATAGCCTGAACCGTCTAACCTTTCATGATGCATTAAAACTCCATATGAAACAGAAGTATCCAATTGTTTGATTTCTTTGACGAATTTATATCCTAATTGTGCATGAGTTTTTATCACATTGAATTCATTTGTAGTTAATGTTGCTTCTTTTTTTAATAATTCCCTATCTATTTTTGTTTTACCATAATCATGAAGAATGGCTGAATATACAAGAGAATTCAATTTTGCATGGTCATAACCAATCCATTTTCCAATAATAGCACTTAGTGCCGCCACATTAACTGAATGTCTATAAATAGAATCATCTCCACTCCCATAAAGTACTATATTTTTTATTACTATACTACTAGGAGTCAATTCACTTTGAATTTTTTTTGCAAACTCTCTGACTTCATGCATTGCAATTTCATCATCATTAATTAATTGTCTAAAAGTTTTTTGTAATTTAAAAGCTATTTCCTTAAATTCTTCTTGAACTCTGATATATTGCTTCTCTTTCTCATAATTAGCAACCTTCTTTTTGACACTCACCTTTTTGTCATAAACTTCCACTGTTCCAATAAAAAGAATATTCCTTATTTTCTTTATCATTTGCCCAGTTATAGGAATATCTTTTCTAAGTAGTACCTTCCCATTTTGTTGAACCTCTTTGGCAACAATCATTCCCTCTTCTAATTGACTAAAGTCTACAACTTTAGTTTTCTTCTCTTCCTTATTCTCCATATGCATCCTACCCCTAATTTATACTTTTGATAATATATTAATTTTATGCAAACTATAGTTAAGTTTACAAAAAATTTTTTCATTTTTCTACAAATAATATTAATTGAACCCACTTACTATAAAACTCGATTTAAAACCCATTTTTCAAGAATTATATACTTATTTACTTATATTATTCTATATTTTTTATCTTTTGTCAAAACAAGTTTTCTACTTTTAACAAAATTCTACATCTAAACTAAATTTAATCAGTAAACAAGAAAAGGACGAAATATTTTTATTTCATCCAAAGCTTAAAATTATTTAAATTGTATTTAAATTATTCAATTGATGATGCTTTTTTCTTACCTGTTTTAGCTTTTCCCTGTATTTCTTGAGGAACATCCATAACATCATTTTTTTTCAAATTCATCTTATGATTGCTTTCTGTTCCATGAGGGTCGCTAGGATCAGGTCTTCTCATACCTGCTTTTGCCATAATCATATCATCCTTTCTAAAATACTTTCATACTTAGTATTTTCAAAAGCTTTTTATAATATACACACATTAAAAGGGAGCAGCTTTGCTGCAATGAAGATCATTTTTAAATTTTTGACCTGTTACTTATATTTCTTTACATGATTTTTCTGCTGCTATCCAATTACTCCAAACTTCCACCTTATATCCTACTGTTGCTTCTTTACCATTCCTTACAACTGGTGTATTCATTACTTTTTGATTTTTAAATAATAATTCTGTTTTTACATCAGCACTCCTAATATTATTAAAATTTAATTTTGTATAATCCTTTGATTTATTGTTTATTAAATCATTAATGCCTACTGATTTAAGTACACTTGTAAGTTCACCTTTACTCATAGCCTTTTCATTTATATCAATCAATTGATATTTTATATTTCTTTCCTTAAAAAAACGTTCAGCCTTTTTGGTATCAAAACATTTTTTTGTTCCAAATATTTGTATATTCATAAAACTCCTCCTGCGGCAATTATCAATTTTCAATGTTCAATTGTCAACAATTTCTGAGCATCTCTTCTTCATTGGCAATTTACAATTGATAATCGACAATTAATTACTAATATTTTATCAATTCTTTATAAATTCCACCTAATTCTTGTAATCCTTCTGCCACTAATTCAGCCATTATCACTGCACCTTCATATTTTAGATGAGTATTATCCTCTAAACCTTCAATATGAGATATAAATTCACCTTTTTTAAGATGCATAAACCACTTTTTTGAATTTTCATCACCTGTTTTTTCTAATAACGCCTTACTCTTTTGACATAAATCAATCACAGGAACCTCTAATCTTTCCCCCAATATTTTCATTGCATTTGGATATTCATAATGAACTTCATCCTTAATATGCCCATCTTCAGAAAATATTCTTCTATATAATGATGTTATCAATACCGGATATGCTCCCTGTTCTCTAGCAACTTCAATATATTTAGTTAAATATTCTTGATAAGTAGAGTATGGTTCAGTATTTCTCTCTTTATCAACCTTCTGATCATTATGTCCAAATTGAATAAAAAGAAAATCTCCTTCCTCTATTTCTTTCTTTATCTTTTCTAATATTCCTTCCGCTACAAAGCTTTTGCTACTTCTTCCATTCTTAGCATAGTTATAAACTACAATGTCCTCATTTAAATATAAACCCAAAGTTTGTCCTATTCCAGTTTGCGGATATGAATCTATTTTATTTTGTGCTACAGTTGAATCTCCAGCCCAAAAAATCCTCTTAATCATTTATCTTCCTCCTAAAAAACAGCCAATAATGTATGCCTTATTATTATACTCTAATTTTTTCTATTTTCCCATATTGTCATAGTAATACCTTCATTATTCATTATCATCTTTGAATGTCTAGATTTCATAAGTCTCTCATTATTCTGAAATTCAATACTTTCCTGGGCAGAACAAAAGTGACTGCGCCACGCTCTTTCTTGATACCATTTTTTACAGCTTAGCACCCTTGTAACCATTGGTATTACTGTCTTTTAAAACAAAAGAATTTTATACTCCCCTAAAAATTTTAAAAAAGCCATACACGGGAATTCCCATATATGGCTTCTATAGATATCCAAATTAATAATTCAACTTATAAATGTAATATATATGTATTATTAAGAAATTATAATCGTAACACTACACTAGAAATCAAATACATTTTTCTGGAATCAGGCTTGGAATTAGTTATGAGTTACGTATGAAATCGCTTTAAGTATTTCGAAAATGTATAATTTAAGAAAAGCTATTAGCTTTTCTTCCTCAACTGATAACTGTTAATTGTTAACTGTAAACTGATTTAAGTCCGCTGTAATAAATATGTGTTTAATTTCGGTAAGTTCCGCATATGTCTAATTCTTGCTTTGGATATCTATATAGATATCCAAATTAATAATCAAACTTATAAATGGAATATACATACATCATTGAGAAATTATAATCGTAACACTACACTAGAAATCAGATACATTTTTCTGGAATCAGGCATGTGAAATTGAGCTGCTGATAGTTCTTAATGGGGGCTTGTTTCATTTCAGCTTGTCCAGATTTTACATCTGGAACACGCTGAAATGATGGCAAGCCCACATTTAGAACATTCCAGTGAAAATTTCACTAGTCCTGTGGAAGACAAATGTATTGGATTTCGGTAATTTTCGCGTAAGTCTAATTCTTACGTTGTGTATCTATATGAATAACTTTAACTTACTATATATCTCTTAAATTTTTAGATTAATTACTTAATCTTTTGAGCTTCTTTATCATTATATGTTTTTAATGCATTAATTCTATCTTGAATTTTTTCAGCATCAGTTTTCTTAAAATTATAACCAAAAGTTGCGTTATCCCAATCACCATAAGTTGCGTTAGGAAGAATGATATATTCTGTTCCAAACTTATCAATATTTTTTTCAACGATATCTTTTCTTGCATCATTTAATTTATTATAAAAATCTGCTGGGAAATCCCCTAAGTTATCGCCTACATACATAACTATATTATTATCCTTTGCAACTGCATCTACTCTTGCTTGCTTAGATGAACTATCTGTTTTAACTAAAACGTGAGCCTTATCTGCATGAGGTAATCCTAATTTCTTTAAATTATTTATTGTAGCATCTTGTTCTGTAACACTTCTATTACTAATATAATATACTTGCATACCTAAAGTATTTGCTGTATCTAAAAATTTATCTGCACCTGGGATAACTGTAGCCTTTTCTTTTAATACCCAAGCATGCCATCTGTCTGATCTATATGGTTTTCCATCAAGAAAATCTCCGATTTCACTACCATAGTTGTTAAGTACTGTTTCATCAAGATCTAGTACTACTGCCATTGGTTTAGTCTTTTTATAATTTTTAGCTATGTCTTTAATTTTTTCTGTAGCCATATTATATGTTTGATATTGAAGTGCTTCAACTTCACCACTAACATATTGGTATTGAAGTGCAGATGCTGTTCCATCCATGTATTTTGCTGTTTCTGCAGCTGGAACACCTTGCCCCATAAGCATTCCACAAATACCTAATCCTAAAAATAAACTCATGACTTTTCTTTTTTTCATATTACCTTCTCCTCCCAAATTTTAATTTAAATTTTATTTATATAATCAAAAAGATCCTTGTTTCAAATCATATATAGCAAATAACTTTAAAATTATGAGTATATTATCATCCAAACAAGAATCTCCATTGATTCATTTATTACTTATCTAATTGTACTATTGTATCAAGAGCAACTTCCATCATATTTGTAAATGTTAATTGTCTCTCTTCTGCACTTGTCACTTCACCAGTTACAAAGTGATCACTTACTGTAAGCAATGCTAATGCATTTACTCCAAACTTAGCTGCAATTGTATATAATGCAGCAGCTTCCATTTCTACTCCTAAGCATCCAAACTTAGCCCATTTCTTCCAATCTTCATTATCATCTCCATAGAATACATCAGAGCTATAAATGCTTCCTACCTTAGGATCTAGTCCTTTTTCAACTGCAATATCATAAGCTGGCTTTAATAATTCAAAGCTAGCTGTTGGTGCAAATGTTCTTCCTTGGAATCTTACTAAATTTAAATTTGAATCTGTTGAAGCTGACATTGCAATGATAAGATCTCTTATTTTAACTTTTTCACTATATCCACCACAAGTACCAACTCTTATAAGATTTTTAACTCCATAGCTTTGAACCAATTCATTAGCATAGATAGAAATTGATGGTATACCCATTCCAGTTCCTTGAACAGAAATTCTTTTTCCTTTATATGTTCCTGTAAATCCATACATTCCTCTAACTTCGTTGTAGCATACTGCATCTTCTAAAAAAGTTTCAGCAATAAACTTTGCTCTTAAAGGATCTCCTGGTAATAATACACTTTCTGCAATAGCACCTTCTGGTGCATTAATATGAACGCTCATTTCGTTACCTCCAAAAAATTATTCAGTTTACAGTTAAGGATAAAATTTCTTTCAGAAATTTTTATATTATACTCAAATTACGCAGTAATTTGTACCTAAACTGTAAACTGTGAACTATTATTATTTACCTAATGCATCTTTTTTGAATGCTCCTGGTAAAATTTCTTTCATTTCTTTTTCTATATAATCATTTTCACTTTTAGCTAAAATTACTTTAATATCTTCATCCCCAAATTCAGCAATTACTTGACGACAAATTCCACAAGGATATGTGTATTCTTCTAAACTTCCTACTATAGCTATTGCTTTTATTTTTGATTCCCCTTCTGATATTCCTTTAAATATACCAGTTCTTTCAGCACAATTTGTAGCTCCAAAAGATGCATTTTCTATATTACATCCTCCATAGATTTCCCCGCTTTCAAAAAGTACCGCTGCTCCAACTTTAAAATCAGAATATGGTGAATATGCCCTATTTCTATAATCTAAAGCTACTTTTATAAGTTTTTTATAATCCATGAAGATTTCCTCCTTTTATGATTCAGAATATACATATCCATTTACAAAATGAACTATATCCGGATTCAAAGCATATAAATTCTAATGAAACCGCTTCCTTATTTTCGCTTATTATTTGAAAACCATTGATTATATCTTATTTTGCTTTCTTTGTTAGAATCTTATTATTTACTTTCTTTAACTATTGCAATACTAGCACTTGCACCAATTCTGCTTGCACCTGAATTTATCATATCCATAGCTGTCTTAAAGTCTCTAATTCCACCTGATGCTTTTACTCCTAATTCTGGTCCTACAGTTTTTCTCATAAGAGCAATATCTTCTTTTGTAGCTCCGCCAGTTGAAAATCCTGTTGAAGTTTTAACAAAATCAGCTTTAGCTTCCTTAGAAATCTCACAAGCCTTAACTTTTTCTTCATCAGTTAATAAACATGTTTCAATAATAACTTTAACAATTGCTTTTCCTTTAGCTGCATTTACTACTGCTTCTATATCTTCTTTAAGAAGTTCATAATTTTTAGCTTTTAATGCACCAACATTAATAACCATATCTATTTCGTTAGCACCATTTTCAATTGCTTGAGCAGTTTCAAAAGCCTTAGCTTCCTTAGTCATAGCACCTAATGGAAAACCTACTACTACACAAGTTTTAACATCACTTCCTTTAAGTTCAGTACTTACTAATTTTGCATAGCATGCATTCACACAAACAGATGCAAATCCATATTCCTTTGCTTCTACACAAAGTTTCTTTACGTCTTCTACTGTTGCCTCTGCCTTTAAAATTGTATGGTCAATATATTTTGCTATATCCATTTTCTATCTCTCCTTAATCTATTTTATTTCAGTTCACAATTTACAATTTACAGTTTACAGTTTTGGTTGAAATCCCTTACGGGATTTCTTTAAATAAGAAAAGCTGAAAGCTTTTCCTCCTTAACTGTAAACTGTGCACTGTACACTGTAAACGGCCTAACGCTTTCCTTTATCAAATGGTTCTCCTTCAGCCTTTGGTGCTCTAGATGATTTAGAGAATACTACAAGAGCAAGTAAAGTAGCTGCATAAGGGAATACCTTTAATATAACTAATGGAATTGAACCAAGTGCCGGAATAACTTGAGATACATTTGCAATTGTTGTTGCAAATCCAAAGAAAGCTGTAGCTGCAAGAATTCCAAGTGGTTTCCATTGTCCAAATATCAATGCTGCCAATGCTAGGAATCCTAAGCCTGAAACACTTCCATTAAATTCTCCTGAGAAAGTTACAAGCATTACTGCACCAGCAAAAGATGATAAGCCTCCTGAAAGTAAAACACCTATATAACGCATTTTATAAACATTGATACCTGCTGCATCAGAGGCTTGTGGATGCTCACCACATGATCTTAATCTTAAACCAAATCTTGTTTTATATATTAAGAAAGCACTTAAAAATAATATTCCTAAAGAAACCCATGTTGTTATATATGTCTTTTTAAATAATAGATCTCCTATTATCGGAATTTGTGATAAACCCGGTATATCCATTGGATAAAATCCATTTGTTATTCTAATACGTCCGCTTCCTGTAATAGTTCTTGCTAAAAAGATTGTTACAGCTCCTGCCATCATATTAATAGCCGTACCACTTATTGTTTGGTCTGCATTTAAATTAATACTTGCAAAGGCATGTAAAAGTGAAAATAACATACCAACTATTATAGAAACTACTAAACCTATCCAAATGGCAGTAGTACTACCTGCGCCCATAGATTCTTGTAATTTAGATATTGTTAAAGCCCCTGCGAAGGAACCAACAATCATAAAACCATCAAGTCCTATATTAATTACACCACTACGTTCACAATATAGTGCTCCTAGGGCAGTCATAAGTAGAGGAATTGTATATGCAACAGCATATGGAAAAATTTGTTGTAGTATTGCCCACATATTATTTCTCCTCCTTGTTATCTATATCTTCAGTTTCCTTTGGTTCTTCTATATTGTTTTGTCCTGATTCTATATTGTCTTTCTCTAATTCTTTATTCTCTTCTTTATTTTCATCATGATTTTCTTCAGGCTGCATATTACTGCTAACAGCATTATTTTCAGCCACTTTTGCTTGTGCCATAGCTTTTCTATGTTTAATTGCATTTACTATCATTGGTACTGCTGCACTTATAGCTGCAAAGTATATTATAGTTGCAATTATTGTGTCTGCTATTTCTGGTGGAATATTTGTATTTGCATTCATAAATCCTTTTCCAGAGTATAATACCCCAAAGAATAAAGCTGATATTAATATTCCAACCGGATTGTTTGCACCTAATAAAGATACTGCTATTCCATCAAAACCTTGAGATGGCATTACACCAATTTGCATATTTGATGCATTTCCTACATATTGAGCTACACCTGCAAGCCCTGAAAGAGCCCCAGCTATCATCATAGACACAACTATATTTCTATTTACCGACATACCTGCATATTCTGCTGCACTCTTATTAAAACCAACAGCTTTTAATTCATAACCTAAAACTGTTTTATTTAATATGAAAGCTATAACTATAACAGCTATTACAGCTATAAATATTCCTAAATTAATATAAGAACCTGAAAATAAGTCTGTAAGCCATTTTGTCTTTAAGGAAGCTGCTTCCACAATACTCTTAGATTCTGTTTCAGTTGAACCTTTAAAGTAAGCTGGTATAGCATAATAAACTATCCAATAACAAATCCAGTTCATCATAATTGCTGATACTACTTCATTAACATTAAATTTAGCTTTTAATATTCCTGGTACAAAAGCCCATAAAGCTCCTGCTATAGCTCCTGCTACTATCATAACAAGTAATAATATAACTCTTGGAAGCACTGCTCCATAAGTTAATCCAATTACAGTTGCACAAAATCCACCAAAAAGCATTTGTCCTGGTGTACCAATATTGAAAAGACCAGTCTTAAAGGCAAATCCAACAGAAAGTCCTGTAAGTATTAATGGTGTTGCTGTAGCTAAGGTATCACCAAATCTTTTAAAATTTATAAGTGCGCCTTTATAAAGATACATATAGCCTTCTGCTGGGTTATCTCCAATAATAAACATTAAGATTGCACCTGCTATTAATCCTAATACAACTGCAAGTATAGAATTCAACGCTTCTTTCTTACTCATCTGACTTTCCTCCTTTTTGAATTCCAGCCATCATCAGACCGATTTCATTTTCATTTGTTTCTGAAGCATTAACTATTCCTATTAATTCTCCACTATTAATTATTGCAATTCTATCTGATAAATTCATAATTTCGCTAAGTTCTAGGGATACAAGCAGTACTGCTTTTCCTTGATCTCTTTGTTCTACAAGTCTTTTGTGGATATATTCTATAGATCCTACATCAAGACCTCTTGTTGGTTGAACAGCTATTAATAAATCTGGGTTTAATTCTACTTCACGCCCAATTATAGCCTTTTGCTGATTACCACCTGACATTGTTCTAGCAAAAGATTTTCCACCTTCTCCTGATCTAACATCAAATTCCTTTATGATTTTTTCAGCATAATCGTGTATAGCACCCTTATTTAATAAGCCATGCTTTGAAAATGGTTCTTTATTGTAAATTTCTAAAACCATATTATTTTCAATTGTATAGTCTAATACTAAGCCTCTTTTTTGACGATCTTCTGGTATATGAGCAATTCCGCTTCTTATACGCTTACGTATTGACATATTTGTTATATCTTCATTTTTAAAATAAACTTTTCCTGATTTTACTGTTCTCATTCCTGTTATTGCTTCAACTAGTTCGGACTGTCCATTTCCTTCTACTCCTGCAATTCCAAGGATTTCTCCAGCTTTAACTTCTACGGAAAAATTATTAACTCCTAGAACCTTCTTATTATTTAAAACAGAAAGATTCTCAACCTTTAAAACTACTTCACCTGGTTCTTTAGGTTTTTTATCAACTTTAAAGCTAACAGGTCTACCAACCATCATTTCAGCCATTTTTTCTTGTGAAGTTCCCTTAACATCTACACTTCCTATATATTTTCCACGTCTAATTACTGTACAAGTATCTGCAACAGCTTTAATTTCTTTAAGCTTATGAGTAATTAAGATAATTGATTTACCTTCTCTAATAAGATTTTTCATTATTTTCATTAGTTCTTCAATTTCTTGTGGTGTAAGTACTGCTGTAGGTTCATCAAAAATTAACACCTCAGCATCTCTGTAAAGCATCTTTAAAATTTCAACTCTTTGCTGCATTCCAACTGATATATCTTCTATTTTTTCATATGGATCAACTTTTAATTCGTATTTTTTAGATAACTCTTCTATCTTTTTAGCTGCACTTTTAATGTCTACTACTAAGCCTTTTTTAGGTTCGCAGCCTAGAATTATATTCTCAGTAACAGTAAAATTTTCAACTAGTTTAAAATGTTGGTGAACCATTCCTATTCCTAAATCATTTGCTACATTAGGATTTGATATTTTTACTTCTTTTCCTCTTACTTTTATACTTCCCACTTCTGGCTGATACATTCCAAAAAGCACTGACATTAATGTCGACTTACCAGCTCCATTTTCACCAAGTAACGCGTGAATCTCACCCTTTTTCAATCTAAGAGTAATATTATCATTAGCTACTATTCCTGGGAATTCTTTTCGAATATTTAGCATTTCAACTACATATTCCATTAATAGACTCCTCCTTATTTCGATCATAATTTGTTATTTGCATTATGCTCTATATATACAATGAAGGATGGAATTTCTATCAGTTTTAAATCAATTAAGACTATAGAACTGCAGAAATACATCCTTCACTAATATCACTTCATCCTAATTACGTTGTTTTAGGAATTTATTCTATATTATTTAATTAATGATCCATCATTTTTGTCATTTACTTTAACTGATCCATCTTTAAGTTTTGCAATTACATCATTAACTGTTTTCATTGTATCATCAGTTAAATTTGGATTCTTTTCTGGAATACCAACTGCATCCTTAGTGATATCAAAAGTTAATGTTTGACCACCTGGGAACTTACCATCTTTTAATTGTTTAACCATGTCGTAACTTGCTGCTTCAACTTTCTTAATAGCTGAAGTAAGCACGATTGACTTACCATCTGCTCCAACACCATCTTGATATTGGTCTCTATCAACACCAATCATCCAAACTGGCTTACCAGCTGCTGCTCTTGCTTTAGCTTCTGTTATAACACCATTTCCAACTCCACCAGCTGCACAGAATACTGCTTTTACGCCTCTGTCATACATTTGAGCTGCAAGTTGTTGTCCTGCTGCTGAATCGTTGAATGTACCTTGATATACTACATTTTCTGCTTTTAATGTCATTTTAGTTCCTAAATTCTTGTTTGCATAAGCAACACCTTGTTGGAATCCCCAGTTGAACTTTTGAACAGCAGGAATTTCCATACCACCAATAAATCCTAGGTCTCCTTCTTTAAGTTGAACTGATGCTGCAACACCTGCAATAAATCCTGCTTGATGTTCTGCAAATAATATAGATACTGCATTGTCTCCTACTTTGTAGTTTGCTTTTGGAGTAGCTCCATCATTTGGAGTACCATCAATTAATACAAAGTGTGCATCCTTATATTGATCTTGAGCTTTGAAAATAGCTGTTTCAAATTTAAATCCTGGAGTAGCTATAAACTTGAATCCAGAGTCATAAAGATCCCCAATGTTCTTTAAGTAGTCTGCTTCAGTTTCTCCACTTGGTTTAACATATTTTGTTTCAGTTCCAAAATCTTTTTCAGTCTTCTTTAATCCTTCCCAAGTACCTTGGTTGAATGACTTATCGTCGATTGTTCCTGAGTCAGTTACCATACCTACTTTTAATTTTTCTTCAGTCTTACCAGCTTTGTCACCAGCACCTGATGAACTTCCACATCCAGCAAATAAAGCCATTGATATTGCTGAAACTGCAATTAATGATAATAATCTTTTTTTCATTAATCTTCCTCCTAATTAAATAATTAATATTTAAGATCATGAAAATTTCATGATTTAAATTACAAATGTTAACTATTGTTAATCTAACTATAATTATGTATAATATGTAACTTGATTTTTATGCCTACAAATAAAGATTATACCCCGTTGTAGAATCTTATTTACAGCTTCTTTTCTGACCCTCGAATTATTATTTGAGGTGAAATAATCATCCTTCTTATGTCTGTCATTTCTGCATCGCTAAAAATCTGACTGAGCATCTCCATTGCTGCTCTTCCTAGCTCAAGCGGACTATCTTCCATATATGTGATATTTATTCCTACAATGTCTAATAAGTCAATTTTGTTGAAACCCACTATGGCTAAATCCTTAGGAATATCCTTATGTTCCTCTTTTAATGCTTTTATTACTCCCATTGTCATCATATTACTACAAACAAATAGTGCTGTAGGAGGATCGTCTTCACAAAGCATTTTCTTTGTTAATTCATATGCTTTTTCCAGTTTAAACTCTCCATGATATATGTAATTTTTATTCAATTTTATATTATTATCAAATAGTGCTTTTTTATACCCTTCCAACATATCAGTTGTGGGTTCAGAACTTAATAATCCAGTCATAATTCCAATTTTATTATGGCCTTCTTTAATCAACAAATTCGTTGCATCATATCCACCTTTAATATTATCTACAAAAACTCCATTTAACTGAGTAAATTTAATATCTGCAGAAACTAATATTATTGGAACATTAAGTGAAGTTATTGTTTTTAAATACGTTTCATTAAATTTTTCTTCTCCAAAACCTGGAGTCATAATAATCCCTTTAATTCTTTGCTCTTTTAATAAATTAATGGCTCTTATTTCTTTTTCTAGATAATTATCTGTATTAAATAAAATTATATTCAAATTACTTTTTTCGGCAATTTCACTTACACCTTTTATAATTTCACCAAAATATGTATTAGTTATGTCTGGTACAATAATTCCTATTGTATTTGTTTCACTTTTTGACAAACTCCTTGCTATTGCACTTGGTGTATAGTTCATTTCCTTAATTGCCGTTAATATTCTTTGTTTTGTATCTTCTTTTACATAACCCGAACTATTTAAAACTCTTGAAACCGTTGCTGGAGATACTTTTGCTCTCCTGGCAATATCACTTATTGTTGCTGACATAATTCCACCCCGATCCAAGAATTGTATATGGTATCGCTACCACATATATGATAATATATTAAGAATATCATGTCAATATTCTTAATATATTATTGCTTTTATGACAATAAATTGTTATTTTTATAGCTAAAGCCAGATTACACCTTGCTTAAATTAGTTTTATTGTCACTTTCAAAACTAATTTGATGATTAATTTTACATAAAAAAATCCAAAATATAATTTTCTTACAACATTTTTTGAACTTACTTTCGTTTTATTTTATTAACAAATCTTTCTATTCTTTTTAACGCTTCAGTAATATCCTCCATAGATGATGCATAACAAACTCTGATAAAGCCTTCTCCACAATCACCAAAAGCATTTCCTGGTACAACCAAAACTTTTTCATTTATAAGTAACTGCTCACAAAATTCATCTGAAGTTATGCCAGTAGACTTAATACTTGGAAATATATAAAATGCTCCAAGAGGTTCAAAGCAGTCTAGCCCTATTTTCCTAAAGCCATTTAAAAGCACTCTTCTTCTTCTGTTATATTCCTTACACATTTCTTCAACATTTTTATCACCACTTTTTAATGCTTCAATAGCTGCATACTGTGCTGTTGTTGGAGAACACATAAGTGCATATTGATGAATTTTTTTCATAGCCTCGATTAAAACTGGATGCCCACAAATATATCCAAGTCTCCAGCCTGTCATTGCATAAGATTTAGAAAACCCGTTTATCACTAAAGTCTTTTCTTTCATTTCTGGAAAAGATGCTATTGAGACATGCTTTTCTCCATAACAAAGTTCTGAATATATTTCATCTGAAATTGCTATAATATCTTTATCCTTTAAAACTTCTACAATTTTAGCTAATTCATCTCTTGTCATTATTGCACCTGTCGGATTATTAGGGAAAGGAATTATAACAACTTTAGTTTTAGGAGTAATAGCTTTTTCTAATGCCTCTGCTGTAAGTTTAAACTCATCTTCTGCTTTAAGATCAAGTACCTTTGCAGTTGCTCCAGTAAAAGCTGTACATCCTTTATAAGCTACAAAGCTTGGTTCTGGAACTATAACTTCATCTCCTGGTCCAACTAAAGCTCTAAGTGCTATATCAATACCCTCACTACCTCCAACGGTAACTATTATTTCATCTACTGGATTATAATTTAAACTAAATCTTCTATGAAGATATTTTGCTATTTCAGTACGAAGTTCAATAAATCCAGCATTTGAAGAATAATGTGTATGCCCTTGTTCCAAGGAATAAATCCCAGCTTCTCT
Organism: Clostridium saccharoperbutylacetonicum N1-4(HMT); assembly: GCF_000340885.1. Taxonomy (NCBI): domain Bacteria; kingdom Bacillati; phylum Bacillota; class Clostridia; order Eubacteriales; family Clostridiaceae; genus Clostridium; species Clostridium saccharoperbutylacetonicum. Next base: position 1,816,647 of record NC_020291.1, on the reverse strand, counting down.
AACATTCCAAGGAGTAACAAAGTCTGGCTCCCCCACCCCAAGTGATATTACATCCTCCATTTCATTTATAATATCAAAATATTTTCTTATGCCTGAAGGAGGCATATTTTTAACATTATCTAAAATCATATCTTCTAGAATCATATGAATATTGCCTCCCTATCATCTAGTTTCTTTTCTTTAAATATTGTTCCATGATCTTTATATTTTTTTAGCACAAAGTGAGTAGCTGTACTTAATACATATTGCTGAACTGCAAGCTTTTCAGAAACAAATAGTGCCACTTGCTTCATAGTCTTCCCTTCAACTATAACGGTTAAATCAAAACCTCCAGACATTAAATAACATGCTTTAACCTCTGAAAATTTATAAATTCTTTCTGCCACTTTATCAAAGCCTTCTCCTCTTTGAGGTGTTATTTTAACTTCAATTAGCGCTGTAACTGTTTCACTACCTGTATTTTCCCAATTTATAAGAGTTGTATACCCAGCTATTATGCTTTTTTCTTCATAATCTCTGATTGCTTCTCTAACTTCTTCAACTGTTTTTCCTGCCATCACAGCAATTTCTTCATCACTATAACGACTATTCTTTTCTAGAATTTCAAGTATTTCTTCCATTTAAAATAACCTCCTTAAAATATAAAAAAATCGCAGGCGACTGTGGAGCCGGAGATTTTTTTTACGCATCTGCCTTTTCGAACGCATGTGAGAAAAATATGCACCTTAGAAAGAGCAGCTATGCTGCATATAAGAACATTTTATGCAGGCGAATAAGATTTATTTTTTATTCTTTTTGACACACAAAACCTACTTAATTGGCCTTTTCAATAAGTTATCCACAGATTTAACTTTATTATAAACTCCTAAAGAATAAAAAAATCCTTCATCCCAAAAAAGGGACGAAGGAACTACTTCGCGGTACCACCCTAATAAACAATATAAATATTGTTCACTCAGTTAGAGTATATTTTCATACTCCGCCTCTATAACGTGAGGAATACGTTATAACCTAATTAAAAATTATCGTATGTTACAATTTTTATTTTTCAGTTATAAAATTCAAAGGCTGCTTCTATAAAGTTTGCTTACTAGATTACACCAACCTCTAGCTCTCTTAAAAACTCACTCCATATACTATTCCTTATCACCATTTTTAATTATATTAAATAGTAATTAATTTAATGTACATTATTAATTATTTTTTAAAGAAATAAAGAAAATATAATTTTCAAATCATTCCTTCAATTAAAGCTTTTTTTACATTATACTAGTAAAAGTATAAAAAATTCAATAGAATTTAAATATTTTTATTAAATTATTATTTTTACAATTAAAAAGAACCACATTTCTATGGTTCTTTAATAAACAAACAACTTTATACTTATTAATTATCTTCTAGCTTGATCTTTTTTAGCTCTTCTACACTCAGCACATCGAACAGGCTCATTTTCAAATCCTTTTTCCTTATAAAATTCTTGTTCTCCTACAGTAAAAGTAAATTCTTTTCCGCAGTCTTTGCATATTAAATGTTTATCTTCCATTAAAATGTCCCATTGTTAAAGTTAAATAATAACTTTACAATAGTTCACCTCCTCTTTTAGTTTAAAGATTTCTCTTTGTATAAACATATTATGCCTAAATATTATTTTTTTATTCATTAATTATTGTTTTAATTTATTGTTAATTCAAATTTATCTCCTATTAAATCAATTTGGCATTTACCACCATCACTTAATTTTCCAAATAAAATTTCATCAACTAATAAAGGCTTAATATTTGAAGCTATAACTCTTGCAATTTCTCTTGCACCAAATTCATCAGAGGTTCCAATCTTAGCAACATGCTTTATACATTCATCACTAAATTTAATTTCTATATTTTTACTACTTAGCTTAGCTTCAAAATCATTTAATTGCTTTTTAGCTACACTTAAGGCCATTGAATCGCTCATGCTGTTAAACACAACAATCTTATCTAATCTATTTCTAAACTCTGGCGTAAAGAATTTCTTAACTTCTTCCATTATAGCTTCACCTTTAACTTCACGCTCACCAAAACCTATAAGCTTTTTCCCTATGTTCTTTGCACCTGCATTAGAAGTCATTATTATTATTACATTTCTAAAATCAGCTTTTCTGCCTTTATTATCTGTTAGGGTTGCATAATCCATAACTTGAAGCAATACCCCTAAGATATCTTCATGAGCTTTTTCTATTTCATCTAATAACAATACACAATGTGGTGTTTTTCTTATAGAATCTGTTAATAATCCACCTTCTTCATACCCTACATATCCTGGAGGAGATCCTATTAATTTAGCTGCCGCATGCTTTTCTCCATATTCACTCATGTCAAATCTAATTAGATCTATTCCAAGCAGTTTAGAAAGAGTCCTTGCTATTTCAGTTTTACCAACCCCTGTTGGTCCAACAAAAAGCATTGATGCAACTGGTTTATCTTCTTCATTTAATCCTGATCTAGACATCTTAATGCATCTTACAACTTCTTCAATTGCATTATCTTGTGAAAAAATATTTTCTTTTAATTTAGCTTCAAGGTGCTGCAGTGCATTTATTTCACTGCTTTCAACAGTTTGCTTTGGAATACTGCACACTTTTGATATTATTTCCTCAATGCTCTTTCTATCAATAGTTATTTTTTCTTCCAAGTTTTCATTGTGCATACGAGCATAAGCCCCCGCTTCATCTATAATATCAACAGCTTTATCAGGTAAAAATTTATCCTTGATATATTTATCACTTAAAGTTACAGCATCACTTATTGCATCACTTGTATAAATTACATTATGATATTCCTCATAATTTCCTTTAAGCCCATTAAGTATTTCTATAGCTTCTTTAATAGATGGCTCTTTAACATCTATTTTTTGAAATCTTCTACTTAAAGCTTTATCCTTTTCAAAAAACTTTTTATATTCATCAAAAGTAGTTGCTCCAATAAATCTTATTTTCCCTTCTGTTAAATAAGGTTTTAAAAGATTTGATGCATCTAAAGCTCCACCATTCAATGCTCCAGCGCCAACAATATTATGAATTTCATCTATATAAACAATAGGCTTTTCCTGCTTACTTATTATATCTAAAATTCTCTTTATTCTTTCTTCAAAATCACCTCTATATTTAGTACCAGCAATCACAGAACCTATGTCTAAAGAAAACATTGAGCTGCCCTTTATTCTATCAGGAACTTTATTTTCTCTAATAAGCTTTGCAAGGCCAAAGGTAATTGCAGTCTTTCCTACACCAGATTCTCCAACATGAATTGGGTTGTTTTTTATTCTTCTGCAGAGGATTTGAATACTCCTCTCCAAAATATCTTCTCTTCCTATTAAAGGATCATTATTTTCTTCATTAACTTTTTCAATTAGATTTATAGTGAACTTACTAAGAAAAGCATCTTCTTTTTTCTTAGCAACAACTGCTTCGTCTTCTTCTGCCTCATGAGAATTTATTTGTGAATCTTCCTTAAGTTCTTTCTTCATTTGATCTTCATAAGAATTTTCCTCATTGTTTATACTGTGACATAAAGAATATAACAAGTCCCTTTTAGTAACACCTTCCTGTTCTAAATAATAACGGGCGTAACTATCTTCCAAATCAAAAATTGCTGCAAGTATATGATCAACGTCTATAGCATCTTTACCACTATATTTAATTTGCTCATTTGCTGTTAAAATCACCCTTTGAAATTCAATACTTTCTTGAGGTTCCCCTTGACCAATTTTATTAATATATGTCCTAATATAAGTAATTAAATTATATCTTAAATTCTCTAAACTCCCACCACATTCTTTTATAGCATCTCCAACACCATTATCAAAGGTAGCTGCATAAAGCAAATGCTCTGGTGTAATATATTCACTATTTCTTCCACTCGCTTCTTCATAAGCCTTTAGTAATATTAAATTCACTTCATTAGTAATTTTCATTCATTACGCCTCCTCCACAGTAAGTTTAAACGGAAATCCATTTTCTTTAGCCAAAGACATTGCAGTTGTAACTTTAGTCATTGCAATATCATAGCTATATATTCCAGCCAGTCCTTTGCCCTTTTTATGTACATCTAACATTATTTTTTCAGCTTCAATTTGATTTTTATTAAATATAACCATCAATATTTCAATAACAAATTCCATCGTAGTATAATCATCATTATACATAATAACTTTATATAATTTAGGTTTTTTCACCTTAATTTTTTCCTTTTGCTTGGTAGCAATATTTGTTTCCATAAGCTATCGATTTGCCCCCTAACATTGTTTTTTCAATTGTCAACTGTCAATGTTTAACTATCAAGTAGTAGAAATCATCCTATATTTTACTTAGACACATGAACTAAAAAGTCAAAAATACCATTATATTATATGTTCTTAATTGTAGCATAGCTACTTTTTTATATAAGTTCTTAATTGTAGCATAGCTACTTTTTTTATATAAGTTCTTAATTGTAGCATAGCTACTTTTTTTATATGTGTATATTTTATCATAACTATATATAGATATCCAAATTAATAATCAGACAACCAAGTGGAATATACATGTATTGTTGAGAAATTTTTAATCATATCACTACACTAGAAATTAGATACATTTTTCTGGAAGCAGGCATGTGAAATTGAGCTGCTGAAGAAGATAAATGTATCTGCTTTCGGTAATTGTTGCATAAAACTAATTAATAACTACTCTTATTTTATTATCCTTAACGCCAATAATAGTTTTTTTATTTCTACTATAATCTATTACAATATCAATTATTTCTTTAGAAATCACTTCTCCAGGGCAAACTACAGGTATTCCTGGTGGATATGGTATTATTGAATCTTTTGCAATTCTTCCTTCACACTTTTTAATGTCATACCATTCACTAGTTTTTTCAAATACTTCATAAGGTTCTAATTTCTTTATAGGAATCTCAGAAACATACTTTGCTTCTGTTTCACCAACTATATCCTTCATTTCTAATTTTACAATAGCATTATAGATAATATTAAAATCCTCATCTGTATTAAAAGGTGATAATATTAAAACTACTCCTCTTGCAAAACTCATTTCAGCCTGTATTTTTTCTTTTCTAAGATAATCTAATAACTTATGTCCGCTATATCCTTTTGGCAAAATCATTATATATCGGCTTAAATCAATACTATACATTCCCTCTTCTGTATGTGATTTATTTAATGCATGTTCATCAAGCAAGTGTACTTTGTTTAATTTATTAATTTTTTCTTTCCAGCTTTCAGTTTTATCTATTAGTATTTCATAATCTCTTTCACCATAATTATCTAAATAATGTCTAGCATAATCTAAAGAAGCCATAATTAAATAGGACGGTGATGTTGTCATAAAGGCTCTTAAATAAAATTCTAATAAATTATTTTCTTCATTAACCAAAAGATATGCACCTTGCGTCAAAGCTGGCAATGTTTTATGGGCACTTAAAATAACATAATCACCTAAACTTGCAATTGATTTAGGTAGTCTCGTGTTTATTCCAAAGTGAGCCCCATGAGCACAATCTACAATAACCTTAATCCCTTTTGCTTTTAAGTCTATTATTATATCCCCAATATCATAAGTGATTCCAAAATAATTAGGATAAGTTAAAATAATCCCCTTTGGATTTAAACCTTCGCTTAATGCCTTATAAATATTTTCTTTATCTGGAGGTAAAAAAAGCCCATATTCCTCATCAATTACTGGCTCAATATATTTAACTTTTAATTTTCTCATTATCAAACCATTATAAATTGATTTATGGCAATTTCTTTCAACTAATACCTCATCGCCTTCTTCAAATGCCGAGAAAATAGCAGCCATATTTCCTGACGAACTACCATTAACTAAAAAATACGCTTTTTGAGCCGTATAAGTTTTAGCCAATAATTCTTGTGCTTCCTTAATTATTCCCTCTGGATAGTGTAAATTATCTAAAGGTTCAACTTCAGTTATATCCAAATTTCCTAATCTTTCTACGAATTCCTTCCCAATCTCATCCCTTAGAAATCCACTTCCGCCTTTATTTCCTGGCATTGAAAGAAGTAAATTCTTTTCATCATGATACTTAAGCAATTCTTGTAATAGTGGTAACTTTTCAACCATAAAATATACCTCTTAATTATTAATTCTTTTTATCAACTGTAAATTGTAAACTGTAAACTATTCTTCACCAACTGTAAACTGTAAATTGTAAACTATAAATTTAGTTCTTCCACAAATTCTAATACTTTTTCTTTACTTGTTGCCCAAGAGGTTACTAATCTAATCACAGTATTGTTTTCATCAATTACTCTTTCAACATTAAAAGAATATTTTTCACTTATTTTTTTTACAACCTCATTAGGTAAAATAGGGAACTGTTGATTAGTATAAGATTCACATAAAAACTTATAGCCTTTTTCTATTAATGCATTTTTTAATATTATAGCCAGATTATTTGCGTATTTTGCCAATTCAAAATATAAATCATCTTTGAATAATTCTTCAAATTGAATTCCAAGCAATCTTCCCTTAGCTAAAAGTCCACCCTTTTGCTTAATAAAATATCTAAAATCTTCTTTTAACTCATCCTTACATATTACAAGCGCTTCTCCAAAAAGTGCTCCATTTTTAGTTCCTCCAATATAAAATGCATCAACTAATTTAGCTATATCAGCCAAAGTTAAATCATTTTTTTCTGCTGTAAGAGCTGCTCCAAGTCTAGCACCATCTAAATATAATAATAATTTATTTTTCTTACAACAATTATGTAAATCAGTTAATTCTGCTTTTGTATATAAAGTTCCAAGTTCTGTGGAATCAGAAATATAAACAAGCTTTGGCTGAACCATATGTTCATCTTGATGTGCATCCACAACCTTTTGAATTAAACTTGGTGTTAATTTCCCATCATCTGTTTTCATTGTTATTACCTTATGTCCTGTCGCCTCAATTGCTCCTGTCTCATGACAATTAATGTGACTTGTATCTGCTCCTATTGCTGCTTGATGAGGTCTTAAGAATGCTGATATTGCTGTAAGATTAACTTGAGTGCCACCTACAAGTAAATGAATGTCTACATTTTGATTATCTATTTTATCCTTTAATATTTGAACTGCTCTTTCTGTATGATAGTCCTCACCATAGCCATCTGTTTGTTCAAAATTACTTTCAACCAGTGCATTTAATATTCTTTCATGAGCACCTTCACTATAATCATTTTTAAAACTGTACATAATCTTTTCCTCCATCTATGCCTTATTAATTATTTGTATTGTCATATTATTTAATACTTTATTAGTAACTTCAACTATTTTTTCACTTGTAATCTTATTTAAATCCTCAGTTTCATTAATGTAAATATTATAATCACCAAACATACAATCATAAGTTGCTAATTCTTTTGCTAATACTATACTTTGTTCTTCCCTGAATAACCTTTTTAATTTAAAACTTTTAAATAATTGGTTTAATTGCTTTTCATCAAGCTTATATATTAAATTCGATATATTTTGTATGCACTCTTTTACTAACTTTATTGCTTTGTCAACATTTTCTTTTGATGTGTTAAATGAAATTTTATATAATTTTATATAGTTTTCATAAGCAACATTAGTGATAACATCATATATCAGTCCATTTTTAGTCCTTAAGGTATCGTAAAGTACAGAGTTTACGCCTTCTCCAAAATACTGATTGAAGATTTTTAGACATTTCATTTCCTTCTCACTTAATGAATCTATAGGGAATATGATTTCAACCCTACAAGTTTTTATGCCCTCTCTTTTATCATTATATTCGCCAGGTTTCAATGCTTCATATTTAATATATCTCTCTAATCTATTTCTATCTTGCTTTTCACCACTCTGCCTTCTCCAGCCACCAAAATATTTATTCACTTCAGCTTTTACTTGTTCAAATTCTAAAGATGAAACTATTACTATAGATGTATTACCTGGAAAGTAATGCATTTCGTAAAATTCTCTTATTTCCTTCAAAGTAATATTATTCAAGCTCTCTTCTGTACCTATAATAGGATATTTTATTCTCCTACTTTCAAAGGAATTAAAAAACAACTTATCCTCACAATATTGCTCTAACTCTTCATCCCATTCCCTTAATTCTTCTTTTATTACAGCCATTTCTTCTTCAAAGCCAAATTCCTTAAAACTTGGATTAATAACTATATCACTTAATAAATCTAATCCTTTTTCTAAATCCTCTTTAAGCAAAGTTCCATAATAAATTACATAAGGATAATTTGTCATAGCATTATTAAAACCAAAAACATTACTTAAACCTTCATTTATTTCTTTCTCATTCCTATTTTTTGTTCCCTTATAAACCATATGTTCAGCTGCATGAGCAATCCCATACTTTTCATTTTCAACTCCTGCTCCAGCATCTACTGCTATACAAATCGACGTTAATTCAGAATCGCTACGCCTGTATATCAATTTTAAATCATTTTCCAAAATATATTCTTTCATTAATTGTTCTCCCAAAAAATCACAGATAATTTTCAATTTACTCTTTGTCTTTTATTATAGATATCCAAATTAATAATTCAACTTATAAATGTAATATATATGTATTATTGAGAAAGTCTAATCGTAACACTACACTAGAAATTAGATACATTTTTCTGGAAGCAGGCATGTGAAATTGAGCTAATGATGGTTCTTAAGCAGATAAGTGAAAGTCCAAATCTATGATTTGATTTCTTGAACTTAGTTAACTCATTCATGAGTTAACCTACTTTAAAAAACTGATTTGGTGTGAATCGCTTACTCAGCGAACGAACGTGAGTCGAATTTCCTCTATGGCTTGTTTCATTTTAAGCTTGTCCAGATTTTACATCTGGAACATGCTGAAATGACGACAAGCTGCCATTTAGAACCATCCAGCGAAAATTTCACTAGTCCTGTGGAAGATAAATGTATCTGATTTCGGTAAGTTTTGCATAAATCTAATTCTCGCGTTGGATATCTATATATATAAATTCTAATTATTATTGTATATTATAGTTTAATACATTCTAAAAGAAAAGTGAGTGTCCAATAGATCTTTTCTCATTAGTTGACCTTTGACAATTGATATAGAAAAAGATAATAACTTTGCATATTATCAAAATTATTATCTTTAATATTTTTATTTTTAGTTTTCTTCAACCTTTAATGCGATTGCACATTCAATTCTCTTCTTCTGCATTTTACAACCAATTTCATATGGAATATTCATATCTCCATTAAAATTGTAGTTATTTGCCTGACATCCACCACTACAGTAGAACTTTGCCCAGCATTCTCTACATTTAGGTTTATTGTAGATATGAGCTGTCTTAAACTTCTTAGCAAGTTCTGAATTATATGTATCCTCATGGATACTTCCTAACTTAAACTCTTCTTTTCCTACAAATTGATGACAAGGATATACTTCTCCTTGAGGTGTTATTGCCACATATTCAAAACCTGCTCCACAGCCTGAAATTCTCTTATAAACACATGGACCACCTTGTAAATCTATATTAAAGTGATAGAATTTAAATTCATCATTTCCTTCTCTTTTTCTGTTTTTCATTTCTTCATATAGCTTATCATAATTTTCAAAAATCGTATCAATATCTTCTTCTCTGATTGCAAGAGGATGTCCATTTTCTAAAACAACAGGTTCTATAGATAATTCTCTAAACCCTTCGTTTACCATAGCCATTACATCTTCATAAAAATCAGTATTTTCTCTTGTGAAGGTACCTCTAACATAATAAGTTTTGCCTTTAGTTCTTCTCTTAATCATTTCCTTAATATTAGGAACTATATCTTCATAAGAACCACTCTTATCAGGCTTAATTCTTACATTATCATTAACTTCTTTTCTACCATCTAAAGAAAGAATTATATTTCCCATTTCTTTATCCATATAATCCATCATTTCTGGAGTTAAAAGCGTTGCATTAGTTGTCATAGTAAATCTAACATTTTTGCCCCACTTCTTTTCATTATCTCTAGCATATTGAATTATTTCCTTTATTGTATCCATGATCAAGGTTGGTTCTCCACCAAATAAATCAATTTCTATATTTTTTCTTGGACCACTTCTTTTAATAACATAATCTATTGCCTTTTTAGCTGTCTCAGCACTCATGACACCACCATGTCCATGATACTCACCTTCATCAGCAAAGCAATATTTACATCTTAAATTACATCCATGAATTACGTTTAAACAAATAGCCTTAATATAATCCCTGTCATCCATAGAACTATGTGCAATTTCTTCATATTGATCTTCTGAATAAAGGATCCCTTCTTCTGCTAATTCTTGTATTTCATCATAAGCTTCTGAAAGTTCCTCTTCATTATATTTACCTTTAAGGACTTCCATTACTTCCTTTTTATTTTTCAATTTATCATCATCCAATATATCATAAACCAGTTCATCAACAACATGAACTGCACCTGTATTCACATCTAAAACAAAATAATTTTCACCTTGTTTAAATTTATGTATTAAAGACAAATCTTTTCCCTCCTAAACATATAAAGTAAGCAGTAACTATAAAGCTACTGCTTGAAAATTAGTTTTCACATTCTAAGTTTGCAACTGTACAAGATGTCTTACAAGCTGATTGACATGAGTTTGCACATTCTTTGCATCCTGGTTTGCATAAACTATTTTTTATATTTGGTTTGTTTATAGTTTTTATGTGTTTCATTCCAAAATCCTCCATCAAAAAAAATATCCGTAGCTATTATATCATACTATAGGAGGTTATTAAAGATTTATCTAAATTCTATTTTTGAATTCATAAACTTTTTTGAATTCAGTAATTAAAATTTTTGCCTTTTTAGGCTCAAGTATTATTTGCAATTGTTCTTTTGTTTCAACAATCCCTAAAACTCCCTCAACTTTTTTAAATTGTCCAACATCTACCTTTCTTTTGTCTCTTAAATTCAATCTCAATCTTGTTGTGCAGTTTCCAACGGATACAATATTATCTTCATATCCAATGAAACCTAAAATATCTTCTGCTGATTTAGTAAGTTCTGTGTTCATCTAAACTCTCCCCCTAATTTTTAATTGATTCTATATTAAAAGCATACAAATTGTAAATTTCACAAAATATTACAATATTGTATATTTCAATACTTCTCAACAAACTTAACAATTTTCTCCCTAATTTTTCTAGAAAAAAATATAATAAATACCTTATAATCAGAACCTATCCCTAAACCCCTTGTTTTTTAGATCCCCAAAAAAGTATTTACTATATTTTGATTTTTCGGTAGTACAATTAACCCCTTAATTAGTACTACCACACCCTTCATTAACTCTATAAATTCAATTTTCACCCATAGTTGATCTATATTTACCCTAACATATTAAATCTCTCAACAATTAGATTATATTACTATTTGGAAAATTTGTGTATTATACTAAAGTATAATTTATTGTATTTTTTTATGTTTTTTTTATAATATTCCTTTTTGTTTTAATAAATTTATTGCTACTGTTTTATTATTAACATCCAATTTATAGTAAACAGATGCCATGTGCTTTTTTACAGTTATTAATGCTATATGTAATTTATTTGAAATTTCAGTTTGCTTGTACCCCTCGTCCACTAATTTCATAACTTCAAGTTCTCTCGGTGTCAATTCTATTTCTTCACTTTTAGCATAATTCTTTTGATATATATCATTAAATCGCTCGCATTTTGGTAATAATACCTTAGCAAACTCATCTTCTTTTGCAAGTTCTCTTAAAACATGGATTATATGAGGACTAAGTTCAACAAAAACCATTACTATGTTATCTCTTTTTGCTAAATTTATAGCTTTCTGTAACGATTCTTTAGCACTTTCTACTCCATAAAGCTTGTACTTTGCTATAGAATCTATCATATATGCATATAAAATCCCAAAGATAAGCTTTTTTGTCAAATAAACTTCTAACATAATTTCCGCTTGTACTTCTAATTCAATATAACTTTTTTCGTGCAGCATAGTAAAAGCAGAAACAATATATTTCATCCTTCTAGATGGAAAAACTATTTGTAGATTAGGACATTCACCATCTTCGAGCCATTTACTCATATTAGGTAAATTTCCAGTGATTCCATCAATATAGCCCAGTGCAATTTCTGTTCCATTAAAAAATCTTGGCACTTCAAAATTTCTATATTGATCCGTTAAAATATCATATTTTTCTTTAACATCGCTTGCATCATTTTTAATTACACTAATTCGCATCAAAAGAAATAGTGCACATATTTCTATGTAAGTTTGATTTTTAAGTTTAGCCTTATGTAATGCCTTATATGCAAATAATTCTGCTTTATCACAATCACCAGTTTCAAAAAAATATTCAGCACTTACTAAATAATCTCCACCTTCGCCACATCCGCCCGAAATCTTAGCTAAATACTTTGTAAACTGCCTTAAGTTTGCTTCATCATTTATTAAGCTGCCTTCACTTTTATAAAATAAGCTTAATAAATGTGGTGAACCAAAGGTAAGCGGCATTGAATTTTCTCCTACTCTTGATACTCTTCCTCCAAGCAAATCATATGCCTTCTTAAGATATTGAACCATCTTACTAGAATCACCATATATACCTAGTGTTTCAACATATGCTATCTCTCCCAATACTTGTTGCCTATATGGTAAATCCTCATTCATTTCATAAATAATCCAAAATTCATATAAAAGTTCTTTCCCTTTTTCTATATTTAAATAAACAATATAAAAAACAATATAAATCAAATATGCTACAGGTCTATTTACCTTTTGCTCCATGCTAAGCATTTCTATAACTGGTTTCATAATTCTATCCCAAACATTGGTAAGTGATACTAAGGTATTCCTTTCCATTATATCCATTACTCGATCAAAGTTATTTGCCTTGTAGTAATATTCTATAGCCTCCATATCATGGTGCTTTTCATAGTACCATTCCCCACACAGATTATTTATCTTAATTATATCTGAATTTAGCAATGCCTCTTCTATCAATGCACTTCTCAAAATAGAATGTAACGTATAAATTTTACTTTCAGTATCATATCTTATAAAACAGTTATTCGATGATAAAGCTCTGATAACATCTCTTGAGCACTGATTTTCTGTTACATAAATAGCTTGTTCCAACGTAAATTTATCAATAGGTGCTAATTTTAAAAGTATTTGTTTAGTAGATTCATCAAGTTTATCATATACTGCCAGCTTAATTAATTCTGTTGCCTGAGGTATATTATCAAAGGTTTTTTCATTATAATATTGAATCAATGAAAGATAGGTAGCAGAAGTCCATCCTGCTGTATACTCATATACTTTTTCCTTCTCTTCATCATTTAGTCTAATTCCATTAAGTTTAAAAAAATCTACAGTTTCCTCAAACGTATATGAAATATCATCCTGCCACATCACCAAACATTTTTGCTTTAGTTCAAGTTCTATATATTGATTAGAAGGTTTATTACGGCTTATTATAACAATATGCAAATTAGGTATTTCTTCTAACGCAATAGCTTTTATTAAATAATTAACATAAATATTTTCCGCATCATACCAATCGTCAATAATCATTACAGTTTTTTGCCTTATTGCATTTTGTATTGTTTCTATTATTGTATATAAATCTGTATTATTTTTGGGAACTCCATATGCGCTAAGTTTTTGACCTAAATTAGGATTTGCAACTTTAATTGAATTGCAAAATTTAATCCATCTCCAAGTGGAATCAATATCTTCATCTGGATTATCAAACCAAATAGTTTGTATTTCATTTTTCTTTCGTAAAAAATTTTTAACAGCAGTACTTTTACCATATCCCATGGAAGCTGATATAAAAAACACTGACACTTCCAACATTTGTGATAACATTTTATCTATACGAGGTCTGTTTAATATTTTAGGTCTAAAAATTTTATCAATCATAAGGCTTCCCTTCCATCTCATACAAATTCAGCATATTCCTTTCTTATTGGTTACAATTTATAAATTGTAACCACGCTCCTCACAAATTAAACATCCTTGTCAAACCGTGCTATAATTTATATAGAAATATTTTATCATATTTAAAATCCAATTTCAATTTTCATATATTTTTTTAAAAGTACTAAATTTGTCATATTCCATCCTTATTTTTCCAATGATCTTCATATCATTAATTGTCTAATTAGATGAAAAAAAATAGATTCTAAGCATCCTATAAATTTATTTTAGATGCTTAGAACCATTTTAACACATTGTCTATTCAATTAAATTATAATAATATAACCTTACTTAATAATTGATTATTTCTTTTTATAAATTCATCCATTTCACTTGCATCTAATTCCTTGTTAGCAATCTTAGCTAAATCTAAAATATGCTCACAAATAAACTTAACCTCATCCTTTTTCCCATCATCCTTATATACCTCTAAAAGTTTTTTAATAATAGCATTGTTATTATTAATTACCAAAGTTTTTTCTTCATCAAACATTCCTGGGAAACTCATTCCTGATTTTGCATACATCTTGCTCATTTGAGCCATTCTTCTCGATTCTTCAGATACAAGTATAAGTGCTGGAGTTTCTTCATTTTTTAATCCTTCTACTGATAAATTCTTAATTTTATCTCCGAGAGAAGTTTTAAATAACTCTTCAATTTCCTTATTTAATGCTTTTGCAGTCTCATCATTTTCATCAGTTTTGCTTCCTAATGTATCTGAAATATCTGAATCAATTCTGTTGAATTTAACCCCTGCTTCATGCATTTCTAAGAATGAAATAAAGTGATCATCTAATGAGCAATCTAAAATCACTGCATCTAAGTCATATTCTTTGAACATTTTAATGTACTGTGATTGTTGTTTTTCATCGTTAGCATAGAAGACTTTATTTTCATGCTTTTCCTTATTAGCTTCAAGATAATCCTTTAATGTTACAAATTCACCTTTTAAATTCTTGAAGATAACTATTTCTTTTATCTTATCATAGAATTTTGGATCTCTTAAGCAACCATATTTAATGAATATTTGTATGTCTGGCCAGAACTTATTAAATTCTTCTCTGCTATTTTTAAATAAATCTACTAATTTATCTGCAACCTTCTTAACTATATGATTTGAAATTTTTGAAACCTCTTTGTCATTTTGAAGGAAGCTTCTTGAAACATTTAAAGGCAAATCAGGACAATCTATTGTACCTTTTAATAATAATAAGAATTCTGGAATTACTTCCTTAATATTATCAGCAACAAACACTTGGTTGTTATATAATTTTACTTGACCTTCAGTTGCTTCAAATTCATGAGTTAATTTAGGGAAATACAATATTCCTTTTAAATTAAATGGATAATCTACATTTAAATGAATCCAAAACAAAGGTTCATTGAAATCCATAAATACTTTTCTATAGAAATCTTTGTATTCTTCATCAGTACAATCCTTAGGAGCCTTAACCCACAATGGATTTGTATCATTTAAAGGTTTTGGTGCTTCTGGCTCAACTAATTCTTGATATTCAGTTCCATCCTCATTTTTCTTTGTTTCATATTTCGGTTCTTCTTTTGGCTTATTTTCATCTTCTAAATATATTTCTGTTGGTAAGAATGAACAATATTTTTTTATTATTTCTCTAACCTTGTATTCTTCTAAAAACTCTGTACTTTCATCATCTATAAATAATGTGATAGTTGTACCTCTTGTTTTTCTTTCCTCTGAAGGTGCAATTTCATACTCAGTACCACCTGAACATTCCCATCTTACAGATTCTGCTCCTTCTTTATAAGATTGAGTATCTATTTGTACCTTAGTTGATACCATAAAAGTTGAATAAAACCCAAGTCCAAAATGTCCAATTATATCTTTTCCTTCATCCATTTTGTCCTTATACTTTTCCATAAAGTCAGTTGCTCCAGAAAAAGCTACTTGGTTAATGTACTTTTTAACCTCTTCTTCTGTCATACCAATACCATTATCAATAAATTTAAGAGTTTTCTTTTCCTTATTTACTGATACTGTAACCTTATATATATCATCTCCATTGTTATTTGCCTCTCCAAGAGAAACTAACCTTTGAAATTTACTAATTGCATCACATGCATTGCTTATTACTTCTCTTATAAATATGTCTTTATCAGAGTATAGCCATTTCTTAATAATAGGAAATATGTTCTCAGTATCAATTGAAATATTACCATTTTCTTTTATCATGTATAACCACTCCTCTTAATTTTTTCCCAAAAAATATTTTAGAATAAACAATAAAAATTGTCAAATAATTCTTGCTATCAAATAGTTGCGCTATTCCTAATAATCATTCGATTTTTTGCAATTTTCTCTGCAATAATTCCTAAAACCACAGCTAATAAAGCACTAGCAGCAGCCAAGGTATATCCGGGCATTAATCCATACTTCTCTATTATATTTCCAATTATCATAGGAGAAAGTGCACCACCACTCATTATTATTATTGATAAGGTTGAGTTTAATCTACCTCTATGAGATGCCGGAGAATTATTGGAAATAAAGGCAGATGAATTTGCTGCTCCAATTATCTCTCCAAAAGTCATAAGCGAAACCGCCATAATAAACAACGGCATAGAACCTATGCATCCAAACATAAAAAAGGAAATTACATATATAAAGTTTCCTAAACATATATTCATTAATTCCGAGAATTTTTTAGTTAGTTTCATTAGGAAAGGAGTTCCAATTATTACAATCGTCCCATTTACAGCTCCTAATAACGCAAACATACTTGCTCCATCACTTCCATATATCTTTCCAAGTTGAAGCGGCAAAGCAAAAGGCCACTCTGCATATGTAAAATTTCTAAAAAACATAATCATACAAAATACAAGAAGAATTGGCCTACTCATTAAAATTTTAAATACTGAGCCTTCTACATTATCTTCTAACTCATTTCTTTCTTCCATTTTGTTTTCTTCTTCATTCTCTATTGTACTTTTATAAATTGTTTTCTCTTTAATTAAGACCATAACAAGAACCATAGAAATTATAGTTGTAACTGCATCACCAATAAATACTAATGATATATAATTTTTATATAGAAACCCTCCAATAATTGGTCCAATAGCAAACCCAATATTTATTCCCATATATAATAAGGAATATGAAACTTTTCTATTTTTAGTATTTGTAACATCTGCTTGCAATGCATCATACGCTGTAAATGCCATTGAATAAAGGCAGGATGATGCTATCATCATTTTAGCCGTAAGCATTGATATTGGTATAATTCCACATAAAATAATCAAAACAGCACCTAATGATTGACATACAACTATTACTTTTTTACGACCAAAGGAATCAACCATTTTTCCACCTATCACCAAACCAATCCCCTGCAAACATGATTGCAATGCAATAAAGCTTCCAGATTCAGCTGAAGACATACCAAATTTTTGTGTTAAAATAAGCGTCATCAAAGGGCCAACAAAGGATCCAAGGCAATTTATAATTCTCCCAATAAAAAGAATATAAATTTCCCTCGGTAGTCCCCTATACTGCTCAAAACTTTGTCTAATTTTAAACATAACATCTCCTTTCAATGATATTAAGACATGACAACTAAAATTATCAAGATATCCTCCTTCTCTTAATATCTAATAATTATCACGTTAATACATTTTTTCCACTAAGTAATACTTAATCCAAAATTATACAACTTTTTGAAACATAATGCAAATCCTATAAAAAATCAATCACTTCATCTACAAATAAATTAACTAATTTGGGATCAAATTGACTTCCAGAGTTTCGTTTTAACTCTTCTATCGCAAACTCCTTTGTTAATGCTTTTCGATAACTTCTATCACTAGTTATTGCATCATATGTATCTGCAATTGATATAATGCGTGCTTCCATAGGAATTTCTTCACCTTTAATCCCCTTAGGATATCCACTTCCATCCCATCTTTCATGATGGGAAAGTATGTACTCTGCAATATCTGATAATTCATTTACTGTACTTAATATTCTAAATCCAATTTCAGGGTGTCGCTTAATTTCATTATATTCTTCAACTGTAAGTTTTCCTGTCTTATTAAGAATACTTTCTGCTATTGCTACTTTTCCTATATCATGCAATAATCCAGCTGTTTTTAACTCTTGAACTCTTGTCTCTGGTAACTTGAGCCTCATCCCCATAGCTTCACATAATTGTGATACTCTAACTGAATGCTGTTCTTCATTCCTATTCTTTTCATTAAGGGTATTAATTATTGTACTAATAGTTTTTCCCCTCATATTTGAACTTTCAAAAAGCTTTCTTTTATACATATAATCTTCAGCTTTTCTAAATATATCTTGGATATTCTCTTCCACATTATGTTTTGTCTCATATCCAAAAGAAATAGACAAATCTATATTCTGTATTTTTTCCTCTTTAGCTAAACTATTAATATTTTTAATAATCCTTTCTGCTTCATCGGTATCTGTTTTAGGCATCAAAATAACAAATTCATCTCCGCCTAACCTAACGATAATATCTTGAGGTCTACAGCCTTCTTTTATTATTTGTGCTGTTTTTCTAATTAACTCATCCCCCACAACATGACCAAAAGAGTCATTAATTAATTTCAAGCCATTTACATCACCTAAAACTATGGTCAGAGGAAAATTATTTTTCACATCTAACCTAATCAATTCATCCTCATAGAAACGTCTATTATATAGTCCTGTTAATTGATCATTATAACTTAAGTATTGCAAACTTTCTTCTAATTTCTTTCTAACAGTTATATCTCTTAATATAGCTAATACTTCATTTTCTCCATTCTTAACCATTCTTATTTCAAAATAGCCTTCAATTCCTTCATCAATTAACTTATACTCAAAACTTTGTAAATCACCAGTTTGCAATAGAAGTTTTAAACTTTTATCAGCCAGTTCAGCTACTTCATTTGGCATAATTTCTGCGATACTTCTTCCTATAAATTTTTCTCTTGATACTAATAGCAAATTATCATCATCGGTTTCACATCCTATAAAAACACCTTGAAAATTGATAATAAACAAGACATCTGGAATAGCTTTAATAATTGCTCTACTCTTTTCTTCGCTTTTATTTAGTTTTTGCTGCTCTTCATTTATTTGTTCATATTGACTTCGTAATTCCTCTTCATAAGCAGCTAATTGTTGAGCATAAGCTTCAAGCTCTTCATGAGTATTATTAAGTTGTCGTTCTACAAAATATATTTTTTTCAAAAATGTTCCAATTAATAAATAGAGAATGATTGTTGTTACAATTATATATAGAAAACCTTTATAAATACTGAATTTTAATATTCCATTCTGATCCTTTACAATTATTGCAATAATTGTATCTGAAAAATAAATCCAAACAATACCAATTATAGCATATATTAAGCATATATTTATATTTTGACGTTTGAATGAATACTGATTGCTTGAAAAAAGTGAATAAATTTTATTTCTAATCCACATAATCATATTAATTCTCCTAATTTAAGAAACTATTCTCTATTTATACTTTTTTTACATACATTTTAGCAAATTATATCTTATATTATGAAAATATTCAATAATATTTAGAGACTATTGCAACTCACGTTACAATAGCCTCCAAACTTTATTTATTATACCCAATCTCAGTCTACATATTACTAAATTTCTTCTATAATCCTTGCTACCCACTTACATAAATCTATAGAAGCCTTTTGAGCTATTTCTACTACTCTATCATGAGAATGTTTTACTTTTTGTATTCCTGTAGCCATATTAGTTATGCAAGCTATTCCAAGTACATCCATTCCTAAATAATTTGCAACTATAGTCTCAGGTACAGTTGACATTCCAACTGCATCAGCTCCATGACGTCCAATCATCACTATTTCTGCTGCAGTTTCATAATAAGGCCCCATAAATCCTGCATAAACTCCTTCTGCATAATTTATTTTTAATTCCTCTCCTATTTTCTTTGCCTTATCAATAAATTCTAACTTAAAAGGCTCTGACATATCAGGGAATCTTGGCCCAAGTCTCTCATCATTTATTCCAATTAAAGGATTATCTCCAAATAAATTTATAAAGTCATTAATGATCATTAATGTTCCTGGCTCAAAACTTTTATTTATTCCACCACAAGCATTAGTTACAACGATTTTTTCTATACCTAATTTTTTCATCACATATATTGGATATGTAACTTCCTTCATTGTATAACCTTCATAGTAATGAAATCTTCCCTGCATTAACATTACTTCTATTCCATTAATTTTTCCAAATACTAACTTACCTTCATGTCCTTTAACTGTTGACACAGGAAAGTTTGGAATATTCTCATAAGGAATTTCTTCTACTTCTTTTACTTCACTAACCAAATCTCCTAACCCTGTTCCAAGGATTACTGCAATTTTAGGCTTTCTATTAACCTTACTGTTAATGTATTCTACTGATTCCATTATTTTATCGTACATAATTTTTCCTCCTACTTTAATAAGTTTATGTATACTACTATATAATTTACTATATTTTAGATAATAATTCTATAATCACTAATAAAAAAGCATACTAAAACTAATTTAAATTTTTAATATGCCTTAATATATATGTTACATTGATCAATTGTCAATGCTCATAATCAATGTATTTTAATTTCTGCTTAAGGTCTCTTTAAGCTTTCAATAATTACTTTTTCAATGTATATTTATTCTATAGATATCCCAATTAATAATCAAACTTATAAATGGAATATGTATGCATTATGCATTATTGAGAAATTATAATCGTAACACTACACTAGAAATTAGATACATATTTGTGCAAGCGGCATATGAAATTAAGCTGTGATGATTATTAAGCAGATAAGTGAAAGTCCAAATCTATGATTTGGTTTCTTGAACTTAGTTAACTCATCATGAGTTAACCTCCTTTAAAAAACTGATTTGGTGTGAATCGCTTACTCAGCGAGCGAACGTGAGTCGAGTTTCCTCTATGGCTTGTTCCATTTTAGCATGTCTAAAAGTGAATGTCCAAAAAGTAAGTGTCCAAATTTTATATTTGGAAACACGCACTTTCTCCCTGGAGCTTTTATATTTGGAAACATGAACTTTCTCCTTGGGGATTTTACATCTGGAACACGCTAAAATGGTGATAAGCTCCAATTTAGAACCTTCCAGCGAAAATTTCACTAGTCCTGCAGAAGACAAATGTATTGGATTTCGGTAAGTTACCGCATAAGTCTGATTCTTGGTTTGGATTAATAACTAATTATATTCATTTGCAACTACATTCTTGTAAGCTATATAAGTTGCATATAAGTATCCGCCATAAACTATAACCATTATCAAAGCTGTAACTAAAATAGATTTTAACTGGTCTGAAGAACCTAATACAATTAAATAATTGTTTACCACTTTTATTCCAACATAAGAATGGACCACTGAAAGACCTAATGGTAATGTAAAGAATATTGCCACTTGCTTAAATATACTTTTATTAATCATCTTCTTAGTTGCACCTATTTTTCTTAGAGCTCTATATCGTTCTATTGATTCATTACACTGAGATAATTGTTGAAGTGCTAATACTGCTGCACTTGCTAGTAAAAATACTATTCCTAAATATACAGCTATAAATAATATTAATGCTGATACGCCTCTATTGGCCTCATATGCCATTTCCCTTGTAAACCCATAAATATTATAATTAGCTTTTTCACTTTCATTGCCAGCATTATAGGTAAAATCATTAAGTATAGTAGTTAATTCTGCTTTAGCTTTTTCTTTATTGTCTCCAGTAAAATTCAAGTTCACCATTTGTTCTGTTGGTTTCAAGCCTTCCACTAAATTATCTGGAACGATTAAGGTTAATAAACTATCACTTGAAGGTGAAGTTGAAAAAGCCTCCTCATTAACTTTCTTTTCTTTAAGGTTAAATTCCTTATTTCCAAGTTTTATTGAGTTTTCATTATTTACAAACTTAGTTAATAATTCTTTTAACGGTTCGTAATTCGAGGATACTAAAATTTCATTATCCTTAAGATTTATTTTTGCTTCACCTTTTAAGTTTCTCATGTCATTATATTCAGATACTTTAATCATACTTAGTTTTTCAAAAATCTTCATATTTAGCACACCTTTTTGATCATCAGTAACTGCATACTTATTCAATAAATCTTTTGCACTTGCATTATATTCATAACTTGCAATAGTGAAATACTTAATATCCTTATCTAAATCCAAATTCAACTGTTTTAAAACATCAATTGTTGAAGGCACCTCATTGCCTTTATTGCTAGATAATACAATAGATGCATCAAAGGGTGTTTGATTTTTCAATGTACCTTCCATAGAATTTTTAATGCTAAGCCCTGATGCTAGAGTACCTATTGTCACAAGAAGCATTAAACAAATTATTGTCATAGAAATGAAATTAGTATTAAACTTACTTGAAATCTGCCTTATATTAAATATATTTAATTCACTTAAATACAAATTTTCATTTTTTTGAAGTAGAAAAAATGCAGCTGATGCAATTCCATAAAAGAAAAGTCCAGTTCCCAAAATTCCAAGGGCTATAGATGCTTTAAATCTATTATCATAGAAATTTAAGCCAGCCTTATTTACTAAATAGTAAGCATAGCCTAAAACAATTATTGAAAGAATTAAAATAAGTGCTGCTAAAAAAGGATTTCTAATCTTTACCCTTTCATTTTTCTTGTCTGCACATAATAAATCAATCAATTTATATCTTGAAACAATAATTACATTAAATATCATTACTAATAAATACATTATTGCAAAGTATAAGATTGTTTTTAATATAGCTTTTGTTGATACTACAAAGCTATATTTTGTCATTTGCATTGCAAAAAGTTTAGCGGTAAAAATTGATAATACTTGTGAAAATAGTAGTCCAAGTAATAATCCAGCCACTAAGGATATTATACCGATGTATAAAGTTTCAAAAAATAATATCTTTGACATCTTTCTTTTGGCCATTCCTAAAATCATATATACTCCAAATTCTTTTTTTCTTTTACTAATCAAAAATTTAGTTGCATATATTATTAACCCACCTAAAATAACAGAAACTCCTATTGATATAATTGAAATCATTTGTTCCATTACTTTAACGTATCCTGCCTGACCTTTACTCATATCAGCCATTACAGATTGAGATTCAATTGAGTTAAAGCTATAAAATATACATACTGCAAAAGTTAAAGTCAAAAAATATATAGTATAATCCTTAAAGCTTTTCTTTACATTGTTTAGAGCCATTTTAGAATACATCTTTAGAATCACCTCCAAGAAGAGTTACAATTTCAATAATCTTATTAAAAAAATCTTTTCTAGAATCTTCTCCCCTGACTAATTCATTAAAAATCTTTCCATCTTTAATAAACAATATTCTATGAGCATAACTTGCTGTAAAAGCATCATGAGTTACCATCAAAATAGTAGCTTCTAATTCTTTATTTAATTTTTCAATAGAAGTTAAAAGCAATTTTGCAGCCTTAGAATCTAAAGCTCCTGTTGGCTCATCCGCTAATATAAGCTTTGGATTATTTACTATAGCCCTAGCTGATGCAACCCTTTGCTTTTGTCCTCCTGACATTTGATATGGAAATTTGTTTAGCACTTCTGTTATTTCTAAGCTTTCAGCTGATTTCCTAACTAATTCATCAACTTCTTTTCCTCGCTTACCGGCAATTGTCAAGGCTAATGCAATATTTTCATATGCAGTTAATGTATCTAATAAATTAAAATCTTGAAATATAAATCCAAGCTTATCTCTTCTGAATTTTTCTAATTTCCTACTTTTTAATCTTGTAATATCATCTTCATCTATTATTATTTCTCCAGTAGAAACTTTATCTATTGTTGAAATACAATTTAACAAAGTAGTTTTCCCACTACCAGAAGGCCCCATAATTCCAACAAATTCTCCTTTTTGAACTTTAAAGCTTATATTATCAAGTGCTTTAGTCACATTGTCTTTACTTCCATAATACTTTTCTACATTTTGTACGTTTAAAATATTTTCCATAATTGTTCCTCCGTTTTCTAATTAAATTGGATTTTTCTAACTCCATGACTATATTCTAATATCTAGCACCTTTTTTTCATATTGAATTAGCTTTCATATTTCTTTCATTATTGTAAGGTAAATTAAATAATAATCATAAAATATAGAGCACCTACTTATTCAAATAAGGTAAGCGCTCTACATTTAATGAATTAATTTTGTATTTTTTCTTCTATTTTACTTTCATTTTTCCTTTGATTTTCTAGTTCGGCTGCTTGTAAAAGACCTGGTGCGTTTTCTTTTATAAACGAATATTCTTCAGCATTTACAGCAGCATTATTTTCTATTTTTTCTGCTATTAAATATACATTAAACATCTTCTTATGTACTTTTTGAAAATTTTTAATAATTTTCGAGAAATCTTCTTCTTTGTGTTTGTTAGCTTTTAAAATTGATTTAAAGCACTTCTTTTGTACTGATAGGATCTTCTCCTCTTCAACTTTCATCAGCTATTCCCCCTAAAATTATCCATTACTTATATTATCGAGTAACCATAGGGAATATTAACTCAAATTATCAAAACAATCATTATTTAATGTTACACTTATTAATTGCGACTATTTTATGTTTGAAAAATCTCCAATTGGGAAAATTATATTAACCTCAGTACCTTCACCTTCTACAGATCTTAGAGATATTCCAAGGCCTAACTTTTCACAAAGCTTTTTGCACAAATAAAGACCTATCCCCGTAGATTTCCCATACTTTCTTCCATTCTCACCTGTGAAGCCTTTATCAAAAACTCTATTTATCTCATTTTTAGGAATACCAATTCCATTATCCTCAATTGTTAATATGATATTTTCTTTCCCAAAAGTTGTATAAGCTTTTAAATTAGCATTATTAGTCTTACTATATTTTATTGAATTAATAATAATTTGATTTACAATAAATATTATCCACTTAATATCTGTAATCACTTTTCCAACTACTTGTTCAATGTCTACAGATATTTTTTTATTTATAAAATCCCTCCTATTATTTCTAATCACCTCTTGAATTGCTTCCTTTATTTCAAATTCACGCACTATATAATCCTTGCTTACATCAGTGCTTCTAGAATAATACAGCGCTTGATTTATATAGCCTTCAATTTTTCTAAGTTCATCTCCTAAAGCATTTTTATCTTTGCTTTCACTATTTTCTATAATTAATTTTGATGATGATATTGGCGTTTTTATTTCATGCACCCAAGCTTCAATATACTCTCTATATTCCTGTTGAAGATGTTTATAAAAATTAACATGCTCATGCATATTTCTATTACAGTCACTTAATGTTTCATATATAACTCTTCCTTCATAAAAATTTGGTGATTTTATTAATTCAGGCAATAGATACTTTTTATCCAAATTTTCAATAATTGAATTGATATTATCAAAAAAACTTTTCTTCTTAAAGTAATCTATTATTATATACACGGTCAAAGGCAAAAACCAAATTAAAAAAACAACAAACATTATAACTCCAGAGACATTAATTATCCCCATAATAACAAGAATTAACGAATATACTATTAAATTAATTACAATATATGGAGCCTTTGAAAGAAAATATTCCTTTGTATTCATAACAAAATATAACCTAATCCTCTCTTAGTTTCTATTCCATCTTTAAATCCTATCTCTTGAAGTTTCTTTCTTAATCTTGTGACATTCACAGACAAAGTATTATCATCAACATAAATATCCGAATTCCACAAATAATCCATTAGGTCATCTCTTTTAACTATTCCACCTTTATTTTTCATCAGACAAAGAAGTATTCTAAGTTCATTTTTTGTTAAATCAATCTTTTCTTCTTTAAAACTTACACTTCCATTTGTTATATTTAACTTTAATCCCTTATGTTCAACTATTTCAGAAGACGAATTGCCTCCTGAAGCTCTTCTTAGAACCGCTGCAATTCTTGCAAGAAGTATCTGAGTATTATATGGTTTTGTAATAAAATCATCGGCTCCAAGATTCATACTCATAATTTCATCCATTTCACTATCTCTGCTTGTTACAATTATTATAGGTATATCCTTTTGTTTTCTAATTTCCCTGCATATATAATATCCATCATAGTAGGGAAGATTTATATCAAGTAAAATTAAATTTGGTTCTTCTTTTAAAGCTATTTCAACTATATTTTCAAAGTCGCTTGGTCCATAAGCTTCATATCCATATCTTCTTAAAAATTCAATAAGTTCATTTTTTATATTTTCATTATCCTCTATCAACATAATCTTAGCCATATTAAACCTCCTTTAAACAACTGTATGCATAACCAATAAATTTATTATTGATTATGCATACATAAATAACATACCATAAATTAGCAAAAAGTTATATAGTTATAGAGTAAATTTTTCAATTTGATTTATCATTGAAGCTGTCTTTTCTTTTAATAACTTAGAGGTTCCTTCTACTTTATCTGAAGAAGTTATCATATTTTGAGTTGTAGCTGAAATTTCTTCTGCTGAGGCAGAATTTTCTTCTGCAACAACTGAAGTATTTTCTGCAACAGAAATAATATTATTCTTACTCTTATTTACTTCTAATATAGAATTATTAATTTCACTAACCTTAGGTATAATAGCTTCTATTGAAACAATAATATCTTTAAACGAATTTATTGATATATCTATAATAGAAATCTGCTTTGAAAGAGCTTCATTTGCATCAGTAGTAGTTTTTGTTACTACATTGGTTTCATTTTCTATAGAACTTATTAATTCATTAATATCACTCGAAGAATTCTTTGATTGCTCAGCTAAATCTCTTATTTCCTCAGCAACAACAGAAAATCCTTTTCCTGCTTCTCCAGCTCTTGCTGCTTCAATTGCTGCATTCAAAGCTAAAAGGCTTGTTTGTTCAGCTATATCATTCAATAAAACTGTAATTTCAGTTATAGCTTTAACGCTATTAGTTAAATTTGATATTTTTGAAGTTACTTCATTAAAGGAATTTGATATATCTCCTATTGAACTTATTAACTGTGTTAATTCCTTATTACTATTTTGAGCTTTAGCACTTATTTCCTTAGTACTACTATCTACACCACTTATAGTCGTTGCAACATCATCTAGTGTTACTCCAAAAGAATTTAAAGAGCTATTCATAGTTGAAAGTTCTGCTGCTTGATTACAAGAACCTTGAGCAACAGCCTCTATTGCATTTGATATTTCTTTTGTTGAATTATTCATTTCCTCAGATAGATTAGACAGAGAACTAGCTTGTTCAGATATCAATCCTGAATCTGATTCAATATTTTTTAAGATATTTGCAATTGAATCAATAGTTTTTTTCAAGGCTGCATTCATAACACCAAACTCGTTTTTCAAGCTTGTATCAATTTCAATGGTGAAATCACCTTCTGATAAAGTTTTTAATTTAGCTGTAAATTCTCCTATAAGATTTTTTATAGCTACAGCCACTATCAATGAAATTATTGATAATATCAATAAAGATAATCCAAATATAATGCCAAATATAATCATATTATTGTGGTAAAGCTTTCTTGCTTCATCATTTTTTATATTAGCAGCATTCTTTTGATAATCTACAAGATCAGTAATATTTTTAGCCAAATCTGATCCGTATTTTCCCATGTCTACATTAGTTATTTGTTTATCTGGTGTTAGTCCTTGTTTTCTTTGTTCTATAATATTAGGTATAAAGGAATAATAGTGTTCAAATGCTGTTTTAGCATCATTAACCAGCTTTGCTTCATTTTCATCATCTTTACATGCAACTGTTTCTTGCTCAATTATAGTAGTTATATTATCATGAAGTTCTAGCATTGATTTTTCATTTGCAGGATCAAAATCCCTATCAATTATTTTTGTTAACGTGTTCCGTAAAACGCCCATATATCCATTAACGTCTCCCCAATCCCTCAGTTTAGGAATGACATCACTATTAATTTGATTTGTTAAATTATACATCTTATTAGTGCTAAAGTAACCTACCCCTCCAATAGCAACTGTTCCTATAAGCGACAAGAACCATATTAATATTATGGTTTTAGTTATTTTAACATTTCTCAATGTTTTTGAATTTATCTTCATAAATAAATTCCTCCGTTCTGTGTTTTATAAATTATATTATCTACTTCTTTATATTCGTAAATATAAGAAAAAACTTCACTATAAGTGAAAAATTTACAGAGCAGGTTAATAACAAACCTGCTCTAATAGAATTTTATATTATTAATATTCAGTTCTAATATTTCTAACACCACATGATATAGCAAAGTTAATTATAAAGTAAGTTCCTGCTATAGCTCCAAACAATAAAAATATTTGGGATGATGAGACAAAACTTCCCATGAGAATCATACCTTTTCCTGTAAATTCCTCTATTCCAACTGCCCATAAAAAGGATGTATCTTTTATTACAGTAACTGCCTGTGATAAAAATGTGGGAATACAGCGTCTAAAACTTTGAGGCAAAATAATATATCTTAATGCTTGGAATTTCGAAAAACCTTGTGAATAAGCCGCTTCATATTGCCCCTTACTTACAGAATTCATCCCACCTCTAAATATTTCTGCCATAACTGCTGAAGTAAATAGTGTAAATGATAGAATTCCTGAATACATAGGTTTTATTGGAACTAAAAATCTAATAGATAATATCCATAATAGTAATGGAGTATTTCTAAAAATTTCTATATATACAGCTGCAAATCTTCCTAAGATTCCTTTTGAAAAATTTCTTAAGACGGCAAGAATAGTTCCAAAAAACATACTAAGGATAATTGATACTAGGGCTATAGTTAATGTCAATTTTATTCCTTGCATTAAAAACATCAAATTAGTTTGATTAAATACTGTTGACATAATTATAGCCCTCCTTCCGCTGCAATAGTTTGTGCAGCCATAGATTTTTCAATATTAATTGACGATTTCTTTTTTTCCCTTAGCTCAAGTTTCCTTGAAAACATTGCAAGTGGATAACACAATATAAAATAAAGTACACCTGTTATCACATATGCTGGTCCATAGTACATATTTGAACTTGACCATGAATCAGCTGTATACATTAAGTCTCCTCCTGCAATCATTGCTAATATAGATGTATTCTTTATTAGATTTACTAACTGATTTGCAAGTGGCGGTATTATTATCTTTACTGTCTGTGGTAATATTATATATCTCATTGTTTGAATGTGTGAAAAACCTTGTGATTTTGCAGCCTCAAACTGTCCCTTTGGTATTGATATTATACCAGTTCTTACAACCTCAGATATATATGCTCCATGATATACCCCTACTCCAAGTACTCCTATAAGGAACACTGGCAATACTATTTTTACATATGGCAAACCATTAAATAAGAAGAATACTTGAATTACAAGGGGCGTATTTTGAATTATCTCAACATATATTCTACTTATAATTTTAAAAAATTTGATTTTACTTGTAGATAGCATTCCAAAAATGACTCCAAGTATTAGGGCCAGCATAAGCCCTAATATTGATACTTCAAGTGTTGTTATAAATCCCTCAATGAATATGCTAAAGTCTTTAAAAAGTGCTTCCCATTTAAATAACGAAAAAGGTCCATTCATTACTTAATTTCCCACTTTGCAATTAATTTATCCATTTCACCAGAAGATTTCATATCATTTACTACGCCATTTATAACTTTAGCAAGTTCAGTATTATCTTTTTTACTTGCAATACCATATTCTTGAGGATTATATCTATCATCTAAAATCACTGTTGAATCATCTACATACCCATTTAAAATAGATGCATCAACTGCAGAACAATCAATTCTTCCTGAATCTAATGCTGCCTTAAGTTCTGGATAGCCACCAAGTTCAGAATATTTAAGGGTGATGCCTTGCTTCTTTGCTTCATCTTCTAGAGCCGCTTTAGTTGTAGAGCTTTGAGCCACACCTATAGTTTTTCCATTTAAATCTTTTAATGATTTTGCTCCAAGACTCTTTTTAACAAGTAATCCAACTCCATCTTTTATATAAGAGTCTGAGAAATTATAACTTTTCTTTCTTTCATCTGTAATAGTAAATGTCGCTGCAACCATATCTACTTCGCCATTATCAAGAAGTGGACCTCTTGTCTTAGCTGTAACCCCTTGAAATTCAACTTTGTTTTCATCACCTAATAATTTCTTTGCTACTGCTTTTGACAAATCAATTTCAAAACCTTCAATTTGCCCACTTTGAGGATTTTTATATCCATATTTAGGTACGTCGACTTTTACCCCAACTTTAAGTACCCCTCTATCTTTTATTGCTTGTATCTCTTTTGCTTCAGAGCTACTTCCCCCTGAACTGCTTGCTGTTTGTGCTGAGCTGCAGCCTGACATCATAATACACATTCCTAATCCTAATGCTAAAAATACCTTTTTCAATTTCATATATAGCTCCCCTTTTTTATAATATTATTTATCTTATTACTTTGTTTAAAAAACTTCTTGCTCTTTCATTCTTTGGATTTGAAAAAAATTCATCTGGAGTTCCTTCTTCTATTATTTGACCTCCATCCATAAACACAATTCTATCTGCTACTTGCTTTGCAAATCCCATTTCATGAGTTACAACCACCATTGTTATATTTTCCTTTGATAATCCCACTAAAACATCCAAGACTTCTTGAATCATTTCTGGATCTAATGCTGATGTAGGCTCATCAAATAACATTATCTTTGGATGCATATTAAGTGCTCTTGCTATTGCTACCCTTTGCTGCTGACCTCCTGATAATTGACTTGGATAGGCATTTGCCTTTTCCTCTAGTCCTACTTTTTCTAAATACTTCAATCCAGATTCTTCTGCATCCTTCTTACTCACATTTTGAAGTTTTATTGGTGCCAGTGTTAGATTCTCTAATACTGTCATGTGTGGATATAAATTAAATTGTTGAAAAACCATTGCAGTTGATTGCCTCACCTTAGCCAATTCTTTCTTTAAGCTTAAATCACACTCATCTACAGTAACTTTTCCTGATGTAGGTTCTTCTAAATAGTTCATACATCTTATGAGTGTTGATTTACCAGATCCACTTGGCCCTATAACAACCAGTTTTTCCCCTTCCTCCACTGTTAAACTAACATTCTTCAATACATGAACATCCCCAAAATTTTTAACTATATTATCTAATTTAATCATTTCTTGCCCCCTTGATTTTTTTCATAGCTCACTTTACACTATCATAATTTTAAAATTAAACATTATTATACAATCGCATATGCAAATCTTTATCCCCACATCTTCAAAATTCACTTACACTCTTATTAAATTAAACATTCTTTACTTTATTATCTTTTAATTATCACTAGCATAAATTTCTTTTAAGCGTTCAGTTAATCGTATGTTTTCACCATAATCAACTGGACAATCAATAATAACTGGAACAGTTTGCTTAAATGCCTCTTCTAGTGTTGGTATTAAATCTTCAGCCTTTTCAATACGATATCCCTTAGCATTCATACCTTCTGCTAATTTCACAAAATCCGGATTAGTGAAATCCACATAGCAGCTCTTACCATATTGTTCAAGTTGCTTCCATTTTATAAGTCCATAGTTGCTATCATTAAAGATTAGAGTTACAAATGGAGTTCCTATACGAATAGCTGTTTCAATTTCTTGAGAATTCATCATAAAGCCTCCATCCCCAGTAATTGCAAGCACCTTCTTATCTGGATTTATTAATTTTGCTGCAACTGCACCTGGTACCCCAATTCCCATAGTTGCAAACCCATTAGATATTATGCAAGTATTTGGTTTATAACAGTTGTAATGTCGTGCTATCCACATTTTATGTGCCCCTACATCTGAAACTACAATATCCTCTGCTCCCATAACTGTTCTTACATCTGCCAATATTTTTTGTGGCTTCATAGGAAATGACATGTCCTTTGAATAGCTTTCATTTTCCATTTCAAGTTTTTCCTTAATGTCTAAAGCATATTTAGGCTCATCTTTTCTAGAAGTTCTTCTTGCAACCTTCAAAAGTGAATCTGAAATATCACCAATTACTTCTACTTTTGTTTGATACAATTTATTAATGTGTGCTGACCTTGTGTCAATGTGTATGATTTCTATATCCCCTTTAGGATTCCACTTTGACGGTGCATATTCAACAATATCGTATCCAACTGCTATCACCATGTCTGCCTTCTCAATTAATTTATTTACATAATCCTTTTGCGGAATACCGATAGTTGCTATAGAATAAGGATTATCACAAGGGATAATTCCTTTTGACATCATCGTCATGACAACGGGAATCTTTAAATCTGTTGCAAATTTAGTTAATGCTTCACTAGCTTGTCCTCTAACTGCACTGCTTCCAGCCAATATTATAGGATTCTTTGCTTTAAATATTGCAGCAGCAGCTTCTTCAATAGTATCAAGTTCCGCTAGTTCCTTTGGTGGTATTTTTTTTATTAATGGCTTTTCACACTCTTCAACTGGCATCTTAGCTATATTAACAGGTAAATCTATATGACATGCACCTGGCTTTTCACTTTCTGCATATTTAAAAGCAATTCTTACAATTTCATTTACTGTATTAGGTCGAACTATCATCTTTGTTCTCTTTGTAATTGGTTCAAACATCTTACATAAATCTAAGAATTGGTGTGAAGTAATGTGCATCCTTTCAGTTCCAACCTGACCAGTAATTGCAACAAGTGGCGCTCCATCACTATGAGCATCTGCAACCCCAGTAACCAAATTAGTTGCCCCTGGCCCTAAAGTAGCTAAGCATACTCCTGCTTTTCCTGTTAGCCTGCCATATATATCTGCCATAAATGCTGCACCCTGTTCATGCCTAGTTGTAATGAATTTAATAGATGAATCATTAATTGCATTCATGACTTCCAGATTTTCCTCACCTGGGATACCAAAAATATATTTAACGCCTTCTTCTTCTAAACATTTGACTAATAGCTGTGCAGTATTTAAGCTTACTTTTTCTTTTCCTCTGCTATTCTCTTCCATAGTTCTTTCTCCATTCCAATGATAATTTTTATAGGTTTCTTCAACAACGTGGCTGCACCACATTTGAATTCATAAGCCTTTCAAATTTCTAAAATCATATTTTTTCTATATAACCAAAAAGGAGCCTTGGCATGTACACCAAAGCTCCTTTGCTTCTACTTATCTTGAATAAGATTATATATTTCAAAAGTATTTAAGTCAATGAGATTTATCATTTTGTGTTTTCTGTAGTTTTCTGTAGTTTTTAAATATGTTTTAATTTAATATCTTAATCAATATTCCTTCTATAAACTTTTTGGTATTAATTTTTCCTTGAATAAAAGATGGATGTTTCAAATGTTTAATTTCTTGCTTCACCTGCTTAATATCAAATAGGGAGTATGCATATTCTTTATATAAACTGTTCTCTTCATTTTCAATTCCAAAACTGGCTAATGAAGTCATTGCCTTAGTAATAGTTCTTCTAATACGCTGCTCCATAGATTTGCAATTAATAGAAGCTAACATATCCCCATATAGCTCTCTTGCAACGTCCATATATACTCCTTTAAGTTGGTAAGGCTTTGATGGACTAACTTGTTTTTTACTCACTATATTCAATATAACAAGCTTAAGTTCATCTACTCCTGCAGTGCCTACAATATTTATATCTGAAAAAATACTCATTAATTTATCTTCTAATGAATCTTCTGATTCCTTTTTTGCACTTTGATTTTTTTCAATATTTTCTTGGAAAACTACACTCTTAATCATAGAAATGGACTTTTCTAATTCAACTTGCTTTTTCACATTAGTAATTACACTTATTGTTTCAATCATATTTATAGGTTTATTTATATAAAAAAGTATCCCGCTCTTATATGCATTTGAAATCATTTCTCCCTCTTCAACTTGAGATATCATTATAACTTTCCCCTTATATCCACTCCAAATAATATTCTTTACAATTTCAATACCATCAACTTCTGGTAATAATAAATCAATTAGTACAATATCAGGATTAATTTTTAAAATAACATCCTTTGCATTTTTTCCTGTTGTCAATATTGATAATACCCTGCCTAATTGATTTTTCTTAATAGTTTGCTCTAAAATCTTACATATTGCTATATCATCATCAATAACTATAAATGTTGTTTCCATAAACAGCTCCCCCTATTAAATATTGCACATTGTATAATCAATGTAGCAATTTATATTTACACTTCATAATTCATACTGAAAAGCCCTCGACTTTTCATAAAATATATATTATAACAATTCCTAAAAGGATTTCTTTCTCAACTAGTTTCTTATCACCTACAACTTTACAATTGGTATCTTAACAATAAACTTTGTTCCCATACTAACCTGACTTTTTACTTCTATTGAACCACCTAAATCATCAATGAGATTTTTTACATGACACAGTCCTATTCCTGTAGACATAGCTCCAGTATCCTGATTAAATTTAGTGGAAAATCCAATATTAAAAATATATGGTAATACATCTTCCTCAATGCCTGTCCCATTATCACAAACTATAAGTGCAAGTTCTTTTTCTGATATTTCACCGATTACACTAATCGTACTCTTATCATCACATGCTTCAATTGCATTAATAATCAAATTATTCAAGATTGCAAATACATCATAATACCTTCTTATATAGATATCTTTTTCTAATTTGAATTCTATGAAAATATTAGGATTTATACTTTCTATTTGTCTTTTAGTGTTATCCGATATTATGGAGAAAATTTCTGAGACTGACATATATTCAGTTTTCTCAACGTTCTCCACCAATGCATTAATACCTTTAAGCACGCGATCATTATTTTTTCTAATTTCATGAGCATTTTGCGCTATAGATAAAGCTTTAGTTGAAACTTGTGCTTCACCTTTAGTCATTTCATACAAATTATAAGCTTCCTTCATAACATTATTTAAGTCATTAGTAGATTTTTGTAAATAAAATGCTTCTGCATATATCTTTGAAACCATTAAATTTAATTCCGCGTAACGTTTCTGGTGTTCTGATTTTTTAATATATAACTTTTGATAATTGTATATTAAAAAAATCATACATTGTACAAAAGCACGTATAATTGCAGTAAATACTATTATCTTAATAGCATCTAAGGAAATCATGCTTCTAACCGATATCTCTATAAGGTTACATATTACATCAAAACCTAATAACGAAAAATATAAACGTAGTATTGATTTATTCTGCTTATATAGCGGAAATATTGTTCCTAACATTCCATAAGCAAAATAAAATATAGCTGCTGGAGCAAATTGTATTACCACTTCCAATGAATAGCTATAAGAAGCCCATGCTAAACCAAAACTTCGAATAAGTGTAGTTAGAATCCCGCTGATTATTCCTATTACTAATGGATAAGAACGCTCTGTAATTGCAAGCACAAAACCAATTGCAACTACCCCAAGGCCTAAAACAAATCGACTGCTAAATGGGTAAATATATATTTGAGCAGAAACACTGATCAAAATAGAAAATAATATAGTATTTCTCAAACAAAGTTTAGTTTTTGCTGTTATCTTAATTTTACTTATCATCTTACATCACTCTTTTAAATAATTTATGTTTTGTTAATTTTTTACACTGTTCATTAATACTTAAAAAATATATATTTCATAGCTCTTTCAAGTTTCTAATACCCAATAATTTTCTTTTACAAAAAAATAGCAAGGACATCAAAAAAGTTATGACATCCTCGCCAAAAATATTTATACTAATTTTATTACCTATAATTATAAACTATATACTTAGTCTAAAGTCAATAGTTTTTTATAATTTCACTTTATATCCCTAGTACACGATCAAAATTTCCTTTAGTGCTTGTTTTATTATGTTTTTATTTCATTAAATTCTCGACTTAACCTGTTAATATTATTAATCAACCTTCCATTTACCAAATAATATTTGCTAAATACAATATCATAGGAATTGTAATTAATGATAATAAAGTGCTTAACCCTACTAACTTCGCTCCATATTCATAATCCCCACCATACATTTGTGAAAACATTGGTACTGTAAGACCAACTGGAGTAGACATTGCTATTAGTACAACTTTTTTGATTTCTGCTAGATTTTCTGGAAGAAATTTAAATAAAATTAATATTACCATTGGAATTACAATTAATTTTATAAAGCAAACAAAATAAGCATATTTATTATTAAATAACGTAATAACCTTATTCTTTGCTATATATGTACCTAGTAAAATCATAGCTATAGGGGTATTAGTTTGTCCAACTAAGTTAAAAGAGTTATATAAGAAATCAGGCAACTTTATTGGTGAAATAAAAATTATCAATCCAATGACTACAGCAAGAATTCCTGGATTTAACACAATACTTTTTAAGGTAACTAAACTTTTGTTATTTGATACAAGGTAAATTCCATATGTATAACTTAAAATATTAAAACAAACTAAATATGCTGAAAGGAAAAAGACTTGATCTAAACCTATAATACTTGTAACTAAAGGAATACCAATAAAGCCTGCATTTGCAAAACCTATTGCAAACTTATCAATTCTCTGTTCCTTCTTAAAGAAAATTTTTCCTATTAGAAATCCTATTATCATTACAGCTAAAGAAATTATAAATGATATTCCAAGCTGAATTAACTTCTCCATTGAAAAATTCATTTGATAACGAGTTAACATAATCATAGGATTAATAACCCATACTAACAAATTTGAAAGCTGTTTTGAGCCTTCATCATTAATTAATTTTTTACGATATACAATAAACCCAATTATCATTAATACACACATAATGCTAATTTGACTTACAATCGTTGAAATAATTTCCATAACACATCTCCGTTCATTTAAATATTTTATCTTAACGTTTATTTATAATCATATGTCGAAATATATTATATCATTTGTGACATGTATATTCTATTCTATATTTTTCAAGAACAAAGTGATTACTGCATATGAGAACATTTTATGCAGGCGAATATGATTTGTTTTTTATTATTTTCTTATACACAGCTCATTTTAATAGTCCTTTTCATATATTATCCACAGATAAAGAGAAAAACCATACAAAATTAGGTATTTAATCACCTATCTTGTATGGCTTTTCATTTAATTACTTCCAGAAACTAAAATTCATACGAGTTGGAATTTTTTTATCCGCAAGTTCTTGTCTCATCTTAGCTATTGCTGCATTTACTTCTGTTCTTATAGCTGCTTGTTTTGTTGTATCTACAATTGTTATACTTCCACCACTTGGAGCTTTAAGATTCTTTTGTGCAAATGCTTGTACATTTGTAAAGGTTCCAGCCTTCATAAGATCAAGTTGATAATCACCTGCTTTGTTTCCTAAGGACATACCATTAGTTATGTTAATTGTACCTGTTCCATTATTTTCATCAAAGCCCTTTGACATATTATCAACTGCTAAACAATCTGTCATATTTCTAACACCATTTGTTTGAGCTCCATATTTTGATGAGCCAGAACCCATCTTAAATCCATTCCCATTACCTTTACATTTACCAATTGTTAAATCCTTATCAACTGGAAGCCCATTGGCTTTATCATAAGCTCCACTATAAACCGATGCATCTCCACAATGATATGCTACACAATGGTCATAGGTTAAATCACTATTTCCCACACCAAAACTATCCCAAGCATCATCTGAATTTTCAGCTGATACACAATATGAAAATACATTACCTGTTCCAAGGAAAAGTTTTGCTGCAAATCCATCAGCATTTCCACCAGTTGTTAGTGGGTCAAAGTTTCTATACGCCACACAACCTGTTACTGTATTGTTGCTTGGACGCACACTAATTCCTATATCTTCAAGACCATTACTTCCTGAAATTTGAAGACCTGCATCACCATTATAGCTGAATACACAGTCAATAATGTTATTGTCATCAGGCTTTCCAGGAACTTGTTTTGCTGCTGGTAATGTACTATTATAATTTGGCTTTATAAGCATTCCATTATCATATGCCTTTTCAATTGTAAGTCCTTGGATTGTATAATTACCTCCACTTACTCTAACACCTACATATGAATCTCCAGTTGCCTTAGGACTTGCTTTCTTAGCTGCATCTCTAAATGAAGAAAAATCTAACACTGGAGAATATCCATCTGCTGCCTTTATTGTAATACCTGAATTTACTTTATCAAGTACAAGCTGGCTTGTACAATCAAGCCTATCTGCTGCAATTTCAATTGTTTGTCCACTCACTGCTGCTGCAACAGCTGCTTTTAATTCATCAAAAGTTTTAACTGTAACAACCTCTGCAGCTTTGAAAGTTACAGCACTACCAGTAGTAGTTTTTAAACTAGTTGTTGCTGCAAAAGTATTTACAGCAGGATTTCCTGAAACATAACAAATAGATAGAGCCATAGACACAACTGCTAATTTTGCTAATAAAGTTTTTAATTTTTTTGACATAATACTATCCCCTTTTTCATTATAATTTATACGTAATATTAATTTTGTATTTATTCCAATAATCAATGTCCTATTACCAATTATCAATTGATGGTCGCATCAATTGAGTATTTCTTAAATTGAGCTGTACAATAATCTTAGTTAGAATTTATATATATAACTTTTATAGTAAATATATATCATTCTCTTTAAAATACTCATTGTTCACGTTAACTATAATTTCAAAAAAATTATAGTTATTATTTTCAAGTCTTTATTTACTTACTGAGTTTCCTCCAACAGCTACTAAGTCAGATGTATAATTCACAATCTTATCCTTTAATTCAGCATTTATTGAATGATCAGCATCATCTGCATCTGTAAATGTCCATTTGAAATCTCCACCATCTACTCTTCCTGCATAAGCAGTAACTTTATCTTTTGCTGCTTCTGGTGAGTCTGGTGTATATGAATACATACTTGAAGCT
The DNA here is from genome assembly GCF_000340885.1 of Clostridium saccharoperbutylacetonicum N1-4(HMT). NCBI lineage: Bacteria > Bacillati > Bacillota > Clostridia > Eubacteriales > Clostridiaceae > Clostridium > Clostridium saccharoperbutylacetonicum. The sequence continues at coordinate 1,777,710 of NC_020291.1, read as the reverse complement.
GTATCAAAGTTGTTATAAGTATTTCCTCCACTTACTGTCTTGTAGGTGCTTGAAACTGCTTCATTTCTTGACGAAGCTAAATACGCATCAAATTGATTAGCATCCTGATTAGCATAAACAAGTCTTGTTTCTCCTACAATTTGATTATTATATGCTTTAATTATTCCACCTGCTTCTCCTGAAAAGCCTCCTTTAGGATTTTCATAAATATCGCTGCCTTGTAATGAACTTAACATTGGATATTTGCAATTTCTAAAATAGTTACCTTCTACAAAAACAGAAGCACCTTTTGTAACACCAACTCCATATTTTGAATTACCATCAAAATAATTATTGTACACGTGAACAGAACCAACCCTAATACGTGGATGTCTTGAGTCAGAATGATCAAACCAATTATGATGATAGGTTACAAAGAAATTGTTTGTATCTGACATTCCACAAAGTGAACATTTACCCGAATCATGGAAATGATTATATGATACTGTAACATAAGTTGAAGTTTGTTTTATATCACAAGATCCATCTCCTTTTACTTGATCTGCATCACTTCCAGGTGCTCCATAGAAAAAGTCATTATTATGGACCCATATATTTTCATTATCAGTATCAAGTGAAACACCATCATCTGGGAACATCATAATTCCAAGATTTCTAACTTCTACATTATGAGCATTTCTAACAAGTATTCCCCATCCATAAACTGTAGCATCTTCTCCTACGCCTTCAAGCGTTACATTATAACAGCCTTTTAATTGTAAATATCCAGAACTGTTAAGTCCATTAATATCAGAGCCTTTAATTTCTCCTACCATACGAATAATAAGTGGAGTTTTATCATAACCCTTTTGACGTGCTGCTAAAATATTAACGATACCAGTACAAGTAGTTTTAGTTCCCTTAGCATTTGTTACAACATCTGCTGTTACTGTATTTACATTGCCTGCTGTAATATATAATATTTTTGCATTACTTGCTACAGTACCATCATCCTTATATCCACCAGAACCTGTACCCATTGGTGATTGTTTTGAAAATGCAAAACCTTCTCTTGTATTTGTATCTACTTTAAGAGTTTTTGTGATTGCTTGTGAGGAAGAAGCTTCTTGATTATTTATAATAGGGACTATTTTTATCACATAATTTCCTTGTGCTAAACCTAATACATCAGCTCTAAAATATGATTGATATTTTCTAATTAATTGATTGTCTAATTGTTTATATGTAGAATCTGCTCCATTTGCTGCTTTGTAATAAACATTATATCCAATAGCCTCTTCAACAGGACTCCATTCTACGCTTGCTGATTCTAACCACCCTTCACTATCTAATATAGATACTGAATTATTTACTACAGATACTGCTGCTAAAGTAGTTCTTGTAGCCATACTTAAATTGTTTGTAGTTTCTGCCGTTTTTGCATCACTTGCGGTAGTAGCACTTTTATTTCCACTTAATGTACTAGCACTAGCACTAGTAATAAATGTTGATGACATAACCACTGAAGACGCTAAAGTAGCTAATGCTACTCTTTGTGAAAATAATTTGAAATCTTTTTTCATTTGTTTGCTTTTTTTTAATTCTCTTTTCATTTCATTCCTCCATTTTATAACCATATTTTTTTATTTATATTGAATTAAACGCTTACCTTAATACCTTTACATAGGTAGTAATTTAATCCATATAATACATTGTATCGTTTGCAAGTAACTATTTAACTCTCAATAAATACATACTCTCATAATTCATAAATAATGTAAATGCATTTTTCTTTAAACGTATAAAATCACTCCTTAAACTCCAATAATTTATATTCTTCTTATTAATTCTTCTTTTTATTCCCAAAATTAGACGTTTTATACCAATATTATCGAAAATTTTATATTATCCTATTAAAGAATATAAAAGACCTATATAGATATCCAAAGCGAGAATTAGACTTATGCAACAATTACCGAAATCAGATACATTTATCTTCCACAGGACTAGTGAAATTTTCGCTGGATGAGTTCTAGGTGGAAGGTTGCCCCCATTTCTGCATGTTCCTAAGGTAAATTTATGACAAGCAGAAAATGGAACAACCTTAGAGGAAACTCGACTCACGTTCGTTCGCTGAGTAAGCGATTCACACCAAATCATAGATTTGGGTTCTCTGCTTAATAACCATCACAGCTCAATTTCACATGCCTGCTTCCAGAAAAATGTATCTAATTTCTAGTGTAGTGTTACGATTATAATTTCTCAATGATGTATGTATATTCCATTTATAAGTTTGAATATTAATTTGGATATCTATATTGCAAAAATAATTCTTCAAAGTTTAAAGATTTCCAAAGGAAATCAACCTTCATTGACAATTGATGCCCTGAAAGGGTACCCTGTGGGGAATTGAACATTGATAATTGCAACATATATATGACAAAAATGATGTCCAAAATTTAATTAAAGCATTGCCCCACATGATGTATATATCACAAATCCTTCCTCAAAAAAATAGAAATAAGTTTTTGAGCTTTTGCTCATCACTTATTTCTATTAATTCTTCAGCAGCTAATTTAAGGTCATACTACATCCTGTCATTTTTTCGAATTCAAACTTAACCTTCTCAAAACCTTCTTCACCCTCTGTAATATTTAATGAAATGCTCATATTACTTGGATTATAGGATGGATTTTTCTTTAATAACACCTCATTTTTTTCGCATAAAAGCTTTGCTATATTAATTAATTCATTTTGATTTACTTTGCCAGAAATAGCAATACTCCAGCCTATTTCAAGTGAAAGGTGTTCAAGCTTTTCTTCATATTTCTGTCCTATTTTAGGTGATATAAATACAAGTTCAATATATTTCACATTTCCATTAGTCTTTATACTTTTTTTATAAGGCTTATGTTCTTCATTTTCAAAAGCTTTGTCAATAGAATTTAAGGCTACATTTTGCTCTATAGCTTTAATTCTATCAACTTCAAAAAATAATTTATCACTACTTAAAACATTATTAATTGCTGAACTTCCTTCTTCAACTATTACAAGCTTCCACCCAGTTTCCTTTTCAAATATTTTATTTTCACTTACAGCCCCAGAATCTTTTCCATTAAGAAATACATTTATAGAAAACTTTTCTAGATAAAAGGATATTTTTTTAATCAATGTTGGATCAATTATTTTTTTAATAAGAAGCTCTGCTGCACTATTATTTATTTTTTCATTAATACATATTTTCCATTTTGTTTCTTCATAAAATTCCTTCATTAAGCCCTCAATATTAGAATCTACTCCTTGAGGAAAATCGAAATTCAATACTATTTCTTTTGTTCCAAGCATTACACTAATTTTTTTGTAGTCAAAAGCTTTAAATTTATCCTGTACAAGCTGTATCAATTCTTGTTGAGTAAGCTCCTTTGGTTTTAATGCTTCTTCTATATCTTCCTTAGTTTTTGCCTTAAATAAAAATAATCGCTTTACATCACTTTCAAAATATATACTATTTATTATAATTTTTTTAAAATCCTGTGTCTTGCTATCACTATTATTACTAGAAGAATTATTCATTCCTTTATCTTGTAAAATTCCAAATTTCTTTTCTCCACTCCATATAAATGCCAATTCTTCAATTGTCAAAAGCTTATTATTATAATTTTCATTAACACACTTCCATAGTTCATTTATATTAGCTTCATTTAATGCTTCTTTCCTCCTCAAAACATATGGAAAGTTCTTATATAACTGCTTTCTAGGATTTCTGATGTTTATAACAATTTCTTCTCCACAAGCTGGTGTAAAAGTTCTTCCTATAAATTCATCTGATATTTCTTTACCTAAACTTCTTATAACTTCTTCATTACCATGAACTAAAATAATATTTCTTGCTGATATTCTTTCTAATACGCCCTTAATTTCATTTTTATCTGCATGGGCTGATAATCCAACTTTTCTTACATTGCATTTAACTGGAATATTTAAACCATTTATATTTAAATATCTCTCACTATTTTCATCAGCTTCAGTAAGCTCTAAAATCTTTCTTCCCGGTGACTCTTCATCTTGATATCCTGTAATAATAATGTATCCATTTTCCATTGGTGCTATTTTTTCTGCATAAAAGGCACTTTGACCACCAGTGAGCATACCTGAACTTGAAATAATAATTACAGGTTCCTTTTGGTTAAGTATTTCTTCTCTATTATCTGTAATCATAATTTCCATTATATTATCATCGTAAAAAGGACTTGCACCTCTTAATATTTTCTTTCCAAGAGAATTCTTTAGAAATAATGGATTCTTATTATAAACCCTATTAATATCTCTTACCATTCCATCAACATAAACCTTAACATTTTTTATAAGCCCCTTATTCATGGCACTTTTTAAAATAAGAATGACTTCTTGAGCCCTGCCTAAGGCAAACGCTGGTATCAGCATCTTTCCATTGTTTTCTATACATTCCTTTACTGCTTCAATTAAATTTCTTTCCTCAACTTCACGATTAGAATGTAATCTATCTCCATAAGTAGATTCAACTATTGCTACATCAGGTCTTAACTTTGGCAATTTCGCTCCTTCAACAGTTCTTTGAGAAAACACGGAAAAATCACCTGAATAAAATACTGCCCCCTCGGGACTCTGTAAATACACACAGCTGGCACCTGCTATATGTCCTGCATTATAAAAGGTAACATGCATATCTTCAAAGATAGGGAATTTCACTTCATAATTTATAGTAAAAATCCTGTTCAAGGTATTTTCCACATCTACTTCAGCATATAAAGGAATTTCTGCCTCCCTGTTACTCATTATCTTCAAGCTGTCATATAACAAAACCTTAACTAAATCCTTAGTCATATTATTCATGTATATTTTAGCATTCGGATATTCTTTACTAATAATAGGAAGACAACCTATATGATCTAAATGAGCATGACTTATGATTATTGCATCCAAGCCACCATAAGTCTGAATATCCCTAAAATTAGGCATACTATCCTTGCTTGCATTTTGCCTAATACCAGCATCAAATAAAATATTTTTATTATTTATTTTAATTAAGATTGAACTTCCACCAACTTCTAAAGCTCCACCTAAAAAATCTATATTAATAATTACCACTCCAATTTATAATATAATGACTACATAATTTGTAATAATGTAATAACTTAATACAAATTATATACATCTTTCTAATAAATTTCTATATAATAAAAAGAACTTATACTATTCTTGAAGATTAGTATAAGTCCTTTATTGGTTTTTGGATTTGGAACATCATTTATGTTATACCCAAAATATCAAAGAATATTCATATTAGATGTTAAATTTTTAAATTCCCCTCAAAGCATTATCCAAATACTTTTTTAGCTATTTCTACTGATTCCTTTGCATCCTTAGCATAAAAGTCAGCCCCTATTCTTTCTGCCGTATCTTTAGTAAGCACTGCTCCTCCAACAAATACTTTTCCTTGATATCCATCCTCTTTCAAAGCTTTTATTGTTTCTTGCATACTTTTTAGGGTCGTAGTCATAAGAGCGCTCAAACCAATTAGCGACACTTTATGCTTTTTAGCCTCTTCCACAACTGTTTCTATAGGTACATCTTTACCCAAATCAATCATTTCATATCCATAGTTTTCCAAAATGACTTTTACAATATTTTTACCTATATCATGAATATCGCCTTTAACCGTTGCAACTACTATTTTTCCTCTTGATATAGCTTCAGTATTATTCCTCGCTATTTCAGCTTTTAAAACTTCAAAGGCATTTTTTACTGTTTCAGCAGCTTGAATAAGCTGTGGAAGGAACAATTCACCTTTTTCATATTTTTCTCCAACCACATCTAATGCTGGAATTAAATATTCATTAACTATTTCAAGTTCCTTTTTCTCCTTTAACAATTCTATAGTAGCTTGTTTTGCTTCTTCCTTTAAACCTTTTATAACTATATATTTCAAATCAGCTTTTTCATTATTACTTACAGATAAATTATTATTTACTGTTGCTCCATCCTTAGCAGTAATTTCTGTTGATACTTCTACATTAGCATAATTATTAATATATACTTCTGCCCCTTTATCATAATTATACAAAACATTATAGGAATCAATTACTCTTGTCATACCCTTAGCATTTGGATTTATTATTGGTAAATCTAAACCATTTGCAAGAGCTAAAGCTAAGAAAGTTTCATTGACTAATTCTCTATTTGGCAATCCAAAGGAAATATTTGAAACCCCAAGCACTGTTTTAGCACCCAGCTTCTCTTTAACCATTCTTACAGCCTTTAAAGTTTCCTGAACTTCTTTCTGCTGTGCAGATACAGTCAAAACTAAGCAGTCAATAAATACATCTTCTTTTTTTATTCCATATTCAGCTGCTTTATTTATTATTTTCTCAGCAATTTTAAATCTCTCTTCTGCCTTATTAGGAATTCCTCTTTCATCTAAAGTTAAACCTACAACACTTGCTCCATATTTTTTAACTAATGGAAGTATTCTATCTAAAACTGCATCTTCTCCATTTACGGAATTTAATATAGGCTTTCCATTATAATATCTAAGGCCAGTTTCTATTGCTTTAAGATCTGAGGAATCAATTTGAAGTGGAATATCCACAATTCCCTGCAATTCCTTCACAACCTTATGCATCATAGCTGCTTCATCAATTTCAGGCAGTCCAACATTAACATCTAAAATATGGGCTCCAGCTTCTATTTGAGATATTCCTTGCTTTAATATATAATCCAAATCTTCATTTTTCAAGGCTTCTTTAAACAATTTCTTTCCTGTTGGATTAATTCTTTCACCTATGATTCTAACACCATCTATTCTTACCACCTTTGATGGCGTACAAATTGCAGAGTACGTTAAATTTTCAATTGGCGCTAATTTTTTATCCTTAACCCTAGCAGCTAATTCTTTAATATACTCAGGACTTGTGCCACAGCATCCTCCAATTATTCTAACTCCTAAATCAATAAAACTGCACAAGGTATCAGCAAATTCTTCCTTAGTTACATCGTACTTTGTTTCACCATTTAAATCTAGCGTTGGAAGCCCTGCATTAGGCTGTACCATTACTGGAATATGCGCCAAACTGCATATTTCTTCAATAACAGGCTTTAATTGTTTTGGTCCTAAGGAACAGTTAACTCCAAGAGCATCAACTCCAAGTCCTTCTAAAACAAGTACCATAGCCTCTGGAGAACAGCCAGTAAAAGTTCTTAAATTTTCTTCAAAGGTCATTGTACAAAATACAGGCAGCTTTGAATTTTCTTTAGCTGCTAATATTGCTGCTTTAAGTTCATATAAATCAGTCATAGTTTCAATTAAAATTATATCTGCACCTGATTTAACACCTTGAACAATTTGACGTTTAAAAATTTCATAAGCCTTGTCAAAGCTTAAAGTTCCCATAGGTTCTAAAAGCTCACCTATTGGGCCAATATCTAAAGCAATATAAGTATTACTATTACCTTTTGCTCTTTTTGCAATTTTAACAGCTGCATCTACAGCTTCTTCTACTTCTAAATTGCAAAGCTTTAACTTTAATTCGTTAGCTCCAAAAGTATTAGTAGTTATTACATTAGCTCCACTATCTATATATTCTTTATGAATTTCTTCTATAATATGTGGTTCTTTTATATTTAGAACCTCTGGATTTTCGCCAAGCTTTAACCCCTTCCTTTGAAGCATAGTTCCCATTGCTCCATCAAATATTAAAATGTTATCCTTTATAATTTCCTTAAGCCCCACAGGATTCACCCTCTCTTCTAAAATTGCAATTTTCGTAATTATTACATTCCTTACAAGTCCTTTTTTTCTTTTCTATTTCACCTTCAACTATACCAATTATTGCTGTTACAGATTTCCTGGGAAATAATAAATTATTTTCAGATACTGTAAGTCCAATTTTCTTTTGCGCATCTAATGCTCTTAGAAAGCTATTTTGAACATCTAATGGCAGATCTCCATACCCAGGACTATATCTAAAAGTAATACTACAGCCATTTGCTGCTGCCTTTTCTTTAACAACATTTTCTACAGCATCACAGACTTCTTCTACTGCTGTAGTAGCACAAGCATCAAGTATAAGTGCTTTTGTTAAATCAGTTTTTTCATATAGCCTAGTTTTCTTTTCCACTTCATTACCTAAAGTCACAGCTAATAATACACATTTCTTTGATTTTTTTAAATGCTCTTTTATATCTTTTCCTTTAAGAATTAAATTTGTGCCTATTACTTCCACACCAGCTTCAACAGTTATTATATCTTTATATTCATATATAACTCTTGGGATAATTACCTTTTTCCCTTCTTCTCTAGCTTCATCAATAATTCTCTCTAGGTTTTCATCTAGAGCTTGCCCTTTGTATCCAAGATATCTAAGAACTTCTTTCCTGCTTATTGCAAGTTCAAATACATTCATATTTTATCCAACCTCTACCGATTTAATTTTTATTATAGATATCCAAATTAATAATCAAACTTATAAATGGAATATACATACACCATTGAGAAATTATAATCGTAACACTACACTAGAAATTAGATACATATTTGTGCAAGCGGCATATGAAATTAAGCTGTGATGGTTATTAGTGGAAGGTTGTTCCATTTTCTGCTTGTCATAAATTTACTTTAGGAACATGCAGAAATGGGTGCAACCTTCCACTTAGAACCCATCCAGTGATAATTTCATAAGTCCGCTGTAATAAATATGTGTTTAATTTCGGTAAGTTCCGCATATATCTAATTCTTGCTTTGGATATCTATAACTGAGAGTTTCTAATTTCAATCGTCAATGCTCAATTGTCAATTATTTTTAAAGAACAAAAAAGCCTAAAGGTATTTCCTTTAGACTTTAAATCTTCAAAACACCTTATCTATCAGCTCTTACGCTGCAGGATTTAGCACCTTATATATTTTCAAATATATCGGTTGCTGGGTTTCTTCGGGCCAGTCCCTCCACCACTCTTGATAAGTCTTATAATTAGCCATTATATATTATTAAATCATATTTGTAAAGAAATTATATATTTATTTCTTAATCCATAATAAAAGTAATGATGCTATACTAAAAGCTAAACTTATTAACATTATGTAATTTACAACTTGAACAGTAGTAAAACCTTTTTCTGCCAATCTAAAATGTATTTGACTTCTATCAGCTTGATATACAGGTTTACCTTCTGAAAATCTTTTAAAGATAACAAACAGATTATCAAAGATAGGCACTGCTAAAGCTAATATTGGTATAAACAAACTCATAATAGTAGTTTGTTTAAAAGCTCCATCTAAAGCTGTAATGCTTAAAATAAATCCTAAAAAATTAGCTCCAGAATCGCCCATAAACACCCGTGCTGGGAATTTATTATAATATAAGAAACCTAAAATAGTTCCTACTAAAATTACAGATATCATTGCTGATTCACTTTGCTTCAATATTATTGCAGCAACCAAGAATGTCATTGCTGATATTAAAGACAATCCTCCTGCTAATCCATCCATTCCATCTGACCAATTGATTACAGTAGTAACTCCAAATATCCAAGTTATTGTAAGTATAAATTGTACAGTGGAATTAAGTTCTATATAATGTCCTGTAAAAGGATTAGTAAAGCCTGAAAAAGCAATCTTAGAGTTAAACACTAAAACAGCTGCTATCAATTGAATAACCAATCTAGGAAATATAGGAAATTCCTTTCCTTTAGTTTTATACCAATCATCTACAAGCCCTATTATTAATATCATTGTGGCTGCAATAAATACTGTTTTTTGTTTTTCAAAATCATCTTGATAAAATGCAAAATATGATATGAAAAAACCAATATATAAAGCTATTCCACCACATAATGGTGTTGGTGCTTTATGTTGCTTTCTTTTATTTGGTTTATCTGTAAAATGTATCTTTTTAGCTAATCTCATAAGAAAAGGCATGGTAATCATTGCACCTAAAAGGGCTACTACCATTGCTAATATATAATTCATCTTTTCTACTCCTTAGTTAAGTCTATGAAAGTAAATTATATCCACCAATATCCAATTATTCCATCTTGGCTTACTTCCCATTTGATTATACTATTAAAGGTATCTTATATCAATTACAAAATTATTAAGGTTATACTTATAAAAATTAATAATTTATTATTTAACTTTCACTAACTTGTTTTAAAACATAGTACCAAGGAGTTGCTCCTCTTTCTCTATAATCTCCATTTTTCCATTCAAAGAACATATATTTTGAACCGTTAATTTCCTTTATTATGTACTTTGATGCTGTTTTATTATTTACATCTAATACTAAATCTTTTGTCCAAGTTATAGTTTTATCTTCAATTTTGCCATTTTCATCGAAAATTAAATTTTTTAAATATAAATCCCCATTCCATGCCTTCTTATCAGGATTAAATTTATCTACATTTTCAACGAAATCAACACTTTCCCACTTTCCAAGTACTTCAGTATCATTTATAAAAGGATAATCAACTTTGTCAACTCTTGTTTCAACTTTGTCTCCAGAAATGTTAATATCGAGTGCTGGTGTTGAACTAACCTTTTGTAATACATAGTAATAGGGCTCCATACCTCTAATTGTATAATCTCCACTTTTCCATTGAAAGAACATATAAGTTGTCCCATCAATATCTTTGATAACATAACTACTATCTGTCTTGTCTACGTCATTAATAATATGATCCTTTGTCCAGGTAAAAACTGTTCTTGGAACCTTTCCATCCTCTGTAAAACTTATATCTTTTACATATAAATCGCCAGTGAACTGCTTGGTATTTACCTTAAATTCTTCTATGTTCTTAACAAAATCTAAGCTCTTCCATTCACCAACTATATTAGAATCCTTAACAAACGCATAGTCAATTTTATCAACTTTTGCTGCATTGCTGCCATTTATGTTTGAAGCTGCTCTTGCATTAGTAAGTACAGCACTACTAATTACTAGTAAAGCTGCAACTGCCATTGCAGAAAATCTATAGGCTTTTTTATTAAATAATTTTATCATAACAATTCTCCTTCTTACTTCAGACTTATTATTTACTATCGAAGTTGTTCCAATTAAATGTGTTGACTTAGAAAACTTGTCAATCATCTCAATAATTGTATAACCATATTCCTTAACTTCTTTATCTTCAGTATAAGAAAGTGCAAGCGAATCACAGCATACTTCCATATCTTCCTTCATTTTTCTAAAGCCATAATGGATAATTGGATTAAACCAATAAATTACCTTTAAGAAAATAATTATCCAATTTATAACTATATCTCTACGTTTTAAATGAGATAATTCATGAAGAAATATATATCTTAATTTATCAACATCTATTACCTTATTAATATTATTAGGAATTAATATTACAGGCTTAAAATAACCAAATAATGCAGGAATCTTCACAATGGACGTTTCAACTAAAGCTATTTCTTTTTTGATGCTCATTTCATTTTTGCACTGTTTTAATATACTTAGAAGTTCATTATTGTTCGATTTACCATTGTTATTTATCTTTCTTCTTAGTCCTCTATACACAAAAAGTATATAAGCGAAAATAAATATTACTCCAATTAGCCAAATAAAACTAAAAATATTCATTCCTGATAAACTAGAATTCATAACTTTATCAGTAGAAAAATCCATAGAATTTATGGTTCTTAGAATCACATCATGGTTATCTAAAGAGCTAATTTTACTTCCACTTCGTGCCAATACAGTTCCGAAAGTTTCAGTTTTATTTGAGAACAATAACAAAATATTGTTTCCTACTCCATTAATAATATTAAAGATACTAAATGGACTTTCAGGTAGCTTAAATATAGTTAAACGGAATATTACTAAAAACCATAAGGTATATTGAAATTTAATTCCTAACCTTCCTTTTGAATATTTTCTAAAAATAAGAAGTAAACAAATTAATATACTAGTTGTAATAGATGTTTGAAGTATTACTTTAAATAATTGGCCTAAATAATACATAAATTACTTATTCCTTTCATCTAGTATACTTTTAAGATCTTCTATATCCTCTTTGCTTAAATCACTTTCTTTGATAAAACTTACTAACATATTTTTAATGGCACCATTATAAACTTTACTTAAAAAGGTTTGATTTTCTGCATGTATACATTCATTTTCATTTATTAAAGGATAATAAAGATATTTTCTTCCTTCTTCTTTAAATCCAAGTGCATTTTTACTAACTAATCTACTTATTAAAGTCTTTATTGTTTTAGGTTTCCAATCCTTTATATTTTCTAAAGCCTCAATAATTTGATTTGATGTACACAGCTTTTCTGACCAAACGATTTTCATTACTTCCCATTCTGCCTCAGATATCTTAGGTATTTCTTCCATAACCTTCACTCCTTTATTTAGTATTACAATTGTAATCCACTTTAAGAGTACAACTGTAATCCATAATTGTCAAGATATTTAAGTATAAATTTTCCATTGACTATTCTTTGTATATAAAAAAACACTTTTTCTAACTTAACCTGTTGCAAATTGTAGTTAATAATATTCACCAGTTAAGTGAAATTATCAGCGGAAAATAGAATCTTTCATCTAACTGGTATTATTCTCTATACAAAAAATACTGACAAGAATCTCCTGTCAGTAAAATTTACTGTATCTTCAGTTTTATTCATAATCTTTATTCAAAAGCTCCAACATTTCATTACTCCAATCAACATACAATTTGGTCTGGCGTATACCCAAATTTAAGACGCATAATATATTCTTATGATTATTATGCATTTCTATATTTTGCTTTAAATCTGCATCAAATAATTTGAATAACTCTAATTTTCCCTCAGCTTCTTCTTTGAACTTAATAATATGTTTTCTCATTTCTTCAGAATTTTTATCAGTTGATAAATACATCTTCAAAAGCAATTCACTTCTGGCAGTATCCTTTTCATTTTCTGCTTCCATCCATTGCTTAAGCTCTTTTTGCCCTTTAGAAGTTATTGTATATCTTATTTTTTCACGTTTTATTTTATCAGATGGTTCCTGCTTAGAAAAATCAATTAATCCTTCCTTCATCATTTTGCTAAGTTCCGGATATATTTGTCCAAAACTTTCCTGCCAAAAAAACGACATTCGCATATTTATAATTTTTTTCATTTCATATCCACTTAGTTCTTCTTCTTGAAGCAACCCAAGCAATACATATCTTGTTTTTTTCACTTATCTATCCCCTTTAGTTCACTTTATAAGTAATAGCCTTTTTAGGACAGCTATCAACACAAGCTCCACATAATATACACTCACTGTCCTCCATTTTCTCCACATTAACTTTCTCTGAAACATTAAGGCTCATAGGACAACTCTTATCACATATATGGCAATTTATACATTTATCCTTGTGAGCTTCTAATCTGATTTTTTTAATATGAAGCAGATTTCCTAATTTATTGCCTATCACCATAAATGGTGCCATCCAACAAAAATAGTGACAAAAGATTCTTTTACCAAATAAGACAGATGGAATAAAAACTAGAAGTATTACCAAGTAATATATAATGTATCCATATATATTTGATATTGATATTCCATGATCAGTCATATAAAAAAAATCTACCGTTAATTTTTGTTTGCTAAATACAAAACAAAGAATTATACCTATTATCCATATTAGCCAAATTACATATTTTATATTATTCTTCCAACCCTGTTTAGCTTTTTTGTCATTAATGAGCACAGTACATTCTTGTATTCCGCTAACTGGACACAAATACCCACAATATGCTCTTCCTAAAAAAACAGAACTTATTAACATTAAAAGAAATATAATGAAACTACCATTAATTACTCCTTCCAATGCTCCTTGAATAATTAAATATGGTGAAAAATAATATATAGTTATTGGAAACAGTAACATTGAACTTATTAAAAACAATTTTCTAACATTTTGTCTCTTCATATTTTAACTCCCCCATAATATATCTTTTAGTTATATATATGTATCTTAAAGATATATTAATACAAGATAATATGTATGTCAATTATAATTTTTCAAGTTAGCACCACCCTTAATCGGTGGTATTCTAAATATAAAAAAATACTGACAAGAATCTCCTGTCAGTAAACTTTACTAAAAATCATTTAATTTTGCGTATGCTATCTTCTACTATTTCCTTAATATATTCTATGTCAAATTCATTTCTGCAATAATATGATAAAATATAAAATAAGATATTGACTCTAACATAGTGTGAGGCATTATTCTTAATTTGTAGTTAGCAATGATATTTTTCAGGGAGTTGATTTTATGTTTAAGATTGGATATTTTTCTAAACTGACAATGGTATCTGTACGTATGCTGCGATATTATGATGAGGTTGGACTTTTTAAGCCTGCTGAAATAGATACATTCACCGGATATAGGTATTATTCAGCTAAGCAAATCACCAAACTTAATCTCATTGTTGCCCTTCGCGATATGGGCTTTAATGTGTCTGATATAGCCATTGCTGTGAATGAGCAATCTGATGCTAAATTGAGAGACATTTTAAAACAAAAAGAAGAAGAAGTTAAAAATAATATTAAAGCCGAAAAAGATAAACTAAGAAAAATCACTGCTACAATTAAGAATTTAAAAAAGGAGAAAATCAATATGAATTATAATGTCACACTAAAATCAGTACCGTCCTATAAAGTTATCTCATTAAGAGATACTATACCCACATTTGACGCAGAAGGAATCCTTTGGCAAAAGTTAAGCAAATATATTCAAGATGAACAGATTTCTTGTGGTAATATTGCTTATGCTACTTACTACGATGAAGATTATAAAGAAGGGCCAGTTGACATAGAAGTTTCAGTTGTTGTTGAAAAATTATTAAATGATGCTGGTGGCTTTACTTTCAAAGAAACTATCCCAATAGAACAAGTTGCAAGTGTATTAGTTCCAGGTGATTATTCAAATATTGCTCCTGCATATAATTTTCTAGCACAGTGGATTGAAGAAAATGAATATACCATTTACGGGTCTGCACGTGCACTACCCCTAAAAGGAGTTTGTAGCGAAGAAAACTCCCATGAATACTTGTCTGAAATACAGGTTCCAGTCAAAAAATTATAAATTAATTAAGGCATAATCAAAAAATAACAAATGAACATTCTAGTCTATTTCTTGTTATTTTCTTTCATATGCCTAAACTTTTTCAGAGCCCATAAGGCTCTGTTTTTTTATGGACTATGCACTCTTTGGTATTGTTCCCTTTGCTAGCATAAGTTTAACTTTATATATTATCTAATTTAATATATTCATTATTATTATTAAACAAATAATATGTAGTTTCTTCTACTAGTTCGTCTTTTGACATATATAGCTCTATATTCATGCTAAACTTCTCTAAATGATGTTCCTTAAAGGAATACTCTTCTCTTAGCTTTTCTTTAATACTCTTTTCTTCTTCTCTGTCCATTTCACTTCTTAAGAAGTCTGGCAACCCTCTTTTTTTATAATAAGTCAAATAATTAAACCTAACTATTTCTTTTAAATATTTATTACTTTCTTTTAGGGCTAACTCATTAAAGTCTAAAAACACTTTATAATACTCAACATTTCCTATATTTTTATTAAAGTATCCTTGCTCTTCAAAAAACATTCCCAAGCTATAATAAAAATCAAAAGGCTTATCAAATTTTTCCTCAAAGTATTTTATTATAAGTTTAAACTTTTGAGAATTATAGTATTTATCAACCATTTCTTCAACTTTTTTAAGTTTTAAAAGTTCTTCATAAGATATCTTATCTGTTTTCAAAATTTCATATGGTGGATATGGTGAATATTCCATTCCATATTTATCTGCATCTTCTCTCATGGAAGATCCCTTTAATAGTTTTAAAAATCCAAGTTGTATTTCCTCCGGTCTTATTTCATACATGTCATTAAAAGAATTTTCAAAAGATTCATAATCCTCTCCTGGAAGTCCTGCTATTAAATCTAAATGCTGATCTATATTTCTTAAGGCATCAATTTCTAAAACTTTTTCTTTTATATCACTGAAATTAACAAATCTATTAATATTTCTTAAAACCTCATCATTAGTAGTTTGGACTCCAACTTCAAATCTAAATCTTCCTTTTGGAGCATTTGCTAAAAGTTCTATTTCCTGAGGCTTTAATATATCTGCTGATATCTCAAAATGAAATTGAGTATTTGTGTCTTGGTTTATTAAAAAGTCCCATATAGCCATTGCAAATTTTGAATTACAATTAAAGGTACGGTCAACAAATTTAACTAATCTAACTTTTTTATTTATAAAATACATTAAATCCTTTAATACTCTATCTATATCTAAAAATCTAACTCCATGACTTGTAGATGAAAGACAATATTTGCAGTTGAAGGGGCAGCCTCTTGAAGCTTCGTAATATACAATTTTATTACTTAAATCTTCGCCTTCTTCATAAGGAAATACAATTTCCTCCATAGACATTAATGGACGTTTTTCATTAGAATGAACTATTTCATTAGCTTTATAATGCAGACCTCTAACTTCTTCTAATTTCATTTTTCCTAATTTATATAATATGAAATCCCTATAAGTTTTTTCTCCTTCGCCTTCAATAACGTATTCTCCTACATTATTTTGAAGAAAACTTCTTGAGTCAAAAGAAACCTCTGGTCCACCATATAAAATTTCTATATTAGAATCCACTCTTTTAATTAAGTTAGCAATTCTAGAAATTAATTCAACATTCCAAATATAAGTTGAAAATGCAACTACATCAGGTTTTTCCTTAATTATTTCTTCAAGGATTCTTCCTTCTCTATCATTTATAGTAAATTCTTTAATTTTTCCTTCATAATCAAGATCCTTTGTAAAATTCTTTAAATATCTAACAGCTAAATTACTATGAATAAATTTAGAATCAACTGCTGTTAACAATACTTTCATCTGTAACTCGTCCTTTCATGTATCATTAAATTTGAAAATAATAATAATTTTTAATACTTTATATAGTATACCTTATTAATCCCTTAATAAAAAGGACTAACGCTAATTTAGTGTTAGTCCTTTAAAGGCATTCCAAACAACAATTTTCAACTCAATTAACATTCATTGCTTAATCTTATCTGCACTTTTTAGCGCATTTTCAATAGCTTTTAAAATAACTTTAGAACTATTAGTAGCACCTGAAACCGTATCGACTTGAAGAGATTGAGCTTGTACTACTTCTTCTGGAATAATCTCTGCCTTCTTTCCTCTTTCATTTTTATGTTTAACTAATTCAATATCTACTATCTTATGTTTTTCAACTTTAACATTAACTTCGGCTCCAATAAAAGATGTCTCAAATTCACCTGGATAATTTCCATCTTTTATTTTTGACAAATCAACATCTGCTATTTTAATTTCTTTTATAGCTTCTTTATATTGTTTAACATCCATAAAATATTTAATACCATATACTCCACCACATAAAATCAAAATACAAATGACTATAATCAGAATATTTTTTACATTAATCATACAAAAACTCCTTTAATCCTTTATCTTACACAATTCTAATTACTTCTTATTGAGTTAATTACAATTTCAAAACCCACATCAATTAATTCTGACATTGTTTTGTTGTAGCTGTTATTTATGTACTTTTCCTTTTTATCAATTAACCATATTAGTCCCATTAAATGTGACCATAGTGTAAATACAATTGCTATAGGATCAATCTTATTTGAAAATTCTCCTGTTTCAATTCCTCTAGCCACACATTTCTTTAAAATATCTATAGTCACTTCTCCTTCTTCATAGCACTTCCCGACTATTGTTGATTTATTTTTACTATGAAAATCCTCATCTTTATTTTGATAGTCCATCATTGCTTTAAAGTGTGCAGGATATTTATCTTTGAATTCAATAAAACACATACCCATAGTTTTTATTTTTTCACTTTCTGTCTTATCAGAGATTTCAGATAACTTTTTCTCCACCAGTTCATTTATCATTAAAAATCCTTTTAGCATTATTTCATAATATAATTCTTCCTTACTGCTAAAATACGAATATATGGTTTTCTTAGTAAATTCAGCTTCTTTAGCTATATCATCCATTGTTGAATTTTCAAAACCTTTATCAACAAATACTTTTTCTGCTGCATTGATTATGTCATTTCTTCTAATTTGCTTTTCCTTTTCTTTTCGTTCAAGCATCCCCATTTTTATTCCTCCAATTTACCAACTTCACTAAATATAACCTAAAGTATACTAATAGTATACTTTAGGTTATATTTAGTGTCAAGCTATCAATACTTTACTTATAGTTTTTGCAACAAAATTCATTTTTATGCAAAAAAAATCCCCTCCTAGTGGGGACAAAATTAGCAGGAATTAATTTATGTTAAACAGCTATAATTAGCACTTTCACAATCAATTTTTTCTTCTACTATAACTTCAGTTTTTAACTTAGTTCCTCTCACAAAAAAAACATCTTCCCAAGCTTTAACTTCCTCTATTTTAAAATATTTAACAAGAATTTTTTTTATTTCTTCAATATTTGAACTTAAAAGTATATTTAAATTTTTGAAAGTAAATTCCTTGACTTTTCCTTTTGGTAAGATAACCTTTATTTTATTATTAAATACTTTTCCTCTTTCTTTATTAATATCCCAAATAAATATTTCTCCAGAATCTTTTATATATGAGCTCATCTCCTTTATTAAGCGCTCCTTTTCAAAGCTCGTCCATATCTTATTTAAATCAAAAAAGAAAGTACATGCATCATATTTTCTACTTTTCAAATTTATTTTACTATTATTATCAACATAATCTAAGGATAACTCCTCTTCTGCGTCCTTTGATATATTGTAGATAATTCCAAGATTTTTTTCTCCTACATCTAATATGTCTCCTTGTAGACAAACATCTTCTAAATCAATTACCAAAGTCTTTCCCATAACTTTTCCTCCTACATCCATATATTAATTACATTTTACCATTATTTTGAAATTTTTTCTTCAGTTTTTGAATATACTTTTCATATATATATTGATAATTTTGTAATTAGGCTAAACTATAGTATAATATGCATAAAGAACGTATAAAAATAAAATAGGAGGCGATTATATGAAAAGTAAGAATAATCACATTTTAACTCTTGTCTATAGAGTTGTATTGATGAGCATAGGTTCAGTTCTTGCCTCAATAGGTCTGGAAATATTTTTAATCCCTAATAACATAATCGATGGTGGAATAACAGGTATATCCATAATGGCAAGTTATATAACAAATTTACCTTTAGGGTTATTTGTATTTATCTTAAATATACCTTTCCTAGTTTTGGGATATAAGCAAATAGGTAAGACCTTTGCTCTATCAACCTTATTTTCCGTTATATGCTTATCAATTGGCGTATCTTTTTTACATCCAATACCAGGTATAACTAAAGACATACTACTAGCAACTATATTTGGCGGAATTATACTAGGCGTTGGCGTAGGTATAATTATAAGAAATGGCGGTTCTTTAGATGGAACTGAAATAGTTGCAATTATCATGGATAAAAGAAGTAGTTTCTCTATTGGAGAAATCGTAATGTTCATTAATTTATTTATATTAGGTGGATCTGGTATACTCTTTGGCTGGGATAGAGCAATGTATTCACTAATGGCATACTTTATTGCTTTTAAAGCTATAGACATTACCGTTGAAGGTCTCGATGAGTCAAAAGCTGTAATCATTGTATCTGAAAAAAATAAAGATATTTCTGAAGCATTAACTGACAGACTTGGAAGAGGTGTTACCTTATTACATGGAGAAGGTGCTTATAAAGGCAAATCAACAAATGTCATCTATGTAGTTGTATCAAGGCTAGAAATTGCAAAGTTAAAAGGAATAGTCAGCGACTTCGATGAAGATGCATTAGTAACTGTTACCAGCGTTGAAGCTTCTGGAAAGAGATACAGTAAAAAGGCTATTCACTAATGATATCCATTATATACCTATCTTAATTTAGATAGAAAAGACAAACTCATAGAAAAATAATTTTTCTTAATTGTAAAACCTCATTTTGGTTATTCTTAACCAAAATGAGGTTTTATTTATAGTGAAATTTTTCCGAATTTGATACACTTTTTGAATTAGCAAAAACACTAATGATATCAATGGTTTTATAATTTAGAAGCTAAACTGTTGCTTTTAAATAATATGTATTTAGTACCTAAATAGTAAATCAAGAAGTATCTTAGTTTATAATTTAGGTACACGAAATAAGGTAGTCTATCATTCAGACTACCTTGTAAATTCTATATTCTAACCTTGTGTAACTTTAACCTCTTTACCTTTAAATACAATTGCCAGCTTTAATATATTCTGTACCCCTCTTTGTACTAACTCAGTTTCATACTTCTTTTCTTCTATTTGCTTTAAGGCATCTTTTGTTGCTTCTTCTATTGTATCATCTAAGAAATAATCAATTTTCTTAAATTCAATAATAATTCCTGTTCTAGAAACATCTTTAGGTATTATAATAACATCGTACCTTCCATAACCACTTTCTTTATTTGACTTTACTTCATAATCATTTGAAAGTGATATAAGCATTCCAAGTACAAAAGCATGATAAACTCTTTCTGGTTCTTTTCCTGATGCATCAAAATAACTTAAATTATTAATTACAAATTCTTTAAAAATACCCCCAAATACTTTTATATTCCCACTTATTAATGTTTCTAACATTAATTCATATTTTTGATTCGTTATAGTTTCTAAAAACCATTTTTTAATTAAATTATTGTAGAAAATCAATACTTCTTGATTAGGAATTTTGAGTTCACAATTTAATACTCCCTCTACATTTTCAGTTTTAATTGCCTTTAAATATCCACTCATCAGTAAAAAACTCCAAATATTTTCATTTGAATCTTCCACCTCTGACATTA
This sequence comes from Clostridium saccharoperbutylacetonicum N1-4(HMT), assembly GCF_000340885.1. Classification (NCBI taxonomy): domain Bacteria; kingdom Bacillati; phylum Bacillota; class Clostridia; order Eubacteriales; family Clostridiaceae; genus Clostridium; species Clostridium saccharoperbutylacetonicum. The sequence goes on along the minus strand of NC_020291.1, from coordinate 1,756,816 downwards.
CTATATTATCCTCAATTACTTTGTATATTGATTTTTCTTCTATAAGCTCTTCAAGTTCAAGCTTCATATTATTGTCACCTTTAAGCAATAGCTTTTTTATCAAATCATTGCTGCTGCTATTAATCCAATAAGGCTTAAAACCTTCTCTCTTCTTTTTTAAATAATTTAAAACTGACCAAGGGTTATATATTACTTCTCCACCAAAAATATATCCATTATACCACTTCTTTATATTCTCTATCTCAGCCATCGTGTCATAATAGTTTAATAAATTTTCAACTTCTTCTTCTGTGAATCCAAATTTATCATTAAAATCATATCCTAAAATAGTGTCTACTTCTAGATTGTTAAGTCCCGAAAAAATGCTTTCCTTTGCAACTCTAAGTATTCCTGTTATCATGGCTTTTTCTAAATACATATTATCTTTGAGTGCAGAGGTTAATAAATTTCTTATTAAAACAATCATTTCATCATGCTGTGAGAGTCCAAATCTTGTATTTGGCTCCTCGAACGCACCCAGCGAACGAATGTGAGTCGGGTTTCCTTTATTTAAGTAAGCTTCTTGAATTGGTACATCATATTCATCTATAAATAACATTACTTTTCTGCCATAGTGCTTATTAATATACATCATCAGATTACTTATACCCTCTGAGAAAACCCCTACTGGAGCTTTTCTTGATATTATTTCCTTAAAATCTGCCTTATCAAACTCAGACAACTTATCACTTTCTAATAAATATTCATACTCCTTATATAAATTGGACAGCATCATCTGTATTCCAACTTTAAAATCTTCATAAGATAAATGCTTTTGATTTTTAAATGTAATAAAAATTATTGGATATGCTCCTTGATTTTCTAATATTTTGCTTTCATTTTCTATTTTTAACCCTTTAAATAAATTCTTTGTTTCTTCCTTAGTTCTTATATCAAAGAAATATCTTAACATACTTAAATTTAAAGTTTTCCCAAACCTTCTTGGTCTTGGAGTAAGAATAATCTTGGCTCCATTCTCAAAAAATTCTTTTATAAGTAAACTTTTATCTACGAAATAATTATTTTCTTCTATCAATTCTTTAAAATCAGAAGTTCCTATTTGTATTATTTTTTTCATTTAATTCACCTTCTCCCAACTCTAAGCTTCTCTATGCATAATTATTATATACAGTTTGTCATTCCTAAATCTTTTTATAAACATCAATAGCAAATTCAACTAATGATTAAAGTCTTTTCGTACAGTTTAACTTACTAAATATTTTTTATATCTTTAAACTCAAATCGTGGGAATAAATATATTGGAATTGTATATATTTTATTTGCTACTCCACCTTCTGTTAATCCTTTAAGATAAATAGCAAAATTTATTTTCCCATTATTTAATGACTTAGTTATAGTTTTTCCTGAGTTCTTTCCTGCTTTAACTTCTATACCATAAACATAAGCATTTTCTCTATTTCTATAAACAAAATCTAATTCTCCATCCCCATATACAGCAAACATTGGAACTGTTGGTATTTTATCTACTAGACATTGATAGACAAAAGTCTCATTCAATACACCATTAGATTCTGATAATAATATATTGGATTTATTCAAAACATAATTTGCCATTCCTATATCTGACAGAAAATATCTTTGGCGTTTTTTTATGTTAGTAAAATCGAATTCCACTAATTTATCGCAATCTTTAACAAATTTTGAGGTATGAAACCATTGAAGAATTCTATTACAATTTTCTTTATTTATATTACTTGAATACTGTTTTACTATAATTTGTTGCAATTCTTCAGTATAACTTCCACTACTAAAACCTTTTTTATTATTTGCAAGCATTTGAATTATTGCATTTATACAATCTTCAAACATTCTTGCTGTTAATATGTCTCCATCAAAATATCTTGCAGATTCTTCACAAAAAATACGTAATAACTTTTCAAATAATCCTTCTAAGTTATCCACACCACCATTTAAATATTCACAAACTACTTCTGGATATCCACCTACAATACAATAGTCTTTATATTTACTATAAATAAGTTCATAGTTATTCTTTTCAGATTTTCCAAATAAATCTAAAGCTTCATAAACTTCGCTTAAATTAATCGCATTAATAAACTCTACAAAAGATAATGGTTTTATTTCAAGAAAATCCACATCTCCCATTGGAGACCAAAATTCCTTTTTCATTACAACTCTGCCTAGATAACTTCCTGTCATAATAAAGTGAGCTTCAAATTCTCTTGCAAATTGTCTTATCATATTGTATATTTTATATTCTTCTTGAATCTCATCAATTATTATTACACATTCCTTATTGTCTATGAATTTCTTAGAAAATCGTTTAAACATTTCCTTTAAAGAATTAGTATTTTCTCTATCAAGTATTCCACTTGAGCGTTCATCCTTTATTTTATTATAAATAGAGAGTAAATCTTCTCCACTTTCTTCTAATAAATTAATGTAAATTACATCTTTATAATTCTCATTGGCAAATTTTTTTACTAAGTAGGTCTTCCCAACTTGCCTTGCACCTTCTACTAATAATACTTTATTAGTATGGTTATTTTTCCATTCTAATAATTTATTATAAGCATCACGTTTTAAATAGATTGATCCTTCCTGCATACCATCACTTCCTATCATTGTATATTTTATTTTTATATCCAAAGTGTGTTATTTTTTTATTTTCTAGTTAATTATATTTTGTTTGTCTATATTTATTATAACCAATTTGTAAGTCCCTTCAAACTTTTAACTAAAATAAATGATGTTAATTTGTTTAATCCATTTTCAATACTATATACCTTTTTCATGTATCTTATCAATTTTACAAAGTAATTTCTTCTCAAAATAAACCCTCATTTCGGTTATTAATTTAACAAAAATGAGGGTTTATTTATAGCGAAAATTTTACGAATTTGATACACTTTTTAAATTAGTAAAAACACTAGTTATATCAATGGTTTTATAATTCATAAAGCAAACCGTTACCATTTTACAATACATTATTTTTTTATAATTAGTATTTTCATTCAAATATTTTATAAACTCTTTGCTTAACTCTATCTTGTTATTATAATTTTTAATGACAGTTAATATTATTCCCATTCAGGAATAGTAAATAATTAACCTTATACCTTTATTGATTTTTTGCAAACAAAATCCACCTTTTGTTAGTCTACTTTCTAGATTTTTCACTTAATATTGTGTTTAATTTCTACAAGTATTTTTGTTTATTTCTATATGTTTTCTTCTAATCTCTCTATTTCATTACTCCAAAAACTATCATCAATGAATGAATATTTATCAATTTCTGATAATTTTTCCCTTAATAATTTAATATCCTTTTCTGTTACTTCATCATCAAAAAATGCTGTTTCCGCTCCTCTACTACGTACTATATCCACAATATTTTTGTAGACTAATAAACTTTCTAAAAATTTATTTAAAGAATAATTAACATAATACTCATTTAATGTTTCATAATTAATCTGGATAACTCTAAATTTCTCATTCAAAACAAAGACATCAGTTTCAATGTTTCCTAAGACAATATACTCCTTAAAATAAATTTTTATCTTTTCTAGTTCATCTTTTTCAACACTCTCAGAGTCTTGGTATAAATTTAAATCAAAATGGTCACTTAACCTTTTTCCACCTCCATTTGACTCATCAAAAAATTCTATAAATGGTGCAACATATTTAGGTACACCTATTTCTTCAAGTATCTTTCGAGTATCTTCTGGAAAATTATAGTTCAAAGATAACTTATTAAAATATCTTATTATCCCATCCCCATTTGCAAGTTCAATTATATTTTTTTCATTAACCATATTTATCTCTCCAATTTTATTTAAATATTAATTATCCATATTTAACACCAATCATTAGTTGATCTTATGTAAAGCTACTGTCATCTAATATACAGTTATAATAGATTTATTCTGTTTTAAGTATTCTACTAATATATCTTAAAAATTTGACCATGGCTGTTTCGATATCATCCTTACATCCTGGGTTCCACTCGATAAAACTATTCATATCTCTTGGAATATTCATAATTAGCTCAATAACTTTCTTATCTATTTGATTATAATTATCATATATTCTTATCATCTCATCTAAAATAATATATGTGTTTTCTAATTTTTTTTTATCTAATCCTTCTCCATCTCTTAATCTAACCAAAAACCCCATTTCTTCATCTTCTGATCCTAAAATATTATTTCTTAATTCATCTATTAATTTCTTTTCTATAATATTTTCCTTCATTCTCATTATTCACTCCATATCTTACCCTACTTATTTAATTTCCAACTTTTGAATTTCCTTTTCCATCATATCTTGTCGTTAATAACAACTATATCTGCCTTATTGATTCTCCTTTTTCAATACCTAATTGTTTATTAGAACATTGAGTATTAAAAAGAATTATCCTTTAAATGTAATTGGAGATGTCTCAAAAAATTCAATTGCCTAACATTTGTCTTCTTTATCATAATATACATGACAATATCCAAAATATCTGTTAAATTTTAACATAATTCCTATAAAAACAATAACTATGTATATATCTAAAGCCATTGAAGAAAATACTCATCATCTAAATCTTTATAATCTTTTCTATAAAAATATTCGAAGTTTATGCTATTTCCTTTCTTATCTTTTATAGAGTATTTCTTTCGTTTTCCATTTTCCAAAATTACTATATCTGCTGTAAACATATTAGTTATCTCAGCTTTTCCAAAAATAATTTTTTCAACTTCATCTATACTATTAACTCTTAAAATTCTGTAATCTTCTTCATGTGCCATACGTTCAAATACTAGAAACCCATCTACATCTACCTCTTGTTCTCCTAAACTTAAATTACTTAAACACTGTTCATGACACTCTGATTTAATAATCTCTTTTTCTCTTGGTGAAAAATTTGTTATTAATTCAATAAAGTAATCTGCACCTTCATCTCCACCTTCTAATTCATAAAAAAACTCATTTTCATCTTTAACTTCATCAATAACTTCAAAAAGTTTTCTAATAGTATATTTCATAATATTTATTTTCCCTTCATATATTTATTAAGTAAATCTTTTGTATCTTGTATATTAATTGCTGTTAGAACACTATTTACTATATTTAAAATATATAACACCTTATTCTCAGTAATCTAACCTTTGCTACAATTACATGTGTTTTTATCGATATTTCCTTTATATTTTACCTGATAATCTTTACTCTTCTCTAAAATAGCCAGACTTTCTCATTACCGAATATTATTTCTTCGGTATTAGGTTGTTTCACTATTTAAGTACTATTAAAAACAAATTCTGATTATATTAGATGAGATATAATACTTAACAAAAGCCTTACAATTTCTCACTATGCTGTTCATTTAATTCTTTTAAGCTTAATATCATTAGCTCTAATAATATCAACTAGTGATAGCCTTGTATAACTAGGGAATAACATTATCCATCAACTTCAACTAACATTCTTAAGTATGTTTGAAATTGTGAACTAACATTATTCAATATTTCTCTACTGTTTTGAAGATTCGGCGTACATAAATACTCATAGATTGAGATTAATATATATCCAACCTCAGTATCTATAAAATTTTTTCCCTTATACACATCTATCATTTTCTCTACAATGTACTCTATAGTCATTTTCGCTTATATACTTATTGCTTATAAGCTTAGCTTCTTCTCCTGAATATTCACTTATGCTGATTACATTATCTGCTTTATCATAATTATAAACATAACTTCTAAAGATTCCATTAGTTTCATCTTTTCATGTTGCTCTATTACTCTATCTGCCTTATCATAAATTCTCCCCAATCATTATAAAAGCAGGTGATTCAATTTATCACCTGCTGCAAAACCTTTTTTATTAATTATTAGTAAATTTAATTGTATTTAATCTTATTATATATTCATTGATAAGTTATTTCTATTTGATTAACTATTGTTTATTCATAATCCATTTCAACAACATCAATATCAGATTCCAATTGAATTGATATATCTTCAGCTCCATCTTCAAACACTTTTTTTTCAATTCCTAATAATTCATCATGCCATGGTGTTTCAAAAATAACTGCATATCCATCAGTAAAGATTCTAACTTCAACAATTTTTATTAATGCATATATATTTTCCTTATTACTCATGCTTTCTTTATCTTCTAATATACATTCAACATCCCTTTTAAACCATTCAAAAAATATCTCTTCTATTTCTTTTTTATCATCAATAAAAAGTTTATAATTTTCCACTATACTTTTATCAACATTTTCAGCTATATCCTCAAATACCTCATTTACCTCGAAGTACTTATTAAAGCAGAAGAAATTGAAACTTATTTTTACACTTTCATAGTTTCTATTAAAAATAGTTATACTTTTAACTTTACTCCATTCAAATGGATTTCCATCTTCATCGGCTACACAACAAATATTTCCTAAATATTTGTGCTCTATTTCATTCAAAATTTCCATTTCAACACATCCTTCTAATTTCTTCCTTTACCAATACATTGTTTTGTATTGTTATTTTTACATTCACTGACACCACCATCATGTGAAAAACTACCGTTAATATTAGTTGGCACTAATTGAGCATCTGGATTACATTTTTCATGTACTGTTTTTACCTTTACCTTATTTTTATACTCAAGCTTGGCAACTTCTTTTTTAAGTTGACTTAATTTCTCTGATAATGTTAAATCTTTATTCAATATTTCTTTTGCTTTATTATCTAAAAAATTATTTACTTCACCCAGTGTTTTATTAGTGACTTTACTATTTACAACCCCATTTTCCCTTAAAATATTTATATCCCCATTACTTTTGATTATCTCATTTGCTATTGCTTCCCTTGTTTGATCATAATTCTTACCTAAACCTTGTCTCTTTTCACTCATATTAGGGATTTTAACATTAAACATAGATACTGGGTCAAAATCTGGTATTGATTTTCCGTTCTTTTTTGTATACATAATTCCCTTTAATCCATGTTCTTCTAATAGCTTATTAGTTTTTCTATCTCTTTCTGTAGTACCTTTTAGTACTGCCAAACTATTTCCTCTTTCTCCAGTATTTATACCTTTGAGTGCATCTTGTATTGATTTATCATCTTCATCAATAGCCCATACAACTCTATCATCTGATGGCAATTTTTCATATCCGCTAGGATCATAATACCTAATAGGATTATTCCCGCAATAAGCATAAAGATTTAATCCATCACCACGATAAATATCTTCTTGAGTAAATCTACCAATTACAGGATTATAGAATCTCACTCTTAAATAATACTGCCCTGTGATTCCATCAAACTGCTGACCAGTATAAGTTATCCTGTTATGAACTTGTTCTTGTGTCTCTAAAACATTTCCAAAAGCATCATAGTAGTACTCATTTTTAACTTGCTGATTCTTATCAGTAATAAATACTGTACTACCTTGCTCATCAACAGTATAGTAATTCCTATTTAGGTTAACTTCTTCGCCTTCGCTCAATTCCAAAATATCAGCAGCTACAACTTCATATCCTCTAGTAAATCTAGAAACAACAGTATAATCTTTATCAGACTCAACTAAAACATTATCCTTATGGAAAATAAACTTAGTTAATTTTTCATTTTCTTCAATTTCAGCTCTTAATCCTTCAGTGTCATATCTACTTACTAAAGTATTTCCATCTTTAGTTATAGCTTTAACTTGCTGATTTAAAGTATTATACTCAAAAATATTATTTCCAATTGAAGTTTCTTCTTTTATTGTATTTCCTTGTTTATCATATGTAAAGTAGTTTGCTCCATTTTTGTTATGAAGTTCTTTTAATTGATTTTTTACATTATAAACATATTTTTCAGTGATATCATTTGTAGTTTTAGTTAGCCTATTTCCTACCTTATCATAAGTGAAGCTTTCTTTTCTGCCATCATAATTTGAATCAACAAGACGATTCATTGAGTCATAACTATAGAAGTTCTTATGCTTTGAGCTTACTTTTTGAAGTCTGTTTCCATTTAAATCGTAAGCATAATTATAATCTACTAAAACTTCACCATTTGATGATATCGTAACTAAGCTTTGGACATTTCCATCACCATCATAAGTATAATCTGTCTTTAATCCATTTCCGACAGTAACAGATTTTATACTGTCATTTTTATAATAATCATAAATAGCAAGATTATTTTGATTATCATCTTGAATTAACTTAACTCTGTCAGCTTCGTCATAGCTGTAAATACTACTCTTACCTGTTATATCTTTAATAGTTTTTATATTATTATTTTTATCATAAGTATAGCTTAAAAGTGTTCTTCCAGAAGCACTCTTATTTTCAAGCATTCCTTCAATATTATAAGCATATTCATATTGCATATTTCCTGTATATGCATTTTTCAAAGTTCCATCAGGATTATATTTAAATCTTTGATCTATTACATTCAGCTTATTTTTATTTGGATCTTCTGATTTTCCAGCTGCATTTGTTTTATTTGATTTTTCTTCTTGCTTTTCTCTTTCTTTTCTATCTTTTAGTCTTTCTGTAAAGCTTCTACGATGGCTAGATTGGCTTAATGGACTACTTACAAAACCTTCTTCTGCCTTCTTTTCAGCCTCTTCCTCAGCTTTTATTCTAGCTTCTTCAGTTTTCTTTGCTTCTAAGGCAATTGCTTCCTCATCAATTTTATAAGCCTTTACTGAAACTATATTTCTATCTAAGTTATAGCTTCTATCTACATAATTCTGATTTCTATCTATATGCTTTGTAAGATTTCCTTCCTTATCATAATAGAAATATTCACTATTTCCTTCCTGATCTCTTATTTCACATACTTGTCCTAAACTGTTGTAGATATATTCTATAGTCCCACCATTTGCATCTGTTGTACTTCTTATATTTCCAGCATAATCATAAGTATATTTCTCAACTCCGCCTTCTGGTGTTGTTATTTGAATTATTCTTCCCCAATCATCGAGAAGATAGCTTGTTTGATTTCCATTACCATCAGTTATTCCTGTAATATTTCCTCTTGCATCATACTTGTAGCTTTGAGCTGCTTTATTTTCTTTTCTTGAATTTGGAGTAATGATGTCTTTAATTTGTCCGAGTAGTGTATAAGTATACTCAACTTTATTATTTTCTCCATCAATAGAAGTTTTTATATTTCCTTTAGGATCATAAGTATTTTTAGTTATTGTTTCTCCTAAAGCATTTTTAACTTCAATAACTTTTCCCTTTAAGTTATAAGTATAAGTTGTTCCTACTCCATCATCTTTAGCTCTATCATATTGCTCTGGAAGTACTTGTTTTATTATCCTATCATTTTTATCATAGAATAATCTTGTTGTATTTCCTGAAACATTTATGAAATGAGTAAGTCTGTTTTGAGCATCATAAGTATAAGCCTTTTTCTTAAGTGACACTCCAAATTTTACATTTGTCTCGTGGAACTTACTCAGCGAACGAATGTGAGTCGAGTTTCCTTCATCTTCCTTGAAATTAAGTTTTTCAAATAACTTCTCATTTTCTTTTCTATTTTCATGCCTTTCAGTCCAATGTACTCTATAGTCATTTTCGCTTATAAATTTGTTACTTATAAGCTTAGCTTCTTCTCCAGAATATTCACTTATACTGATTACATTATCTGCTTTATCATAATTATAAACATAACTTCTAAAGATTCCATTTGCTTCATCTTTTTCATGTTGCTCTATAACTCTATCTGCCTTATCATAAACCCTTCCTATTTCAAAGCCTTTTGGAGTTACTATCTTTGTTATATTGCCATTCTTGTCATATTCATAATTTGTTACGGCCCAAATATTTTTACCAGCAGTTTCTGGTGCTACAAAGCCTCCGTTTATTTCTTCTTTCTTTTGTACTAGATTTCCAACTTTATCATAAATATAATGAATTGCTTTAGTAGTTTTATCATTGATCTTAAAGCTTTCATAAGTCTTATTATTCAAGCAGTCATATTTGTATTTTGCTTTTGCTCCATACTTATCTTTAACTTTAATCAATCTGTTTTCTTCATCATATTCAAAATAAATCTCATGATAATTACTGCAAGCTTCCTTTTCAGAAACTAAGGTTATTCCATGCTTTTCAAGTATCTTATTTCCATTTTTATCATACTCATAGCAAGTTACGTTATACTTAATTTCTGCTTCAGCTTTCTCAACTGGAACTCTTTTTTCAATTAAATTTCCAACTAAATCATATTTAAATAATATAGCATTTCCTTCAACATCTATTTCTTTTATGATATTTCCATGAAGATCATATTCAAAAGTCTTTTCTGCAATTCCTTCTTCATTTATTATTGAACTTAATCTATTCATAGAATCATAAGTATAACTATAACCTAAACCATCATCTGTTTCAGCATTATAATATTCCGGACTTATATGCCTTATAACATTTCCATTTGAGTCATAGAAAAATCTTTCTATTCCTCCATCAGGATAAATTGTTTTTATTTTTCTATTATCCTTATCATAGACATACTCTACTCCAATTCCATCATAAGTTTCATCACTATAATAGTTTGGATTTATTTCCTTTATTATATTTCCTTCACTGTCTCTTATGTTTTTTTCTACAATTCCAAGTGGATTTTTTATGCTCATAAGCCTATCCATATGGTCATAAGAGTATTTGTAGCCTTCATCAGAAATATTTCCCTTCATACATGCATTTGGAGTATAAAGACTTGTTAGATTCCCCATGTTGTCATAATTTTTTATTGTCACATTTCCATTAACATCTTTTATACTTGCTACAAAATTTAAGTTATTATAACCAAATTCTATTGTTCCATACTTTGTACTTATTTCAGTATTTCTGCCTACTTTGTCATAGGTATATTCATACTCATATCCACTGTTTGTTATTACCCTTACTGGATCTTTTCCTAGTTTTCCATCTAAACCTCCAAGATATTCATACTCATATCTTGTACTGCTTCCATTTCCATCTGTCTTACTTAAAATTCTTCCATTTGAATCATATGTAAATCCTTCAGTTGTCCAATTTGATGCTGAAAGTTTTGTTTTCTTCTCTATTAAATTACCAATGTTATCATAAACATATATAATTTCTTTTTCTTCATTATCTGCTTCTTTTATTATGTTTCCATTTTCATCGTAAGTGTATTCTGTTATTAATCCATTTGGTAAAATCTCTTTTAATAAATATCCAAATTCATCATAAACCTTGTGAGTTTCATATCCATTTCTATCTTTTATATATATTTTATTTTCATAATCATCATATTTGTATTCTTCTGTACTTCCATCTTCATAAAATAGATGTGTTATTAAGCCATCTTTATTAAATCTTGTTTTTTCTGTTCTTTGGCTCTTAGTATAATAGAAGGTTACTTCTTTTTCTGAATCATCATAAGTTATTTTACAAGTATCATTATTTGGGAAGTCTTGACGTATTACTCTTCCCTTATTATCAAAGAAGTTCTTAGTATAAGTATGTCCATTTTGGTCTGTTATGCTGCTTATATATCCCTTATCATCATAAGTATATCTTGTAATTCCTTGATCAACATGAATAACGTCTGTTAAATAATCGCCATCATACTTATACTTAACTATTCTTCCTAGCTCATCTTTTATTTCGATTACTTTTCCATCTTTATAAGTAAAGAATAACTTATAATTTGAGAAGGTAGTTAAAGTCTCTATATTTTCTCCTATATAACTTACAGAAAGCTTATTTCCATGTCTGTCAGTTATATTTATTAATTTCCCTGAACTATTATACTTATAAGTTTTCTTATCAAAAGCTGTTTTAAATATCCAATAATCCTTTTCTTGTTTTAAGGAATAAATCTTAGCTCCGCCTTTATCATTTACCCATTTATCATCACTTAAATAAAAGCTTTCAATATGACCATCTGGACAAAGTACATTTATTTTATCTCCTTCAACTCCAAGGCAAGTTTCAAAATTTGTTGTCCATCCTAGTCCAAGAAGTCCTATTCTGTTATTTACAGATTCATATTTTCTTTCAATTTTAAATTCTTCATAAATATCTGGTAATACTATATCTGTTGCTGGAATATATAAACTTCCTGTTGCTCCATCCACTGGGTCAGAGAAGCATACTTTATTACTAACATATTTTCTTATTAATGTAGTTGTTAGATTTGCATCTCCGGTTGTTGCCAATTGGCCTGCCATATCTACAGCCACATCTGTAGCTAGCCTAACTTTACCTAATGTTGAACAGCCTAGCTTTGCAACTTTTCCAACTTTTTCTACCCCTTTAAATGCAGTTGTACCTCCGCCACTTAAGCCACAGCTTAAAGCAAAGGACTTTGCATAGCTTTCCCATCCATTATTTACTTGCCCATCATCTGCGTAATCTGCGAGCAGTTCAAAACCTGTATTGATACCAGAATCAAGGCCAATTTTCCCCATTGTCTGTGCCATTTCCTGCAAAGATGCTCCACCTGTTAATAGAGCTGTACTTATTCCAGCTATCATAACTGATCCATATTTTATAGCATTATAAAGTGCCTCATTTCCACCGCATATCTTATCCCTAAAAAAGTTATCCGATTTCGAGTAATCCCCACTTTGAGCTTTACTATAATCCGACAAACCTTCTTTACTTTCAGCTATACCTACCGTGAACGCTGTAGCACCAGAGGCTACTGCAACTCCAGCTATAGCAAGAGTTAAACCTCCTGTTGCAACTGTAGCAGCTGCAAATACTGCAATCCCAACTCCAACTGCAACTGCCCCAATAACTGAAGCAACTACTCCAAATCCAATCTTGCTTTTAGCCTCATCTACTTTGGCTTCCATTTCCGCTTTAGCCTGATTATTAATTTCCTTTATTTTATCTGCATCTCCGTCATTTCTATGAGCTATTTCATCTGGCAACTCTGCTGGATCTTTAATACTTCCTTCATATTTGATGGTATTTCCCTTTAAAAAGGTTGCATCCGCCATTTGTATTCCAATGCTTCCCTTAACTATTTCTATTTTGCTTTTGGCAGAAACCTCTACATTTTGTGGTCTAAAAGGTGGCGTGTTTCCACTTCCATTTCTCATTCCAAGCTCTAAATTTTCAGATGCTGTAAGATTTATGTTTTGCCCATTAAGGGACACATCTCCTGATTGAGCTAAGTTTAAGCTTACACCTCCTCCACCTGGTGAAAAATTCATATCACTTGGTGTTAATTTCATTTCACTTCCACCGGTATGAGAAAATGACTTAATATCTGGATTTTGTGTCTTAGCTGAACCGCCTCCCACTCTTACAGCATGAACTGCAATCGCTTCTTTTTCGTCATTGGTTGGAAAATATATATGAACTTGACTTTCCTTCTCTGGCATACAATACCAAGCACTGCTTTCTATAGCATAAGTAAAATATTTTTGATTTGAACCAACTTCATATACTGGATCTATCTCAAAATGAACACTCATAGTATTTCCTTTTACATCTTTAACTGTTGCAGGAATACTCATTCCAAAAATCTTATGATTTACCTTAAGTGATGTTCTAAGTCCTCTTTGAAGACCTAAAGTATATATTGTCCTAATTTCTTCTTTGTAAACTTCAATATGAATTTTCGCTACTACACATTCAATCTTATTAAATAAAACTTTTTCACCAAGGGTTAATTTGATTGAACTAATAATATCCCAGTTTGTATATTCCTGAAGAAAATTTTCTTCAAATCCCATAGCTGTGTGCTGATTATAGCTATCGATATTTTTTACAACTTCATAATCCTCTTTATTTATTTCTACATTGTTATTTAATTCTGGTATTCCAAAGTGAAAACGTCCATACTCTTCTGTAGCTTCTGCAAGTAACACACCATTAAAATGGCTTGCTATTCTCCTTAAAAATTCCCAATCTGTTTCTTCATATTGAAGCACAAATTCCCCTATTGCCTGTCCATTTGTTATACTATCTGTAAAGGCTTTATTAGCATAAGCTTCTAACACCTTTGTTATAACTTTTTGATAGGTCATATCTAAATCACAAAAAGTTCTACTATTCTTTTTAATATCAAATTCCTTTGTATAAGAAATAGCATGTATTTCCATAACTTGAACATTGCTTTCATAAGTCATAAAAACTTCACTTATTTTTCCTAAAAATAGCTTAGTTTCTTCACCTGTCTCTTCAATTCTTGCTACAGTTATTTTTTCTTCACTAACATTTTTATTTAAATACTCTAATATTTTTCCATCTTCTATTAGCAGTTTTACCTTTAAATACGCATGGTCATTAATAGGATATACTATATCTATATCTTCAACTTGAAGCGCATTATAAGGTGTTTCTATTTTCAAACTTTTATATGTCAGCATCATATTAGTCCCTCCTTCTCACATACTAAAATTAAAATTGTCTCCTTTACCCTTTTTGTCCACTTGTATATAATTTAATTTCTCCCCCAAATGTACATCGAAGTGTACACTTTCCAAGCAATGCTGGTTTCCCATCAATGAGAACATCTTCCTTCCCATCTATCCATTCTGTAGCTATCATTGGAGTACATACCCCAACACATTGTTTTAATAAATCTTTACCTACATCTTCTTCTGGTGGTTTTGAAAAGAAATCCATTACCTTTTCCGTAAAACTTTTTGGTCTATCTTTAATATCCTTTGCTATTTTTTTAGCATTTTCTTGCACACTTGGATTTTGAGGACTATTACATATTCCAAAATTTCTTATATTTATTTCTGGCTTGCTATCTCCTACATTTAATTGTGGAATTCCATGTATAAATTCTCCATGACCAACTGGAACTACGACATAACTTTCATGAAGTGCGCAGCTGCAAGTAATAGCCGCTGTATGTACTATATAACTTTTTTGAAGTTCTTTTATTCTCTCTGCCTCAGCATCAGCAGCTTTTTTATCATCATCCTTTTTCTTTTGAGCAGCTGCCTCAGCCGCTTCTGCTTCCTGCTTCTCTTTTTCTTTTTCAGCTGCTTTTTCTTCTGGAGATAACATTAACCAATCAATTTCATTGCCAATATCCCTTTTAAGAAAGCCTCCAACTCTTTCTGCCATAGTCACAGTTTGATTTATTGTATTTACGGTGTCTTTAACACCTTTTTCAGTTTCATTTATTGCTGTACCTGCTATGACACCATATTTCTCTTCGTTATCACTTGCCATCTTATATCACCTCTACTTCCTCAAATTTAATACCCACAAATAGACCTCTTTTTAGCATGCTTTCAACTACATCTAGCGACACTATAAAATAATAATCTACCCCTGCTTTAATTTGAAATATATTGTAATCTTTTATTTTCTTAGAATCTAAGACAATCTTATCTATCCAGCCATTTTTAAAGTAGACAGCTTTATCACTTAATGCATCTAGTAATTCTGGTAGCACTAATCTATATACTTTTTGTGTTTCCATTTCTAAATCTGAAAATACTGCTATTTTATAAACTATAGTATTTTCATATAATTTAAAAAGTTTATGAAGTTCATCTGAAATAAGCAACACAGGCGCTTGTATAAGATCAGGATAAATACTATTTTCATCTCCTTTAACAGGCACATTCGTAGAATCTTTATATTTTTTCTCATCTTCTTTTAATAAAGTTATCTTTTGACTATTATTAAAATCTTTTATTTCAATTGCATTTTCGAGCTTTCTGTCTTGCTTTAAAATAAAGTACTTCATATTTCTTCGCCTCCGTCTATATATATAGTTTGAAGCTGTTCTGAAGTTAAATTTATAAAAGGAATATCTTTAGCACTAAATATTGCACCTTCTAAATCTGCACCTTCAAAGGATACGTTTTTAAACTTTGCATTTATAAAATTTGAATTTTTAAGATTTGAATTTGAGAAATCTACATATCTAAGCTCTGCTTTTCTAAAATCTCCCCCTAACAAGTTTCCACTGCTAAATTCAGAGTCTTCAATTTTTGAATTTTCAAAAGAAGTCCCTACTAATTTTGAATTTGCAAATTGACATTTTTTTATTTCTGTAGCCTTAAACTGTCCTCTTACTATACAGCATTCTGAAAAATTTATATTCTTAAGCTTACTTCCTTTAAAATTTATAAATAACATATTCTGATTAGTTAAATCACCATTTTCAAATACACTATTCTTCCACACGGAATATACAAACGGCAACTTTTCCTCATCTTGTTTTTTTAATTCTAAAAGTTCTTTTATATTCTTTTCCCTATTATCCATAGCAAAAAGCGTTTCACTTTTTCCATGATATTCGCTCCACTTTACTACATAATAATTATCTACTGAACTTTCTTGCATCCAATCCTCTTCATCTAAATCCCATAGCCAATTTCTTACATTTTCTGATATATCCATATAATATTTTGATACAAGCTCAAATATTATTTTTTCAATATCATAATCATTAACCTTACCCATATACATTTTTTTTTCTTTTTTTAATTTTTCCTTGAAGCTATCAAAAGGTTCAAATAAAAAGCTTAAATCTATTTCTTCATATATAGAATCCGAATCTAAATACCAAGATGAATTATAGCCATGAGCTAATATCTTATACGATTGATTCAGAATATTAATTCTAAGAAGTTCAAATTGAAAAACTGCTATTTTATACTCTTTCTTTATTTCTTGAAAATCTTTTGCTTTTTTTATTATGCTTTTCATTGCAGCTATTATTAAATTTTTAATCTTTTCTTCATTTGCTTTAAAATTTTCTTCAACCTTTAATTTAAAATCTTCAGCTAATTTTTTCGTTATATTTTCATCGAAATGTTCTAATGCCTCTTCTCTATTCATTCCAATCCCTTCCTTCTATTTTGGGAATCCTTCTTTTTAAGTTGATTTAAAACATTTAAAATTAATCATCAGTTTTGTAGCTTTTACTTTCTATATACCTACTCTGCGTTAACATTAACTTGAGTACCTTTTTCTTTTATTTCACCAGAACTATTAAATTCTAATCCTCCACCTTTATCACAAGCAAAATTCACACCTTGTTTTGCACTTATTAAAAAACTTTTCTGAGCTATAATTTTAATATCTTGTGCTGCATTAATATTTATATTATTTTGACTTGTGATACTAAGTGTCCCATCACTTGTAAGACTCATATCTGCCTGACCACTATCACAAGAAATAAAGATTCCACCTGGTGTAAGTTTTACTTGCTTATCATTTTTAGTTCTTAAATACTTATCGTCTGGATTCCCCATTCTATCTTCTGCTTCACCTGTTCCTTGCTCATAGTTACTTACCGCACTGACTGCAAAAGCTTCATCTTCATCCTTTGTTGGGAAATATACTCTTACACTATCTCCTATTTCAGGCATACAATACCATCCACTTCCGTCACTTGATGCTGACATGGTAGAATATTTAAACCAATACGCTGTTCCTGTATCTTGAGCTTCATCTATTTCTAAATGAATTTTCACCAAATCACTTTGAACCTGTATGATTTTCCCATCAATTGAGCTACCAATAACTTTTGTATTATATATTCTTTCCTGCCTTAACCCATTTTTAACTCTTAATTTATAGCAATTTGCCAATATACTATCTTTGATTTGATAAATCCCTTCATATACATAAAAAGTCTGTCCTTGAAATTGTATATTATCTCCAAGCTTCAAAATTTCATGGCTCTCTATTTCATATGTCATATAGTCGGCTTCACTTGCATCTTGTAGATAATTTTCAAGCATATATTTATAACTATTTAAATCTTTATATATTTTATAATTTATATTTTCTGCTTTTAATTCTTTAGCCTGCTCTGGCACTGCCATTACAAACTGTATTGCCTTTCCATCCATAACTGAAAATAGACCTTGATTATATTTAGAAGCTATTCTTTTTAAAAATTCCCAATCTGTTTCTTCATATTGTATAAGTAATTCTTTTACTTCCTCATTAGGTATGTTCAAAATATAATTAGAGGCACTATAATTTTTCATTATAGAATCTATAAGAGCATGAGTTGTCATTGATGTGTTTTGAAAAGATTTGGATTTCTGTTTTATATCCATTAGGTAAGACATGCTTTTTGCTTCAATATTTAACGTATATACATCAAGTTCTACATTTATTTCTATATTAGTAACAACACCATAAAATAAAGTCGTACTCTCTTTTTCTACATAACAAATTTCTATAGTTTTGTTATTTGTAGTCGAATTAATATCATCGTCTTTAACTTCATTCTTCAAAATTCCTGTTAACTTTAAGAGAGCATGTTCATTTATATTAGTTTCAATTTTCAAACTTTTAATTGCCTCTAGATTGTAACCATTAACTCTTATTTTTTCATAATTAATAGCTTCAACAATTTGATTTCCATCCATTTTTATCACTCCCTCTAAATTTTCTCCCTCATTTAATTAACTCAGCTTTATATTTATTTTATTTTCATAAGCATTATGCTCGCCTTAATTAAAAGTTCCCATGTTTTTAGATCTTTTTCAAAGCAATTATAATTACCAATCATCAATGTTCCTTTAAATTCTCTATAAAAAATCAAATTATAAAGTTGTCCTTTTCCTGTTGGCGTCATATATGTTCCATATGATACTTTTGAAGTACCTTCCCCGGCTTCTCCTTCTTCTATCCATTCCAAGAAAAGTCCGATATCCTTAAAGTTTTTTTCCATACCTTTTTTAAAGCTTGCAAAACTTTGTTTCTGAGCTCCTTTGTCTACATAAGCTAATGTGAAACTTACTCCATTATTATCATTAATTAAAGTAACATTTTTATCAGTATTTGCCTTTTCTTCAAAATAAGCTAATGGAATTGGAATTTGTAACTTGCCTTTTAAATATTCTTTCTTCGCAAATCTAAATTCAGTATTATTTATATTTACAAAGCCCGCTTTCATTTGCTCTATTACTTCCTCAAGCGTGATTTCTTCTTTCTTAGAATCTACACTATTTTCCTCCGTAACTTTGTTCATTTCTTCTTTTTCAAGCCTTTGCTGCATTTTCAGCTTTGCAATTTTTTCATCTATGTTATCCATAACTAACTCCTCCTTTTATATTAAAATTTATCCTAAATTTTTTATTTAAATTTTAAAAATATCTTTTAATACTATTTATCCATTATTCTGAACTCTAGTTCCACTCACTAATATCTCATCACCTTCTGATAATATTAGACTGCTTCCAGCTTCACATAAAATATCTACAGACTTTTGTGCACTTATTGTCATTTCATTTTCAGCTCTTAATGAAAGTTTTTGAGCACACGCAATATTTATATTATTTTGTCCTACAACATCAACCGTTCCATCGTTATTTAAATTCACAGATGCTTGTCCACCACTACATTCTATAACTATCCCGCTTGGAGTGAATTTTACTTCTTGCCCTGAATCAGTTTTTAACGATTTATTATCAGGATTTGACATTCTATCTCCCCCTGCCTCTGAGCCTGATTTTCCTTCGTGGCTATCTATTGCATTTACAACAAAAGCTCTACTTTCATCTTTAGTTGGACAATTTAATCTTATTCTTTCCCCAACTTCAGGCATGCAGTACCAACCTCCACCATCTGGAGATGCTGCAACAGTTGCATATGGGAACCAATAGGCTGTTGAAGTATCTATATCACTACTGATTTCGAGTTTAACTTTTACTTTATCTCTTTGAACCTCTAAGATTGAACCATTAATTGAAATTCCTATAACATTCATATTATAAAGACGTTTTGATTTGAGACCAGTTTTAACTCGTAATTCATATATGTTTTCTAAATTAGCACCTTCCATTGTATAATTTGCGCTTTTAATATAAAATTGCTTATTCTTAAAAGTAAAGTTTTCCCCTAAATTAAATATCTCTTGAGTTCTTATTTGATATGTTATAAAATCAGTTTCTAATGCATCAGCTATGTCATTATTTTTTATATCATTATATTCTTCTATTGCTTTTGATACTTTATAATTTACTATGCTTGTCTTGGATTCTACAGGAATTTCAGGAGTTCCTAGATGCAAATGAATTTCTTGTAATTCCATTGCACATATAAGGCATTGATTATATCTTGATACTATACGCTTTAAAAATTCATAATCGGTTTCATTATATTGCAATATAAATTCTCCAATTGGTTCATTAGGAATATTTATATCATAATTTGCCTTAGAGTAAGCCTTCATAACTTCATCTATTAACTCATGAGTAGTCATATTTATGTTTTGAAAATCTCTTTTTTTCTTCTGAATATCCATTGTGTAATCAAAACTTTTAGCTTCAATAAATAATTTATACACATAACCTTCAGTAATTACTTTAATATTTTTAATAATTCCATTAAATAAAGAAGTATGTGCTTCTTCTTTTTCATAAAATACTTCTATTGGTGTTCTCTCATCTGTCTTTTGTACATAATCATCTTTCATTTGATCATCTATAATGCAGGTAAGCTTTAAAACAGCATGATCATTTAATTCATTTTTTATATACATCTCCTCTATAGATTTAACATCATAAGTAGATATTCTCAAATTATTATAGGACATAAAATCTTCCATCAAAATTACATCAATCCCTTCCTTATTGTTTTGATTCTCCTTAAAACTCTATAATTAAATCTAAATATAAAGATCTCATTGTTTTTGAATTTTATATTTCTATATTCTCATTAATTGATCGTTAAAATTTGACGATTAATCCTTGAGACTTGCTAATCAATTAGTATCTTTTTAAATCTTCCACTGCCTCTATGTCCATTTCTATCTCTTCCATCTTTCACGCTTCTCAGTACTTCTAAAAGATAGTTGTATAGCTCCTCATTCCCATATTCCTTAAACTCAATTCCTAACTTGTTCATAAGATAACTTACTATTATTTCTTTTTGAATTGCTTCTTTACTTTGAACACAAAGCATAGCAAATGATATATCCCAAGCTTCATTTAAATTACAGCTTAAGGCTTCTCTCCCAAACCTTCTTAAAATCTCAGGATTTAAACTGGTATCTCCACAAGCAGCATAAGGTGCATAAATTGTATTTACTGTATCATATTCAGTGCTCAAGTCTGTGAAATCCGTATGATTAATTCTAAGCTTTGCACCACTTCTTAATTTAAACCTACAGATTTCAATTTCATCTTCTCTAAGTTCTAATTTATCCGTTAAACTTATTTCAGTTGAATTTATTTTAAAATCACTTTCCAATTTCTCAGGCAGAAATTTTATTTTTACAAGCATAAGCTTATTGTTACAGACATATTCAATCTTTTTTTCTTCCTTTAAAAGATAAAGAACCCCTTGATATTTTATTATTCCTTTTGTCAACTTTATATAATCATCAGAAACTTCAATATCGCATCCAGAAATTATTCCATTGGAGTATTCCCTAAACTGTGCATTAAAAAATTCTCTAGGAAAATCCCTAAGCTCCTCAAGCATTTCTATTTTCAAAAGCCTTCCACCATTAAATAGTGGATAATTATTTTGAAACACCTTTTTCCCTCCTCGTCTTCAAAATCCCCTTAACCCGCATTCCGCAAGCAAATTCTCAAGTAGATAAGTGAGAATCCAAATCTTGAATTTGGTTATTCGAACTTAGTTAATTCGTGTATACGAATTAACATCCTAAAAAAATGATTTGGTGTGAATCACTTATCCAGCAAACGCATGTGAGCCGTATTTCATTTTTAATTCTAAAACCCAGCCGTGCTAGCCAACAACTGTAAGTAGTACTTCAAAATCCCGAACGCGCCAGCTCCTAACTGTAAACTGTAAATTGTAACCTGTGAACTATTTTACTTTCTTCCGTCGAAAAAGTTTTCTTCCCACTTATCATTTTCAAAATAGAAGAACTTTTCCTTTCCTATATATAGCTCTTCATCTTTCCTTAAAATAGCTAATACATAAAAGCCCCAAAGCTCTTCTTCTTCCCATACAAAAAACTTAACTTCATTGTTTTCAATATTGTCTGTTTCATGTTGATTAATAGGAAATTTTTCTCCTATTATTTCTGCATTTGCTTTTTCTAATTCTTCTTCATTAAATTGATAATCATATTCGAACTTAACCTTATCATGACTATCCTTTAAATATAATTTAAGAAGAATCCTATCCATAAATCTTGATATAAAGCCTTTATTTATTTCTCTTCCTTTTATTAAGGTCTTTTGCTCTCCTGTGTGAGTATAAGCAGTTAAGACATATGGAAGTGTTGGTGTTTTACTTTCTATATTTATGTCTGCATATCCAAAGTTTTTAGCATATAAGTATTTCAAAGAACCTTTAAGACATGCTAGTTTTAATTCATATTCTTCTTTTGTTTCTTTTTTGCTCTTATTTATTTCAATTATTCTTCCTGGTATAAATTCTTTTAAAGCATCTCTAAAGATGTCCACCTTACAAGATTGTCCAGTTAGTTTAATTAATGAATAATCGTAAAGCTCATCATTTTCATATAACTTTTCTAAAAATTTCTTTATTATGCTGTAGACATCGCCTTTAATTAAAGTTGTTATTTCATATATGCTTAGTGAAACACTTGGTGCTTCCTTAACTACTTCAAGCTTTCCTCTATTCATATAAGATAATTTCCACTTATCAAAGTTAATTAAATTTTCTTCAGAAATTTTAATTCCTTCTGGTGCTAAAATTACCTTCAACATATCTGGATTTGAAAAGAATAGCTTTTTAACTTCTTCTGCCAAATCAAATAAGAAATAATAATTACTTCTAACCTTGCAGTAATCTTCTTTACTTCTTGTTTCATACAGTTGAAATTTTGTTGGTATAATGCTTTCTGCCTTTTCATATTCTTCATTTAAGGTTTCATATAGTTCCTTTATTCCATTCTTATCAACAAATCTAAATACATCTATTTTAAATTCATCTATTATAGCTTTTTTAATGCTTTTATCCTTATTAACTAACTCATTTGCCATTAGAATTTTTATAAACTGCATTATTCTAAAGGTAAGATTATTTCCTCCAAAATCTGTATCACCATTTTCATAAGAGGTTTCAATATCTAACTTGTAAGAAACTCTGCTGTTGGAAATTCTAAAGCTACAGCCAGTAAGATCTGTGGTTCCACCTCCGCAATCTATAATAAGAGCCTTGTACCATTCTCCTTGTACATATTTCTTTTTTTCAATTAACTCAGAAATAGTATTGTAAAGTACTGCTGCACTTTCTTCTAAAATATTTTCACTTTCAACGGTATAATCTCTTAAAATATCTTTAAATAAAGTATGGAATTTATATTTTTGTTTTGATGGACATGATATATAAATGTTTTTAAATTTACATTTAAACCTCTGCTGCGCTAAAGCTATAATGTATTCTAAGTAAGCCTTTATAATTTCTTTTCTTTTTATAAAGGTTGTTTTTTCCTTTACATCTATAACTTTTTCTTCTTTTTCAAAATCACTTATCCATCTCTTTATGTCATAAAATAAACTCATTCCATCTTCAACATATCTTCTTCTAGACTCCAGCATTGCCTCATAGCCAAAAACATATTCAATTTCAGCATCCCTTATATTTTTAACTCCTACAACACTTGGTATAAGGGGTGTTATTTCAATATTTTCTTTAGTTTCATTTATTAGCTTAACGAATTTTACTCTATCATCTTCGTAACTTTCACTATCAGTTTCAGTTTCCTTTAACCCTGGAAAGATTTCTTTATCTATATAAATTCCAGCTGTTGTATTTGAAGTTCCGAAATCAATAGCTAAAGGCATTTTTGTTTCTACTAAAGGCTTTACTTCAAATTGAAGAATAGGTAGTGAAATAAAGCTTAAAATATGATCCTTTTCAACAACATTATTTTCATAAATATCATAAAGCAGCTCTGAATCCTTTTCTGAAAAGAACAAAAGGCTATAATGCTTGCTCTCTGACTCCTGTGCTTCTATAAATTCACTCTTCGTTAAATAATATTCTTCTTTATTATTTTGAATTAATTTTTTTATATTAAAGATAGTGCATACTTTATAATTGTTATCAACTAAAAGTACATTGCATTCTTCAAGCTTTTCCTTACTCTTCAAAATATAGTTGTCATAAATTTCAAGAGCTAAAGCTTCATATATTGTAAGCTTTCCTGGATAATCTATATTGTTATTTTTAATTAGTTCCTTTTTACTTCTTCCTAAAAAACTCTCAAGTCTTTCAACTCCACCAGCTTGATGTTTTTTTATAAGCTTTAAATCTTTTTCTCCCCTATACTTCATTATGAGCCTTACAAGTTCTTCTTTATCAAGAGGATTCATTATACTCTTTACTAACTTTTCTTTGTTACATATTTCTCTTAACTGAAAAGTAGTCATGAGTCTTAAATCTTTTTCTCTATATTTAGTTTTTCTGCCTGTCCCCTCACTGCTCTTATGCAGCTTATATGAATATAAACTCATTTCATCCTCCTAAAATCAATGGCCAATCTTCAATTATCAATCGTCAGTTATTACTCCATAATTTATCCTTGAGCATTGATAATTGACCATTGCTATTCCACCATAACTATCTCATTAATTCTCATAGTATAATCAAGTCCAATAATTCCAAAATGCTTATCCCAAAATATAAAGGGCTCCATATTAATAGGTAAAAAAGTTTCTAAAACAACTTCTATTTTATTTTCAAGTTTCTTTTCTTTCACTTCATCTAAATAAATATAGATACTTTTGGGTTTATCTTTATTCAAATAAACTATGCTGTTTTTAAAGATTTCCTTGATAATTTTTTTTAGCAGCTGAATCGAAGTACCAGTTTTATATAAGGTAACGAAACCATTTAATAAAACATCCCTTTCCTTATTATCAAAACTCCTTATATCCTTTGCTAGCTTTTCTCCATAAACCTCGTTTAATATATCCTTATATAAAAACCTTTTATATATCTCTGTTTTATTTAAACCCTGCTTTAAATCTAATTCTCCTAGGTAATGTAACAAAATATCTAAAAGAACTTCTCTAAATTCCCTGCTTTCCTGAACATTTATATTAAATAAATCCTTGAAAACTTCATAAAATCTATAGTATTGATTTACTTCAATAACTTTATCCTCTGGAAGGGAAACTGAATTAAGATGCTCTAATGCAACTTCAATATAGGGACTATAGATTTCTGCAGGTATAAATTTAATATCCCCTCTGGGAATCTTTTCTTTATCTGCTTTTAACAATGCTTCCCAAATATAATTCATATTAATCTTCCTTCACATCTGTATTCTGGATAAATAAATTGAACTTCTGAAACTAAAAAGCTTAAAATGTCTTTGTTTAAATAATTTTCTTTATCAATTGGTTCAAAATATAAAACAAGAACTTTCTTTATTTTATCTTCTCTTATTTCATCAATGATAAAATCATTAACTTCATAAGTCTCCTTGTCTTCCTCTAAAGTCTCTTCCATTAAAACAACCTCTTTAAAATTCAGATATTTTGCTGCTTTAAAGGAATTTATAAGCCTTGCAAGCTCTGTTTTTGTCTTTATAGTATAAGCTTTATCAAAAGCTAACTTATTAGAAAAATTTATATTAACTTCATTACTCATAAGCTCGTGTTCATACTTTTTCTTACTATTTTTATCACTGCCTATAATGCTTAATAATTTCCACTCTACTGCTTTATCAATATTTGAAGCAATTACTACAGCTTTTTTAGTAAAGGTAACCCCGTCAATAGCTTCATTTTCATGATCAACTAAATAGCCGTTATTTATTCCTTCTTTTTCAATTGAAATATTGTGTTCATAGCCAACCTTATCAATGCAAGGTATTGGGAAGCCATCACCTTTTAAGATTAACTCTCTTACATTCCAAAGTGGCATCATGTCATATTCTATAAACTCACTATATTCCTGAAAATCCACTTCTATTGAAGTAATGTTTTCCTCTTCTTCAATGCTATCTTCACAGCCTGTTAAAATAACATTTGCAAACTTATGAATATATGGATTATTTATTGTTGTCCAAGCTATGTTGCTATTTATGAAGCCTTTATATAATTTGTATACTATATTTTTGTATTCACAATTTTGAGCAACTGTAAAATAGGCTTCATGTGTCTTTTTATCTGTTTTAATTACTCCTTTTAACTTAAAGCTTTCTTCAAGAAATTTCTTATAAGTGGAGTAATCGCCTTTAATGTAAATCTTAAATAAATTTTTATGTTCCTTAGCTTCAAGGGACTGCTGAATTTCTTCAGCAGCATATACCTTATCTTCTAGATCTTCTTTAATCATTGGAAATAAAAAGTCTTCTGTAACATCATATCTATCTCTTTTTACAATAGTTGAATAAACATTATACTTTTCCTTGATATAAGGTAACTCACTAAATACTCTCTTTTCTAATTCATATACCTTATTATTTGAATGCTCCTCTAAAGCTTCAAACACACTATTCATTATTTGTTTTAGCAACACTCTATCCTTTAAGTCTTTTATTTCATTTAATTTTTCATAAATTCTATCATCCATATTTTCACCTGCGTTTAAATTTTATTTTGCTGTAGGTTGGGCTTTTGCTGTTACTTGATCAATTGCAGCTATTTTTTCAGTTACCTTTGTTACATCATCTGCATCTCCCAAGCTGCTATATACGTCTTTGGCTAAAAGGTAAAGTACCTTGGCAGAGCTTGTATCTCCTGCTGAATATTTTTTATCAGCTTCTGCCTTGTATTTATCTGCTTCACTTTTCTTATCTGAAGTTTCATTAATTTTTTTATCCATAAGTGCTATTTTTTCCACTAATTCATCGGCTAAGCTGTTATCATTAGCTTGTTCAAAAGCTTCCTTAGCTAATGCATAGTACATTTTTGCACTTACATAGTCTCCTGCTGTATATTTTAAATCTCCATTTTTTCTTAAATCTATGGCTTTTGCTTCGCTATCCTTAGCAGCTTTCTTATCATCTTCTGCTTTTTTAGCTGCATCGTCTTGTTGTTTTTTCTGATCATCAGCTGCCTGCTTAGCATCTGCTGCTGCCTTATCATCATCAGCCTTCTTTTGCTTAGCATCTGCTCCTTTTTGATCATAAATCTTTTGGATTTTATCCATAGCTTCTTTCTTTTCATCCTTTAAATTTGCATCTATTGCCAAATCTTTAGCTTGTAGATAATTCCCTAAAGCTCCATCTAAATCTGCATTTTCTACTTGCTTATCTCCTAAGGTTAATAAATCTGCAATCTTTATAGCCTGCTTTGCTAAATCCATCTTTTTTAACACATAACTTCTTTCAATATTTTCTGCATCTCCTGCCTTTTCCAAGGCAAGTACATATTTATCAAGAGCATCTTCGTATTTTTTTCCATCTAAAGCTTTATCTCCATCGATTACTATTCCTGTATCTTTATAATCATCATCTAAGTCTTGTTCTTCAGGTAGCTTATACTTTTCTGCTATATCTAAAGCTTTTTTATATTCTTCCTCTGCTTTTTCCATATTTCCATTTTGAATGTATTGTTCTGCATTATTTTTTGCCTTATTCATTGCAGCTATATCATTTTCTTTTTTATTTTTATATATCATAAATGCCCCTACCCCGATTGCTATAATTAAGAGTAAGAGTATTGCAACTATTATTGCTATTTTTATCTTTTTGCTTCTTTTAGGATCTAAATATGCTTTTTCTACAAAAGTCAAAGCTAAGGTGTAATTTTCAATATCTTTTAGCTGCTTTGATAAAATCATATCTTCGACGCTATCAAGGACTTCCTTAGGTTCCTTAGCACCTTCTAAAGCATCTTCGATTTCCTTGCCATCACAATTTTCCCATACACCTTTTGTAAGTAATGCAAAAACATCTCCATCTGCGACTTTAATTTTCTTTGACATATATATCTTTCCTAAATTGCTTTGCCCTAAATAGGAGGAAAGATTATTTCTTTCAAAATGCTTTGCAATAGCATCTTGAGGAATCATTTCATCATCTACTAAATTTTGAGCTAAAGATTGGTCCTTACTTTTATGTTTTAAGTAGCCATCTTTGAAATAATAAAATCTAGTGTTTCCTATAACCGAATAAATTACTTTACTATAATTAGTTACAACTACAGTAATTGAAGCCTTTAATCTTACATTTCTGCTGCTTCCAATTAATTCACTGTTCACATCCCTTAAATATTTTCTTAAGAAGAATCTATTCATGGTAGGTCTTGCTGAAAAGTTTTTTATAAATGTTGTTACAGCAAGCTTAGCACTTTCTAAGTCTTTATCTTCATCTATTCCATCAGCTATTACATAACATGCATAATTATCTAATTCAACAAATGCAAAATAATCTTTATTTTGCAGATACGTTCCTTCTTCTGATACAAAACTTGTATTAAATTTTGAGTTTAGCTTCCTCATTATCTTCACCCTAACCTTGTTATTCAATTGTCAATTTTCAATGATCAATGGACTCTAATAATTTTCAATTATCAATGCTTAATAATGTAGTTCCATTGACAATTGAGCATTGCTCATTGCTCATCGACCATTGCTTTTGCATTTCATAAGTATAATACTTCCATTGCTATTATTTTTATTGTTATTTTCAACATTTCCCATGATTATTTCACATTTTTCATTTATATTACAGTTCTTATCTCCTAAGATTTTTTCAAAATCAGTCCATCTTAAACCTTCATATACTCCTTTTGTCATTATCACAATTATGTCATTTTTGTTAAGCCTAATTGGTGTTTTAGAAAGTTCTATATCTCCAAGGGCTTCCTGCCCAATATAATAAAGCAGCTTTCTTTCTTTAATAGCATAAAGGGCTTCTTTTTTTTGAAGCTTACCTTTATAGTATTCTTTTTGTGCTAATTCACTTATTGTATGTCCATTACTTAATTTAATAAGTTCTTTATTTCTAAAAACTGCAAGCATCACATCTCCAGCCAAAGCATAATTTAATAAATTATTGGTTACAGCTACAGCCATTACACTTGCTCCACCTCTATCATTTTCAACTCTTTTTAAGATTTCAAGATTTGCTTTATTAAAGGCTTTCTTAAAAAAATAAGGAAATCTATCCTTACTTCCTTCTTCTTCAAACATTTTTATTATGGTTTTAACTGAGGTAATACTTGAAATTCTTCCTGCTTCATTATTTCCAAGTCCATCTGCCATAACAGCTAAGGTACCATTACTGGTTGTAATAACATCTCCATAATCTTCTTGGATTTCTTCCTGGCCAATACTTATTTCCTGTGCTATTTCTAAGGTTTTCTCATTTATTTTATGAAATAAATACCCTCTTAAAGCAAGAAGAACTATGAGCATTACACAGAGAAAAAATATTAAATTTAAATTCGAATAATTAATTTCCTTTAGCATAAATGCACCTACTCATTATCCTGCCATTCAAAATGTTCTCCACAGAATGGTACAAATAAAAATTTACTCTTTCCAAGCTCAATCACATCAAAAGGCTTTAACTCTGATGGCATATACACAGGTTCTTCATTTAAATAAGCAATTCCTGAGGAATCTCCTGGTAATAATACATAGTTCTTTTTCTTTGGATCATAAACCACTATTGCATGATTCCTTGCTGAAATGCCGTTGTCTCCAATAATTTGTATATCCATATCATCAGCTCTACCTATAAAGTTTTTTCCATTTTTAATTTTATAGTCCTTACCAACCCTTGTCCCTTCAATACATACAAGCCAGCCACATACTGGGTCAATTTCTTGATATAAAAGATTTGCTTCTATTTCAAATTTTTCTTGAACTGGTTCTGGCCTCTCTTTTGTTGAAGTATCTATATTGCAGTATGGACAAATGCTGCCATAACGTCTTTCACTAAACATGTGTCCATTTGGACATCTAATTAATCCCATTCTTAACCCTCCAATTTATTCAGTTATGAGTTATGAGTTTAGAGTTATGAGTTGAGTGGCAAAAGTCTTCGACTTTTAGTCACAATTCACAATTCTTAATTCTGTTATATATGAAACAACTCGACTTCTTTCAGTCTTTGAGTAAATGATTGCACCAATATTTTTGTTAAAAAAGTTAATTTTCATAAGCAAATTAACTTAATTCAAGAATCACAATCATAACTTGGGCTCTCACTTATCTACTTAAGTAAAAGTTTAATCTTAGATATAAATAAAATATCTCCCCTTTTTAATTCACAAGGAGCATCTTTTACTATCCTGTATTTTGTATCATCATCACTTTTTTTAATGGTTATGCCGCTTCTATCTGATAGATCTTCTATATACCATTTTCCTGCTGCATAATTTAAAACTGCATGATTATTATCAATAAACTTTGAGTAAATAGAACAGTTCAAATCTATAAAAACTTCATTGTCCATTGAGTTTTTTCCAATGATAAAGGAAATCCTCTCTCCTATCTCCCAAACTCTTATGATTTCATTTTCTTCATTAACTAATTCAATTCTGCTTATATTACTTTCATCTTTAACTGTATCTTCTCTATATAGTTTCTTATACAAATTAATAAAGCCTGCTAAACCAAAACCTAAGGCAATTAAGATTAAAAATCCCCTTATGTAAATTGAGTCTATAGTTATATAGGCAACTACACAGATTAAAGCAATTATAATTCCTATACACACATTTATTAATTGTATTGTCATTAGTAATTTATTATTAAATTTCACATTGTTTTCATCATTCAAAGTAACCACTCCATTACTTTCTTTTTACATTAAAAAAACTATCAAACATTTTGCTAGTATCTATTGGATTCTTTTCTTTCTTTAACTTGTCTTTATTAACTTCACTGCTATTAGCATTAAATCCAAAGAAGCTCTCAAAATATTTATTTAAGTTATCTATGCTTTCACCTTTGTCTTGATATTTTCTATTATCATTATTAGTCCTATTAGTTTTTCCATTACTTTCTCTATTGCCACTTTTATCTTTAAAATTGGCTCTTTCATTGTCATATTTCTTTCTTGTTTCTTCTTTGCTTAATACTTCATAAGCTTCATTTACTTCTTGAAATTTGCTTAAAGCATCTTTATCATCAGGATTTCTATCTGGATGATACTTCTTAGCAAGACTTCTAAAAGCTTTTTTTATCTCATCGGCTGTTGCATTAGTAGTTAGATTTAATATTTTATAATAATCTTTCACATTACACCCCGGTTTGTTCAGTTTACATTCTACAGTTCACAATTTACAGTTGAGAGGTGAAATCCTTACGGATTTCCTAGTTTGGATTCTCACAATTCAAAATACCCTAAGCTTAATTTCCTTATAATTTTGAATCCCTATAATACCACAAAGTGGTACGCTCTTTTGTTCTGTGTTGAATTTAGAATATGGCTGTAGATATTTCTTCAGCAGAAGTTGTTCCAGTTCAGCTTGTCCCAAGCTTGCTTTGTATGCAACTTGAAATGGTTATGTCTTCTTGAAGTTAGAATCTCATAGCTATATTATATAGCACCAGAAACAATTGAGATTAGTCCTTTTCGGTTGTTTGTATCTATATTAGAAATAAGTAATATGATGAGTGGAGTGTTTCATTGGAATTTTGATGGTAGCGATTCTTGACTAGAAGTTGTTCCAAAACGCTTGTTCAATGCTTGTCATTGAAGCAAGCATTTTGGGTGCAACTTCTGGTCTTAGAATCACCCATCTAAATTCCACAGAAACCGGAACACATCATATTACTTACTTTGGTTTGCTGCTGTTATATTAAGCGCTATATCCGCCTTCTATTGTAACAATGCTTAATTTGTCTTTCTTTTGTCTTACAACAAGTTCGAAAGTACCAATACCTTCAGTGTCTCCAAAAACTTCTTTGTAGTCTACTACAAAAGCATTTGGATATGTTATCTTTCTGATAACTTGATCAGCTGAAATTACTTCTACAGTAATTTTTCTGTAACAGTCAGCTTTTTCTGCTGGTACTAATGACCATGTACCCATTTTTCTTGTGCTGTCAAATGGATCTCCATCTACTGCTGTTAATATTTTTCCAGTTATAACCATTGTACTTCCAACGTCTTTTGATCTTGCATTTGAATCTTGTGGAGTATCTGTAGTAAGTTTTACAGTTTCAACACTTTCTATGCTTAAATCAATTGTTTCTGCGCCTTCAATTTTAACTTTAAATCCCATTCTTAATATCCTCCTTTAATTCTATTCAGCAAAACCGCCTTCAAATTTTACTGCTGCAGTTTTATCTTTCTTTTGTTTAGCACATAATTTGAATGTTCCTACACCTTCTACATCACCATATTCTTCTTCATAGCTAACTACGAAAGCATTTGGTAATGAAAATTGTCTTACAATTTGAGATGCTGAGATAACATCAACAGTTACCTTTCTATAACAATCAGCTTTTTCTGCTGGTACTAATGACCATTGAGCTAGCTTGATTGTAGTATCTGCTGCCTCTCCATTTACAGGTGTTAAAATTTTACCTGTAATAACTAGTGTTGTTCCTAAATCTGTTGAACGAGCATTTGAATCATCTGGAGTATCTGTTTTGAATTCTACTGTTTCGATACTTTCAATGTTTAAATCAATGCTTTCTGCGCCCTCAACTTTTACTCTAAATCCCATTTTTTCTCCTCCTTAAAATTTTATATATAATTAAAATAAGTATTTAGTTACTTATTGTAATTAGCCCACTTCTGAATGTGCGTCATTACGTGTAATTTCAACCTCTAAGTTCTTAACATTTCCGTTAAATACTAAGTCGATATTACAAGTTCCAGTTCTTTCATTTATTACAAAGTTAATATCATCGCCATCTTTTACGATAGCATTGCTATATCCTTTGTGTGCCATCCACTTACTCTTAACACTTGTTGGATTATTACTAAAGAATTTAATAATATTATCTTCTTTAAAATCATTTGTGTAGAATCTTAAGATTCTTTCTATATATGTAGTTACAAGTGTCTTATAAATTGATTCAAAATCATTTTCAGTAGCTTGTAAGCTTCTAGCTTTATATACTGTAATTTGTTTTATATCTTTACCTTGAAGCTTTGCATTTTCTGAAGAGAATACAAATCCAAAGTTTTTCCTATTTATCATATTTTTAATTTCATTAGTGAAACCTGATATTTCCTTAGCTAAAGTTGTTGTTATCATAAGTGAATTAGACCCTGCTTCTATATCAAATCTCACTCCTGGATATTCACTATATACATCCTTTAATTGTTCTCTCAAGTATTCTGGACATTGATATGCAGCTACAACTCCTGCTGCAATATATGAACTTCCTACATAAACCCCTTCAATCCATAGTTTCAAGATGTCTTCTTTTTCTTTAGATAATTCTGCTGCCCCTTCTTCTGAAAGTACCATTCTCTTATCTAAAACAACCCCTGATTTTTCCTTTGGAATTACTGTAAAGTTAGGTATACATGGAATTGCAAATTCACTATAAGGATTGTGCATTAGCGGTTCACATTTATCCATAAATTTTTCGATTCCATTTGTTGCTATATGATTAAAAGTCGTATCTTCTCTTGGTTCAAAACTAAAGAATACTTGTATACGATACTTTCGAACCGTATCTAAAAGCATTGACAAATCTTCCATTGAATTTGAATCTGTTTTTTCTGCCTGCTTATTAGATTTAAATCTTTCTCTTCTAACCTTATTTTTACCTTGCCCTTCAAGCTCAATTGATGGAACAACTCCAAACCAAATTGTATTATCAAAATCATTCTTATCATTTACTGAGCTTAAGAAAGTATCTAATCTCGGAAGATTTTGAGCATTAACTAATCTGCTAAGCTTTGTATTTGTAACTAGTAAGCTTGGCTTCATTCCTTTGCTCTTAGTCTTATATTGATCGAAGAACATTTTAACTCCTAAAATCTTCTCAATTAGTGGTTTAACAGTTTTTATAAAATCATCTTTTGAACTCTTATAAAATTCTAAATAAGTGTTATAGTTGTTTATTTCAACATCTATATCTACACTGCTTTCCATAGTTGATGCTAATGGGCAGAAGGTTCTAACTACTAAGCTTTTTACATAATCTGATTTAGTTTCATTTACTTCATCATAATCTTCTTCAAAAGCTTCAATTAATCCCATATTTGCTTTATCATCTATGGCAATTAAAGAAGTTTCTTCTGCTTTTGGAGCTTCTAAAACTTTTAATTCTCCATTTTCCCCCATGCTTAATACTCCAAGCTTAAGAGGTTCATTAGAATTATTATTATCATCTCCACCAAGTAATAATCTTGTCTTAATATCTTCAATCGCTAGTGGAAGCATTGCCATTATATTATTATAATTTCCGCTTGCTTCTTCAAACATCACATTAAGCTTGTCCCCTAAATCTAACTTACTTGGATCTTCCTCATCTAATTCATCATATTTGCTGTAAGTATATTGAATTTCTTTTCTAGTTTGTCTTATATCATCCATTACCTTTTTAGGAGATATCATATCCAATAAATTTTCAAATTTGAAATCAACATTAGCTATTCCTTGAGCACGTTTTGTATCAATTAACGTAAACAACATTTTTAAGAAGTCATTAGACTTATTAATTGGAATTTCTGTTATTAACTCTTGTGGAAAATTTTCTGGTTTCTTTAAGGTATACATAACCTTTTGGTTAGTTGCATTGTAAAAGGAATAAACTACTGGTGAGAATTTATCTAAAAATTCATCAAAGCTGTTTACTAAAAGCAATTCATTAATTTCCTTTATCTTATCGTCATTTAAGCTGTTCAATCCCTTTGTATCACCTACAACTGTAAGTAAATCTAATTTTTCAGGATTGATTTCCTCAAATAATATGGTTCTGTTCGTTTGCTGAATTACATCCACTTTTAATCCTCCTCAAATAATGTTTTTCAATCATATTGTTAAATTCATGCTTGTAATATTTTTCATATTTTCTGTAAGTTATTATACAATTAAAATATAACCTTGAATATTATACTAAAGTATAGTATTGTAATTTAATTGTAGCTATACTAATTAATAATATATTATAGCTATTTTCCCATAAAACTAGTAATTTAAACCTTTTAAGGCCATATATCCCTCTTTATTTCTCCAATAAATGTCATTATTTTAAGAATTAAACGTATAAAATTTGGAATAAAAAGAAATTTTCTTATTTTTTTCATTATTTTTATCAAATACTTCTTTTCATTCCTCAAATTCTACTTTTTAAGACAACTTTGTTGACTTAACTCGAATTTTGATATATAATATTTTTCATTTTTAATATAAATCTATAATTTTTTCCAAGTATTTGAAACTACTTTTTCACTCTAAAAATTACAAAAAAATTAGCAGCCTAGAAATTTATTTTCTAAAACTGCTATAAAAATTAATTACCTTTTAATTTTTCTCTTACGCTGTAATTTATAAATAATTAAACTTACTAATATCGCCAACATTACTCCCACAAATATCCAAACCTGCATTGGAAGTTTAAATTGAAATTTTAAATTATTAGCTTGCATTTTATAAATACAGCCAAGTCCTGAATCTAATATATAAACATCGCCTTCATAATATTTTATGCCTTTTATTTCACTCTTATCTTTTAACTTTAGCAAATCAGAAATAATATAATTTGAACTTAATGAAGTTATAATATTTTGCTTACTATCGTAATATATTTTTGTATCTTTATCTAATATCTTACCTTCTTTATCTATAGCTAAATACCTCATAGTTCCAGCTTCAGTATATTTATAAATTGGACCTGCTACAATTTTATTAGGTGGATTTGCAATTAGTGGTGCTACTAATTTTTCTCCTTTAAATCTAGGTGAATTTATTGGATCTCCTCCACTAAAATCTGGCCATCCATACCACTTACCTTTATCTATTTTATAAAGGTAATCAGAATCCATTGCAACAGGCCTTTCTCCAACATTCTCCATGCCTCCGATAATTCCAATTAAATCTCCTTTATCATCAAAATCCCACCCAGTGATATTTCTTAAACCTGACGCATATAAGACTGATTTATTATTATTTAAGTTTATTTCATACACACTTGCATTAGCTAAATTTTGAGCCTTAATTTTTTGTCCTTCCTGACTTGAATTTCCATAGGGCATAAATGCCCCTGTCTTTTCATCTCCATAATTTGCTCCATTTAAAATTATATCCATAGAACTTCTATCATAGGGAATTTTATCTGGAGAATAATTGCTATCACAGCTAGCAATTCCTGAATTGGTTGCACTGCCTATTGATAAAAGTAGGTTTGAATTCTTTATAATTAGGTTTCTATCTAAATATTTGCCTTCACAAGGTATATTGTCTAGCAACACTTTTAAGGCTTTATTGTTAAGGCCATAAGAATATAGCTCTGATTTTGATATAAAATATAACTTATTATTATAAAAAATCATATTTTCAATTTTTAAAGTTTTATCTTGTATTAAATTTTCTTCTAATCCATTTTCTTTAATAACCTTAATAGAATTGTCAAAGGCAATATATGTATTTCTATTTTCATCTTTGTCAAAAGCCTCAGCTCCATTACAATTTTTATAAGCTACACTCCAGCTTACATTACTTCCTAAGGTATTCATTCTATATTGACTTGAAACACTAAAAACCCCAAAGGCCGAAACGACAATTATTATTGAAATAATCAAAAATTTTAGAAACCTTTTCACTTCATTCTCCCCTTACTATGAACAATATTCAATTATCATTGTTCATTGATTACTATCTTGCTATTTGGACTTGAATCTTAACTTTAAATTGTTAATGCTCAACTATCAACTAAATATTTTCCATAATAATTTTTCCTTGATAATTGAAAGTTAATCGTTGATAATTATACATTTCTACTGACAATTGATAATTAATAATTAGATATTTCCCCTAAAAATTAATCCTTAATTCTCCCTTCTATATTTATATTGTAAAGTAAAATAAATAAGACCAATATTTAAAAATCTTATTTATATGGTATACTATATAATGGTTAAATTAATGAAATAAACCAATACTTATGAGCAAAATAAACTCACAAAATTCAAGGAGGAAACATATATGATAGATCCAAGAAATACTCAACTTGCAAATAATTTAATTAATTATTCTTGTGAACTTAAAGAAGGTGAAAAAGTCCTTATCGAATCTAATGGAATGGAATCGCCTTTAGTTACAGAATTAATAAAAGAAGCATATAAAGTTAAAGCTGTTCCTTTTTTAGCTGTAAACAACAGCGAATCAAAGCGTGAATTACTAATGGGCGCTACTAAAGAACAATTAGAACTTATGGGTAAATATGAAGCTATAAGAATGAAGGATATGGATGCTTATATAGGAATTAGAGCCAACAAAAATTCTTCTGAGCTTTCTGATGTTCCAGAAGAAAAAATGAATTTATATAACAAACATATTTTTTCTGAAGTACATTCTAAAATAAGAATCAAAAGCACTAAATGGTGTGTTTTAAGATATCCTACACCTTCTTTAGCTCAAGATGCAGATATGAGCACAGAAGCTTTTGAAGATTTTTACTATAATGTTTGTAATTTAGATTATTCAAAAATGTCAGTAGCTATGAATTCATTAGTTAACTTAATGAATAAAACTGATAAGGTAAGACTTGTTGGTCCAGGTACTGATTTAACTTTTTCAATAAAGGATATTCCTGCAATTAAATGTGATGGTAAACTTAACATTCCAGATGGAGAAGTTTATACAGCTCCTGTTAAAAACTCAATTAATGGTACTTTAGCTTATAATACTCCATCAATTTATAATGGATTTGCTTTTAATGAAATAAAATTTGAATTTAAAGATGGTAAAATTGTAAATGCTACAGCTAATGATACTGAAAGAATCAATGCAGTTTTAGACACTGATGACGGTGCAAGATATGTTGGTGAATTTGCAATTGGTGTAAATCCATACATCCTTCATCCTATGAAAGATACTCTATTTGATGAAAAAATTGCTGGTTCAATTCATTTCACTCCAGGAAATTCTTATGATGATGCTCCAAATGGAAATCATTCAGCTATTCATTGGGATTTAGTATTAATTCAAAGAGCTGATTACGGTGGCGGTGAAATCTATTTTGATGATGTTTTAATTAGAAAAGATGGTTTATTTGTAATTGACGAACTTAAAGTATTAAACCCTGAAAATTTAAAATAATATTATCAAGGACTTTTAACTAAACTACAAAAGCACTAAATGGAAGCTTGTTCTCTTCTTTCCAATCAAAAAATTGGAACTAGAGCGTAGCTTCCATTTAGTTATTTAAAGGAACTTCCCTGTTTTTAATTATAGATATCCAATTTAAGAATAAAACTTATAAATGGAATATACATGCATCATTAAGAAATTATAATCGAACACTACACTAGAAATTAGATACATATTTGTGCAAGCGGCATATGAAATTAAGCTGTGATGGTTATTAGTGGAAGGTTGTTCCACTTTCTGCTTGTCATAAATTTACTTTAGGAACATGCAGAAATGGGTGCAACCTTCCACTTAGAACCCATCCAGTGAAAATTTCATTAGTCCGCTGTAATAAATATGTGTTTAATTTCGGTAAGTTCCGCATATGTCTAATTCTCGCTTTGGATATCTTTACCTATTTATGTATAATTATAGCCTATCAGCTAATTCTTCTAATTTCTTTGCTGTAACATTCAGCTCTGAAATTGATGCAGCAATTTCTTCTAAAGCAGCAGATTGATTTTGAGAAACATCATTTGATTTACTCAAATTATTATTAATACTTCCTATTGCCAATGAAATATGCTTTATTACATCGTCAATTTTTTTAATTGATTCATTTGAGGAATTTGATAATTTTCTAATTTCTTGCGCAACAACACTAAAGCCTTTTCCTGCATCTCCAGCTCTAGCAGCTTCAATTGAAGCATTTAAGCCCAAAAGATTAGTTTGAGACGAAATACTTTGAATAAAATTTACTATTTCATCAGTATTTTGTGCTTTTTCATTAGCAACCTTTGTTTCCCCCAACAATTTTTCATTCATTCCAGCTAAATCTTGTACTCCTGTTGAAATTTCATTAATGCCTGCTGAAATTTGCGAAAGGGATTCTGTTAAATTTTTTGTAATAGTGGTAACCTCATTTTTCTTTGCTAAACTTTTTGCCACTGCAAAAACACCAACAATTTTATTATCTTCTTTTATTGGAATTGCATATGACTTCATTACAACCCCATATACACTTTCAGGCACAACCTTTATAGCAGCGTTTCCAGTTCTTATTACCTCTGCTATAGCTCCTCCTGCTGGAATCTTGTCACCTTCTTTTGCACTCAATTCCAATTCCTTACAATATCTCGTTGCAACATATTTTTCCGTATCAGTTATTCCCATTGAAACATCCTCATCAAAAAGCTGTTCTATTACTGGCATTGCATTGTAGAAAAAGTTTATCATTTCTATATTTGAAATTTTATTCATATTATCTCCCCCTAATAATTGCGTTAATAGTCTTTCTAATATAATTGTATCTTCCTTAATAAACTTTGTAAACACATCTTATGAACTATTAGCATTAACATTAAATTCTTAATTCATAATTTGTGATTATTTGGAATATGTTTTATTGTAGGGCACATCTAAAACTTCAATTATAGATATCCAAATTAATAATCAAACTTATAAATGGAACATACATGCACAATCGTAACACTACACTAGAAATTAGATACATTTTTCTGGAAGCAGGCATGTGAAATTGAGCTGATGATGGTTGTTAAGCAGATAAGTGAAAGTCCAAATCTATGATTTGGTTTCTTGAACTTAGTTAACTCATTCATGAGTTAACCTCCTTTAAAAAACTGATTTGGCGTGAATCGAGTTTCCTCTACGGCTTGTTTCATTTAAAGCTTGTCCAGATTTTACATCTGGAACACGCTGAAATGACGACAAGCCGCCATTTAGAATCTTCCAGCGAAAATTTCACTAGTCCTGTGGAAGATAAATGTATCTGATTTCGGTAATTGTTGCATAAGTCTAATTCTCGCTTTGATATCTATAAGTATTACATATTTTTTGCATTGTGCCAAGCTTAAAGGAGTGAAATAATTTTGCCTAATGACAATTTTTTAAAAAATTCTTTTTTACTTATAGCCTCAAATATAACCACTGGGATCCTTGGCTTTATTTTTTCTATATACCTTTCTAAAGTTTTAGGTGCTGAGGGAATGGGTTTGTATAATCTTGTTATGCCTATTTACAATTTATTTATATGTCTTATGACTGCTGGTATCGTTGCATCAATTTCTAAAATAACTGCTGTTTACAATCAAAAGGGTGAACATCAAAACATAGTCAAGACCATTAGAATTGTTTCATTGTTTAATATATCTTGGGCTTTCTTAATTGGTATTATTGTTTTTTTATCAGCCCCAGTCATAGGCAAATATGGAGTTAATGACGTTAGAACTATAAGTGCAATAAAAGTAATTTGTCCTGCTATGGTATGTATAGCAATTTCTAATATTCTAAAGGGTTACTTTTATGGAACTTCAAAAATTACAGTTCCAGCTATAATTGATATTTTTGAAAAAGCTATGAGAATTTTAACTGTAAGCCTTCTTATTTTCTTAACCAAAGCTCAAACCCTTGAAAGCATGGTTACACTTGCTACAGTTGCACTATGTATAGGCGAATTTCAAAGTTTATTTTTTTTATATATTTATTA
Source organism: Clostridium saccharoperbutylacetonicum N1-4(HMT) (assembly GCF_000340885.1). Taxonomy (NCBI): domain Bacteria; kingdom Bacillati; phylum Bacillota; class Clostridia; order Eubacteriales; family Clostridiaceae; genus Clostridium; species Clostridium saccharoperbutylacetonicum. The sequence continues at coordinate 1,716,195 of NC_020291.1, read as the reverse complement.
TAAATATTCAATCAAAAAAATGCCTTTATCAAAAGAACGAACAGAAAGTAGAGTTCAGCTTCTTTTTGATGTCATAGTGATAGCACTTCCTTTATGTCTAAATGGCTTTTTAACTAATATTTTAGGAACTTTATCTACCTTAATTGTTCCTAGACGGTTACTTGCTGCTGGTTTTAATTATCCTACAGCTTTATCTATGATTGGAAAATATACTGGAATGGCTCTTAGCGTAATTATGATACCATTAATTATTGTTACTACAATTAATACCTTACTAATCCCAGATCTTTCTCAATCCTTGGTATTAGGTAAACAATATGAAGCTTCCATTAGAATTAAAAAAGTGTTAAAAGTTGCTTTTTTACTTGGAATAGCAACTTCGATAATTTGTAATGTAATCCCAAATTCCTTGGGAGAAATGTTTTATAGCAGATCTGATTTGGGACAATATATAAGATTTGCTTCCCTAACTTCACCAATATTTTTTCCTGCAATAACTATGTTTGGAATTTTGAATGGACTAAATAGACAAGGTATTATTCTAAGAAACTCCTTAATTGAAGCTATAATTGAATTGATATGCTTATTTATCTTTACAGGTATTCCTTCAATTAATATTTTTGGATATAGTATAACCATGCTAATAGCCTGCACTATTGGATTCATCCTTAATCTTCATGAGGTTAAGAAACATATTAATCTTAATTTAAACAAATCTAATATTATAATATATTTAATGCTTGGTTTTTTAACTTTTTTAATTATAAATATTTTTTCAAAACATATATATACTCACTCCTTAATTATAAATAATTTCATTATCATGGGCCTTGTTTTCTCAATATTTGTTTACCTTGGAACTTTCGGAGAAAATGAATAAAACCTAGAACTATCTAAACAATAATCCTAGGTTTAATAATTAATTATCAATAATAAATGCTCAATTATCAATACATATGTACACATTGATAATTGAGCATTATTTAAGTTGATCACTTATAATTATTTAAGTTTTTTCCTTAGGAATCTAGGAAGATAGTTATAAATCCTTACAGAAATAGCATCTACATCACTCTTTCTAATTCCTCCAAATAATATCATTATGTATAAATAAGCAAACCCTGAAACAGAAATAATAATTATTGTTGATATTAATTTCAATGCCATATTTCCATTTGTAATTGTAATTAATATATTTGTTGGTGTTTTAAGTATATATATAACTAATGCCATTATTGCTGACGCAAAAAGTGGTTGAAGCATATTTCTAAATAGTGGAATTTTCACCCTAAGAGCTTTCTTTAAAGCTCTTTGATTTAAAATCATTGGTATTACAAACCACAAAAAGTTACCTGCAACTACTCCTAGAATATTTATATCATGTATTCCAACTAAGATATAGTTTGCAGCTATTTTAGCAATTATACCTATACAAAAAGTACCAAGGACAAAATAAAGCTTGTTCATACTTTGAAGTATAACGGTTTGTATTTGTACAACAGCCATAAGCACTAGTACTACTGAACCTATTACCATTAAATTAAATCCTTGTTCTGTTCCATATAGTAATTCAAAAACTTCCTTTGCCATAGCAGAAAGCCCTACAGCTGCTGGTATTGTTATTATAAAAGTTAATCTAAAGGCAAAAGAAGACTTTCTCCTTATTTCTTTCTTATCCCTTAAGGCCATAGCTGCTGCTATAGTTGGCAAAACAGTTGTTCCAAGCGCTGTTACAACTATAAGCGGAACTGATAACAAAGTTTTATACCTACCTAGTACACCATAAAGCATTTGAGCTTGTTCCATACTAAAGCCTGCAAACGCCAGTCTACTATTTACATTAACCATATCAACTAAGCTTCCGAAATTTTGAAGACCTGAAGTCAATGTAATTGGCAACCCATATCTAATTAATTTTTTAATTATATGCCTTGTCCTTACTCTTTTGTTATCTTTTTGTTCTTCAATAGATTCTTCTTCATAATTATTTCGGCTATAAATATAAACCATGTAAACACAGGCTACTGCTGCTCCAACCGAAGTACCAATTGTACCTCCAGCACTACCATATTTAATACTTATTTTAACTAAGAAATATGCACATGCTAAGCTTACAGCAATATTGATAACTTGCTCTAATACTTGAGATACGGCTATAGCAGTCATACTATGTCTACCTTGAAAATATCCTCTATAAGATGATAAAAGCGTTGTAACAAATATACTTGGAGCTAGCATTAATATTCCATAGGATGCATCTGGATTTCCAATAGCATCTCCAATATTAAATGCAAATAACATCAAAAATATTGTTATAACTGCTCCTACTACTGCTAAAATAGTCCGCGATATTTTAAGAGCCCTCACAGCATCATTAGGTTTTCCTAATGCCGTAAGTTCTGCCACTACTTTTGCTATAGCTGGCTGAGTACCTAAATTTGTAACTGCATAAGCAAATAAAAATACTTCATAACAGTTTTGATATATTCCATAGCCGTTAAGCCCTATTATTCTTTGAAGAAGAGGTATGTAAAATACTGATATTACTTTCGTTAAAAGCCCAGCAACTGAAAGAATTAAAAAGCCTTTACTACTGCTGGTCGACTTCTCTTCCATAATTACCTCCTGTTAAAGTGAAAATTTAAATACATCTTGCTTTATTTTTTTAAGTATTGGAGGTAATGCAACTGCAATAGTCTTATTTCTTAAATATTCAAGCTTACCATTAATTTGTCTGAAATTTAATTTGTATGCATATAAATATTGATAATTTAAACCATATTTATTTTCAAAAAATGAATTTAGTTTCTTATCTCCATATTTATTATCTCCAATAATAGGGTTTCCTAAATGAGCTAAATGAGCCCTAATTTGATGACTTCTTCCTGTAATTAAATTAATATCTATAAGGGAATAAGCACCATTAGTTTCTACTGTAGTTATTTTCATTGCAATTTTTTTAGATCCCGGAACTTCTGTTTCATATATCTTTGAAATATTAGTTTCAGGATTTTTTAAGATATAAGCTTCATGAAGTCCATCTCTTATTTTTCCTTTTGCTAGAGTGTAATAATATTTTTTAACTTCATCTTCTCTTATAGCTTCGTTAATACATTTTAATCCTTCAAAGGATTTCCCAAAGACAACCATTCCAGCTGTATTTCTATCAAGCCTATTACATGCTGCTGGTGTAAAGGTCAATTCATTCTCTGGTATATAATCACCTTTTTCATTTAAGTATGAAAGTACATAATCTGTAAGATTAGGTTCCTGACTCTCCTTATTATCTGAATGCACTAATACATCAGGCCACTTCTCAATTATTAACACATTTTCATCTTCATATACAATTTTAATTCTTTTAGGATCAACTTTTATGAATTTTTCAGATTTGTCTTCTTTATTGCTTTGTATGTATTTAATTTCAACGATATCTCCTTCTTCTAGGAAATATTTTTCATTTTGCTTTTTACCATTTACTCTGATATCTTTTTTTCTTAAAGCCTTAAAGATAGCACTTAATGGTACATCCTTTAATAATTTTCTTAAAAATTTATCTAATCTCTGGCCCGCCTCATTTGGACCTATTTCTATTTTCAAATATAATCCCACCTTTTGTTCAGTTTACAGTTTACAGTTTACAATTTACAGTTAACAGTTGTAGTTGTTCAGTCTACAATTCACAGTTGTATTTCACAATTTACAGTTGCAGTTTATAGATCACAATCTACAATTTAGAGTTTCTGTTGCAGTTGGTCAGTTTACTAGTTATTGTTTCTATGTTTGCAGTTGTTGCTTTTCAGTTTTATGGTTAACAATTTCAATTTTATAGTTTTCAATTGACATTTTTCATTTAATCATCCTTGTGAATTTTACCTTTTTAATCACACCTTGTCAATTCTAATATTTCCGAACACTCTAATAAGGCATAAATGGTCAATTATCAATATTCAACTGTCCCAGGTCAATGATTGACTGACAATTGAACACTGATCCTTGACCACTGAACATTGCTATGTCTATTATCCTAATTTCTCTTTGCTTATTTAGCTAAATAATTATAAGCTGCTAACGCTTGAATAGAAACCCCTATGGTAAGGCAATCTTCATCAATGTTAAACAAATTGCTATGAGCAGGTTCAGTAGTTCCTTTTTCTTTATTTCCTGAACCTAAGAAATAAAATGCACTTGGCCTTTCATTAGCAAAGTAAGCAAAACTTTCAACCCCCATTTTAGGAGCTCTTTGCTCTATAACATTTTCTCTCCCTATAATTTCTGTTGCACTATCACAAATTAAATCTACAAATTCATCAGCATTATAAAGACACGGATAACTTTCATCTACTTTTATTTCTGCCTTTGCTCTAGACATTTGAGCAATTCCATTTACTACTTCATTTAATCTTTTTACTGCAAAGGCTCTATCTTCTTTAGTCATAGTTCTAATCATTCCACTTAAGGTTGCTTCCCCTGGAATAATATTCTGAGCTGTTCCAGCCTGTAAAGTTCCAACTGTTATAACAATAGGATTTACAGGAGCTATTTCTCTGCTAACTATTGTTTGAAGTGCTACTACAATATGACTTGCAATCACAATTGGATCAACAGTAGTATGAGGTGAGGCCCCATGTCCTCCTTGTCCTGTAATCTTAATGTTGAATGGATTTGAAGCTGCATTTACAACACCTTTTTTTATTTTAATAGTTCCACATTCAGTTTCTTCATCTACATGAAGTCCAAGAACGCAATCAACCTTTGGATTTTCTAAAACTCCTTCATTTATCATAGGAGTAGCTCCCCCCGTTGTTTCTTCAGCCGGTTCAAATAATAACTTTACATTCCCAGAAAATTCATCCTTATGATCATTTAATAACTTTGCAGCCCCCATAAGAATTGTCGTATGTGCATCATGTCCACAGGCATGCATTTTCCCATCTATTTTAGATTTAAATTCACAGGTTTTCGCATCTTTAATAGGAAGAGCATCAATATCTCCTCTTAAAGCTACCGTTTTATTATTGCCTTCTTTAGTTCCTTTTATAATTCCACATACACCTGTTTTAGCCACTTCAATATATTGTATTCCATTTGCCTCCAAGAAAGCCTTGATCACCTTAGAAGTTCTCACTTCTTCAAAGCCAAGCTCTGGATGCTCATGCAAATCTCTTCTTATTTTAATTAATTCCTCTTTTATAGCGTCTGCTTCATTTTTAAAATCTATCACTTATTGCTTCCTCCATATTTCTTAATTGATCATTGTTAATATTGCCCATTTATAATTATCTACTGACAATTATTCTCCTAGTTTTTACTCCAAAATACTTCTACAACATCGCCTTCTTTTAACTTAGCGGTATATGCAGCTTTCTCCCCATTCAAAGTTAAATTAATTATCCCTTGAGCTATAGTCAAATTAAAATCTATATAGTCAAAAATATCAACAATAACATATTCTGATTTTCCCATTAATATTTTATTTTCTCCATTGATAGTTACTGTTATACTATGAAATCCATCATTAATTATTGCAGGTTCTTTTTTAGATGAACTATCTATTACTTCTTTATCAAGTTCAATAGTTGCCTCCTCCTCAAAGCCGTCAAACTCTTTATCATCATTTACTATGTTTTCTTGAACAGTTTCAATTTCATCAACTTCTACAACTTCTTTAATAATATAATCACCTTCGATTAATTCATAATCATCCTCTAAAGGCATATCATCTTTTATTAAATTCACTTTTTCTTTTAAAACATATTTTTTAAATTCGCTTACCTTAGTTGGCAAAAACACTCTTATATCATCATTGTTTTTTATTATATAATTTATAGTTTCTGGCTTTTCGTTAACAAGAATTATAGGATCAATGTTTATTATTTCATCTCCTAAATTAATAGCTATTGAATTAATATTTCTAATATGTTCAGATAATTTAGGTGCCGCATCTCTACCATTTTGAGCATATTCTAAGTTTATATTGTCATTAGCTTTAACTTCTGTTTCTAAAGTTGCCTCTTCTCCATTAATTGTAATTTTAGCATTGGTACCATATTCACCAAAGACAATTCTCTTGCAGCCATTATAATTGAATCTAGCACTTTTACCATTTTTACTTATTAATAATGAAGGATTTATTCCTGCTTGAAGTAAAACATCCATGATTGTATGCTTATGGGAATTAAACAAACTAATTACATCATTATTTAAAATAACGTCAATAAAGTCATTTCCCATACTCCTTAATGCCGTTAAAGCAATTCCTAATACAGTTACTCCAGCTGATCCTAGTTTATTATCAGAAATACATTCAATTACTGCTTGTCTATCCTTAATAGCAATTCTTTGAGGTGGTAAATTTAATTTTTCAGATATTGCTTCTAAAATGCCTGGTGTGTGTGCTCCACCACCAACTAAAAATACTGCACTAGGAGCTTTCCCCCCATTTAATTCTAAAGTTTTCTTAGATATTTCATCTGCTGTTTTAGTAACAATAGAATTAATAAGCTTAAACACATTTTCTGATAAAACTGTATTTTCCATTCCTAAAACATCAATGTATGTAACTTCTTTTTCATTTACTATAGATCTTTTAATATTTTCTGCAGTATTAAAATCAACTAGATATTCCTGCACAATTGTTTCTGTAACTTCATCTCCTGCCATTGGCACCATTCCATAAGCTGAAATACTTTCTTTTGAACTTATTGCTATATCGGAAGTACCTGCTCCAATATCTACTAAAGCAATATTTAAAAGTCTTAAATTCTTTGGTATAGCTGCTTCCATTGCAGCAATTGGTTCCAAAGTTAAATTTACAACCTTCAAATTAACTCTATTCATAACCGCATAAAGAGAATCTATTACAGATCTTGGTAAAAATGTAGCTATTGCTTCAGCTCCAATATTTTCTCCCTTATGACCAATTAGATTAGATATTAAAAATCCATTTAAATAATAGTTTTTTACTGAATATCCAACACAATATAGTTTTCCTTCAGTTACAGCAGAAATTTCTTCTTCTGCTTTCTTAACCGCACTTAATTCAAGGCCTCTTACAATTTCTTTATTGACTTCTTCATCTTCATTAAGCTCAAGTTCAGTCTTAACATCAATTGTCCTAAGGAATCTTCCTGCCGCAGCAATTGATACTTCATTTAATTGTATTTGAAGTTCTTCTTCTAAATAACTTTTAACTTTTTGAACAACAGATGCTACTAAAGTTATATCGTGAATTTGTCCATCTACCATGGCTCTTTCTTCATGTTCCAAGTATTTCTCACATACTACTTGAAATTTTTTATCTTTAATTATTCCAACTGTTCCTATAATAGATCTCGTACCTATATCTAGGGCAAAAATTATATCTTTTTGATTAAACCTTTTTAATTCCATATAAACACAACCTTTATTTATCTTATTTATATTTCTTAATTATTGATAAATACACTATAAATTATATATTATTAGGCATATTCATACAATGTTTTATTAGTTCTATATATCTTAAAAAAGCAATAAACAAATCCATTAAGTAATTATCTAATAATTACTTAATGATTTTATATACTATTTAAACAGTTTTAACGTAATATAGATTAGAATTATCAGTCATAAATTATAATTATGTACAAGCGATAGTACTTAGAGATAGGTGATGTAGAGAAGAAATGAATATCTTTATAATAAATTCAACAATAATTTCAATAAAAAAAGGCAAGGTTATACTAAAATAATCTTGCCTTTAAAAGCTTCAAGACTCTTATATTTTCACTAATATAGCATACTTTACTCTATATCTTCTCAAATTTCCCAAGAGCTTGAATATTTTTTTCCATATTTTCTTTTAATTCTTTGACTCTCCTAGCACTTTCTTCTTTAAATGCCTTTATTCTATCTATAGTATCATATAACCCTTTATACGAAGCTTTTAAGCATTCCAATGCAGCTAAATGACCTTTAACCTGATCACTTGTTGACTTACTTGACATAACTTCATCAATATTTAAGCCTTTACTATCTCCCATATATTGAGCAAAAGTTTCTTTTTTATCTGCACCTTCTTCATAATATTTCTTTAAAGCCTCTTGATATTTTTTTATTATCTCTTCACTTGTGCCTTTTGCAACACCATATTCTAAATTCCCAATATGTTTAGAAACATCAGCGAAATCCATTGAATCTATGACTTCATCTACATTACCAGATAATATAGCATCTAGTTCTTTTGAATATCCTTTATCCTTTGAAAATAATGCTTTATTAGCTTTACATACATCTTTTACATTTTTTATAGCTTCATTTTTTTCATCTTCTAATTGTACTCTTCTCTTAAAGTTCTCTTGATTTACCTTATCTAATATATCATTCATTTGAGCTTTCTGATCAATAATATTTTTGATAAAACTATCATTATTAGAGTTCTTTTTGTTTTTATCTTTTGAATTAAGAGTAGTATTTAATTGAGCGTTTTTTTTCTTTTCTTCAATAATGTATTCATGCATTTTTTTATATACACTTACAGTACTACCACTTCTTATATTCACCCTTCCACCTTCTTACTTAATATGTTTATATTGTATTTTTCGAATTATATTAAGTAATCTTTACTGAATAGCTTATACAACTTTCATAGAAAATTAATTTTTAACTACATTAATTACTCATTCATCACTGGAATTGTTGTCATCAGCAGTTTTATTTTTTTCTTTTTTATATTCCTTATCCATATATTTTTCAATATTATTTATTATTTCTTCAGTACTAATATTTTTTTCTTTCCTCTCTTCAGTTTCAATTACTGTAGTTGGAGTAAGTGTTACATAAGATCTATTTTTAATTTGTCCTGTCTTTTGTAAATAATCTGCTACCACGTTATCTGCATCCAATGAACCCGTTAACAGCCACTCGCCATATAAATTTCCAAATTTATTGCTAAACCAATCTGTTGTATATGTATTAGAATACTTAAACAATTGATATATTTCTCCAACAGTGTTATGTCTCTTTACGCCATTATCGTCTACCCATTCAACAACTTTATTTTCATCAACATTTCTTATATCCTTTACTTGAACACTTTGAATTCCATTTTCCAGTTTAAAATAAATTTCTGCTACACTTTCATATTTATGCCCCCTGAGTTTCTGCCACCCTGTCATATCTCCTGTTGCTGGCTCAGAGTACTCTGTTTGATTTTGAGTATTTGATGTTGTACTAGCTCCATTAGAATCTAAATAATGTCCATCTATTGTAGTATCATGGGCCATATATCCATTAGCATTAAAATAATACAACTTACCATTTATATTTCTCCAGCCAACAGACCAAGAATTTCCTTCTGTATTCCACCAGCCATTACTATCAGATTTCCATTCTGCTGAAACGCCTATTGGATTTAAAGCAAACACTGAAGTTACTATTAATGAACTTATAATTACATTTTTTAATTTTGGTTTTTTCATCTATTTTCCCCCTAAAATTTATATACCATAATTATACATCAGTGCATATTTCAATTAAATATGTAAAATTAGCATTTATCAAATAATCTTTATTTGACTTCTTCTCCAATTTGAATATTTTTGCATATGATGTCATACATACCATAATCATCAAAATATAATCTATAATGTTTTATCTTCTCTACTTCTCCACCAAAAGCTTCATCAATAGGTCTATTTTTCAAATCCCAAACTGTCAACAAATCACTTTTGATTCTTGAATTATCAATTTCAACTAATCCAAAAGTATAATCACTAGTATCCATATACTCGCATTCAGTATAGGTAAAACTATAGATTATTTTAAATTTTATTGAAATCACACTGCTTAATCGCTCATCTTCATACGAATATCTAATTATTACCATACTATTATTCATTTGGACATATGGTTCCTCTTCACATTGACTTGTTGGTTTAGGCAATTGAATTTTCTTCATATAAATTTCCCTTTTAAATTTTTAGTAATTTAATTAGCACACTTTCATTTAAGAAATATATCTAAGACAAAGTGAGTTTTATCCTTTATCTATCACTCAGCCCTCTCAATCAAATTATTATCCACCAACACCTTCAAAGAAAAACTCCTAAATGTCCCATCACCAAACTTCAGTTTAATCTTATCGTTGTCCTTTTCATCAAGTTCTGCTATTTCAGCCACTCCATAGGTTCTATGCGCAACCTTGTTTCCAACTTCATATCCAAAGGTATCAACTGGCAAATCATTTAACTTTCCTTCAATTATAAATCGTGAAACCTCTTTAAACTGTCCTTTTCTATTTCTTGGTGAAAATAAATAAAGATTATCTATAGCTCTTGTTACTCCAACGTAGAAAAGTCTTCTTTCCTCTTCAATATTATCTTTTATACTATTAGCATGAGGTATTGTTTCTTCAACACAGTTAATAACATAGACGTTTTTAAACTCCATTCCCTTGACCCCGTGGATTGTACTCAATATAACCCCTTCTCTTTTAGTTTTCTTCTTGCTTTCTTCTATTGACTGCTTGACTTCTTCAATATGTGACAAAAATTCAAATATAGTTTTGCTGCCTTCTGCAGCCACCTTAAATTCCTCTATTATATCTTCCAAATCCTCTATACTTTGATTAAGCTTTTTAGCATATCCTTTTAAATGCTCCATATATCCTAGGTCTGTAATTATACAGGAAATTGCTGCTGATAATGATATTTTATTTAAATAATTTATTTCTTTTCTTAAATCATCAAACTTTTTCTTTTGAAATGGAGGAATATCTTCTTTACTAATCAATATATCAAAAGGATTTTCTTCCTTAGCATAATTTTTTATATATGCAATATTTCCTTTACTTATATATCTAAAAGGCTTATTTATTATTTGTATAAAACTTTCTAAATCAAATTGATTAATGGATAATTTTAAATATGCAATTAAATCTTTGCATATAAAATTTTCAAAGAAATTGTATTCCCTATCTAGCAAAGTAAATGGAATTTTTCTTTTTGCTAATACCTCTATAATCGTCATAGATTCTATATTAGTTCTATATAATATTGCATTATCTTCATAAGGAGTACCCAAACTTCTATTCTTTTCAATAATATCAGCCAGACTTTCTCCTTGCATTTTTTCATTATATGGATTAAACCATTTAATAATGCCTTCAGCTTCTCTATTCCAATGTATTTCTTTATTATTTCTTTCCTTATTAAATCTTATTATTTCTTTTGATTTATCAACTATATTCATTTTACTTCTATAATTAACTGATAAGTAATATTTCTTACCATTTTTAAATATTTTATCGAAGCTAACCATATATTCTGGCTTTGAGCCTCTAAATGAATAAATGCATTGATCCTCATCTCCAACTGCAAAAAGTGAATTTTCTTTTCCATCATTTATTAGCTTTAAGAAATCAACCTGCATTTCATCACAATCTTGAAATTCATCAACTAATACATACCTAAATAATTTTCTATAACTTTCAAGCATATTTTCATCTCTTTGAAGCATCTCCAAAACTTCAATTGCTAAATCATCAAAGTCTCGTTTGTTATTTTCTTTCTTATAGTCTTCATATTTTTCTAAAGCTTCAATAAAAATTTCTTTTGCAAGAGAAGATTTAAATTCACTCAAAGGCACTCTTGAAGTTTTAAATAAAGAAATATTATTTACAGCTTCCTTTACTTTATCTTCATTAATTTCATCAAAATATTTCATTAAAACGTTGCTAACTATTTTGTGAACAATTGATCCATCTATTATTTCAATATTTTTTCCACTTCTTAAAAGAATTTTATAAAAAAGGCCATGAAACGTTCCAAAGAAAGGAGATCTATTTTTATTAAAAGCAGCTTCATACCTATTTTTCATATTTTGTGCTGCCGCTTTTGTAAAAGTAATTACTATTATATTTCCATTAGGAACTTTTTTATTTTCAACCAAATGGTCAACTTTATTTATAATAACTGTTGTTTTTCCAGAGCCTGGTGCTGCTACTATCAATGCATTTCTTTCCTCTGCCTTTACTGCACTCATCTGGTACTTATCAAGGTTAACCCCCACTACAAAAATCCCTCTTTCTTTTCTTTATTATTATTTATCTTAAATTTTACCCATAATTATTAGATTAATTTCATAGATGTAAAAATTCATTTGAATTTCTAAGTTCCATCTAAAATCTATTATTCATGTTACAAACCTATATATATCCAAATTAATACTCAAACTTATAAATGGAATATACATACATCATTGAGAAATTATAATCGTAACACTACACTAGAAATCAGATACATTTTTCTGGAAGCAGGCATGTGAAATTGAGCTGATGATGGTTATTAGTGGAAGGTTGTTTCATTTTCTGCTTGTCATAAATTTACTTTAGGAACATGCAGAAATGGGTGCAACCTTCCAGCGAAAATTTCACTAGTCCTGTGGAAGATAAATGGATCTGATTTCGGTAATTGTTGCATAAGTCAAATTCTTGCGTTTGATATCTATAAGTTTACAGCAACTATATTGTAATCAATGTCTTCTAGATGTACAATAGTTTTATGTATTTTAATTCTAAAGAAAAAATATGTACATAACTAAACTGAAATTATTTAATGGTTTTTATAAAGGAGATTATTTATGAATAATAAATCTAATTTCAACGTAAGAGATGAAAGAAATCTAACAATGTTAGTTGATTTTTATGAATTAACTATGGGAAATGGTTATTTTGCTAAAGGACTTAAAGACAAAATAGCTTATTTTGACATGTTTTTTAGAAGAATTCCTGATGAAGGTGGATATTGTATAATGGCTGGTGTTGATCAATTAATAGATTATTTAAGCACCTTAAAATTTACAGATGATGACATCACTTATTTAAGAGAAAAAAATATTTTCTCTGCCGAATTTCTTGAATATTTAAAAGACTTCAAATTTACTTGTGATGTTTGGGCAGTTCCAGAAGGAAATCCAGTATTTCCAAATGAACCTTTAGTAACTGTTCGTGGCCCTGTAATACAAGCTCAATTTCTTGAAACTATGATTCTTTTAACTATAAATCATCAAACATTAATTGCTACAAAGGCTAATAGAATATGCAGAGCTGCTGAAGGACGTCCTGTAATGGAATTTGGTTCAAGAAGAGCTCAAGGATACGATGGTGCAATTTATGGTGCAAGAGCTGCTATTATTGGTGGATGTAGTTCAACTGCTTGTACTTTATCTGATAGAATGTTTAACATTCCTGCTGTAGGAACTATGGCTCATAGCTGGGTTCAATTGTACGATACCGAATATGAAGCTTTTAAGGCTTGGGCTGAAATTTATCCTGATGATTGTGTCTTACTTATTGATACCTATAATGTTATAAAATCAGGTGTTCCAAATGCAATTAAAGTGTTTGATGAGATTTTAAAGCCTCTTGGTAAGCGTCCTCGTGGTATTAGAATTGATTCTGGTGATATAACTTATCTAACAAAAAAATGCCGAAAAATGCTGGATGATGCTGGCTATGAAGATTGTAATATAGTTATTTCAAATTCTTTGGATGAACACATCATAAAAGATGTACTAGATCAAGGTGCATGTATAAATTCCTTTGGAGTTGGAGAAAGACTTATAACTGCAAAATCCGAACCTGTTTTTGGTGGAGTCTATAAGCTAGTTGCTTTAGACAACGAAGATGAGATAATTCCCAAAATTAAGATTAGTGAAAATGATGAAAAAATAACTAATCCAGGTTTTAAAAAGATAATTAGAATTTTCGATAAAACCTCTCATAAAGCATTAGCTGATTTAATTACCTTAAGAGATGAAATAATTAATGAAAATGAACCTTTAGTGATATTTGATCCTATCCACACTTGGAAGAGGAAAAAAATCAAAAATTTCTACACTAAAGAACTTCAAGTTGAAATATTTAAAAAAGGTGAATGTGTATATAAATCTCCATCTGTTTTAGAAATAAAAGAGTTTTCAAAAATTGAAACAGAAAAATTGTGGCCTGAAGTACTTAGATTTGAAAATCCTCATACTTATTATGTCGATTTATCTCAAAATTTGTGGTCATTAAAACATTCTCTGCTTCATAAATATACAAATTCATATGAAGTATAGTATTACTTTGTACATCTAAACATTAATAATTTTGAATATTTATGACACTATTTTTATGATAATTCTATATAATTAAAGCGAGATAAAATAATTTTTATCTCGCTCTTTCTATCTAAAAATTCATATTTAGATATTTTTCACTATCATACATTGAAACATTCAAGAAATTATATTCTTCTTTCATGCTTTCCTTAAAGCTTATATCGCTTACATCAGAACAATCATGAAAAACACATTTCTCACTTCCCTCTCCTTGTGTTAGCTCGCTTCCAAATATCGGGCACTCACTATAGCATTCAACTTTTTCCCTAGAATTTGACCAAAATGGACATTTACTCATAATACCCCACCCTTTTTTTCATAATTCTCTCAATTTTCTATTATTACAAATCAATTATATTACATGAATGATAAAAAGTAAACATTTTCCCTATAATTTCATTAACATTAATTAAAAAAAAGAGTAACTTCAAACCAAAGTTACTCTTATCAATTTTAATTATTATTTATTCTTACAAACAGAAATATTTATAATTTCGTTTTGGAAAGCTCTAAGTAATGCTTTTTCTAATACTTTCTCTTGAACAAAGTTTTCAACATCCTTGCATACTGCAAAAACTTTATTCTTTTCACCATTAGCATTTTTATAAGTCAAAGTTACATTTGGCTTATCATACTCTACATTTAATATTTGTATCCCCCAAGATATTTGTGCAAAATCTCCATCAACACTTAAAGTTGTTAATTCTCTCAACTTTTCATTATCCTTACCTGGATCATTTACAATTATTAACTCATCTCCAACCTTATATTTTCCCACAAAAATACGCCTCCTTATTGTTTCTTGTATTGATTTTTATCATAGGCTATATATTCTAAAGTCTGTAATAAAAATTAGTATCTAGTCTGTGGCTTCACGAAAGTAATAATATAATTCTTTAAAAGTATGTTAATTTATTAACATTCTTTATACCTTTATTTTAGCAGACTTTTCCTTCCTATACAACCTCTTTTTATTCTTTTATAAAACTTTTTTGTATTAATAATTATTATCAATAAATAATTTTACTCCATATAATTGACTATATAGATATTTACATGTTATAATTTTTAATAAAACAGTTGAAAGCGAGGTGTACAATATGGACTATATAGCTTCAATTTTTAAAGAAAAAAAGCTAAAATTAACTCCTCAGCGACTTGCAGTATATAACTATTTACTTAATACTACTTCACATCCTTCTGCTGATGTTATTTATACAGACATTCACGTTCAATACCCGACTATGAGTTTAGCTACTGTATATAAAGCATTAAAAACATTAGTCGAAGTTGGATTAATTCAAGAAATAAATGTTGGAGAAGGAAACTTTAGATATGATGGCAATTCAGCTCCACATCCACATTTACAATGTTTAGGTTGTGGCAAAGTTGATGATTTCAAAGATTTAACTCTAGATAATCTTAATTCTTTGGCAGAAACTCATACAGATTATAGAATTGTTAGTAATAAGGTTTATTTTTATGGTTATTGTACTAATTGTCAATAAATCTTAGTTCCGGGCTGCAGCTATAAATACAAATTTATAGTTACAGTCTTTTTTTAGTTAATCTCTTCATTATGATTAATATGTATCCCAAAATAATCATATAATTTAACGAGGTGATACATAATGAAAATCTTAATAATAAATAAAAGAAATTTAATAAGTTTATTATTGTATATAGCAGTAATAATTACTCTAACAACAATTATTATTCATTTTAACCCATATAATTATAAAGCAACTCAAACTATATCTCCTTTAAATCCTTCTCAAACATCACAAATAGACCTTACTGGTGACGGAAAAAAAGATTCTTTACAAATAGTAAATGCCCAAAACAAAATTGACTTAAATATTACATCCTCTAATAATAGTTATTATCTATCAAATCAAGTTCAAGATAAAACACTTTTTAATAATAATACTCATTGGGAACCTAAAGTTTTTATTCATGACATTTCTAGAGACAATATTCCTGAAATTATTCTTCAAGGCAGTAAAAATGATAAATCAGCATGTTATGTATTTCATTGGAATGGAAAAAACTTCACTTTAGTATATTATAGTAATAATAATATTTTTGGAATACTAGATTGTAAAAACCAAAAAACTCCTCAATGCTATTCTCTGTCTTCTTCCGGAGGACTTTCTTCATTAAATACCTTTATGCTTATTAATAATAAGACTCTTAACACTAGTAATAATAATTCTAATGTTCCTTCATTAGAATCTATCACAAACTTTATAAATTTAATAGAACTACCATATATTGTTGATGATCTCCCTGACATATTCACCACAGGAATTGATAAAGAAAACTTATCTTTACTTTGGGGGTTAGATAAAGATAATTATTCCTATTCTTTTCAAAATGCTTTTTTCTATGATTATAAATGGACCCAATCTGGAGAGCCTTATTCAATAAGATGGAGATTATCTTTTGAAAAGAGTAACTTAAAAGGAAATAGAAATGATAAATCAGAATTCATCTTTGTTATAGACTTACAAAAAGATGCTGCTTCTTATAAAATTAGTGCTATACAAAAAGCCAAATAAAATATATAAGGCCGCACTATGCGGCCTAAGGGGGATGAGGGGATACTTAATGAAATGAATGTTTCATCAAGTCTATAATAGAACCACTATCTATTACATTGATATTATTGACACTTTCTAATTTAATATTCAGTAATTTTGGATTAATTTTAACTTTCATCAAATTCTCCAGTTTTATATGCTTCAATTATTTTATTTATTAGCCGTGCTCTATCTGGATGAACATAATTCTTTAAAGCCATTAAAAACTCCAAATTCGGATCATTTTCTTTGATACTTTTGCTACTGCCACTGTTTTCACTTTTTTTACTACTTCTATCTACATATGAATTTTCAGCACTCTTTGAATTTGTGTTATTAGAATATTTCTTAGGATTTTGACTCATATTAGGATAAATCTTATTATTATCAACATTTTGATTGGTCATACTATTTTGAAAAAGATTATTGTCCAAATTCAACCCCATCATTTGTGCTATCGAGTTCAAATTTCCCAAATTAAATCCATTTGTATTCATTGAAGCTAGCATATTACCCATATTATTCATATCAAAATTGCCACCTAATAATCCCATCAATTGCATTGGATCTATACCAAAAGGTATACTGCTTCTTGTGCTATTGTTAGTGTTGGCACTAGCATTTGTATCATTTCTTGTTGAATCTTGATCTCTATGTTTATGCTTAGCCATATTAAAACCCTTTCATTATAATTACCTCTTACTAATATATGTATATTACTAAAAAAATGTTTATGTTTTTAGGCATTTTTTTAGAGGGCCTAAAAGCCCTCTATCCACTATCTTATAAATTAACAGCAGCTAGATCCTTCGTGATTTCCACCTAAGAAACTACATCCGCCACATAATAAAAATAGTAAAATAATTAAATAGGATTTATTACAATTTAATAATCCAGAACCACATGCAATTAATAAGAATATTATTGGTGTACAGCTATTTCCGCCTCCCAAAAAACCAGAGTTACTAGGGCAGCAGCATTCATCATGTTTCTTTTGACAGCAGCATTTCTTTTTAGACATAATTATCTCTCCTTTCTAAAAATTACGAATTCTAGCAGCCAGTAATGCAGCCAAAATTATTATTGCAAGGATTTATTCCTGATCCAACTCCACAACCATTGAAGCTATTATTGCAAAGGAATAAAATTACTAATACAAACAAATATGGTGAACAGTTACTTAAAAATCCACCGTAGTTTCCACCTTCGCAACAACATTCACGTTTCTTTTCGCAGCCACAACCACAGCCACCACCGTATCCATAGCCGCTTCCTACTCTACCAAAGTTCTTTCCACAACCACAATAGAATAATATTAATAAAATCCAAATCCAGCTTCCAAAACCACAACCGCATGGATTACCAAAACCTGCTCCACCTGGAAAACCTCCGCAGCCTCCAAATCCTGGGCCACCAAAACTTGATCCGCATCCTGAAGTGTTTGAAGCTGATTCACAACAATCATCACTACATGAATTTAAACCATTTAGGATATCATTCATTTCCATATTTATTCCTCCTTGGAAATATTTTTTCTTTTTTATACTATATATTATTCTCCCACATAACTTTTGACACTAGTTTTTATACAAGATTTTATTCTCAAGAACAAAGTGTCTGCGGCACACTAATTGACTTTGCCAATTAATGAATAAGTAATAATGAATGACAACCCTAGGTTTCATCAAACTCTCAGATTTCTAAAATTCCATTTTTTCTATATATGCACAAAAAAGCCTACTACAAAATATTTGTAGTAGACTCTTTTAATATTAAAATACATTCTAATGAAAAAATTTTTATACCTTTTATAAAAAGTAGATATTTTAATCTATATCTGTAGCGAATTCAAGAAAAAGATTATCTATTAATTGATCTCTTCCATCCTTACTTACAGACGAGAAGAAATACAACTTGTCTTCTGAGGTTAATTCTAAAGTTTCCTTTATTATTTTTTCATTTTTTTTCAATTCATTTCTAGAAAGTTTATCGCTTTTTGTTGCAACAATTATAACATCATATCCAAAATGCTTAATCCATTTATACATTAAAATATCATCGCCTGTTGGTTTATGCCTTGAATCCACAAGTAAAACAACTCTTTTTAATTGTTCCCTACTTGTTAAATAGGTTTCAATGGTCTTTCCCCAACTCTCTTTTTCTGATTTTGATACTTTAGCATATCCATAACCAGGTAAATCAACTAAATAAAAATCATCATTTATTATAAAGAAATTAATTAATCTAGTTTTTCCTGGTGTTTGGCTTACTTTAGCTAATTTATTTCTGTTTGTTAAAGCATTTATTATTGAACTTTTTCCAACATTAGATCTGCCTACAAACGCAATTTCAGCTCGATTATCTATAGGATATTGATTTTTCTTTACTGCTGAAGTAACAAAATCCGACTTTTTAATTCTCATTAGCATCCTCTCCAATTAGTGCATTTTTCAATACCTCATTTACTTCCTTAGCTGAAATAATATTTAAACTATTTCTTATGGAATTAGGTATCTTCTCTATATCTTTCTCATTTTCCTTTGGAATTATTATTGTATCTACACCAGCTCTAAATGCTGCTAATGATTTTTCTTTCAAACCTCCAATAGGAAGAACTCTTCCTGTCAAAGTTACTTCTCCAGTCATTGCTACATTATGCTTAACTTTCTTACCTGATAAAGCTGATACAAGTGCCGTTACCATTGTAACACCGGCTGATGGACCATCTTTTGGAACTGCTCCTTCAGGTGCATGAATGTGTATATCCTTTTCCTTATAAAAAGTTTCATTAATACCAAACTTAAGTGCATTAGCTCTTACATAACTATATGCTGTTTTTGCAGATTCCTGCATAACATCACCAAGTTTTCCTGTAAGCTCTAACTTACCTGAGCCTGTCATTACCATAGCTTCTATTGGAAGCGTATCTCCACCATAAGCTGTCCATGCCATTCCAGTAACAACGCCCACTTTGTCCACTTTATCTATTTTATCAATGTCAAAACTTCTTTTTCCTAATAATTTTTCAACATTTTCACTACTAATAGAGACTTCTTTTTTCCCATCCTTCAACATTTCTGCTAAAGCTTTTCTCACAAGAGAATTCAACTTTCTTTCTAAGCCACGGACTCCTGATTCTCTTGTATAACCTTCAATAACATCCATAATTGAATTATCTTCAATATTTATTTTATTTACTGGTATATCTAATTCTTTAAATATTTTAGGGATTAAATGTCTTTTAGCTATATTAAATTTCTCTTCATAAGTATATCCTGATACTTCAATAACTTCCATTCTATCTAATAGAGGCCTTGGCACTGTTTCTAACGTATTTGCTGTAGCTATGAACATAACCTTTGATAGATCCATAGGAACCTCTAAATAGCTATCTCTAAAATCCTTATTTTGCTCACTATCTAATATTTCTAGCAAAGCATCAGATGGATCTCCTTTATAATTTGAATTAATCTTGTCGATTTCATCAAAAAGCATAAGTGGGTTCATAGATTTTGCTTCCTTCATTGCATAAACTATTCTACCTGGAATAGCTCCTACATATGTTTTTCTATGACCTCTTATTTCTGCCTCATCTTTCATTCCACCTAAAGATATTCTTGTATATTTTCTATTAATGGCATGAGCTATAGATCTAGCAATGGATGTTTTTCCAACCCCTGGTGGTCCAACTAAACAAAGAATCGGTCCTTTTTGAGACTTACTAAATTGCTTTACAGCTAAATATTCTATTATTCTATCTTTAACATCTTCAAGACCAAAATGTTCATTATCTAAAACTTCTCTTGCCTTTACAACATTAATACTTTCCTTAGTATATTTTCCCCAAGGAATATCTAATGCCCAATCTAAATAAGTCTTAACAACATTACTTTCCGATGATGTTTGATTCATTCCTTTTAATCTTGATAATTCATAATTAACTTTATCCTTAACTTCTTTATTAAGTTTTGCTTTTTTAATTTTTTCCTCGTATTTAATTATTTCCTTCTTATCATCATCA
The DNA here is from genome assembly GCF_000340885.1 of Clostridium saccharoperbutylacetonicum N1-4(HMT). NCBI lineage: Bacteria > Bacillati > Bacillota > Clostridia > Eubacteriales > Clostridiaceae > Clostridium > Clostridium saccharoperbutylacetonicum. Next base: position 1,695,450 of record NC_020291.1, on the reverse strand, counting down.
TCTTCGCCTAATTCCTCTTGGATTGCATTTAATTGTTGTCTTAAATAATATTCCTTTTGTTCCTTTGCGACATTGCTTTTAACCTTATTAGCGATTTTCCTTTGGATTTTAGCAATTGAAATTTCTATTTTTATTCTCTCTAATACTTTTTCTGATCTTTTTGCTAAATTCATAGTTTCTAGAATTTCTTGCTTTAATTTTTCCTCTGTAATTGCATACGAAGCTACCATATCTATAAATTGACTTGGTTGCTCTGAAGAATCAACTAATTTAACAGCATCTCCATAATTTTCTTCAACTAGTTTTAATAATCTATTAAATTCTTTATTCAAAAGCTTTATATAAGCGTCTAATTCTTCACTTTTTTCAACTTCCTCTTCTAATGCTTCAACTGAAACTTTCAAATAATTTTGTCCTTCTTCTATATATTCTACTATTTTGCCTCTTTCTTTTCCTTCCACGAGAACTCTAATAGTATTATCTGACATTTTAAGAATTTGTTTTATTTTACATATAGTTCCAATAGAATAAATTTCATCTTGACCAGGTTCTTCTACCACAGAATCTTTTTGAGCCGCAAGAAAGACTTCTTGTCCATCTAGCATAGCTTGTTCAATGGCTGCTGTGGATTTTTCTCTTCCCGCATCAAAATGCACAACTACATTAGGAAAAACAGTCAATCCTCTTAAAGGAATTAGCGGAATCGTATATAACTTTTTCATAGTACTATTTCCCCCCATATCTTAATAACATATTTTTTTTGACTTAAATAGTATACACATAATAATTAAATTTTTCAATAATTCTTAATACAAAAACTATCTATTATATTATGTCTTCAAAACATAAAAAATCAACATATGTCATCTAAACAATTTCAAACTTAAAATTATTTTATACCTTATAATAATTATTGTTTAATCCATCTATTATACCATATATATATTAATAAAAAAAAGAAAATGTGTAAAAATATTTATTGCAGCCAATTTAGTTTCTCCTAATTTTAAAGAAAAACTAAATTGGCTTATTACAATTTTTGTATTAATTTTAATTTTTTAATGAAGAATTTGCTTCTGCTGATAATATTTCCACATCATTTCCATTAACAACTTCTCTAACTTCTATTGCAACCTTTATAACTTCACTAAATTTGCTTACTGTAATTATTTCAATTCCAGCTATTTCATTTAAAGACTCATCAAAATTGTCTTTAGGTATAATAACTTTTGTGGCCCCTCCTTTAAGTGCAGCTGATATTTTTGCTTTCACCCCTCCTATAGCCTTAACTGACCCCAAAATGCTTATCTCACCTGTCATTGCAACAAATCTATTAACTGCCTGCTTTGTTATAGCACTATATATTGCCGTAGCTATACTAATACCAGCCGATGGGCCATCAACTGGCATTCCACCTGGTATATTAACATGTATATCATATTTATCAGTATTCAAGTCAAATAAATTATCTAAAACTGTTAGTACATTTTGAACTGAAGAATATGCGGTACTTTTCATTTTAATTTTTTTATTATTATTTGTGATTTCCTCTTCCTCTACTATTCCTGTAACCTTTAATTCTCCTCTTCTATCATCAACTCTTTTACAGCTTACTTCAAGTGGCATTAGCATTCCAATATTCGCACCATATACTGCTAAACCATTTACAACTCCAACTTTTGATTTGGACGGTATAAAATTAGAAACTATTTTATTATATTGCCCATTTTCTAATACCCATTTAATATCCTCAAATATTATTTCAATTCTATTCTCATTAATTGCTATTCCTGATGCTAATTGTATTAAATTTATAACTTCTCTTCCATTAGTGCAATATTTACTCACTTCTTCAATTGCTTCTTTTGTAATCATCAACCCCACTTTATTAACACAATTAGCTGCAATTTTTTCTATTTCTTCTGGTAATAGTGCTCTAAAAAATATTTCGACACATCTTGATCTAATTGCAGGTATTATTTCTTCTGGCGATCTTGTTGTAGCACCAATTAATCTAAAATCTGCTGGCAATCCATTTTCAAAAACTTCTTTTATGTACCTAGGCATATTACTATCTTCAGAACTATAATATGAACTATCTAAAAAAACTTTTCTATCCTCCAAAACTTTCAAAAGCTTATTTAATTCAATCGGATGCAATTCTCCTATTTCATCTAAAAAAAGAACTCCTCCATGAGCCTTAGTAACTGCCCCAGCCTTTGGTTGAGGAATACCTGCAACCCCTAATGATCCTGCTCCTTGATATATCGGATCATGTACTGAGCCAATAAGAGGATCTGCAATACCTCTCTCATCAAATCTTAATGTGGTTGCATCAAGTTCAACAAATTTAGAGTTTTGTGTAAAAGGTGATAATTTTGACTTTCTAGCCTCATCCAATACTAATCTAGCTGCTGCTGTTTTTCCAACTCCAGGAGGGCCATATATAATCACATGTTGTGGATTAGGGCCGCACAGTGCTGCTTTTAATGCCTTAATTCCCTTTTCTTGACCTATTACTTCTTCAAAGGTTGAAGGTCTACTTTTTTCTGTTAACGGTTTTGATAAACTTATTTGTCTTAACTTATTTAATTTATTTAGTTCTTTTGTATTTTCCCTATCAATTACCACTTCTCTAGTCTTTTGTGGCTTATTCATGGAGTTAAACATAACATAAACCATAAGAATTAAAACTATAATTTGCAAAATCATTAATATATTCGTCATAACCTTTAACATAATAACAATAACCATAATAACATTATTGTTATTATCTCCTTTCTACTTACATTTTTGTTATTAGTATTATTTGCTTATTATTACAAATATATTCTTAATTTATAAATATATATTGCAATTCTCAATGCTCAATAATCAATTATTAATCATTCATTATTCATCTTTTATGATTTTATGCACAATAAAAAACAAGCTAGTATAACCTGTAATAAGTATACTAACTTGTTTCTATAGATTTATAAATATCTTAAGCTGATTCTATACCTTTTTTAGTTCTAGCTTTAACTAAAGTTGGTCTAACTTTTCCTTCTTCAAGCCTTTCAATAATAGGCTCTTTCTTACTCTTAATAGTATCATCTGTTATTGTAACCTTAGTTATTCTATTATCTGTAGGTATTTCATACATTATTTCATTCATTATATCTTCAATGATAGCTCTTAAGCCTCTAGCTCCAGTCTGTCTGCTTATAGCTTCATCTGCAATTGCATCAAGAGATTTATCATCAAATTCTAATTTTACATCATCCATTTCAAATAGCTTCTTATATTGCTTTACAAGAGCATTTTTAGGTTTAGTTAAAATTTGAATTAACGCTTCTCTATCTAAAGATTCTAATGTAACAAGTATTGGAAGTCTTCCAACAAATTCAGGGATTAAACCAAACTTTAATAAATCAGCTGGCATAATTTCTTTAAGCAAGCTTCCTACATCTTTTTCATGTTTAGCTTGGATTTCTGCTCCAAATCCCATAGAACTCTTTCTTGTTCTCTTTTCTATTATCTTATCAACTCCATCAAAGGCTCCACCACAAATAAATAATATATTAGAAGTATTTATTTGTATAAATTCTTGATGAGGATGCTTTCTCCCACCTTGTGGTGGAACTGATGCAACTGTTCCTTCTAAAATCTTTAGAAGAGCTTGTTGCACACCTTCTCCTGATACATCACGAGTAATAGATGGATTTTCAGATTTTCTAGCAATCTTATCTATTTCATCTATATATATTATTCCTCTTTCTGCTTTTTCTACATCATAATCTGCATTTTGTATAAGCTTTAAAAGAATATTTTCTACGTCTTCTCCAACATATCCTGCTTCAGTTAATGTTGTAGCATCAGCTATTGCAAAAGGTACATTTAAAAATCTTGCTAGAGTTTGAGCAAGTAATGTTTTACCAGAACCAGTTGGTCCTAATAATAAAATATTACTTTTTGATAGCTCAACATCCATCTCTTCTTTATTAGTATTTATTCTCTTATAATGATTATAAACTGCTACCGCCAAAGATTTCTTTGCTCTTTCTTGACCAATAACATAAGAATCTAAATACTCTTTAATTTCATTTGGTTTTGGAACACTTTTTGGGTCAAAATCAACAGTTTCTTGAAATTCATCTGCTATGATTTCAGAGCACAAGTCAATACATTCGTCACAAATATATACACCAGGCCCTGCAATTAATCTTTTTACTTGTTCTTGTGTTTTCCCGCAGAAAGAACACTTTAACTGTTTCTTTTCATCATACTTAGCCATACATTCACCTCACTTAAACGCATTAATTAAATACTTTATCCTATTTATCTTTTCCTGTATTGTGTCTTATCATAACTTCATCTATTAAGCCATAATTTTTAGCTTCTTCAGCAGACATAAAGTTATCTCTTTCAACGTCAGCTTTTATAACTTCTAAAGGTTTTCCAGTATTTTCACTTAAAATCCTATTTAAAGTATCTTTCATCTTTAATATTCTCTTAGCATGAATTTCAAAATCTGTTGCTTGACCTTGGAATCCACCTAGTGGTTGATGTATCATAACCTCAGCATTTGGAAGAGCATATCTCTTTCCTTTTGCTCCACATGAAAGTAAAAATGCTCCCATTGAAGCTGCCATTCCAATACATATTGTTGACACGTCACACTTAATAAATTGCATAGTATCATAAATAGCATTTCCTGCTGTTATAGATCCTCCTGGACTATTTATATATAAAAATATATCCTTATCAGGATCTTCACTTTCTAAGAACAATAATTGTGCTACTATTAAATTGGCTGTATCATCGTTTACTTCGCCACTTAACATAATTATTCTTTCTTTTAACAATCTAGAAAATATATCATAGGAACGTTCTCCCCTACTTGTTTGTTCTACAACCATTGGTACTAAAGCCATATAAATCCTCCTCTACTATTTTATTCTTGCCTAACATTAATTATATAATTTTTGGATTAATTTGTTAATCCTTATTTGAATAAATTGCCAGAAAAATTTTTCTGGCAATCTTAATTGTTATGCTTATTTTATATTATATCGCAAAATAAATTATTTGCAATTTTCTTTTATAAATTTAATTGTATTTTCTAATATTATGTCTTTTTCAAGAATACTTCTTTGAGCTTTAGCTAAAACGTCAGCCATTTTTTCTGGCTCTTTAGGGCTATACATTTTTGCTAATTCTAAAGCTTTTGCACTTACTTCATCATCTGTAGCTTTGATATCTTCTGCCTTAGCAACTGCTTCAAGAACTAAATCTGCCTTAACTTTTCTTTCAGCATTTTCTTTCATGAAATCTCTCATTTTTTCTGTTGTATTTCCAGTGAATTCCATGTATTGTTCTAAGCTTAATCCTTGATATTTTAATCTTCCTTCAAGGTCTTTCATCATAGAATCAATTTCTTTTTCTATCATGGCTGCTGGAATATCCATTTTTGAAGTTTCTATTATTGCTGTAATAACAGCTTCTTCAAATTCTCTTTCAGCTTTTTCTTCATTGTTCTTTTCTAAAGTCTTCTTTAAATTTTCCTTTAATTCTGCAAATGTATCAACAGCTGCAACATCTTTAGCAAATTCATCATCTAATTCTGGTAATTCTTTTACTTTTATTTGCTTAACTTCAACTTCAAACATAGCTGGTTTACCATTTAAATCTTCTTTACCGTAAGCTTCTGGGAAAGTTACATTAACTTCCTTCTTATCTCCTATTGCTAAACCAATTAGTTGATCTTCAAAATTATCAATAAATGTTCCAGAACCAATTTCTAATGAATACTCCTTTCCTTCGCCGCCTTCAAAAGCAACTCCATCTATGTATCCTTTGAAATCTATAACAGCTATATCACCTTTAGCTATAGCACCTTCTGCTTTAACTTCAATTCTAGCATTTTTTTCTTGCATATCTTTTATTTGCTTTTCTATTTCGCTATCTTCTACTTCATACATAGGTTTTTTAATATCTAATCCTTTGTATTCTCCTAATTCTACTTCTGGATAAGTAGCAACAGTAGCAGTATAAACTAATTCCTTACCTTCTCCTAATTCAACTACATCAATTTGTGGGTAGTCTACCGGTCTAATGTTTTCTTGATCTAATGCTGCTGGATATGATTCTTCAATAGCAAAGTTAACTGCATCATCATAGAATACTTCTACTCCATAGAATTTTTTAACCATTGCCATTGGAACTTTTCCTTTTCTAAAACCTGGAATGTTATATCTACTCTTATTTTTATTATAAGCTTTAGTTATTGCTGCGTTGAATTTTTCAGCTTCAACCCTTATTTCTAGTTTTATCACATTTGTTTCTATTTTTTCTACGTTAGCTTTCATTTATTCTTTCCTCCTAAACAGTGTACATCTATTTTAACTAGGTCATTATACCATAAACCCGTAAATCTTATCAAATAATTTATTAATTAATATTATCTTTATTGAATATTATTACCATTCATATCTATATAATGAGTCTGTCCGTCAACAGTGACTTTAACTCCTTTTTCTTCCTTTGCTCCAATTTCTATGCTCTGACCAGCTAAATCCCAAAATATTTTATCACTATCATTTGAAATATCTGTCATCCATATATATTGTTTAAGTGCTGCACCTCCAAAATAAGGTCTATTAGTCACAAAAATGATTTTATCTTCACTAATAAATTTAGGATTGACATTCCACAAATATCCTGGGTTAGATTGAATTATAGCGTCTTTTGCAAAAACACTTCCTTTTGTAGATACATATTGATCCTTTGATACAACCTTATTGGTTCCATCTACATTATATAATGTTATTACAGCATTCGTATCCATGACAATTATTTGCTTTCCTGACGGACTTAAGTCAAAACTTATTCCTGTATCACTACTCTCTAAGGTTTTAAATATTTTTTCACCATTATTATCAACGTATATTGCCTTAGCAGTATTTCCACTGGCTAAAGTTATATTAATAAATTCTTCTGCAGGCTTTGGTGTTTCTTTCTTAGCCGGCTCTTCCTTCTTATTCGTATCTTCATTATTATTAGCTTTTGTTTCAGTTTGTGTCTTTTTGTCTACATTAGTAGTATCACTATCAATCCAGGCTTGTATATTATTTTTAATGTTTTTATAATCAATTGGATTATAAATAACTTTAAATACAAGTACAGCTATTACCACTATTACAGCTAAAGAAAATATCAATATAGTTCTTTTTCTCTTTTTCATTTTTTTTTCATATTCTTTACTAAAAATACTTGGCTTTCCCAAACCTAGATCCCTCCGAATCTTTTTATGTATTAACAAACAAATTCATTATATATTATTACTATACTTAAATCTACAATATATTATAATTTGTAATAAAATAATAATATTTGAATTTCACAGATATCTATTTTTTACAGCTATTTTTACTTTTACAATTACTGCATTTATTCTCTTTATTTTCACCCTTCATACAACACCCCCCACACTTCAATAAACCTTCTGCCTTTAATTCTTCTATTGTTAACTTACATACATTTTCTGAATATTCTTCATAATCTATTGTGTCTTTTAATAAATCTTCTTTTCTAATTTCAATCATAATTTTTTCTCCCTAAAATATAATTAAGATTTTTCTTCAATAATTTATGTTTTTATTTTTCACAGTTTTTTTACATTAAATCAAACTTTTTTATTTATTTCAACCATTTAATAAACATTTCTTTAAAAGTTAATTGTCGCATTATAAAAAAATATTGTTTTTTTCTTTGTTTATTGTATAATAAAATTAATTAACTATTATTATGCCCATACACTTTATAGTATACACTATAAAGTTATATAAACCCACAATGGTATGTTCATTTATTCCCTTTCTCAAATGGACATACGAAAACCTGTGCTCATAGTCTACAGGTTTTCTTTTTTTGTTCGCAATACTAGTTACCACACCTTAACTCTCTTGAATAAAAAAAAGAATTGCTCTATAAAAAACAATCCTCTCGATAAAATTCATATAGACATCTAAATTAATACTCAAACTTATAAACAGAATATACATGCATCATTGAGAAATTATAATCGTAACACTACACTAGAAATCAGATACATTTTTCTGGAAGCAGGCATGTGAAATTGAGCTGACGATGGTTATTAATGGAGGCTTGTTTCTTTTCAGCTTGTCCAGATTTTGCATCTGGAACACGCTGAAATGACGACATGCCTCCATTTAGAACCTTCCAGCGAAAATTTCACTAGTCCTGTGGAAGATAAATGTATCTGATTTCGCTAATTCTTGCATCGTATATCTATAATTCATTCTACTTGTATTAGACATTTATTATAGGCTTTCTTTCACTTTTTAAATTATTAATTTTATTTCTTCTTCTTTCCAGTTCTGCTGAAACTTCTTCAACTGAAATATCCATTTGTGCCATTAATACAAGAAGATGAAATGTAAGATCACATATTTCATTAATTTGTTCTTCCTTATTATCTTCCTTACAGCTAATTATTACCTCAGTACATTCTTCTCCAACTTTTTTTAATATTTTATCTGTTCCTTTTTCAAAAAGATATTTTGTATAAGACCCTTCTTCACCTTCGGTTTTTCTTTTCAAAATCACATCATATAAGGCTTTAATATTTCCATCCATTCCTATCCCTCCATTATCATATACTCAGTAAACATTTCATTAGTAGCAATATTATAACATTCTATAAAAACAGCTTTTTTCTCCTGTATGACATGCAGCACCATTTTGCTCCACAAGGATTAGCAATGTATCATTATCACAATCTATTCTTATTTCCTTAACATATTGAAAATGACCAGAAGTTGCTCCCTTATTCCAAAGTTCATTTCTACTTCTGCTATAAAACCAAGTCGTTTCTCCCTCCAAGGTTTTCCTCAAACTTTCTTTAGACATATAAGCCAACATTAGAACTTCTTTAGTTACATAATCTTGAACTATAGTCGGAACTAAACCATTGCTTTTTTCAAAATCAACTTGCTCCACTCTTTTACAAATATCCATTAGAATTTTTCCTCCAACCATTATTATATATCTCTCTAATTAAATACGCACAGGAACATTTCTTTCATTTAAATATTGTTTAACTTCATCTACTGTGAGTTCTCCATAATGAAAAAGCGAAGCTGCTAAAGCTGCATCAGCAATATTATTTTCAAATACATCATAAAAGTCCTTTAAACATCCACACCCTCCTGAAGCAATTACAGGAACATTAGTTATATCACTCACTGCTTTTGTTAATTCTAGGTCAAAGCCTTTTTTAGTTCCATCTGCATCCATTGATGTTAATAGTATTTCTCCTGCTCCAAGGGATGTTGCTTCTTCAATCCATTTTAGCAAATCTATCCCTGTATCTATTCTCCCACCATTTATCACAACATTCCATCCAGTATTATCTGCTCTTTTTTTAGCATCTGCGGCTAATACTATACATTGACTCCCAAAATAGAAGGCTCCTTCTTTTATAAGCTTCTTATTTCTTACTGCAGCTGAATTTAAACTTATTTTATCTGCTCCTGCTCTAAGGATAGACTTTATATCATCTAAATTGGTTAATCCTCCACCAACAGTAAATGGAATAAAAATCTTTTCAGCTACACTTTGAACCACTTTTTCCATTATACCTCTTTTTTCATGGGTGGCAGTAATATCTAAAAAAACCAATTCATCTGCACCTTGTTTATTATAATATTCAGCTAAAGCAACAGGATCTCCAACGTCTACTAAGCCTTCAAAATTAATACCTTTTACAACTCTTCCTTCTTTTACATCAAGACATGGAATAATTCTCTTTGTATGCATAAAACACCCCCAACTTTTTCAGTTTACAGTTTACAAGTTACAGTTCATGCCCTTTATGGTATCCTGTGGCAATTTACAATTCACAGTTATAGTTAGTAGGTTACAGTTGATTTAGCAACAACTATTGCTTCTTCTAAGGATAAGGTTTTTGCATATATTGCTTTACCTGTTATTGCACCATATAATCCTATTTCTGCTAAATCCTTTATATTTTCAATATCTCTAATCCCGCCAGATGCAGTAATATCAATATTAACTGTTTCTTTTAACTTTTTAAGCATTTCAACATTTGGTCCTTCCAAGGTCCCATCTTTGCTTATATCAGTTACTATTATGTTTTTAACACCAACAGCTTCCATCTTTTTAGCAAATTCAATATAATCTAAATCACTTCCAGCTAACCAGCCTCTTCCATATACTTTTCCATCTTTACAATCTATTCCAACTGCAATCTTTTCTCCATATGTATTTATTGCTTTTTTTAGTAACTCCTCGTCTTCCATTGCTATGGTTCCAAGAATAACTCTAGAAATTCCATTATCTAATAAGTATTTTATTGTTTCAAAAGAACGTATTCCTCCTCCAAGCTCCACAGGAATTTTAAGCATGTTAGCAATTTTTATTACTAGTTCATGATTTTCATTGCTCCCACTCTTTGCTCCATCTAAATCAACTAAGTGTACATATTCAGCCCCAACAGCTTGAAAAGACTTTGCTGTCTCAAATACATCTTCTGCAACTATTTCTTTTTTATCATAATCTCCTTGATATAATCTTACTGGTTTTCCATCTATGATATCAATTGCTGGTAAAATTATCATTTAATCAACTCCCCGAAGTTCTTTAAAATACTTAATCCTACAGTTCCACTCTTTTCTGGATGAAATTGAGCCCCAATGACATTGCTACTCCTAACAACACCTGGAATTTTGTTATCACCGTATTCACTATACGCAATTAAATCTTCCTTATTATAATCTTGCGCAAAATATGAATGAACATAATAAACAAATTTTCCTTCTTCTATTGAATTAAAAAGTTCATCTTTTTTATTGTATAACAAATTATTCCAGCCAATATGAGGAATCTTTACACTGTTACTTTTATCTTCTTTCATTTTAACAATATTCCCTTTTAGCAATCCAAGACCTTTTCTTTCAATTCCTTCAAAGCCTTTTTCAAATAGTAACTGCATACCAAGGCATATACCAAGAAGAGGTTTTTTCTTCCTCACTTCTTCTTTAATAACTTTATCCAAAGCTAGTTTTTCAATAGTGTCCATTGCATCCGGGAAAGCTCCAACCCCTGGCAATATTAATGCATCTGCCTTCTGAATTTCTTCTATCTCAGCCGAAATTTTACTTTCTAATTTCAGAAAATCAAGAGCATTTTTAACACTTTTTAAATTTCCCATTCCATAATCAATTATTACTATCATTCAAACACCCCAATTGTTCAGTTTACAGTTTACAAGGTACAGTTTACAGTTTGTTATTTTTCCCACAACTTTGTCCCCCAACTGTAAACTGTAAACTGTGCACTGTAAACTGCCTAAATCCTTCCTTTTGTAGATGGTATTCCATTTTCCTCACTTCTAAACTTTGCTTCCTTAATAGCTCTTCCTAATGCTTTAAACAATGCTTCAATCTTATGATGATCATTTTCCCCATATAAAACTTTTAAATGAAGAGTTATTCCAGCATTGAAAGCAAAAGCTCTAAAAAATTCCACAACCATCTCTGTTGACATTTCTCCTACTTTTTCTCTTTTGAAATCACAATCAAAAACCAAATAAGGTCTATTGCTTATGTCTAAGGATACCAAAGCTAAAGTTTCATCCATAGGAACATAAAACGTTCCATATCTATTAATTCCAGCTTTATCTCCTAAAGCTTCCTTAAAAGCCTCACCAAGAGTTATTCCTATATCCTCAATTGTATGATGATCACATACATCTAAATCACCTTTAGCAGAAACTTTTAAATCCATTTTTCCATTAAAAGCAAATAAATTTAACATATGATCAAAGAAGCCAATGCCAGTGTTTATTTGACTATTTCCACTTCCATCCAAATTAAGTTCCAAATTAATACTTGTTTCTTGGGTTATTCTTTCTCTCTTTGAACTTCTTTCTATCATATTTGCCTCCTAAAATTGTATAATAGAATAATTAATACATAAAAATCTTTGCTATGGCATCTACCACTTTTCTATTCTGCATCGCAGATCCAACAGTTATTCTAAAGGTATCGCCTTTAAGACTTCGAATCACAATGCCATTATTTTCGAGTCCTTTTATTAAAGCATCCTTATGTTTCGTTCTGCCATAAATAAAGTTTCCTTTAGATGGGTAAAACTCGATTTTCATAGCTGCATTTTTTTGAATCTCCTTTAGATTTTCATATAGCGCTTCTCTTTGTTTTACTACTAGCTTTGTATTTTTCACAACATTTTGTGGATATCTCAATACTATAGCTGCTAAATTTTGTGAAAAAGAACTTATTGTATAAGGCACTTTATAATTTAATAATTCCTCTACGTTACCTTCATGAGTAATTAAAAAACCAATTCTCAAGGATGCAAGTCCCCATGCTTTTGAAAGAGTTCTCGTCACCATGAGATTTTTATACTTATTTATATACTGGAGCATAGACTCCCCATGAAATTCATAATAAGCTTCATCCACAAGAACTATTGTATCTTTAAATTCTTCTAATATTTTAATTATATCTTTTATTTCTATACTTATCCCTGTAGGATTATTAGGATTAGAAAAAATAATCAAATCAACCTTTTCTTGCTTTCCGAGTTCTATAAATTCTTCCACCTTAAAATTCATAGTTTTATCAATATTATAGGTTACAAGCTCTCCACCAAATCTTGAAACATAAAAATCATACATTACAAAATCAGGGCACAAACTTAATGCTTTTTTCCCTTGCTTTATCACCCTACTTATAACCAGTTCAATTGCTTCATCAGAACCATTACTTACTATAATATTTTTGCTTTCTACACTTGAATATTTTGCATATAACTCTTTAATTTCGTTCATTTCATTAGTAGGATATCTATGTAACTCCATGCTAGTTAAACAAGATTTCATCTGCCTGTGCATATTTTCATCCATTTCTAGATATATCTCATTACTATCTAGTCTAACAACATATTCATCATAAGCATCGATATACTCATTATACACGCCCATGGTTTAATCTCACTTTCACTGAATTAGCATGAGCTGTAAGTCCCTCTTTATTTGCTAAAGTTATTATCTTTTCTCCATTTTCTTCAATTGCTTCTTTTGAATAATAAATAAATGAAGATTTCTTTATAAAACTATCAACTGATAATGGTGAAAAAAATCTTGCTGTACCACTAGTAGGCAATACATGGTTTGTTCCTCCAAAATAATCTCCAATAGGTTCTGGACAATACCTTCCCAAGAACACAGATCCTGCATTTCTAACCATTCCTAAATATTGCATTGGATCATCTACCATTATTTCTAAATGCTCAGGAGCAATTGCATTAGATATATCAATACACTCTTCAATATTTGCACATATTATTGCTGTACCAAAATCTTTAAGGGAAGCTCTTATTATTTCTTCTCTTTCAAGAGTATTAATTTGCTTTTCCAATTCTACTTCTACTTTTTCATATAAATCTTTGGAAGTTGTTATTAATATTGAAGATGCTAACCTATCATGTTCCGCTTGTGACATTAAGTCTGCAGCAACAAAACTTGGATCTGATTTTTCATCAGCGATAACTAATATTTCACTAGGCCCTGCAATCATATCTATATCAACCTCTCCAAATACTAGCTTCTTTGCAGTAGCAACAAATATGTTTCCAGGCCCAACAATTTTATCAACTTTTTGAATAGTCTCAGTTCCATATGCCAAGGCAGCTACCCCTTGAGCTCCTCCAACTTTATATATCTTATCTATTCCAGCAATTTTAGCAGCTACCCCTATATATGGATTAATTCCACCATCCTTATCAGGAGGAGTAACCATTATAATTTCATCTACCCCTGCAACTTTTGCAGGAATTACATTCATTAGTACTGATGAAGGATATGCAGCAGTCCCACCAGGAACATATACTCCAACTCTTTCTAAAGGAAGTACTCTTTGCCCCAGATAAACTCCCTTATCTTTTGTCATTAAAAAGCCATTTGATTTCTGCTTATTATGATAAGCTTCAATATTTGCTTTTGCTTCTTCTAATGCTTCAATAAAATCATCTTCAACCTTATTAAAACACTCCTCGATTTCATCCTTTGAAACCTCCAAATTCTTTAGAACAATTTTGTCAAAGGCTTCTGTAAAATCAAATAAAGCTTTATCCCCTTCGCTTTTAACCTTTGATAAAATGCCATTCACATTTGATATTATTTCCTGTTCTGTCTCTGCAACTCTTCCTTTAAGTTCCTTAATTAAGGTTTCCTTATTTTCTTTTGTTATTTCCATCAAATTTAACATGGAATAAACCGCCCCCTCTACCTTGCCAAAAATCGTTTTTTTAATTTTTAATATATATTTTTATTAATAAATTAAAATATACTAATTATAATTATCAACATTTCACGTTTTTTGTCAATTATTTATCACTTCTTTAATCCTTTCTATAAAATTTCCTATTTCAGCTTGTTTCATTTTAAAACTAGCCCTATTTACTATTAATCTTGCACTTATTTCACAAATTCTATCAAGTACAACTAATCCATTTTCCTTCAAAGTTGTTCCTGTTTCCATAATATCTACGATACCATCACACAATCCTAGTATTGGTGCAAGTTCAACAGAGCCCTCTATTTTTATAACCTCGACATCCATTCCTTTCTTTTTAAAGTAATCTTTAGCAACCTTTGGATATTTAGTTCCTATCTTAATATGTCCAACCTTCTTGAAAATATCATTTTCAGGTAATGATGCAACTATAAAACCACACTTTCCAAAACCTAAATCTAATACTTCATAACAATTATTATCATATTCTAAAATAGTATCCTTCCCCACAACTCCAAGGTCAGCTACTCCATGTTCAACATAAGTTATTGAATCAGCAGCTTTAACCAAAAAATAATCTATATCTTGAGTTTTATCTTTAAATACAAGTTTTCTTCCTTTATTTTTTAGTTCAGATGGATCAAATTTTGCCTTGTCTAATATTTTTATTGTTTCTTGTTCTAGTCTCCCCTTTGTCAATGCTATGCTTATGCTCATTTTATAGTTCGCCCCCATTAATAATTTTTATTTCATTAATATCATTATTCGGAAGTAATTCAACAATATACCCTTCTTCTCTAAGTTCTTCACTCTTTTTAATTGCTTTAATTCTATCTTTATCATTGTAGTAAATCTTATATTCATTTTCTGTTTTAATACAACTTTCATCTAATTCAAAAGTTGAGATAACCGAATTAATATCTATTGAAAACCCAACAGCTGGCACAAAAGAATTAGCAAATTTTATTAAACCATCATATCTTCCACCTCTTAATAGAGTATTTCCAAGGCCTTCTCCATAACCTCTAAAAATTATACCTGTATAATAATTGAGTCTTGGAACCATTCCCAAATCAAAAGTCACACTTTCACCATATCCCAATTCCTCTAACTGATTATATAACTCTTCAAGATATTTTAAATTTTCAATTATTTCATTATTAAATGCTAATTTTTTTGCTTCACTTATGATTTGTTTATCTCCAAATAGCCAAGGAAGTTTATTGAAAAATTTTTTATATTCTTCTTTAATTTCTAAGTTACCTAAATAATCCTCTAAATTTTTTAAATTTTTTTCTTCAATAAAATTTGCGATTATCTCTTTATCTTCTACATTTATTTTCAAATCATTAAAAGCCCCATTAAATATTCCTATATTACCTATTTCAAGTTTAAAGTCACTTAATCCCAATTTTTTCAATGCTTCCAATGCAAGCACTAAAATTTCTAAATCAGACTTTTTATTTTCAAGACCTATAAATTCTACACCACAATCGGTATATTCATTTCTTTTACCACCTAAGCTTTCATGCACTCTAAATACATTAGAAGTATATCTTAACTTAATTGGAAATTCTACATCCTTTAATTTTGTTTGAACAACTCTAGCTATAGGAATTGTCATATCTGGCCTCAACACCAAAATACGTCCCCTATTATCAAAAAACTTATACATATCTTCTTCTTTTAATGTTTGTGAATCATGGTTGAAAGTTTCATAAAATTCAACAGTTGGTGTAATAACTTCTTTATATCCCCACTTTTCAAATAGATTGTCTATATCTCTTTCTAATTTTCTCTTTATTATACATTCGTTTAAAATCAAGTCTCTTGTTCCCTCTGGAAGCATATTCTTCTTACTCATTTTCCACCCCACTATTATCCATTTATATTTTATCGCTTTAACGTGCTAAACTGTAATTAAATTTATAATATAGTATTTTCTATTGCATGTCAATAATTCTAAAAAATTTTCAAGAAAGTTGATTTTTATATCATCTTTAACTATTATAGTAAATATGAAAACATCATGTTTTCAATAATATGAAAGGAGTAATTATAGAATTGATTACTAAAAATACAACAACAAATAATAATACAAATACCAACGAAACTAAAATGTATCCAAAAATTTCACAATCAGTTAAATTGGGGTTTCTTCTAGCAATAGTTGGTGGATTTTTAGATTCCTATACTTTTATTTGTAGAGGCGGAGTCTTTGCAAATGCTCAAACCGGAAACATTGTTTTAGTAGGAATAGAATTTACTAAAGGACATTTTATGCAAGCATTAATGGCCTTTTTCCCAATTTTAGCATTTATAGTCGGAACTCTAGTTGCAGAAAGAATAAAGGATTTTAGTCCTCCTTCGATTGCTTTCACCATTAATTCCGAATCTATTATTCTTGCTTTAGAAATAGTTGTATTATTTATTATTGGATTTATACCAAACTCAATTCCTGATATTTTTATTACAGTTCCTATTTCTTTTGTTTCAGCTGTTCAAATATCTTCGTTTAGAACTTTGGTTGATTCTCCATATTGCACAACTATGTGCACAGGGAATTTAAGATCAGCTTGTCACTCAGCATATATTGCATTCACTCGAAAAGATGAAAAAGCTGCTGCAAGCACTATGAGGTATTCAATAATAATATTATCTTTTTTGCTAGGCTCTTGCATTGGTGGAATAACTAGCATATGGGTAGGTGTAAAGTCGATTTGGTTTGCATCTGTAATATTAGTTTTCTCTTTAATTTTATTGAGAATTTATGATTCTTGATTCTATTTACATAATTTAATATTATTTATTAAAAAATAATAAAAATAGATTGTCCATATTTAACATTTATCTGTACTGTTGAATATGGACAATCTATTATTTCTTTTATAATTATGCTGGATTTACGCTAAAAAATAAAGCTTTACCAAGTTGAGTATCTTTTATTGCTTGTTTTGCAATTGTAGCAGCTTTTGCTGAATCCTCAAGGCTACAATCAAAAAATAATTTAAGACCTTCTTTTTTTACAAATTTAAATACTTTTTCACCTTCAACTTCGATTTCTTCTACAATCTTTATTACGTCATCTTGTCTCAATGCACAATTTACTATTATCATACTCTTACCTCTTTTCTATTTTTCAAGTTATAAAGTTATGTTTTTTAATTTTATTATAACTATTTTTTATCTAATAGTACATAACATGTTACTACAATGAGCATATCACATTTTTTATATTATTTCAATTTTTTCTATGCAATTATTTATTAAATCCTATGAATTATTATAAATGTTTACATCCTTTATAATAAAAAAACATTTATACAAAATTCAACTTAGAAATATGTATAAATGTTTTATTCTAATTATATATAATGAATAACAACTTTGTTTTTAAATCCTAGAAATTCACAATTTCAATATTATCAATTGCCTTTTCTACTAATTCATTTATATTTAATTTTTCTTCTTCTTTTCTAATTTCATTAAGCTTTGGATTTGTTTTTGGATGCTTAGGTACAAATATAGTACAGCAATCCTCATATGGAAGTATAGAAGTTTCATAAGTTCCTATCTTCCTTGCTATTTCCATAATATCCGTCTTATCCATAGCTATTAAAGGTCTAAATGCAGGTCTATCCGCACAATCATCACTTACTATAAGTCCATCCATAGTTTGACTTGCTACTTGCCCAATGCTCTCACCTGTACTAACAGAGTTTATTCCATACTTTTCAGAAAGATTACATGCTATTCTCATCATAAATCTTCTCATTATTATAGTAAGTTCATCTTCCCTGCACTTATCTATAATCTCCATTTGAATATCTGTAAATGGAACTATATATAAGGTTATTTTTTCAGTATATTCGGAAAGTATTTTAGCTAATTCCTTAACCTTGTCTTTAGCTCTTTCTGAAGTATATGGATGACTGTGATAATATACACAGTTTAATTCTACTCCTCTTTTAGCCATAAGATATCCTGCAACTGGTGAATCAATTCCACCTGATAGCATTAACATAGTGCTACCATTTGTACCATAAGGCATACCTGCTGCCCCTTTTGTTATGTCATTATTAGACCAAACATAAGCATAATTATTTCTGATTTCTATATTTAATAGGATTTCTGGAGTTTTAACATCAACATTTATTTCCCTATCTAAATTAGTTAAAACATATGCTCCAACTTCTCTTGACACTTCCATAGAATTTAATTCAAACTTTTTATTTGCTCTATTTGTTACAACCTTAAAAGTACTACCCTTTGCTTCCTTCATTTTTTGTAAAGCTTCATCTTTTATTGCAGCAAAATCAATTTCTACTTCTCTAACCAAGCATACTTCCAATACTCCAAATACTTTTTTTATTCTATTAATACTTTCTTCTACCTCATCAGTTCTTATAAAATATCTTCCACTATCATGTATAAATTCTGCTTTTATTCCTTCAAGTTTCTTTCCGATATTATCTCTTAATTTTCTTTCAAATTTTCCTTTATTTAATCCCTTTAAAAATATTTCTGGGGCATATTTTACTAAAATAAGTTCTTTCATTATTTCTTAATCCTCCTCAAAAATTTTAATCCTTTTTCTAAAATTTCAATTACATAATTAACTTCTTCTTCTTTATTATCATCTGAAAAAGAAAATCTAATTCCTCCAGCAATTTCATCCTTACTTAAACCTAAAGACTTTAAGACATAGCTACCGCCAATTCTTTCTCTTTCTTTCGATGAACAAGCTGATCCTGTAGATACATATATTCCTGCTTCCTCTAAATAATGAAGTAAAACTTCACCTCTAACACCTATAAAAGATACATTTAAAATATACGGTGAAAAACTATCATTTAATAAGCTGTTTATCCTTATATTGGGAATATTTTTTAACTTTTCAATAAACTTTTCTTTTATTTTCAGCACTTTATCATAATTATCTTTCATATTTTCATTAGCTATCTTACCAGCCAAACTCATACCCATAATTCCCGGTACATTTTGTGTCCCAGCTCTAAAGCCAAATTCTTGTGCACCGCCTTCAATTAATGAAACTAATGCGTTTGGCTTTTTAACATATATAAATCCAACTCCTTTTGGTCCATGAATTTTATGAGCACTTGTTGTTAAAAAATCTATATTTAATTTCTTTACATCAATAGGAATTTTTCCATAGCTCTGAACAGCATCCACATGAAATTTAGCTCTACTACTGGTTTCTCTTATTATTTTACTTATGTCATCTAAATCTTGAATTACTCCAATTTCATTATTTACATGCATTATTGAAATAAGTACAGTTTCCTTAGTTATTGCATCTCTCAAATGATTTAAATCTATCTTTCCTTCTTCATCGACTCTTAATAAGGTCACTTTAATATTATTTTCTTCTAATTTCTTTATTGTATTTAAAATTGAAGCATGCTCAAATGGTGTTGTAATAATATGTGATCCGCTTTTCAATAGCCCTTTAAGAATGAAATTATTTCCTTCACTTCCACCAGAATTAAAATGTATTTCATTTTCAGCAGCATTTATAGTTTTCGCTAAGACCTCTCTACATTCTTTGAGTTTCTTCTCACTCTTTAAGCCTAAATTATGTAAAGATGAAGGATTTCCATAAAACTCCTTCATTCCAAAAGTCACTTCGTTTATTACTTCTTCTAAAGGTTTTGTAGTTGAACTATTATCAAAATAAACTTCCAAAATTATTTTCTTCCTTTCATTTTTTGACATAAGAAAAAATCAAAATATATTTTTCTGATTTTTCTTATAAATTTACTATGTATTTTACACATTTTATTATAACAAAAAAAAATTATCTGTATAGTCCCTTTATTTTTTAGCTCTCCAAAGTCTATCATACTGATTATTTATTTTTCATAATATCCTCACACACAAATAAAGCAGTAAATAAGAAAGCTTATTTACTGCTTTAGAGAGAGAAAATTGTTAAGGGGTTTTATTTAGTATTTATTAGGGTTAACTCTATTATAACACAATTATGACGAATTGGAACACATAATTTATATTTTTTTTCATAATATTTATCAAAATTTATCATTATTTTCGCAAATATTCCAATATTATTTTATCAAATAATTATAATCAATACCCTTAATAACAATATTCTTCAAACTGGAATCACTTAAAAGATCTAAAACTTCCCCATCTCCCCCTACAATTTTTAATATTGGTCTTAATGGATTTTCATGGTTTACTTTCATTATAATGCCCTTTCTACCATCACTCAATCTTACATGAACTCCTACAGAATATGGTTCTATCTTTCTCAAAAAAGCTTTAACCACATCATAATCAAAGCTAGTCCCTACGCCACCCATGATATATTCAATTGCCTCAAATGGTTTTATTGGTTGTCTATAAGGTCTTTTGGCTGTTAAAGCATCATACACATCTGCAACTGTAATTATTCTTCCAAAAATAGGTATCTCATTTTTTTTCAATCCATTCGGATATCCAGATCCATCATATTTTTCATGATGACTAATTATCCCTAAATATATTTCTTTATCTAACAAATCATTTTTTATTATGTAATTTGCACCTAATGTTGCATGTGTTTTTACTATATCAAATTCAATATCAGTTAATTTACCTGGTTTTGAAATTAGTTCAATAGGAATTTCAACTTTTCCAATATCATGCATCAAAGCACATACACCTAAATTGCAAAGCTGTTGCTTATCTAATCCCAATTCTGCTCCTATTGCAATTGATATGACAGTCACACTTAGAGAATGTAAATATGTATCTTCATCGTAGGTCTGCAAATCAGAAATTCCTACAGTAACGCCTTTATTTTTACTAATATTTTCAACAAGTTTTTCAGATATTTTCTCAATTTCTTTTATACTATTTTCATCCAAAATCTTATGAGTGTTTTCGCAAACATCAAATATTTTTTTAATTGCAAATACTGATTCTTTTCTTAATTTGTAATCTAAAATCTCATTATTTCTTCCGTCTTCAATATAAACGCCAACAATACCGAACTTAACTAAATTATCAATATTATCTTTTGTTAATATAGTTCCTTTTTTAAATAGCAAGGCTTTTGATTTCATTTTAGAATCTAGTTCTATATCGCAAGCCAGTTCCATACCACTTTTCAATTTAAATTGAGGCACATAAATCATTTAAATACCCCCTCTCAATACTCTTTATATATAATTATATAAAGACTAGCTATTGTCGGTCAAGGAAATTAAATGAATCGTTACTAGTTATAATTCATACTGCTAATTTTGTATTTTGTTGTTTTTTAATTTATATATTTCTGCTTTTTGTTTCTCTATTATTTTTTTATAATTTGTCTCTTTTTCTCCCCATTCCTTGCTTAAATTGTTGATTAAAGATGCCATTTCATCTGCACTTCCTACAATTCTATTAAATAATAATAAGTTTGATTTCAAAATTTCTGGAATTTCATTATGTGAATATCTTAATCTATGATCAATTTCTCCATAACCTTCTTCAAAAATCGTTCTAACCTGTATTTCGGCAATAACCTTTTGATTCGTTGGATAAAATTCCACAAGATAATGAACAGATCTATATCCAGATGCTTTCGATCTTACCTCAATACTAGGATCATCAAAAACTTCTATGTTATCACCATCTCTAACATTAGCTGTAATCTCAATTACATTCCAAGTCTTAGAAATAAATTCATGTATTCCCTGCCATTGATCCTTAAAAATATGAATAACCCTAATTCCTATTAAGTCATTTATTTCATTTTTATAGTTTTCTACTGTAAATTCAAAATCACTTCCATATTTACTCTTTCTATCTTCTGTTTTTCTTATAATCTTCTCAATTAATCTATCTGGATCCTTAATTCTGGATTTAACTGAATGTACCATATTTTCTGATCTCAATATATTAGCTATAAACTCTGCTTGACTTTCATATGAATTTTTATATTCCATATAATCTTCGTAAATTTCCTTAAGATTATCCACATTTATATTGTGTTTTAAAATAGTTTCTTCTGTTCTAGGATACTTGGATAAAAATCCATGCATACTAAATTTTTTATCCATCTATATATGCCCCTTTATTTTTAATTTAAATTTATTCTTTTAACCAATAACTGCTACAATCTTTAGCTCTTTCAATAAAACCATACTCTATTAACGCCCTTCTTATTGTTGCATAATCTTCATACACTCTTTCAAGGATCCTATTTATTTCTTTTTCTGAATAAGTCTTTCCATTTGTAAAATTCTTTGATATCTCTTCTAAGACAATAATTTTTTTCTTTTCCTTAGCAGGATAGCTCTTCAAAGCTTTATTTTCATCCATATATGTGTTAATTACATTTAATTTTTCTTCATCAGTTATATTAAACCTATCATCTATGGTAGTTGCTGTTTTATGAGGATCACATATAATGCCTTTATCTAATTTATTAATCTTCTTATTAGTATTTTTTGAAAGTAAATCCATCATGGCTAAGAATAATTTTGCTTGCTTTTCCTTTTCTCTTAACTTAAATCTATGATTTCTTATAGTTGATTGTGCAACTCCAAGCTCTGCTGCTATTTCTTTATCCGTTAACCCTTGAGCTATTAGTGTTATTAACTCTCTTTGTACCTCAGACACGCCTGTGAAATTTGAATTCATTCTAAGTAAATATTCAAGCATTGAACCATGTTTTTCTTGAATATGTAATTCTGCTGCCTTTCTTGCATCATATAATTTTGAATTCACTTCAAATATGCGTCCTTTTTCATAAGCTTCTTCACATATAATACATCTATAATCATTTTCAGTTTCAATATAACCCTTTTTTACTTCATCTATTCCAGCACTCCAAAATAATTCATTCGACTTAATATCCATAGACTTTAGTTCCTCTCACTTTTTAATCTATTAATTATTATACTATATTTTAATACAATATCTATATACAAGTAAACCAACTCTATATAGTCACGTTGCTGATAATTATAAAAACTACATAGCGCCTTTTTTATTATGCAAAATAATACTGCTTTGAATCAAATCCTTTATTTTTAAAATCTGTATTTAAAAACTCAAATTGTTCTGGAACAACCTTTATCAAATTCATGTTTATTGGAATATTATTCAAAGTTTCCATTTTTATTCCTTTAAAGCTCATCCCTTCAATATATTCCTCACTTAAATAAGGAATCAGCATCCCCTTCCCTGATACCTGCAGCCCTTTAAGATTACTCATAGAAGTGTAATTATTAAATATAGCTATACACACATTTGAATTTTGTAATAATCCCTTAAATTTAAATCCGCCTTCACTAATAAAATAGAAATTATTTTTATAATATATATGTTCTATTGGTGTATTTCTAATAAAATTTCCACTTCCAGTTGAAAGAGTACAGGTATTATGACTCGTAATAAACTTATTAATTTCATTTATTAATTCTTCCCTTTCCATTTCTTGTTCAGGCTTATTTAAAATTCTTGCTAATCTGCTTGCTAATTCAATTGCTTTTTTCTTATCAAAATTCCCCATATCCTCGAATTTCATATTTGTCTTTTTAAAAAAATCCATTAAAATTATTTTATCTTCTTCAGTAAGCTTATCAATTCTCAATTCTCCTTGAACAAAATCTACAAACTCTGCCTTTTTACCAATACAATTTTCAATAGATTCTGCATATTTAGTAATATCTTTGCACGATAATCCAACTCCAATAATAGCTACATTTTTAGTTACCATATTATTTTTTTCAAGCACTAAATATTCTTTAAGCTTTTTTCCAGTGTTATATCCATAAAACCCAAATACCAAGACTATATTTTTATATTTATTAATTTCCAGTGGAACCTTGCTTACATCAACACTTCTTGAATTTCCTAAAATTAAAGCAATTATGTCCGCAGCCCTTTTAGCAGTTCCATAATGACTTTCACTAATAATTAATGTATTTCTCATAGATCTTCATTCCTCTCCTTCTAATATAATTAATATTTTAGACCATTCCTTTATAATATATCTATATACTATAATTAGAATTAATAATACTTATTACAAAAAATCTCTACAATCTAAAATTGCAGAGATTTTTTAACTTTTTGAATTTAACTTCTAAACCATATTATTATAGATATCCAAATTAATAATTCAACTTATAAATATAATATATATGTATTATTGAGAAATTATAATCGTAATACTACACTAGAAATCAGATACATTTTTCTGGAAGCAGGCATGTGAAATTGAGCTGATGATGGTTCTTAATAGGGGCTTGTTTCATTTTCAGCTTGTCCAAAAGTGAATGTCCAAATTTTATATTTGGAAGCATGAACTTTCTCCTCGGGGATTTTACATCTGGAACATGCTGAAATGACGACAAGCCGCCATTTAGAACTTTCCAGCGAAAATTTCACTAGTCCTGTGGAAGATAAATGTATCTGATTTAAGTAATTGTTGCATAAGTCTAATTTTCGATTTGGATATCTTTAATTTATCCTAAAATTTCTTTAACGATTTCCCTGTCGTCAAAATGTATCTTTTCATCACCTATTATTTGATAATTCTCATGACCTTTTCCTGCTATTATTAACAAATCCTCTTCTTTTAAAAGCTTTAAGCCTTTTTCAATGGCCTTTCTTCTATCTGCAATTTTTTCATAGCTTGAATTTATTTTCTCCATTCCTTCTTCTACATCTTCAATAATCTTTTCTGGATCTTCTGTCCTTGGATTATCAGAGGTTATTATACAATAATCTGATAAAATTCCAGCTGCCATTCCCATAATCTTTCTCTTTGATTTATCCCTATCTCCACCACAGCCAAATACAGTTACTAATCTTCCATCAGTAGTTTCTCTTGCCATCATTAATAATCTTTCCAAAGCATCTGGTGTATGCGCATAATCAACTATTATATTTTTATTTAAACTGTTTGTTACCATTTCTAATCGACCTGGAACATATTTAAGGTTAGATAATGCACTAATAACATCACTAATATCCATTCCAAGCCCTAAGCAAGCACCTATTGCTGCTAAAGCATTATAAACAGTCACTTTCCCTGGAATATTAACTTTTAAATCTTTCCCTGACCACCAAGACCAATTCATTTCTTTAAACTTAATCTTAAAGATAACACAATCATTTTTATATCTAATATCTGTTGCTTTAATATCAGCTTCTTTATTTATTCCATAAGTTAAAATCTTACAAGTTGCTTTTTCTATAATTTCTTCTGCAATCTTATCATCTAAATTAATAACTCCTATAGAACATTTTCTAAATAATTTCATTTTTTCATTTTTATAATTTTCCATAGTACCATGTTCATCTAGATGATCTTGAGATAAATTTGTAAATACACCAACATTAAAGTCACAATTTTCAACTCTATACTTTGCCAACGCAGAGGACGTAACTTCCATTACTACATTTTCAGCACCTTTATCAATGAACTCTCTAAACAAACCTTGTAACTCCAATGCTTCTGGTGTTGTTGGATTTATTTTTTGTATACTTGCCTCTTTATTTTCAAATTCATAGCCTAAAGTACCTATTACAGCTGTTCTCTTATTATATGCTTCTAGTATATCTTTGATATAATGAATAACCGTAGTTTTTCCATTAGTCCCTGTTACTCCAACTAAATTAATCTCTTTTGATGGCTTATTATAAAATAAGTTTGCAATACTTGCTAATGCCACTTTTGAATTATCTACTTTTATTACAGTTATATTTTCATTATTAACTTGTATTTCTTCCTCAA
The DNA here is from genome assembly GCF_000340885.1 of Clostridium saccharoperbutylacetonicum N1-4(HMT). Lineage (NCBI taxonomy): Bacteria > Bacillati > Bacillota > Clostridia > Eubacteriales > Clostridiaceae > Clostridium > Clostridium saccharoperbutylacetonicum. The sequence continues at coordinate 1,669,350 of NC_020291.1, read as the reverse complement.
TTATTATTGCTAAAGCGCCTTTTTTTATTGCTTCTTTTATATAATCATGTCCATTCACATTTGCCCCATTTATGCAAACGAATATTGAATCTTCTTTTATTTTTCTTGAATCATAACTAATATTTGAGATATCTATATCAACACCGCCATTAATCACTTCGTACTTTATATCCTGCAATAATTTATATAACTTCATTGTTTTTTCCTCCAAATATGTTTTTACCATAATATAATTATATTCAACATTTTCGCAATAAATAGTGCATATATTGCTTGAAATATTGCAAAAAGTGCTCTATCATTTAAATTGACTATATATGTGCCAATTATAAATACTGACATAGATATCCAAATTAAAAATCAAACTTATAAACGGAATATGTATGCATCATCGAGAAATTATAATCGTAACACTACACTAGAAATTAGATACATTTTTCTGGAAGCAGGCATGTGAAATTGAGCTGATGATGGTTGTTAAGCAGAGAACCCAAATCTGTGATTTGGTGTGAATCGCTTACTCAGCGAACGAAAGTGAGTCGAGTTTCCTCTATGGCTTGTTTCATTTTCAGCTTGTCTAAAAGTGAATGTCCAAATTTTATATTTGGAAACATGAACTTTCTCCTTGGGGATTTTACATCTGGAACACGCTGAAATGACGACAAGCCACCATTTAGAACCTTCCAGCGAAAATTTCACTAGTCCTGTGGAAGATAAATGTATCTGATTTCGCTAATTGTTGCATAAGTCTAATTCTCGCTTTGGATATCTATAATTCCAAGGATAAAGTTCAATTAATTGATAATTGGAATGCATATAGAACTTATATATAAATTTAAAAGGTGATTGCTATATGAATAAAGATTATATTAATAATAAATCTGGCTACTTAAATAGAGACTTTCAACTCTTTCATTTAAAGGATAAAAAAAATCAAGAATTTGAATTTCATTACCATGACTTTAATAAAATAATAATTTTTCTCTCTGGAGATGTAACTTATTTAATTGAAGGTAAGGCTTATAATTTAAAACCTTGGGATATTTTACTTGTTAATAACCATGATGTCCATAAACCTATTATTAATCCAGCTAAAACTTATGAAAGAATCATTATTTGGGCTGATTCAAATTTTATAGATAATCATAGCTATGAAAACTGTGATTTATTGACATGCTTTAAATTAGCAAACGAAAAGAGTTTTAATCTCATTAGATTAGAAACAAATTTTCAAGACAATATTAAATTTATAATTGAATCTCTTGAAAACTCCTTTAATTCAAATAACTTTGGCAGCAAGCTTTTAAGTAATTCATTATTTATCCAATTGCTTATATATTTAAATAGAGTTCACCTAGATAATGCATATATAAATGATGAAAATTCTCTTAACCTTAAATACGATAAGCAAATAGAAACAATTTTAAAGTACATAAATAATAATTTATGTGAAGATCTTTCCATAGAAACTTTATCTCAAAAATTTTACCTTAGTAAATATTATCTTATGCACAAGTTTAAAAGAGAAACTGGATACACTGTTCACAATTATGTGAATCAAAAAAGGCTTTTACTGGCTAAGGATCTTATTAAATCAGGAGAGTCCATTACTAAAGTTTATGCACTATGTGGATTTAATGATTATTCATCCTTTCTTCGTTCCTTTAAAAATATGTTTAATAGATCACCTAGCACTTTTTCTTCTAAAAATTAAGCATAAAAAAACTACCTCAAAGCATTATTTTACTTTGAGGTAGTTCTAACCCATTTATTTTCTTACCACTTCTATATCCTAATATTCATAATTATTATTCTGTTCTTCATTTAAATTCAAAGTTTAATTCTTAGCTACTTTAGTCATTTTATCGAAGCCTTGAATTTTGACATTTATTTCAGAAAGAATTTTAGACATCATATTTTCACTTTCCTTATTAAATAAAACTGCTTCTAACTGTTCATTTAATAAATTAACTTTAGCAGTTAACTGTTCAATTTTTTCTTCTTGTTTATTAATTATTATGTTCTTAAATACTAATTCGTCTTTTAATTCTTTTAATTCCTTTAATTCTTGATTAAATAGAGTTGCACTGTTAACAAGCTTTTCACTTGATAGTTCTTCTCCAATTCTTATTTCTACATCTTTATATATCTTGCGTTTAATAATATCAAAAACTTTATTTCTATTACCATATTCAACATAAGATATTATTTTTGAATCGAATTCTTTAAAACCGTTAGATACTCTAAACAATATATTATTTAATACATTCAATAACTCTATACCAGTTCCAAACATATTGTTGCTTTTATCACATATCATAAAACTACTAATCTTTTCAGAAACGTCACCTATTATATTTAAGTTCTCATTTCTATCATTATATATATCAAAGAAAGCCTGTTGATTACCACTCTTATCATTTTTTGCTTCTAAAATAATCCCACCTGATTGTCCATTCTTTTTCATTACATAAGTATAAAATTCTTTCAATAATTTTTTAGCTGCTCTTGAATATGAATCTGACATATCTCTTTTAACAGTACTAGTAACTATTGAAAATTTGAAATCCTTAAATAATGATGCTAATTCACTTGCAAATTTTGTTCTTTCTCTCTTATTTATCCCTCTGTAAACCTCTTCTTTAAGAATCATATCATCTAAAAATACATTAGTACCACCACTAAATACCTTATTCTTATACTCATCCAACTTCATTTTAAGTTCACATTCATAATACTTAGAATCACCGCAATAATCGCATTCAAATACTACCCCAACCATCGTGAAATTCTCATCTTTGTCTGTTAAAAACCCATTTTCATTAACAAACATAATGTATTTTTTACCCATATGCCACTCTCCTTTTACAATTACTACGTAACTATATCTGTTATTTTTCAATTAGTATATCGATGCTTATGAGGACACATCTATACTATATTAAAAATGTTATCTTAATAACATTAATAAACACTTATGTTAACGTCTTTATGCAAAGGATGTCTATTTTATACCATAACCCAAATTAATTATCATAAAACAATTATCCCATTTTAACCACCTCCTATAATTATATATATTATATTCTACAAATATTAGAAATTTCCTTTATAAATTTAGTATAAATTTAATAATTAAATATTATTTAATATATATTTTATTATTATTGATAATTTATAGTAAATAATATCAAATCATTTTCTATAACACCCTTATAAATTTATGTTATGTGGTAAAAAAATAAATTATTCCTAAAAAATAAGATAACCCACCACTATAAAGCAGGTTATCTTATTTCTTTCAGCTATTAACTGTTATTTATTATTTCCTTTATTGCTGCTATTGCTTTTATTGTTATTTTCTGACTTTGAGGAATTATTGTTACCTTGAGCATTTGCATTACTATTATTCTTCTTTTCTGAAGTTGAATTAGCATTGTTGCCTTGCTTTAAGTCATTCTTAACTTCATCGTCCTTTTTACCATTATTCTCATTTGTTTTAGAAACACCATTATTTTTTTCCTCTTTTACATTTGAAGTTTTATCTGAATCAGTTGTATTTTGTGTTGAAGTGCTTTGCTTATCATCATTTTGAGTAGTTGTTTCACTATCCTTACTTACATTTTCACTATCTGTTGCTGTACTTTCTAAATTTTCTTCATTTTGTTTGTTAGCTTTTCTTAATTCATTAGTCTTTTTCATGATCTCTTTAACAGAACTTGATTTGTAATCCTCAACTTTTATTGATGGATCCAATTCTTGAAGTTTTTGTATAAGATTTAACTTTCCAGGTGTAATTCCAAGCTTTCTCGCTTCATCTCTTCTTTGAAGTGCCACCTTTTCAGCTTCAACTGTTGCATCAACTTCATTATCTTCTAAAGTTTTATTAACTACTTCTTTTACAGTTTCCTCTAACTTATCCGCAACTTTATCTTTGTCAGAAGCTGTAGCTATTTCGATACCTGATGTACCATCTTCTTTTACATATCCATCTTCAATAGCATTAGTAATTATTGTACTTACAGCCTTATCAACATCAGTTTTAATTAAGTTTGTGCCTTCTAATACTTTTTTTCCATCTTCATTATAAGCTTCAGCTGACACAACCTCGTTAAAAGTATTAACTCCTAATTCTACACTTGGATTTATATCCATGCTAACATATGCTACTGGAGTAGTTTTTGCATATGCAAATCCCCCTCCTCCTAAACTTAAAATTAACGCTCCTGATAATGCTAGTGCGATTTTTCTTTTCATAATTAATCCTCCTAAAATATTATAAATTTTATCTTTAAGTGTTTTATTTTCAGGCTCATATCCTGCTTTTTTCATTATGGATTGTTCAATTCTTCTTTTTGTTAAAATACTCATTTGTATTTTAATTTCATCATCTAATAGCAAATTTGTCTCTTTTATATCTAATTCATCTAATTTTGCAAACAATTTATCTTCCAACTTATATAATACCTCCTAATAATTTTTTTAATTTTCCCATGCATCTTGATACCTTTTTATCAATAGTATTAACCTTAATCCCTAGTTCCTTAGAAATATCTTTTGAACTTTGGTGTAAGTAATATTTTCTAATAATTATCTCACCATCTGGTTCACCTAAAGATTTTATGGCATTAATTAAAATAGAATTGTTTTCTTTAGTAACTACCGAAGCTTCTACATGATTTTCTATACAGAATAAATCTTCTGAAATATCTTCTAAAGGAATATAGTTATTATTTTTATTTTTTCTATATAAGTCTATTGCTTTTCTTTTGGCTACCACTGCTAAAAAAACTTTTATAGATCCCTTTTCCAAATTGATCCTATACCTATTTTGAAATATTGCTAAAAAAACATCACTTACACATTCTTCTATATCCTCCTTTGAATATATCCCTGAAAGTTTATTAAATATTATTGTATAAATAAGCGGCATATATTTTTCCATCATAACCTTCAGACCAGCTTCTGGTTTTGTATTTAAAAGGTTAAGTAATTCAATATCTGAAATCAAAATGCACCTTCTTTCAATCTTAAACTTTTAATTTTTTCCTGTGCCAATATTGGAAGAGTAATATTTTCTTTTATACTATTCATTTCGTAATAATAATTTTAAATCTGACAACACTAATTGAAATATTATAATTAAAAACTGTTTTGTGTATATAAACTCTCTAATCTACTTATGAATACAATTAATTCCAACAAAAAAGAGCCTTTTAATTAGACTCTTTTCGTACAGGTTTATATTTTGATTTTGTTTTATCTTCTGGATTTGTATATTCATAATCACCATTTTCTGTTTTTTTCAATCCTAGAGAAGCCATTTGCTTTTTGGTAACCTTTCGTTTATTTGTCATAAAAGCGCCTCCTTATATGAAATATGTTTACCATATAAGAAAAATTTATTCTAAACTAAATTTAACAAGCAACTTCTCTATGTTTCACTGCCTTTTTCTTGCTCTTTAAATTATATATGTGTAATGCTATCATGAAACCTACCCCAACAGCAACTACAACAAATACTAATGTCCATACTTTATTCAAGCCATAGGAATCTATGAATCTTCCAACTAGTGAAGTGGCTAAAGAAATTGAAATAGCATAAGTTAAATTACTAACTGCGCTAATTCTTGCTCTGAAATTTTTAGGACTGTTATTAGCTATATACACACCATTATTGGTTGATGCTATAACTTCACCTATTGACCAGATTATGGTTGAAATTATATATAGAAAGAAGGAATTTCCTATTATCCCTATCATTCCAAAGCCTATTGCATAAAAAATTCCTGCTAGAATTATATTAACAAGGGTTGTTAATCTTCTTGTTATTGTGATGATTATAACAGTTAAAAATATTACAGTCAGCGCATTTATACTCATTAAATATCCAAACTTTGTGGTACCCTCAGTTCCAAAAACTTCATTTAACATCATAGGCATTGAAAATGAAATTTGGGTATATGCAAAACAATAAAACATGTTAAATATCATAAAAAGTGTTAATTGTGGTCTTTTCAATAAGATTTGAAGCAAATTACCTGTTTCTTCTTTTTCCTTTGAATTTTCATCTTCTTTCACATTAAGTTTAGGTTTTGTTTCATCTATATAGATATAAAAAATTATTATTGCAATAAATGAAGTTAAAGCATCTAATATAAACAGAAGTGAAATATAATTATTAAACAAAAATCCCGCTACAATAGGTCCAACTGCAACTCCTATATTTATTCCTAAATAAGTCAATGACCCTCCAATTTGTCTTTTTTCTGGTGTTAATGCATCAGCAATAATAGCTGAAAGTGTTGGTCTTACAAAACCATTAAAAAATGCTGAAATGATTAACAATACAACAATGATTATAGGATTTTTTATAATTCCACAAATTAATATAGCTACTGCTGCTAATCCCTGACCCACAAAATAAGTTTTTCGTCTGCTAATCTGGTCTGCAAATTTTCCTCCTAAAAGTGCTGCAGGCATTGAAACTAATGACGTTATCATTACAATCACACCCGTAATTGAATAAGAGAAATTTAATTTTTGTGTTAATAACAAAGATAAAAATGGAAATACAAAATCCCCAAACCTATTAATTATCTGCACGAAAAATAGAGCATATATACTTCTCGGCAGCCCTTTATAAGTGTTAAAAATATTCATTTATAGCCCCCCCATTTAGTTGTCTATTACAAAAAAAAGCGTCGTAAACACGCACTTTAAAGTATTACTATGCATTATACACTATATTCTAAGCCAATAAAAGGTTAATTTTGAATTATTTATTTTTTCTAAATTTTATAATAATTTTAAATTTTCTTTATATTATCTTTACATTTATAATGTAAATATGTATTATAAAATATATAGTTTCTAAAATTCTACATTTTTCTTTCAAAATCGCGTCACGAACGAATTATTTTAATACTAAAGGAAGGATTAATTATGAAAGTAAAAACTCATGTTAAACTAGGTGAATTACTCCTAAGTAAAAATATAAACATCATTCCCAAAGGTTTCTCTAAATTTATGTTTAACTTTGGATTAATAATGGTTGATCAAAGCTGGCATGTTAAAACTCACCCTCATTATATGAAAAAATCTTTGTCCTATATAAATAAAAAAATAGAAAAACTTATTTCAGTGAAAAAGTTTGATGCATTCTCTTCCTTACAATTAGGAATTGTAGTTCATTATCTATGTGATTTCTGTTGCCACTCTCACATTTCTGGTTCAATTGGCAATATTCCATCACATTTAAAATACGAACGTGAATTACAAAAATATTTACTTAAGAATTTTGATAAATTAAGAAATCAATTTAATTCTAAAACAAGTTCTTTAAATTTAAATAATTTATCTACACTAAAAGCTTCAATTGATGATATATTATCTAATTACTCCAAAGGACAGGCATCTTATTTTTGGGATATCAAACATTGCTTCGAATTAACATTTTTAGTTTGTTCTTCTGTTTTTAATTTAAACTATTCAAATGAATCCTATAATATGATATAGCTAAATTTAATAATAGATTCAAAATATAATTTAAAATTATATTTTGAATCTATAACCCGCTCCCCATACGGTTTCTATGTATTTAGGATTGCTACTATTTTCCTCAATCTTTTCTCTTATTCTATTAATATGTACAGTCACTGTAGGAACATCTGCAAGAGAATCCATTCCCCAAATCCTATCTAAAAGAGCTGTTTTAGAAAAAACTATATTAGGATTTGTTGCAAGAAATAATAATAGTTCAAATTCTTTATTTGCAAATTTAATTTCCTTATCTTCAACATACACCCTCCAAGCCTTTGTATATATCTTAAGCCTTCCAAAATTCATAACCTCAAGCTCTGAAAGTTCCTTCTTTTTTTCTATTGTAGTTAATCTATCATAACGTGAAAGATGCGCATTTACTCTTGCTACAAGTTCACTTGGATCAAAAGGCTTAACAATATAATCATCTGCGCCGATTCCAAGACCTCTAATTTTATCTATAGATTCTTTTTTTGCTGTAACCATTAATATTGGTATCTCTTTATGCTTTCTTACCTCTTTACAAATTTGGAAACCGCTTTTACCTGGAAGCATTAAATCCAGAAGTATTAAATCAAATTCTTTATTTAATGCAAGATTCAAGCCTTCATCTCCATTCATTGCAATTTCTATCTCAAAGCCACCTATTTCTAAATAATCTCTCTCTAATTCAGCTATAAGCTTATCGTCTTCTATAATAAGTATTTTTTTCATTTTTATCGCTCCCATAACACCCATATATTAATAATCTCGTTCTTATATATTTATTGTTAAAAATCAAACAAAGTTGTATGTATTTATAAGTTTATTCAAAAAGAACTCCTTTATACCAATTTATTCATTATAAATTGGTAATGTTATAATAATTGTAAGCCCATTATTATTTTCAGCTCTAATTGTTCCCTTATGTGCTTTTACTATATATTCCGCAATAGAAAGGCCAAGCCCACTTCCTTCACTAGGGTTAGATCTTGATGCATCTTCTCTAAAAAAACCTTTAAATAAGCGTGAAAGATTTTCTTCTATAACCCCTGGACCATCATCTTGAACTATTATGACAAGTTCATCTTCCTTTTTATCTATTTTAATTTTAGCATTTCCAACATCTTTCCCTTTATATTTTACACTATTCTCAAGTATATTTGCTAACACTCTGTGCATTTCTTCACAATCAATATTAAAATATACATTATCCTCACAATTATTTTCATAACTACAATCAAGACCTTTTACTTTAAATTCATTAACAACTGTATTTAAAAAACTTAAAAAGAAATCATTACAATTCACTTTTTCAAAAATAAAGGGAAATTTTCCTGTATCTAATTTAGAAAATAAAAATAATTTATCCACTAGCATATCCATATCACATGCCTTACTATAGATAATTTCATGATACCTTTCACATTTTTCAGGCGTATTTGCAACTCCATCCTTTAAACCTTTTGCATATCCTTTTATTGTTGTTAGTGGCGTTCTTAAATCATGAGATATTCCAGCAACCAATTCTTTTCTGTCCTCTTCATATTTTAACTTCATATCTATGGATTCTTTTAATCTCATTCTCATTTTATCAAAATCTGCACAAACCTTAGAGAATTCATCTTTACCATCATAATTGATTTTAAATTCAAGATTTCCTTCCTCTATTTGTCCTGCACCATAACTCAATAAATCTAATGGCTCAATTAGGCTTTTAGCCACACGTGATGATAATATACCGTTAGTTAATGTAATTATAATTAATGCTATTATTAATACAACACTTATATAACTTATAAAAAAAGCTCTCATATCCGACTTAAATTGTTGTTTGCTCATAAACTTATTTGCTTTGATTGCAATTATATTAATGCGTTTTCCATCATTAAGTATACTATTTTTTATTAAACTAATAGCATTTACCTCAAGTACCATTGAATCTGATGAAGATAATATATCCTCATTAATTTTAGATATAGCATCTTTATCATCATATGTTAGATTTGAGAATACAGTAGCCCCATTATCAGTGATTAATAAATTGTAACCTGCATTTTTTAGACTCTCCTCTATTTTCTCATTGTCTACATCTTTATTTTTTATATAAGAATCCAATGCCTTTTGTACCTTATATGTCCCAGTCCCTTCATTAATAATTCTTATTTTTTTGCCATATTTCTCTGTAAAAGCTTCTAATAATCCACCAGCAATTACCACAATTAATATTGCAGGGACTACTAACATAATAATATTTGAAATAGCAAGACGCTTTTTTATCATCATAATAATATCCTCCTAATTTATATAACAATTAAGCACCATAATAAAACTTGTAGCCTAGTCGCTTACTATTTCCGAACTAATTCTAATGTGCCTTCAAAAATCAATATTCTCTCGCTTTAAATATAACATATGCTCCATAAAAAAATATTAATGAATATATTATAAATAACCCAATAACTTCTACTACTATTTTTATTGATACTTGCACTCCCATAAATATTTTATACCAATTTACATATGAAATAAATATCATTGACGATATTGATGGAATTAATAATGAAGATAAAAAGAGAATAATAAAAATAAGAATTGAAAGCATTATTGTTGAAAAGCCATTTTTTGAGAATTGAGAAATTAATATTGAAAAAAATATATTTGGAATTATTGGAAAGATAGACATAACATATGCAAGAAAAATCTTTGGTATACTTAATATTTGGGTTTTTCCAAGAGCTATTCCTAAGATTGAGCTTAATATAAATACTGTAAACAATATACTCATTTCATAAATTAAAATAGATAACATCTTAGTAATAATAATATTTTTCCTACTTATAGGCCTTGTCAAGATTGCCTTGATCGAACCATTTTTATACTCTAAGGTAAATAAATCAGCAGCTGCCATATAGCTTATGATTGGAATTAAAGCTATATTTAATATTGATAAAATATTCAGTGGTGGATTTGACAACGAGACATTGTTATATCCTTTAGTAAAATTATCAAAAAGAACTATTAATATAACTAGAATACCAATACAAATTAATAACCTTCTATATTTGTCTCTAGAAAATAATTTTGTGCTCTCACTAATTATTCCAGCTTTTATTTGCTTCATATATCTCCTTTCCTCCAACCTGCATTAAATAATATTTTTTAAAATTTTCGCATTCTTCTAATGCATTTCTCATTGAAACTACCTCTAATATTCTTCCTTCTTTTATAATTCCAACTTTATTGCACATTGACTCTATTTCATGTGGTCTATGACTAGAAATAAGAAATGTAGCTCCAAGCCTTGAATGTTTAAGTATCATTTCCTTAATCTCTTCAATTCCATTACTATCCAATTTATTATTATGCTCATCTAAAATAATTAATTTAGGTTTAGAAATAAAAGCTAATGCTATTCCTAATCTCTGCTTCATCTCTGGAGTATACTTTCTAACTTTCTTATCTGCATGCTCTATCAATCCCGTTTGTGTAAGAATATCATCTATTCTAGGCTTCTTTATTTCATCGTAATAATTTGCTGCAAGCTTTAAATTTTCTCTAGCTGTAAGATATTCATATATTGCAGGTTCCTCAATAAGACATCCTACTTCTTTCAAACTTTCTTTTAAAATATTATTTCCAAATATTTGAACACTACCTTTATCAGCATGTGATAAGCCGGTGATGATTTTCATAATAGTAGTTTTTCCTGATCCATTTGGTCCAAGTAGTCCAAATATATCTCCCTGCTCAACTTCAAAAGATATATCTATAATTCCACGATCATTTTTATATTTCTTTGTCAGTTCACTTACTTTAAGTACAGGTTTCATCCTCCCCCACCTTTTCTTTATAAAAATTAACCCATTAGACTTTAAATAAAATATTAAATTATAACAAAATAAACCTTAGAATTGACAACTGAAGATAAAATACCCTTTAATTTATCTATCAAAAAACCTCTCATACCCATTTGTTCGTTGCCTTTTCTAAGATTTATTTAATAATTTATACTAACACCTTACCCTTCAGTGCAGTACTTATGATGGTTATTGTTATTATTTATTTTTTTCACAAATCCCATCCCCTCAATATTTTAGCTAAAAAACAATTAAAATTGAAATTAACAATTTCTTTTTAATAGCTCGAATTAAGTATAATAAATATATATAATTTTTTTATAAACTATTTATAAATAATATATAAATAGTCTAAATTAACTATTAAATCCATCCTTATATAGAGCTTCACCCAATAAAATACAGTTGTGCTATACCAGCCTATAAAAAACTCTATAAGACTGCTGAACACAACTGTATTTATCTTTCTTTGATATATAACTAAGTTATCTCAAATTTAATAAAAACTTGTATTAAATCTATATAGATATCCTAATTAATAATCAAACTTATAAATAGAATATAAATGCATGATTGGGAAATTATAATCGTAACACTACACTAGAAATCCGATACATTTTTCTGGAAGCAGGCATGTGAAATTGAGCTACTGATGGTTCTTAATGGGGGCTTGTTTCATTTTCAGCTTGTCCAGATTTTACATTTGGAACACGCTGAAATGACGACAAGCTGACATTTAGAACCTTCCAGCGAAAATTTCACTAGTCCTGTGGAAGATAAATGTATCTGATTTCGGTAATTGTTGCATAAGTCTAATTCTCGCTTTGGATATCTTTATTTACATGAATTTACATTTCAGTCTTCTTAGTTGAAGTTTTTTCATTTTTATCCTCAACTTCTTTAACATTAATTTTATCATTCTTTTCTTTAGCAACAACTGACTCATTTGAATTAACCATATTAACTATTGATCCGTTAGTATTAGCCATATTAGCTAAAATCATACTCAAAATACCTTCCATTGCATTAGGAGTTTTTCCTTCAGTACCTCCCATAATTACAGTTTGTGGTACAAGAGGTGATTTGCTTATTTTTAATGCTTCTGCAAATGCTGTTAATACACTTTGTTGTACTTGTAATTCAGGTCCACCATAAGCATCAACCAATGCTTTAGCAGCAGTACCTTTTGCAAGACCAACTTTAGTTTCTTGTTCAGCTGTAGCTTCTGCAACTGCTTTAATATTCAAGGCTTGTGCCGCACCAACCTTTTCAAGCTTAAAGGCTTCAGCACCAGCTTGTAACTCTACTTGTTTAGCATTAGCCGCTGCATTAAGTTCAGTTGCTTTTGCATTAGCTGCAGCTTCAGCTTCTTTTGTATATCTTGAAGCATCTGCTTCTTGAGTTCTCTTATATTTATCAGCTTCAGCAAGCTTTTGAGTTTTTAATGCTAATTGTTCAGCTAATTTTAATTCAGATTTACCTTTATTGTCTGCAACTTCTATATCAATACTTGATTGTGTAAGAGCTGCTTGAGCTGCACTTTTTGCAATAGCTTCGTTTAATTCTCTTTGTTTCTCAGCTGATTTTTGTTTAGCCTCATTAGTTTTAATTTCTTCTAATGCAACTTGTCTATCTCTCAATTGAGCTAAAATAAGTTCAATTCTCTTATCAGTTGAAGAAGCAGCTGGTGTACCAATTAATACTTCTTGTAATTCTAGGTCATATAACTTAAACTTATCTTTCATTTCTCTAGACGCTTGTTCTTGAATAGTGCTTCTATCTTGAATTAATTCTATTAAAGTCTTAGTTTGTCCAATATTTTTGAAATAACCTGCTATCATAGGGTCAAGTGATTGTTCAATTAATAGTTTAATATCTCCAAATCTTTGAATAACTGAAGAAGCTTTTCTATAATCAATATTAAATACTACAGTCAGTGGTAAATTAGGTTCAAAAGCATCTTTAGTAATTAAACTTATTTCTTTTAAGTTATCGTCTAATTTATGATCTCCAACTTGTCCACTAATCCATTTTAAAATAACATTAGTAGTTGGAACTGGAATAATCTTACCAGCATAAGTATTGAATGGATATTTACCTGGCATCATACATTCTCTCCAAATACCCTTCTTACCTTGTTCAACAAGTTCTCCATGCGAATAATCTGCTCCAGATACATCTTCACCTTTATCACCAAAATAACTTACAACTACACCAACGTATCCTATATCTATTATACTTTTAGGTACTATGTCTACATTAGCAAATAACCTATTAATAAAGTAAACACCATCTGTTAATACTTGCATCTGCTTACCTTTTCTACCATTAGCAGCCAAGAACTTCTCTGGTTCTTGGAAATTATTATGGTAAAATTCATTATCTATTCCTTCTCCTACTATCGGAGCAATTATAGCTCCATTATCAGGGGTTGGACCTTCATTAACAGTAACTATTCCTATTGTATCTTTGCTTCTTTGTGCTGTGTAAGCATCTTCATCTTCAAGATGTTTTGAACTTGAAATAATAACTGGAAGAAATCCATTCACTTTTAACAAATCGCTTCTCATAGTTTCTATTTGAGCTGATTCATCCTTTGATGTAAATATTGAATGTACTTTGTCCTTAGTAATAATTATAAATTGGGCTAAGTTAAAGGCATAAGTACCTTCACGAAGAATTTGCCTTTGAGGACCTTTTTGTCCACCATTATTTAAAAATGCAACTACATCTTGAAAGGATTTACTTTCACTTACTACTCTTCCTAAAGTTTGTCCATCTGCAAGGCTTTCACCTGATCTAGCAAAGACATAACCTACTTGTCCCTGTGGTATGGTTACAAGTCTTACTTTTTTTACTTTGTACTTAAAAGGTGTTTTAAAATGAACACCAGCTCTAAGTACGTGTGGTTGATAGCCTGATTCACCATTTAATGCAATTAAACCATCTGCTGGTACAGCTCCTTTTAAACTCCACCATTTTTCAACTATCCCCACTTCGTCTGTGCCAATACTTGTGAATCCTATGCCATATAATAATAAAATTAGCGCTACGATTCCAATACCAGCAAAAATTAAAATTGATATTGTTCCTGAATTCATAAAATTTCCCTCCATAATTCATTTTCCTTTTCAAAAAACATATGTTATTGAATTGTTATAGATAGTAATATATTCCTTTGCTAAGCAATTGTAAATGTCCAAATTAGTCAAATTTTTTCACTAGATTTATTGCCGTTCCTAGTTATAATTAACTAATCTTCATTATCTCTCCCAATATCATTCAATCGCTTAAATGCTATGATAGTCAATTTTATTTAAGAGCACTATTGCTTAATCCATTGATTTATAAGGTTTTCTAGCTAATTCAAGTTTCAAATATTACGATTATTAAATTTTTTTAATGTTACGTTTGCTAGTTATTTAGTGCTTTTACCAGAATAATAGAAAAAAATGATGAATGATTTAGTTCGAAATTCTACAAATGTTTCTTCCTCTATCATTCATCATCACTATCATATATATTGCAATGCTCAATTATCAATAAATATTGATTTCCTTGGTAAATCTTTATACCTTAAATAATTCTTTTTTCAGTATATATATCCAATTTAATAATCAAACTTGTAAATAGAATATACATATATCATTGAGAAATTATAACCGTAACACTACTCTAGAAATCCGATACATTTTTCTGGAGCAGGCATGTGAAATTGAGCTGATGAAGGTTCTTAATGGGGGCTTGTTCCATTTTAGCTTGTCTAAAAGTGAATGTCCAAAAAGTAAGTGTCCAAATTTTATATTTGGAAACACGAACTTTCTCCCTGGAGCTTTTATATTTGGAAACATGAACTTTCTCCTTGGGGATTTTACATCTGGAACACGCTAAAATGGTGATAAGCTCCTATTTAGAACCTTCCAGCGAAAATTTCACTAGTCCTGCAGAAGACAAATGTATTGGATTTCGGTAAGTTATCACATAAGTCTAATTCTTGCTTTGGATATCTATAATTATGAGACTAATTCTTTCTGTTTAACAAAAAGTTTTATTTTTTCAATTCTCTTTTCTTTCATTTCTTTTATTTTAAATACTAAATCTTTGTACTCAATATGATTTACTTCATTATTTTCCGGTATATAACCAATAGTTTCAATAATAAATCCACTCATAGTATCATAATTTTCACTTTTAATATCCACATTAAAGTATTCATTGAAATTATTAATTGAAAGCATACCTGATATTATAAAAGTATTGTTATCAAGCTTTTCTATTTCAGGGTTATCCTCATCATATTCATCATCTATGTTTCCCATAACCTCTTCAATTAAATCTTCAATTGAAACTACACCCGCAAAGCCTCCATACTCATCAATCAATATGGCCATATGTGTTTTAGATTCCTGTAAATCCTTGAATAATTCATCAATCTTTTTAGTTTCAGGAACAAAATATGGCGGGTGTATTATACTCCTAATATTAACATTTTCAAAACCAAATTTTCTTGCTTCACTAAATAAATCCTTCATATAAAGAATACCAATTATATTATCCGTATCGCCTTCATATACAGGAATTCTCGAATATCTTTCTTCAATTAATTCATCTAAATATTCATTTAAAGGGGTTTCTATATCAATCATGTATACTTCTGTTCTTGGTGTCATTACTTCATGTGCTAGTTTATCATCAAACTTAAATATACCATTTATCATTTCTCTTTCAGTTTCATTAATAACTCCATGTTCTTGTCCAGCTTCCACATAAGATCGTATTTCTTCCTTGGATATTTTTTCATCTGAATCATCATTGTCAAGATGAGCTACTTTAACTAATATATCAGTTGATGCTGAAAGTAGTCTCACAAATGGAACTGTAATTTTAGATACATACATTATTGGTTTAACACAAAGCATTGCAATAGCTTCTGATTTTTTTAGTGCTATTCTTTTTGGAAAAAGTTCTCCAAAAACTAATGTAATATATGACAATATGACTGTCACTATTATTAAAGCAACTTGTCCACTATAAGGAACATTCAATTTCTGTAGGTAAATGCCTAACTCTTTTGATATTCCAGTTGCTGCTGACGCACTACTTAAAAAGCCTGCAAGTGTTATTCCTACTTGTACTGTAGATAGGAAATTTGTAGGTTCTTCCATAAGATTGGATAAAAGTTTTGCTTTTTTATTGCCTTCTTCTTCAAGAAGTTTTATCTTATTTTTGTTTAAAGATACTATAGCCATTTCTGCTGATGAAAAAAATGCATTAATCAGCGTTAAAACAACTATTAAAATTAATTGTAACGTTATACTCGTCTGTTCCGGGTCTATGTCCATAAGTATTTTTCCTCCCAAAATAATTTTTTTAAGATTATAATATCATAAACGTTGTAAATAGTAAAGTTGATAATATTATATTACCTATTAATGCTATTCATTCCACTTTATATATCATAATCCATAATAATATTAATTTATGAATTTATAGAGATCTAATAATATATAATCTAAAGTTATATCTTATTATCGTAATATAGAGTTATTTCATCGCAAACAACTATTCGAAATAAGAAAATTATTTGTTAAAATATATGTGTACATAACTCGCATTCTTAGAATGTCTATAATAGTGTCATATGTACTTAGAATATTCATGAATAGTAAATGCGCAAAAAATAATAGATAATTTACACAACTCATAATTTGATAAACTTAAAAGAAAGCTTACTTTTGATTTGATTTATAAAAATGCATGAGATAATTATATTCTTTAAAAAATAATTAAGGGGATGATATCATGATTATTAGAAAAAAATCATTAATTTTAGCACTTACTTTTTCTACACTTGCCCTTTTTAGTGCAATTCCAGCTTCAGCATCTACTGCTTACACTGGAATGCGCGATGTTACAGCACAACAAATTGTTGACGATATGAAAATTGGATGGAATTTAGGAAATACCCTTGATGCTTATAGCACTTCAACATCTAATTCACTTTCCTCCGAAATAAGTTGGGGAAATCCTAAAACTACTCATGCTATGATTGATAGGATCAAAGCGGCAGGATTTAATACTGTTAGAATTCCGACAACGTGGTATAACCATATGGGATCTTCACCTAATTACACAATTGATTCAGCATGGTTTGACAGAGTTGAAGAAGTTATGAATTACGCTTTTGATAACGATATGTACGTTATTCTTAATATGCATCATGAAGACTCTTGGTTAATACCAACTTATGAAAAACAGGAACAAGTAAAAGCTCAACTAACTAAGGCATGGGCACAAATTGCAAATAGATTTAATAAATATGGTGACCATTTAATTTTTGAAACAATGAATGAACCGAGGCCAGTTGGAGCATCTAACGAATGGACAGGTGGCTCCCATGAAAATCGTGAAGTAATTAATAACTATAACCTAGCTGCTGTAAATACAATCAGGAACACTGGTGGAAACAATAAAACTAGATGTATTATGGTGCCTACACTTGCTGCATCAACAACTTCTGTAGCAGTTAATGATTATGTTATTCCAAATAATGATAAGAGAATTATAATATCATTACACATGTACTCACCTTATTTCTTCGCCATGGATCAAGCTGGTACAGCTAATTGGGGAACTGCCACAGACAAAAGTGAATTAGATTCTGAATTTGATGCAATTGCTAATAAATTCGTAAAAAGTGGACATCCTGTAGTTATTGGTGAATTTGGTACAATTAATAAAAACAATAACTCAGCTAGGGCAATCCATGCTGAATATTATGTTAAAGCAGCAAAATCTAGACATATTACTCCTGTTTGGTGGGATAATGGATACTCTACAGCTGGGAAATCAGACACCTATGGTTTATTAAATAGAAATACATTAAATTTAGATTGCCCAGAAGTAGTTTCTGCTCTTATGAAAGGTGCTAATAAATAATGCAGCATGGAATTGGAATTCTTCAAACTATATGTGTAACTGCTCAATAGTAGCCTTAAAAAGATTTTATAATCACTACTCTACAAAAAATATAATAAATACATGGTAAAAATAGCGAGGTTTCCCTCGCTATTCCTACTCCATCCCAATAAACTCTACCTTCTCAACATTCCTAATATTAAGCAAGCCCTCAGTTAAGGTCTTAATATCTCCCTCTACAGTTGAAAGATCTATTGTTATGCTTAAATTCGCATATCCATTTAAAGGAATCCCTTGATTTATGGTAAGGATATCCCCACCTTTTTCAGTAATATAATTACTTATATTTGATAAAAGCCCCTTTTCATTTTTAAAGATAATATTATAAGTAACTTTTCTTCCTTCAGAGGTTTCTGAAAAATCAAATACAAAATCCTTGTACTTATAATATACACTTCTGCTTATTCCTGCAATTTTTACTGCTTCAGTTATCTCTTTGACTTTACCATCTTTTAAAAGTTTTTTTGCATAAAGAACTTTTTCATAAACATCAGGTAAAACCCGTTTATCTATAACTAAGTAATCTCCACTCATTCATTTGCACCTTCTATAACGGTTGCCCCCGCATTATCTAAAGATAACTCTAATATATTCCATTCAAATCCTTTTTGTTTTAAATATTCTCCAAGCTTATTGCTAAAGCGCTCATCCTTTTCGTCGATAATTGCCATGATTGTTGGACCCGCGCCACTTAGGTAACATCCCCATGCACCTAACTCATAGCTCTTATTATACACCTCTTCAAAACCAGAAATTAATTTACTTCTGTAATTTTGGTGAAAGGCATCTTTACACGCGTATTTTATTAATTCAAAATTACCACTTCCTAGAGCTGAAACCATAAGAGCTGCTCTTGAAACATTGTAAACTCCGTCTTTTAAGCTTATTTCCTTTGGAAGTACACTCCTAGCTTTTTCTGTAGATAATCTAAAATTAGGAATTATTGAAACAAACTTCAGTCCCTTTTTTATATTTACTTTATCATAAAAAGTCTTGTTTTCATCGACTATTGCAACAACCATGCCCCCAAGTAGTGCTGGTGCAACATTATCAGGATGGCCTTCAATTTCTACTGCCATATCTAATAATTCATCATCTGAAAACTTCTTCCCCAAGATTTCATTAGCTCCAACTAGTCCCCCAACTATACATGTGGAGCTGCTTCCAAGACCTCTAGATACTGGTACATCTTGTTTGAGTTCACTTATTTCTAATCCTTTTATTTTATAGCCCGCTTTATCAAAGCAATATTTCATTGCTTGATATATTATATTATCTTCATTACAAAATTCCTCTGGCATTCCATTGAATTTTAAGCTCTCTTCTAATTCCCTGAATTCAAATTCATTATATAAATTTAAAGCAATTCCTAATGAATCAAATCCTGGCCCCATATTTGCTGATGTAGCTGGTACCCTTACCCTAATCATACACATTGCCCCTATGCATTTAAGTAAGATAATAGAGCATCTCTCATCTCTGACTTATCCCATACTTCATCATGTAATACTTTAGCAGTTTCTAACCCACTTAAGTTAGTTGGTATCTTATTGCTTGTTTTAGTTGATAACTTTTCTAATACTTTAAAATCATCTATTCCTTCTACATCAATATCAATTGCATTACAAATGCTTCTTGGGAATTTAAATGGACTTGCTGTTGAAAGAACTAAAGCTGGTTTATCATCCTTTGTATCTTCAACATATTTATTTTTAACTACATATGCTACTGCTGTATGAGTGTCCATTAAATAACCATCTTTTTCATAAACTTCTCTTATTGCTTTATAAACTTCTTCAGTATTTGCAAAGTTTCCATAGAATTCTTTTATAAATCCTTTAATTTTTTCATTAACTTCATAAACACCTTTTGTATTTAGATCTTTCATTAATTCGCTGACAACTGTTGTATCTCTTCCACTTGCTTCGAACAATAATCTTTCTAGATTAGACGACACAAGTATATCCATTGATGGAGATTCTGTTAATACAAGCTCTCTCTTCTTATCATATACTCCAGTTTCAAAGAAATCTGTTAGGACTTTATTTTCATTAGATGCACAAATAAATTTATCTATTGGTAATCCCATTTGTTTAGCATAATAGCCTGCTAATATATTTCCAAAGTTACCTGTTGGAACCACAACGTTTATTGAATCATCTAATTTAATTACACCTTGATTTACTAAATTAAAATAACCGTAAAAATAATACACTATTTGAGGTACAAGTCTTCCAATATTAATGGAGTTTGCCGAGGATAAAATGAATCCTTTTTGAACTAGCCCTGCTCTAAACTCATCATCTCCAAAGATTTCTTTAACTCCTGTTTGAGCATCATCAAAATTCCCCTTTATTCCGATGACCTTAACATTGTTTCCTTCTTGACTTGACATTTGTCTTTCTTGAATTGCACTTACTCCATTTTTAGGATAATAAACTACAACTTTGAAGCCTTCAACATTCTTAAAGCCTTCTAGAGCAGCTTTTCCTGTGTCTCCCGAGGTTGCAGTAAGAATTGTTATATCTTCTTTAACATTGCAAAGCTTTTTAGCTCTCTTCATAATTTGCGGTAAAAATAATAATGCAGCATCTTTAAATGCACATGTAGGACCATGATATAATTCTAAAAAGTTATTTTTAACTTCTACACTGAATCTATCATTATATGCATCATTAATTGCCCCCATTAATTCTGCATCATCAATATCCGTAAAATATTCATTAATAACTTTAAATGCTAAATCTTCATATTTAACTTTTGTGTCCTTTTTCAACTCATCATATACCTTTGGAAATTCATCTGGTACATATAAACCGCCATCTTTGGAAATCCCATTGATTATGGCTTGAGCTGATAGCATATCTTTTTCTAAACCTCTAGTACTTCTAAATTTCATTATAAATTCACCTCAATACTGTATTAAAAATGCATAAATATTCATCTTTGCTGTCAAATATGAATATATATTAACATCCTTCATCTTGTTTTCTATATTACCATGTATTTTACAGATATACAAGTGTTTTTCTATAAAATACATGAGTTTTTAATATTTTTTTACATGTAAATGTTTAATGGCATAATTTGAATCGCACATTCATTTATTCTTAAATTTGGGCACTCTGGTACCAAAATATTATTTTTCTTTAAACATTCTAAAAGTGGCTTGCATCCCTCTATAAACCTTTCATAAAATTCTTCCTGTCCTGTTTTCCTAAGTAAACTTATAGAGTCAAATTCCTCTGTACAGGTTTTTATTACTTTTCCTACTACTCTGCATTTACAATTTATATTATCAAACATATTAAATTTACTATTTAAAAAATTATCTTGATTAACAGTTAAGATAGCTGTTCCTTTGCCACTTTTCATTATCAAATCTGCAGTGTTATTATATGCTAATATACTTTTTATATAAGTCAACATTTTTAGATATATAGAAAAATTAATATTTAGATTACATTCTTTAGTTATATTATCCAAATATTCTGGTCCAAATATAGTTATTAAATTAATAAGCGTGTCAATAAAAGGCATAACACCTTTGTTAGTAATGGTACCATTAAGTTCTATCAAATCTCCTGCCTCTATATTATTATTCTCAATATCATTTTCATGCTTATGTTTTAATTGATTATTTTTATTAAAGTAGTCTATTAAACTCCCATTTAACACAAAGGTTGTGTAGGTAGTTTTAATTTCTTTTTCTTCTCTTATGCAATTTCTTGCATCTATATCTTTTTCCATATGATGACTTAATATATTATTACTAGCTTGCAATTTATTCTTATCCTTATACCCTTCTCTTTCAATTCTAGTAATACTTCCCTGATTGGAATCTTCAATTCTATCTCCTTCATGAAAGCCTGCTGCTAAAGACCTATCGAAGGCTTGCTTCTGAGTTACTGTTTCTATAAATCCAGTTAACACTAAGGATGATAAATTTGTAACTAAAGGCTCATCTAAATAAATAAGTATATCAAAAGGATTATTCATAAATTCCCCTTCAAACAAATTGATAACTAATTATTTTATTCTTATATATTATTAATATTCATATATCTATAAAATATTATTCATATATAAGTTCTAATTACAATTTAACATCTCTCTTAACTAAATCTTACCTCTATGTCATATTTTTCTCAAATTTTTACTAATAAGTTACAAAATTCTTACTTTCTAAATTCACCTAGTTTTTTGTGCTATAATTTATGTATAAGTTATTCTTAATATAGAAATTATATTAAGGTATGTTTAAATCACATTTTTTAATTCAAAATATATAACCTTTATAGATATCCAAATTAATAATTCAACTTATAAATGTAATATATATGTATTATTAAGAAATTATAATCGTAACACTACACTAGAAATCAGATACATTTTTCTGGAAGCAGGCATGTGAAATTGAGCTGATGATGGTTCTTAATGGGGGCTTGTTTCATTTAAAGCTTGTTCAGATTTTATATCTGGAACACGCTGAAATGACGACAAGCTGCCATTTAGAACCTTCCAGCGAAAATTTCACTAGTCCTGTGGAAGATAAATGTATCTGATTTCGGTAATTGTTGCATAAGTCTAATTCTCGCTTTGGATATCTTTACAAAGTGAACTTTATATTTTGAAAATTTTATAGAAGGAGAGACGCCTAATTTACTTTTATAATTTTTTTAATTTATTATTAGGCCCGTGAATTATCATGAAGAAATTTTTCAAAACATTTTTTCTTCTTTTATTAACTGTAGTCATTGCATTTACTACAATATTTCATAAAAGAATATTACTAGGCTATAGAATTGTTGATAAATATATTTTATCAAAAGAGTCAGTGCTTACTTCACAAGAATTTAATCCAAGCATAGCTCTAAGTTCTATGAATTATAAAGATGTCATTTATAAAAACACTAATAAGGTTCCATTATCATTGGATATTTATGGTCCAACACGACAAGTTTATAAAACTTCCCCTGTACTCCTTTATGTTCATGGAGGAAGTTTTGCATATGGTGATAAGAATATTCCTGATGCTTTAAGCCCTCTTCTAGATACTTTTAGAGATCAAGGCTATACAATAGTAAGTACTTCTTATGAATTAATGAAAAATAAAGAAAAATTTAATAAGCAGATATCAGATGTTAAAGATACTATAAGATGGCTATACAAAAATAGTTCAGATTATAATATCGATACTAACGAAATAGGAGTTATAGGTATCTCTTCTGGAGCTTACCTTTCACTTATGGCTAGCTATAGCAAAGAAGATGAATTTGTTGATGACTCAGAATTAAGTAAATATCCTTCAAGGATAAAATATTTAATTGATTTTGCTGGTCCAACTGACTTAAGTCTTTTAGATACTAAGAATTTAAACTATGATTTATTGAAAATTTTTAAATCTATAAAAAACAAGGATGATTTATCAAAAAAATATAATCCTATAGATTATGTTACTGCATCAATACCTAACACTTTAATAATTCATAGCAATTCTGATGCTATGGTTCCATACGAAAGTTCAAAAGAACTTTATGATAAATCCAATCAAGTGCATGCAAAAGCTAAACTAATAACTTTAAATAGCAGTGCTCATGATTTATCAACAATTTCGAATGAAGATATTACTTCAATTACAAAAGGTCTAGCAACCTTTGTGATTCTTAATTCCCCTTTATAACAAATACATTAAAGCAAGCTGTGCACTAAATAATTAGTGTACAGCTATTTTTTCAAAAAATGAGCTATTGCTAACGGGTTTTAATCCGTTAATGCAATAGCCCAAAGATATTAATTATTTCATAGTATATCCAGCATCAAAATATGCTTTTAATACTGAATTATATGCTTCTTTTGGTGTTGAATAATTAGAATATAATAATGGTTTATCTTTAGAACGCCATGAATGATCATCACTTAATCCCCACCATACAAGAGCTGTAATATTAGCACCTGATTTTTTAGAAGATAAAATAGCAGTCATTAAATCATAATAGTATTTTGATTGTTCTGATGAAGAAGTAGATCCAACATCAAGTTCTGTAATTTGAATTTCAAAGCCTGCTTTTGCAAATGCATCTAATGCATTTTTATAATAAGCAACTGATGGGAAATTAGTACTTAAATGAGATTGCATACCTATTCCTGCACATATTTTTTTGCCTGAATTAATGTAATTAATCAAACTGATAATATCATTTACTTCCATATATTCGTTATAATCATTATAGAATAATTTAACTTTATCTGTTAATTTATAATATGCTAATGTATCATATGCATATTGAAAAGCTTGTTTTACAAAACCTGGTTTTGTCCCAAGATTTCCATAAATCTTTTGCCATCCAGTAGCTTTAGAACTTCCAGCAGGTTCTGCATGTAAGTATTCATTCACAACATCCCATGCATAAATAACGCTTCCATATTTACTTGAAAAAACATGTCCCATAACACTCTTAATATAGAATTCCATTCTCTTATCCATAACTGCTGGAGTTACATATCCTCCATTACCGTTATAGCCTGTTCTGAAATACCAATCTGGAGTTTGTGAATGCCAAACTAGTGTATGACCACGCATTGATAATCCATTGTCATAACAAAATTTCAACATATTATCTACAGTTGCAAAATTAAGTTTTGGAACTGTACTTTCTGGATAATTATCAGGAATATAGTACCCAAGTGCTTTTGCTTGTGATATAGAAATCACATTTGCAGAGGAACCTAAAATACCATCAGGTTTCATTTCATTTTCTGCAGTTAAACTATTGTATTGCTTCTTTATAGCATTTGTTGCGTTACTATCTGAAATTTGACCTCCATTTAATATATTTCCTACCTTTCCAAACACTTTACCATAAGTGTTTAATAAATTGGCATTACTTGGGACAGATGCTGCTACATTAGTTGTTGTTGCTGCATTTACTTGAATTCCCGAAGTAAGAAATGTAGACATCATAAGAGTTGCTGACAAAATTACGCTTAGATATTTTTTCATAGTTTTTCCTCCCTTAATATATAATTATTATCTTAATATTTTATAGCTAGTTCCCAGTTGTTATTTTTTTTGTAAATGTTGTAATGTTATCGGTATTAACAATAGCTATTCTTGGCATGTTCATTAAGTCACTAGAATCTGTAGCCATTCCTCCACCTACTTTAAATGCCATTTTTACATTTAAACTTTTTAATACATTAACAAAATTGTTACTTGATTCACCAAATGGATATGCAAAGTATTCTACTGGTTTGCTTGTTAAAGTTTTAAGTTTAGTAGTTGCACCACTTACCCTCTTTGTTAATTCTGCAGTACTCAAATTTGCTATATGTCCATGTGTTGTAGAATGATTTTCCAACTCTATTTTGTTATTTGCAACTGTCTTGAGTTGATTTTCATTCATTATTCTAATTGTATCTGACGAGCTTCCCCAAGACGTTCCAATCTGATCTGTAACAACATATTCTGTAGCATTAAATCCATATTGTTTAAGTATTGGATATGCATTATTATAAAAGTCTATTGTTGCGCCATCAAAGGTTAGAAGAATTGGTTTTACTGGCATAGAAGCTTTTTTAGTAATGATGTTATAAAATTGATCATTAGTAAGCGTAGTATACCCATTGTCTTTTAAGTATTTCATTTCCTGCTTAAATTCATTTAAGCCTATTTGCCAAGTGTCATTTACATTAGGATTTGTCTCAATCCTATGATACATTAGTACTGGAATTTTTACTGATGTTGCAGCATTTGCATTAAACGTAAAAGCTGACATTATAATTACAATACCAATAATTGAAATAATAATTTTTTTCATTAAACCTCCCCCTATAATACTTAGTCATTTTACTTTCTATTGTCTTGCTTTGCTGGAAATGGTAGTTGGAGAAAGTTCAACATAGCAGTTCTCCACTTTTTGTAGCAATAGCTCTTAATATCGTAGTTTTCGATATTGTTATTGGGCTTTTATATACTGTAGATGAAGTTGTAGGAATGCTTCCATCAGTTGTATAATAATAGCTTCACCTGAAGTTTTACTGCTAATAGTTACTGTTTGAGCAGAACTATAAGTTCCTGCAGCAACACTTAAAGCAGGCACTTAACTTTAGATGCGTCTTACTTACCCACAGTATATCCTGATTTCTCTAACATTTGGAGAAAGCTCCACAAACTTGGTTTCCAAACACTCCAGTCGTGCCCTCTCCCTTGGTATAACCAATAGGTATTTGAAATTCCTTTAGAGTCACAGAATTCATGCACTCTTGTACCAAAGCTAATAAGATTATCATTGGTACCATAAGAAATAAATAATAGTTTTAACTGTTGTTTTGCTGCAGCGCCACCATCAGGAAATAATGTAGAATTTGAATGGGTATTTGGGGCTGCAGAATAAGCACCAACATATGGAAATAAGTTTAAATTTGGTAAACCAATATTAAACGATTGTCCACCTCCCATTGATAATCCAGATATAGCTCTGTGAGCCCTGTCAGTATAAACTGAATAATTCTTTTCTATATAAGGAATTAAACTTTTAATCAAATCTTTGGTTAAATTTTCATAACCATCAGATACTCCTGCTCCAGTTGCATTACAACTTGGCATTACTATTATTGAAGGGCTAATTTTCCCTGCTGCAATGAGATTGTCGGCAATAAGATTTGCATTTCCTCCACCATTAGTCCAATCATTCTCACTTCCACCAATGCCATGTAATAAATACATTACACTATACTTTTTGTCTGCTGAATATCCTGGTGGTAAATAAATCTTTGCCCTACGTTGACTGTTTGTTGCTGTTGACTGGTAATAAATATATTTGACAGTACCATGTGAAATATTACTTTTAAAGCTGTCAAAGTCTGATGGTGGCATAGTTGGACTTGTTGATGTTGCTGCTAATGCTGTGCTTGATGAACCACATATAAATGTTAAAAGCATCATGCACATTAGTAATACATTGAAAATCTTTTTTTTCATAAATTTATCCTCCTCATCTCATTTTAAATTAATTAATTTTTCATAGCCTTTTACATACTCTTCCGAACATCTATTGTTTAAATCACAATTTAATGACTAAATCCAATATATGATTTAATAC
Organism: Clostridium saccharoperbutylacetonicum N1-4(HMT); assembly: GCF_000340885.1. Lineage (NCBI taxonomy): Bacteria > Bacillati > Bacillota > Clostridia > Eubacteriales > Clostridiaceae > Clostridium > Clostridium saccharoperbutylacetonicum. The sequence goes on along the minus strand of NC_020291.1, from coordinate 1,641,887 downwards.
TTTCTATAAATTACCTGAATTTAATTTGATTGTCTCTAAATTCTGAATAGATGCTATCCCTTACTTATAATTTTTTATTATCCCAAGATTCCACTTGATTTTTTCATATGCAACGTTACCATCAGTAGAACCTTGAATTAAGAAATCAACTTTATTAATATCATTAATCTCTAATTTTTGGTTTATGCCTGAACGAAGTATTTCACCATGAGAAACACGATTTGTCCACTTATTAGCAGTATACGATAAGTTATGGGAAGACGCCCACTTTTCACTAACCTTTGTCCATGGACCACTTAAACTACTAGCTTGATGTAGTTCATAATACCTATTATCCTTCATATCTTCAACTAACATGTAGTAATTATTATCTGCTTTGGATTTATAAACACAAGCTCCTTCAAAAGTATCTTTTACTGCCACTGTAGCTGGTCCCCAACCATTTGGAAAGTTTGCAAGAGATGTTTTACGACAGTAAATATTATGCGAACCATCTGATGGTGTATTGAAAAGATATGCATATTTATCATCACAGATAACCCAATAATCCCAACCCATGTTTCCACTAGCCCCCAAAGATTTTGGTCCACTCCATGAATTTGGATCATCTATATTAGTTGTTGTTGCATAACAAGCTCCTAGGCTACCTTGGTAAATGAGATACCACATTTGTTTAGACTCCATATAAAAAACTTGTGGTGCACCATAACTTCCAGTTCCATTTCCATTTAAGTTCAGCTTTTTATGCTGAGCACTGCTTAGCCCATTAATTGTAGATGCAGAAGCATATCCCATTTGGAACTTACCAGTTTTATCATAACCAGTATAAAACAAATGATATTTGCCATTAGCATAAACTATAGATGGATCCTTAACTGAAACAGCATCCCATGCATTTGTTGGCCCATTATAAAAACATACTGAACCTACTTGCCAAGTAGGATTTGGATTCGCTGCAGCATTGGCAGCTATAGAAGTCATTGTAGTCATTGTTCCTAAAAGCATAGCTAATCCTATTGAGAAAATACCTATTTTTCTATTTATCATTCAATATCTCTCCTTTACTCAATTATTAAATTATATTAATTAATGACTTGCTAAATATGATTTTAACCATTTAAGTGCTGGACGTTCAGTTCCATTTGAATTAATCAAATGAGTATTACTTTTCCATGTTTGCCCTTGGATATATCCCCATAAGGTTACGCCTTTAATATTAGGGTTTTCCCATAATACTGGGAATTTTTCCTTATATCTTGCTAATTGTGTTGCATCATCACCAGTTATATCAAGTTCTGATACATATATTGGCAAACCAGTTGCTGATAATTTGTTTAAAACATTATTCATTGTGCTTACAGAAACCGTATCCATATTAAATTGATGACATTGAATACCTATTCCATCGATAAGACCTCTGCTCTTAAGTATATTTATAATTTTTACATACTTATCGGCTTCACTAGGGTTTCCAATGATACCATATTCATTAATTAGTAATTTTGAATTAGGAAATGCCTTTCTTGCTTGTTCAAAGGACCAAACAACCCAATCCCAGCCTGTTGCACCATCTCCACCTATAGCATTCTTAAAATCTATTTTAGTATGCAACGGTTCATTTACAACATCTACAAACTCTGAACCCGAATACTTTTGACCTGCAGCTTGAATCCACTCAGATATCTCTGCTTTTTGATCTGCCGCTGAAAGACTTGTTATCCATTTTGGTGCTTGAGCTCCCCACACTAATGTATGGAATTTAAATTTTAACCCCTTGCTTTTTGCATAATTGTAATCAGTATCTGCACCAGACCAGTTCATCCTATCTCTGGTTGATTCAACCGATTCCCACTTAGTGGCATTTTCTGGTGTTACTTGATTCCAGTAAGTTGTGAAATTAGACGGAACACTATTTCCAATTATGTTTCCTATAAACTTATTTTTAGACATTGCAGCATTTGCATTTATAGAAGTAGACATTGAAAAAAATAAACTAAGTGCAACTGCTCCTACAGACATTTTGATAACTTTTGATCTTAACATAATAATCCTCCTTCAACTTTTTATATTCTTGATAAGTTATAATGGAATGTACCATTTATATTTGGGGATATTAATATAGACATACAAATTAGCAATAATATACTTATACTTAAAACCACTCTAATTAATTTCACCCACAAAGGTAGTCACACTTTGTGCTGGAAGTGTTGCTGTAAAACTTCCATTAGATACATTTATGCTTGAAGCTGATTTAGCCAAGTTTGCTGTTGCTGTAGTCTGCCATGACGATACACTAGAAACTTTACTGTTTGAAACATTAAAACTTTGCTTTACTTCAGAAGTTCCTTTATTTATTACAACAATAACTACTTTATTATTGCCTTTATACGCAGATACATAAACATTTGTTGTTGGATTCTTTGTTGCATCAACTCTTACATATCCAGGACGAACAAATTTAGAGAAATGAGCCATCATGTAACCACGCTTGCTTACATTACCATCTTCTTTAATGAAACCATAGGATCTTCTAATGTACCACCATACATATGATTGAAAATCTCCCTCTACCATAGCATTATTTATATGTTCTGCAACATCTAATGCTTCTGGCCAACGATCTGCTGAATTAGCATCACTATTTGGTACATATACTTCTGTCATCCAAAGTTCTTTTCCAGCTCCTTTTTGTTTAAAAAGTGGATAAGCAAAATCACTAACCTTAGTACCATAAGTATGGGTGCCGAGAATATCCATATTAGCAAGAGCTTGTGAATCATTCAAAATAGGATTGTACATATTTTTTTGATAAGAAAATGACTCAGGAGACATTACCTTACAATTTATTGTTCCAGCATTTTCTTTCATAAATTTAAGTACCTCTTGTGGTGTCCACCATGTCCACTCTTTTCCATAATCAGGTTCATTTTGAATAGATATAGCATACAAATTTACACCATTATTCTTCATATATGAAACAAAATCATTAAGATGCTGTGCATATGCAGCATACTTATCATACTTAAGTCGCTTTGCTGATGTATCACCATTACGATTAAAAGTCTCAGTCATGTCACTTGGTGGATTCCATGGTGTAGCAAAAACTATTGCACCGTGTTCAATTGCTTTTTTTGCAGTTGGCAACTCTTTATACCAATTATTTTTATTATCATCTACATAAATTCTCAAGACAGAAAGGCCTAACTGATTTTCTCCATTACCAAAAGCTGTTTCTCTTTGACCTGCTGTTAAATCTCCAGCCCAAGCTGGAAGATTCATTCCTCCAAAACCGCGAACCACTTGCTTTTCTGCTGATAAATTTATTGAAACATTTGATGCAGCATTAGCTGTTGCTGATAATCCTACACATAGTGAACCCGTTATAGAAATCGTTAACAATGACAATAATAGCCTTCTTACCTTAACATTCATTTCTACCTTCTCCCTTTCATGCAATTTTATTTTATTAATATTTGGACTTCTCCATGTAATTTGTAATTAACCTATTAATTAAGAAATAAATTGCCAATAGTCAATATTAAATAAGTTGTTAGTGCCATTTCCATTAAACTTAAAGTAAACATTGTGCACTCCACTAACACTCTTTACGTCACATTTCATTTCTTTCCATTGTTGTTCTCCACCTGTAGGACTTACATTAATGGTGCCTATAAGCTGTCCATCTAAACTATCCAAATGTATTTCTATTGTTCCTCCTACAGTAGATGCAATATTGGCCTTAAATGATTTAGCTCCACTTCCAAAATCAGCTTTTGATACTGCAAGCCAATCACCGTTATTTATATTTGTAACATCAAGATTAATACTACTTACCATGCTTCCTGAAGCTTTACTTTTTTCAGTTGAAAGTCCACTATTCCATCCAATTGTCTCTGCCTCAGTCCTTTTATATGGATTAAGATTAGCAACTTGACCCACACCTTGCATATCAGCTTGAACCGTCTTTATAAGTCCGCTTCCATCATATTCAAGCTTATTGATATGTGGTGAACGGTATCCTTTTGTAATTCCCATTGCTTTTCCAAGCGTTTGAGCATGATATGTTACATACCATTGATTCTTAAATTGAAACACAGCATGATGATTATTTCCGCCTACTCCAAAATAACTTCCTGGATTTTTAAGAAAAGTACCTTTATAAGTAAACGGTCCCATAGGATTATCACTTACCATATAAGCAATTTCTCCTTGAGGTGGAGTTCCTGTTGGATGTGTACCAGAAAAATTAGAACAATATGAATAATAATATTTTCCATTGTATTTGTGAATACCAGAATCCTCGAACATAAAAGGTGAATCAATTACTGATGCATTTCCAGTAGTATGAATCATATCACTATCTAATTTTATGACTCTTCCTGTTTTAGGATTTGCAATTTGACTTTGACTAGGGCTACTTCCTCCTGGTATTCCCCCACCAAAATACAAATAACCTGTTCCATCATCATCCATCAATACTGCTGGGTCAAAAAGCCATACAACACCATTTACTCCTGGAGTGCTAGTAGTAACAATAGGTTTTCCAATAGGATCTGTCCATGGTCCAATAGGTGTATCTGCTGTAAGAACTCCTATTGCTCCTCCATTATTTGCGAAATACAGAAAAAACTTTTCTTTTCCATTAATAATCTTATGTGTAACAGCTGGCGCCCAAGAATTACTTGCCCATTTTGCTGCACCATTCGATCCTGCAACTGGAATTTCACCATGATCTGTCCAATTTACCATGTCATCGGATGATATACATGTTATAGTCTTAATATTACTATAATCATTATCAGATACATTTCCGTTTTTATACATAAAAGCATCACTGCTCATATAAACATATACTCTGCCATCATAAACCATGGCAAACGGATCTGCTCCAAACTTTTGAGTAATAAGAGGATTAGAATACCCTGGGGTTTTAGCAAGAGCACTTGTACTCACAACTGATACAGCTTGTTTTGTAGTAACTAATGCAGTCGTTCCTATATCTGTATTTGCACTTGCTGTATACGTATTCAGAGCAAATCCAGATAATAATGTAAATGTCAATAAAAACATTGGCGATCTTTTGATCATATTTACACTTCCCCTTCTTAACAATAAATATTTTCCTTCCTTTGTAACATAATTAAATATCCATTTTACCTATAAAATCCCCCCCTATTCAGCCACTTAAAAATCCCTATGCAATTTCCAATTTATGCATAGTTATTTTTACTCTTTGCTATTAAATTAAACTATTAATGTTCAAATAAAGACTAACATATGAATTAATCCAAGTAAATATATTAGTCGTTAAAGATACAAAATAAGTCATAAACGGAAGTTAATTATAATTTAATGTAAAATATTCTTTTTATTCCTTAAAATATATACTTTTCTCCAATTCAAAAAATAAAGTCCTTATTATTTATTCTATACACGTTTATTTTTAAAGATTTCATGCTTAATCAATTATTCAACTTAACAATTATAGATATCCAAATTAATAATTCAACTTATAAATGTAATATATATGTATTATTGAGAAATTATAATCGTAACACTACACTAGAAATAAAATACATTTTTCTGGAAGCAGGCATGTGAAATTGAGCTGATGATGGTTCTTAATGGGGGCTTGTTTCATTTAAAGCTTGTCCAAAAGTGAATGTCCAAATTTTATATTTGGAAACATGAACTTTCTCCTTGGAGCTTTTACATCTGGAACACGCTGAAATTACGACAAGCCGCCATTTAGAACCTTCCAGCGAAAATTTCACTAGTCCTGCGGAAGATAAATGTATCTTATTTCGGTAATTGTTGCATAAGTCTAATTCTCGCTTTGGATATCTTTATTTTATATAACAAAAAAAAGAAGCTTTCACTAACGGATTTTTTATCCTATATGTGATGGCCTCTTTACTGTATTTTTATTTGTACCTTTAATGATATCTTAACATCACTAACTAATATTCATAACTTTTTGTATTTTCACATAAAATTATATTTATCTTCTTATCATCAATAACTTTTTTATATGAACACAAAAATTCATTTAGTTCATTGTCATTTAAATCCACGTTCTTTTCACTTATTAAAATAACATCTGTATTTTCCAAAAATATCTTTAAATCATTTTTTTCATTTTTTACAAAATACTCAGACATTGTTCTTGTTGCTATTCTGCTTTTATATTTATCATGGAAACTAGCTGTCTTTTTCATAGTTTCATAATTATTGTTATTCATATTAAAGCCTGGAATATTAAATTGCTCTTCTATGGTAGATGGATCTATTCCATATCTCTCTAAAAATTTTTTTTGTATATTGATAAGTTTATCTTGAGATATATTATTTTCTTGCATATAAGACATTATATTTTTTGAGAAATCTGCCATATTCATTTTACCTTCAGCCAATTTATAATACATTGAGTAAATATATTCTTCAAACTTATCTACATCTTTATCTTTAACTTTATTTTTTAATTCATTGAAGTCTATGATTTTGTCAGACATTTGATCATCTCCTTTATTCTATAATAACAAGATTTCATCCACTGTAAATAGCCTATTTTTCCTTCATACTTTCATTTTTAGAAAATACACACCCACAATAATCTTGCCTATACAAGTTAAATTCTTTAGATAATTCTATTGAACGCTTATATCCTTCTTTTTTCTTAAAATCAGAATATAGATATTTTACATTATACTCTTCACTTAACATTTTGCCAATTTCATTTAATTTTTGTGAATTTTTATGAGGACTTATTGATAATGTAGTTGTAAAATAATCAAAACCAGCTTTCGTAGCGGCAATTGCGGCTTCCCTAAGTCTTAATTCATAACACTTAAAGCATCTTACGTTGCCTTCCTTATCCTCTTCTAACCCTTTTGCTATTTCATAGAAACTTTTTGTATCATATTCTCCTTCAACAAACTCTATTTTATTCTTAACTTTAAGCTCAGAAATAAATTTCTTTTGTTCTTCAACTCTCCTAGCATATTCTTCCAAAGGATATATATTAGGATTATAAAAGAAAATTGTTATCTTAAAATATTGCGATAAATATTCTAAGACATAGCTGCTACAAGGTGCACAACAACTATGTAGTAACAATGTAGGTACTTTTTCTTCCTTTGTTAAATTTTCTATCAAAAAATCTAGTTCCTTTTGATAATTTATCTTATTCATATGTTGGCCATTTCCTTTACAAACTTAATATCGTAATTAACAATTACATGCAAATTCTTCAAATGTCTTTATAAATTTATCAATATGACTTTCTTCATGTTTTGCACTTAAAAAAATAGCTTCAAATTGTGATGGTGCAATGTTTATTCCATTCTTTAACATATGCTCAAAATACTTATTGAATTTCTCAACATCGCATTTTTTAACATCATCGTAAGTTCTAACTACTTTAAGATCAGTAAAGAATATAGTCATCATTCCACCAACCCTATTTATAACTACTGGTAAATTATATTTTTTTGATATAGTTAGTACACCCTCTTCAAACTTAGCTCCCATTTTTTCTATATGATCATAATAATCCAAATTATTCTTAATTTTATTTAATGTTGCAAGTCCTGCTGCCATAACAATTGAATTTCCTGACATAGTTCCTGCTTGATAAACTCCACCTAATGGCGATAATTTTTCCATTATTTCTTTTCTTCCGCCATAAGCTCCACATGGAAGTCCACCTCCCATAATCTTAGCATAAGTAACCAAATCTGGTTTAACTTTAAATAGGCTCTGAGCTCCTTTAAAGTCAACTCTAAATCCACTCATAACTTCATCAAAAATTAATAAAGCACCGTAAGAATCACATAGTTTTCTCAAAGTTTCCATGAAGTCATCTTCTGCTTTTATGACGCCCATATTTCCTGCTACTGGTTCAATAATTACTCCTGCTATTTCATTACCATGCTTTTCAAACAATTCTTCTATTTGCTTCTTATTATTGTAAATACCTATTAACGTATTTTCTATACTCTCTTTTGGAACCCCAAGAGAACCAGGAATTCCTCCAGTCATTACTCCTGAACCTGCTTCTACTAAAAATCCATCGAAATGCCCATGATAACATCCAGCAAATTTTACTATCTTATTTCTATTAGTATATCCTCTTGCTAGTTTTATTGCACTCATAGTAGCCTCTGTACCTGAATTAACCATTCTAATCATTTCAATATTATCTAAATTGGTACACATAAATTTAGCCATGTCTAATTCTAATTTTGTTGGAGCCCCAAAAGCTACTGCCTTCAAACTAATTTTTTGAATAGCCTTTACAACATCTTCATCACTATGTCCAAGGAGTAATGGCCCCCACGCTAATACAAAATCTATATATTCATTATCATCTTCATCTGTAATCATTACGCCTTTTCCAGATTTTATTATAGGTGGATTTAAATTAATTCCTTTAAATGCTCTAACAGCACTGTTAACTCCACCTGGCATATACTTTTCTGACTCTTTAAATATCTCAAGATTCTTCACAATAATTTCCTCCTTAAGTTCTTAGTTAATTATGAAATCCCACTTAATGCTTTCATCCATAACTCATAACTGCTCCTAACTCCTAACTGAGTTAATTATTTTCGACGCTTCTAAAGCATGATACGTGATAATAATATCTGCTCCTGCTCTCTTAATTGACGTTAATGTTTCCATCATTACTCTTTCTTCATCGATAAGCCCAAGTTTACCAGCTGCTTTTATCATTGCAAATTCTCCACTTACATTATAGGCTACTAAAGGCAGATTAAAGTTTTCTCTACAATCCCTAATTATATCTAAATAAGCAAGTGCAGGCTTAACCATAATAAAATCAGCACCTTCATCTATATCCATTTGTGTTTCACGAATAGCTTCCATTCTATTTGCTGGATCCATTTGATAAGTTTTTCTATCACCAAATTGAGGTGCAGAATTTGCTGCGTCTCTAAATGGTCCATAAAATGCTGAACAATATTTTGCTGAATAACTCATTATACTTATTTTTTTAAATCCATTTTCGTCTAATGCTTTTCTGATAGCTCCAATTCTCCCATCCATCATATCAGAAGGCGCAATAATATCAGCTCCTGCTTTTGCATGAGATACAGATATCTTAGCTAAATAATCTAAGGTTTCATCATTATCCACATCTTCATCATGAATTATCCCACAATGTCCATGAGAAGTATACTCACACATGCAAACATCAGTAACAACAAGTAAATTCTTATCTATTCTTTTTATTTCTCTTATAGCTTGTTGAACAATTCCGTTATCATTATAAGCTTCTGAACCACATTCATCCTTATGTTCTGGTATTCCAAAAAGTAAAACTCCTGCAATATCAGCTTCTTTTACCTCATTAATTACCTCATGTAATCTATCAATTGAAAAATGATAATTTCCTGGTAACGAAGAAATTTCATTTTTTATATTTTTACCTTCAACAACAAAAATAGGATATATAAAGTCCTTGGAATTTAATATTGTTTCTCTAACCATATCACGAATAGCTGAATTTGCTCTAAGTCTTCTTCCTCTTTTAATCATAATATAATTTTAGTTGATCAAGAGTAATAATATCAATTACCTGATCACTAAAAGCTTCACTTCCTCTCTCTTAATAATAAGTTTTCTATTTCCTTTAAAAAACCATCTTCAGAATGTTCTTTACATACATAAGCCTCTATTCCTAATTCTATTAAAGGTTCATTTGTCTTAGGTCCTATAGCTATAACCTGTTTCTTTTTTATTTCATCTATTCCTAACATATCAACCATATTTTTCACAGTAGATGGACTTGTAAAAAATACTATATCAACTTCTTCAAAAGATTTTTTATTTACTACCTTACCACAAATTGTATCATAAATAAATACTCTATCTACTTCAACACCTGTTCTAACTAATTCTTCATATATGTATTGTCTGCTCTTAGCTGAACATGGTAAAAGTAACTTTTCATTTACCTTTAAGTTAGGTTTCAAAATACTTACTAAGCCTTCACCTACAAATTCTTTAGCCTTTGCAAAACATACAATACCTCTATTGTTTAAGGCTCTTTCAGTGGCACGGCCAATTGCAGAAATCTTAGCCTTAATTCTTCTTACATCATACGCTTTTTCAACTAAATAATCAAAAAATATTTCCACACTATTAACTGAAGTAAACACTATATGATCATAATTCTCTATTGTATTTAAATATTCATCTAACTTTTCTGCACAGCTTTCTATTTCTATAGCATTAAAGCTTGTAACTTCTGCACCCATTTTTACTAATTTCTCTTTTAGATTCTCTGACTGCTTTTTAGTTCTTGTAATACAGATATTTTTACCAAAAAGTGGCTTATTTTCATACCAACTTAAACTTTCATTTAAAGTTACAACTTCTCCAACCACTATTATACATGGTGATTTTAAATTTGCCGCTTTAACTTTTTCAGATATATTTTCTAATGTTCCTATTACCTTTTTTTGTTTTGCTGAAGTCCCTCGCATTACAACTCCACATGGAGTTAATGGTGATTTACCATTAGCTATTAACTGACTAATAATATTATCTAGATTGCTTAGCCCCATCATAAAAACTAAGGTTCCTTGTTCCCCAGCTAAAGCTTTAAAATTAACATTTAAATCTTGTGCTGATTTACCAGTTACAACATGAAAACTTTGTGCAATACCTCTATGAGTTATTGGAATTCCAGCATAATTCAATACTGCAATAGGCGATGTTACCCCTGGAACAACTTCAAAAGAAATATTTTCTTTTCTTAATTCTAATACCTCTTCTCCACCTCTTCCAAAAACATAAGGGTCTCCACCCTTTATTCTTCCAACTATATGTCCTTTCTTTGCAAGTTCAACCAAGAGTTCATTTATTTCCTCTTGAGTTTTTGAATGAGCCCCAGGCTCTTTTCCGCAATAATAAACTTCACAATTTTCATTTAAATAATTTAATATATTATTTGAAACTAATCTATCATAAAGAACAGCTGTACACTTCTTAAGTGCCTTTACTGCTTTCAATGTTAATAATTCTTCGTCACCAGGTCCTGTTCCTATTATATATACTTGACTCATAACACCCTCCTTAGTTCAGTTAACAGTTTACAGTTAACAATTTACAATTTACAGTTTATGCTCTTTAGTGTACCCTGCTGGCAGTTAACAGTTCGCAATTAAATTTGTAGGATCTTTTTTGCTAGGTTCTTTCCTAATTCAACATTCTTATCTACACTTCCTAGGATATCTTTTTTCACTATTTTTCCACCAATATCATATATACCAATCATATATAAATCATTACCTTTAATTTCTGAATATGCGCCAATAAGGCTATGACAATCACCATTTAATTCTTTCATAAAGCTTCTTTCAGCTTCTACTGTTAATTTTGCATTTGCATCTTCCAATTTATTGAAATATTGTCTGCTTTCACTATTCCTTAAGCACTCAATTCCTAATGCACCTTGAGCAACTGCTGGTATAAATTCTTTTGGATCAAAATATTCAGTTATTAAATTTTCCTCATTTAACCGCTTTAATCCTGCACTAGCTAAAATAATGCCGTCTAAATTTTCCCTTTTCATCTTTTCTAATCTAGTTTGCACATTTCCTCTAATTGATACAATTTCCAAATCATTTCTAAGTAATTTAAGCTGACATGCCCTTCTAATGCTGCTAGTCCCTATTACAGCTCCTGATCTCATTTCTTTAAAAGGTATATTGTCCTTTGAAATAAGGACATCTCTTATATCTTCTCGTTCAGTTATTGCTGCAATTTCAAATTCACTGCTTAATTCATAGGGTACATCCTTCATACTATGAACCGCACCATGTGCTCTTTCCTCTAGCAAAGCAACTTCTATATCTTTGACAAAAAGACCTTTTCCTCCAATTTTAGTTAAGGAAACATCTAATCTTCTATCCCCTTCTGTAACTATAAGCAATTTTTCGCTATTTATATTAAACTTATCTTTTAAATTCTTCATTATTATTTCAGTTTGCACTTGCGCTAATTGGCTTTTTCTTGTTGCTATTATAAACTTATCCACTTTTTATTTTCCCCTCCTTATCTTTTTATTCTAAGGCTCAAGTAAGTAATCTACAATATTCTTTGGGAAATTATTTCTTAGCTCCTCTTCACTTTTTCCATCATCAAAAGCTTTTTTATATTCATCACTTACTATAAATTTAATTATATCATCTTTATACGGTTCCAGCCCTTTTGTTTTATTTCGTATTTTAGTGATAAACTCCATAAAACTATCATATTCTTTTAATAAATTTTCTATCTTATTAGAAAGAAAAACTGAACCTTTAGGATTTCCATATTCAGTATTCAATGCAAAAGTTAAGTTATCGGTATTTCTTTGAACTGGAACAACTCCCATGCCATTCATAAAATCAGAAGAATCTATGTATATTTTATATTTTTCATCACAATAGTCTTTTATTTTATTTTTTAAAATATCATCGTTAAAGGCTAAAATTACTATATGTTTATCATGTAAAAATCTAAAATTAAAGGGTTCATTTATAAGCTTTAAATTGTCTTTTGAGTTCTTAGCTAATTCAATTATTTCCTCGTCAAAAGTTTTTGCTAAGACTTCTACATAAGATTTACTCTTAACAAAATGCTTTGCTTTTATTGTACCAGCTTTTCCTCCTCCAATTATTCCTATTCTAAGCTTTTTTGATATCAATGAAATATAAGAATAATCTATTCCTTCGTGAAAAATATCTTTTGCATTATATTTATCCATTCTTCACCACTTCCTTTTAAAGCTTCTTCCTTAACAACTTCAATGGCTCTATTTATGTAAAAATCTGATGTACTTTTAATTAATCTATCAGCTAAAATTATATCCTTATCATTATCACTTTTATGTATAAAAGTTTTGCTCCTCTTTTCATAAACTTCATTACCTAAAGTTCTTAATTTTTGTATAACAGGAGAAACTTCCCTAAGCTTAAGCCACTCTTCATATTCATTAAGATATTTAAGCATAATATCTTTATTATTTTCCATTCTTTCTTTTCTTAATAATTTGTTGTTATCATCGATTCGGCTTATAGTATCAATATTATAAACTTCAGTTCTACTTATAAAAGAAACTTCTTCTTCTACATCTCTTGGAACAGCCAAATCGTACACTAAAATTTTGTTCCCTTCCTCATTAAAATCACCTTTTCTAACGACTGCATGAGGTGCAGATGTACAGCTAATTATACAATCTACATTATCTATATAATTATTTTTCCCTTCAAAATCAATTACTTTAACTCTTTTATCATTTATCTCATCATTAACTTTAGCATTTCTAACCACTAAGTATATAATTTCAACCTTGTGAGAAAGTAAATATTTCAAAATAAGTTGCCCAACTTCCCCATATCCTAAAACCATAAAACTATTACACTTTTGTTTTATAGCTTCATTTATAACTATTGATGCAGAAGAGACTGGAATTTCAAACAATTTAGCCTCTTTCCTAAATCTCTTTCCAGCAGTAATAGCCTCTTGGAATAATCTATGTAATTCTAAAGATACAGCTTTAAATTTTATTGCTTTTTCATAAGCCTCTTTTACCTGGCCTAAAATTTGATCTTCTCCAAGTATTTTAGAGTGAAATCCACAACATACTTCAAAAAGATGTCTATATGCACCTTTATCACTAGCAATAAATATGTACTTTCTATACTCAAAATTCCAATTAAAAATTAAAAAAACCTTTTCTAATAATTCTTCTTTTTCAAAAGATGCATTAAAATAAATCTCTGTTCTATTACAGGTTGCTAAAATAACTGCTTCTTTTAACTCCGTAAGTAATTCATTCAAGTATAGTTCACGTTTTTTAGTTTTTATTATAAACTTTTCTCTTATTTCCAACGGAGTGTCTTTCTTTATACCAATTAAACCTATCACCTATTGTCACCTCACCTGTTGATTTAATTATATCATCCAATTATATATTTAATTTACATTGTTAACAAAAATATCTCAACAATAATTTAGTATATACTATTATCATAGAAAAATCATTAATTGAAGTTTATTATTTATTGCCATAAATTTGACACATAATATGATTATAATAATATTATAAAGTAGTTGATTGTTATTTACCCCTTATAAAATATAACTTTAGTCATTTTATGGCTAGCCTAAGTATAATATTCCCTTATTTATACTTAGGTTTTTTTATTATATATATTTCAATTATCAATGTTCAATATTTAATATTCAAAGTTGATTTGTATTGAAAAGCTTTAAGTTTGGAAGGAAGCGGAATCGTATAAATTTGCATTAGCTCAATCTCTTTAAAACTCGCTCCGACCGAAAAAACATAGATAAACTTTGAAGAACTGGCTGATCCTTATTCTCGCCATCTTTGTTAGCATCTGAAGACTGCACCAAAGCAGGTGACGAGCAGAAGCAGCCAATTTCTTGAGAACTGTACTAAATTTAATAAAGGTGAGATCTTGCATGATAAACTAATCAGTGTTACGGTTAAAAAAAGGGTTAATAACGTTATTTATGCATTTCACGTTAAAGCCGTAACATTGACCATTAAAGCTGGCGAGGAGAAGTACCATAATACTGTTTAAAGGTCTTATAGAAATTGCTGCTATTGCTGTATCCGAGCATATCAGCAATTTTTTCAATGGAAAGATCCGTATGATCCAATAATAGCTTGGCTCTTCGCATACGTGATTCTGCTAGCAGAGCAGAAAAGGTCTTGCCTGTCTTTTTCGGCAAAAGACGGGAAATATAAACGGGGTGATATCCGAAATGGGATGCAATGTCATTCAATGTTACAGAATCAGAGTGTGATTCGATATATTCCATAATCCGGTCAATTAATGTCGTACCAGTAGGTAGATGCTGACGCTTGTACTCATAAGAAATATACATTGCAAGGGACATGACCATAGGTTTTAAAATTTTCTGTGAGTCCTCTGTTTTATGGGCATATTCAAGAATCATGACATTCAGCAGCTGCCAGATTGGCGAAGAAGCTGGAATTTCCAGATGAACGAACTCTTCTGCATATTTGTTTTTCTGTGGTTCCAGAAAAAAATTAAGCATGGAGCTATCTGCTGAGAGCGCACTCAGGTATTCCCGAAAAAAGGTTTCTTTACGAATCAGCACTCCGAGAATAATACATTCGTGATCAGAATCATGCTTAACAGCATAGCCGCTGTAGGGCTGACCGATATAGCAATCTCCTTCTTTTACCGTGATCCGATTGTTATAGTTGGCGCTTAATGCATCATAATCTCCGTGGTAAGCAAAATGAATGAAAAAAAAGTCCTGGCGGTGAAAACGCTCCTCAATTTTTTTCCCTTTAAATACACCCACCATAACTTCCTCGGATTTCTCTCCTAACCAATGCGAAATTAGTTCGTTATTTCCTGAGAATGGATCCGGGCTAAAGTCCCAATTGAGGTGCGGAAAGTCCTGACTGAGTTTTTCTAATGCGTGATCGATTTCAGTATCGCAATTCCAAGACATAACAACATTCCTTTCTTCAGATTTCTGAGCAATTATTTCAAGCATTGCAACGTTTTTTGGTAAATCAGATATACTTCTATCTAATTGTAGGTTAAAATATGCCATAATTCAAGTTAATATTTAGCGCTGATTTGGAAGGTAAAAATCTATATAATGATTAGTAACGATTATGATTGCTCATGCCTATTATGATTTCTTTGCAGAACGTAAGGCTGCAGAAGAACAGATGATCAAAATGGCAAAAGCAATGGGAGTGGAGAACCCGACATCCGGAAAAGATTTTATCAGAGCATTGGATGAACTAGTCGGATGTAAAGATCTCCGCATAAGTGATGCAGGAATCAATGAAGAAGAGCTCACAAAGTATACTAAGAGAATACACGAGGTGCTCGGCGGCGACATTACCGCAGACCCGTTACTGCTTACGGATGAAGATTATCTTGAAATCTATAAGAAATCATATCTTTAAGAGCATAATGCATTGAATAACTGTGATTTATCACATAATTTAAGGAGGATAAATATGTCTAGAAAAAATATCGGAGCAAAGCCATACATCACACCGATGCCGGTTTTGATGATTTCATCTTATGATGAGGCTGAAAAGCCTACAGCCATGTTAGCAGTATGGGGTGGAATCACGCATGAGACAGAAATTACTATTATCGTAGCATCCCAGAGAAATACGTTAAAGGGGATTCTTGCCAGAGGTTCCTTTGTTGTAAGTATGGCGGATGTGGAAAATGAAGTTGCCTGTGATTACCTTGGTATAACAACAGGAAGTAAAGTGGAAGATAAGTTTGAGAAGTCCGGATTCCATACAACAAAGTCCGAATTCGTAGATGCACCGATTATCGATGAGCTTCCTTTTGCCGTTGAGTGCAGAGTGAAGAGCTATGATGAGGAAACCTGGAGACTTGTAGGCGAAATCGTCAATGTAAGTTTGGATGAACGGATTCTTGGAGAAGATGGCAAGGTATCATTTAAAAAATTCCATCCGATCACTTTCGATTGGATGAATAAGTCATATCTGTCCGTTGGTGAGAAGGTCGGTGATGCTTACCGTGACGGGCTTCAGTTGAGAGAGAAGAACTAAGAGGAGGTTGCTATTATGATGAAAAATTTAGGTCCAAACGTTTTTTCGTATGGTTATCCAGCGCCGGTTTTAATGGTTGGCACTTATAATGATGATGGAACAGTCAATGTGATGAATTTGCATGAGTGTACAAGGACGAATGCCGGTGATCTCTCATTATGTATTGGTCCACGTAGTAAGACGCATGAGAATATTAAAAAGAGACGTGCATTTACTGTTGCACTTGTTAATAAGAATTTGATAAAGGAAGTTGATTACTTTGGAATTGTAACCGGCCATAGAGTTCCTGATAAATTTGCAAAAACAGGCTTGAAGGCTGTAAAGAGTGAACACGTCAATGCCCCTATCATCGAAGTCAGTCCACTAGTCATCGAATGCGAACTTATAGATGTTGTAAGAGTAAATAATTTCACTACTGTACTTGCCAGGATTGTCAATGTAGCGGCAGATGAGTCAGTGTTAGATAGCACCGGCAGAATTAATGCCAAGAAAACAGGAATGTTATTTTTTGATTCGTTCAGCAACAGCTATTTTTCATTAGGTGAGAAAGCTGGAAATGCATGGGGCGAAGGAAAAAAATATTTGTAAATTCTTGTTTTGCATGAGATTTGCATTTATACGAGATTAATACGATCAGTTAAAAATGAACGATAAAATTATGTCGGTCATTTTTGCCGGACATGGAAGCTCGATGTTGACATTAGATAACAATGAAATTACAGAAGGAATGGCAGAGACAGGACATAGAATTATTGAATAATTCAGGAAACCGAAAACGATTCTTGCCAACTCTGTCATGTCGAGCCAAATAGTAACACTAAATATATCAATATAAGGAAACCCACGGATTTTCTCTTCTGAGAATGTCTGTGGGTGTTTTTTGTCCTAAAGCGGAAATACGTCTTTTTCCAATGCATAAAAAAATCGCAGGCGACTGTGGAGCCGTAGATTTTTAATATTAAGTTCCGTATTGTGCTTCGCACTCTTTTTATAGCTGCGCGCTTTTTTTAAGGTGCATGATTTTCTCGTTTCATGATCTTGGTTGCGCAAATAAGTTCCTAATTGTTCTTCAAACTATTTCCATAGGTTCTTGTTTTTTTCATTATGATCGTGGTTGCGCGAAATAAGTTCCTTATTGTGCTTCGCACTCTTTTCATAGGTGCGCGCTTTTTTAAGGTGCATGATTTTCTCGTTTTATGATCTTGGTTGCGCTTCGCGCTTTTTTTATATGTGTGTATTTTTTTCTCCCATTTGGATATACTCTAAAAGGCAAAATTAAAATTTATGAGGTGATATAAAAATGCGCATTCCAAAACATATAGGTATTATTCCTGATGGAAATAGACGGTGGGCTATGTTTAATTCTATGACTAAAGATAAGGGATATCAGCATGGTATAAATCCCGGACTTGAAGTTTTTAAGTTATGCCAAAAAGAACAGGTTGAAGAAGTGACCTTTTATGGTTTTACTGTAGATAATACTAAACGTCCCAAAGATCAAACAATAGCTTTTACCAAGGCGTGCATCGATTCAGTAATTCTCTTAACTAAAGAAGATTGTGAAATATTAGTATTGGGAAATACAGAATCTAATTGCTTTCCAGTTGAATTATTACCTTTCACCACAAGAAGAAAATTCGGTAATGGTGGAATAAAGGTAAACTTTTTAATTAATTATGGTTGGGAGTGGGATTTAAATTTATTAAAAAATAGCAGTGCCTCTAATAAAAACATTCAACGTTACATTCATTCAAAGGATATTTCTAGAATTGATTTGATAATTCGCTGGGGTGGACGTAGACGTTTGAGTGGTTTGTTGCCTATTCAAGCTGTTTACGCAGATTTTTATGTTCTAGAAAATTATTGGCCTGATTTTAAAACTAAAGATTTTTATAACGCTCTAGCTTGGTATGATGAACAGGATGTTACTTTAGGCGGTTGAAATTAGAATATACTTTACTATACTAGGTTTATACTCTAAAATAAATTATATTGTTATAATTTACATTGTTTATTTAGGAGTGAAACTTATGTTAAAAATTATTCTAG
Organism: Clostridium saccharoperbutylacetonicum N1-4(HMT); assembly: GCF_000340885.1. Lineage (NCBI taxonomy): Bacteria > Bacillati > Bacillota > Clostridia > Eubacteriales > Clostridiaceae > Clostridium > Clostridium saccharoperbutylacetonicum. The sequence continues at coordinate 1,623,211 of NC_020291.1, read as the reverse complement.
CATATTTATTAGTAATTAATTTAGTTGGCTTTATCATCATGCTTATTGACAAACAAAAGGCTATTCACAAGGAATGGAGAATACCTGAAAATACACTTATTGGCATTTCCATAATTGGTGGCTCTATTGGTATGTTGTTTGGAATGTCTGCTTTTAGACATAAAACTAAACATATAAAATTTAAGTTTGGTGTACCATTCATACTTTTTATTCAAATTGGATTAATCATATTGTATTTTAATTATTAATTATACATAACTTACATACATTAACACAGAAATTAAACGTAAAATAAATATATTGCTATGACTAAAATAATTGCTATATAGGCAGGTATCATCATAAGGGCAAAAGTTCTTCTTCCTCCTTTACTTGCAAAGTTAATTGTTGATCCTTTCCCATTATTTTTTTCAATAACTTCTGATGGGTCATCTGGATTATAATAAAAAATCCCAAATTTCCAATGTTTTGAATTATTTTCTTTATTCATTTATAATACACCTCATTTTATATATTATTTACAATAATTTGATTTACTTATCAAAGGGTACTGGAGCAATTATAATTTCTCCAATAATTTATCATGATACTTCCCTAATGCTATTATTGAAAAAATTGCTCCAATCAATGCAAACGTCATATCCCATTGAGTATCCCAAACATCTCCCTGAGTTCCTAAAAAAGCATCTGCTGCTTCCCCAGTAAATGTTGCAACAGCAAATTCTATCAATTCATAAGAAGCACTAACTGCAAGACATATAGAAATCACAATAAAATTAGTCCATGCTCTGTTTTTTATTACTTTATTTCTAATAAACACTTCTCTAAGAACTATTGCAGGAACAAATCCCTGTGCAAAGTGTCCTACCCTGTCATAATAATTTCTACTTAAATGAAAAATATCTTTTATCCAATTAAACAATGGCATTTCAGCATACGTATAATGCCCACCTATTATTAATATTATTGCATGAATCCATATAAGCAAATAAGTGAAATTTGAAAATTTAAATTTATTATATGTAACTATCAATACTCCCCCCGCTATTATAGCCGGTAATACTTCTAGTGCCCATGTAAATAAATCATGACAATTTATCGCTGATAAAATCAAAATTATACATATACTAATTAATAAGAACTTACATAAATACTCTCTTCTCATTACTTTACCCCTATTTAATATTTCCAAATATATTAAGCTATTACTCTTTTACACATTTTTATTTATCCTAAGTTTAGTCCATAAAATTTAATAAATCAATAGAAAAAAACAAAGACATGCTTATGAAATTATCAAAATTAAAGCATGTCATTTTTTATTAATTTATAGTTTATTAAGATCGAAAGGTGTATTTTGATATACACAGTAATTTAACCAATTTCCAAAAACTAAACTTGCTGTTGCCCTCCATATATACTTAGGAGTTTCATTCACATCATCATTCTTGAAATAATTTTTAGGTATTGCTACATTATCACCTTTCTCTTTATCTCTAATATATTCATCTTTAAGTGTATTTCTGTCATATTCCATATGACCTGTAATAAACACACCTCTTCTATCCTTTGTTGCGACAATAAATATACCAGCTTCTTCAGATTCAGATAAAATCTCTAATTCTGGTGCTTTCTCAATATCTTCTCGTTTCACTTCAGTATGTCTTGAATGAGGTGCATAAAATACATCATCTAAACCTCTAGTAAGATCTGCTTTTTCATCATTTACCCAATGTGGAAATACTCCAAACATCTTTTCTTCCAAATCATATTTAGGTATTCCATAATGATAATATAAGCCTGCTTGAGATGCCCAACAAATATGAATTGTAGAAAACACATTAGTTTTGCTCCATTCCATTATCTTAGTGAGTTCATTCCAGTATGTAACCTCTTCAAATTCCATTTTTTCTACTGGTGCACCTGTTATTATCAGTCCATCAAATTTTTGATCCTTTATATCATCAAAATAACTATAAAATTTATCTAAATGCTCTGATGGTGTATTTTGTGAAATATAAGTTTTTGTTTGAATAAGTGTTATTTCAACTTGTAAAGGTGTATTCGATAAATATCTCAACAATTGATTTTCAGCAACTATTTTTTTAGGCATTAAATTTAAAATTGCTATTTTTAATGGTCTTATATCTTGAGTATTAGCCCTTTCATCATTCATTACAAAGATATTTTCATTAGATAAAACCTGAAACGCAGGTAATTGTATAGGAATTTTTATTGGCATTCCTAAGTCCCCCTTCTATTTAAATATTTCTTACTCATAGGATAATATTACTGAAAACAGTAACCCTCACATTATCCATATGATATACTTCTCAGCAAGTGCTTTTACTATAACTAAAAAATTATAGACATTGCTATTTTTTGCTTATAATTTATTATATCAAAATTCCTTTTGTAATCAACATTGCAGCACGACTTAAGTTAATTAAATCTGTATATATATCACAAACCCTCACATAATAATCTTATTACTGTGCTTTGTTTTTAGCTTTATGCTATACTAATACATATGTAAGAAAAAGGAGTTCGTGTATTTATGTCAAATAATAATATCGCAATTGGATATATCGGAACATATACTAAGAATAATAGTAAAGGAATTTATAGAATTAATTTTAATACTACATCAGGTCATATTGAAAAAGTAAATTTAGCTTTTGAAATAGAAAACCCTACATATTTATCTATTGATAGAGATAGACACATTCTATATTCTTCCTGCAAAGATGATAAAAAAGCTGGGGTCTCCTCTTTTAAATATTGGGAAGAAAAAGATGAGCTAAATATAATAAATAACTATATCTCAGAAGAAAAACCACCGTGTCATGTAAGTATAAGCAAAGATAAACAAATACTGATTTCATCAAATTATCATGAAAATAAGATGCTTATATATAAAACCTTAGATGGATTAATTTTAGATTCTCCTATTTTAGGAAGCCATTGTGGACATAGTATAAATATTTCAAGACAAGAAAAACCTCATATCCATTGTTCAATGTTTACACATGATGAAAATTATATTATTTCAATAGATTTAGGAACTGATAAACTGATGGTTTCAACAATTAATGATGGTACTCTTAATTATAAGGATAATCTTAATTATACATTTCCTGCTGGAACAGGACCAAGACATGTTACTTATTCAAAAACATTCCCTGAATACTATTATGTAATAAGTGAATTAACTTCTGAAATTTTTGTTTTTAAATATAACGTAAATTCAGAAAATCTCTTTGAAAATATTCAAATTTTGAGTAGTTTACCACCTAATTACACTGAGAAAAAATCTGGAGGTGCAATTAGAATTCACAATAATAATAAATTTTTATATACTTCTGACAGAGGAAATAATTCAATAAGTTTATTTTTAATTGACAAAAATAATGGCCACTTAAAATATATCGATTCATTTTCTTGCAAAGGTGATTCTCCTAGAGATTTTCAATTAGATCCAACAGGAAACTTTTTACTTAGTGCTAACGAGAATTCTGACAATATAACAATATTCTCTATTAATCAATTAACAGGAGTACTTACTTTCATAAAATCTGAGAATATTCCAACTCCTACATGCATAGAATTTATTTAATTATATATAAATATAGAAGATGACTATCTTAACAGATGCTCATCTCCTATATTTTTTTAATATACGTATATATAAATAAAATTTCACTTCATATATTCCAAATCATACGTGAAATAAAATTTATTTTATTGTAAACCTTTTATCTTTTTGACAATAGTAATTAACTTAATTATAATAATAAAAATATATTTTAACGTGATTGCGCTTTGCGCTTTTTTTATAATCTGATGATTATTAGGAGGAGGATATTACTTTGAATAAACAAACATTAATAAACACTATAAAAGCATCTAGAAAAGAAATCAAATGTGATTTAGTAATTAAAAATATAACTATAATAGATGTTTTTAATAAAGATAGATTTGTTGGCAGTATAGGAATCAAAGATGGTTATATTGTTGGTATTGGAAATTACGATGGTGAAGAAATTATAGATGGTACTAACAAATATATTTGTCCCGGCCTTATTGACTCACATTGTCATATAGAATCCAGCTTAGTTACCCCTGCAGAATACTCTAAGTATGCTTTATTAAACGGAATAACTTCTATTATTGCTGATCCTCATGAAATTTCTAATGTAATGGGCACTGATGGCATAGATTTTATGCTAAATTCTTCAAAAGACCTTCCTTTTGATATATATTTCATGCTTCCTTCATGTGTTCCTGGAACTTGTTTTGAAAGTTCTGGCGCTACCTTATTATCTCAAGATCTCATAAATTATTATAAAAATGATAGAATTCTAGGTTTGGCTGAAGTTATGGATTATCCCTCTGTAGCCTATTGTAAAGAAAATATTATTGATAAAATTTATGATGCTGTACATAATAATAAAGTAATTGATGGGCATGGAGCTGGTTTTACACCTATGATGTCAAACACTTATAGAAGTGCTCACATTTTAACAGATCATGAATGTATCAATGCAAATGAAGCCCTAGAAAAAATCAGACGAGGAATGCATATCCTAATTCGAGAAGGTACTGTTGCTAAAAATTTAAAAGAATTACTACCAGCGGTAAATGAAAATAATAGCAGTAGATTTTGTTTTTGTACTGATGACAAACATATTGATGATATTGCTAACAATGGCTCAATTAATAATTCTATTGTTTATGCTATAAAGAATGGTTTGAAACCTGAAACTGCAATTCAAATGGCAACTATTAATCCTTCTAATCTTTATAAATTAAATGATAAGGGTGCTATTGCTCCTGGATATATTGCTGATTTTATTATTTTGGATAATTTAGAAGAATTTAAGATTTCTAAAGTATTTAAGGCTGGAAAACTTATTGTTGATAACAATAAAATTACTAATTACAACGCTAGTTTAGTAAAAAAAGCTTCTGGCTTATACAGCAATACTGTTAATTTACCCTTTCTTAGTGAAAATAGCTTTACCATTAGCATAAAACGTAAGGATAACACTAAATTAAATGTAATAGAAATAATTCCAAACAAATTAGAAAGTATTCATTTAGAATTAAATGTTGATGATATAAAATCTATGAATCATAATAATTATACAGAATTCAAACCTTCTCCTAAAGATGATTTAGCAAAAATTGCAGTCATTGAAAGACATAAAGGCTCTGGAAATGTTGGTCTTGGAATATTAAAAGGCTTAGGTCTTAAGGAAGGTGCAATTGGAACTACTATTGCTCATGATTCCCATAATTTAATCCTTGCAGGTACAAATGATAAAGATATGCTATTTGCTGCTAAAGAGTTAGAAAAAATGCATGGTGGAATAATTATAGTTAAAGATGAAACTATCCTAGCTCATATTTCCCTTGAAATTGGAGGGCTTATGACTAACAGACAGTATCATGAAATTGAAGATGATTTAAAAAATCTTCATTTTGCTATTAAAGCTATAGCTCCAGATATTAATTTCAATCCATTTTTGACATTGTCATTTTTGTCATTACCAGTGATTCCAGATTTAAAAATTACTGATAAGGGTCTATTTGATGTTACTAAATTTGAATTTATAGATATTTGTAAAAATTAACTTTATACATTATCCACAGATTTTACTGCATTATAAATTCCTGAAAAATAAGAAAAGTTACAAGTGATAAGTGTTTACAATTACTTATCACTTGTAACTTTTTATTGTGTCTTAATATTAACTCTATATTACTAATACTTTACCACTCTATACATCATGTACAACTTTTGTAATTACTATAGAAATTTCTTTAATTAGATTAATTTCATCACCAATCCTAGTTACTCTCTGGCTCTCAATTATTTTCAAAATTGGTCTTAGCGGAAAACCTGGGATTGTTTCTCTTACTAATGCCCTTTCTCCAGTACTGATTTCCACTATAGTTCCCTTTGGATAAGGAATAACAATTCTGCAAAAAATATTAACAATATTATAATCAAACATTGATCCAGCATTAGACATTAAATACTCTAATACATCACTAGGAAACATAGCTCTTTTTTCAGGTAAATCTGTTGATAAATTATCATAAGCATCCGCAATGCTTACTATATAACTCAAATCCACAATATTATCTTTGTTTAATCTATCTGGATAACCTTTCCCATCTGGTCTTTCATGATGCTGTAATACAATCATTTTACTTAAACTATTTATATTATAAGTACTTGATAAATATTTATATCCTAATCTCGGATGTTGCTTAATCATTTCTTTTTCATCAGCAGTTAATTCAGCTTCTATGTCAGATAGTCTCTTTGGCAAAAATGATTTTCCAATATCATGAATCAAAGCACCTATACAAAGAGCTTCCAATTTCTTTTTGGGCATCTGAAAAGTTATTCCTATTGTAAGTGATATTACAGCAACATTTACTGAATGAGAATACATATAATTATCCATACTTCTTATATCAACTAAAGCCAACAGTACATCTTTATGCTTTAAAATATCTTCAATTATATTAACTGCCATTTTTCCTATATTATAAAAATAGCTTTGTTCTTGCCATGTGTAATCACTTTCTTTATTTCTTTCTTGATCAGTAGTGTTAAGTCTTCCAATATTGGAAAAGGCTTCTTTTATAGTTATAATTGCTTTTTGCCTTATCTCTGGTTTTATGATATCGTCAATTTCCTCATCACTATATTTATCAACAATATATATAGATAAAATATTTATTTCTTTTATTTTTGCAATTGTAACTTCTCTTAAAACAACTCCCGCCCTTAGCAAAACTCTACCGTCTACATCATATAAGGTTTTTCCAAGAACTGTATTAGGCTTTACACTTTCAATTGGGACTAATCTCATAGCTCGTATCCCCTCCCACTCACTATATAATTCCCATTTTTTAAGGCATCAGCTACTTTTCTATATTTAATTTTGCTGAACATAGAAATTTTATTCTTCCCCATATATTATTTACCCATAAAGCATATCTTATAAAATAAATTTTTCTATTACATTTGCTACTCCATCTTCGTCATTTGATGTAGTAATAAAATCAGCTATTTCCTTTACATCTGAAGTTGCATTTGCCATAGCAACTCCTAGTCCAGCATACTTTATCATAGATAAGTCATTAGCTGCATCACCACAAGCAATTATTTCTTCTTGTTTTATACCAAGATACTCTGCAAGCTTTTTCAAACCTAATCCTTTATCAACTTCCTTGTTAGTAAATTCTAAAAAGAAAGGCGAACTCTTAAATACATTGTATTTTTCATAAGCTTCACTAGGTAATTTTTCTATAGCTGGATCTAATATTTCTGGTGGGTCAATCATCATAACTTTAATAATGTCTTCCTTATCATCAATTTCATTAAGATCTCTCACATTTATATCTATTTCATTTATTTCTGCCTCATACTCTGTGTATTTGCTAATTTTAGGAGCTATTAATCCTTCTCTTGCAGAAAAGGCATGAATATTTACATTATTTTTTTTACTGATCTCATATAAGTATTTTAAATCTTTACCCTTTAATGGTAACTTAGATACAATTTCTTTTGTTTTGGCATTTTGAACTAATCCACCATTAAAACTCAAAACATAATCTTCATCTTTCATTAAATCAAGTTCTTCTAAATGCTTGGTTAAACCAATTAACGGTCTTCCTGATGCCAGTACAACTTTAACACCTTTTGCTTCTGCCGCCTTTATTGCAGCTTGAGTCTTAATCGAAACCTTTTTATCTGTTGTTAATAAAGTTCCATCCATATCTAATGCTATTAATTTATACATATTTCTCCTCCATTTGTTGCTAATACAATTATTACTAATACTCATGATATAACTAATTTAACTTCTGTAATATCTTTTATTAATAATATAGTTTTCTTTTGATGTGCAATCTTTCTACATTTGAAATTTACTATATAATCTAATTATAATATATATATTGCAATTATCAATGTACAATTGTAAGTTATCAATCCAACTTATACTATTCACAAAGTTAACTATCCTATTTCACTTCAACTTTAATCTAATATACTAAGTTTACAAGTATTATTATAGATATCCAAATAAATAATCAAACTTATAAATGGAATATAAATACACTATTGAGAAATTATAAGCGTAACACTACACTAGAAATTAGATACATATTTGTGCAAGCGGCATATGAAATTAAACTGTGATGGTTATTAGTGGAAGGTTGTTCCACTTTCTGCTTGTCATAAATTTACTTTAGGAACATGCAGAAATGGGTGCATCCTTCCACTTAGAACCCATCCAGCGAAAATTTCATTAGTTCGCTGTAATAAATATGTGTTTAATTTCGGTAAGTTCCGCATATGTCTAATTCTTACGTTGTGTATCTATAATTTATTTCAATTGTAATTCTGAGTTAATATTTTCCTAAATAATTCCTCAAAATTTGTCACTAATAGTAATTATTTTTCATATCATAAAGTGTATCAAAACTTCTGAGGTAATATTTATGCTTGAATCTTTATTATTAGTATCATCCTTATGTATAGATTCCTTTGTAGCAAGCATTGCTTATGGGACTTCTAAAATTCATATTCCTCATATATCAAAAATTATTATAAACCTCGTATGTACAATCACACTAGCTTGTTCTTTACTTATTGGTTCTATATTAAAAAGTTTTCTTCCAAGTAATCTCCCCGTAATTTTAGGTTTTTTTCTCTTAATGTTACTAGGAATATACAGGCTGTTTGAAAGTATTTTTAAATCATATATTTCCAAATATTCTAGGTCAGACAAACCACTAACCTTTAAAATTTTTGATTTTAAATTTATTCTACAGGTCTATGCAGATGAAATTAAAGCAGATTTTGATAATTCTAAATCTTTAAATATTAAAGAATCCTTCTATTTAGGATTAGCCCTATCATTAGACAGTCTTGCTGTTGGAATTGGCTCAAGTTTATGCAATGTAAATTATTTTGAAGTTTTAGTACTCTGCTTTATTATCGGCCTTATTGCAGTTTCCTTTGGCAGTTTCCTTGGGAAAAAATTTGCACAAAAATTAAATTTAAACTTGTCCTGGCTTTCTGGTGCTCTGCTTATATTATTAGCAATACTCAGAGTATTAAAATAATAAGTATGTCAGATTCAAACTAGCATTTTAAAATAGGTAAGAAGTAAAAGCGAATAATTACAAGTTGATGTCGAAAATTCCATCAATTTTTCTCAAATTTAAATTATAAAAATACTCTTACTTCTTACGTAAACTACAATATTTATACATTTAATTAAAATTTTATTTACCCCTTCATTATTTTACATTATCTTTTACTTATTGCCATAATTCTGCTAAAATAATATTAGGGGATTGTTAATTTATATTTTTTTTTAAAACTTATATAATTATTTAATATATAGTTACTTAAATTTGTCATTTAGTTATAATTTAAAAATAAATATACTATTATTAAATGTTATTTATATCGGGGCTAAATGAGAACACTTTATTTAGTATATAGATTCCAAATATATTTTTTAAAAATTAGTTAGGGGGAATCATATGGAACATATCTTGATCGTGGATGATAGCGTGACTAATTTAAAATTTTCACAACAGGTTTTAAAACCATATTATAAAGTCACTCTGTTGACTTCTGCTATACAAACGATGAAATTCTTACTAAAAAATACTCCAGATTTAATATTACTTGACATAAATATGCCTGGTATAAATGGATATGAAGTAATGAGTACTATTAAATCAATGGATAGATTAAATAAAGTACCAGTTATATTTTTGACTTCATCAACAGATATTGAAAGTGAATTAAAATGCCTTAAACTTGGTGCTGTAGATTTTATAAGTAAACCTTTCGTACCTGAATTAATGCTAACTAGAATTAATACTCATTTGGAACTTGCACGGTACAGAAAGGAACTTGAATATCTTGTACTTAAAAAAACACAAACTATAGAAAACTTGCAAGACAGTATCGTTGTTGGACTTGCAGAGCTAGTTGAATGCAGAAATGGTGAAACAGGTGGACATATTAAGCGAACAGCGAAATATATAGAAATCTTAGTATTAGCAATGGTTGATGCAGGATTATATCCAGATATTTTTACAGAAGATTATATTCGCAACATTATTCGTTCAGCCCCTCTTCATGATATAGGAAAAATAGGCATTTCTGATAACATACTTCTAAAAACAGAAGATTATAATAAAAATGAGCGTGATTACATGAAACAACATACTATCTTAGGAGGGGCTGCACTCCAAAAGGTAATAGATGCTTCAAATGAAGAAAATTTTCTATTCATAGCTAAAGATATGGCTCTTTGTCATCATGAAAGATGGGATGGTACTGGATATCCATATGGCCTTTCAGAATATAATATTCCTTTATGTGCACGTATTATGGCTATTGTTGATGTCTATGATGCGCTTACCTCAAGACGTGTATATAAGAAACCATTCAACCATGAAAATGCTGTTGAAATAATATCACAAGGGACTGGAACCCATTTTGAACCAGCTATTGTCGATGTATTTTTATCAGTAAGTGATTCCTTTCTTTATATTTCACAATCATATATTGAAGATTTAGGAGGTAAATAGATATGGTCACATCAAAAAATATTATTGTAAAACCTTTTATTGCTCCTAAAGCTAAAGTATTGATTGTTGATGATAGTAATGTAACCTTAACAATTGAGAGAGACATAATGAGTAGTTTTGCTATGGATATATCAACTGCACATAGTGGCGAGGAATGCTTAGAATTACTAAAAAACAATTCATATGACATTATTTTTATGGACATTGTAATGCCAATTCTAAATGGAATTCAAGCAACTTCTAAGATCCGTGAAAAGAAAGAAGAACATTTGAAAAACATTACAATAATCGCTTTAACTGCAAGCATTTCTTCTAATTCACTCGCTCTCTATGTTGAGAACGGTTTTAATGATTATTTAGAAAAGCCAATAAAAATTTTTGAATTAAATAAAATTCTTCGCAGTTATCTTCCAAAAGAATATATTGAAGAAATAACCTTTACAGAAAAACCAGCAAAGATAACAAATGAAATAAAAATAAAGAATGTTAATACAAGAAAAGCAATTGAAAATTGCTGTGGCAATATGGATAATTATCTTTCACTTCTTTCAGTTGCTTATTATGATGGTAAAAATAAAATAAATATAATTAAAGATTTTGCGAATAATAAAGATATTGAAAATTATACTATAGAGGTACATGCTCTAAAAACTGTTGCTGCTTTAATTGGAGATGAAAGCCTCTGCCAGTTAGCTAAACTTCATGAAATCGCTGGAACAAATAAAGATTTAAAATTCATTACAGAGAATGTTGATCTTTTACTTAATAAATACACTACCCTTTTATCTAATATTGAATTTGTAATTACAAAAGAAACTACAGTTCCCCAACCTAAAATTAAGGAATTTAATTTTCAAGATTTAATAACTATAGTTACTAATATAGCTAACACAATCGATAATTTCGACTTAGATTCTAGCAACAAATATTTAAATGAATTATTGGAATATGATTTAACTGAAAGCCAATTTATAATTCTAAATAAAATCAAGAATCTATTGAATGTTTTTGATTATGACACAGCTTATGAATTAATTACTAATTTTAAACATACTTTATATAAAGATATATAAAAATTAGATTTACATAAAATAAAAAACTTATATAATATTATATACAAAAGCAGTGATCAATTTGATGCCGGATGATTATTATAATATCCATAAGCTCAAATTTCACTGCTTTTATATAAACTTTATTTAAACCTAAATACAATACTTACATTTATAAATTCACAAATCGACTAAATTGCTTGTCCAATTCCTCTAAATCCGATTGTAAAAACTTATGAAAAGTCTCTTTCTCTAATCTATAGGCAAATAGATTAGAATTTAAAAAATTCAAATACTTCTCTGTTAAAGGAAAAATTTCTTCTTCTGGAACCTTATATACTTCCCTTAACACATCAAAAAAAGATCCTCCACTAAAAGTTTTCACCCTTTTTTGTGCTGTATAAAGTACACTTGAAACTTTATCACCGCCAAAAACTTCTACTTGCTCCTGTATTGATCCATATCCTTTTTTTAGCATATCAATATATTCATCTACAATAGCTTCTTTAGAATTTCCTATATTTTTTCTAGAGATTATATTCTTTAAAACTTCATAGGCCTTTTCTTCAGATATCCAAAAAGCTTGTTCTAATACATCTGTGGTTTTATAAAATTTTTTTCCTTTAATGTTTTCTCTTGCACGATCTTCTATGTATTTTAATAACCTTTCTTCTGTAACTGTCAACATATTCTCTTCACCTCTAAACCTAAATTTCAATAATCTCTTTTAATTTTTCTAGATTTATATTTTCTTCAAGCAATTTAGCTAATTTATCATATTGATTATCTTTATATTCATTAATTTTTTCAATAACCATTTCTTCAGATGTTATTATATTGTTGTATTTTTTGAGAGACTTTACAAATAAACTCATGAATTCTTCAGAATCAAACAACCCGTGAAGATAAGTTCCTGCAACCATTTTTTCTTCGTCACATACTCCAACCACATTACCCTCTAAATCTTTTATAAATGGAATTGCTTTCTTACCTATTTTACTTATTCCATTATGAATTTCATATCCACTTATGGTGCTTGCCTCAATATTTCTTATTAATTTAAGATCACATAGTATTTCACCCTTAGTTTGTTTTGTGATCTTAGTTTCGTTAAACCTTGTTTTAATATCCAGAAATCCAAAACCATCTTCCTGAGAAATCTCTCCTTCAACTCCTAACTTATCAAGAATACACGTTCCTAACATTTGATATCCACCACATATTCCAAAGATTGGAGTTCCATTTGCTTTTAATTCTTTGATTTTATTAAATAATTTATTTTCTTTAATATTTTGCAAATCTTCTATGGTACTTTTAGTTCCAGGTATTATTATTAAGTTTGGATTTTTTAACTCAGATGGTTTAGTAACATATCTTACTGTAACTCCTGGCATTCTTTCTAATATATTAAAATCAGTAAAATTTGACATATGTGAAAGTCTTATAATAGCAATATCCAAAGTCCCTTCTTCTTCACTATTCTTGATTCTTTCAGTCACACTATCTTCATCTTCAATGTCAAACTTTTCATAAGGCATAACTCCAAGTACAGGAATTTTAATAATTTCCTCCAATTGCTTAATTGCAGGCTTAAATAATTCTACATTTCCTCTAAACTTGTTTATTATAACACCTTTGATTCTACTTCTCTCTGCTTCTGATAATAATTGAATAGTTCCAACGATTGAAGCAAAAACTCCCCCCCTATCAATATCTGATACTAAAATCACGGGTGCATTTGCCACTTCAGCCATTGCCATATTAGCAATATCACTATCTTTTAAATTTATTTCTGCACAACTTCCAGAGCCTTCTAAAACAATTATATCATAATCCTCTTTAAGTTTTTCATATGCTTCTTTTACTTTTTTCTTTAAATTTTTGTTAAGTTCCTTATATTTATAAGGTTCAATATTACGAAAAACCTTTCCATTTAAAATTACCTGCGTACAATTCCCACTTGGTTTTAATAAGACTGGATTCATTAAAGCATCTGGTTCTATTTTACAAGCTTCCGCTTGAACCACCTGTGCTCTTCCCATTTCTAATCCATTTTTAGTTACATATGAATTCAATGAAATATTTAACGCCTTAAAAGGAGCTACACTAAAACCCTGATTTTTCAAATACCTGCATATAGCTGCTGCTATGGTACTTTTTCCAACTGAGGATGCTGTACCTAAAAACATTATATTTTTTTTATCCATTGATTTTACTCCTCTCAAATATGAGTTCCAATACTTAGGTATACTAAAACTAATCTTTCTGCTCTTATTTTAAATACTGTTTAGTTTTATGTATTTATATCCCATCTATAACTAGATAACCAAAATTATCATCTATATCTTTTTTAATTTGGTTAAAAGCAACCCTATTTTTAAATATTGGTCCATCAAATACTAGGGTGTGATATTCACCATTTTCTCCACTTGGATCGCAACCTAACTTCTTAATTTCTTGAACAACATCTTTAGTTAGTTCTTTTCCTAAAAACTCTTCTCCTAAAGCTTTTAAATTAACCTTTTTTATTATTGCTTTAAAACCACAATCTAAAAATTCATTAGTCAAGCTTTCTCTATCCTCCTGCCATATTGGAAATACTCCTTCAACTCCTGCTGAATCACATCTATCTAAGCACCATTTTTTATGAGCCTCTATATCAATATCACCAAAGACACATATTTTTGCACCATTTTTCTTAGCCCCAATTAATGCTTTTTCAAATTCCTTTTCATATTCCTTTCCTTCTCCACATTCAACTTCAATAAGAGGGATTTCTAATTCTTTTGAAACCATTTGTAAAACATTTTTTGGTATCCTATGAAAACACGACTCATTTTGATTATCAAAGGTTACTAATAATCCGATTATTTCATATTCCTTCTTCATCATCCTATACATGGATAAGGTACAATCTTTACCGCCACTAAATGAAATCATAACTTTTTCTTTACTCATTTTATACTTACCTCATTTACTTATTACTATATATTTTATATTACCTCTAACTTTATAATTCTTCAAATATACGTCTAATCTCCTCGATTAAAATAACATTTTCTTCATGAGTTCTTACAGCTATCCTATAATAATTCTTATTCAACCTTTCATAGTTACTACAGCTTCTGATTAATATATTTCTTTTTAGTAGTTCCTCCTTTAAATTAATATTTTTGCAAGTTTTTATTAAAATAAAATTGACACTTGGTTCATATAATTTCAATTCACTATTCTTTTTTAATTCATTATATAAATATTCTTTTTCCTTAATCACATATTTAATAGATTCTGTTATATATTTTTTATCTTTAATACCAATTTTCGCTGCTATCTCAGCTAAAGTATTTATATTCCACGCAGGAGTAATTTTTTCTATTTCTCTTTTTAGTTTTGAATTTCCACTTATTCCATATCCAATTCTTAATCCTGGAAGTGCAAAGAACTTAGTCAATGATTTTATTATAATTAAATTATTATATTCATTTACATAAGAAATCATAGATACATCTTCCTCAATAAAATCCAAAAATGATTCATCTATTATAGTTATAACATCATTTTCTTTTGCTTTCATTAAAATTCTAATCAATAATTCTTTAGGCGTAATAACTCCTGTTGGATTATTAGGATTACATATGAATAGAACATCTAATTCTCTATTTATATATTCTAAAATATCATCTTGTATCTTAAATTTATTTTCTTCTTTTAAGTTGTAATAAATCACATTTCCGCTTACAGCTCTTGTTGCCTCTTCATATTCTGAAAATGTTGGTGCTAGTATTAATGCATTTTGAGGATTGAGACCTCTGACTATATTAAATAATACTTCTGCTGCACCATTACCTAATATTATACTTTCTTTATCTATATTTTCAAACTCACTAATTGCAGATTTAAGTTCAAAATAAGTTATATCTGGATATTTTTCAACTTCCTTTAATCCATCAATTATTGCTTCTTTAACACTAGCTGGCATTCCTAAAGGATTTATATTAGCTGAAAAATCAATAATTTTATTATACTCTAACTTATTTTTTCTACTTAACTCCTTTGCATCTCCACCATGCCCAAAGTTCGCCATAAAAGCCCTCCATATTTTCTAACATTTTTTTATTTAAATAATTTTAATTCTAGAAAACCCAATAGGCTTTTCACCTAAAACTCGTACCTTCAGCTCTTACTTCCTACATATTTATATTCTCTGATTAATATTTACAGCTCAAATTAAGAAATTCTAAAAGAAGTCATCATTAATTGATAATTTAAACATAAGTACTATAAGAAATAATGCCCTTTATTAATATAGCAAGGACAAATCCTATAAAAGAGGATAAATAAAGTACTCTAGCAGTTTTATCAACATCTCTAATTTCTATTTCCTTAATTTTATCTCCTATAGTTGGTTTTTCAACAAGCTTACCAAAATAAAAATTAGCCCCTCCAAGTTCTACTCCCAGAGCTCCTGCCATAGCTGCTTCTGGATGAGCACTATTAGGACTTGTATGATTGTGCCTATCCCTCTTATAAATTTTAAAACTATTTTTGTAATCATAACCTAAAATTCCAGCTGCAATTATTATTAAAACTCCTGTTACCCTTGCAGGAATATAATTAAAGATATCATCTAATTTTGCTGGAAAATAACCAAATTCCATATATTTATCATTTTTATAGCCAAACATTGAATCCATGGTATTTACAGCTTTATATGCAAAAGCTAAAGGTGCTCCAAAAATTCCTGCATAAAACAATGGAGCTATAATTCCATCTGCCATATTTTCAGCTATAGTCTCTACAACTGCCTTTATTATGCCTTCTCTACTTAAGCTTCCAGTATCCCTTCCAACAATAAAAGACAATTGTTTTCTCGCACCATCTATATCATCTTTCATTAAAAACTTAATCACTTTATAACCTTCAACTACTAGGCCTTTTGATGCTATACAAAAATATATTAATATTCCTTCAATAATAACGCCAAAATAAACATTAATTCTTTTACATATACTCACAATTTCAAAGGTAATTGCAAACACTATTAATATCGTGAATATCCAAGTTAAAAAACCTGCAGTTTTTAAACTTTTCTTTAAGATTTTCCTAAATAATGCTTCAAATTTTTTTGCTATATATCCTATTCCTCTAACTGGATGAAATGGATTATTAGGATCTCCAATTATTATATCTAAAAGAAATCCTATTGTTAATTCAATCATACTAACCTCACTTTACTAATCTTGAACTTATTTTTTTCTAGTACATCTATTATAAGTTCGTAGCCTTCACCATTTTTAGGTTGCCATTCATAAAATTTTTTACTATCATCATACAACATTTCCAACAACATTCCTATACTTCCACCATGAAGCACTCCAAAAGCAGTATTAATATTTTCTTCATATAGCAAATTAATGAGTTCTATGAAACCTTCTTTAATTCTATTTCTAAATTCTAATTTATTTTCACCATTTGGACATTTTATCTTTCCTTCAATATCTTCTATCCAAGCTGTATATTCCTTTAATGCCTTTAAATCCTCATAAGATTTCAACTCAAAATCTCCAAAATCATATTCAAATAATTTATCAAAAACATTATATTTATTTCTTGAACATAGAATTTCCATAGTTTGATTTGCTCTTTTAGCTCCACTTGTAAAATAGAAATCACATTTATGAAATTTGTATTTTTCTGAAATATTCTTTAATTCTTTTATTCCATTTTCACTTAATTCAACATCACTTTTCCCACAATATAGCTGCTTTTCATTACAATAAGTTTTTCCATGCCTAATTAAATATACTTTAATTTCTCTCATGGTTTACATTTAGTAATAAATTTATAATTTAATTTCATCACTAAACTTCACCTCCAAATATTTATTTCAATTTTTCTTCAAGCCCAAAAAATATTCTGTATACTGAAGAAGAATTCTTAGCTATAAATTGAATTCCTCTCCCTGTTTCTTCTCTCCAAATCCTATCAAGCTGCTCAATAGGGACAATTCCAGAATTTATTTCATCACAAACGATTATCTTATCTTTCATCAAATCTATATTATTCTCTAATATCTCAAGTGAGTTAATGTTCTGTTCAATACAAGCTCTAATAAATATATGTAATCCACATATAACTTTCTTATCATATTCGATTTTTTCATCTTTGCAAAAAAATATTTCTTCCTGTCCTATTTTAAATTTTTCCTTTATAAATTCTAGTTTTCCGTTATAAGCTCCCCCAAAAACTAATATCATCAATTTTTCCTCCAACTTCACATTTACATCATCCCTAATACTAATATACCTACAACTTCACCTACTACCAATGCAAATCCGGCGACATCTCCTGAAATGCCTCCAAATTCTTTCCTACATTTTTCTACTGCTAAGGCAACTGAAATAACCACTGCTAATATCAAAATTACTCCATAAACCTTTAGTAGGTCAAAAGCTATTACAAGCATTATCAATAATGATATTACCATTATTATTCTATCCTTAATATTAGTTCCTTTCTTAAAATAAGTTCCAAGTGTACTTTCTTTTATCGTTGTTCTACTCAAAAGAAAATATGCTACAATACTTCTACTTATTATTGGAATCAAAATCAACAAATAAAATTTAATATTTTTTTCTACAACAGAATACATTCCTCCAAACTGAAGAAAAAATAAAATTAACAAAGATATTACTGAAAATGCTCCCGTTCTCGAATCTTTTAATATTCTAAGCTTTTCTTCTCTATCCCTTCTTGAAAGAATAGCATCGCATACATCCATAAAACCATCTAAATGGAGCATACCTGTCACAATAAATGGAACTATCATGACTATCACGCTTTTTAAAATAATAGAACAATAAAAAAAGCTTAATAAATAATAAACTACACTCCAAATGCCACCTACAATTAATCCAATAATAGGATACAACTTCATCATATTTTTAACACCTTCATCATCCCATTCGATATAAGGCGTTGGAAGTATCGTAAACATACTAAGTGCCATTATAAAGCTCTTATAAAGTTTTTTCATAAAAATATCTCCTAAAAAATATACAAATTTCATATTAGTTTAAATAAAAATCAAATTTAAATGCAGTCTAAATTTGATAATCAATTTTCCTTATGATATTTAATGTTACCAAAACTGCACTCAATTACCTTATCACATAATTTAGCAAGCTCTTTGTTAATTTTCCCAAGTTCTCTTTTATAATTTTCTGTTATCTCATCATACTTAATAGCATCATTAAAAATATAATCTGATACAATTATTACATTTTTAGCTTTCAAAATAATTTGTTTCAGTCCATTTAAAATAGTTTCACTTGGGTTAAATATTATTTTATTATTTATAAACATTTCATTAGTTAAAAGTGAAGTTATACTATCAATTAACACAGTATCACTAACATCTATTTTATCAATTATTTCATGTAATTTATTATGCTTTTCTATTGTAATAAATCTTAACCCTTCTCTATTTTTAATATGTATTGCTATTCTCCTTTTATCTTCTTCATCATATGGTTTCATTGTAGCAATATATATCACCTTATCGTTATTTAAAGCTAAAGCGAGTTTTTCCCCAACTTCAGATTTTCCGCTTTTTGAGCCACCAATTATTAAATAATTCATCTCATTTTCTATCCTTAATTTATTTTTCTATACCAATTCTTGATGTTATACCTTTTTCATAAGGATGCTTTATAGCTTTTATTTCTGAAACATAATCTGCCAGTTCAATTAATTTTTCATTTGGATTTCTTCCTGTCAAAACAACTTCTAAACCTTTAGGCTTATTTTTTAGAAACTCTACAACTTCCTCCAGATCTATTAAATTTAAATTAGTTGATGCTATTATCTCATCCATAATTAATAAATCAAAGTTTTCATCTATTGCTTTTTGTGTTACTTTTCTAAATCTTTCTTCATGCTCAAGCTTTGTTTGATTTTGTTCTTCTGGAGTCATGAATTTGAAAAATTTTCTTACTGGTACTCCCTTTAATACTTGAAAATTTTCTCCCAATTTCTCAATAGAAATTAACTCTCCTGTATCATTATCCTTTAAAAACTGAGTTAACAATACTTTTTTATTTCTGCCTAAAGCCCTAATTCCAAGCCCCATTGAAGCTGTAGTCTTTCCTTTCCCATCTCCGCAATAAATGTGAATAAGTCCTAACTCCATTTTTCTTCTCCTTCCTATACCTTTTCTATTTATTCTGCATTTTTTTAAGTTCATCTAAATAACTATCATTAATTTCAGCTTCCTCAAAGGTAGCCATATTATTCATTGCTGCACAAGCTGAATCTATGATTGAAAAGGCCAATGGACATCCACTACCTTCTCCTAATCCCATATCCAAATTTAAAATTGGACTTAAGTCAAGTTCTTTAATAGCTGCATTATATCCCACTTCTTTTGAACAATGAGAAGTAAACATATAATCTCTTGTATTGTTATTTAACCTAAAAGCAATTAACGCTGCAACAGCTGATATAAAACCATCTATAACTACTGGAATTTTATAATAAGCAGCTCCTAAAAAAACTCCTGCCATAGCAGCTATATCAAATCCACCCACCTTTGAAACAACCTCTATTGGATCTGACTTATCTGGTTTATTTATTTCTATAGCTTTTTCTACTACCTTTATTTTTTTTCTGAAAGCTTCATCAGTAATTCCAGCTCCTCTTCCAACTACATCCTCTACACTTATAGCTGTTAATGCTGATAAAACAGCACTACTTGTTGAAGTATTTCCAATCCCCATTTCACCAACGCCAATAATCTCATAACCTTCATTTCGTGCTTTATTAACTGCCTCAATTCCAATTAAAATTGCCTGAGCTGCTTCTTCATAACTCATAGCTGGCCCTTTAGCAATGTTGTTTGTTGATTTTCTTATTTTTCTATTAATTACATTTGGATAATCAAAATCATAATTTATTCCAACATCAACTACCATAAGTTCTGTGTTATTAGCTTTTGCTAGAACGGCAACTCCTGTAAGCCCCTTAGTAAAATTAATTGTTTGAGAAAGAGTAACTGATTGTGGTGCTGAAGCAACTCCTTCTTCAACAACTCCATTATCTGAACACATTATTATTACTAGCTTCTTATTAATATTATTTTTTATTTTCCCTGTAATCCCAGAAAGCTTTATAGCCATTTCCTCTAGCTTTCCTAAACTTTTTAAAGGTTTTACAAGGGAAGTCATTCTTTTCTCTGCTTGCAAGATAGCATCCTTATCTGCCCCTTCTATAACCTTAATAATATTATTTAATTTTTTTATATTTTCATTCATTTTATATCCCCAATCATTAATTCAATTAAATGCTATGAATATTTTTGAAATCTTTTATTTTTCTATTATACCAAAATGTTTATATCCTCCAAACCTCTAATTTTAATATATATTCCATTTATCAAGGTTCACTCCTCAATTATCAATATATATTAAATTCTTTTTATAGATATCCAAATTAATAATCAAACTTATTAATGGAATATAGATGCATCATTGAGAAATTATAATCGTAACACTACGCTAGAAATTAGATACATTTTTCTGGAAGCAGGCATGTGAAATTGAGCTGATGATGGTTCTTAATGGGGGCTTGTTTCATTTACAGCATGTCCAGATTTTATATCTGGAACACGCTGAACTGACCACAAGCCGCCATTTAGAACCTTCCAGCGAAAATTTCACTAGTCCTGTGGAAGATAAATGTATCTTATTTCGGTAATTGTTGCATAAGTCTAATTCTCGCTCTGGGTATCTTTAATCTCCAAAAAGTATGTATACAAAAGTGAATGTCCAATTTTATATTCAGAAACATCAACTTTTTCCTTGGATCTTTTCTCATTAATTTTATTATAATTGAATTTTTAATTATTGATTATTCTTAAAGTAATTCATCTCACATTCGTAGTCTAAAAGCTGCAAATTCTGTTCTTGTATAATTTCTGTTAAAAGTTCTGCATAAATTTCTTCACCTTTATCATTTTCCACAGTACTATATCCAGCTTTCTCTATAGCTTTTGCCTGTTCTAAATACTGAGTCGCTGCAAATACACCACTCTTATTATATCTTTTATTATTTTTAAGAAATTCTCCATAATCCTTTATAGATTCTTCATTACTACCATAAACTCTAAATTCATCTTTAATTTTTTTATTATAATATTCTGAGGTATTCATCTTAATTTTATTACCCTTCCAACTAGAGTCTGCTTTAATTCCATATAAATTATGTGCTTTAACACTTAAGTCTGATTTTCCCCAGCCACTTTCTAATATTGCTTGTGAAATAGTTAAAGAAGGTAACACTCCATATTTATCATATATATCAGCTGCTTGAGGATATATCCCTTTTATAAATTCCTGTTTTGAATTATCATTTAAATTATCTTTTTGAGTTCCAGTATATTTTAAGTTATCTATGTAATGATAAACTTTTTCCTTTTGACTTTTACTAAAGGATAATTTTTTTAATACATCGTCTAATTCTACTAACTTATATTTGCTATTCTTAAGCTTAATGCTTGTACTATTTTCTTCTAAAAACATATTTGCTAATTCAATTAAACTTTCATCTGTAACATTAGAAAAATTATTTTTATATCTTACTCCATCAATGGCAGCCATGTACTGCCAATTTACTTGCAACTTACCAATACTAGCTTTATCAGCTGCCTGTATATATAATTTTGTATTTAGCTGTTCTAAATTAATATCCTTATATTTTTCTGCATAACCAAAGTAAATTTCTACTCCAATTAATAAAGAAAAACACAGAAGCATTATTGTAATTATCGTTCTTCTAATATTCTTTTTCCTTTTTCTCATGTAAACAATAACTCCTTTTTATGTCATTAAAATAAATATTAAATTTTTAAGCATATACCTGCACTAAAACTTATAATTATTTTGTGCAGATATATGCTTAATTCTAGTTTTGTATTTACAATTGTGCTTTTAAAGCCTTACCTTTTTCACTATAACTATTGTCATTTACAGATTCAACTTTAAACTTTCCATTTTCATATGTAATCTTAGATATACTTGAATTGTCCATATTTCTCACATTAAAACTTTTGTCCAAAGAATCAATAATTAATCTAAGCATTCCACCATGGCATACTACTAGAACATTTCCGCCTTCATCAGTCACATTCTCCTTGCATACCTCTTCTAAAGTTTTCATTATTCTTTTTGAAGCAGTAGCATAATCCTCTGCTTGCTTTGTTTCATCCAAAGCTGCACAGGCATCACAATATGCCTTTTGAAAATCATATTTTTCTAGAGCTTCTTTGAACGAACTTACATTAAGGAAATTAAGTATATGCTTGAACTTCACGCTTTCAAGCTCTCCTTCGTATTTTCCAAAGCCTACTTCTCTTAAGCCTTCCAATTCTTTCAATTCTAGATTTTCACTTGATTGATTTTCTTTTATAACAATTTTAGCTGTTTTTATAGCTCTTCCTAAGTCACTGCTATACACTGCTTTAAATTTCACATCTCTAAGTCCAAAACCTGCATTTACTGCGACCTCAATTCCTTCACTAGTAAGAACTCCATCACACCATCCTTGCGTTCTTTCCGCTTTATTCAAGATAGTTTGTCCATGTCTCATTAAATATAAAGTGACTTTCCCACTGCTTTTATTACTCATTTTTTCCTCCATAAATATGTATAAAATTTATAATATATTACTTTAACTTACAGCTTCATAAAACTATTATATAACAAAAGTAGATAAAACTCATAATGTTCTTTTCTAAAAACTTTATTATCCTTCTAATAAAAAAATAAAAGCTTATAAAAACACCCACCATGCATTTTTATAAGCTTTTATTCTATTTTTACTAAATCTATCTTATGTAAATCTTACTGATTATAATTTATGCAATTGAGCACATATGCTGGAGGTACATTTCTAAATTCCCTTTTTAAATCAATGTATTTAAAATATTTTTTAATGAATTTAATTTTAAATCTACTATACTGAAAGGTTACAAATTTTCCGTCTCTTTTAAGAATAATCTTTGTTTGCTTTAATATGTTTTCAGAAATTTCCTTAGGTAAACTTGCAAAAGGAAGCCCAGAAACTACATAATCCACATTCGTAATTCCATACTTTTCTAAATAATTACCAACATTTTCAGCTGAATCATTTACTATAATTAAGTTTTCTTCATTTTTAAACTTATCTTTTAATAGATTATAAAAATCGTAATTATACTCAAAAAGCATAACTGTAGTATTTCTTTGTCTATTTTCAAGTAATTTTTCTGTAAAAATCCCTGTCCCTGGCCCATATTCTACAATGCACCTTGCTTGTTCAAAGTTAATATCTTCAATCATCTTATCAGCTAAATAATTTGAACTTGGTAATATTGCCCCAGTTGCCCTTGGTTTCTTAATATACTGTAAAACAAACGATAGCTCCTTCATTTCCCATCATCCCCAATTTTTTATAATTATTTATAACATTATTAACTTATATTATAATTCTGTTGAGTATTTATTTCAACAATAATCATTATATATTTTATTAAGGACATCTCATAATAATTTAAAATTATTTTGAGATATCCCTATAATGTTACTTTTATAGCTCCATATTATCAAATCTCTTTAAATTTAAAAGCATATAATACTTAATTTAAATCTTATGCAAATAAAGCTTTAACATTTTTCAATTCTTCTCTAATTTTAATAGCCTGTGGACAATGACTTTCACATTTACCACATTCTACACATTTATCAGCTCTTTCTGACTCATCAATCCCATTATATCTATTTTTAAGTTCTTTTTTTGTTGCTGGAGTAACAAATACATTATACTCATTATAACAAGAAAAATTCTTTGGAATATTAACTCCTGCTGGACATGGCATACAATACTCACAAGCTGTACAATTAACTTTTATTCTTTCTTCAAATGCCTTTTTCACACTCTCCATGATTTCAAGTTCATTTTCATTTAAAGAATTTGGTAGTGCTTCATTTGCAACTCTTAAATTTTCAGTAACATTATCCATTATATTCATTCCACTTAATACTACTGACACTTCTGGATGATTCCATACCCATCTTAAAGCCCATTCAGCTGGTGATCTTTTAATTTCAGACTTATCAAAAGTATTTAATATTTCTTCTGGAAGATCTCTAACAATCTTACCACCTCTAAGTGGTTCCATAATAACGACACCTAATCCTCTGCTCGCTGCATATTCCAGACCTTCTGTTCCTGCTTGAAAATCTTCATCTAAATAATTATATTGAATTTGACAAAATGACCAATCATAATAATCTACAATTTCCTTAAATACATCTAATTTATCATGAAAAGAAAATCCTGCATATCTTATTCTTCCATCTTTAATAGCAGAATCTAGAAACTCATTTATTCCTAATTTCTTTAAATTTTCCCATGAGCCTTTATTTAATGCATGTACTAAATAAAAATCAATTTTATCTGTTTGTAAGCGTTCTAATTGCTCATTTAAATACTTATCCATATCCTCTCTAGTTTTTATTAACCAGCTAGGAAGTTTTGTAGCTAAATTAACTTTTTCCCTATATCCATCTTTTAAAGCTCTACCTACAAATGGTTCACTTTCTCCTCCACTTCCCATTCCAGTCCCATGATAAGGATAAGCGGTATCAACATAATTCACCCCTTCATCAATTGCATGGCGAAGCATTTTTGTAGCCTTTTCTTCGTCAATTTTAGTTGTGTCTCCATTAATTATTGGCATTCTCATACAACCAAACCCCAATACCGAAACCTTTTCATTTGTCCTTCCAAGTTCTCTATACAACAAAACAATCACTCCTTAATAACTATTAAATATTACATTAAGTAATACTTCAAGTATATTTTACTCCTTTGAGTCCACTCAAGGTCAATAGTTTTTTATTGCCTTGTGCCTAAAATGAAAAGTTAATTTCTTGTTTGCAATATTAAATTCGTGATTAATGGCTTTAGTCTTGCACTACTTTTTTGATAAAATTTACCTTAAATGAAATTTGAAGTATCATTTTATTAATATAAGTAGACTTTAATCCTACATAACTCTAGAGTTTAGTTTTGCACGAACTCTAGAGTTTACCTTTGCAAGACTTATAAAATTAAAAGAGCAACATATTGCTCTTTTTGAATCCATTAAGCTTATTATGTTAGAAGTATCCCACATCTAAAACATAAGTACAAGTACTATTCCTCCACATATACCGCCAACTATAGCTGAACCAATATTAGGAAGTGACTTTTTAATTTTCCCTCCTGCTACAACAGATGCTGTGAAAACTCCAATAGCAGCTGCCCAAGCCATATCTATCCAAGTACTTCCACTTTGTTGTATTAAATGCTTTTCAATACCATGATTCATTACCCATATTGTTCCTACTATAATTATAGCTGATAAAAATCCGCCAATAGCTCCAAATTTATTTACAAGCCTTCCCCAAAATAGCCTAATAAATATAGGAAATATAAATGCTCCAATTATTGTTGTAATTATAGCTTGTCCTGGCATAATTCTCCTCCACATCTATTATCAATTATTTCTGAGTTTACGTCTCTAATCTTCTTCTTTAATTTTTTTGCTTCAATATTTTTTTCTATAACTACAGATACATATCCTCCTAAAATTGCACCAATTGCTATACATATGAAAGTTGGTATTGAACTTATTACAGAATTTATTCCATATAATAAATAGCCCTTTACTACTAAAGAAAGACCTATAGCTAAAGCCATATCAATAAAAGCTGAATCTTCATCATGTTTGATTAATCCTAAATAATGCGCTATGTACCAAGACGATCCTGTAAGAAATAATGCTGCAAGATATCCTCCAAAAGGGCCAAGTTTACCTGTAAAAATTCCCCAAAATCCATTTATTATAATTGAAGCTAAAAAATATCCAAGTGCACTTTTTAAAAATTTCATTAATTTCACCTCAAATTAGACATACAAAATACTAACTCAATATATCTCTATTTTGTAATCTTCTTATATTTTCCGAAAAGTATACATATTGCAATTTTCAATACCCCACAGGGCACCCTTTCAAGGCATCAATGATCAATGAACGTTGATTTCCTTTGGAAATTCTTAAGTTTTAAATGATTCTTATTGCAACATATATGTTAAAGAATAACCTCAAAATAAAAGTTTAATAACGTTATTTTGAGATTATCACTTTAATCAATTATAATTCTTCTCCATTAGAAGCAATTACTTTTTTATACCAATCAAAAGATTTCTTTTTAGACCTAGCTAGAGTTCCATTTCCTTCATTATCTTTATCAACAAATATGAATCCATAACGTTTTTTCATTTCACCTGTAGTAAAGGAAACACAATCTATACATCCCCATGGAGTATATCCCATTAAATCAACTCCATCTAATTCTATAGCTTTCTCCATTTCCTTAATATGCGATTTTAAATAATCTATCCTATAATCATCATTACATGATCCATCAGCTTCTTTAATATCAATAGCTCCAAATCCATTTTCTACTATGAACAATGGAAGTTCATATCTTTCATATAACAGATTTAAAGAATATCTTAATCCAACAGGATCAATTTGCCATCCCCAATCTGAAGCTTTTACAAATGGGTTTTTAACACTGGAACTTGAGCCTCCAGTTACTGAATCCTTATCCTCTGCATTAACACCTGATTTAACTGCATCTGACATATAATAACTAAAACCTAAATAATCTACAATCCCTTCAGATAAAATTCCAGCATCTTCAGCTTCCATCTTTATGTTATAGCCTTTTCTATTCCATTCTTTTATTGCATAAGAAGGATAATGTCCTCTGCAATGCACGTCAGCAAAGAAATAACGATCATGCATTGCTTCAACTTGAAGCATCATGTCATCAGGATTGCAAGAGAAAGGATATATAGGAACAAAAGAGCACATACATCCAATTTTAAAGTTTGGATTTATTTCATGTCCTTTTTTAACAACTAATGCACTAGCAACCAATTCATGATGAACAGCTTGGTACATTACTTCTTCTCTTTTTTCCCCTTCCTTAAAATCAATTCCTGAACAAGTCCATGCAAAAATTGGATTCAAAGTATTCTTTTGATTATTAATTTCATTAAAAGTCATCCAATACTTAACTTTGTTTTTATAACGTTTCATTACTGTAGTAGCATATCTTACAAAGAAGTCAATAACTTTACGATTACGCCACCCACCATATTCTTTAGCTATATAATATGGTATTTCAAAGTGACTTAAGGTAATAACAGGTTCAATTCCATACTTTAATAATTCATCAAACATATCATCATAAAATTTTAAACCTTCTTCATTAGGCTCTAATTCATCACCTTTTGGAAAAATACGTGTCCAAGCAATACTTGTTCTAAAGCATTTGAAGCCCATTTCTGCAAATAAAGCGATATCTTCCTTATAATGACTATAAAAATCGATAGCTTCGTGGTTCGGATAATTCATTCCTTCAAGTATTCCATCAGTAATTATTCTTGGCACTCCATGTGCCCCAGCTGTCATAACATCTGCAATACTAGGACCTTTTCCACCTTTATTCCATCCACCTTCAACTTGATGCGCTGCAACAGCACCACCCCATAGAAAATCTTTACTAAAAGCCATAAACTTTCCTCCTAAAATCTCATAATATATAATTTACACACTCATTAAAATTCAATTTAACTAAATTTGAAATTTACCATTAGATTTATAAAAATATTGTAATCTAAATTACCATTAAATATATTTAGATATACAATACATTTCCTAATCCTATTTTACAGATTCCGACTATTCTAAACAATCTAGATAAATTCACCTATTAGAGTGCAAAAAAGTATTTTATTTTTTATCCGTAACTTTCAAATTTTCCAAATGCTCATACAAATTGATAAAATCTTTTTGTTCCATTGTTGGACTTATTATGGCAAATGGAATATTAGTTCTGCCAGCAAGTGTAGCAGTTGTTATTATAAAATCAACTTCCTCTAAATTTTCAACTAATCCAAAAGTAAATTCTTGATATGTATAAAACCCATAAAATGAAATCTTTTCATTAAGATATGTAAAAATCTTATTCTTTATAAAATTAATTATACTTTGATCAAAATCGCAAACAATAATAGTTTTCAATTTCTTACTCCACATTTCTTTTGTTGAAACTAAATGCATAGTTATATATGCTAATTCAATTAATGTAACCTCTAAGCCTAATTCCTTTTTAACCACATTCCTCATCTCACAAGCAATTTTATATTCAAATGGATACGTTTTTATTATATTTTCGTCAATGCTATTTACTATACAATGCTTAAATCTCAATCTATTTATCATTGATGCTGTATATAATAATAAAGTATCTTTTATTTTGGGATGATTTTCTATGTTCACATCAAATTTTGCATATACATTTTTTATAAATTCTCTTGTTATATTTATAGCTTCTTTAGTATTTATATTTTTCAAATCTGTTCCATCTATAAATTGTCTTGACTTAAAATATTGCTGTAAATTTAACCATTCAATTTCAGGCAATTCTATTTTAAGTTGTGTTAGTATAGCTTCTCCTATTGCAGTAATCACTGGCAAAAATTCTTCCTCAATTTCAGTACTTTTTAACCTAAATCCAAGTTTACATCTTTCAAGTGCTATAAATATTTGATTACATAAAAATTGTGAGCTATGACCTGATAATACATATCCATATTTCTTTGTTTCAGAATTTATTATTGGAAATAATTTATCAGTTAATATCACAATATTCTGATGGTTAAATAGATAATAACAATTTTTCATTACTGAACTGGCATTTGATTTTTTTGCTATAACCCAACCAATAACATTGCGCTTATACCATTCACTACACTCAAGCTTTATCCCTTTATTCAGTGAATACTTTATATTTAAGTTTAAATTTTCTTTTAACCATTTTTTTATGGCACTAATGTCATTATTAATAGTTGAAGTTGATATATAAAGCTTATCTGATAATTCTTCTATAGATATATAATCTTTCATTGTTAACTTTAGAATGATATACATCTGTCTTTCCCTAGGTGTATTAGGCAATTGTGCTATATATTCCTGATCCCAAACTGACTTTATAATATCGTTTTCTTTCAAACGCTTTTTACATATTTCCGTAAGGTAATAACCTTTTTTCATAATCGAATCAATTTCTACATTATATCCCTCTAATAATTTGTTTATTTCTTTAATATCAAGTCTTATGGTGCGTATGCTCACATTACATAGTTTAGCCAATTCGTTCCCTGTAATACATCCATCTGTATTTAAAATTGAATTTAAAATTTCTCTATATCTTCTTAGCACCTTTAACTCACACTCTTTTCAATACTATCTTCTGAATTACATTAATTATACTTTATTTTAGTTTATTCATAAATACATTAAATAATAAACACCAATGTTTATATAAAATTAAACATTGGTGCTTATTATTTATCTTATTAGCCAATATACTCTATCTTTTGATAATTCAAATCCAAGCTTTTTTTGCAATTTTGTTGAAGCTAAATTACCTTCTACAACTTGTCCATAAGCATATCTCTTATTTGCTAAAGAATCATTAGTTGCTGCAATCTGCAATGCCATTCCAATTCCATTACCTCTATACTTAAGAAAAACTTCTAACATTCCTATTGAACCTTCTGAATGATTTCCAATAAAACCACATAAATCGTTATTAATAAACGCTCCAAGCATAACATTAGCTTTTAGTCTTTCCTCAATATAATTGCTATCTACAACCTCTGCCTTAGTATAATTGCTAATTATAGTATCTTTATAATCAGTATTTAAATGCTTAATTTTAATATCAAAATTTTCAACTGGTATTAAGGTCTTTTTTGTGTATACTGTATTGTGACAAATCATCCGAGCTGAATAGTCATGTTTTTTTAACAACGAATCATAAGAAAATTTATCATGAGCAGCAATAATTTCTGCGCTATCCGGAATTTTAGAAATTAAATTTTCAGAAGTATGATTATTAAAAGCTGAAATCATGAAAACTTGTGAAGGAATATCTACTAAAAGCACGCCTTCTTCTGAAGCATATAAAATTTCGGCACTACCTCTTCTTATGCATTCCAACATATCTACATGTAACAGATAATTTTCAGACAGCATCCCAATTGCAATATCCTTTAACATATTAATTAATTCCTTTTCATTAAATTTAATCTATTTTCTTCAATAAATATGATGGATGATTAAGCCCTGTTGGTGCATAATATTCATCGTGCACGTATTCAAAACCAAGTTTTTTTATAAGTTGTGAAGACGCTAAATTATATGGATTATGCCCTACAAATATCTCTTCAAAGGATAAGGTTTCAAATGCAAATTTTATCATTCTTAAACAAGCTTCTTTTGCGTAACCTTTCCCCCAATATTCTGGTAATAAATGAATTCCTAATTCAGCTATATTTTTTTCTAAATCATAAGGTCTTAAACCACAACATCCAATAAATTTATTGCTTTCCTTCTCATATATAGGAAAATACTGAATTTTATGTTTTTCATATGTATTTTTTTCTTTTTCTAATCTCTTTTCTATCTGCTCTTCTGTCATATTTCCTGTAACTGATATATATTTAGTTACTACTTTATTTCCCCATAATAGATAGGCACATTGCTCATTTTCATTATCCCACACAGAAAATCCAATTCTTTCTGACTCAATATAAAATTTCACTAATTCTCACTTCCTAAACATCTCTACTAATTTTTTCACAACATATATTATTTCTTTCTAAAAATTCCAATCCTCATATCCACAGTAATAGTTAACTTTTCATATGACTCTAATTTTTCTTTATTCTCTGGAGTTGACTTCCAATAATGTGGTGTCATTTTTAGCAGACTTAAGATTTCTTCTTTATTTAATTCCATATCAAAGGTTACATTGCTTTCTTTGATATATTCATTATCATCTTCGCTAGCTGTATAAACCTTATTATTCAAATGAACTTCAGAATATATAATATTTCTAAGCTGTATTAAGTGATCAGTTCTAGGCAGTACCCTAACAAAAACTCCATCATCCTTTAAAACTCTGTTGCATTCATCAATATCTATTGGACTAAATACAGATAATATACAATCTATAGATTTATCTTTTGCTGGAATATTAAAGTTATTTGCAACTGCCCATATGCAGTCTTTATTTGATTTTCCAGCATACTTTACAGCATCTTTAGAAACATCAAAGCCATAAAAAGCTGCCTCAATATTTTTTTCCTGCATATAATTTTTCAAATTCACTAAATAATATCCTTCACCGCATCCTAAATCAAGAATATTTATTTTCTCAGAATTATTTTTCCCAAACTCTTCAACAATTACTTCACTAATTTTATCAGATATCTTTTTATAGAAACCTCTATTTAAAAAATCTATTCTTGCAAGAACCATTTCTTTAGAATCTCCTGGATTCTTACTTCTTTTTTGATTACTAATAATTAAGTTTACATAGCCTTCCTTAGCTATATCGTAGGAATGATTATTATCACATCTATATACTTTACTTGAAGTATCTTTAATTAAGCTTTCCTTACAAACAGGGCAAAGCAATAATTTATCACTAAAACTATTATTCATTGTTTACAACTCTCTTTCATGATTTGCATCATTAATTATCTAAGCTTTTATCAATAAGCTATTAATAAAAAATATTCTAATACATTTTACCATAAATATTCTTATAAAGAATAACATCACAAGAAAAATAAAGTTTATTCCTAATACAAAAATCGTCTTAACATTAAAAAAGGAAGAATCTATTTTATTAGACTCTTCCTTTTTATCTTATTAAATTATCTTGAATTTAAAGTTCCCTCTGGTGATATATTAAAATTAACTACATGTTCAACTTTTGGTAAGGATATTCCTAAAGTTTCTCTAAGAACATCTTCTACTGTTTCAACTGCTACTATAGTTAATTCTTTTCTAACTTCTTCTGGAACATCTTTTAAATCAATTAAATTATCTTTTGGAATTAACACCTTTGTTATTCCAGCTCTTTGAGCTCCTAATAATTTTTCTTTAAGACCGCCTATTGGAAGAACAGCTCCTCTTAAAGTAATTTCACCTGTCATTGCAATCTTTGAATTTACTTTTATGCCTGTAACTAAAGATGCTAATGCAGTAAATAATGTGATTCCAGCTGATGGACCATCCTTAGGCACTGATCCTGATGGAACGTGAATGTGAAGATCCTTTTCTCTGAAGTTTACAGTATTCATTGGTAATCTTGATTTTAATAAACTTAAAGAAATTCTTGCTGATTCTTTCATAACATCTCCTAGTTGACCTGTTAAAATAACTTGTCCACTTCCTGGCATATCAGTTGCTTCTATGAAAAGAATTTCTCCGCCTACTGATGTCCAAGCTAATCCTGTTACAACACCTGGTGGATTATCATCTTGAGCTTTATCATGTCTTGAAACCTTTCTACCAAGTAAAGTTTCTAATTGATCTACAGTAACTTTAAATGGTAATTCTACCTTATTAGATACAATTTTTTCTGATGCTACCCTTGCAATAGTTGCTAATTGTTTCTTAAGACCTCTAACACCAGCCTCTAAAGTATATTCACTTATAGTCTTTTCTAAGGCTTCATCCTCTACAACTAATTGAGTTTCATTCAAACCATGTTCCTCAAGTATTGCTGGGATTAAGTGATTTTTACCAATGTGGAATTTCTCATTTATAGTATAACTTGATATTTGAATTACTTCCATTCTATCTAATAGAGGTCTTGGAATAGTTTCTAATGAGTTTGCTGTTGCTATGAAGAACACATCTGATAAATCATATGGTAAGTCTAAATAATGATCAGTAAAAGTATTATTTTGTTCTGGATCTAATACTTCTAATAATGCAGCAGCTGGATCTCCATTATAACCTGTCATTAATTTATCAACTTCATCTAAGATCATTACAGGATTATTTTCTCCTGCTTTTTTAATACTTTGAATTATTCTACCTGGCATTGCTCCCACATAAGTTCTTCTATGGCCTCTGATTTCAGCTTCATCACGAACACCACCTAAACTTAATCTAATATACTTTCTTCCAAGAGCTTCAGCTATACTCTTGCCTAAGCTTGTCTTACCTGTTCCAGGAGGTCCTACTAATAATAAAATAGAGCCTTTTTTATCTTTTTTAAGCTGCATAACTGCTAGATGTTGTATTATTCTATCCTTAACTTTTTCTAATCCATAATGTTGATCATCTAAAATACGTCTAGCTTCTTCTAAATTAACCATTGTAGCTTCTGATTTCTTCCAAGGTAACTTTATTAATAATTCTAAATAGTTGCGTATAACATTATACTCAGAACCATTTTGACCTTGACTTTCTAATTTTTCTAATTCATATAAAGCAGCTTCTTTTATTTCTTCAGGCATTCCAGCTTCTTCAATTTGCTTTAAGTAATCTTTTTCGCCTTTTGGGCTTCCATTTTTACCTTCGTTTAATTCATCTTGAATTGCTTTTAATTGTTGTCTTAATACTGTTTCTCTATAATTTTTATTTGCCTTCTCAGTGAATTTTTCTGCCATTTCAAATTGTAATTTTAAAGCTTCTTTTTGCTTTAATAGATAGTCCATAAACTTTAGACCTCTATCTTTTATAGATTGAGTTTCCATTAAGTCATATTTCTCATCATTTGAAAGTGGCATAAACTGAACAAGATAACCGATTAATTTATTCAAATCTTTTTGATTTTCTATTTTTCTTACTATAGGTTCTGCTCCATCAAAATTTTTACTGATATCATAAGTAACATTTTTCATGTATTCTAACATTTCTTCTTTACTTTTCTCAGTAAGATCTATAATGTCTGATGCTGTTTCAAATTCAGCATTTACAAAATCTTCTCCAACTTCAATTGATTTAACTTCTACTCTATCTAATACTTTAATAGCAAATTCATATCCCTTTTGACTTTTTTCAATTCCATCTATTTGAATTAATACTCCAACTCTATGAAAATCTTCTTCTTTTAATTGGACTTGATTAAAATTTTGTTTCAATGGTAAAACAATAATAGGTTGATTTTCACTATTTAATCTTTCATATTGCTCATCACTAATTCTACTGAATTTTAATTTGTGAGTCATATTTGCTAATAAAACCATATTTGATATAGGTATAACTACAGCTTTTGTATTTTTTCTATCTAAATTCATCATATTAATCATCCTTTCTCTAAACAGTGTTTAAATGAATGCTCATTTAATTATTTTTTTAGTAATAGCGAGAAAATTTTGTTATTCTAATAATTCCAAAACTTTCTCGCTCATAAATCTTCTTCGATTAAAAAAGCAAAGCTTTTTGTATAATTCTAGTAATCTCATCTATCAATTCAACTTGTTTTCTTTCTTCAATGCAATTATTTATAGCAATTGATTTTACCGGTGAAAAAATTATTGCTGCTAGATTATCATTTTGAAAATCTCTAAAAATTCTTTTTTCTTTCAAGTTGTCCAATAAATAATTTAATTTATTAATACTATTTCTTGAAGCACATTGATTTGCCAAAGCTGGGCAATTTGAAAATTGATCTACAAAATGAAATATTTCTTCATTCTCTCTAATATAGGTATAATACTCTTTAATTAAAATTTCAATGAGCATTTGTCCATTATTAATATTGGAAACTTTATTAAGTAAATATTCTAGAATTTCTTCTGAATACTCAAGATATATATCTCGAAGCATTACTTCTTTGTTTTCATAATAGATATAAACGGTTGCCGGTGAAACTCCTGCTTCCTTTGCTATCTTTGAAATAGAAGTCCCATGAAAGCCTTCTTTAAGTATTAATTTAATTACCGCTTCTTTTATACTTTTTTCTTTTTCATCATCCTTTTTTCTCATTGTAAACACCTCTATTATATTTCTATAATAAACGAACATTCTTTTATTGTCAACATATATTATATAATTTCTACAAATTTAAACTTATAACAGAATAATTCATGGTAACCTGTTTAGACAATGGTTTTCTGAATGCTAAAGTATAAATGAAAATATCCTATGAAATAGATTTCCTAACTCTTTTCATAGGACATAATTGATTTTAAACTTATTATTTCATAAAATTAAATATGTATTCAAAAATACTTATTAGTTAGCTGGCTCCCATTTACAACGAACTGGAGAAACAATAGCATTTTCCTTTTTTAATTCTTTAAATGCATTATCAATTTCTTTACGATCTAACCCAGATAATTTTTCAACTTCACCAGCACTTACTGGTTTACCTGCTTCTCTCATAGTTTCTAACACCTTTTCTTTAACGCTCATTAAATTCATCTCCTCTTAATCATTTATTTATATATTATAATATATAAATAAATTTTAATCAATAATAATTATCTACTAAAATTTACTATTCAATTAATTATTCGCCTATACTTCTTCAATCTATAATTGTTTATATATTGTAAAAAAACAGTGGTATTTAGTATGTTTGAGTTATTTTTACTATATGTTGAACTAATTCCTCTTCACTAGAAAAAGGTGTATCCCCTATAAATTTAGGTTTATCTATAACTATTAACTTAATATTACACTCTTTTGCTGCTTTATATTTTTCTAATACTCCACCTTCTGTGCCACTATCTTTTGTCAAAATCGCCTTAGCATCATATTGCTTAATAAAAGCCTTTTCAAGTTCATAGGATATAGGTCCTTGAAGTGCTATGATATCTTTAAGCTTGATTCCAGCATCTACAATTTTAGATAAGACATTTGGCGATGGTAAAATTCTATGTATCACTCTGTATTTGCATTCTAAGCTTAAAAATTTAGTAACATTATTTCCGCCTGTGGTATTCAAAACATTACCTTCTATGTTTTTTATAATATTAATAGCTTCATCATAATCTTTAACTCTTATTATATCTTCATCTTCAATATCTTCTAATGCACCTTTTCTTTCATATCTCAAATATTTAATATCAAGTTCTTCAGCACATTCTATTGCAGTTCTAGTAACAATTTCTGCATAAGGATGTGATGCATCTACCAATATATTGATGGAGTTTACTTTAATCCATTCTAACATTTCTTCTTTGTTTAAAGGTTTTGTGTTTAAATTTTTCATTTTAAATTTTTCAAGAAGCTGTCCACCATATGTTGTAGCTGTTGTTACTACAATATTATCTGTGTATTCATTCATTAAAGATAGAATTTTTCTTCCTTCTGAAGTTCCAAGTATAAATCCAATCATTTTTTCTCCACTTCCTAACTCAATAAAAATTGGGTTATGGTCTAGTTAATTTTCACATTTATCTCTTTTATTTTCATAACCTCTAGGTGTTATAAAGTTTCCATTCTTATAAAAACTTTTAGTATTACCGACAATAACAATTGACATCATATCAACAATCTCTGGATTAAAATCTCCAATAGTAAACAATTTATAACTCTGCCCTTCTCTAAGAGCATGCCTTACTACAGCTACTGGTGTTGAAGCTTCTCTAAATTCTCTTATTATTTCAATACATTCTTTTAAATACTCCGGTCTTCCTTTACTTTTAGGATTATATAACGATATTATAAAATCTCCTTCTGCTGCAAGCTTTACTCTCTTTTTAATATCTTCATAAGGTGTCATAAGATCACTTAAACTAATATTACAATTATCATGCATAAGAGGAGCACCAACTACTGATCCAGCTGCACTACTTGCGGTTATTCCTGGAATTATTTCAACATCTTCATCTTCTTTAAGTTCAAGTATAAGACCTGCCATTCCATAAATACCTGCATCCCCTGTACTTATTAATGCCACATTTTTATCCTTACAAAGCTTTAAAGCTTCTTGGCATCTTGCTTCTTCTCCCCTCATTCCTGTTGAATATAATTCTTTATCTGTTACTAAATCTTTTATCATATCTATATACTTGTTGTATCCAACAATAACTTCACTATCTTCAATGGCCTTTAATGCCCTTAAACTCATATTTTCAATACTTCCTGGTCCTATTCCTATAACTCTTAATTTTCCCATTTTAAATCAACCTTTCATTTGTTTCTAAATTTTAAGCTTCTATAGATATCCAATTTAATAATCAAACTTATAAATGAAATATACATGCATCATTGAGAAATTATAATCGTAACACTACACTAGAAATTACATACATATTTGTGCAAGCGGCATATGAAATTAAGCTGTGATGATTATTAAGCAGATAAGTGAAAGTCCAAATCTATGATTTGGTTTCTTGAACTTAGTTAACTCATTCATGAGTTAACCTCATTTAAAAAACTGATTTGGTGTGAATCGCTTACTCAGCGAACGAACGTGAGTCGAGTTTCCTCTATTGGTTGTTCCACTTTCTGCTTGTCATAAATTTACTTTAGGAACATGCAGAAATGGGTGCAACCTTCCACTTAGAACCCATCCAGCGAAAATTTCATTAGTTCGCTGTAATAAATATGTGTTTAATTTCGGTAAGTTACGCATATGTCTAATTCTCGCTTTGGATATCTATAGCAATTCTTTGAATACTTTATTGTGTTCTATATCTTTACTTAAAGCTTGAATAACTGTAATGATATTTTCTTCTTTAATATCCTCATCATTATTTATAGCAATTCCAATAACATATGCTTTAATTATTCTGTAAGTATTAATAACTTTTTTAATACTTCCTATTAAATTTTCTCCTTTGTTAAACGGAACTAGATCTTTAAAAATTTGGTTTACTAAATAATTTTCAAAAATATATGAATATTGTTCTAATTGATTTAAATATTTAGGATCCTCTTCTATATATTTAATTATATCAACAGCTTTTAAAATTCCAGCTTTATATTCATCTACACACACTTTTAATCTTATGCTTCGAATATTATCAACTAATTTGGAATCACAAAGACTTTTGTAAAAATCACTTTTCTCTTTAAAACTTTCTCCTTTTAAACTTCCAAAATTCACTAAACCATTATTAAATTCTTCTATAGTTTCATCTATGTTTTCAAATTCCTTAAGAATATTAAGTTTTTCAAGCTTAGAATAAAAACTCAAAAGAATATTTAATCTTTCTTCAATTGAATAATTTCTTAATTGCATAATATTTATTGATATTACTCTTATATCCCAAAAATACTGAACAAGGCTTTCTGTTCCATCAAAGGCTTCACTATCTATAATTCTTCTTATTTCAATATTGCCTTCTTCAATATCCTCCTCTGATTCAACAAATTCCATTTTATCCCTATTTAATAAAGCACGAGTACATATTTCTATACAGGATGGTAACCCACTCTTTTCATAAACATCATCAACAATATTAAATACCCTTGGATAACTCTTACAAGTAATACAAAGATTTTCTTCACCAGTTTCTCCATGTATATCACAAAGCATATTAGAATTTAAAAAAGGACATCTACTTTCTTCTTTAAGAATCATAAATCCACAATTAAAAGAATTATCTTCTTCATTATTCTTTACAAATTTTCCAGAAACTAATTTCTTTAGATCTCCATCACTATTAACATACTTGTTATAAGTTGCATCATCTATATTTATATCCCAACCGGCACAGCAAGTATCAATGCACTTAGAATTTATACATTTAAAATCCACCATATATTTTGGTAGAAAGCTATTTACTTTCATAATTTACTCCAATCAACTTCTATAATTGTAATTTCCATCATAAAACAAAACTTGTTTATTTACAATCATAGTATATCAAAATTATTATAATCATGCTCTTTTATTGAAGCATTTCTACTAAAAGAACACAACTGAATTCATCACGCTTTTAGATATTTTTATAAAAAAAAATTATAGGCAAAAAATTTCACCTATAATTCTCATATTTCTAGATTTTATTAAATCCTTATTTTATTACTTTCATTCCACCCATATATGGTTGTAATGCAGTTGGAATATTAATGCTTCCATCTTCATTTAAATTGTTTTCTAAGAATGCAATTAACATTCTTGGTGGAGCTACTACTGTATTGTTTAATGTATGCGCAAAGTATTTTCCATCTTTACCATCTACACGAATTTTTAAACGACGAGCTTGTGCATCACCTAAGTTAGAACAGCTTCCAACTTCAAAATATTTCTTTTGTCTTGGAGACCAAGCTTCTACGTCAACTGATTTAACTTTTAAATCTGCTAAATCTCCTGAGCAGCATTCTAAAGTTCTTACAGGTATATCTAAAGAACGGAATAACGCTACTGTGTCTTTCCACATTTTATCATACCATGTCATACTATCTTCTGGTTTACAAACAACGATCATTTCTTGTTTTTCAAATTGGTGAATTCTATATACTCCTCTTTCTTCTATACCATGAGCACCTTTTTCTTTTCTAAAGCAAGGTGAATAACTAGTTAATGTATGTGGAAGTGAATCCTCTGGTAAAATTGTATCTATAAACTTACCAATCATAGAATGTTCACTTGTACCAATTAAGTATAAATCTTCACCTTCGATTTTATACATCATAGCATCCATTTCTGCAAAACTCATAACACCTGTAACAACTTGACTTCTGATCATAAAAGGTGGAATACAATATGTAAAGCCTCTATCTATCATAAAGTCTCTTGCATAAGAAATTACTGCTGAATGTAATCTAGCTATATTTCCCATTAAATAATAGAAACCATTACCTGCTACTTTTCTTGCGCTATCTAGATCAATACCACTTAATTTTTCCATAATGTCTGTATGATATGGAATTTCAAACTCAGGAACTACTGGTTCACCAAAACGTTCTAATTCAACATTTTCACTATCATCCTTACCTATAGGTACACTTGGATCAATTATGTTTGGAATTATCATCATTATATTTTTAACTTTTTCTTCTAATTCTTTTTCTTTTACATCTAATTCAGCCATTCTTTCTGAATCCGCATTAACTCTCTTCTTTAATTCTTCAGCTTCTTCTTTTTTACCTTGAGCCATTAATCCACCAATTTGTTTTGAATTCTTATTTCTATCAGCTCTTAAAGCTTCAACTTCTTGCTTAACCTTTCTAAGTTCAGCATCAAGCTCAATTACTTGATCAACTAATTCTAACTTATTATCTTGGAACTTATTCTTTATATTTTCTTTAACTACTTCTGGATTTTCCCTTAAAAATTTTATGTCTAACATATTTCTTCCTCCTAAAATTAATTATCTATATATTAAAATTATTTAAAAACGTAAAAAAACCCGCCATCTCATATTCTATATATGGGACGGAAGGATCCGCGTTGCCACCCAAATTGCTGATTACTAATAACCAACCACTCGATAATAGTACTATAAAGGGTACCAGTCTTTCGATTCATCACCGACAGCTCCAAAAGTGGAAAGACTTAACATTTCACCGATTTGCACCATCCATCGGCTCTCTAAAGAAATTTATAAATCGTAGCTTTTATCATTGCTGTTACTTCATTACTATATTTTGTTCTTTTTCTATTATATATACATTTTGAATGATTTTCAAGTAAAAAATTTGTATGGATTCTTATTTCTTTGATTTCAGCATATTTGAACCTTTACTTGCTTAAGTATTACCCGAACTATAAATTATATCTTTTACAGTTCTCTCAGCATTTTATTATTTAATATCCCTTGAAAATTTTCTTTAAAGATATTAATATTATCATTCTTATTATATAGTTCTTTAATCCACCTGCACCAAATAATTTCAGCTCTTGAGTCATTTATTACTTTCTCATTTAACAAATAAGCCCCAAATTTCAATGAATTTGTAGTTACAGACTCATCTTTAAGCCTCTCTTTAAGCTTTTCAAAAGATTTTATACGCTTATCTAATTTCTTACAAAATCTCTCTTCTATTTCAGCTAAGAATTCCATAGCAGAATTTCTATCTAAAATATGAATACAATATACCTTTAGCATTATTTCATTATTTGTCTCTTCTCCATCTACCTTATTTTTTATCCATTCTTTTAAAATACCGATTCCTTGCTCAGTTATATTATATACCTTTTTGTCTGGCTTTCCGGATTGCTCAATAATTGTACACTCAATATATCCTTCTGCTATAAGTGCTGGGAACAATGGATATATTGAACTATGAGTTGTATGTCTAAACAAATTTAATTTTAACATCAAATCATAACCAGTTAAGGCTTCCGTTGATAAGATACTAAGTAAACCATAAGATAATTTATTCATAATCACGCCTCCATATATGTCAATATTGACATATATATCTTTTTTATATATTCTATAATTACTATTAATTATATGTCATTTTTTACATATATTCAATGATACGTTTACAAAAATATTAAAGTAAGGAGATTATTTAATGGAAAATATCAATAACAAAGAGGTGGACTTTTGGCCTGTCATATCCTCTCTTTTCCTTGGTGCCTTTTTAACAACTTTAGGAACAAGCACCATAAACTTAGCCTTAATAGATCTAATGAAATATTTTAATACCTCCTTAGATTCGGCAAAATGGGCATTAACAGGATTTATGCTGGCAACTGGGACTATAGCTCCAATAACCAGCTATTTAGGTGAAAAATTTAGTTACAAGCGCTTATATTTGATATCTCTTATAGGTTTTACTTTATCATCTATTCTATGTGCTTTTTCTTGGAATATAGAATCCCTCATAGGCTTTCGTATATTGCAAGGAGCTTTTAATGGCTTGGCAGCACCAGCTACCATGACAATTATATATCAAGTTATACCGAGAAAAAAACATGCAACTGCTATAAGTCTTTGGAGTCTAGCATCAATGCTTGCTCCTGCTGTAGGACCTACACTTAGTGGCTTCTTAATACAAACTTTTAGCTGGAAGGCTATATTCTTAATGAACGTTCCTCTAGGCTTAATTGCTATTGTAATAGTATTAAAATTCACTCCATATTATAAATTAAATCCTCCTGCTGGTTTTGATTTTCCTGGTTTCTCAACTAGTATAATAGCAAGTGTATTGCTTTTAACTGCATTTAGTGAAGGGGCTAGCTGGGGATGGCTATCTTACAAAATAATATTACTTTTAATTGGTGGTGCTATTATTTTAAGTATATTTTTAAGACAGGAATCAACCACAAAAATACCTGCATTAAATCTTAAAATATTTAAATTTAAAGGCTATACTATGAGCATAATTGTACGAGCTGTAGTTATCATGAGCTTATATGCTGGAACTCTTTTAACTCCACTTTATTTGCAAAATGTTCAGCATATGACACCATTAAATGCTGGACTTGTCATGCTTATTCCATCCTTAATGATGGCACTTTGTATGGTTATAGCCGGAAAACTTTATAATCTTATGGATCCACGTTTTCTAGTTGTGTCAGGAATTATAGCAATGGCTATAGGTTCATTAAAAATGTCTCACTTAAGCTTAGATACTTCAACTTTATACATAATATTATGGATGACCTTACGTAATGTTGGAATAGCTCTATCAACTATGCCAGTAACTAATATAGGTATGTCTTGCATAGATAGGGAACTTTCTGGAAATGCTGCTTCAGTTAACAATTGGGTTGGACAAAGTATTGGCTCACTAGCTATAGGTGTTTTTACCTCTTTACTAACACTAATGACTTCTGTGCACACTAATGAATTAGCTAATACTGATATTTCAAAAGTATTACTTCCAAACCAAGCGTATTTAATGGGAATCAATGATGTATATTTTATATCTTTTATAATAATTTTAGTAGCTCTTCCTCTTAGTATGCTATTAAAAGAACAAAACTCAAGGAAGTAGTTAATTATTAACGTTTGAAAGAATAAA
Organism: Clostridium saccharoperbutylacetonicum N1-4(HMT); assembly: GCF_000340885.1. Classification (NCBI taxonomy): domain Bacteria; kingdom Bacillati; phylum Bacillota; class Clostridia; order Eubacteriales; family Clostridiaceae; genus Clostridium; species Clostridium saccharoperbutylacetonicum. The sequence continues at coordinate 1,579,672 of NC_020291.1, read as the reverse complement.
GTATTTTATATATCTTGATTAACACGTAAAGCTATTTTCTAGATAAACTTTAACCAATTATTTATAAACATAAAAATAAAATTCCACCAAAATTTGTTTTAGTGGAATTTTATTTTTGTATTACTGATTTGTAATTATTAAATTTTCTTTATTTATTCTAATCTCAAAATAATGTTCCATCTCTCCCATATCCCGGAAACACAACAACTATTTTTTCTGTACTTTTTTGACATGTATTCAAGACTCCCCTGTATTGAGTCATATATTAAAATACATAAATTTATATCTCCCGTGCATTATCAATAAGTGCCTGAAAAAGCTTTAAAAATTCACTATGGCGTTCTACTAAGTTTTCTGGATGCCATTGCACTCCAACTAAAAATTTTTCTTTTAAACTTTCAATTCCTTCAATGACTCCATCACTAGAATGTGCTGTTACTCTTAAATCTTTTCCAAGTTTTTTTATACTTTGATGATGAAATGAATTAACTTTTAAATCTTCTGTTTTAAATATAACAAAAAGCTCGCTGCCTTTTTCTATTTTTACTGAATGATAAAGATTTGATCTTAAAGCATACTTTGGTAAATGACCATTACTATTATGAATTTGAACATTAATATCTTGATATAAACTACCGCCAAGTGCAACATTAATAAGTTGAAGTCCTCTACATACCCCCAAAATAGGTATCTGTTTCTTATATACTTCCTTAAAAAGTTCCAATTCAAATATATCTCTTTTTTCAATTATGCATTGTACTTCTTTTATAGGCTCTTCATTATAAAACAAAGGCGATATATCTTCCCCACCTGTAAAAATTATTCCTTGAATTTTATTTGTATATACTTTTATATTTTCTAAATTATCACTAAATGGAATAAGAACTGGTATTCCTCCAGCTTTCTGCACTGCTTTAATGTAATCATTATTTATTACGCTATATACCTTTTTAGGTTTAACTCTACTAGACAAAGCTAATCCAATTATCGGCTTCATTGGTTACTCCTCCTCATCTACTGCTTTATATTGTTAATTAGAGCTTTAAAGATACTTAAAAATTCTTTATGCTTTAAAGTTAAATCTTCTGGATTCCATTGTATTCCAACCAAAAATTTTCTACTTAAACTTTCAATTCCTTCAATAACCCCATCTTTAGCAGTAGCAATAATTTTTAAATCTCTACCTATATCTTTTATTGCTTGATGATGAAAAGAATTCACTTCTAGCTCTGTATTTTTGAAAATATCAAATAACTTGCTGTTTTCTTCTATATTAATTTTATGAAATAACTCATATACTTGCATTCCTTGTTGCATATGTCCATGACAATTTGGTATTTGAGAAACAATATCTTGATATAATGTTCCTCCCAATGCTACATTTATTAATTGTGTTCCTCTACACACTCCCAATATAGGCATATCTCTATTGTATGCCTCCTTGAAAAGTTCTATCTCAAAATCATCTCTCAAGTGACTTAGATATGAATTTTTTTGTGAAGGGTTCTCGTCAAATTTTAAGGGACTTACTCCCTCTCCCCCTGAGAAAATAATACCATCAACTACATTTAAATAATATTTAACATCCTCCATGTTTTCACTAATAGGAATGCATAGCGGCACCCCACCTGCATTTTCAACAGCACTTAGGTAATTATTGCTTGCTAAACTAAATGATTTTTCTACTTCTATATCATGAAAGGTGGTTATGCCTATTACTGGTTTCATTTTATTTCTTCCTTTCTAATTTATGTCTTGCCAATTGTGACATGCAAGAAAATATCCCTTACTAACTTCTTCAATATTAGGTACTTCTTCTTTGCATATATTTGTACAATATTTACACCTAGTATGAAATTTACACCCCTTAGGCGGATTTGATGGACTCGGTACATCTCCATCAAGAATTATTCTATTTGTTCTAAGCAACGGATTAGTTGTTGGAATTGCAGATATTAATGATTTTGTATATGGATGAAGTCTTTTATTAAACAACTCTTCTGAATCTCCCATTTCTACAATAGATCCCAAATACATAACTGCTACTCTATCACAAAAATATCTTACAAAACTTAAGTCATGAGAAATAAATAAATATGTTAATTTAAATCTTTCCTTTAAGTCTATCAAAAGATTAGCTATTTGTGCCTGTATGGATACATCTAAAGCTGCAATAGGTTCATCTCCTATTACAAACTTTGGTTTTAATATCATAGATCTAGCTATTCCTATACGCTGCCTCTGTCCTCCACTAAACTCATGAGGATACTTGTTAATAGCATCTTTCCTTAAGCCACAAAGCTCCAAAAATTCTTTTGCCATAGAAAGAGCATCATTTCCTGTTGCTATCTTATGTTTTATAAGACCTTCAGTTACAATTTCACCAATATTCATTCGTGGGTCTAAAGATGCATAAGGATCCTGAAAGATCATCTGCATTTCCCTTCTTTTCCTTCTCATTTCTTCCTTGCTTAAGAATTTTTTGTCCTCAACATCGTAGATAATTTCATTATTAAATTCAACTGATCCGCCACTTGGCTCAATTAAATTTAATATTGTTCTTGCAGTAGTTGATTTACCGCAGCCTGATTCTCCAACTAATCCAAAAGCAGAACCTTCATTAATGCTAAAAGTAACATCATCTACTGCTTTAACCACTCTTTGATTCTTAGAAAATAGATCTCTTTTACTAGTATAATATTTCTTTAAATTTTTAACCTTTAATAATTCATTTCCCAAAGCTAAACCTCCTTTCCGCTATAAAGCCAGCATCTAACTTTATGACCTTCTTCCGTCTCAATTAGCTTTGGCATTTCTTCTTTACATATATCCATACATTTTTCGCATCTTGGATTAAAGCTGCAGCCTGAAGGCATATCATTTAAATTTGGCACCATACCAAGAATGTTATATAACCTTTCTCCTTTTTTAACATTTTCTGCTCTTGAATATAATAAGCCTTTTGTGTATGGATGCTTTGCTTTTTCAAATATATTTTGGACAGAACATTCCTCAACTACTTTTCCTGAATACATAACTATTACTTCATCAGCCATTTCAGCTATTACCCCAAGGTCATGAGTAATTAATATAATAGAAGTTTTTAAATCCTTACTTAACTTCTTCATAAGCTCCAAAACTTGTGCTTGAATTGTAACATCAAGAGCTGTAGTTGGCTCATCTGCAATTATGAGCTTAGGATTGCAGGAAAGTGCCATTGCTATCATAATTCTCTGTCTCATCCCACCACTTAATTGATGAGGATATTCATTTACAATTTTTTCAGGCGTAGGAATACCTACAAGCTTTAACATTTCAATAGATTTTTCCTTATTTTCTTTTCCCTTTATTCCTTGATGAATTTTTATTGCTTCACCTATCTGCTGTCCTATAGTGAAAACTGGATTTAGTGAAGTCATGGGCTCTTGAAATATCATTGCAAGCTTATTACCTCTTATTTTATTCATTTCTTTTTCAGAAAGCTTAAGTATATCAGTTCCTTCAAAAATAATTTCCCCTTCTTCAATCTTACTAATGGAATCATCTAGAAGTCTCATTATAGACATTGAAGTAACACTTTTACCACATCCTGACTCACCAACTATTCCAAGTACTTTTCCTTCATGAACCTTAAAGCTTACATCATTTACTGCAGTAACTTTTCCTTCTGCTGTATAAAAGCTCGTTTTTAAATTGTTTACTTTAAGTAATTCTTTTTCCACATGCTCCACCCCCTATGCCTTTATTTTGGGATCTAAAGCATCCCTAAGACCATCACCTAAAAAATTAATTGAAACAATAGTCAAAAATACACATACACCTGGCGGAATCCATAACCACCATTCACTTTGAAGAACTCTCATATTTTGAGCTGCTGTCAACATATTTCCCCAGCTTGGCTGCGGCTGTGTTACTCCCATTCCAAGAAAGCTTAAAAAGGATTCATATAAAATTCCTTGGGCTATACCTAGAGTTCCATAAACTATAATTGGTGCATAAATATTGTGAATTAAATGCTTTAATATAATATCTTTACTATCTAATCCTAAAGCTTTAGCTGCTTCAATAAATTCTCTTTCTTTTAATGATAGGATTTCTGCCCTAACTATTCTTGTAATTTTAGGCCAGCCTAGTATTCCAATAATAATCATAACATTCCAAATACTAGGGCCTAAAATTGATGCCATAGTTATTGCTATTACCAAAAATGGAAAACATAATACCATATCTACAAGTCTCATTATTATTTTGTCTGCAATTCCACCCAAGTATCCTGCTATAGCCCCTAAGGTTATTCCAATAGCAAGCTGTATAACAATTGCCACTACTCCAACACTTAAGGACACTTGTCCTCCATATATAAGCCTTACAAAAACATCACGTCCTAATTCATCAGTTCCTAATATATGCTTAGCTGTAGGAGCAGCTTCTATATTTAATAAGTCTACGGTGTCCCTTCCATAAGGAGATATTATTGGTGCAATTATTGCTAATAATATTAATATAATCAAAACACCACTTCCAAATATTGCAAGTTTATTTCTTTTTAATTTCTTTAAGGCAATTCTAGCTGGTGATAATACCTTTTCCTTAGCCACATCTAGCCCTCCTTTTAATCATATTTAATTCTAGGATCTACTGCTGCATATAAAATATCTGCAATTAAATTAGATAAAAGAGTTACTACTGCAAATATCATAACTAGTCCCATTATCAAAGAATAATCTCTATTAGTTACTGCTTCAAAATTTAATCTTCCTATTCCTGGCCATACGAAAATTGTTTCTGTAGCTAAAGCTCCTGAAAATAAAGTTGGGAGCTCTAAACTGATAACAGTTATAATTGGAATCAATGCATTTTTAAAAGCATGCTTTAAAACAATAATTCTGGAAGATACTCCTTTTGCTCTTGCTGTTCTTATGTAATCTTGGCCAATTATATCTATCATACTGGATCTTGTATATCTCATGAAAGAAGCTGTGTTCAACAACGCTAGTACAATAGTAGGTAAAATCATATGATTAAAAATATCTATAACATGATTTATTCCCAGATAATTTTTCCCTATGGTAACCATACCCGATATCGGTAATATTTTTAAATCCACTGAAAACACCTTAATCAAAAGCAATCCAAAGAAGAAAGCTGGAATAGACAAGCCTATAAACGCCAACACTGTCATTATATAATCAAAAATTGAATATCTTTTAACTGAACTTATCATTCCTATTGGTATTGCTATTAAAACACTTAAAAACAATGAGGCTGTACCAAGTAAAATGGTATTTCCAATTCTTGAGCTTATTACATTCATTACAGACTCCTTATAGGTAATTGAATATCCTAAATCCCCACTTACTGCTCTCGTTACCCATTTAAAATATTTGACTGGAAGTGGATCATAATATCCAATCTGTGTAAGCATCTGTTCCTTTACTTCATCTGTAACGGTTGGATCTACCATGTTAGAATATGGATTTCCTGGCTGACAGTTAATAAGAATAAATACTATTATAGATATACCTATAAGTATTGGAATAGTGTTTATCATACGTTTTATTGCATATTTAAACATTCATTTGCCTTCCTCTCTATATTAATTTTCACATAAATAAACTCACTCTTATGCACATATGAGGCCTAGGCATATTTTCATATTCCTAAAGCCTCATATTTTTATAATTTTTATTGTTCTAAAGACCAGTTTTGTGCATTTGAAAATTCATAATAAGGAACTGGCTTATAATTTTTTAATTTTGAATTATATGCATATCCATCATTTGGACTATACAATATCACAGCTGGAACTACATTATTAAATTCCTTTGCTATTTGTTTATAATTTTCCTTACGTTTATTTTGATCAAAATCACTTCTTCCAGCATCAATTAATTTATCAAGATTTTGATCTGTAAAGCCTTCATATTTTCCAAGTATACTTCCTGGAGTTGAATACCATGAAGACTTAATATCTGGATCTAAATCATTAGTCCAACCTAGAAGGAATATTTCAAAATCTTTACTTGTTAATTGTTTATCAAGAGTTGCATATTCCATACTTTGAATATTAACAGCAATACCAATATCTTTTAAGTTTTGTTGTATCAATACAGCCGACTGCTCTCTTGGTTTATTACCAGTTGAATATTTTAAAGTAAATTGTAGTGGCTTGCCATCTTTATAGAAGGCTCCATCTTTTTCTTCATAACCTGCTTCTTTTAGCAATGACTTAGCTTTATCTGTACTATACTCATATTTTTCAAGCCCATCTTCGCCTGGATTTGCCCAGCTTTTTGATGAAAATACAGTATTAACAACTTTACCATGACCATCTAATACACTATCAACTATACCTTTGCGATTTATTGCATATTCTATAGCTTGTCTTATCTTTTGATCTTTTAATATAGGATTTTCAAAATTAAATCCTAAGAATTGATAACTCACCCCATCATTCTCCAATACAGTTATCCCTGCTTGTTTATAAGCATCAAGATCTTTTTGTTTGAATGAAGATATTGGTACTATATCTAAATCTCCTTTTATAAGTTCAGATTGAGCAGTATCTTGATTAGTAACTTTAAATATAATCTTATCTAACTTAGGTTCTCCTAAATTATAATCTGCATATTTTTCAAGTTCTACATATTGATCTGGAACAAATTCCTTAAATTTAAAAGGCCCGCTTCCAATTGGTTTTTTAAGTTGATCACTCTTTGACCATTGAGCTACAGGTATCTTTTCCCACACATGCTTTGGAATTATAGCTCTTTGTGCAAAAGTAGCAAGTGCTGGTGAATAAACTTGTGAAAAAGTAAAACTTATCGTATTTTTATCAATAACCTTTATTCCTGAAATACTAGTTGCCTTCTTAGCTTTATAATCTTTTGCTCCTGCTATATTTTCAACTTGTGAAAATCTTGGTCCATCATAATCTGGATCAGCAATAGTTGTAAATGTATAAGCAACATCGTCAGCAGTTACAGGTTCCCCATCATGCCATTTTGCATTTTTATTTAAGCTAAAAGTGATTGTAAGTTGATCACTTGACACTTCATATTTATCAGCAAGACCTGGCACATAATTACCATTTTCATCTGCATTTATTAATTTTTCATATACCAAATCCACTATCTTGTTATCATAAATATTTGCACTATAGCTTGGATGAAATGATCCTGGAGGTGAACTCCACAAAGCATATCTTAATGTGCCTCCTGATTTTGCAGCAGTTTGACTTGCTGTACTTGTTGTTTCTTGCGGTTTACACCCAGTGAGAACAATTCCACACATAAAAAACAACACTGTTAATAATGATAAATATTTGTTTTTCATATTTTTCCCCCTTTAAATTATTGGATGACATAATCCCCATTTGTTTAAAATGTCATACAATTATATTATTGCCTGTAGTTTTAACTACCTTTTTTATTATTCCGATAGAATAACTACACTATATATTTATAAAAATAACAGGATCTTTATTTTGGGACCCTATTCTCTATAAATATATATTTTTAGTATTGTAACATTTTTTTCAATGAATCTCAATATTTTACTATGAAATTATTAATTTTTTGCTTCTTTCATATTTGTTAAACATTTTATTTATTATTTTTGAAATGTTCTTAATGCATTAATTGTTCTTTGAATCAAAGCATCTAACTCCCATCCAAGCATTTCAGCACCTCTTTTAATAACATCTCTAGAACATCCAGCTGCAAATTTTAAATTCTTATATTTCTTTTTTACTGATTTTAATTCTAAATCTTGAACACTTTTAGACGGCCTCATAACTGCAACTGCTCCTATTAACCCTGTTAATTCATCCACCGCATATAAAACCTTTTCCATCTCATGTTCAGGCTTTATATCAACAGTAATCGCATAACCATGACTTGCAGTAGCATGTATTATTGACTTATCAATTCCATTATTACTCATAATTTCCTGTTCTTTTAAACAATGCTCTTCAGGATACTTTTCAAAATCTAAATCATGAAGTAATCCTACTATTCCCCAGAAATCAACTTCATCTTCGTAACCAAGCTCTTTTGCAAAATACCGAAGGGTATTTTCTACAATTACAGCGTGTTCTAGATGAAATTCATCTTGATTATACTCTGTTAGTAAGCTCCATGCTTCCTCTCTTGTAGGTATTTTATCCATAATAATCACAATCCTTTCTTCAATACATTTTACCAACTATTCCTATATTTTTAATATGATATTAATATAATACTTCTTCACTTATCCGTCAATGCCTTATTACTTACTAAAAACCACATTTTTATAGTAGTATCTTTTTCAAGATAAAATTTATACTATAAAAATGCGGTTTGCTATTAATACAAATATTTCTATCTCAATTTTTCTTTTACTAATCAAACAATGTTGTACTTAAATATCTATCTCCTCTATCAGGAAACACGACCACTATGTTTCCTCTATCTATTTCCTCTGATAATTTCATAGCTGCTGCAAGTATCGCACCAGAAGATGAGCCAACGATTAATCCTTCTTTTTTAGCTAATAAACGCACTTTATCAAAAGCTTCTTCATCATTAACTTTTATCACTTTATCAACTAAAGATATATCCATTGTCTTTGGTAGAAAATCATTCCCTATACCCTCTATTTTATAACTTTTATGCTTTCCACCTACCATAGTTGAACCCTCAGGATCTGCTAATATACCTTTGATATTTCTATTCTTTTCTTTTAAAAATTTAACAATTCCAGTAAAAGTACCTCCACTTCCTGCCCCTGCTACAAAGTAACTTATATGTCCTTCTAGTGCATTATATATTTCAGGACCAGTCGTTTCATAATGTGCTAAAGGATTATCTTCATTTGCAAATTGCTCCAAACTAATACTATTGGGAATTTCTTTTATTAGTTCTTCTGCTTTATTTATTGCTCCAAGCATTCCATCTTCATCAGGAGTATTTATAATTTTAGCGCCAAGAGCTTTTATCAACTTCTGCTTTTCTATCGAAAACTTTGTTGGTACTACAAAAATTATATTATACCCCTTATTTATTGCAGCTAAAGCTATTCCAAGACCAGTGTTTCCTGCTGTTGCATCTATTATTGTATACCCTTTTTTTAATTTTCCTCTCTTCTCAGCTCCATCAATCATTGCTACACCTATTCTATCCTTAACACTACCACCAGGATTAAAGCATTCCAATTTAGCAAATATATTAACATTTTCTTTTACATTAATATTAGTAAGTTTTATCAATGGAGTATTTCCAATAAGTTCTTTAACATCACTTACGAAATTCATACCAAACTCTCCTTGAATGCATTGCTTAAATCCTCTAGTAAATCATCAATATTTTCTATCCCAACTGATAACCTAACTAAATTATCAACAATTCCAACCTCTTGCCTTATTTCATATGGAATTGAAGCATGGGTCATGCTTGCTGGATGGCAAATCAGTGATTCTACTCCCCCTAAACTTTCTCCTAAAGTTATAAGTTTTAAAGATCCCAAGAATTTTTTATAATCAATTTTTTCGTTAATCACAAAAGATATTATTCCTCCAAAACCTGATGCTTGTTTTTTATGGATCTCATATCCCTTAGAGTTTTTTAATCCAGGATAATAAATTTTTGTAACATACTCACTTTTACCCAAAAATTCTGCTATTTTTTCTGCATTCGCATTGTGCCTATCCAATCTTACTCCCAAAGTTTTTATTCCTTGAAGTAATATAAATGAATCAAATGGACCAAGTACCCCGCCAGTGGAATTTTGTATAAAGTGAAGCTTTTCCATAAGCTCTTTATCCTTTACAGCTATCAGCCCCGCTACGACATTACTATGTCCCCCTAAATATTTAGTTGCACTATGAACAACTATATCAGCTCCAAATTCTAACGGTCTTTGCAAGTAAGGTGACATAAATGTATTATCTACAATCGTAAGAACATCATACTCTTTTGTAAGCTTACTAATTTCTTCGATATCAGTAATGTCCATAAGTGGATTGGTTGGAGTTTCTATTAACACAGCCTTTATTCTAGCATTCTCCTTATCATTTTCTAAAAGTCTTTTCACATCTGTAATTCTTGAAAAATCAACTATTTCATAATGAATATTAAAATTTTTAAATACTTTATCAATTACTCTAAACGTACCACCATAAAGATTACTTGGAATTATTATTTTATCTCCACTACTAAATAGAGATAAAATCGCTGTAATTGCAGCCATTCCGCTACTAAATGCAAGTCCTCCTATACCTTTCTCTAATAAAGCAATAGTCTTTTCTAAAGCATCACGTGTTGGATTTCCTGTTCTTGAATATTCAAATCCTTTATTTTTACCTAACTCTTCTTGCTTGTATGTGGAAGTTTGATATATAGGAACATTTACTGCCCCTGTCAATTCATCTCCATCTACAGCACCATGAACTAATAATGATTCTATTCTCATTTCTTTTTCCTCCATATTATATAATTTCTTCTTATCGTTGTAAGGACATAACAAGCCAAACTTACAATTTTTTGTATATATAAGTTCTAATTAAGAGTGTACATTTCAAGAAATCTTGGATTGATTTCGCTGTTAATTGAACATTGGCAATTAGAATCTATATAATAAAATAAATTCTGTAATATTGACTTGTTATACTTTAATTTAACCCTATATCATATAGTATTAATATCATTCCTATTTGTTTACTACGATTAAATTTAAATTTTTTTATATCTAATTCATCCTTCCTTAATAAGAATAGAATTAAATTTAAACTCAATTAATACAAACATATTTTTAGCCATGTGAAAAAGTTTCTACAACTTCTTTATCATATAATTGACCATGTATATCTTGATTTTTACCTGGCACTCCACAAGCATCAGCTCTGCAATGTTTGCAATGTCTGAATACATCAAGAAATTCTCCTGCTTCTCCTCTGCACTTATCTAAAAGTTCACATGTTGGTGCTTGAAGGTGAGATAATTCATTTTGTGGAATTAGCGGGATAATGTTTAGTATTGAAGCTCCTAATTCTCTTGTTACTCGTGCTACTTCCTTAATATGCTTATCATTTATACCAGGTACCAAAACACTATTTATTTTAACTATTACGCCTAATTCGCTAATCTTTTTAATTCCTCTAAGCTGGGCATCTATTAACTTTCTCGCACCTTCTTCACCTTGTATTTTCTTTCCATTTTCATCAATTATAAATGAACATATATCTTTTTGTATTCTTGCATCAATTGCATTAACAGTTACTGTTATGGTTTGTACTCCTGCTTCAACAATCTTTTCTGCCTTTTCTTCTAACCTTAGTCCATTAGTGCTTAAGCAATTTATAAGCTGTGGAAATTCTTTTTTAACTAAACGAAAAGTTTCAAGAGCATGATCAGTTGCAAGTGTATCTCCTGGCCCTGCTATTCCAACAACACTAATTTCAGGACATAAAGTCAATGCCTTTCTAACAGTTTTTACTGCTTCTTCAGGAGTTAATAGTAATGAACTTACTCCTGGACGTACTTCTGATTTATTAAATCCTCTTTTGCAAAACTTACATTGTATATTACATGATGGACTCACTGGTAAATGTATTCTTCCATATTTAAAATGCGCTTCTCCTCCTAAGCATGGGTGAGTCTTTGCAAGATGATTAAAATTTCCCATTAAATTCACTTCCTTAAAATAACTTTATTTAAATTCACCTCTAAAAAATTCTATATTATATATAAATTCTCAAACTTTCTCTGTAAACTTTCAACCATAATTGCCCACCGGATACCCTAAATGGCATTAATTGTGCATTGTTAATTAATATTTATAAATTAAACTTAATTCCTAATATATATCTAAAATATTAACTCTTGAATTTAGTATTCTATCAATTATATCTTCAATGAAGTATGGTGCCTCAATTCCTTTTATTCCTCTAGCTTCAACTTGAGCTAATGCACCTTGTCCTATTCTAGCAACGAAAACAGCTTCGCAATCATATATTAACTCAATAGAATTCTTTAAGGCATCCTCTGTATGTTGAAATTCCTGACAAGCTGGTTCATTAATTCGCATTTCAACATAGTTATAATTCTTATTATCTTTATCTATTTCAACTACTAAAAATTGTTTTGTCCTTCCGAAATGCTGATTAACAACTTTTCCATCACTACTAGCAAATGCTACTTTATACGACATTTCCTTTCTCTCCTTTCCAATTAATATTCAAGATCAAAAAAATAATAAATCAGTATGTCAGCCTAATAGGCTCACTATAAATCAAACATACTTCCTTATCCGACGGGAAATATACATCGCATTATAGACTTATTATTTTCTTTTATATGTCTAAAATGCTGGAACTACTGCCACACCATATTGTTGTTTAATAAAATTTTTAACATCGTCTGATGTTAAGGCCTTTACAAGAGCTTGAATCTCTGGCCTGTCTTTATCACCTTTTCTTACTACAACTATGTTGGCATAAGGAGAATCTCCACTTTCTCTAATCAGAGCAGTATTGGGATCTATTTTTGCATCTAAAATTATATTAGTGTTTATTACAGCTCCTGCTAAATCCCCAAGCGCTCTTGGTAATTGTGCTGCGTCAGTTTCTACAAATTGAAGATGTTTAGGATTTTCTGCTATATCATTTGGTGTCGCAGAATAATTTGCTAGTCCACTTTTCAATTTAATAAGTCCATTCTTCTCAAGAAGTACTAATGCTCTGTATTCATTTGATGGATTATTAGGTATTCCTATTTTATCTCCATCTTTTAAATCATTAATAGATTTTATTTTATTAGAATATAGCCCTATCGGTTCAATATGAACTTTTCCTGCAACTTCAAAATTATACCCTTTTTCTTTTGATACTGATTCTAAGTAAGGCACATGTTGAAAGTAATTTGCATCAATTTGTTTTTCATCCAATGCAGGGTTTAACTGTCCTTCATCATCTAATGTTACAACTTCTAAATTAATTCCTTGCTCTTTTAGTTTAGGTTTTATATGCTCTAATATCTCAGCATGTGGCGTTATTGATGCCCCTACTTTTATGGTTACTTCTTTTTTTTCATTTGAACTACTATTTGAATTATTTGAATCTTGCTTACTATTTGCAGAGCAGCTTGCAAGTGCTCCCATTAAAATAAATGTACTTGCAATAATTGCGATTATTTTTTTCTTCATTATATATTCCTCCTTAAAATTTTTTATTTTAATAATTATCTATTAATTCAATTTAAATTACTTCTCTAATCAAACTTGAATCTCTTTTTATTTATTAATCTTGCACTAGAATCTCCAATCAGCTGAATAACTTGTACAATTGTCACAAGTACTATTACAGTGCCAATTAATACGTCTGTACGAAATCTTTGATATCCAAATCTTATTGCTAAACTTCCAAGCCCGCCCGCGCCTATTGCACCAGCTATAGCTGTGAATCCAATTATTCCTATTATCGCAATAGTAGCGCCTCTAACTATTGAAGGTAATGCTTCTGGCAGCAAAACTTTTTTGATTATTTCAAAGGTCGTTGCTCCCATTGCTTCTGCTGCTTCAATCTTTCCAAACTCAACCTCTTTTAAACTATTTTCTATTATTCTTGCTATAAAAGGAGCTGAACCTATAGAAATAGATACAATGGCAGCATTTGCTCCTAAAGTTGTTCCTACTATTAGTTTTGCAAGTGGCAATAAAATAATTATCAATATCATTTCAGGCATTGATCGTATGACATTAATTATAAATCCAACTATCTTGTTTACTTTAAGTAATGGAAATATCCCACCCTTATCGCTGACAACAAGCAAAATTCCAATCGGTATGCCTAATAAAAATGCTATTATTGATGAAAGGAATACCATATATAATGTTTCTTTTGTTCCTGTTAATATCAAATTAACTAAGTCGCTATTCATATCCCTTCACCTCCTGAAAATTTTCTGCTCTTCTGAATTCCCTCTGTAATATTTATAAATCTCTTTAATGTGTCACTTTTGGGATTTAGAAATAAATTTTCTGTATTTCCTCTTTCAACAATGTGTCCATCTTCTAAAACCACCATATTATTAGTGCAATATCTTAATACATCTAGTTCATGGGTTATTATAACTATTGTAAGGTTTAATTTTTGATTAATATTTTTCAAAAGTTCTAAGATTGAAAATGTTGTTTGAGGATCCAAGGCAGAAGTTGCTTCATCGCTAAGCAGTACATCTGGCTCATTTGCCAATGCTCTTGCAATACCAACTCTCTGCTTTTGCCCTCCACTTAATTGAAGTGGATATGAGTCCCTTTTTTCTGATAATTCAACTAACTCTAATATTTCTTCAACTCTATTTTTTATCTTATCTTTTTTATACCCAGAGATTTCTAATGGGAAAGCAATATTTTCATAAACAGTCCTTGAATCAAATAAGTTAAATTGTTGAAATATCATACCAATCTTTTTTCTAGCACTTCGCAACTCTTTTCTATTTAATTTAGTTATCTCATTTTCTCCAATTAATATATCCCCAGAATTAGGTTTTTCTAGACCATTTAAACACCTTATTAAGGTTGATTTTCCGGCACCACTAAAACCTATTATTCCAAAAATATCTCCTTTATCAACTTTAAAGTGTATATCTTTTAATACTTCTACTTTTCCGGTTGGAGTATTAAAAGTTTTACTTACATTTTTAACTGTTATCATAAAATTGCCTCCCCATTATCTTAAATACTAATGCTGCTTTAGGTATTTTAAACTTTATACTCCAAAATTATTTAAACTAAATGATATACTCAGAATCCAAATCCATTAAGCCATACTCAATTAAAATTTCTTCAAGTCTTTCTTGAGTCATTGGTTTTGGAATTACAAATAGTTTGTTTTCCTCTATCTTTCTTGCTAATTCTCTATATTCATCTGCTTGTTTATCTTCTGGATTAAATTCTATTACAGTTTTCTTTCTTATTTCAGCTCTTTGTACAACATTATTTCTTGGTACAAAGTGTATTAATTGAGTTCCAAGTTCCTTTGCAAAGGCTCTTAATAGATCAAGCTCTCTATCAACATTTCTGCTGTTACAAATAATTCCCCCAAGTCTAACTCCGCCTTTTAATGCATACTTTTGGATTCCTTTTGATATATTATTTGCTGCATATAATGCCATCATTTCTCCACTTGCAACTATATATATTTCCTTTGCCTTACCTTCTCTTATAGGCATTGCAAAACCTCCACAAACTACGTCACCAAGTACATCATAAAACACATAGTCTAAATCCTCTGTGTATGCTCCCAATCTTTCCAACATTCCAATAGAAGTTATTATTCCTCTTCCTGCGCAACCAACTCCAGGTTCTGGCCCACCAGATTCAACACATTTTATTCCTTTAAAGCCTTTTTTCATTATGGCGTCTAATTCTATATCTTCCCCTTCTTCTCTCAAAGTATCTAAAACTGTTTTTTGAGCTAATCCTCCTAATAATAATCTTGTTGAATCTGCCTTAGGGTCACAACCTACTACCATTATATTTTTACCTAATTCCGCAAGTCCTGCGGTTAAATTTTGTGTAGTGGTTGATTTTCCTATTCCTCCTTTACCGTAAATTGCTACTTGTCTTAATGTTTTTTCTGCCATTTTAAAATTCTCCTTTTTATATTGTTTTTAATAAAATAAAAGAGGATATACTTCTTTTATTAAGAAGTACATCCTCTGGTTCTCCAGTCAGATTACTATAATACCACTATTAATTATTCTCTTATTATTTCATTCGTATTTTTTCATTTTTATCTACTTGTATTATTACTCCATCTTGAATTATTAGTGTCACAGACCCATATTTAATTTTTTCAATCATTTTAAGTATTTCTTTAAGCTTTTTATCCTCGATAATTTGTTTTTCATTAATCGCCATAAAACATTCCCCCATACACTTTAAATTATAAAAAACTTATTCTCTCTAAATTTGAAGATAAAACATTAGTTTTTGTACAAAATCCATAATAATATTTTGTTATTTGAATAAATAAAATAAATAGCCCCACTATTATATTCATCCAATATCTTTTTACTCGTGTTCTAATATGATTTTTAATATAAAAAAACTACCTCCATATTAAACAGAGGCAGACAATATCCGCGGTTCCACTCTGATTGTTATGAATAAATTTATACATAACATCTTCTTTTTGCTATATCGGGCATTCCCGCTAAGTCTACTATAACTTGGCCAATAATGTAAAATAGATAAGCTTAATTACCTGTTACTTTATATACCTGTGTTCAACTTAGTGCTCCAGGATGCATTCTATTAAGTTCCATTTAGAACTCCTTCCAGCTCTTTTAAGAATTCCTCTCTAAAAACTTTCCTTAATATACTTATTCCCTTCATTGCTTTGTCTTATAATAAATTATATGATTTCTTTTTCTTATTATTCCTATTTATTTAGTATGATTTATAAAAATAATTATATTCCATATTGGGACTATTAGTCAATATAATTTTATATTTTTATAAAATTTTCTCAATTCATTTTGTAGATACAATTTTTATTTTTTTATACAAACGATAAGCAAAACCTGCTTATCGTTTGTATAATCAGATCAAAATAAAATCTCACGCATTGTTTTTTTCTTCCGCTGTAAGAACTTCATTCATACTCCCTGTTCTGTATCCTATTACATCTAAAGTAACATAAGAAAATCCTATTTTTTTGAACGTCTCTCCTATCTTATCCATTACAGAAACATCAAAGAATTTAACTCTTTCTTCAGGAGAAACTTCAATTCTAGCTATTTCTCCATGATGCCTTACTCTTACTTGCCTTATGCCTATATCTAGTAAAAACTGTTCTGCTTCTTCTACCATTTTAAGCTTTGGAATTGTAATCTTTCTTCCATAAGGAAATCTGGAAGATAAACATGCAAAGGAAGGCTTGTTCCAAGTTGGAATTCCTAATTCTTTTGAAAGTGCTCTTATGTCCTCTTTAGTAAGAGTAGCTTCCTTAAGAGGGCTTATAACTTCCAATTCACTAGCTGCCTGCATTCCTGGTCTGTAATCACCACTATCATCCAGGTTTGAACCATCAAAAACATATTCAATACCATTTTCTTTAGCTACTACCCTTATCTTTGTAAAAAGTTCTTTTTTGCAATAGTAACACCTATTTTTAGGATTACTCGCAAATCCCTCAATGTCTAACTCTTCTGAAGATATAATTAAGTGCTTTACTCCAATGTCCTTTGCATATTTAATTGCTTCCTTTAACTCTCTTTGTGGATAAGTTGATGAAGTAGCTGTAACTGCTATAACCTTATCTCCTAATACCTCATGTGCTACATAAACTAAGAAGGTACTATCCACTCCACCTGAAAAAGCAATTGCTCCACTTCCTCTTTCTTTTATATTATCCTTTAGAAATTGAAATTTCTCCTGTAATAACATATATTACTTCCTCCTGTATTTCTAGCACTAATTATATTTTAACTGTAATTTGTATCACAGTTAAAATATAATTTCACTAAATTACTTCTTCCCTTTCCAAATCTTTTTCAGCATTACTTATCATAAGTTTAATACGATTTACCTGGTTTACCATTGACATTCCAGGATCATAATCAATATTTACTATATTAGCCTGTGGATATTGTCTTTTTATTTCTTTGTTAAGACCTACACCACACACATAATTAATGGCACAATTGAAAGCTTGATACAGTACAATATTATTAACATTATCTTTTAAAAGCTCTATCATTTTACCACCAGTCATAAACCAAAACTTACCCTGATAATTTGCAAATGGTGCTATTTGATTTGCACTTGCCTTCATGTCAAAAATAGAATAGAATTTTCTAAACCTTTTAGAAGCTCTTAAAGCTTCATCCATAGGCTTTTCGCATTGATTATAAAAGCTGTCCGATAATTCTTTCATATGTTCACCTAAATCACCTATTAAATAAGTAGACATAAAGCCTATTCCTGGCACAACGACTTCTACTCCTTCTGACTCTAATAACCTTACAATATTGTAACTTCCATTTTCAGCAAAGTTTATAGTTAATTCAGCATCTCCAACAAGCCCAACCTTAGGCTTTTGGATATCTAATAACGGAATATTATCAAACTCTTTAATGATATTTTCCATGTTAATTCTAAAATCACTTAAGGACGTATTTTCTATATTAGGTTTTATTTTCTCTATCCATTTTTGATGTAATCTATCTATTTGTCCAGATTTAATCTCATATGGTCTAGTTCTGTATACAACTTTTTCAAATAAATCAGCATATGAATTTGCAAGGGCTAATCTTTTCAAAAGAGGCTCTGTTAAAACAAAACCAGATTTTCTTTCATCTGTCTCATAATCCTTAAACTCTATAGGCATAGGAACAACTGGTACATCTGGATAACCTGCATCATAAATTGCTTTACGCAGTACTGTTGCAAAATTTGCTCCTCTACAGCTGCAATTTGTTCCTGGATCTAAAATCATAATTGTAGTATTATCTAAATCATATTTTCCACTTTCAAGAGCTTCTACTATCTGTCCAACATAATCAATTGGTGGATGGCAATATTCATTATTTACAAATCTCAACCCTTTATCTAATGCTGTTAAGTTTTTCGAAGGCAGCATTACAGCATTATAACCTGACGCACGAAGGGCAATATTCACTAATCCGTTTTGCCTAAAAGGTGCAATGGAAGGAAGCAGTATTGTATGAGCCTCTTTCATTTCCTTAGTGAAATTTGCAAAATTAGGATTTTCAAATCTCTTATATGGCTTAAAGCCTGCTTTTTCTTTATCTTTAATAGACACTTTAAGAGATCTCATACGAATTTTTACAGTCCCTAAATTTGAACCTTCATCTATTTTCAGGACAGTTAAAACTTTTCCATACTGCTCTAAAATTTCTGATATTTGATCTGTAGCAACAGTGTCTAAACTACATCCAAAAGAATTAAGCTGGACAAAGTCTATATTTTTAGACTTTGCAACAACTTTTGCTGCTGCAAAAATACGTGAACCATATTCCCATTGATTAACTAATCTTAAATCTTCGACATCTCCTAACTGATAAATGCTATCTTCTGTAAGAACATGAAAGCCTTCTTGCGTTATAACCTTTGAAATGCCATGGTTAATTTCAGGATCAGAATGGTATGGACGCCCTGCTAATACAATCCCATATCCTCCGTTTTCTTCTATAAGCTTTAGGGTCTCTTCACCTTTTGCTTTTATATCATTTTTAAAAGCAGTTAACTCCTCAAAGCCATGATAAACTGCTTTTTTCATTTCTTCTTCTGTAATTTTATAAGCCTTTAATTCTTCTAAAAGCGTTTCAATTACAGAATCCTTATCAGCTAAATTTATAGCTGGTGTATAATAAGTTATCTCTTCATTAATTACTTCATCTATATTATGCTTTAAAAGATTAGGATAACCTTGAACTACAGCACAATTATAATGATTATCTGCTTTTTCATGCTCCAGTCGTTCATATACTACTGTTGGGAAAAATATCTTTGTTATTCCTTTATTAATTAAGTTCTGTACATGACCATGTGATATTTTCGCTGGATAACACACTGTATCACTTGGAATAGTATCAATACCAGTTTCATAAATTTTCTTAGTAGATCTAGGGGAAAGTTCGATCCCAAATCCTAAATCAGTAAATATTGTAAACCACAAAGGATAATTATCATATATATTTAAAGCCCTTGGAATTCCAATTACGCCTCTAGTGGCCTCAGTCATTTCAAGTGGGCGATACTTAAATAATCTATTATATCTATACTCTACTAAGTTAACCCTTTTATCTTCTTCTTTAATTTGAATTTTTGCCCCTCTCTCACATCTATTACCTGATACAAAACTGCCACCATCAGAGAAAGTCGTTACAGTTAACATACACTTATTTTCGCAAAGCTTGCATCTAGTAAATTCTTTTTCAACTGTAAATTGCTCTAAATCTGTCAGTGAAATTAAACTTGATTTTTCTCCAATTTGATGATTAGCTTTAGCAATCAACGCTGCTCCATAAGCTCCCATTAACCCTGCAATAGTTGGGCGAACAACTTCTAAGCCACTGATTTTTTCAAAAGCTCTAAGCACTGCCTCATTATAGAAAGTTCCACCCTGACAAACTATTTTCTTACCTAACTCTTCTGGTCTTTTTATTTTTATTACCTTATATAATGAGTTTTTTATAACTGAATAAGCCAATCCTGCTGAAATATCTCCAACATTAAACCCTTCCTTTTGTACCTGTTTCACTTTAGAATTCATAAATACAGTACATTTTGAGCCTAAATCAGCTGGACTTTTTGAATTAAGCGCTGCCTTTGCAAAATCCTCTACACTGTAATTCATTGATTTCGCAAAAGTTTCAATAAAGGAACCGCAACCAGAAGAACATGCTTCATTTAGTTGAATAGAGGATAAAGTTCCATCTTTAATAGTTAAGGCTTTCATATCTTGTCCACCAATATCCAAAATGAAATCTACACCATCTTGAAAATGCTCAGCAGCCCTATAATGAGCCATTGTTTCAACTACTCCAATATCTATTTTTAATGCATTTTTTAGTAATTCTTCTCCATAGCCTGTTACAGTAGCTTTTCCTATATATACTTCTTTAGGAAGCTTCTTAAATAAATCAACCAATGTCTCTTTTACTGTATCTAACGGCTCTCCTTTATTATTCCCATAATGACTAAATAAAATATTTGCTTCTTGGTCTATAAGTACTATTTTGGAAGTAGTTGAGCCTGCATCTATACCAAGATATGCAGCCCCACTATGTTCACTTAAAGCTTTTGTAGGTACTGAAGCTTTACTATGACGTTCACGAAATCCTTTTAGTTCATCTTCACTTTCAAAAAGTGGCTCTAAGAAACTTGCTACTTCTAAATTATTTTTACTAGCCTTCTCCAGATTCTGAACAACCTCTTCTAAAGGTACAATTTTATTTTGCTTAGGATATAAGGCTGCCCCTAATGCAACAAATAATAAAGAATTTTCTGGAAAAATTGCATCCTCTTCTTTCACTTTTAAAGTTTCCATAAAACTTTTTCTAAGTTCACTCAAAAAATATAGTGGCCCTCCTAAAAAAGCAATCTTTCCTTGAATCTTTCTTCCAGCTGCTAAACTAGCAATGGTCTGATTTACAACTGCCTGCATAACACTTGCTGCTATATCTCCTTTTGATGCTCCCTGATTAATAAGAGGTTGAATATCTGATTTTGCAAAAACTCCACAACGCGAGGCTATAGGATAAATTATTGCAGCCGTTTTTGCCATTTCATTAATTCCCTGGGCATCTGTATTTAAAAGAGATGCCATTTGGTCTATAAATGCACCTGTTCCACCAGCACAGGTACCATTCATTCTTTGTTCTAAAGTGCCCTTTAAAAAAGTAATTTTTGAATCCTCTCCACCTAGTTCGATAACCACATCAGTTTCTGGAATTAACTTTTCGACTGCTTCAGTACATGATATAACCTCCTGTATAAAAGGAACATCTATAACTTTTGCAAGCCCCATTCCAGCAGAACCAGTTATCCTCATTATAATTTCTTGTTGTTTTCCTACAATTTTAATAGCTTCTTTTAATACCCTTAAAGTTGCATTTTTGACATCAGCAAAGTGGCGCTCATAACTTGAAAATACAATTTTATTGTCAGAATCAATTATAACCAGCTTCACAGTTGTTGAACCAACATCAAGTCCAGCTTTATAATTCATAATGCTTTACCTCCAAATAATTATTATCTGCTTTATCTGTAATAGTGTTTTATACACATATAATAATCATGATATTATTTCTTTTAATACTTCTAATACTTTAACATTTTCTTCATAAGTGCCTATAGAAATTCTTATCCATTCAGGCATCTTAAATTCTACGCCGCTTCTTATGACTATACCTCTTTTTAAAAACTCTTCTGTAACCAAATCCCCATTAAGCTTTGTATTAATCATTATAAAATTACCTTGTGTCTTAATGTATTCTAGATTTAATTTATCTAATTCCTCATAATATAATTGCTTACTTTTCTTATTGTTTTCTAAAACCTTATTTTTAAATTCAAAGTCATCAAGACTCGCCAATGCAGCTACTTGAGCAACCATGTTCACATTAATTGGTTCCTTGACCTTATATAGATAGCTGATGAATTCTGAATCTGCAATTCCATAACCTAATCTTAAAGATGCTAACCCATAAACCTTGGAAAAGGTTCTTAAAATAATAATATTTTTATAATCTCCAAGTAACTTGATAGAATCTGGATAACTTGAATCATCTGCAAATTCATAATAAGCTTCATCTAGAACTACAATTACATCTCTTGAAACATCTTTAAGGAAATTTTTCAAAGTTGTTTCATCAATAAATGTTCCTATAGGATTATTAGGATTGCAAAGCCATATTACTTTAGTATTTTGATTTATTCTTGCTTTTATTTCATCCAAATCTATTTTATGTTCTTTAAGTGAAACCCACTCAATCTTCCCTCCCATTTGAAGGGTAACTGATTGATACCACCCAAAGGTAATTTCCGGAATTATAGATTCTTCTCCTTTATTTATAAAAGCTTTAGCTATCAAAGATAAAAGCTCAAAAGATCCGTTTCCAAAAATAAGCTGATCTCCATTAACCTTTAGGTCTTTAGATAATCTTTCCCTAAGAAGCGTTACATCAAAATCCGGATAAAAAGAAAGTTCATTAACAAAATTTTTAACTGCTTCCTTAGCTAACTCAGAACTTCCAAGTCTATTTTCATTACCTGCTAGTTTGATTATTTCAGTTAATCCAAGTTCTCTATTTACAGCTTCCAAGGACTTTGCAGGCTTATAATTTTCAATTAAATCAAGCTCTTCTCTATATTTTAAATTTGACATATTTCTATACTCCTTTTTATGATATCTCTCTTCCTATATTATCTGCTTCCAATATAGCCTTTTTAATAACATCACTTGTTAATTCATAGTTTATTCCTTTATAAAATCCACTCTTTTTTGATACATCTTCTGCAATTAAAGTAATCTTTTCATCTATTTCATTTTCAATTCCAATTCCTTTTAGGGTTATCGGAGCATCAAAGTTCTTAAACAAGTTAAAAGTTTCTATTAACTCAGTTTTTGTTTTTCCTTCTAATACGAGTTGAGTAAGAATTCCAAAGGCGACTTTTTCTCCATGAAGTTTATTTCGCGTTTCTGGTATTCTTGTAGTGCTATTATAAAATGGATGTGCTATCCCTCCATAAAATTCATTGCTTTTTATGCTATTAACTAAACCTGCAATTAAAATAATTGAATCTACTATTTGTTTAAAATCATTTAAATTATCTTTCCTATCTTTAGAATTAAAATATTTATTACTTTTTTCCAGTAAAATATCAAAACCTAATTTAGCTACTTCAGTTTGAATTTTTAATTGTAAACTGTCATTATGGTTTTTCAAGTTAGGTTCTGATTCATACCATTTTGCAAGAGTATCAATAATTCCAGCTTTTAAATATCTATCTGGTGCTTCAGCTAATATTTTTGTATCTGCTAGAATTAAATTTGCTGATTTTTGAGTCTCAAAAAAATCCACCTGATTTCCATCTTCATCATATATAATGGATACAGCTGCCCAAGAAGCACAGGTAGCTGCAATTGTTGGTATTGCAACAATTGGTATATTCAACCTGTTTCCAACAGCTTTTGTGGTATCTAAAACTCTTCCTCCTCCTATTCCAATAACAACATCAATTTTTTGTTCTTTTCCAAGCTCTGAAAATTTAGCTATTACTTTTTCTGTTGGATATCCTGAAAATTCTTTTATAGTAAAAATAATATTATTTTCTTCAAAACTCTTTGCAATATTATTTTCAGTAATACTTAAGGCTGTTTTTCCTCCAATTATAAGTGCATTTCCCCCTAATTCTTTTACATAATTCCCTGCTTCACTAATAATTCCTGGTTCATTTACATATTCATATGGTGTTTGTATTAAGCTCATTCACATCTTCCTCCTAACTAATAATTTCTCAACACAAATTAATACGTTATATAGCATATTCAGCTTGTACTTTTCTTTCATCTGATAGATTAAGAACTTTATTTAAAATGCGATTCTCAAAATACGCAAAATCATTATCCTTTATTCGCGGCCTTGCAAGAGTAATATCAATGTTCATTTCTATTTTTCCTTTTTCAATTAATACTACTCTGTCAGCTAAAGTTACTGCTTCACTAACATCATGGGTAACTAATATTACTGTAAAACCTTTCTCAAGCCATATTTTTTCTATTAATTGCTGCATTTCAATCCTTGTCAAAGCATCCAAAGCACCAAGTGGTTCATCAAGCAGTATTAATTTAGGGCTGCTTGTAAGTGCCCTTGCTAATGCAACTCTTTGCTTTTGGCCACCTGAAAGTGCATAAGGCCATTCCTTTGCTTTGTCTAAAAGTCCAACTGCATTTAATGCATTTTCTGCTAAGTCCCTATTATTCTGAGAACCTATAAGCACATTATCCATAATATTTTTCCAAGGCAATAATCTTGCTTCTTGGAATAAGTATCTTACATTTTCATTTTGTTTATGAGAGATTTTATCATCTAACTTAATTTCACCCTCTGATGGTTTATCTAAACCCGAAATAATTCTTAAAAGAGTACTTTTTCCACAACCACTTTTCCCAACAATAGCAATAAATTCTCCTGCCTTTATTGATAAACATAAATTTTCTAATACTTTAACTTTGCCAAAATATTTATTCAATTGTTCTATTTTAATTTCTATCCCATTATCTTCTGACATTTTATTTTACCTCCACTATTACTTACTAAATGCTGGATTCCATCTTAAAACAATTCTTTCTATTACATTTGCTACAAAATCAGATAGTTTTCCAAGAATAGCATAAATTATTATGCTTAATACAACTACATCCATCTGCAAAAGTTCTCTGGCTGTCATTGCCATATAACCTATCCCAGTATCACTTGCAAGAGTTTCAGCGGCAATTAAAATAAGCCACATAATTCCTAAAGAATGTCTTAACCCCACAAGAATTGATTGTAAGGCTCCTGGAAAAATAATATTCTTAAATAAAGTAAAACCTTTTAAACCATAAATCTTTCCCATTTCAATAAGCCCCTGATCTATTGAAATTATTCCATTGTACGTATTTAAGTACATTGGGAAAAATACGGCTAATGCAACCATAACAACTTTTGCTTCTTCTCCTATACCAAACCATAATATTATTAATGGAAGTAAAGCTAGAATTGGAATGTTTCTTATCATTTGAATACTATCATTTAGAAATAATTTAGCTATTTTAGATAGGCCTGTAGCTAATCCTAAAAAGAATCCGATTCCTCCTCCAATTAAAAGGCCTATAAATGCTCTTTTAGAACTTATTATCATATTCTTTTGCAGCTCCCCATTTTTAACTGTTTCAACAAATGCATCATATACGCTAATTGGAGTCGGTAGTATACTGGATTTTATTAATCCATTGTTTGAAAATACATACCATGCTATTAAAATTAATATTGGAATAATCAATCCTAAGGTCTTAGAAAAAATATACGTTTTTTTGTCTTTCTCCATTTATTTCACCTCATTGAAGATAATTATAATTTTAAATAATGTGCAAGTTTTTTATAAATATCTTATTGTATTTATAAAAAGCCTTGCACATAAAATGATTTTACTTAGAAATAATGCTTTATTTACTCAAAGCTTTCTTTAGCTCGTCATTAAGCTCATTAGTATAAAAATTTTTAACATCTTGTTTATTTTTTATAAGACCTACTGAATTAAATACATTTGATAAGTCCTGCTGGGATGCTATAACTTTATCATCAACCAAAATCACTTGACTCTTAGTTTGTGCCTCTTGTTTTTTAAATACGTCTAAGCCATCTTCTTCTGAAAAGCCTTGTGGTTTTGCTGATATTTTTGCCCATGCTTCAGCATTATCTCTTTTCCATTGATTTGCTTTTTCTACTCTCGCTAAATAATCAATAATTGCAGCTTTTTTTCCTGAATCCTTTAAAGCTGTAACAGAAGCCTCATAAGGAAAATATCCTGATAAAATATCTTGTGCACTTTGAAGCGTAATTGCACCATTTTTATGAGCTGCAATTATAGAATTTCCATAACTTGCAAAAGCATCTATCTGCCCTCCAGCTAAAGCCGTAACACCATCTGCTGTTGACATTTGTTTAGCATCAACATCTGACCATTTAAGTCCAACTTTTTCCAACATCTTTATTAAAAAATATTGTGCTGTTGTAGCATTTATATATCCTACTTTTTTACCTTTTAAATCTGCAACGGTTTTTATTGGTGAATCCTTTGGTACAACTAATTCTTGTAGCAAAGTACTTCCATGATTAACTGCAACTATCTTGAAATTACCTTGATTTTGAGATTCTGCTGCAAAAACAGGAGGAGTCTCACTTGATCCAGTTAAATCTATTTGATCTGCTGCCATTGCTTGAAGACATAAATTTCCACCTTGGAAGGTATTATACTCAACCTTATATGGCGTATTATCAAGTCCTGCTGCTTTTAATTCCGATTGATATTGAGACCATCCAACTTCCCCAAATCTCAGTGTGACTTTACTTAAATCCACTGAATCGCCAGTCCCTGCTGTTTTTTGCTTGTCATCAATTTTTCCAGAATTGCTACTCGTTGAGCACCCTGTTATTCCAAGCGTAACTACCATAATGATACTTAATAATTTTACAAACTTTCTTTTCTTCATTTTACATAGCCCCTTTTTATATTTTTTAATTAATTCAACAAACAAACCTAAAAAATATTAATTTATATAAAAAAAAGAAGACATACTTCTAATGCATTTTAGAAGTATATCCTCTGGTTATCCAGTCAGATTTATTTTTATCTAGATTATTCATATAAGTTTACTATGAATTAAAGTATATATACTTTTTTAAGGTTTGTCAATATTATTTTCAAAGTTATTATTCAAATTTTCTCATATATATTTCTACCTATATAATGGATACGGATCATCTAAAGCTCGTGCTACCTGAAATTTACCTTCTTCAGCTAAATATAGCTGAAGTAATGCCCAACCTATACCTGCTGCTCCATTATATAACCCAATAGCTGTGCTTACTCTATCAGGACTTACTCTATCTATTGCCTGATACCATTTTGTTTGCAATTCATTGTTTTCATAAGAATGATATGCATATCCAAGAAGTTGTTCCCCAGTACGTATAGCATATTCCAAATATTTCTTTTCTCCATTTTCAGCCCAAACACCTAAAAAGAGATTCGTCATTCCTGATGTACCACAACATTGATTGTGAGTATACCAATAACCTGGCGAGTGCTTTTCTGGTGCTCCAGTTTTAATTATCCCATTAATTAGTTTATCGTGCCATTGGATACTTTTAGGGTCATTTGTTATCTTATATAATTTATAAAAAAAGCGAGCAGTACCAACTGGTCCATGACAATATCCTAAATAGAACAGATTCCGTACATTTGGAAGTGAGTATGGCATTAATGCTCCATCTCCATCTTCTAAAGCGATAGCTTCATAAAATTCTTGAAGACCTTCTACAGCTTGAAGAAAACTTTTATCTCCGCTTTCTTCATATAATCTTAAAAGAGTATAGCCTATTCCAGCTGTTCCCATAGGAAAATTCGGATCAATATAATCCTCTGTAAAGCCAAAATAAGCAGGATCAATCCCTATATAATATCTACCACCTTTATCATATTTTTTACTTTCCGATAAAAAGGACTTGCCTGCTATTATAGCAAACTCTTTCCACTTACTTTGATTAAGTTTATCTGCTGCATATAGTAAAAATAATAAAGTTCCTGAATCTCCTACAATACCTTTATATGCAGTTGACCAATAAAATCCATTTCCATTTACAGCTGGTTTTGCTTCTTTTATTATTTTTTCTATTATTTCTACTACTAAATTCATATAATTTATATCTTTTGTTACATTGTACAATTCTAGAATTACGTAGCCTACTCCTGAATAACCAGTAGAAAATGCCCACTTTGAAAAATTCTTCCCCAACTCTTGATTATTTTTCCAACGATATAAAATATAGCTTGCTGCTTCCTTACATGCCTCTAAATATTTCTTATCACTTGTTACCTTCCACAATTGAAGTAAATAGTGAATTATTCCTGAGCTTCCAGCATATAAACATATTTCATCATAATATATATCTTTTCCTTTACTTGCATCCTCAAGAGACCAATAAATCCCATTAGAAGTAGTTACCCTTCTTGTTTCAATAAATGCAGCTATAGCAATTGCTTCTCTCAAGTAATCTTCCTTTTTGGTCTTTTCAAAAATGCTTTTTTCATAACTCATAATATCCTTCCTTTCTTATCAAATAATTTTAATAAATTCTATGATTCTCTTATGAAAAAAGAATATGCCTCTGTTTTATTAGAAACATATTCTCTATCTAAATTTTGATTCTTTAATTAAATCTAGTAAGAACCACAGAATAAATATCTTCTAAAAGTTTAAGTCCTCCTGCATATCCTACATATGAGCTATTTATAACCAATCTTTCATTTATTGGCCATGAAATAGACAAATAATGAGCATCTGTTTGTTTTGCCACTTTCTTTTCCCAGGAACTGCCTAATATTAAGGGATACCCATGATAATCTGTATTTCTTATTTCATCATGAATTTTATACCCATCAACAGAGAATTCAACTTCCGCTTCTATATCATAATTTAATTCTTTAAAATAACCTTCTATAGATTTCCTATATTTTTCTGGAGCATCATCAATAATATATTGTTTAGCCGGAAATAATCCTAAATCATTAACTAAAAATTTTGTTATTGCAAGAGAATATTGAGAATCTGAAACCACAACAAAACGTTTTGCCATTACACGAGTTTCTAGGAATACATCTGCAAATCTTTCTATATAGTAATAGTATTCTTTTTCCTGCTTCTCTATAATTTCCTCTACTTTTTTCTTATCAATTTTAGCAAACTCTCCAACTGCTCGTAAAAACTTACTTGTCTCTGCTGCCCCTATTGGTAGTACTGGATAATGAAGATAAGGAGTTCCAAATTTACTTTCAAGTTTTTTAACATTATTTAATCCAAGCCAAGGTGAAACTAAGAGATTAAATTCAGCTTTAGGAACTCTTTTTAAATTTTTAATTCCTCTATCATGTCCAAATATAGTATTTGGTATTAAGCCTAATTGTTCTATTAGCTTTTCTAATTCTCTCAAATTTCCTAACCAAAATGGATCGTGCAAAGGAATTCCTGCCCAAATATTAACAAGTCCTTTTATCTTTTCATCACTTGACTCTAAGTATTGATCTATAATAGCGTCAATTACCCATTCATGACCTAAATAATTATTTCCTTTAAATCCAGGTGTAGATGAAAATATTACTGGCTTTCCCTTTTCTCTAAAAGAACGTGCAATTTCTTCTGCATCATCACCAATAACCTCTGATGTACAGCTTGTTAATACTACATAAAGTTCAGCATCTATTACCTTTAGCGAGTTCTCTACTATTTCTCTTAATTTTTTTTCTCCACCAAAAACTACTTCTTTTTCACTTATATTTGTACATGGAAAGATATTGTGAGAAAAATGTCCTGAGTTTCCTGCACCTCCTCCAAGTTTAGCACCACATCCTGGGCCTGCATGTAATATTGGTATAGCACCGTCTATTGATTGCACAGTCTGCATTGCTGCCAAAGCGCATTTATATCTTGGTTGATCTAATATTTTAGCCATTTTTATTTTGCCTCCTCTAGTAAGAACGTTGAATTTTCTTGTTTGTACCACCATTCTGTATAAGGAAGTTTAACTCTAGCTGCTAAATTTTTTTCAAAACTTCTGTTTTTAATTGTATCTAAAACTGTATAAGCAAAATCAAGAGTACCCTTATATCCAAAAATCATATATTCATCATTAACACATAACGCTGCTGCGCCCTGCTTAATTGCCCAAACTGTAGTCCCTGGATGACGAGAAAAATATATATCTGGTTTATAATGGTTTATTATATTTAATATTTCAAAATTTTGTTGGTCTGCTACACTAACTTTAAAGTTAGATGTGGAATTTTCACTTAAATATTTAAGCGGTGCTGGCATCTCATCATTATCATGAAGTTTATCATGATGCCATGAAGCAGCCCATACAACTTCCATTCCTAATTCTTGGAGAACCCGTGATACTTCATATGTGTATCCTGGTCCCATTCCTAGTACAGCTTTTAATCCCTTAAGCTCTTTTTTAACTTCTTCTATTTTAGGAATGTAAATTGCTCTTTCCCTTTCAATATAAGCTTCTACTTCTTTTTCTTTACCAATTGCTACTCCTATTCCTCTGAGCCAAGTTTCAAAACCAGCTACTCCTAATGGATTAATGGTTTTTACATATGGAACTCCATATTGCTGCTCTAATCCATTCCCTAAATATGAGCCAAGAACTCCACATATACTTACTGTTGCAAGTGCTTCTGAAAGGTGTTCCAATTCTTCTACTGTAGAATTTTGATAAAAAAATACTGGTTCAACTCCAAAATTACTAAATATATCAATAATTTGTTTTCTTTCACTTTCATAGAAATTCTTAAAATTAATTTTATTAGTTTTCTCTTTTGGTGGTTTTACTATACTGCTTAAAACTGCATGGTCTGATGCATCAAATCCTGTTGCCCATATTCTTGATCTAAAACCTTCACAATGAACAGCTGCCACCGGAATATCTTCTGGAAGTTCTTTTTTAACTTCTTCAACTACACTGTCAACATCTTCACCAATTATTCCTGATACACACGATGTACCTATGAATATAGCTTTTGGTTTATATCTATTGTAAGTTTCTAATATTATTTCTTTGAGGCTTCCAGTAGCCCCAAATACAGTATCATTTTCATCCATATCTGTTCCCAAAAATACAGTATTATTTGAAATACCTCTTTTGGTTGCCAACTGATTATTATTTACATTTACACCTGATGCAACTGCTGTACATCCTGATGGTGCATGATTTATTATTGCTACATCTCTTATTCCTGATAATTGCCCTAAGGCACACATTGCATTGCACGAGCTTGATTGACTAAAACATCTCTCCTTATTTTTTAACGTTCCACATTGGGATTTATTTACGATATCATGGAGATCACCATTATATCCTGTAATAGAGCCCAAACGACTTTCTCTTGTCCCAACTGCAGATATTTTTAAATCTATAGCCACTTATAATTCCTCCATATCTTAAATTATTTATATTTATTTTATTAATCAACTTATAATTTAATTAGCTGTTCTCTAGGTGATTGCGTATAATCAGCTAACTTTATAGCTTTTGCCTTAACCACATAAATTGCTGACTCTTGAAATTCTCCATTTGATACCTTATCTTTTATTACAGGATAACGCACACTTATTGCTTCAATAGCTTTATCTAATTCATCTTTTTCAGTTACTTTCGATGCATCTCCAATTATTGAGACACTTTTAAAGCTTTCATAAGGTTGCCCTTCCTGCTCAAAATAAAAAGTTACTATTGGATTTGAATTTATATGCTTCACTTTGTCAGCTTCTTTTCCTGTTAAAAAATATATATTTGCTCCTTCATTTGAAAAGGCTCCAATAGTTCTAATAAAAGGCACTCTATTTTCATCTACTGTTATTAATAACCCTAATTTTGATTCTTCTACATACTTTATTGATTTTTCAATTGCTTCACTCATATTTATCCTTCTTTCATATTATTTTATTGTTAAGGCACATAAAAGAAAATAATAGTCAAAGACGCAAAATAGACGAGCATACTGGTCTATTATTTTTTGAATATGCCTAATTATTGTTATACAGATCTTCAAGAAAAGTTAAACATCCTTTATATCCTGCATAGCCCTTATTAAGAATAAGTGCTTCTGTCGATGGATTAGATACTGTTACTGTAAAAATATCAAGTTCGATTCCTATTTCTTTTTCAAAGCTACTTCCTAAAATTAAAGTTGCTTCATCTTGAGCCTCTCGTATAATCTCACCTATTTTCCATTTATCATTTTCAAAAATTATTTGAGGTTTTCGTGCATATTCTAAATTATTTAATTCATTTTCTATTTCTTCTCTATTTTCTTTTGGCACATCATCAGTAATTATTGAAATTAAAGGAATTTGTCCATAGTCGTTAACCAAAAATCTATTTAACCCTAATACCACATTTGAATCACCCACAATTATAAACCGATATGTTTTTAGCATTACATTAATATACTCATAATAACTATAAACATAGTCCTCTTCTTCTTTTATAACACTTAAAACAAGTTCTTCATCTATTGGAATATGCTTAGCTAATCTCTTTATAAAATCTGATGTAGCTGTCGGCCCAATTGGAAGCCCTTCATATCTAAAAGTATCTATATCAAATTCATTTTTATAAATATCTGATAACTCTTTTAAAAGCCAAGGAGAAAACACTATATTTAAACTAGCTTTTGAAGATGCTTTTATATTTTCTATACCTTGATTTTCAGTAAAAAACGTATTTACTTTTAATCCGAGTCTTTTTAATATTCTTGTAATTTCTTCAATATTCCCTTTCCAGGTTATATCTTGAGTTGGCACTATTCCAAAAATGTTTACTGTTTTTGCTTCTTTTTCAGAACTTTTTTCTACAAATTGCTTCACAAGTTCAGTTAAAGAAACTTCATATCCAAAATAAGAATCTCCTTTAAAGCCAGAGGTCTCAATATAAGCTATTGGAATATCTTTCTTTTTAAATTCTTCTACCAAATTTTCTACATCATCACCTATAATCCCTGAAGTACAACCTGTAAGTACTGCATATAGATCTCCATCCATTACTTCTAATGTTCCTTCTATTGTTTCTCTTAATCTATTAATACCCCCAAAAACAACTTCTTTCTCAAACATATTAGAGCTTGGACACCCAGTTCCCCCACCAACATATCCTGATTTTACACCTATTGAAGCTTGAAGCCCACAACCTGGTCCTGCATGAAGAATAGGTATTGTTTTACCTAATGCTGAAAAAACACCAATAGCACCATTTAACGCACATAAAGATCTTGGATTTTCCACGTAATTTTGCATTAGTTTACACCCCCTCCTTTAAATACTTAAATGCATTTTCTTGATACCAAGTTTCTTTATAAGGAAGTTTTTTATGTTTTGCAAGCTTAATATTAAAGCCTGGATTTTCAATTGAATTTTGAATTTTTCTTCCTAAATAAATTAAACCATTATAACCAAAAGTCGGTCTCTTAGCTTCAAGGATGTGTGTTGATGGAATTCCGAGTTTTGATACCCAATTAGACATTCCCAGGAAAAAGTCAGGTTTTAATTTATTAACAAGATTAACCTGCTCAAAAGGCTGCATATTAGCTATATCAATAATAAAATCCCCTCCATGAATTTTTTCTAATTCATCAAAGCTTTCAATAAAAGCTTCCTCATAGGTAGGTGTTTGTATACCAACAAGCTTCATCCCAAAATCTTCTATTAGACTTGCCGCTGCAATCCCTCTTCCTGTTCCTGCACATATAAATACTTTTTTTCCCTCAGTAAGCTTTCTAATTTCAGTAATTTCTGGAATAACTTTTTTATGCTGCTCTTCTATATATTTTAGAGCTATATCTTCTTTCCCAACTAATTTTGCTACTGATAAAAACCAGTCATCAGTACTTCTTATACCTATTGGCATGCCAGTTACAGAATAAGGAATATCATATTCATTCTTTAAATATTCCATAAATTCATCTGCAAATACTTGGCATATAGCTACTGAATATTCAGCTTTAACTATTTTTCTAAGTTTTTCAACACTTGAATAAAAAGGAATGTAATTTACATGTAGTCCTAATACATGTAATAATTTTTCTATTTCAAGCTGATCCTTATATCCTATAGATGTAGTTGCAAAAACATTAATTAACCCTTTTTCTTTTTCTGGTTTATCATCCTTCAATACATATTTGATTATTGAATTAAATACTGTATCAAAGCCTGTTGCAGGAACTTTTGATTTAAATCCTTCGCAATGTATTGGAACTATAATAGCATCTATTTCATTTTGTAAATTTGTTGCTACTGAATCAATATCATCACCAATTATTCCTGATGCACATGAAGCAAATATGAATATTATATTGGGATTATACCTTGAATTTAAATCGAGAACTGCTTTAGTTAGCTTTTCTTCACCTCCAAAAACAATATCTTTTTCATCTAAACTAGTGACAATATATCTAGCGTTTCTAATATTCTGAATACCCCGATGATATTGTCCCACTTTAAATCCATCATTCATAAATGATACACACCCTACACAACCATTTGGAGAATGAACCACAAATACCGCATCTTCCATAGACAACAGTGCTTGAATACTATTAATTTCTTGGCATTGAGTGGTTTGTGCAAAACTTCTTTCTGCATTTTTTAAACACCTCTTCTTAAAACTTCCCGAAAGATTATGACTGCACCCACCTCCTCCAGTAAGTGAATATTTTCTTTCTTCTCTATTTCTTTCAATTATCCTAGTCATTTTAATCACTCCTAAAATTATTGCATATACATCCTAACGTACCACTTTAAATAAGCTAAATTGTGTAATTCCACTCTGGAAGTATTCTCTTTAAAAATTGTTTAGTTCTTTCTTCTTTAGGATTTGTAAATATATCATTTGGCGAACCTTCCTCAACTATTACTCCTCCATCCATAAAAATAACCCTGCTAGCTATATCAGATGCAAAAGACATCTCATGAGTAACTACAATCATAGTAATTCCTTCTTTTGCAACATTTTTCATTACAGAAAGTACTTCTCCTACAAGTTCTGGATCTAATGCTGAGGTTGGTTCATCAAATAAAATCACTTCTGGATTAAGTGCAACAGCACGTGCTATTCCAACTCTCTGCTGTTGCCCACCTGAAAGTTGAGATGGATAAAAATTATATTTATCATTTAATCCAACCTTATCTAAAGTCTTCTTGCTTATTTCCTCTGCTTCCTTTTTTGGTATTTTCCTTGCAGTAACTAATCCTTCCATTACATTTTCAAGGGCTGTTTTATTACTAAAGAGGTTGTAGCATTGAAAAACCATTGCTGTTTGCCTTCTGATTTCTAGGATGTCTTTTTTATTTGCACTTTTAAAATTAACAATTTTCCTTCCTACTACCAGCTGCCCGTCA
The DNA here is from genome assembly GCF_000340885.1 of Clostridium saccharoperbutylacetonicum N1-4(HMT). Taxonomy (NCBI): domain Bacteria; kingdom Bacillati; phylum Bacillota; class Clostridia; order Eubacteriales; family Clostridiaceae; genus Clostridium; species Clostridium saccharoperbutylacetonicum. Next base: position 1,544,442 of record NC_020291.1, on the reverse strand, counting down.
TCTGCTTTTTCAAGAAAATTTATACACCTTAATAAAGTAGTTTTCCCTGATCCACTTGGACCTAATATTACTACTACTTCCCCTTTATTAACTTTAATATCAACCCCCTTTAAGACTTCATTTTTCCCAAACTTCTTATGAATCCCCTTTATTTCAATCAAAATTTCATCCCTTCTCTCTTTAACTAGTGATATTTTTCAAAATCATCCACTGCTTTATTACTAACTGTCTTTTTTTCTATTTCGGAATCATTATGCTCTCTGTAAAATGTACTATATGAACATATAAATGCAGCAATTATTAATATTAAAGTCAATAAATAAGTTTTTAAGAATTCTATTATATTTATTTTTTTCATAAACATTCACCTATTGTAAAACCTCTCAAATATTTTTCTATAATAAATGAAGCTTTTTCTATACATACACATAATGTCCAATATACAATTGCTGCTGCTATATAAGCCTCTAAAAACTTATAGTTTGCGGTCGCTGTTATTAAAGCCCCATTCATTATATCCACTATGGCTACTAAATAAGCTATAGAGGACCCTTTAATCAGCCCTATAAAATTACTACATAAGGATGGAATTATTACTGGTAATGCTTGTGGAATTATAATCCTTCTTAAAGTTTGACTTCTTTTTAAACCAACAGAGTAAGCTGCTTCAAATTGTCCTGTGCCTACTGAGATTAAACCTGCCCTTATTGTTTCTGAGATATTTGCAATAGCAGAAATTGATATTGCTACAATTGCTATATAAATACTATTTATATCCTTAGATTGAAAGTTCCAACCAAATTTAGCTGAAAAAATATCAACCAATTTTGGCACTTCAAAATAAACTATATATAGTATTAATACAAGAGGAATTCCTCTTATAATAACAACGAAAATCTGCACTAACTTACTCAAAACTTTAACCTCATATATTCTAATTACTGCAATTAATGTTCCTATAATACTTCCTATAATAAGAGGTATAGCAGCAAGCACCAAAGTAATAGGTATATATTTTATTGCTTCCCTTAAAGCTGTAATCATAAAACTTATATCAAAACTCATATTTCCACCTGCCAAACTATATTTTTTGAATATGCAGCTTTTTCTCTATTCCAGAAAAAAGCTGCTCTAGTAAAATAGATAATATAAAGAAAATAATTGCTGCTGAAACATATCCTTCTAAAGAACGATAAGTATTAGCTGCTATAGCATTAACCTTTCCCATTACATCTATTATTCCAAGTGTAAAAGCCAATGATGTATCTTGAAGAAGTCCTACTAATGTAATTCCAAGAGTTGGCAATATAATAATAACTGATTGAGGTGCAACTATTCTTGCGAAAGCCTGCAATTTTGTCATTCCAACTGAATATGCCGCTTCAACTTGTCCTATTGGAATATTTACTATTGCTGCTCTTATCATTTCTGCTTTAAAGGCAGCTGCATTAAGACCATAAGTAATTATAACGAAATATAATTTATCCCATCTATTTATGTTTATCCCTATCTTCATTAATAGCATTGGTAATCCATAATATACTATGAACATCTGTACAAGTATTGGTGTTCCACGCATAAATGATATATAAATAATAGAAATTTGATTTAGTACAGGTACGTTATATACTCGAAATAAGGCTAATATAATCCCAAAAATTAATCCAATAGCAGTTGCACTTAGTACAATCAATAATGTAATGTGAAGGCGAGATAATAATTGAGGCAAATATTGAAATATTAGATTAATATTAAAGTAATTTCCCATTTTATCTCTCCTTTTTCTCTATTCATTAGTTGTATAGTCTCCACCCAAAATTTTGATTGATATTTTTGCCAAAGTTCCATCAGCTTTTAATTCTTTTAACGCTTTATCAAACTCACCTTGTAATTTTGTATCCTCTTTTCTAAATACATAGTAAGTATTTGAGGTAGCTATAGGATCACCAACAGTTTTTAGCTTTTCTCCATAGGTTTGGTTGTAAGAATCTACTATCCTTTTAATTGATACGAATGCATCTATTCTTCCATCTTCAATATTTTTTATAGTAGTAGCTGCATCAAGTCCTGATGTATAAACAAGATTTATAGCATTGTTATGTTCTTTGTTATATTGTTCTAACATATACGCATCATTACTTCCTGCACTTGTTTGTACTTTTTTACCTTCTAAATCCTTAATTGACTTTATATCTGTTCTATCTTTTCCAACAGTAATTCTTAAAATAAAATTTGTATAACTTTCAGTACCAAATAAATATTTAGATTCACGCTCTGGATTTTTTTCAAATTGATGTGCTCCTACATCTACCTTATTTGATTCTAAACTGAGCAATATGTTTTTGAACTCAAGTTGATTAAATTCAAATTTATATTGTGGTAGCTTTTTATTGATTTCCTTAAGCACTTCGATTTCATACCCTGAAAGATTTCCACTATCATCCAAGTAGCAATAAGGCTTGAAAGCATTTCCTGTCCCTATTACTATTGTTTTAGGCTCTCCTCCAGATTTGTCAGTTTCTTTTTCATTAGCATTCCCCCCACATCCAACTAATACCGTGGTTGATAATAATATTCCTACAATTGCTTTAATAAATTTTGATTTTTTCATTTTATAATCCCCCTTTTTTTATTACGATATGTTTACTTGGTTTTATATGATAAAAAAGAGACATCAGACAAAATTATTACTAATTTTATCTAATGCCTCTAGTTTACTAGTCAGCTTAATTCAAAGTCTTCTTATAATTTTTATAGAGATATCATCGATGTTCCATTCTCAATTATCAATTAACATCGAAATCCTTTCAATATTTCTTGAATAGAAATGTACACTCTTAATTAAAACTTATCTATGATAGTTAATTTTACTATATTGTAAATTAACTAAATTCCTCTGAAAGTTCTATAATTGATTTAGTTAATATTTTTGCACGTTGTACTAATGATATAATTTCCGCTTTTTCTCTTAATGTATGATGATTTTCTCCACGAACTCCAGTTTGGCACAATACAGGTATCCCTAATCTATATGCAAAGACAGCATCTGATCCACCACCTGCAAAATAAGGTTCATTTCTTTCGTATCCTAAAGAAGCCGAAACCTCTGCATAATGATTGAATAATTTCATATTTTTATCATTAGGAGTCATTGGAGCTTCTGGCTGATTATATGAAGATATTGTTGAATGCGTTCCTTGAACATATGATTTCTCTACAATTTTTTTAACAGCATTTATTGTAGTCGCTATTTGGCTTTCACTTTTAAATCTTATATTAACACCTATCTTACAATTACCTGGTATTGCATTAGAAACAGTCCCACCTGATATTACACCACAATTAACTGTAGTTCCTGTTCCATCAATATCCGTTAATTTCTCTAATTCAATAATTTTATGCGATGCTTCTAATATTGCACTTCTACCCTTATCTGGATCATTACCAGAATGAGCTGCTATCCCCTTAATATTAATTTCAAAAACATACGATGATTTTCTACCAACAGCCAATCTTCCATCAATTGGCCCACTTTCACAATTAAAAACAGCAGCAGCACCTTTTAGTTCATTTATTATTACTTCTCCATTATCTGAAAATCTGTGTCCTATCTCTTCATCACCTGTAAAAAACAATTTAATAGGCCTCTTATTGTACCCACTCGCGTTTAATGCATTTACAACTAATATTGCTATAATCAATCCACCTTTACAATCAAATACACCAGGACCATATAAAAATCCATCCTTTTCCGTGACAATAGGTTCTTTAAAGGTTCCTAGTTTATGGACAGTATCCATATGTCCCATTAAAACCACACCATTATTTTTTTCTGTAAAATGTTCTGTTTCTGCCACTAAACTATTTCCTGAATTTTCAAAAGTTATGATCTTAGTAGCTAACCCACTTCTCTTACAAATATCTGCAAGTAATTCTGAAACTTTATCAATACCAGGCTTATATTCAGATGGACTCTCTATTTTAGAAATATCAATCCATAATTTCTTCATCTCTTCTGACTTAGCGTCTATATATGAAAAAGCCTTTTGAAGTTCACTCATTACCATCACCTCTTAATCTGTATTTATTTAACTTATTTTATCATGTTCACTTAAATACTCAAATGCATAGTTAATTAAAAACTCAACCCCATACTTTAATACTTCCTCATTAATTAAAGTTTTATCAGTATGTAGATTTCTATAAACTCCATCTACTGCCCCACCTACATGTGCGAAGACACCTGGTATGGTTTTTTGATAAATTGAAAAGTCTTCACCACCCATAAATGGCTTGCTGCTAAAAATAGAGTCTTCTCCAAAACTATCTTTTATTATTTTGATAGCCCTATCAGTACTTTCTTTTTCATTATTTACAGCCTCTCCTGGACCCCATAATTCTATACCTACCTCTGCCCCATATGCTCTTGCAATATTTTGAGGAATATTCGCAAAAATCCTTTTTAAGGTATCAAAATTTATCATATTTAAAGTTCTAAAATTATATGATATTTCTGCCGCATCTGGAACTACGTTAGTTTCTGCTCTAGCTTTTATAATGGTAGGCACTAATACAACCTGCTGATTACTAGGAAATTCATATGCTACTGCTGCATTAATAGCTGTTACTATTTGTCCCATCACTATTAGTGCATTTACTGATTTTCCACTACTTATAATATCCCCACCCTTTCCTAAAACCTTTATTTTTGCACCAGCTCCATACGATGTTTGTATCCCATACCCAAGTGTAAATTTTCCTAAATCTAATTCCTGACTCACATGTAATCCCACTATGTTATCAACATCATTTAGAAGTCCAGATGACATTATGTTTCTTGCACCAACTCCTATTTCTTCACCTTCTTGAAAAATAATTTTAACAGTTCCATTAATATATTCTTTCAATTCATTTAATATTTTTGCTGTACCTAACATAAATGCTGCATGACAATCATGTCCACACGCATGCATTACACCTTTATTCTTAGATGCAAATTCAGCCCCTGTATCTTCCTGTATTGGTAAAGCATCAATATCTCCTCTAAGTGCTAAAGTCTTTCCTTCTCCATTTCCTTTTATTATTGCTACAATACTATTTTCTCCAGCAACTTCATAGGATACCTGAAACTTCTCTAATTCTTTTTTTATAAATGCTGCTGTTCCATATTCTCGACAACTCAATTCAGGATACATATGGAAATGCTTTCTTACCTCAATTAGATATTCATAATTATCTAGTACTTTTTCTCTAATATTTCTACTCAACCATATTTCATCTCCTTATTCTTTTCCATATAATTCAACTTTTATGACTAGGAATTTTTAAATGATATCAGAGCATTAGCATCATATAATGAACTAATAGCCTCTGAAGTTCTAGATATCAAATCATATAATATTTTCGAATGTGAGGATTTTACAAAAGTACCTCTATAAATAATCTTAGCTTCTTCTGGAATTATATTTTCCTTTGTTCCTGCTTCAAATGCTGTTGGAACTAATGTAAACTCATCAAAGCTATCAAATTGATAAGCCAATTTTGCATTTATCGCATTTATAATCTCAAATCCTATTATAATTGGATTTCGAGTTTTATGTGGTGTTGAACTATGACCACCTTTCCCTTTGATATCAATTTCCACATGAAATCCCAACTTATTTTTGCTTGCTATTTCATTCATTATCTATTCCTTTCCTACCATCATCTATAATTCATTTCACATATAAATTTAGTAATTACTTGGCAGTCTTTTGATTTTCCTTCTCTACCTTAATATCTTCTAATGTAGGAGTGTAATCTTCACCATTGAAATACTTCTTACTAATTTTTAATATTGTTCCATCAGTCAATGCAGCTTCAAAAGCATCATCCATTTGCTTTGCCAATTCTTCCTGTCCTTTTGGAACCACGAAGAAAGTTGCTCCACCTTCTGAAAATTCTTCTTTAGGAATATCTATTAACTTTAAATTTTTTAAACCTCTATCCTTTATTTGTTGTTCTAAAGAAATTTTTGTAAAAAAATCAAAATCAATTTTACCATCTGATACATCCTGCACTGTATTATCTGTATCTACATATTGCACTGTCACCTGTTTATCTGGATGACTTTCATTGTATTTTTTATACCAGCCTGCGTTAAAAGAAGATGCATTCTCTTCTGTTGAATGTCCTCCTAAATCCTTAATTGACTTAATATTATAATTATCACTTCTTACTAAAATAGCTCTTTTAGCAAAATTCATTTCATCCGTATATATATACTTTTTTGCTCTCTCAGCATTGAAACCCAAATGATTAAAGCCAACCTGAAAACGCCCTGAATCAAGTCCAGCAAAAATTGACGCAAACTCAGTTTTTTGAATTTCTAATTCATATTGAGGAAGTCTCCTAAATATTTCTTCCAATACTTCAGTATCATATCCAATCACCTTACCATTACTATCAGTGGTTATAAAAGGAGCTGGCGATGCACTGGTAGCCGCTACAATCTTTTGTTTTTCTTTTACTATCTCGGTACTACTTTTTTGTACTGATGAATTGCCACAAGCTACTAATACCCCAATAGTAGTCACGCAAGTTAATAACAATAATATCAATTTCTTTAATTTTTTTATGGTCATAGCCCTTTTCCTTCCTCATATTATTTTTATAAAAAAACTGGAGGTTTTGAACTTTGCAATATGCAACGTCAAAACCTCCAGTTATCTAGTCAGTTTTAATTCTTTGATTCTACTAAAGATACAATCAAATAAATCCCATATTCTTAAGTTCTTCAAGATGATCTTTATTATACATAGCCATTCCAGTTTTCATCTTCGAAAAACCTAATTTTTCATAAAATTCAATTGTTTTAGGATGTGTATATAAAATAATATTACATTGCTTTACCTGTTCAATAAGCTCATCAATTATTTTTTTCCCTAATCCTTTTCCTTGATATCTTTCATCTAGTGCAATATTATAAATTGCAGCTTGACATATTCCATCTGAAATAGCTCGTCCAAATCCTATCAGTTCTTCATCCTCAAAGAGAAATACAACTGCATAACTCCTTTCAAACACCTTTTGCTGAGTTTCAGCATCAAGGTCACTTAAGCCAAAATAAGATAGTAATTCTGAAACTTTTAACCAATTAATATTCTCTGTAGTTTTCTGTATTTTATAGCCCATTTTTATACTCTCCATATAGCATTTGAAACTTAGTAAAGTAAAATTACTTTACTTGTGCCCAAAATTTATTTTATACTAAAATCTATCTCTGCCATGAGGTTTATTCCATACAGATAGATCCGGACCCTTTGGCAATAAGCTGTGTATATTTCCAAACAAAGCTTTTAAATGAGGTGATAAATGATAGCTATTTTTAATAAAATCAAAATCTGTTGTATCACCTATACCAGGAGTTTGATGTAAATCCCTTGCATAATCCCACAAGTTTTTATAATCAACAATTCTATTTCGATTAGCTCTAAATATTTGATAATATACTGAATCAAATCTCACAAGAGTTGTGTATAAGCGAATATCTGAATCTGTTATTCTATCTCCAAAGAGATATCTTTGATTTTCTAATCTTTCCTCAAATTTATCTAGAGTTTCAAATAACTTATCATATGCTCTTTCATATGCTCCTTGGGTGTGTGCAAATCCAACCTTATATACACCTGTGTTTATATCACTGTATATAATTTTATTTAGCTTATCTATTTCTTCTCTTAATTCTACAGGATACAAATCTGGCGCATCTTCTTTATGGTAAGATGCCCAAGCTGTTTCTAAAATAGTAGTTAAATTAAAATTATCATTATTAACACCTTTGCCTGTAATCGTATCTACTATAATTGGAACCGTAGGACGCCCTGGATAATTAGGATTTTCTTTTTCATATATATCACTTAAATAATGAATTCCAAGTATTGGATCTCTTTCATCCTTATCCAAACTGAAAACCCAGCCTTTTTCTGTGCGATATGGTCCTGCTGCTCCTATGCTAATTACTTTATCTAAACCTAAAAGTTTGAGAACAATCACCACTTTATGAGAATGAGGGCAAGCAGGCATCCAAATCAAACGATAACGATTTGGTTCAATTGGCCATTCATCTAGTTTATCTCCAAATTTCTTTGTAAAAATATTATCTTGTTGAATAAAGGATCCATCTTTTTGTATTTCCTTTGAAAAAGTTTTAAACTTCTCAAATTCACTCATTATTATCACTTCCTAATATTTATATATAATTTTCTATTCAATGCTTTATAGCCTCGATTTCGGTTTATACATTAAATTTCATATTCTGGAACTTTTGAATAATATATCTTTGAAATAAATTCTTTGGCTCTATCACTCTTAGGATTTTGGAATACCTCTTCTGGTGTTCCATCTTCTATTATTTTTCCCTTATCAAAAAATAGCACGCGATTTGCTACATTCCTAACAAAGTTCATTTCATGAGATACAATAATCATTGTATTACCTTCCAATGCTGTTGCTTTAATAGTTTCTAAAACCTCACCTACAAGTTCTGGATCTAAAGCCGACGTTGGTTCATCAAACAATAGTATTTTAGGATTCATTGCTAATGCTCTTGCAATAGCAACACGTTGCTGTTGACCTCCTGATAATTGCTTTGGATAATAATTAATACGGTCAGCTAAGCCCACTTTCTTTAATTGCTCTATAGCAATCTTCTCAGCTTCTGGTTTAGAAATTTTTTTTACTATTACTAAACCTTCCATAACATTTTCTAAAGCTGTCTTTCTTCTAAACAAATTGAATTGTTGAAATACCATTGCAGTATTCTCTCTGATATTTATTGTATCTTTTTTAGATTTTTTTGTAACATCAACCTCTAAGTCCTCTATTTTTATAACTCCTTTTTCAGGTTGTTCTAATAAATTTAAACATCTTAATAGTGTTGATTTGCCTGTTCCAGATGGTCCAATGACAGCCACGACATCACCTTTTTTTATTTTTAAATCAATATTATCAAGAACAATATTATTATTAAATTTTTTTGATAATCCATTAATTTCTATCATGAAAGAACACCTTCCTTAGCAATTTGATTTTGTATACTATCTGGAATACTCATCCTTTTCTCAACAAATCTTATAATTTGTTCTATGATAATTGTTAATACCCAATAAATAATTGCTAATGAAACATATACTTCAAAATATCTGTAATTAGATCCAGCTAAAATCTTTCCTTGTGCTGTCATCTCAACAACTGAGCATACAAAGGCTAATGAAGTTCCTTTAAGCAAACCTATCAATGCATTCCCCAAAGTTGGAAGTGCTACAACAAATGCTTCTGGAATTGTTATTCTTCTTAACACCTGCAAAGAAGTCATTCCAAGAGAATGCGCTGCTTCAGTCTGTCCTTTATCAATAGATTGAATAGCTGCACGAATGCTTTCTGAATTATATGCTGCCTCATTTAATGAAAATGCAACTAATACAAAAAGTAATGAGGGAATATTATTTAAATTGTAATTTGTTCCATTGTAATAGTTATAATATTTTAGAAGAATTGGTATTCCATAATAAGTAAGGTATAACTGCACTATAATAGGTGTTCCTCTTGTAAATGATACAAATACAGCAACAACTCTTTTTAATACAGGTATTTGTTTTATCTTAACAATTGCCACCATAAGACCTATTATTAATCCAAAAATCATTGATAATATTGTAATTTCCAAAGTCATAGGTAGATATTTCAATAATTCTGGAATTTCAGTAAACACAAGTTTAAAATCAAAAATATTAGGCATTTTTAAACCTCCCCAGTTAATGAAAAATAATAGCTTTACAGTATGATTTACATTTTATTAATCATATGATTAACCGATTTATTTATTTCAAGGTATCAATTAACCAAAGGTATATAATCATACTGCTCTATTATTTTGATTACATATTAATTTGACTTTGGACTAAAATCATCTTTAAAATACTTTTCACTTATTTCTTTAATTTTTCCATCTTTAACCACTTCAGCTAAAGCCTTATTAACATCTTTTGTTAACTCTTCTCCCTCTGCTCCTTTTCCTATTAATAAATAGCTGTATGGAGTTCCTATTAAGTCCGAATCTTCTTTAGTCAATTTTATAGTTTTTATTTTCAAGCCATATTGGTCAATGTATTGCTTTAGCATTGCTGCATCAATTAATTGAAAATCAAATTGCCCACTTTCTATATGTTGCAAAGTTGGCAGTATATCTGCATCTGTATAATTAATTACAACTGGTTTATCGGAATGGTTTTTATTATAATTTTCAAGTGCAGTTGCATAATTAGTTCCTGTATTGACTTCCGTTTTCTTTCCTAGAAGGTCTTTAAATGAATTAATATCCTTATTATCACTTGCTACAGCAATAACGTATTGATTTTGAAATATTGGATCTGAATATATATATTTCTGTTTACGTTGCTCATTCATAGCAAAATTGTTTGCACCAATTTGATAACGTCCTGAATCCAAACCTGCAAATATTGAGGTAAATTCTGTCTTTTCAAATGAAATATCATATTGCGGTAATTTTTCAAAAATTGCTTTTACCACATCAATATCATAACCAGCCACATTATTACTGCTATCAACATAAGAGAATGGTTTTGGCATTCCACCTGTTGCTATTGTAATTTTCTTTTTTGCTTCTCCATTACTGCTTTTTGAAGTACTCGCATCATTTTTTTGGCCACAACTTACCATTGTAAAAGCTAATGTTAATAAAACAGTTATTAATATTCCTAATTTTTTATTTATCCTTTTTTTCATTAAAATTTCCCCTTTTCGTTATGTTAGTTTTTTTTATTTATTAAAAGTTTATTTTTAGGATCTTTACTTAATTTTTCTCTATAATGAGTCTCTCCCCAAAGACCTTCAAAATCAATCTTATCCCAAAAACGCGTATTATAGTCCACAAAAATTGTATTTGTATCCCCGTGACTTTCTGCTAAATCTCTAAGATACGTATTATTTTTAAAGGCTGGTATGGCATATAAATCACGAGCATACCCCCATATATTTTTAAAATCAACTATACGTCCACGTGTTGGCCCAAGCCTTCTATAATAAGCTATATCAAACCTTGCTAAAGTTACAAAAAAGCGTACATCACTATCTGTTACATAATCTCCAAATAGAAATCTATTACTCTCAAGACGCTTTTCAAGTTCATCCAAACCTTTATAAAAATTATCATAGGCTTCTGTATAAGCTTCAATAGATTGAGCAAAAGCTGCTTTATAAACACCATTATTCACATTATGAAATAACCATTCATTAAATTTATCTATTTCTTCTCTTAAATCTTCTGGATATAAATCCGGTGCATCTTTTTTATGAAATGCTGCAAAATCCACTTCAAAATAATTAGTCAATCTATGATAGTCATTATTAACAACCTTTTTTGTTTTAATATCTACTAGTGCTGGCACTGTTGAACGTCCTTTATACTCAGGATCACCATTTTCATACAATTCACTTAGAAATTGAACCCCTAAAATTGGATCAGTATTATTTTCGTCATATACAAATTCCCAGCCTAAATCGACTTCTTGTTTATCCCTTCCTACCAAGTTAACACTTATGGCATCTATACCTAACAATTCCCTTACTATTGCAGCCCTATTTGACCAATTACATCCTTTTGCCCAAATCAAACAATATCTATCAGCTTCAACTGGATTTTGATTTTCTCCATCACCGAAAGCTCTATCAAAATGATTCTTTTGTCTTACAAAAGCACCTCTTTCGTCAATTTCATTTTCTGTTTCCTTAGGACGAGGTCTTACTATATTTTTATCTGACATAATTTCAACTCCAATTCTATTTTAAAATTTTAACTATCTATTTTATAAATTTTTCTCTATCATGTGGTGTATTCCATATAGATACATCCGGTCCCTTTGGCAAAATCTGATAAGGGTTTTCTGCGTGATTTCCTAAATTATATCCCCTTTTTATTGCATCAAAATTTGTAGTGTTTCCAAATCCAGGTGTTTGATATAAATCTCTAGCATAAGCCCATAGATTAGGAAAATCAATAATTCTATTTCTATTTACACGAAATACTAGATAATATGCTATGTCAAATCTAGCTAAGGTAACATATAATCTAATATCAGAATCAGTTATTTTATCTCCAAATAAGTAACGCTGCTTTGATAATCTTTCTTCTAAATCATCTAATCTTGCAAAAAGTGTATCATATGCTTTTTCATAAGCTTCTTGTGATTGTGCAAAGCCTGCTTTATAAACTCCGTTATTTACTTCATGGAAAATAATATCATTAAGTTTATCAATTTCATCTCTTAACTCTACTGGATATAAATCTGGAGCACCTTTCTTATGAAATGGCTTCCATGCTGTTTCCCAGTAGTTAGTCAATTTAAAATAATCATTATTAACGACCTTTCCAGCTTTCACATCTACTACTGTTGGGACAGTAGCTCGTCCATCATACTCAGGATCTGTTTTTTCATAAATTTCTGGTAAATAACGAATTCCAAGCACTGGATCTACTCCACCTTCATCTAATGAGAATTCCCAGCCTTTCTCTGTTCTAACAGGGTTAGCTTCTCCTATACTTATTACATCCGTAAGACCTAATAAATTGAGAGCAATAATTTGACGATGTGCCCAGGGGCAAATTCCTGCCCATAATAATCTATATCTATTTGCTTCTACAGGAAGTTCATTTTCTCCATCCCCAAAAGGTGTTGTAAAACGATTTTTTTGTCTTACAAATGCTCCATCTTTACTGATTTCATGTGCTGATTCTGAAGTCGCTATTTTAGATTCACTATTTAAAACTGTTTGTTCACTTTTACTCATATTAATAACCTTCCTTTTTTAAAGTTTATATATTTCTATTTTTCTTATCGATTTAATAGGTTTTAAATCATGCCTTTACTATGAAATTAAACTAAATGATTATTTATCTGCCCATACTTCTTCTGAAATCTCTTTTATCAATTTAAGCTTCGCCCATTGCTCTTCTTCTGTTAATATATTTCCTTCTTCTGTTGAAGCAAATCCACATTGAGGACTTAGATAAAGCCTGTCCAAGTCTACATATTTAGCTGCTTCATGAATTTTTTTAATAATTTCTGATTTATTCTCTAATTCTGGTGTCTTAGATGTAATTAGCCCTAGAACAACTTTCTTATTTTTGCTTACATACCTTAATGGTTCAAAGCCTCCAGCTCTGTCTGAATCAAATTCTAAATAATATGCATCTACATTTTCTCTTCCAAATAATACTTCTGCTACTGGCTCATATCCACCATAAGTTGCCCAAGCCGATCTATAATTTCCACGGCATACATGTGTAGTTATTACTAAATCTTCAGGCTTGTCAGCTAAAACAAGATTATTTACTCTAACTTTCTCTTCCTTTCTTTCTTCATCATGACTCCTGTCTTGATCAAAGGAATTAGATCGTCCTTCAAAAAATTGTCCCCACGAACAATCGTCAAGTTGTATGTTTCTGCATCCCGCATTATACAAATCTTTAATCACTGTTTTATAAGCTCTTACTATATCTTGAATTAATTCTTCTTTTTCTGGATAAAATTCCTTTGTATTTTCTAGATTACCTGCCGATACCAATTGCAATAAAAATTGAGTTGGTGATGGAATTGTTTGACGTACTACAATATCTTTATCTGCAATGCTTTTTACAAATTTGAAATGTTCTATAAACGGATGATTTTCTCCGCTAATTTTTCCATTTAAAACAGCAGATTCTCCTCTTAGCATTTCCCCTTTAAACACATTCTTTTCATCAGTTGTTATTTTTTTCACTCCTTTAAGCCCCCAATAAAAATCAAGGTTCCACCAGCTCCTCCTAAATTCCCCATCTGTTGCTACCTTTAACCCAATACTTTTTTGTTTCTCAACCAATTCTTTTATTTTTTCATCTTCAACTGCTTTTAATTCTTCTTTTATAATTTCTCCTCTAGAGAATTTCTCTCTAGCTTCTTTTAATTCAGCTGGTCTTAAAAAACTTCCTACTATATCAAATCTAAATGGTACTTTATTTGTTTCACTCATTTTATTTTCGCCCCTATTCTTACTTAAAAATTAATTATTATTTGAGAGTTTATTTATTATTGTTTAGAATATTTTTTCTGTATTTACACATTCAAAAACACCATTTACTTCTCTCGTAGACCAATCTACTTTATATCCTAACTTTTCATAAAAGCCTATAGCCTCTATTCGACTTGAAATTATTATCTTATTTCCACCTTGTTCCTTAATCCAAGCTTCTGCTTCTAGTATAACTTGCTTTCCTACACCTGTTTTTCTGTAATCTTCAAGAACACATACTCGTTCAATTTTTCCTGTTTTTTCATCTATCCAGTTTAATCTACAAGTTCCTACTGGATATCTACCATTAAAAGCAACTATGTACTTTGTATTTTCTGTATCATGATCATCAATTTCTTGATCAAGTCTTATTCCAAACCCCTTAACCATAGCTTCTATCCGCACATTATAAGCGGCCGCCCTTTGCCAGTTCTCTGTAGTCCTAATTAATTCCATGAATTTTCCTCCCCAAATTTTTCTTAATTTTCCTTTACTTTAATTAATCTGTCCATAAAGCTTATAAAAAAAAGGAGACAAAACTATCCCCTAAAAATTTCAGAAGATAATTTTGGTCTCCAGTTTACTGGTCAACCTATTAAAACAAGTATTCCGACTTGTTTTGTATGAATTATATTGTTTTAATATTAAAACATTAAAATAAATTTGTCAATACACAAATGTGTAAATATTAAAAGTTTTCTATTAATTTTATTTACTCTTGTGAAATCATTAATGAAACTGTTAATTCTCCAATATTACATAATTCATTTATAGTAGTATATTCCTCACAGGAATGGCAGCTATTCATAGCATTTGCTATTACTAGACCAGTGAGGCCTTGCTTATTTAATATATTATTATCACTTCCTCCAAAAGTTTCCACTAAATTTGTTGGAAGTTTTAATTCATTTGAAGCCTTTTCAAACCTTCTTATAACTTGATGATTACTAGATGTTTCATATGCTTCACAATGAATTTCAACCTGGAAATCTATTGTAGCTCCAATTTTTTCAGCCGAATCAATGAACTTTTGTTTTATATTTTCTGATACATCAATAGCTTTTTTGTGGGAATAACTTCGTATTTCTCCCTTAACCACACATTGATTAGGCACTATATTGGTTGCAATCCCACCCTCTATTATTCCTATATTCACAGTTGTTTCTTCATCTATTCGTCCAAGCTTTATACTGTTGATGGAATTTGCAGCAGCTAAAATCGAGTGTATTCCATTTTCAGGAGCAAAACCAGCATGTGATGATTTCCCATTTATATTAATAGTAAATGATAAAATTGTTGGTGCTTTAAATGCTGCTGATCCAACGGCTCCAGATAGATCAAGAATATATGCTTCCTTTGATTTTATTTTGGAAAAATCAAACTTCTTAACCCCTCTGCAATATACTTCTTCTGCAATTGTAAATAAAACTTCTATTGGCCTATGTGAAATATTTTTATCTTCTATAGTCTGTAAAGCCTCTAATATTGCAGCTATTCCTGAATAATCGTCAGCCCCCAATATAGTCTCCCCATTGCTTCTAATTGTACCATCTTTATCAACTATAGCTACTTTTCCAGTACAAGGTTCAACTGTATCCATATGTGCACAAAATAATAATGGTTCTAGTGAAATATCCCCTTCTTTAAAGCCATATATATTCCCACAATTTCCATTAAAAAACTTTCCTGAATCATCTTCAGATATATAAAACCCAAGTGAAATCAAGCGTTTTTTAATATATTCTCCCATATTTTTTTCGGAATATGATGGGCTGTCTATCGATACTAGTTTAGTAAATTCTGAAATAATCCTCTCTTTATTGATTCGCATTAAAAAACCTCCTTATATTTACATGGAATTTACCATAAATATTAATATAATTTAATTATTTAAAATTTACACTATTTATTGGTATTATTGCATGTGTAAATATGTCTTTTCATATACTTGCCTATTGTTTCTTTAAGCATTTATTAGTATAAATGACATGTTACAAAATGACCATTTTCCACCTCTTTTGCAATTGGTGGAACTTCAGCACATATTGGTTTTGCATATGGACATCTAGTGTGAAATCTGCAGCCTGATGGAATATTAATAGGGCTTGGAATATCTCCTTCAATAACATCTCTAGTAGATTCTTTTGCCTTTATAGGGTCAGCTATTGGTATAGATGATAAAAGTCCTTTAGTATACGGATGAAGTGGCTTCTTATATAAATCATTACTTATTCCTATTTCAACAATACTTCCTAAATACATCACTCCTATCCTATCTGAAATATGCCTTACCATAGATAAATCATGTGCAACAAAAAGATAAGTTAATCCCATTTCCTTTTGCAGATCCTCAAGCATATTAACCACTTGGGCTTGTATTGATACATCTAATGCCGATATAGGTTCATCGCATAATACAAAGTCCGGATTTGTTGATACTGCCCTTGCAATTCCAATTCTTTGACATTGCCCTCCACTAAATTCATGTGGAAATTTTTCCATATCATTTTTTTTCAAACCAACCATCTCAAGCAACTTTTCAATTTTCTCTGCTCTTTCTGCTTTACCTAAGCTTGTATGTAAAGCTATAGGTTCATCAATCAGTTCTTTAACATTCATGTAAGGGTTAAGTGATGAATATGGATCTTGAAAGATAATCTGCATTTTTTTATAATATTCTCTCATTTGCTTTTTATTTAATTTTGCAATATTAGTTCCATCAAAAAATATATCCCCATCAGTCACATCATAAAGTCTTGTTATTGTTCTGCCTAATGTAGATTTTCCACATCCTGATTCTCCAACTAACCCAAAGGTTTCTCCTCTTTTAATGTCAAAGGAAACCCCATCTACAGCTTTTATTACAGTATTCTTAATAATTCCATTTTTAACTGGAAAGTATTTTTTTAAATCTTTTACTTTTATCAATATATCATTAGTCATATCTATTTCTTCTCCTTTCCAGCAAGTTAGGCAAAAAAACACCTACTCTTATGTGTTTCACTAAGATTCTTATATTCAGGCATTTTATTAAAGCACTCTGGCCTTGCAACACTGCATCTCTCTGCAAATGGACACCCTGCTGGGGGATTCAAAAGAGAAGGTGCTGATCCCTTTATTGGTTCAAGTCTAACTTTTTCATCACCTTGAACCTTTGGTATTGAATTTAACAATGCCTTTGTATAAGGATGTTTTGAGGAATAGAAAATTTCTTCAATAGTTCCTTCTTCCATTATTAAACCTCCATACATAACCGCAATTCTATTACATAGACTTGCTACTACTCCTAAGTCATGGGTTATAAGTATTACTGACATATTATTCTTATCTTTAAGGGACTTTAAAAGTGCTAATATCTGAGCTTGAATGGTAACATCAAGAGCTGTTGTAGGCTCATCCGCAATTAACAGTTTAGGATTACATGCAAGTGCCATTGCTATTAATACTCTTTGCCTCATACCTCCACTGAATTCATGAGGATACTGCTCAATTATTTTTTCAGGCATTGGTATTCCTACATCATTTAAGACTTCAATTGCCATTTTTTTAGCTTCCCTTTTCTTAACACCTTTATGTCTGACTAAAACCTCTATAATATGATCTCCTATTTTCTTTAAAGGATTTAATGCTGTCATAGGATCCTGAAATATCATTGCTATTTCTTTTCCCTTAATTTTTCTCATTTCTTTTAAGGATAAATTTAATATATTATTATCCTCAAATAAAACTTCACCAGAATCTATTTTAGCATTTTGAGGCAATATTCCCATTATAGATTTCATAAGAACACTTTTTCCACTTCCTGATTCCCCAACAACACCTAAAATCTCTCCTGATTTCACTTCAATATTTACCCCCCTTACAGCTTCTATTTTATTATTTTTACTGTAAAAGTTGGTTTTTAAATCTTCTACTTTAAGAAGCACTTCATTACTCATAATCCTATCTTTCACCTCCAGCTGTCTTAGGTTCTACAATTACTCTTAGTGTATTTCCAAGTTTATTAAAAGAATATATTGTAAGAATGATCAATACTCCAGGTAATATTGCCATATAAGCAGCACTTTGTAAATTAGCCTGTGCATTTTGAAGTAAGTTTCCCCATGAAGACATTGGCTGCTGAATTCCAAGTCCCAAAAAACTTAATGAAGATTCTGTCATTATAGCGTCAGCTATACTTGTTGTTGAAGCTATTATAATAGTTGGAAATACACTTGGGATAATGTGCTTAAATATTATCTTTTTTGAAGATTGTCCAATAGAAATCGCATATAATACATATTCCCTTTCTTTTATTGAAAGTGTTTCTGCACGCACAAGTCTTGCAATCTCCATCCAGGTAAATAAACCTATTACTATAATTATAGCTTGTAATCCCGGCTTTAAAAATATACTGATTACAGTTACAAGTATCAGCCAAGGAATAGATGATATTATATCAACAAAACGCATTAAAATATTATCTGTTTTTCCTCCAAAATATCCACTTATTGTACCAACCAAGACTCCTATTGAAGTAGATATTATCATTGCAAGAACTCCAACTATAAGTGATACTCTGCCCCCATATATAGTTCTAGTTAAATAGTCTCGTCCAAGTTCATCTGTACCAAATAGATGACTTAAACTTGGAGATTGCAGCATATTAGCTGTATCTGTTGCATCAGGGTTTATAGGTATTAAAAATACAAACACTGAAATAAATACTATAAAAATCAGAAAAATTATTGAAAAAATAGTACTCTTACTATTTTGAAGTTCATTTATAAAATTCTTTATTCGTCTATTTTCCATATAATTTATCTCACACCCCTTATTCTTGGATCAACCAAGCTATATAGTATATCCGATAATAAATTTCCTAGTATAACTAATGTTGATGATAGCACTAAAATTGCCATAACAACAGGATAATCCATTCCCTTAATAGCTGTTATGAAATATGGACCAACACCAGGCCATCCAAAAATAGTTTCAGTTATCATTCCTCCTGTTACAAGCATCGGTAATGCCATTCCTATCTTTGTGATTATAGGAAGTAATACATTTTTACATACATGCTTAAATAGTATTTCATGAGTACTTCCGCCAAAGGCATTTTGAACTGTTACATAATTTTGAGATATCTGGCCAATGGTTGAGGATCTTACATACCTTGTGAGTTGTGGCAAAAAGGCCATAGTTAAAACAACACAAGGCATTATAAAATGAACTAGAAAATCTGAAAAAGATTGCTGTCCACCAATAGTATTCATCCCCAATATAGGAAATATTGAAAGCTTATATCCGAAAATAAATATAATTATCATAGCAAACCAAAAAGTTGGTATTGCTATGCCTATTGAACAGAAACCATCAATTATTTTATCAATAAATTTATTTTTATTTGCTCCAGCTAATAAACCAAGAATTATTGAAATCACAACTGCTAATAAATATGAAGGTAAAACCAATTTTATGGTAGCTGGTATTCTTGCAGCTAAATCATTAGCTATACTCTCATGTGTAACTATTGAATATCCAAATTGTCCATTTAATATTCCTTTAAGCCATAAAAAATATTGAACATAAGCTGGTTTATCAAATCCATATTTTGCTTTTATTAGATTTACAGTTTTCTCTGGCATATTAGGTGTAGCCATAGCATCAATTGCATTATATGGAGCTAACTTAATAAATGTAAAACATATTATTGATATTATTAAAAGCAATGGGATAGCCTGTAGAATTCTCTTTAATATATATCTAGACATTAAATCTTCACTTCCTTGATTAATAAATTACAAATGGGGAATAATTATTTGTTATTCCCCAAATGCTCAACTTATAATATTTTTTATTTATAGTACAACTTTGACATATCTTCAAAAGTATATACTGGAACTAAAGCAGCATCTTTTACCCCATCTATATTAGAACTCATAACAAGTATTCTCTTATTTTCAAGAATTGGATAGAAATATCCATCATTTTGAATTTGCTTTTGAACCTGATTATATATTTCTTTTCTCTTTGCATCATCTTTTTCTACTCTTCCAGCATTGAATAAATCAAGAAGTTTATTATCATCAAAGTGGCTGTAGTTATGTGACCCTGGAATGAACAATGAATTAAAAGTATCTGGATCTATTCCCATGATGTATCCACCAAGGAACATATCGTAATCACTACTTGGATCTTTCATTTTTTGTGTTATAGCTGCAGATTCTCCACCTGAAAGCTCAACATCAATTCCTACTGCTTTGAGGTTTTGTTGAATTATAGCTGCATCCTTTTGATAAGGCACATTATTTCCTACATACCCAAGTTTAAGCTTAAGTCCAGATACTCCTGCTTTTGCTAAAAGCTCTTTTGCTTTATCTTGATTATAATCATATTTTTCAACATCAGTTGTATGATATTTGCTTTCATTTGGAAGGAAAGTATAAGCTTCTTTAGCATATTCATCTGATCCATAAGCCGCATTAATCAAATCTTTTCTATTAAGTGCATAGAATATAGCTTTTCTTACATCTTCATTTTGAAGTTTAGGAGATTTAGAATTCATTACCATGTAAGCTATTCTACCTTCATCATAAGTGTAAGTAGTTAATTTATCATCTTTTAAATCTTTTAAGTCACTAGATTGAACTACTAAAGAGTTTATTTCTCCCTTTTGAATAGACAATTTAGCTGTATTTGCATCTGGTATTATCTTAAATACAACATTTTGTATTTTTGGCGCACCTAAAAAGTAATCATCATTTTTAACGAATTTAACATATTGACCAGCTTTATATTCTTCTAATTTATAAGGTCCAGTTCCTACTGGCTTTGCATTCTTTTCACTATTTTCAAAATTAGTTTCTCCATCGTAAATATGCTTAGGCATTATGAAAATGTCTCCTAAAAGTTCCATTGCCGGAGCACTTACTTCTGGAAGTATAAAATTAACAGTATAATCATCAACCTTTTCAACTTTAACTGGTTTTCCGTTAAATATTAATTGACTATATGCCCATCCAGCATTCTTTTCATTTAACATTTGATTATATGTAAATACTACATCATCAGCTGTGAATTTAGCACCATCGCTCCACTTAACATCTTTTCGGAGCTTTGCAGTATAAGTCAATTTATCTTCAGATGGTGTCATGCTTTCTGCAAGAAAATACTCCACTTTATCTGCATTATACATATATAGCGGTGAATATAATGCTTTTATTTCCATTAATCCGTAACGATCACTCGTTGTTATTACATTCACAGAATTCCCTGGATCTCCATCAATACCATATGTAAAAGTATCTGGTTTTGAAGCACTTGCCTCTGTTTTAGCGTTATTGCCTGCACTACCGCATCCAGTTAATAAAGCTACTGATGTAATTCCTGCGATTAAAATTTTTGATAATTTTCCTATTTTCATTTGTATTCCCCCTTAATTATGCATATATTACAACTGTTTATAAATATATAGCATTATTTGTTCTCATGCTTTTCATATTTATCCTATAACATTACTCGGTTTGTAATCAGATTATATCACTCAGAATTATTTTGTCAATATATCAAGTATTTTTTTCTACTATACTTTTATTAAGAAAACTGTTGACAAAAATACTTAATTGGAATACTTTATTTATAATACCAGTAAGCATATCATACTACTATGAATTAGATAATAATAGTTATTTTAAATATAAAAATTAAGGGGGAAATTTAAATGTCATTAACAATACAACAAGCTGAATTAGATAAAAAAGGCGGCTTTAAAAGGCAATCTAACAAATTTGATACACCTTTCGGAGATGGTCCTAATGAATTACCAGTTGAAGCTGGAAGATATAGAATATTATGGTCACCGGTGTGCCCTTGGGCTCATAGATCTATTATTGTTAGAAAGTTACTTGGCTTAGAAGATGTTATAAGTGTTGGAACAGCAGATCCTATAAGACCTGACATCCCAAGAACTGATTGGTCTTTTACTTTGGACAAGGACAATATAGATCCCGTTCTCCAAATTAGGTATATAAGTGAAGTTTATCTCAATGCAGATCCAAACTATGATGGTCGTCCTACAGTTCCTGCTGTTGTAGATATAACTACGAAAAAGGTAGTGTATAATGATTATTTTAAATTGACTAACTACTTGGAAACAGCTTGGATAAAATTTCATAAGGAAAATGCCCCAAATCTATATCCAGAAGAGCTTCGACAAGATATTGATGAATTAAATAATATTATTTTTCATAGTGTAAATAACGGAGTATATAAAGCTGGATTTGCTCAATCGCAGGAAGCTTATGAAAAGGCCTATGATGAAGTATTTAAGCTTTTGGATGAATTAGAAACGAGATTAGAAAATAGAAGATTTCTTTTCGGCGATTATATAACTGATTCAGATGTGAGATTATATGTAACTCTAGCTAGATTTGATGCAGCTTATTATAATGGTTTTAGAGTAAATCGTAATAGATTAATTGAATTTCCACATTTATGGGCATATGCAAGAGATTTATATCAAACTCCTGGCTTTGGAGATACTACAGATTTTCTTAGTATAAAAAAACACTATCATTTATCAACAATTAAAGGGAATACGTATAAAATATTACCAAAAGGTCCTGATTTACAAATTTGGAACCTCCCTCATGGTAGAGAAGTTCTAAGTAAAAATCCAACTCAAAAATTTATTATCTAAGCTAACTAGAAAACTAGAGGCTTGTTACAAAACGTAACAGGTCTCTAATTTTTAGTATTAAACATAAAAATCTATATAATAAGGAGGTATTCAATTCACAGAAACATTTATTACTTGAATAGCTCAATTACTTCAAAAAAATAATAGTTAATTAATGGGAGGCAGATTATTATGGGAAAAATCAATAAATCAATTACAGAATTAGTAGGGAGAACACCTTTATTAGAACTTGTAAATTATAATAGAGAAAATAATTTACACTCAGAAGTTGTTGTAAAACTCGAGTATTATAATCCCAATCAAAGTGTGAAGGACCGAATAGCATTATCTATGATAGAAGATGCTGAAAAAAGAGGATTATTAAAATCTGGCTATACTATTGTAGAGACAACTAGCGGTAATACAGGAATAGGATTAGCAGCTATTGCAGCTACTAAAGGATATAAATTTAGAGTTTACATTCAAGACAATGTAAGTGTTGAGAGATTTAAAGTTATTCATGCTTTTGGCGGTGAAACAATTAAACTATCTGAAGTACCTGAAGTTGCCAACGTACTCCAAGAAACAGGTGGCGATTTTGTTGCTGCAATAAAGGCACTTGAGGAACACGTATTATCAAAAGAAAAAGATATATTTTTTATTAATCAAATCGAAAATCCCGCAAATCCTGAAATTCATAAATTAACAACTGGTCCTGAAATCTGGGAAGATACAAATGGTAAAGTAGATATTCTTGTTGCTACCGTTGGTACAGGAGGTACCATATCAGGTACAGGAGCATATCTAAAATCAAAAAACCCCAATTTAAAAGTAGTTGCTATCCAGCCTGGTCCTAATTCTATACCAACTGAAGTAAATCCAGAACCATTAGAAATTACTGGTGTGCATCCATTTTCAGGAATACCAGAAGAGAGAATTCCTCTAACCATGGATTTAAATATTTATGACGAAAAATTAGAAGTCGAAACTATTGAAGCATACCAAACAGCTAGAGCTGTTGCGAAATCAGAAGGAATACTTATCGGTACATCTTCTGGAGCTGCAATTTATGGTGCAACACAAATTGCGAAGCGCCTTGAAAACAAAGGTAAAAGAATTGTTGCAATTTTGCCTGACACAGGACTTCGCTATCTATCTACAGATTTATTTGAATAGATTAAAAAAACAGAAAAATTATTCTTCCTTGCATTTTTTTAATATTTTTTATAAGAAGAATATATTTTTCTGTAAATCTTTCTTATCTATAAGTATAAATAAAATGAATGTTGTGGATATAAAATATACCAATCCCTAAAAGTGCCATTAATCCAAAATATATTATAGAAAAAATAATTTTAGTACTCATACTTGTATTGTAATAATCAGCGTCCGGCTTTTTCCATTGCTTATATGCTTGAACACATCCCAAAATTAAGAATAATATTATCATTGGATTAAAAAATTTAAAAGATATATATAGCAACATTGGTATACCTATAAGCCATATTTTAGGTGAAATAGCTGTAACAATACGGCCTCCATCCAATGGATGAACAGGAATTAAATTAAATAAATTAATCATAAAACCAGTATAAGCAAGTGCAAGAAATAAATTGTTACCTGAAATCATGTAAATTCCTACGCACATCAAAGCTGCTAAACTTCCTAAAATAGGACCTCCTGCTGCTGTCTTTGCTTCTGCCACTGCATCAGTAGGTTGATCTTTCATGCTTATAAATGCGCCAAAGAATGGAATAAATACTGGTCCTGAAACATCTATATTTAAGTTCCTTGCTACAAAATAATGCCCCATTTCATGTGCAAGTATAAGTAATACAAAACCTAACCCATAAGCCCAGCCATACATCTGAGCATATATAACAATCATAAAAAGCATAGATATTAAAGTCGATGCAAATTTTCCAAATTTAAGCGCTATTAGTAGAAACTTAAGTTTTGCAAATATAAAAAATACAACAAATTTAAATTTTACTAACACCGCACCAATAACTGCTAATACTCCAAGAATACCTTTCTTTTTCTTCACATTATCGACTAAAGATTTAGAAACATCTGGATTTTCAATATATTTAATATCAATACTTTCATCCTTTTTTTCATTTATGTTATTGTTATTCTCCATATTCAACTTCTCTCTCTTCAAAAAATATATTTATGTAGATAATTAAATCTTATTCCAATTATATCACATTTCAAATTAGTCTAATCTTAAAAAATAGTTAAAACACTTAATAGAAGCTTAATTCAAAAACATTTTTTCATTTGTCTAATTCTTTAATTATTTCCCTATTTATTTTCCATACATTATCAGCGAAATTGCTCATTAATATAATGCACATATTATTTTGTATATCAAAGGATGTATAAAAACTAACTCCTGAATCACTTCCTTGAAAATATGGAATAAAAGTATTGCCTTCTCCCTTTTTTAACCAAATCCCATAACCATAACACTGTTCTTTTACTTGAGGTTCTATCATTTTAGATACCATCTTTTTAGATATTATTTTTCCATTCAATAAATTCTTCCAAAAAGCCTCTATATCTAGAGCTGTCGTAAATACTCCTCCAGCACCTGTCCCCTTAACATCTACACTATAAATATTAGTATAAAATTCTTTTCTCTCCTTATCATAAATATAAGAATTTGCACATTTTGCTGGAAGTCTATCAAGTTCATAATATCCAGTATTCAACATATTGCATGATTTAAATACAGCTTCTTCTAAATATATATCAAAAGGACATCCTAAAATTTTCTCAATAATAAGTCCTAAAACCACATATCCTGTATTATTATATTGAAATTTTTCGCCTTTGAGATACATCATAGGTTTATTTATAAATAACGGTATTATATCTGATGAAGTCCTAATTTTATAATTAGGATAGTCCTTCCATAATTCATCATACTCTTCCATAACAGTCTCATCGAAATAATCTGGAATTCCAGAAGTATGGTTTAATAATTGGTGAATTGTAATTTGAGGATCTATTGACTGCAAATCCATATCCAAAATGTCACCAATACAATCATCAAAAGACAACCTTCCTTCTTCTATTAATTTCAAAATTCCAGTAGCTACAAATGCTTTTCCACCTGAAGCTGTGGCAAATTTTGTTTCAAGTTCATTTGGTATAGAATTATATAAATCAGCATATCCAAAAGCTTTTTCAAAAATTATATGTCCAGCATTTTTCACAAATACAACTCCATTAAAATCACTATCTATTATCTTTTCTATATTCATTCTTATTTCCCTTTATATGTATCCTGTTCTTATTTTTATAATTCTTTATTGAACAGTAACTGTTAATGCTTAGTGTCTTCAATATTATTAATCATATATACCATATTGTCTGTCCACTCACCAAATTCATAAATAAATCCTTTTCTAATACATTCAAGTTCCATTCCAGCATTTTCAGCTGCTCTTTGTGAAGCAATATTATCTAAATTTATCTGCGCTTCCACTCTATGAAATCCAAGTTCTTTAAAAGCTATATCAATTCCAGCTTTTATTAGTTCACTTCCATAACCATTTCCCCAATACTGATTTAAAAGCCAATACCCAATTTCTGACCACTGAAAATTTTTTCTCTGGATAGTCTTTATTATTATTCCTCCAATGTATTTTCCATCTGACTTTTTGAATACTTTAAAAGTATACGCATTATCGTTAGTTGAATATTCTCTTGAAGCCTTTAAATGCTTTTCAAACACCTCTTCTGTATAATTATGTACAAACTCTATCTCTTCCTCGTCGTATTTATTTTTTTGTGAACCCTGCTCATCTAAATTTTCCTTAACAATTAGAAAATCCTCTTTTTGCATCGGCCTTATTATAAGCCTATCGGTTTTTCTAATAATCTTTTCATAATCTATTCCCAACATTGACATAATAATATTTCTCCTCATCATCTTCTCGATAAAATTTAAATCCACATTTCTTAATCACTTTTTCTGATTGACTATTATTTATAAAATGTGAACACATAACAACTTGAATTCCTTCTTCAAATAGATAGTTAAGAACTAATTTAATTGCTTCTGGCATTAACCCTTGTCCCCAATACTCTTCTCCTAAAACAAAACCTATCTCTTTTGCATATTTAAACTTTTCCTCTTCTACTTTCCATGTAGCTTCACATAGTTCGAACCAGCCAATAGCTCTACTTATTTCTTTTAATTCAATAGCCCAAAAACTAATTGATTTAATTCCTTTAATTTCATTTCCCATTTTGAATCATCTGACACAGCAATAAATTTTTCCAAGGTATTTAAACTTTCTACTTTATTAGTTTTAAGTCTAAATCCAGTTAAATCAGAAACTTTTTTATTGGATGCAATTTTATGATAATTCTCTAAATCAGAAATTCTCCAATTTCTTAATATTAATCGATCACTTTCTAAATTTCTCATTATACAAATTACCCCTTCTTCTGTATTTATAATACAAATATTAGTATTATTATACATTTATATCAACACATCATCTACACCTATATCATTTATAATCATTCTATACCTATATCAAAAGGACCTTGAAATATTCAGAGTCCTTTTAATTACTTTTTATATAAAATTTTTCGTACCGTATCATGTGCTAATCTATATTTGCAGGAGATTTCTTCTAAACTACAGCCATTTTTATATAGCTGCTTAATTTCATTATTTCTATTTTCAAAATAACTCTTAGAACCATTTTTTTCTCCCCATCTTATACGTACATCATCCTTTGGTATATATAAAATTTCGCCTTTTATATGTTTTTGAATTTCGATTAGCAAATCTTTTGGTAATACTTCTGCTGCATTTAAGTATTTCATAAACTTCCACTCCCTGTTTATTATTTTATAAACAAAGTGCAGAGTTCAGCAGATAGTAAATCTATTGTCCCATACAGAAATAGTATTACTACACCTTACTCTGCATGGGATAAATCCGTATCTATACTATTTCTTAATATAATTCTTATTAACATTCAATTTCACCTTTCAATATCATTAATTATATTACAATATACTAATTTAAATTACTTTGCTTTTTCCAGCCACAATTAAAAATTATTATATATTTTTGTTAGAATATTAATTAATACCTCCTGTTCACTCTTTGAAATATCCTTATACACCCTTTCTATCAATTTATCTGATATTTCTTTAAAATCTCCTTTTAAGTTCTCACCTTTTTCTGTTAATGTAATATAAACAATTCTACTATCTGCTATATCTCGTGTTCTTTCAATATAACCTAAATTTAATAGTTTATTTACTAATGCAGTTACTGTAGATTTGTCCTTATTAATTTTTTTGGCAAGATCTTTCATTGTAAGGCTTGAATACTCAAAAAGAGCACTTAATATATCTCCATGAGAAGGAGCTAGTCCTTCCATTTCCTTCGTACTCATTTCTTGTACAATAAACCTATTAGCTTTTTCTCTAACTACTGCAATTAATGAAATTATATCTCTCGTACTCATGCTTTTATACTAATTTTCTATAAAACAATTGTCAAGACTATTATATAAATCACTTTCAATATACTTCATATTATACTTTTACGTTTGATCTTCCACCATAATAATTCATCAGTTTCTTTGTATTTATTGGCACCTGCTTTTTCCAATACCTTATGTGAAGGTATATTGTTTTTTTCTGTGTCTGCAATTATATATTTTACTTTTTGGTTTTCAAAAATCCATTTAATTAATCTTTCAACTGCTTCTGTAGCATATCCATTTTTCCTATACTTTTCATCAATGCCATAACCAATAATTACTTCTCCTGCTTCATTAGGATATCCTTTAATCATTATAAAACCAATTATTTCATTCAAATCTTTATTTATTATAGCCCAGTTTGTAGTCCATAAGAAATTCTCCACATCCTCTAATACTTTCCTCAATCGTATTTTCATAGCATATTCCAATTCCTCATCAATAAACATATTAGTAACCCTTAACCCCAAATCCCTTTGCATTTTCCCATAATCCTCTATTGCCAATTGAAGCAATCTTGGTTCTAATGGAACTAAACTCAATCTCTTTGTTTCTAATTTATAGTTAATTAACTTTTTCAATTTTTCAACTTCATTCTCACTACTTAATTTATAATTCATTTTCCGCTATGCCTCCATAAAATAAAAATTTGGGCATAAAAATACCCTGAAATAGTTCACAACCTACTCCAAGGCAAATCAATATATTAGTAATAGTAACTTATCTATTTATTGCAAATAATATATTTCTATTACTAATAAATAACATACTAGGAGTGGTTATACATATTAATTCTATTATATTAATCATTGGCAACCACTCCCTTCAATATTTTCAAGTATATCATAATCAACAAATATTTACCAATTTATATTTATTAGAAATTTATCAAAATATCCATAGAATTCTTCCTTGTTTGCCAAATGGACATTATGATCTGGATGTGACATTTCAAAAGCAATGCAATTTGAAAGCATAGATTGCATCTTTCTAAATGCTTCATCAGATACTCCTTCATGACTACTAGATCTAACTAACATCGTTAGACACTTTATCTTTGGCAATATATTAAACCAGTCATTTTTATGAGCGTGGATTAAAGCTATTGCCTTAGGACTAAATTTCATTTCATAGCCTTTTTGAGTTTCCACTAAACTTTTCATAAAATATTCATATTCCAAATCTGACTCTGAAACTTGCTTAATAAAGAGCCTTGCTTCATTTAAAGTCATAAATGGCATAGGCCAATCTTTTGTCAAAGGATCTCTAAGCTCTTCATCTAATGATAGTTTATTTGTTTCTTCAGCAGATTTATCAAGTATTGCTACAGCTTTCAAATATTCAGGGTACAATGCTGCCAAATGAGCTGCCACGCAACCTCCCATAGAATGACCAACTACAATTGCCGAATCTATCTTTAAATAATTCAGCAATTCAATTATATCTGCAGCCATTTCTTCAGAAGTATATCCAGATTCAGGTTTGCTGCTTAAGCCATGACCTCTCTGATCTGGAGCAATAATTCTATCTTCCTTTCCATAATGGTTAATAAATCCATCCCAAGTTTCTCCTCTTCCATACATTCCATGAAGGCAAACTATAACTGGAGCTTCAATTTTAGTATCTAAATAAAACATTTCTATATTGCTTAACTTAACAGTATTTCTATATATTTTTACTCTTTCCATTTTACAACCTCTTCTCATATATAACATTAATTATTGATCATTAAATAGTTTTATATCAAACTATTAACTTATAATAATACTTAATTTGTTAAAGAATTTTAAATTCCTTATTCCATCAATTGTCTTTGTGCACTTTGACAATAGTCTCTGTAGCATTACTTAAATACAATTCTTTATCTAAAAATTATATTTACTTAATTATTATCTACAACTTAAATTATAGTTTTATATCAAACTATTGTCAAATAATTCTTTTTATTATTTTTCACTTTTTTAATTAGCAAAGTTATTTCAAAAGCCAGCCTAATACAATACATTTAATAAGTATAAAGCTGGCTTCTATAACAATAATTTTATCATTACTCACTTTTCTAATAAAACTTAATTTCTTTCTAGTAGCCCTAATACTGTAGATTTATTATGTATTACTATGCTTCCATCCTCTTTTGAGGATACTTCACCAATAGATAATACACCTTCTACAGTGCAATTCATTCTGTTTTGAATATTTGCCAATTCAACCAAGAAATTTTCTTCTAAAAACATTGCTCTTGAAATGCAATCAAATAATATAGGTTTATATTTTTTAGGTGCCTCTTTGCTGCATTTTTCAGCTATAATTAATGATGCTTCTAATAGAGTTTTAACATTACCACTAAGAATACACAAATTACTATCCATAGGTATATCTGCAACGCATACTATATTTAAATCATCATTAACAGTTATAGGATCCCTAACTATTACATCCATGCTTATACCATTCATTATCCCAAATGGATATTCCTTAGCATAAGTAAAGAAATCAGACTTATATATTGTTAATCCTGTTTCATCTTCTAAAATTTCTTTATATTTTTCGAACGCATTAAATCCATCTAATTCTAAAAGAACGTTTGAATTTGAGGCTGTTACTCTGAACGGTCCCTTAATTATGCGCCATCCATGTTCAACTGCTATCTGTGCTTTCGCTTTCACCACACATACATATAAGGAATCTTTTGTTACTCCATCATTATCAAAAATACATGGTTTATGGTTTAAATTATAAAATCCAGCTCCTCCACCAATATATTTAATGCTATTTCCTAATTTACTATATAATGTATCAGTTAATGCTTTGTAACTACTTGAAAGACCATCTGCAATTACAATAGCAACATATTCTTCATCCGCATCTAATTTCTCAACAAATCTCATCAAATTTGGTAAAATCATAGAGCAATAAATAGGTTCAACTTTTTGGACAATATATCCTTTTGATAAACTTCTATCACCAACTAGTAAGCGTGAATAAATCCCACCAAAAAATAAGATATTCTTCGAATTCAAGAAATTAATCATTTCATTAACTTCTTTCTCACATCCATCCCCCACAAAAATCATTAACCGTTCATTACCATCTATGGACAACTCATTAGTACTTTAAATCATTTAATGTGCTTAAATACATATCCTGACCCCCTTATAAATACCATATTCATTTACCTCATACAATAATAATAGCACTACGAACTTTCAGTGTAAACTTTTACCATAAAAAGTATTTGTTCAAATTCATTGAACATGCTATCATAATTTATTATATTAATTGTATTTTAAAAGGAGTCCCTATGAAAAATATTAAACATTATCTTCTTATCTCATTCATTTTGGTATTATTATCTTTTATGATGTTTTTCCTTCATTATCTAGTATTTGGTCAATTAGAAAATACTATTTATTATTCTCTAATGAGTCTATGTTTTATTCCTATAAATACTCTTGCTGTAACACTTGTATTCGACAAACTTGTAGAAAGACAAGCAAAGCGTGAACGTCTAAGCAAATTAAATATGTTAGTAGGATTATTTTTCAGTGAAATTGGCTTTGGCTTATTAAAATTAATAGTTGCTGCAGATAGCAAAATCTACTCATTAAACTTAGACTTTTCTGACTTAAAAACTTCTGATATTAAACTTAGAAATTATGAACATAATCTTAATTTTGATAATATTAATTATTCAGAACTCAAAAAACTCATCTTAGAAAGTAAGAATATTATATCTAGTCTTATAGGCAACGAAAGTGTCTTAGAGCATGAAACCTTTGCAGATTTACTGATGGCTTTGATGCATTTACGTGATGAAATTATATTTGTTAAGCATAAAGAATATTTAACTGAAGAGGACCGTATTCATATGGAAGGAGACCTAATTAGAGTATATAAAGCTTTAACCATCCAATGGATAGGCTTTCTATCTCACTTAAAGCAGTATTATCCTTATCAATATAGTGGTGCAATTAAATTTAACCCATTCACTCTTAATTAAATCCAAAGGTTTATTAATATCTAAATATAAAAAGCAGTAATTCTCTGCTTTTTATATAATAAAATATTATATTTTGTTATATTTTTATGAATTATATAACTCTTGTTATATTTTATTACTACTTAAATAATCTATAAATCAATTACATAAATATTTTTAGATTTCTGTATATTTTATTGCAAAATAGGCAATATTAAAAAGATGAAGTTTTCAGAATTTTCAATTACATTATAAGTATAGTAATTGCTTTTTATAAAGCAATAATTAATAAATTGTTATGGAGGGATCATTATGAATAATAAATCTTATTTTTCTAAAGTATGGAGTGCTATTTCTGTTTCACTTTTTAATAATTCAGGATACTCACATGATAGAAATGCTTTTGATAACAAACTTCATGATAATTACGATGTAACAGATACTACTGAAATAAGATTAATTTCTTCAAGAAGAACTTTTTTATAATATGTTTACTATACAATAATTCCCTTGAAATTTTATATAGGATTTCAAGGGAATTTTACTATTCATAATATTTATTAGATATAGATATCCAAATTAATAATTCAACTTATAAATGTAATATATATTTATTATTAAGAAATTATAATCTTAACACTACACTAGAAATCACATACATTTTTCTGGAAGCAGGCATGTGAAATTGAGCTGATGAGGTTCTTAATAGGGGCTTGTTTTTTTTACAGCTTGTCCAGATTTTACATCTGGAACACGCTGAAATGACGACAAGCCGCCATTTAGAACCTTACAGCGAAAATTTCACTAGTCCTGTGGAAGATAAATGTGTCTGATTTCGGTAAGTTTTGCATAAGTATAATTCTTGCATTGTGTATCTATAACCTTTTAAAAAAGCCTTTAATTTTCTACGTTTCTATTAATTTAACATTATAATAATATTATCTATTTGGCAATAACACTGATATAATCCTTTAGTTTATTATTTATTTCATAATTTTTTCCCATCTTATAAGCAATTTTATCAAATAATCTCACTGAATATTAAATTTACTTCCTATAAAAACAATATTTATTAAGATTTTGATTATATGACTGTTCCAATCCCTTGAAAACACTATATTCTGTGTTATTTTTATCAATTATTAAATTCTTCTAGTCTTTTATTATTATATATATAATCATAAATTAATTTCTATAATTTTCTACTTATTTTAAGTTAATTTTTTGATAAATAGGCAATAATCCAGAAATGCATTCTTTCTAAAATTCCTTTATATTATAAGTATAGCAAACGATATTCAAAAACATCAGCTAACTAAATTATTATGGAGGTATCATTATGAATAATAAATCTTATTTAACAAAAGTTTGGAACGTAATCTCTAGCACTATATTTTCTAAATCAGAATATGAATATGAAAAATATTCTAGACTTCATGATAATTTTAATAGAATAGATACTACAGAGTTAAGATTAATTTCTTCAAGAAGAACTTTTATGTAATAAAATTCACATAAGCAAAAGGTACTAAAAATTTCGTTTGAAATATTTAGTACCTTTTATTAATTTCATTATTTCCTCTAAGTTCTATAATACTATATTTATTTCTTCACCACATTTTCTGCATCTATTTTCATTAATAAATACATTTGTAACATATCCATTCCTCTCTACTAAGAGTTCATTACACCTTGGACAATATGTATTATTATCAACTCCTCCAATATTTCCCACATATACATATTTTAAATATTTTTCAGCCACTCTTTTTGCTTCCATTATATTTTCTATCTTTGTAGCTTCATTCTCCATTTTATACCTTGGAAAATATCTGCTTAAATGAAGCGGAATATTTTCATTAATGCTTGCTATAAATTCTGCTATTTGCCTTGCTTCTTCTAAAGAATCATTTTCATCACTAACTAGCAAGGTGGTTATTTCCACATGGCAATGCTTATCACATCTTTTTATTGTTTCTAAAACGGGCTCTAATTTTGCCCCACAAATACTATTATAATATCTATTTGTATATGCTTTTAAATCTATATTCATGGCATCCATATAAGGAAGTAACTTTTTAAGTGGTTCTTCATTTATATACCCATTTGTAACAACCACAACACTAGTATCTTCATTATTTTTTTTAATACTTTTAGCTGCGTCATACATATATTCATACCACATAAATGGTTCATTATAAGTAAATGCAACTCCAGCATTATTTTCTACATTTTTAATAATATCAATCAGTTTTTCTATATTTAAATATTGAGTTTCAGGCTTTCCTTGAGATATTTCATAATTTTGACAAAATCTGCAAGTCATATTACAACCAAAACTTCCAATTGATAAAATATCTCTAGATGGTTTAAAATGGTACAAAGGCTTTTTTTCTATTGGATCAACAGCTATTGAAGTTACTTCTCCATAATTTACAGCAAAAGGCTTATTAGCTTTTACAGTTCTAACTCTGCATATTCCAAATTTATCTTCAGCTATAATACATTGGTGAGGACATATTTTACATTTAATCCTCCCTTTATATTCCTCGTAAAATGGTATTTCTATATCCATAAATTAACCACCTCCCAAATTGAAATAAAATTAAATCTATATATTATTAATAGAAAAACTATTTGGGAGCATTATTCCTCCTTATATCTTACTACTTCAAATCTTTCTATATTATAATGCCCATCATAATCTATATTTCCTTTATCACATGCAATTTGAAGCTGTTCTTCTATAAAATCTACTCCTTCAAGATCTGGTAATAACAATCCTCTTCTCATTCCCGAAGATACAATAACGCCATATTTTTTAGGATCTAATTCTTCCTTTTTGCAAGGTTCTGCATCCATAAGAACATCTACTGATATATCAATATCTGCTAATTCTTCTTCTGAAACTTTCGGAAATCTTGGATCATGAATAGCTGCCTCTATAGAATTCCTTATAATTTCTTCTCCAACATTTGCTGTGGTAGGCATTATTGTTCCTATACAGCCTCTAAGATGACCATGTTTTTTTAAGGATACAAATACTCCATGCCTTTCCTTCAAAAGTTCTTCCGGCAAATAAGAAATATCAGCTATTCTTTTTCCATGAGAAAAATAGTAATTTAAATTTTCTCTAGCAAGTTTTACATATAGATTACTATTATTTATTTTTGTATTAAATTGTTCTTCTTTATGTTTAATTAATTCCTCTAAATAATTTTTATCCTTTCCATGTCTTTCAAGTTTCATTACTCCATATCCTACCCCAAAGGTTCCTTCATAGGATAAAAGTTCTCCTTTTATCTCCTTACCTTCCATTGCTCCTAGAAGTATATATACA
The DNA here is from genome assembly GCF_000340885.1 of Clostridium saccharoperbutylacetonicum N1-4(HMT). NCBI lineage: Bacteria > Bacillati > Bacillota > Clostridia > Eubacteriales > Clostridiaceae > Clostridium > Clostridium saccharoperbutylacetonicum. The sequence continues at coordinate 1,508,836 of NC_020291.1, read as the reverse complement.
GAATTTAATCCACACTGCCCTGCTTCACTTATCATATTTTTATTCATATTGAACGTTGCATTAACATCACCTTTTTCAATGTTTTTTAAAAGTTCACGATCAAATTTTTCTCCATAAGGTGAATAGGAATATGGCCCTTCTTCTTTTAGCTTATGTGATAGGTCTCCACTTGCTATTATAACTATTTTTCTATCTAACTTTTCTGCTACTTGCTTTATTTCTATACCAAACTTATACAAATTAATATCACCAATCATAGAATAAGTTATATGCACTACCTTATAATCATTATAATATTTGTTAACAAAGTATAGTGGAACAATAGTTCCATGATCTAGTTCATAATTCACTTCATATTTATTCAACAATTCTGAGTTTACAAGTACTGAAGGAATTCCTTCTAGATGACAAGCAGTTCCAAGCTCAATATTAAATTTTCTATCAATTTGAAGATCCATTTTTATGTTAGTACATCTAAATTGACTTAAATCCCCAGCAATTCTTTCTTCATCAGATATAGCTATTGCATCAGAAAACATAGCTGCATGGGGTGTTATAATTACTATTGTCTCAGGCTTTAGATCTGCTATTTCTTTTCCAATCTTATTGCAAGCTAAACTTGTACTTTCTATTTTCTTTTCTTCACCTTTTCCTATATCCGGAATAACTATTGGTGGATGTGGCATTAAATAATAACCTAATATATTTTCCATTTTATCACCTCTCCATAAAACTTAGTCATGCAAAATATTACCCCTATATTTTAATAATAAAAATATCTTAGTTATCATCCTTAGATTTTTCCCTAGCATTAACTTTTTCTAAATAATTTTTTTGCTCTACTATATTTTCTTCGAAATTTTCTACAGCATGCTTCGTAAAATTTCCTATGCTCATTATATTTTTAAATTTATCTCCATCATTATTTCTACTCATAATAGTATTCTCCTTCTTATATTTTAAGATTTTTATAGTTAATTAATATATATCGCAAAAAAGAACTGTTAAAGAAATGCGGATTTCCAAAGGAAATCAACATTGATTGATCATTGATGTCCTAAAATAGTACCCTGTGGGGTATTGAACATTGATAATTGCAATATATATAGTATTACAAAAATACAGAATTTTATAAGTTGCCTTTTTAGTCAATTGATTTTTCAAACATATTAAAACTTCTAAGTGGAAATACTAAACTAGTCTACTAATCAATGTGACTAAACTAATAATAATTGTGATAGTTTACATAATGATTGTGATAGTTTAAATATTAATTGTGCATATTTTTTCTGCTTCAAAAGCACTAATATAAATGCATTTACAAAAATATACTAAAAAGGAAGGTTGATTATGAAAACACTTTCAACTCATAAAGATGTTACTAAAAATCATGATATTACAAATCTCACTCTCAGTGGAATAATTGTGGCTTTGGGAGTAGTTTATGGTGATATTGGAACCTCACCACTTTATGTTATGAAATCTATACTTGAGGGTAATGGTGGCTTAGAAAATGTATCTGAAACTTTTATACTTGGTGCATTATCTCTTATTTTTTGGACTATCACCATTTTAACAACAATAAAATATGTTCTTATAACCTTAAATGCAGATAATAACGGTGAAGGTGGAATCTTTTCTCTATTCACCTTAGTACGTCATCGTGCAAAATGGCTTATTGTTCCAGCTATGGTTGGTGGTTCTGCTTTACTTGCTGATGGAATGTTAACTCCTGCTGTAACAGTAACTTCAGCAGTTGAAGGCTTAGATTTAATTCCTAGTTTTAAGGAGAGCTTAGGTGCTAATCAAGATAGCATTATTATAATTGTAATAGCTATTATAAGCCTTCTATTTTTTATCCAACATTTTGGGACTGATTTGATTGGAAAAATGTTTGGACCTATAATGTTCCTTTGGTTTTCTTGCCTTGCGATCTTCGGACTAATAGGAATCTCTCATGATTGGACATTATTGCGAGCACTTTCTCCTTACTATGGAGTAAGAACTCTTTTTAGTAATGAAAACAAACTCGGCTTCTTTATTCTTGGAAGTGTATTTTTATCAACTACTGGTGCTGAAGCGCTTTATTCAGATCTTGGTCATGTTGGGAAAAATAATATTTATGGTTCTTGGCCGTTCGTTAAAATATGTTTATTATTAAATTACTTTGGGCAAGGAGCGTGGATATTATCCGCAAAGAAAAATCCTACATTTCTCAATTCAGAGGCCTTAAACCCATTTTTTCAACTAATTCCATATAAATTTTTACTATTTGGCATAATAATTTCTACCCTTGCTGCTATTATTGCTTCTCAAGCATTAATATCTGGTTCTTTTACACTTGTATCTGAAGCTATTAAGTTAAATTTATTTCCTAGATTACATACTATGTATCCTTCAAGTTCAAAAGGTCAACTTTATATGCCTTCAGTAAATACTCTTTTGTGGATTGTTTGTGTTGGAATAGTTCTCTATTTTAAAAATTCTGCACGAATGGAAGCAGCTTATGGTCTTTCAATTACAGTCACTATGTTAATGACAACTATTCTTTTGTTTAATTATTTACTAAAACGAAAAACACCATTTTTTATTTCAATATCTATTCTTATATTCTTTGGTGTACTAGAGTTTTCCTTCTTTATTGCAAACATAGTAAAATTTATGCATGGCGGATTTATTGCTGCTTTAATTGCTTCTGCAATTTTATTTGTTATGTATGTTTGGATAAAGAGCTATTATATTAAAATGAGATTAATAGAAAATGTCCCAATTGAAAATTATAAAGGGCAGTTAAATCTTTTACGTCAAGATCCTGATCGTCCTAAATACACAACAAATCTTGTTTGCTTAACTAATAGCAGTAAACCCAAAAAAATAGAAAGAAAACTTATGTATTCTATTTTGGATAAGAGACCTAAAAAAGCTGATGTTTATTGGTTTGTTAATATTGTTGTTACTGATGAACCCTATTTAGCAGAATATTCAGCAGATACTTTTGGCACTTCCTATATCGTAAAAGTTCAAATAAAACTTGGTTTCAGAGTCGAACAAAAATTGAATGTTTTCTTACGTCAAATTTCAACTGAATTAGTTGAAAGTGGAGAAATACAAATTCAATCTAGAACTTATACTACAATGCCCGATAGAAAAATTGGTGATTTCCGCTTTCTTTTAATTTTAGAACAATTGTCATATGAATCACGATTAAATTTTTGGGAAGAATTTATACTTAAAGCTAAGCTGTTTATAAAGCGTTATACTGTTTCCCCTGAAAAATGGTTTGGACTTGAACACAGTGATGTTGATGTTGAAAATGTTCCACTATTTATTGGTGGAAATAACAATATTAAATTAAAAAGAATTTCAAAATAGCTAATCTATATTTATTATCTTCAATAAATCATATATTCCTATTATTTTATATAGTTATGTAATTTTTACCTTTTCAAAATAATTTGACTTATTTTTCTAAATAGTGTTATCATAAGAATTATTTTGGCATAAGGCACATGATAATAAATAACAAGTCCAAAATTGCCAATATAAGTTCCGATGTTGCAGCATAGCTACTCCTTTTTAAAGGTGCATATTTTTCATCAGGGAAGGAAACAAAATGGCCTCATAGCAAGCCTATTATAAGTGAGAGCACAAATCTTGTATTTGGCTTCAACTTAGTTAAATTGCGCATGCAATTTAACCTCCTCTGATGATGAAAAATAGGCTAGCAAGTGGACTTGTTATTAATTGGATAGTGCCTAAATTATACTATAAAAGGAAGATTGATTATGAAACAAAATAACATTAACAAACTTACTTTAGCTGGAATTGTTGTAACCTTAGGAGTTGTTTATGGAGATATTGGAACTTCTCCTTTATATGTTATGAAATCTATCTTAGAAGGCAATGGCGGCCTACAAAACGTATCTGAAAATTTTATTCTCGGCGTCTTGTCTATGGTTTTTTGGACTATAACTATTTTAACAACAATAAAATATGTTATCATCACTTTAAAAGCCGATAATAACGGTGAAGGTGGAATTTTTTCTCTATTTACACTAGTCCGCAATCGTGCAAAGTGGCTTATAATTCCTGCAATGATTGGTGGTTCTGCATTACTAGCAGATGGGATGCTAACTCCAGCTGTAACTGTAACCTCAGCTGTTGAAGGTTTAGATCTTATTCCAAGCTTTAAAGAACTTTTTGGTCATTATGAACATAGTATTATAATTATTGTAATAGCTATTATAAGCCTACTCTTTTTTATTCAACATTTAGGAACTGATTTAATTGGCAAAATGTTTGGTCCAATTATGCTCATTTGGTTTTCTTCTTTAGCCATATTTGGCATCATAAGTCTTTCTCATAATTGGACATTACTACGTGCACTATCACCATACTATGCAATTAATACTCTTTTTAGCAGTGAAAATAAATTAGGATTTTTTATTCTTGGCAGTATATTTTTATCTTCAACTGGTGCTGAAGCACTTTACTCCGACCTTGGTCATGTTGGTAGACGAAACATTTATGGTTCTTGGCCATTCGTTAAAATATGCTTGCTGCTAAATTATTTTGGACAAGGTGCTTGGATATTATCAGCAAAAAATAATGCTAAATTTTTAGGATTATCAGAATTAAATCCATTTTACCAAATGGTTCCTGCTAGTTTCTTAGTTTTCAGTATAATAATTTCAACCCTTGCTGCAATAATAGCTTCACAAGCCTTAATTTCTGGATCTTTTACACTTGTTTCTGAAGCTATAAAGTTAAATTTATTTCCTAGACTGCATACAATGTATCCATCTAGTTCTAAAGGACAATTATATTTACCTTCAGTAAATAAAGTTTTGTGGATTGTTTGTATTGGAATAGTCCTTTACTTTAAAAATTCTGCGCATATGGAAGCTGCTTATGGCCTTGCAATTACAGTAACAATGCTAATGACAACTATTCTTCTCTTTAATTATTTATTAAAGAAAAAAACTAACCTAATTATTGCTATTAGTATTCTCTTATTCTTCGGTGCTTTAGAAATTTCATTCTTCCTTGCAAATATTGTTAAATTTATGCATGGTGGATTTATTGCTGCTTTAATTGCTTTTTCAATTTTATCTATTATGTATATTTGGATAAAAGGATATTATATAAAAATGCGTTTGATTGAGCATGTTCCTATTGATGATTATAAAGATATCTTAGATCAATTACGTCAAGATAAAGACCGTCCTAAATATACAACAAATCTTGTATGTTTAACTAGCAGCAGTAAACCTAAGCAAATTGAGAGAAAGATAATGTATTCTATCTTAGATAAAAGACCAAAAAAAGCCGAAGTTTACTGGTTTGTAAATATTGTCGTTACTGACGAACCTTATGTGGCCGAGTATTCTGTTGATACCTTTGGAACTTCTTATATTGTAAAAGTACAAATTAAACTCGGTTTTAGAGTAGAACAAAAATTAAATGTCTTTATGCGTCAAATATCAACTGATTTAGTTGAAAGTGGTGAAATAGATGTCCAATCCAGAAATTACTCTATAATGCCTGATAGAAAAGTTAGTGATTTTCGCTTTCTACTAATTTTAGAACAGCTTTCCTATGAATCTGACTTAAACTACTGGGAAGAACTTATACTTAAATTGAAACTATTCATAAAGAGATATACAGTTTCCCCAGAAAGGTGGTTTGGTTTAGAACATAGCGATGTTGATATTGAAACGGTTCCTTTATTTTTAGGACATCATAATCATGCGGTTTTGAAAAGAGTTCCAAAATAATTAACAATTTATTTAATTTAAAAATAGCTGTCCACAAAATTTGGACAGCTATTCTAATAATCATTTTATTTTCTATATTAAAGAATTCTTCTTCCAGCGTAAAAACTATATACTGGTCCTACCTTAACTACATCTCCAGTTTGTGGCGCATGAATCATTTGGCCATTTCCAACATAGATACCAACATGGCCTGCATGTGGAAATACTAAATCTCCTGGTTTAAGTTGGTCTTGACTAACAGGTTGTCCAACATTTATTTGAGTATATGTTGTTCTTGATATATCTACTCCCGCTGCATGTTCATAAACATACTCTGTGAATCCTGAACAATCAAAATTACTCGGACCTGTTGCTCCCCATACGTAACTCTTTCCTAAATGTTTATAGGCTTCATTTAAAATTGCTTGAGCATTTCCAGCTGCTGGTGCTGATACTGAAGAATTTGACTTCTTATTACTACTACTAGTAGACTTTGTACTAGTTGAACTTACCTGAGCCTGTGCTTGCCTTTGACTTTCTGCAGCTGCTTTTGCTTCTTGGTCTTTCTTTTTAGAAGCTGCTGCTTTTCCTTTTTGTATCTTATCATTTATTTCTTTGGTAACAATTGGGCTCTTAATCTGATTGTCCCTAATACTAGCTAACTGACTAACGGCTCCTTCAATATCTGCTGAAGAACTATTCGAACTATCTATAACATCAAATTGGGTCTTAACTGCATCTCTTTCCAGTAATGATAAATATTCTACATCAAACTTACTCTTTTCAGTCTGTGCCTCAGCTGCCAATTCTTGCTCTGCTTTTTTATTACTTGCTAATTGATTTAAATTGTCCTGAACTTCTTTATTTAACTTATTTATTTCAGTTTTTTTATCGTCTAAAGATTTCACCTTATCATTTAACTCAATTCTTTTACTCTTAATACCATCTATGTACGATTTATCTTTTTCTATAATTGTTCCAACGGCTTGTACCCTTGAAAAAAATTCACTTGTAGAATCTGAATTAAGTATGAAATTTAAATAATTAAACTCTAAATCTCCTGATGAATACATTATCTTGACTCTTTTTCCTAAAGCTAAATCCAAATCATTGATATCTTTTTTACATTGTTCAATATCTTTTTTGGTATTTTCAGTGACAATATTAATATTTCTTATTTCTGCCTTATTTTTATCAATTGATGCTTGCAATGGTTCCATTTTCATATCTAAATCATAAATTTTAGCTTCAATATCTTTTATTTTATTTTCTATATCCGCATATTTTTGTCTTGAAGCATCAAGCTGTTCATTGCTTGGTGTTGCTGATACTGGTATTAAGTTACCAGAAATTATTACTGTTGCTAAAACAAGTGCTAAAATTTTATTTTTCATATCTTATCGGTTTAACTAACCCTTCCCCCTTTATTTTCCCCTTGTACCACATAATTATATCATTTATAACACGCTTCAACAATCTTCCTATCTATTATGATCTTATATTACATTGCTTATATCTAGATTCTTATTGAGTATTCTAACTTATTCTTTGATTATGTTGAAATTCCTTTAGTTAACAAGATAGTATAATTGTTTTTGTTGCGTAAATTACAAAATAGCCTATAAATGTACATTATATTATTATATTACACTGATATTAATATTAGCACAATATTCAACATAAAATAACAAGTCAATTATTAGAGTTAATCTAAAATATGATTAATTCCAATAATTGACTTGCTACTTCAATTTACATTTTTACTTTATAGCTCGAAGCAAATTAGCCATTTCTATTGCTGAAACTGCACATTCATATCCCTTATTCCCAGCTTTAGTTCCTGCTCTTTCAATTGCTTGTTCAATGGTATTCGTTGTAAGTACGCCAAATATAACTGGCTTTTCACTTTCAAGAGAAACACTAGCAATTCCTTTTGATACTTCTGAACAAACATAGTCATAATGAGAAGTTGCACCTTTTATTACTGCTCCTAAGCAAATCACTGCATCATATTTATTATTTTGGGCCATTTTCTTAGCTACTAATGGAATTTCAAAAGCACCCGGAACCCATGCAATATCAATATCAGCTTCATTAGCTCCATGTCTTTTTAATCCATCTAATGCACCATCTAATAATTTACCACCAATAAACTCATTAAATCTTCCTACTATTATTCCAAACTTTAATCCTTCTGAAACTAAATTTCCTTCAAAAATATTCATTACACTTTTCCTCCATTGCTTAATATTATTATATATTCTAATTATCAATTGTTGATAAATTATAATCTCGACACCGCACCAGAAATTAGATACATATTTGTGCAAGCGGCATATGAAATTAAGCTGTGATGGTTATTAGTGGAAGGTTGTTCCACTTTCTGCTTGTCATAAATTTACTTTAGGAACATGCAGAAATGGGTGCATCCTTCCACTTAGAACCCATCCAGCGAAAATTTCATTAGTCCGCTGTAATAAATATGTGTTTAATTTCGGTAGTTCCGCATATGTCTAATTCTTGCCTTGGATATCTATACATTAAATTATTATAAATTTATTAAATGATTCATTCTTTCCTTTTTTGTTCTTATATAAAACTCATCATTTTTATTTATAGGCATTTCTATTGGAATTCTTTCAACAACATTAATATGATTTTTTTCAAGATCTTTAATTTTAGCAGGATTATTTGTTATTAATCTAATGTTGCTTATTCCTAATATTTTTAGCATATCAGCACTAACTTTATAGTCTCTCATATCCTCTTTAAATCCTAAAGCCAAATTTGCATCTACTGTATCTAAACCAGTATCTTGCAAATGATATGCCTTTATCTTGTTTAAAAGACCTATTCCTCTTCCTTCTTGTCTCATGTAAAGAAGTATCCCCCGACCTTCCTTTTCTATCATTTCCATTGCTGCAGCATATTGTTCACCGCAATCACATTTCCTAGAACCTAAAGCATCTCCAGTTAAACATTCTGAATGAACTCTTGTTAGTACAGGTTCATCAGTAGTAATGTCTCCCTTTATTAAGGCTAGATGGCATTTTGAAGAATTCTTCTCACTAAAAGCCAATATCTTAAAATCACCATATTCTGTTGGTAAATAAGCTTCTGCTTCCTTGGTGACACTAAAATTATCCTGTTTTCTATATTTAATCAAATCTTCTATAGTTAATATCTTTAAACTATGTTCTTTTGCAAATCCAATCAAATCATCTCTTCTAGCCATTGTGCCATTATCATTTATTATTTCACAGATAGCTGCTGCACCTTTAAATCCCGCAAGTTTTGCTAAATCTACTGCCGCTTCTGTATGTCCTCTTCTTTCTAATACCCCATCACGTTTAGCTATCAAAGGAAATACATGACCAGGCCTTCTAAAACTATCTCTTTCATTTGAATCTACAAGTTTGTTAATTGTATAAGCTCTTTCGAAGGCTGATATTCCTGTAGTTGTATCTTTATGGTCTACTGCAACCGTAAATGCAGTTTCATGATTATCTGTATTTTTTTCAACCATTGGATTTAGGCATAATTTAGCTGCTATTTCTTCATCTACTGGTGCACATACTAATCCTCTTGCATACTTAATCATGAAATTAATATTTTCTCCAGTAACCATTTCAGCAGGAATTACTAAATCACCTTCATTTTCTCTTCCTTCATCATCCACAATTATAACCATTTTACCTTCTTGTATATCTTTAATTCCTTCTTCTATACTATTAAATTTCATTTTTAATCTCCTAACTACTAATTCATTTTCATAACTCTATAACATGTTTTTCAGAAACCACTATTTTTTAAAAATTCCATAGTAATATTACTACTTTCTACTTCTTCATTTGATTTATTCCCTGTAAAAAGCTTTTCTATATATTTTCCTACCAAATCGCATTCTAAATTCACATTAGAATCCATTTTTTTACCTGGAAGAATTGTATTGTCCAACGTATGTGGTATTACTGAAACTTTAAAAACTAAGTCATCCACATAAGCAACCGTCAAACTTATTCCATCTATAGCAATAGATCCTTTATATATGATGTATTTTAATACCTCCTTTGGAGCCGAAATAGTAAACCACGTTCCATTACTTTCTTCCTTTATTGAAATTATTTTTCCAACTCCATCAATATGTCCACTTACTATGTGTCCACCTAGTCTATCGCTTAATTTTAATGCTCTTTCAAGATTTAACTTATCTCCTGTTTTCAACCTCCCCAAATTGCTTTTAGCTAAAGTTTCCCCCATTACTTCTGCCTTGAACGAGTTAGTACTTATTTCTTTAACAGTTAAACAAACTCCATTAGTTGCTATACTATCGCCTATCTTTGTACCTTCCAATACATTAACACATCCTACTCGTATTATCCCAAAGCCGTTTACGAAATTAAATTCTTGTACAATTCCTATTTCTTCAATTATTCCAGTAAACATCCTACCCTCCCTAATTACTTCTTTTCTACATATCCTTCTACCACTAAATCTTTTCCTACAGTTCTATACCTCATATCAATTAAGTTGACTGCTTCACTTAGTTTCGAAAATCCCTTTCCTGATATGCTACTCTTGCTATTCGTTCCCCCCAATATTTTAGGAGCTATATAAAAAACCACTTTATCTACAATACCTTCTTCAAGTGCAGAAAAATTAAGTGTTCCACCACCTTCAATAAGTATTGAATCTATGCCTTCCTGCCCAAGTTTATTAATAAGCTCTTTTAAGTCCACCTTATTATTTTTACTTGGTACTTCTATAATTTTCATTCCTAATTCTCTTAGCTTTTGTTTTTTATTTCCATCAGCATTTATAGTAGTTGCAATAATTGTTTTTTTATCACTATTTAAAATCACTTTAGACTCTAAAGAGATTCTAAGTTTAGTATCTACAATAATCCTAATTAAATTCTTATCTTTATTAATTCTGCAAGTAAGCTCTGGATCATCAGTAATAATTGTATTTATTCCAACCATAATGGAATGTAGCCTATTTCTTAGCTTTTGCGAATCCTCTCTTGATTCTTTAGAGGTTATCCATTTAGATTCGCCATTATATGTTGCTATTTTACCATCTATGGACATTCCACTTTTTAGTACTACGAATGGCAATTTTGATGTAATGTATTTAATAAAGATTTCATTTAACTTTTTACATTCCTCTTCTCTAATTCCAACTACAACTTCAATACCATGCTGTTTCAATTTTTCTATGCTTTTTCCTGCAACTAGTTCATTTGGATCTAACATTCCAATCACGACTTTTTTAAATCTTTTTTCAATTAACAAATCTACACACGGTGGAGTTTTTCCATAATGAGCACATGGTTCAAGTGTCACATAAATGGTACTTCCCACTACATCTCTCACTGCATTCTTTATAGCATTTCTTTCAGCATGAGCCATTCCATAACATTCATGATATCCTTCTCCTATTATTTCATTATCCTTAACTATGACTGCTCCAACTAACGGATTAGGATTAACTCTACCAATACCTTTCTTTGCTAATTCTAATGCTCTATCCATATATTTCTCATCCAAACTCATCATCTCCCATTTAAATCATTCTTTACATCTTTTGTATTTCTCATAAACTCATCTATATATAATTTTGTAATAATTAGAGATTTTTATACGCGCAAAAAAACTCTGAAAATTTGAATCTCCAGAGCTCTGATATAGCAGTTATAATATTTATAATAAATTTTAAACAATTTATTTCTATTAGTTGACGTTATAATTAGCTTAAACTATCTTTCAAAAAACAATTTATGCTTAATGTTCAATATAATATAAATAAATAATCTAGTAATTCTATACCCACTATTGATAGTAATATAACCTTATCAATAACTTATTTTATTACCTAGTATTATTAATATCAAACTAACATCAAAAACCCTGAATTCAATATAAATTCAGGGCTCAAATAAATTATAGTATTGCCTTAATACGCTCAATAATAATAAAATTATAAACGCTTAACTTTAATTCTAATCGCAATACATATATTTAAAATTTTAATTTTAAATATTATTTATATAACTATCTTCTATCATCCAGACTATAACTGTAGGCTTCGGAATCTAACCGAATCTGCTTTTTAAAGCTAGCGGGCTATACCGCCAGTAGGGAATCTCACCCAACCCCGAAGATTTTTTATTTAATTTTCTGTTACAGAATACCATATTGTAATATATATGTAAAGTATTAATTTTGTATTACCATATCAAAATCTTTTTTCTTTTCTTTTACCCATTTAATTAAATCAGCGTCATTCCATACTTCTAATCCTAGGCTAGCATACTTCATAGCTTCCTCTTCGCTACCAAATCTAATTAATCTTGGCAATAAATTTGGTACCTTTTTTTGTTTTAAAATATATGGTATAACATGAGGATTTCTCTTATATGCTCTTCTTAATGCATGTTCAGCATTTTTAACTTCTTTTGTTTTATATAATAAAACTGCATTGCTATAATGAATAGCTGCTAATTTATCTTTTTCATACTTTTCTATCAAACTTTTTAATTGCTCATATTTCTTTTCAATAAGAAGCCAATTAACTACTATACTCCTTACCATTAAACTATCTTTTTCATCATATTTTAAAATTTCAAGAGCACTTTCTATTGCTGCCTCTCTTTCTCCACTATCCCATAAATGAATTGCCAAATTATATTTAGCTCCAAAAAAAGGTTCGGCAATTTTTGAATTAAGCAGTTCAGGCTTAGCATTTTCTAAATTATCAATTTTCAAAACATTTTGCGCTGCTTTTACTGCTTTTTCTAAAAAAGCTCTTCTTTCATCAGAATTCAAGTTAGAATCTTTTGATAAAATAATATATGCATCCGAACAATCTTCACATATTGCTAATGCTTCTTTAGCATATTTTGCTTTGTTCTTATAATTTTTTTGTTTCCATGCATAATCAACAATTTGCTGTGCCATTATGACATTCTTTTCTACTGTAAATTTTAATTCTTCTTTTGTTTCATTTTTAACTTCTTCTGTTGTAACAGCTACCTCTTCTTCAAACACATTATCTTTTGTGCTTTTAGATTTATCAGTCTCTACTATAATCCATTGCTTATCTTCTTTTGATAAATTCAATAGATTTTTCACTTCCTTAGACTTACTAGAACCTGTACTACTACTAACATTGAATGCCTTATATAAATCAACAGCTTTAATGTATGGTACTCCTTTTGAATCAAATAAATCATTTAATGTTCCTATTGCATGTACCACTCCAACTGCCCATGAAGCACTTTTCCCCTTTTTTAACTGCTCTACATTGTTTAAACAAAGTGTTTTTGTAGCTAAAGTACAAACTCTCATATACTCTTCATTAAGATATTCATTTGTAAAACTTTTCATCATCTTAATTATTTCTTCATATCTATCAGCTATTACGTTAGATAATTCTTGCATTCCTTTTTATAGCTCCTTTATAAAAATCTTCATAAATTTTGTCCAACTTACAATAATATGTAATTTGTAAGCTCACTTAACAAATTTATATATTTTTCTAAATATAATTTGATTATTTTAATATAAATTTATAGTAATTTGTAAAAAACTCATTTATATTGTATTATAGCATATTTATTATAATTATTATATCTACAAGTTAAATTTTTTACTTTTAGATTTTAAGTAATCAAAAGAATTTTTGTGTACATATTTTTTAATTTCAATCGTGTATATATTTTTTTAATTTTCATCATACATATATACTATTAACAATTTTAAATCGAGAAATATTAATGTTATCAAAAGTTTTATATGATTTATGTCATCTACTTTCAACTCCTTATGATAACCTCAATTTAGTTCCTGATATGTCTCCTTATATTAATCATTTGATTTTAGAAAAAATTTACTTAGATAAACTACAACTTTATAAATATCGGAAATTTATTAATTCAATACTTGAAAATATTCATTTCACCTATAAATATAGTATTTTAGAAAAGAATAAAGAAATAATAAAATTAAAACTCAACTTAAGAATCTGCTTCAAATTAAAAAATGCTCCAACTAAAATAATTTCTTCCTATATTTCTGAATATATTACTATTTTAGAAAATTTGCAAAATAATTTCAAAATACAACTTTTGATTGAAAATGAAGATAATCCTATTTTATATAATTACTTATTAGACACTCCTTTATCTAAAATAAAGTGTTTAAAATATTATAAAGATGACTTTGTCATTGAAACAAATTTCCCCCTAATTAATTCTACAAATGAAACCTTCAATACTTGTGAATCATCTTTTTATCTTAGTGCAAGAGATAGAGACTCTTACAGTTTTAATATTTTATCTGCTTGTACTTACGCGGAAACCTTTGCATTAACTCCAAATCCTGAATATAAATATTTTGAAGGTATTGGAGGTGACTGCACCAACTTCGCTTCTCAAATACTTTATTCTGGTGGTTTAAAAAAGAATAAAATATGGGCCCCTTATACTAATTCCTGGATTCGGGTACAAGAGCTTTACTCTTATTTGATAAATAATAATTTAGCTATTAAGGTTCCTAACGATAGTTTGTTATCAAAAGGTGATTTAATTCAATTTTATACTCCTAAAATAGGCCGCTACTTTCATAATGGATTCATAACCTACAAACTACCAAATAACGATTGCTTATATTGCTGCCATAGCTATAACAAACTAAATTATCCTCTTAGTGAGATATATCCAAATAAGTATCCAACACTTAGAGCCTTAAGATTTCAATAAAACTAATTTTCCAACCACAATCGAGTAGGAGGAAAACAATTATTTTGTTTTCCGACCTCTCACACCACCGTACGTACCGTTCGGTATACGGCGGTTCATCAGAATTTAATGTCTCATTTGATATGTTTGTGTTAGACTAATAAATCCTAGAGATTCTAGGTATTTATTGTTTAAAGACTTGCTCAAAATTGGGCTTTTGGATATTCTCCAATAGCCTTTTCTTGTATTTGCATATTCCCATGCTTTGTATTTATCGATTCCTAATTTAGCCAGATTTCTTTGTTTAGTGCTGATCTTCTTCCATTGTTTCCATATGCAAGCTCTTAGTCTTCTTCTAATCCATTTATCTAGTTCAATTAGCTTTCCGCGTGCGTTAGCAATTCCATAGTAATTAATCCATCCTTTTGTGATTTGATTTAATTTGTGTAGCCTGTATTCCATACTAATTCCTTTATTTCTGTTAGTATAGAATTTGACCTTTTCCTTGAATTTCTTTATAGATTTCTCATGGATTCTTATTTCTGCTCCGCTTTTCGAGAAGTAAAACGAAAATCCTAAAAACTTTCGTTTTGATACAAAGTCTACTGCACTTTTATCCTTGTTTACTTTAAGTTTCAAATTATTTTCAATTATATTGGTTATAGATTTCATTACTCTAAACCCTGCTCTTTTGCTTTTAACATATATGTTATTATCATCTGCATATCTACAAAATTTGTGACCTCGTCTTTCAAGTTCTTTATCCAATTCATCTAACATTATATTAGCTAATAGCGGACTTAACGGACCACCTTGTGGTGTCCCTTCTTCACTTGCTACCGAGACCCCATTTATGAGAATTCCGCTTTTAAGATATTTTCTTATTAGAGATAATAACCTTTTGTCTTGTATCTTCTTTTCAAGTTTGTTCATGAGAATATCATGATTAACTTTATCAAAGAATTTCTCTAAATCCATATCTATAACCCATCTATTTCCTTGAGTTATATACTGTTTTGATTTCGTTATAGCGTCCTTTGCTCCTCTATGAGGTCGGAAACCGAAACTATTTTCGGAGAATAGAGGTTCATATATTTTAGATAATACTTGAGCAATTGCTTGTTGAATTAATCTATCTTGTACAGTTGGTATTCCCAAAAGTCTAACTCCACCATCTGGTTTAGATATTTCTTTTCTCCTTACAGGTGACGGATTATATTTACTTTCTAGTAGTTTAACTTTAATTGTTTCCCAGTGTTTCTTGATATGCTCACGAAGTTCATCGGTCTTCATTCCATCAACACCATGACTACCTTTATTGCTAATTACTCTTTTAAGTGCTAAAAGCATATTATTTCTTTCTAGAACTTCTTCAAGTAATCTACTAGTATCAAATGCTCCATCGTTTACGCTTTCTCTATTTGGTAAAACCCTAGAATTACTCGGCACCTTTGATTTACCTTGAAGTTCCACTTCTACTTCCATCAATTGGTCTCTATATTGAGTTTTCTGCTTTCTTTGCAATTTCTTTGATTTATCCAAAGTTGTAAACCTCCTAACGTTCAGTCCTTCATCCGCTATCGCGATTAGCGGAGTTACTATGACTTCTGCTGACTTCTGATAGTTCAGCTATATATCACTATATAGGTTGTGACCTAGAAATTTAATTCTTATGGTACGTATCTATCAGATCTCCCCAGGTAAGAACACGCACTTTCACCTCATCCATCTGCTACATTTACTCAAGCTACTTCGGATAGTTATAGGGCTTTACTTTGTTTTGCAAGTTTACCCGTAGCTTTGAGCCTCAAATGTAATTCGTGTACCTCAGACCAAGGCTTTGCCGCCGACTTCCTTCAGATTCCATCTCACGATGGACACCCTTGTCTTAGGCTAATGGTTGGCACTATCAGCCCCCATTACGGACTTTCACCGATTAGTACGTACCCATGCTGGGCACACAAAACAAGGGGATTGAAAAATTGCTTTTCAATCCCCTCTTCATTTAAGTATCTATTAATTAAACATTTATTTCACTTTTAATTTTTAAAGCTTCTTCATTATTATCAATGATTGGATTCACATATTCTTCAATAAACTCTATAACCTGGCCTGGTGCTCTTCCAACGAATTTAGTCGGATCAATAATTGCTAAAATCTCATCTTTAGAAAGACCAAATGAAGCATCACCTATAATTCTATCAATCAAGTCATTATCCAGACCTTCGCCTTTTACTCTTTGAGCCGCAGCCATTGAGTGTACTCTTATTTGTTCATGTAATTCTTGTCTATCCTTACCTCTTTTTACAGCTTCCATCATTATGTTTTCAGTTGCCATAAATGGTAATTCTCTAAGTACATGCGATGCTATTACCTTATCATATACTACCATATTTTCAGCTATATTAATGTATAAATTCAACACCCCATCTAGAGCCAAGAACCCTTCTGCTACAGACAATCTCTTATTAGCAGAATCATCTAAAGTTCTCTCAAACCATTGAGTTCCTGCAGTTATAGCTGGATTTAACGCATCAACTATAACATATCTCGCCAATGCACTAATTCTTTCACTTCTCATAGGATTTCTCTTATATGCCATAGCAGATGATCCTATTTGATTCTTTTCAAACGGTTCTTCCATCTCCTTCATGTTTTGAAGTAACCTTAAATCGTTACTAAATTTATATGCACTTTGCGCAACTTCTGATAAAGTATTTAATACTATAGAATCTAATTTTCTTGGATAAGTTTGACCTGTAACTCCATAACTCTTTTCAAATCCCATTTTTTCTGCAACTATTGTATCTAATGCTTTAACCTTACTTTCATCTCCATCAAAAAGTTCCATAAAGCTAGCTTGAGTTCCAGTTGTTCCTTTTACTCCTCTAAGCTTTAAAGTCGATAATAAGAAATCAATATTTTCAACATCCATAACTAAATCTTGCATCCATAATGTAGCTCTTTTACCTACTGTAGTCAATTGAGCTGGTTGAAAATGAGTAAAACCTAATGTTGGCATATCTTTATATTCTAATGCAAATTTTTTTAAATGATTCAAAACAGTAACTATTTTATTCTTAATTAAATTTAAAGCATCTCTCATTATTATGATATCTGTATTATCTCCAACATAACAAGATGTAGCTCCTAAATGTATAATTCCTTTTGCACTTGGGCATTGTAATCCATATGCATATACATGGCTCATAACATCATGTCTAACTTCTTTTTCTTTTTCAGCTGCCACTTCATAATTAATATCATTTATATGATCTCTTAGTTCTTTAATTTGCTCTTCTGTTATATTTAATCCAAGTTCTCTTTCTCCTTCAGCTAGAGCAACCCATAATTTTCTCCAAGTTGTAAATTTCATATCATCTGAAAAAATAAAACTCATTTCTTTAGATGCATATCTTGAATTTAATGGTGTACTATATAAATTTCTCATCAAAAAACCTCCACACGAATATATTTTATTCTTTTCGTTTCATCATTCGTATTATATCATATCTTTTTTATATTTGACTATCAAATTTTAAAACTAATATAAAAAAAGGTTCCATATTAAAAAATACGGAACCTTATTTTACATATATTAGTCTTCTAAAGTTTCAACTAATTTTACGATTTCTTCAACTGCTAAAGCTTCGTCATCACCTGAAGCTATAACTTTGATCACTGCATCCTTAGTTACTGCTAAAGATAAAACACCAATTAAGCTCTTTACATTTGCTTTCTTTCCGTTATATTCAATACTAACGTCAGATTTGAATGATGAAGCTTTTTTAACTAATAATGTTGCAGGTCTAGCGTGAAGACCAGATGAATTTTTTACTGAAACTTGTTTTTCTATCATAATATACACCTCTTTTATTAAAAATTAATACATATAGCGTTTAACTATTATAGTATAATCGTTTTTATTAATAATTTCAACTTAAAAATCACCGCACATGTTTTAAAATAGCTTTCTATCTAGGTTGTACTATTAATTTTATTGCTGTTCTTTCTTCCCCATCTATTTGTATATCTGTAAATGCAGGTACACATATGATATCTTTTCCACTAGGTGCTATAAAACCTCTTGCAATAGCAATAGCCTTAACAGCCTGATTTATTGCTCCTGCGCCAACTGCTTGTATTTCTGCAGTGTTCTTTTCTTTTATTATTGCTGCTAGTGCTCCAGCTACAGAATTAGGATTTGATTTTGTTGATACTTTTAATACTTCCATTTTTGTTATTCCTCCTAGAATTTATTATGCGAATCGTTTACATTAATTATATTCTATATTTTATCTTAAATTCCTTTTCTAAACAATATTTTTTTTAAATTTGTTTATTAAAAAAATGAAGCATATTTCATTTTAAAATAAAATATACTTCATTTTATTACTTGGCAAAATCTACTGCTCTAGTTTCTCTTATAACATTAATTTTAATTTGACCTGGATATTCAAGTTCTTCCTCGACACTCTTTACTAAACTACGTGCCAATTCAACTGTTCCAGCATCGTCTACTTTATCTGGTTTAACCATAATTCTAATCTCTCTACCAGCTTGAATGGCATATGACTTTTCTACACCTTCATGTGAATTTGCAATTTCTTCTAACTTTTCCAATCTCTTAATGTATGCTTCTAATGTCTCTCTTCTAGCTCCTGGTCTAGCTGCTGATATTGCATCTGCTGCTTGAACTAGTACAGCTTCTAAAGATTGCATTTCTACATCTGAATGATGTGCTGCTATTGCATTAATTACTAATGGTGATTCATGATACTTTTTAGCTAAATCTCCACCAATTAAAGCATGAGGTCCCTCTTGCTCTTGGTCAACAGCTTTACCAATATCATGTAGTAATCCAGCTCTTTTAGCTAAAGTAACATCTAAACCTAGCTCTGAAGCCATTAAGCCAGCTAAGTATGAAACTTCTATGGAATGTTTTAAAACATTTTGCCCATAACTTGTTCTATACTTTAATCTACCAAGAAGTCTAATAATTTCTGGATGTAGTCCATGTACACTAGTTTCAAGAGCTGCTTGCTCTCCTTCTTCTTTTATACTATTTTCTACGTCTCTAGTTGCTCTTTCAACCATCTCTTCGATTCTTGCTGGATGTATTCTGCCATCCACTATTAACTTTTCTAGTGCCATTCTTGCAACTTCACGCCTAATTGGATCAAAGCTAGAAAGAATGACTGCTTCTGGAGTATCATCAATAATTAAATCTACTCCTGTTAATGTTTCCAAGGTTCTAATGTTTCTTCCTTCTCTACCTATTATTCTACCTTTCATCTCATCATTCGGTAGTGCAACAACGTGTACAGTTGATTCTGACACATGATCAGCAGCACATCTTTGGATCGCAGTTGTTATTATTTCACGCGCCCTCTTCTCTGCTTCTTCTTTTGCCTTACTTTCAATATCTTTTATCATTAAGGCAGCATCATGTGTGATTTCTTTCCTAATCTCATCTAAAAGAATCCCTCTTGCTTCTTCTGTTGAAAGTGCAGCTACTCTTTCAAGTTCCACTCTTCTTTCATCATAAAGCTTCTGTACCTGTGCTTCTACTTGATCTAACTCAAGCATTCTTTCATTGATTGTTTCGTCCTTCTTTTCAAGAAGTTCACTCTTTTTATCAAGAGCTTCCTCTCTTTGAATTACTCTTCTTTCAAGCCTTTGAATCTCATTTCTTCTGTCACGAGACTCCTTATCAAAATCATTTCTTAATCTATGAAGTTCTTCTTTTGCTTCAAGGATAGACTCTTTTTTAGTTGATTCTGCTTCCTTTTTAGCTTTATCTAAAACTTCCTTTGCTTCTTTTTCAAGCGATTCAATCTTCGCTTTTGACGTATTTTGAATCGTTTTATAAACCACTATTCCCAATACTAATAGAACAACAATATCTATTAATATCATTCCAGCTATTT
Source organism: Clostridium saccharoperbutylacetonicum N1-4(HMT) (assembly GCF_000340885.1). Lineage (NCBI taxonomy): Bacteria > Bacillati > Bacillota > Clostridia > Eubacteriales > Clostridiaceae > Clostridium > Clostridium saccharoperbutylacetonicum. The sequence goes on along the minus strand of NC_020291.1, from coordinate 1,488,410 downwards.
CCACATAAACACCTCCTAATTTATTATTTTCTCATTATATTACTAACAAGAAAGTATAGTAGGTGTCATATTCTTCTCACTGTATTTGGAATATGATAAACCAGTATTCCTTTTTATTCTATATGAAAAACAATATTATGTCAAGTTTGCTCATATAATGGGCTTATCCTGTATCGTGCTGTATTAGTGGCATTCATCAACATTTGCACTTCATACTAAATACAATATTTTTTATTCAAAAATAAGTTTTAATATATCGCAAAATTATTTAATTATTCTTTATCTTTTTCAACACTTGAATTATTTGAATCACTTATTTTATTTGATTCTACTTCACTAGATAAATTTTCTTTAATTGCTTCAGCTAACGGAAGGCTATATTTTTCTCTTATTTGATTTTCTATATCTAAAGCTACTTCTGGATTCTCCTTCAAATAAAGTTTTGCATTTTCTCTTCCTTGTCCTAGTCTTATATCTCCATACGAGAACCATGCCCCACTTTTTTGAACTATTTCTTCTTTTACACCTACATCAACTATATTACCAAATCTTGAAATTCCCTCATTGTACATAATATCAAATTCTGCTTGCTTAAATGGTGGTGCAACTTTATTTTTAGTAACTTTAATTCTTGTTCTATTTCCAATAATAGCATCCCCCTGTTTAATAGAGTCAATTCTTCGGATATCAAGCCTTACTGACGCATAGAATTTTAATGCTCTTCCACCAGTTGTTGTTTCTGGCGAACCAAACATAACCCCTACTTTCTCTCTTAATTGATTTATAAATATTGCAACACAATTTGTTTTATTTATTGTACCTGCTAATTTTCTTAATGCTTGTGACATAAGTCTTGCTTGAAGTCCAATATGTGAATCTCCCATTTCGCCTTCAATTTCTGCTTTTGGAACTAAAGCTGCAACTGAGTCTACTACAAGAACATCAATTGCGCCTGAACGAACTAAAGCTTCAGCAATCTCCAATCCTTGCTCTCCTGTATCAGGTTGAGAAATTATTAAGCTGTCAACATCAACTCCAAGCTTCTGTGCATAGCTAGGATCTAATGCGTGCTCTGCATCAATATATCCTACAGCTCCTCCCTTTTTTTGAGATTCTGCTGCTATATGAAGAGCAATTGTAGTTTTTCCTGAACTTTCTGGTCCATAAATTTCAATAATTCTTCCTTTAGGTACTCCACCAATTCCAAGTGCTATATCTAAATCTAAACAACCAGTTGATATAGCATCCATATTTGAAATATTATGATCACCTAATTTCATTACCGCTCCTTTACCAAATTGTTTTTCTATATGACTCATAGCGCTTTCAATTGCTTTTAACTTTTCTGCATTTATATTTCCCATAATACTAATTAACTCCCTTCTATCGAACTTATGTTCTTTATCTATTATAGATTAATTTTAAACTATAGTCAATAATAAAATCTATTAAAAATCCCTTCTTTACTTAATGAAAGAAGGAATTATTTAATTTATATCCATATTTTATATTTTTAAACAATAATTTTTCAAATAGATAATATTTTTATTAACATTTCAAATTTTCTACTTATCAATAGATACTGCTTCTTTATTTTTCTTAAAATAATCATAACCAGAAATTAAAGTAACAACAACAGCTAACATAAGTGCTATCGTTGGTGCTATAGCAAAAAATTCTTTAACATAATGATTATCAATCACAAATATTTTCAAAAGTTTAGCCTCATGTATATTTACTTTTAACAATAGTAATATTATTGCAATTATCTGTATAACAGTCTTTATCTTTCCCCACCAGCTAGCAGCAATAACTCTTCCTTGTGCTGCTGCTATTGATCTTAATCCCGAAACTGCAAATTCACGTGCTATTATTACAATTGCAGCCCATGATGGTACAACGTGTAATTCTACTAACGAAATTAGCGCTGCTGTAACCAATAATTTATCTGCTAATGGATCCATAAACTTTCCAAAATTAGTTATTTGATTTCTGCTTCGCGCAATATATCCATCTAACTTATCAGTTAAAGAAGCTAAAACAAATATGAACGTAGCTATAAAGCTTCCATATGGTATATCTTTAACTGCTAAAAATACTAAAAAAACAGGAACCAAAAAAATTCTAATTAAGGTTAACTTATTTGCAAGGTTCATTGACAACAACTCCTACCAAATCATAATCCATATTTTTAACTATTTTTACTTTTACGAATTTACCAATATTAATATTCTTATCTGATTCAAAGAACACATTTCCATCTATATTAGGAGCCATTTCATAACTTCTTCCACAATATTTATTTCCATCATATCCCTCAACAAGAATATCATATATTTTCCCAATTTTCAATTTATTTATTTCTTCTGAAATATCTCTTTGTACCAACATTAATTGCTCTTCTCTTTTTTTCTTTATTTCTTCTAAAACTTGACCACTCATCTTTGCAGCTGGTGTATCTTCTTCTTGTGAATAAGTGAACACACCTACCTTTTCAAGCTTATACTCCTTAACAAAGTCTATTATTTCATTGAATTCTTCTTCCCCTTCATTTGGGAAACCAACTATAAAAGTAGTTCTTAAAACAATATCTGAAATTTTTTCTCTTAATTTATTTATTTTATTTAATATATCTTGCTTAGTAGTTTTTCTTCCCATAAGTTTTAGAATTTTATCACTTATGTGTTGAATTGGCAAATCTAGATATTTTACTACCTTCTCATTATTAGCAATTTCATCAATTAGTTCTTCATATATTTCTTCTGGATAACAATACAAAACCCTAATCCACTTAATTTTTTCTATTTTAGATAATTCTTTCAGTAATAAGTGAAGACTTTTCTTTCCATAAATATCATTACCATATAATGTTGTATCTTGAGCTATTAATATTATTTCTTGTACTCCATTTTCACTTAAATCTTTTGCTTCATTTATAATGTTTTCCATGCTTCTACTTCTAAATTTTCCTCTTATTTTAGGAATTATGCAATATGTACAAAAATTATTACAACCTTCTGCAATTCTAATATATGCACTTTCTTTTTGAGTTGTAAGAATTCTTTTCCCCTCATTAATATTCTCATCTGAATAATTTAAAAGTTCTGAAGCCAGCTTATTTCCTTCTATAAAATCTGTAATTAATTCATTTATTTTGTTATAATCATTTACTCCAAGCATTATATCAATTTCAGGTATTAACTTTCCTAATTCATCACCATACCTTTGTGTTAAACATCCTGTAGCAATAAGCAATTTACATTTATAATTTAATTTATAATCTGCCATTTCTAAAATTGTATCAATAGACTCTTGTTTTGCACTTTCTATAAATCCACATGTATTTACAATAATTATATCTGCATTTTTAGGATCATTTGTGATTACATACTCATCACTCATCTTGCCTAGTATTATCTCAGAGTCAACTCTATTTTTATCACAGCCTAAACTCACCATTCCAACTTTATATTTATTTAAAATATTATCATTTCTTTCTTGCTCGTTTATTATTTCTATTTTACTTTGATTCAAATTCTAATCCTCCTGTATTTTAATAGTTTATATTATAACAAAATAAAATTGCATTTTACAAGCTAATTATTATACTATAAACCATATTAATATCCGTATTATATACTCTATAAAAAAATTTACATAAAGTTAATTATAATTTCATATATAATTCAAATTTCTAAACATTTAATTCTCATCATCACTGCCATCTTCCATTAATTGTTGTCTACTAACAAGTACTTGTCTTGGCCGACTACCATCTTTTTCAGATATGATTCCTCGTTCTTCTAATTGATCCATGATTCTGGATGCACGATTAAATCCTATTCTAAACTTTCTTTGAATAAATGAAGTTGATGCTTGACCATATTCTACAACAACATTTATTACTTCACTAAGCAATTCATCAACTTCTTCATCTTTCTCATTTGGATCTGAAGTTTTAGAATCAGAATTATTATTTATGTGATCAATTATATCTTCTTCGTAATTAATATCTCCTTGCTCACTTTTAATAAATGAAACAACTTGCTCAACTTCCTCTTCTGATATAAAACACCCCTGAACTCTAAGTGGCTTACTTTCTCCTACTGGATAATATAACATATCTCCTTTTCCCAAAAGCTTTTCTGCTCCTGATCCATCCAAAATAGTTCTTGAATCTATTTGTGATGAAACTGCAAAAGATATTCTTGATGGTATATTTGCTTTAATTACTCCAGTTATAACATCTACAGATGGCCTTTGAGTTGCTATAACTAAATGCATACCAGCAGCTCTAGCCATTTGGGCCAATCTTCCAATATAATCTTCCACATCATTAGGACAAACCATCATAAGATCAGCTAACTCATCTACAATTATAACTATATAAGGTAGCTTTTGTTCGATTGCCCCTTTATTATATAGTTCGTTATACGACTCCATATTTCTTACTCCAGAATCCGCAAACAGCTTATATCTATTAGTCATTTCATTTACTGCCCAATTTAAAGCTGCAGCCGCTTTTTTGGGATCTGTAACAACTGGTATAAGAAGATGTGGTATTCCATTATAAACATTTAATTCAACCACTTTAGGGTCAACCATAAGAAGTTTAACTTCATCTGGATTATACTTATATAATAAACTTATTATAAGTGCATTTATACATACACTTTTCCCAGAACCAGTGGCCCCTGCAATTAGCGTATGAGGCATTTTGCACAAATCTCCTACAACACATTTACCAGAAATATCTTTTCCTAAAGCAAAAGCTAAATTTTTCTTTGAGTTTATAAATTCATCATTTTCTAATACTTCTCTCAAAAATACTGGTGTTTGTTTTCCATTCGGCACTTCTATACCAACTGCAGCTTTTCCTGGAATTGGGGCTTCTATTCTTATTCCTGAAGCAGCAAGCCCCAAAGCTATATCATCAGATAAATTTACTATTTTGCTTACTTTAACTCCAGGACTTGGTTGAAGTTCAAACCTTGTAACCGATGGTCCCTTTGTTACTTGAGTAACTTTAGCATCAACTCCAAAATTAGATAATATCTCCTCAAGTTTATTAGCATTTTCTATTAATTCTTTTTTATCACTGCTATTAAGCTTTGTATTTGAATTTAATTTTAATAACTCAAGACTTGGATGCTTGTATTCTCTTTGTTCCTTATGCTCAGAAATATGCTCCTGTATTTCTTTATTAACAACATCTTTAACATCATTATCTAACTTTTCTTTTTTATGTGAAATATTTTGTGAACTCTTTTCTACAAAACTTTCTACTTGAATGTCTGATGAGATTTCAGACTTCAATTCTGGCGAAAGCTCATTATTTTCCTGAGAATTCTTCATAAAGTCTAAAATTTTTATTTTCTTGTCAACATTAGATAAAAAAGTTTCTTTTTCATCTGCTATTTTATCTTTATTCTCATTGTTATCTACTATATTAATGAATTCTTCATCTGCAACTTGATATTCATTTTTTTCTTTAATCCTTTTACTTCTAACATTTCTTAATTCTTCACCTTTATTGTAAGCTTTTAGCCCTAAATCATATAATGTGATATCAAAAATCAAAATAATTGCAATAATTGAAAATGTAAGAAGTATGACATAAGTTCCTAATGCCCCAATAATCTTATTAAGCGGATAACATATAATATAAGATAATATTCCTCCATGCATAGTTTGATTATCATCACTAATTATTTGCTTTATATTTGCAAAAAAATCACTTGACTCACCTATACTTTGAATATTTATAATTCCAAAAGTTAACATAATAACAATTACTAAAATAGTAATTCCCCAAAAACTTTTTTTAATCTCAATATTACCTCTTGTTTTTATATATTGAAATCCAAAATATATAAGATAAAGAGGTAATGCATTAGCACCTATTCCAATTACTGCATACGATACTCTTTGGGCCAAAATAGACAATATACCTGCTAAAGAAGTATATATTGCAATTCCTAATATTATTCCAGTAGCAATATATACTATACCAACAATTTCAGGATTTACTGTATTTTCTTCCTTTTTATTTTTTGTAGTCCTATTTTTCCCTTTAGTCCTGCTCAAAACTTCATCACCTCTTATTTATGTTTAAATATAAATATCTACTCTCCTTTAATAAGATAACACTAAAAACAAAAATCGGCTATAGATTTTTTCTATAACCTTTAAAATACTCCTATTTTTCTATAAGTTCATTTAATTTATCTAATGCTTCATGTACTCCTCCAACTTCATCAATCAATCCACAATCAACAGCTTGCTTTCCAACTAACATTGTACCCACATCATTAAGTAAATCATTAGTTTTGAGCATAAATTCTTGCAATGTTTCTAATTTGATTTTTGATGTTCTCACAATAAAATCATTTATTCTTTCCTGCATTTTTTTAAAATATTCAAAAGTTTGTGATACCCCAATTACAAATCCATTCATCCTTACCGGATGTACAATCATTGTTGCTGATGGAGTAATAAATGAAAAATCAGCCGATGTTGCAAGTGGTACCCCTATGGAATGCCCTCCACCAATTACTATTGATACCGTTGGTTTTGACATGCTGCGGATCATTTCAGAAATAGCAAGCCCTGCTTCCACATCTCCTCCTACAGTATTTAATACTATTAATAATCCCTTAACTTCTTCATTTTGCTCAATATCAATTAACTGTGGAATTATATGCTCGTATTTTGTAGCTTTTGTTTGAGGTGGAAGAACTGAATGTCCTTCTATCTGCCCTATTATTGATAAAACTTGAATTCTCTTATTAGGATTTGCCAAAGCCATATTACCAAGTTCCTTTACATCTTCAATTTTATCCTGTACCTTTGTTTTATTTTCATCTTCTTTTTCTATATTATTGTTATTTAAATTATATTCCTTCATAAATAAATACCTCCTATACTTTTTTTATTCTTTACACTAGGAGGTATTTTATTCATTATTGTAATAAATAATAACTAATTAATTTATCTTCTACAACTTAAAAGTTTTATGTAAGACATTTATAGCTTCCTTTTCATTTTCAGAATGCACCAGACACCAAATTGTCATATGTGAATCTGCTGTTTGCAATACTTCAATATTATTTTCGCTTAAAGCTTTTATAATCTTTGCCATTACCCCTGGTATTCCTTTCATTCTTGAACCAATAACTGCTACTTTGCTACAATTTTCAATCAAGGTATATTCTAAATTAGCAGCTTCTAAAACATCTTCTAAAATATTTTTATCATTTTGAGTTATAGTGAAAATTTGCTCTTTAGGGAAAATATTTATTAAATCTAAACTTATATTATTAGCTGCCACTAAATCTAAAACATTTTTATATTTAGAATTACCTTCATTATCTGTTGCTCTAATCGAAACTTGGATTCTGTTCTTTTGGCTCGTTATTCCTGTCATCAATCTATCAGTAGCCTTATCTCCAAAATTATTTATAAGTGTTCCTTTGCAACTATTCATTGTATTCTTAATAAAAATAGGTATATTTCCTTCCATCGCAATTTCCACTGCCTTAGGGTGTATTACAGTTGCTCCCTTATCAGCTAATTGAAATACCTCATTATAACTTATAACATCAATTAAATTTGCATTTTTAACAACTCTAGGATCAGCTGTCATAATACCATCAACATCAGTATATATTTCAATAGCTGCTGCTTTTAATGCTACCCCTAAAATTGATGCTGTAGTATCACTTCCACCTCTTCCGAGGGTAGTAAAATATCCATTTTCAGTAATCCCCTGAAATCCAGTAATCACAGGAACCCTTCCTTGTGATACTAACTCTAAAATTTTCTTAGGTGTAGTTTCAATGCAAGCAGCATCAGTAAAATTGCTATCAGTAAATATACCTGCTTGCCCTCCAGTAAGTGGTATAGCATCAATTCCAGAATTAAACAATTCTTTGCTCATAACCACAGAGCTAATTATTTCTCCACAGCACATGAGTAAATCTTGCGCTAATTTATTTGTATTTCTAAATTTATCATCAATTAAGGATAATAATGTATCTGTAGCATAAGGTTCACCCTTTCTTCCCATTGCTGATACAACAACAACAGGACTATACCCCTTTTTAATTGCACCTTCTACCTTTTCAACAACTTTTTTTCTGTTATCTTCAGTAGAGACTGAAGTTCCTCCAAATTTTTGTACGACTATTTTCATTGAATTTCCTCCCAATTACAGCTTAACCTTCTTTATTACATCCTCTTCTGCATCTAGAATAATTGTTTTAGCACCAATTTTTTTTACACAACTCCATGGAATTTCTAAAAAATCCTTACTGCTAAAGATATTAAATTTCCCACCATTTAAATTAACTATTAAATATTTAAAGTTTCCATCATCATCTATTATCAAATCATTATTAAGTAAATAATCATATTTTTCCCCATCATTAACATTAATCAGTTCATATCTTTCTATGTCACTTAAATATTTTATCTTATTTTCTTCACCCATAAAAAAACCTCCTTTATAATACTCATAAAATAATATGAGAAAAAGAGGTTAATTATTACATAATTTTTTATAACTTCTGTTTACCACTAATATCAGAATTATCATAAGCCTTAACATTTTTAAGAATTATAGAGTCCAATTTAGTATATTCTACATCCTGGCCAACATAAGCTGCATTTAAAATTCCATTATTAAAACACTTTTTTAGTACATATTGAATATCATCTTTACTTATATTATCTATTTTCTTAATAACTTCTTCTTGTGTTTTTATCATATTTCTAAAAAGAAAAGTTTTTGCATTTGAGAACATTCTAGAACTAGTACTTTCCAAACCTAAAATATAATTTGCTTTAATTTTCTCTTTATTTATCTGAAACTGCTCATTAGTTATTCCATTTTTACTAAATAACTTTATTTCTTTATCTATAACTTCTAATGCCTTTTCTCCATAGTTTCTATTTAAGCCAGCATATATATTTAATGTACCGACTTCTTGAAATGGCTGTAAATAAGATGCTATAGAATAACACAATCCTAATTCTTCTCTTACCTTTTGAAAGAGGATAGATGAAGCTCCATTACCAAATATATTGTTAAGAAGAACTAACGCATAATTATTTTCATCTCCATAAGGTAACCCTTGTAACCCCAAAGAAATATGAAGTTGTTCAATTTCTTTTTTAACATAAGCAGAACCAACTTGAATTTCTGTTTTTGAATATTCAGGTTTATATTTGTTATCATTTTTCCACTCGCCAAAGTATTTATTAAGTAAATCCTCTAGTTCTTTATCATCAAATTTTCCACAAATTGATATTACAGAATTAAATGGAGTATATTTTTCATCAATGAATTTTAATATTTTTTCTCTTGTGAAGGATTTTACTAAAGGTATAGTTCCTAAAATAGGATATCCCAATTCATCTTCATTAAAACACACCTTAGAATGTGCATCATCTAATACGTCTTCAGGGGAATCTTCACTCATATTAATTTCTTCAACTACTACTCCCTTTTCTTTTTCTATTTCATCCGGATCGAATTTAGCATTTAACATTATATCTGAAAGAATGTCTAAAGATAACTCTAAGTGAGTATTTAATGCTTTAACATAATAGCATGTAGCTTCCTTACTTGTGAAAGCATTAATTTGCCCTCCTACATTTTCTATTTCTTCCATTATTCCTTTTGAGGTTCTTTTATCAGTTCCTTTAAAAAACATATGTTCAATAAAATGAGATATTCCATTAACTTCTTTGCTTTCATTTCTAGACCCATTTTGAACCATAACTCCAACACTTACAGAATTAAGATATTCAATTTTTTCAGTTACGACTCGTAATCCGTTTTTAAGGGTATATGTATTATACATTTTGTACTTGCCCTCCTTTTTAGTTAAAAAAAAGGCAATTTAATGCCTTTTACTTTTCATCTTTATTTTCATTATCTAATAAAGCATCTTTTCTTGAAAGATTAATTCTTCCTTGATTATCAATTTCTGTTACCTTTACAAGAATTTCGTCTCCAATAGAAACTACATCTTCTACTTTATTTACTCTTTCATTTGCTAACTTAGAAATATGAACTAATCCTTCCTTGCTAGGTAAGATCTCTACAAATGCTCCAAATGTAGTTATTTTAGTAACTTTACCTAAATAAACTTCACCAGCTTTTACTTCTTTTGTTAAGCCATCTATTATCTTAAGAGCTTCTTTAACACCTTCATGGTCAGTTGAGCTTACAAATACAGTTCCGTCTTCTTTTATGTCAATCTTAACGCCTGTATCCTGAATTATTTTATTAATTACTTTTCCTCCAGCTCCAATAACATCTCTTATTTTATCAGGATTTATGTTCATTATTTGTGTCTTTGGCGCATATAATGAAACATCTTCTCTTGGAGCAGACATACATTCATTAATTTTATCTATTATAGTAAGTCTTGCTTTTCTTGCATCTCTAATTGCATTTTCAACTACGTTAAAACTAAACCCTTGAAGTTTTGTATCAACTTGAATAGAAGTTATACCTTCTGTTGTTCCAGCCACTTTAAAATCCATGTCTCCAAAGAAATCTTCTATTCCTTGAATATCTGTTAATACTGCTTCTTCTGATAAATCTTCTGATGTGATAAGTCCCATTGCAATACCTGCAGCTGGTCTCTTAATTGGCACACCTGCATCTAATAATGCTAGTGTTGAACCACAAACTGATGCTTGCGAAGTGGATCCATTAGAACTTAAAACTTCAGATACTAATCTAATTGTATAAGGGAACTCTTCTTCTGAAGGAATTAATGGTTCAAGCGCTCTTTCTGCTAAAGCTCCATGACCAATTTCCCTTCTTCCAGGTCCTCTTAAAGGTTTTACTTCACCAACACTATATCCTGGGAAGTTATAGTGATGCATATATCTCTTTGATTGCGCTTCATCTATTCCATCTAATATTTGAATTTCACTTATTGATCCTAATGTTGCTACAGTCATTACTTGAGTTAATCCTCTTGTAAACAATCCTGTTCCATGTGTTCTTGGTAAAATACCAACTTCGCAACCTAGAGGTCTTACTTGATCAAAAGCTCTTCCATCTGGTCTTCTCTTTTCTTTTAAAAGCATATGTCTTACAACTTTTTTCTGCATAGTGTATAGAATTTCTTTAATATCACCCATATTATCAGGATATTTTTCAGCAAACTCTTCAGTAACTTTTTCATACACAAGATCTATAGCTGCATTTCTTTCATCTTTATCCATTATATACATTGCATCTTTAACCATATCTTGTGCAAATTCTTTAACTTCTTTTTCTATTTCTGGATCTACAGCATATAATACTGGTTCATCCTTCTTCTTGCCGAATTTAGCCATAGCTTCTTCTTGGAATGCTATAATCTTTTGGCATTCATCGAAGCCATATTTAATAGCATCTATCATTTTATCTTCTGGTATTTCTTGACCACCAGCTTCAATCATCATTACTCTTTCTTTAGTAGCACATACTGTTAAATGAAGGGTACTTTTTTCACGTCCTTCTGTATCCGGGTTTGTAATAAATTTTCCATCTATAATTCCTACTTGTACTGCTGCTGTTGGGATTGTATAAGGAATGCTTGAAAGACATAATGCTAGTGATGCTGCATTAATTGCTAAAATTTCTGGTAAATTATCCTTTTCTACTGATACAACTGTAGTAACTACTTGAACATCATTTCTGTATCCTTTAGGAAATAGAGGTCTTATTGTTCTATCAACAGCTCTACCATTTAATATTGCTTTTTCCGATGGCCTTCCTTCTCTTTTAATAAATCCACCCGGAATTTTTCCTACTGCATATAGTCTTTCTTCATATTCAACACTTAACGGAAAAAAGTCTATACCTGTTCTTGGTTCTGGCGATGCATTAACATTAGTTAAAATCACTGTATCTCCATAACTAGTAAATGTTGCGGCATTTGATAACATACCCACTTTTCCGAACTCAACTTTTAATTCTCTTCCAGCGATTTCAGTCGTTAGAACATTATTCATAATTCTTGACCTCCCTTTAGGTTCATCAACTATTGTTGTTTTTTTGTTATTTTGGTAGTTTTTGTATATTTTAAAATAATAGAGCGGAACAATCCGCTCTAAAAATTATCTTCTTAAACCTAATTCTTTGACAATAGTTCTGTATCTTTCGATATCTTGATCACTTAAATAGTTTAAAAGACCTCTTCTTTGACCAACCATCATTAATAATCCTCTTCTTGAGTGGTGATCTTTTTTGTGAACTTTTAAATGTTCAGTTAAATACTTGATTCTTTCAGAAAGTAATGCGATTTGAACTTCTGGTGAACCAGTATCCCCTTCACTTCTTCCAAATTTCTTAATTATTTCTAATTTTCTTGCCTTATCCATTATAAGTGCACCTCCGTGTATTATATTAATTATCCCCTAGTACCAAGTAAAAAGATGGCACCTTTAAACTTAGAATTAGGTTCCATGAGTTATTATATCAAAAGTAACTATTATTGTAAACTATATTATTTAACTCGACACATAGTTTTCATTTTTTGCAAATGATTTGTCTTGTTCAAGCTTATTTCTTAACTCTTCTAGGTTATTAAATTTTTCATTATCTCTAATTCTTTTCATAAATCTAACATCAATCTGCATTCCATATATATCTCTATCAAAATCTAATATGTATGTTTCTACCGTTATTTTGTCACCATTTACAGTAGGATTATCTCCAATAGATGTAATGCTCTTATATATATTATTATTTACCTTAACATTAGTATAATATACACCACACTTAGGTAAAACAAAATTTTTATTAAATTTCAAGTTAGCTGTAGGAAATCCTATTGTTCGTCCAATCTTCTTTCCATGAACTACCTCACCCCTTAATGTATATGGTTTTTCCAACATCTTACTTGCTTCTAGTACCTCACCATTTTCTAATGATTTTCTTATTCTAGTACTACTTATTACTTCACCATTATATATACATGGCTCCATCACATGCAATTCATAACCATATTCATCTTGCAGTTCTCGTAAAAGTTCTACATTCCCTAAATTTTTATATCCAAATTTATAATTAAATCCTACAACAATGCCTTTAATATTATACTCAAATATTAAAAATTTTATAAATTCTCTTGGTGTCATTTTCATGAACTCAGAATCAAACTCCTGGAAACAAACTATATCAATACCATGTTTTTCTAAAATCTCAGTTTTTCTTTCATTATCCATTAAAAGTTTTAGACCATTTTCCTTATTTATAAGAGTTCTAGGATGATTTTTAAATGTAAAAACCATGCTTTTACCATGATTTTCTTTAGCAATTTCTACCACCTTATATATTAGTGAAAGATGACCTAAATGCAGTCCATCAAAACTACCAAGTGCTGTATAATTATTAAAATCCTTAATATATTGTAAATCTTTATTTATAACAATCATTATCCTTACTCCCTAATTAAGCATATGAAAGAAATTAGTAAACCAATGCTCTAAAAAATATATTTTGTCCTAAATTCTAAATGAATAAATTAAAAATATGCTGTAAAATAGACAGATATTTAATCCATACAGAACTGTTCAAAATGCCTAAAGCAATAATTTTTCAATTTTAAATCCATCTTCGTCTTGCTTTCCGATACCTATAAAAGTAGCTTCAGTATCATATACTCTATACAAAACATTTTTTTCTCTTTTTTCATTTGTTAATCGCTTATCAAATACTTTAACACCATTTACAAGCAATTTAGTAAATGTACTTTTAACTGTTAATTTTGGATAAAATGCAAGAGCTTCTTCAATTGTAATAATATAATCTTCTATATTTTCTTTAGTTAAATCATCTATATTTATACTGTTCTCTTGCTTAAAAACAGAGGTCGCAGCTCTATTTAATTCTGTCATTGCAGCCCCAACTTTTAATTTTTCTCCAATATCATAACACAAACTTCTAATATACGTTCCCTTTGAACATTCAACCCTCATGAAAACATAAGGGAGTTCAAAATTCAAGTCAGATATATTAAAAATATTAATCTTTCTTGCTTCTCTTTCAATTTCAATTCCTTGTCTTGCTAATTCATAAAGCCTTACTCCATCTTTCTTAAGTGCAGAATACATTGGTGGTACTTGATCATATTCTCCAACAAAAGACATAATTACCTTTGAAACCTCATCCTCATTAAGATGTTTGGTATCATTTTTGTCTATTACTTCACCCTCTAAATCATATGTAGTTGTTTTAATTCCAAGCAAAAATTTAACTTCATATACTTTATTACTATTCATTATATAATCAATAGTTTTAGTGGCTCTTCCTAGACATACTGGTAACACTCCTGTTGCTTCAGGATCAAGTGTACCAGTGTGACCAACTTTCTTTTCATTAGCTAAACTTTTTATTTTCCTAACTACATCAAAAGATGTCATTCCTCTATTTTTAAATATGTTTAATACACCATTCATATAATGTTCCGTATCCTTTTATTAGTTAATTTCTTGTGCAAGTATTTTTAATAAGTTTTCTCTTGCTTCTGAAATACTTACATTTTTTTGTTTAACTCCTGCAGCCTTTATGTGACCACCACCACCATAAACCTCTGCAACTTTTCTCACATCTATATCATTTTTAGATCTTAAGCTTGCTTTTACTCCGTCATCTACTTCTTTTAAAAGCAAACAAACTTCAACACCTTTTATTCCAAGCCCGACCGAAAGCACATCTGAAGTATCAGTATTTAGTAAGTTAAATTCCTCTAATGTTTTCTTTTCTATTTCAAGAACAGCTACTTTATTATTTAATACAAGTTTTATATCAGATAAGACATGCCCCATTAATTTTACTTTTTCAAAAGGTTTATTATCAAAAAGATTACTGTGAATTTTACTGCTATTAATTCCAAATTCCACAAGTTCTGCCACTATATTGTGAGTCCTCTTTGTAACATTTGAATGTCTGAATGAACCTGTATCTGTTACAATTCCAGTATAGATAGCGCTTCCTATTTCTACATGACTTTTTTGATTATCAATTTCATTTTTCAAATAAAATCCTAATTCCTTTACTAGCAAATAAATTATTTCACAAGTAGCAGCTGCAGTTACATCTATGTAATTAATAAATCCATATTTATCATTTGAAATATGATGATCAATATTAATTACTTTTCCATTATAGTTTGTTAAATCTGCAGATATTCTTTCTACATTACCGCAATCTAATATAATTACTAAATCAGTATTAGCTTTAGGTTCCACTGTGCTTCCATCAATATCATTAGCTAAGGAAAGGTAAGAGAGGTTATCTGGGATAACATCTCTTGATATAATATAAGAATCCTTTCCTAAGTATCTCAATGCATTAAGCAATCCTAGAGCACTACCTATAGCATCCCCATCTGGGGAAGTATGAAATGACAATCCAATTCTTTTTGATAATAAAATTTCCTCTTTTATATCCTTAATATTACACATCATTGTTTACTTATTTTTTGAATTAACTCATCCATATGCATACCATAATTAATAGAGTCATCCAATTCAATAATTATTTCAGGAGTATGTCTTAAATTTATTTTTTGACCTACCGTTTTTCTTATAAATCCACTTGCTTTTTTTAACGCTTCGAGATTGCTCTTCTTTTCTTCATCATCTTTAGAAAATATACTTACATAGACTTTAGCATATCTTAAGTCCTTAGTTACTTTAACATCTGTTACTGAAATCATAGCTGTAAGTCTTGGATCTTTAACTTCATTTTGAATTAAATTACTAATTTCTCTTTTAAATTCTTCATTAATTCTTCCACCTCTATAATTTGCCATGTATGTTACTCACCTCTTTAAAGTTCTTTTCTCTTGACTGCCTCCATCATGAAGCATTCAATAATGTCGCCTTCTTTAATATCATTAAACTTTTCAACAGTTAAACCACATTCATATCCGGCATTAACTTCTTTTGCATCATCTTTAAATCTCTTTAACGATGATAATGAAGATTCAAATATTACTATTCCTTCTCTTATTATTCTTGTTTCTGCATTTCTTTGAAGTTTACCCTTTAAAACATAACATCCAGCAATTGTTCCAATATTTGAAATTTTATAAGTTTCTCTTACTTCTGCTGTTCCAAGTATAACTTCTTTATAGTCTGGTTCAAGCATTCCTATCATTGCTGATTTAACATCCTCAATTGCATCATAGATAATTCTATAAGTTTTAATATCTACTCCATCTCTATCAGCTTGAGCTGCTGCATTATTATCAGGTCTTACATTAAAACCTATAACTATTGCATTAGATGCAGTTGCAAGTGTTATGTCAGTTTCTGTTATAGCACCAGCACCACTATGAATTACTCTTACCTTTACATCATCAGTAGAAAGTTTTTCCAATGATTGCTTTATAGCTTCAACAGACCCTTGAACATCCGCTTTAACTATAATAGCAAGTTCTTTTACTTTACCTTCTTTAATTTGATTATATAAATCTTCTAGAGAAACTCTATGATTAGCAAGTAAAGTTTCTGCTTTTAATTTATCTTTTCTAGTTTCAGCCATATTTCTAGCTGTCTTTTCATCTTTTACTTGATTGAATCTATCTCCTGCTTCTGGAACTTCTGAAAGTCCTAAAACCTCTACTGGAATTGATGGTCCCGCTGATTTTATCTTCTTACCAGTATCATCAAACATAGCTCTAATTCTACCATATGTAGAACCTACTAAGATAGAATCTCCAACTCTTAATGTTCCATTTTGAACTAATAAACTTGCAACTGACCCTCTACCTTTATCAAGTTTAGCTTCAATAACTGTACCAACAGCTCTTCTATTTTTATTAGCTTTAAGTTCAAGCATTTCTGCTGAAAGAAGAACCATTTCAAGTAATTTATCAATATTTAAATTTTGTTTTGCAGATACTTCTACAGATATAGTATCTCCACCCCAATCTTCTGTAAGTAGACCATGTTCAGCTAATTCTTGTTTAACTCTATCTATATTAGCACCTGGCTTATCAATTTTGTTTATTGCAACAACAATTGGTACTCCAGCAGCTTTACAGTGATTTATAGCTTCTTTTGTTTGAGGCATAATACCATCATCAGCAGCAACAACTAATATAACAACATCAGTGATTTGTGCTCCTCTAGCTCTCATTGCAGTAAATGCTTCATGTCCTGGAGTATCTAAGAAAGTTATTTCTTCTCCATTCAATTTAATAGTATACGCACCTATATGTTGAGTTATACCACCTGCTTCTGTATCAGTAACCTTTGCTTTTCTTATACAGTCAAGTAAAGATGTTTTACCGTGGTCAACATGACCCATAACAGTTACGATTGGAGGTCTCTTTTGAAGATTTTCTTCTTCATCTTCTTCTATTTCTAACACTTCTAATTCTTGGATTTCTTCTTTTCTTTCAAGAATAACTCCATATTCAGCACAAACTTTTTCTGCCGTTTCAAAGTCTATTTCTGCATTAATAGCAGCCATAACACCTGCAAAAATCAATGTTCTTATAACATCATTTGAAGGTTTATTTAATTTTTCAGCTAACTCTTTAACCGTTATACTTTCACCAATTTCAATTATTTTACCTTCAGCATTTTCTGCTTCAGCTGCCCTTTGTGCTTCTTCTTGTTCTTCTCTTCTAGTTTTTTTCTTTTTCTTTGCACCTTTGTTAAGCTCTTCTGCTAATTCATCTTCATATACGTCAACTATGCTCTTTGATCCTGTAGCTGCTTCAGTAATTTCTGCTGATCTACCTGCTAATAATTCTTTTATTAATTCAGCATCTTCATCTTCAATTGTGCTCATATGATTTTTTACTTCTATATTAAATTCTTCCATTAATATAGTTATTAATTCCTTTGAACCTATATTAAGTTCCTTTGCTAATTCATGTACTCTTATTTTTGACATGCAGTCACCCCCGTATTATTATCTACTCATATATTTTTTCCTCCTCATATAGCTTTAATAATTTTTCTGCTATATTCTTATCCAAAATCCCTAAAATCATAATTTCATCACGTCCTATAGGACTTCCTAATTGCTCTTTTGAGAACTCTTCAATATATGGTATTTTTTTTTCTAAACAATGCTTTATAAATTTCTTTTTTGAAGCATTTGATAAATCATTAGATATTATAAATAAATAAATTTTAGTTTTATTTCTTAAATCATCACATTTGCTATATCCTTCAAGCAAAGCTCCAGATTTCTTTGCAATGCCTAAGAAATTAAAAAACTTACTCATTACTAACTTCATCCTTTAGTTTTTCATAAATTTCTTCACTAATGTTTGTTTCAAGGTTTCTACTAAGCCTTTTTGTTTTGAAAGCTTTTTCAAAACATTCAATGCTTTTGCAGACATATGCACCTCTGCCTGACTTCTTACCTGTTAAATCGATGCTTACATCACCTTCAGGTGATTTTACAACTCTTACTAATTCTTTTTTTGGTTTCATTTCCATGCATCCAGTACACATTCTTAAAGGAATTTTCTTAGCCTTCATGAAAAGCACCCCGCTTATTCTTCTATTTCTTCTGTCGAAGCTTTTATATCAACTTCAACTTCTTCTAAATCAGTAGTTTGTTCATTTTCTATTTCTACTTCAGTATTTAAAATTCTTTCATCCTCTTCATCTTGAGCTTCTTTTTGAGATTTACTCTTAATATCTATTTTCCAATTTGTAAGTTTAGCCGCAAGTCTTACATTTTGGCCTTCCTTACCAATTGCAAGTGAAAGTTGATTGTCATCAACAACAACTTTTGCAGATTTACTTTCTTCATCAACTACTACACTTAAAACCTTTGCTGGACTTAAAGAATTAGCTATAAACTCTACCGGATCTTTATTCCATTTTATTATATCAATTTTTTCATTTTTAAGCTCATTAACTATACTTTGTACTCTCACTCCTTTAGGACCTACACAAGCTCCCATTGGATCTACTTCTTCATCATTAGAATGTACAGCTATTTTACTTCTTGAACCTGCTTCTCTCGAAATGCTTTTAATTTCAACTACACCTTCGAATATTTCTGGAACTTCAAGCTCAAATAATCTTTTTACCAATCCTGGATGTGTTCTGGAAACATGTATTTGAGGCCCTTTACTTCCATTTTTTACTTCTACTATATATAGTTTTAACTTTTCATTAAATTTATATTCCTCATTGGGAATTTGTTCGTTAGGTCCTATGACACCTTCTAATTTTCCTAAATTAACAAAAACCATCCCTTTATCTTTTCTCAAAATAGTTCCTGTAATTATATCAAATTCCTTTTCTTTATATTCATCATATATAATATTTCTTTCAGCTTCTTTAATCCTTTGTGTAACTACTTGTTTTGCAAGTTGTGCTGCAACTCTTCCAAAATTTTTAGGAGTTACTTCTAAGTTAATAATGTCATCCACTTCACTATTTGGATTTATTTCCTTAGCTTCCTCTAATGAAATTTCTGTGACATCATCATACACTTCATCTACAACAGTTTTTTGAGCATATACATGTATTTCACCTGTTTCTCTATCTATATTCACCTTTACATTTTGCGCATTTGTATTAGCATTAGCATAATTTTTCTTATATGCTGCAACCATTGCATCTTGAATAGTTGTAAAAAGTAAATCTTCACAAATCCCCTTTTCTTTAACTAATTCTTTAAGAGCGCCTACAAACTCTTGATTCATTTTTATACCCTCCTCGTTATATTTCCCCTTCTAAATTGGCTGATTTTATTTTATCTTTTGGAATTTTAAACTCTTTATCTGCTTCAACCATTATAAATTCTTCTGAAACCTCTTTCAAAATTCCTTTTACACTCTTTACACCTTCAATTGAACCTGAAAGCTTAATTAAAACTTCATTTCCAATGAATTTCTTAAAATGTTCTTCACTATATAATCTCCTATTAAGACCTGGTGAAGAAACCTCTAGATAATATGCTTCTTTAATTGGATCTTCAGCATCTAACAAATCACTAACTCTTCTTGAAACAGCTTCACAATCATTTAAAGATATTCTATCATTTTCTTTGTCTATATATATTCTTAAGTAAAAATCTCCACTTTCTTTTACATATTCAACATAA
Organism: Clostridium saccharoperbutylacetonicum N1-4(HMT); assembly: GCF_000340885.1. Taxonomy (NCBI): domain Bacteria; kingdom Bacillati; phylum Bacillota; class Clostridia; order Eubacteriales; family Clostridiaceae; genus Clostridium; species Clostridium saccharoperbutylacetonicum. The sequence goes on along the minus strand of NC_020291.1, from coordinate 1,468,309 downwards.
TACAATTCACATGATAATTCTAAAACAATAGGTCTTATTAATTCCTCAATTTTTTCAATTAAAGCATCTTTTTTCATCATTCTAACCCTCACTTTCATATTTTAAAAAAACATATTTCATAGGTATTTTATGCATTTTTAAAATTTGTAATCAAAAACGCAACTATCTTAAGTTAGTTGCGTTACAAACAGAAAGAGCGGGTAACTTCCCACTCCTTTTCTAGCTATTAGAAATAATTCTATTTATAGAATATCACAATTTTTCTCACAATACAAGGGATAATCTAAATTTAAATTTAGATATCTATACGTTCAATTATCAATTACCAATTAGTAATGAACTTATTTCTGAAATTCTTGAATTGAATACAATGCTAATTAGACACCATATCCTTATATAAAAATTACAATTGCTATAAATTCTCTATTTCTTTCATTAAAGCATCAACTAGCTCTTCTTCTTTAACCTTTTTTATTATTTGACCTTTTTTAAAAATAATGCCTTCACCTATACCTCCAGCAATTCCAATGTCAGCTTCTCTAGCTTCTCCAGGACCATTAACAACACAGCCCATAACTGCTACTTTAATATCTTTTTTATGGTTTTCTAATCTTTTTTCAACTTCTTCTGCTATTTTTATTAAGTTTATTTGAGTCCTTCCACAAGTAGGGCAGGATACAAATTCAACACCTTTTTTCTTTAACCCTAAAGTCCTCAAAATCTCAGTCCCAACTTTTATCTCCTGAACCGGATCAGTAGTTAATGATACCCTTATAGTATCACCTATTCCTTCTGCTAAAAGTGTTCCTATTCCTATACTTGATTTAATAGTTCCTCTTTGAATTGTTCCAGCTTCCGTAACTCCTAAATGAAGTGGATAATCACATTTTTCTGCAATCATTCTATAGCAATCTATCATCATTTGTACATTTGATGATTTTATAGATATTACAATATCATAAAAATCTAAATCTTCTAAAATTTTAACATGCCTTAACGCACTTTCAACTAATCCCTCTGCAGTTGGCATACCATACTTTTCTAAAATATCTTTTTCTAACGAACCAGAATTGACACCTATTCTTATAGGTATCTGTTTTTCCACACAAGCTTCTTTGAGAATTTTAATCCTATCAACGCTTCCAATATTCCCAGGATTTATTCTTAACGCTGAAACACCATTTTCTATAGCTTTTAAAGCTAATTTATAATCAAAATGTATATCAGCAACTACTGGAATAGGTGATTTTTTTGTTATTTCTCCAAGCTTCTCTGCATCCTCCATATCTAACACTGCACACCTAACAATATCACATCCTGCATCGAATAATTGCTGTATTTGTTTTAAAGTTGCTTCAACATCTTTTGTTGGAGTATTAGTCATTGATTGTACTGTAATTGGAGCATTACCTCCAACATATATGTTCCCAACCTTTACTTTTCTAGATTTTCTTCTTTCCATAAAAAACCTCTTCCTAACACTTAGTAATATACGGTTCAATTATCATCTTTTAATGTTCAATTGGTAATTGCTTCTTAAAACTGTACCGGAAATAAAATATCTTTTATTGTTACTAATATCATCAATCCTATAAGAGCTGCAAAACCTATATAATTTATTACCCCTACTATTTTATCTGGAACTTTTCTTCTAGTTATTAATTCTATTAGTAATATTACGCACCAACCACCGTCTAGTGCTGGAAATGGTAGTAAATTAAATACTGCCAAATTAACACTTAAGAATCCAACAAAGTATACCAAATTCCAAATTCCAGTTTTAGCCGTCTCAGCTGACATCTTAACTATTGTAAGAGGACCTCCTACATCTTTTTTTAGATCAGCTTTTCCAGTAAATATCATTTTCAATCCTTTAAAAGTTTGAGATACTAGCGATACTGTTTCATTTAAACTTTCTTTAAAACTTTCTCCTATACCCGGATTAGCTATCTTTTCAGGATATGCCATTCCTATTTTATATTGGCCTTCATCATTAATTTTAGGTGTTACAGCAACTTCTTTCATCTCTCCATTTCTATCAACCAAAAAGTTTATTGTGTCACCCTTTGATAAATATATCTCAGTTAAAATATCATTAAAAGAAAACACTTTAGAATTGGATATTTTTAAAATCTTATCATCTTTCATTAGTCCTGCTTCATATGCAGGAGACCCCTTTTCTATACTACCTGCAATAGTTGGTGTATATCCAAAATTAAATGTTATAGCTGTAAATATGCATATGGCCAACAAATAATTCATAACAACACCAGCAATTATTATACTTATTCTTCTTAAAGGAGATTTAGCTGAAAAACTTCTTTCATCTTCTACAGCCTCTTCTTCTCCCATCATCTTTACATATCCACCTATTGGAAAAAGACTCAAAGAATATCTTGTTTCTTTTCCTTGTTTAGATAGTATTCTCGGTCCCATTCCAAGAGAAAATTCCTCAACTCTTACACCATTTAATTTTGCTAAAGTAAAATGACCTAGCTCATGAACAATTATTAAAACTCCAAAAGCTAAAATGGCCATAATTAAATAAATTACATACATTTTTTAAATACCTCCTAATTTACTGCATTATTCACTACATAGTCTTTAACTGTTTTATCTAATTCAATAATATTATTTAAATTCAATTCTTTACTTACCTCTTTTTTAAATACTTCCATACATTTTTCTATTATATTAGGAATTTCCAAAAATTTTATTTTTTCATTTAAAAACAAATCAACAGCTGCTTCATTCGCCCCATTTAGAATTGTTGGCATAAGCCCACCTATTTTTCCTGCTTTAAACGACAAATCTAAGGATTTAAATGTAGCTATATCAGGTTTTTCAAAAGTCAACTTTGATATTTCATAAAAATCAATAGTTTCTGCTACAAGATTCTTTCTTTCCTCATAATTTAATGCATACTGTATCGGAAGCCTCATATCTTGGGCTCCAAGTTGTGCTATTATACTTCCATCTGTGTATTCCACCATAGAGTGTACAATACTTTGTGGGTGAACTAAGACCTGTATATTATCATAATCACAATCAAAAAGCCAATGTGCTTCAATCACTTCAAGCCCTTTATTCATAAGTGTTGCAGAATCTATAGAAATTTTTCTTCCCATATTCCATTTTGGATGCTTTAATGCATCTTTCACTTTTATTTCTTGCAATTCGCTTATTTTTTTACCTCTAAACGGCCCTCCTGACGCTGTTAATATTATTTTCCTTAATGAATTAATATCATTTCCTCTGAGCGATTGAAATATAGCACTATGTTCTGAATCTACTGGAAGTATTCTTACATTACTTTTTTTCGCAGCTTTCATTACCATTTCACCTGCAACCACTAGAGTTTCTTTGTTGGCAAGAGCTATGTCTTTTTTAGCTTCTATAGCTTTCATTGTTGGTTCTAATCCTATCATACCAACTACAGATGTCACTACTATGTCAATTTCATCTAAAGATGCAATTTTATTTAATCCTTCTATTCCATCTAAGACTTCAATTTTCTTATTTGTTTCCTTACAATGTTTTTTTACTTCTATAGCACTCTTTGAGTCCATCATAGCAACATAAGCTGGCTTAAATTCTTCTATTATATCAACAATCTTTTTTACCGAAGTATTTGCAGTTACTCCTATTAATTTAAGCTCACCATTTGATTTTCTAATTACATCTAAGGTTTGAGTTCCTATAGAACCTGTAACCCCTAATATCGAAAGTTTCTTCATTCTTTTCCTCCTAACAACACAAACCCTAAAAACTTAAAAATTCAATATTTAAATTCTATTCAATATTGCATATCACAGAAATAATCCATGCATTAATTGATAATCGATATATATTCTTCTTTACCTCTAAAAAATCAATCTTTACTAAAAATTATTTCTTTAGCGATAATGCCATACATTGGCCCTATCACTATTCCTAATATCCCAAATATTTTTGCACCAATATATATAGACAGCAATATAACAAAAGGGTGTATTTCTAATTTATCTCCTAAAAATTTAGCTTCTAAAACTTCCCTAACTATTTGAACCAATAAGTATACACATATTAATCCAAATGCCACAAAAAATTTCTTTGCTATAATATTGTATATTATAATAGGAATAAATACAATTATTGTTCCAACATAGGGAAGTATATCTAAAATTCCACATACTATACCTAACATAAAAAAATTAGGAACTTTGAGCATAAAAAATCCGCTAATTATTTCTAAAGTTGAAATAAGAACAAGAATTCCTTCAATTACTATCATCTGGTTTAGCTTTGTCCTTTGGTTCTGAAATTTATAGATTATCTCTATCGGAAGCAACATAGATATTAATTCTAAAATTTCTGCTTTATCTACCAAGACAAAAAATGCACAAATATTGCCAATAAAGTATGCCAAAACACTATCTCCAGTATTTATAGCTCCATTTCTTATATTTTGATCATTAATTATCGAAATTACACTTTTTCCAAATTTAAAATTACCAAAATCTATATTTAAACTATTTGAAATTTCATTGATAAATTTATTCACACCTTCCAAATTTGATAAATATATTCTCTTTAGTAAGGCAAATATCTCACTCCCCAAATATATAACTACAAGAATCACTACAATATTAACAATAATGATACTTAATGCACCAGCTATTTTATTAGGAACTTTAGCATTAATCATAATTTTATATATAGGCGCGCAAACTATCACCATAACAATCATGGATATAAACGGTTTGAAATAGTATTTGATAAAAAACGTTCCAATGGCTATAAAAATGAAACATATTAAAAGTGAAAAAAGTTTTTTATATGTTTTGAAAATATTCTTCACCTCACTGACTTTATATTATCTCTATTTTTTATATTATATGCTTGTAATTTTCCCTTAAAACTTCATAATAAAAATTATAGAAAAATCTATGCTTTCTTGTATGAGTACAAATAAGCATAGATTCATATTTTCATTTTTAAATTCTATTAAATTTTAACCATAAAAGTCAAATAATAAAACACAACTGTTGCAGAGAATATTATACTATCAAATCTATCTAATATTCCACCGTGTCCAGGAATAAGATTGCTATAATCTTTAATTTCTACATATCTCTTTATAGAAGAAGCAACCAAATCTCCTAATTGCCCAAACAAACCACACAAGGCTCCTATTATAAAGTAGTTATATATTGGCATAATATTAATATAGTTTTGTATTACAACTCCAAATATCCCAGTAAATATTGTCGCGCCAATAAGTCCACCAACAGAACCCTCTATAGTCTTTTTAGGAGATACTTTAGGTGAAAGTTTATGTTTCCCAAATAACTTTCCACTATAAAATGCCGCAGTATCAGAAAGCCATGAACCTATAAATATAATCCAAACTAAATAGTGACCAGATGGCTTTGCATTAACTAAATATACAAAGCTGAATAGAATTCCGCAATAAATTACTCCTAATAAAGTTACTGCAACATCAATAAATGAGTATTCTAAATTTATAACTGGAACTATTAACAATATAAATACAGCAGCAACAAGTATATACATCATAAGTTCAAAGTTATTATTTAATAAATAGTATATTATCAGTAGAATATATCCCACACTTTTTATTGGCTTAAGATTTTTTTCTTTCAATGCTCTATAAAATTCCCAAAGTCCTATCATAGATATTGCAAATACAAATCCTTTTAGATAAACACCTCCAAGAAAAATGAATATTATAAATGGAGCAATCATTGCAGCACCTAAATATCTATTATCAGATTTCAAAATCCAACCACTCCTCTATTTTACTTTTCCAAATCGCCTATCTCTATTTTGATAATCCGCAATTGCTCTTCTTAAATCTTTTTCTTTAAATTCAGGCCAGTTTATATGCGAATACCAAAATTCAGAATAAGCACATTGCCATAGTAAAAAATTACTAAGCCTCTGTTCTCCAGATGGTCTAATTATTAAATCAGGGTCTGGTATACCCTTAGTATATAAATAATTTTGTACCAGTATCTCATCAATATCATCTTCAGATATTTTGTTATTTTTTACATCTTCACTTATAAGCTTTATTGCTCTTATTATTTCATCTCTTCCACCATAGTTTAGAGCAAAATTCAAGTTAATTTTTGTATTATTCTTAGTAGTCTCTATAGCATTATTTAAGGCTTTTTGGCAGTCTTCTGGCAGTTTTGTAATATCTCCTAACAGATTCATTTTCACGCCATTTTCATGACATTCTTTTAACTCCTTATTCAAGTAAGTAACTAACAACTTCATTATTGTTCCAACTTCATCCTTAGGTCTAGACCAATTCTCAGTTGAAAAAGCATATAAAGTTAAGTTCTTAACACCTAGCCTTGTTGCTTCTTTTAAAACTACTCTAATGGTTTCCATTCCAGCTTTATGCCCCATACTTCTAGGCATCTTTTTTTCCTTAGCCCATCTTCCATTTCCATCCATTATTATAGCTATATGATTTGGAATATTATCCATATCCAATTCAAAGTTTTCATTTTCTTTTTTTTTTGATTTAAATATATTTCGCATGCTTTCATCCCCCTAGCTCGCAAAAACTGAGTTCATATATACTTTAAGTAATTTATATGAGGATTTTATTCTACACATAATAAAAATCACATCTTTAATATTAAAAATTTCCTTTTAATAAAAAAACCTGCTTTCTTAGCAGGTTTTAAAATCTAAACAGATAAGACCTCTTTTTCCTTTGCAGCTATTATTGCATCTATTTCTTTTACAACTGCATCTGTCTTCTTTTGAACCTCATCTTCAGCTTTTTTCATTTGATCTTCTGATAAATCCGAATCCTTTTTAAGAGCTTTAATTTTATCATTTGCAGTTTTTCTAATAGATCTTACAGCTACTTTAGCTTCTTCTCCAGTCTTTTTAACATTTTTAACAAGAGTTTTTCTAGTTTCTTCTGTTAATTCTGGAACAACTAATCTAATAATTGCCCCATCATTTGATGGGTTTAATCCTAAATCAGATTTTAATATAGCTTTTTCAATCTCCTTTAAAAGAGGTTTTTCCCATGGTGTTATCATAAGTACTCTTGGCTCTGGAGCAGAAACATTTGCTACTTGAGTAAGCGGGCACATGCTTCCATAATAATCTACTTGAATTCTGTCAAGCATAGTTGGATTTGCTCTTCCTGCTTTCATTGTTGATAAATCTGATTTTAAAACAGATATTGTTTTATTCATTTTTTCTTCTGCATTTTTAATAATATCCTTAATCATGATTTTCCTCCTACTTCTTTTTAACTAATGTACCTATATTTTCCCCATACATTGCTCTTTTAATATTTCCAGGGTCATCTAAACCAAATACTAAAATTGGGATTTCATTATCCATACATAATGATGTTGCTGTAGAATCCATAACTTGTAAGCCTTGGTCTAATACTTCTATATATGATAGTGTATCATATTTTTTAGCATCTGAATACTTATGAGGATCTTTATCATAAACTCCATCAACCTTTTTAGCTAAAAGAATTACGTCAGCTTCAATTTCTGCAGCTCTTAATGCAGCAGTTGTATCTGTTGAAAAATACGGATTACCTGTTCCAGCTGCAAAAATTACTACTCTTCCTTTTTCTAAATGTCTCATTGCTCTTCTTCTTATAAATGGTTCTGCAATTTCCTTCATTTCTATAGCAGTTTGTACTCTTGTCTTAACCCCAACTTGTTCTAACGAGTCTTGAAGTGCTAATGCGTTAATACAAGTTGCCATCATTCCCATATAATCTGCTGTAGTTCTGTCCATACCTTCTCCGCTTCTACCTCTCCAGATATTTCCGCCGCCAACAACAGCTCCTACTTCAACGCCCATATCAACTAGTTCCTTAATTTCAAGTGCTATCCTCTTTGCCACATTAAAATCAAGTCCAAAACCACTCTCACCAGCTAATGCTTCTCCTGAAAGTTTTAAAATTACTCTCTTGTATTTACACTCTGCCATTTCCAATTACCTCCTGAATCTTTTAGGGATTATCTCAAGTCATCCACAACTTTGAGTAAAGTTTTGCTTTGCAAAACCTCATTACTATATTTACTTTATTTCTTAAAAAAAGAGAACACAAAGTGTTCTCTTATAGGTTTAAACTACTTACCGATTTGTCTTGCAACTTCTTCAGCAAAGTCTACCTTTTCAACTTCGATTCCTTCTCCTCTTTCGTATCTTACGAATCTAGTTACTTTAATTGGAGAACCAACCTCTTTAGATTTCTCTTCTAAGAATTTAGTAATTGTCTTATCGCCATCTTTAACCCATGGTTGTTCTAAAAGACAAACTTCTTTAAAGTACTTTTGAATTCTTCCCATAACCATTTTTTCAACGATATTTTCTGGTTTTCCTTCATTTAAAGCTTGAACTCTATATATCTCTTTTTCTTTTTCCATTGATGTTGTATCAACATCATCTTTACCTAAGAATAATGGGTTTGCTGCTGCAATTTGCATACAAACTTCTTTTGCAACTTCATCTAAAACTTCTGAAGCTTTATCACAAGAAACCTCTACTAAAACTCCAATTCTTCCGCCACCATGAATATAGCTACTAACTATTCCATTATCAATAGAGAATTTAGTAAATCTTCTTACTGACATGTTTTCACCAAGTTTTGCTATTAAAGCTTTTAAGCTTTCTGCAACTGTAGCATCTCCATCAAACTTTTCTTCAAGAAGTTCTTCTACTGTTTTAACTGAAGTTTCAGCTACCATTTTAGCTAATTTTTCAGCAAAACCAACAAATTCTTCATTTAATGCAACGAAGTCTGTTTCGCAGTTGAATTCAAGAACTGATCCAATTTTCTTATCATCTGAAATATATGTCTTAACTATACCTTCAGCAGCAACTCTTCCTGATTTCTTAGCTGCATCTGCAAGTCCTTTTTCTCTTAAGAATTCAATAGCTTTTTCAATACTTCCTTCTGTTTCAACTAAAGCTTTTTTGCAATCCATCATTTTAGCTCCAGTCATTTCTCTTAGTTCTTTAACTAATTGTGCTGTTATATTTGCCATAACATTAATTCCTCCTCTATATATCAAGTGAAATTTAATTCATTAAATTTTATATATTTATCTTAATCTTAGTTGAATTATCCACAAACTGACTTCATTTATAAGCAACTAAAATGTCTTTTTCATGTGACAATTGCTATTCTATACCTAACAAAAAGGGTAACTGAAACAAAATTCACTTACCCTTATATTTAATTATTCAGCTATTTGTTCACCTTGTCTTGCTTCTATAATTGCATCAGCCATTTTAGCAGTTATTAATTTAACAGCTCTGATTGCATCGTCATTACCTGGTATTACGTAATCAACTTCTTCTGGATCACAGTTTGTATCTACGATAGCAACTACTGGTATTCCTAAGATTTTAGCTTCTAAGATAGCATTCTTTTCTTTTCTTGGATCAACAATGAACATTGCTCCAACATTTGTAGCATCTAAATTTCTGATACCACCAAGATTTTTTTCAAGCTTTTCCATTTCTCCCTTAAGTTTTATAACTTCTTTCTTAGGAAGAACTTCGAAAGTTCCATCTTCTTGCATTTTTTCAATTTGTTCTAATTTTCTAATTCTACCTTTGATAGTAGTGAAGTTTGTTAACATTCCACCTAACCATCTGTTATTTACGAAATGCATGTTACTTCTGATAGCTTCTTCTTGTATTGCTTCTTGAGCTTGTTTCTTAGTCCCAACGAAAAGTATATCTTTACCTTCATCAGCTACTTGCTTAATAAAGTTATAAGCTTCTTCAGCTTTCTTTACTGTTTTTTGAAGATCTATAATATAGATTCCGTTTCTTTCTGTGAAGATATAAGGAGCCATCTTAGGGTTCCATCTTCTTGTTTGGTGTCCGAAATGTACACCTGCTTCTAATAATTGTTTCATTGATATTACTGACATTTTGTTACCTCCTTGGTTTTTACCTCCACAACCTTCAGCTAATAAACTTCTCTTAAATTAAGAGCACCTAATTTATCAATTTGGTTATGTGCGTATTTTCTTACCTTATGTAGTATATCACAAGGTATTTAACGTATCAACAAAAATTTTTTAATTTTAGACAGATAAAATACAACTTATCAAAAAATATATGTTATTTATTTTAAGTTTTATCATACTTAATAAATTTTATACATATTTAAAATATCCTTTAGTTTATTTTTTTATATTACATATTATAATTATTTTTTCAAAAAAAATAGCTATAGGCTTAATGCCTATAGCTATAAAACTTATTTAATTTTTCTTAATTCTTCTATTAATTTTTCATTTAAAATTCTAATGTAAGTTCCCTTCATTCCAAGAGATCTAGATTCAATAACTCCTGCACTTTCAAATTTCCTCAAAGCATTTACTATAACACTTCTAGTAATTCCAACTTTGTCTGCTATTTTCGAAGCAACTAGCAAACCTTCATTTCCATTCAGTTCATCAAATATATGCTCAACTGCTTCTAATTCAGAATAAGAAAGAGTTCCTATCGCTAATTGAACTACTGCCTTTTTTCTTGTATCTTCAGCAATTTCATCTTGCATAGCTCTAAGCATTTCCATCCCAACTATTGTAGCACTATATTCTACTAAAACCAAATCTTCATCAGTAAATGGATTACCGAATCTAGCTAATATTAATGTTCCTATTCTTTCTCTGCTTCCTATAATCGGAACTATTGTTGATAGCTTATCTACTTTTTTGCATTTACCAATTTCTTGAAACACGCATCTTCCTTCATTGGGAAGATTAGCCAAAGTATCGTTAACTTCCAACAATGTGTTATTGTAATCTTCTGGAAATCTCTTATCTTCTATAACTTTTTTCTCCATTGCTTCACATTCAAAATCATTTCCAAATGTGTATCCTAGCACTTTACCTTTTTTACTTATTATGTATGCATTACATTCAAGAACTTCGCTTAATAATGTACATATATCTTGAAATGCTACAGGTTCTGTACCAGATTTCTGTAGAATTTTATTTAACATTCTAGTTTTATTTAATAATGATGTCATATTATTATCCTCCTTGGTAACAGTATATAACTGTTATATAAATGAACCTTCTAAGTTGTTAGAAAATTCGCAATATACTGAATTTTTTAACAAGTCACTATTAAAACTAGTTTATCACATAAAATTCTCATTTTCAACACTTCTTTTTTGCTATTCGACAAAAAAGCATCACTTCATTTATTAAATATACTTATAATTGTTTAATTTTGTTCTTGATTTTCATCCTTCAATTTTTCTGTATAATCACACTCAGTATTTGAACATTGTACAAATTTCCCCTTTGTTTTCGAATACTTCAATACCATATAAGAATTACATTTAGGACATTTTTCTTTAACTGGTTCATACCAACTTACAAATTTACATTCTGGATATCCAACACATCCAAAAAATTTCTTTCCCTTTTTACTTTTCTTAGCTACAATTGCTTTACCGCACTCAGGACAAGGAACATCTAGTTCTTCAACTATAGGTTTAGCATTTTTACACTCTGGATACCCTGGACATGCTAAAAATTCACCAAATCTTCCTCTTTTAATAACCATCATTCGCCCACATTTTTCACATTTTACATCACTTACTTTATCTTCAATAACCACTTTTGATATTTCTTTCTCAGCTTTTTCTATGGCAACTTTTAATGGTCCAAAAAACTCTTCCACTATTTTAGTCCAATTTTCATTTCCTTCTTCGACATCATCAAGTTTTTTCTCCATATCTGCTGTAAAATCAATATCTACTATTTGCTTAAAATATTCACTTACTATGTTATTTACTATTCCCCCAAGTTCTGTAGGCACTAAGTTTTTCTTTTCACGAATAACATAATTTCTTCCAAGCAAAGTCGAAATTGTTGGTACATAGGTACTTGGTCTACCTATTTCTTTTTCCTCTAATAATTTTACAAATGAAGCTTCTGTATATCTTGGTGCTGGTTGAGTAAAATGCTGAGTTCCTTCAAGTGAATCTACTTTAAGTTTTTCATTTTCCTCTAATTCCGGTAACATTACTGAATTTTCATCATCTTCATTAGAGTATTCATATATCTTCATAAAACCATCAAATGAAATTATCGATCCAGATGCTTTAAACTTATAATCACCATTTAATATATCTATAGAATTTGTATTTAACTCACATGAAGCCATTTGACTTGCTACAAATCTATTCCATATTAATGAATATAATTTATATTGCTCTGCTGTTAAGTTTTCTTTTGCAACTTCAGGCGTAATTTCCACATATGTAGGCCTTATTGCTTCATGGGCATCTTGAATATTCTTTTTACCTTTGTATATTCTAGGATAATTTGGTAAATATTCTTTTCCATAAGTACTTCCTATATACTCTTTTGCTCTTTCTTGTGCTTCTTCAGAAATTCTTACTGAATCTGTCCTCATATATGTTATTAAACCAACAGTTCCGTATCCCTTTACTTCAACTCCTTCATAAAGTCCCTGAGCTATAGACATAGTCCTTTTAGTCATAAAATTTAATTTTCTGTTTGCATCTTGTTGAAGTGTACTTGTTGTAAAAGGTGGAAGTGGATTTCTACTTTTCTTACCTTTTTTTATTGATTGAACAATAAAATCTCCGGTTTTTAATTCTTTTAGAATATCATTTGCTATATCTTCTTTTTCTATCTCAATCTTTTTTCCTTTATATGTTGAAAGTCTCACTGGAAATTTCTTTTTTTCTTTTTTAAGTGTGCAATCTATTGACCAATATTCTTTAGGAATAAAATCATTAATTTCTTTTTCCCTATCACATATTAATTTCAATGCAGCTGATTGTACTCTTCCTGCGCTAAGTCCCCACTTAACATTTTTCCATAAAATCGGACTTATTTCATACCCCACAAGTCTATCTAATACTCTTCTTGCTTGCTGTGCATCAACTAAATCCAAATCTATCTTTCTAGCTTCTTTAATAGATGCTTTTACAGCTGATTTAGTAACCTCATTAAATACAATTCTACAAGTATCATCGTCAGAAATTTTTAAAATATTAGCTAGATGCCAAGAAATAGCTTCCCCTTCTCTATCAGGGTCGGTAGCAAGATAAACTTTATCTGCTTTCTTTGCAGCTTTTCTTAATTTATCAATTAATTCGCCCTTTCCTCTAATAGTTATATACTTAGGGGTATAGTTATTTTCTATATCAACTCCTAAAGTACTTTTAGGTAAATCTCTAACATGTCCCATAGATGCTTCTACTGTATAATTTTTTCCTAAATATTTTCCTATTGTTTTAGCTTTTGCTGGCGATTCAACAATTACAAGTTTTTGACCCATAGTATAACTTCATAAAAAATTATGAAGCCTTCACCCCCTACACATTTTTAAATTGTTTTCACATAGTAATTCCCCGGTAGGCAAATAATTTCACTTTTTATTTGCATCTCAAATAGTAGTGCATATAAAGCTCCTCTATCAACAGACGTATTTTTAAAAATATCATCTATGTGAATTGGTGAATCAGTAATTAAATCTAATATTTCACTTTTTTCTGGTGTAAAATTCATAGGTCCAATATCGATATGTTCCAAGCTTAATAAGCTTTTTAGATCTTCTTTATCAGTACATATACTAGCACCATCTCTAATTAACTTATTTGATCCACTTGAACCAGCATATAATATAGAACCAGGCACAACAGCAACAGTTTTTTGTTGTTGAAGCGTAAGCCTTGCTGTTATTAACGATCCACTTTTTTCTGATGCTTCAGTTACTACTACTCCGCTACTAAGTCCACTAATTATTCTATTTCTCTTAGGGAAATTCTCCCTGAGTGGTCTAGTTCCAGGTAAAAATTCTGAAATCACTACACCTTTTTCAGCTATTTTTGAAAATAGCACTTTATTTTCCGTTGGATATGCTATATCTATGCCACAACCTAGGACACATATGTTATATCCATCATTTTCTAAAGCAGTTTTATGTGCAATTGAATCTACTCCTCTTGCACCTCCGCTTATAAGCGTAATATTATTAGTAATAAGCTCCTTTGTCAAGAGTTTTGTTACAGCAATTCCATAACTTGAGCATTTTCTCGCTCCCACAACTCCTATGGATTTGTTATTAATTACATCTATATTTCCTTTATAAAACAGGAAAAATGGAGCACTTAGAATCCCGCTCAATTTCTCTGTATACAAGGGATTTGCATATGTAATATAGTTTATTTTTTCTCTAGCTATTACTTCCTTTAATTTCAATACTGCATAATTCAAATCTTCTTTTTGAAAATTTTTTAATTTTTTTCTTACAACTTCATTTTCTTTTAGAATATTCTCAAAATTATTATATACATTTTCTGCAGTTTTATATTTTTTTATTAATTTTATTTTTTGATAATTTGATATTTCAATAAGTATCAACCATAAATCATAATCCATCATTTTTTCCCTTCTATATTATATAATTTCTCCATTAATATTTTTCCTATAGCTAAATGCTTCTAAAATATGCCCCTCTAAAATATCTTTTTTATTATCAATATCTGCTATCGTCCTTGATAATTTAATAACTTTACCAAACCCTCTTAAAGACACATTTGATGTATTATAATATTGTTTTAAAATATCAGTACATCTTTGATCAACTCTACAGATTTCAAATATATCCTTTCCTCTTAAATCAGAATTATATTTATACCCTGTATTCTTAAACCTTTCCTTTTGAGTTTCTCTTGCTCTAAAAACATTTTCCCTCATTACTTCTGAATTATACGAATCTTTATTATTTTCAATTTCCTCATAATTTAACCTAGGCACATAATTCAAAATATCAATTCTATCTAAAAGAGCACTAGAAATTTTTTTATTATATTTATTTATTCTTGTATTAAAATAGTATTTATTATCTGTAAAATCTTTATCCTCATTATTTTCAATAGGATTAAATGCTCCAACTAACATAAAATCTGCTGGCATCTGATAGCTTCCGCTAATTCGATTTATATTTACATTTTTCTCTTCAAGAGGTTCTCTTAACGTTTCTAAAACTTCTTTTTTAAATTCTAAAATCTCATCTAAAAACAACACGCCATTATGCGCAAGAGTTATTTCTCCTGGTTTTATTTCTTTGCCACCGCCAATCAATGCTTGCTTTGTTATTGTATGATGCGGGGATCTAAACGGTCTGTTAATGTGCGAAATTTTATTAATAAGTCCACACGCACTATAAATTTTAGCAGTCTCTATTAACTCATCTTGAGATAATGACGGTAATATTGAAATTAATGCCTTTACAAGCATTGTTTTACCACATCCAGGTTCACCATATAAAATAATATTATGCTTTCCAGCTGCAGCAATTTCTAAAGCTCTTTTAGCTGAATACTGCCCTATTACATCTCCATAATCCAATGCTTCATAATTGTTCTCTTCTTGTAAACAATTCTCTTCTTCATATGGAAGTATATCTTCATATGTAATATAAGAAATAACTTCCTTTAAATTCTTTAAAGGATAGTATTCCACACCTTTAAAGTAATAACTTTCTTTTAAATTTTCATAAGGAAAAACAAACTTATTTATTTTTTCCTTTGCTCCTTCTATTATTATTGGTATGGTTCCTTTTATACCCTTAAGTTCACCAAATAGTGATAACTCACCAAACACCATACAATTTTCGATGTTTTTCTTACAAATTTGTCCAGACTCCATTAATATTCCAATAGCGATAGGTAAATCCAGAAGAGACCCTATCTTTCTCACATCTGCCGGAGCCAAATTTATTGTAATTCTTCCTAAAGGAAACTCAAATCCACAATTTATAATTGCTGACCTAACTCTTTCTTTCGCTTCCTTTACTGATGCATCTGGAAGTCCGACTATATTAAACATTGGTAACCCCTTTGTTATATCTACTTCCACTTTTATTAAGAAACCTTCTAAACCATTGTGCGTTGCACTAATTATTTTCACTGCCATATATATCACCCTCTAATGATTATAGACACACATTCTAAAAATAATTCTATAAACAAAAATTTGTTTAGATAATTTTTTATTGTTAATAATCTTAAGGTAGGCATATACAACAATTATTTTAATATAATAAGAATTTATTTTAAATTGGAGTGATTTATTGAAAAGATCAAATAAAGATATCGGGAGCTATTGTGAAGAATTAGCCACTCAATACCTTAAGAATAAAAATTATAATATATTAGACAGAAATTTTAGAAATCATTTAGGAGAAATAGATATAATATGTATAAAAAATAATTTATTAATAATTCTTGAAGTCAAAGGTAGATATAATTACAGTTTTGGATTACCAAAAGAATCAGTTAATTATACAAAACAAATGTCCATAATAAACATTACTAAATCATATATTAATTATAAAAAACTATTTAATATCAATATAAGATTTGATATTATTGAAGTTTATTTAAATTCATATAATACATTATTTAAAATAAATCATATAACTGATGCATTCAGATTATAATTCTAATTTCTTTTCTATTCCAAACTAGTTTATAATTCTTCCTATTTAAATTCATTGCAATTAGGCGTACATCTCTTCTAATAGATATACGCCTAGCTATATATTATTTATTTTATAACAACTTAGTTAAAAAACTATTTCTGTGTATCTCACATTTTCCATAAGCCTTTAATGCTTCAATATGATTTGGTGTTCCATATCCAACATTCTTTTCAAAATCATAATATGGATACTTTTCAGCATACTTCTTCATAAGATTATCTCTATATACCTTAGCTACAATTGATGCCGCTGCAATACTTGCACTTTTTGTATCACCTTTTATTACTGATTTATTTTCTATTTGAATATTTTTCACTAAATATCCATCAGATAATACCAAATCAGGCTTCACAGTTAAAGAATTACAACTATCTAAGAATACTTTGTTATTTGAAAAAGCTATTCCTTTTTCATCAATTTCCTCATTAGAAGAAACTGCAATACTATAACTCACAGCTTTTTCTTTTATAATTTCTGAAAGTTCCTCTCGTTTAGATTCTTTTACTTTTTTAGAATCATTTAAATATAAAATCAAGTCCTCATCTAGAACATTCAAATCCAATATAACACTACATGCAACAATTGGTCCTGCTAGAGGGCCTCTTCCAACCTCATCTACGCCTGCAACATATTTATAATTTCCAAAAGCTTTATCAAATTCATACATTTTTTTAACTCTATTAATTTCAGTTAAATAGGAATCTAATTCTTTTTCAATCCTAGTTTTTATCGATAATACATTCTTTCTTTTTTCATTTTCAAAACATTTTATTACTTCTGACAGCTTCCCATTTCTATAATAGTCGATTACTGGAATCTGACTTATTTCAGCTTTTATTTCAGAAAATGATAATGCTGCTATCCCTTCATTAATTATCCTCATTTTCTTCTTCTCCTGGACGCTCTAATGAAATTTTTCCCATTTTACCTGCCCTAAATTCATCAAGTAAAATAACCGCTAATCTATTATAATCAATTTGTCCACCTGAAATTAAAGTACCTCTTTTTTTACCAATAGCATCCAAAGTATCTAACGGGTTTTCAAAAACCTCCGTCAATTTATATCTTTCCTTTAATTTAGCTTCATAGCTTTCCTGTAATCTATCAACAAGCTTCAAGGCTAATTCTTCAATATCCATTATTTCATCTTTTATAGCCCCTGTAAAAGCTAAATTCAATGCTGTTTCATCATCTTCGAATTTTGGCCATAGTACTCCTGGTGTATCTAAAAGTTCAATTCCAGCTCCAGTTTTTATCCATTGTTTGCTTTTTGTAACACCTGGTCTATCTCCAGTTTTAGCAATATTATTCCTTGCCATTTTATTTATAAATGTTGACTTTCCAACATTAGGTATACCAACTACCATAACTCTCATCATTATGTTAACCATACCTTTTGCTCTTAATCTATCATGCTTTTCTTTTAAAAGATTTAACAACATAGGTTTTATATTTTTTAATCCATCGCCTTTCAAACAATTTACTTCTAAAACTCTAACAATATCATTTGTTAAATAGTCGATCCATTCCTTAGTAACATTACTATCAGTTAAATCACTTTTATTTAAAAGTATAATTCTTGGCTTTCCTTCTAATAATTTTTCAATATCAGGATTTGCTGAACTTCTTGGAATTCTGGCATCTCTTATTTCAATTACAGCATCTACCAGCTTTAAATTTTCTTTAATTTCTCTTTGAGTCTTTTTCATATGTCCCGGAAACCAATTAATTGCCATATGAACCCTCCCTTTTTTCAGTTTACAGTTTACAGCTTACAGTGCACAGTATTGGACGAAATCACTCCGTGATTTTTTTAAAGTTTTGGATTTATCCTTATGTGTACATTAACTGCATTCTTATTTTATGCTTTAACATTTAAAATTTCATATTTTGTTTTTAAATATAAATAAAAAAAGGACTGAAACAGTCCCCTTTTTATACTATCTAGTTAATAACTCTTTAACTTTAGCAGCCTTACCAACTCTATCTCTTAAGTAGTAAAGTTTAGCTCTTCTAACTTTACCTTTTCTAGCGATTTCAATTTTGTCGATGATTGGCGCATTCATTGGGAATGTTCTTTCAACTCCAGTTCCATAAGCAACTCTTCTTACAGTGAAAGTTTCTCTTAATCCACCATTTTGTTTCTTAATAACAGTACCTTCGAACATTTGAATTCTTTCTTTGTTACCTTCTTGGATTTTAACATATACCTTTACAGTATCTCCGATAGCAAAGTTAGGTAAGTCAGTTCTGATTTGTTCAGCTTCTATAGCTCTAATTATTTCGTTCATTGTGCATTCCCTCCTTAACGATAATTTGACGTTCTTAACACAGATTAATGACAGAGGAACGCCCGTACTAGCACAAATTTAATATTACCACATAATTTTTCACATTTCAACAGAAATTATCTTTTATTTTTTAACAGCTTAATATCTTCTTTAGTTAATACAACATTTTTATATAAGTCTGGCCTTCTTTTTTTAGTTATCTCAAGAGATTTCAGCCTTCTCCATTTCCTAATGTTTTCATGATGCCCTGATAACAAAATATCTGGAACCTTATCTCCTTCAAATTCTTCTGGCCTAGTATACTGAGGATATTCTAACAATCCATTATAAAAAGATTCTTCCATAAAACTTTCTTCCTTACCTAAAACACCTGGTATTAACCTAAGAATAGAATCTATAACAGGAATTGCCGCCATTTCTCCTCCAGTCAGAACAAAATCTCCAAGAGAAATTTCCATGTCAATATACTTATAAACTCTTTCATCTATGCCTTCATAATGTCCACACAAAAATATAAGATTATCTTCTTTAGATAACTCTTTAGCAATTTCTTGATTAAATTTTTTCCCTCTAGGTCCTAGAAAAACAACTTTACCTTTATTATCTTCTTTTACCTTCCTTATTGTATCAACTATTGGCTGGGCTGCCATTACCATTCCAGCACCACCACCATAAGGATAATCATCAACCTTTTTATGCTTATTTAAGGTATAATCTCTTATGTTTAATAGATCTATATCTATTATATTATTTTCTCTTGCTCTTCCAATAATACTATGGTCAAAAATCGAAAACATTTCTGGAAACAATGTTAATATACTAATCTTCATCTTGCCATTCACCTACTGGTTTAATAACAACCTTTTTTAAATCTATATCAACACTAAGAACTATGTCTCTAAGAACCGGTATTAAAACTTCCTTAGGTTCTTTAACCCAGTATACATCGTTATTAGGTGTACTAATTACATCAAAAATCCTGCCTATTTCTTTTTCATTAGTATCATAAACAGTACATTCCTTTAAATCCACAACATAATAAGTATCTGGTGGTAGCTCTGGTTCGTTATCTCGTGGTATTTCAATATACTTTTGTTTATAAGTTTCAGCATCATTCATAGAATCTATTCCTTCTATTTTTAAAATAACTCTATCCTTTTGGAACTTAACTCCAAGTATATTTTTTTCTACTCCATCTACTAAAACAGTTTTTAAGCGTTTGAATTTATTAACATCCTCTGTTAATGGGTATACTTTAACTTCCCCCTTAACTCCATGAGTATTTACAATCTGGCCTATTTTAAATAACTTTACCATTCTTTCACCTCTGCTTAAATTAATTATCAACACTCAAGGATCGACCTTAAAACACCCTTCTTTATTATTGACAGTTAATTTTATATCTATAAATTTAATTATAAATTATTTATCTATATTGAAAAAGAGCTAGGTTAACCCTAACTCTTAATTTTTAGATGATTTCTACTATAACTCGTTTATTCTGTTTAAGTGCTGCAGCTTTAACAACTGTTCTTATAGCTTTAGCAATTCTCCCTTGTTTACCGATAATCTTCCCCATATCTTCTGGAGCTACTTTTAATTCAAGTATTATGGATTGTTCTCCATTTACTTCATTAACAACAACTTCATTTGGGTTCTCAACAAGAGATTTAGCTATAAATTCAACTAATTCCTTCATAAACGTCCACAATTAGTATGTACTAACTGTAGAATTCACCTCCAAAAATTACTTAGTAAGACCTGCATTTGTGAAAAGTCTTTTAACTACTTCTGTTGGTTGAGCTCCATTAGATAACCATTCATTAGCTTTTTCTTCGTTGATTTTAACTTCAACTGGTTCAGTTAATGGATTGTAGTATCCAATTTCATCGATGAATTTACCATCTCTTGGTGCTCTTGAATCAGCAACGATTATTCTATAGAAAGGAGCTTTCTTAGCACCCATTCTTCTTAATCTAATTTTTACTGCCATTTTTATTTCACCTCCTTTAAAGGGTAATTATATTATATATTTCAACTCTAAAAAGGTAATTTACCAAATAATCCACCTTTTTTAGCCTGCTTTTGAAATGACTTCATCTGTTTCATGTTCTTCTTCATCATTTCATAGCCTTTCATGAGTTTATTAACTTCTTGCACACTTGTACCTGATCCCTTAGCAATCCTGCCTTTTCTTGAAGCTGATTTCAATATAAGACTAGGATTTCTTCTCTCTTTAGCTGTCATAGATTGAATAATCGCCTTAGTTCTATCTAGCGCCTCTGTACTCTTATCAAAGTCAACTCCTTGAAGTTCTTTAGAATTTAGTCCAGGCATCATTTCTAATATTTTATTTAGAGGTCCAAGCTTTTTCATTTGCTCCATTGCCATTAGATAATCTTCAAAGTTAAATTCTTGATTTAACATTCTCTTACCTAAATCTGCAGCTTCCTTTTCATCAATAGCCTCTTGAGCCTTTTCAATGAGTGATAATACATCTCCCATTCCTAAGATTCTTGATGCCATTCTATCAGGATGGAACACCTCAAAATCATTCATTTTTTCGCCTACACCAGCATACTTAATTGGCTTATCAATTATGCTTTTAATTGAAAGTGCAGCTCCACCTCTAGTATCACCATCTAACTTCGTTAAAATAACTCCAGTTAAATCCAAATCATTATTAAAGTTTTCTGCTACATTAACAGCATCTTGTCCTGTCATAGCATCTACTACCAATAATATTTCTGATGGCTTTACATCTTCTTTTATATTTTTTAATTCCTGCATTAATTCTTCATCAATATGAAGTCTACCTGCAGTATCAATAATAACAACATTATTACCATTTTCTTTCGCATGAGCAATTCCGTTTTTCGCAATTTCTACTGGATTAACCTTATCCCCCATTGAAAATACAGGAATCTCAATTTGCTTTCCTACTACCTCTAATTGTTTTATAGCAGCTGGTCTGTATATATCACATGCAACCAATAATGGTTTTTTATTATCTTTTCTAAGATTTAATGCAAGCTTACCACACATAGTAGTTTTACCTGCTCCTTGTAAACCAACTAACATTATCACAGTAAGACCTGAACTACTGTAGTTAAGTTTACTTTCACTTCCACCCATAAGATTAGTAAGTTCTTCATTAACTATTTTTATTACATGTTGTCCTGGTGTTAAACTTGCAAGAACTTCGTCTCCAACACACTTAGAACTAACAGATGAAATAAATTGCTTTACAACTTTATAGTTAACGTCTGCTTCTAACAAGGCAAGCTTTACTTCTCTCATGGCTTCTTTAATATCTTTTTCAGTTAACTTTCCTTTTCCTTTTAATTTTCTGAAAGTTTCCTGTAACTTTTCACCTAATCCTTCGAAAGCCATGTTTACATCCTCCTTATAAATTTTCTAGTTTTTCTTTATATTTTATAATATCCTTATCATCTATGGAATATTTATTTTTTAAATCCTCTAAAAAATTTATAATCTCTTTTTCTTTGTTTATACTCTTTTCAAGTAAGTGAAGCTTACTTTCATAGGATAGAAGCTGTTTATAACATCTTTTAATTAAATCGTGAATAGCTTGGCGACTTGTCTTGTTAAGTTCAGCTATTTCAGCCAGAGATAAATCATCATCATAATACCACTGCATAATTTCATTTTGCTTTTCTGTTAATAATGAACTATACAAATCCATAAGCAATGAAATTTCAACTCTATCTTCCATTTCTAATCACCTTACCCACAAAAGAGATTTTAACAGGATTTTTTATAAGTGTCAAGTACTTTTACTTAACACTTATAAAATTATTTTTTTCAATTATCAATTATCGATTTTCAATGTTCAATTCGCGCTATTTTTTCAGCCTTGTGTTTTACCAATGCTAACTTATCAGTTAATAACTAAAACTCCAAGAATAAAATTCATGTAATCAACTACACAGTTTCACAATATAAAATTCGAAGAACGAAATATCAAATCCAACCTCAAAACTCGCAAAAATTCCGTCTGGAATTTCCCCATCCAACTGTAAATTGTAAACTGTGCACTGCTAAATTAAAGCTTCTGCAAAAGCTTCTGCATCGAATTTTTGAAGATCATCAATACCTTCACCAACACCTATATATCTAACTGGAATATTTAAACTTTGTTTTATTGAAAGAACTACTCCTCCTTTGGCAGTACCATCTAACTTAGTTAATATTATTCCGTCAATAGGACAAGCTTCCATAAATTGTTTTGCTTGAATCACAGCATTTTGTCCTGTTGTTGCATCCAAAACAAGTAAAGTCTCCTTCTCAAAACCTTCCAACTCTCTATCTATAATTCTATTTATCTTTTCAAGTTCATTCATTAAATTCTTTTTATTATGAAGTCTCCCTGCTGTATCACATATTAACAAATCAACATTTCTAGCCTTAGATGCTTCTATAGCATCAAATACTACTGCTGCAGGATCTGAACCTTCTTGGTGTTTAACTATATCAACCTCAGCCCTATTGCTCCAAACTTCTAATTGGTCTATTGCTGCTGCTCTAAACGTATCTGCTGCTGCTAATAATACTTTTTTACCTTCTGCTTTATTTTTAGCTGCAAGCTTTCCTATAGAAGTTGTTTTTCCAACTCCATTAACACCAATTACAAGCATCACTTTTTTCCCTTGTTCATTATCTTCATAATTTCCTTCAAGGAGCATTTCCCTAATTACTTCTTTTAGGGCTGGTTTAACTTCTTGAGGATCATTAATCTTTTCCTTACGTATTTTATTTCTTAATCTCTCTATTATGTCTATTGTAGTATCCATACCAACATCAGATGTGATTAAAATTTCTTCTAATTCCTCATATAAATCTTCATCTATTGTTATCGCTAATTTTAAGGCCTCATTAATTTTATCTGTTAATCCATCTCTAGTTTTAGTTAGCCCATCTTTTAATTTATTAAATAAATTTCCAAACAAATTCATTTCCTCCTAATTATAATTTTCAGTCAAGTCTACAGATACAACTTTTGAAACACCTTTTTCTTCCATAGTTACACCGTATATTATATCGCTGACTTCCATTGTACCTTTTCTGTGTGTAATAATTATAAATTGAGTATTTGTAGAGAACATCTTTAAGAATTCCGCATATCTATCTACATTAGCATCATCTAAAGCAGCTTCAATTTCATCCAATATACAGAAAGGTGTTGGTTTCATTTTTAATATTGCAAAGAGTAATGCTATAGCTGATAAAACCTTCTCTCCACCTGACATTAGATTAATATTCTGAAGTTTTTTACCTGGTGGCTCTACATTTATGTCAATATTAGCTGTTAGCTCATCGCCTTCCCCTAAAATAAGTTCTGCACTTCCACCCTTAAATAAGTCCTTAAATGTTTCATTAAAGTTATAATTAAGAATTTTAAAATTCTCTTTAAATAAAATTTTCATTTCATTTGTCATTTCTTGAATAACTTCATTTAATTCTTTTTTAGCCTTTTCTAAATCTTCTGCTTGAGCAGACATAAATTCATATTTTTCCTTTATCTCCTCATACTCTTCTATAGCAGCTAAATTTACAATTCCTAGTCTTGTTATTTTTCCTTTTGTAGTAGTAATCTCTTGCTTTAAGGTTTCCTCATCTTCTACTGCTTCACATATATCCATTGCTTCTGCATAAGTCAATTCCAATTCTTCGTTTAATTTATTATAAGCATTATCTTTATCTGCTTCCTTTTTAGCCTTAATTACTTCTCTTTTATTAACCTCTATTTCTTTTACTCTTACTTCATCTAAAAGATTACTAATAAAATTATCTTTTTCCTTAAATTCTTGTTTTAGCTTTTCTTTTATTATTTCTTCATCTTTAAATTTTAATTCTAGTCCATTAATTTTATTAACATTTTCTTCTATTTCTTTATTTTTAACTTTAATGTCTGAATTTAAACTTTCAATACTATTTTTATTTTCACTATTTTCTTTATTTAAAATTCCATTCTTAGAAATAAAATCATTTATTTCTTTTTCTATTCTCAAAAATTCATTCTTTCTATTTTCAATAGCCTCATCTAAAGTAGCTTTAGCAATCTTCATTTCTGTTAATTTAGTATCATTATCATTTACTTCTTGAGCTTTAACTTTCATTAATTGCTCTAATTCAATCCCTTTGCTTTTATTAACGGTATTTTCACTTTCAAGAGATTCAATTTCAGCTTCTTTAAGTTTGACTTTTTCTAAAATACTTTCTTTTTCATTTACTATTCGCTTAATTTCTTCTTTTGTTATTTCTAAGTTTCTTCTCAAAGCATCAGTATCATTTTGTAAAGATTTAATTTCACTTTCCTTTTTAGTTAATTCTATACTTTTTTCATGAGCCTCATCTCTTTGATTTAATATGCCTTCATCTAAATTCTTAATTTCTTCTTTTAACTCTTGCACGAACTTTATTAATTCACTATAGTGTTCTTTCTTTTTATCTATTTCTTTTGTCAGTTCTTCAATTTCTCTTTTTCTTCCTAGGACATTAGAATTTTTTCCTTTTATGCTACCACCCGTTAAAGCTCCACCTGGATTTACTATTTCTCCATCTAAGGTCACAATTCTATAATTATATCTTCCTATTCGCGCAATATTTAAGGCACAGTCCATATTACTACAAATTATAGTTCTTCCAAGTACATAATCCATAATATTACTATACTCTTTATCATAGGATATTATGTCACTTGCTATTCCAATATAACCAGCAGCTCCAATAATACTTTTATCTAATTCAAGTTTTTTACCTCTTATTATGTTTAATGGTAAAAATGTTGCTCTACCTAAATTATTCTTTTTCAAATATCCTATAAGAATTTTAGCTATTTCTTCATTTTTGGTTATTACATTGGAAATTGCTGCACCTAATGCTATTTCAATAGCTATTTCATATTTTTTATCTACCGAGAAAATTTCTCCTAGAACTTTCGTATCACTAGCTGAAGCAATTCTGTCCCTATGGATTGACTCCATCAAAGATTTTACAGATCTATTGTAACCTTCATAATGCTTCTCTAAATTTTCAAGCATTCCTCTATTTGCATCAAGCTTTGTTAAACTTCCATTTACTTCTCTAAGTTCATTTTCTTTTTTTGTTAAATTAGCAGATAATATTCCTATTTTTTTCTTATCCTCTGCAACTTTTAAGTTTAATAGTTTTATTTTATCTTTTCTATTTTCAATATCATCACTTAAATCTTTATAAGTTGCTAGATTAATTACTATGTTACTCTCTAACGATGAAATAGATGAATTTAAAGTGTCTCTCTTTTCCTCTCTAAGCGAAATATCCTTATTCAATATGGTGATTTCATTTTTTATATCAGAATTACTTCTTAAAAGTTCGAATTCTCCCTCTTTTAAAACTTTCAATTCCTCTTCAATAACTTTAAGTTCTTTCGAACTTTTAATATTATCTTCTTCTAATTTTACAATAGCCTCATTCTTACCTTTTTGTTCTTCTAACCTTTTATCTAATTCATTCTCTAGTAGTATTTTATTTTCTTTTAATTGCTCTATCTTAACTGTAATATCAGTTAATTCATAATTATTTCTGTTAATGCGCTCTTCAAAGCCCTTAATTCTTTCACGGTAAAGCTCAATACTTTTTTCATCTTCACTTACTATTTCCTTTAGATTGTAATATTGTTCTTTATCTTCTAAGTTCTTTCTATCTAATTCCTCTATTTTAAACTCTAACTCTTTGAGCTTAATCTTATCGTCTGCTAATTCTTTTTGCTTATCTTCAATCTCTTTTACTTTAAGATTTAATTCGTCATTGTAATTTTTTAATTCCGCTTCCATCTTATCTATATTATGAACTATAAGAGAAACTTCCTTTTTCTTTAAATCTTTAGATAATTCATTAAACTCTAATGCCTTTTCTCTTTCAATTCTTAATGGTTCTATTCTTTCTCCATAGGTTGATAATATATCATTTATTCTAACTAAATTTTCATCAGTATTACTTAATTTTTTTTCTGCCTCTTCTTTTCTATTTTTGAATTTTACAATTCCAGCAGCTTCTTCTAAAAGCGCTCTTCTGTCCTCAGGCTTACCACTTAATATAGCCTCTATCTTACCTTGTCCAATTAATGAATACCCTTCTTTTCCTATTCCTGTATCCATAAAAAGATTAGTTACATCTTTAAGTCTGCATTTTGAATTATTTATCAAATATTCCGATTCACCTGATCTAAATATTCTTCTAGATACTGTAACCTCATTATATTCTGTAGCTAATTTTTCATCACTATTATCTAGAGTTAATGAAACTTGCGCTAGTCCAACAGGTTTTCTAAATTGAGTTCCTGCGAAAATTACATCTTCCATCTTCCCGCCTCTTAAGACTTTAATACTTTGTTCACCTAGTACCCATCTTACAGCATCTGAAATATTGCTTTTTCCACTTCCATTAGGTCCTACTACTGCTGTAACACCTTTTCTAAATTTTAATTCCGTTTTATCAGCAAAAGATTTAAATCCTCGTATCTCTAGAGATTTTAAAAACATATGCCCACTCCTTACCAGTAAAGTATAGTAGGTATTAATCCTATAATAAATATTATTATAACGAAAATAGCCATTCCAATTCTCATTTTTTCCCTAGTTCTTTTTCTCATATTATACACTCCTTCATTATAACTTAGTTTATAGTATAGAATAATAAATATCAACTTTAAATCAGTTATGAGTTAAGAGTTTTGGGACGAAAAGCCTAACGGCTTTCCTTTAAATTATATTTTTCAAAAATCCCTGTAGGGATTTTATCCATAACTCATAACTCATAACTAACAAAAGCTCATAACTGTTAACTGTAAATAAAAGCGAGAGTGTCCTCTCGCTAATATATTATATCCAATTCTTTATCCTTTAAAAATAACTTTATACATCCTCTAGCAATATCATCACTCTGCTTAACCACAACTTCTTTATTATTCATTTTAAGCTTATTAAAATAGATTTTTTTATTAGCGTAAAGCTTGCTTATATCTTTAGGATTAATATAAAGCGTAGCGCTTTTTTCAGCCCCCATATTTTCAAGAATCTTATCCACTATTAAATTGCCCTCAACAAGTTCTCTAAATGAAGGATGAAATGGTCCTGCTACAATATCTTTCCCCTCATTTATACTTTCTGTAGGCTGAAGACCAATTCGTATTACATTTATTTCATTTCTTCTATAAATCTCATACATAATAGTGCTTATATGCACTGCCTCTTCTAAAGAATATGGAATATACTCCTGACGATTATACATTTCCTCCATAGGTGTGTCCTTTATTACTAGAGATGGATATATTCTGCAAATATCAGGTTTCATACTAATTGATTTCTCAGCTGTCTTTATATCCTTCTCAAAAGTGTCTCCAGGTAACCCAGGCATTACTTGATGCCCTAAAACGAAGTTATATTCTTTTATCAATCTGGATGCATTCACAACATCATCAACACTATGACCTCTTCCAGCCTTTCTTAAAACTTCTTCATCCAAAGATTGAACTCCTAGTTCTATTATATCAACACCATATTCTTTCAGATAAGTTAAAATATAATCATTAATATAATCTGGTCTTGTAGACAATCTTATTTTATTAATAAGATTCTTATCCTTAAATTCTTTCGCTACTGTTAAAAGCTCTTTTTGTTTTTCTTCTTTTACGCCTGTAAATGTGCCTCCAAAAAACGAAACCTCAATAATTGCATTTTTATTTTGTATTGTGTCTAAGTAATCATTTATTGTATTTCTTACTATTTTTGCTGTAACCTCTTCGTCAACCCCTGTTATTCTATCCTGATTGCAAAATACACAATTATGAGGACATCCTTCATGTGGTACAAATATAGGTATTATATAATAACTTTTACTCATGTATACCTTCCAACATATCTAAAGCTTGTTTAGCCGCATTTTGTTCAGATTCCTTTTTGCTATAACCAGAACCTTCACCCATGAGTTTATCATCAATTTTTACGTTAGTATAAAACTTTCTTCTGTGAGGTGGTCCCTCATACTTTACTAGTTCATAATGAATTGCTACCTCTCCATCCTTTTGAAGAAGTTCTTGAAGTTTTGTTTTAAAATCTAAAACTATTTTGTTATTTATAGCCTTATTTATCACTTCTTCAAAGTGAAGTAAAATAAAATCCCTCACAAAGCCAATTCCTTTATCTAAATACACTGCAGCAATTACAGCTTCAACTGCATCTGCCTGTATAGATATTCTTTCTCTTCCTCCTGTGAGTTCTTCACCTTTACTCATCCTAATATAATTCCCAAGATTTATTTTTTTTGCTATTTCATAAAGAGAGTTCTCACAAACTATTAAACTTCTTATTTTTGTTAGCTCACCTTCACTCTTATGCTTGTAATTATTGAAAAGATGTTCTGTAATACATAACTGTAAAACTGAATCTCCTAAGAATTCAAGTCTTTCATTATACTCAGCATCTTTAAATTGATTTGCAAAAGAGCTATGTGTAAGCGCCGTTTTTAGTAAAGTTGGATTATTAAAATAAACTCCTAAGTTTTCTTCTATTTCTCTAAGTGTATATCTATTCATGTATTCCACTCCTTGAAGTTTATTCTTCAACTTGCTAAATAATAATTTTCCACAATAACAAATTCAAGAATAAACTAGTTTATTAAGAAAATATAAAATCCCGCAAATGCGGGATTATCTTATTCTTCGTGATGAGCTTTTACGTAATTTACAACATCTCCAACTGTTTTAAAGTTTTCAACGTCTTCATCTGGTATTTCCATGTCTAGTTCATCCTCTAGAGCCATTATAAGCTCAACTATATCTAATGAGTCCGCATTTAAATCTTCTATAAATGATGCTTCCATAACAACGCTTTCTACATCGATACTTAACTTATCAGCAATAATTGCTTGGATTTTTTCAAACATTCATTTCACCTCCCAAGTTCTACATTTAGATAATAGTATATATTGTTTAAATCGTCAATATAAGTTTCAATATATTTTATTAATTTTCACTACAAAATTCATTTTTCATGTCTTCTAATACTCTTTTTTCATAAAATATCTTGGTTTGTCTAATAGCATTTTTAAAGGCTTTTCCGTCAGAACTACCATGAGCTTTTATGCAAATTCCATTAACGCCCAAAAATGGTGCCCCTCCATATTCCTTATAATCAAATTTTTTTAGACAATTCTTTAATACAGGTTTTAATAACAATATCCCTAATTTGGACGTAATTGATGATTTAAGCACTTCATCTTTTATTATTCCTAAAATACTTGACGCCGACCCTTCATACATTTTTAAAGCTGTATTTCCGACAAATCCATCGCAAACCAAAACATTAGTATTACCTCCTGGTATTTCTCTAGGTTCAACATTCCCTTTAAAGTTAATATTTTTTTCTTCTTTCAGCAATTTAAAAGCTGCTTTAGTAAGTTCATTTCCTTTTTCTTCTTCTTCACCAATATTAATAAGTCCAACACTAGGATTTTTAACATCAAAAACCTTTTCATAATATATTTTGCCCATTTTTGCAAACTGCATTAAAAATTGTGGTTTACAGTCAACATTAGCACCAACATCTACTATCATAAAGCTTCCATGTCTGCCTGGCATAATAGGTGCAAGCGCAGGTCTTTCTACACCTTTAATTCTACCAATAGTCAAAGTACAACCAGCTAAAAAAGCACCTGTGCTTCCTCCTGAAATTATAGCATCACAAACACCATCTTTCACTAATTCTAATGCTTTAACAATACTAGAATCCTTCTTTTTTCGCAATGCCATAACAGGATGTTCATTAGGCGAAATTACTTCTTTTGCATCTATTACATTAATTTTTTCTTTTGAATAAGTATACTTTTCTAACTCTGCGTTTATCAATTCTTCTGGGCCAGTAATATATAATTCGATATTGTCATATTCTTTTAGTGCATCTATTGCGCCTTGTACTACAGCTACTGGCGCATTATCTCCACCCATTCCATCAATAGCTATCTTCATAGCAATATCTCCTTTCCCCTTGCCTAAAGCCAATCATTATACTTATATACTTAATTATTCTATATATAACAAAAGAAAGTCATAAAGACTTTCTCTTATTTTTCAGAAGCTACAACTTCCTTACCTTTGTAATAACCACAATTTTTACATACTCTATGAGCAAGTTTCATTTCGTGGCATTGTGGACATTCAACTATGCCAGGTAAACTAGCTTTAAAAGTTTGAGATCTTCTTGATCTAACTTTTGATTTCCCTGATTTTCTTGCTGGACAACCCATACATTACACCTCCTTATTATCAAACAAACTTCTCAAGGCTTCAAAGCGTATATCTACGTCTTCCTTTTGACACGAACATGAATCATGATTTAAATTGCATCCACATTCTTGACAAAGCCCTTCGCAGTCATTCTTGCAAACTCTTTTAATAGGTAATGTTGAAATTATACTAGTTTCAACAATTTCTGTGATGTCTAAAACATCATCCATTACAACAATAGCTTCGTCATCTTCACTGTTCCTATTTGTTGTAAACCTTTCTTCTATATCAATATCTATTGGATAGATAAAGGTATCTAAGCATCTTGAACATACCATTTCCAGCTTAGCTTTAATCTTAGCATTTACTAAAAGTATATCCTTATCTGCTGAAATCGTTCCAACAACTTCACAAGAGCCTATAGGTTTAATTTCATCTCCTTCGAAGTTAATTGTAGGTATCTCAAATTCATAATCAATTTTCTTGCTTCTATCTTTACCAGAAACAATGTCTGAAATTTGTACTTTCATAAAATCACAGGGTAACTATTTATATAATATACTTATTTGTAAATTATATACTACTTTCCCCTTTTCACTCCTTAGCACATAAATTTATAAAACAAACACAACTTATTATATAAATTGAGTGCCAAAAAGTCAAGGTATTTATGATAATTGATTAAGAATAAATAATAAATAATGAATAATCAAGATCGAACTCACATAGTAATTTCTCCCTTAATTATTCATTATTATTTATATATCTAATTAAACTAATGCTAAAGTTTCCTTAGCAATCATTAATTCTTCGTTAGTAGGTATTACAACTACTTTTACTTTTGAAGTTTCTTTAGAAATTTCCATACCATCGCCAATATTATGACTTTCGTTCTTTTCTAAATCTACTTCTATTCCTAAAAATTCCATATTAGTTAATGCTCTTGATCTAATTTCCGGAGCATGTTCACCAATTCCAGCAGTAAACACAATTGCATCTACTCCGCCCATTACTGCAGCATAAGCACCAATTTGTTTCTTGACTTGATATCCAAATATATCCATAGCAAGTAATGCTCTAGGATCATTATCATTTTCTACAGCACTTCTAATATCTCTAAAGTCTGTTCCTATTCCTGATATTCCTAAAACTCCTGATTTTTTATTTAATATATCATTTACTTCATCTATAGAATATCCTTTTTCTTTTACTAAATAAGTAACTATAGCTGGATCGATGCTTCCAGATCTAGATCCCATTATAATTCCATCTAAAGGAGTGAATCCCATTGTAGTATCTACAGATTTTCCACCTTCAACAGCTGTAACACTTACTCCATTACCTATATGACAAGTAACAATTTTTAGATCTTTTATATCCTTATTCATCCATTTTGCCATTTCTCCAGCTACATACATATGAGATGTTCCATGGAAACCATATCTTCTAATATGATCTTCTTCATATAACTCATATGGTAATGGATACATAAATGCTTTTTCAGGCATAGTTTGATGGAACGCTGTATCAAATACTGCTACCATTGGAGTTTTTGGCATAAGAGCCTTACATGCATTAATTCCAATTATATTTGGTGGATTATGAAGCGGTGCTAGTTTTGTAAATTCATCAAGATTCTTAATTACAGTTTCATCAATTAAAACTGAAGTAGCATATTTTTCACCACCATGAACTACTCTATGTCCAACAGCAGCTATTTCATCCATAGATTTTATTACGCCATGCTTTTCGTCAACTAGACATTTTAAAACAAGTTCAATTGCATCTTGATGGTCTTTAAGTGGTGTTTCAACAACATATTTGTCTTTATCTTCAACCTTTTGAGTTAGTATTGAACCGTTAATTCCTATTCTTTCAACAAGTCCTTGTGCCAATGCTTCTTCATTGCTCATATCTATAAGTTGATATTTTAATGAAGAACTACCACAATTTATAACTAATACTTTCATATTTTTTCTCCTTTATCCTTAAATATACTTTCCTAGTTACCCTTAAAATGAACTTATCCTTAATACTATTTATTGTTTTGCGCTTGTACAGCAGTTAATGCAACAACATTTACGATATCATCTGAACTACATCCTCTTGATAAATCATTTATTGGTTTATCAAAGCCTTGACAAATAGGCCCAATAGCTTCTGCATTTGCAAATCTTTGGACTAATTTATAACCTATGTTTCCAGCTTGTAAATCTGGGAATACTAAAACATTAGCTTTTCCTGCTACTTTACTATTTGGTGCCTTTTGATCAGCTACTTTTTTAACAATTGCTGCATCTAATTGAAGTTCACCATCAATATCTAAATCTGGTCTCATTTCTTTTGCTTTTTGTGTTGCATTTCTAACTTTATCAACCAATTCATTATCTGCACTTCCCATTGTGGAGAATGACAGCATTGCTACTTTAGGATCCATGTTACATAATCTCTTTGCTGTTTCAGCCGTTGCAATAGCAATAGCGGCTAATTGGTCTTCATTTGGATTTGGGTTAACTGCACAGTCAGAGAATATAAGAGTTCCTTGTTCTCCATAAGTAGATCCTGGCACTTGCATTATAAAGAAACTTGAAACTACAGATACACCTGGTGCTGTCTTTATTATTTGTAATCCTGGTCTTAATAAATCTCCAGTTGTATGAACTGCTCCAGATACCATTCCATCTGCATCATCTAGTTTAACCATCATTGTAGCGAAATATAGAGGATCTCTTACAATTTTATCAGCCTTTTCCATAGTTACGCCTTTACTTTTTCTTAATTCATAAAAGGCTGTAATATACTTGTTTAAGTTTTCCGATTTCTCTGGATCTATAATTTCAATTCCAGATAAGTCTACATCCAATTCCTTTGCTTTAGCTTCTATTTCGTCTTTCCCACCAATTAAAATTGGATATGCTAGTCCTAATTCTTGTATTTTTCCTGCAGCCTCAATATTTCTTTCTTCATTTCCCTCCGGAAGAACGATTCTTCTTTTATCAGATTGAGCTGCTGCCCATATTTTTTTCATAAGGTCCATGTGTCTTTGTCTCCTCTCTATATCTATCCTATCTCTAATATTAATATACTCCTTTATTAACAGTGTTTTCAACAAAAAATCTCTATAAAATAAAAATCTTTAGATTAGCAATAATCTAAATTATCAGACAATAATAATATAAAATACTGATATAGTAAAAGTATATTTTTTAACAATTAAAATTAATTTTTAATTTTTTTTGCTGTCAATTATCAAAACTTATTTTCAGTTTTAAATTAAACAATATACATATATAAATCCTGCTATTTTTAGAATAATTTCATGCTACTTTCTATTTTTTTATTACTGAAAATAGCCTCTAGAACTGAAAACACCAGCAAATTGCATTAATTTTTAGCAAATAAGATATCTTTTATATACTCTATTGAACTTTTTCTTTTTTTACACTTTTCTGATTATTTTAAAAACTCTTTGTAAATCTTGAAAAATCAAAAAAGTATATTTTTTAACAATGACTTTTTATATTATTTTAGTCTCTTAATAGGAAAATATATTATACTTTACCCATAAATAATTATTTACATGCTGCTTTATGAATATGCTATAATTACCATATTGTTAAACTGAAGCCTCCATACAATAATTATGTTTAAATAAAAAGGAGATGATTATAATTATCACAGGAATAATCGCTGAATATAATCCCTTTCATAAAGGGCATGAGTATCATCTTACTAAAGCAAAGCAGGAAACTAATTCAGATGGTATAGTTTGCGTAATGAGCGGTAATTTTATGCAAAGAGGAATCCCAAGCATTGTTGATAAATGGAAGAGAGCTGAAATGGCAGTTAGAAACGGTGTTGATTTAGTTTTAGAGTTACCCTTAGTTTATTCAATATCCTCTGCAGAACACTTTGCCTTTGGAAGTGTATCTCTTCTTAATTCCTTAGGAATTGTGGATTATTTATATTTCGGAAGTGAGGAAGGTAGTATAAATAAATTACAAACTGTTGCAAAAACTTTAGTCACAGAACCACAAGAATATAGAAATCTGTTAAAAAACAACTTACATTTAGGATTGCCTTTTCATATAAGCAGAGCAAATGCGCTATCGGATTATTTAGCTTCTGATGATATTTTAAATGTATTATCAAATTCAAATAATATATTAGGAATTGAATATTTAAAAGCCTTAATAACCCTAAACAGCACTATTACTCCAATGACACTAAAAAGAGAAGGTGCATCCTATAATGATACCTCTTTAAATCATTCTTTTGTTTCAGCTACCTCCATAAGAAATCATCTTAAGTCAAATTCATTACATGAACTTGCTTCATTAATACCTAAAGCTAGCCATGATTTTTTAAGTGATTTATCCCATTCAGATTATCGTTTTGTTTTTGAAGAAGATATGTTTAAATTTATAAAATATAAATTACTTACAAATGACAAATGCCTAATGAATTTACCTGATATTTCCGAAGGCTTGGATAATAAAATATTTAAAGAAATAATAAATTCAAACTCTTTAGATGAATTTATTCTAAAAATCAAAAGCAAAAGATACACTTATACCAGAATTAATCGAATACTAACTCAATGCTTCTTAAATCTCGAGAATTTTAATCTATTTGCTTTATCGAAAATGCCAGTACCA
The DNA here is from genome assembly GCF_000340885.1 of Clostridium saccharoperbutylacetonicum N1-4(HMT). Classification (NCBI taxonomy): domain Bacteria; kingdom Bacillati; phylum Bacillota; class Clostridia; order Eubacteriales; family Clostridiaceae; genus Clostridium; species Clostridium saccharoperbutylacetonicum. The sequence continues at coordinate 1,432,514 of NC_020291.1, read as the reverse complement.
TATGCCAGAGTTCTTGCTTTTAATACTATAGGACAAAATATGCTAAAAAGAATAAAAGGATGTACAGATATTATCACTAAGGTTCCTAAAAACAATTTATGCGACCATCTAAAAATTGATATCTTAGGAACAAAAGCATATTCTATTCTACAACCTAAGGTAAATCCTATGGATGACTATTTAAAAAGCCCTATCATATTCAAGTAATATTTTACATAACCACAAGAATATATATTATTGATTGGAGTGATTTGATGATATATATTACTATCTTGTGGTTTTTAATTATAACTTTTACTATTCTTTTAATTAGACTTCTTAATGTTCAAAAAAACATTATTTTTTGTATATTTATTTCAATTTTTATTCTTCTTTTTTTAGTAAATCTAAATACTTGTATTTCTGCAGCTATTGAAGGATGCAAATTGTGGTATAAATCTGTATTACCAACCACCTTTCCTTTTTTGGTCATTTGTAATTTATTAATATATTATGATGGTATAAGCCTCTACTCTAAAATTCTTGGTCCACTAATTTGCAAGCCATTAGGGCTTTCTAAAAACTGCTCCTTTCCAATTGTTGCAAGTTTTTTATGCGGTTATCCATTAGGTGCAAAATATTGTGTTGATTTATATTCTATGAAATACATAGAAACAGATGAATACGAAAGATTATTAAATATAGCTTCTAATGCTGGTCCCATTTTTTTAATTGGATCTGTTGCTGGAACTTTACTAGGGAATATATTTTTAGGATATATTTTACTTACTGGGAATTACTTATCAGCAATACTTATAGGATTAATATTAAAGAAAAAGAAATGCGTACAAAACTCAAATTCAATAAGTAAACCTAAAACTGAAACTATTAACTTTGGTATTGCCATAAAAAATTCAGTGCAAAATGCAATAAATACTATTTTTTCTATAGGTGGATTCATTATAATTTTCTCGGTTATTATATGCCTTGTCAAAAATAACATCTATATTTGTAATATTTTCAAACACTTAGAATCTCTATTTAGTTTACCTTTAGGCACTTTATATTGCCTATTTTTAGGAAGCATTGAAATGACAAATGGCTGTAATCTTACAGCATCCCTTCCTCTTTCACTTAATCTTAAACTAGGAATTATAAGTTTTTTATGTTCGTTTTCCGGATTAGCAGTAATTGCTCAAGTTAGTTCTTTTGTAAGTGAAACAAAAATAAATTATTATAAATATATATTTTTCAAAATAGTTCAAGGTGTTATTAGCTTCTTTATCACTTATGTGCTATTTAAGTTAATTCCATCAAGCATATATGTATCCAAAATTAAAGTTAATCAATATATAAATGTTTATTCTTATTTTTATCCAATACTTATTTTAATTTTCTTAACAATCTTTCTAAAGATCATTAGTAAACTAAATCACTCAAGAAATTAAAACATAATGAAAGCGGCTGAGTAAATTCTATTCAGCCGCTTTCATTAATAAAATAAATCAAATTATTCCTGTATTTATTTTTTCATGTTACGTAATTCTTTAACATTATCTTTTATCATATCACATGTTCCAGTTAAATTTAAATCAATTTCCTTAGCTACAGATTCAAAACTATCTTGGAGACTCTTTATAAGCTTCATTTTTTGTGCTTCAATTTCTCTATCTAATTCAGTTAATATCTCATCTGAATAATCTCTAGAACCTAATCTTATAGCCTTAGCATCACGTTGTGCTGCAGATGTAATTTCTTGCGCTCTTAGCTTCGCTTCCCTTACAATGTCATGATTCTCAACATTTTGCCTCATCATAGTCATAGTTTCTTTTCTAACCGAATCATATTCTTTTTTAGCTTCATTTAAAATTCGTTCTCTCTCATTCATTACCCATTCAGCTTTTTTTAATTGCTCTGGTAAATAATTTATAATTTGGTCTATTACCTCTATAAGTTCTCGCTTATCTATCATCACTTTTCCGCTCATAGGTACTTTTGGCGAATTTTCTACCAAATCTTGCAGATACTCTAATAATTCTATAATATTTACGCTCATATTTTCCATAAAACCCCTCCTTAGCTACTCATTTTACTCATTATATCCGAGACAATTTCACTTGGAACAAGCCCTTCAATATTTCCACCAAATTTTGCTACTTGTTTAACGCACGAAGAACTAATATGTAAATTTTTAGAAGAAGACATCATACATACAGTTTCAATATTTCCATCTAATTCACTATTCATAAATGCCATTTGTAGTTCATATTCAAAATCAAAGGTTGTTCTCAAGCCTTTTAGAATTACATTTGTATTACATTCCTTCAAAAAATTCACCAATAATCCATCAAAACTTCTAACTTCAACATTACTTATATCTTTTGTAACCTTTTTTATCAATTCAACTCGTTCATCAATACTAAAAAGATAATGCTTATCAACGTTAACAAGCACCGCTACTATAATTTTATCAAAAACTTTAGCACCTCGTTTAATTATATCAAGATGTCCATTAGTTATTGGATCAAAACTTCCTGGATATACTGCAATTTTCATTATTTATTTCTCCTCATACTTATAATAGCATACAGTTGTATTTCCATATTTCTTGTTCTTAATTAAATTTATATCTTCATATCCATCATATATTTCTTCAATTGTATCTATTTTAGTAACTATTATTCCATCCTCTTTTAACATTTTATTTTCCTTTATAATTTTCATAGCTTCTGGAATCATTTCTTTACAATAAGGTGGATCTATAAATATAATATCAAATTTCTTGCCCTTATCAGCTAATTTTTTAAGTCCTGAATATGCATCAGTATTTATTGGAAAGCAAAAATCTTGAAATCTGAGATTATCAACATTTTGCTTTAATAGAGGAAATGTCGTTGAACTCTTATCAAACAAATAAACTTCACTTGCTCCTCTGCTTGCAGCCTCCAATCCCAAACTTCCTGTTCCCGCAAAAACATCAACAACAACAGCTTCTGGTATATATGATTGAATTGAGCTAAACATAGCTTCCTTAACTCTATCTAATGTAGGCCTTGTTTCCATTGTAGCTGGAGGTATCAATTTATGCCCTCTTGCTTTTCCTGCGATTATTCTCATCTCTTTCTCCTTCTATGTTATATATTTTATATATTAACATATTTACATACATTTTTTCAATTTAATTAAAACAAATATACTTACTAGTCTTTTCTAAATTTTTACTCAATTCAGTTATTATTTCAGAATTTATTCCTGATTCATTTTGTATTATACTATTTGCTTCTAATTTTGCACACCTTAAAATCTTCATATCTTCATAAAGATCAGCAAGTACAAAGCCTTCATCACCACTTTGTTTTTTTCCAAACATTTCTCCTGCTCCTCTTAATTCTAAATCTTTCTCTGATATTAAAAATCCGTCACTTGATTCAGTCATTATCTGCATTCTTTTTTTGGTTACATTGCTTTTAGCATTTGCAATTAGTATACAATATGAAGAATATTCGCCTCTTCCAACTCTTCCTCTTAATTGATGTAATTGAGAAAGTCCAAATCTTTCAGCATTTTCTACAATCATTACGGATGCATTTGGGACATTAACTCCAACTTCAATAACAGTTGTTGATATCAAAACATCAATTTCATTATTTTTAAATTTCTTTATTATTTTATCTTTTTCTGATGATTTCATTTTCCCATGGAGAATCTTAACATTAAAATCTTTAAACACTCCTGTTGTAAGGTCATTATATACAGTCTCCACTGAATTCAACACTTCTTTTTCATCTTCATCAATAAGTGGACAAACAATGTAAACTTGTCTCCCCTTTTTAACCTCATCATATGCTAAATCATATGCAATATCTTTTTTACTCTCCAAATAAAATCTTGTATCTATCTTTTTCCTTCCTGGAGGTAATTCATCTATTATAGAAACATCTAAATCCGAGTAAAGATATAGTGCTAATGTTCTTGGAATTGGTGTTGCAGTCATAACTAAGCAATCTGCTCTTTTTCCCTTGTTTATAAGTTTGCTTCTTTGCTCAACTCCAAATCTATGCTGCTCATCAGTAACTATTAGCCCTAATTTTGAAAATACAACATCATCTTGGAATAATGCATGAGTTCCTATTAATAAAATAGTTTCATTACTTTTAATTCTTTCCTTAATCCTTTGCTTTTCTTTTGCTGATGTTGATCCAGTTAATAGCTCTATTGCAACATCAAAATCTTTATAAATTTTTTTAGCTTCTTCAAAATGCTGATTTGCAAGAATTTCAGTTGGAGCCATAAACGCACATTGATATCCATTTTTAATCACATTAAAAATAGCTATTAATGCAACTATAGTCTTACCACTCCCAACATCACCTTGAATTAATCTGTTCATAGAATAATTTGATTTTTGATCCCTGAGAATATCACGAATAACTTTAGTTTGAGCATTAGTAAGTGGGAATGGCAATCTTTCCTTAAAAATATTTAGCTCTTTAGCCCATTCAAAATATATACCTGTGTTATTTTTTTTAATTTTATACTTTAATAATAATAATTTCATTGAGTACGTAAATAATTCTTGAAATTTCAATCGTATTATTGCTTTATCTAAAAACTCTTTATTTTCCGGAAAATGTATACTTCTTATTGCTTCATCTAGCGAAATCAAGGAATATTTTTCCACTATGTTTTTAGGAAGATTTTCTTTTATTTTCATAACTGCTAAAATTTCATTAATTAATTTTTCAAGCAACTTGTTGCTTATATCACCCTTTAAAGGATATTTGGGAATTATTTCACTCGAAAGTGCTTCTTCACAAGTAATGGTTGGGTTCACCACTTCTAAAGTATTACCTATTCTTTTAAATTTTCCCATCAAATTATATATCTGCCCTAATTTAAACGAATTCTTTATATATGGCTGATTAAACCACTTTCCTGCCACTTTATGATTGTTATAATTAAACTCAATAGTTGTTAAAATTTTTCTGCTTTTGGTTCTTATATCTCTACCAAAGCTTACAACTTCGCATTTTAATATTTGCTTATCTTCACCTGTAATATTTTCAAAATCAACATTACTATCCACAAATTCATAGTCTCGTGGAAAATACAATAAAATATCTAATATATTAAAAATACCGCATTTATTCAATTTTTCCATAGACTTAGGGCCTACTCCTTTTAATACAGAAATATTACTATATATATCCAAAATTTTCTCCTCCAAAAACACTCCAAAAGATTTAACAGTAACTTTCAGATAAACACATTAATCCTCTAACATATGTATTTTATAGTAAACAAGCAAGTAAGCTTAACTTATAGTGTACCTATTAGCTAAGCTTACTTATATACAATAATATCAAAAACTTTGTTACAGTTTATTACTCTTTAACCTTATACTTATCTATTCTACTGACATTAAAAAATAATAAAGAGGCTGATTTCCTTTATAGAATTGAATATCAAATTCTTCATATTTATCTTGCAATTCATTCTCAAACTCACTAGCTTCTTCATCGCTAACTTCTTCTCCATAGTATACTGTTATAAGCTCACAATCTTCATCTAACATATCTTCTAGAACCTTACTTGCAACTTCTTTCTTATCTTTTCCTACTTCCTTTATCTTTCCTTCAACAAGCCCTAACATATTTCCTTGCTTAATATCTATTCCATCAATTTCAGTATCACGAACTGCATAGGTTACTGAACCAGTTTTAACATCTTCAATTGCGTTCTTTAAATTGTTGCAATTTTCTTCAACACTAGAATCAAAATTAAACATTGTTGCACAAGTTATTCCTTGTGGAATTGTTGTTGTAGGTATTACTCTTATGTCTTTTTCTGATATTTCTGCCGCTTGATTTGCTGCCATAATTATATTTTTGTTATTTGGCATAATAAAAATATGCTCAGCATTTATTTTATTGACAGCATCTAAAAAATCTTGTGTCGAAGGATTCATTGTCTGACCACCTTCGATAACACAATCCATTCCTAAATCCTTAAAGATATTAGAAATTCCGTCTCCCATTGCTACAGTAATGAATCCATATTCCTTTTTCTCATTTTCTACAACTTCATTTTCATCCATATTCGAATTATTTTCTTTATCCTGAGCATTCATTAAAATTTCTCTATGTTCTTCTCTCATATTATCTATTTTAATCTTTGATAATTCTCCTATAGCTACTGCTTTTGACAATACTAATCCAGGATCATTTGTATGTATATGAACTTTAATAACATCCTCGTATCCAACAACAATCATAGAATCACCAAGAGATTCTATTTGACTTTGGAACTCTTTTGCACGTTTAGCATCTCCAATTATTATAAATTCAGTACAATATCCAAATTTAATATCAATTTCTTGAGTATCTTGTGCTACAGAATTATTAGACGCACCTGGTGTTATATCTTTTATTTCTGCACTAATTCCATCTTTTAAAGCTTCAAACATACCTTGTAATATAATGTATAATCCCATCCCTCCAGAGTCAACTACTTTAGCTTTTTTTAAAGCTGGTAATAGTTCAGGAGTTCTATCTAGCATTTCCTTTGCCTTTACAGTTACTTCTTCCATAAAACTTACTACATCATTAGCATTAGAAGCCACTGCCGCCTCAGAAGCCGCTCTAATTACAGAAAGAATGGTTCCTTCTGTTGGTCTCATAACTGCCTTATATGCCGAATTTGATCCTTCAAAAAAGCCTACAGCAAATTCTGAAACGTCCACTTCTTTTTTTCCTTCTAGCCCTTTAGAAATACCTCTAAGAATTTGAGATAAAATAACACCTGAATTACCTCTAGCTCCCATTAAAGCACCTTTAGCTAACTTTTTAGATATTTCTCCTATAGAATCCGTATCCATATTTTCTATTTCTTTAACTGCTGCTTTAAATGTCATAGACATATTAGTTCCCGTATCACCATCTGGCACAGGAAATACATTTAGTGCATTTACAAATTCACTTTGTTCTAATAATTTATTGCTAGCATTTACAACCATATTATAAAAATCACGGCCGTTAATTTTTGCATATTCCATTTAGTTTAACCTCCTAGACTCTAACCGCTTGCACATTTACTGTTATAGCCGAAACTTTTAGACCAGTATAATTTTCAACACTATAACGAACTTTTTGTATTATATTATTTGCTATTACTGAAATCTTAGTCCCATATTCCACCATAATAAACAACTCTATCTGTAATTTTTCTTCATCTGTTAATTGTATTTTTACACCTTTGCTTAAATTCTCTATTCTCATAAGTTCCCATAGACCTTCTGTGGCATTTTTGGAAACCATTCCAACTACTCCATAACATTCCATTGTAGATAATCCTACAACCTTGGCTAAAACTTCTTCTGAATAATTTATATTACCATTTTCATTTGAAAATCCAACCATCAAAATTCCTCCTAAAACTTATATCTTATTTTATATTCTATATTAGAACCATATTTTATTCAAGTATTCTAAGAATATATATATATGCTCCAATTATCAACCGTCAATTAACAATTGTCAATTAACAACAAAAACTTCACTAACAGATTTTCTGTTTTCGCTTTTTGAGTATTCACTTTTATTTCAAAATTTAATAATATTAATAAATTATCTTGCCTATTATTTTTTACTGTGTTATAATTTACTCTGTCCTATTGAAGATGATTATCTTTGGAATATAAGGAGGTGTTTTCTAATGGCAAGAAGATGCGAAATTTGTGATAAAGGTGTTGTAGCTGGAGTTAGCTATAGCCATTCACATCGTCAATCAAAGAGAACTTGGGCTCCTAACATAAAGAAAGTAAAAGCTTTAGTTAACGGAACACCAAAAACTGTTCATGTATGTACAAGATGCCTTAGATCTGGAAAGGTTCAAAGAGCAATATAGTTCATAATAAGAAATGCAATTGTTATCCCAATTGCATTTTTTATTTTGCACATAATTATATGATTTATTCAAACCATAAATTAATATTAAAATCCCTTTATGATTTCTTGAATTAAAATGCACAATCTTATTTAGAATTTATCACAAAAAATAACAAGTCACTCTATTAGCTTCTGACCTGTTATTTTTTTATAGTAAATTAAATATATCTTATGTATTTCTAATTTTTCCTTCTGAAAAATTTTATGATATTTGATAAAAATTTTGGTAATTTTATAGCAATAATTTTCATTCATCTTCCTCCAAACATTAATATATACGGCTAATAAGTTAAAAATAATTATGCCTTATTATATTAATATTCAGATTGAAGCTTAAATGTTCCTAATTTAATAAAATAATTAATACATATTAATTACTTTATTAATTGCAATTAATCAATTGAATGTAATACCAATAATTCTCCTTCATCAAAGCTGATTTCTATAGGCGTATCCATAAATTCATTACATATAGCTCTTGGATCTAATAAATTCATGTTATATCCTTCTAAATTGTATTTAGCACCTTTTATATTAAAATTTTTGACTATATCACTTAATGCATGAAAAGAAATATTTTCACCGAGCTCTCCATATAGAGTCATATTATTTTCTCCAAGATAAATTTTATTATTATCATCAATTATTTTTAATACTACACCTTTTTTCTTTGATGTCAAAAGAAGTCCTATATTTCCCAATGCATGATCCATTCTAGATCCTAATGCTCCAAATAAATATATTTCCCTTGCCCCTCTTTTAATTGCCTCATTTATCGCTATTTCAGTATCTGTATAATCTTTTTCTGGTGGAAATTGTAATATCTCTTTAACCTGTGCTTTTACATTATTTAATACTCCTCTATTGATAGAATCAAAGTCTCCTAAAAGTACGTCAGGCACAATATTATAATTATACAGGCACTCACTCCCCTTATCGGCTGCAATTATAAAGTCTACTTTTCCCAAATAACTTTTTAATAGTTTTTCTGAAGGAGGTGTACCACCACTAATAATTGCTACGTTCAAATTTATTCACCTCTTAAGACTCTTATATTATCACTAATGTCTCCTTCATTAAATACAGCCGAGCCTGCAACAATAACATTTGCACCAGCTGCAATTATTTCCTTAACATTAGTTTTATCAACACCACCATCAACTTCGATTAACAATGCCGGATTTACTTCTTTACTATATTCCCTAATTTCATTAATTTTATTTAAACAATATGGAATAAATTTTTGTCCTCCAAATCCTGGATTTACAGACATTATTAATACCATATCTAAATTTGGTATTAAATCCTTTATCAAACTTGTTGGGGTCCCAGGATTTAATGAAATCGCTGCTTTTATTCCTTTAGATTTTATATAATTAATTGTTCTATCTATATGTTTATCAGCTTCATAATGAACAGTTATTATATCAGCGCCCGCTTCAATAAAATCATCTATGTAATTTGCTGGATTATTTATCATTAAATGCACATCAAATATTTTCTTTGTTCTATTTCTTATTGATTTAATAACTGGCAATCCTAATGAGATGTTAGGTACAAATGATCCATCCATTACATCTATATGAATAAAATCTGCCCCTCCTTTATCTATTCTTTCTATATCTTCTCCTAATTTTGAAAAATCTGCTGATAATATTGACGGTGCAACTTTTACCATTTGTTCTTCTCCTCCTCTATGATTTCTTCTAGTGATTTTACATAAAATTCATATCTATATTTATTAATATCTCCATTTTCTACTGCTTCCTTAAGCACGCAGCCTGGCTCTTTATAATGAAAACATCCTCTAAATTTACACTTATCATTATACTCCGTAAATTCCGGGAAACAATATTTTAGTGAATTCTTATCCATTAAGTCTTTTATTTCTAAGGTAGAAAAACCCGGAGTATCTACAATGTAGCCATCTGAAACATCAATAAGCTCGCTATGTCTAGTAGTATGTTTTCCTCTTCCAAGCTTCTCACTCACCTTACCTGTTTCCATATGTTCTTTGTTAGAAAGTTTATTAATTAATGTAGATTTACCAGCCCCAGATGGTCCACATAATACTGTTATATTTCCTTTAATTTTTTCAACTAACCCATCTATACCTATTCCTTTTTTAGCATTAATATAAACTACCTCATATCCTATGTCGTTTATTCTTTTCTTTATTTCTTCTCTTTCTTCGTCTGATACCAAATCTATCTTATTTAAGCACACTACAACTTCAATATTATTATATTCGCATAAAATTAGAAATTTATTTAATAAATCAAAATTTATATCTGGATTTTTAACTGCAAAAACAATAAAGGCTAGGGATACATTTGCAACTGTTGGTCTCACTAGTTGAGATTTTCTTTTATGTATATCTTCTATGACACCTTTTCCTTTTTCTATTTCAATCGTAACATCATCTCCCACCATCGGCTTTATATCCTTATGTCTGAACTTGCCTCTAGCTTTACATTCAATTAATCCTTGTTCCGTCTTGATATAGTAAAAGCCCCCTATTCCTTTTATTATCTTTCCTTCCATGTCTTACCTCCATTCATTTATTTTCAATGCCCAATTATTAATTTTGGATAAATATATTATAGAAGGAGAGGTTATTTTTATCAACCTCTCCCCCTTCTGTTAAGATTATCTATTTGGACTTGTATTTTTGCCTGGCGATGTATTATTTTGATTATTAGTTTTGTCATTTCCTGATGGTGTCTGTGTATTAGAAGTGCCCGAACCCGGTGTACTACTTCCTGGCCCTGAATTAGTAGTTCCTGGAGTTGTTCCATTTTGTGTAGTACCTGGTGCATTTACAGCCGGTGGTGCTTGTTTTTGAACATAATTACCAACTGTAATAGTTACAGAAGTGCCTTGTTCTACTCTACTGTTTGGATCAATTGATTGATCTAAAACTATACCATTTTCACTTTGGTTTTGAGTTTCTTTAGTACTTGGAACAACCTTCAAGTTAGCACCCTCTAATTTACTCTTAGCATCATCTGCAGTTAAGCCTTTGACACTTGGAACCTTTGTAAGTTTAACTTCTGGACCTTTACTTACAACAACTGAAACTTTATCTCCAGATGTAACTTCCGTATCTTTTGTAGGTTTTTGACTTATAATTTGACCTTTTGGTACATCATCACTAAAATCTTCAGTTTTATCTCCAATTTTAAGTCCAAAGGCACTTAAAATCGTATTACCTTTATCAACATCATAACCTACTAAATCAGGCATTAACGTTTTCTTTCCACCCTTACTTACAATAACTCTTATTTCACTCTTTTCTTTTACCATCGTTCCAGAATCAGGTTTCATTTGTAATATTGTTCCTTCAGGCTGATCACTAATATCAGTTCCACCTTCTACTAAGACTAAATTCAATTTATCTAATTCTTTCTTAGCATCATCTTCTTTCATTCCAACTATGTTAGGAACTTGAACTTCTTTGTTACTTGAGGTTCCTGAACTGAATATTTTAAATGCTGCAACACCTATAACTACTAATAAAAGAGCTAAAGCGACACCTATTCCAACTTTCATTATTCTTTTTTTATTTATTCCGCCTTCTTTTTCATCCTCATCTTCATAATAATAATCATCGTCATCATCATCATCTTCATACGGTCTATTTATTTTTTCATCATTTTTAGGTATTTGTTGAGTTACAGCAGACATTATTATTGTATGATCATTATCTTCCTTATCAATTTGCACATTTGGATCATCTTTTATTCTTTGCAAATCTGATATCATCTCTTTAGCAGTTTGATATCTTTTTATTGGTTCCTTTTCCATTGACTTCAAAATAAGTTGATTTAAACTTTCTGGAATTTTGGAATTAAGATTTTTAGGCGGTACTACATCTTCTTGTAAATGCTTTAAAGCTATAGTTACTGCAGTATCTGCTTGAAAAGGAAGAGTCCCAGTAACCATTTCATATAAAACTACCCCAAGGGAATATAAATCAGTTCTACAATCAATAAAAGTTCCTTTAGCTTGCTCTGGAGAAAGATAGTGAGCAGATCCCATTATAGTGCTTGTATTAGTGATAGTTTCTGTCGTTGGAGATTTTGCTATTCCAAAGTCAGTTACTTTCATGACTCCATCTTCAGTTACTAATATATTTTGTGGTTTAACATCTCTATGAATTATTTTATTTCTATGTGCACAATCTAACGCTTTAGCTATTTGTATAGCAACAGATATAGCTGTTTCATAATTCATCTTTCCCACTTGCTTTATGATATCTTTTAGGGTTTTTCCTTTAACATATTCCATTACAATATAATTAATATCATCTTGAGTTCCTACATCAAGTATATTTACTATATTGTTATCTGATAATGTTGCAATGGCAGTTGCTTCTCCCTTAAATTTTTCAACGATATCAGGGTTATTACAAAATTCTTTTTTAAGTATTTTAACTGCAACAAATCTATTTAATTTATTACATCTAGCTTTAAATACTTCAGACATTCCGCCTTCTCCAATTTTTTCCAACAACTCGTATCTGTTTCCAAGTACAATTCCATCCATACTAAATATCTCCTCCAAACAACAATACTGTTATATTATCCCTGCCACCTTTTTCATTCGCCAAGTAGACTAATTTATTAGCTATCTTTACATAGTCATCCTCTTCCATGATAACTTGTAAAATTTCTTCCTTTGTCAATTCATTCGTTAAACCATCAGAACATAATAAATATAAATCATATTCTTTATTTTCTAATTCAAATATATCTACACACACACTACTACCAGTGCCTAACGCTCTAGTAATAATATTTTTTTTAGGATGCTTTTCAGCTTCCTTCTCACTTATACTGCCCATATCAACAAGTTCTTGCACTAAAGAATGATCTTTAGTTATCTTTATAATTTCATTCTTTCTTATTCCAAAACATGAGCTATCTCCAACATTAGCAATATGGACAAAATCTTTGGTTATAAATGAAGCGGTAACCGTAGTTCCCATTCCACTTAAACTTTCATTAGTGTTAGAATAATTAAATATATCTCTATTTACCTTTTCTATTGCTTCTGCAAGCAAATTGTTTATTTTACTAGAAGAATATTTTTCATCTATATAGTTAATAATTCTCTTCACAGCCATTTCACTAGCAACTTCACCAGCATTATGTCCGCCCATTCCATCTGCTACTACATATACTTTAAACTCTTCTTTTTCAAGATAAGAAGCGTAATCTTCATTTAATTTTCTTTTTAGTCCAACGTCACTAACTAAGCCTACCATTTCTTACTCCCCTCTAGTTCTTGGGTTTCCATGTAACTTCTTCTAAGTTGTCCACATGCTGCATTTATGTCGCTTCCCATCTCGCGCCTTGTGGTAACTTCTATCCCATAATTTTTAAGTATCTCTGAAAAATCATCAATACACTTTTTAGAAGATCTTCTAAAGTCATTTTCTTTTATTTCATTTACAGGTATTAAATTCACATGACATAGCATTCCTTTTAACAAATTACCCAATGCTCTTGCATCTTCTTTTCCATCATTTACGCCTTTTACTAAAGCATATTCAAAAGTAATTCTTCTATTAGTCTTGTCAATATAATACTTACAAGCTTCTAATATTTCTTTTATACTATATTTATTAGCAATAGGCATAATTTCTTTTCTTTTTTCATCACTAAATGCATGTAATGAAATTGCTAAAGTTATACTAAAATCCTTATCTGCCAGCTCATATATTTTAGGAACAATTCCACAAGTTGATAGCGTTATATGTCTTTGCCCGATATTCAAGCCATATTCTGCTGATACAACTTCCAAAAATTTTATTACATTATCATAATTATCTAAAGGTTCTCCACTTCCCATCAAAACTATATTCGATATTCTATCTTTAATAAAATTTTGAACCGTAAGAACCTGTGATAAAATTTCACTTGTTGTCAAATTTCTAACTTTTCCTTCGATTGTAGATGCACAAAATTTACACCCCATTGCACAACCAACTTGCGTTGATATGCATATAGAATTCCCATGTTTATACCTCATAAGCACAGACTCTATTAAGTTTCCATCCTCAAAGCCTAATAAAAACTTTTCAGTCCCATCAATTTCGGATTTATATACTTCTATTACTTTCGGCAAATCAATATTGAAGTTTTCTTTCAACTTTGATACTAATGGCTTTGATATATTTTTCATACCCTCAAATTCATTAACCCCTTTATAAATCCAAGAAAATACTTGCTGGGCTCTAAATGCACTTTCGCCATTTTCTTTCATCCAAACTTTAAGTTCTTCTAAAGTATAATTCAATAAATTATTCATCTATCCACCTACTATTAGATTTTTTCTAATTTAGCCATAAAAAATCCATCCATATTTTCATTAGGTATAATTGTTAAAGAACCATTTCTATTATAAACTAAATTATTTTGATTCCCTATAAAAATTTTCTTTATATTACAATCCTTATGCTTATCAATAAACCACTCAATATTTTCTTCATTTTCTTCCTTATTTAAGGTACAAGTAGAATATATCATTATTCCACCCTTTTTCAAATATTGCCAAGCATTTTCCATTATATCCCTTTGTATTGGTATAAGTTCTCTTAAATCAGATCTAGTTTTATTCCATTTTATTTCAGGTTTCTTTCTTATTATCCCAATTCCAGAACATGGAACATCAATTAATATTCTATCACTAGATGATACTAGTTCTGGATTTAATTTAGTAGCATCATTTACATTAACTTCAACATTTGTGATTCCTAATCTTTCACAGTTTTCTTTTATTAATCCAAGTTTAGATTCATGTATATCAAAAGCTAATACTTTTCCAGTGTTTTGAAGTATTTCAGCAATGTGAGTTGTTTTTCCTCCAGGTGCACTACATAAATCTATAACTGTCATATTTTCTTCAAGCTCTAATAAAGGTGCTATAATCATTGCACTTTCATCTTGAACTGTAATTTTCCCTTCGTTGAATAAAGGATTATTTTCTATTGACTTACCACCTTTTATGCAAATAGCTTCTGGACAAACTGCCCCTTCTTCAACATCATATTCAAGTGCTTCTAATTCTTCAAAAACTTCATCATAATCTGCTTTTAATTCATTTACCCTAACACTAACTTGTGGGATTGTATTTAATCCTGACATTATTTTCTTTGATAATGCTTCACCATATTGCTTTATTAAAAGTCTTATCATCCATGGCTCAAAAGAAAATTTATATGCATACTCATCAATTTTATTTCCAGGCACTTCAATATCATCTGGATTTTTTGTAAAATTTCTTAGTATTCCATTCACTAACTTTGAATCATTTTCTGATATTTCTTTTGCTTCTTCAACAGCTTCATTACAAGCTGCATAACTTGGTATCTTATCTAAAAAATTCATTTGATATATTGCTACTCTTAAAATATTTAAGATATTTCTATCCATCAACTTTATATCTTTTACAAAATTAGATATTATTATATCTAGTGTTTTCTTTCTTCTTAAAACTCCATATACTATTTCAGTCAATAGAGCTTTGTCTTTATCATTTAATTCTACTTCATTTAATTCTTTTGATAGTACAATATTAGAATATGCTCCTTCATTTAAGACTCTATCTAATATTTTTACTGCTAATTTTCTACAATTCATAATCTACCTCTTTTTTTTTAATCATCTCTATTACTTAATGCAATAAGTCTTACTAATTGTGATATTGCCATCAATGTAGCTGCTACATAAGTCATAGCTGCTGCATCTAAAACTTTTTGTGCATTTTTATTTTCTTCGGCATATAATATTCCTCTTGATTTTAATATATCTAAAGCTCTTGTAGAAGCATTAAATTCAACTGGCAAGGTTATTATCTGAAACACTACTACACCTAAAAACAGAATTATCCCTAATGTAGTTAATCCCTTAAATCCCAGAAATAAACCAGCTATAAATAATATCCACGATAAACTAGAACCAATATTTACAGCGGGGACTATGCTATTTCTAATAACAAGTGGTGCATATTTCTCCTTATGTTGAAGTGCATGCCCAACTTCGTGTGCTGCTATTCCAGCTGAAGAAATTGTTTCACCAAAATAAACATCTGGAGATAATCTTAACACCTTATTAGATGGATCATAATGATCTCCAAGTTTTGAATTTATGACTTCTATTCTTACATCATATAATCCTGCGTCATCTAACATCATTCGTGCAACCTGCTGCCCAGTATAGCCATTAACTGTTCTTACTTCATTATATTTACTATACGTGCTATTTATTTTTGTTTGTGCCCAAAATGAAATTATTATAGCTGGAAGTAATAGTAGCATTGTTGAATCAAAAAATGGATAAAAAGGCATTTAGACATCCCTCCATTATTTTAAAATAATATTTTTTTCAATTTCATGCCCATTTATATATTGTTCAATAGTAAGTGGTTTTCCATTCGGAAATTGTACCTTTTTTATAATCAGAACGCCTTCCTTACACGAAACCTTTAAGCCCTTCTTACTTACATCAATTATAGTTCCAGGTTCCTTTGAACTTTCTTCATCACTTACTTCTGTTTCATAAATTTTCATTCTATCTTCTTTATAGCTAGTATACGCAATAGGCCAAGGATTTAACCCTCTAACCAAGTTATGTATCTCACTTGCTTGCTTACACCAATTAATATTTGCAATATTTTTATCAAGTGGCTTTGCATAAAAAGTTTCATCACCCTGTTTTTCCAAAGTCACGCTTCCATTTGCAATTCCTTCTATACTTTTAACTAAAAGATCTGCACCTCTTACCTTTAATATATCATATAATTCTCCTGCAGTCATATTATTAGTAATTTCAACTTCATCTTTAAGAATCATGTCTCCTGTATCTATCCCTGCATCCATAAGTATAGTAGTATTACCTGATACTTTTTCACCATTTATTACTGACCACTGTATTGGCGCAGATCCTCTATACATTGGTAATAGTGATCCATGAAGATTAACACATCCAAATTTCGGTATACCCAGTACCTCTTTAGTCAAAATTTGACCAAAAGCTACTACTATAATAAAATCTGGTTGTAAGTCCTTTAGTTTCTGAATTAATTCTGCATCATTCTTTAATTTTAAAGGTTGATACACTGGTATCCCATGCTTTAATGCTTCTTCCTTAACTTCTGAGCATGCCATTTTCTTTCCTCTTCCTTTAGGCTTATCAGGTTGAGTAAAAACTGCTGAAACTTCATATGTATTAATTAATTTACTTAATGAAGGAACTGCAAAATCTGGAGTACCCATAAATACTATATTCATTTCATGTTGCCTCCTAGCAAATTTATTTTTGAGAAGGTGAGTTCACTCTATCAATGAAGAGCGTTCCATTTAAATGATCATATTCATGTAAAATAGCCCTTGCAAGTAGCTCTTCTGCTTCTATCTCAAATTCTTCACCTTTTTCATTTAAAGCTCTAGCTTTAACAAAGTTAGGTCTAGTTACTTCTTCTGTTTTACCTGGTAAACTAAGACATCCTTCTTCATCTGTTTGTGTTCCACTTGTTTCAAGTATTTCAGGATTAATGAATACTAATGGACCTTCTCCAATATCTACAATAAATAATCTTTTCAATATGCCAACTTGTGGAGCTGCAAGGCCAACTCCATCAGCTTCATACATTGTTTCTTTCATATCTTCAATTAATGTCAATAATCTATCATCTATTTTATCTATTTCTCTACATTTCTTTCTTAAAACGTCATCTCCATATTTTCTTATATTTCTTAATGCCATTTGTATTCCCCCTATGTCATATTATTAGGATTAACATCTATACTAACCCTTATTTCATTATATACACTCTTATTTAATATATAAAGCATATCTTTTACTTTTTCTCCAAACTCATCATTAAAAATTCCTTTAATTATTATCTGCCATCTATAATTTTCTTTTATCTTCGTAATAATACAAGGAACTGGACCTAACATTGTTAAATCCTCTGATACTATTTTTTTCAAGTTATCAGCTAAAATATACATAAAGTTTTTTAATTTTTCTTCTGATTTCGAATTACAATTAATTAATAATATTTTACCAAAAGGTGGATTACCCATCAACCTTCTAAGTTTTATTTCTTCATCAAATAACGATTTATAGTCTTCTTCCATAGCATAATTCAAACTATAATGGTTTGGGGTATAACTTTGAACAATTACTTTTCCTTCGTCTTCTCCTCTTCCTGCCCTACCTGCTACTTGAGTTATTATTTGATACGTTCTTTCAGCAGCTCTATAATCAGGTAAATTTAAAGACATATCGGCAGCTAAAACTCCTACTAATGTAACATTTTTAAAGTCTAGTCCTTTTGATACCATTTGAGTACCAATCAAAATGTCTGCTTCACCATTTTTAAATGAATTGTAGATAGATTCATGTGCATTCTTAAACCTAGTCGTATCAACATCCATTCTTAAAATTCTTGCTTTAGGAAAAAATTTCTTTACTTCTAATTCAACTCTTTCTGTTCCTGCTCCAAAAAATTTCACATATTTACTATTGCATTTGGGACAAACCTTCTGTACTTGTTCAGCCCTCCCACAATAATGGCATATTAAATAACCATTCTTATGATATGTCATTGAAACATCACATTCTGGGCACTTAAATACATACCCACAGCTTCTACATGAAATAAAAGTCGAATACCCTCTCCTATTTAAAAATAAAATAGCCTGTTTTTTATTCTTTAAGGTCTCATCAAGTTCATTCAATAATGTCTTACTAAATAAAGAAAGATTTTTATTCTTAAGTTCTTCTCTCATATCTACTATTTTCATAAATGGCATTCTTTTCCCATTTACTCTTTTATTCATATGAATTAATTCATATTCTCCATTAATAGCCCTGTAATAGCTTTCAATATTCGGAGTAGCTGAACCTAATACCAACTTACATTTTTTTAATTCACATATGAATTCACTTACTTCTCTAGCCTGATACTTGGGATTATGTTCTGATTTATATGTATTTTCATGTTCTTCATCAATTATTATAAGTCCAAGATCTTGAAATGGCAAAAACAAAGCACTTCTTGCACCAATAGCTAATTTAGCTTTTCCTTCTTTAATTCTATACCACTCATCAAATCGTTCACCATCACTTAATCTACTATGAAACAATGCTACATTTTCTCCAAAACGTCCTTTAAATCTTTCAATCATTTGAGGCGTTAATGAAATTTCTGGAACTAAAACTACTGCACTCTTACCTTCATTTAACATTTCCTCAACCAATCTCATATATACTTCTGTCTTTCCTGATCCTGTAACACCTTTAATAAGATATTTTAAATTTGTTCCACTTAAAATCTTATTTAGGCAGTCACTTTGCTCTTCAGTTAATTTTTTACTGCTATCAGTTTCATATTGGCGAACGTTATATCTAAAGACCACTTGCTCTTCAACTCTAAAAATATTCTTTTCTATGAGTTTATTTAAAGAGTATAAGGAAAATTGTTTATTGCTTGTAATTTCAGCTTTAGAAAAAATCCCATCGTTATCAAGTATAAAATTATATAAATTTATATAATTTTCTTTATTTAATTCTTGATCATCTATTTCTTTATTAATATATATAACCTTTTTCGTTTTTTCCTTTGACCCCTTCATAATTCCAACAGGAATCATAAGACGAATTGCATCAATGTATCTACAAAGATATTTTTTTCTCATAAATTTAATTATTTCTATATCATTTTTAGTTAACATAGCTTCCTTATCACATAAAGTTAAAATTTCTTTCACTTTGTAATCAAATTTAATTGAAGTATCTCTTAATATAGAAAAAACAAATCCTTCTATAGGTTTGTTTTTAGGCCCAAAAGGAAGCTTAACTCTAAAACCTATATCAATTCTTTCTTGAAATTCATAAGGTATTTTATATGTAAATAACTTATCTATATCTAATGCATCACTATTAATAATTATTTCAGCATACATAATCTTTACTTACCACCTTATTTCAACAAAAAAAGCGCAAAAATTTAGCGCTTCTCAAGTATAATATCAAATAAATTACTTGCAATCTTTTCTTTGCTCATCTTATCTAAATATATTTCATTACCTTCTTTAGATAAAATTATTACTCTATTATCTTCTGATGCGAATCCTGTATCACTTGCTGTTATATCATTAGCTACAATATAATCTAATTTCTTCTTATGAAGTTTAGTCATAGCATTAGCTTTTAAATTTTCACTTTCAGCAGCGAATCCAACTAAAATTTGCTTTTCTTTTCTATTTCCAAGTTCCATTAGAATATCATTATCTCTTATTAAATCAAATGATAAACCTCCGTCACCTTTTTTAATCTTTTGTGTACTATAGGCTTTTGGCTTAAAATCAGCAACTGCTGCTGACTTTACTATTATATCCGATGAATCAAATAATTTTAATACCTCATTCTTCATCTCTTCATTGGTAGAAATTTTTATTACATTAATATTTTTAGGAGCTTCTAATGAAGTAGGTCCAGTCACCAATGTAACATTAGCACCTCTGTCCCTTGCTTCTTTAGCTATCGCATATCCCATTTTTCCTGTAGATCTATTAGTAATATACCTAACTGGATCTATTGGAGCTATAGTTGGCCCTGCTGTCACTAAAACATTCTTTCCTACTAAGTCCTTCTTCTCATGCAATTCCATTAAAACTCTATCTACTATAACCTTAGGATCTTCAAATTTTCCTGCTCCAGTTGTTCCACATGCCATTCTACCTTCAATTGGATCAATAAATTCATATCCAAAGGATTTTAACTTTTTAATGTTACCTTGAACTATAGGATTTTCATACATATTTGTATTCATAGCTGGTGCAAAAATAACCTTTGCTTTTGTCGCCATTATTGTAGTAGACAACATATCATCAGCTATCCCATTAGCCACTTTTCCAATAATGTTAGCAGTAGCAGGTGCTACTAATAGCACATCTGCCTTTGTTGCTAAACTTATATGTTGTATTTCCCAAGCTTTCGGTTCTGAAAACATATCACAAGTAACCATATTTTGGCTCAATGACTGAAAAGAAAGTGGAGTAACAAATTCAGTAGCACTTTCAGTCATAATTACATCAACATTTATATTTTTCTTCACAAGTAAACTTACAATTTCTAATGCTTTATATACTGCAATTCCTCCACTAACACCAAGCACTAAATTCTTTTTCATTTTACTTATTACCTTCTTTAACTATTTCATATTCAATTGCATCTTGAT
Organism: Clostridium saccharoperbutylacetonicum N1-4(HMT); assembly: GCF_000340885.1. Classification (NCBI taxonomy): domain Bacteria; kingdom Bacillati; phylum Bacillota; class Clostridia; order Eubacteriales; family Clostridiaceae; genus Clostridium; species Clostridium saccharoperbutylacetonicum. The sequence continues at coordinate 1,411,335 of NC_020291.1, read as the reverse complement.
CCACTTCATTGATTGCAATTGTTAAAGGCTTATGTGATTTAGTAGAAATCTGAGGATCAGACCCCTCTATTATTTGTCTTGCTCTTTTTGATGTTAAAATTACTAAAGAATATCTATCATGCACCTTTTCTAATAAATCTACCACTGATGGATTAATCATAGAGTTGTTCATGAATTTCGCCCTCCTTTGAATCTAATATATTATCCTTTATTCTATCTACTCTGCATTTTTCTGCAGCTATTATAGCTTCAAGCTTTTCAACCGCTAGTTCTACTTCATCATTTACTACAGCATAATTATACTTTGATACAAAATTTATTTCTTTATATGCTGATTTAAATCTCTTCATTAGTGACTCTTGAGTTTCGCTTCCTCTATTTATAATCCTTTGCTTTAATTCTTCCATAGATGGTGGAAGTATAAATACGAAAACTCCCTCTTGAGTATTTTCTTTAACTTTCAATGCCCCTTGAATATCTATTTCTAAAATTACATCTTTTCCACTTTCCAAAACTTCTTCAACATTAGATTTTGGTGTGCCATAGTAGTTATCATAAACTTCTGCATATTCAAGAAAATCATTGCTTTTTATTTTATCTTTAAATTCTTCTTTAGACATAAAATAGTAATTAACGCCTTCTACTTCACCTTTTCTAGGAGAACGTGTCGTTGCAGATACAGATAATACAACATCTTCATTTCTTTCCATGAAACTCTTACAGATTGTTCCTTTCCCTGCACCTGATGGTCCTGATATGATTATTAATAGTCCTCTCCTCTTGTTATCCATTAATCATCATCCTCTTCAACTGCCACATCATCTTTTGATGATAATCTATGAGCAACTGTTTCAGGTTGAACTGCTGATAATATTACATGGTCACTGTCAGTTATTATAACTGCTCTAGTTCTTCTTCCATATGTAGCATCTATCAGCATACCTCTATCTCTTGCTTCTTGAATAATTCTTTTAATAGGTGCTGATTCCGGACTCACAATTGCAACTAATCTATTAGCTGAAACGATGTTTCCAAAACCTATGTTTATTAATTTAATTCCCATTTTTTGCCTCCTTATTATTCAATATTTTGAACTTGTTCTCTTATTTTTTCTATTATATTTTTCACTTCTATTATTTTATTAGTCATACTAATATCTGTTGATTTAGATGCTATAGTATTAGCCTCTCTATTCATTTCTTGAATTATAAAGTCTAATTTCCGTCCAACAGATTCATTTAAATCTAAAGTACTTTTCATTTGACTCAAATGACTTCTAAGTCTAGTTATTTCTTCATCAATAGCTGCTTTATCAGCTAATACTGCAACTTCTAATGCTATTCTACTTTCATCCAAATCTACTCCAGACAATAATTCGTCTAGTCTCTCTTCAAGTTTTTTCTTATAAACTTTAGGCACATTATCTGCTACTTTTTCAATTTCTTCAACAAGACCCTCTATTGTATTTACTTTTAATAAAATATCATCTTTTAATTTTTCACCTTCTCTTATTCTCATTTCTTCCATCAAGTTAAGAGCTGATTCAATTAATGGAGATATTTTATTGAAAATAATATCTAAATCTTCCTGTGGTTCTTCCAAAGTAATAACCTCTGGAAATTTAGCTATCTTAGACACTGATATATCATCTATAATATTCAGTTCACTTTGAATTTGTCTCAAACACTCATAGTACTCTTTTGCCAAATTCATATTTAAATTTATTTTTCCAGTCCCGTTACCATAATTTTTATAATTAATAAAAACATCAACTTTTCCTCTGTTTAGTCTTTTACTAATTATATTTCTTATTTTTTCTTCTAATGACAGCATATTTCTTGGCATTCTAATATTTATATCCAAATATCTATGATTAACACTTTTCATTTCTATTGAAAAACATGAATTTAATTCGTCCTCGTTTTGTGCTCTTCCAAAGCTAGTCATACTTTTTATCAAATTTACACCCCCTTATCATGTAAAGTAATTATCCAACGTGATTATAATGATAATCAAATAAACTTTCAATGTCAATATTTTGTTCACACTTTGTTAACATTTAATTTTACTTTGAAATTTTATGCAAAAAAAACATAACAATTATTAATTAATTGTTATGCAATAATTAAATTAAATAATTATTTTTTGGCAGGTCGGCGTATCCTGCATCTCTGATTACTAATATTAGCGCATGAGGAGCCTTTTCTCACCTCAAAAAATAATTTCTTTATACTATATTACAATATTTTTTCTTTTAATTCAACTTCTTCAACTTTTATTAATCTTCCTCTATATATTCTAGCGTTCATCTTGGACAATGTTATTGGATACAAAGTTGCAATATAAATATATTTATCTTCTAGATCAATTTCTAATCCCAAAAGCAATATAATATTATCAACCTTTTTTATTAATTCAAGAGAGCCACCATTTCCTCTCTTATTATCTAACCCAACATATTCAGGATCCTTAATCACCTTTTCAATAATATCTATTATATTATCTTTCATTTTTTTGGTGAATTGCTTACCATGTCTTTTTTTTATATGGTTTATAACACCTGGAGAGGCATAAACAATTCTAGGTAAATCAAGCTCTAAGAGCTCACTTATAGAGGTTCCTATCTTCCCAACTTTCTTATAAGCTTTGTACTCTCTCTTCATAATACCCCTCATTTATATCCTTTCTTTATATTATATCCCACTTTTATGTATTTTTCTACTTAATTAAGATAAATAATATCAATAAAAAAGTGTTGATTATATAGAAAAAATATGTAGTGATTATTAATTAAATTTTAACTTGTTAAACTACACCTTAAAATCAACACTTTATGAAAAAGAATATATTATATTTTTATAATATTATACAAATCAACCCACCATTACCTTCATTTATTATTTTTTGCAAAGTTTTTTGAATCTTCACTTGAACATCTTCTGGCATCTTATAGAGTTTATTTTGTAAGCCTTCTTTTACTAATACTTCTAATGACTTTCCAAACATATTACTTTGCCAAAGAAGGGCTGGATCAGTTTCAAATTGTTCCAATAAACCTTTCACAAGTTCTTCCGATTCTTTTTCAGAACCCATTATAGGACTTATTTCAGTTTTAATATCACATTTTATAAAATGTAGACTTGGTGCACTTGCTTTTAATTTCACCCCATATTTATTACCTTGCTTAACTATTTCTGGCTCTTCAAATTTCATTTCTGAAAGTTGAGGTGCAACTAAACCATACCCATTTTCTTTCACATCTTCTAGTGCATCTTTAACCTTATCATATTCACATTTTGCATGTGTTAAATCCTTTATTATGCCAAGCAGATCACTTTCTGAATTAACTTCCAAATCACAAATTTCACTAAGTACTTTATAGAAAATGCCTTCTCTTGGTTTCATTAATATTTTTGCAGTCCCATTGCCTAAATTCACTTCTTTCATTGTAGCTGCTCCAATAAAATCTTCATTTTCAAAGTTATTTAAGCAATATTTTATATCTCTAACCTTCGATACATCTTGACTCATGTTCATAATTATGTTGAAGAAATCTTTCTTTAGCCAATGGCTACCTTCTAATTTTTCTAACCATTCTGGCATATCTATATTTATTTCTTTTACAGGAAATTCTATAAGTACATGCTTAAATAAATTTTGAATATCATCTTCCTCCATGTTATAAACATCCATAACTTGTACAGTTACATTATATTTTTCTTCCAATTCTTTTTTTAAATTTTTAGTCTCTTGCGAATTGGGCTTATTAGTATTAAGAACTACAATGAATGGCTTATTAATAGATTGTAATTCAGATACTACCCTTTCTTCTGCATCAACATAATCATTCCTATCAATTCCTGTAATGCTGCCATCTGTGGTAATTACAATGCCAATCGTAGAATGATCCTTAATTACTTTTCTTGTACCAATTTCAGCAGCATCCTCAAATGGTATTTCATAATCATACCATGGAGTGTGAACCATTTTGCTCTCTTCACCATCCATATATCCAAGAGCTCCTTTTACAATATACCCCACACAATCTACCATCCGCACTTTGAATTTAATTTCATCTCCTAAGTTTATCTCAACTGCTTCGTTAGGAACAAACTTAGGTTCTGTTGTATGAATATTTTTTCCCGATCCACTTTGTGGCAATTCATCTTTTGCTCTTTCCTTTTTATAAGTATTATCAATTTTAGGTATAACCATAAGATCCATAAACTTTTTTATGAAGGTTGATTTCCCAGTTCTAACTGGACCAACCACTCCTACATATATGTCCCCTTGAGTCCTATTAGATATGTCTTTGTATATGTTAAAATTATCCACACAATTACCTCCTATATTCTTTTTCCACTATATATATATTCAGCTCAACTTCAAAATATACACATATAAAAAAAGCAGCTATGCTGCAATTAAGATCATTTTTCATAATCCCTTCAAAGCAGCTATGCTGCAACCAAGATCATTTTTCATAATCCCCCCAAAGCAGCTATGCTGCAATAAAAACCTTTTAAGAAAATTTTCCTTTCTCATAACTTTTTCAATTGCTAATTTTAAGTTATTAGCCAATGTTTAAAGCTAAAGACTTTCGTTCATTTTTTAGAAAAGCCTACTGCATTTCATCCTTCATTGACAATTGAGCATTAATTATTATTAATTACCTCAAATTATGCAGTTTTCTGTACAATAAAAAAGAGTGGAATAACCACTCTTTTTGTTCAATCTAAGAAACACCTCAAATTTTTCTTCCTTAATTCTTAGTTCTCAATCACTAAAACAACTCACTTTTTTTATCTCTATTCATAAGTTCGTCAACAATAACCTTAGCATCTTTACCTTCAAACAACCCTTTATAAAGGCCATCTGTTATTGGCATTGATATTCCAGTCTTTTCTTTTAATTGATAAAATGCTTTGCAGGCTTTCACACCTTCAACAACCATCCCAATTTCCTTTAAAGCGTCTTCAACAGACATTCCCTTTCCAATAAGCAATCCAGCTCTTCTATTCCTAGAATGCATTGAAGTACAAGTTACTATTAGATCCCCCATTCCAGTTAATCCATAAAAGGTTTCTAGTCTTCCTCCAAGAGCCATTCCAACCCTTGTAATTTCTTTCATCCCCCTTGTAAGAAGAGCCGCCTTTGTATTGTCTCCATATCCAAGGCCATCTATAACCCCTGCTGCCAAAGCAATTATATTCTTTACAGCCCCGCCAACTTCTACACCAATAATATCATCATTAGTATAAACTCGAAAATACGATGTCATAAATAAATCCTGTATCTCAATAGCATATTTCATATCTTTAGATGTACTTACAATAGTTGTAGGTATTTTCATTGCAACTTCTTCAGCATGACTTGGTCCCGATAAAACTACTACAGGATTTTCAAGCTCTTCTTCTATCACAACAGACAATCTCTTATCACTGTCTTCTTCAATACCTTTAGCAATTGAAATTATTGGAATATGGTTAGGTACTTTCCCTTTAATTGCTTTACACATATTTCTAATAACGTGTGATGGAACTGATAAAACTATATAATCAGCTTCTTGTATTGTCTTGTCAATATTATTAAATGCAGTTACTCCATCCGGAATTCTTAAATCTTTTAGATATTTTTTATTTAATCTCATCTGATTTATTTCATTAACAACATTTTCATCTCTATTGTATATACTAACTATATTATCTTTTTCTGCAAGTAAAACAGCTAAAGCACTTCCAAAACTTCCTCCACCTAAAAAAGCAATTTTGCTCATAATTATTCCTTTCTTTGTCTGTATTCTATTTGAATTCCAGTTCCTTTAAAGTCAAAACTATCTCTTAACTGATTTTCTAAATATCTTTCATATGAGAAATGTCTTGCACTTTCATCATTTACAAAAAACACAAACTTTGGCGGTCTTGTTGCTACTTGAGTAGCATAGTAAATTTTCATTCTTTTTATTCCAACAACAGGAGGTTCTTTCATAAGAATAGCTTTACTTATAACATCATTTAATATTCCTGTAGATACTCTCTTGTTATAGTTATCATAGCAATATTTAGCCATATGAAGCACCTTATTTGTTCTTTGTCCTGTTAATGCAGAAATAAATAAATATTCAGCGTAACTTAAAAACTTTAAGTTTCCTTGTAATTCTTTTTTGAATTTATCTAAAGTTTTATCATCTTTTTCAACCAAATCCCACTTATTAACAATTACCATAATAGCTTTTCTCATTTCATGAGCATATCCTATTATTTTTTCATCTTGCTCTGTGATACCTTCGGTTGCATCAATCATAAGTATACAAACATCAGCTCTTTCAATTGCTGCATAAGTTCTTACAACACTATATCTTTCAATTTCTTCTTTAACTTTGCTCTTTCTTCTAAGTCCAGCAGTATCAATTAAAATAAACTTACCTTCTTCAGTTTCTAAATGACTATCTATTGCATCTCTTGTAGTTCCTGGAACATCTGAAACTATAACACGATCTTCACCAAGTAACTTATTGATTAACGAAGATTTTCCAACATTAGGTTTTCCAATCATAGCTATTCTTATATATTCATCCTCTTCTTCTTCGAAGATTGATTTATCAAAGCCCTCAACTACCTTATCAAGCATATCTCCAAGTCCCAAACCTTGTGATGCAGAAATAGTTACAGGATCCCCTATTCCAAGATTGTAGAATTCCCAAGCATTATCTTCCTCTTTAAGAGAATCAACCTTGTTAACTACTAACACTACAGGCTTTTTACTTTTTCTAAGCATAGTTGCAACTTCATTATCTGCTGGTGTTAAGCCTTCTTTACCATCAACTATAAAAACTATAACATCTGCTGTTTCAATGGCAATGTTCGCCTGTCTCCTCATTTGTTTTACTATAATATCATCTCTTTCAGGTTCAATACCACCTGTATCTATCATGGTAAAATTATAACTTAACCACTCTGCTTCCGCATATACTCTATCTCTCGTAACTCCTGGTGTATCTTGTACTATTGAAATTCTTTTTCCTGCTAATCTATTAAACAATGTCGATTTTCCAACATTAGGTCTTCCCACTATTGCAACTATTGGTTTACCCATTAAAATTCCTCCTCTTTATATTCATTAAGTTTTTCAATCAAATCTTCTCCTGTATAATCAACCACAATAACTTGAACATTTAAAGCTGTTTCTATATCTTTAATTTTCAAATCATCAAGCATTATCTGCTCTGTTGAATCTGATAATTCATAGCCTTTTCTAAACATATTACTAGACATAATTAAGTACTTACTATTTATTATGCCCTTTAACTGCTCTATTATATCTGTTCCTGTTAAAAGTCCAGCAACTGTAATTGATTTTCCAAAATAATTATTTACTATTTTGTATACATCTAATTTTATATTTGTGTTTTTCTCTTTTATTTTATTTGCAGCATCTAAAATTTCTGGATATGCTAAAGTCCCTGTTACAATAGAAAAATCACCTTTCATATTTACATCTAAATCTTCCAAATCACTTTCTATTGCATCTCTAAAACATCTAACCATACCTATTCCATCTTCAATTTGATGATAATCATCATAAAATTCCTGACTTGGTATTGCTTCCTCTGCAACAAGATAAAATTCATCAGATAATCTTACAAAAGGTGTTCCATTTTCTTTCATATATTTCTCTTGGAGTTTCTTCACATTCTCAATTTCTTCTAAACATTGCTCTTTAGTATATGTCTTTACTTTCTTAAGACCTTCTCTAAACTTAGTTATACCTATTGGCACTACAGCAATATCTGACACTTGAGGATATAATGTGTACAAATCCTGAATTGTCCTTTTAAGTTCTTCACCATTATTTATGCCTGGAACTGAAACTATCTGTGCATTCATATTTATTCCCGCATCAGCTAGTCTTTTCATACGTTCAAATACTTTACCGGCAAATCTATTATTAAGCATTTCTACTCTAAGCTCTGGATTTGTTGTATGTACAGAAATATTGATTGGACTTATATGATATTGTACTATTCTATCAATATCCTCTTCCTTCATATTAGTTAGGGTCACGAAATTCCCCTGTAGAAAGGATAATCTTGAGTCGTCATCTTTAAAATATAGAGACTCTCGCATTCCTTTAGGCAACTGATCTATGAAACAAAATATACATTTATTACTGCATGATTTTGCCTTATCCATAATCCCACCGCCAAATTCAATACCTAAATCCTCACCATATTCTTTTTCAATTTCAATTTTCCAAACCTCACCACTTGGTTTTTCTACTTCTAAAACTATTTCTTCATCCGCTGATAAAAATTTATAATCTATTATGTCATTAATTTTATTACCATCAATAGATAATAAAACATCACCTTTTTCAATTCCTACTTCCTCTGCAATTCCATTAGAGACTACCATTGTTATAATATTTCTCATTATTCCACTCCTAATTATAACATATCTATCCTTGTTATATTACATTAATATAATTGCTACGTCAAGAAATGCTTTTATCATTAGCCTTCATTTTTTTAATTTTCTACATAAAATAAAAATGCCCTAAACGGACATTTTTACTCACCTATAATTTTATTCATTCAAATCTACATAAGCTCCAGTTTTAGAAAAAATAGTCCATTCGCATATATTTGTTATATGATCTCCTATTCTTTCTAAATATTTTATTACAAATAATAATTGTGTTCCTTTTTCAATTAAAGTTTCATCAACCTTTATTGCATTAACTAAAGCTGAAAATAATGATTTATAAACTGCATCAATTTCATCATCTTTTTCACATATTTTGTATGCTAATTCAGAATCTTCGTTAATGTGTGCTTCTATAGCTGCCTTTAACATAGACCTTACTTTTGACTCCATGCTCATCAACTGTTCTAGAATTTCTTTATTGTTACTTATGCTTCCACCTATTCTTTTTGTTATCTTGCAAACATCTACTGCATGGTCAGCCATTCTTTCCAGATCAGTCACTATTTTAGATGCAGTAAATACTCTTCTTAAATCTGTAGCAAGTGGTTGTTCTGTAGCAATATACTTAATGCATTCCTCTTCAATTTTCTTTTGCATATCATCGACTTTATCATCGTCTTTAATAACTTGTTTAGCTTTTTCTACATCATAATTTTTCAAGCAAAGTAGACTTTCATATATCTGCTTTTCTACTAAACTAGACATAGTAACTAATTCCCTATTAATAATTTTCACCCTTGTATCCTGAGATCCTCTTGTCATAATAATCAATACTCCTTCTTAACCAAATCTTCCTGTTATATAATCTTCCGTTCTTTTATCCCTTGGATTATAAAATATATCTTCTGTTTTCCCATATTCAATTACTTCTCCATTTAAAAAGAATGCTGTTTTATCAGCTATTCTTCCTGCTTGCTGCATATTATGTGTTACTATTATTACCGTATATTTCTTTTTTAATTCATCCATTAGTTCTTCCATTTTACTAGTAGAAATAGGATCTAAAGCCGAAGTTGGTTCATCCATTAGTATTACTTCTGGTGAAACAGCCAAAGTTCTTGCAATGCACAATCTTTGCTGTTGTCCTCCAGACATTCCAAGAGCACTTGATTTTAATCTATCCTTAGTTTCATCCCAGAGAGCTGCACCTATTAAACTTTTTTCTACTATTTCATCTAATATTTTTTTATTCTTTATTCCATGTATTCTAGGTCCATAGGCAATATTATCATAAATAGACATTGGAAACGGATTAGGCCTTTGGAACACCATTCCTACTCTCTTTCTTAAGTCTATATCATCATAATCTTTATAAATATCTTTACCTTCAAAAAAAACATTCCCTGTAATTTTTACAATTTCAATTAAATCATTCATTCTATTTAAAGTTCTTAAAAATGTTGACTTTCCGCAACCTGAAGGTCCAATAAGTGCAGTAACTTCATTTTTATTTATAGCTATATCAATATTTTTAAGAGCCTGATTTTCTCCATAATATAAGCATAAGTCTTTAGTTTCTATTATATTCATACTACTCTCCTACTTCCCACTATAAGCTTTCATTAATCTATTTCCTAGTAATCTAGCACCAACATTAAATATAAGTACAGCTATAATAAGTACAGCCGCTGTTCCATTAGCTATTTGAGCTGCATCAGGTACTATTCCTTCTGAATTCAACTTCCATATATGTACTGCTAAAGTTTCTGCTGGTCTAAAAAGAGAAAATGCAGAACTATTTCCAGATAAACTTATGGAATCAAAATTTAAACTTTTTGAACTTAGTCCAGCTGTATATAAAAATGCTGCTGCTTCTCCGAAAATTCTACCAGATGCCAATATTATTCCTGTTAGTATCTCTCCCATTGCTGTTGGCACTGTAATCTTTGCAAGTGTTTGCCATTTAGTTGCACCAAGACCAATTGAAGCTTCTTTTACTTTCTTACTTGCTGCACTTATAGCATTTTCTGAAATTCTAGTCATAGATGGTATATTCAATATACTTACTGACAAAGCTCCAGCAAGTATTGAATATCCCCAGCCTGCCATAGTAACAAAAACCAATAATCCAAACATACCGATAACAATCGATGGAAGTGAAGATATTGTTTCCAAAGACATTCTAATAAATCTAAGAATAGGGCCTTCTTTTGCATATTCTGCTAAATAAATCCCAGCACCAACTCCAATTGGAATTGTTATTACTAAAGAAATAATTAACATATAAAATGAATTAAACAATTCAGGTCCGATTCCACCACCAGTACCAGTGGTTTTTGGATTTCCAAATAGAAATGAAGGTTTTAACATACTTCCACCTCTATATAAAATATATAATATAAATGCCCCAAGTAGTACCACTATGAACGTACTAATAACATAAAATACAACTGTAGCTATCTTATCAACTCTTTTTGCATCCATTATACTGCACTCCTTTTTTCAATCATTCTTACAATAACAATAAATATAAAAGAAATTACAAGTAGAATTAATGCTAATGTCCATAATGCATCATTCCATGGAGTTTCCCCAACTGTATTAGCCATGTCCATTGTTATAACACTAGTTAAAGTTGCCATCGATGAAAGAATACCATCTGGCATTTTAACAGTATTTCCAATTACCATTTGTACTGCCAACGCTTCACCAAAGGCTCTTGCTACGCCTAATACAATTCCAGTAAGTATTCCAGATTTTGCACCAGGAACTATTACTCTTGAAATTGTTTGCCATCTTGTTGCCCCTAACCCATAAGACGCTTCAATATGATCTCTAGGAATTATTTTTATTGCATCCATAGATAATGTTGCAATTGTTGGTAATATCATCACTGAAAGAACTATTATTCCTGCAAGCATAGAAAATCCCATTCCACCAAATGAATTTCTGATAAGTGGTACTAACACCGAGATTCCAACCCATCCATATACAACAGAAGGTATTCCAACTAATATTTCTAGAGATGGTTTAATTATCTTCATACCTACCTTATTAGATATTACATTCACAAAAATTGCTAAGGCAACAGCAATAGGTGCACTTAAAACTACTGCACCTATTGCTACCAAAGTTGAGCCTAAGATGAAAGCTAAAGATCCAAAGGAAAGTTCTCCATCTTTGTTTGGCTTCCAATCATTTTTAAACAAAAAGTCTGTGATGCTATATCCATCTACTGTAAATAATCTTATACCTTTTGAAGCTATAAATACTATTATTGCTATTGTTATTGCAATTATTAATATTCCACATAGCGCTGAAAAGCCTTGACCTAGATATTCATTTTTGAGCTTTTCTTTAAAACTTCTTTTTTCCATCTTTACTCATCCTTTAATTGATTATTTTACTTTCATATCACTTGCTGAAACAAATCCTAACTCATCTAATATTGATTTATCTACTTTGTTTGAAACATAATCTATAAAATCCTTAGCTACACCTGTTGCTTCTCCCTTAGTATACATATGTCCCCATGACCAGAATTTGTATGAACCATCAGCAATATTAGCTTTTTCAGCTGCTACACCATCAAGTTTAACTATTTTTATAGCATCTTTTGCTTCTTTTGTGTTCATATATGCAAGACCTAAGTAACTAATTGATCCATCATTTTGTTTCATTGCACTTAAAACTGCTCCATTTGAATCTTGAGTTACTCCTAATGAATCATTTTCTAAAGATTTATCTCCTCCAAGTACTACTTTTTCAAATGTAGCTCTTGTTCCTGAACCAGCTGTTCTATGGATTATGAAAATCGGCTTATCTGGACCACCAACTTCTTTCCAGTTAGTAACTTTTCCTGAGAATATATCTTTAAGTTGTGCAGATGTTAAATTATCTAATCCTAAAGATTTACTTACTGCTACTCCAAATCCTTCAGCACATACTTTGTGATCTACTAATTGCTTAGCTTTATCTGCATCTAATTTTTCTTCAGCCAATATATCTGACATTCCTACATCTACAGATCCACCTAATACTTGAGTTAACCCTGTACCTGATCCTCCACCTTGAGCACTAATTTGTCCATCTGGATTTATCTTATTGTATGGTTCAGTTGCTTTTTCTACAAGTGGTAATAATGCTGTTGATCCACTTAATGTTATAGATCCTTTTACTGCTGATTCAGTTTTTGTACCTGTATCTGCTTTATTATCTTTTGGTGCTGATTGTCCACACCCTACCATTACGCTTCCTATCATTGCCACTACTAGTGCACTAACCATTAACTTTAATGTTCTTTTTTTCATTTATTTTCCCTCCACTATTTACCTCATATTATTTATGTTCAAAATATCTTTCTTACATATTCTATAATATACCCTCTTAGTTAATTGATTATTATAGGTTTGTTAAGTTATATTAGGAAATTGTTAAGAAATTTTAACATTGCACTTATCTATTGTTAAAAATTCTTTAAAAAAATAAATGCTGAAAGGTAAACCGTTCCTCGATTTTCCTTTCAGCATTCCTTTTCAATTAATCAAATATCCGGGATTTTAACTTCAAAGCTTGTGCCTTCTCCCACTTCACTTTTAACATTAATTTCTCCATTAAATAATTTAACAATATGTTTTACAATTGCTAAACCAAGTCCTGTACCACCTTTTTTTCTAGATTTATCAACTCTATAAAATCGTTCAAAAATTCTTGGTATATCTTCTTTAGGTATTCCCACCCCATTGTCTTTTACAATTAAACAATAATATTCATCTTTATCATAACTAAATACTTCAACTTTACCCGAATCATCCTTGGAATATTTTATTGCATTTTCAACTAAATTCAATACTAACTGATGAAACTTATCTCTATTTCCTAAAACTTTTTTATCACTAGTATCTTTGAATTCTAATTTAATATTTTTGTTAACAGCAATTTTTCTCATAATATTCAGAACTTCTTCAATTACTATTCTTGGTTCAAATTCTTCCATATCTATAGTTAAATTACTTTCAATTTTAGATAATACCAATATATCATTTATAAGTCTTGATAATCTCTCTGCTTCTTTATCAATAATGTCTAAAAACTTTTCTCTTGTCTCATCATCTTTAACAAATTTCAAGGTTTCAGCAAAACCTTTTATTGATGTTAATGGAGTTTTTAATTCATGAGATACATTAGCAACAAATTGACGTCTCATTAATTCTACCCTATTAATATCTGTAATATCCTGAAAAGTTATTACTTTACCTATATTTTCTGCTCCATCAAACATTTCTGATTTTTTAATTTTAAAATCTCGCTCTATTGGATGTAGTATTTTTATTTCTTTATCACTTTCTCCTTCTTCTTGTAAAAATTTATTTATATCATAATCATTTACATAATCCAGCAGACATTGCCCCACAATATTTTTTCTTATCCCTAGTAACGACTCTGCACATGGATTTATTGAAATAACATTATCATGGTTATCTACTGCTATAACTCCACTTTCCATGCTCTTAAAAATAGATTCTATTTTATTTTGGTTATCAATAACTTCATGAATTTTCAATTGTAATTGTTCCGCCATATTATTAAAACTGTTTCCTAAAGTTCCAAGTTCATCATTAGTATTAATATCTGCACGAATTTCATAATCCCCATGAGCCATCTTTAAGGTTACACTTTCTAATTCTTTTACTGGATCAACAATCTTTTTAACTAATCTTAGCGATAAAAATACAGAAAAAGGAATGACTAATGCTAATATTCCTAAACAATATTTTATATTTTCTTTTTGTAATAAGGTAATTGTATTTATACTGACCGAACTTCTAATTACATAATTATTTTTTAACTTAGTTGCATAGTAAATTAAGTATGCTTTTATAGTGTCACTATATCGTTTTGAATATCCTTGCCCATTAGCCAATGCTTCTTTGACCTCTACTCTATCTTTATGATTTTCACCACTTAACTGCTCATTATCATATAAAACAACACCATTATTATCAATAAGAGTAAATCTTACGTCTATTCCATTTATTTTTGTTGTATTTAATTCTCTTATTGCTTCATAATTGTTATTACTAATATCTGTAACATTATTTAATTCTGATACTAAATAATTAATATTCCTAAGTTCTTCTGTTGTAAATTTTTCCTGTTCTAAATTTGTTATTATCATAAAAGAAGATACTACAATTATTATTGCAAACAAGACTGTTATCATAACTGAAGTTAATATTTTATTTTTCATTTTACTATTCTGCTGGGTTAAATCTATACCCTACTCCTCTTATAGTTTCAATGAATCTCGGATTCTTATCATCTTCTTCTATTTTTTTTCTAAGATATCTTATATGAACATCCACAGTTCTTGTTTCTCCTATATATTCATATCCCCAAATCTTATCCAACAAGGTTTCTCTCTTTAAAATTTTCCCTTTATTTTTTATTAATATTTGTAAAAGTTCGAATTCTTTTAAAGTTAAGTCTACCTTTTCATCATTAACATATACTTCATGACGTTCAAAGTCTACTTTAAGATTTTCTGAGTTATAAGAATCTTCTTCAATTTCTTCAAATGAATTTGTTCTCCTCAAAACTGCCTTTACTCTTGCAAGCAGCTCCCTAACTGAGAATGGTTTCGTAATATAATCATCTGCTCCAAGTTCTAATCCAAGTATTTTGTCCAATTCTTCACCCTTTGCTGTCAGCATAATTATTGATGTCTTTTTCATTTCATTATCTCTTTTTATTTCTTTACAAACATCAAATCCATCTATACCCGGAAGCATTAAATCAAGCAATAATAAGTTAGGTTTTTCTGATTTAGCAATTTTTACTGCATCTATCCCATTATTAGCAGTAAACACATTGTATCCTGCATTTAATAAATTAAATTTTAATAATTCAACTATATGTTCTTCATCATCAACTATTAATATTTTTTCTTTTGCCATAATTTACTCCCCCTTAACGCAACATAGCAAATGAAAACATTCTACCATATGTTCCGTTTGATTTTCTATATGAATGTAATTTAATCTCATCACTACAATAAGTACATAAATTCAAACTGTTTATATTGCATGCCTTTACACCAGCTTCTTTTAAATCTTCTAATATACAAGCTTCCAAATTTAAATTTCTTCCTTCAAATAGATCCTCTTCTCTTATTGTACTTTTTTTATTAATAAAGTCCTTTTTTAAATCCTCTGAAACTTCGTAGCAACACTTTCTAATATGCGGTCCTATATATGCCCTTAAATTATCAACTTTAATATTAAATTCAGCTTTCATTTTCATTATTGTTTTTAATGTTATTGATTCAAAAGTTCCTCTCCAACCGCTATGTATAGCCGCTATTACTCCATCCACTTCATCTACTAATATAATCGGAACACAATCAGCCGTAAATACGCCAATAATAATATTTTTTTGATTTGTTATTATTGCATCTCCCTCTTCATTCTTAATATAAGAAGCATTATTTTCATATTTTAATATTTTATCACTATGGATTTGTTTTAGATATATAACATCATCTGCAGCAAATTCTTTTTTTAAAGAATTAATTTCACTTACCCCATCTTCCGTATTTCTATTAAAACTTCTCTCTTTCTCTGCATTAGTAAATGCTACTATTGATTTATCATTATCTAATATTGCAAAATCTTCTTTTATATATAATTCTTTTAATTCTAATGTATTCACTATATTCCTCCGCATTTTTATATTACTTATAACATAATCATAACCTTAAAACAATAACTTACACCTTTTATCTAAAATATACTGTAATTTTATATATTAATTCTTACTTAATTTTAACATTATAAATGCTATTTATCATCTTTATTTACCAAAGTTTAACCTATATATAACATTCCTTCAATGAAGCTAATAATCTAAACTATCCACTTGAATGCAAAAAAGGATATTGAAATTTTTCAACACCCTTAAATTCAAATAGTTTATTTTATAAGATTCTTTATCTCATCTAGGAAAGTATTAATATCCTTAAATTGCCTATAAACTGATGCAAATCTTACATATGATATTTCATCTATTTCTTTCAATCTAGCCATAACCATTTCACCTATATCATTTGTTGGAACTTCTGTAAGCATACTATTAGAAACAGTTTTTTCAATATCAGCTGCTATATCTTCAATTTGTTTCCTAGATACAGGTCGTTTTTGGCATGCAATGATTAGTCCATTAATTATTTTTTCTTTATTAAAATTTTCTCTAGTAAAATCTTTTTTTATCACTAAAATCGGTAAATCTTCTATTTTTTCATATGTTGTATAACGTTTAGTACATTGCAAGCACTCACGCCTTCTTCTAATAGATGTATTATCTTCTGCTGCTCTTGAATCAACAACTTTACTTTCTTCAAAACCACAATATGGACATTTCATACTTTTCAGTCACCTCTTAGCTTTCCTATATCAACTCCTTCTCTTATTATACATATATTTTAAAAATCTGACTATACATTACTTGCATTTACTTTATCATTTATTTTTACCAATATTACATCAGTTCCTATTTTCACAATTTCATTCCAATAGATTTCTTTTTCATCGTCCTTCGCAAACCACGATTTCATTTCTCCTGGTAAAATTAGTGCAATAATCTTGTTTGCATCACAATCTATTTTAAAATCTTTTATAAAACCAATTTTTGCTCCAGTCATTATATCTATTACTTCCATATTTCTCATAGCATTAAGTGAATGTAATTCATTTTCCATAATTCTCCCCCATAATTAAATTATTTATATATGCTTTCTCATATGCTTTAATGCTGTCTTTTCTAATCTAGAAACTTGTGCTTGCGAAATTCCAATTTCATCAGCTACCTCCATTTGAGTCCTTCCATTGAAAAACCTTAAATTTAATATTAATTTTTCTCTATCAGTGAGCTTCTTCATCGCTTCCTTTATAGATATATTCTCAAGCCAATGTTCATCTGTATTTTGTGAATCACTTATTTGATCCATTACATATATTGCATCTCCTCCATCATGATATATTGGTTCAAACAATGATACTGGATCTTGTATCGCATCTAGTGCAAATACAACTTCTTCTCTTGGTAATTCAAGTTCTTTTGCAATTTGAGAAATTGTAGGTTCCTTATTATTCTCCTTAATATACTTCTCTCTCATAATTAGTGCTTTATATGCAATATCTCTTAAAGATCTGCTCACTCTAATAGAATTATTATCTCTTAAATATCTTCTAATTTCTCCAATTATCATTGGAACAGCATAAGTTGAAAACTTAACATTTTGAGATAAATCAAAATTATCTATTGACTTCATTAATCCAATACAACCCACTTGAAATAAATCATCAATATTTTCTCCTCTATTATTAAATCTTTGAATAACACTAAGTACTAATCTCAAATTTCCCTTTATAAAAGTTTCTCTTGCAGTTTTATCTCCTGCTTTCATTTGCATAAAGAGTTGCTTTTTTTCTTTTTCCTTAAGTACAGGGAGTTTTGAAGTATTAACGCCACATATTTCTACTTTGTTAATTATCACAAGTATTCACCCCTTCGAAAGTAATAATCCATTGCATTAAACATTATCTCCGATAGGGAATACTTTTATACTTGAAGACAAGCTAAATCATTCTACTTATTTCTTTTTTCAATCTTTTAATTATTTTTTTCTCTAGTCTAGAAATATACGATTGAGAAATGCCAAGCATATCTGCAACTTCTTTCTGTGTTTTTTCCCTTGATCCATTTAAGCCAAATCTCAACCTTACAATTTCTTTTTCTCTATCATTTAAACTTTTTAATGCTAAAATCAGTAATTGCTTATCAACTTCATCTTCTATTAAATTATAAACAGTATCGTTTTCAGTTCCTAATATATCTGATAATAAAAGTTCATTTCCATCCCAATCGATATTTAGGGGTTCATAAAATGAAATTTCTGCTTTTATTTTGCTATTTCTCCTCAAGTACATTAATATTTCATTTTCTATACATCTTGAAGCATATGTTGCCAATTTAATCTTCTTCTCAGGATTAAAAGTATTAACTGCTTTTATCAAGCCAATAGTTCCAACTGAAATTAAATCTTCCACATATACACCTGTATTTTCAAATTTTCTGGCTATATATACCACTAATCTTAAATTTCGCTCAATTAAAATGCTCCTAATATTTTCATCATCATCATTTAATTTATTTAACAAATCCTCTTCTTCATCTTTTGATAATGGTGGTGGCAGAGCATCATTGCCCCCAACATAATATAATTTTTTTCTAATCCATTTAAATTTACTTATTAGTTTGTTAAAAAATAAAATTAGTTTTTCCATTTATATCCCCCTCTATACTACTCCCCTTGATAACAATGCATTAAATTCGTTTTCCTTACTTAATTTTTCTGTACAAGGGCATATTATCGCATCAATTTTTTTATCTAGAAATCTATTACTATTTAATTTAACATTATTAATTCTTACTCCCTTTAGTTCTCCTCCATCTCCAATAGAATCATAAAGAATACGATATGTATTATTGCAATCAAATTTTATATCTTCTATCAGATTTTTTTCAATCAATATACACGGGAGATTTGTAATTGGTTCTCGTAATTCATTTCCTGTGTCTAGAAAGCTTTTAAAATTGTATTTCTTATCTTGTATTTCAAATTCAAGCTGAAAAATATAATTATTCACAAACAATTTATTTCTGATATATTCAATTAACCTGCCATAAATTACATATACAATCATTATTCCCAACATGATATATTTAATCGAATATTTTTCTATTCTAAAGCTATTTCCTAGAATATATATATTTTGTTGTAACGATAATAGAAAACATAGTCCACTTAAAGTAAATGTTACGAGCAAAAAAACAAATAAGACTTTCATATTATTAATAATATTATTTCTTCCATATGCAATTCTCACCATAATATATGCTACTGCTAATTTGCAGGGTAAATTTGTCATTACAGTTAATTGTGGAATAATCAAAACTATTGTATATATTCCACCTATAATACTAGAACATATTAAGGCTCCAATTTTGCATTTGTGTTTTATCATCTTCATAGTTAAAGTTAATAAAAAAAAATTTACTATACTATTTTCTAAAATTAAAACATCTGCATAAATTTTCATTTTACTCCTCCTGTATGAAATTTATTATATACTTATTAATTTCAAAAATTTGTCATAATGACATTAATTATTTTTGTTTTTTTACCTATCCTTTTTACATATATTTACATTATATATTTTTAAAAATACAATGTAGCATTTTTATCTAAATTAGGAATTTAACCACACAAAAAAGACAAAACCTAAATAATTAGATTTTGTCTTTTATTCAATTATATAATTTAATTGATCTTTTTTAGTGCCTTTTTTGTCTTCTTAAAAAAACTGGTATATCTAAATCATCATTTTCAAAACTATTAGAATTCACTTCTGTTTCTTTTGTATCCACTGCAACTTCTGGTTCTGCCTTCACTGTTTCTTGAACCGGCTGTTTCTTTGGTTCTTCAACTAATGAATTAGCAATTGCATTATTTTCGCTTTCAAATCCAGTTGCAATAACAGTAATCCTAATTTCTTCAGTAAGAGTTTCATCAATTACTGCTCCAACAATTATGTTAGCATCAGGATCAACAGCTTCACGAACAACATCTGCAGCATCGTATACTTCTAAAGCACCAAGATCTGCACCACCTGTAAAGTTTATGATAACATCTGTTGCTCCATCTATTGATGTTTCTAACAATGGAGAAGATATAGCTTGCTTAACAGCATCCTGTGTTCTTGTATCACCTTTACCAAAACCAACACCCATATGTGCTAATCCTTTATTAAGCATAACTGCCTTTATATCAGCAAAGTCCGCATTAATTACACCAGTTATAGTAATCAAATCTGAAATAGCCTGAACACCTTGTCTCAACACTTCATCAGCTAATTTAAATGAATCTAATAATGTTGTTTTCTTATCTGCCATGTTAAGTAGTCTTTCATTAGGAATAATAACTAATGTATCAACCTTTTCTTTTAATGTTGCAATACCCATCTCAGCATGTCTCATTCTTCTTTTACCTTCAAAAGGGAAAGGCTTTGTAACTACACCTACAGTTAAAATATCCATAGACTTTGCTATTTCTGCAACTATAGGAGCTGCACCAGTACCTGTTCCGCCACCCATACCAGCTGTAATAAACACCATATTAGCGCCTTTTACAGATGCTGTAATCTCTTCTCTGCTTTCCTCTGCTGCCTTTTTACCAATTTCCGGATTAGCTCCAGCACCTAAACCTTTAGTTAACTTTTCTCCAATTTGAATTTTTTGATTTGCATTAGAAAGCATCAAAGCTTGCTTATCTGTATTTATTGCGATAAACTCAACATTTTTCAATCCTTCTACTATCATTCTGTTAACGGCATTACTTCCACCGCCACCACAACCAATTACCTTTATGTTGGTTAATTCTTGTATATCTGTCTCAAAATCTAACAAAACAATTCCTCCCCTTAAAAAATCTTATTAAAAAAATCCTTTAATTTTTTAATAATATGATTTTCACCTTCATTATTGTGCAAATTATGATTTTCATCAATTCTTTTAATTTCGTTATTTTTATTAGCTTGAACTATACCCTTGTTCCCTAATAAATTTAATCTATCATATACCTCTTTAGCTATAGCCATGGAAGTAATATTTTCAGAATTTTTTATTCCTAATTCACTCTTAGTAATAACTCTAGTTTGTATCTCAAAAGTTTTACGAACGATTTCATTTATATCTTCATAATAATTGACTCCGTCCCCATATAGAATTATACTATAAATCCTATCATAATGACCAGTATTTTTTAATTTTATATTAACATAACTTAATATTTCTTCAATTCTAGCACTAACCACCTCATAAAACAACTTTTTTGATACCTTAGTTGTCCCTACTTCAATTTCGTCAGAAATAGAAGTATCTTTATATAAAGTATTATAATTACTTGAATAAATCTTTTTCATGTTGTCAGCTTCCAAAAATGAAAATTGCCCACAAATAGCCAAATCATTAGTTATATTATTTCCACCTAGTGGAATGGCGTTTATATTTTTAGGAATTCCATTATTAAATAGCGCTATATCAGTAATTCCTGCTCCTATATCAACTAAAGCAACATTCCCCATGGAATTTTTTTCATTCAAGAAAATTTGTTTTCCGACTAATACATTTAATTTTATAAATTCAATATCATATTTAGTATCTTTAAATAATTCATAATACTTTTGAATTTCATTCGTCTGCCCTATTACTAATGTAAGACTTATTTCTAACTTTCGGCCTTTCCAATTAATTATGTCTTTATGTATTACCTTTCCATCTAATATATAGAAATTAATTAATACATCAACTACACACTCTTCTTCACTTATAGTTATACTTTTTTGGCCATTCTTCAATGCTTTTCTAATATCATTACTTGTAACCTTTTCTTCTGGCAAATTTATAGCTGTAGTAATTTCAGTAATACGAATATTATTCGAAGAAATTCCAATAGATATCCCTTTAATATCTTTTTTAGTTTTCTCCTCCAATTCAGTCAACAAATTTATAACATTTTCCCTGCATTTAATAACATCAACTAATAAGCCTTTTTCTATACCATTTGATTTACATGATTTAACTGCTAAAATCTCAATATCTTCTTTTCCAGTTTCCGCAATGGAAGCTGATAATTTTTTACTTCCAAAATCTATTACTGTAATTGTCCCATGCTGCATAATTAATTCTTTCCCTTCCTAACTGAAAAAATCTATTACTTGCTTTATATTCAACATATTTCGTTAAATTCCTCTTTTATTTCAGAAGTTTACAAAAAAATAAAATGCTACTTTTTAAAATAGCATTCTTATTCCAAGTATGTCAATATCTATCTTAAGAAAATCTAACTCATTTTCCTTCATATATCCTTAATTTCTCAAAAATAGTTCTCTTTTTAATTTCTTTAAGGCTTTTTTTTCTATTCTAGATACATATGATCTGGAAATCCCTAAATTTATAGCAATTTCTCTCTGTGTCTTGCATTTTCCATCTACTAGACCATATCTCATTATCAAAATAGCACTTTCCCTTTTTGTTAATGATTCTATCAACTTCTTATATAAAGCCCTTACTTGTAAATTACTTTCAACTTTTTCTAAAACGCAATCTTTTTCACTGCTTAATATATCCATAAGACAAAATTCATTTCCTTCTTTATCAACTCCAATTGGATCTTGTAAATAAATTTCACTTTTTTGCTTCTTGTTATTTCTTAATAACATTAATATTTCATTTTCAATGCATCTTGATGCATAAGTTGCAAGTCTAGTCCCCTTACTAGAATCAAAAGAATCAATGGCTTTTATTAATCCGACAGTTCCAATAGAAATCAATTCATCAACATCCTTATTTGGGAATGAATATTTTTTAACAATATGAGCCACTAATCTTAAGTTCCTTTCGATCAATATGCTTTTTGCAGTCTTATCTCCTTCTTTAAACTTTTTTAAGTACAATTGCTCTTCTGCCTCATCCAATGGCAATGGGAATGTATTACTGTTTGTTACATATCCAGTTAAAAACAAGGAATTGCATATTAAGTCTATAAAGTTATTTAATACAAACACCTTTTTCCTCCATAGCAGTGCTTGATATTATAATATGTTTAAATAATAAAAAAGTTGCCCATCAATCTTCATTTATTTTTATATTCACTCTAACTTAAGATTGAACATTTCTCAGTTAATTTCCAGAAAGTTTTTTTACTATATCCTTGAAAATCGGTGCAGCTGTATCTCCTCCACCTAATTCCTCATTATTAGTATTATTATTCTTTGATTCTATGCTTGGAGTAAACACAATCATCGTATAATTCTTTCCTCCAACTTTAAAATAACCTGCAAACCATCCATGCGTCTGGCCTCCATTTCCTGTAGAGGATCCAGTTTTCCCACCTATATCTAAATCACTAATATAAGCTTTTATTCCCGTTCCCTTTATTACAACCTGCTTCATAGCATTTTTAACTAGTTTTGCCGTAGTCTCACTATATACTTTTTTCTTAGAAGTTTGAAATTCTTTTACTTCATTATCATCCTTGTCTAAAATTCCTTCAACTATATATGGTTTCTCATATACCCCATTATTAATAATTGTATTTATAGCTCCTAACATCTGAACTGGTGTCACATTCATACATTGACCTATGGATATATTGTTCATTCCTGCATCTATATTAGGTTCTACACCTGTTGCTTCAACTCTATTGCTAGTATTAAAATCTAGAACTTTATCATATAATCCCTGCTCCTTTGAATATTCCATTAATTTTTCATAACCAACCTTAGCTCCTAATTCTGCAAAAATATCATTACACGATTTTTCAAAGGCTTGCTCTACAGATAATTTTCCATGAACTTCCTTACATATCTTCCCACTACATACAAAAGTATCATTCACATTTACTAATCCCATATCCAGAGCCGCTGCGAGAGTAATACTTTTATAAATTGATCCTGGCTCATAGCCAATCTGTTGAATTCCTAAATTTATATTAGCTTCACTCTCATCTTTTTGTACTATAGCTCTAATTTTACCTGTATCTGCTTCCATTATCGTTACTCCTATATTATTAAGATATGAGTATTCATCTTTATCTAAAATCTCTCGAATTTTATCCTCAATTTCTTTATCAATTGTTAATTTTATGTTTCTATTATTATCATTAATTTTTACAGATTTTTCTGCATAAACAGCTCTATTATCTAAATAGAATTCATTTTTAGGTTTATCATTATCTTTTAAATAATTGTATAACTGCCCCTCTAATGAATTTGATTCCTGTTTATCATCTAATATTTTTGATAACATATTACTAATACTCCATGCTTTTTTTGTATCAACTTCATCGGAAATATAAGTATAAATTCCTTTTATATTTTTAAGATTATTTATTTTATTATAAGTCTCCTCTGAAATATTAAAATACACTTTTCCACTTTGCTTCATTATTTCTGAATAATTAAAATCAGGAGTTTCAGACTTCATTATGAAATTTAAAGCCATTAAGTCTTCTAGTGTTTCTTCATAATTATTTAAACTGAAAGGCCTAGTATCAATCACAAGCACATATTTTTTATTATATTTCATCAAATCTTTTCCATTAGTATCAACAATCATATAATTCATATTACTTATATTTTCTTCTTGATGATTTTGATATGAAGAAACAACTTTATCAGATGGATATATTTGAAGCATAGATAAACGCATTGTTAAAATTAATATTACTACAATAAACATAATCAAAATTTGTGCTAGCCTTTTATTCATATGAAATTTTTCAGTAAAAATATAAAACACCTCCTTTAGCTAAATTCTAGCCTTAAAGAAGGTGTTTTATTCATTATTTGTCTTTGACTATTAAGTCTTTTACCTTTAGTGGCACATCTACTTTTACTTTGTAAATCATTTTTGCTCTATTAGCAGATTCAATTGGAGTTCCATTTTCTTCTGTCATATCATGGAGTACAACCTCAAAATTTTCTCCTTCTGGTCTTAGTATTTCTACAGTATCACCATTTAAAACTTTATTTTTCTGCTCTATAGTAGCTATTTGTGTTTCTTCATCATATGCTCTTACAATACCAATTATATCTGCGTTTCTTATATAAGCCGAATCTTCGTATACCTGCTCACCATTTTGGCCATAGTAAAAACCTGTATGGTATTGTCTATGACTTACCTTATTTAAATTTTCCATCCATTTTGGATCAAATTTATAATCACCAGGATCTTTCATATATGCATCTACAGCTTGCCTATATGATTTCACTACTGCAGCAACATAATACATACTCTTCATTCTTCCTTCAATTTTAAGAGAATATACTCCAGCATTTATAACATCATCTATATGTTCTATCATACATAAATCTTTTGAATTCATTATATATGTTCCTTTTTCATCCTCAACAACCGGATAATATTCACCAGGTCTCTTTTCTTCAACTAAATGATACTTAAATCTGCATGCTTGTGCACAAGCACCTCTATTAGCGTCTCTTCCAACCATATAATTAGATATCAAACATCGTCCTGAATAACTTATACACATTGATCCATGAACAAATGCTTCAATTTCACATTCTTCAGGTAAATTATCTCTCATTTGCTTGATTTCGGTCAAACTAAGCTCTCTAGCCATTACTATTCTCTTAACACCTTGGTCATACCAAAACTTTGCAGCTCTCCAGTTAACATTATTTGCCTGCGTGCTCAAATGTATTTCTAAGTTTGGTGCAACCTCTCTAGCAGTAGCTATTATAGCTGGATCTGATGCTATTATTGCATCAACACCTGTTTCATATAATTCTTTTATATAATTTTCAGCACCATTTAAATCTTCATTATGCGGAAAAACATTCATTGTTACATAGACTTTTCTATTTCTCTCATGAGCGTATTCTACGCCTTCTTTTAATTGTTCATTTGTGAAATTATCAGCAAATGCTCTTAAATTCAACTTACTTCCTCCAAGATATACTGCGTCTGCTCCAAAATCTATTGCTATCTTAAGCTTATCTAAATTACCTGCTGGTGCCAAAATTTCTGGTCTTATCATTTTTAATTACCTCCTCTTAGTAACTGCAATTCCATCTCCCATAGGTATGACAGATGTTATTAAATCTTTATCTTGAGTAACTAATTCCAAATAAGTTCTCATTCTTTTTACTATTGTTATTTTTCTTCTTTTCACCAAATCTTGTGATGCAACCATCCCTCTAAATAGGACATTATCAGCCACGATTATTCCATCTTCCTTAAGCAGCCTTAAACAATGTGGTAAGAAATGATTATAATGTCCTTTGCCTGCATCCATAAAGATCAAATCAAAAGGTTCAGTCAGTTTTTCTAAAACCTCAAGACAATCCCCTTCTTCAATCTTTATCTTTTCACTCAAATTAAATTTATTTAAATTAACGTTTGCTAATTCTATCATTCTTTCATCTCTCTCGATTGTTACAATTTCAGGTTCAGTTCCTGCTGCTTGATACATCAAGATTGACGAAAAACCTATAGCTGTGCCTAATTCTAGTATTCTCTTTGGCTTTTTCATACTAGTCATGAATTCAAGAAATACACCTGTCTCTTTTTGAACTATAGGTACTCCATTTTCCCTTGCAAAATTCTCTATTTCATTTAATATTCCATCCCTATCTGAAATTAGCCCTCTAATATATTCTTCCATATAGTCATATGTAATTTCACTCATAACTTCCTCCAAATTTCAATCATACTTCTAACTTCAACTCACAATCTACAATTGAAAACTGTGCACTGTAAACTGAATTAATATCCTAATTCCTTTTTCTTCTTTAAAAAATCATTATAATTATTAGTAAAATAGTGAGTTTTATCAGTCTGCAAAACATAATATAAATATTCCGTCTTTGCTGGCATTAATGCAGCTTTAATACAATCAATACCTGGATTAGATATAGGTCCAACTGGTAATCCTTTATATCTATATACATTATAAGGTGAATCAATTTCCAGATGCTTGTTTAATACTTTGTCAACATGGTATCCTAAAGCATAAATTACAGCCGCATCTATTTGCAGTTTCATATCTTTATCCAGTCTATTATATATTACAGAAGAAATTAAAGTTCTATCTCCTGGTACCCTAGCTTCCTTTTCTATGATTGATGCTATGTTAATAATTTTTTCAACCTCTTCATCTTTTAAGTCAGTTTTAGTTTCTTCCTTTACCTGTTGTAATACCTCACTAAATCTATTCAGCATAGTCTTAATCAAAGAATTCCCATCACTGTCTTTTTTAACTAAGTATGTATCAGGATACAAATATCCTTCTAAATTATATCTTTTTTTATTATCAGCTTTTACAAATTCAGGCAAATCATAATTTTTAACTGCTTTTAAGAAATCTTCTTTAGAACAAATTCCTTTTTCGTCAACAGTATCTGCAATTTCATCTATTGAATATCCTTCAGGTATTGTTAATTTAACCAAATCCTTGTCACCATTCTCATTTTCCAAAGAATTGATGAAGCTTTCTAATGTAGCATTAGTATTTATTTCATAGATTCCTTCATGCAATTTAAAATTTCTTTTATCCATAGCCAACTTTATTTTCACAAAAAATTTACTAGATAATTTATTTTCTTTATCTAGTTTATTTAATATATCATTAAAACCTTCCCCTTGTTTTACCTCTATCGTAATTGTATCTTCATTAGATTTTAATGGCTTATCTATAGCTTTATTATAAGAAACAGTAAAAAATAATACCATTACAAATAGAAAAAAGATACCTATGAGTACGAATTTTCTAAATGATTTATGCTTATTCATAACTTCTCCTAGATATAATTAAAAGTAAATAGTCTCAAAAGACCATTTACTTTAATTATATTTATTTTATTTAATATTTAAAGTACTTTTAGTAAATTACTTCTTACTTCTACTAATCGTTCT
This sequence comes from Clostridium saccharoperbutylacetonicum N1-4(HMT), assembly GCF_000340885.1. Classification (NCBI taxonomy): domain Bacteria; kingdom Bacillati; phylum Bacillota; class Clostridia; order Eubacteriales; family Clostridiaceae; genus Clostridium; species Clostridium saccharoperbutylacetonicum. The sequence continues at coordinate 1,383,352 of NC_020291.1, read as the reverse complement.
TCTTCTTTCAGCACTATCTAAAATTCTTTTTCTCATTCTGATAGACTTTGGTGTAACTTCTACTAATTCATCAGCATTTATGAATTCTAAACATTGTTCAAGAGACATTTCAAGTGGCGGAGTCAATTTTAATGCATCATCAGCACCTGATGATCTTGTATTGGTAAGTTTCTTCATTTTACATACATTGATTTCAAGATCTTCTGCTCTTGCAGAAACTCCAACAACCATACCACCATACACTGGAACACCAGCTCCTATAAATAACTGACCTCTTTCTTGAGCACTAAATAATCCATATGCTATTGAATCTCCAGTTTCGAAAGATACTATTGATCCTCTGCTTCTACCTGGGATTTCACCTTTATATTTTTCGTATGAATGGAATACGTGATTCATGATTCCATTACCCTTTGTATCAGTCATTAATTCACTTCTAAATCCAATAAGACCTCTAGCTGGAACTGTGAATTCTAATCTTGTATATCCATTAACTGCTGATGTCATATTAACCATTTCAGCTTTTCTAGGTCCAAGCTTTTCCATAACTGGCCCCATAAATTCTTCTGGAACATCTATTGTTAAGTATTCAATTGGTTCTTCCTTATGTCCATTGTGTTCTCTAAAGATAACATTAGCTTTTGAAACTTGGAATTCATAACCTTCTCTTCTCATTGTTTCAATAAGAACAGAAAGATGAAGTTCTCCTCTTCCTGAAACTTCAAAACAATCTGGAGTAAGTTCATTTACTCTTAAACTTACATTAGTTTCAAGTTCTTTCATTAATCTATCTCTTAAATGTCTTGATGTTACAAATTCACCTTCTTGACCTGCAAATGGTGAATCATTAACCATAAAGTTCATGTTTAATGTTGGTTCATCTATTTCTAAGAATGGAAGTGCTTCTGGTGCTGAAGAGTCTGCTATAGTATCACCTATATTTGCATCAAGAACACCACTTACTGCAACTATATCTCCCATTGAAGCTTCTTCTGCTTCTTCTCTTTTCAATCCCTTGTATGTAAATATACTAGTTATTTTGAAATTAGAGTTTGAACCATCACTTTTTAATAAAGATACTGTTTGATTTCTTTTTACTGTACCTCTATGTATTTTACCAATTGCAATTTTACCAACAAATGCATTTGTATCTAATGTACTTACAAGCATTTGAAGTGGTTCATCTACATATCCTTCTGGTGGTGCAACATATTTCACTATTGTTTCAAATATAGGATTCATATCATTATTATCATCATCTACACTATATTTTGCAAAACCTTCTCTAGCTGATGCATAAATAATTTGGAAATCTAATTGTTCATCATTAGCTCCAAGTTCTACAAATAAGTCAAATACTTCATCTATAACATCTGTTGGTCTAGCATTAGGTTTATCTATCTTGTTAATTATAACGATTGGTTTTAATCCCAATTCTAATGATTTCTTTAAAACGAATTTAGTTTGTGGCATTGGACCTTCATAAGAGTCAACAACAAGTAAAACTGAGTCGACCATCTTAAGTACACGCTCAACTTCTCCACCGAAATCAGCATGCCCTGGAGTATCTACTATATTTATTTTTATATCATTATAAATTACAGCAGTATTTTTTGAAAGAATTGTAATTCCTCTTTCCTTTTCTAAGTCATTAGAATCCATTACTCTTTCTTCTACTTTTTCATTTGCTCTAAATGTATGACTTTGTTTTAATAGAGCATCAACTAATGTTGTCTTACCATGGTCAACGTGGGCAATAATTGCTATATTTCTAATATCTTCTCTTTTTGTTAATTCCATATTTATTCCTCCAAACAGTTTGTAAACTGTGATTTTATATTTTTTATGTAAACCTATAACTTTTTTCTTCAAAAAGAAAATTGGATACTTAAAGCACCCAATTTCCTACGCAACTATTTTAAATTTTACTCTTTTCGAGAATAAAAGTCAAGGCTCTTACAAATTAATTATAATTTCTATCTTCAAAAATCATTAATAATTATAATTATTATAATTAAATTAATTAATTACGAAAATTAGATATATTAAAATTCCATAATTATTGGTAATATCATTGGCTTTCTCTTAGTTTTTTCATAAAGGAATTCTCTAAGTTCATCTCTCATTTTAGACTTTAATGTTGCCCAATCAGTAATCTGCTTTTCTTCACAATTCTTTAGAACAGATTTAACTAATTCTCTGGCATCATCCATAAGCCCTTCAGATTCTCTTACATATACAAATCCTCTTGAAATTATGTCTGGCCCTGATACAACTCTGCCGGTTTGCTTTTCTATAGTTACTACTATTGTTAATATACCATCTTGTGAAAGGTGTTTTCTATCTCTTAGAACAATATTTCCAACATCTCCAACACCAAGCCCATCAACAAATACTTGGCCTGACACAACTGTTCCAATTTTTTTGATGCCATTTCTAGCAACTTCAATTATATCTCCATTTTCCGGTATTAACAAATTGTTTTCCGGAAGACCAATTTCCATTGCTACCTCTCCATGTTTCTTTAAATGTCTATATTCACCATGGACTGGTATAAAAAACTTTGGTTTTACTAACGCTTGCATTAACTTCAATTCTTCTTGACAAGCATGACCTGATACATGTATTTTTTCCTCAGAACCATATATTACTTGTGCACCCTTTTTAAATAATTGATTTATAACCTTAGAAACAAGCTTCTCATTTCCAGGAATTGGTGTAGCTGAAATAATAACCGTATCTCCTGGAACAATATTTACTTTTCTATGTTCCGAAGCTGCCATTCTAGCAAGAGCAGACAGTGGTTCCCCCTGACTTCCAGTTGTTATAACAACAACCCTCTCATTAGGGTACTTTGATATCTGATCTATAGGAATTAATATCTCTTTCTCAAGTTTCAGATATCCTAATTCAACTGCTACTTGCACAATATTTTCCATACTTCTTCCAGATACTGCAACTTTTTTATCATAAGCTTCTGCTGCTGTAATAATCTGTTGAATCCTATGAATATTAGACGCAAAGGTAGCAACAATTAATCTGCCTTTAGCTTTACCAAATAGCTTTAAAAAGGTTTCCCCTACAACTTTTTCTGTCATTGTATATCCTGGTCTTTCAACATTTGTTGAATCCGCCATCATTACTAGAACACCTTTTCTACCTAATTCAGCAAGTCTTCCAAAATCCATCCTTTCCCCATCAATTGGGGTATAATCAATTTTAAAATCTCCTGTATGAAGTACAACACCAAGTGGTGTATGAATTGCAATTGCAACCGAATCTGCAATCGAGTGATTAGTTTTTATAAATTCTACCGAAACACTGTCAAGCTTAATTATATCTTTTGGTTTTACTTTTATTAATTCTGTTGAAGATAGTAAGCCATGCTCTTTAAGTTTAGTCTCAACTATTCCAAGCGTAAGCTTAGTTCCATATACAGGAACATTCAATTGTCTCAACACATATGGTAATGCTCCTATATGATCTTCATGTCCATGAGTTAAAAATATTCCCTTGATTTTTTCAACGTTTTTAATTAGATATGAAACATCTGGTATTACAATATCTATACCAAACATATCATCATCTGGGAATTTTAATCCACAGTCTATTACAATAATATCTTCTTTATATTCAATAGCTGTTATGTTTTTCCCAATCTCGTTTATACCACCAAGAGGAATTATTTTTATCTTCGCTCTTTCATTTTTCATACTTCCCCTCCTTTTTTAAATTTTATTTATAAACAAAGGTCTTTATAAAAGCCTTTTATTCATCAATTAACTATTCTGACATTCATCACAGATACCATAAAACTTAACACTATGGTCCAAAATCTTAAATTTGTATTGCTTTTCAATTGCCGCTTCAAGGTCCTCTAATAAATCATCCTGAACTTCTAAAACCTTATGACAATTATTACAAACAAGATGGTGATGTCTATGCGTTTCATTTGAATGCATTATTTCATATCTATTGCATCCATCATTTAATTCTAATCTAGAGATAACACCTAATTCTTCTAACAAAAGAATAGTTCTGTATACTGTTGCCAAGCCAATTTCCGGGCAACTCTTTTTCACTTTATCATATATTTCTTCTGCTGTTAAATGCTGCCCTTCATTTTCAATTATTGTATCAACAATTGACCTTCTTTGTGGCGTTAATTTATAACCCTTTTTCTTTAGATTTTCCTTCAAGGCATCCATATCAATTAAATTAGATACTTCCATACTAACACCTCACTTTTGTATTATTCTTCTATTAATCCATCTTCATCCATAAGAGTATTATATGTTTCTAATACCATTTCAAATTCTTCATCATCATCTTCTAATGCTATAAAGATCTCGCTTCCATCTCCATCTTTAAAGATTTTAAAAGCATAGGCTTCATCAGTTTCATCATCTGCTGGCGTAGCAACGATATACTGACCTTTAAGTTTTTCTATTTCAAAGTATATCACAACCTCAAATTTAACATCATTTCCATCTTGATCAGGTATATATACATATTTTGCATCTTTATCCATAAATCCATTCCTTTCTTTTAATAATATTATTTTTTATATAAATTAGTATATACGTTTCAATTATCAATTATCAATGTTCAATTAATAGCAAAAGATTAAATAAGAAAGTTCATATAACTAAATATGTAATCAGTAAATACGCTTTTCTCTTAAAATTTCTTAAATTCAAATGAACAACTTTAATCATAACCTATATATTTTATTTTCTTGAAATCATATCCAAATATCCTTGAAGTATAAATGTTGATGCAACTTTATCAACTATTTTTTTTCTCTTATTTCTTGATAAGTCTGCTTCAAGCATAGCCCTATGTGCTGCAACCGTTGTTAAACGTTCATCCCAAAATTTCACTTCAAGCTTAAGTTCTTCTTCAAGCAATTTGCCAAAAGCCATTATAATTTCACCTGATGGTCCTATTGTTCCGTTCATATTTTTAGGTAATCCTATTAATATAACTTTAGCATCATATTGATCACAGAAGTTCTTTATTTCTTGAATATCCTTTTCTTTATTCGTTCTTCTTATTGTTGTCAACCCTTGTGCTGTAAACCCTAAAGGATCACTTACAGCCACTCCTATAGTTTTTTGACCAACATCCAATCCTAGTATTCTCAAATTTTAACCCCTCTCGCAGTATATGAAAAAATTAAAAGCGCCCGTTATAAACGGGCACTCTCTACTTTATCTCTAAATAAGACTTTATAACTTCTTCTAGTATGTCATCTCTTTCGAGTTTTCTTACTAAAGCTCTTGCTCCGTTGTAATTAGTGATGTAAGTAGGGTCTCCTGAAAGCAAATATCCAACTAATTGGTTTATAGGATTATATCCTTTTTCTTTTAACGAATTATAAACCTCTGTTAATATTGTTTTTGTAAGAGCTTCTTTATTCTTACTTAAATCAAATTGCATTGTATGTTCAATATTATTACTCATAAAAATGTTGCTTTATGCAACTCCCCCCCTTAATCATTTAATAAGGAAACGATGTCCATATATATCTATTATTAACTTTATATTTTTATTTATTCAATAATCTATATCTAGATTATAACCTATAATTTATAAAAAGTATACTATTTTACTAAAGTTCCAACTATTTTATATGCTTCTTTTATTGCATCTTGGATTTTTTCTGGTAACTTTCCACCTGCTTGAGCCATGTCTGGTCTTCCACCACCACCGCCTCCAAGTATAGCCGATACCTCTTTAATTAACTTCCCACAATGAGCACCTTTTGCAACTGCATCTTTAGCTGCCATCGCACATATTGTAACTTTTCCTGCATTAGCACTCATAAGTAAAACAATACTTCTTTCAACTTTATCTCTTACTTTTTCACATACATCTCTTAAAGCATCGCCATCAACATCTTTTAATTCATATGCAACAACATTAACATCATTAACATTTTTTGCACTTGCAATAATATCATCTATTCCCATTGTTGCGAATTTAGATTTTAAAACTGCAATTTCTTTGTCTTTTTCTTTTAATTCTTTAGCTTGTTGATCAAGTTTGCTTAATAATTCTTTTTCTGAACACTTAAGCTTACTTGAAGCTTCTTTTAACAAATCTTTCTTTTCATTAACTAATTTGTATGCTTCTTTTCCAACCACTGCTTCTATTCTTCTAGTACCTGCAGCAATACCGCTTTCAGATATAATTTTAAACAAACCTATTTTACCAGTATTATCTATATGTGTTCCACCACATAATTCTTTAGAATATTCTCCAGCCATTACAACTCTAACCTTATCAGAATATTTATCATCAAATATACCTATAGCTCCGCTGTTTTTAGCCTCTTGAAGATCCATTACTTTAGTAACAACTGTAGTTACACTTGTTATTGCTTCATTAACTAAATCCTCAACTTTAGTGATTTCTTCTTCAGTCATTGCTTCAAAATGTGAAAAGTCAAATCTTAATCTATCATGACTAACATATGATCCTGCTTGATGAACGTGAGATCCTAAAACTGTAACTAATGCCTTATCTAAAAGGTGAGTTGCAGTATGATTTCTTTTTATATTTTCACGTCTTTCTTTATCTACTTCAATTGTAACTTTATCTCCAGATTTAAGTTCTCCAGATAAAACTTCTACAAAATGAACTATTTTACCACCGATATTCTTTTTAGTATCAACAACTTGTGCCTTAAAACCATCATTAAATATAAAACCTGTATCACCTATTTGTCCACCCATTTCGGCATATAATGGAGTGACATCAGTAACAACAATAGCTTTATTTCCTTCAGTAATGCTTTCTACAAAATCTTCACCTTCAATTAAGCATTTAACTTCTGCATTTAAAGCATCATTATCATATCCATCAAATATTGTTTCTATATCAGCAGGGATAGCATCTAAAGTCTTAACATCTGTTCCCATATAATTAGAAACTTTTCTTGCACTTCTAGCTCTTTCCCTTTGAATTTTCATTTCTTCATTAAATGCATCTTCATCTAATGATAAACCTTCGTCTTCTAATATTTCCTTCGTAAGTTCCATAGGGAATCCAAAAGTATCGTATAATTTAAATCCATCAGCGCCTTTTAAAATTGTTTCTTTATTTTCTTTTAATTCACCAATAAATCCATTTAATATTTCCATACCAGAATCTAAAGTTTCTCTAAATTTATCTTCTTCAATTTTTATAACTTTTTTAATATATTCTTTCTTAGCTTCAAGTTCTGGATATGCTTCTTTTGAATCTCTTATAACAACATCACATAAGTTACAAAGATACGCATCATTAATCCCTAAAGTTTTTCCATGTCTAGCAGCTCTTCTAAGAAGTCTTCTAAGCACATATCCTCTGCCTTCATTTGATGGCATTACATCATCAGAAATCATGAAAGTTATTGATCTTATATGATCTGTTATTATTCTCAATGAAATATCAGACTTGCTGTCGTCACCATACTTAACATTAGCAAGTTTAGAAACTTCACTCAATATATTTTCTAATGTATCAATTTCAAATACACTGTTTTTACTTTGCATTACAACTGAAAGTCTTTCAAGTCCCATACCAGTATCTATATTAGTACTTGCAAGTCTTTCATAGTTTCCTTTTCCATCTCCATCAAATTGAGTAAATACAAGATTCCATACTTCAATTATTTTATCTGCATCTGACAAAGCACTAAATTCTTCTGAATTAGTAGGTACTTCATCTGTTCTGCTAAAATGAATTTCTGTACAAGGGCCACAAGGTCCTGCACCATGTTCCCAGAAATTATCTTCTTTTCCCAATCTAAATATATGACTCTTATCTACATCTGTAAGTGTAGTCCAAAATTCATATGCTTCATCATCATCTAAATATATTGTTACATATAATTTTTCTTTTGGCATTTCTAAAACTTCAGTTAAGAATTCCCACGCCCATGGGATTATTTCTTTTTTAAAATAATCTCCAAAGGAAAAGTTTCCTAGCATTTCAAAGAAAGTACAATGTCTGCTTGTTATTCCAACATTCTCAATATCACCTGTTCTAACACATTTTTGACAAGTTGTTATTCTTTTCTTTGGTGGTTCTTGAAGTCCTGTAAAATATGGTTTTAATGGAGCCATACCAGCATTTATTAATAATAAACTCTTATCATTTTTAGGAACTAAAGAAAAACTTTCTAATTTCAAATGTTCTTTACTCTCAAAAAATTCTAGATATGCTTTTCTTAAATCATTTGTTTTTGTAAATTTCATAAATTATTCCTCCATATATCATTATGTATTTTAAATAACTGTGGTATATACTTTGCACTTTAAATTGGTAATAGTAAACTTCTTACACATATTCCAAGGTATAGTTTTCCTTAATAATTGCTTCATCAATTGTTATGTCTAATAAAACATAAAAAAGCCCTCTCCCTAAATATAATCCTAGGGACGAAAGGCAAAATTTCCGCGGTACCACCCTAATTATGTGTAAACAAAACACATCACTTAGTTAATTATAGCTCCTAGGCAGCTTCAAAATAATATAGTAAAAAGTTTTCACCAACCACTTTTTCTCTAAATATCTATAATAAATTTACTTATCCTAATCATCACTTATTATTTAATTATTTCATGAAAATTATATTTCATATAAATAATTATGTCAATAATCAATTCTCAATGATTGTTGATCAATAGTCAATTATTAAAGAGCAATAAATGTTGATTTTATTTGGAAATCCTTAGGGTTTTAGCAATTATTCTTGTAACAAATATACCTAATAAATACAAAAAACGAAATGTATTTAAATATTTCAGTGGTTCTTCTACATTGTAGTAATATTGAATCGCTGTATTTAAAACAAATAATAATTTATATCATCATATAAAGCCTTAATTATTACAGCAATTGGAACTACTAATACCATTCCAATAAATCCTCCAAATTTTTCACCTATTAATAATAGCACTATTATTACAAGTGGATGCATTTCTGTACTATCACCTGTAATCTTAGGTGATAAAATATCACCTTCTAATTGTTGAATAACAAACATCCCAATAATAACCCAAAGTGCCTTAATTGGAGAATCCAAGAGTGCAACTATAACTGCTGGTACAGCTCCAAATATTGGACCAAAATACGGTATTATATTTAAAATTGCATTCAAAATCGAAATCCACAAAGGAAATTTTACTTTTAATACTACTAATAATATAAAAGTTAATACTCCTATTAATCCTGACAAGAATAATTGACTTGTGATATATCTAGTCAACACCTTATCTATATTATATAAAAATTTTTTAACTAATCCCCTCTTTTCAGTTGGAAGAAATAGCAAAATCTTGTTATATATTTTGTTTCCATCACAAAGAAAATAATAAATAACAATTGGTATTATTGCAAAGGAAATAATATTGTCACTAAATCCAATTAAATTATCTACAGAATTTTCTGTAAAGGTAACCCAAAGTTCATTTCCTCTTTCTAAAAACTCATTATATACCACATTGCTTACAGTTGAATTATTCAAATTAAATTTTCTAAAGACCTCATCCATAAAATTACTTATATTATCAAATATATTGCTTACATTTGTTATTTCCTTAAACAATGCTGGAACTATCACTATTATGCATGAGGCAACAATTCCTAATATTAATAATATAACCAAAATAGATGCTGCTCTTTTACTTACTTTAAACTTTATTATAAATGTATCTCTAATTGGGCTTAATGTATAAGATAATATAAATGATATAATCATAACATTTACTATTGTATTGAATGATTTACTTAAAAAGTAAGCTAAAATAAATATTATACCGCATGATAAAACCAAACCAAATAAAATTATCTTCTTATGCTTTCTTAACTCCATTGCACTTCTCCATATTATGTGGCATTGTTTTAAACAATACCCCTTCATTTCCTGTGTATAATATATATTTTTCTCCAAGAATACATTTATTCAAAAGAATTATTTGTTTTCCCTTTATCATCTTATCTATAAATCCTGAACTTATGACAATGGCTTTTATACTGTAATCTTCAATATCTATAATCATATCTTCTAAAACGCCTTTAACATCTCCTAAAACATCAATTACCTCTAAATATTTTATTTCTTTAAAAGCTAATCCGCTTCCTTGTCTGATAGAATCTATTATTATATCCTCACCAATATCAACAACATCTTGTATGTCTATATAATTACTTTTTGAAAAAAAATGGCTATTTGATACTTTAAAGCCTAAAACTCTTCCCAAGTGGAAATCTATAAATAAATCCTCAATGATTCCTATTTTTTTTCCGTTAATATTGTAAATCTTCTTAAAAAAGAAATCCCTAGTTTTAAACAAATTGCATACCTCCAAATAGCTATATAAAATTCACATTATTTATATAGTCTCCAAAGAAAGGAAAATTATTCATTATGAAACTATCGGTTTCATTATCTTCTTAAAAGAAAAGCGCCTAAATATAATACTTCTTAAATTACTAAAGAATTATATTTAAACGCTTATTATTCCTATTTCATTGAATCAACAATGCTGTCTGTAACAGCTTCCATTGAATCTTCATCTTTTTCTGCCATAGCTGAGGTTATTGTCATCTCACTCTCTAAGATTGTCATATCCTTCATTTCTTCTATGAGTTCCCCCATCAATTTTGCTGATTGAGGAGCCCACGAACCATTCTCTACAAGTGCAAAAGTACGTTTTTGAAGATTTAATGCTTTCATATCCATTATGAAATTATGCATTGGCGGATATATCTTTAAATTGTAAGTTACTGAAACCAGTACAACATGACTATACTTAAAAGCTTCAGAAATCAAATACGAAACATGAGTACTTGACACATCATACATGGATACCTTGGTAACTCCTTTTTTTACCAATCTTGTTGCTAAATCATTTGCTGCTGCTTCGGTATTTCCATACATAGATGCATAAACTATTAACACGCCTTTCTCTTCTGGCTCATAACGGCTCCACTTATCATATTTATCTAATAAATAACCAAAATCATTACGCCATACTGGACCATGTAAAGGGCATATATACTTAATTTCTAAACCTGCTGCCTTCTTTAATAAGGCTTGAACATGAGGACCATACTTTCCTACTATATTTGTATAGTATCTTCTTGCATCATCAAGCCAGTCACGATCAAAATCAACTTCATCATTGAAGAGTTTTCCATCTAATGCACCAAAGGAACCAAAGGCATCAGCTGAAAATAACACTCCATTTGTTGCATCATATGTCACCATAGCTTCTGGCCAATGAACCATTGGCGCAGCCACAAAAGCAACATTATGCTTTCCAAAAGACATTGTATCTCCTTCTTTTACTTGTATTACATTATCTCCAATATCAAATCCAAATTGATGCATGAATAAAAGTGCTTTTTCTGTACATACAATCTTAACCTTTGGATATCTAAGAACAATTTCTTCAATACATGCTGCATGATCAGGTTCCATATGATTTATAACCATATAATCTAATTTTCTTTCTCCCAAAACACCCTTTATATTTTCAAGGAATTGACGACAAATTGACCAATCTACTGTATCAAATAGCACAGTCTTTTCATCTAAAAGTAAGTATGAATTATATGAAACCCCTCTTGGAATAGGATGGACATTTTCAAAAAGAGCTAATCGTCGATCATTACCACCAATCCAATATAAATCTTCAGTTATATTTCTAACACAATACATGTAATAAATCCTCCTTTACTATCAAAACATTTTATTTTTACACTTTATCATATATATTTTGCAATTATAAATTATAAGTTAATTACGAAAGCTCTATGGAGAAACTTCATTCTTATTCCATGACTTTCCAAATCAAGACATACCTACTAACTATGATTTATCAATATTTATTTTTATATCTAAAGAATTATCTAATTAATAATTAACAAATAATACAAAAACTAAATTTCTATAAACATACTCTTTTCTTCACCACATGCAGGGCAAGTCCATTCTTCAGGTATATTTTCAAATAAAGTTCCTGGAGCAATTTCTCCTTCAGCATCTCCTAAACCTGGATCATATTCATAACCGCAACCATTACATACATAATGTTTCCATGTCGGAGTAACTTTCTTTGGGATAGCTCTTTTCATCTTCTTCATTGGTGGTGCTTCCTTCTTTGGTTCCCCATTATCTAAAGCAGCAGTAAGTAGTGGTAATATTTCATTTACATCTCCTACTATTCCATAATCCGCGTTTTTAAATATTTTAGCATTAGGGTTAATATTTACAGCTACGATTGTAGTAGCGTCTTTTATGCCTTTTAAATGCTGACCTGCTCCTGAAATACCACAGGCAATATAAAGATTTCCATTAAACTTTTGTCCTGACATACCTACATACCTATCTATTGGAAGATATTTAAGGGTTTCAGCTACTGGACGAGAACATCCAACAGTTCCCCCAACTGCAGCTGCTAAATCTTCTATAAGACTCATATTTGCCTTTTCACCAATACCTTGTCCAGCACTTACCACTCTATCAGCCTTACTAATTGAAGTATTCATAGGAATTGCTACAGTAAAGTCGTAGCCTTCTTTCTTTAAAGCTTCCACAAGCGAACTAACCTTTTCATCAGCACTTCCATCTTTAAAGATAACTTTCTTACGATAACCTGTGATAGGACCTCTTTGAGCTCCTTTTACTACCTGTTCATTCTTTGGCATCTTACCTATAATACTTGCTGCAATAACAACACGTTGAATTTCATTTGTTCCTTCATATATTGTACAAATCTTGGCATCTCTATAAGCACGTTCAACTTCCATACCTTTAAGATATCCACTTCCTCCAAATATTTGAAGAGCATCATTTACAATTTCAAGGCAAACATCTGATGCATATTGCTTAGCCATAGCAGCTTCCATGCTATAGTGTTCATGGTTTTCCTTAAGTTCTGCTGCACTATAAATCAGCATTCTAGCTGCTCTAAGTTTTGTTGCCATATCTGCTAGTTTAAAAGCTATAATTTGATTTTGACAAATTGGTTTACCAAATTGAATTCTTTCTTTTGAATATTCAAGTGCATTTTCATAAGCACCTTGAGCTATTCCAAGAGCTTGAGCTGCAATACCAATACGTCCACCATCTAATGTAGACATTGCAATCTTAAAACCGTCTCCTTCTTTTCCTAACAAGTTTTCTTTAGGAACTTTCACCTCATTAAATATGAGCTCTGCTGTTACTGAAGAACGAATTCCCATCTTATCGTAATGTTTGCCAAAACTAAAGCCTTCCCATCCTTTTTCAACTATAAAAGCACTTATTCCACGAGTTCCAATATCAGGTGTAGTTACTGCAAAAACAATATAAATATCTGCTTCACCACCATTAGTAATGAATATCTTTTCTCCATTTAAAATATAATGATCTCCATCTAAGACAGCAGTAGTTTCTGTACCACCTGCATCACTTCCAGCATTTTCTTCAGTAAGTCCAAAGGCACCAAGTTTTTCTCCTTTTGCTAATGGCACTAAGTATTTTTGCTTTTGTTCTTTACTTCCAAAAGCTGCAATTGGATATGTTCCTAAGGATGTATGAGCAGAAAGTATTACACCTGTACCACCATCAACTCTTGATAATTCTTCAACAGCAATTGCATAACTTATTACATCTAAGCCTGCTCCTCCATATTCTTTTGAATAAGGAATTCCCATCATTCCCATTTGGGCTAACTTTTCAACAGCTTCAGAAGGGAATTTATTTTCCTGATCTAACATAAATGCAATAGGTTTAACTTCCTCTTCAGCAAATTCTCTAATTCTTGCTCTTAAATTTTCATGTTGCTCTGTAGTCTTAAAAAACATAATCGCGCCTCCTAATATATTCTTTATTTTCAAATGAATCCCTTAAATGTATACCTGAACCGTATAATTTTATTCTATACTTTATTGGTATACTTTTCAACTTACATCTTCTCTTTTTTAGTTCATAATTATTTTAATACGTTCATATTCCATCATATTTTTAACGTGTAATCATTTTTTCTCTTATTTTCTTTAATATTCATTGATTTGCCTCCTATTTAAATATATATGTTCCAATTATTAATTAATTACAAAAGTTAAAAGTATAACTTTTATATGTGTAGATATCCAAATTAATAATCAAACTTATAACCGGAATATGTATGCATCATCGAGAAATAATAATCATAACACTACACTAGAAATTAGACACATTTTTCTGGAAGCAGGCATGTGAAATTGAGCTGATGATGGTTGTTAATGGGGGCTTGTTTCATTTCAGCTTGTCCAGATTTTACATCTGGAGCACGCTGAAATGACGACAAGCCACCATTTAGAACCTTCCAGCGAAAATTTCACTAGTCCTGTGGAAGATAAATGTATCTGATTTCGATAATTGTTGAATAAGTCTAATTCTCGCTTTGGATATCTTTCCAAATATAAAAGTTCCATAGGAGAAAGTCAGTGTAGCTAAATATAAAATTTGTACACTCACCTTTCTTTCAGAATTTTTTAAAATAAGATATACAATTTAATTTAAACTTAATTATATTTTTTATTCCATAAAAAATGATAGCTAAGAGTCTACAAAACTCTTAGCTATCATTTTTATAACACTTCTTGAATTATTCCACCGCCAACTACTATTTCATTATCATAAAATACGACTGACTGCCCTTTAGTTATTGCCCTTTGCTTTTCTTTAAACGAAACTTTTATTCTTCCATTTCCCATTGGAGTTAAAAGCGCCTCTGCAGGTTTAGCTGAATACCTAACCTTTGCTGTAACTTCTATTTCTTTTTCAAGTTTATCAAAAGGAATGAAATTAACAGCAGTTGCAATCAAATCAGTTTTGAATATATCATCTTCTGATCCAAGTATAACTTCGTTTGTTTTTGCATTTATACCAGTTACAAAAACTGGCCTTCCTAAAGAAAGTCCAAGCCCTTTTCTTTGCCCTATGGTATAATATACAATTCCTTTATGTTTACCAATAACATTGCCTTCCTTATCAACAAAATTACCCGGCTTAACTCTGTCTGGCTTTGCTTCTAAGATATATCTTCCATGATTATTATCTGGAATAAAACAAATTTCCTCACTATCTTTTTTGTTATGAACAGCAAGACCAATTTCTTTTGCTATTTCTCTTATTTTTGTCTTTTCATATTCTCCACAAGGCATCAATGTATGTTCTAATTGCTCTTGAGTGAAATTATATAATGCATAAGTTTGATCTTTTCTATCATCATCTGATCTTATCAATAGATATCTATCATCACGCTTTTCAATTTTTGCATAATGACCTGTAGCCACATAATCTGCACCTATCCCCTTTGCTCTTCTTAAAAGTTCATCGAACTTTAGATGCTTATTACATTCAATACAAGGATTTGGAGTTCTTCCATCAATATATTCCTGTACAAAATTATCTATAACTTTTTCTTTAAAATAATCTCTAAAATTTAAAACATAAAATGGTATATCTAGTTTGTCACATACTCTTCTTGCATCATCAACAGCAGAAAGGGAGCAACAGCCCCCTTCTCTTTCTTGAAATTCATTGTCTTCTTGCCAAATTTGCATTGTAGCACCAATGACTTCATATCCCTGCTGTTTTAATAAATATGCAGCAACAGAACTATCTACACCACCACTCATACCTACTAAAACTTTTTTCTTCATAAATCACCTATTACTCTTCGCCATGAACAGCCGCATGTAAATCTTCATCGCTATGTTCTTCCATTGGTATAACTTCTAATCCATTGTTTGCTCTATAATCATTTATAGCTTTGTGGATTGCTTCTTCTGCAAGTACAGAACAATGCATTTTTACTGGTGGAAGGCCATCTAATGCTTCTGCAACAGCCTTATTTGTTAATTCCCAAGCTTCATCTAAAGTCTTTCCTTTAATTAATTCAGTTGCCATTGATGATGATGCAATAGCTGATCCACATCCAAAAGTCTTAAATTTAACATCTTTTATAATGTTATCTTCAACTTTTAAATAAATCTTCATTATATCTCCACACTTAGCGTTTCCTACTTCACCTACACCATTTGCATTTTCTATTTCTCCAACGTTTCTTGGGTTTTGGAAATGTTCCATTACTTTTTCACTATATATCATATTATTTTTCTCCCTTCTTTAAAAAGTCATCCCATAATGGTGACATATTTCTTAATCTTTCAATAATTGGTGGTACAACTTCAAGAACATAATCTACATCCTCTTCAGTTGATCCTTCACCCATGGAAAGTCTTAATGATCCATGAGCAATTTCATGTGGAAGTCCAATTGCAAGTAATACATGCGATGGATCTAAGGATCCTGATGTACAAGCACTACCACTTGATGCACAAACACCTTTAAAATCTAGTGATAAAAGAATTGATTCACCTTCAATAAATCTAAAACATACATTTGCATTTCCAGGTAATCTCTTATCTCCTCTTGGTCCATTTAATTTTGTATAAGGAATTTCTAAAAGTCCATTTATAAGCTTATCTCTAAGAGCTGTTAACTTACTCATATGCTCTTCTAAATTTACAGTTGCAAGTTCAACTGCCTTACCAAGACCTACAATAGATGCGATATTTTCTGTTCCTGCTCTTCTATTTCTTTCTTGAGCTCCACCATGAATTAAGTTATCAATCTTAATTCCCTTTTTGATATATAAAACTCCAATTCCTTTTGGTCCATAAAGCTTATGACCTGCTAGTGACAACATATCAATGTTCATTTCTTTAACATCTACAGGTACATTCCCAATAGCTTGAACTGCATCAGTATGGAAGAAAATTTTCTTTTCCCTACAGATTTCTCCGATTTCCTTTATTGGCTCAATTGTTCCAATTTCATTATTCGCAAACATAATGCTGACTAAAATTGTTTTATCAGTTATAGCATTTTTTAAATCTTCTAATCTAACAAAACCTTCTTCATCAACATCTAAATATGTAACTTCAAAACCGTTCTTCTCTAAGTATTCACAAGTATGAAGAACTGCATGATGCTCTATTTTAGTTGTAATAATGTGATTTCCTTTATTTCTATGGGCTGAAGCAATTCCTTTTATCGCCCAGTTATCTGCTTCAGATCCACCACCAGTAAAATACACTTCTTCTGGTAAACAATTTAACGCTTTTGCTATTTGTTCTCTTGCTTTATCTATAGCTTTTTTAGTTTCTCTTGATATCCCATAAAATGAAGATGGATTTCCAAACTTTTGTGTAAAATAAGGAAGCATTTCTTCTAAAACTTCTGGTTTAACATAAGTCGTAGCTGAATAGTCCATATATACATTTTTCATTATTATTCACTCCTATCTGCAATCTTAATGCCACTATTTTTCTTTTGAAGAGCTTCGTGATCATCAAGTATATCTTGTAATGTTATTGAATTCATAACACTATCTATACTATTTTTTATTTTTTCCCATACTGCTTTTGTAGCACAGCAATCTGAACTATCGCATTCAACTCCGTCAATACAATCCGCTATTTCAACAGGACCTTCCAAAATAGTCATTATATCTCCAACAGTTATTTCCCTAGGAGGTTTGCATAAAACGTATCCACCTTGTGCACCTCTTATACTTCTTATAACATTAGCACGTCTAAGCGGGCTAAATAATTGTTCTAAATAATATTCAGAAAGATTTTCCTTTTTTGATATAGTCTTTATTGAAACCGGTGCTCCACCATAATTAGCCGCTAACTCTACCATGGCTCTAACCCCGTATCTTCCTTTAGTTGAAAGTTTCATTCTTTCACCTCTTTATATATAAAATATATTAATTTCGCTTATATCTTACCAAATTACTCGGCTTTTGTCAAACGATAATTATTGATTTTTAATTTTTTCCCAATAATTTTTTATGCTTTCTTCGTATTTATTATTTTGCCCATTATAATATATTCTTCCTTCTAATTCTTTTGGCAAATATTCTTGTTTTACATAATGATCATTATAATTATGTGGATATTTATATCCACCTACTCCAAGATTAGCGGCTCCCATATAATGTGCATCTTTTAAATGCATAGGAACATCTCCAAAATTGATATTTTCCAAATCATTCATAGCTGCATCTATAGCTAAAATTGCACTATTTGATTTAGGTAATGTTGCTAAATAAATTACTATTTCAGAAAGTATTATTCTTGCTTCTGGCAATCCTACCTTTAAAGCTAGTTCTATTCCCGAATTGACAACAGACAGTGCTGTTGGAAAAGCAAGGCCTATATCTTCAGCTGCAATAACAGAAATCCTTCTTATAATTGAAGTTAAATTACCACTTTTGATAAGTCGTGCTAAATAATGAATCGATGCATCAGCATCACTTCCCCTAATACTTTTTTGAAGGGCACTTAACAAGTTATAAAACTCATCCCCACTAGAATCGGCCCTCATATTGGACTGTCCTAGGCTCTCTATATATTCACTTGAAATCACTCTAACGTTCTTTACCTGCGAATTTATAGCAATTTCTAAAATATTATATGCTTTTCTATAATCACCTTGAGATATCTCAGCAATATATGTAAGAGCTTCATTAGAATATTCTATTTTTATTCCTTCTGAAGTTAACTTTTTAATAGAATTTTCAAGTCCAATAATAATATCAGAAGTATTTAATGGCTTAAATGAGAATATATTACATCTGCTTATTATAGCTTTGTGTATAACGAAATAAGGATTTTCAGTAGTACTTGCAATCAGCGTTATTCTTCCATCTTCAATAAATTCTAATAATGCCTGCTGTTGTTTTTTATTAAAATGCTGAAGTTCATCTATGTATAGAACTACTCCATTATAATTTAGTAAATTATTAATATTATCCGTAATTTCTTGAATATCTTTCACAGATGCTGTCGTTGCATTTAATTTGTAGAATTTCTTATCTACATAATTAGCCATTATGTTAGCTAAAGTTGTTTTACCAGTTCCAGGAGGCCCATAAAATATACAATTACATATATTCTTACTCTCAATCAAATTATATAACGGCTTCCCTTCACTTAAAATATGCTTTTGTCCCGCAAAATCTTCCAATTTATTTGGGCGCATCAAATCTGCTAGTGGTCGCATTGCTTGCACCTCTTTGTCTTTAATAATATCTAATCATACCTTCTTGATTTGCTAACTATTATTATAACAGATTTAGAAAAATAAAAAAGCAGTAGAAAACTATAATTTCTTCGTGCTTAATCTAGATCTAATCTTAGCTTTATATATTTTATAATAAATCAAATAAAAAATTATTAAGCCTACTAAACTCCCTATAAAATCAACTAAAACATCACTTACTAAAGAAGTTCTTCCTGGAACAAAAGCTTGGTGAAATTCATCAGTAATAGCATAAAATTGGCATATAAAAAGTATATACACTATTGCATCTCTTCCTAATTTTTTATAAGAAAAAAATGAAGCACTTACTAATATTGCCAATACCATGTATAGGAACCCATGTGCATTCTTTCTAATAAGTTTATCTAAAAAAGCTAAATTTTCCTTTTCAGCTTTAGCCTGATTATTTGATTTATTTTCTAATTTTGATTTAGAATCTTCAATTATATTAACTACCTTAGTACTTTGTTCATGAGATATTTGTCCATTATTGCTTGACATGTAGAATATAAATCCCATCCAAAACAAACATAACAAAATAATTATTTTTCTCAATATTGATTCCTCTTTCCCTCTTGAAACTATTACTTCAAATTATACTACATCACATGATAATTAGAACTAAAACAAAGACCTTTTCACATAATTATTATATAAAAATTGCACCAAATCTAATTCGGTGCAATACTCATACTTAGAATTTTTCACTACAATTTTTAAATAACTACTTTTCTCTTTGAACCTCTTAGATTATATATCTATAAATTTTTAACTTAATACGAACCAATCTATAGCCCCCCACAAATTAGTTGTACATCTTATCATAATACTTTTGATATTCTCCAGAAGTTACATTTTTCATCCATTTTGAATTATCTAAATACCACTTAATAGTCTTCTTAATCCCAACTTCAAAACTAGTTTCTGGATACCAGCCAAGTTCTGTCTTTATCTTATCGGGAGCTATTCCATATCTTCTATCATGACCTTTTCTATCTTCAATATATTTTATTAAACTTTCAGTAACATTTTTATCTACATTTTTATTTATATATTCAATTACTGTCTTTACTATTTGTATATTTATCCTTTCATTATGGCCTCCAACATTATAGACTTCTCCAAGTCTACCTCCATTAATAACCATATCAATCGCTTTTGCATGGTCTTCTACAAACAACCAATCTCTTATATTTAATCCATCTCCATATACAGGAAGATCTTTATGCTGCAAACAGTTATTGATTAATAATGGTATTAACTTCTCCGGAAATTGAAATGGTCCATAGTTATTTGAACATCTTGTTATATTAACTGGCATTTTATAAGTATCATAATAAGATTTAACCATTAAGTCTGAACTTGCTTTGCTTGATGAATATGGACTATGAGGATCTATTGGTGTTGTTTCCACAAAAAAGCCTTCATCTCCTAAAGAACCATAAACTTCATCTGTTGATACATGAAGAAATTTCACTCCATCAATAAATCCCTCTTCACTTCCCCAAGCAGTTTTTGCACAATTGAGCATATTTACAGTTCCTAATACATTTGTTTTAGCAAATATTTCCGGCTCTTTTATACTTCTGTCAACATGAGATTCTGCTGCAAAATGAACAACATAATTTATATTATTAATTTTAAAAAGACTTGAAACTAAATCTTTATCACAAATATCTCCTTGAACAAATGTATATCTCTTATCATTTTCAATAGATTTAAGATTCTCTAAGTTTCCTGCATAAGTTAACTTATCTAAATTTATTATTTTAATATCTTTATATTTTGTTAACATATATAAAATGAAATTCGAACCTATAAATCCTGCTCCACCTGTAACTAAATATATCTTCATTCTCTTACTCCATCCCGATAATTATAATTGCTATCTATCTTATTAATAAAAGATTTTATTGCATCCTTCCAATCTCTCATTTCATCACCAACAGTATATCTAAGCATCACATTATCAAGTGATGAATATTTAGGCCTCTTTGCTAAAGTTTTATATTCTTCTGATGTACATGCTGTAACTTTACAATTTTCTCCTGACAATTCAATTATCATTTTCGCAAAGTCATACCAGGTGCACTCACCTTTACCAGTACAATGATATATTCCATATTCTTCTGTCTGTAAAAGTTTTAATATATGATAAGCTAAATCATTGGCATACGTCGGATTTCCTTTCTGGTCATTTACAACAGTTATCATATCCTTTTCTTTAGCTAATCTTCTCATAGTATAAACAAAATTATTGCCTATATGTCCATACAACCATGCAGTTCTAACTATAAAATATTTTGAAGAAAACTCTCTTACATAATTTTCTCCGAGTAGCTTAGTTTTTCCATAAACACTATATGGAGTTGTTAAATCATATTCAGTTAATGGCTTGTTTCCAACTCCGCTAAATACATAATCAGTTGATACCTGAACTAATTTAGCACCTATTTTTTCAGATACTATAGCTAAATTTCTTGGGCCAATTGAATTAACCTTAAATGCAAAATCTTGATTATTTTCACAACCATCAACATTAGTAGCCGCTGCACAATTAATTATTACATCTGGTTTTAATTTATTTAATTTAGCTTTAACCATTTCCAAATTAGTTATATCCAATTCATCTATATCTAATGGAATAACTTCTGATTTTATAATTAACTCTGAAACTTGACCAATTTCGGCTTTTCCACTATTTATTATATCTTGAAGTTCATTACCAAGCTGCCCTTTTGCACCTGTAATTAGTATTTTCATCTGTAATCACACCTCTTTTGGACAAATATAATAATCTGAATATCTGCTCAAATCCAATTCTTTTAAGCTTGGATGCTTTTTGTCCTTTTCAGATAAAATCATATTCTGTATTCTATCTAAAGGCCATTTAATATCTATATCTGGATCATTCCACATAACCCCACTGTCATATTCAGCAGCATAAAAATCTGTGCATTTATAGTTAAATACAGCCTCTTCTGATAATACCAGAAAGCCATGTGCAAAACCTTTGGGAATATAAAATTGTTTTTTATTTTCATCACTTAAAATAACTGCTTCCCATTTACCATAAGTTTCAGAACCAATTCTCAAATCAACAGCTACATCAAAAACTTCACCTTTAGTCACTCTAACAAGCTTTCCCTGACTATGCTTCCTTTGAAAATGAAGTCCACGAAGTACACCCTTACTTGATTTTGATTCATTATCTTGGACAAAGGTCATATTAAGTCCAGCCTCTTTAAAAGCTTCCTCATTATAGACTTCCATAAAATAGCCTCTTTCATCTCCAAAAACTTTAGACTCTACTATATAAGCACCATCTATTTCAGACTTTATAAATTTGAAATTCCCCATTTCTACACCCCGTATATATTTATATCTATAAATATATATTCAAAATCAATTATATTATTTCCAAATTTCTATTCTTAATTATAATTTAGTAAATTATTAATATTATCCGTAATTTCTTGAATATCTTCCACGGATGCTGTCGTCGCATTTAATTTGTAGAATTTCTTATCTACATAATTAGCCATTATGTTAGCTAAAGTTGTTTCACCAGTTCCAGGAGGCCCATAAAATATACAATTACATATATTATTACTCTCAATCAAATTATATAATGGCTTCCCTTGACTTAATATATGTTGTTGTCCTACAAAATCTTTTAAATCACTAGGTCTCATTAAATCTGCCAATGGGCTCATTTTTTCACCTCTTACTTAATGCTATTACATATTATTTTACTTTATAATATAAACTCTATACTATAATTTATAGAAAATAGTATGAATCTTAAAACTTAATTTTATACCAAATAATATTATAGCAGATATAATAATCGAGTAGGAGGAAAACAATTATTTTGTTTTCCGACCTCTCACACCACCGTACGTACCGTTCGGTATACGGCGGTTCATCAGAATTTAATGTCTCATTTGATATGTTTGTGTTAGACTAATAAATCCTAGAGATTCTAGGTATTTATTGTTTAAAGACTTGCTCAAAATTGGGCTTTTGGATATTCTCCAATAGCCTTTTCTTGTATTTGCATATTCCCACGCTTTGTATTTATCGATTCCTAATTTAGCCAGATTTCTTTGTTTAGTGCTGATCTTCTTCCATTGTTTCCATATGCAAGCTCTTAGTCTTCTTCTAATCCATTTATCTAGTTCAATTAGCTTTCCGCGTGCGTTAGCAATTCCATAGTAATTAATCCATCCTTTTGTGATTTGATTTAATTTGTGTAGCCTGTATTCCATACTAATTCCTTTATTTCTGTTAGTATAGAATTTGACCTTTTCCTTGAATTTCTTTATAGATTTCTCATGGATTCTTATTTCTGCTCCGCTTTTCGAGAAGTAAAACGAAAATCCTAAAAACTTTCGTTTTGATACAAAGTCTACTGCACTTTTATCCTTGTTTACTTTAAGTTTCAAATTATTTTCAATTATATTGGTTATAGATTTCATTACTCTAAACCCTGCTCTTTTGCTTTTAACATATATGTTATTATCATCTGCATATCTACAAAATTTGTGACCTCGTCTTTCAAGTTCTTTATCCAATTCATCTAACATTATATTAGCTAATAGCGGACTTAACGGACCACCTTGTGGTGTCCCTTCTTCACTTGCTACCGAGACCCCATTTATGAGAATTCCGCTTTTAAGATATTTTCTTATTAGAGATAATAACCTTTTGTCTTGTATCTTCTTTTCAAGTTTGTTCATGAGAATATCATGATTAACTTTATCAAAGAATTTCTCTAAATCCATATCTATAACCCATCTATTTCCTTGAGTTATATACTGTTTTGATTTCGTTATAGCGTCCTTTGCTCCTCTATGAGGTCGGAAACCGAAACTATTTTCGGAGAATAGAGGTTCATATATTTTAGATAATACTTGAGCAATTGCTTGTTGAATTAATCTATCTTGTACAGTTGGTATTCCCAAAAGTCTAACTCCACCATCTGGTTTAGATATTTCTTTTCTCCTTACAGGTGACGGATTATATTTACTTTCTAGTAGTTTAACTTTAATTGTTTCCCAGTGTTTCTTGATATGCTCACGAAGTTCATCGGTCTTCATTCCATCAACACCATGACTACCTTTATTGCTAATTACTCTTTTAAGTGCTAAAAGCATATTATTTCTTTCTAGAACTTCTTCAAGTAATCTACTAGTATCAAATGCTCCATCGTTTACGCTTTCTCTATTTGGTAAAACCCTAGAATTACTCGGCACCTTTGATTTACCTTGAAGTTCCACTTCTACTTCCATCAATTGGTCTCTATATTGAGTTTTCTGCTTTCTTTGCAATTTCTTTGATTTATCCAAAGTTGTAAACCTCCTAACGTTCAGTCCTTCATCCGCTATCGCGATTAGCGGAGTTACTATGACTTCTGCTGACTTCTGATAGTTCAGCTACATATCACTATATAGGTTGTGACCTAGAAATTTAATTCTTATGGTACGTATCTATCAGATCTCCCCAGGTAAGAACACGCACTTTCACCTCATCCATCTGCTACATTTACTCAAGCTACTTCGGATAGTTATAGGGCTTTACTTTGTTTTGCAAGTTTACCCGTAGCTTTGAGCCTCAAATGTAATTCGTGTACCTCAGACCAAGGCTTTGCCGCCGACTTCCTTCAGATTCCATCTCACGATGGACACCCTTGTCTTAGGCTAATGGTTGGCACTATCAGCCCCCATTACGGACTTTCACCGATTAGTACGTACCCATGCTGGGCACACAATAAAAAGCAGTAAGAATCTAAAATATTCTTACTGCTTTGCTTAAATAATATATCTAATTATAGTACTATTCTACAAATTTTTAATATAGTAAATTAAAAATTTAATACTTATTTATTTCTATCTAATTTTCGCAGTTTATTTATAGGGTGTTACCTTAAACGTAATTAGCAGGAATTGTAACTGTTTCTGGTGCTGCAGTTACATAATATAATTTACCATTAGTACTATCATATATAGAAATACTTGCAGTTATTTCTACTTCTCCTGTAACACCTGCATCAATTTTATATCCATCTATATAATTTCCTGATATATATGCATCTTTTCCATTAAACGTAACATATAAATCTTTGTTAACTGAATATGTTTTTTTATGCGTAGTTATTGATTCAGTATATGTTCCTGGTGTAAATCTAAGTGTAGGTTTTATAGTTGTTGTCCCATCAGCATTTTGTGCTACAGACATAGTAATTTTTGTATCTGACTTATATCGAGCATCTATAACTGTTTGAGAAAGTTTTACATCTTTTTCTACTGAATCAGAATCACTATTTGATGATTTATTGCTATTACTTGATGATTTATCGCTATTACTTGATGAATTTTCAGTAGTTTCTGTTGTTTTACTTGGTGTTACTACAGTTTTAGTAGATGTAGATGTTATAGTTTGAGTTGGTATTTTATCTCCTATAGCCTCTCCACTTGCTGCAAAAGTATAAGTCACTTCATTAAGTGTTACATCCCCAGTTTGCATTTCTCCACTTGGTGCAAGATAATATGCTTTCCCATCAACTTCCACTACACCAGTTTTCATTGCTCCTGATGTTTCTGTAAAGTACCATTTACAGCCATCATTTATCCAACCTGTTTTCATGTATCCATCTGAACCAAAATAATACCAAGTACCATTTATAGCTCTCCAACCTTTAGAATATGAATTTCCTTCTGTATTCCACCAACCATTAGAATCTTGTTTCCATGCTGCTGATGCTCCAACTGGAGCAACAGTTGCTATTGTCATAGCTACAAGTGCAACTGCAACTAACTTTTTTAATTTAAAATTTTTCATTATTATATTCCCCTCCTTAATACTCTTCCCATTTAGATCATTATGTTATTTATACGCTCTTAATCTCTTGAAATTAATTTATAAACAAGTAATGTTTCGTATTTTTCTCTAATTTCACTTACTTGTTTTTTTAATTGTAGGTATAAGAAGAAATAATCCTACAACAAATGTTATAACTCCACATGTTGATAAAACTATTAAAAAATGCTTTATTGTATAAGAAATTATATCTTTCAAATAAACTATATTAATATTAAATTTCTCATAGACTTTAAAAACATAAGCACCAAAGAATATTGCAAATAAAATTAATCCTGCTAATAAAAATGCATTTCGTATGTATTTTAAGC
This sequence comes from Clostridium saccharoperbutylacetonicum N1-4(HMT), assembly GCF_000340885.1. Taxonomy (NCBI): domain Bacteria; kingdom Bacillati; phylum Bacillota; class Clostridia; order Eubacteriales; family Clostridiaceae; genus Clostridium; species Clostridium saccharoperbutylacetonicum. The sequence goes on along the minus strand of NC_020291.1, from coordinate 1,357,018 downwards.
TAGAATTTAAATCTTTGCTATTTATCTTTATTAATATTGCCATAAGGATAATCGGCAACATCATAAACATCCAAAACATTTTATAAATAATTGATGTTATTTTGGCTAATTTTTGAAGTTTATTAGATTCCAATATTTTATCTAAGTTTATTTTTTCAATACTACTTCCTGCCTCATCTAGCAATTTATTTAATACTCCATCTAACTTATTTTTAGTACTTTTGTCAGCTGGTGTCTGGTTTATAGTATTTTCTCTTTGACTATTTGATGATACTTCTTTATCAGAATTTACAGTAGTGTTTTTATCAATACCTTGCATAAGTGAGTCATTACTATTATTAGGCTGTTCTGATGTAGATTGATTTCCTTCTGAGTCTGATTCATCATCAATTGTTATACCATAATCAGCCAATATCTTCAAAGCTTGTTCTTCTGTTATTCCCTTTTTGATTGCTTTTTGAATTGCTTGTTCTTCCGTTAGTCCTTTTTGCTTTAATATTGCTCTTACTTTAGCTTCTGCTTCACTTCTGGTATCTAGCTTTTGTACTTCAAAATAGGATTGTCCGACTTTTGATTTTTCTTTAGAAACCATCATATTATTAAATTCCAGTTCATTAACCATACATACTGTATTTTCAGTTTGTACGTTGCTGTTAAAAGATAAATCATTTTTAGTTGGTTTTATAATATTACCTATAATATCTTTAACTCTTTGCTTATATATCTCTACATCTATAGGCTTAATATTATTCTCTCCAGTTTTTAGATATTGAATAAAGCCAGAAATCACATTGTCAGCTTCTTTTTTTACATCTTCTTCTGTTATTATTGATTCCTTAATGTCATAATTAATATTTTTAGCACTTAATAATGCATCTATTTTATTATATATTGATTCTTTAACTTGCTCATAAGTATTATTTTTATTAAGTATATCTGTATAAGTATTTTCATTTAAAACAATCACTTTAACAAACATAGATAATACTGCAAGTATTATACTAAACATTAATAATATTTCAATAATAAGACTGATGCTCTTTTTTGTTTTATTCATGCTAATATATCAATTCCTCCTTACGTTTATAAAAACTCCTATAACGATTAATTTAAGTTAGTTTATAATAAGGCTTTTGCAATACTAACCTCTGTCCAAGTTAAATTTCTAACTCTATCAATGATTGTTTGAAGATTATCAGAGTTAAGTTGAACTAGAACATGTCCATTTTTTTCGATAGAAGCAGTTGTCTTTCCTTCACTATTCTTACCAAAAGTAACATTTAAAGTAGCATCATACGCTGTAACAATATCACTAATTTTTTGTTCTGCTAATATTCTTTCAATTCCCATCTTTGTATCCATAGCTTTTACTTTTTCTGCAATTTCTATAAATTTAGCTTGAAATTTAGAAAAGGTTGCCTCATCTGCGGTAACTTTTTCTAAAACAGTTGCTATACTATTGTCTTGATTATTCTCAACTTTTGTTAAAAGTTTGTCTACAGATGGATGATTTGAAAGTTGCGAATCAATTTCCTCAGTAACAGTTGGAGTTAAAATAGTACCAATTTTAGTATCTTTGTTAACTTCTGATAATACACCCACTGGATTTGTACCATTTTTATATTGATTTAAAATTATTTTTATTATATCAGCATTACTAGGTATAGTGGCTGCCGATGCTCCAATTGATGTAGAACAAGCTAATACTAATGCAAATGCTCCAATTGATAATAATTTTTTCATTTTCATTTTTATTCTATCCCCTTTCAATTTATAATGAGTAGATAATATAATATTAGTATAAAATGTAATGTTTTTTTTGTAACCTACCCAATATGGGTAACTTTCTTCATTTCAGAATTTATTTTCTACATTAGTAATATTATGTAACACTTATAAATTATGAAATTTATATTTTTTCTATTTTTAAAAAATTAATACAGCATATAATAAACGTATAGAAACTATTACTATCTAAAATTGAAAATGTTGCTGAAAATCCATCAGATTATTGTGTTAACTCTAAAACTGATTTTACACGCAATCGTAAGCTTTCGCTTAAACAAATGCTAACAGGAATTATTGGGATGGGCGGAGGAACCCTTTCAAATGAATTGTTGGATATGTTCAATTATTCAGCAGATACAGTGACCTCATATGCATTTATACAACAGAGGAATAAAATTAAACCTAAGGCCTTTGAAACAATCTTCAAAGCTTTTTCAACAGATATATCTTTAGAAACTAATGAAAATGAACTAAGAATTTTGGATGTTGATGGTTCTCACATACATATAGCTACTAATCCAGATGATAAAGAATCATACATGCCAGGTTCTAATGGTCATAAGTCTTATAATCTACTTCATTTGAATGCTCTATATGACTTAAAACAAAATATTTACTCAGATGCGATAATACAGAAAAAGAGAAAAAACAATGAATATAAGGCTTTTATTGATATGGTAGATCGTTCACCAATTCTAAAAGCACTTGTTATTGCTGATAGAGGATATGAGTCCTATAACAATATGGCACACATTCAGGAAAAGGGCTGGAAATTTCTCATACGAATAAGAGATGGAGCTATGGGCATAAAAAGCAGTTTCGTATTACCTGATTATAACTGCTTTGATGTTAATATCCGATTGAAACTTACAAGGAAGCAGACGAATGAAACAAAAGAATTATTCAAGGATAAGAATAACTATAAATTTATTCCTGCAAGCTCAACATTTGATTATCTTCCATTAAAAAATAAGAAAGCTGAGCCAGTAAAGTTTTATGATTTAAATTTTAGAATGGTTAGATTTCAAATATCAAATGGCGTCTATGAAACTTTATTAACAAACCTGGATGCGGATGAGTACCCTCCAGAAGAATTAAAGAAACTTTATGCAGCTAGATAGGGAATTGAGACATCATTTAGAGATCTAAAGTACACCATAGGACTATTGAATTTTCATTCAAAAAAGGTAATGTGAATCTAGCAAGAAATTTATGCACATCTAACAATGTATAACTTCACTCAAATGATTACCTCACACGTAGTCATAAAGAAAAAGCAAAGGAAATACACATATAAAGCTAATTTTTCCGTAGCCACTCACATGTGCAGAAAGTTCTATTATGAGAAAACAACATCACCTAATTTAGAAGCAATAATTATCAAAAATATAATTCCAATAAGGCCTGACCGCCATAGACAAAGGAATATGATTACTAAGACATTTATTAGCTTCTTATATAAAGTAGCATAAATAACGCTAATTTTATATTGTTTTTTTTGACAGATAGCAATCTGTTTTTTTGTCATGCGCATGAACAAGAAAAAAGTGGAAGAACTACTTTATTAAAGAGTTCTCCCACTTTTGATTTAGACCTAAGTCTATTGACCCAATGCTAACTTAATGACATTGATATAGAGATACCGATTTTTTTTATTATTCTCTTCTTAATGACTCTACTGGATCTAATTTAGCAGCTTTATTTGCCGGTAATAATCCAGATAACGTACTTATAACAATGCTTACTACAACTCCAAAGATTCCATAAGAATTCTTTATTAAAACTAAATTAATTCCAAACAATTTATTTGACACAATATTTATACCTTTCATTAATAAAAATGTAAAGACAAGTCCAACAATTCCACTAAAAAATCCAATTAAAAATGCTTCACAAACAAAAATTCTTCTTATATCCTTTTCCCGTGCACCAATAGCCTTAATTATTCCTATTTCTTTTGTTCTCTCTACAACACTAATATACATAACCACTATTATCATAATTGATGATACTACTAAAGATATTGCTGCAATCCCTGATAATACGTATGTTAAAATACTTATCATTTGATTAAACATTGATGTCATTAATTCTTGTGAAGATTCTGAATATCCAAGTTCCTTAATCTTTTCTTTAATTTCAGTTGCATATTTAGCACTAGTTGTATTAATATACATTACATTTGGTTTTAATTTATATTTGTTTTCTGAATAAAACTTTTCTAAATCTGAATAATTCAAAAAAGTAGATTTCATTACAGCAGTTAAATCTGCACCTGCTGAGGCATAAATTCCACTTACAATAAATTCTTTCTTTAAAATTTTCTGATTTATCAAAATATGTAAATATACTTTTTGACCTATAACACCTCCACCTAGCTTATCACTTACAGATTTATTAATTAATATTTCTCCTTCTTTTGGGAAAGTTCCTTGTTCAATATTTGAAGTTGTTATATTTGATGATATGGTTGAAATCCTCATTAAATTACTGCTTTTCCCATTGTAACTTAATGAATTAGCACCCATAGAAATTGCAGTAAATCCTTTTTCCACTGAAGATACATTTTCTATTTTAGATAAATTATTAATATCTTCTTCTTCAAATGACTTTGAAGTATTAACATCTGGTTTTTGTATTGTTGTAATATCTAAGTCAATTGTTTCATCTTCTTGACTAGGCATATTAACTTCTATCACTAGAGGATTTACATAACTATTCATAGTATTATTAAAATAAGCTTTAACACCGTTGCCTAAAGATAACATTAAAATAATACTCATTATTCCGATACTTGCACCTATTGAAACAAAAATATTGCGTATTAGCTTTTCCTTCATATTCACAAGAGCCAGCTTTATAGCTGATACAATATTTAGATTTTGTCTTTCTTTATTCACTTTAGCTTTTTCTCTATCAATTGATACTTCATTAATATTATTTCCTAATTTTAAACCTTTCGTATCATCTGTGATTTTACCATCTGCTATTTTAATTATTCTACTTGAAAAAGATGCTACTTTTTCAGAGTGAGTAACCATAATTACAAGTTTGCCTCTCTTAGCAATCCCCTTCATTATTTCTAAAACTTGCATTGATGTTTTTGAATCTAAGCTACCTGTAGGTTCATCAGCAACAATTATTTCAGGATCATTTATTAAAGCTCTCGCAATGGCAACCCTTTGCTTTTGACCTCCTGATAACTGATTTGGCTTTTTGTTTATATGATTATTTAAACCCAAGTCATTCAATATTTCTTTTGCACGTTTTATTCGTTCCTTTTTTCTAACATTTGACAAAGTCATAGCAATAGTTACGTTATCTAAAACAGATAAATGTGCTATTAGATTGAAGCTTTGAAAAATAAATCCCACTTCATTTTTTCTATATCTATCAAGCTCTTTTTTTCTTAGCTTTTTAATATCTTTTCTATTTACAAATAATTCTCCTGAGTAATTAGAATCTAATCCTCCAATTAAATTCATTAATGTAGATTTTCCACTTCCAGATTCTCCGATAATTGATACCAATTCTCCGTAATTGAAAGCTAAATTAACATTCTCCAGTACATGAAATTTTTCATTACCTTTTAATTTATAATATTTATTGATATTTTTTAATTCTAATAAACACATATAGCATTCTCCTTCTATACATGGTTTTATCTTTAAGTAGCTCTAATAATGCATCTGTCAGCCATATTTTATTACCTTTATCAGGCTTAGTTCTATCTAAATATTTCAAATATCTTAGCGTTACTCTGTATCTACCAATAATTGTGATATTAGATGAAGCTTCTTCTACACTAGGCTTCTCTATTAATTGTTTAACCTTGCAAACTCTATTCTCAATTTCTATTCCATCAACTATACCGTATTTTATACATTTTTAGGCTCTATTGATTATATTCAGTATAAAATAGATTTTTGTTTTCGTAACCTACCCACTTAAGGTAGTTTCTATATTTTGGGGTATATTTTTCACATTAAATTAAATCTCCTAATATACTTGTTTTACATTCATCATAACAATCAATTATATGTTTTAAACAAGACTTTTGAGATTGATCAGTATAAACAATATTTCTTCACCCGACAAGCGGAAAAGTTGGAATCAGGACCACCCGTAAAACGGGTGGTTTGCTCTGCGCCTGTAAGGCTTTGTTACTGGCTGTGCTACTCGCACATTGAACGGTTTGCCAACCGCATACCTTTACAAACTGGCACCTAAAAGGTGCTTTATTTTTTGTTTCCGTTTACCGGCTCACCCGTAAACGGGTCAATATATTCCTTTAAACTTAATTGTTCATATGCTATATCTTCTTGTATTTGATTTTTTATATATTCTTCTATAACCTTTTTATTTCTTCCCACAGTATCAACATAGTATCCTTTACACCAAAATTGTCTGTTGCCATACTTATACTTCAAATTTGCATGTCTATCAAAAATCATCAATGAACTTTTGCCTTTTAAGTATCCCATAAACTGTGATACACTTAATTTTGGTGGTATACTAACAAGCATATGTATATGATCCTTACATGCATTCACTTCGATAATTTCTACTTTTTTTATATTCACATAGTTCCCTTAAAATTCTTCCAATATCCGCTTTTATTTTTCCATATATTATTTGCCTCCTGTACTTCGGCGCAAAAACTATGTGATATTTACAATTCCATTTACTATGTGCTAAACTACTATTGTCCATTGCGGACACACCTCCTTGTTTTATAGTATTGGTGGGCAAACCTACTATAATTTTACAATGGAGGTTTTTTATTTTCTACTCACCGCTGAAAGCTCTTTAGAACCACCCGCATAGCAGGTGGTATTCACAATACAACAAAAAGCACTGCATTAAAAATTAATTTAGTGCAGTGCTTGTATTTACTGATTTCTGTTTCATTCTGGTATATTTTACATATAAAGAAAACATTCCTAAAACAAAAAGAACAGAATTTCTACTTGTACTCTTATTATTACATTTTATTTCAAAGTTCTGATCTCTTTATGTTAGATTTATGTTTTTTTAATATAATCTGAGCATTTTTGTCTGCTCTTTTGGCAGTTTTGCATAAAGCTAGTACAAAGAGTATTGTTATAGCCACTATTAATGTAATTAGAATTTTAATCATTATAATAACCTCTATCCATATAATTTGTTTAATTATATTTCTATTTCTTTATTATGTCAATCTTATAAATATTTAATTACTTAGTCTAATTTTTAATATACTAGAAAAATATTATTGTAGCGATATTTTAGGAACATATACTATTCCCAAATTAAGTTTACACCATGTTGGCTCATATTATATTAAACCTCCTTTTAAATAATCATGCATAGTCTGTTCTGCACTTGTTACTTCAGTATCGTTAAAATAATCAAATGGGGGACTTACATGCCACCATGAGAATCCTAATACATTGACATTTTGACATAGACCATCACATACTGCTTTAATTGCTAAGGCAGTACCATCATAAGTTGTAACACCATTTGCATTCGTAGGATCATATACCTTAGCTAGCCCCGTATCCTTAGGCATTAATCCTGTTTCTGTTATAAAAATTTTCTTATTAAAAGTATTTGCATGCATATTTATTAAATCCATTGTAGACTTTCCTTTAAAAATAGGAGCATAATAAGCTTGTATTATTTCATCTAAAGTTGGATTTTGGCTAACTAGTTTATTAGTATAATGAAAGTACATATTAAACCCTAGAAAATCAAGTAACTCCCAAAATTTCAAAGGAGTATCTACTTTATATTCATTACCATGTGCTGCATAAGTCAATAAAAGATTTGGATATTGACTTCGTATTACTGAAACAACATCTGCCCAGTAATTATAATTTGCATCAACTGTCTGCTGAACCTGTTCACAACCAATACATAATATAGGAATATCATTATCAGTACACAATTGAGCATAATGTAGGCATATAGTTTTCCAATTTCGAAAGAATGTAGCTACATCAGGATGATAGGCTTTTCTACCATAACCATCTGAATAATTAGTACCTAAATGAAGGCTTATCATTGTGGTTTTCACATTTGCAGTAGTAGCATTTGCAAGAGCTTGATTAACTATCTTATCTGGAAACATAACAGGATTAGCATCTGTATCTCCTTTAATATTTATCATTACTACAAGAGTATTATCTGCTCCTTGAAAAGCTAGGTGATTGTATACACCAACAGTTGGTATATGAGTTCCTCCATTACCCCAAACTGTTGTTGATACAGTTTTATACTTTAGATAGTTTCTAGCTATACTTAATCTTGTACCCGAAATATCTGACATCTGTGTTTTAACACTTCCTGTTTGAGTAAAACTTATTAAAATTGTTAGTATAGCTAGAATAACTCTTTTAAATATATTCATATCTATCATTCCTTTACTTAAGCTTATTAATATATATGCTTAATTTATTATATAAAGAAAAAAAGATTTTTATTGATATAGTAAATCAATAAAAATCTTTTTTATGTACAGTCGGTTGGAGTGCTATGGAGGAACTTGTGACTCCATAGCTACATTTAGAGAAGTTTTTATTATATTATACTTCTTAAATATTCTATAAATTCATCCTTAATTTCAGGTTTTCTTAATGCATATTCTATTGTTGCCTCTAAAAATCCTAATTTATCACCAACATCATATCTCTTACCTTCAAAATTATAAGCATACATAGCTTCACTTTTAATAAGTTCTAACAATGCATCTGTAAGTTGAATTTCATTTCCCTTACCTGGTTTAGTCTTCTGTAATATCTCAAATATCCTAGGAGTTACTATATATCTACCCAGTATTGCGGTATTAGAAGGTGCATCTTCTTTACTTGGCTTCTCAACTAATCCTTTAACCTTACATAATCTATCCTCTATTTCTATTCCATCAACAATACCATACTTAGATACATCTTCTGGATCAACACTTTGAACACCAAGGATGCTTGTATTATACTCATCATAGCAATCAATAAGTTGCTTTAAACAAGGTCTTTGAGATTCATTAGTATAAACAATATCATCACCAAGAAGAATTGCAAAAGGTTCATTACCAACAAAACTCTTAGCACAATAAATAGCATGCCCTAGTCCTCTAGGCTCTTTTTGTCTTATGTAATGAATATCAACCATATCTGAAATTCCCTTAACCAATTTCAATAATTCATCCTTACAATTCTTTGTAAGTTCCATCTCAAGTTCAACAGACTTATCAAAATGATCCTCAATACACTTCTTATTCCTACCAGTAACAATAAGAATTTCCTCAATCCCAGAAGCAACAGCTTCCTCTATAATGTATTGAATAGTAGGCTTATCAACTATAGGAAGCATCTCCTTTGGTTGAGCCTTAGTTGCAGGTAAAAATCTTGTTCCTAGACCTGCTGCTGGAATTATTGCTTTTCTTATTTTCTTATTCATAATATTTCACTCCCATATTCTCTAATATAAATTACGTATATTTATTAATCTTACTAGTTAAAAGTAAGCTACTAAATCATTGATTTATCATATATTCTAATTTACTATATTTGTCTTCGACATAAGTACCCGATTGGTTATTTTTCCTTTAAATAAAAATTCTAAATATCTATTTTTAGAACAAATATAAGCAAATATCAATGTTGGTACTACTCCAACTAATATGTATCCTATAATTCCATATTCAATTTTATTTTGAATCAATCCATTGATCGGTATATGAAAATACATTATTGGTAATGTATTTATTCCTATCACATTAATTAAATTAATATTAATTTTGCTAATAAATGTGCTAGTCATAAGTATCCATATTCCGAATATACCTGGTATTAATATATCTAAAATAAAATTATAATAATGCCCTAATTTCATATTTAAAGTATAAGATAATATACCTTTTAAATTTAAAACAATAAAAATTAAGCATATTAAAAATACTATTAAATATAAAATAACATTATTTTTATTAATAATTTTATTTATAGTACTCTTAAAATAAAATCCCATAGCAAAATATACTATAGACATTAAGCATACATCTACATTTAATGGTATTTTATATATGACATTCCAGTCTAAATAATTTTCAGTATAAGGTAGAAAGAAAATAGATTCTAAATGAGCTAGTAAATAGAAAACTATAACAATAATTATTATTGTTCTTTTTGAAAATTCTTTATTAAAGAAATAAAAAGCAAGTATTGTTATTAACATACATGGTATAAACCAATATGTCCCTGAATACATTCTGCCACCATATAAAAATTTTATTACATTATCTAGTAATATATTCCTTTGCAATAAAGATATTAAAATAAAATATGAAAAATATGGTATAATATATTTTATTATAGTTTTTCTCATCCATAATTTCTTGTAGTCTCCTTTAAATAAATAACCACTTATAGTAAAGAATAATGGCATATGAAACCAAAAAATTATTCTTTGTATATTTGTATTAATATTAGGATAATGACCTATTACTACGAGAATTATTAATATGAATTTCATAACGTCAATAGTTTTAGATCTTTCGCTTATCTCTTTCGACATTTTATTCCGCCCCTTACAATACATATTTTTTAATCTATTGTCTTAATTTATTATTATTCACTTTACTTTTACCAACAATAATAGGACAATACTTATTTAAAAAATATGATATTGGTATTAAAACTACAATAATAAGTGTTGAATTTATTATTTCTTTAACATTTATATTTATTGGGATTGTTTTAGTAATTTTAAATAATACTACTATTAGTAATTGATTAAAAGCCAAAATTGAAATTGTATTTTTCCCAATATATAAAAAAATTTTATATACTTTTAAGTTACTAATAAATCTAATATTATATAAATATATCGATATCATCATATACATAAATATAGAAGCAAATGCTGATATATAATAATAGAAATAGTTATTATATGTTATTATCATTAGAGCAACATGTCCATTCAGTAACTCAAAAGTTATACTGATTACAAATAATAGTATTATAGTATAAATTTTAGGTTTGTAAAAACAATTGATAATATTTTTATTTTTATTCTTTTTAAATAAATATCCGAATCCATAAAAAACTATAGCTGTACATGCAACATCTATACCCCAATACAATCTAATGTTAGTTATTAGTGGATAAAAATATCCAATTAATGAAAATAAAATTAATACCATAGATAAAGTTATATTGTTATCTTTAATATGTTTTACTAAAATAAAGAAAATAATCTCAACTATAAATAAGCAAGTTAAAAACCATAGAGCATTTGCTATAGGTAAATGCGTAGTTGTATTTATAGTTAATAAATATTTTATTGGATCAAATAAGTTATCATTTGTTTTAAATAAGTTAATTCTTACAAGTATAATCCAAAAGACATAATTGATTAATCCAAATAGCAAATATGGAATAATTAAGGACTTGACTTTTTTAACGGTATACTTTTTAAAACTGCAATTACTATTATTAAACAAATATCCAGAAACAAAGAAAAATAAAGGCATATGAAATGATTGTACGTACCAATATATTATTCGTGGTGCACCATAATGCGCCCAAACCATATAAAAAATCGCCACAAATTTCACAAAATCAATCCATTCGATTCTTTTCATATTTTGTTTCAAAACAATCACACCCCCATAATTATTTTTTATTATAATTTACTTATTTAATAATAATGCTTTTTAATAATTTATATTCTTTAGTTATAATTAAGCCAATTAAATAAGTTATAATACCTATTACTAATTTTACTATTGCACTAATCAATACATTGTCTATAGATATTTTTGATGTTAATAAATAACCACATACCATTATAAAACCTATTATTAATACATTTTTTATATTTAGCAAAAATTCACTAAATTTCTTATTAAAAACGTGTTTCATTAACACATAAAAGCACTGTATAAAATTAAATGCAAAAGAAATTACTATTCCCATTGCTAATACTTCCAAGCTTTTACTCATAACTCCAATTGCTATTGCTGTTATAGTAAAACATGCAGACACTAAACCAGTAGAAAATAATTTATTTACATATCCTGTCGATTGAAATATTGATCCAATACTAGATAAAACCATTTGTATTACTATAGATAATGATAATATTCTAAAAGCAGGTATAGACTTGTCCCAGTTAGTTCCATACATTATACGTATAATTTCTTTTGATGAAAAAAAACAATATACCGATACAAAGATGCCTATATATGCAAGAACTTTAACTACTTCTATATATGTATCATAAATAACGTCAATTTGGTCTTGATATTCTGACAGCACTGGATGCAATACTGGTGTTATTACATTTGTTAAGTTTTGTACTGGATATAACATAAGTTTATAAGATTTATCATAGTACCCTAATGTAGATGATCCTAAAAACTTTCCTATTAATATATTATCTAAATTTCTAGTGAAATAATTAATGAAATTAAATAAGAATTGATAGCTAGAATAATTTCTTATCTTTTTAACAGCATTATAAGAATATCCTTTTTTAATTTTAATTTTAGAAAATGTAAAAGAAAATATAAAAATAAATAAACTTTTTGAAATTGAATCAAATATCAATGAATAATATGACCAACCATTTAATGCAAGTGTTATAGTAATAATTCCCACACCTATATTAGCACAAACATTAATTATTCCTACTAATTTAAAATTTTGTTTTTTATATATTAATGCATTCGGTACTATATTACATATAAAGAAAAATACCGAAAATGATAATAGAAATCCTAATTTTATGTAAATTCTATTTGTATAAAAAAATGCAATAAAATACGAAAAGAAATAAAATCCAATTGCAATAACTAATGCTCCCATTACTGAAAACTTAAATATATCTGATATTTCTTTATCATCTAATGATTTATTCTGTATTATGGCTGGTCCAATCCCCATATCACCTAAAATATTAAAAAATGATATAAATACAGTTATTATTGCAATTACACCAAATTCTTCTGGCATTAATAATCTAGCTAATATTGAATTTATTATTAATTGGGTAATTACATTACTATATTTTGCTATAAAAGTTATCATTATTCCATTTTTTAACTTTGATTTATTACTCACTTCATCCTCCTACATTGTATATTCTTAAATTTTCTTTGCATAATGTTGGTTTTATATTTGTCATTCATATTCTTGATCATAATACTAATACAATATTTAATAATTTCATTGAACTATGTAGTTGTAAAAATTACGCCCTTAAAGATTGTATTATTTTAGTCCACTCGCCGGATATTTTACTTATAGAAAAGTCTTGCGCTCTAACTATAGATCCTTTTGCTATTCTTTTTCTTTTCTCTTCATTTTCAATTAAATGTATAATATTTTCTGCTAATGCATCAATATCTTCACATGGAACTAAAATTCCATTTTCATCGGGTTTATTTATTATTTCTTTTGGTCCAGAATTAGCGAATGCTATAACTGGTAATCCACATTCCATTGCTTCTGTTATAACTAAACCAAATCCTTCCCATCTGGATGAAGATACAAGAATAGATGAATTTAAATAATATTCTTCAATATTATTTGTAGAGGGTTGTATCTTAATTTTATTTTCTAAATTTAAATCGCTAATTAATTCATTTAATTTATCTTTATCTGCTCCATCTCCAACTATATATAATATCCAATCCTTATGAATTGAAGAAACCTTATGAAATGCCTTTATAAGCAAATCTAATCCCTTTTGTTCTTGTATTAGCCTTCCTACACATACAATATTTTTTTCTTCACAGTTTGATTTTTTATCAGAAGTAAAACTAAGAGGATTATATATTCTATTACTATTTATCATAAAATTCTTATCTATAAGTTTTTTATCGTCATCAGTTAACACTATATATTTATCTAATTTTTTTATATATACTTTGAAAAGTTCATCTTGTTTCCAATTATATTTATATGGTGAATTAAAATATGCATCATACGAATTATGCTGCCATCCAATTGTCTTTGCATTTATTTTATTTCCTATAATTCCTAATAACATACTGCAATACCCTTGATTTCCTATAATTACATCATAATCTTTAGAATTAAAAAAATTTATAAAGTTATTTTGAATATCAGTAGGATAAAATGCTTGTGTTAACAAACCTATAAATTTCTTTTTATTTAAAAATTCTATTTTCATAATTAACGTTCTTAATACTTTTGAATATATTTTTGTGAAAAGCTTTCTCTTACATAATTCTTCGTTAATTATAACTTGTACTTTTTTATCTAACTTATATAATTCTCTATTTACTTTGTATGTTCCATTTGTGCATATTATAGTTACATCATAAGTATTAACTAATTCATTAGTTAATACAGATAAAACTCTTTGTATACCACCCAAATTAAAAATAGTATCTGTTAAAAAACAAATTTTCATATTTTCTCCTCTGCATTCTATTATTTTAACTATTTATTTTCTTTGTTATATAATTCAAGTTTTTCATCTGTATATAAATTTATATACGAGATAAATACCCACATAAAAGTAGACACAGCATATGAATGTATTATTTGACTTGTGAACATACTCCCACCTATTAATAACATAAAATAAGATGTACTCATTGATAGATATAGCTTATCCTTACTTAATCTATAGTTAACTGCCATTTTTACCAAAGGAGAACAAATTAAAATCATATATAAAATTAAACCTATGATTCCAGATTTATAGGCAATATTTATATATGCATTATCTGTATTAAGTGACTCTTCTATTTGAAAATTTCCTTGAGCATCAACAAATGGCATATGTATTCCAAATCCATTTCCAAGAGGTTTTTCTTCTATTAAATCTAAATAATAGTCAAATGTAAGCATTCTTGTTTTTAAATTATCATCATTATTTGATGAAGATACCTGTTTATATCTATTTATAAAGTCACTATTGCTATTAATAATATTATTAGCTCCATAAGCTACAACAATTGCAATAAATATAAATAGTCCCATTTTTCTTATTAATTTTTTCAAAGAAATTTTATTTGTAAAGCTAATTAGTATTATTAAAATAAAATTAATAAGTATTAAAACTGGATTGGTTCGATTTTGAGATAAAATTATCAATATAATCGATAAAAAACAAGAACATATTAATATTGATTTGCTGATTAAATACTTTCTATTATAAAACAAAAAAAACATATAACTTAATGTTATTATAAATAATGTTTGTGCATTATAACCGAATCTTCCAGAAGTACCTTGTAAATTCCAAATGCTTAAGTTTTTAGTTAAATATATACTAACCCCAATTGCAGCATTCCCAAACATAGCATATACAGTCATGTTCATAAGTTTATATATATCATCTTTCTCATTAATTACTTTATATGTACAATAAAATAACATAATCTGCATAGCATATATTTTGAAATCAACACTTGCACTATACCCTTTACTTAATCCAACAAAAAAATATATACAATATAATATAGATAATAGAAAAAAAGTACTATTTACAAAATTATTTAATTTAAATATTCTAAAATTGCTACTATGTATTAATATAACAAAATATAATATTACTACCATACAAATAACAATCGTGATTGAAAGATTCAGATTATTACTAAGTCCAATAGGAAATAATAATGCAATAAAGTATGTTATCCAAAAACATCTTTTAGGATTTTTAAAACAATAAACTATATATATCATTCCTGGTAAAATAAATAATGATTTTACTTTAAAGAATATTGATATGAATGCTACCAAAATACTGATTATTAATATGCTTAATTTCTTTTTCACTCAATTACCTCACTATCTTATAATTTTAGGTTTATATTAAATCGTACGCTACATCTATAAGTGTTAAAACCCGATTATAAATCTTAACTTCATAAAGTAAATCTTAAATTTAGCTATTGTAAAATCATTCATTTTTCTACTCCAATATCCTAATTGTAAATACAATGATATTATTGCATTCTTGCTTTTATTAATTTACCATCATATTTCCTAATTATCATTTTAATGCAACAATCGCTTTAGTGTGATTTTTAGAAATTCTATCCTATTGTACATACACATTTAATCAATTCATTAATTTAATATTACTTATACATCTTCTCATAATACTTTTCATAATCTCCAGATGTAACATTCTTCATCCACTCTTGATTATCTAAATACCACTTTATAGCCTTCTTTATTCCAACTTCAAATGTAGTTTCAGGATACCACCCTAATTCTTCTTTTATCTTATCTGGAGCTATTCCGTATCTTCTATCATGTCCTTTTCTATCGTCAACATATTTAATTAAATTTTCACTTACTGCTTTATCTACATTTTCATTTATATAAGATATGACTGTTTTTACTATTTGTATATTAGTTCTTTCATTGTGTCCACCAACATTATAAACTTCTCCAAGTCTGCCACCATTAATAACCATATCAATTGCCTTTGCATGATCTTCTACAAATAACCAATCTCTTATATTCATACCATCACCATACACTGGTAAATCTTTATGTTGAAGGCAGTTATTTATTAATAATGGAATTAACTTTTCTGGAAATTGAAATGGTCCATAATTATTTGAACATCTTGTTATATTAACTGGCATTTTATAAGTATCAGCATAAGCCTTAACCATAAAATCTGATCCAGCTTTGCTTGATGAATATGGGCTATGAGGATCTAATGGAGTTGTTTCTCTAAAGAATCCTTCTGCACCTAACGATCCATAAACTTCATCTGTTGATACATGAAGGAATTTAACTCCTTCTTTAAATCCATCTTTTGTTTCCCATGCATCTTTTGCACAGTTAAGCATATTAACTGTTCCAAGTACATTGGTCTCAGCGAATATTTCTGGTTCCTTTATACTTCTATCAACATGTGATTCTGCTGCAAAGTGAACAACATAATTTATATCATTAGCTTTAAAAAGGCTTGAAACTAATTCTTTATTACAAACATCTACTTTAACAAATGTATATCTTTCATCATTTTCAATTGACTTAAGATTTTCTAAATTACCTGCATAAGTCAATTTATCTAAATTGATTATTTTAATATTTTCATATTTATTTAGCATATATAAAATAAAATTTGAACCTATAAATCCTGCTCCGCCTGTAACTAAGTATGTTTTCATTTATTAATCTCCTTTTCCTATTCATATATTATCTTTCATTTCTTTATTGTACTTTTTTAATAAATGACTTTATTGCTTCTTTCCAATCTCTCATTTCATCACCAACAGTGCATCTTAGCATCATATTATCAAGTGAGGAATACTCTGGTCTCTTTGCTGGAGTTTTGTATTCTTCTGATGTACATGGTTTTACTTCACATTTTTCTCCTGACAATTCAATTATCATTTTAGCAAAATCATACCAACTACATTCTCCATTACCTGTGCAATGATATACGCCATATTCTTCTGTTTCAATAATCTTTAAAATATGATAAGCCAAGTCATTAGCATGTGTTGGATTCCCTATTTGATCATCAACAACTTTAATCAGATCTTTTTCTTTTCCAAGTTTCATCATGGTATAAACAAAATTATGACCTACATATCCATATAACCAAGCTGTTCTAACAATAAAAGATTTCGAGCAAAATTCTTGTACATATTTTTCTCCCAAGAGCTTAGTTTTTCCATAAGAACTATATGGCGCTGTCAAATCATATTCTGTTAATGGTTTATTACCAACTCCACTAAATACATAATCTGTTGAAACTTGAACTAATTTAGCATTAATTTTTTCACAAGCCATAGCTAAATTTCTAGGCCCTATTGAGTTAACTTTAAATGCAAAATCTTCATTGCTTTCGCAACCATCAACATTTGTTGCTGCTGCACAATTTATTACTACATCTGGTTTCAAGTCATTTAACTTTTCTTTAACTTGAGCTAAATTCGTTATGTCAAGCACATCTACATCAAGTGCTATAACTTCTGAATTTCTTATATTTTCTGAAACTTCACTAATTTCTGATTTTCCGCACTTTATTATATTTTGAAGTTCATTGCCTAATTGGCCTTTGCATCCTGTTATTAATATTTTCATATATTTCTTGCTCCTCACATTTAATTAAAAGAAAATAGAGACACTATAATTTAATAATACTTTATTTAAAAGAAATTTATATTTCTTTACTACCTATATATAAAATCTTCATATTCCCTTAAATCTAAATCTTTTAAATTAGGATGAGCTTTATCTTTTTCAGATAAACGTATATTTTCTATATCATCTAATGGCCATTTTATATTTATATCTGAATCATTCCACATAACTCCACCATCATATTCTGGTGAATAAAGATCTGTACATTTATAATTAAAAACAGCTTCATCTGATAATACTAAAAAACCATGTGCAAAACCTTCTGGAATATAGAATTGTTTTTTATTTTCATCATTTAAAATAACTCCTTCCCAGTGCCCATAAGTAGGAGATCCTGTTCTTAGGTCAACTGCTACATCAAAAACTTCGCCTTTCGTTACTCTAACAAGTTTTCCTTGACTATGCTTCTTTTGAAAATGAAGTCCTCTTAAAACTCCTTTACTAGATTTTGATTCATTATCTTGAACAAAAGTCATATTAAGTCCAGCTTCATCAAATTGTCCTTTATTATAATTTTCCATAAAATAACCTCTGTTATCTCCAAAAACTTTAGGTTCTATTATATATACTCCATCAATCCTTGTTGTATTAAAATTAAAATTTGCCATCTTTATTACCACCTATCAATTTGTTGCTGCAATTTCTTCTCTTGATTTTTGTACTTCAATTTCTTCTACTATATCAACCAAATATTTACCATATCCAGTTTTCATTAGCGATTTTGAAAGGTCAATAACTTTTTGCGAACTTATCCACCCTTGTCTATAAGCAATTTCTTCAAGACATGCTATATACGTTCCTTGAGTACTTTGAACTGCTTCAACAAAATTAGAAGCTTGAAGCATAGAAGCATGATTTCCAGTGTCAAGCCAAGCCATTCCTCTACCTAGTAATTGTACCTTTAATGAACCCTCTTCCATATAAACTTTATTCAAATCAGTTATTTCAAGTTCTTCTCTTTCAGAAGGTTTTAATGCTTTAGCCTTTTCAACTACTGAATTGTCATAAAAATAAAGCCCTGGTACTGCATATTTTGACTTTGGATTTTTAGGTTTTTCTTCTAAAGAAATAACCTTCCCCTCTTCATCAAATTCAACTACTCCAAAAGCTTTAGGATTTTGAACATAATAACCAAATACATATGCTCCATTTTCTAATGCAGCAGCTTTTTTTAAATGTTCTGAAAAGCTTTGACCATAAAAAATATTATCTCCAAGTACCATTGCTACATTATCATCACCAATAAATTCTTCGCCAATAATAAATGCTTCTGCAAGTCCATTAGGCTTTTCCTGAATTGCATATTTAATATTTAATCCTAAATCTTGTCCATCTTTAAAAAGTTCCTTAAAGTTAATAATATCTCTTGGTGTAGATATTATTAATATATCTTTTATTCCTGCAAGCATCAAAACTGACATTGGATAATATATCATTGGTTTATCATATATTGGCACCATTTGTTTTGACATTGCTTTTGTTACTGGATAAAGTCTTGTTCCTGATCCTCCGGCTAATATTATTCCTTTCATTCTTTCCCTCTCCCTTTCATTAACTTCTTTTAAAATACTTTCAAATATTTGAGAATAAGTATAATCAAATAATTCTTTACATTGTTTAATACTATTTATGAGATATTTTCTTAATACAAATTCTCCTAGTTACCCGAATCGATAATGTATTTGAATTTTAGTTTTTCTAATTCTAAAAATATCCCCTTTAATAAAATTTCCACTTCCTTTTTCCTTAAGTTCCATGCTTTAAAGTAATAATTTTTAGTAAAATCTTTGCTTCTATTCGATTCATAAGCTAACATCCTATAAAATCTATATTCTACATATTTGTCTAATTTAATTAAATCATTATGTTTATCTTTTATGAGTCTTAATGCATTTAATCCCTTTTGATGGCTTTTAGTTAAACTATCTTCTTGAAGAAAAACATCTACTAAAGGATTATTTATAAAATGTATATTATATTTTTGTGATAATCTTATCATTAACTCCCAATCTTGGAATCGTGGTAAAGTTTCATCAAATTCTTCATTGTAGAAACATTCTTTCTTTCCTAAAACAGTTTGAGTACTTATAAAACTCCCATACAACAATTTCTTTTTTATTTCACTATCCTTTATGCTTTCTTTAGGCATTAAATCTACTAAATCATTTTTATATCTATTATATGAACATGCAACAATGTCTGCATTATAATCTTTTAAAGCTTTAAGTTGTATTTCTAATTTATCATTATGCCATTTATCATCACTATCTTGGAATGCTATTAATTCTCCTTTTGCTGCTCTTACACCAGTATTTCTTGCTGCATTTGCGCCTAAGTTTCTCTCATGTTTAATATATTTTATTCTTTTATCATTCATTCTACGAACTATTACTTCAGTTTCATCTTGTGAATTATCATCTACTATTATTAGTTCAAAATCTTGATAAGTTTGATCTAGTATACTTAGTACACTTCTTTCTATAGTATTAGCTCTGTTAAATGTAGGAATAATAATTGAAATCATATTTATCTCCTCCTTCTTATTATCAGATTTATTAAGTTATTAAAATTCATATAATTTTCAATGAATTAAATTCTTAACTAAAACATAAATATATTTCTCTCCTAAAGACATAGATCTTAAAATATAAAACATGTATAAACTTAATTTATTAATATTTAAATATTCTTTATAATAAATTAATCTACTATCATATAATATTTTGTATTTACTAGCTAAATTTGAAATATTTTTATTTATTGATTTAGAATGTTCATGAATGCATTCTAAATTATTTAATGTAACTTGCCTCATTCCAATAGACTTTATTTTATACCCTAAAATTCTTTCTTCTCCAAATAAAAAAGTTCTTTCATCAAACATTCCTATCTGCTCAATAACCTTTGATCTAATCATAAAAAAGCACCCAAAAAGAATCTGATAATTTACATATTCTTCATTAAAATTATTTATTTCTTTCTTCTTAAATATTTCATTTAATAAAAACATAGATTTAAAATCTTCTTTTATAGTAGGTATATTAGTTCCACCTGGTTCATATTGACCTTTAATATTTTTTATTTTAGTATTTACTGCTGCTACATCTAAATTTTGTTTTAAAAACTTTTTCATTTCCCTAATCGTACTATTTTCAAAAATAACATCTGGATTAGCTATTGTAATATATTCAGTATTAAATTTTTGAATTGCATACCTAATACCAACATTATTTCCATAAGCGTACCCCTTATTATCTTCACTCTCTATCACATGAATTTTTTCACTTATATATTTTTTTAATATTTTTAAAGAATCATTTGTAGATTTATTATCAATAACTACAATTTTATCTATTTCTAAATAATTTTTTATCTTATTAATCAAATTGCATGTAGTTCTGTAATCATTATAATTTAATATTATTACTACGTTATCCACTATCGTTCTCCTTAATCATTTTTATAACTAGACTTTATTTTTTTATAATGATCTTTAATATGATAAATAAAAGTACTGTTTTTAATATTTTTATTTATCTTCTTTAACTCTGTTTTCAATATACATAACTTACTAATAACATCTTTTAAGCTTTCTTTTTCTAAGTTTATTACTATTCCTATATTTAAATCATTTTGTGTAATTAAGTCTTTTGATCCTACTCTATCAGTTACTAGCACTGGTACCCCATAACTTAATGCTTCTAAAGTAATAAAACCAAAAGTTTCGTACCATATACTTGGAACTATTAATAAATCTGTTTGATCAAATATAGTTTCTAATTGTTCATATGAATATCTACCATAAACATTTATATTATCATCCATTTGATACTTACCTATATCTCCATATAAATTCAACTCAATCTTAGATTTATATTTATTATTTAATTCCTTTATTGCATCAATTAATAAATTAAATCCCTTATATTCTTTATCTGGTCCTAAATAGGTCAATCTTAATTTATCATGATTATAATCTTTCAGTTTCCTATTATCTTTAATATTGCTATGAGTAATAGAAACTATTTCTCCATTACAATCTAGATATTTTTCATATACTTCCTTTGATATACTACTATTAAATAAAAATTTATCTATATAAGTGAACATAATATTGTAATAAGCTAGTAATTTTTTATAAGCTATTCTATAATTATCACTTATTTCTATTTGCTCACTTTTTTTATAATCATTATTGCTTGTCCTTTTATTGGAACTATTTTTATTTAAGATATCTTTTAATTTATTAATAATGCCCTTATTTTTTAGTTCTCTATAAATACGAGATTGAAGGATATTAATCATTTTTATACTATCTCCTGATTGATTACATCTTAAGCACTTTTCTATATTTCTATCATTACATACATTTCCTTTATTATCTAAAAAGTTAACCTTTGTACAAATTCCAAAATAATCATGTGTTGTATATACAATTTTTATATTTAAACTCTTGCAAGCTTCTAAAAATTCCTTATATAATCCCATCATAGTATGAACATGTACTATCTCAATAGAATGATCTTTTAGATATTTTTTAAAAATATCTAAATTACATGGTTTAATAAAACTTCCCGGTTCTGATATGCCATTTAATAATGGAACTGGTAATGGATTTATTAATTCGAATGCTTTAATTCCATCTTGATTCTTATAATGTTTAATCTTAGTTACTTTGTTTATTAAACACATCTGTCCTGGAAATAATAAATACACTTCATCATTATTTTGCACTTGCTCTTTCATTAAATCATAAGAATATTTAGTTAACCCACCTGTTCTATATGGTGGCAAACCTAAACTATAATGTAATATCTTCATAGCTCTCCTTTTAACAAATAACTTTATTTACATAAGCTATTTTTTCATTCCAAGCATCTTTTTTATCTTAACTTTAGTCTTCTTATTTAATACTTTTGATACAATTCTAAATGATAATGGACGTGGCTTTAAATATTTTTCCTTAAGCTGACTATATTTCATTATTTGCATATCGTTCATAAACTCGATTCTATTTGGACTTTCCTCTGTACACTTTATTAAATTTTTATTATTTGCCACTGCATCATTTAAATTTATTTCTATCAATTTAGCTCTTTCCTTAATTTCTTTAACAAAAGCTTCTGATTTTTTAGTATTAAATAATAAAAGAGATATACCTTTTTTATCGTTAATCTGTGGAATTATATCATCAATTCCCCACAAATCACCTAACGTAAAATCACCTACTCTAGGGATTCTTGAAAACGGGCATTGATGACAAGATGGTCTATGATATAGATGCTTATAGAATCCGACTTCAAATGCATCATCTACACCTCTTTTAGTATATATAGCTCCATTTTCAAACTTAATAGTCATATTATGTTCATCCCATTTTTTAGTTTTATCTCTGAAATTAACATGCTTTATTCTGCTGTTATGTATTTTTTCCATATACTCTTTATACTTTTCAAAAACTAATGGGCTTGGTACTCCATGACATACTAAATCAATAGTAATTAAATTTTCATAATCTTTTCTTAAAAAAGATTTAATTCCTGCTATTTGACAAGGCGTTCCTGTAAAGATAACCTTTTTACCTTTATCTAAAAAAGTTTTAACATCTTTTAATGACTTACTAATATCACTTTGAACATATTTAGAACTTCTAAATAAATCAATATCTTTTATATCGGCTATGTACTTATGTACAACTCTAACATTTTCATTTAATGCTGCACCGAAAATAACATACTCTTCCTTACATATACTTTCAGCAATAGCCGTAAAAGCTCCACCTGATGTACTTTTCTTTACTACCTCTATATCTTTATGTATACATGCAAAAGCTTTAGGTTTTTCAATGTCATTATCTTCGTTATCATTATTGTATGGACATACCTTTGAACATAAATTACACTTAATACATTTCTTCTCATCAATCCTTGGGTATAAGAAGCCTTCTTCATCTTGCTGCATTTCAATGCATTCTTTAGGGCAAATATTATAGCATCCTGAACATCCTGAGCAGTGTTTTTTATCACTATACACATTCATATTCTGCATTCGTCTCCGCATTTGAGATTGTTAATAATATATTTGAAAGTTGCTTTCTCGAATACTCGGCATACTTAGATACTCTTGGAGTAACCTTCTTATAATCAATCTTTTCTAGTTTTCCAGGAAGATTGAGAATGTTTTCATATGCTCTATTATTCAACCCAGCAACACCTAATATATTACTAATCCTTGATGTATTAACTTTAGGCATTACAGCAATAAATTGCTTTTCTAAAATTAGTGAAAATGATACACAGTGGAATGAGTTTGTTATTATAAAATCTGCTCCATCAATTAATCCTAAAAACTCTAATGGCCCTGCCTCTTTTAATGATATATCATGGTAGCATTTAACTGGAAAATCTCCTACTAATACGACATCTAAGCCAAGCCTTCCTTTATATTCTTCAACAATATCGCTTAATTCTTTTGATTGATGTACTGAATATACTAAAATATAATTTCTAAACTTACTTTTTACACTTATTGTCCTATAATAATTAGCTGATAAAAGAAAAACGGGATCTGATACATTTATTGATTCAACCCCAACCTTTTTAAGTTGATCAACTCCTGACTGCTCTCTCATTGAGATCCATTTATAATCAGCTATTCTATTAGCTAATCTTTTAAGATCATCAATAGACATATCTGATCTTCCCATACTAGCTGCATATGATATCTTATTCTCACTTTTAACAAATTCTAGCGTATATGCCGGATCCTTTCCGCAAGGAAAATATGTATTCCATACCTGATCGCTTCCTGAAATATATATATCTGACATTGGTGGATTTTTTATTAATTCATTATATGTCTTATACATTTTTGAAGATAATCTCATTTTTTTATAATGAAAGTCAGCGTAATTTTTTTTCCTCTTAAAATATTTATTAAAAAATAAAATCATAATAGCTAAATCTTTTATTAATCTTTTTAAACTTTTATCGTATTTAGGCCTGTAATCTATTAATTTTGCATCATATCCTAAATCATTTATAAATTTTTGTGTTGCATAGCTTTGCAGTGCAGATCCATAATTATATATATTATGGATTGTTATTATTGATATATCTTTTTTATTCAAATAACTATTCTCCTTTTATAAATATTAATTTAGCTTAATAAACAGATTTTCATAATCATTAATTATTTTCTCCCAAGTGTACTCTTTTAAGACCCTATCTTTAGCCACTCCACCAAGGGAAGTAGCAGCAATTTCTTCATATGATTCTAAGCTGTCTACCAATCTTGCTAGATCTCCACTTTCTTTATTAAAGTATAATGCCCCGTCTTCTCCAACTTCTCTATTAAATCCAACATTCAATAAGATGTTCAAGTCAGTTGTAGCTAATGCCTCTAATAAAGATGGATTAGTTCCTCCAACTTCATGTCCATGGAAATATCCGTAAGCATCTTCTCTAATCTTTTTTAACAATTCTTGATTATAAACTGTTCCAACAAACTTTATTCTTTTATCTTTATTAAACCTTGTCTTTTCTTTTAACTCGTTATAGAATTTATTTCCCTCTATATTTGTTATTAATACAAAATCCTTATATGTTTTTGATTTCATAAATTCAGTTATCATAGTTTCATAGTTGTTTTCTGGAACAAATCTACCTACAACTAGATAGTATTCTTTTTTCTTAATATCTTTTTCTTTATACCATTTAAGCAAAGTATTATCATCATCAGATAATTTCGATTTTTCAGTATCAGCTCCATAAGCTATAAAAGTTGTTTTTGGCTTGTACTGTTTATAATCTTCTTTTATATATTTTTCAATATTCTTTGAATCACATATTAACAAGTCTGCATGCTTAACCATGTATTTCTCTGAAGTTTTCCAATATTGTCTTATAGCTTTATTCCATTTTGCTCTCTTCCATTCATGGCCATCTGGATTAACAATTAATGATACACCTAATTTTTTTAATTTCTGTTTAAAATAACCAATAAATGGTCCAATTCTACAAGCTAAGATATATACTATTGAGTTTTTTATATTATTCTTTCTTATGTATTTTATACATTCTTTTAATGCCACTATATCATAATAAACTGCTTTTGCTGGACCAATATTAGGTACTTTTACATTAAAGCACCTTGCTCCATTATGCTCAAACTCTTTAGAATTATCTGCTAAACAAGAAACATGGTATTTTATTTCTTTACTTTTCTGTCCTTCTGTTAGTTTTTCAACGAATGTCTCAAATCCACCATATTTTGCAGGTATTCCTTTTGAGCCTATAATAAATACGTGTTTCATTAGTATTCCCCTTATTCATTATCTATCTTATTGTCGCTGCTACTTCTCTTTTAGCATTTTCTAAATTTAGAATAGCTTTTCTTCCAACAGAATGATATTCTATATTTCTTTCTTTTACCTCATTAATTGTATAACAATTTCTCCCATCAAATATAACAGGAGTCTCCATCAACTCTTCATATAAACTTAAATCTAAATCTCTAATCTCATTCCACTCAGTAAATATAAACGCCAAATCCGCACCTTTTAAAGTTTCTTCTGGAGTCTCTACATATTTAACTTCAGTTGGATATATTCTCTTGAAATTATCAATTCCTACTGGATCATATGCTACTATTTCTGCACCTTCATCTAATAACCTTCTTACATTAGGTATTGATGGTGCTTCTCTTAAATCATCAGTTCCTGGCTTAAATGTTAATCCAAGTACTGCTACTTTGAATCCTTTTAAGCTACCAAATTTTTGTTTAGCTGCTCTGAATAATTTATACTTTTGATTTTGATTTACTTCTATGGTTGCCTTTATTGTTTTCAATTCATATCCACTATCATTTGCAAGCCAATGAAGTGCCTTTGTATCTTTAGGGAAACATGATCCGCCATATCCGATTCCTGCATTTAAGAATTTATCGCCTATTCTTGGGTCAAAGCTCATTCCTTTAGCTACATCCTCAACATCTGCTCCAACCATCTCACAGAAATTAGCTATTTCATTCATAAAAGAAATCTTAAGAGCTAAAAAGTCATTTGAAGCATATTTAATCATTTCTGCACTTTTTCTGTTAGTTACAACTATTGGTTGATTGTATCTTTCATATACTTTTCTTAAGATATTTTCTGCATTTTTTGATTCAACGCCAATTACTATTCTTTTAGCATATAATGTATCAACAACTGCAGTTCCCTGTGCTAAGAATTCTGGATTTGAAGCCACTTCTACATGTACATTATTTTTAACAATTTCTTGTAAAAATCCTTCAACCCTGTCATTAGTTCCTATTGGAACTGTTGATTTTACCACTACCAAGCAGTCTTTTTCTATATTTTCTGCAATTTGTTTGCAAACATTAAAGACATAATCTAAATTAGCCGAACCATCTTCCCTTTCTGGAGTACCAACTCCTACAAATACTAAATCTGCATCTTTGTATGCATTTTCATAATCCACTGTAAAGTCCAATTTTCCTTCATCATGATTTCTTTTTAACAATTCATCTAATCCTGGTTCATATATAGGTGAAATTCCTTGTTTCATCTTTTCAACTTTATTTTCATCAATGTCCACACAGGTTACATTGTGTCCCACTTCTGAAAGACATGCACCTGTAACTAGACCTACGTATCCAGTTCCTGCAACTACTATTTTCATTTTAATCTCTCCCTTTTCTATCTTGCATGCTTATCTCCAAAAAGTACAAAAAATGTTTTACATATTAGTTTTATATCTGTTAATGTATTTCTTTCTGCTACATATTTCACATCAAGTTTCATCCAATCCTCAAATTCAATATCATTTCTGCCTGATACTTGCCAGTAACAAGTAAGTCCTGGTTTTACCTCTAGTCTTTTCATCATCCAATTTTCAAAGTCTGCTACTTCATCTGGAAGTGATGGTCTTGGACCCACCAGGCTCATTTCCCCTTTTAATACATTAATCAACTGTGGCAGTTCATCTATGCTTGTCTTTCTTATAAATTTACCAATTTGGGTTACTCTAGGATCTTCCTTCATTTTAAACATTGGCCCACTCATTTCATTTTGGCTTACCAATTTCTTTTTTAATTCTTCTGCATTAACAACCATAGATCTGAACTTATACATTCGAAAAGCTTTTTCATTCTTTCCAACTCTTTCTTGGCAAAAAAACATTGGACCTTTTGACTCAATTTTTATTAACATTGAAATTATTATCAATAACGGACTTAAAGTTATTAATCCCATTAATGAACAAATAATATCTATGGTTCTCTTTACAAAACAATACCCTATTCTGGATTCTATTTTTTTTCCAAGCGAAACCTCTTGTTCTTTGAGCAGAATTTCTTCTCTTTCTAAATTCAATTGTTGTTGCATAATATAATTCCCTCCCTTAATATTTTTTCCTTCCTAAAGTGATTTAAATAATTAGTGTGATTAATATGATATGAATAATAATGATATTTGGAATCTTTATTATGTAATTTAGTATAAAATATAATAGGTTTGTTGTAACCTACCCATCATGGGTAATATTATAATTTTATAAATTATTTTGCATATTAGTAATTTATTGTATAAAATATGTTTTTAATTTAGAGCGAGATGTAATTGAAAGCTTGTTAAAAATTGACTTTAAATAAAACTTTACAGTATTTTGTGAAATATATAATTGTTCTCCGATTTCTTTATTAGTTAAACTTTTTGCTGCAAGCTTTGCAACTTCAAGTTCTCTCTCCGTCATTTGTGGTATTTTATTAAGTTGATTTGAAGTTCTCATTTTTTCTATGCCATTTTTATAGTCATTATATAATTTTAATATATCTTGTATCTCATTTTTATATAACTCACCTTGTCTTACTTCTTTAAGTATAGCTAAAATATACTTACCATTTTCTACAAAAGGCATGTAAATTCTATCTGGTATAGCTATCTCTAAAGCACTTTTTAAAGATTCAATAGCCATTTCTTTTTCACCAAGTTTTAAACGTGCTGCTGCCATATATATATAGGTATATACATATGAATAAATATTTGGAAAAGTACTTGCAACTTCTAAAAATTGTTGACTAATCCCTAGAAGTTTTAAATATTCACCTTTTAAGAATAATGTTTTTCCATAAATTATATTTGCATAAGAAACAGTTAAAAAAGAAAGTCCTTCTTTTTCAATATCACCGGAAGATAGCCATTTAGGTATTAATTCCATTTGACCTATATTGCTGAATATAAATCCCTCACATAAATCTATAGCTCGATTAAGATCATATGATTTTATTTTTTCTTTTAATGTTTTTAATATGCTCTTGAATTTGATGAAATTTCCATCGATTATAGCAATACGAAGCATAACAAATTTAGCACACAAATAAATACTATATTGCTTTTTACTTTCAGACATGTAAATTGCTTTATAACATAATATTTCTGCACCTTTACAATCCCCACGATTTAAAAGTATTTCGGCTTTCATAACTGCTTCAGCACCATACCCATGATTATCTGTTAATTTATAGTAATATGATATACCTTCATTCATAGTTTTAAGTTCTTTATCTAATGTTCCGCTTTTTCTATAGAACATATATAATACTGATGGTGATCCGCATGTCCATGATTCCCTGATATTTATAAGCTTTGTTTGCCCTCCAAGCATCTCATAAGCTTTTTTACTTTCCTTACTCATAACTTCAATATCATTATATGCTGTAAAAACTGAAAGAAAGGTCAATTCTCCCATAAGACTTGTTTTTTCCTTTTCAGATAAGATTTCACTATCTTTTATATTGTCAGCAATTTCTTTTTTTAGTAACTCCAAATAATTCCATTCTTTATATTGAGACAATATCAAAGCAAACACAATAAGATTTTTAGAATATTTCTTTTTGATTTCATTTGGGCAAGTTTGCACAATTTCTAATATTATATCTTTATCTTTTTCCTTCATATCTTTTGTAATGTCATCGGCTCTAATATTCATGCTAAATATAGATTCAAAGTTTTTTATTCTATAAAAAATAAGTATTGCTTGTAAATGATGGTTATTGTGTTGGTACCACTCTCCAATTTTTAATATAATTTTATTTTGAAAATTTGTATCAAATTTTTCAAAGCTTTTTTGCAAATAGTCGATCAAAATAGTCTGAATACAATATACTTTTTTATCCACATCATATTTTATAAATATATTAACATCATGTATCTCACTAATAAAATCTGATACATCAGTGCTCTCTAGTATAAACTTCAACTTTTCTACTGTAAAATCTTCACAAAAACAAAGTTTCAAAAAGTTTGTTTTTGCTTTTTCT
This sequence comes from Clostridium saccharoperbutylacetonicum N1-4(HMT), assembly GCF_000340885.1. Classification (NCBI taxonomy): domain Bacteria; kingdom Bacillati; phylum Bacillota; class Clostridia; order Eubacteriales; family Clostridiaceae; genus Clostridium; species Clostridium saccharoperbutylacetonicum. The sequence continues at coordinate 1,326,770 of NC_020291.1, read as the reverse complement.
GAAAACTTATCATTCATAATTTTTTCTATTAAAAAATAAATATTGTCTGTTGATTGAAATCTTTTATTTTCAATATAATCAAGCATTTGAAGATATAAAACACTTATCCAACCACCACAGTATTTATAAAGATTTGTTGATTCATTTTCATTTAAAGAAATTCCACAAAGCATATAATACTTTTGAATTTCAGATACATCCAGCTCAAAATATGATTTTGTTATATGATTTAACTGTTTTTTCAAAATCATATCAAGAATATTTTCTATACTATGATTTTGTGTAAGAATAACTATATGTACATTTTTTAATAATTTTTCTCCAATACTTATTATAAAATTATTAATAATTTTATTTTGAACTAATTGAAAATTATCAATTACTAAAATCGTTTCTTCAGAAAAATTTATATTTCGAAATAAAATAAAAAATTCCTCTAGTGAAATTTTATCTTTAGGAATATCCATGTCTTTTGTTTTTAAAACAATATCTTTGTCTATATCTGAAAGACTATGACAAAACTTTATCCAAAAATCACTTGTGGAGTTGCTATCTAATACCATCCATAATACTTTTGCATCTAATTTATTTAAAAATTCTTCTGCTGCCGTTGTTTTACCATATCCGCAAGGTGCTTCCATTATTGTTAATGGATAATGAGTTATATCTGATAGTTTATTTTTAAGCTTGTCCGTAAAGTATTGAGCTTTAGTATTATATTTTTTAGACATTTCTAGCCTCCCTCAATTAATATTTGTCTTATGCATTTTAGAATGTAAGAATATTTTAGTAATTAAATTAAACTATCTCTGAATTTCTCTTCATTCATTTATTAATGTTATTTATCAATAGTAATGATACTTTTCCCTAGTATTTTCTGCTGCATTTAAGACAGTTCCTATTATATTGGCACCAACTTTATCTAGAAGACTTTTAGCTTCTATTATTGATTCTTTTTTTGTTCTTTCTGCTCGTACAACAAGTATCGTTCCATCAACTTTTGTGGCTAAAATTTGAGCGTCTGTAACTGCTTGAAGTGGAGCACTATCTAAAATCACTATGTCATATTTTTCTTTTAACTTTTCTATTAGATTATTCATAGCATTTGATGATAACATTTCAGATGGATTTGGTGGAATCTTACCAGAAGATAAAATATCAAGATTATCATTATATTGCTGTACTGTTTCTTCTAAAGATGTTTTACCTATTAGAATTTCTGAAAGCCCAACTAAATTAGATATTTTAAACTTCTTATGAATTGAAGGTCTTCTTAAATCACAATCCACTAATATTATTTTTTTATCATTTTGAGCAAATGATAATGCAAGATTTCCTGATACTGTTGATTTCCCTTCTTCTCTTTCTGAACTTGTAATCAGCATAGCTTTTAGTTGTTTATTAAATGATGAGTACTGTATATCAGTTCTTAAAGTTTTATAAGCTTCTGATTCTAGTGATTTCGGCTTTTGCTCAACTATAAATTCTTTATGTTCTTGCCCTAATACTGCTTTCCCTGATTTTCTTACCTTAAACATGCACTCGCTCCTTTACGCTAATTCATTAGGGATAGTACCAATGACTGGCAACCCCAATATTCGTTCTAATTCTTCCTTTGTTTTTAATGTATTGTTCATAGCATCTAATAAAAATGATAATCCTACACTAATCATTAATCCAAGTAAAAATGCAATAGCTATATTCATTTTTTTATTTGGACTTACTGGCCTTTCAGGTATTTTTACTTTATCTATTATCTTTACATCCCCATTTGGTATAAGCTCTGTAGATGATTCTATAAATTCATCTGTAATTGAATCTACTACATCTTTAGCTAAGATCCTATCTTCACTTATATACTTAATTTCTAAAATTTGAGTATCAGCTCTTGGTGCAACAGTTAATCCTTTAAGAACCTCTTCCGACGTTATATCTAGGCCTTCTTTATCAATGGCCTTTTCAACTAAATTATTAGTGGATATAACCTCCACATATGTCTTTAATAATTTTTGATACATGTTAACATCATTATCACTATATCTTGCATCTTTACTATTTTCTTTTCCTATAAATACCTTTGTACTTGCTTCATATTTAGGTGAAATCATATAAAAACTCATAAACACGGAAAATATGGTTGAAATGATTGTTATTGAAACTATCATCTTCCATCTTTTTTTTAATATCTTTATTAGCTCTTCAATTCTTATAATGTCTTCATTCATATCTTCATTCATCCCTCGTTATATTGATATTAGTTAAATTTATTTATTAGATGTACTATTTAATTCAGTATAAAGTAGATTTTCTGTTCTGTAACCTACCCATTTAAGGTAGTTTTTATATTTTTTAGTATATTTTGTACATTATTCTAAATATTTTTTAATATTACATTAATTTATATCACAAAACATGGTAAAATCTACTCAAAATAGATTCTACCATATAACTTAATATATAATTTAAGAACTGCTAATAACTTTAATAATTCATTATCAGAAATCAAAGTGCACTTTCTTTCAAATAAATTTTCTTTATATAATATAATTCGCAATATCATTTTAGAATCTGACAAAATAAACAAAAAGTATATTATATTTCCCAAGAAATCTTTTCTTTTCCATATTTATTGCAAAATATAATCGCCTAAAATAGAATCATTAGGCACTTGAATTTCTTTAATCATTTTCTTATCTATAAGAGTTCCTGAAAGTATTGTTTCAGTTGCTCCTAAAACAGTTATGTCTTTTATTATTTGATTTGGTGATTTTAAAGACTGCAAATATATTGTGTTTTTTCTTTTCTTCATGACTTAATTATAATACTCTCAACTTTACTTTGGCAGATTGCAAAAGTCACAAAAAAATAGGGACTAAAGCCCCTATTTGATTAATCCTCATATTTACTTATGTAATATTCCTTGATATTATTTTCTATTGCAAAAATTGTAGCCTTAACTCTATCCTCCACATTTATCTTTCTAAAAAGATTTGTAGCATAGTTTTTAATTGTCTTTTCCGAAAGATACAGTTGTTCTCCAATTTCCTTATTACTAAGCCCTTTCGAGATTTTAATCAGCACTTCAACCTCTCTTCTTGAAAGCTTATCTAAAACACTTGCTACTTTCTTATCCTTAATTTTCATGTCTGAAAAAAGTATGGAAACTAATGATTTATCAATATATTTTTCACCCTTATGTACTGTTCTAATTGCATTTACGATCTCTGTTCCTGCTGAATCCTTAAGCATATAGCCATCTGCTCCAATATTTATAGCTGTATTAATAGTATTTCTATCATTTTCAACAGTTAACATTATGACTTTAATTTTGTCTCCTTGCACCTTTATACTTCTAAGAATTTCAATGCCATTCATAATTGGCATATTGCAATCTAATATAACAACATCTAACTCATGCATATTTAAAAGCTTCAGTGCCTTCTCACCATTTTCTGCCTCAAAATCAATATTCATATCCTCTTCAAAACTAATAATTCTCTTTAAACCCTGCCTTATTATATCATGATCATCAGCGATCAATATTTTAATTACCTCGTCTTTCATCTTTTGCCACCTCTCGATTAATAGGAAGCTTAACAGTATAAGTTGTACCTGTTTTCTTCGAGGATTTGATTGAAACTTCCCCCTGAAGCTGATTTACTCTATCAAAAATACTAATAAGTCCATAGGAAGTTCCTTTGGTTTTTACCCTCTTTAAAGTTTCTTCTATATTAAATCCAACACCATCATCAGTTATAATTAATATTAAATATTTTACTCCGAAATCCATCTTTACCTCTGCACTCTTTGCTTTAGAATGCTTTTTAATATTATTGAATATTTCCTGAATAATTCTATATACTGCAACCTGAATAATGGATTCTATTTCTGTCTCAATGGGCTTTAATTTTATCTTTATATCAATATTAGACTCCTCTGAAATAGTATTTACTGTTTGCTGTATAGTTTGAATTAACCCCAAATCATCTAAAGACATTGGTCTTAAATCAAATATAATACTTCTTACTTCCTTTAAGGCTACTTTAACACATCCCTTTAAATCTTCCAATTCCTTAAGTCCTTCTTCAAAATCCTTCTGAAGAACCATCTTACAAATATCCACCTTCATAACTACATTAGCCATATGCTGAGCAGGTCCATCATGAATATCTCTTGCAATTCTCTTTCTTTCATTTTCTTGAGCTTCTAAAATTTTTATACCAATAAACATTTCCGAATTTTTATCAGCTCCTTCTAAAACCGAAAGAATATCTCCCTCTAAATAACCCATGGCGATACTTATTTGATTAATTATTTTTTCACCACCCTCAATATTTACCATTGTTTTCTTTAGGGCTATTTCCAGACTATCTCTTTTATCTCTTAGTAATTTTTCTTCGTTTTTCTTTGTATAAAATTTAACCCTTGTATCCTCTGCTCTTTCGTAAGCCTTCTTAATATCACTTTCAGAATATTTTTTAAAATTTGCAGAGACCCGAGCCAGTCTTTTTCTACTAGCCTTATCTTGCCTTTCCAGTTCATCAACCTCACCTATAACCCTAACAACATCCTCCTTAACTTTCTTAATCTCAAGCTTCAATTTTTCCTTATCTTTTCTTATGTTTTCAACAATATTAAGTATTTGCCCTCTGCTTGAATCTATCTCCCCTATTATATTGTTGATTATTTTACTGATAGCATTAACATCTAAGTCCATATTGTTTATCACATCCTCGCCTTCATTCAAAATACAACTTAAGTTCAACTTTATATAAAAATCAGTAATGAAATGAAACTTCCTAATGATAAAAATGGACCAAATGCGATATAATCCTTAGTTCCCTTTATTTTTAATAATATTAAAGCAATACTGATTATTGAAGAAATAATAAACGCTAAAAGGAGTGCCCATAAGGTTCTATTTAGTCCTAAAAAGGCTTCAATGGCAAACATAAGCTTTATATCTCCCCCACCCATGGCATTAGGAATAAGAGCTAATAAAAATAGTATTCCTATACCACATATCATTCCAAGTATTGCATCTATAAGCGGAGCTCTAACTATAAAAGAAAATATAATTCCAATAATTAAAGCTATAGCAACCATAAAATCCGGTATAATTCTATGTCGCAAATCAATAAAAGAAATTATGATTAAAATTGCTGTCATAACTATTGCCTTAGCTAATATAATTATAAACCCTAATTGTAAGGCTGAAACTTCAAATGTCAATCCACAAATAATAGGAATAAAAACATTCACGGTTTTTCTCTTATTTTTAATTATGCTATATGATATTCTCTCTATTATAAAATTTAATATACTTCATATAATTAAGCCTATAATAAAAATTAATATATGCATTGTTTACCTCTCAAATAGATTTATTATCTACTTTAGTTAGGCATAATCAAAAAAATAACAATTCAGTATGCTAGTCTATTTTGTGTTTCTTTTTATCCTATTCCTACTGTAGAAGATTTCTTTTTCCATTTTACAGTCTTCGACATTATTTGTCTACACTAATATGTGAAACTTATTATTTATAGTAAAAATATTGCTACATTACATTATATTTTATTTTATTGCATATAGTGATTTACCTTCCCTAGATTTGTTACTATATCTACATTAAGCAATCAAAAAGACCACTTCTGGACAACACGTTCTCCCACTCCTAAAGGTCTTTCTTCATCACCATCATAAAAACAAACAATTCTAATATCTTCAACATCTTCATCAATAGCATCAATATTCTGTTCTTTTTTCTTATTTTTCTTTACCTTCTTATTCTTTTTCACTCTATAAATATTATCTTCAGTAAGTTTAATCATTTCTAATTCTATTAATATATCTAATCCTAATTTAATTTGATCAATACCTCTATTAAATTTTATTACTAAAGTTTCTATTGTATATGGAATATTTTTAGAAATATGCAAATCCACTTCTAAATTAACCTTTCCAGTTAAAGTGACAAATCTAGTCCAAACATAATGAATAAGATCTCTTTCATGCTTCGTATCTATCATTTTAAATTTTGTATCATCAAACATATCAACTCTAAATTTAATAATTTACTATCAGAAATCAAAGTGCACCTTCTTTCTAATACATTTTTTTCATATAATATAATTCGTAATATCATTTTAAAATGTGACAAAGAAAATAATAATTATGTTATATTTCCCAATAAATCTCTTCTTTTGCACATTTATCTGAAAATTTACTCATCTGTTTCGCAAACTATGTATTTCTTCTACCTCTCAGAGTTATCCCCTCAAATGGCACAATGTTCACTGATTTGACTTTATTATAATTTCCTGTATTAGAATAAAAAGCTATAAATTTGGGAAGTTATAGTTCCAAAATTTATAGCCTTTGCTTATTTAAATATTAAACTTTGTGTTTATTTTTTTAATAATGAAAATATTGATTTCTTTTCTTCAATTTTTGTTCCAAAAAAATCAACCTGCTCATTGTTTAGCATCTTTTTTGAACTTTCTTCAAATATTCTTCCCATATCTTTATTTTTTTTCTTTTTGTTTAATATTGTTTTCGCCTTTGATAATCCTGTAGTTCTATTTTCTATATTATGAGCATCTGAGCCAATGAAGTTATATATTCTATTAGCTAAAAAGATTTCTGTTGTCTTTTTTACATTTGTTCCAAATTTTCCTTCTAAGCTTCCGGCATTCATTTGAAATAAATATCCTTCATCAATGAATCTATTAATTCTTGAAGGTTTTTCTATAATAGCTTTATACCGTTCTGGATGAGCTATTATCGGAATAATATCTCTAATTTGAAGTTCATATAGTACATCAGATATATTTTTATTTAATTTATGCATTGGAAATTCAATTAACATATATCTCGAACCATTTATTGTTCCAATCTTGCCTTCCATATAATATTGTATTATATTCTCAGTATAGTAAACTTCTTGTCCAGCATATACTTTTAAATTTATTCCTTCACTTTTTATAATAGAATTTATTTCTTTAACGAATACCTTAACTTCTGAAATTGTTGATTCTCCATACTCTAACAAATAATGGGGAGTTGCAACTATTTCTTTTGTGCCATCTCTTTCTGCATTTCTTAGCATTTCTAGTGTCATTTCAACATTTTTAGAACCATCATCAATGGTTGGTATTATATGTGAGTGAATATCTATCATAACTTCCACCTTGTTTCTTTACTCTATTCGTTAGTTTTCACTAATATCATTGTATTATAGCATAAAAAAGTATATTCCGCGAAAAATTATGCACTTCATCTATAACAAAAATATGAGCAATCTTTACTCTTAATCGTCTATTTTTTGCAAGTTTACACTTGCTACCATCATGTATTTGGAGCTACATAATATAATATTGCGTTATGATAGTTAAATTTTATATAAAAACTCTAACAAAATTCAATCACCTTGATAGGCACCCCCTTACAATTAAATCTAAAAAAGCATTGTTTTATTTTCTTAAAACTTTAAATATTTAGTTGATGATATTTGTGATGAAACAATATTTAAGCTACTCTCATATTTTAAATATATTCAAATTTTTATGTACTTAAGCTATTCTCTTCTTAATGATTCCACCGGATCTAACCTAGCAGCTTTATTGGCTGGTAACAATCCCGACATTGTACTTATAATTATACTTACCACTATTCCAAATACTTCATAGGACTTTTTTATTAAAACTAATTTAATCCCAAACAATTTATTTGAGATGATATTTATCCCCCTCATAAATAAGAATGCAAAAGCGAGTCCTATAATACCACTAAAAACTCCAATTAAAAATGCTTCACAAACAAAAATTCTTCTTATATCTTTTCTTCTTGCACCAATGGCTTTAATTATCCCTATTTCTTTTGTTCTTTCTACAACGCTAATATACATAACTACTATTATCATAATTGCTGATACTACCAAAGATATTGCTGCGATCCCTGATAGTACATATGTTAAAATACTTATCATTTGGTCAAATAGTTTCATCATTTCCTCTTGCGAAGAAACCGAATATCCCATTTCCCTAACTTTATCTTTAATTGCAGTTGTATATTTTTCACTACTCGTATTAATATAAACTGCATTTGGTTTTAATGTATATTTATTTTCTGAATACAAGTTTTCTAAATCTGAGTAATTCAAAAAAGCAGATTTCATTATTGAGGTTAAATCCCCACCAACCGCAGTATATATTCCGCTGACAACAAATTGTTTATCTATGATTTTTTGATTGACCAATATATGCATACTAATTTTTTTACCAATAACATCATCTCCAAGTTTGTCACTTGCAGACTTATTAATTAATATTTCTCCACCTTTAGGCAATGCTCCCTCTTTAATATTGGAGTTTATTATATTTGATGACACCGTTGATAATCTCATTAAATTACTTGTTTTATTATTATAAGTTAGGGAATTAACTCCCATAGAAATTATATTATAGCCTTTTTCTATTGAAGATACATTTTCTATTTTTGATAAAGCCTGTATATCTTCTTCTTCGAATGTTTTTTGTGTATTAATATTTGGTTTTTGTACAGCAGCAATATCCAAGTTAACCGTTTCTGTATCATCACTGGACATATTAACTTCTATTACCAAAGGATTTACATAACTATTCATTGTATTATTAAAATAAGCTTTAACTCCATTTCCAAAGGATAGCATTAAAATAACTCCCATTATTCCAATACTGGCTCCTATAGAAATAAGTATATTGCGTATTAACTTTCTTTTCATATTAACAATAGCTAACATTATAGAAGAAATAATACTTAATTTTTGACCTTTTTTATTAACCTTTACTTTTTCTTCATTAACGCTGCTTTCTAATTTAAAAATTTCTCTATCTTCAATTATCATTCCATCTGCTATACTAATCACTCTGCTGGAGTAAGAAGCCACCTTCTCGGAGTGAGTAACCATAATCACAAGTTTACCGTTTTCAGCAATCTTCCTAAGTATTTCCAAAACCTTCATTGATGTCTTAGAATCTAAACTGCCTGTAGGCTCATCAGCAATAATCATTTCTGGATCATTAACTAAAGCTCTTGCAATAGCTACCCTTTGTTTTTGTCCACCAGATAATTGGTTGGGCTTCTTATATATGTGATTTATTAATCCAAGTTCATTCAATATTTCTTTTGCACGTGTAACTCGTTCCTTTTTTCTAACATTAGATAAAGTCATAGCTATTGTTACATTATCTAAAATAGATAGATGTGATATTAAATTAAAGCTTTGAAAAATAAATCCAACTGTATTTTTTCTATATTTATCAAGTTCTTTTATTTCATATTTTTTTATATTTTTTCCATCTACAATTACTTCTCCAGAATACTCAGAATCTAATCCTCCTATTAAATTCATTAATGTTGATTTTCCACTACCTGATTCCCCAATAACAGATACTAATTCACCTTTATGAAAATTCAAGTTGATATTATTTAATGCATAAACTTTTTTGTTTCCATTTAATTTATAGTACTTATTAATATTCTTTAACTCCAATAAATACATTTATGTTTTCACCTTCTATCCATCTTTTGTAATAAAAATCAATACTTAAAATACAATTTAATTCAACGTTCCCTTAACTTCCCTAAACTTGATTGTATTTTACCTTTTACTCTTTTACCTAAAGTAGTTTTTGTATACTTCATTATAGAATGTTCTAAATTTTTCCCTTCCGCTTCTTTAAAAAACTTCTCTCGTTTTTTATTATATTTAACTGGCCTAACAATGCATGGATTATTACTTATAGCATATCCTATATCACTTTTTACTACTTCCATGCCACAAGATATTTTTTCAAATATTTCTTTTCCTTTTTCTGTGTTTACTAAAACTAATGATATACCCTTATCATCATTAAATTCTGAATGCTTTTTTTCTACGCCCCAATAATCTGCTAATGAAATATCGCTATTACTTGTAAAATTCTTTGCTTTGCATTCATAACATGATGGTCTTAAATATAAATCATGCAAAAACCCCTTCATATATATATCCTCATGTAAAGTTTTTGAGTAAATTTTATTATTTTCAAACTCTGTGACATAACTAAATTTATTCCAACCTAATGCTTTATCTCTAAATCGTATATCTTTGATGTTTGAATTATATTTATTTTTAAGATTTTCCTTATACAATTTAAAAATTTTAGGACTTGGTACCCCATGACAAATTATTTCTGAAGTAATCAAATTATCATAGCTCTTATTCAGAAACAAATTTAAGCCTTTTATCTGACATTGAGTTCCACTAAATAAAACTAATCTTCCATTATTTAAAAAATCTTTAGCTTGCTTATATGTATTTCCTATTTTACTTTGTACATACTTTGACCCTCGCAGTTTTTCACATTCCTCTATAGTTTCTGCTCCTATATGTTTAACCTCATAATTCTCATCAAAGGCAGCTCCAAATACTACACCGCCTTTTTTAATTACTTCCTCGCATAGTAATGTAAATACACCTCCTGATGAGCTGCTTTTTCTAATATCCTCATTCTTATTTCTACAGGCATATGCTATAATTTCTATCTTTTAAGCTTTAGGATCATTAATTACAGGACATGCTTTTTCACATAAATTACATTTTGTACACTCCCCATTATTAATTACTGGATATCCAAACCCCTCATCATCGACTTCAATATTTATACATTCTTTAGGACATATATTGACACATGAATAACATCCTGAACAATCTGATTTTTTAACTATATCAATCATTATGTTAAACACCTCTTTATTTTTATAAATCCTTTGATTGCAATATTTAATATTGTATTTTTACAACTTAAGCATTGAATAAAATCATTGACATTGGCTATATTATTATTCTTTAATATACTATATTGTTTATCAGCTAACTTATGGTCTTTAAATTCGCTAGCAATATACAATTTTTTTCTTATATATTTTTCTTTTATTATATTTAAGTACCTCATTTTTTCATCTTTCTGAATATCCATATTTTCAATTGTATTTACCAATATATCTTGATGATCATCACAGCGCTCTAGCATTTTTCTATAATCTATTTTTCTATGGGAATGACTATTTTCTCTAATCACATATAAATACAACGTTTCATCAATAAAGCCACATTTATATTTATAAGTAATAGGCAGTAACATTTGCCAATTTTGTCCTGCCCTGCTTTCATATATTGTTCTACTCGGATTTACATCTAAGAATGATTTTGCCCTCACCATATAGCAACCTGGCGCAAACCAAACTCTATTTTCTGTAATTAAATCTAAAAATAAGTCTTCTTTTAACTTATTAGCATTATTTTTTGCAAAACGTCCTTGAATTTTATCTAAGTTATTCTCTATAACTATAGCAGCATCAGTCCTTACTAATCCATATTCCTTATTCTTTTCTAAAAACAACATTTTCTTTTCTATGCTGTCGATTGTCAATACATCATCAGAATCAGGCCATGTTAAATAGTCTCCTTCAAAAATTTCAAGACCTTTATTCAAAGCACTTGCCTGACCTCCATTTTCTTGATAAATATATTTGAACTTCATTCCTTTTTCCTTAAATTTCGAAATATAAGATTTAGCAATACTTTCTGTTTTATCAGCCGAACCATCATTTACAAAAATCATCTCTATATTTTTATAGGTTTGATTTAATATAGATTCTAGGTATCTGCTTACAAATTTCTCTCCATTAAAACATGGAGTTATTATGCTAACCATTTTATCCATTTTATTTTTCCTCCTAAAGCCCTATCTGCCATGCTTAATACCTGCTGAAATTCTTTTGTCTTTCTAAATAGTAGTAGAAATACTAGATTAGGAATAGCCGCGCATATTAAAATTTTAATTATAAAATTAATAACCTTGCCTTCTAAGTAAAATACATTTAATATTTTGGATATCACGAAGGTAACTCCTAATATCGTAATTAAATATTGCGTATATTTTGCAAAATATCCTTTAGACGAAGTTTTTAAAGCATATTTGCAAACAATATAAGGTCTCTGCCAGCATGGTAATACTATACTTGAAACTAATGTTCCCATAAATACTCCTGCTAATCCCCAGCTTTGTACCAATATTATGGATAGAACTAAATTTACTACTGATTGAATTAATGGTGTGTACTTATCCTCATCATAAATTCCAGCTGCTGTCTTAACGGCATATATAGGTACCCTCATTCCTGTAAGGTAATAATTTAATAAAACGATAATCAATATTGCACTGGAAATCAAAAATTCCTTTCCCAGCCAAAGTTCTATAAATGGATTCAACAAATTATAAAAACAAATTGTTGCAAAACCAAATAACCAAAATGCAATAAAATTTATTATTTCAAAAATTTCAATTTTCTTTTCATCTGACTCTGTTGCTATTAAATTACCAAGACTTGCAGTCATACTATTAAAAAACATTACTATTATTCCATTTACCATGGCAATTATCATTGAATAATTTGAATACAATCCAACCATACTTACACTTATAAATGCAGAAATGACTATATTATCTGTTCCATTTATGCAATAATCTCCAATTTTATGAAACATCACTGCTTTTACATTTTTAATTATTGCTTTAAAATCTTCTTCGGACAGCTTTTCTGTGATTTTTTCTCTTAGCAATGGATACATTTTAGTAATCTTATTATTTATGTAAAGCCTTTGAATAAAAAGCACAAGCATATTAGTTAATAAATACATAATATAATTTTTAGCTATTAATAATACTATAATTTGCGCTGCTGTAATCATCACACTAAAAATTATATTAATTGAAGTTAACATATAATCTTTTTGATTTGCACTTAATAAGGTATTTTTGTAGCTCATAAGATATGAATATGACGTATTAACAAGATATATAAAAAAAATTAATTTTATATTTTTAACATCTCCAGGATCTTTTATAATTACATTTAAAAACATCATCAACATTAGTCCAACACAAAAAACTAATAATCCAATCCATCTATAAACTCTTTTATAAAAATTCATAAGCAATGTTATCTTTTTTTTGTTGCCTTCTGCTACTGGCTTATATAAACTAAAATTAATAGCAGTTCCAACACCTAATTCAGCCAAAGATAACATAGAAAGCACATTAGTAAGTAATCCGTTAACTCCTAAATATGATTTTCCAAGAACATTTATAAATATAGTTCTTGAAAAAAATGCTAACAGGTTAGTTATTAAATTAATTGCCAAACCTGATCCAAAGTTTTTTAGAGAATTTTTTATTCGCATAATACTGCAACTCCATTTATAAAATAAGGCATCTTACTTAATCTTCATTCCTATTTCTTCAATCATATTCCGAATGCTAATTTCCGCCTTAGATACCGATCTATTTATTTGATCCTTTATTTGCGATTCATTCTTTAATACATATTCAACCTTCCTAATTACTTCATTAGCAACTCCATAATTATTCCATTTAGACATCCCTAATCCATCAACAATAGTATTACCTAGTTTAAGACCTTCACCTATTACTCCATTATATTTAACACTGTAAGATATACTTATGGCTGGCTTTCTTGATTGAAAAGTGGATATTGAGCCATGCATTCTTCCAGTAATAGTGAACATACCATTTCCAAGTATAAATCTTGCCTCTAATGGCATCATTTCATCATATATATACGCATATTCTTTTCCTTCACCTAATCTTTGTTGTAATTCCCCTATCATATTTCTATCATCATATTGTGAGTTTCTAAGGACATGGGGTAAAAATACTATTTTTTTATCTTTAAATTTATCTTTTAAGTAGGTGATAATTTTAATCCAGTTATCCAAATATAGCTGCTTATCTTCGCAGTAACTATGATATAATCCCGATACAACTAAGGTTATGTATTCTTCACCCTTTAATTCATACTTATGTAATATATTTTCTTTAATTTTTACATCATCTTGATAAGGCAGTGGTAATAATGCTAAATCTGCCGATTCTTTACATTTTGAAATCTTAAGATTATTTTTTATATAATTTGTAGTCCATGGATCCCTTGAATAGATTGGTATATCTTTTAATGATCCTCTAGCTAATTCCATCCTTTCCTTGTGAAATGGCCCTATTGTCTGGCCAACTAAAAATGTCTTAATAGTCTTTTTAATGTCTTTAATACGCGATAATTCCCTTTTAAGAGCATCAATTTGATAATATTCAGATAAATCATCTCCACCTAATATTACTAACCTATCTGTATTCTTTTTTAATTTCTTCACCTGATTATTATAAAAATAATTAAATGCAACTTTTCTTTTCACCTTATTTATAGCTTTTTCCACAATATTATTAGAGTGAGTTAATGTGTAATCAATTGTTTCTCTTTTTATATTTCCTTCTTTGTATTGATTTCTAAAATTTTGTAAATCCTTATCATTAAATACATCTAAGAAATATTCATTTTTTTCTCCTAAATGTTTATCTAAATAATACATAAAATTTGTAACCATCATATTTGTTCCATAATTTAAAGGGTTACTTGCGTGCTCTATTCTAATTTTTCTCCCCATGATCACACAACCTTTCTTAATAACTCAATATACCTTTTGTTAATAACCCAAAATTCTTTGAAGCTTAATTTAAATTTCAGCAAATTCTTTAATCGATATATTGAATACGTTTTTATTCTTTTCTTAATATAAGTTTGCAAATTCAAATTCATTTTCGTAGAATTTAATTTTTTTACCTTTTCTATAATAAGTTCCATAGAATCCACTTCATCATGTAATGTATTAATATTTATATTTCTAGTTGTTGATAAATTATTTATTACATAATTATAGGTTTTGGTATTATCAAATTCTATTTTATTACTCAGAATTATTGCATCTACTACTAATGGAATATCCTCATACTTTTTTCCTTCTATAAATCTAATTCCATCTTCTTTAAAAAGCTTGCTTTGGAATATTTTATTGCAACTGTACCCCTCTACTTCATTGCTTAATAAAAACTTACTCAATACTTCTTCACTAGAAAAAATCACATTTTCCGTAAATGTAGCTATATCATGATTTACATTGTCCTGAACTATCATATAATTAAAAATTAATAAATCTAAATCATTTTTATAACACTTATCTATAAATTTAGAATATGAGCTAATTCCTGATATATAATCATCACTATCAACAAAAGTAATATAATTTCCTGCTGCAATTTTAATCCCATTATTTCTAGCCACTCCCTGTCCCATATTATCTTGGGCTATTACTTTAACACAATTATATTTTCTTTCATATTCCAATAATATATGTAGTGAATTATCCATGGATCCATCATCGATTAATATTATCTCTTTTTCCTTTAAATCTTGCTCTAATATACTTTCAATACATTTAGATATAGTTTTATCTGAATTATACACAGGTATTATTATACTTAAGTCCAACTCCATACCTCCTCAGCCATATGTAACAATTATTTTTTTAACTGATCTGTTAACTTAATAATTCTCTCATATCCAAATATATTAATTAAAATTTGTTTCAACTTTGATTTTCCTATCTTACTTTTACTCCTCCATGATCCCTCATAATGATGTATTGTATATGTATTTTTAGTAACATTAGCTCTTTCCCAGGAATGATTTTTAGGGTAAAAATATTCCTTTGGATAAATTGTAATAATATTTCTTACATTTTCTATTTTCTTATTTCCTTTATATCCTTCATGAGTAGCTAATTCAGTAATAATAAGTGGTATAGCCATCTTTCCTAAATCGTCTAAATAATCTATGAAATTTATATTATTATAATAATCAATTACATTTTTTATAAAATCATTTTTAGCCTTAGCACCTAAAATAGCAGCATTTATTATTTTGTCTCTTTCTATTCCTGCAAAAGCTTCATTTGTTATGAATTCATCTAAAGTTTTCAAAACTTCCATATCAGTATCTAAATAAATACCACCATAATTGTACAAAACCCAAATTCTACAATAATCTGCTACAAATGCCCACTTTTTAGCTTTATATGCTTTTTGAGTAAAATCAAATTCTTCTATCTTAAAATTTTTTTCACTCCATTCTATTATCTTATAATCCGGTAATTTTACTTTCCATGAATTTATACATTCTTTAATTAACTGTGGTTTTTCTTTTCCTCCAAACCAGCAATAATGTATTACTTTAGGTATAGTATTCATATTATCCTCCGTGTATCTATAGTATTATTATCATAATTTTTATCATTTTTAATTTTAGTCTATATTCTATTTTCACCTAGATAAGTAGCCATTACCATAAAAATGAATATTCCAGTAACATCCGTAAAAATAGCTTCTGCCGTACTTGCAATTAAAATGTATGAAAACAGCAAAAATGCTGCCAGCATATTTTTTTTATTTAGATAATACCGTCTTTTTATTGATATAAATATAGATATTATTGCGGCAACAAAGAGTACAAATCCAACAAAACCAAACTGGCCATATATATATGGCCAAAACGTATCAGCCATATAATCATACATATCCCTTGTTAATCCTATTACAGTGCTAATTGAATACATATCATATACTGGTGAATAATATTGGCCAGACAAATAAGATGCAAATGTTCCAAAGCCTGATCCAAATGGAAAATGATCACATGCTAACTTAAATCCAACAATATAAAGCGCAGGTCTTGCAGCTATAATCCCATAGGATGCAACTTCTACTATCTTTTTATAGGTTATTAAAATCCCAAATATTCCGAGTATAAAAATATATTTTAATTTTATTTTCTTAAAATATTTCAACATTAGCTTTTCAAAGAAATATGCCAATATAAACACAAATGCTTTGTTTCTGAAGGTTAAAATCAATATGATTATTGACTCAATAATGAATATTAGATCACTCTTTTTATGTTGATCTGCTATTATTACACACATCATAATTACCATAGATGAAACCAAATACGTCGAATGACTAAATAAAAATTTATAGCTTCTTAAACCATACCTTACATCAATATTCATTCCTATTTCAAAAAAAATATTAATAATTGAGAATATGAATATAATCATTATGTAAATCCGTGATCTATTAGCTACGCTAGTTAACAGCCTTTCTTTATTCAATCCATTTGACAATACTAAAGCACATATATAGAAAACAGGAAATTTTATTATATTAAATGCATCTTTATAAATTGCACTTTTTTCAGGTTGAATTTTAAAAATTACTGTACTCAACGCCCCTATAATCATGAAAATAAACATAAACCATGTAATTTTCTTTTCTATTGAAAAAAGTGCTTTTTTACGAAATTTATTCATTAAAGCACAAATCGTTAAAATTAGTAATAAAAGAGTGCATGCTTCATCTATATTATTAAAGATTGGAAAGATGTAAACAAAACAATTTTGAAATAAAAATATTTCAAACAAAACATTAAAAAAGAAAAACATCCTTTTCTCCTTTCGAAAAAAGTTTTATAACTTCTTTATTAACTTACTAGGAACCCCTCCGTAAATACCTTTCGCTTCTAAATTTTTAGTAACAACTGAATTTGCAGCTACAATTACTGTACTTTTTATATTTACACCTTTTGTTATAGTACAATTACTTCCTATCCAAACATTATCTTCTATCTTTATTTTCCCCATTGTAAAACCTTGTTTTGTAATAGGTAAATCCTTCATATCATACCGATGGTCGTGATCATAAATTCCTATATTAGATCCCAAAAGACAATCTTCACCTATGTTTATTCCAACTAAAGCTATTAAATTACAATTTGTATTAAGAAAAGTATTACCTCCAATATATATATTCCCCTTTAGACATTCTATTCTGCAAAAGTCTTCAATATATGCATTCTCCCCAAAACATAATTTGCATCCCATATTTATGTTGATTTTTACATTTTTACCTATATACAAAGATTTTATATTGGCCAATTTAAATTTTATCTTTTTTCCGAACTTTAATTTGAGTATAATAATTCTTATAAAAGATTTTAAATACTTAACAATTTTACCTATCATTTTTTTACCTACTTCATGAACCTGCTATTTTTTAAATTTGCCTTATATACATCTAAGTAAGAATTAAAATATATTTCACTATTAAATTTCCTATTAAATATTTCTACACATCTTTTCTTCATTATTATATATTTCTCTTTATTCTGATATATATTCATTATTTTTTCCTTAAATCCATCAATATCTTTCATTTCAACTAAATAACCATTTATTCCATTTTCAATTTCTTCCTTCGTTCCTGGAATGTTGGTTGCTATAACTGGCACTCCTTGCGAAAATGCTTCTAAAGGTGTTAATGGCAATCCTTCAATATAAGAGCATAATAATACCAAATTTATATATTTTAATTGATTAATTACATTATCCTTATTTCCCAAAATAAATACAAAATCATCCAATGCATTTTTTTTAATAAAATTTCTAATATTTTCTTTCTCTTCCCCATCACCAATAAGTATAAATCTTATATTACTTCCTTCTTCATTAATGCTTTTAGCAATGCTTAAAAAATCATATACACCCTTATAATCAACCAGCCTACTAATCTGTGCTATTACAAATCTGTTCTCAGCCTTTAATTTGAGCAGTATTTTATCTATTTCTTCATTCGCATTTTCAATATTAACAGTATTATAAATAGTAGTTATTCTACCTTCGTCTAAGTCACACTTATTCACTAAAGCTTCTTTAGCACCATTGCTCACTGTTATAATACTCACCCCTTCTAAAGTCATCTTAGTAAATTTAAATTTATCGTCAATACATAAATGCTGAGTATGAATAATTGGTACTTTAGTAATTTTTGATACTACTTTCGCAAGCAATGTTGTCATTCTATGGTGACTATGTATTATATTTATTTTCTCCTCTTTAACTATCTTATTTATAATTTTTACATTTCTTAATATGTCTAAAATATTTTTAGAATCAGTATTTATTATCTTATAATGCTTAATTCCCATATCCATTAATTCTTTTACTAATTCTCCACCCATACTTGCTACTACAATTTTATTGTCATTCATAAATAATCTAGTCAATTCAATGATACATTTTTCAACTCCACCTACACCCATTCCCCTGTTAATATATAATATATTCATTTTTCACTCCTCAAACTTTCTCTATAAGTATTGCAGTCACAACTTCAATTTTTATCTAAAATATAAATTAAGCATCATCAATTGCAACATATATTATGTAATTTAAGCTCCTTCTCAATTAAGTTTCTACTAAATTATTTCCCATATATCACGCTTTTATGTAAAATGAATTATTTTCCACATAGAAATTTTTTATTAATATATTCAATAAAAAATGAGACCAATAAAAAATCACTTTTCATTGATCTCGTTTCTATTTTGCTTATCTGTAATTGTAAATTATAAGCCCATAATCAATTTATCAAATTTTCTAATAAAATTATCTTTTTCAGAATCACCAATTTTACATCCCAATATCAGATTTTCATAATTATTAATTCTTGAAGCTAATTCATCAATATCATAAACTGCTAAAATCTTTTCTGAATTCTCTAACCTTTTTGTAAAAAGTATTTGATGATTATCAACATGCTCTTTAAATTCTGAATTTCTTGGTACTACTATTGGTATTTTATCATGTTGTAATGCTTGAAATATACTTCCAGGACCACCGTGAGTTATAATTATGTCACTCTTCTTTACATATAGCTCCATTTCTTCATATCCAAGTAATTCTTTATATTTATAATTTTTAGGAATATATTTACTGTATCCTATTTGAGCAAACACCTTGTGTTTTACTTCACCAGTTTCTACTAATCTATCTAACTCGATTAACAATCTATCTAATCCCTGTTCGTGTGTTCCTACAGTTACAAATATCATTAAAATATCCCTCCTAAAACTTGACCTTTAGAATAGAATTTCTTTTGTTCTTCCCATTGCAATATAAATAAATCACTTATTGGATGAACAATTTTTCCAGTTATAGTCGGTTTATCAATTCTATCATATACTTCTATATACACTACTTTTGCACCTAATAATTTTCCTATATAAAAGAATGGAATAGCAGGTGCAGCCCCTGTACTGATAATTAAATCTGGTTTTTCTTTAATTAAAACTTTTATAGATAGAAATGTATTTTTAATAAGATTCTTAATATTTCTATTGGTAGGGAAATAACACCAGTATTTACGCTCACCATTTAATATTGATCTTGAATCTTCCTTATCAAAAGTAACCCAGAATCTCTCTTTATCCTTCCACCATTCCTTTAATTGTATTAAATGTGTTAGATGACCTCCACTTGATGTTACAAAACATATCTTCATTTCATTGTTCCCTCCCTTAACTTGCATGCTCATCTCCGAAGAGTACAAAAAATGTTTTAAATATTAATTGTATATCAACTAGTAAACTTCTCTCCTCTACATACTTAATATCTAGTCTCATCCATTCTCTAAATCCAATATCATTTCTTCCGGACACTTGCCAATAACAAGTAAGACCTGGCTTAACACTTAATCTCTGCATCATCCAATTTTCAAACTTCATAACTTCATCTGGAAGCGACGGTCTTGGTCCTACCAGACTCATTTCCCCTCTTAATACATTAATTAATTGAGGAAGCTCATCTATGCTTGTCTTTCTAATAAATTTACCAACCTTTGTTACTCTTGGATCTTCTTTCATCTTAAACATTGGCCCACTTATCTCATTTTTATCAGATAGCTTGTCTTTTAATTCTTCTGCATTTACCACCATGGACCTAAACTTATATATACCAAAAGTTTTACCATCCTTCCCAACTCTCTTTTGAATAAAAACTATTGGTCCTTTTGACTCAATCTTAATTGCAACTGCTACTATAAGAAATATTGGAACTAATGCTATAAGCCCAATCAATGAACATATTATATCCATCATTCTCTTGAAAAAACAATACCTTCTTTTTGTTTCAATTTGCTCCATAAACAAAGCTTCTTGTCGTTCTAGATCCAATTGTTGCAAGCATACCCCCCCTAATTCTCATTCCTAAATTATTATTTCTTTAAATTCATATTTTAATCCAATACAAATTTCAAAAATATTTTAGTATTTTTTTTACATAATTTATTATAACACAATCTATATACCCTGTTAATTAATAATTGTTTGCTATTTTTGTAGAATATGTATAATACGACATTTATATTTTTTTCTGTCATATTGTGTCGCAATATTTATTGTATGAAATAAATATAATCAGATTTAATTAAGTCTATATAAATATTTTTAGCTACAATTAAAAGTAAAATCTTTCTTCTAAAATAATAGGCAAATGATAACTAAAAAGTAATAATATCACCTGATCTTATTCACTAAAAAAGAGCGCCAAACATTTTATTTTCAAAATGTTTAACGCCCTTTAATTAAGTTATATATTAATATTATTCAGAATTGTCCCATATACATTTTATATAAATTCATTTCTTAAAAAATGAGAATATTGATTTCTTCTCTTTAATTTCTTCACCAAAAAAGTCAACCTGCTCACAGTTTAGAATTTTTACTGAACTATCATTAAATATTTTTTCAAGATTACTATCATACTTATTTATTAATGTTATTGCAGCAGATAATCCTGTATTTCTATTTTTAGTATCATGTGCATCTGATCCAATGAAATTATATATTCCATTCCTTAAAAGAATCTCTGCAGTTTTTTTTACATCTGCCCCAAACTTCCCTTCTAAACTTCCAGTATTCATTTGGAATAGATATCCCTCGTTAATAAACCTATTAATATATGAAGTTTTTTCAATAATAGGCTTATATCTTTCTGGATGAGCTATTATTGGAATAATATGTCTAACTTGAAGTTCATAAATTATATCTATAATATTATCATCAAATTTTCTCATAGGAAATTCAATTAACATATATTTTGAATCATTTAATGTTCCAATTTTCCCTTCCATATAATATTGTATTATATTTTCAGTATAATACACCTCTTGTCCACTATATACTTTCACATCTACCCCCTCTCGAGTCAGTATTTCATTAATCTCATTAACAAATTCCCTCACTTCTGAAATCATAGCTTCACCATATTCCAAAAGATAATGAGGTGTTGCAATGATTTGTTTAGTTCCATCTTTTTCTGCATTCCTTAACATCTCTAGGGTAATTTCCATATTTTTTGCTCCATCATCAATTCCCGGTATTATATGTGAATGAATATCTACTATCATATTTGCTCCTAGCTAACTTTTCTATAATCTGTTTCTTGAAAGTTTCTTTAATTTCATTTTAAAATACTCTTTTTATTATTTTTAATCCTTATTCTCATCGCCACTTCCATAATAGTAATAATATTTTCCTCTAGTGTTTTCAACTGCATGTAAAACTGTACCTATTATATTAGCACCTACCTTATTCAAAAGACTCTTAGCCTCAATTACGGATTCTTTACTAGTTCTTTTAGCTCGTGTTACAAGAATAGTCCCATCTACTTTCGTTGAAAGTATTTGAGCATCTGTAACTGCTTTAAGTGGTGCACTGTCTAAAATAATAATATCATATTTTTCTCTCAGTCTTCCTATCAATGCACTCATAGCTGTTGAAGATAACATTTCTGATGGATTGGGTGGAATTTTACCTGATGTTAAAATATCCAAATTATCATTACGCTTTTCTACTGCATTTTCTAATTCTTCTTTACCTATAAGCACTTCTGACAAGCCAATTAAATTTGATATCTTAAATTTTTTATGCATTGAAGGTTTTCTTAAATCACAATCTATTAATATAACCTTCTTTTCATTTTGAGCAAATGATAATGCAAGATTACCTGATACTGTAGATTTTCCTTCTGCTGCTTCTGCACTTGTAATAACTATTGTTTTTATTTGTTTATCAAATGATGAGTATTGTATATTCGTTCTTAAGGTTCTATATGACTCAGCTGCTATTGATTTTGGGTTTTGCTCTACTACAAAACCTTTATATTCTTGAAGTTCTATTGCTTTTTTAATTCTTCTCGACTCCAACATAACTTTCCCCCCCTTTATTCAACATCATCAGGAATTACACCAATAACAGGTATCCCTAGTGCTTCTTCCAGTTGACCTTTTGTCTTAAATGTATTATCTATAAACTCTAACAAAAATGCTAATCCAATACTAATAATAAAGCCAACTAAAGATGCAATAAATATATTCATAGCTTTGTTAGGACTAGACGGACTTTCAGGAACTTTTGCACTTTCTATTACTTTCACCTTACCATTGGGTATAAGTTCTTTAGATGATTTTATAAATTCATTTGTAATTGAATTTACTACATCTTTAGCTAATGCTTTATCTGTACTTATATATTGAATTTCTATAATTTGAGTATCAGTTCTTGGAGTAACTGTCAAACTGCTAAGTACTTTTTCTGATGTTATATTTAAACCGTCTGATTTAATTGCTCTATCAACTAAATCATCAGTCATCATTAATTCTGCATATGTCTTTATAAGCTTCTGATACATTTGAACGTCATTAGTATTATAACTTTGATCTTTGGTATCTTCCTTTCCTATAAATACTTTTTCACTTGCTTTATATTTAGGTGCAACCAAAAAAAAATTTATACCTACAGCTATCAAAGCTATACTTAATGTTATTAGAAGTATCATTTTCCATCTCTTAATCAGTATATCAAAAATATCTTCAAATTTTATAATTTCTTCATTCTTAATATATTCTTCATTCATTTCTCAAACTCTCCGCAATACTATTTTTCTCTTCAGATTTTAGTATTTACAAAAAGCTTTTCTTTATACTAAATCAACACCGTTATATTCATAGCTTGAAGAAATCAAATATCTGAAATATAATAAAACCCGCTTCATACTATATGCAGCATGAAACAGGTTATTTTTAAAATAAAAATAATTCTACCCGAATCTAATGTATCTATCAACTATATTCTTTATACTTTTATCCAAATAAAGTTCTA
Organism: Clostridium saccharoperbutylacetonicum N1-4(HMT); assembly: GCF_000340885.1. Lineage (NCBI taxonomy): Bacteria > Bacillati > Bacillota > Clostridia > Eubacteriales > Clostridiaceae > Clostridium > Clostridium saccharoperbutylacetonicum. The sequence goes on along the minus strand of NC_020291.1, from coordinate 1,302,779 downwards.
TCACTTAGTGCTTCTCCTCCATTAGCTTTTTCAAAAAGTCCAAGAAGCTTACTAGTATCCAATTTTTCTTTTTCTTCGCCTTTTACATCATATAGGATTTCTCCTCTATGCATCATAAAAAGTCTATTTCCATTTTCAAGAGCATGTTTAAGATTGTGCGTAACCATCAAAGTTGTTATTCCACTATCTTTTACAATTGTTCTTGTTATATCCATGATTTTTTCTGAAGTCTTTGGATCTAGAGCAGCAGTGTGCTCATCTAATAATAGCAATTTAGGTTTAGACATCACTGACATAAGCAATGTAAGGGCTTGTCTTTGGCCTCCTGATAATAACAATACTTTATTATAAAGTTTATCTTCTAATCCCAAGTTTAATTCTCTTACCATTTCTTTATAGTACTCTATTCTTTTCTTATTTATTCCAAAGCTAAGTCCAAATTTCTTACCTTTATTATCAGCTAATGCGATGTTTTCTAAAATTGTCATATTAGGTGATACACCTTTTGATGGATCTTGAAACACTCTTCCTATTGATCTAGATCTAATATATTCTGGTTTCTTAACAACTTCATCTCCATCTAATACAATCGATCCCGAATCAGCTTCTAAAGTTCCAGATATCATATTTAGTAAAGTCGACTTTCCTGCCCCATTAGAGCCTATAATACTTATAAAATCCCCCTGATTAACTGATAAAGACAATCCATCAAAAACCCTATTTTCATTTATAGTATTAGAATTAAATACTTTGGATAGTTGTTTGACTTTTAACATCAACTGCACCACCTTCCACAATAGTCTTTTTCTTTTTAAATTTAAAAATTCCATTATTAGAACATAGCGCAATAATTACAATTATTGCTGTCATTAGCTTTAAATCATTAGGCGTAATTCCAACTACTGATCCATATTTTAATACTATAGCAATTGCACATTTATAAATAACTGCTCCAATTATTGATAATGTAGTTGCTTTTATAAAAGATATCTTTTCAAATAAAGAAGTCCCAATAATTACAGCTGCAAGTCCCATTACAACAGTACCAGTTCCCATTCCAACATCACTAAATCCTTGATATTGAGCAGTTAATGCTCCTGCTAATGCTGCTAATGCATTACTTATAGCAAGTCCTAAAACTTTAATCATATCTTTATTTACCCCAAGAGAAGAAACCACTTGTTCATTATCTCCTACAGCTGTAAGTAAAAATCCAGACTTTGTTTTCATATATAAATCAAATAAAATCTTAACTACTACAAGCATTGCAATAATAATTCCCATAGCCGGTATTCCTAATTTAAAGACATGATTAGCATTAAATAAAGGAATATTAGCTTTTCCCATTATTCTTAAGTTTATAGAATATAAACCTATCATCATAAGTATACCAGCCATTAAATTATCAATTTTAAATTTAACATGCAGAAAGCCTGTTATTGACCCAGCTATTCCACCTCCAATAGCTGCTGCTATAAGACTAATCCAAGGATTTACACCTTGGATCAAAAGAGCTGCAGAAATAGCTGCTCCCATTGGAAAAGTACCATCAACAGACATATCTGGAAAGTCCAATATTTTATAGGTTATATAAACTGCTATTGCTACAAGTGAAAATAGTAACCCTTGTTCTAAAACATTAATTAAAACATCCACTATTCAGCGCCTCCAGTCACTTTCTTAGCTTTATCTTCTATTTCCTTTGGTATAGTTACATTCAATTTTTTAGCAGTGTCTGTGTTTATAGTAAATGCCATATCACTTAAAGTAGTTATTTCAACTTCTGAAGGCTTCTTTCCATTTAATACATCTGCCGCTTTAGCCCCTGCTTCCTTACCTAATTTGTAGTAATCTATTCCAATTGATGCAAGACCACCTTTACTTACAATTGCTTCTTCAGCTCCTATTATAGGAACTTTTTTATCTAAGCAAAGTTTTCCTACTAAAGAATAACCTGAAGCTACTGTGTTATCTGTTGGTGTATACAATACATCCATTTCACCCAAAGCATTTGATAAATTTTGATTAATTTCATTTACATTAGTAACGCCAACTTCTTTTACTTTTAAGCCAGCCTTTTCTGCTGCTGCCTTAAGCTCATCAACTTGAATTACAGAGTTTGTTTCAGAAGTATTATAAATTACTCCTACTGTTTTTGCATTTGGAATTAATTTTTTCAATAATTCTATTTGCTTGTCCACCGGAACCTTGTCTGATGTACCAGTAACATTAGTACCTGAACTCTTCCAATCTTTTGCAACTTCTGCCTTAACTGGATCTGTTACTGCAGTAAATACTATTGGAATATCCTTTGTTGAATTATATGCAGCTTGTACAGCTGGTGTAGCAATTGCAAAAATCAAATCTTTTTTAGAATCTGCAAATTGTTTTGCTATAGTTTGCGCATTACCTTGATCTCCTTGAGCATTTTGTTGTTCTATCTTGATGTTCTTTCCATCTTCAAAACCTTTTTCCTTAAGACCATCAACAAATCCTTTATTAGCAGCATCTAGTGCATCATGTTGAACTAATTGTAAAATACCGATATTCTTAACCTGTGCTGAAGCATTACTTCCTTTATTAGAATCTGCTCCCCCATTTCCACAGCCTCCAAGAATTCCTCCAACTAAAACCGTACATAACAAAATAGCTAATTTTCTTTTTCCTACCATAATTCTATCCTCCTGTTATTTGCTATTATCAATTTCCTACTATACTACTTGATCTCTTTTAACCTTCTATAATTAATTTTATAAATATACAAATATATTTATGATAATTACTTAATAAAATTGATAATAAATTATAAAACTTTTAAGTTATAATATCATATTTTATATTTTTTGTAAAGTTGATCATCCTTATTTTTGAATAATTCTTTAATATTTCACTACAAAAATTATATAAAATATGCGTTCCAATTATAAAGCTTTAAATATTAATAAAAAAATTCATAGGAATTTTTCAAAACCTATGAATACATCTGATATTTTATTACTGTGGCAAAGACCTATGTCCTATTCCTATAACTACTTCATCTAAATGTAACAATCCTATATTTAGAAATATGCAAACAGATATATGCTCCCCTCTCTTTGCTATTCCTATTTTTCCACCTACATTCAATCCATTTGCTCTATTGGCAATCTGCATTATTGCATCTCTTGTTGCTCCTATAACAGCCCCTTCATGTAAATGCTCTTCTCTTATTAACTCATTTCTTTTTGCAGCAACTAAAGCACTTTCAAGTATCTTCGTTATAGATGAATTAATATTTCCACCAATATTTACTGCTGTTACTTTTATTCCTTTTTCGCTGTAATACTTTTTTAATTGCTCTTCTTCATGTCTATCACATATAGCCATCTTTGTTGCAATCTTTGCAACTCTTGTACTATTACTCTCCATATTTCACCTCTATGCATTAACTTAAATATAATGTTTTCTATAAGCGCATCCCATATACTATTAAGTATTTTACCCTTAACTCTATATTTATCACCAATTTTTATTTTACTTATTATATTATATCCCATAACTTATCTCAATTAAACAAAAAAAATAAGACTAAAGAGTTTTACTCTATAGTCTATACATTTATATATCTTTTGAGTTTATATATTAGAAAAATCCAAAACTATAATTCCATTAATAAAAATTTCCCATTTGTCTAAATTTATTGTATCTATCTTGAACTAATTCATTTAAATTTTTATCTTTTAATTCTTGTAATGAGTCTAAAATAACTTTCTTAATCAATCCCGCTGTTCTACCTGGGTTTCTATGTGCTCCACCTCTAGGTTCCTTTATAATATCATCAATTATATTAAAATCTTTTAAATCTTTAGCTGTAATTTTCATAACTGATGCTGCTTCTTTTGCTCTGCTAGCATCTTTCCATAAAATAGATGCGAACCCTTCTGGAGTAAGAATTGAGTATATAGAATATTCTAACATGAAAATTTTATCTGCAACTGCTAGTGCTAAAGCTCCACCACTTCCACCTTCACCTGTTAAAATAGATATTATTGGCGTCTTTAATCTACTTAATTCAAAGAGATTATTAGCTATGGCTTGCCCTTGACCTCTTTCTTCTGCTCCAATTCCTGGAAATGCACCTGGCGTGTCTATAAAACAAACCACAGGTCTTTTGAATTTTTCAGCTTGCTTCATAAGTCTTAATGCTTTTCTATATCCTTCTGGATTTGGCATTCCAAAATTTCTTTCTATATTTTCATTAGTGTTTGAACCTTTAGTGATTGCTATAACTGTCACATTTGTATCACCAATTGATGCAATTCCTCCAATTATGGATTTATCATCTCCAAAGCTTCTATCTCCATGAAATTCAATAAAGTCATTAAAAATAGTTTCTATATAATACTTGCCAGTTGGCCTATCTTTATGCCTTGCAATTTCAACATTTTCCCATGGTGTCGTATTAATTTTTATAAAGTCCTTATCCATTATTTCTCACCCCATGTAAAACTAGAATTTTGTATATACAAGCCCTCATGTTCTTTCTTTCTACAATAGCATCTATAAATCCTTTTTCAAGTAAAAACTCTGCCTTTTGAAAATCGTCTGGAAGACTTTCTTTAATTGTATTTTCAATTACTCTTCTTCCTGCAAATCCAACCAAAGCATTTGGTTCACTTAATATAATGTCACCTTCCATAGCAAAGCTTGCTGTTACTCCTCCTGTTGTCGGATCTGTTAATACAGTAATATATAAAAGACCAGCTTCATCATGTCTTGCAAGAGCTGCGCTCACTTTTGCCATTTGCATAAGAGAATATATACCTTCTTGCATTCTAGCTCCACCTGATGTTGTAAAAATTATTATTGGAAGTTTATTTTCAGTAGCATATTCAACAAGTCTCGTAATTTTTTCTCCTACTACAGTTCCCATACTTCCCATCATAAAAAAACTATCCATAACAGCACATGCGACACTTAAGCCATTTAACTGTCCAACGCCTGTAACAACTGCTTCAGTACTAGTAGTTTTTCCACTTTTTAATTTTTCTTCATAGCCTTCAAATTCTAAAGGATTCGTTGTCTTTAATTCTCTCCAAAATTCTTTAAAAGTATCCTTATCTAAAAACATTCTTATTCTTTGTTTTGCATTTAATCTAAAATGATACCCACAAGTCGAGCAAACATATTTAGAATTTTCCAAATCTTCGCCATAAATCATGGCATTACATTTGTCACACTTAACCCACATACCTGATGGAATATTAGGTTTTTCTTCAGAAATATTCTTTTTTATGCTTGAAGACTTAACAGTTGCATATGTCTTCTTTTTAAATAAATCCTTAAGCATTCTTCTTCACCATCTTTTCTGCTAAAAATGAAGTGTCATAATCCCCTTCTAAGAATTCTTTACTTTCTAGTATTGATAATTCAAAATCAATATTTGTTTTTACTCCACCTACTGCAAATTCTGCTAATGCCCTATTCATTTTGACAATAGCTTCATTTCTATCATTTCCAAAGGTAATTACCTTAGCCATCATAGAATCATAACAATGGGGTATTTTATAACCACAGAATATTGCCGAATCAATTCTAACTCCCATTCCACCTGGAATGCAAAGTTCTTCTATTTTTCCTGGACAAGGCCTAAAGTCATGGTCTGGATCTTCTGCATTAACTCTACATTCTATTGCATGACCTTTAATTTTTATATCATCTTGAGTAAATTCAAGTTTTTCTCCTGCTGCTATCTTTAGTTGTTGCTTAACTAAATCAATACCTGTAATCATTTCTGTAATTGGATGTTCTACTTGTATTCTTGTGTTCATTTCCATAAAATAAAAATTATTATCTTTATCAAATAAGAATTCTATAGTTCCTGCATTTTTATAATCTACTGCAAGAGCTGCCTTTTTTGCAATTTCACCCATCTTTTCTCTTAATTCTGGCGTAAGTACATTAGATGGAGCTTCTTCTAAAACCTTTTGATTTTTTCTTTGCATAGAACATTCTCTTTCACACAAATGAATTACATTTCCATGTTCATCTGCTAATATTTGAAATTCAATATGCTTTGGTTTTTGAACAAATTTTTCTATATATAAAGAATCATCCCCAAAACAAGCCTTTGCTTCTGCTTTAGCAGTTTTAAAGCCTAATAAAAATTCTTCATCATTATGAGCAATTCTTATTCCTTTTCCACCACCACCAGCTGATGCTTTTATCATTATTGGATATCCAATTTCTTTTGCTATTTCTAAGGCATGATTTTCATCTCTTATTTCGCCCTCATATCCAGGAACAACAGGAACTCCTGATATTTTCATTATCTTTCTAGCTTCTGCTTTGTTTCCCATCATTTCTATTGTTTCATAATCAGGCCCAATAAATTTTATGTTACATTGTCTACACATCTTTGCAAATTTTGGATTCTCAGATAAAAATCCAAAGCCTGGATGTATAGCATCAGCTCCTGTTAAAACACATGCGCTTAAAATATTTGTTATATTTAAATAGCTATCTTTAGGCATTGCAGGACCAATACACACAGCTTCATCAGCTAATTGAGTATGTAGAGCTTCTTTATCTGCTTCTGAATAAACTGCAACTGTACTTATTCCCATTTCTCTGCAAGCTCTAATTATTCTAACTGCAATTTCGCCTCTATTGGCAATTAGTACCTTCTTTAACATTATTCTCACCTATCCTACTGCAATGCAAAAAGTATTTCTGCTTCGCAAACTGTTTTTCCATCAACTGATGCTATTCCGTGACCTATCCCTATAGGCCCCTTGATTTTTATTATTTCACAAAATAAATCTAATCTATCACCAGGCACAACTTTTCCTTTAAATCTAGCTTTATTAATTCCTGCAAATAAAGGAGTTTTACCTTTAAATTTTTCCATAGAAAGAATAGCCACTGTTCCTGTTTGAGCTAATGCTTCAATTTGCAAAACTCCTGGCATAATTGGCTCTTGTGGATAATGTCCTTGAAAATATGCTTCGTTAGCAGATACATTTTTATACCCTTTAACAAATAATTTTTCCTCAATATCCATTTCAAGAACTCTGTCTATTAATAGCATTGGATATCTATGAGGTATAATTTCTTTTATTTGATTAGTATCAAGCATTTATTATTCCCCCTTAACCTTAAATAATGGTTGACCGTATTCTACCATATCACCATCTTTAGCTAAACATTCAACTATTACTCCATTATATTCACTTTCTATTTCATTCATTAGTTTCATAGCTTCAATTATACATATAATTTTACCTTTAGCAACTGTATCTCCCACTTGCGCAAAAGGTGCACTATCTGGTGAAGCTGCTGAATAAAATGTTCCTACCATAGGTGAAGTTATAACACTAATATCTTTATCATCTACAATAGTTTCCTTTTCTGTAGTTTTTAATTCTTCACTTTCGACTATATGAGTTTCAGTTTTTTCTTTAATAACAGTAGTTTCAGCACTTGCTGGAATATTAGTCACTTGATTAATACCGCTTGATTTAACAGTATTATCAGCTATCCCTCTAACTAATGATTTATCCATTTTTATGTGATCATTGCCATTTTGAAGCTCAAAAAAAGCTAGGCTTGAAGCATCTACTAATTTAATAAGCTCTTTAATTTTCTCAAAGTCCATAATAATCCTCCTTGTGTCAGGTTACAGTTTACAATTTACAGTTTACAGAAGAAATTCTAAAAGAATTTCTCTCTAAAACTGTAGTTGTTAATTGTTCGTTGTTAGCTGCAAACTGATGTTATTTCCATTTTTTTAATAATAAAGTCGCGTTATGTCCACCGAAACCTAATGAATTAGTTAATGCATATTCTAATTCTTTCTTTCTTCCTTCATTAGGCACGTAATCTAAATCTAATTCTTCATCCTTTGTTTCATATCCAATTGTTGGCGGAATAAAACCTTCTTGTAGTGCTTTTGCACATATTATAGCTTCAATTGCGCCTGCTGCACCTAAAAGATGTCCAGTCATAGATTTTGTTGATGATATTGGAACTTTATATGCATCTTCTCCAAATGCTTTTTTGATTGCCAATGTTTCAAATTTATCATTTAATGGTGTTGAAGTTCCATGAGCGTTTATATAAGAAACTTCTCCTGGCGTAATTCCAGCTTCTTGTATAGCTTCCTTCATAGCTCTTGCTGCTCCAGTTCCTTCTGGATCTGGGGATGTAATATGATATGCATCACAAGTTGAACCATATCCTACAATTTCACCTAGTATGTTAGCTCCTCTAGCTTGTGCATGTTCTAAAGATTCAAGAATTACAACTCCTGCACCTTCTCCCATAACGAATCCACTTCTATCCTTATCAAAAGGAATAGAAGCTTTAGTTGGATTATTGTCAGTATTTAAAGCTTTCATACTATTAAAACCTGTAACCCCAAGTCTAGTTATTGGTGCTTCTGCTCCACCAGCAAGCATAACATCAGCATATCCATGCTTTATTGCTCTAAATGCATCTCCAATGTTATTTGTTCCTGTTGCGCATGCAGTTACAGCTGATGTACATGGACCTTTTAAGCCATACTTAATAGCAACATTTCCTGCTCCTAAATTTATAATTGCCATTGGCACGAAAAATGGAGATACTCTTTTTGATTTTCCTGTTGCAAGTTTTGAGCATTCGTCTTCTATTGTTTGGAATCCACCTATTCCAGAGCCTAACATTACGCCAAATCTTTCTAAATCTTCTTTTTCCAAATCTATTCCTGAATCTTTTATAGCTTCATCCGATGCAACCAAAGCAAATTGTGCAAATCTATCTAATCTCTTAGCTTCTTTCTTTCCAACTAACGTATCAGCATCAAAATCTTTAACTTCAGCTGCAATTTTTACATCAACCAATTCTGTATCAATTAAAGTAATATAATCTATCCCTAATTTACCACTCTTAGCATTATCCCAAAATGAATTAACATCATTTCCAATTGGAGTTAAAGCCCCCATACCTGTGATAACTACTCTTTTTTCCATAACCCTATTCTTCCTCCATTACATTAACATTCCGCCGTCAACTTGGATAACTTGACCTGTAACATAATCAGCACTTTCACTTGCTAGGAAAGCTATAACTTCTGCCACATCTTTTGCTGTTCCAAGTCTCTTAAGTGGAATATTCTTCTTCATTTCTTCTTTATATTTTTCTCCTAAAGTTTCCGTCATATCTGTTTCTATATATCCTGGAGCTACAGCATTTACTGTGATTCCTCTTGATCCAACTTCTTTAGCTAGTGACTTTGTCATTCCTATAACCCCAGCCTTAGATGCTGAATAATTAACTTGACCAGCATTTCCTGAAATACCAACCACTGATGAAAGATTTATTATCTTTCCTTGCTTTTGTTTAACCATAATTGGAGTAATCGCCTTTAAACAATTAAATACTCCTTTTAAATTTACATCAATAACACTATCAAAGTCTTCCTCTTTCATTCTAAGTATTAATGTATCCTTTGTAATTCCAGCATTATTAACCATAATATCTATAGTTCCAAACTTTTCTTTAGCACATGTAATAAGATGTTCCACTTCTTCTGCTTTAGAAATATCTCCTTTAACACACAACGTGTCAACTCCCATGTTTTGTATTTCCTTTTCAACTTCTAAAGCTTCTTTTTCATTACTTCTATAATTTATAACAATGTTAGCTCCAAGAGATGCAAGCTTTAACGCTACTGCTTTTCCTATTCCTCTTGATGCACCTGTAATAATTGCACATTTTCCTTTTAACATATAATTCCCTCCATTCAATTGTCAATTTTTAATAATCAGCTATCAATGCTTGGCAGTGTATTAATAATCAACTATTGCTTATTGATTATTGTCAATCACATTATTTAATGAAGTTATATCTTCAACATTTAAAAGTTTTGCAGTCTTATCAATCTTCTTAACAAATCCTCTAAGTGCTTTTCCTGGACCTACTTCTATAAATGTATCTACTCCATTATCTAACATATGCTTTATAGTCTTTTCAAAAAGCACAGATGATCTTATATGTTTCTTTAATAATTCTCTAATATCATCTTGTGGTTCATATGGAAGACCTTTAACATTCGAATATACTGTTTTATTAAGCTCTTTAATGTTTACTTCCTTTATTGTATCAAAGAATTCTTCACTTGCTGGCTCAAGAAGTGAACTATGGAATGGCCCACTTACCTTTAATGGAATTCCAAGTCCCCCAAGTTCCTTAGCTATTTTTACTGCTTCAGCTACAGCCTTATTTTCTCCTGAAACCGATACTTGCCCAGGGCAATTAAAATTAGCACCTTCTATAACTCCAAATTCACTTGCTCTTTTTAATAATTCTTGTAACTTTTCATCATCTAATTTTAATATTGCAGCCATTGTACCTAACCCTTCAGGTAATGCACTTCCCATTATTCTTCCTCTTTCTTTTATAAGCAATAATCCATCTTCCAAAGAAAGAGCTCCTCCATATATAAGAGATGCGTATTCACCTAAACTAAGACCAGCTGTATAATCAGCTTCTATTCCATTTATCTCTAGAGCTTTTAATGCCATAAGGGATGCTACAAGAATTGTAGGTTGAGCATTTTCTGTTGCTGTAAGAACTTCTTCTGGTCCTTCAAACATCATTTGCTTAATTGGCATTTTTAAAATTTCTTCACTTCTATCTAAAATTTCTTTACATTCTGGTATGTTCTCATAAAGTTCTTTTGCCATACCTATTGTTTGAACCCCTTGACCTGGAAAAAGAAATGCAGTTTTAGTACTATTCATGGTTTCCTCCAAATTTTCCAAATAATTCATTCGCTTCATTGAATAATTCTTCAATCATTTCCTTACAAGTCTCTTCTTTATTAATAAGACCTGCAATTTGCCCCGACATAAGTGATCCATTATCAACGTCACCATCTACAACAGCTTTTTTCAACGCGCCTGCTCCAAGTTTTTCTAACTCTTCAACAGATGCTCCTTCTTTTTCTAACTTCAAATAAGTTCTTGCAAGTTTGTTTCTAAGAACTCTAACTGGATGACCAGTTGGTCTTCCTGTAACTTCAGTATCTATATCATTAGCTTTTAATACCTTGTCTTTGTAATTTTGATGTATTGTGCATTCTTTAGCTACTAAGAATCTTGTTCCAACTTGAATTCCTTCAGCTCCTAGCATGAATGATGCAGCTACGCCTCTTCCATCACCAATACCACCTGCTGCTATAACTGGGACTTCAACTGCATCAACAACTTGTGGCACTAATGCCATTGTAGTCAACTGCCCAACATGTCCTCCTGATTCAGTTCCTTCTGCAATAATAGCATCAGCACCTGCCTTTTCCATTCTTTTAGCTAAAGCTACTGAAGCTACTACTGGTATAACTTTTATCCCATGAGCCTTCCACTTTTCCATATACTTTCCTGGACTTCCTGCCCCAGTTGTAACTACTGCTACTCCTTCTTCACAAACTAACTCAGCTATTTCTTCAGCATTTTCTGACATTAACATTATATTTACTCCAAAAGGTTTATCAGTTAACTTCTTAGTTTTTTGTATTTGTTCCCTTACCCATTCAGTTGGTGCTGCTCCTGTTATTATTCCAAGTCCTCCTGCTTCGCTTACAGCTGAAGCTAAAGATGCATCTGCAATTCTCGCCATTGCACCTTGAAATATAGGATACTCTATTTTTAATAGTTCACACACTCTACTTTTTTTCACAATAATTTCCTCCCAGCATAATCAAATCCTTAATCATCTTTATGCCCATCAATAAACTCTTTTGGAATCAATTGTAGACAAATAACTTTAACATGATAAATAATTTTACTATATATAGTATTTAGTTATCAATGAAATAACCTAAAAGTTAAAAATAAGTTCATATTTATATAAATAATTGTTATTTTTATAATGCCTTGTTATTAAACCTTGTTTTTTACCATTCAACTAATGTCGCACCATAAGTTAAGCCACCACCAAATGCAACTAAAATGATTTTATCTCCTTTATTAAATAAACCTTTCTCATACATTTCATTTAAAACTATAGGAACTGATGCTGCTGATGTATTTCCTACTCTATCTAAATTCAAATAGAATTTATCTTCACTTAAATTTAATTTTTCTGCTGCCAATTTTATAATTCTATAGTTTGCCTGATGAGGTACTACATATTTAATTTCATCTATTGAAATATCGGTATCCTTTAAAACTTCTTTAACAGCATCATCAATTGCACCTACTGCAAATCTAAGTACTTCTCTACCATTCATTTTGATAATTCTATCACTTACTGTTTTTTCTTTAGTAAAAGGTGTATCAAAATCAGTAGCACCTATAGTCAATGCTTCCCCTTTTTTTCCATCGGATCTTAAATATGATTTGATTATTCCTTGTTTTTCATCTTGTTTTAATACAGCTGCGCCTGCTCCATCCCCAAATAGTATACATGTACTTCTATCTGACCAATCCATTACTTTTGAAAGAACTTCTGCACCAATAACTAGTGCATTCTTATAGTTCATTGTATTCATAAGTGCTCTTGCTATTTCTAATCCATATACAAACCCTGAACATGCAACACTTATATCAAAGCAAGCAGCCTTATCAGCATCTAAATTGCTTTGGACTAAACAAGCAACTGATGGTATAAATTTGTCTGGACTAATAGTTGCAACTATTATTAAATCTAAATCTTTTGGATCAACTCCAGCTCTTTCAAGAGCAATTCGGGCTGCTTTAGTAGAGATTTCAGATGTATTTTCTCCCTCCGAAATTCTTCGCTCCTTTATTCCTGTTCTTTGTACTATCCATTCATCATTTGTATCAACAAATTCACTTATTTTATCATTTGTAACTACTAAAGGTGGTAAATATGCCCCAATACTAGCAATCTTAACATTGTTCATAATTTTCTCCTTCATTATTCCAATTTATATTTTTTCACAAAAAAGTGATTTATTTTATTTAAAGACGAAATCAAAATTTCTTCTTCTTCCAAATTTAATCCGTCTATAGCTGTGTTTACCATTTCCCTATGAAATCTTTCATGAAGCCTAAAGGCTAACTTTCCTCTTTTCGTTAATTTAACTAAAACAACTCTTCTATCTTCCTCTATTCTTTTTCTTTCTACGTATCCTTTTTTTATCAATTTATTAATAGCCGTCGTTAAAGTACTTACAGTAATTTTTAACTTCTGTGCTACTTCAGACATTGTACTTTCCTTATACATTCCAATAGCTTCGATCGTATGAATCTCAGTAATTGAAATATCTGAAAGTACGCCATTTTTTAAACTCTGTTCTTCTATTTGTATAACATCATTAAACAACTGTACTAAAAGTTCATTGATCATTATAAGTGTACTATCCATTCATCTGCACTCTCCACCTTGACATACAAAAAATACCCATAGAAATTCAATACTAATTAAAAAAATAGCTTTTTAATTAGTTTATCTTTTGAATATATATGGAATTAAAAGTTTTAAAATCAAATAGTTTGATAATCAAAATATACTATAACAAAAATATAATGTCAAACTTTTTTCATTTTTTCCCATTTTATCATATGCTTTAAAAACATACTATGATATGATATAATTTACTCAATTAATAATATATATTTACAATTAATTAATAAAAAAATCGCAAGCGACTGTGGAGCCGGAGATTTTTAATATTAAGTTCCGTATTGTGCTTCGCACTCTTTTTATAGGTGCGCATCTGCCTTTTCGAACGCATGTGAGAAAAATCTGCACCTTATAAAGAGCAGCTATGCTGCATATGAGAACATTTTATGCAGGCGAATAAGATTTATTTTTTATTCTTTTTGACACATAAAACTTACTTAATTGGCCTTTTCAACAAGTTATCCACAGATTTAACTTTACTATAAATTCCTAAAGAATAAAAAATCCTATTTGTAAATTTATAATTGTAATATAGTGTATATTAATTATAGACTCAGGAGGTGTACATATTATGATCAGAAAATTAATTTTATCTACAGTATTATTATTAAGCATTGTAATGGTTTCTTGTACTCAAAAAGCAAATGATACCACAACTTCAAAAGCAGACAGCAACACTACTGTGGAACAAAATAAAGATAACTCCAATGCTACTAAATCAAATGATACTCAATCAAAAAGTGAGCCAAAGGTAAATAAAATTAAAATTAATATATATAGTATTGATGAAAATTCTTTAGAACCTGACCAATCAGGCAATATTGAAGTAAACGAAAATTCGACCTTAGAAGATAAATTAAAACAATTATCAAAAGCATTATCAGAAAAGAAATTTGATAACCTACCTATTGAAGTTAAATCTATAGATACTGTTAACGGTAAAAAAGTTGCCACCATAAATTTAGCTGACGCTAACAATAAGAAATGGATATCAAAATTCCAAGGTTCCACTGGTGGTTCTGTGACTTCTGGTACTTTAATTGAGAATTTTCTTCAATCTAATAATAAATCTAGAGGCGAATGGATAGATGGGGTAAAATTCTTATATAACAATGAAAAAATAGAATACGAACATGTATCAAATCTATCTGAAGTTCAATATAGAAACTAATTTTACAATCTATAAAAGTAAAAGCATTGATTATAAAAAACTACATAAAATATTAAATGGAAGCTTGTTCACCCTTTAGCTTGCTCTAAACATAAAGTTTTAGTAAGCAAACATCGGACAAGCTTCTATTAAGTTTTTAGTATTAAAATTATTTTATATGAACTTTGTTTACTTATTAGTTCATATTATTGTGCTTCTTCTTTCCATAATAACAACATCATACCATAAATTATCATGTGACATCTTTCCTGCTTTTTCCCAATATCCTACATGCCTGAATCCGCATTTTTCATGAAGTGCAATACTGGCTTTATTTTCCTTAATTATAAGTGATTGAATTGACCAGATTCCATGTTTTTCTGATTCTTCTATCAATGCATTAAGCAATGTTTGTCCAACCTTTTTACCTCTAGCATCTTCAGCAATATATAAGCTTAATTCTAAAAGACCATCATATACAGGTCTTTGAAATATTTTAGCTAAAGTAGCCCAACCTAACACTCTATCACCACTTCTTGCTACTAATCTACATTCTTTAATATGTCCTTCATCCCATGCCTCATATGTTGGTGATTTAGTTTGAAACGTTGAAATTCCAGTTTTTATTCCTTGTTCATATATTTTAACTATTTCATCAAAATCCTCTCTTTTAACCTTGTCAATAATAAATTCCATTTTGGTTCCTCCTAAATATTTTTCTTTAACTCTTTTGTATTTTTATTGTTTTGAAGTACCTTCAATTTCTTTATATTCTTTAATTCCTCGTATTGGATCTAATTCCCTATCCTTTTTCATATACCCCAAAAAATCTTCATTTAATTGTATACTTTTTTTAATGTCATTAATAGCCTTTAAATTTTCATTTATATTTACATAAAAGCAAGCCCTATTATAATATAAAAATCCTTCTTCCATATTTTCATTTATTCCATCCGTTATTATCTCAATAGCCTTTTCAAAATTTCCTTCTTCCCTATATATAACCGCTAAATTTAGAAAACTAAATGGATATCTTGGATTTTCTTTAATTGATTTATTATAGTATTCTTTACTTTCCTCTATCATTCCAAGCTTATTTAAAATAACGGCTTTATTAAAAAGTATCTTGTAGTGTCTCCTATCTACTTTCAATGCTTTATTTATATATTCCAAAGCTTCACTATTCTTATTCTGTTCTTCTAAAATACATGCAGTGTTTGCATAGGCCCATAAATCATAAGGATTTATATCAATAACCTTTTTATAATTAAGTATTGCCTTCTCTTTTTGCCCAATTTCATCATATATATTTGCTAAAAAGAAATATGCTTTATCATAATTAGGATTTTTTTCTATTGCTTTTTTATAAAATGTTTTAGCTTTCTCTAATTCATCATTTTCATTATATATAATAGCCAAACCATAATATGCTATGGCTTCATCTTTATCTAGCTTAATAATCTCTAAGTATTTACTTTCTGCCTCACTTGAAAGTCCAATTTGATCATATAGCAATGCCATATCCATAAGTAACTCTATATCAAACTTGCCTATATCTAGCGCATATGCTTTTTTATAGAAACTCATGGCCTTTAATAAGTTGTTTTCAGTTCTTAAGTTCCTTGCCATATTTAAATAGTTATTATACAAATAATTTTTATTTTCCATATTATCATTTCATCCATTCATTTTTCTTATCTCAAATTAATTATCTCTTTTCAATTTTCTATAATATACGTTTATCATAATTTTTAATATCAAAGTCTACACTAACCATCTAATATTATATCCTATATGACCTATCCTTAAAATAAAAACTCCACTAAATTATTAATTTAGTGAAGTTTTTATCCACAACTTTAATACATTTTTACTACAATTATATATAGTAACCTATTATCCCAAAAACAAATCTACAACTTGCTCAGTTTCATAATGACCATAGTACCAAGTATTAGTATATGAATTAGATTTAAAATTCAAATTATCTGCAAGCTTTGTTTCTACTCCATCTTTTGTCTTCCACAGACTATAAGAATTACCATCTTCTCGTACAAATAATATTTCATTATTTAATAAATATTTAGGCATAAAATCGAAAGCTTTACTATTTGTTATTTGTATTACTTTTTTTGTATCTGTATTTACTGCATAAATATGGTGCGCTTGGTTTTCCCATTCTTTATTACTTATCAATTTAGAATCTTTTATGCTATTGGTTCCTGAATATACTATGTTTTTTCCATCAGCAGAATAATCTGGTGTCATAGAAACTTGATCTTGCGGAAGTAAATTTGTAAAACTATTATTATCTACATTATAAATACCTAATGTTTTATTATAATACATATCTCTATATTCACCATTATTTACTGCAACAAGATTGCTATCTACTGGATTTTGTGAAATATTATCTCTATAAGCTAATGCTATCATATTATTATTTTCTATAAATTTATTATTTAAAATATCATATACTGAAAATTCAGTAGCATCAGCTGACAATGACCCTGACTTAGGTCCATTCCAGATATACAAGTATTTATCATCGGTTGAAACCTTTGAAACATTAGGTGTTGAACCAATTGATTCAAATAACTCAGAAATTGTATATTTCTCATTAATTTCTTTATTGGTACCTTCTTTACTTGCTAAAATAACCTTTTCTTCTTTAGTATTTAAGTCATAACAAATTATGCCCATAGTTTTTATTTTTTTGTCATTTCCTTCAGAATACTTTAATTCTTTATTCGCATATATTTTCCCTTTGCTATCACAGTTAATGTTGTAATAATCATATTCATTACTTATAAGTGTTTTTGAATTTTTATCTTCAGCATTATACATGGATATTCCAGAATTACTACTATAATAAATTAAATCACCTGAATTATTCCAATCGTATGACTCTATATTTTTAGATACTTCCATTATTTCACGAGTTTTTATATTACATACATATAAATTTTCTTCCTTTGTATATGCAACAAACAATCCATTCTTTGATATTAATGGTTTTTTAATCTTCTGGCTTTTATCAAGAAGAATTGAATTATTTTCTTTCAATTCTGACATATATAAGCCATCATTTGCTACAAAAGCAGCAAATTCTGCTGTTTTATTATTCTTTTCCAAGTTACTATTATCAGCAAAAACTGCATTTGCAGTAAATAGGCTGGTAAACGTGAAAAACATAGCTGCTATAAATGATATACCTACAATTAATTTTCTTGATTTTTTAAAAAATATTATATTTTTCAATCTTGTTTCAAGCTCCTTTCTACCTTTACAAACTGATGCTCCTAAACTTAAAGATTTATTTTGAGAGTATTCTATTTGTTCTAAAATAATTTCTCCATAGTACTTTCTTTTTGATTTATCCATATTCCTAATTAAATGCTCATCTAAAGATAATTCACATTCAACATTTATTTTACTTCTAATAATATAAGCAATAGGATTAAACCAATTAATTATATTGACTACAAGCGCCATTATTTTTATCCATAAATCTTTTCTTTTGAAATGAAGTAATTCATGAGTAAGAATTATCTCTAGTTTGTCCAAATTTTCTTCCCTTTTAGGTATAGTTATTGTAGGTTTCAATATTCCTGTAATCATAGGGCTTTTAATGCATGAACATTCACAAAAAATTATTTTTTTACTTATATTTAAATTTTTCTTAGATGTCTCTAAAGCATTAATAATTATTTCATCCTCAATCATATTACTTGCAATGTTAAGCTTTTTATAAAAGGATCTATAATTATAAGCTTCCTTAGCTATAAATATTATTATACCTATAGCCCAAATATAAATTAATATCTCTTTTTTTAGTATCTCATTAATTGGTTTTGCTTCTCGTAAAGTAATTTCATTTGTATTTAGAGGTACCAATTCATTCTTATCATTTAATACTCGTATATCATCTTTATTCTCACCTTGTGAAATCTTTTTATTATCTAACTGTAATGTCTTACTTGTAGTTTCAATAGGAACTGTTCCCTTGTAAACTACTATTTCTGGAAATTTAATAAAACTTCCTATTGGTATAATAAAAAATAATAATGTTATAACTAACATATAATAATTCCAAGTTGCACTAAAAACTTTTTTAGTAAATGGCTTAAATAAGCATAATATTAAAGACAATAAGCTTCCAGTTAAGGTAATTTGCAAGAGAATCTTAAAAATATCCATAGCCTCTACACATCCTTAAGCCATTTTTTTAAATCTGATATATCTTCTTTGCTTATTTTTTTATTATTAAACAAAGTTGCTATAAAATTTTTAACAGAACCGTTATGCATATCTTCAAGAAAATTATCGGCTTGAATTGCTTTATATTCTTCTTCAGTAATTTTGGCTGAATAATTATTTAACTTTCCTAATTTAGCTACTTTTAAAATCCCCTTATCAGTCAACCTTGATATAAGAGTCATCACTGTTGTTATCTTCCATGAATTTTCTTTCGGCAATTCTTCTAAAATATCTGCTGTAGTAACTTGCCTATTCTTATTCCAAATAATTTTCATTATTTCCATTTCAGCATCTGAAATCTTTCCAATTCTTATGAATATCGCCTCCTCAAACTTATTCTACAAACTGTAGTATATTTTCATACTACAACTTGTAGAATATATTGTCAATGTCTAGTTTTTATAATTTTCTCCCTCTCAAAAATATTTCTGCGCAAAAAAGAGATCTTGCTTTTCTCCAAGATCTCTTCCTAATTTTATCTTCATATAATAATTGCATTTTTATTCAGTTACAATAACATCAAATGTGGTTTTTGCTCCATTTACGCTTATTGTTATAGTTGCTTTACCTGCTTTATATGCCTCTATTTTTGGATAAATATTTTTATAGAATCCATCTTCTAAACCTAAATCAACTGCTGAATAAACAACATTCTCATCTGTACTACTTGCCATTACCATTAAGTTTGGAAGTGCTGAACTTTTAGAATTTTCACTGCTAACTTTAATATTTCCCAAATATATAGATTGTTTAACCTTGCAGTATAAAGTTTTACCTTCAATTTTAGGTTTTGATTTTTTATTCTCTAGCTTGTAATCTAGTGCTTGTAAAATTGTTGTTCCATTTCCTGCGGCGAGATCTTTAGAATATGGATCATTTAAATTCATCATATTACTATCATCTAATTTAACATCATTTTTATCTGTGGTCGACTTAGTTGTTAACGCAGTTTCAACCCACAATTCATCCTCTGGATAAGTAATTCCCTTTACAAATTTACCATCTTCACCTAAAAGATATTTGTTTCCGCTTTGTCCAGTGTATTCACCTTTCTGTAACACTCCATTTTTATCAAATACATACAAATCACCATCTATATTCCATCCGCCATAGGCATAAATACCACCTAAAATTTTGAAATATTTATTTCCATGCTCTTCGAACCAGCTAAAATCAGAAGTTTCTTCTAATGTTTTTGCTGATGGCTTCATACTATTATCTTTTAACGATTCTCTACTAGGAAGATAATTATTTTTCCATCTTCCATTGTCATAAAATTCATACGTCTTATCCTTAATTGAAATTTTTCCAGTGGCCATAACTCCATTATCCTTTAAGTAATACCACCAAGCTCCATCTTTAATCCAACCCTTTTGCATATAACCATCAGCCCCAAAATAATACCACAAATTATTAATTTGCTTCCAGCCAGTTATATATGAACTTCCTTCAGTATACCACCAGCCATGATTATCACTTTTCCATTCTGCAGAAGCTCCAATTGGTATTAGCATAATTATTGATATTGTAGCAATAACACTACAAACTAATTTTTTAATCATATTTCTCTTACCTCATTCTCTCTAAAATACACTTCCATTTCTTTTGCCTAATTTCATTATAACCTAAATTGAACTAATCTAAAATAATCTTTTATTAAGTGCTTCCTTCTCAATTTCTTTCCTGAAAGGCAAGTCTTAAAACATATAAAATCTGCATTAAAAAGAAATATTTTAATAAAAATAATCTTTTAATGCTCTAAAATAGACATTTAGATCATTTAATATTGTTTTTTTAATTGAATCAAACTACAATTACAATAATATTTTACCATAATTAAAAATTTATAGAATAAAAGTTTCTATTTCCTAAGTTGGATATATTTCTTTACACGAAATGAGGTGAAATGTACAATAAGTAAACTTTGTCCAAGCAGTATATAGTGAGACTTTTATTATAAATTATTTATGCAGTGGCCTACTATCATCTTCCATCTAAATTTAAAATTACACGTTACAGTGGCTAGGCATAAGATAACTATTGATAATAAAAAAATTGGGAGGGATAAAAATGAAATTTAACAAAACTAGTATCAAATTTTTAGCATGTTCACTTGCAATTTTAGGGGCTTTAATTCCAAATCAAAATTCATATGCAGCTACTTTGCATCCAACTGGATTAAATCACTTACATGAAAAAATACCAGGAATTAAAATGGTTGTGAATTCAGATAGCAAAGTGCAATTACCTGCTAAAGTTGACTTAACAAATCAATTTCCTAAAGTAGGTAATCAAGGAGATTTAGGAAGTTGTGTTACCTGGGCAACTGGATATGCTGATAAGTCTTATCAAGAAGGACAAGAATGGAAATGGTCTCTAAACACAAACTCACATATCTTTAGTCCTGCATATATATATAGTCAAATACATGCAGATAATTCAGCAGATGGTGGTGGTTCTGATTTTTCAGATGCATTTAATATTTTAGAGACACAAGGCTGCACTACATTAACTGATATGCCTTATGACGGAAGCGAATATGCATGGGAAACTACTCCTACAGCTAGCCAAAAAGCTAATGCTGCTAAATATAAAGCTGCAGACTGGAGCCAGCTTCCAGATGGTAATTATAGTGCAATAAAGGCACAACTAGCAAGCGGTAATCCTGTCGTTATTGGTATAGAAGTATATCCCGATTTTGATAACTTGAGTGCTAGCAATCCAATTTATGATAAAATTTATGGAAGAAGCAGAGGCGGCCATGCATTATGTGTAATCGGCTATGATGATAGTAAAAGAGCAGTAAAAATAATAAATTCATGGGGTACAAGCTGGGGAATCAACGGTTATGGCTGGATTAGCTATGATTTAATAAAGAGCCAAAATATAGAATCCTATGTAATGACTGATGCTGAATAAATTATTATTCAGTTAATAGCTAAAGAACGTATTTTGAAGCAATAGATTTCCACTTAATACAAATATATTATCTTATATAATTAATGTGAATTCAATTAAGAACTCACATTAATTATATAAAAAAATGAGCTGTTACAAAACTATCATATTGCTTTGCAACAACTCTATATCTAAAATTATTTATGTGTTCCTATGTCCGTTCTCCAATAAGCACCTTCAAAAGTAACAAATTTTATATTTTCATAAGCATCTTCTCTAGCTTCTTCTAAAGTTTTTCCTAAACCAATAACTGATAATACTCTACCACCATTTGTTTTTAAAATACCATCTTCTGCCTTTGCTCCAGCTAAAAATACCTTATCTTTTACTTTTTCATCAATAGTAATTTCATGACCTTTAGTGAATTCTCCTGGATATCCTTTTGAAGCTAAAACTACATTTATACATACCCCATCATTCCACTTGATAATAGTCTTATCTAATTCTTCGTGAAGTGCCGCCTCTATTACTTCAACAAAATCACTTTCCATTAAGTAAAGAACTGATTGTGTTTCTGGATCTCCCATTCTAACGTTATATTCTAAAAGATAAGTTCCTTTCTTAGTAATCATAATACCAAAGAATATAATTCCTTTATAATCAAAACCTTCTTCTCTTATTCCAGTTAGAGTCTTAGCCATTATGTTATCTTCAAAATCTTTCATTACATCTTCTGTAACGTAAGGATTTGGCGCTAATACTCCCATTCCACCTGTATTAGGGCCTTTTCCACCATCAAATATTTGCTTATGGTCTTTTCCTGATATAAACGGAATAATTGTTTTTCCATCTGTAATAGAAAGAATTGAAGCTTCAACACCTTCAAGGAATTCTTCTATTATTATTTTTTGTCCTGCTCCATTAAATATATCATCTACCATATACGATTTTACTGCTGTCACTGCTTCTTCTTTATTTTCGCAAATTGCAACACCTTTTCCAGCAGCTAAGCCATCAGCCTTAACAACTGTTGGATATGGGCATTTTTCAAGGTATTTTAGCGCTTCCTCTACATTAGTAAAGGTTTCATATTCAGCAGTTTTAACTCCATACTTTTTCATAAATTCTTTAGAAAAACTTTTACTACCTTCAAGCTGTGCAGCACTTTCAGCTGGTCCGAAGATTTTCAAGCCTTCTTTTTTAAATTTATTTACAATTCCATTTGTCAAAGGATCTTCTGGTCCAACTATTGTAAGATCTATAATTTCTTTTTGTGCAAATTTAACTAATTCATCAATATCAGTTATGTTTACATTTTCACATTTATTTTCAATCGCTGTTCCGCCATTACCTGGCGCAACAAATATTTTTTCTACTTTTGCACTTTTAGCCAATTTCCAAGCTAAAGCATGTTCTCTACCGCCTGAACCAATTAAAAGAAGTTTCATTTACATACCTCCAATTTGTTCAGTTTACAGGTCACAATTTACAGTTTACAGTTGTGGATAAAATTCCTACGGAATTTTTTATATTTAAACGCCGTTGGCGTTTATTCCTTAACTGTAAACTGTGCCTTGTAAATTGTAAACTGGTTTTTAGTGTTTAAAGTGTCTATATCCTGTAAATACCATTGCAACTCCATATTTATTGCAAACATCTATTGATTCTTGATCTCTAATAGATCCACCTGGTTGAATTATTGCTTTTATACCAGCCTTTGCTGCTGTTTCTGCAACATCTCCAAATGGGAAATAAGCATCAGAAGCTAAGATTGTAGCTCCTTTTCCTCTCTTTAAAGCATCTTCTGTTGGCCAGATTCTATTAACTTGACCTCCACCAATTCCAAGTGCTATTCCGTTATGAGCAACAACGATAGCATTTGATTTAACATACTTAACAACTTTCATTCCAAATAATAAATCTTTCATTTCTTCATCAGTTGGTTTCTTATCAGTTACTACTTTGATTTCTTCTATTAACTTATTATCTTCTTCTTGAATAAGCATTGCCCCATCAACCGTAACCATGTATTTGTCGGCTTTTGGTTTGTTATTAAATTTAAGAACTCTTAAATTTTTCTTAGTCTTTAACACCTCTAAAGCATCTTCATCATATTCTGGAGCTGCAATAACTTCTAAGAAAATTTTAACCATTTCTTCTGCTGTCTTCTTATCAACTTTCCTATTAAATCCAATAATTCCACCAAATATTGAAGTTGGATCCACTTCATATGCCTTCATATAAGCTTCATAGGAATCTTTCCCAACAGCAACACCACATGGTGTGTTATGCTTCAATGCGCAACAAGCTGGTTCATCAAATTCATTAGCACATTTCCAAGCTATATCACAATCCTTAAAATTATTATAAGATAATTCTTTACCATTTAATACTTCAAAGGTATTCATAGCCCCATCAAGCATTGTTGCTGAATAAACTGCTGCTGTTTGGTGTGAATTTTCACCATAACGAAGTCCTTGCATTTTCTTATATGAAACTGAAAGATACTCTGGATATTCTTCTTCATCATCAGCTAGTAAAAAGTTTGAAATAGCTCCATCATAAGCACTCATAAGATTAAAAACTTTCCCTGCTAATCTCTTCTTAGTTTTTAAAGAGGTTTCCCCATTTGTTTTAATTTCTTCCATAACAACATTATAATCGTTTTTATCAGAAATCACTACTACATCTTGGAAATTCTTAGCAGCAGCTCTAAGCATTGTAGGACCACCAATATCAATAAACTCTACCTTTTCTTCAAATTCTAAATCTTCTTTAACTTTTTCAAAGAATGGATATAAATTTACAACAACATAATCAATAGTATGAATATCTCTTCCTTTTAATGTGTTCATATGCTCTTCATTATCTCTTATAGCAAGAATACCTGCATGAACTAATGGGTGAAGAGTCTTAACTCTACCATCTAGCATTTCAGGAAAATTTGTTACTTCATTGATTTCAATAACTTCAACTCCATTTTCCTTTAAATATTTATAAGTCCCTCCTGTTGATACAATTTCAACATCCTTAGATACTAAAAATTTAGCAAAATCTAAAACTCCATCTTTATCAAATACACTTATTAAAGCTCTCTTTTTCATAAAATCACCTTTCTCAGTTAACTGATCTTCGCTTTTCCGTTTACAAATTCAACTTTACCTTCACTGATTAATCTAATAGCTTCTGGCAATATTAAATGCTCTTTTTCTAAAATTCTTTTTTGAAGTGTTTCCGCGTCATCTTCAAAATATACTGGAACTACTTCTTGAAGAAGTATTGCTCCACCATCTACTTCTGAATTTACAAAATGAACAGTGCATCCTGAAAATTTAACACCACTTTTTATTACAGCTTCATGAACTTTTAATCCATACATACCAGCCCCACAAAAAGAAGGAATTAAAGATGGATGAATATTAATTATCTTGTTATCGAATTCCTTTAATATATCTCCATCTAAAATTGCTAAAAATCCTGCAAGAACTATTAAATCAACCTTTCCTTTAGTTAATTCTAATATTTTATCTGAAGCTTTTTCCCCATATTCTTTCCTACTTATAACAAAAGTTTCAATACCATGCTTTTTTGCTCTCTCTAAAGCATAAATATTATCACGACTTCCAATAACCATTTCTATTTTTACATTAAGTTCTTTATTTTCTACGGCATCTATAACAGATTGAAGGTCAGTTCCTCCCCCAGAAACCAAGACCGCTATTTTAAACAAATACCTTCACCTCCAGATGTTACATATCCTATTTCATAAGCCTTTTCGCCCATTTCTACTAATGCTTTTATAATAGGTGCAACATCCTTTTCGTTAACAGCAAGCACAAATCCAATTCCCATATTAAAAGTATTATACATATGCTCTTTATCTACACCCTTTTCAATAATTCTTTCAAATATAGCTGGAAGTGGATATGAATCTTTATTAATTACTGCTGTGAAGTTTCCTCCATTAAACATTCTTGGTACATTTTCAATGAAACCTCCACCAGTAACATGTGCCATTCCTTTTATTTCATAGCTTTCTAATAGCTTAAGCACAGGTTTTACATATATTTTTGTAGGAGTAATTAATGTCTTCCATACTTCCTCTCCTTTAAATTCTTCATTTAAATCAGGAAATACTTTTCTAATTAATGAATATCCATTAGAATGAACCCCTGAAGAAGCTATCCCAATTAATTTATCTCCTTCTTTAATATTGCTTCCATTAATAATCTTATCTTTATCAGCAATACCAACCGCAAAGCCTGCCATATCATATTCACCTTCTGAATAAAAACCTGGCATTTCAGCAGTTTCTCCACCAATCAAAGCACAATCAGAATCTATACAACCATCTGATATTCCTTTAACTAAATCCGAAGCAACCTCTGCTTCAAGTTTTCCACAAGCTATATAATCTAGAAAGAATAATGGTTTTGCTCCATGGCATAAAATATCATTTACACACATAGCTACACAATCAATTCCAACAGTATCATATTTCTTATTTTTGAATGCTATTTCAAGCTTAGTTCCAACTCCATCAGTTCCTGAAACTAAAACTGGTTTTTCATAACCTGATGGTAATTCAACCATACCTGCAAAGCTACCTAGTCCATTTAATACATATTGACTCATAGTTTTTGCTGCATATTCCTTTATTAATTTAACTGATCTATATCCTTCTTCAATATTAACTCCAGCTTCTTTGTAAGTAATCATTTATTAAACCTACCTTTCAAGATCTTTTGATATTTCTTCTATTGGTGTTGCTACTGGGTAAATGCCATTAAAGCATCCCATACAGAATCCGTCTCTATCGCCGCAGCTTCTATAAACCCCTTCTTCACTTAAGTATCCTAAGTAATCTGCTCCAATCATATCTCTAATTTCTTCAACAGTATGATTAGCAGCAACAAGCTCGCTTCTATAAGGAGTATCTATTCCAAAATAACATGGATATTTAACACTTGGTGATGCAATTAAAAAGTTAACTTCTTTTACTCCTGCACGTCTAAGTGATTCAATTAAATGTTTTGAAGTAGTTCCTCTAACTATAGAATCATCAATAAGAATAACTCTTTTACCTTCTAAGTTTACTTTTAATGGATTTAATTTTACCGCAACTGCTCTTTCTCTTATTTCTTGTGATGGAGATATAAAAGTTCTTCCAACATATCTGTTTTTTATAAATCCTGTATCAAAAGGTATTCCAGATGCCTTTGCATATCCTATAGCTGCTGGTATTCCTGAATCTGGAACTGCTATAACTATATCTGCATCTAATGGATGTTCCTTAAATAATTGTTCACCAGCTTTTACTCTTGTTGTATGAACTTCAAGCCCATCAATTCTTGAATCTGGTCTAGCAAAATATATATATTCGAATGCACAGGTTTGACACTTAGTGTTTTCAGAATATCTATATGATTGTATTCCATCTGCATCTATTATTACTATTTCCCCTGGTTCAATATCTCTAATAAGTTCAGCGCCTATTGCATCTAAAGCACAACTTTCTGAAGTTAGTATATAACCTTCTTCAATTTTCCCCAATGACAATGGTCTTATTCCGTGTGGATCTCTAGCCCCGATCAACTTATCTTTTGACATAATAGTTAATGCAAAAGACCCTCTAATAGCTGACATTGCATCTACAACTGCCTTTGCAAGCCCCTTTTTTGCACTTCTTGCTATAAGACAAGCAATTACTTCTGAATCTGTAGATGTATGAAAAATTTGTCCAGCATCTTCAAGCAATTCTCTTATAACATCATCATTTACTAGATTTCCATTATGAGCCATAGCAATTGATCCGATTTTTGAAGTGCTTACTATAGGTTGAGCATTTTCTATACCCTTTCCTCCAGCAGTTGAATATCTAACATGCCCTACAGCTATATGACCTTGTAGTTTACTTAGATCTTCTGGTTTAAAAGCTTCTGTAATAAGACCTAAACCTTTGTGAATATCTATTTTTTCACCATCTGCAACAGCTATTCCAGCACTTTCTTGTCCTCTGTGTTGAAGAGCATAAAGTCCATAATAGGTCATAGTTGCAACATCTATTGGCTGATTGGCATAAACACCAAAAACTCCACATTCATCTTTAAATTTATCATTACTTGGATCCATTATTAATTCAAAATTTGAATTATTCATTTATACAATCCTTTCGTCTTTTAATTTTTTAATCAATGCCCAGTTGTCAATTATTAATGGTCAGTGCATTAACATTTAAGACTTACAATTAATAATTGAGAATGCACAATGCACAATTATTGATAAAATTTTATTTTTCCTCATAAATTGTACATTGTGCATTGAATAATTGTGAATTATTATTTAGAAATTCTCTTTAAGATTTCAACATAAGCATCTTTAACATTGCCTAAGTCTCTTCTAAATCTATCTTTATCTAATTTTTCACCAGTTGTTGCATCCCAGAATCTACATGTATCAGGTGAAATTTCATCTGCTAATACTATTGTTCCATCTGCACATCTACCAAATTCAATCTTGAAATCAATTAAGTTAATATTCTGTGCTGCAAATACTTCTTTTAATACATCATTAACTGTAGCTGTCATTTTTAAAATAACGTCTATTTCTTCAAAAGTTGCAGCTCCAATTGCTACTGCATGATAACTGTTAATTAATGGATCTCCTAATTCATCATCCTTATAAGAAAATTCGAATACTGTAGTCTTAAGCTTATATCCTTCTTCAAGCCCTAATCTCTTAGCCATGCTTCCTGCAGCCACATTTCTTACAATAACTTCAAGTGGTACAATTTCAACCTTTTTACATAATTGTTCTCTATCATTTAATTTTTTAATGAAGTGAGTTTTGACCCCCTTCTTTTCTAAAAGTTCAAATAAAATAGCAGTGATTTCATTGTTCATAACACCTTTATCTTCTATTTGGCCTTTCTTTTCTCCATTAAATGCTGTTGCATCATCTTTGTAATATATAATTACTTCATCAGCCTTATCTGTCGCGTAAATCTTCTTTGCTTTTCCCTCATACATCATTTCTAATTTTTCCATTATAGTTCTACTCCTTCCGCATTTTCCTCTATGAATTTTTTCTTCATATTTAATCTAAATTCTTTTAATTTATTTTTTAATTCATTATTATTAACTGATAACATTTGAACTGCTAGCATTCCTGCATTATAACTGTTGTTTATACCAACTGTCGCAACTGGAATTGATTTTGGCATTTGTACTATAGAATATAATGCATCAACACCTTCAAGAGCTGCTTTAACTGGAACTCCAATTACAGGAAGTATTGTCTTTGAAGCAATGACTCCTGGTAAATGTGCTGCAAGACCCGCACCTGCTATAATAACTTGGCATCCTTGAGCCTGTATTTCTTCTAATGTTTCTTCTAACTTTTCTGGTACTCTATGAGCTGAAAGTACAAAAGCTTTATATTCAATTCCAAATTCCTTTAAAGCATTTGCAGCTCCTCTCATAACTTCTGTATCAGATTTACTTCCAAAAAATATTGCTACTTGCATTTCTTTCTAACATCCTTTCAATTATCAATAGCTGTAAATTGCCCACTGGGTACCCTAAAGGGCATAAACTGTTATCTAAAATATCCAACTCCTGCTTTGAAGATCTTTTGATCAAAGTCTCCAGGAATATTTCTATAAAGGTCAGTTCCTATTCTTTCACTGTGTGCCATCTTACCAAGAACTCTTCCATCAGGGCTAGTTATACCTTCAATTCCGTACATCGATCCATTTGGATTAAATGGCATATTTAATGATACATTTCCATCAAAATCTACATATTGAGTAGCTACTTGCCCATTTGCAATTAATTCTTTAATTAAGCTTTCAGGTGCAACGAATCTTCCTTCTCCATGAGAAATCGCAACTGAATGAATATCTCCTAAATTAACTTCGCTAAACCAAGGCGATTTATTAGAAACTACTTTTGTACTTATTATTGAAGACATATGTCTATTTATATTGTTATAAGTTAATGTCGCCATATCTTCTTTAATATCAACTATTTCACCATATGGAACTAAACCTAATTTAATTAAAGCTTGGAAGCCGTTACAAATTCCTAATGCTAATCCATCTCTATTTTTAAGAAGTTCCATTACTGAATTGCTAATCTGTTCATTTCTAAGAGCATTTGCAATAAATTTACCAGAACCATCTGGCTCATCTCCTGCTGAAAATCCTCCCGGAACCATAAGAATCTGTGCTGTACTGATTTCTTTTGCAAGTCTTTCTATTGATTCATTAAGTGCTTCCTTAGTAATATTTCTAAATACTACTTGAGTTACTTCAGCTCCTTCTTTTTCAAAAGCTCTAGCGCAGTCATATTCACAATTGTTTCCTGGGAATACTGGAATTACAACCTTTGGCTTAGTAACTTTAACTTTAGGTGAAAGTGTTGATTTTTTATCATATAAAACAGTTTCAACTTTTTCTTGTACATCTTTAGTTTTAATCTTGAATACTGATTTTAATTTTTCTTCATATGTTTTTTCTAAAGCTGCAATATCTAAATTTAAATCATATTCCTTTGAAATTATAAATGCTGAAGCTATTGTCTTACCAACTTCTTTATATAAACTCTCTTTGAATTCATCTTTTACATTAATGCTATTTTTTACTTCTAATAATATAGTTCCATAGTTAAACCCAAATAATTCATCCTTTGTTAAATTATCAAGCTCTGCACCAATTCTATTTCCAAGTGACATTTTAGTAATTGCTTCTGAAACTCCGCCGTATTTTATAGCTGATGCTGAAATTACCTTTTCATCTTGAATTAATTTGTGTAATACTTCTAAATTTTTCTTAAGCTTTTCTATATTTATAGTTCCATCGTCAAGCTTTTCTGTTTGAAGTAAAACTAAGCTTGATCCTGCTTCCTTAAATTCTGGTGATATTACATGTTTAGCTTTTTCAACTCCTACTGCAAAAGAAACTAAAGTTGGAGGTACATCTAAATCTCCAAAGCTTCCTGACATAGAATCTTTACCACCAATTGCAGCTGTTTCAAAGGCCATTTGAGCTTCATAAGCACCAAGTAATGCTGCAAATGGTTTCCCCCATCTTGAAGCTTCTGAACCTAATTTTTCAAAGTATTCTTGGAAAGTAAGTCTAGCTTTTTTGTAATCTCCACCCATAGCTGCAAGTTTAGTTATACTTTCAATCACTGCATAATATGCCATGTGATATGGGCTCCAAGTACCTAGTTCTGGATTAAATCCAAAAGTCATTAATGTTGCATCTGAACTTTCTCCATTTAGAACTGGAATCTTAGCTGCCATACCTTCTGCTGGAGTTTTTGCATATTTACCCCCAAATGGCATAAGTACTGTTCCATGTCCTATTGTTGCATCGAATCTTTCAGATAAGCCTTGTTGTGAAGAAATGTTCAATTTCTTTAAGTTATTAATCCATTCTTCATTAACCTTAACATCTCCAACTGTATATGGATAAGCTAATGGTGCAGTAACTTTAACATTAGTCTTTTGAGTAGCTCCATTTGTATCTAAGAAAGTTCTCCTTAAATCAACAATGTTTTTTCCTCTCCAGAATAATCTAAGTCTATCTGTATCAGTAACATTTGCAACTAAAGTAGCTTCTAAATTTTCTTCGTTTGAAAGTCTTATAAATTCATCTGCATTTTCCTTGGTTACAACAACCGCCATTCTTTCTTGTGATTCTGAAACCGCAAGTTCTGTCCCATCTAAACCTTCATATTTTTTTGGAACTTTATCTAAATCTATATCTAAACCTCTGCAAAGTTCTCCTATTGCAACTGAAACCCCACCTGCACCGAAATCATTACATCTCTTGATCATTTTAGCTACTGTTGCATTTCTAAATAATCTTTGAAGCTTTCTTTCAGTAGGTGCATTACCTTTTTGAACTTCTGCTCCACATTCATTTATTGAATCTACTGTATGTTCCTTTGATGAACCTGTAGCTCCACCGACACCATCTCTTCCTGTTCTTCCACCAAGTAAGATAATTACATCTCCAAGTTTTGGTTCCTCTCTTACTACATTTTCTTTAGGTGCTGCTGCGATTACTGCCCCAACTTCCATTCTCTTTGCTGCATAATTTGGATGATATACTTCTTGTACCTGTCCAGTAGCAAGACCAATTTGATTTCCGTATGAGCTATATCCATGAGCTGCTCCAAGGGTTATTTTTCTTTGAGGAAGTTTTCCTTCTAAAGTATCTTTAACTGGAACTGTTGGATCAGCTGCCCCAGTAACTCTCATTGCTTGATATACATAAGTTCTACCTGATAATGGATCTCTTATAGCTCCACCAAGACAGGTTGCTGCTCCACCAAAAGGTTCAATTTCTGTTGGATGGTTATGTGTTTCATTCTTAAACATTACCAAATAATCTTCTAAGCCCTTATCAGTTTCAATCCTTACATTTATTGAACAAGCATTTATTTCCTCTGAAATATCTAAATCATCAAGCTTCCCTCTTTTTCTAAGTTCCTTCATAGCAATTACTGCCATATCCATAAGAGTTTTGCTTTTTTCTTTCTCACCATAAACATATTCTCTTGATTTCAAATATTCTTCATAACTTGCTTTTATAGGAGCTGTATATATGTTATTTTCAATTTGAACATCCTCTAATATGGTAGAGAAGGTTGTATGTCTACAATGATCTGACCAGTATGTATCTATAACTTTAATTTCAGTTATACTTGGATCTCTTTTTTCTTCTTTAAAATAATCTTGAATCATAAGAAGATCATCAATGCTCATTGCTAAGCCTTGTTCACTATGGAAAGCTTGTAATTGCTCTAATGTCTTATTGATAAATCCCTCTAAGATTTGAACATCATTAGGTATGCTTGAAGGTACTGATAATTCTTTACTATCTATATCAACTTCTCTTGAATCGACTGGATTGATATAATATTTTTTTATTTTTTCTATATCCTCTTGTGAAAGGTTTCCTTTTAAGATTAATATCTTGGCTGATTTAATTTCAACCTTATCTTCAGCTGTTAAAAGAGCTAAACATTCAGAAGCCGAATCTGCTCTTTGATCGTATTGACCTGGTAGGTATTCTACTCCAAAAGCAACTTCTCCCTCATTTACTGGTAACTTTGATTCATAAACCACATCTACTGTTGCTTCAGAAAAAATTGTATGTAATGCTTTCTTATAATATTCTTCAGATATATCTGAAATAATATACTTATTTACAAGTCTTACATCTTCCAATGCAAAAATCCCTAAGTTTTCTTTAAAATCATTTAATAAACTTTGGGCTTCAACATTAAATCCATTTTTCTTTTCAACGAATACGCTTCTAATATCTAACATCTTGATTCCTCCAAAAATATTATAAGATTTAGCTTAATCACTACCTCTTTGTAATGGCGAATGCTTTTTAACAACATCTCGCTAACTTTCGTATCGATGTTTTTAGATTATCATTAAAGACGGACATTGTCAACTTATATTGTGTTAAAATTTGATTTAATTTATGTTTTAACGAATTATATATTGCTATTATTTTTATATGATTCGTGTTTATTGTATTTTTTCTCAAGTTTTGATATTAAACTATCAATTGAGTTGCTATTTTATACAATAAAAAAACTGTCTCAAAACAAAAATATGCTTTAAGACAGTACTATTATTTAAATTTATCATATGAATAATATAGAAACTCCAACTATACTAATGACAGCTCCAAGTATTTCTTTTTTAGTAACTTTTTCATGAAATATCATTATTGAAGCTGGTATAATTATGATACGTGAAATTGACATAATAGTTGACGCAATACCTGTAGCAATATATTGAAGCGCTAGTAATGAGAAGGAAACTCCTAGAAATGGTCCAAAAAATGAACCAAAAGTTATATACTTCATTACTTTTATATTTCTAAAGGTCTTAAATACATTCCCCCACTCCTTTGAATATGTAATTATTATTGAAAATCCTATAATTGCCGCAATAGTTCTAATTTGAGTTGAGGCAAAAGCATCATAATTTTCCATACCTATCTTACTAAAAATAAGTCCAACTGCTTGTCCTACTGCTCCCATTAAAGCATAAAACAAACCTTTTAATGGTTTAGAAAACTTAATAGTATTACTATCTTGATTTTTAACCAAAATTACAATTGCCACTCCATACATAGTTATAAGCATGCCCACTATATCCCTCAATGTAAGACTTTGTCCTACAATAATATAATCAGCTATAGCAGATATAATAGGCACCGTTGCCATTATAAGCATTGTCAAACGTGCCCCTATTTGAACATACGCTTCAAATAAAAAAAAATCTCCAAGCACAAAACCAATAATTCCCGAAATAATTAACCAAATCCAATTATTCATCGTAGCATCTAATGGAAGAAACATTCCTCGTGAAAAGTAAGTATATATTCCTATAAATATAAAGGCTACAATTAATCTTATAAAATTTACCGATAATGATCCTACTTTTTTTCCTGCATACTCAAAAGCTATAGGTGAAATAGCCCAGCATATAGCTGTTATTAATGCTACTAATCCTCCGAAATAAGTATTTGACATACTCCCTGCCCTCCTAAGAATTCAATTTCATCAAACCTCTTCTGCAGCTAATAACTTAATTTTTCTAAGACATTCCGCTGCTTCAAACTCATTTGCCATAACAACTAAATAATCTCCATTTAATATTTGGGTATCACCTTTAGGAATTATTTCTTTATCTCCTCTTTTTATAGCAACCAATAAACTATTTTCTGGCCACTGTATTTCTTTAACCAGCTTTTCTTCCATATAGCTTTCCATACAAACAGAAATCTCTAATAAAGTCTTTGTTTTTCCATTCCATTTCAGCTCTTCTTCAGATTTATCTTTACTATTCTTTTTAAGCAGTCGTTCAAGCAGACTTTCATAAATTGGAGTTAAATTCATAAATTCTGAAATTAAGTATGACGTTATTACAACTATGGTTAATGCAAGTAAATGTTCAAAAGAACCTGTCATTTCTGTAATTAATACAACTCCAGTTATTGGTGCTTTTACTGTAGCAGCAAAATGCCCTGCCATAGCAAATATTATAAAATTAATAATATAAATTTGTGGCAAATTACTCATTTTGCAAAATAACACCCCAAAAATATTTCCAGCTAATGCTCCTAGTAATAAAAGTGGGAAGAATATTCCCCCTGGTGCACCTGACCCAAAACATACTAATGTTAGGATAAATTTAATTATCAAATAAATTATTAAAATCTTCAACGTGAAATTTGTTTTTGACATTGCCATTATTAATTCATGACCACCACCAAGCAAAATTGGCGAATTAACACCAACAATACCTGTAATCAAAAATGGGATTGCAACTTTTAATTCCACGGGCATATTTTTAAGCAGTGCATATATTTCTTGACTTTTCAAGATTCCTTTATTAAATATCTTTCCTAAAATCCCAAGTATAATACCTAAAATAGGTAGAGAAAAGTAATAGGCAAGCGGAAATACTTTTACACCAGTAAAATCTAATGCTGGTTGTATTCCCAGGAATTCCTTACATACAAAATCCGCCATTATTGAAGCTGCCATCGCTGATAATAGCACTAAAGGCGAAAAATTTTTATGAACTTCTTCAAGAGCAAACATAACTCCAGACACTGGTGCATTAAAAGCTGCTGCAAGCCCTGCACTAGCTCCGCTTGTTAAGAGGTAATTCTCTTCTGTTGTATTCCTCTTAAAAAACCTAGAAAAGACTTGTCCTACACACGCTCCCATTTGAACAGATGGGCCCTCTCTTCCCGCAGATAATCCCACACCTAAAGCTATAGTTCCTCCAATAAATTTATATACTAACACTCTAAGAGGATTAACTTTAATTTCTTTCATTAAAATACCTTCAACCTGTGGTATCCCACTACCTGAAATCATTGGATCTTTTCTAACTAAATGACCAATCCCAATTCCTATTAAGGCAAGTCCAACAAATAAAAATATTAATCTCACCACACTAAATGTAGCGTATTCATACAAATATTCAGCAACACTATTTAACTTTGAAATCAAAATCCTATTGCATACTATAATTAATCCAACTATTATTCCAATAGCTGCTGATTGCATCACTAATTTAAATTTTAATTTTTTTCTTCCCTCAAGTATTTTTTTTATTGAATGTTTATTATTAATTACTCTGCTTTCCATAAAACAACACCTAAATTCTTTTACTAAATTTCAACACAAAAAAAACAAAGGGCCATAAGATTACTCTTATGACCCAATAGCATACTATCTGTCGAAGTTTCTATTGTTTCTTTGTTGCTTTCTAGCTTTTCTACAATCTGGACATCTAACTGGATCGTTATCAAATCCTTTTTCTTTGTAGAATTCTTGTTCTCCAACTGTGAAAATAAATTCCTTTCCACAATCTTTACATACTAAAGTTCTATCTTCCATTATAAAAATCCTCCCTTTTTCCAAAGATTATAACCTGATACTTGACCCAATCTCTGAAACAGAGGCGAATGTGCAGTATTGATTAAATCTTGAATTATCTTACTATTTAAGAATAGCACATTTTATCTTATAATTCAACACAAATTATCGTAGTAATTTATTAAATATAAACCTTCTCAATTTGCAATTTATCAAAAAATAAATATAATATTAGAACTTTTATCAAAAAAATATAGAAACTAAGAGTCTATTCACTCTCTTAGTTTCTTTCAAACATTAGGCCTTCTTGTAACTGTCCTTTATCCATTGATACTATCCTATCTGAGACGTCCTTTGCAAACTCCATGTCATGAGTAATAATCATCATACTCATACCTTTAGTACTTAAACTTTTAATTAAATTAGCAACTTCTCCAGTTAAACCTGGATCTAATGCAGATGTAGGCTCATCAAAACACATAATTTTAGGTTCTAGCACTAATGCTCTTCCTATAGCTACTCTCTGTTTTTGTCCTCCTGATAATTCAAATGGATAATTATTTTTCTTTTCAATCAGATTTAAAAATCCAAGTGTTTCTTCTGCTTTTTTTATTGCATCTTCTTTTTTCCATCCCAATACTTTTTGCGGTGCTTCTATTAAATTCTCTAATACAGTCATATGAGGAAATAAATTAAAATTTTGAAACACTAATCCTATATCTTTCCTTATTTCTTTTAATTCTTTTTTGCCTACATATTTACCATTTTTACATAATACTTTACCATTGATCTCTATATCGCCTTCGTCACAGTGTTCTAATTCATTCACACATCTAAGCAATGTAGTTTTTCCACCGCCTGAATTACCAACAACCACTAATATTTCACCTTTTTTTATCTCAAGGTTAATTCCTTTAAGAACTTGTGTATTTCCAAAACTCTTTTTCAAATTTCTTATTTTCAACATGATAATTCCTCCACTTAACTATAGTAGTCGTACTTCTCTTCAACTTTCTTTAATACTTGGCTTAAAATCGCTATTACTATTAAATAAACAACTCCAACTATTAATAGTGGAACCAAAGAAACATCACGGTTAGCAGCTGTTTTTCCTATCTTTAACAATTCATCCATTCCAAGAACATAAACTAAAGATGTATCCTTTACTAATGTTGTTATTTCATTTGCAACTGGTGGAATCACTCTCTTAAATGCTTGTGGTAGTATGATTCTAAAAAACGTGTCTTTTGAACTTAAACCTAAAACCTTCGCACCTTCAACTTGTCCATCATCTATTGACGCTATTCCAGCTCTAAATATTTCACCAAAATAAGCTCCATAATTTAATACAAATGCCAAAATTGCAGCTGGAAACCTATCGAATGTAATTCCTACCATTGGCAATCCAAAAAATATCACAATAATCTGCAATAATAGAGGAGTTCCTCTCATTATAAGAATATATACTTCACTTATTTTATTAACTATTAAAGCTTTAGAGGTTCGCATTACAGCAATTACTACACCAAGTGGAATTGATAATATTAATGTCAGTGCAAAAATCTCTAATGTGACTTTAAGCCCCTCTAGTACTTGAGGCATTATTTCTAAAATATAACTCAAAGTTATTTCCTCCTCTTTATTGTTTGTTCCTTATTTAATAACTATATCTTGTTCAAACCATTTCTTTGATATTTCTCCTGCAGTCCCATCTGCTATTACTTCATTTAAAGCTTTATTAAAGGCTTCAACAAACTTAGTATCACCTTTTTTAATTCCGACACCATATTGTTCACTTCCAAAATTCTCAGTTAAAATTTTATACTTTTCTTGACCTCTAGCTTTCATATAGTATCTTGCTAAAATCTCATCTACTACAATAGCATCTAATCTCTTAGCTTCTAAATCCATTAATGCAGCATTATTATCTTCAAAAGTAACTAATTTACCACCATTAAAACTCTTCATTAAGTCTGCTTCTTTTTCAACAGCATCCACAGCTGTAGATCCATTTTGAGCTCCTACCTTTTTACCTTTTAAATCACTTTTAGTTTTTATATTTGAATCTGCTAACGTTACAATTACTTGTGTATTATTTAAATAAGGTTTTGAGAATTCAACTTTTTGTTTTCTTTCATCAGTAATTGAATATCCATTCCAAATTAAATCTATGTTTCCATTGTCCAGTTCTGTTTCTTTCATACTCCAGTCAATTGGTTGAAATTTTATTTTTTTATTAAGTTTCTTCCCAACTGCATTTGCTAAATCAACATCAAAACCAACTATATCTCCACTTTCATTTTTAAATCCCATTGGAACAAAGGTATCATCTAGACCCACCACTATTTCATCTTTATCTAATGCACTTTTTCCTGCTTTAGCTTCTGATGCCTTATTTTGAGCACTTCCTCCACATGCAACTAAACTAACTCCTAGAGTAACTATAACAGCCATAATAGCTAATTTCTTCATTAAATTATTAATCTTCATAACTTTTACCCCCATTAACATTCTTGTTATTTAACACTTTATCACACTAAAGTGAAAAATTCAAGTGGTTTTTCTTATCAATTTTCAAAAAAGAATGGTTACCATTCAAATTTAACATGGTAACCATTCTTTTTTATCTAGTTGAAGATACTCTATCCATAGCTCTTTGTAAGTTATCCATATGCGTTGTGAACTCATCTACAGCATTTGTAACTTGTTTTTTGTCAACAGGATTTTTATATGTATCAACTCTATCTTTTGCATCGTCTGCATTAACTTTAACTTCATCTAATTTATCTGATATTTCATCAAGCTTGTTTTTGATGTCTTCACTTTTCCCTTGAAGATCTGCACTATTCAATGCATTAGTTAATTCATCTGCTTTTTGATTTAATTCTTTCATTGTTCTTGTTGTATCACTATCAACCTCATCTACTTTATCTGAAATTTCTTTAGGTTTAGTTTTTAACTTATCCATTAAATCCTTCATTTTTTGTGAATCGAACACTTCATTTACCTTATCACTAGTTGGTTTTTCATCAGTATTTTCTTTTGTTTCAAGTATATAATCATCTTTAAGATTACATCCTATTAAAGAAAAAGAAAGTAATATTGCTAGAATCAAACTCATCATAGATTTCTTTTTCATTATTTCACCTCTACTTATTTTGTACTACCTAGTATAATATTAATATTTTTTTATTATTATTTCAATATTTAATACTATTATAATTTATCATTTTATATAAAAAATAAGTTATAGTCTTGATAATAATCTTTTTTTATACTTAATACTTGCTAGTTCACTTATATCTCTTATAAGTTTATAGTTAGACAATCCCCCATATACACCAACTAAAGGTATTCCTTGAATTACTTTTGATAAAATTATATTCTCAGATAAATTCTTCGAAGTAACTTTTATCATTTCATCAAGAGCTATATTTGAATTAATTTTGTTATCAATATTATAAGCAATTTTATCAGCTTCCTTAGAATATAAAATTCTATCTGAGCCCTTATTTGCACTTGCTGAAATTATATTTAGTATAAATATCCGTTCTTCTTCCGAATCATATCTAAAACCATAATTCAAACAAATTTCATACACTGTTTTTAATACTACTCCTATAAAAACAGGTATATCAGGAAGTCCTATACCGAATATTCCAAGTACTGTCCCTTCTGCTGTTGTGATCCCCTTATTTATAATAACGCTCTTCTTTACTTTTTTATCAATCTGATTTAAATTTTTATTATTTATTCTTTTAGCTAAAATATACTCATTTATATCAGCTTCATCCTTTAACCTTTCACAATTATAACTTTTTTCTATTATAACAGTTCCTTTTTGAAATACGTAATAAAATCCTTTTTCAAAAGCTTTTTCGAACGTATTTATCATTTTTTCAGGAATTCTTTCTTCTAATTTTTCTTTTATGGGAGATATCTTATTTTTAATATATTCATTTTCTTTTTTATTCAAAAATTTTTCTTCTCTTTTCAATAACTTTTTCTTTTGATTACTTAAGGTTTTTTCTTTTCTTAAATCATTGTAATTCATATACTTTATTATCTCCACTTCATAAAATTATTGTTTTCTATTATTCTATGTTATATAGTATATAATTCTATTAATTTTTAAATATCATGTTATAGATATCCAAATTAATAATCAAACTTATAAATGGAATATACATGCATCATTGAGAAATTATAATCATAACACTACACTAGAAATCAGATACATTTTTCTGGAAGCAGGCATGTGAAATCGAGCTGATGAAGTTTATTAATGGGGGCTTGTTTCATTTTAGCTTGTCCAAATTTTACATCTGGAACACGCTGAAATGATGGCAAGCCGCCATTTAGAACCTTCCAGCGAAAATTTCACTAGTCCTGTGGAAGATAAATGTATTAGATTTCGGTAATTTTCGCGTAAGCCTAATTCTTGCATTGTGTATCTATAATAGAAATCCTGGTTATACTTCTTCTTAAAATTATTATAAAAAAACATGCATATAATAGTATTTCTCTATTATGCATGTTTAATTTTATATTAATTATAAGCAACTTGCATTTAATATATTATTTATTTCCCTTAAGCATTTCTCCAATTGCAGCTATGCTTCCAAGAGATGATAATGTTTCATTTGGTAATATAAGCTTATTAGCTGGATTATTAGCCATTTCCTTAAGTGCTTCAACTTGCTTTAAGGCAATAACAGTTTCATTAGTTCCAGATTCAATAATAGCTTGATTTACTTTTCTTATAGCTTCCGATTCTGCTCTAGCAATTTGTTCTATAGCCTTTGCCTTACCTTCTGCTTCTAGTAATTGAGATTCTTTCAAACCTTCTGATCTTCTTATATTAGCTTGTTTTTCAGCTTCTGCAGATAATATTTTTGCTTGTTTTTCACCTTCTGCTTTTTCAATTTGAGATTGTCTTAAACCTTCAGCTTGAAGAATCATAGCTCTCTTATCTCTTTCAGCTTTCATTTGCTTTTCCATTGCTTGTTGAATCTCTGCTGGTGGCACTATGTTTTTAATTTCAACAGAAAGAATTTTTATTCCATATGCATCTGTTACTTCGTCAATAATACTTAAAAGTTCTTGATTTATAGCATCTCTTCCTGATAAAATTTCATCTAATGACATGTTACCTAATATATTTCTCATATTAGTTGTAGCAGAATATACTATACCTGATTGGAAGCTTTCAATATTATAAACTGCATCTCTTGCATTTAAAACTTTATAGAAGATAACATTATCAACTAATATTTTAACATTATCTTTAGTAATAACTGATTGTGGTTCTACATCTAAAATTTGTTGTTTAGTAGAAATTCTTTTTCTTACAAAATCTACGAATGGAACAATAAAATGTAACCCTGGCTCTAATACTCTATGAAATTGTCCAAATCTTTCCACAACATATAAATATCCTGTATTTACAACTTTAATTGATGATAGCACTACTGCTAAAACTAGCAATAAAATAACTCCAAAAACTATAATAGCACCCATAACTCTAATCCTCCTGAGTCTTTCTGATTTTTAATTTAATTCCTTCTATTCCTGTAATGATAAACTCATCACCTTCATGGATTTTTTCTCCTTCATTAACAACAGTCCAATATTCTCCGTTTACTTTCACTTGAGCTTTATCACTAATTTCCTTTTCACTTTTCATGACCTTACCAATATAGGTTTCTTCCATACGTGGTAAGTTCATATGTGCAACTTTAAATTTTTTCTTCAGCAATGGATAGCCTACTGATAATGAAATTATGTTCAATATTGCAAAAACAATTACCTGCGCCATAAAGGAAATTCCTAAAACTTCACATATTGCGGCTGCAACAGCTCCTACTGAAAATAGCATAAAGCAAAAATTACTGGTTAATATATCTATTGCAAATGCGCAAACAGCAACAATTAACCAAAATGCAATTA
The DNA here is from genome assembly GCF_000340885.1 of Clostridium saccharoperbutylacetonicum N1-4(HMT). Taxonomy (NCBI): domain Bacteria; kingdom Bacillati; phylum Bacillota; class Clostridia; order Eubacteriales; family Clostridiaceae; genus Clostridium; species Clostridium saccharoperbutylacetonicum. The sequence goes on along the minus strand of NC_020291.1, from coordinate 1,260,704 downwards.
AACCGTCCATACCTTCTCCCCCCTAATAATAAATACTTACACTCACTAAATATATAATAACTAAATATGATAATTTAGTGAAATGTATTAAACTAATTATACCTCTAAATGCCTTTTTATTCAAGGTATTTTTCTCTATTAAATAAAGTATTTTATAACTCTTCCCAATTTTATACTGGATAATTGCAGCTATTATACCAATATTATGTTGTCAAATTAATAATATTCTACTGCAACTACTCCTTAAAAATTCCTCATTCACTAATTATAAGTTTCACATAAAAAATTATATTTTCATCCTTTACTTCAGCCCATATTTCTCCTCCATGTAACTCGATTATACTTTTAGATATTGCAAGACCTAATCCACTTCCTCCTGTAGCTTCTGATCTAGATTCATCAGTTCTATAGAATCTATCAAATATTTTTTTAAGCTGCTCATCATTTACATTTAAACATCTGTTTTCCACTGATACCATTATATATTTTTCTTCACTCCATAGGCTAACTCTTACTTCTCCCGGTTTAGGCACATAGCGAATAGCATTCATTAAAAGATTTTCAAATACCCTGGCAATCTTATCACCGTCTACCTTAGCTGATATTTTTTTACTCCAGGATTGTTTTTTTATTACTACATTATTTTCTTCACATATTACATAAAGTTCCTCTATAAGTTGTTCTAACAAATCATTTAAAGAAACCAGTTCCAAATTTAAACTTATTCCTTTGTTATTTAATTTTGTATACTCAAAAAGATTGTTAATAAGCACTTCCAATTTTTCCGACTTATTATATGCTATATTAATAAACTCACAAAGCTCTTTTTCATTTTTGTATTTTCCTTCTCTTACTAACAATAAGTATCCTTTAATAGAAGTAAGAGGAGTTCTTAAATCATGAGATACATTTGTAATAAGTTCTCCCTTTGTTTTCTCTGCGTTTCTTTCTCCTTCAATACTTCTTTTCAGTTCTTTTGCCATAGAATTTATATTATCAGCAAGCTTTGCTAGCTCATCTTGCCCTTGTATTTCTATATTATAATCTAAATTGTTTTTAGCTATTTGCATAAGTCCATCAGAAATTTTTTCGATATATCTCATTTTCTTCATAGTCAAGAAATAAAATAACGCTATAAAAGCAATCAATCCTTGAATTATAGATATAGGCGAACCACTAGGTCTTACATATGAAGTTTTTGCTAAAGGCATACCAGTTACTATTAAGTAGGTATCTTTATCAGAAAAATTTGCTCCATCAATCTCCACATATTCCTGTACCTTATTTAATACAACTCTCTTTTTAGTTATACCATTATCTGTATCAATTACAGTTGAATTATTATAATTCTTTCTATATTCTGAAGCTCTTTTTATTATCTCATGTATATTTAGTTCATTTTCTTTTGCATTGGATGATTTATATAATATCTTTCCATCAATATCTGTCAGATATAACTTAACTGTATCATTATTTGCATTTATCGCTTCAGCAGATTTCATAATCTTATCTATATCTTGATTATTCGTTACATTTAAAGACTTATCTTTGAATTTTTGTTTCATATATTCACTGGCATCCGCTATACTTTGTATACCACTGCTATAATCTATTTCTTCCATAACATTTTTTTCTTTATAATAACCATCATAAAAACTGGATACAATAGTAGCTGCAAGCAAGCACATTCCAAAGGCTACCATCAATTCAAGACGTATGCTTTTACTTATCTTTTCCCTAACGAAATAATAAAAACTAAATAACCTATTAAACCTCCTTCTATTTTTCAATTTTATATCCAACTCCCCATACTGTTTTTATATACTTTGGTTTTCTAGTATTCTCTTCAATTTTTTCTCTTATTTTTCTTATATGTACCATAACTGTATTTTCAGATTCATAAAATTTATCCTTCCAGACACTTTCATATATCTTTTCAGCACTAAATACCATTCCTTTATTACTTGCAAGAAGTTCCAATATCTCAAATTCTCTTTTAGTTAAATTTATAATTTTATTTCCTATTTTCACTTCATGACTAGCTTTGTTTATAATCAAGTCATCAACTTCTATTACTTCTTCTGTTTCTATAATTTGAGTATTGTTTAATTTTGTATATCTTCTAATTTGTGACTTTATTCTTGCGATAAGTTCTAATGGATTAAAAGGTTTCGTTAAATAATCATCTGCTCCCGTAGTGAGTCCAAGTATCTTATCCATATCTTCACCTTTAGCAGAAAGCATGATAATTGGCATATTTTTATCTTCTCTTATTTTTAAGCATACCTTTATTCCATCCATTTCTGGCATCATTATATCAAGCACTATTAAATCTATTTCTTCTGTTTCTAAAATCTTCAAAGCTTCTATACCATTACCTGCTTTAATAACTTTGAATCCTTCATTTTCTAAATATATACTTATTAAATCTCGTATTTCTTTTTCATCATCTACAATAAGAATCGTTTCTTTTATCATTTTCTTACTCTCCAATTGCTTTATATTATTAATTTTCATAAACCTTATATTCTTATAAATTATATCAAAATAAATAAATACATTTGTTATAATTAAGAAAAAATTAAGATTTCTCACATTTTTATCTTAAGATTTTATTAGTAAACTTAAAATAACAAATTTATTAACAATTAAAGGAGTGGTTGTATTTTGAAACCTTCAAAAAAACTCGCATTATTTTTTTCACTCATGCCTGGAGCCGGGCACATGTATTTAGGACTTATTAGACAGGGGATTCAGTTAATGCTATTATTTTTTGCTATTATGTTTATGTCACGTTCTTTCGATATGGATTTTCTTGAAATTTTCCTTCCAATAATATGGTTTTATAGCATTTTTGATGTGAGATCAAAGAGTAAAAAAGAAGATCCTTTAGTAGACGCTGATTTACCTCTTTTTGCAGATGTGGCATCCATGAAATATTTTTCAAACGAAAATTTAGTTGAAAAATATATAGCTTATATTCTAATACTAATGGGAGTTTTTTCAATGATAAATAATTTTTTAATTCCTATATTAAGTAAATATATTGATTATTATTATATAAGATATGGTAAATCCTTAGTTATCTCTATTTTACTTATATCTACAGGAATCTACATGATTAAAAATAAAAAACTTAAATTAAAGTCAGGTGATAAAGTATGCAATCCAGAAGAGTAGGAACTCTTACCTTAGGCCTTCTATTAATAATTTTAGGAATTCTTTATTTTTTATTTACAATTTTTAATATACCTTTTGAAAAAATGATATTAGATTTTTGGCCCTTGATTTTTATATCTCTTGGGGTTGAGGTATTAGTTCTAAGTAATAAAGCGTTGAAAAATAATATTCCTTTAAGATATGACTTTATAAGTTTTATTCTAATTGCAATAATTATAGCCTTCTCTTTTTGCACTTTTACAGCTAGTAAATTTCTAGGGGTGTTCTTAGATCCAAGTTCACCTTTACATTATAGATATCACATATACTAATGTGATATCTATAATTATGTATATGAATAAATTTGATTTTCTTTTGATGATATTGTTTCATTTGACAATTAAACCTTGAACCTTGATAATTGCTATATAAAGTTATTTTTCAAGGAGTGATTACATGGATTTTATAAAAGTTGCTGCTGCTTGTCCTAAAACAAAAGTTGCAGACGTTGGTTATAATGTTGAAAATATTTTATTATGCATAAATGATGCAGTTAAAGATGGAAATAAATTTATAGTATTTCCTGAACTTTGTATTACTTCATATACTTGTGGAGATTTATTTTTGCAAGAATACTTAATCAACAAAGCTTTAGATGGTCTTAAACAAATCATAGATAAAACTAGTAATATGGACATCTTAATTGCTGTTGGTGCTCCATTACTTTATGATTGCACACTATACAATTGTGGATTTTTATTATTCAAAGGACAGATTTTAGGAATAGTCCCAAAATCATATCTTCCAAATTACAGTGAATTTTATGAAAAACGATGGTTTACTGAAGGCTTTAACATAGAAAATGAAAAAGTAGACTTGCCTTTCCAAAAAGATATTCCATTTAGCACCAATTTAATTTTCTCATCAAATATTGCTGATTTTGGAATTGAAATTTGTGAAGACTTATGGGTAGCAATTCCACCTAGCTCATATCTTTCACTTATGGGTGCACATATAATTGGAAATCTTTCTGCCTCAAATGAACTTGTAAGTAAAATGGATTATAGAAAAAGTCTTATATCTAATCAAAGTGCTAGAACAATTAGCAGTTACATATATTCCTCTGCTGGCGTTCACGAATCTACTACAGATGTATTATTCAGCGGGCATTTATTAATAAGTGAAAATGGTTCATTATTAAGGGAAAATAATAGATTCCAAAGAGAAAATGAAGTAATCTCTTCAATTGTTGATGTATTTAGATTAAAGGCAGAAAGAATGAAAAATCTTAGTTATAGAGATTCATCTAGATTCTTAAATAAAAAGCCTAATAAGATTAAATTTGAATTTACTGATGTATCGGTTAATACTTTTGATAGATTTGTAGATAAGCATCCTTTCGTACCTTCTTATGAAAAAGAAAGAGAAGTAAGATGTAAGGAAATATTCAATATTCAAGCTGCTAGTTTAGCTAAAAGATTAGAACATACTGGTTCTAAAAAAGCAGTAATTGGAATTTCTGGAGGCTTAGATTCAACTCTAGCACTGCTCGTAATAGTTAAGACTTTTGAATTGCTTAACTTAGATAAAAAGAATATTGTAACAATTACTATGCCTGGCTTTGGTACTACTGATAGAACTTATAACAATGCAGTTAATTTATGCAAAGAATTAGGCACAGATCTTAGAGAAATAAATATAGTTAAAGCATCTCTTCAACATTTTGAAGATATCGGACATGATAAAGATATTCATGATGTTACTTATGAAAATGTTCAAGCAAGAGAAAGAACTCAAATCTTAATGGATGTTGCAAATAAGGAAAGAGGTCTTTTAATAGGTACTGGTGATTTATCTGAACTTGCTCTTGGCTGGTGCACTTATAATGGTGATCATATGTCAATGTATTCAGTAAATCCTTCTATCCCTAAAACTCTTGTCAGATATTTAGTACAATATGTAGCTCAAAATGAGTCTACTGACATCATATGCAATACCCTTATGGATATATTAGATACTCCTGTAAGTCCAGAATTATTGCCAAAAGATCAAAATGGTGAGATAGTTCAAAAAACAGAAGATATTGTTGGTCCTTATGAACTTCATGATTTCTTCCTATATCATTTTATTAAGCACGGCTCTACAAAAGAAAGAATATTCTTCCTAGCTAAAGCTGCATTTAAAAATGATTACTCTGAGGAAGAAATACATAAATGGCTTGAGAAATTTATGTTCAGATTTTTCACACAGCAATTTAAGAGAAGTGCACTTCCTGATGGACCAAAAGTTGGTAGCATTTCTTTAAGTCCAAGAGGTGATTGGCGTATGCCATCTGATGCTGCTCCATGGAAGTAAGTTGCATTTCGCATTCCTTTTAGAGGAGAAAGTTCCGAATTACGCTTCGCGCTCTTTTTATAGGGTAAAGTTCCGAATTACGCTTCGCGCTCTTTTTATAGGGTAAAGTTCCGAATTGCGCTTCGCGCTCTTTTTATAGGGGTGGAAATTTTTTTTGAGTAGTGCTAAAATAGAGGTTATTAAATAACAATGGCAATAAGCCTATATAGATTTGGAGGAATACAAAATGGGGAAAAAAGCTGATATAGACTGGGGTAAATTAGGATTCGAATACATGAAAACGGATCTTCGTTATATTTCAGTTTGGAAAGATGGAAAATGGGATGAAGGTAAACTTACTGAAGACAATATGGTTTCAATAAGCGAAGCTTCAACTGTTATTCATTATGGTCAAAGTTGTTTTGAAGGTCTTAAGGCCTATACAACAAAAGAAGGAAAAATACAATTATTCAGACCAGATTTAAATGCGGAGCGTATGAATGAAAGCTGTGATAAGCTCCTTATGCCGCACGTGCCTGAAGAAAAATTCATCGATGCTGTTATGCAAGTTGTTAAAGCAAACGAAAAATATGTACCACCTTACGGAAGTGGTGCAACTTTATATATCAGACCATATTTAATGGGTGTTGGTCACAATATTGGTGTTAAACCAGCTCCAGAATATATTTTTGGTGTATTTTGTATACCAGTTGGACCATATTTTAAAGATGGAGTATCACCTTGTAACTACATAGTTCTAGACGATTATGATAGAGCTGCACCTCACGGTACTGGAGGTAATAAAGTTGGTGGAAATTATGCAGCCTCTTTACAAGCACATGCTGTAGCTGCTGAAAAAGGATTTGCTGATTGTATCTACTTAGATCCAGCAACTCATACTAAAATAGAAGAAATTGGAGCTGCAAACTTCTTTGGAATAACTAAAAATGATGAATTTATAACACCTAAATCACCATCTATTTTGCCTAGTATAACTAAGCGCTCACTTCTTTATATTGCAGAACATTATTTAAAAATGCCTGTTTATGAAAAAGAAGTATTAATAGATGAAATAGATCAATTTAAAGAAGCTGGTGCTTGTGGAACAGCTGCAGTAATTACTCCAATTGGTGGAATACATTATAAAGATAATTTACATGTGTTCCACAGTGAAACTGAGGTTGGTCCTATAACTCAAAAATTATATGATCTACTTTTAGGAATTCAACTTGGCGATGTTGAAGCCCCTAAAGGCTGGATATTTGAAGTAAAATAATTATTGAAAATGGAAATAGAGAAAAATCATTTTTTAAGTGATTTTTCTCTATTTTTATTTATTTAACACCCATTATAATTCTAAATTTTTATAACTGACATACGATAATATAATTACAAATAATATTTTTAATATAATTACTAATGTGTTAAGGAAGTGATAATATGTCTGATAATAAAATTAGTTCTATTAATAAATATTCTGTAAGTAGTGTTTCTAAAATTTCCACCAATACTTCCATAACTAAAAGACCTTATGATGGTACTTCATTTTCTTCAGGAAAAGGCAATGATAACTCAAAATCCTTTAAGCGTACTTTAAAATCATCAACTAAAAAAGATCCTTCTACTGAAGAAACTCATGATTTTACTAACTTACTAAGTAGTGAATTAAATGATAGATCAATTTTAGATAGTAGAGAAACTTCAAGAATTATTAATGTACATCACGACCACACATCTGAAATTAAAAATACTTCTACTTCAGATACTATTTCACCTGAAAAACAAGCAAAGCTTAGAGCTGCAATGACAGTAAAAGTTGATACTTCTGAAATATATAAAAAACTTCAATTACTAAACTCAATTAAAAATGACTCTAATGATTAAAGAAGGCTGTCCATAAAACAGCCTTCTTTATATTTACCAATATATTATATTTTTCAAGTTACACTGCTGCAAATTCATGCAATTTGCTATATTCACCTTGTTTCTTAATAAGTTCTTCATGAGTTCCTTTTTCCATTATTCCAGTATTACCAAGTACAATTATTTCATCTGCATTTCTAATTGTTGATAGTCTATGCGCTACAACTATTGTTGTTCTTCCTGAACATAGTTTTTCTAAAGATTCTTGAATTATATGTTCTGTTGCATTATCTAATGCCGAAGTTGCTTCATCCAATATTAATATTGGAGGGTTTTTAAGAAAAACTCTTGCAATTGAAATACGTTGTTTCTGTCCACCAGATAGCTTAACCCCTCTTTCACCAATATACGTATCGTAACCTTCCGGTAAAGTATTTATAAACTCATGTATATTAGCCATTTCAGCAGCTCTTATTAGTTCCTCTTCTGTTGCATCAAATTTTCCATATAAAATATTGTCTCTTATAGTCCCTGTAAACAAAAATACTTCTTGTTGCACTATACCAATATTTTCTCTAAGCGAATCTAATTTAACATCATAAATACTCTTATTATCAATTAGGATATCACCATTATCTATTTCATAAAATCTAGGAATAAGATTGCATAAAGTTGTTTTTCCTCCGCCTGATGCCCCAACTAATGCTAACATTTTTCCTTTCTCTATCTTAACAGAAATATTCTCTAAGACTTTCTTACCTTCATAGCTAAAATCAACATTTTTAAATTCTATTTCTCCTTTTACATTTTCAAGTTCAACTGCATTGTCCTTATCTTTTTCCCTCTCAGCATCCATAATCTCCATATATCTTTGAAAACCAGTTATTCCATTTTGAAATTGTTCCATAAAATCAATAAGTTTCTTTATAGGAGTTATAAATATCTTTATAAACAGCATATAAGCCATAAAATCCCCAACATTTATAATCCCAATAAACGTAAATATTCCTCCACCAATTAAACCAACATAACTTAGTATATCCATTCCAAAACCAGCGCCTGAAGAATATTCAGCCATAACCTTATATGCTATTTCTCTTGCCTTAATAAATTTAGCATTACCTGCTTCAAATTTTTCTTCTTCTGATTCATGACTTACAAAAGCTTTTGATATTTTTATCCCTGAAATACTATTTTGCAAATTTGCATTTACAGCTCCAGTTTTAACTTTTGTATCGAGGAATGCTTTATTCATTTTCTTTCTCTCATATAATGTGAACCAAACAATAAGTGGTATAAATGCAAAAATCAATAATGTAAGAGGAATATTTATTGTACATAATATTGCAAATGATCCAATAAGCATGACAATAGATATAAATAAATCCTCTGGACCATGATGAGCTAACTCTGAAATATCCATTAGATCATTTATAATCCTAGACATTATATCTCCAGTTTTATTATTATCAAAAAAACTATTTGGAAGTTTTTGAAGATGTTTAAAGATATGTCTTCTCATATCCCCTTGCATCCTTACACCAACAACATGTCCCCAATATTGCATAAAATATCCGCAGGCTGCTTTAATTAAAAAAATAATTAAAAGCGTTACTGCAAATGTTTCAATCATTCTAACATCTCTATTTGGAATTGACTCATTAATAAGATCTCTCGTCATTATTGGATAAACCAAATCACATAGAGATGCTATAAATGCAACTATTAAATCTAAGGTAAATAACACCTTATAAGGTTTATAAAACGAAATAAATTTTTTAATCAATAATTTTCACCTTTCTTTCTGAATAAAATCTTAATAGCTTGTATATAATTTACCATAATACATAATTTCAAAAAAAGGTGGTATGCGTATTTTATGAAAAAACTATATTATATAAGTAATTTTATTCTAGCAATTGTCTTACCCTTAATTTCAATTAATCTAATAATAAATAAATCTGACCCTAATGATTTTTTCCCTTTAATTTTTATATGCCTAGGTCTTTGCAATACCACAATTGGTATACAATTACTAAATGCAAACAAAAAAGTTTTAAGCTTTTCTAATTTTATATTAGCCAGCTTTTTATTTATTTTAGTTGGAAGCAAATTATATCTATACAACTAATTAGATTATTTTTAGTATTTCTTCTTTACAATTTTCTAAATCACTACTAAACCGTCCTGCTATTATGACAGGTTTGTTGCTAAAAACAAATATATTTCCTTGGAAATATATAGCTTCATCTAAATCATGAGTTACTAATATAACCATTCTCTTTTCTTTATTTAATAGATTTTTAAACTCATCAATTATAGTATATTTTAATTTATAGTCTAGAGATTTAAATGGTTCATCCATTAAAATTATTTTTGATGGTTTTCCAAAGGCCCTTGCGATATTAATCCTTTGTCTCATCCCACCACTTAACTCATTCGGATACTTATTTTTAATATCATAAATTCCAACTAATTCTAAAACCTCATCTATTTTAGCATCCAAAATAGAACTATCAAAATACTTTTTTAATGTCAGTTCTAAATTTTCTTTAACATTAAGCCATTCTATCAATCTATCTTCTTGAAATATATAACTTATGTCACTTAAGGCTGCTCCATTTATTTCTCCACCTTGTATATCAATAAGTCCTGCTATTATATTTAAAAGTGTACTTTTTCCACAGCCTGATTTTCCTACTATGCAATTTATATTATCATCAGAAAATTCTATATTAAAATTTTTTAAAATCTGTTCGCTTCCATAAGCTTTATTTAAATTTCTAATATTTATATTCATTTATTCCACCTATATATCTTCTTCTTCAAGAATTTATTTATTATTTCTAAGACCAGAGATATAATAACAATAATTACAATCCATGCAAAAATTCCTGGTGTATTAAAATTGACTTTTTCTAGTTGTATCTGAGATCCTATTCCAAATTTAGGCTGTCCATGAACTTCTCCTGCTATAACTACTTTAAAGGTTAAAGAAAAAGTTGATACAAAAATACTCATAAAATAAAATTTCATTACTGGAAAATATATTTTTCTTATTTTATCAATTAAGCTAACTTCATATATCTTAGTCATATCAATTATTTTCTTATCTATTTGCATTAAATTATTTCTTATTCCTTCATATAATATTGGTAATATAATAGCAAAACCAACTACATAAGGAGTTTTTTCCTTATCAAACCACACTAATGAAAGAACAACTAAAACCATCGTAGGAATTGTTTTTCCAAAGGAATTTATAGGCTCCATTAAATATTTAAAAAAGGGATACACTATTGAGAGTACCCCTAAAAGCATAGACAAAAGCAAAGCTGCCACATAGCTAAATACAGTTCTATAAAAACTACTTGAAACAATTAACCAAAAGTTTTTATTATTAACAATTTCCTTAGTAGCTTCAACTACTTGTTCTATCCTTGGTATATATATATCATTATTTACTTCTATAGCTATTAACTGCCACATTCCTATGAAAAATACACATGATAAAAAAGTATAAAGTTTACTTTTCCATGAATATTTCGTCATCTGGCACTTTTCCTCCTATAGTCTTAGGATCAAAACCATTTAATTTTTCAAAATATGTTTTGTATTCTTTTATAGAATCCTTAATATCTGCATATTTTAAATTTGCTCTATCCACTGCTTTAATTACTACTGGCTTTTTAGCTGAAACACCAATTTCTTCACAGTAAGCTCCTAGAGTCTCTTTATCTTTATTTGCCCATTCCTCTGCTTCTTTAACATTTTTTAAAAGTTCCTTCACGAAATCCTTATCCTTTTCACATAATTCCTTTTTAACTATAATTGTAGATTGAGGATATCCATATTGTGAATTATTTACTTTTTTCCATTCTTCATTTAAATCTATAAATACTTTAAACTTATCATTTTTAGCTTGAACTGTAGATAATGCTGGTTCTGGAATTACAGCATATTGAGTCTTTCCAGCTAAAATTATTGGTGCAAGCTCATTAACCGAATTTACATAACTGAAATTAACATCTTTGTCAGCATCTATCCCTTTATCCTTAAGAATTGTTCTTGTAATTATATCTGGTGTTAAGCCTTTACCTATATTGTAAACTTCTTTTCCTTTTAAATCATTTATAGTTTGATTTTCGTTAGTTGTTCCTATATAGAATGATCCAAAACCTATAGTTCCTGCTATTTTATATCCTTGATTTTTATTATAAACTGTAGCTGCAACATTAGAAGGTACTATTGCCACATCTGGCTCACTCTTCATGACACTTGTAACTAAATTATCAGAACTTTGTTCTATTGTATAATTAATGTTATATCCTGATTTAATTTCCGGTTTATCCTTTATAAGTTTTGCTACGGCCATAGCTGTAAGTCCATCTGGTGTGATAAATTTTATATCTTTCGTTTCTGTTGCCACTTTTTTAGTTTCATTTTGACCAGAATTACCGTTTCCACAACCTGCAAATGTTAATATAGATAATATCATAACTAGCATTAATGATAATCTCTTTTTCATTTATTATTCCCCCTTGATATTAATTTACCTTAAAAGTAAGTAATAAAATTATTATATAGCAATTATACTAAATAATAGTTACTATTATTTATAATATCATAATAGACCAAAAATACAAATTTCACTTTTATAATATCTTATCAATTAAAATCTATTCCAACACAAATAAAGACATGTTAATCATTTTTTCTTAAAAACATGTCTTTGTATACTCTACTTTTCTAAAAAAAATATCTATCTATATATATCCACAATCATGCCCTGTATTTCATCTATCGTTGCAGCTATATTTATATTTTCTCTTTCATCTGAAAGAAGACCTTGAGTTAGTTCTTCTAACTTACCATCAATCGTATCAACAGTTACAAAATACTGTGTTTGCCAAAAACTAATATCTTTTTTAGTTTCGTACATAAATTTTAATATTGATTCTAAATACTCTTTTATCATCTTCTTATACATAACTACATCGACATACGTTTTAGTCGTAATAAGTTTATTCCCTCTTTTTTTGATATCATCTATCATTTTATTAAGCTGTTCTTCAGATTTCTTTTGTCTTTCTTGATTAAAACTTCTTGAAAAATCCTTCTTTTCTGAAACAACTTTTCTTTCAGATGTAACCGTACCTCTTCTTACTCTTCCAATTTCCATATCTTCACCTCTTTCTTAACTAAGGTATTTTACAACATATATCAAATTTCGAACATAATTAGACTTTTGTTAATTATTAATATAAATTAAGATTATATTTCTCAAATCAAGAAATCCTGAAATGATTTCACCATTAAATAGTATTTCTTTCAAAATACAAAGATTTCCAAATAAAATAAACATTCATTTATAATTGAGCATAAACATTAATAATTGCAACATACATAATATTATGTAATTAATTATATCAAAATTCTACTTTTTTCTCTAGTTATATTACAATATTGTACTATTTTAATTATGAAATTTTATGAATATTGCCAAAGTTTTTTTATAAAGAATTTTATAGTTGAAACGAATACATAACTATACTATAATCAATCTATAAAAGGGATTATAGGAGGTATAAACATGATAGTAAAATGTATAGATAATAATCTTTGTTCAACACTTACTCTAAGCAAAGAGTATATTGTAATAGAGGAAGCACCTGAATATTATGTAATTCTTGATGATAAGAATGAAGAAACAACTTGTAGAAAGACTAGATTTGAAATTATCGAAGATGGTGGTTTAACTAAAAAAGCTAAAGCTACTATTACAGAACTAAATTACCAATTGGAAAATGATCTTAAAGATGTTAGACAATTCACAATTAGAAAGAATTCTCAAGGTGAAATCAAAGAAATATCAATAAAATTCAAATACAATTAGTTTAGTAATTTTAATTAGAGAATTTGTATTTCAAGTAATTATGAAGCACAAATTCTCTAATTTTTTGTTTTATCATTAATTTGTATACTTAAATCAACAAATTAACCTTATATTCCTCAAGCCATATATTTACTTGAATTAAATATGCAAGTAATTGTGGTCCTGTCATTAACTGTCCATACCATGGTACTTTATAAGACGCCCCACGCGTTTCTATTATTTCTCTCACTACTTTTTCATCGATGATAGCATGAATTGGTGATGATTTTTTATTTAAAATTTCAGTCATCATTTTGCATACTATATCAGTATATATTGGATTATGAGTCTTTGGATACGGACTCTTCTTTCTATATATAATTTCCTCTGGTAGTATTCCTTCAAGAGCAGCACGTAGTAATCCTTTCTCTCTGCCTTTATACAATTTTATTTCCGCTGGTAAATTAAAAGCATATTGAACTAATCTTATATCTGCAAAAGGTACTCTTACTTCTAAACTATTTCCCATACTTACCCTATCTTTTCTATTAAGAAGATTTACCATAAACCATTTTAAATTTAAATATGATATCTCCTTCATCCTATAATCTCTTTTACTTTCATTATCAAGATGAGGTACTTTGCTCAATGATTTTTCATATTGAGCTCTTACTAATTCTTCAAGCTTCATATTTTTTAATTCTTTATTTACTATAGCTTTCCTATCATTTACAAATCTTGCCCAAGGAAAAGTATCTAAGTAAAACATTTCATCTCTAGTAAACCATGGATATCCACCAAAAATTTCATCTGCACATTCCCCTGAGAGACCTACTACAAAATCTTTACGTATTTCCCTGCAAAATAATAATAGTGAAGAATCAATATCTGCCATACCAGGCAAATCTCTTGCTATAACTGCATCCCTAAGCGCTGAAGCTAGATCTGAATGATTTAAAACCACTTTTCTATGATCACTGTTAATAAATTTTGCCATCATTTCTGCATAAAATTCATCCGAGGTAGGTTGAAATAATGATGCCTTAAAATACTTATCATTATCTTCATAATCAATTGAATAAGTTGTTAGCTTTTTACCCTTCTTTTCAAACTCTTTAGCTGCAATTGCTGAAATTGCAGATGAATCTAAACCACCTGATAAAAATGTACAAAGTGGTACATCTCCTACCAATTGTCTATTTATTGCATCAATTAATAATTCTCTTGTATGCTCTATAGCTTCTTCTGGTGTTTCTTTAAACTCTTCTGCCTTAACACTCCAATACTCCCAAACCTTAACATTATTATCTCTAGTAATCAAAAGACAATTTGCAGGAGCTATTTCTTTAATATTTTTATATACTGCACTTCCAGGAATAGTAGCTGGTCCAAGGCCAAAAATTTCTGTCAATCCTTGCATATCAATTTCTCTTTTAATTCTTGGATTTGCTAAAATTGTTTTTATTTCTGAACCAAAAACAAGAGTATTATTATGCATAGTATAAAACAACGGTTTAACTCCCATTTGATCTCTAGCTAAAAAAACTTCATTTTTATCCTCGTCAAAAATTCCAAAGGCAAAAATGCCAATTAACTTATTAATACAGTCTTTTCCCCAACAAATGTAGGCAGTAAGAAGTACTTCTGTATCAGAATAAGAATTAAAACTAAACCCCTGTACTTTCAATTCTTTTCGCAAATCTTCAGTATTGTATAACTCACCATTATAAATTACTGTATATTTTCTTCCTTCAAATATTTTAGTCATCGGTTGTGTTCCACCTTCAGGATCAACTACAATCAATCTTCTATGCCCCAACAAAACATTAGGAGAAATATAATAGCCTTTTGCATCTGGTCCTCTCTTCTCTAATGTTTTTACCATACTTTTCAATATATCTGTCTCATTAATTATATTTTCTTTAAAATTTACTAATCCAGCTATACCACACATTTATTTCACCTTCCAAAAGTATTCATACTTATAAAATATGACCCAATATGTATCTTGTGCAAAACTCTTATTTAAATTCCAAAAGAAATATGAATACAATTCTTTATATATCACATACTACGAATATGATAATTTCATAAAAGAGAGAAGGTAAGATAAATTGAATGTCACAGCCAATTACCAAGATAATATACAGTTAATCCATTCACATTTGGCAATTGATAAAACTTTTGATATTGTTGAACGTCCATTTGTAGTGGGTGGAAAGAATGCTGTTTTGTATTTTTTAAATGGATTTATTAAAGATGCTATCATGCAAGATATACTAAAATCTTTTTTTAAAATCCCTCCTGAAACTATGAACTCTTATAAGACTATAAATGATTTTATAAATAATCAAGTTCATCATGTATCTGTTAAAAGTGAAAGTAATTTGGACAAAATTATTTTAGCATTATTAACCGGCCAAACTATAATGTGCATAGATGGTTATGATGCCTTTATACTTCTAGATTTGCGTACTTATCCAGGTTCTGATTCATCAAAACCAGAAAAAGAAAAAACTTTACGCGGTGGAAGAGACGGCTTTATTGAAAAATTAGTGTTTAATGCTGGTTTTATAAGAAGAAGGATTAGAGATCCTAGATTAGTTTTTGAAATACATCAAATAGGTGATGTATCAAAGACAGACGTTTGTCTTGCATACATAGATGGAGTTGCAGATCCTAGGGTACATGATTTAATAGTTAATAGTTTATCAAAAGTGGATATAAAAGCCTTAACACTTTCCGATCAAAGTTTAATTGATGTTATGTGCAGAAAAAATTGGTTAAATCCTCTTCCAAAGGTAAGATATACGGAACGGCCTGATGTTGCCTCAGCACATATAGTTGAAGGTAAAATTATAATTATTGTAGATAATTCTCCAAATATTATAATTCTTCCAACTGGAATTTTTGATTTTTTACAAGATATAAACGATTATTATTTTCCATTATTTACCGGAAACTATTTAAGAATTATACGTAATTTAGTAATGCTTGCAACTATATTAATAACTCCATCTTATTTACTTTTTGTCAATGGAAATATATTTCTTCCATCTTTTTTTGATTTTCTAAAACCTCAAGATTACTTTGCTATACCTATATTATATCAATTTATACTCTTAGAATTTGCTGTAGATGTTTTAAAATTAGCAGGATTGAACACACCAAGTCCTCTTGGCAGTGCAATGTCTTTAATTGGAGGTTTGATTCTTGGTGAATACGCAATAAAAACAGGCTGGTTTATTCCACAATCAATATTATATATGTCTATAGTAACACTGGGAGACTTCACACAACCTAGTATTGAAATGAACTTTGCTTTAAAGTTTGCAAGAATGATTTTATTGGTCCTTAGTGGCTTTTTCGGCTTCTGGGGCTTTATCGCCGGTATAGCATTAATATTATTTGTAATGGGTAGTACTAAAACAATAGCTGGTGATAAATATTTTTATCCATTAATACCTTTCAATTGGAAAGCGCTAAAAAACTTATTATTCAGAACGCGAATATCAAAAGATGTACAATAATAATTATAATATTGAAAATAGAAAGTGACGAGTTAAATTCCGAAACTCGTCACTTTCTATTTCTAACTCTTATTTTATAAAAGTTTTGTTCCTTCTTTATCTTGAGTAATTAATTTCTCCTTCATTAATCCGCCTAAAGTCATCTTAAAGTAATTCTTGCTTGTATTAAATTGCTTTTTTATGTCTTCAGGAGAGGACTTGTCATTAAATGGCATAAAGCCTCCATTTTCTCTTAAATATTTAAGGATTTCCTCACTTAATTCACTTCTTGCCTCTAATCTCTTCTTTCTAGTTGTTACTCCAATAGTACCATCTTCATAAATCTTTTTAATTCTTGCCTTAATTTCTTGACCTGGATATATATAATCAAAATGTTCATTAGCCAGTATCAACCCTCTATATTCACCATCTATTGCAACATTTAAAGTTCCATTTTCACATGTATCATAAACAATAGCATTTACCTCATCTGAAACCTTGTATTTTCCTTCTTCTGCAAGAGCTAGATATTGATCTATTCTTGTAGTTGCTGCCAATCTATCAGTTTTATCTACATACATATAGAATAAATATTTTTTTCCTTCTTTAAGCTTAAAACCTTGTTCTTTTAATGGAACAAACAAATCTCTCTCAAGTCCAAAATTTACAAAAGCTCCGATATTATTTTGGCTAACAACTTCTAAGTAAGCAATTTCCCCTACTGTTAAAAGTGGCTTTTTTAAAGTAGAAATTAATCTATCCTGTGAATCTCTATAAACAAACACTTCTAACTTATCGCCTTCTTTTATTTCATGCCCTTTTGCAGCACTATTAGGGAGCAGTACTTCGTCTCCAAATTTATCTTCAAGATAATACCCGAAATCTACTTTTTTACTAACTTTTAAATTGCAATATTGTCCTACTGCTATCATCTTTGTTTCCTCCATTAATCTAATTTATATTCTTTACTAGCATCGATGTAATTTTTACACGACTTTCTGTTTTCCTCAATTTCTTCTTCTGTTAATTTTCTTATCACCTTTCCAGGATTACCCAAAATTAAAACTCCATCTTCAAATTCTTTATTTTGAGTTATCAAAGTTCCCGCTCCTATGATAGTATCATTTCCTATTTTTGCACCGTTTAATATTATAGCTCCCATTCCAACTAAAACATTATCTTTTATACTACAACCATGTATTATTGCATTATGTCCTATAGTACATCCATTTCCTATAACTACATTATTGTCAAAATCAACATGTACTACACAATTATCCTGAATATTAGTGTTTTCTCCTATAGTTATTGAAGCTGCATCACCTCTAAGTACAGCCCCAAACCAAATGTTTACATTTCTTTCAAGAGTTACATCTCCAATAATTACCGCTGTTTCTGCAACATAAACTTCACTAGCTAAATTAGGCTTTTTTCCTTTAAATTTTTTTATCATTGTTACCACCTCATCAATTCCTAAAGCTATTTTAACATTTCATTAAGTTATTGTCATTATATCAATTTTCATTTGTCACTGATCATTAACCTTATTTAATTTTTCCATTATAATCAAATAACTATTTTATTCCATGATTTATATTTATGAATTGTTATTTGATATTTGCAATATATATATATTATAAATAATTTTTAGGAGTTATGATATTGGGTAGAAAGAAATCATCTGAAAATAATTTTAATATAGATGAATTTAACTTTTATTATGGAATTCCTCATGCTCATTGTGGTTTTTCAACAGGTCACGGAACCCCTATTGAAGCTTTTAACTACGCTCGAAATAATGGCCTCCATTTTTTAATACTAACTGACCATAATAATTATTTAACCAAAAATGTACGATTAAGAGACCATGAAATAAGTAAATGGGATGCAGCTAATTATTTAGCAACACGTTATAATAAAAAACATGAAAACTTTTTAGCAGTAATTGGATTTGAAAGTAAAACCAACCCTTTCGGAGACATTAATATAATAAATTCAAATAGATTTTTTACAGGTACAGTTAATAATATACAATTATTAGTACTTTGGATGCTTAACAATCCGAATGCCTTCATTTCAATTAACCATCCCCATAAAACCATAGAGAATTTAGAATATAATGAAGTTGTAAATAAAATAATAACCTCAATTGAAGTTGGAAATGGATCAGCACCAAACAAGTATATAAGATACGAAAAATACTACTATCATTTGCTTGATAACAATTGGAAATTAGGCGCCATAAACGGGCAAGACAATCACCAATTAAATTTCGGTGATGAAGAAAATTTAACTTGCTTAATTGCCAAAGAACTAACACTTCCTTCATTAGTTAATGCATTTAGGAATCGCCATACATATTCAACCGAATCTAGAACCTTGACTATGTATTTTACAATAAATAATAATTTTATGGGTGATATAATTCCAATAGAAGATCATAACTTACATTTCTTAATTTTTGCTCAAGATTATCTCCATAAAATATTAGAAATAGATATTATCACTGTTGGAGGAAGTATAATAAAAAAGATAACAGATTTAAATTTAAACAAAGTAAGGTATTTATATTATCATGATGCTCTCCCAAATGAGACTTGGTATCTTATAAGAATAACACTAGATAACCATAAGATTGCTATCAGTTCTCCAATTTTTAGAAAATAAAATCACTCTTATCTATGAATAATTCAATCTATACCCTCGTAATTCTATAATTTTTTATACTATAAAATAGTCAATAACTTTAAAATTCACTATCTTAAAGTTATTGACTATCATAATAATACACATAATTTTACTTATTTTTTTTAACTCTATTTGGCTTAGCTTTTGGTCTAATCGCAATTTGCTTTTCTTTCTTTCTAGGTCCACCAGTTTGAATTATATCCATAAACCATAAGAAAAATAATACTGTAAAAATTGATAATGCACTTGAAATATACAAATTGGAATTACCTACAAACATTTGGATTACAAAAAAAACTATTGCTATCCCTAATGGAATCCACTTATTTACGCGTATTTTAGTAAATATATATTTTTTACATAATGCATTAACAGCTAGTATTACTAATAATATTGCTGCAAACATAAGAATGGTTGTTAAAGTATTCATCTCGTAACATATCCTCCTAAATATAGTCTATATGGTTATAATAATTTATATATAAATTATTATCAAGCACTTATGTTATTTATTTTTACACCAAATTATTTTTTTTATATATAATAATACTTAATCCCATCAAATTTTATTAAAATAGCAATATAATAAAATTTATTTTTACAGTTTTATAGTTTTATCTTTAAATTCTCTAATAAATTTGATAAAATATAAAAAAGTATAGTATATAAATAATATGAGGTGATATTATGACTTTAGTCCCAAATAACAATTTAGATGAATTAGATTTACAAATACTTGATTTATTAATTAAAGATTGCAGAACTCCATATTTAGAGATAGCACGTATATGCCATGTTAGTGGAGGTACTATTCATGTCAGAATGAAAAAGATGGAAGACATGGGTATTATAAAAGGTTCTAGAATAATATTAGATTTACCTAAATTAGGATACGATGTATGTTGTCTTGTTGGAATATATGTCGATAAAACGTCTTCTTTTAATTCAGTATTTGACAAAATGTCAAAAATAAATGAAGTTGTTGAATTACATCTGACTACAGGTAACTATTCGATGTTTGCTAAAATAGTATGTACTAACATTACTGATTTGCAAGATGTACTACTTAACAAAATAAATAACATTGATGGTGTACAAAGAACCGACACATTCCTTTCATTATCTCAACCTATTGATAGAAATATTTCTTTATAGAAATTGCGTAATTTATGAATAAAAATATATTTTTTATGGATACTAATATTAGTACTACATAAAGGAGTGTGTTTTTATGAAAATATTAAATGCTATTTCACTTATTTTAATTATTATTGGTGGCATAAATTGGGGACTAATTGGCTTTTTTCAATTTAATTTAGTTGACTTTCTTTTTGGAAGCTTTTCAGCATTATCAAGAATTATTTATTGTTTAGTTGGTCTTGCTAGTATATATTCTATTTCCTTTTTTGCTAAAGAGAGAGTTTATTAATATATCAATTTTTTTACATTAAGAATTCTTTAATTATTTAATAAGAAATTTTTAATGTAAAATTAATGTTATTCCATTAATTTTTGATATATAATATAATAAATTAATAACGCAGATTATATTTATGGGAGGGAAGTATATCCTTGCACACAATGTTAAATTTTAACCTCTACAATCTAATATATTATTTTGTAGTTTATTCTTTTGCTGGCTGGTGCCTTGAGGTTTTATATTATTTTAAAAATGAACGAAGATTTGTTAATAGAGGATTTTTATACGGCCCTTTTTGTCCAATATATGGATTTGGTGTTGTATCACTTGTGACTTTTTTTGATGGCTATAAAGATAATATAATCTTATTATTTTTATTAGCATCTGTTTTTACAACTGTTTTAGAATATTTTACCGGAATGTTTTTAGAAAAAACTTTCAAGACAAAATGGTGGGATTATACTGATGATCCTCTTAATCTCCATGGAAGAGTTTGTTTACCATATTCATTACTATGGGGTATAGGAGAACTTTTAATAATTTATATAATCCATCCTATTGTTGAAAATATTATTGATCTTATACCAAAATCATCAGGTGAAATATTTATTTCAGTCGTTATTATTTATTTAATTATTGATTTTACTTTAACAATAGCTTCTTTAGTGCAATTTGATAAATTATTTTATAGTTTTCAATTTGTACCAGTAAATTTTTTATTTGATAAACCACCATTCTTATTTGGTTTATCAAAAGGTCGAACTATAGATAAAATTAGAACTTTTGAATCTATTATTAACAAATTTAAATTTAATTTAAATAATAAGAACTTAAGACATAACTTTTCAAATTTTTCACCAAAGCCACTAAATCATCTTTTAAAAGTCTTAAAAGATAAAATAAGAAAAGATTAAGGTAATTTTTATCCTTAATCTTTTTTTATATTTTATTTCTTCATTTTTCTTATTTCATCAAATAGCTCAATAGCTGCATTTCTTGGTCCATCTTTTTCTTGTCCTTTTACTCCTAAACAAGTTTTAATCTGACCAACTTTAACTTTGTCTTGTTCAAACATTGCATTAAAATATTTTTCTATTATTATATTAGTTTCTGCTTGTTTTTGAGCTGGTCCAAAAGGATTTGCAAAAAATGATTCAACTAAGCCCTTCTCTGTAGTTGTTCCTTTTGCCATTCTTGCTCCAGCCTTAAACACTTTTATTGCTTCTTCAGGTGTTGTAAAATAATTTAAATATTTTTCTCCAGTTGTAACTTCATCATAATTATTTGCATAAAAGAAAAAGTCAACAGGATGTCCTTTCGTGATATCTTTATAAGAAGCTACTGGCACAACCAGTCTTGCATTAACCTTATCAGGATTCATAAATATACTTCTATCCATTTCTTTAAAAGCGTATCCTTGATCTAAATCATCTAATCTAACAAATGCCCCTATTTCAGTCCCATAGCCTACTATAACATCCCCTTCTAGTTTAAAGGTACCCATATCATCAAATATAATGGTCATATCAGATATATAATCTTCACTCAATCCTCTAAAAGCTTCCAAGCTTTCAGATTTTCCTGCTCCACTATCTCCCATTATAACGACATTTGCTTCATCACCACTTTTTAATACAATGTTTACCATTGAACCATGTATTGGTAGGTATCCACGTTTTATCATAATTAAATTATAAAGAGTTAATGTCATCTTTTTAATATATCCAAAATAATCAATTTTCTCTGAATGATTAACATATCCTAGCATTATATCATTTTGAGCATCATCAAAAAATACAGTTTTTAGTTCATCATCATCATCTTTAGCTCCAAAAACATAAATAATGTCTGGTTTTCTTCCTCTTGTTTCTTCACTTCTTGCCATCTCAAATAAATTACACAACGTTATTCCATGTTCCATAAAATCCCTATGAAAATAAATAAAAGTAAGTAATCCACCAATCTTAGCTGGATAACAAAACCAATGCTCTTTGTTTATTTGTGCATATTTTAATGGATTATAATTTATCTCAGTAAACATTCCATCTCTAGTATTCTTTTTAGGATAAGTAATAAATGGCGTTTCGAGTAAAATATGATCAATGAATGGAATTTCTTCTAATGCTTCATAACCATCGGGCCTTACCCATTCCATTTCATGAATCATAATACACGCATTCCCACCTGCTGGTATTTGTCTATATACTTTAGGTTGATATCCAACAACATGCATTTCAATTTTTCTATATAACTTTAATATAAGATTAGAAAAAATAGCATTTGCTTCTGTAAAGCTGACCGCTGCAAGACCTTGTTGTATCTTATATCTATGAACTATAGTATATCTTTCAAGTCTCCTCCAAAATAAATATAAATCTTCTATAAATGTTATGAATTTGTCTCTGTCTTCTAATAACTTGTAATAGGCTATACTTATTTCCACAACTTCTTCAACTGTCATAACAGTTAAATATTTTATTATCATTATTAAATCTCGTCTAATATCTATAAGGCTATCAGTTTCTAATGCCTGATTTAAATATCTATATACTAAAGAATTTTTCTTTTTTGTTCTTCTTAAATAAACTTCTAAAATTCGTCTGAATCCATCACTTTCCAATATAGATTCAAAACTATTACAGTATTTTGCTGTAAAATTTATCATTACTTTATCATTACTCATAGAAAATTCTTTTTTCATTTCCTCGCCCCCATATGAAATTTTACCAACTCAAATATTGCATTTTTATTTTATTTAATGCATATTTAATTAATTATAACATATTATTTGCAATATTCAACTTAACTTTTTTGCAATTATCATATATATGCTGATTACTTTATATGAATTTTTTAGATTAATTATATTTTAATTGGCCATAATAAGCCTTCTTCCCAATTATATTGATATTTTACTAATTATAAACATTCCATCAACATTTTATGAATATTTATTAAAAAAAGTATCCTACTCATTCGTCTTTTATATTCTTCTTTCTATTAATCAATTGGCATTAACTTAAGATTAAGCAATTATCATGTATAAAATCATTCTATTTATGACACAATCAATTAATATAATATTATTCTAAGGAGTAAAATATTACCTATGAACAAAATTTTTAATTTGAAAAATAAAAGTTTATTAGTTATTTTAATAATTTTAATCTTTTTCTCTTTTAAATTAGGCTACAATTATTTTATAGTTAAAGAAAATGAACCTTTTAAGCCAGATCCAAATATTATGTTAGTTCATTATATAGATGTAGGACAAGGAGATAGCATACTTATTCAAGTTAATAACAAAAATCTTTTAATAGATTCTGGTCCAAATAGTGATGAAAAAAAACTTTTTAATTATTTATCAAGTTTATATATAGATAAATTTGATTATGTGATTGCAACCCATCCTCATGAGGATCATATTGGAAATATGGCTAAGATAATAAAAGATTACAGTGTTTTAGAATTTTATGCTCCTAAGATTCAATCTACAACAAAAACCTTTGAAAAAATGTTAGATACATTAAAAAGTAAACATTTGAAGATTAATGTAATAAAAAAAGGTACAAATTCCATTGATTTGGGGCACAATACAAAAGTTACAGTCTTTTCACCTATTAAAGATTTTTATGAAGACTTAAATAATTATTCTCCAGTTATAAAAATCGAATATGGCAATACATCATTTCTCTTTACAGGTGACGCTCAAAAAGAAGTTGAAAAAGAAATACTTGATAATAATGAAAATATCACTGCTAATGTACTTAAAATTGGTCATCACGGTTCGTCAACTTCAACCAGTACTAATTTTCTTAAGAAAGTAAATCCGATGATTTCTGTTATTTCAGTAGGTAAAGACAATATCTATAATCATCCATATGAAGGTACTATCAACCTTTTAAATATGAATAAAATTACAATCTATAGAACGGATATAGATGGAAATATACTTCTTTACTCTGATGGTTATAAAATAACAAAAAAGCACTGAAAAATTATTAATTATATTTTCCAGTGCTCTCACATAATAAATTTTTTATAAATTAGAATCATCTTCTAATACTTCAACGTCCATAAGATCATCTTCAAATTGAGTATCTTTAATATTACTATTATTAAAGATATATTTTTTCCAATTAACATATATATAATATAAATTTATAACATCTTGTTCATTGTATAAAAGGATTTTTTCTATTTTCTCTTCTGGCATTCTTTTAAAATACCCTTTATCCTTCATGACTTTATGAAAGGTTTTAGCTAAATTAGATCCACTTATAACTTCTCCTTCTCTAAAAATACCAAAAACCTTTTCTAATTTTTTAAGACCGATAGATAAATTGTTAAACTTTTCATATTCTTTTTGAATATCAACAGAATCAAATTCTTCATCAAAGTTGTAATATATGCCATTTTCTTTAAAAAGATAATTTATAACTGTAAAATCATTATTTCCTGAAAAAGTGATTATCGCTTTTTTCCCTTTCTCTTTCATTTTCATAAAGTATTCTTTAGCAAGATATAATATATCTTTTGCCTCATCTCTATCTTCAATCATATATTGAGTAACTAGAATATTATTAGCTTTTTTATCATATTCACACGCTCCAAATACCCCAATACACTTTGGTTTTTTATAAACATAATGTTCAAGGTCAAAGAATATAACATCTTCAGGACCATATTCCTTATTTTGAGACTTCATAATATATTCATCTATATATTCTTCCACCTTGACTCTATTTTCACGAATAATCACAGTATCACTCTTTCCTATAAGAATTGTATATCTTCGATGTCTAAGTTATATATTACATCTTTCCTTTCAACAACAACATTAATCTTTTTAATTAATTCTCTATCTTTAATAACCTTTTGTAAAAGTTCTTTAGTTGGATTCATACAATAAGGATGCTTTACATTTTTAAACATTGTATAATCTCCTGCCGTATCACCATATGCATAACTTTCATTTAAATCTATATCATATTTTATTGCAAAATCATTAATCGCCTTTTTTTTACTTCTACTATCCCACATTGGAATTACTTCTCCAGTATATATACTATCTTTATCTATAATATATTTTGCACCAATATAATCCGTAAATCCATATTTCTTAGCCATCTCACTAACAAGTTCTGATGGTGATCCAGAAATTATAATTAAAATGTGACCATTGGCCTGGTGCCATTTAATTCTGTCCCTTGTAAAAGTATATACCCTATCACCCTTTTGTTCTACAACTTTTTTTGCTATATAATCCATTTGATATTTTTGTAAGCCTTTAACGGATTCAATATATATATCTATCATTTTTAAAAGATAATTATCATAATCCCCTTGTCTTTTATCCCATTTGGTGAAGTATGGTCTTACATCATTATACCATCTTTCTTCACCTATAATCTCATACTTTACCATCTTTTTGAATACTTCTGTTATTAAGCCTTCTCTGTATAAGGTTCCATCTAAATCAAAAAAAGCACCTACATTAGCCATAATCTCACATCCTTTTTTACTTATCTATTATACTTTATTTTTTTCTACTGGAAAAGCTTACAATAACCATAAAAAATATTTTTTTGTTAAAATATATTATAATAATTTAAATAACATAATTAAAACACTATCAAATTACTTTTTTATTGATAGTGTTCTTTAAAATTTATTTACTTATTCTATAAAAGTTGAAATTTCATCTATATTCTTTCTTACTTTCTTCCGTACACTACCATCTTCTGGATATCCTATAGCTATAACTAATCTAATTCTTTTAAATGCATTAACATTTAAAAGCTTTTTAAGCTCCTTTTCATTGAACCAACCTAAAATACATGTCCCAAGTCCTTGCTCTGTTGCTGCGAGGCATATGTGTTCCGTTGCAATACCCAAATCAATAGATCTATAATCTTGATGCTTCATTAAGGCACCTGCACGTGAAGTTAAATTTCCATTTTCTTCTATAACAATAATAAATGCTTGACATTGGGTAGTGAATTTATTCATAATCTTATCTTGAAGACAAGGTGCAACTTTAGCCGCTAATTCTTTATTGTTCACAACAATAAAGTGCCATGGCTGACTATTGCATGCTGATGGTGCTGCTTGAGCTGCTTCAATGCATTTTAATAGCTTTTCTTTTTCAACAGCTATATCTAAATACTTTCTACAACTTTGCCGTTTACTAACTAGTTCAAAAAAATTTTCCATAAAAATCTCCCTTATTATTTTTTAATAAATATCTATTTTCCAATTTTAGTATCATCAAGATTTTCTTCTTTAACAAGGCGAGGATTGCTATCTTTAAATTTAGAAAATAATTTTTCGTAATATATTTTTATAGTTGCCATTGTAGGAGAACCTAATAACATTCCTATAGGGCCTAAAAAACCGCCACCTATAGTAACTCCTAGAATAATTCCAAGAGGGCTAATCCCAACCTTTTTCCCAACAAGTTTTGGTTCAAGAAACCATGCATCAAATTGTTGAATACAAAGCAAAAGAACAAAAACAACAAACGCCTTCATAGGTGAAACAAATATAGCAACCGTCATCGCAACAATAACACCCATAAGCGGACCAAAATAAGGAATCATATTGGTTATCCCTACAATAAGCGCAATCAAAGGTGCATATGGTTCCCCAACAATTAATAATCCAAATAATGCTATAATACCAACAATTGAAGAATCTACGGCTTTTATTCCAATATAAAACCCGACCATTTTATTATATGTTCTAACAAAATTTATTATCCTATTCCCATTTTCTTCTTTAAAAATCATATATGTAATTCTTCTAGTATTCTTTAAAAGCCTTTCTTTATCAACTATAACATAAATTGAAATTAAAAAACCAAAAATTACAATCACTAAATTAGAGGTAAAAGAAAGTAAATACATAACTAATCCTTGCAATAATACAATTGCAATATTTCCTATTTGACCAGACATTTCCTGTAACTTTCCTAATAATCCTGCTTGCTCAATTAGTATTTTTATTCTTTCATTTTGTAAGGCTGTATTAATCCATTTCTGTATGATTTCTACATACTTAGGTACTTCCTTTGTTATATTGAGTATGCTGTCAATTATACTTGGAATAGTAAAAAATAAAATAATAAAAACTAAAGTAACAATCATCAAATAAGTAATTGCTATTGAAATTGCTCTCTTAACTTTTAATTTTCGCTCAAAAAAACTTATTACTGGATTTAATATATACGCACAAATCAAAGCATATATAAAAGGTGTCATAATTGTTACTATCTTTTTTAACAAGCTAAAAAAATAATCATAATTATCTATAAGCTTATATCCTATTACACCTATTAGTGCAAATATTAAAATATCTCTATACTTAATATTATTATTAAAAAACAATTCCTTTCAAATCCCTTCAAATAATTCGTTAGTTGTACCTAAATTATATCATATAATTATTTGCAAAATTATATCTTTCTAAATTATATCCAATAATTATATATTAAAATGCTTTATAAAAGAAAATTTTTCTTTATATAACGATATATTTATTTCATCATTTCATAAAAATTTCATAATATTTTTTCTAAAGTACCAATTCCAAGTAATTCTAATCCATTTTTTATAACCTGTAAAGCTGCTTTAACTAGGTTTAATCTAGCTACTTTTAATGTCTCATCTTCTAGATTCATCATAAAATACGGATCATAAAATTTCTCTAATCTTTTAGCGACTTCAATTATATATTTAGTTAAAATTGAAGGTTCTAATTTTTCTATTGTTAAAGTTATAATTTCATTAAAGTTACCTATTCTTTTCACTAATTCAAATTCTTCACTCGACGATAATTTCTTATAATCAGCCTTCCCTGTACATTTAACCCCTTTAATTAGAATACTACCCCAACTAGCGTAAGATGCTTGAACATACGGGCCATTTTCTCCATCAAATCCTAATATTTCATTCCAATCAAGAATAACATTATTTTCTTTTAAATTTTTGAGACAAGCAAACACTAATGCTTCAGCTTTAAACATATCCTTCATCAAAACAGTTGTCCAATCTCTCATAAATAGGTTTCTCTCTGAAAACTTAATTAATCCCAGTCCAATACAAATGCAATCTTTTGCCCATTCATACCCTACAAGCTCTAACACCTTAAATATTTGTTTATAATATAATTCTTGCGTACTATCAACTACATAAATATATTTATCGAAATTATAATATTTCTTTCTATAAATTACAGCTGCAATATCCCTAAGCGCATATGTAAATGTACCATCATCTTTTAAAATTATACATGGTGGCATATTATATTTCTTAAGATTAACAACCTTAACTCCATTACTTTCTACCAAAATTCCGTTTTCACTTAATTCATTTATCACCTGATTAATATTATTATTATTAACTGCCTCTTCAACTAGAAATTCAGTTACTAAAGACTTATCAAATTCCGTCCCAAAAGCCTCAGAATTAGATATTTCAATGACATTATATCCTTGCTTCTTATACATTCTAGTTAAAGCATTACCTATAACTTTAGTATAAAAGCTGCTTATCTGAAAAGAATTTTTTATGCACAGTTGAGAATACTCGATACATATTGTTTTTTCATTTCCACTATTTGATATCCCATATTCATCTCCTTCTTCTAAAACCTTCTCAATTATATTTTCTGCAAATACTCCCTTATCCACAAAAAAATTTAGATATGATCCTAGATTTTCAATTTTCTCAAAAACTTCTGTCACAATATTGTTTTTTAGATCTTCTGCTATTATATTAGGTACCTTTTTCATAACCTTTGATAATTGGAAGCATGGAAATGCATAATCTCCCATTTCTGGTTTTGGTGGTACTTCAATTAAACTTTTTATATTATCAAAATTCAAATCAACATAAGATTTTATTAATTCAACAATCTCACTTTTATAATCCATAAAGGTTCCTCCAAGTATATTAAAATAAAAAAATCAAAACTAAGGTCTAATCCTTCATATAAACTCAATATTTCCCCAATTTTTTTATATTCTATACTCAGTATAAAACAAACTAATGTTGCAATATATAGGAAATTGTATAAAATTAAATAATGTATAATTAGTATTTGGAGGGTTAATATGGAAAAGAAGAAAATATTAGTTGTTGAAGATGAATTTTCTATTAATGATACTTTAAAATTTGCTCTTTCAAAGGAAAACTTCGAAGTAAAAGGAGCTTATAATGGAGAAACTGCTTTGCAACTTTTCAAAGAATTTGAACCTCATTTAGTTTTATTGGATCTAATGCTTCCAGACATAAGTGGTTTTGAATTATGTAAAATCCTAAATCAAACAAGTTATGTTGTTATGCTTACTGCTAGAGATGATGTTATTGACAGAATATTGGGTATGGAAATAGGCGCAGATGACTACATAACAAAACCATTTGAAATAAGAGAAGTTATAGCTAGAATTAATGCTATTTTTAGACGGGCAAACAAAAATATTATTGCTAGCGAAAGTACTACTTCTTCGCCTTTTGAAAATAATAAAAGCAACGCTATTGTTGATAAGGTTGAAAAAGATGAAATTACAATTAATTTTGATACACGAACAGTAATAAGAGACGGTCGGGAACTTTTGCTAAAAAGAAAAGAATTTGATTTATTAAGTTATTTATATAAAAACAAAGGAATTGTTTTCACAAGACAGCAACTTTTAAATGAAGTATGGGGATATGACTATTATGGTGATACAAGAACTGTAGATGTTCACATAAGACGATTAAGGGCAAACCTTGGGGATGATAAAGAAAATTCTATAATAGAAACAGTTTTTGGTGTAGGATATGTAATAAGATAAAGGCATACAGTTAGGAAGTGAAAAATATGCTAAGAACACTAAAAGGAAAAATAATGACTGCTATTATTTTTGCTCTTATTATATTTAATCTTGGATTAAGTATTTTAATTTATAATACTTTCTATAAAAGTATTAAGAACAATATCAAGGATGATATGGAGAATATCAGTAAATTCAGTACAAGCACTTTAAAATACAGTTCTATGGTTATTGAGGATGACTCTAAAGTAAAAAATAAAACCGTCTATGAAATTAACAATAATTATGATTGCTATGTTGGGTTATATGATTCAAATAATAAATTAATAGATTGTAAAGGAAATGTATTACTTGAAAATAGTATTGATAATATATTAGAAAGTTCAAAAGGAAAAAGTTCAGTAATAATCTTCAATATAAAAAATGGATTAATTTCTACATACATATACCCTGTTTATCTTAATGGAAAATATGATTCAAGTTTAATCATACAAAAAAACTACGATGAGTATTACAATAGCATTAAGAACACAATGACAAATATAATAAGTGCACAAATTATCCTTTTTGTGGTCATAATAGGATCATTAAATTACTTTATAAACAGAATAATCAGTCCTTTAAAAAAGCTCAGCATGGAAATGAAAAAATATGGAGAAGGAAAAGATGTTGATAAAATTTCAGTACGATCTAAAGATGAAATTGGACAAGTAACTAATTCTTTTAATGAAATGATTGAAGAAAAGAAAAAATTAGAAAATATATCAAAAGACTTTTTTAACAATGCCACCCATGAACTCAAAACACCAGTTACTTCAATATATGGTTATGTCCAAATATTAGAAGAAGAAGATCTAAACAGTATGGATGAAGAATTTAAAAAAAGAGCTGTTAACCGCATAATGCTTGAATGTGGAAAGTTAAAAGAACTTATTCAAAAGCTTCTTGAAATTTCAAGATGTGGAGTTAGAAAAAAGGATATCAAACAAGAAGTGAAACTAAACACATTAATTTTAGACATTTGTGATAGATTGATTGACAGGAGCCGACGACTTAATAAAAAGTTCATTGCTAATATAGATGAAATTAGTATTTTAGCCGTAAAAGAAGATATTGAACATATAATTTTAAATTTAATAGATAATGCATTAAAATACTCAAAAGGTAAAGAAATATATATTTCACTGAAAAAATCTGATGCTGATACTTTTATATTTGAAACAAAAAATAAAATTTCTTCAATCCCCAAAAATATTTCCGAAAATTTATTAGAACCTTTTATTAAATATAATGAGTTTGATTGCAATATGGAAGAAAGCATCTCAAGTTCTGGCTTAGGATTATATTTATGTAATGAATTAGCACAAAAGAATATGCTGACTTTAAAATATAATATAGAAAATGATGAAATATCATTCTATTTATCAAGCTTAAATTAGTTATGAAAAAAGCCACTAGGCTTTTTTTCATTAATTCTAAATTATAGTTTTCTTTAACGAGCGATATTACAAGAATGTTACAAAAATATTAAATAAGTAACAACTAATATCCAAATCCTACAAGAACATTACAAAAATGTAAAAAGCATTGAAAGTATTTGAAATAGGTTTATTATGGGTAATGTACTAAGGGTACAAATCAAATATTTATTAAATTACTTTTATTTAGGAGGAATAGAAATGAAAAAAAAGATATTAAATCAATTAATTGCAGCTGCTTTAGTTTGCGGAAGTCTTTTAACAGTAGGAAATTTATCTGCCAATGCAGAAACAACATTAAACGGACTTAAAACAGAAAATGGACATACTTATTCTTATAACAATGGTGTAAAAGATACAAATCAATGGATCTTGTTTGGAGATGATAAGGGTTCAGTATGGCATTATTTTGATGAGAATGGTGAAATGGTAAAAAATAAAACTATTCTAGGTCCTAACAATAAAACTGAAGTTAAAATTGATGAAAATGGAGTAGGAGAAGTTAACTGGGAATATGGAGTAAATTGCAATTTTGATAATGGTAAGTGCTATTATTTAAATGCATCAGGGCAAAAAACAGGCTGGGTTGAAGATCAAGGTAAAATATATTATTACAATGAAAAGGGAGAAATGCTCAAAGACACAACTGTTAAAAATCAATTTGGAAAAGAAGTTAAGTTAAATAAAGATGGAGTACTTGTTGGTGAGCATGGATATGATATCATCGATGGAGTTGAAGTTACTTATGATAGTTCAGAAGCATATAAAAAGAGTCAAAAAGAGTGGAAACAAGTGGGAACTGACTGGACTTATAATGATGGAAATCAAAAGAAAGAACACTTAGCTAAAGGTTGGGAACAAATTAATGGAGTATGGTTCTATTTTAATGATAATGGAATAATGCAAAATAATACAACTATTAAAGATGGAAAAGGTAATGACTGCGTATTAAATGCAGATGGTGCATTAACTAATAGAACTAAGCCTGAAGAAGATCTAGAAAAAACAAAGGGTTATAGCCAAAAAGTTATCGATGGGAAAACATATTTTGTAGATGATAACGGAGTGAAAAAGATAGGATGGGTTATATATAATGGCAAATGGTATTATACAAACAAGGATGGTGTAATGCAAAAAGATACAGCTATAATAGAAGGCGAAAACAAATATGTTTTAGGTTCAGACGGGGTATGGATTCGATAATATATATATCAATTAAATTATTGTACCTCGCAATTAATTATCTACTAAATATAGTGCATTATATATGTACTTAATGCTATCCAATATATCTAAAAATCAACAAATGTAACTAATCAACATTAAATTAACAAAAATAAATTATTGTAAAAAAACTCTACAAATTAAATTATTAAAAGTCTATGAAAAGTTGTCAACTTAATACAGTTTCAAAGAAACTGATTAAATGTTGGCAATTTTTTAAATTTGTATAAAACTCAAGATTTCCAAATAAAATGCCATAACTTTGATAAAATTCCTTATCAAACGAATTATTTAACAATTATGTAATAAGTTTAGTTTATAATTGTTTAGATTAATAAAGATATCCAAAGCGAGAATTAGACTTATGCAACAATTACCGAAATCAGATACATTTATCTTCCACAGGACTAGTGAAATTTTCGCTGGATGGGTTCTAAGTGGAAGGTTGCACCCATATCTGCATGTTCCTAAAGTAAATTTATGACAAGCAGAAAATGGAACAACCTTCCACTAATAACCATCATCAGCTTAATTTCACATGCCTGCTTCCAGAAAAATGTATCTAATTTCTAGTGTAGTGTTACGATTATAATTTTTCAATGATTCATGTATATTCAATTTATAAGTTTGATTATTCATTTGGATATCTATATCAAATAAAAAAATATATAATAAATTCATGATTTATTTACATTATTAGTTTATTATGTATGCTTATTATATCGGGAGGAAAAATGAAAAAAACACTTAGTTTTATATTATTAATAATAATTATATTATCCTGTATATTTTACAAAGTATACATACTTAAAGGAAATGAAGAAATAGAAGTATTAAACGCAGATGTAAGTATAAATAATATAAAAAGTATTATTAATATTGAAAATGAAACCAATGATGATTTTGAAGAAATTCCGTTAGGTTATATTAATGGAAATATATATTTAATAAAATATGATAACATTAATAAAAAATTATATGATACTAATATATTTATTTTAGACAAAGCTGGAAATACAAATACATCTGGTATAAAGTTACCAGATGATTATTTAAACTTTAACTTAAATATTTATGGTGATAAGATCTTTGGAAAGAATAGCTACTTTAATTGGAAATCTGGAAAAGAATATCCCCTACTTTCCAATAAAGATGATCAATCACCTACTAGCTGGTATTCCATTTCTGGGAACAGTGATTATTTTTTATGCTCAAAAAACCTATCTCAGAAAATAGATTACATCTTATATAATATTAGCACCAACGATCAATATAAATTTGAATGTAGTTTTGATAGTGAAGATATTATTGGTGGAATATTTTATGATAACACGGCAAAAAATTTCTATGCTATTTGTCAAAACAATGTAGTAAAAAAAATAAACTTTGATGGCAGTAATTTTACGCTTGTAAAATATGATGATATAAAAATCAATAATTCTCAAAGCGAAGTTACTAATAACCATACTGGGAACTACTTAAAATATACATTTTGTTCAGAAGGTCAAGCATACATAGGTTTAGATTATAATGATAAAAACAAAGACACTATTAATCTTAATCAATATGACATAGCTGGCAAATTTATAGAACCATTAAGCAACATAACTCTATATGGATATGATAATTTTTATAAGGAATATATATTGATAAAAAAAGACGATAATAATAATTCTAACAAAATATATTTAGCTAAACTTGAAAAAAACGGCTTTGATATGCTTATAGAAATACCTAAGACTTATAGTGATGATAGTAATATTACTATTCATATGGTTGATTCAGAAAATGTACTAGTAAAAGAAGAATTTCATGATAAGGAAAATAAAAAAATTAAAAATAGGTATATTGTATATGATCTAGCTGAATATTTTCAAGATAACACAAATAAATTAAATGGTGACTATGATAAATTAACCTTGAAAAATACTTATAAAAATATTAATGACTTTAATAATTATGATTCTAATATTAAAAATAAGTTAAGTGAAGAAAATAAGAATCCTATAGAAAATACACAAGCCAAATCGCCACTAAATGAAAATACAATATCAAAAGATAAAGCAAGCAATAAAACTGCTTCTGAACAAAAGGATTATAGAGAATATGATTCATCCTGGAGAAAAGGAAATGGCGATTGGTATTATTATAAAAATAATGATGAAAAAGTAATAGGATGGTTAAAGACAGAAAAAGGCTGGTATTATTTTTACAAAGATGGAACCATGCAAAAGGATGCAATAGTTATTGGAGAAAACCATGAAGAATATGTATTAGGGCATGACGGATTGCTACAAAATCCAGATGCTTCCTTAAACTATGATTATGATGGAAGCAAAGAAAAAGCTCCAATTCCTAATAATAATAATAATAATAATAATGTTTCAAGTAGCACTACTAATAATAATACTACAACCTCAAACGATACGCATAATGTAACTGACAAATCTAATTCATCAATTGATACTAAAACCAATAAACAAACAAATAATGATACTAAAAAAGAAACTATAACAAAGAAATAACTTATTAAATAATCCGTCTCTTCTTAAGAGACGGATTATCCTTAGCACACTATTGATTGTATATTTACTATAATTTAAAAAACATGTAATACTACCGATACTAATCTTAATAAAAAATTCAATATTGCTGTTGAAAAAATACCTATTATTCTTCCTCCAAATAGAATTAATGCTATAAGAATTAGTGGCTGATATTGATAAAACTTATCTTGAAATTCATAAAAAATTCTTGGCTTAAAATATTTAATAATCTTGAATCCATCTAATGGTGGAACCGGAATTAAATTAAATAATCCTATACTAATATTAACAGAAAGTATATAAAATATCATATCATGCAAAACTTGTGCCACACCTTCTGATAACTTAAAATAAAAAACTTTAATGAACAATGCATATATTACAGTTGCTATAATAGCAACAATAAAATTTGAAATTGGTCCAGCTAAACTCACTTTCAAACTATCTTTACTAGGGTTTTTATATGCTGATGGATTTGTTTGCACTGGTTTTGCCCACCCAAATATAAAGAATACTGCCAAAATAAATCCAATAGGATCAAGATGTGCTGCTGGATTCAAAGTTACTCTTCCTTGAAATCTTGGTGTTTTATCTCCTAACTTATCTGCAACAAAAGCATGTGCAAATTCATGAACTGTAAATGCAACAATAAGTGCTGGTATTATGACAATCTTGTCATAAATTGATGTGTTTAAATTAAGTAAATCCATATAATTCTCCTTCTATTTTAATTTTTTTCACAAAATTATTTGCAATATTTCTTTAAAATGCATCAACTTATCCTCCCCCAATACATTTTTGGGTTTACTATTAACTGTTTATTCCAATAATGATATCATAAAAAATAAATTGTCACAACTTTGGATTTTTAACTCACACTTTTTTTATCCTACATAACTAACTTAATCACACAAAAGGTTAATTAATCAGAAAGAGTATCCAATTTCACATCAAATTTGAATACTCTTCTTTAAAATTATTTATCTTTTAAACTCTTATACGATAATTTTCCACTATTATCTTTTGTAGCAATAAAATCTTCCTTTATTTGAACAAGCTTACCTTCGTACTCAATTTCTTTTCCGGTAGTTAGATTTTTAACGCTTCCTTTAAGATTATCATTAATCAATATCTCACTGCTATTACTTAAATATATATCATCAGCATTAGCAACTGAATCAAGAGTAATCTTCTTCCATGTAGAGGTATCTTCATCAACCTTACCATATGTTATAGTTGCAATTTTATCTCCATTAAGTTCTCCCATATATACAACATCATTTTTATCTATTCCCAAAAGAATCAACTTCTTATTAGAATTAAAATTAAGCTGTTTATTAGGTGCTGTAACATAAAAGGTTCCTTTTATTTTATCTGCATATATTAACCTGTCAGCATGAGGAATAACTTGTATATTACCTAAAATATAAGTGTTAAGCTTAACCTCACTCATATCATTATTTCTATCTATTCTATAAACAGTATCCTTAGCTCCACCCTTATCAATATCAACATAGAATACCCCTGTAAAAACTGATGCACTTATTTTTTTAATTTTCATATTTTCCTGATATGCACATATCTCTTTAACAGGTGATTCTGAAGCATTAACTGCATCATATGTTATAAGTTGGATTTTAGCTTTACCATTTTTATTGACTTTCTCTACTATCATTAAAACATTTCTATCTGGAACCCAATCATAATAAAGTATAGTTCCTCCATTTTCTGTTTTAACCTGAGTACTTGTTCCTGTTTTAGTATCCTGCAAAAATAAATTTTCAGCTTCTTTATAACTTAAATATTTACCATTGTATGAAATATTAACATTTTCAGCCTTATCTGCTATTGTTGCTTTTATATCTTTAGTATTATCTTTTTTAATATTTAATGCATTACTTTTAAATTCTGAGTTCTGCTTAAATGCATGATTATTTAAAAAATATAAAACACCAATTTGAAGTATTATAGATAGCATTGCCCATGCAATTATCTTTTTAAATATCTTCATAACCTGCTCCCACCTTCTGTTTATTTAACAATAATTGCTGTTGCAATAGTTCTCTCTCCCATGCTGTTTGATGGTTTGTTTATTATATCACCATCATAATACATAGTCGTTGATTTTCCACCATCTAAATTAATAGCATTATAGGCACCCAATTGATACATAATATCTTGTACTTCCTTTACTGTCGCACCTAAGCTTCCAAGGTCATTTCCATCAATAACCATAAGAATTATTGAGCCATCTTTTTTTTGTCCTATTGCAGTCTTTGGTCTTATACCAAATCCACCATCTCCATTAATTGTTAACTTTTTACCACTAATAATTAATGCTGGGTAAAAACTTACTGCTTCTTGAACGCCTTGTTTCACAAGCTCATCTAAAGTATAATTACCTACCATCATTTTTCCTTCTTTAGTTATACCAAGACATGATACTTCTTTTCCACCAGTATCATCATTTTTAACTTTTCCACCAGTCATAACAATACCAGTTGGTACACCACCATTTCCTGTCCATGCCTGTGTTGATGATTGGTCAACAAATCCTCCTCCATTAATTGCCGCAATTGCTCCATTTTCTTCTGCAATTTGAGAAGTAGTTTCTCCTTCTACGCCTATCTTAGAAGTTACTCCAATCTTAACCCTTGTTGGATCTTTTACAATCATATAATAACCACTATATTTTGAATTACCTTCAATTGTCTGTATTTCTATTGTATCATCCTTAACCTTAGGAATATTTATTTGATCTAAATCAGTTTTCTCACCATTATCCTCAACTGAATTTTGTCCTTGAATTTCTGCTATTTTTGCATCTGACATAAACCATCTAGCCATAAATTGATAACTTGTTGAAGTCATAGCTGCACCAACATAAGTAGATTTTGCAACATCAAAAGGGCCATATAAAATCATAAATGGAAATGTACATGCTGAAAAAATCAATTCAAAAACCAAAAACATAACTATTGTCTTAATTGATATCTTTTTTTTGGATTTCTTTGATTTTTTTACTTTTAATTTCGGTTTTCTATTCACATTTTTATTTATATTCTTATTTTTATTCATTTTGCTATCCTCTCTAAAAAACGCCTTAAATACTGACGTTTATTTAAATTATACCAAACCCTATTATATATTATTTTTATTTATATTACAATAAGGTGATTTTTCCTGCAATTTATTCTCCTTCAGACTTAATTTTTACATATAATCAAATATTATTATGTTATAATCAATTTTAGGAGGTATTACTTTATGGAAGAAAAAATATTAAATGAACTAAAAAATGCTGATGACTATATTTCTGGTGAGATTTTAAGTTCAACTTTGCAGGTATCAAGAACTGCTATTTGGAAGCATATTAATAATTTAAAAGCTAAAGGTTATATTATAGAAGGAGTATCTAAGAAAGGCTATAAATTATTATCATCTCCAGATTTGATAGATAAAAGTAAAGTAATATCATTACTTGAAACATCACAAATTGGTAAAAATATAGTATATTTTACTGAAATAGATTCTACAAATATTAAAGCTAAAGAGCTTGCACAGCAAAATGTTGAGACTGGAAGCTTGATAGTTGCTGAGAAACAAACACTTGGAAGTGGACGATTCAATCGTGAGTGGGTTTCTCCAAATGGTGGTCTTTGGTTCACTTTAGTATTAAGGCCGAATATTTCTCCTATGGAAGCACCTAAAATAACTCAAATAGCTGCTGCTTCTGTATATAAGACCTTGAAAGACCTTAACATTGATGTAAATATAAAATGGCCTAATGATATACATTTAAATGGCAAAAAGCTATGTGGCATATTAGCAGAAATGAAATGTGATATGGATAGCGTTCATTATTTAGTATTGGGCATTGGCATGAACATTAATATAAATAGAGATGATTTTA
Organism: Clostridium saccharoperbutylacetonicum N1-4(HMT); assembly: GCF_000340885.1. Classification (NCBI taxonomy): domain Bacteria; kingdom Bacillati; phylum Bacillota; class Clostridia; order Eubacteriales; family Clostridiaceae; genus Clostridium; species Clostridium saccharoperbutylacetonicum. Next base: position 1,220,878 of record NC_020291.1, on the reverse strand, counting down.
ATGATGATACAAATTCTATTGCTACATCTTTAAAAATTGAATTTAATAAACAATTTAGTAGAACAGAAATACTGTCTAGTTTTTTAAACCATTTTGAAAAATTGTATTTAAGATTTGTGAATCATCTTGATCTTTCTGAGACAATTTCAATTTGCAGAAATAATTCTAATATATTGGGAAAGCAAGCAAAATTAATTACATATAATAAAGAAGAAATAGTCACTTGTGTTTCTCTATCTGATGCTGGAGATCTTATTGTGAAGGATAGTCAAGGAAATGAAAAAGCAGTACTTACTGGGGAAATAAGCTTTAAAGGAATGTAATTAAGTTTACAGTTGAGGTAGAAATCCATTAGGGGATTTCTAAAATATATATGTCTAAGAAGAAAAGCCTTAAGCTTTTCTTCTTACTCTTTACATTATTAAATGTAAAGACTACATCTTTAATTGAATATATATGAGATAAGTTGTGAGATTGAGTGAATATTCCTAAACATATTTTCAGAAAATTATCATCGCCTTGTCACTTATCACACTTTACTAATTTTTATTATATATATTGCAGTTCAGCACTTAAAGATTTCCAATGGAAATTAACCTTGGTTTATCATTGAGCATTTAACATTAATATAATTGCAATATATATCATTAATTAGGAATAACTTTCTTTATGTGTTCCTTTAATACCTTTGCTGATTCTTGTAATTTTCCTAACTCTTCAGCATCTTTTATCACTGGATTTACAATTCCTACAACTCCTGTGCTATTAACAATTGTTGGTACCGCAAGATATACATCATCAATTCCATACTCACCTTGCATTAAACATGATACAGTTAAAATTGCATTTTCATCTCTTAAAATAGCTTCAACTATTCTGTTTACAGCTAATGCCACTGCAAAATAAGTTGCATTCTTTCTAGATATTATTTCATAAGCAGCATTTTTAACATCATTTTCAATTACTGCCTTCACTTGTTCATCCCATTCTAAGTCAAATTTATCAGCATACTCATCTAATGTTCCACCTGCTATACTTGCTGTACTCCAGCTAACAACTTCACTATCCCCATGCTCCCCTAAAACATATGCATGAATATCATTGTTATTTACATTAAAATACTTTCCTACGACATATTTTAATCTTGATGAATCTAACACTGTACCTGATGCAATAACTCTTTCCCTAGGGAACCCAGATAATTTATATGTTATATATGCTAATACATCACAAGGGTTAGATACAACTAATAAAATTGCATTTGGACTTGCCGCTGCTATTTGTGGAACAAAACTTTTAAATATTTTATAGTTTTTTTCAATTAAGTCTAATCTTGTTTCCCCTTCCTTTTGAGCTGCGCCTGCTGTAATTATTACAATATCTGAATCCTTAGTTTCTTCAATACTTCCTGCATAAATACTTACTGGCTTTACAAAGGATGTACCATGAACTAAATCCATTACTTCTCCCATAGCTTTATCCATATTTATATCAAATAAACATATTTCTGTTGCCACTCCACTATTCATCAAAGCATAAGCTGCTGTTGCTCCTACAAATCCAGCTCCTATTACAGATATTTTACGTTTTCTATCAATCATTATTAATTCCTCCTTAAGTTATGCAATTATATATTGCAATTACAAATATTAAATTATCGATCATTTCTTGTCAATTATAATTAGACTAAACCTTTCCCAATTAAATTTATGGCTGAATATATTTAAACAATATATAAAACTTTTTATTAATTAATAGTTATTATCAATTATAACTCAATTGAATTTTTTCGTAAATACTATATAATTAAATTTAACCATATAATAATTAATTTATAACTTGGATGTTTATATTTTTAAATATCCTTCTTGCAAAGATGGAGGTACACTTTAATGAAATTACTATTTTTTGATACAGAAACTACTAGCATAAAGCCAGGAAGCATCTGCCAACTAAGCTATATAACTGTTGATGCTAGTGTAAAACCTCAAGTGACAACTGGCAGAAACTTTTTCTTTACAGTAGAAGAAATGGATCCTTCTGCTGAAGAAATACATGGTTTTTCCCTTGAAAAACTATACGATTTATCAAATGGGCGATATTTTGAAGATTTAGTTCCAGAATTTATTGATGATTTTATAAATTCTGATTTCATAATTGGACATAATGTTAATTTTGATATTAGATTTTTAAAACATGAGTTATCATTATTAGGTGAAGATTTTATTCCTAAAAATGTTTTCTGTACAATGGCTTATTATAGAGACATATGCAGAATTCCAAAAGCTAATGGTGAAATTAAAAATCCTAAACTATCAGAAGTGATTGAATGGCTCAATATTTCAAGCACTCAAATTGCCGAAACCTCTGAAAAATTGTTTGAAGGTAGTGGAAATTATCATGATGCTAGATTTGATACAGCTGCAACTTATTTAACTGTAATAGAAGGCTTAAAAAAAGGCCATTTCCCAAAAGGCTATTTTTCAAATCTTCTAAAAGCTTCTGATAGAAAATAACTAAGATAAAATTTAAATCTATATTTTTATTGTTAACACCTCATTAATAAAAGCATATAATATATTATAATTTATTGACTATCCATGATTTTCTATTTTATTGACTTTAAATTAGGCAATTTTAATCTATGTTAGTCTTGTTTAAAATATTAATGAGGTGATTATATGGAAAAATATGTTTGTGAAGTATGCGGATATATTTATGACCCAAAACTTGGTGACCCTGATGGTGGCATTGAACCTTATGTAGATTTTAATGATTTGCCTGATTGTTGGGTGTGTCCTATTTGTTCTTTTAACAAAGATAATTTTTCTATGCTTGAATGATTTCTATTGTAAATGTTTTACTTAGTTATTAATAAAACCCAATTGCAATTCTAATTATTCTATCTAACTAAATCCTAAAGAGAAAGACTATAGGAACATAAATATTATGTTCCTATAGTCTTTTTCAGTTCACAGTTTACAAGTTACAATTTACAATTACTTATGTAAAGTACATGAAGAAAAGCCCTAAGCTTTTCTTCATACACATATATTTCAGAAATCCCTTAATGGATTTCCTCCTCAACTGTAAACTACTGCACTGTTAACTGATAACTGTCTTAAATGCTTTCATGGAAAGTTCTACTTATAACTTCTAATTGTTGTTCCTTAGATAATCTGCTAAAGTTAACAGCATATCCTGAAACTCTTATTGTTAAAGTTGGATATTTATCTGGATTTTCCATTGCATCAATCAAGGTTTGTCTATTAAGAACATTAACATTTAAGTGATGTGCTCCTTGTACAAAATATCCATCTAGTATTGCTACTAGGTTAGTAATTTTTTGATTTTCATCTTTTCCCAAGGCATCTGGTACTATTGAAAAAGTATTTGACACTCCATCCTGACAGATTTCATTATATGGTATCTTAGCCACTGAATTTAATGATGCTAATGCTCCATTTATATCTCTTCCATGCATTGGATTTGCTCCTGGTGCTAATGGTTCACCTTTCTTTCTTCCATCCGGAGTTGTTCCTGTTTTCTTTCCATACATAACATTTGAAGTTATTGTTAATGCTGATAATGTGTGTTTTGCATTTCTGTATAAAGGATGTTTCTTAAGTTCATTTGAGAATCTAGTAACTAATTCAACACCTAAATCATCTGCTCTATCATCATCATTTCCGTACTTAGGGAAATCACCTTCAACTTCAAAGTCTACTGTTATACCTGCTTCATTTCTGATTGGCTTAACCTTTGCAAATTTTATTGCTGACAAGGAATCTATAGCTACTGAAAGACCTGCTATTCCAAAAGCCATTAATCTTTCTACTGCTGTATCATGAAGTGCCATTTGCCCTGCTTCATAAGCATATTTATCATGCATAAAGTGAATTACGTTCATTGTATCTACATAAACCTTTGCAACATATTCTAATACTTTATTATAATTTTCTTTAACCTTCTTAAAGTCTAAAATCTCATCTTTTATTGGTTCAATTCCTGGTATAACCTTAATTCCCTTTAATTCATCTACTCCACCATTAATTGCATATAAAAGTGATTTAGCAATATTCGCTCTAGCTCCAAAGAATTGCATTTGTATGCCTACCTTCATAGCTGATACACAACATGCTATGGCATAATCATCACCATAAACTGGTCTCATAACTTCATCATTTTCATATTGAATAGAATCTGTTTTTATTGAAATTTCTGCACAATACTTCTTAAAGTTTTCTGGTAACTTATCTGACCATAAAACTGTTAAGTTTGGTTCTGCTGAAGTTCCAAGATTAATTAAAGTATGAAGATATCTAAAAGAGTTCTTAGTTACAAGTGACTTACCACTTATTCCCATTCCGCCAATTGATTCTGTTACCCATGTAGGATCCCCACCAAATAATTCATTGTATTCTGGAGTTCTTAAGTGTCTAACCAATCTTAATTTTATAATTAATTGATCTACAATTTCTTGAGCTTCTTTTTCTGTTATAACTCCCGCTTCTAGATCTCTTTCAAGATATATATCTAAGAAGGTTGAAGTTCTTCCAAAAGAAGTTGCTGCTCCATTGTTTTCTTTAATTCCTGCTAAATATCCAAAATATAAATGTTGAGCTGCTTCTTTTGCATTTGCAGCTGGTTTTGATATATCTATCCCATATTTAGTTGCCATAGATTTAATTTCACTTAAAGCTCTGATTTGCATTGACACTTCTTCTCTTTTTCTTACCAATTCATCAAGCATATCTCCATTTAAATTATCTAAATCTCTTTTCTTTTCTTCTATTAAATAATCAATTCCATAAAGAGCTACTCTTCTATAATCTCCTATTATTCTTCCTCTTCCATAAGCATCTGGAAGTCCTGTTAAAAGACCTGCACTTCTTGCTGCTCTGATTTCTTTTGTATATCCATCAAAAACTCCTTCATTATGAGTTTTTCTGTACTTAGAAAAATGCTTTTCTATTTCTGGATCTAATTCATAGCCATATTCCTTTAAGGAACTTTGAACCATTCTAAGTCCACCAAATGGATTTACTATTCTCTTTAGTGGTGCATCTGTTTGAAGTCCAACTATAACTTCATTATCTTTATCAATATATCCTGCTTCGTAGTTATCAATTCCTGATACTCTATCTGTCGCAACATCAATTATTCCTTTTTTAACTTCTTCAACTATAAGAGCATAGGCTTTTTCCCACACTTTACTTGTCTTTTCAGTTTTATCTTCTAAGAAGCTTGAATCACCTTCGTATAATTTATAATTTTTTTGTATAAAGTTCCTTACATCTATTCCTTCTTGCCAAGTTCCTTCTTTAAAGCCTTCCCATTGTTTAAACATAATTATCTCCTCCTAATATAATAAAAAATACTAATCTATCTAATCATATTTTTAATTCATACTAATATTGTATACTTAGCCTCTCCTTTCTGTCAATGAAAATAATTCTCAATCAATAACACTTTTCATATATTTTAATATGATTAACTTTTCCCCATTTTTATATAAAAAAAGCCTACAATCCAGGCTTTTTTGCCCAGACGGTCGGCTTATTAATAGTCATACTTCATGTGGTAAACCCACTTCCGTCAGTCATATGACTAAATATCTTACTATAAGAATAATACTAAAGTATTTATTTTGTCAATAAGAATTATATTACATTTTAGCACTAAATGAGTTTAGAACTATTCCATAGTATATTACAATCCTAATCTCCAATATACCACTTCCATAATTTTGTCAACGTTTTGAGTTATTTTTAACTTAAATTTAACATTCTAAACGTTTAATTGATCTAAATTGATGGTATAATTTTCTTACAAGCGTAATTTACACATACTTAAAAGGAGCGAAAAAACAATGCACAGAAAATTTAAACCACTTTTATTTTCGTTTTTAGCATTAATTTTATTTCTATTTACTTTCTATAATATCCTTTCTTATTTCAATTTTTTTAAAAAAAATCTAACCATTGTTAATAAGACACTATATTCAAACTTACTTCCAGAAGACAATTTCAAAAGTACATATACTCCCAAACTTAAATTTGTGGACAAGCCTATAACTAAAATTGATAGTATAAGCTTTAATATTTTAAAGGAAAACAATATTAGTAATGTTCCTGTTATTCTTAAAGCGCAACGCTATTATATTCCACTTAGTTTTATTTGTACTAAACTAAATTATACATTAAATAAAACCAATGGTTCTTTTTCAATTAATAATACTGATAATACTATTACCTTAACAGAAAATTCCTATGAAAGAAATTCTAAAAAGGGATCTCTTAGGGGTAATGTATTAAATTATAATGGAACTGATTATATTTCAATATCTGATATTGAAGAACTTTTTGACTTAATTGCCGTATTTGATTTTAAAAATAAAAAAATCAACTTATTAAATAATAAAATCAAAACTCCTGAAGAATCTTCAGTGATCTATAGTGACAAAATTGCATTAATTCGATTTGAGGACTTTGGCTGCGGATATTCCAATCTCGAAGATAAAAACCAAGTAAAAGTAAAACTTATGTCTAATTTACTTTACTCAAATGGTATAAAATTCCATATAGCTTGGATACCAAGATTTATAGTACCTGATGCTAATTTTGATAATGACTTATTAACAAATGATAACATTGTAAATGTAGGCTTTGTTAATTTATTAGATTATATGATAAACAAGGGTGGAGAGATTGGTTTGCATGGATATACTCATCAATCTGGTAAAGAATCAAGTGCTGTAGGTGAAGAAATGTCAAAAAACACAAACAGTACAGTTTCTGAAACTAGAGCTGTAATTGAAAAAGGAATTGATACTGCTAGTGCATTAAACATTCCTATATCCTTCTACGAAAGCCCTCATTATAGGGATACTGAAATGCAAAAGAAAATTATTAGCGAGTATTTTCAATTTGTATTTGAACCTTATGATAATTCTAAAAAGAATATTTATAGACCTAATGACTATAATTTATTTGTTCCTACCCCATTAGGTTATGTATCAGATATATTAGCTGATACAGATTCTATAATTGACAAATTGAAGAAAAATGACCCTGATGTCCTTAGCAGCTTTTTCTATCATCCATCTATAGAAATAGATTATATTAAATTTAATACAGATGGAAATAAATTAAATGTGACTTATGATGAGAATTCACCACTTCAAAGAATTACAAAGGCCCTTAAAGAAGATGAATATACAACTATTCATATTGATGACCTTTTAGATAAATAATGTGAGAAAAATTTAAAATAGCCTTATGTGTGCTTTTAAGAACTATGAAAGTTTCTTCATTGCATACATAAAGCTATTTTTATTATTTTTCAATTCTCAATTAATTGCTAAATCATTCAATATAGATATCCAAATTAATAATCACACTTATAAATGGAATATACATGCAGCATTAAGAAATTATAATCGTAACACTACACTAGAAATTTGATACATATTTGTGCAAGCGGCATATGAAATTAAGCCGTGATGGTTATTAGTGGAAGGTTGTTCCATTTTCTGCTTGTCATAAATTTACTTTAGGAACATGCAGAAATGGGGCATCCTTCCACTTAGAACCCATCCAGCGAAAATTTCATTAGTCTGCTGTAATAAATATGTATCTGATTTCGGTAAGTTTTACATAAGTATAATATTCTTGCATTGTATATATATATTTATATTGAATGGATTCAATTTTTATTAGAACCTATATAGGAATAACTTATCTTGTTATTTAGCACCATATTGTTTATAATACTCATCTATTCTCACTTTAATTTCATCAGTAATAAGTATATTTCCGTTAATTTCTTTATTATATAGATATTCTATAACTTCAGCCATAGTAACTATAGCACAAGTCTTAAATCCAAATTTTTCTCTGATTTCAGTTAAAGCTGATTGTTCTCCTTGGCCTCTTTCCATTCTATCTACTGATATTATAAGCCCTTTTACATTCACATTTGCTTGACTTTTTAAGATAGGCATAGTTTCATATATTGAAGTTCCTGCTGTTGTAACATCTTCAACAATCAAAACTCTATCACCATCTTTTAATTTACTTCCTAATAGGATTCCAGTATCACCATGATCCTTAACTTCTTTTCTATTTGAACAGTATTTTACCTCAACATCAAAAGAATTTGAAAGTGCTATTGCAGTCGTCACCCCTAATGGAATTCCTTTATATGCTGGCCCAAATAATACATCGTAGTCATCGCCAAAATTTTCATGTATAGCTTCTGCATAAAATTCTCCAAGCCTTTTTAATTGACTTCCTGTTTGATAATTACCTGTATTAACAAAGAACGGAGTTTTTCTTCCACTCTTAGTAACAAAATCTCCAAAAGTTAAAACACCACATTCAATCATAAATTCAATAAATTCTCTTTTATAAGCTTTCATAAAACTACCTCCTATATTAGTTTACAGTTCACAGTGCATAGTTTACAGTTAAGGAGGAACTTCATAACTGGATTTCTGAAAAGCCGTAGGCTTCTCAGATCTAACTGTAGACTGTAAGTTGTAAACTGTTAACCACCTAAATTATTCCAATTATTTCATTGATATCTTTAATCCCTTGATCTTTTAAGAAACTTTCCATTTCTTCAATGATTTCTTTCCCAGCCATTGGATTCACAAAATTAACTGTTCCTATTTGAATTGCACTTGCACCTGCCATCATAAATTCAATTGCATCTTTTCCACTGCAAATTCCACCAAGACCTATTACTGGTATCTCAACAGCCTTAGCCACTTGATGAACCATTCTAAGTGCTACTGGTTTTACTGCTGGACCTGATAGACCTGCTGTAACATTGTTAAATATTGGTTTCCTATTATATATATCAACTGCCATTGCATTTAATGTATTTATAAGCGAAAGTGAATCTGCTCCTGCTTCTTGACATTTTACAGCCATGTCAACTATATTTTCTGCATTTGGTGATAATTTTACCATTAATGGCTTTTTACTTATAGCCTTAATTTTTTTCACCACATCATAAGCAACATCTGACTTAATACCAAAGGCCATACCACCATGTTTAACATTAGGGCATGAAATATTAAGTTCAATCATATCAACATCTGTATCATTAATCTTAGTTACAGCTGCTTCATAATCTTCAAAGCAACCTCCGCCAATATTTGCTATAACATTAGTACCTAACTTTCTCATATTAGGAAGTTCATATTTTATAAATGCATCTATTCCTGGATTTTGTAACCCTACTGAATTCATCATTCCAGATGGTGTTTCAAATACCCTTATTCCTTCATTTCCTTGTTTCGGATTTATAGTAAGTCCTTTAGATGATATGCCTCCAAGAATTCCAACATCATAAAAATTGTTATATTCAGCTCCGAAGCCAAAAGTTCCTGATGCGGCAATTACAGGATTTTTAAATTCTACATTATTAATAGTAACTTTCATCATATAGATTTTCCCCTTTGCTCTTATAATTCCACATAGTATCCGTCAAAAACTGGCCCATCTTTACAAGTTCTCTTGTGGCCATCCTTTGTTTTGCATGTGCATACTAAACAAGCTCCAACTCCACAGGCCATATGCTTTTCCATAGAAACATATACACTTACATTTTTTTCTTTGCACATATCTACAACTTTTTTCATCATTATTTCTGGTCCGCAGCATAGCACCGTATCATAATTTTCAGGTTTTAAAAGTTCAGTAATAAACCCTTTGTGTCCATGCTTTCCTGTATTTGTAGATATGCTAATTTCATCTACATATTCTTTTAACTCATCTATTAAATAAATTTCATCTCTAAACCCTGCATATAAATCTATTTTTTGATTTTTATCTTTTTTTCTTAATTTTTTTGCAAGTTCTAACATAGGTGCAGTTCCTATTCCTCCTGCAACTAATGCAACTCTATTATAATTTTTTTCTATATCAAATCCGTTTCCAAGTGGTCCTGTAATATTAATGAAATCATCTTTTTTAAGCATTTTATATTCCTTAGTACCTTCTCCAACTACAGCATATAAAAATGTCAATCTATTTTCTGTTTTTTCACAAATACTTATTGGTCTTGGAAGGAAAGTTACCCCATTAATTTTAAGCATATAAAATTGTCCTGCTTTTATTTCTGAATCATCTTCCACTACTAATTTATATATATCCTTTGAAATTTCCTCATTTGAAATTACTTTTGCATTTCTATAAGTTATAGCCATACTAACCTCCTAATTATTAACTGCCTTCTTTATTGCGTCTCTCATTTTTATCGCTTCTTCTCTTGCACATAACGCAAATTCTTTTTCTCTATTTTCCTTCTTGTAAGCAAGCAATATTCCTCTTGACGAATTAACGACTCCACCATTTCCATTATTTAAATATAATGCAACATCCTCTGCAGTTCCTCCTTGTGCACCATATCCTGGTATTAAGAAAAACATATTATTATAATTAGCTCTTATCTTCTGTCCCTCTTCAACATAAGTACAACCAATAACTCCCCCAATTGCTGAATACCCACACTTTCCTTTTATATTTTTACTCATTTCAGTTATCTTATCTGCTACTACCTCATAAACCTTCTTATTTCCTATGGTATCCAAATATTCAATGTCTTCTGCTCCTGGATTTGATGTTCTTACCAAACTGAAAACACCTTTATTTCCTCTTTCTAAATAAGGTAGATATGGTTCGATGCTATCCATTCCCATATAAGGACTTAATGTTATGAAATCAGCTTCAAACTCTCCTTCAAAATGAGCTTTTGCATACATCGTTGCAGTTGCTGCTATATCTCCCCTTTTTATATCAGCTATTATTATTTCATCTTTTTCTCGTAAATAAGCTAAGGTTTTCTTATATGCAATTAATCCTTCTAAGCCTAAAGCTTCGTAATATGCAATTTGAACCTTAAAGCATGCTGCCACATCAAAAGTTGCATCTATAATTTGTTTATTAAATTCAAAAATAGCTTCACTTGGAGTTCTTCCTTCTTTTATATGTTCTGGCAAATAGTCTAAGGCAGTATCTAAGCCTACACAAACTACTCCTCTTTTTTCAACTCTATCATATAACTTATCAATTATGTAACTTGTCATTTAAAACACCCTTTCGTTCAGTTATGAGTTAACAGTTATCAGTTATGAGTTTAAAAGAAACTTCCCAGAATAAAATTCTACAAGAATTTTTAACTGTTACTTATTAACTGAATTAAATTTAATTTCTCCACCTTTTATTGTTGTAAGTACTTGCCCATAAAATTCCATCCCAACAAATGGAGTATTTTTGCCTTTTGATTCAAACTCTTCTGGATTAATTTTTATCTTATTTTCAGTATCTATAACAACTAAATCTCCATCTGCGCCAACACTTATTTTTCCTTTATTCATTCCAAGAAGCTTAGCTGAATTATAAGACATAAGTTCGCTTAATTTATTTAAAGAAACATTATTATCCTTAACTAATTTTGTGTAGCAAATTGAAAATGCAGTTTCAAGACCAACCATTCCTGGAGAACCATTTTTCTTTTCTTCAGCTGTATGAGGTGCATGATCTGTTCCTATAGTATCAACCATTCCCAATTTTATTGCCTTTATTATAGCTTCTACATCTTCTTTTTCTCGTATTGGCGGATTAACTCTATAGTCATTTATATCTCTTGTAAGACCTATATGATGTGGTGTTATTTCCATAGTGATATTTGCACCACTCATTTTTCCTTCAATTATGTATTTTACTGCTTCCTCTGTACTAACATGACACATATGTAGTCTAGCCCCACTTAACTTGGCTAGTTCAATATCTCTTAATGTCATCATGTTCTCAGCTATTCTCATATCGACTTTTGAAAACTCTGGACTTTCTGCATGAGACATTATAACCCAGTTATTCTTTTTTGCAATTTTCATAGCTTCAAGCATTGTATTTGAATTAGCTACACCAACTCCATCATCTGAAATTGCCTTTATTTCCTTATCATCTTCAAGATCTTTTAGGTGGTCTAATGTAATTCCATCGAAGTTCTTTGTGATAGATAAGCATTGATGAACCTCTATCAAATTAAGCTCCTTCGATCTATTTCTTACAAATTCTAAAGTCTCTTTAGATGAACATATAGGTCTAGTATTTGCCATTAAACAAACACCAGTATATCCACCTTTTAAAGCTGCTTTGGAACCTGTTTCAATATCTTCTTTCCAAGTAAGACCTGGATCTCTAAAATGAGCGTGAGTATCAATAAAAGCTGGCATTACAATTTTCCCTTCACAGTCAAGTATCTGCACATTATCTTTTGTTATACTCTTACCAACTTCGTTTATTATTCCGTCCTTAATATATATGTCTCCATGAAAATCTTGAGTTACATCTATTATCCTTGCATTCTTAATTAATAGTTCCATATAAACACCCCGGTAATTCAGTTTATAGTTTACAATTTACAGTTGGTTATTCAATTTACAGTTAGTAGGTATAGATTATAGGTCTGAGAGTTTTGTTATTTCGTCACAATATTCACATCTATATCTTCCATTTTCTTTATCTACTAAGACAAATGAATGAGGTACATATTCTTCAGTGCTAGTTATGCAACTTGGATTTTTACATTTAATTATATTTTCTACTTTACTAGGAAGCTGTGGCCTAATTTTATCAACAATTCGTTCATCCTTAACTTCACATATAGTAACTGTTGGAGAAAGTAATGCCAACACAGTATAATCAATATTATCACAATTTTCTATTTTTATTATATCTTTCTTTCCAAGCTTTTTGCTGTCAGCATTAATTATTAGCGCAACACTATAACTACTAGTATCTAAGCCTAAATAATTAAATATTTTGACACCAACTCCTGCTTGTATGTGGTCTATTACTATTCCATTTTTAATACTTGTAATTTCAAGCATTCTACATCACCCCCAAAAGTTTGATCATTAATGCCATTCTTACATACATTCCGTATTCAGCTTGCTTAAAATATGAAGCTCTTTCATCATTATCTACTTCATGGGCAATTTCGTTAACCCTTGGAAGTGGATGCATTACAATCATATCGCTCTTAGCAAGATTCATTTTTTCTTTATCTAATATGTAACTATCTTTCAATCTTAAATATTCTTCTTCATTAAAAAATCTCTCTTTTTGAACTCTTGTCATATATAAAATATCAAGATTTTCTATTACATCTTCTAATTTTTCTACTTCTAGGTATTCAATATTATTTTTTTGCAGTATTTCTTCTCTTATGTATTGCGGTATTGAAAGTTCTTTTGGTGATATCAAAACAAACTTATTATTTTTGTATCGTGACATAGCTTTAATAAGAGAGTGAACAGTTCTACCAAATTTTAAATCTCCGCAAATCCCAATTGCATGATTATTTAATCCATTCTTTAAACTTGTAATTGTAAGTAGGTCTGCTAAAGTTTGAGTTGGATGTTGATGTCCACCATCACCTGCATTAATTATAGGCACATTTGAATAAAGGCTTGCAACTTTTGCTGCTCCTTCTTTTGGATGTCTCATAGCTATAATATCTGAATAAATTGATACCATTTTTATCGTATCTGCTAAAGTTTCTCCTTTAGAAATTGAAGTTGAATTAGGTTCTGAAAACCCAAGAATTTTTCCGCCAAGTCTCATCATTGCAGCCTCAAAGCTCAATCTAGTTCGTGTGCTTGGTTCATAAAATAAAGTGGCTAAAATCTTCCCATCACATATATGAGAAAATTCCTTAGGACATGCTATTATTTGATGTGCAAGTTTGAATAATTCATCTAATTCCTCTATAGTAAAATCCATAGGTTCAATTAAATGTTTAATTTCTGTTATCATTTATCATCACTCCTTCTTAACCTCTCTGTGTTAATTTAAAGGTAGGAAATTATATAAAAAAAGCTTCCTTTAAAAAAAGGAAGGCACAATAATCCTAAACTCATGGCATTATATAACTTCCTTATTGATTTCTCTGAATCAAATTAAAGGTTATTCTTTGTGTAAGAATAACATTTCTTAGAGGCCGTGTCAATAAAAATTATGCTATATATTGAAAAAATAACTCCTAGCATCCTAGGAGTTATTATGTTAATTTTTCTAAAAATTATTCATTATACTATCCCACATCATCTTTCCACACTTTGCAAGAGTTACTGTTCCATATACACTATTAGGAATTCCCATTGAAAGAACTGTAAATGTAAATGATCCTTTATGAGTATGAATTAATGCTGTATCATTTTCAACATTAGCCTTATCACCTGTTTTACTTGAAATTTCGTATTTCAAATCATCTGGAATATAAAGAGCTAACTTATTTTTCATTTGCTGTCTTCGTAATATATCCATAAGCATTATGCTATTTTTCTCATTTAAGAAACTCGAATTAAATAAATGCTTCCATATTTTTGCCAAGTCTAAAGCACTTGTTATGTTTTCTATTCCATTACTAGCTGCCCTTTCATCTGAAGTCCTTCTATTTAATTTAGTATTTTTTAAACCTTGAGCTTCTATATCATCATTTATTCTATCTATTCCAACTATATCAATAAGTTTATTAGCTGCTGTATTATCACTTTGAATTAACATAGCAACTAACAACTCAAATACAGTGTATTCTCTATTATCAAATTCATGCAGAATTCCAGTTCCATAAACCTTATCTGCTTCCTCAATCTTTATTTTATCTAAAAAATCAATTTTACCATCCTCAACATACTTTAATACTGATACTGAAATTGGTAATTTCATGCATCCAGCAGCTGTCATTTGTACATTTTCATTATATCCATAACTAAATCCGCTTTCCAAATCTTCAAAGAAAAATGCATAAGTTCCAATTCTTGATTCTAAATATCTTTTAACTTCTTTCATAAATACCCACCGCTTTCTAAAATACTTCTAATGTCATTAGGTATCCTATAAGCACTAATTGTTAAAACCAGTGCCTATATTTAATAATTTAATCTGCAAAGGATATACCTATTTTCTTTGCCACACTTACTAATTCTCCATTTGGATCAACTTGTTTGTTATTTCCAATGACATTTTCTAAACTATCATAAGTAATTTCTTTACCTTTTAAACATACCATACTTCCGAATTTACCACGGTTAATAAGATCTACAGCTGCAACACCATATCTTGTTGATAATATTCTATCAAATGTACCTGTAGTACCTCCTCTTTGAATATGGCCAAGAACTGTGCATCTAACTTCTCTTTCTTTAACTATCTTCTCTAAATCGTTTGCTAACTTATTGCCAATTCCTCCAAGTCTAATTGGATCTGGACTATCAGCTACTATTTTAGCAACACTTACTTCCCCATCTTTTGGTTTTGCACCTTCTGCAACTACTATTATAGTAAATAACTTTCCATGTTTCTTTCTATCTTCAATTTTTTCTACAATCTTATTTATATCATATGGAATTTCGGGTAATAAAATTACATCAGCTGAACCTGCTATTCCTGATTCTAATGCTATAAATCCTGCATTTCTACCCATAACCTCTAAAATCATTATTCTATGATGTGATTCTGCTGTAGTATGCAATCTATCTAGTGCTTCTGTCGCAATAGCTATTGATGTATTAAATCCAAATGTTATATCTGTTGAACCTAAATCATTATCAATAGTTTTTGGAACTCCAATAACTTTTACTCCTTTTCTGGAAAAATCTCTTGCGGACGTTAAAGTTCCATCTCCTCCAATAACTATTAAAACGTCTACACCTTCCTTACGCAAATTTTCAACAGCCACATCTGATACATCTCTTTTTATAACCTTACCTTCTTCTTCTACTGCATAATCAAATAAGTTATCTTTATTAGAACTATAAAGTATTGTTCCTCCTCTTGATATTAAGCCTGATACAGTTGTCATATCTAGTTGAATAAAATCGTTATTATATAATCCTCTATATCCGAATTTATATCCAATAACTTCATATCCATAATTTAATATTGCTGATTTAGTTACAGCACTTATTACTGCATTTAATCCAGGACAGTCTCCTCCTCCAGTCAATAATGCTATTTTTTTTATTTCTTTGGACATATTCTTAATCCCCCTATACCATAATCTTATTTTGTCTACTACTATCAAAAGTAAATTATCATTATTTTCTGACTATTTAATTAAATAATATCACAAAGTTTAATTTATGAAAAGTATTAATTTACAATATATTCTTTCTCTAAAAAGAATTTGTAAAAATATATAGTATCACCTGATAATTATCAATATTCAATTGTCAATGAGCATTAATAAATGAGCATTGACAATTGTTAATTAACAATAGACTAAACTGATATTACCTTTAGGAATATTAGAATCCCAAATACTATACCAGCACCTATTCTGTATACTGCAAAAACACGCATTGGTCTCTTCTTCAAATAATTTATGAATCTTCTCATAACTATTAATGCAACTATAAATGAAACTATAAATCCAATTGCTAATGCCAAAGCATTTGTAAGATTCATTTGAGAATAATCAAATTTAATTAGGTCTAATCCTGATGAACCTACCATTGCAGGTATAGCTAAGAAAAATGAATATTCAGCAGCAATAGAAGTTGATAATCCTGCAACCCATCCTCCCATTATTGTTGATGCACTTCTTGACATTCCTGGCCACATAGCAAGACATTGAAATAAACCAATTTTCAATGATTGCATTGGAGTTATTTTATCTATATCCCTGATTGCATGTTTGTTTTTTCTAAATTTATTTTCAATAATTATTAAAAGAATACCACCTACAAGAAATGCAATTACAACTGGTTCTGGACCAAATAGTATTTTTTTAATTTTATCATGAAGAATCCCACCAAATATAACAGCTGGAATTGTTCCTACAATAACATTAATTCCAAATCTAAAACCGACTTCTCCTTCTTTTCCTTTTGTAAATATATATTGGAAAAAATCTACTACACTATCCCTTATTTTTTCCCAATACAGTACCACTACTGCAAGTATAGCACCTAATTGAATTACTACTTCAAACATATCAGCAAAATCGCCTCTAAAATTAATAATGCTTCCTGTTAGAATTAAATGTCCTGTTGACGATACTGGTATAAATTCAGTAATTCCTTCCACTATACCCATAATAATAGCTTTAATTATAAATAAAATATCTAATCCCACTCTCTTGCCACTCTCTTTCTATTTTTTAATTGTATTTTTTAACAATTAAGGAGCAACTGTATGTTCCTCCTTAATTTTATTTCATTATTTTTTTATTATACCTATTATTTCCTTTTCCTCATTTTTTAAACTTGGAACATAGCTTTTTAACAAAGTAAAGTTTCCTTTTAGCTCATATTCTCCAAGAGTCGCTGGAATAAGAATACTATCTCCCATATAGATTTTTTCTTCTCCGCCATCATATTTTATTAGACCATTCCCTTCAACACATGTAAATAAGAAAAATCTATCTTTATCACTTGCTTCTTTTGCAAATAAATTAATTTTATATTTTTGTATTGTAAAATATTCACCTAAACAAAGATATGTCTTGTCATATCCATCTTTTTGCACAAAAATTCCTGTTGAATTTTCTCCCTTAAGAGAAAAATCAATAACTTCCAATGCTTTTTCAACATGAATTTCCCTGCCTCTATTGTAATCATAAACTCTATATGTAGTATCACTGCTTTGCTGAATTTCTGCAATTAATACACCTTCACATATTGCATGAACCAATCCACTTTGAACATAAAAGAAATCGCCTTTCTTTACAGGAATTTTATTTAAATATTTATCTAAATTTCCTTCTTCTATAGCTTTTTTAAATGTTTCTTTGTCACAGTCTTTTGTGCCTATTATTAATGAAGCATTTTCTTCTGCATCTACTACATACCATGCCTCTGTTTTCCCAGAATCTTTTTCCACTTTATTTGCATATTCATCATTTGGATGAACCTGAACTGAAAGTTTATCCTCTGCGGTAATCAGTTTAATCAAAAGTGGAAATTTTTTTATATCAATTTTCTTACCTAAAAGTTTTTCACCATAAATTTTTATTATTTCCTCAAAAGTTTTTCCTCTTAATTCGCCGTTTGCTACTATACCTGTACCATTTTTATGACAAGCAATATCCCAACTTTCTCCAATTACACCTTGAGGAATATTATTTCTGAACTTTTCTAAATGCTTTCCTCCCCATATTCTTTCATAATACAAGTTTTCAAATTTAATTGGATACATAATCCTTCCTCCTGTTACCAAAATTATAATATTACATTATGATTTTAGTTTATTATTTTGCTAACTTATTAATAAAATAATTTAAGATCCGGTATTTTTAAAGCTGCTCCATTTCTTTTATTATACGCATCAGATAAATTCTTAACCCTATTATAATTTTCAGTAATAGTTGTTTTATCCTCAGTGCTTGTATTAGCATTTATTCCATCATATGCAGCTTTTAAGTTTGTTACTCCCCTGCTTATATCACCTTCGACCGAGCAATAATAAATTCCTGCATTATTTAGTGTCTTAATGTCATTTTTATCAAGATTATATGCATTTCTTATTTCTTTAATTCCATATTCATTCTTTTCTTTATTAATATATACAGTTCCTAGAGCTCTATGATACTTAGGAATCTTGCTATTTATTGATATACTTTTCTTTAATAATTCAATTGCTTCATCTTCCCTTTGATTACTTATCTTTACTAACGACATATTATAATATATCTCTGCATCATTTGGACTTAGTTTAGAAGCAGTATCATAATATTTAAGTGATTTATTGCTATTTTTTAATGTATTTCCATAATACTCTGCAGTTCTAAGCAATACTTCATAATTAAATGGATCTTTATATAAAGCAGTTCTAAAATATGCTTCTGCTTCTTCACACTTATCTTGTTTAGCTGCAATTTCAGGTATTAAAAATGTATAACTATCCGAATAATCTCTATTTATTTTTATGCTCTTTTCACAATCTGTAAATGCATCATCATAATTTCCTTTATTGTATGCTAGCCAAGCAGCTGCATGTAATCCACTTAAAGATTTTTCATCATTTTTAATAATTTCCTCTAAAACTTCATTTAGCTTTTCTGTATCACCTAAAGTATCATAGACATTTGCCTTTATAAAATTCAAACTTACCTTTCCGACATCTTTATCTTCTAATTCAGTAATTAATTTCTTTGCATTTTCAACTGAATCTTTACTAGTTGAATAAATTTTAGCTGTCCATACTTTATATGCAAGTTCACTAGGTTCTTTCTTTTGTAATTTTGATATTCTATCCAAAGCATCAGTTTTATTATAATCAGTAATTTGTTCTATAACATCAAATACTTTCATTTCATTTTTATCTTTATTCCATGCATCTTTTAACAAAGAAAGACCTTCATCCATATTGTCAATTAATATATTCATCCTAGCCAAATCAGCCAAATCACTTGCTGTTGCCTCATCACTCTTATATTTGCCAATTATAGTCTTAGCTTTCTCTTTATCTCCATTAGCTACATAAGTAGTAAACATAGTTTTTAAAAGTGCTTTATCATTAGGGTAATCTAATGAGAACAATTCACCATATTCTAATGCGCTTTTGTATTCACCATTCATAAGAGATGTAAATGTTATGGAATTTACTAACTCTGTATCCTTCTCTTCAAAGTTTTCTATCTTTACCTTAGTATCTATTATCTTATTTCTAGCTTGATAAGCCTTTCTAAGAGCTTCATTAGATTTTACAAACTCACCTTTAATAGAATAAATTTCAGCAATTTTTACAGTCCATATTGGCCATTGATCCTTTTCCTGCATTTTTGTATATTCATCAATTGCTTCATCAAATTTACCATCATAAAAGTCTATTTCCGCCGCATTTGCTCCTATTGACATAGTCTCAACAGTCTTAGCTGTTTTAAATGATTTAGTTATTGAAACTAGTCCTGCAATTATGCTAAAGCAAATGACAATTGAAATAGTAGGTGTAAAATATTTATTTTTTACTATTTTTCTTAGCTGCTCATTTTTGTCTATATATTCTTTTATTGAATTTATGTACTTATTAGATTTTATTCTATTTTTTATACTATTTATGTGCTTATTTTCTCGTATCTTCATTTTAATTTTGTTGATATGTTCATTTTCTCTAATAAATTTTTTTGCATTATCTATATGTTTATTCTTTCGTATGTTCTTCATTATATTTTTTATTAACTCTACATCCAGCTTTTTCACTTTTGAATCACACCTTGCTTATTTTATTCAGACTCATACTAAATTTCATTTTAACAAACTCTACTATAAAAATCTACCTAGTTACATAAAATTCACTTTTTAATCATAATTATAATTACATTTTCCTAGAATTAATTCTATTAATAGTTAAATAGAAATAGTTTCACCTAATAATAAAAAATCTTCAATAAATACGAAAGTATTTATTGAAGATTTTTCATTATTTATACGTTAAATCTAAAATTAACTACATCTCCATCTTTCATTATGTAGTCTTTTCCTTCAAGTCTAAACTTACCTTTTTCCTTTGCAGCAGCTTCAGAACCACATTCAACTAAATCTTCGTATCCAACAACTTCAGCTCTGATAAAACCTCTTTCAATATCAGAATGAATCTTACCAGCTGCTGCTGGTGCTTTAGTTCCTCTTTTAATTGTCCAAGCTCTAACCTCTTGAACACCTGCTGTTAAGAAACTCATAAGCCCAAGTAATTTGTAACTTGCTTCAATTAATTTATCTAAGCCTGATTCATCTAATCCATATTCTCCTAACATCTCTGCCTTTTCTTCATCCTCAAGACCTGATAATTCTTCTTCAATCTTAGCACTAACAACCATAACTTCAGAATTTTCACTAGCTGCATATTCTTTAACTTTTTTAACATAATCATTATCAAAGTTACCTTCCATAACATCATCTTCTGAAATATTGCAAGCATATAAAACTGGCTTCGAAGTTATTAAAAATAATCCCTTTATGAAGTCTTCTTCTTCATCAGAAACTTCTAAAGTTCTAACTGGCTTACTTGCTTCTAAATGTTCTTTTATTCTCTCCATAACACCATATTCAAATTTAGCAGTCTTATCTCCTGATCTTGCAAGCTTAATCGATTTTTCCATTCTTCTTTCTAAAACTTCTAAATCTGAAAATATTAATTCTAAATTTATAGTTTCAATATCTCTAATAGGATCAACTGATCCTTCAACATGGACAACATTCCCATCATCAAAACATCTTACAACATGAACTATTGCTGCTACTTCTCTTATATGCGATAAGAACTTATTTCCTAACCCTTCACCCTTTGAAGCACCTTTTACTAATCCTGCTATATCATAAAACTCTATTGCTGTATATACTTTCTTTTTAGTATTATACATTTTTTCTAAAACATCTAATCTTTTATCTGGAACACTAACAACACCAACATTTGGTTCTATTGTACAAAATGGATAATTTGCTGATTCAGCCCCAGCTTTTGTTATTGCATTAAACAACGTACTTTTACCTACATTTGGTAAACCTACCATACCTAATTTCATCTATGTACATTCCTTTCTAACTTCTAACTATTTATATACCTTTAAAAATTATACTCTAGAACATTTTTTATTTCAACTTAAGTTTAGGATTTTATATTTTCTAATAACTTTATAGATATCCAAATTAATAATTCAACTTATAAATGTAATATATATGTATTATTGAGAGATTATAATCGTAACACTATACTAGAAATCAGATACATTTTTCTGGAAGCAGGCATGTGAAATACTTTACCTGCAGATCCTTGAATTATAGATATAAATTACCATGTGTATTACTTTATAAATTTCAAATAATATTAATGTTTAAATATCAAAATTCTAATTTCACTGTAATATATAATAACATAATTTTATGTGTTGCAATTATCAATATGCTCGTAGATTATTTTAATATTGAAGGTGGTGAAGTCTAAAATGAATAAATCTATAAAATCTATAATTGCATTTACTTTGACTCTAAATTTTATAGGAATCTCTCCTTATAAAACTGTGAAAGCTATAGATAACGAAGAAGATATTTATGCTAATGAATGTTTCCAGGAAGATGGTGTATTTGGAGATATTTCAGACATTGATAATGTTCTAGATATATTTTCAGCATTTAGCGATGAAGATGAATTAAATTGGTATTATGTAGGCAAAGGTAAAGATCAAATTGCTGAATGCCCAAAAGAATCAGCTGGCTTTTTAAAAGAAACTTCTTCTTATTATTTAGGTGATACTTCAAAAAAAGTTTTATACCTCACTTTTGATGAAGGCTATGAAAATGGAAATACAGGTAAAATTCTCGATATATTAAAAGAATATAAGGTTCCAGCTGCATTTTTTGTTGTAAAACCTTACATAGATACTCAACCAGAATTAGTAAAAAGAATGGTTACTGAAGGACATATAGTTGGAAATCATACTGTTCATCATCCTTCAATTGCTCAAATACATGATAAGGAAAAGTTTAATGGGGAATTTACAGGAGTAGAGAATGCTTTTAAAGAACTTACTGGACAGGATATTCCTAAATTTTTTAGACCCCCAATGGGAAAATACTCTAAAAAGTCGTTAGAAATGACTAAAGGTTTAGGCTATAAAACTATATTTTGGAGTTTTGCTTACAAGGATTGGTTAGTACATAATCAACCTTCAGATTCATATGCTATTGAAAAAATACGTAAAGGCTGTCATCCAGGGTCAATAATGCTTTTGCATGCTGTTTCTGACACTAATACAAGGGTGCTTCCAACAATTCTTAAAACACTTCAAGAAGACGGCTATGAGTTTAAGTCATTGGCTGAATTACCTGAATAAAAGTTTAAAAGAGAGTGTAAAATAGTCTGTGTAAACTTCATGAAGATGATATAATAAATTATCAAATGAAGGGAGCACAGACTATGTCTTTATCTAGAGATGAATTAGTAAAATTAATTTTAAATAACTCTGACATCAAAACTGCTGAAGATATACAAAATACACTTAAAGATTTATTTGGAGGTTTGCTTCAGCAGGCGCTAGAAGCGGAAATGGAACAACACTTAGGATATGCTAAACATGATTATGGAAATAAGAATACATCAAATAGCCGAAATGGTAAGAGTTCAAAAACTATGAAATCCAATCTGGGATTGTTTGATTTAGATGTTCCAAGAGACCGGGAAGGCTCATTTGAGCCAGCTATAGTAAAGAAGCATCAAACAGATGTATCACACTTAGAGAGTGCTGTTATTGGAATGTATGCAAAAGGCATGACTACAAGAGATATAGCAACTCAAATTAATGATATTTATGGAATGGATGCTTCACCAACTCTTATTTCAAATATAACAGATAAGGTTATCCCAATGCTTAAAGAATGGCAAAGTAGACCGTTGGAATCAATTTATCCAATAATCTTTATGGATGCGATTCACTTTAAAGTAAGAAAAGATAATACAATTGTATCAAAGGCAGCTTACGCTGTTATCGGAGTTAATCTTGAAGGTAAAAAAGATGTGCTGGGCATTTGGATTGGATCAGCTGAATCATCAAAATACTGGTTATTAGTCTTAAATGAACTGAAAAATCGTGGTGTAAATGATATTTTAATAGCTTGCGTTGATGGTCTTAATGGTTTCAAAGAAGCTATCCATGCAGTGTTCCCTAATACTGAAATACAAAGATGCATTATTCATCAAATACGAAACTCAAGTAAGTACTTATCGTATAAAGATTTGAAGGCTTTTAATGCCGATTTAAAACTTGTATATAAAGCACCTTCAGAAGACGTAGCGTTAGCCGAATTGGATAAATTAGAAGAAAAGTGGGGAGATAAATATCTAATTGCAATAAAAAGTTGGCGAAATAATTGGGATGAACTTGCAACTTTTTTTAAATATCCTCCTGAAATAAGAAAAATAATATATACAACAAATGCAATGGAAAGCTATAATCGCCAACTTAGAAAAGTTACTAAGAGTAAGTCTATTTTCCCTAATGATGAAGCATTGTTAAAAATACTTTATCTTGCAACTGTTGATATCACAAAAAAATGGACACAAGGAATTAAGAGCTGGGCTCAAATTTTAGCTCAACTATCAATCTTCTTCGAAGGTCGTCTCGACGAAGTCTTGTTTTAAAATTTAGAACAATTAAATCACCTATGTTTTAAATAATTAATGTAATAATATTCAATAATCACAAAATAAAGGTTGGAAGTTATAATTCTACCTCCAACCTTATTAAATAAACATGTTATTTTTTGAAGTTTACACAAAAATCTTGACAGACTCGTTTAAAAGAAAACCATCTGACCTACAACTATTCTCAGATGGTTTCCTCTTGAATTTTATTTTATAAAATTATCAACTTCTTCTTGAACTTTCACAGACGGATTTTTCTTCAAAATCGTATTTTTAATAGTT
Source organism: Clostridium saccharoperbutylacetonicum N1-4(HMT) (assembly GCF_000340885.1). NCBI lineage: Bacteria > Bacillati > Bacillota > Clostridia > Eubacteriales > Clostridiaceae > Clostridium > Clostridium saccharoperbutylacetonicum. The sequence goes on along the minus strand of NC_020291.1, from coordinate 1,196,438 downwards.
TTTAAATCCTCAGCTCCATAATTCATTGGATTAATTAAATAATTATCATCTTTGCTACTCTTTTTTCCCTCACTATAGGAAATCGTAAAAAAATCCTTTTTCTTGCTTTTTGCGTCCTTGCCTTTGCTAATTGAAAGAGTATTTATGTTACTATATTTTATTTCTTTAATCAAATCATTATTTTTATAAAATTCAACTTTATTTTCTTTTAAGTATATATCTTGATTATATTCAACCAAAACAGATAGCGCAGTAATTATCCCTACAAACACAAATATCCACAATATAGGACTTTTAATTCCATCAGTTGTCATACCTGTAACTAATCCAACAAAAATTTCTAAAATTGAAACTCCAATCATAAACCCATTTCTCTTTTTTATAACAATAGGAAATTGCGTATTTTCCATTATGAATTCCTCCTATATCTATTACATCGTTTACTTTTATTTCAAAAAGTTAAGACTCTATATGTTAAATATATTCTTATACTAAAACATTATACACTATTCATACCATATTCTTCAAGGTAATGACTTTCTAATCTTTTATAAACAAACATATTATTTTTAAATTAGTTATATAATTACTTTTCTAAAAACAATACATTATTTTTTAATAATAACACATAACTTATAATTCTTCTAGTTAAAATTATTTCCTTCCCTTTATAGATATCCAAATGAATAATCAAACTTATAAATGGAATATGTATACACTCTTGAGAAATTAAAATTACTAAATTACACTAGAAATATGGTACATTTTTTCTGGAGCAGGCATGTGAAATTGAGCTGTTGAAGGGTATTAATGTGGGCTTGTTTCATTTTTAGCTTGTCCAAAAGTGAATGTCCAAAAAGTAAGTGTCCAAATTTTATATTTGGAAACACGAACTTTCTCCCTGGAGCTTTTATATTTGGAAACATGAACTTTCTCCTTGGAGATTTTACATCTGGAACACGCTGAAATGACGACAAGCCCACATTTAGAACCTTCTAGCGAAAATTTCACTAGTCCTGTGGAAGATAAATGTATCATATTTCGGCAATTGTTGCATAAGTCTAATTCTTGGTTTGGATATCTATAACTATGTAATTATGATAAAACAAAAAATAATTACTGATTTAACAGATAATTTTTATAACAATCTTCTTTTAATTTAAGCGTATCAAAATTTCTTTTAAACACAAACTAACAATTAAAGGAGGTGTCTATATGTCTACTAAAGATGGAATACATAAGCCTGGATCATCTAATCCAGAACAAAAAGGATTAAGAAGACAAAAACTTCACTCTTCTCAAAATAACGTTGGAGACTCCAAAAACATACCACAATATGAGAATTTTGATGGCGAGCCAATAAAATAATAATAAAGAGATACTTAGATTAAAACAAATTCTAAGTATCTCTTTATTACTTATTATATATTAATTGGGGTAAATAATATTATTTACTAATCCCATAATATTATTTTTTTCACTAAAAGACTTTTCCATAATTGTATGCAATTCATTATCAATCTTCTCAAAAAATTCTTCATTTCTAAGTCCATTTAAGTTTACTTTAACATTTACAATAGAGCTTTCTATTGCAGAATGAAGCAAGATTGCTGAAATCCCCAAATCTGACAATAGCATCTTATTTCCATACTTAGCCATAACATTTAGATTTTTATAAAATTCTAAACTTTCTCTAGCTAAAACTAATGGAGCTTCCATAGACTTTATGGTATTTTCTTTTATAGATAATGCTCTCTTTTCTTTCTCTTCCTTAGTTTCCTTAGGTAACTTATAAGAATCCATTAACTTTAAAAAATTATCTCTATCTTCTTCCATAAGTTCTAAACTTCTAGTAGTAAATTCTCTACATTCAATTTGAAATTTGTTTATTATTCCTTTTTCATTATCATCCAAAGCTATATATGACTTTTTACCTACAGTTAATGAATAAACCATAGAATTTAACGCTGATGCTAATGCAGCTATAAGTCCAGCTACACTCCCTCCACCAGGCGCTGATAAATCTGAGCCCAATTCTTCCAAAAATTGATTAATACTTTCTTCACAAAATTTCATACTTCGTCTTGCCCCACTTTCATTTTTCAATGCTCAATTAGTGCTTGCCAGTTATCAATGATCAATTGTCAATTTGAATTATTGCCCACTGATTATTAAAAATCAAGCATTTACAATCAATCATTGCCCCTCACTATTCTACATTCTTATTATCTAAAATAGATACTAAATATCCCAAGTATATCCAAAAAATCATTGATATAAAATTTGCCGAATTAATTAAATTACTTTCAAATAAATTAACAGCAATAATTCCTACTATAAGTGAAGTTAATGTTGTCATTTGAATTTTTTCTTTACGCTGAAGCTTATCTAATTGTTCAACAATAAATGCAAGTATAATACCTAAAAAGCTGATAAATAATAATAACGAAATTATACCATTTACTGTAGCTGTTTCAACATAAATATTATGAAGACGCCCAACATCCAAACCTGGCAAATCACTTATTGGTCTAGCTGCTTTAACTTCTCCTATCATATCATTATATCCAACTCCTGCTAAAGGATGCTGTTCTACTACAACAGCTGCTGACTCCCATAAATTACTTCTTCCACTTGTGTAAAGTCTTATATTTTCTTTGTTAACTTGCCATACACCTATGCAAGCCAATATTGGTATTAATACAAGTACGGTTCTGAGATATTTATTTTTATTGTATACAAAAACAAACGTATATACTACAGCAATCACAATTAAATCTGCGCTTCTTCCATGAGATCCTACCATCATTACTGCTACCTGCAATACTATATTAGCCAACCAAAACAGCTTAAGTCTGTGGCTTTGAGTCACATAATTTAAATAAATACACAAAACTATAGCTAATGCTGCTGCTATAGAAAGAGCATTTTTATTTTCAAACACTCCTCCATTAACACCATTCAATTCAAAGACAACATTTTTAATAGTTAACTTCATATTAAAAAGATACATAATTAACGAAGCTCCTGATGCTAAAAGCATAAAAACAACATAAAAACAAGAAATTGTATTCATTTCTTTAATTAGTTCTTTTTTATTTCTAAAGACATCTACAGTAAATATTATAGTAAATACTATTAGGTTAACCATCCAAACCTTTATATTATCCATATCCCTATATACAAAAAGATTAAAAATTAGAGTTAATATCATAAATATACCTAAAGGGATATCAAACTTATAAATTTTTCTCCTTTTATAATCTTCAATTATCAAAAGTAATAATAATAGCATTCCCCATGCAAATACAATGTTCTTTACAATATTAGTTCCTGGTATGTATTTTAGAATAGTTACATAAGTTAACGTTATAAACAAATACAATAGTTTAAAATAAAATTTATTATCTACATATTCATATACATTTTTAATTATTTCCTTCATATACTTTTTTATACACTCCTTTTAGCTTTTCAACTAGTACTTTTTCAGAGTAGCTAAAAATTGTTTCTTGCCTTATTTTATCTTTATCATACCTTATATAATTTTCTTTAATTTTCTTTAATGCTTTGGTTAAATCCTCCACACTATTCTTTTTAGCCATTATTCCATTTCCATCATTAATTATATCTTCTGCTCCACCATTGTTTGTTCCAATAACTGGCTTTCCACATGCAAGAGCTTCAATATATACTACCCCAAAGGTTTCATGTTCTGATGCTAATGCAAATGCATCACAACTTTTCATTTCTCTGGCCACTTCTTCTCTTGATAAGGCTCCTAAAAGTTCAATCTGATTGTCCATTTTCAAATCCTCAACAAGTTTTTCTAACAGTGATTTAATAGATCCATCTCCACCTATTTTCAAGCTTACGTTCTTACCTCTAAAGGCCTGTGCAAATGCTTTAATTAAACATTCCATACCTTTTCCCTCTTCAAGAAAAGAACATGAAAAAATATTAAATTTCTCTTTGTCAGATACATTTCTATTATTATTTTTATCAACATCAAATAATTTCAAATCCACCATATTGTGGATAACTTCAATAGGTTTGTTAACATATTCCTGCATTTCTTTCTTTAAGCCATTTCCAACTGCTATTAAACAATCAGCCATTTCATATGACTCAAAGATATACTTTTTATAACTTTCTCTTGCATACTTGGCATATTTCAAGGATGAATGTTCTGTTATAACTAATGGAATATTATATTTCTTGCTGATATATGCCCCAGCTATAGCTCCCCAAAAAGCAGAATGTGCATGAATAATATCGACCTTACCCTCTCGCTTAATTATTTCTTGATAAAGTTTATCCATTCTTTTATTAAAACTCCTAAACATAAGCGCCATCTTTGGAAAATAGTTATAATCTTTATATCTATAAGTTCTTAAATTCTCTTCTATATTAAATTTTAGCCCTCTCTTCTCATCTATTTTTCCAAACATAGTAATTGGCCAAATTTCATTATATGCTACAGTAATCTTTTCTCCACTATTCGAAAGAGCTATAAACTGTTCTTTAAAAAAACTCCCATGAACTTTATTTCTTGAAGATGCATACCAAGATGGAATGACCATTATATGCATTTAATCACTTCCTTCTAATATACTGTTAAGCTTCTCTACTATTGAATTCCACTCATAATTTAAATCTGGATCACTTTTTATTTTATTATCTTTATACATTTCTATTAATTGGTATATTTTTTGCTTTATTTCTTCAGATTCATTTTCACTTGTGAAACACTTTGGATTATTTTCTACTATCCCCTTTATTGGATCATCTTGATCTCCATAGATAACCAATATCCTACCCTTTGCTCCAAAGTAATCATATATTTTTGCTGGAATCTGCTTCGAGTTCTTATTTCCAAATAAAAGCAAAACATCACCATTTAACATATATTTAAGTGCCTCGTTAAAAGGAATTCTAGGTGATACCTTAGCTATTTCTAAATTTTGCAGTCTTTTTTTTCCTTCTATATCATCTATATTTCCAAAAAATAAAACATTTAATAAATTATAATAATCTTCATTTTCTTCCTTAATATCTTCTAGAGCTTTGATAAAAGGTTTAATATCCCTAAGTTTTGAGAATATTTCTCCAGTGTAAATTATGTTAATCTTATGTTTTTCAATAAATTTTGGACGTTCTTCCTCAAGCAATTTTTCATATAATTTAGTATCAAAACCTCTATTTAATATAAAGGTTTTATTAACATCTTTCAAAAATTCATAATCCTTTATATATTCATTCCTATTTGCTTCAGTGACAAATATAAATTTATCTGCTAAATTAACAATATTTTTTTCCATATTCTTTTCAATAATTTTCTTAACTATAAAAGAATTTTCTCTTGTTGAATCCTTAAGCCAAGGGTCACTCCAATAAGTAATCCAAGGAACCTTTTTATAATGCTTTTTTATGTAATATGCGCATAGATGCGAAGATGGAGGTTCATGCATTGAAAATATAACATCAAACTTTTCTTTTTCCATTAATCCTATTCCATATTCTCCTGCTTTTCTTGACCATCCATAGTACATGTCTGGTATAACCACAGAATTTTTAACCTTACGCAGTATTTTTTTCACACTTCCGTTTTTATTATTTAACGAAACTTTATTTGAACTGTCATTTGTAGGCATTAATTTTTTAAAAACAATGCCTCCATCCACAAGGTGAACTTTTATTTTTTTATCCATCATTGAATATAATGCTTCATCATAATATATTGAATCCTTTGGAAAATTCACAGTTAATAAATGAACTTCATTATTGTCAATTTCACTTAATTTATTTAAATACTGCAGTGTCTCAATAGCAGCTGAATTATTTATTAATGGCGAATAGCAGGCAATAAATAATATTTTCATATACCCTCCTATCTATTTATCTTCTTTAAAATAAAATCTTTTATTTCAATTACTTCTTCTATTCTAAACAAATAACATAAAATAAAATATACTATACTTCCAACAATAACCCCAAGTAATAAAAGTGTTAATGAACTTAATTTATTTTTCAAGTAAACTACTAACGTTATAATTATAAGGCCCATAATCAAGGAATTTATTGTTATTAATCCAATCTTTTTTACTATACCCTTTATACTCAAACTCTTTTCTAGTTTAACTATACTTCTAAATAATAGTATTGCAGTCACTGCCATTGCTATAACTGAAGCTAATGCAATTCCCATTATACCCATATACTTTGATAATATTACACAAAAAATAATATTAATAATTACTCCTATGATACCATTTATTGTAGTAACCTTTGTCTTTCCCATTGTAAACAATGTTGAATTTAAAATATCTCTCATTCCAGTAAAGAATACACCAAAACCATATCCAAATAAAGCAGGGCTTGTGGCCTCCACAACTTTTGCATCAAAGGCTCCTCTTTCATATGCGAGGCTTATGATTTCCTTATTATATATTATAATCCCGATTGTTATAGGAATTAATAATATGGCTAAATATACAATAGATTTTTTAAGAATATCTACAAATCCTGCTTTGTCTTCATTACTTTGCATATTTGCCATAAGTGGATATACTATACTATTAACAGAAGTCACTATAATTGTATTAATAAAAACAATTAATTTTTGGGCATATTCCAATTCTGAAACTGCTCCATCCTGATGCAAACCAAAAGCCATATATTTATCAACCAACATATTTAAAGAGTTTGCTCCAGCCCCAATAACAACTGGTATAATTAAAATTATAATTGCCTTTAATCTTTCATCTTTTAAATTTATACAAAATCTATATTTGTATCCATGAGTAATAAGTGATGGTACTTGAACCGCTACCCTAAAGAAATTTCCTAATACATTGGCTATTGTTAATCCTAAAATATCATAATTTCTACATAACAATAAATATAATATCATAGGTAAGTTAAAAAACAAACCTAATATGGATGGAATGACAAAATCTTCATTTACTTGTAATAATGCTGTAAAGCAAGCATTTATTGATAAAAATAATATATTTAAAAGTGTTATTTTTAACAACCCTATAGCAATAGTTGCTGTTGCTTCTGAAGGCTTAAATGAATATACAATTTCCTTAGCAAAAAAACTTGATATAATAAAAATAATAATTGAAACAACCAAAAGTATACTTATTACGTTGTTTGCAAAGGCATACATTTCCTCCTTACCCTTCTTAGCTTTAATTTTACTAAGTGTTGGTAAAAAAGCTGTTGATATTGCAAGTCCAACTAAAGCAAATATTGTTTCTGGTATTGGTACAGCAATATTGTACGCATCTGTATATACTCCAGCCCCAAACCCTTTTCCAATAAGTAATTCTCTAACTAAACCTAATAATCTACTAACTAAGGTTACTAACATTATTATAAAAGTAGATTTAATCAAGGTACTTTTATGTTTCATCCTATCACCATTTCCTCATCAATCAATTGTCAATGTTCAATTGGTTGATAATTCATAATTGAACATTTATTTTTCCTATTTCTTTCTATGCTTTAACACTAATAATAAAAACTTAGGTATAGCTACTAATCTTTTTATTCTAACTGGTTCTTTTGCAACTCTATATAGCCATTCTAGGCCTAATGTTATCATCCATTTCGGTGCTCTTTTAAGCTCTCCAGCAAATATATCAAAGACTCCTCCAACTCCCATAAATATGTGAGTATTTGTTTTATCCATGACTTTTTCAATAAAAATCTCCTGCCTTGGAGACCCCATAGCCACAAAAATTGCCCAAGGATTAGAATTACTTATCTCCTCAACAATATCATTGCAATTATTTATATCAAAAAAACCATTATGAAAACCTGCTATTTTCAAATCAGGAAATTCCAACTTTATGTTTTCTACACATTTATTTATTATTTCTTCCTTTGCCCCTAATAAATAAATTGATTTTTTTTCTTTATTTGCTTTAATAAGTACCTCTTTAACTAAATCTATTCCTGCAATCTTTTCCTTGACTGGATCTCCAATTAATTTTGATGCTATTACGGTTCCAACTCCATCTGGAATTATTACAGAATTCTTATGTTTAAAAAAATTTGTAAGTATAGGATCATCCAAACCATTAAACAATATTTCAGGATTTCCTGATACAATATTCACTTTATCAAATGTATTTACATAATCCATTAGAGATTTCATATCTTCTTTAAAAATTTTAAAATCAAGTATATTCGTAAACATATTATCTCCTAAAACTATTTTACTGTTCTATTTAACATTTGATCTATTTCTATAACTATAGGGTCTTCTGGTGCCAACTTTTTAGCAATGTCCAAATTAAGTTTCGCCTGTTCCTTATCCCCTAAGTTTATGTAACACATTACTATATTTGTGCATATTTCTACTTCTTTAGATGCTTCAAAGGCTTTTCTAAAATATTTGACTGCTTCTTCGTAATCTCCTAAGCAAGCATAATTCATTCCAAGTTCATTAACAGTTTCAAGACTTCCTGATTCAATAGAAAGACTTTGAGTTAAATAATGAATTGCTTTGTTATAATTATCAATTCTTCTATAACCAACACCAAGATAATAATAAATTAATGGATTTTCCTTAAATTCTTCACTTAACGGAAGTAATAAATCAATTGCTTTTTTAGGCTCATCCTTTAAATATTCAACAGCTTTTTCAAAACCACCTATATTATTGATGTCAGTTATTATCTGCTTAATTTCTGATGTCTGCTTCCCACCTTTATTCATATATTCATTTATTTCCACTTGAGCGCCTTTATAATCACCTTTATCTTTGAGAATTAAAGCTTTATAAAGATATGGTTCTGGAGATTTTTCAAAATTATCTTTACACTCATCTATATCTTCAAGTAGTAATTCCCCAAAACTCGAATCTTTTTCCCTAATAGTTTCTCCCACTGCTAAAAGCTTAGTTAATATTTCTTCTTCTTTTGTATACCTATATAAGCCCTTTAATAAAATATAAGCATCTTCTAGTCTATCTTTTTTTATTCTATCTGCAATAAGACTTTTCACACATTCCTCACTATCAGGAATATATCCTAAAATTGTCCCATAATCATCAATATACTTAACATTTTTATCTGCTCCAAAAACAATAAACATACCTTCAACAAAATAATATATTGGTAAATTATTCAGCTTAATTTCATTATTAGCATTTGCTGCAACATACTCAGCACTTATAGGCATATATAAATCATCATTTTTAAATTTTACTTCTTGCGGTATATTAAGATTTTTCTTAAACCCTTCCTTTTTCATTTCTAAAAATAATAATTTACTTAGTTTGTCTTTATATAGTGTTTTATAATTACTCATTTTCCACCCCGTTAATTCAGTTATTAGTTAAGAGTTAGGAGTTAGGAGTTAGTGTTGAAATTTTATTTCAAGGTTTAACTCTTAACTCATAATTGTTAACTCTTAACTGAGTAAAAATTGCTATCACCTATAAGATGATAGCAATTTACTTAGAGATATTAGCTTAATTTTGCATTAATTTTTTCCATTACTTTTTCTTTAAATTCTGCAATATCTTTACCTGCATTATCTAAACTATTGCTCTTTACTGCTAAATAAACCTTCATCTTTGGTTCAGTTCCTGATGGTCTTACAACAAAATATGAACCATTCTCTAAGATGTACTTTAATACATTAGACTTAGGTAAGTCAATAGTAGTTTTTGTATTATTTACTGTATCTTCCTCTGTGCTTAGTTTATAGTCTAATCTTTTAACAATTTTAACCCCATCTACTTCATTTAGTGGGTCATTTCTCATTGCTTCAATACAACTAGCTATTTTTTCTTGACCTTCTTTTCCTTTTAATTCTATAGAAACAAGATTTTCTGTAAAATAACCATACTTTTCATATAAATCAATTAATGCATCATAAAGACTCTTTCCTTGTTGTTTATAATAAAGACACATTTCACATATTAACATCGAAGCTATTACAGCATCCTTATCACGAACAAAGTTACCTGCAAGATATCCATAACTTTCTTCAAAACCAAATAAATAAGTTTTGTTTCCGGCATCTTCAAATTCTCTTATTTTTTCACCGATATATTTAAAACCAGTTAATACATCCATAAGTTCAATATCAAAATCTTCTGCAATGCTTCTAGCACCTTCTGTCGTTACTATTGTTTTAATAACAACACCATTTTGAGGCAATTTATTAGTTTCTTTTAACGAACTTAATACATAGTGAGTTAAAAGTAAACCTGTTTGATTACCAGTTAAAACTTTGTATTCTCCTGAACTGTCTTTAACTACAACACCAATTCTGTCGCAATCTGGATCTGTACCAAATATTATATCTGGATTTTCATCTTTAGCCATATCCAAAGCTAACTTAAATACATCTGGATTTTCTGGATTAGGATACGACGCTGTTGGGAAGTTTCCATCTGGAGCTTCTTGTTCCTTGACTACTTTTACATTACTATATCCTAATTCCTTTAACACAGCTCTTACTGGAACATTCCCTGAGCCATGAATTGGAGTATAAATTACATTTAAATTATCAGCTTTTTCCTTAACTAAATCAGTTCTTATAGTTAAACCTTTAACTCTATCATAGTAAGCTCTATCAACATCTTCACCAATATATTTTAATAAGCCTTTTTCTAAAGCTTCTTTTTCATCTATACTTTTAATTTTTGAAAAATCATCTACAGCATTAACACAATTAATTATTATGTTAGCTTTTTCATCAGTAACTTGACCACCAAATTCATCATATACTTTATACCCATTATATATTTTTGGATTATGAGAGGCTGTTACTACTATACCACCAGCGCATTTTAACTCTCTAACTGTAAATGATAATACTGGAGTTGGTCTTAAACTTTCATATAGAAATACTTTCACATTATTTGCACATAAAGTTAAGGCAGCTGCTTTAGCAAACTCTTTAGACATATTTCTTGAATCATAAGCTATTGCTAGTGAAGGCTCCTTAAAATTTGCATTTAAATAATCAGCAAATCCTTGTGTAGCTTTAGCAACAGTATATATATTCATTCTGTTACTTCCAGCACCAATAATTCCTCTTAATCCACCAGTTCCAAAATCAAGGTCTTGATAAAATCTATCTTCAATTTCTTTTTCATCAGATATACTCTTTAATTCATTTTTTGTTTCCTCATTAATAACATCAGATTCAATCCATAAATTGTATTTTTCTTTATAATTCATTTTTAATCCCCTCTCTGTTTTGTTCTCTTATATAGTATACAATATTTACCGGTGTTTAAAAATACTTTTATCGTTATAATATATAAAATTTTATCATAATGTTTTGTTAAGTTCACTTTATTATAACACTTCATAAAAGTACTAGTGTATAAATAAATTTATTTTTTTTACTTCAAAAATTATCCAAACTTTTTTTAATAAGTTACAATGTTAATATAAACAAAATATTTTAATATATATTTTTCATTTATATATTAGGGGGTGAAAATTCATGGCAATAAAAAAACAAGTGTATAACATATCTAAGATAGTATTGGTATCTATATTCTTAAATTTAATACAAATAATTTCTATTACATTATTTATATATTACAAATACAAGAATCCTTATATGATTGAAGGTAATTTTATTCTTAATGTTATCGCTATAAGCATAGGTGTTAATAGCATAATTACTGGCATAATATTTTATAATCTTTTGTTTAAAAAAGGGAATAATAATTTAATCGATACATTAAATTATCTTGAAGCACTTAACAAAACATTAAGAACTCAAAGACATGATTATTTAAATCATATTCAAGTTATTTATTCATTGATGGAACTTGAAGAATATGATGAAGCACGAAGATATATAGAGCCAGTTTATAAAGACATAATAAGAGTTAGTAAAGCTTTGAAGACCTCAAAACCTGCTGTAAATGCACTACTCCAAGCAAAATTACAAGTGGCTGAAAAAAATAATATAGACATGGAACTGGAAATAAAAAGTGATTTACAATACCTTAATATTGAACCTTGGGAGTTTTGTAGAATTATTGGAAATATAATAGACAATGCTATATTTTCTTTAAAAGAAAAGCCTGATAATAAATACATCCTAGTGGAATTTTCAGAAGACTTAGAAAATATTAGAATTAACATCTCAAATAATGGAAATATGATACCTAAAGATATTATAGATAAAATATATGATGCAGGTTTTACCACTAAAGGTAACAAAGGAGATGGTATGGGACTCGCTATAGTTAAAGAAATTATTGAAAACTTTTCTGGTACAATTTCTGTTATATCGACAATTCAAAGAACTTCCTTTGAAGTAGTTATTCCAAAAAAATAATTAATCTTGAAATTAATTTAAATTATGCTCTTCAATTTCTTCTTTAATCTATATCAAATGACATTTTAGAATTAAAAGTGTATAATTCAGAAAATTTATCTTATCATTCTTTTTTAATAGAGTTAATATAAACATATAGAAGCATAACAGTTTATTGTTAATCATACACTAAATCTGAAATGAAAGGTGGTACAAAAACATGAGCACATTTTTACCTGATATAACGCTTTTAACCTTATTATTGTTAATAATAGGCTTTGGTCTTGTATTTTTAGAAATGCACATTCCTGGCTTTGGAATTCCAGGCATTCTAGGTGCCATTTGTTTAATCTTAGCAGTCGCACTAACAGCTCAAAATTTCGCAGAAGGTTTAGTTATGACATTAGGAATCTTAGCCATCCTCGGAATTATGCTCGGTGTAGTTCTGACTTTTTTCACTAAAGGTAAATTTTTCAAACCGTTAATATTACCAGATGTACAAAGAAAGGAACATGGATATATTAGCTCTTCTGATTTAGACTATTTACTTGGTAAAAAAGGAATTGCACTTACTGATTTAAGACCATCTGGTTCGATCGATATAGATGGAGTAAAATTTGATGTAATTTCTGATGGAGAGTATATTTCTTCTGGCACTAAGGTTGAAATATTTAAAGTTAGTGGTGTAAAGCTATTGGTGAAAAAAACTAAAGATTAATTAACTTGTCAATTTTAATCAAAATTGACCAATTACTAGTTAAAAAATATTAATTTAAAGGAGAGATTATTAATGATTAATTTAATTATTGTAGCAATAGCAGTCGTATGTTTAGTATTTTTATTTATAACATTTATACCAATAGGATTATGGATATCGTCTTTAGCAGCAAATGTCCAAGTAAGTATCTTTAACTTAATCGGTATGAGGTTAAGGAGAGTTGTACCTTCAAAAATTGTAATCCCACTTATTAAATCTACAAAAGCTGGCATGGGATTAACTGTTAATCAATTAGAAGCTCACTATCTAGCAGGTGGTAATGTTGATAATGTTGTAAATGCATTAATTGCAGCCCATAGAGCCGATATAGACTTGCAATTTGAAAAAGCAGCTGCAATTGATTTAGCTGGTAGAGATGTTTTAGAAGCTGTTAAAATGAGTGTTAATCCTAAAGTAATTGAAACTCCAAATGTTTCAGCAGTTGCAAAAGATGGTATTGAACTATTAGTTAAAGCAAGAGTTACTGTTAGAGCTAACCTTGAAAGACTAGTTGGTGGTGCTGGTGAAGCAACTATTTTAGCAAGGGTTGGTGAAGGTATAGTAACTACAGTGGGATCTTCTACTAGTCATAAAATAGTATTAGAAAATCCAGATGCAATTTCAAAAACTGTATTAAGTAAAGGCTTAGATGCTGGTACTGCCTTCGAAATTCTATCTATAGATATTGCTGATGTGGATGTAGGAAGAAATATAGGTGCACAGCTTCAAACCTTACAAGCAGAAGCTGATAAGAATATAGCACAAGCTAAAGCTGAAGAAAGAAGAGCAATGGCAGTAGCTAAAGAACATGAAATGAGAGCTGCTGTTGTAGAAGCTGAATCTGAAGTACCTAAGGCAATGGCTTATGCTCTTAGAGAAGGAAAGCTTGGAATAATGGATTATTATGACATGCAAAATGTTATTGCAGATACAAGTATGAGAAGTTCAATATCCAGCGCTGGCAATAAAACTCAGATTTCTAATAATGATAATAAAAAAATGAAATAAAAACTCTTCTCCTAGGAGGTTAAAAAGATGAAATCTAATGAAATATTCAAGAGTACCTTAACTGCCCTTAAAGATTCTTTTATTACAAATGATAAAATAGGACTACGCGTTAATTTTCAATACCCTTTTGGCACTCTTCCAAAAAACGAATTTACCATTAGCACTTCCTTAAGGCCTGAAGATGATAACGGAGCATCAGATGTTAGTATTCCAGTAGGTGATAATAAAGACTATACTGAAGCTAACTCTAGCTATAATAAACAGCAATCTGCTTCTTCAAATCCACAAGGTGTTATTGATTCTATTACTCAAGAACTTACATCGGTTAAGCTTCAACAAGCTATTATCCTTTCTGAAATAGTTGGTAAACCAAGAAGTAAAACCAGAAGGCAAAGACGAAGATTTTAAATATTAGGAGAATTTTATATGAATATAAAAGTGCTTATAGTTGATGACGAACAAGGAATGAGAACCATAATAAAAAAAATATTAGATAAATCTAGTGGCTTCGAGGTTGTTGGTGATACAGATAACGGTGAAGAGGCTATAAAAATATTCAAAGAGCATCGCCCTGAAGTGGTGTTCTTTGATATTGAAATGCCTGGTTGTAACGGAATTGATTGTGCTAAAATACTAACAGATATAGATCCAAAAACTATAATCATCTTTGCAACGGCTCATCAAGAATATATGTCAGATGCTTTCCAGCTATATGCTTTCGATTATTTGGTAAAGCCCTTTAAAATAGAAAGAGTGCTTCATACTTTAGATAGAATTAAAACATTAAATAAACCAAACTATGAAGATGGTATAGATAAAATAATAAAACATGAAAAAGGTCTCGATAAGCTTATGATAAAAAATAAGGAAGGTATAAGCTTTGTAGATACAAAGGAAATAGTCTTAATTCAAAGAGAGGATAGTTCTACCGTTATATATACACAAAGTGATAGTTTCACTACTTCTATTTCTTTATCAGAAATAGAAGAAAAATTGGATCATTCTCAATTCTTTAGGAGTCACAAATCATACATCATAAATTTATCTTTAATAACAAAAATCTATCCTTACGGCAGATGGACCTATATAGTTAAACTAAAAAATACAGAAAAAGATGCTTTACTTACTCATGAAAAATATGAAGAAATAAAGAAGCTTTTTAGTTTATAACTTTAATTAAAGTATTATTAATTAGAAAACCTTAATGTTTAATAGTTTTTTCAAGCAATAATACTATAAAATTCCCTCAACATACAAAATTATTCCTTTTTTTTGATATCTTATTGTATTTATTAACATCTTTAGTGTAAAATAATAGTGAGAATATTCAAAAAAATCATAAGTGAGGGGATTGATATTATGGTTCAAGAAATGTTTTGTTTTCAATGTGAACAAACTGCTGGCGGTAAAGGATGTACAAAAGTAGGAGTATGTGGAAAAACGCCTGAAATTGCAGCTATGCAAGATCTATTAATTTATCAATTAAAGGGAATTAGTATTTACGCTAATGAACTTATAAAAAAGGGTGAAGTAATTGATAAAACAATAGTTTCTTTTGTCGAGGATTCATTATTTATGACATTAACTAATGTTAATTTTGACCCTGCTGCTCATTTGACTAAACTAAAAAAATCTCAAGAAATTAAAGAAGCTCTAAGAAAAAAAGTAAGTACTGACGGCATAAAAGCTCCTGAAGCTTTATATGATCTAGCTGCTTCCACTGAAGCTATGCTTGAAGATGCTAAAAAAGCTGGAATCATGTATGATGAGAATTTAAATCCTGATATCCGTTCAGTTAGAGAAACTATCAAATATGGTTTAAAAGGAATTTCAGCATATTCACATCAAGCAAGATTTATAAAACATAGTAGTGATGAAGTAGATAATTTTTATTTCAAAGCTTTAGCTGCTTTAACTGATAACGATTTAACTCTTGATGATTTAATTAAGTTATTAGTTGAAACTGGAGAAAAGAGCGTTAAAATCATGGAAACTCTGGACACTGCTAATAATGGTCTTTATAGTTCACCAACACCTACAAAGGTTAATGTAAACATAAAGAAAGGACCATTTATAATAGTTTCCGGACACGATTTAAAGGATTTAGAGATGTTATTACAGCAAACTGAAGGTAAAGGTATAAACATTTATACTCATGGTGAAATGTTACCTTCTCATGGATATCCTGAATTAAACAAATATCCGCACTTAGTAGGTAATTTTGGAAGTGCATGGCAAAATCAACAAAAAGAATTTGATAACATTCCTGGATGCATTTTAATGACTACTAATTGCTTGATGAAACCAAAAGATTCATACCAAGACAGACTTTTCTCAACAAGTGTAGTTGGCTGGGATAGAATTAAACATATAGAAAAAGATGAAAATGGACATAAGGATTTTTCAGAAGTTATAAATAAGGCTTTAGAATTAGGTGGATTCAAAGAGGACGAAGAAGTTAAAGAAATTCTTGTTGGTTTTGGCCACAAAGCAACCTTAAGCCATGCTGAAACAATAATAAATGCAGTTAAAGATGGAAAGGTTAAGCATTTCTTCTTAATCGGAGGTTGTGATGGAGCTAAGCCAGGCAGAAATTATTATACTGAATTTGCTGAAAAAGTTCCAAAGGATTCTATTATTCTTACATTGGCATGTGGAAAATATCGTTTCAACAAATTAGAATTTGGTGAAGTTGCTGGACTTCCTCGTTTACTAGATGTTGGACAATGTAACGATGCCTACTCAGCAGTTAGAATTGCTTTAGCTTTGGCTGATGCATTTAATTGCGGAGTTAATGATTTACCTTTATCAATAATACTTTCTTGGTATGAACAAAAAGCTGTTGCTGATCTTTTAGCATTACTTTCATTAGGTGTCAAAGGAATGTATCTTGGGCCAAGCCTCCCTGCATTCTTAACACCAAATGTACTACAATTCTTAATTGATAATTTTGATATAAAACCAATCAGTACTCCTGATGAAGATTTAAAACAAATATTAGGTTAAAACATAAATTTATTTAAATCCATATAAAATGAGCATTAGATTTTCAAATATTCTAATGCTCATTTTCCATTTCTAACTTCTTTCAATTCTAACTTTACTTCCACCCATTCCACATTCTGCCGGTGTAATCATAAGCTTAATTGGTACTCTATTTTTTATAGCTTCTACATGACTTATTATTCCAACCTTTAATTTTTCATTATGAATCCTTTCTAATGAACCCATAACAACTTCAAGCAATTCATCATCCAAAGTTCCAAAGCCTTCATCAAGGAAAAACAATTCTAATGGTGCTGTTCCCTTTAATTGGATCTGTGCCGACAAAGCAAGTGCTAAAGATAGTGATGCTATGAAAGTTTCTCCACCTGATAAAGTAGATGAATCCCTTTCTGCTCCACCATTCTTATAATCCCTAATCATAAACTTACCATTCTCATCTACTTCTAATCCATAATTTCCATGGGTAATTTCTCTCAACCTTTTAGAAGCTTCAATTGAAATATATTTCAACTTATTGATAGCTACAAATTCAACAAATTTCTTTCCTTTAAATAACTTTTCTAAATCTCCGAGTAAAGCTAATTTGTGTTCCAACTTATTCTTTTTTTCAAAAAGTTCCCTTTGCTCATTAAGTTTAATTTTTATTTTTTTTAGTTCTTCGTCAACTTTTATCTTATTTTCATTAACTGAACTAAACTCTATTTCCTTTTGTTCTTTTAATAATTTAACTTTTGTATAGTCTTCTTCATTCAACGTCTTACCATCAATCTTATTAAGTAAACTTTCAATTGTTCCCTTTACCTTTGATAAATTTTCTCTATAATCATCTATTTTTTCTTTATACTTATTAATTTCTTCCTTTTCTATCAGATTTGCTTTTACCTCTTCTAAAGACTTAAAACCCTCACTATCTATTGAAACTTCCAATTGTGCTTCTTCATCTTTCTTTCTCTTGATTAATTCTTTATATTTGCTGCCTACATCAATAAGCTTTTCATTATTATCCGTAAATTCCTTCTGTATTCTATCTTTGTTTTTTTGAGCACTAAAAAATTCTTCATTTATATTTTTTATATTTTCTTGTACTTCACTAAGCATGTTATCTAAGTTACTTTCTTCACTGACTTTACTTCTTATAGCCAAAAGTTTTTCATCTCTATTTTTTTCGTATGCTGCTAAGTCAGCATTATATTTAACCAATAGTTCTTTTATAGAAATAACCTCATTATTTAATTTTTCTTTTCTATTTTCTAAATTTTCAATTGCTACTCTATTTTCCTTAATCTTTTTTGCTAATCTTTCTCTTTCTTTCTCAACCGCCTTAATTTCTTCATTTTTTTCAATAAAATTCGTTATTAAAGTTTCAGACTTTAACAAATTCACATTATTATTTAATTCGTTAAACTCTTGAGTATTAACTTTAATATTTTCCTCTAATTCCTTAAGCTGTTTCATATTAGTTCTTACCACAGCTCTAAGTTCATTTATTTCTCCATTCTTAATATTAATATTATTTTTAAGTTCATTAATAATTTTATCTAAACCTTCTTTATCCTTATTATAATTCTCCAAAGCTTTTTCCAGATTTATAAATTCTTCTTGAAGCTTTTCTAAAGTTTTTTCTTTAAATTCACTTCCAATATTAATTATTTCACTTTCATTATTAGAAATTTTCTCATTTAAAGTAATAACCTTTGTTTGATTTTCGATAATATTATTATTAACAACTTTAATAAACTCTTCTTTTTCTTTAATTTTATTTTCAATTAAACTGATATCTGTTGCTGACAAAACTTTTATGTTTTCTTTAATATGATGAATAGCTCCACATACTGGGCATGCTTCTCCATCTTTCAGTTCCATTCTAAGAGTATGAGCAATATTTTCTGTCATAATCTCCTTTTCTTTTGCTTTTAACTCTTCTAATTCTTGATTATTCTTTGCCTCTTCCATTTGAATCTTTTCAATTTCAGTATTTAATTTTACTATTTCTTTCTTTGACGCAGCTATTTCATTAGTGAATTTATTAAAATTTGACCAATTTTGTTCATTTTCAAGTATGACCTGTTTTAAATTTAATAAATCTTTTTGTTCTCCTGGCGGATTATTAAGTAAATATTCATGTTGATTTAATTTTTCTTCTAATTCTTTTGTAGCTTCCTCAATTGTTTCTTTTAAGGCTTTACCACTTGCTATAATATCATCATTTTCTTTCTCAATTTTAGCTTTCTTTTCTGTATCCTTACTAATATTATTTTTTAAACTGCTGATTTTTTCTTCACAAAGTATTCCTTCTTGTACCTTTTCCTTGATAAGTTCATCAATTTTTATTTCATCATATCTCTTTTCATCCTCTTTGATTTCCTTATCCTTTATTTTAATTTCATTTTCTATTTCAATAAGATCTTTCTGTCCTTTTTCCAATTTGATTTTAACTTCTTCAATATGTGTCATTAACATATTTATTTCAGCTAATATTTTTTCTAATAACTTTTTTTCTTCAATTGCATTTTTAATTTTTTCTTCTTGTATCATTAGTTGTGGGAGTTTATTTTCCTTCTTATCTTTTATTTCATTCCATGATTTTTCTATATTTTCTTGTTCTTCTTTAATCTTTTCAATCTTTACCTTTAGGTCCTGAAATTCTACTTCATTTTTGGTAAATTCCTTTTTAGTATTTTCGTAGGCTTTTATATAGGGTATAACTTTTTCTCCAGCTTCTCCTAGTCTTATTTTTTCTATATCCTTATTTATTTCTTCTTCTTTTTCCTTTAGAAGTTTTTCCTTATTCTTATATTCCAACAATTCTAATTGTAATTTCCATAATTCTTCATTTTCTTTGTAATTCTTCTCAATGTTATCTAATTCCTTTTTTAAATTTTCTAAATTAAGTATAGTCAACTGTAACTCAGCTTGTTTTTCCTTTAACTTTTCATCACTTATGTCACTATAAACACTTAGCTGACCAATTAAAACACTGTTTTCTGTTCTTTCTTTACTTATTTTAGTGTTTAATTTTCTTGTTAAATTATCTCCAAATTGTTCTAAATTAAATAGCCTTTCTAACATATCCCGTCTGTCTTTACCTTCAAGTTTTAAAAACTCACTAAATTTACCTTGTGGCAATACAACCGTTCTTGTAAAATCCTCTAAATTAAGACCTATTATTTCTTCAACTTTCTTATTCATATTCTTAACGCTATCTGCCAAAACTTCTTCTGAATCTGTTATATCAACAATTTTACATTTTCCAGAATTTATACTTCCATCTTTTTTCCTTCTAAATTCTCTATCAATAATATATTTTCTAGTTTCACTCCCTGATATTTGAAATTCAAAATTAACATTTAACCTATCACAATTTGTATTTATAAAGTTAGAACTTTTTCTAGCCAAGTTTCCATATAACGCTAAAGTTATTCCATCTAAAATTGTTGATTTCCCACTACCTGTTGGTCCAAAAATGCCAAAAAAACCTCTATCAGTTAATTTATCAAAGTCTATAGTCTGCTCATCTATAAAACTGTTTAATCCTCTAATCTTCAATCTTACTGGTCTCATTTATTTCCCCTTCTTCTTCATTAATAATTGATAAAAGCAAACTTACCACATCTTCCTCTGGTGCTGTTCCTCTTTCTTTTGTATAGAAATCTATAAATATTTCTTCGAACGATTTTTCATTTAAATTGAAATCAACTTCTTCTTCAGTTGTTCCTTTAATCTTAGGCATTATTTCTAAAATATCCTTTTTTAATTCTTTCATTTGTTTTATTTCATCTTCTCTAATATATCTATCAGTTTCTATTTCTAAATAAACAAAACACTTGCGAGCCTTATTTTCCTCACATTTGGCTATGGCATCGTCTATATCTGCACATTTCCAAATTTCTATAGGCTTATATACTTTTAAATTTAATTCTTCTATTTTACCTTCTTCCTTGGCCTTAACCTCGACAATATAGCATTTTTTCTCAAAATTAATTTCTTTCTTATTGTAATGAATTGGTGAACCACAATATCTAGCTCTTTTATTTGTCCCTGGAACTACTTGGGGCTTATGTACATGGCCTAAAGCTATATACTGAGCTTCCTTCGGAAAACAATTTCCATCAACAATATAAGTTCCTCCTAATTGAATACTTCTTTCTGAACCACTTTCCTCACTCCCCATAGCAAATAAATGTGATATCACTAAATTAATAGTATCTTCTCTATAATGACTTTTTAATGAATCAAATAAAGAGAATATTTTTTCACTATATGATTGGGCCTTTTCCTCTTCGTCTTCCATATAATTATAAATTACCTCATTTAATCTCTTTTCACTTGGATAAGGAACTGTTAATATAACAGTCTTTTCATTATTTATCTCAATTTCAATAAACCCTTCTCCCGAGTCCAATATTTTATGTTTTCCATAGTCACCACAGGGAACTACCGTTTTAGGCGTTCCAACCATAATTATTCCATGTTCTCTTGCTAGAGGTCCTGCTGCAACTAATCTGTCAGGGTTATCATGATTACCTGCTATAACTAAAGTAAGTCTCTCTCCATTTTTAGATAATCTCTTTAAGGTATCATAAAACATTTTTTCAGCTCTTGCTGGAGGATTAGAACTATCGTAAACGTCCCCTGCAATCATTATTAAATCTATATTATTTTCTTCTACAATCTCGACAAAATCATTTAAAAATTCTTCCTGCTCATCCATTCTGCTTATACCTTCTAAATTTTTACCCAAATGCCAATCTCCTGTATGCAATATCCTCAAAATAAACATCCTTCCTTACTTAAGTTATTTCATTGCAAAATTTATTTATCTATATTATAGCCTAGTTAAATGTATTCTTTCCAATATTATTATAAATCAAAAAAAATGCTGGAAACCGAAGTTTCCAGCAATATTCTGAATTATTAAAATTATAGGAACGTAATATTAATAAATAACTTATTTAATTTTTGCTAAGAGCAGGCATAAATTAAATATATTTGTATTAGTTTTTTGTGCAAATAATATATCTACAATGTATTAGTTATCTAATCCACGCTCCGCTGCTTCCTAATACATATCCATCAACTGTTGTATTAGCTAACATAGCACCTGACCAATTGAAATAGTACCATGCTCCACCAATATATTGCCATCCTGTCTTCATTGCACCTTTAGTACCATCTGATATTGGATTTAAGTAGTACCATGTACCTCCAATATATTGCCATCCAGTTTTCATTGCACCTCTAGTACCATCTGATGTTGGATTTAAATAGTACCATGTACCATATAAATTCAACCAGCCAGTTTGCATTACACCTGCGCCATTAGTGTAATACCAGTTTGAACCATCTTGAACCCATCCAATAGCCTTACTTCCATCAGCATTATTGTATGACCAAGACCCATCACTAGCTTGTACCCATCCAACAGTTACTACCGGAGTATCCACATCTGGTTTATTATCATCTGATTTCTTTTCACCTATTATTGAATACACTTCATCATTTTGGCTCCAAGCAACCATGTCATCTTTATCATAAACAGATAATGCATCTAGAGATCCATCTACCTTATAAAGTTTATTCCAATCATCAGTTCCATCAAACTTTTTAATATATCCACCATCTATTATATAGATATTTCCATCTACATCTGTATCAAACGCTACCTTATCTAAATATTTACTATATTCTGCTTGAATTGTATTTTGGTTTTCAGAATCAGCATAGTAATATCCATTCTTATTTTTCAAAGTAGCAGCTTGAATCATAACATTATCGCCACTTAAATTTGAAGAATTATCAACTTTAAATAGAACTAATTTACCACTAATAACCCTTGCTCCTACAACAGTATTAGATTGTTTTGAATAATTATCAAAATTCAATACAAAGTTTCTGAAGCTTAGATTGTCACTTGTTGCTGCTCCACCATCATCATTTGTTAGTATATAATTAGTTACACTGTTAGCATATTTCCCGCCATTAATATCACTTGAATCTTGCTTCTTAGATATTTTTTGTATAACATCTAATGTTATATAATCAACAGTACTAGTTCCAAATGTAGCTACACCAGTTTTAGCCATTGGCTTACCATTTATATTGAAGTATCCATTTGAATCAGCTACTGAATATACATTTATTTTAGCATATCTATAAATATTATCTTTATCCTGACCTAATACTCTTGATTGAGTAATTGCTGCATAGGTATCATTGCTATTTCTCAATTTATAACCATCTTTTGTATTTTCAATTGTTACAGCTGCTGATGTTGTCACTTGATTTACACCTACTATTCCAGCACTAGTTGTTGATACCTTTATTTTTCCTATATTGTAATCTGCATCAATATAATTTCCTTTTGCATCAGTAAATATAGTATAAGCATTTAGAGGTACTCCAACTGGATTGCTTGTCTTATGAGATGAATCTACTGCATACGCTGTTTCATACCAATTACCACCAAATTTATTTCCATCGATTAAAGTTAAATCTGCAATGTCATTATCTCCATAAGCACTACCTATTTTAGTATCACTATATCTATCTTCGTTTTTAATTCTCTTTCTTAATGCTGATGCTGCATCATCTTCATCATCTGAGACTATATTATCATCTAAAACTTTACCAGTTTCTAAATCTACGTTATAATCTGAACCATCGTCAACTTTTGCATATTTTGTTCCATATGCAGCTAAATCTGAACCAGAATCTATATCATTTAATTTATTGTATTTTCCATCTTTATATAAGTAAACTCCATCATTATCATTTACTTCTGCATCAATTACAGCTGTTCCATTTTTATATGCTACTGCACCATATATCGTGCCATCCTTTGATTCAACTTTTTTTACATCAGCTGCATATGCTGGCACCATTGATACCACTGCCGCCGCTGCTAATACTAAAGATGTTATTTTATTTGCTCTTCTTATCATAATTATCCCTCCATTTTTTAATTATATTAACTAAAATTATTATCAAAATATTGTGTATGTGCCTTAAATCTAAAATCCGTTTGATCAAACTTCCTTATTATTGTAAAATATGATAAAATAACATTTTTTTCATCATATTTCCTACCCTCTCGATATATAATACAAATATTTTTATTGTTTTTGGTACCTTTTTAATATATTTCAATTATTAATTCTCATTATCAATAGAATAAATAATAATCTGAATATATATATTAATTTTATATTTAATTACCAAATAAATTCCTCTCTTATATTTAATACAATAAGGTATTAAATATTTCAGTCCTATTTTTATTACATTCTTATTACAAATAACTATAAAAAAAAGAAGAAGCTTCCTACAAAGAGCTTCTTCTTTTCTATAATTATGATAATCTCAGAAAATAAGGTGAGCTACTTTTTAAGTAATTCTTCAATCTTTTCTGCAATTTTTTCTGGTTCATATGTTGGTGCAAATCTTTCAATTACGTTTCCTTCTTTATCAATAAGGAATTTAGTGAAATTCCACTTTATTTCATCTCCATCTGTAGAAAAACCATATCCTTTCAACTTATCATAAAGACCTTCTGATGCTTCATCTTCTGCAGCCTTTGGAGCTTGTTCTCTCAAATATTTATATAAATCACTTGCATTTTCTCCATTTACATCAATTTTTGAAAATGTCTTAAAAGTTGTTCTATACTTCAATTGACAGAAACTAACTATTTCTTCATCACTTCCTGGTGCTTGTTCTAAGAATTGATTACATGGGAAATCTAAAATTTCAAATCCATTGTGTTTATATTTGTCATATAATTTTTGCAAACCTTCATATTGTGGTGTAAATCCACATCCAGTAGCAGTATTAACAATTAGTAATACTTTTCCCTTATAATCCTCCATTGAAACTTCTCTTCCTCTAACTGCTTTTACATTAAAATCATAAATCATTTTTCATTTCTCCTTTATATATAAATTTTTATTTTTTACTTATTATCTATATTTTAATTTTGAGGCTAATTATATATGTTGCAAAAAATAATTGTTCAAAACTTAACGATTTCTAAAAGAAATCTACAACCATCTATCATTGCAATATATACCTTTTGCCTTATAAATAAAGATCTATTTTTTCTTTAATATTTTCCTTTGGGGAAAATCCAACTAATACATCCTTTTTTTCACCATTCTTAAATATGAAAACAGCAGGTATATTAGAAACATCATATTCATTAACAATTTCTGTACAACTATCTACATCTACTTTTATAAATTTAACTTTCCCTTCCATTTCTGCAGATAAATCATCCAATATAGGTGATAGCATCTTGCATGGTCCACACCATGTGGCAAAAAAGTCAACTACCACAATTCCTTCACTTATTTCACTTTTGAATACATTTTCTTCAATTACTTTTACCATATTAATTTCCTTCTCTCTATTTTTTACTAACTTCGTCTATATATGAAACAGCTGAAAGTGCTGCTATATTTCCTTCTCCTGCAGCTTTTATGTATTGATATGGTACTCCAACTATATCTCCAGCTGCAAAACATCCTTTCAAATTAGTTTTCATCTTTTTATCAACTTCAATATGGCTTCCATCCATTTTTAATCCTGGAACCAATTGCCCAGGTGCCACACTATCTCTTAAAATAAAAATTCCATCTGTCTCAATTTCTGAGTTTTTTAGTATAAGTTTATTAACTTTTTTATCACCAATTATTTCTAAAGGTATATCTTTAATTATTTCAACTGACTCATTAACATCAACCTTTTCTTTATACATTGGAAGATAGTATACTTTTGAAGCAATTGTTGATAAGAAATTCACTTCTGCTTCTTCATGTTTGTTATAAGCTATTATTGTAACAACTTTATCTTTATATAATGGAGCATCACAAGTTGCACAATATCCTACTCCTTTACCTAAAAATTCTTCTTCACCTTTAAATGGTTTTCCGAAATTAACTCCAGTAGCTAATATTATAGAAGTTGCTTCATACATTTTTTCATTTACCATTAGTGCAAAATAATCACCCATGGCATAAATATTGTTTATCTTTTCTTCTTTTATACTTATATCCATGAAATCTAAATGCTTAACAAATTCATCCCTTATTTCTGCTCCACTTTTACCATAGAAACCTAGATAATTATTTATTTTCTCTGCTTTAGTCAATTTAGCACTTAATTCATTAGTTCCAAAAATAATAAACTTTTTCTTTCTAATTTTTGCATTTAACGCAGCTGACAAACCTGCTGGTCCGCTTCCAATTATCGCCAAATCATATCTTTCACTCACAAAATATCCCTCCAACAAATTCAATTATTTTATTAAATTAAATCTATAATAATTTTTCTATATCACTTTTTATCTTCTCTGGTGTAGTTATAGGTGCATATCTTTTTATAACATTTCCTTCTTTATCTATTAAGAATTTAGTAAAATTCCATTTAATTTCACTTCCAAAAGTTCCTTTTGCATTTTCCTTTAAAAACTTATATATTGGATGTGCTTTTTGGCCATTTACATCTATTTTCTCAAACATCATAAAAGTTACACCATAATTTATTAAGCAAAATTCACTAATTTCTTTGTTTGTTCCTGGGTCTTGATTAGCAAATTGATTGCATGGGAATCCAAGTATTTCAAAATTTTTATCTTTATACTCTTTATATAGATTTTCAAGTCCTTCTAATTGTGGGGTTAGGCCACATTTACTTGCTGTATTTACTATTAAAATAACTTTCCCTTTGTACTCCTCCATCTTTATTTCTTTTCCATTCATCTTATTAGCAGCAAAATCATAAAAATTCATACCTTATTCCTCTCTTCTATTTTAATTTATCAGTCTACAGTTTTGCAAAATTAAATTTTACTCAATCATTTATTTTAATTAAATGTTCTTAAAATCATTTAATTATCAAATATTTTAAGAACATCATTTAATCTATTTTTAAGTTCTAATGCATCTGCTCCACTCATTTGTAACTTACAAAACATATTTTGAGGAACTTCAAGTATATCATCTTTAAGTTTTCTTCCTTCCTCAGTCAGTTCAACTACAACAACTCTATCATCTTCTTTTGTTCTATACTTTATTATTAAATTAGCAGACTCTAACTTTTTTAAAACTGGAGTAAGTGTTCCTGAGTCTAAATGAAGCTTTTTCCCTAGATTCTTAAATGTTATTTTTTCATCTTCCCACATAACAAGCATAGTAACATATTGCGTATAGGTAAGATTAAATTTATCAAGAAACGGTTTATATAATTTTATTATTTCCCTTGATAGTGCGTAAATTGGGAAACATAATTGATTTTCTAATTTTATGCTATTATATTTATCCATACTCACTCCCCCTTTTAATTTTTACAAATTTAATTGAGTCAAATTAATTATATTTAAAATTAATTGTTTTGTCAACCATATAATATAATTTTTTATAAAAATATTTTCTATTAATATTATTATTTTTTTACTTTAAAGGTATTACATTTATAAATATTTTATGTTATCATACAAATAATAGTTATCCTTTGATAAGTATTATTGATTCAAAAAATTATTTATTAACATACAATAAAAGGAGGAGTTTATATGATTAAACCTTTATTCTTAGCTCATGGATCACCTATGATGGCAATTGAAAAAAGTGTATATACAAAGTTTCTAAATAATCTTGGACATTCTATTAATCCAAAAGCTATAGTTGTCTTTACTTCTCATTGGACTACCGAAAAAATCACTATTTCTTCCATTGATTCTATATATGACACTATGTATGATTTTTACGGATTTCCAAAAGAGTTATATCAAATTAAATATCCTGCTAAAGGTTCTAGTTCACTTGCCTTGACTATTCAGAATAAGTTAATAGCTTCCGGAATTCAAACAAAACTAGATTCAGCAAGAGGATTAGATCACGGTACTTGGACAGTTTTGCAACACCTTTATCCTAATGCTGATATACCTGTTATCCAAGTTTCAATAAACTGTACGTTATCTGTTGAGGAGCAAATTAGAATTGGTGCTGCTCTCAAAGACCTTAGTCAAGAAGATATTTTAATTATTGGCAGTGGAAATACTGTACACAATTTAAGACTTGTAAACTGGGATAGTTCAGATACTGACCCATGGGCACAAGAATTTGATGATTGGTTAATTAATAAAATTGAAACTAACGATTTTAAAGCTCTTTATGATTACAGAAATTCAGCACCTCACGCCAATTTAGCAGCTCCAACTCAAGACCATCTTGTACCATTATTTATAACTTTAGGTAGCAGTCCTAATCTGTCTCCTAAAATTATTTATAGGGACTATCAATTAGGAAATTTAAGTTATCTTTGCTATGAATTTTAAAAATCAGATGTCATTTTAATTACAAATACTAATATCAACTTTAATCAAAAAGAAAAGCTCAACTATTTTTTTAGTTAAGCTTTTCTTTTATGTAATTTATTATGATTTCATTTTATATTATTTACTAATAAATTAAATTTACCTTTTTTCATAACTTTCTATCATTTTAGGCATTAATACTGATAAAGCTGAAGCTACTATACATATAACTACAAATATTATAAAAAGTACATGAAGTGAACTATTCAAAGAAAGACTAATCTGTTCACTTGTTAAAATAGCATTTCCTGAAGAAGCTTTATATAAATCACTTGGTTCTACTCCATTTATTCCCAATTTAACAAAGTATTTAACTATATATAAATTAAATATACTTCCAAAAATACTTACGCCTATTGTTTGCCCCAATGTTCTAAGTAGTGAATTAGTAGACATTGCTACTCCTCTTTGATTAAACTCTACAGACTCTTGTACTATTATAGTTAACGTAGTGAAGGCACCTCCAAATCCAAAGCCCATTATAAATACATATACTAACACTATTACTAATGAAGATTTTATATCCAATGTAATAAGTAAAACGGTACTAATAAATAGAATTATATTTGACATTACTATTACAGCTTTCCCGCCATGCTTCATTATCATTTTTCCTAAAAATACTGAAGCAATAAGCCATGATGCTGACATTGGAGCAAGAGCTAATCCCGATATCTCAGGACTAAATCCAAGTACATTTTGTATATATATCGGCATATATACATTAGCGCCTATTAAAATAGTTGAATCTAAAAGGCTTACTAAATTAACAATTGTACTCGATTTTGTAAAAATATCAAAAGGAACAATTGGTTCCTCTGCTTTTTCTTCTATTTTATAAAATAACATTAATAAAACTATTGTTATTACCAATGATATTACTATAAATTTGTTTGAAGTAGTATTTGTGTTTTCAGTTGACATAAAAATATTAAGAAAAACAAGCATTGCAGCTGATAAAGTTATTATTCCTGCAAAATCTATTTTGTGTTTTTTCTTTTCAAAAGATTCATTTAAATTTCTTTGAATTAATATCACCGATACTATTCCAAAGGGAATGTTGATAAAGAATATCCAATGCCAAGATAGTATGTCTATTAGAATTCCACCTATAAATGGACCTGCAAGACTCGCTATTCCCCAAACAGCACTTATTATCCCCTGAATTTTAGGCCTTTCTTCTATTGTAAACACATCTCCAATAATTGTATAGGTTACTGTGAATATTGCCCCTGCACCAATTCCTTGAATTGCACGACATATGATTAGCATATACATATTTTGTGATAATCCACATAGAAAACTACCTATTAAAAATATTATTATTCCAATTGAAAGTATATTCTTTCTTCCATATAAATCTGATAATTTTCCATATATAGGCGTTGAAATTGCAGAAGTTAATAAGTATACTGAGAAAACTGAACTAATAATTTCAAACCCTTGTAATTCCTTCACGATTGTTGGAATAGCTGTTGTAACAACAGTTCCCTCAATTGCTCCTAAAAACATTGCAACCAATAATGCTATCATTATGTTTATTTTTCTAGAATCCATTCCTCATCTCACGTCCTTTTAATGCTTTAGTCAAATCTATTATTTAGATTTTATTATTATATATTTAATAAACTATTTATACAACCTAATAGAAATATTTATTGCTTATGAAACTAAAGACTGTATATAATTAATATATACATAGGTAAAACTTTACATTAAACAAATAAGCAAAATATAAAAAAATCTAATAATATATTAAAACAACGGAGGCATAACTATGACGATAAGAAGATTTCCCGAAGGATTTTTATGGGGTGGTGCTACTGCTGCCAATCAAGTTGAAGGTGGCTGGAAAGATGGTGGAAAAGGTATCAGTGTTTCAGATTGCGCACGTCACCATTTAGATGTTGATGTAACCAATTACAAAAAACATAATACTGTTACAAGTAAAGATATAGAAGAAGCTTTAAAAACAGATGATGAATCTTTATACCCTAAGCGCCATGGCTCAGATTTCTATCATCACTATAAAGAAGATATTAAGCTTTTTGCAGAAATGGGCTTTAAAGTATATCGAATGTCCATTGCTTGGTCTAGAATTTTCCCAAATGGTGACGATATAGAACCAAATGAGGAAGGACTTCAATTCTATGATAATGTCTTTGATGAATGTTTAAAGTATGGAATAGAGCCACTAGTTACTATGTCCCATTATGAACCACCAATAAATTTAGTTTTGAACTATAATGGATGGTATTCAAGAGAATTGGTAGGGTTTTTCGAAAAATATGTAACAACTATTTGCACGAGATATAAAGATAAAGTTAAATATTGGCTAACTTTTAATGAAATTGATTCAATGATAAGACATCCTTATACTACTGGGGGATTAATTGAAGATAGGTTTCCAGGAATGAACTGGGAACAGGTAATCTTTCAAGCAATGCATCATCAATTTATAGCTAGTGCATTAGCAACAAAAATATGTCATGAAATAATTCCAGAAGCAAAAGTGGGTTGTATGCTTACAAAATTAACTTATTATCCATATACCTGCAAACCTGAAGATGTTTTAAAGGCACAACAGGATATGCGTGCTACTTATTGCTATAGTGATACTCAAGTATTTGGAGAATACCCTTCATATCTGCTTGCGAGATTTAAAAATAATGGGATTATAATAAAAAAAGAACCTGGTGATGATGAAATTATGAGGAATTATCCTGTAGATTTTGTTTCATTTTCATACTATATGTCTTCTTGCACAGCTGCATCAACAGAAGGTTTAGATATATCTGCTGGAAATACAATTACGGCAATAAAAAATCCTTATTTACCATCTAGCGCCTGGGGATGGCAGATAGACCCAATTGGACTTAGGATCTCTATGGTAGATTTATATGATCGTTACCGTAAGCCTTTATTTATTGTAGAAAACGGACTTGGTGCCAGAGACGAGGTTAACACAGATGGAACTATTGATGATCAATACCGTATTGATTATTTTAATTCTCACTTTAAAAGCATGCTAGATGCCATTGAATATGATGGGGTTGAATGTTTAGGTTATACCTCTTGGGGATGCATAGATATTGTCTCAGAATCAACTAAACAAATGTCTAAGCGCTATGGTTTTATTTATGTTGATTGTGATGATTATGGAAATGGAACTTTCAAGCGTATACCTAAAAAATCATTTTACTGGTATAAAAATGTAATTAAATCAAATGGAGAATGCTTATTTGAAAATTAACCTTATATTCCATGCATTAATATGGCTTTAACTTCAAATACTAATAATTAATTACTTAACTGCTTTAATATTTCTAGAAATTATCTAAGGAGTGATTATATGCACAATGAAAAGAACCGTAATAATGCAAATACTGGGAATAATAGTGAAGAACTCTTAATTGATATTTCTTCTTCAAAATCACCTGCTTCTGACACTGAAGACATGCTTGAAACTAATAATTCAAATATTTCAAGGTCGTCAATATCTCCAGAAACTATTGACGTTAATGATGATGATGACGATGATTAGTTAGTTATTCTTCAAACAAAATGAAAGCTTGTAGATTATTAACTCATTATAATTTACAAGCTTTCACTTTTATATTTCTCTTTTATTATGCAAATACTATTCTAAGTCTATTGTATTATTCTTCTTCATTAAGTATTTCTTCTACTTCTTCGATACTCAATCCTGTTGCTTCAGCAATTTCATCCAGTTCTTCAAAGCCCATTAAATCACGGGCCAATGAAATCATAAGCTTCTTCACATTTTCTTCAACCTTTGGAGGTAATTCTGACATATCTGTTAGGTTTTCAGTTAAATCAAAATATTCTTCCTCCTCATCATCTTCTTCCTCTAATTCAAAAAGACGTCTTTTCTTAGCCTTTTCTCTATCAAATTCATTAAGATATACCAATTTACTATTATTAATCTCTAAATCTTCGTCTGAAAATACTGTTATACCTTCATTTTCAAGTATTTTAGCAGTTATACCTTTGCCATTAATTCTATTTCCAGTAAATGTACCATCATGTACAAAATTAGCTCCACAAGAAGGACTTCCTTCCTTCAATATAGCCTTAGTAGCTCCAAGTTCTTTTGCTATTTTTAAGGTTTCATATGCTCCATTTAGAAACTTTTCAGTTACATCTTCACCCTTATTACTAATAGCTTTTCCGTTGCCTTCTATTATTTGACTTGCTGTATTATCTAATTCAACAGGATTTCTAGGCGTAGGTAATCCACCTAACTGCTCTGGGCATACTAGAACAGCTTTACCTTCTCTAAATAACTTTAAGCATCTTTCATTTGATCCACTTTTTCCATTATATCTACAATTCACACCGCATAAGCATGCACTTATTATATACATAAAACCACCTCTAATTCAGTTTACAGTTTACAGTTTACAGTTTGCAGTTAAAAACAAAATTTCACATAAACGTTTATGTTTCTAATTGCATACTATTAACTGTTAATTGGATTAGGCTTTTAGCTCTACCATTGTTACTCCATCTCCGCCTTCACCATATGCACCAAGTCTATAAGCTTTCACATGAGGATGTCTTTTTAGCATATCATTTATGGCTTTTCTCAAAATTCCTGTACCTTTACCATGAACTATTGTTACTTCTCCTAAATTAGCCATGTAGGCATCGTCTAAATATTTATCTGCCTTATAACAAGCTTCTTCTGCATCTAGTCCTCTTAAATCTACTCTTGACTCAACACTACTTAAATTTAATTTTACTTCTCTTTTCCTTCTGACTTTTTCTTCTTTAGTAGCTTTTGTTTTTCTTAAATCACTAAGTTTAACATTAATTTTCATAATTCCAGCTTCAACTTGAACTTCACCCTTATTATCTGGCATAGAAATAATAATTACTTTTTGATTTAATGATGGCAGCAAAGCTTCCATTCCCAAAGTAACCTTAGTTATAGCTTCACCTTCATTTTCCTTTGTATTGTGAATGCCTTTTTCTCTTTCTTCTAAATTCGCCTTAAGTTTTTTACGTTCTTCTTCAAGTCTATGTCTTCCACCACCTGATATTCCAAGCTTTTCAAGCTCTCTCATGGCTTTTAAAATTTCATCAGCTTCATCTTTAGCTTCTGAAATTATTTCTTTTGCTTCACGTCTTGCATCCATATAAGCTTTTTCTCTTGTATTATCAAGTTTTTCAAGCTTTTCCTCATACTTTTTCTTAAGTTCTTCTGCTTCTTTTTTAATTATCTTTGCTTCTCTTGCTTCTTGTTTAGCAACAATACTTTTTTCCTGAAGTTCTCTAATCAAATTTTCAAATTGAAGATTTTCTTCTGAAATATATTCTTTTGCTCTTTTTATTACACCTTCAACAAGACCTAATCTCTTGGATATTTCAAAAGCATTAGACTTTCCAGGCACTCCAATTAAAAGTCTATAGGTTGGTCTTAAGGTTTCTATATCAAATTCCACTGAAGCATTTTCTACACCTTCAGTTTTTATTGCATATGCCTTAAGTTCGCTATAGTGAGTAGTTGCTATCAGTTTTGCCCCTCTATTTTTCAAGGTCTCCAATATTGATACAGCTAATGCAGCCCCTTCAGTTGGATCTGTACCAGCACCAAGTTCATCGAATAATACTAACGATTTATCATCAACATGCTTCATAATTTCAACTATATTAGTCATATGAGATGAGAATGTAGATAAACTTTGCTCAATACTTTGTTCATCTCCTATATCAGCAAAAACCTCTGTAAAAAATGCTATTGATGAATTATCTCTAGCTGGAATTAAAAGTCCACTTAATCCCATTATATGAAGTAATCCAACAGTCTTTATAGTAACAGTTTTACCACCCGTGTTTGGTCCTGTTATCATTAAAGTTGTAAATTCTTTTCCTAGATAAACATCCGATGGTACCACTTTATCCCCAGCAATTAATGGATGTCTTCCTGATAAGATGCTAAAAGTTCCATCCTCAGTAACTATTGGCTTTATAGCATTTAACGCCGATGCATATTTTGCTTTTGCAAATATGAAGTCAAATTCAATTAATACCTTTAAATTGCTTAAACATTGTTCCCCATTAAGTTTGACCTTTGAAGAAAGTTCTGAAAGTATTCTTTCAATTTCAGCTTTTTCTTTAAGAACTAATTCTCTTATTTCATTATTCAAATTTACTAAGCTCATAGGTTCAATAAAAAAAGTCGCCCCTGTTGAACTCTGATCATGAACAAGTCCGGGAACTTGGCTTTTATATTCCGATTTTACAGGTATTACATACCTGTCACCTCTCATAGTGTATAAGTCATCCTGCAAATATTTTGAATTACTTTTTACTATAGAGCTTATTTTCTCCCTCACAGAAGAATTCTTTTCTTTAAGACTTCTTCTTATGTTGTATAAAGTTTGACTTGCCTTATCACTAATCTCATCTTCTGAAACTATAGCTCTTTCAATCTCTTCTTCCAACGTTTTTACTGGCACTAAAATATATGCTAAATCTTCAAGTCTTGGATATGACCTTTCTACTTCATCTCTCTTAAAGAATTCCTTCATAGTTCTAGAAGCTCTAAGCATTCCACCAATTCTTAATAATTGCTCTGGGCTTAAAGTTCCACCTTTTTTAGCTCTTTCAATTCCTTCATGAGTATCAGCAAGTCCTTCTAAAGGTGGATTCCCTTTAGAAATCAAAATTTCCAAAGCTTCATTTGTATCTTCTAACTTATTATTTATTTCATACAAATTATTATACGGTTCAAGTTTGTCTACCAAGTCTTTTCCAG
The DNA here is from genome assembly GCF_000340885.1 of Clostridium saccharoperbutylacetonicum N1-4(HMT). Classification (NCBI taxonomy): domain Bacteria; kingdom Bacillati; phylum Bacillota; class Clostridia; order Eubacteriales; family Clostridiaceae; genus Clostridium; species Clostridium saccharoperbutylacetonicum. The sequence goes on along the minus strand of NC_020291.1, from coordinate 1,161,203 downwards.
CATTTGTTCTTGCATATTTTTTTATTTTTTCTTTTATTTTATTAAACTCTAATACTCTTAGAGATCTTTCATTCATTTACAACACACCCTTATGTCAGTTTACAGTTGTCAGTTTACAGTTCACAGTTATTCAAAATATTTTACTCCCCAACTGCAAACTGTACACTGTAAATTGTAAACTGTTATTCAACGCCTCTTCTATAGTGGCCTTTTGTATATTTTACATTTTCATTTTTCTTCTTATTAGAAATTTGATTTAAAATTTCCTTAACTTCTTCATAACATTCATCCTTAAAATCTACTCTAAAACTTGAAATATTAAAAGATTTAAGTTCTTCTACTTCTTCAATTAAATTTGTAGCTAATGAATTTAAAATATAACTTCTACAGCTATTATCTGCTAAAACACTAAAACTTTCGTTCATTCTATCTATTAATGTAAAGGTATCTTTCATACATGATTTACTGCATTCCTTTTTAGCAGATTTATTACCAAAAGTACTGCCTATTGGGCAATATTCACTAACCATAAGCTCTGTTTTCCCATAAATATTCACAGCAACCTTACAATTAATATCTTTCATTAGTTCTTTTATTTCTTTTCTATTTAATTCTAAGCTTACAGAAGAAATATCTACATCTTCAGCATAAAATTCAGCTGCTTCCTTATTGAATATATTTAGTTTATAATCGCCTATTATAAATAGTTTATCTTTAAAAAGTTTAATTATTCCTGCATTAGAAGTTATTATTCCTTTTATATAAGGTGTTAATTCATCAATTATCTTAACAATATAATTAAACTCACCTTTGATTATATTAGGTACATTTAAATATATGTTTTTATTTTCGATTCCTTGCTCATATAAATTCTTTAAATCTTCTTTATTCAAAGCTGTATTTTTTCTACTAAAAAATACATTTAAGGCTATATTTTTAACTGTTTCTTCTTCTACTAACGCCCTCAACTGCTCTTTTGTAATGCAGCTATAAATATATCCTAATTCCTCAGCAGATTTTATATTCTTAGCTTTAGGAACTTCTTCATTTCTTCTTCTCCTATATCCACTAACTTCTTTTAAGATTTTATCAAATAAATCTCTTCTTAAATTATTAATTGAAGCAATTCTTATAAATCCATCATCGAAAACATCAAAGAACACTTTATCAAACTTGTAAGGAATATCTCCAGATTTCTTTAAAGCTTCCTCAACTCTTTCTCTTGTTAAAGGCTTATTTTCAGCGGGTTCTACTATCTCTCCATAAACCTTGTATTCCTTATTATTAAATTTTGTTTTAATGCAAAGTGGTGCATTAACCTTAAATTCAATTTCTCCTACTAGATTTATTTTTTTCTTGTAAGGCTTTAAATCTTCTTTTAACTCATCATATAATCTTTTATCAGACATTTTATATAATTTATAGCCTTTTTTGTAGCCGCCAGTCGGAAACAACTTAACCTTATCGCCTATAAAAGCTTCTTTTACTTCTTGATTATTTTTTAAGATTTTACTTAAGGTAAACCCATCATCTAAAAAACGAATTCCATCGCCTAATCCAACATTTTCTTCCAATATTACTTCTCCACTATTTGTAACCTGTCCTATAAAAACTCCAGTATTTTTAGGATAATTATAGCTCATCATATCCTTACCTACATTTTTATATAAATATGCTTTAGCAAATCCTTCTCTATTAAATAATTGAGCTAATTCATTTCTGCCTTTATGTAAATCAAATTTTGTATTTACTATTACCTTATCAATTGCTCTTCTATAATTTCTAGTTACACCAGCTACATATTCTGGTTTTTTCATTCTTCCTTCAACCTTTAAAGATGCAGTACCACTTTTAATAATTGAATCTATATCTTCAACTAAACATGTATCTTTAGGACTTAAGAGATAGCCCTTTCTTTCTCCTAAAGTTTCACCTTGAAGTGTATATTGCATTCTACATGGCTGAGCACATCTTCCTCTATTTCCGCTTCTGCCACCTATCATAGAACTCATTAAGCACTGACCTGAATAACATACGCATAAAGCGCCATGCACAAATATTTCAGTTTCAATATTTAAATCCTTCGATATGTACTTAATTTCATCTAAAGTTAATTCTCTAGATAAAACAATTCTCTGCATGCCTTTTTCTATAAAATATAAGGCACCTTCAGCATTGTGAATTGTCATTTGAGTTGACGCGTGAAGTTCAAATTCAGGATACACATCTCTAATTAAACTAATTAAGCCTACATCCTGAATTATTAATGCATCTACTCCAATTTCATATAGGTATCCTACATATTTTAGAGCTTCCCTTAATTCATTTTGTTTTAAAAGCGTGTTCATAGTAACATACACTTTAACATTATAACTATGCGCATAATCCACTGCTTTTTGCATAGTTTCATTATCAAAATTAGAGGCATAAGCTCTCGCAGAGAACTTATTCCCCCCTAAATATATTGCATCAGCACCATTGTTAATGGCTGCAATTAAACTCTCCATACTTCCCGCTGGAGCTAATAATTCAATCTTGTTCATATTTCTCCTTTGCACTATCTTTTCTTGTTAACAACAGGTCCTACTTGCATTTTTTTAATTTTAGCAATTTCTATATCTTTATTTATTATTTCAGATTGTAATTCAAATAGTCTATGTTGAAAACCTCTAGACTCTTGTGTAAATTTTTCATTTTCATTAGCTAACGTTTCTTTTTCACTAGCCAAATTTGAAACTTTTTCTTGTAACTCTTCAATATTGTTCTTACTATTATCTAATTCCTTTTGCTTAGCTTCTATTTCTCTCTTTAATTTTAAGAAAATCCATTCTTTATCTTCAAGCTCTTTTTCTAAACGCTCTACTAATCTTTCCTTTCCTCCTAATTCTTCTTTAATTCTTCTTAATTCATGCTCTGCAGCCTCTATCACTTTTCGCAAGTCTTCTATTTCTTGAATTTTTGTATTAAGCTGCTTTTCACTTTCTTCTTGAGTTACTTTTAATTCATATTTTAATTTTTCATTATTGCTTCTTGTAACTTCAAGTTCTTCCTCTAAAATTTGTTTTTGTTTGTCAGTTTTTTCTATTTCTTGTGATAATCCATCATTAACATCTCTCATGTTTTTTATCTCAATATGTAAGTCTTCTTGCTCTACTTTTAATTTATTAATTTCTGTTGCCAATACATCCTTTTCTTCACTTAATAAATTAATTTGGTTAACTAAATCTTCATTTTCTTTTGTAATATTATTTATTTTATTTTTACCTTCTTTTATTTCCCTATCTGATTCTTCAATCAAATCATTTAATTCTTTTTTAATTTTATCATTTTCAATTTTACTTATTTCTATTTTATTATTTAATTCAATAATATTTTCTTTTTCGCTTTTTAAATCATTCTTCAATTCTTCTTCACTTAATAATAATTCTGCCACCTTATTATTTAATATTTCTCGTTCTTCCCTAGCCCTATTCTTTAACATAGTGTATTCATTAATTTTATTATCTAAATTTTTCTTACATTCAGTTAATTCATTGATACATTTAGTATACTCTCCATTTAGTTTATCTAAGTTTATTTTACATAAACCATAATCCTTATTTACTAATTCCTTACTAGCAATTTCTGCTTGTAAATTTGCTTTAACTTTTTTCAACTCTTCATAAGTATTGTTATAATCAACTTCAAGAGTTTCCTTACTTTTCTTTAATTCTAAAACTTCACTATCTAAATTACTATTAATTGAAGTGAATCTTTCTATTTCTTTAGTTAAGTGTAAGTTATTATCACTTGTTTCTATTAACTCTTTATTGATTTTCTCTTTTTCAGCATTTACATTGGCAATTTGATTTGTTAAATTTCTCACTTGTTCATTTGCTTGCTGTAGTTGTTTCTCTAATCTATGTTCTTTATTCTTTGCATCATCTGCTTTTTTATAAATAAACTTATTTTTTTCTTTGATTTCAGCAAGTTCTTTACTTAATGCTTCATTTATATTTCTGTTCTTTTTTAATTCCTCATTTACCAATTTATTTTGATTTTTAAGTTTGTCATTTTCTACTTTTAAATTATCTATTATATCCTTTAATGACTTATAAGTTGCCTCTTGGTCTTTATATCTAGTGTTTAATTCTTGCTCTTTCTTGTCAAACTCACTTTGAATACTCGACTTTTCTTTATCAATTGTCTCTATATTGAGCCTTACTTGTTCAAGTTCTTGCTTAATTTCTTTAATTTCTGCTTCTAAATTTTCTTTAACTTTTACTGAATTATCTAATTCTAAATCACAATCATAAAGCTCATCTGCAATATTTACAGCAGCCAAGACTGCTGCTGCTGTCGAACTAAAGCCAGCCTTTTTAGAAATTATTTCTTTAATTCTTGTATCAACATAATTTGCTACCCCTAGCAAATATTTTTCATCTTTTTCCCCTGTTAAAATATAATTCATGCCATTTATGTTAACTGTTACCTTGATCATAATAACACCTCGTAAAATTCTTTATTACCTTAATTATATGGCATAATTACTAATAAAACAATTGTCTAGACCTAACTGTAAGCCAATTGTTATAATTTCCTGGATAAATTCCAATTATATCCAAGTATTATTTATTGAATTTTAAAAAAACTCTCGTAGTTATCAAATTTTGTGCTATACTTATTGTGATTATTTTATTGTTTAATGATATAAAAATGATTAACTTTTTCATATTATGTTAATCATTTTTACTATATGACTAGAATTGGACGGTGAGTACGATAAATATTAAATCTATTTTAAGCATATTATTATCTAAAATTACTGCTTTTGCTGCAAAGCATATTGTAAAAGGTGGAAGTAACTTTCCTGGAAAAATTGCATTAAAAATTGATAAATCGATTTTGAAGACTGTTAGTAAAGGATATAAGGTTATTTTGGTAACTGGAACAAATGGTAAAACAACAACTACTAGTATGATTTATAATATCTTAAAGGAAAACAACTTTAATGTTATTACTAATAATACTGGTGCTAACTTATATCCTGGTATTGTAGCATGTTTTGTTTCAAATTATTCATTTTTTAAAAAGAAAAGTAATCCTTACGCTATAATAGAAGTTGATGAAGCCAATGTAAAGTTTATTACAAAGCATTTAACTCCTGAAATAATAACTGTAACCAATTTATTTAGAGATCAATTAGATAGATATGGTGAAGTGTACACAACTCTAGTTAAAATTTTAGAAGGTATAACTAATATTCCAGAAACTAAGCTTGTTTTAAACGGTGATGAATCTTTGCTTGGCAAATTAGATGTTAAAAATCCATCTGTATATTATGGATTTAATACTCCAATTAAAGAAGATACTTCTTTAGATATTAATGCGGATGCTAAATTTTGCAAATTTTGCAAAACACCCTATTCCTATAATTTAGTTACATATAACCATCTAGGCGATTTTTATTGTCCTGAATGTGGATATAAGCGTCCTGAACTTAGCTATGCTGTAAATAAAATTTTTGATTTAACTACTGAGAATTCATCAGTCTTAATAAATGATACAGAAATTTTTATAAGTCAATCAGGAGCTTATAATATTTATAATGCCTTATGTGCTTATTCAATTTCTAAAGAGCTTGGTATTGATGATTCAATAATTAAAAATTCTCTTCAAAAACAAAGCTCAAGTTTTGGAAGACAAGAACAAATAAAAATTGACAATAAAGATATTCAAATTATATTAGTAAAAAATCCTGCTGGATATAATCAGGCATTGGATACACTTGCACTTAATCAAAGTGAATTTTCTGCAGTATTTATGCTAAATGATAATTATGCTGATGGACGAGATGTATCTTGGATATGGGATGTGGACTTCGAAAAAATTTCCACATTAAAACTAGAAGATATTTTTGTTTCTGGCCTTAGAATGTACGACATGGCTGTAAGACTAAAAGTTGCAGGTTTAAATGTTGATAAGTTTATTTTAAAGGAAGATTATGAAGAACTAACTGAAAAAATAAAAGAATCGGCTTCTAAAAAAATATATATTCTTGCAACTTATACTGCGATGATTAATTATAGAAAATACCTTCATTCAAAAGGTTATATTAATAAGTTATGGTAAACTACGGAGGTTAAAAATATGGAATTGACTATTTGTCATTTATATCCTGATTTATTGAACGTATATGGTGATTTGGGTAATGTACTCATTTTAAAGCATAGAGCGGCTCTTAGAGGAATTGATGTGAATATAATAAACTCCTCGCTAGGTGAAAATATTGATAAAGAAACTGTAGATATTATTTTCTTTGGTGGAGGCCAAGATTATGAACAATCTATCGTATCAAAAGATTTAAATGAAGTAAAAAAGGAAGCTATGATAGATTATATTGAAGAAGGAAAGGTTCTTCTTGCTATCTGCGGTGGATATCAATTATTAGGTAAATACTACACGGCTCCAAATGGTGAAAAGATAGATGGACTTGGAATTTTAGATCTTTATACTGAAGGTGGAGATACTAGATTCATTGGAAATACTGAAATATATAATGAAAACTTCAATGAAACCTATGTAGGTTTTGAAAATCATTCAGGGCGGACTTATATAAATAACCATACACCACTTGGGAAATGCATCCATGGTTATGGTAATAATGGAGAAGATGGACAGGAAGGCTGCATCTATAAAAACACTTTTGGATCATATTTTCACGGCTCTTTCTTATCTAAAAATCCAGAATTTGCTGACAGGCTATTAATGTTAGCTTTAAAAAATAAGTATGGTCAAGATATACAATTAGATTCCTTGAATGACGAATTTGAGATTATGGCAAAAAAATCCATTATAGAAAAATTAAAATAAATCAAATTTTATACTATATAGTTAAATTTTACACTTAATATTTAGTGTTACTTTCATTGTTATAACATTACATAAATGTTATACTAAAAATGTTTTAATAAACAATGGCATGTTTAAAGAGATTATCTTTAATTGTGCCTAAATGGAATTGGAGAGATTATACTTGAAAAAAAATTTAATTTTAAAAACACTTATATTGACTGTTTCACTTTCTTTGTTTAGTCCCTTTGCTATAGCAAGTTATGCTGTGAACAACAATTCAAAACAGAAAACTGAAGCCACCTCAAAAACTGCCCCAAAAGCAAAAACCGAGGCTTCAACTAATACTACTTCAGAAGCAAAAACTGAAACTAACGCAGATGGCTTACCTGAAATAAAAGGAGAAGCAGCTTTAACCTTTGACTATGACACAGGTGAAATAATTTATTGTAAAGATGCTGACAGTAAAAGATATCCAGCTAGTACTACAAAACTTTTAACAGCTTTATTACTATCTGAAAATAAAAAACCTACTGATCAGCTTGAATATACTGAATCGGCAAAAAAGCAGCCTGAATATTCTTTAAATCTTAATTATATGCACAACACCATGCAACCTGGTGATACAGTAACTGCTGATGATATCATGAAAGGGCTATTACTGTTTTCAGGTAATGACACAGCTTATGTAATTGCAGATAATGTTGCAGGTGATTCTACTGCTTTTGCTGATATGATGAATAAAAAGGCAAAGGATCTTGGAGCTAATAACAGTAATTTTATTACACCTAATGGCTTACACAATGATAATCACTATACAACTGCTTATGACTTATCATTAATATTAAAGGCAGCCTTTGAAAATGACTGGGTAAAAAGTACAATGGAACTTGATAAAGCTCCTATTACTTTAAAAAATTCTAAAATTATTTTAGAAAACAGAAATCTAACTCTTGGAAAAAATGGTAATCTTGCCGGAAAAACTGGTACTACTGTTCCCGCTGGCGGATGTTTAGCTACAGTTTATGAAAGAGATGGCAGAAAAATCGTAGGTGTTGTATTAAAGAGTAGACAAATTGACAATGCTGATATGACAAAATTTAATGATATGGATGCTATAATGAATTATAGCTACGCAGCTACTAAATCAGTTTATAAAACTAAAGGTGATGATGTTGGAACAGCTGATGTAAGTTATAAACCATTTATTTTATTTGGACCTACAAAAACTATTTCTGTACCTGTTAAATTAACTCAAGATGTAAATTACTATAAAAATGCAATTAATGATGCTGAATCTAAAATAACTTTTGATGGAACTAATTCTAGTGCATGGAGTTTACTTTCTAATAAAAACATAAAGTTAACTTATAGTACAAGACACTATTCTGAAGAAGTTACTGGCTCAGTCGATATTACACTTAGTGCAATACTTAAGGATAACCTTATAATATATATTGCATCACTAGTAGTATTAATTATTATTATTACCTTAATTCTTCTTATTAAAGCTATGGCTTCAAATGCAAAACGTAGAAAAAGAAGTTATTCAAATAGATCACGTAGAAGAAGATATTAAAATTATTTATAGAATTTATTTAGGCATCTCTTAATATATAGGTTGATATTTAAGCTCCTAGCTATTTTGAGGATGCCTTTTTTGAAGGAGTAATTACATATGAATAAAATCAATTTTAAAGGAAGTGTAATGCTTAATCCTACCCCTGTAGTATTAGTTACCTCTAAAAACAATGCTGATAAAGTTAATGTATTTACAGTAGGATGGGTTAGCACAGTCTGTACTAAAGAACCTATTATTGCTATGGGAATAAGGCCTGAAAGATTATCACATGAATATATCAAAGAAAGTGGCGAATGTGTTATTAATTTACCAACCAGAGAAATGGTTAAAATAGTTGATTACTGTGGTGTGCGTTCTGGTAAAAAAGAAGATAAAATCAAACATTTTGGTCTACAGCTTAATAAAGGAGATTCCATTTCTACACCTTCACTACAAAAATCTCCAATAGCTTTAGAATGTAAATTAAAATCAATTACCCCTTTAGGGACTCATGATTTATTCTTATTTGAAGTATTAAACATTAAAGTAGATGAAGATTTACTAGATCCAAATGGTAAGATATGCTTTAATAGAGCAAATCTTATCTGCTATAGCCATGGAGAATATTATGGTTTAAATGCAAAACCTTTGGGTACTTTTGGATATTCAGTAAAGAAGAAAAAGAAAAAAAGATAGTAATTAATAATTGCCAATTATCAATGTTCATGAAATGATTGAGCATTGATGATTGGCAATTGTCTATTGAAATTTCACCCTTCTACTATGAAATGTTTTTCTAACGCGCAAATCATTTCCTCTCTAAAATTTTCAAAATCACTTATATTTAATACTTGTCCATTTTTTTTATCATACATTACTAAAGATATATATACCTCATCATTTTTATATGATAGCAAATATCCTAACTCCATATCTTTTTCTAAATCAATTCGCTTAAAATCAGAAACAGTGATTTGATACAGCTTAGATTCTTTTTTTTCTAAAACTACGCAATTTCTTTTACTACTCTCACTTTCTTTACTATTGCAATATCTTTCATCATTCAATGTAATAAACATATTATTTATATCATATCTTCCAAAAGGAAAATATAGATATCGCTTTTCTTTCAAAAAAGCTATTACATAGTCTTTTATTTCAGACTTAGGACCATGATATCTTTTCCCGTTCCTATTTATTGAAAACATTAAGCTTGTATAATTTCCATCCCATTCAAAATATTTTTTCTGCCAAGTTTCTAGAAATAATAACAGGTTTAAAAAATCAAGATTTTTATATTCATTCTTGATTAAATAATTATTTATATTTTCATATTCTAATTCTTCCCCTATTAACTTCTCTTCATTATTTAAAATCACTACTTGTCCACGTTCACTTAAAAATTTATAAAATTCACTTCCAAAGTTAGTAGTTAAAATAATTTTTAGAATAATCTTATTGTATGATAATATTTTTTCACTTGCATTCTCGCTATTATTTTCTAACTCTCCTGAACAATTATCTATATATTTTTTTACTAAAGTTGAATCTTTCTGTATATATCCTTCTTTTTTCAATCTTAATTGAATCAAATCACTTTTTATGTACTCTTCCATAAGATAATCTTGTCTTTTTTGATCTTTTCCTTTAATTGAAATAATTATTGGTATAATCTTCGATAATTTCTCTTCCAAAGCGTCTTCAATATCTCTAATATAATTTTTAGAAGAATTCAAAGTACATTTTTTATTCAAATTTTCTTTAAATTTATTAATAATATTTATCTCTTCAATAATATCTATTTCTTTTTTTAATACAGTTTTTTCTTCAATCTCTGAAACAATTAACAATTTACTTTTCTCAAAAGCATATCCTAATCCATAAGTTATAAGCAATTCATCGTCATAAGCCATCTTTACACGTCTCCCGCACTTCTTATTATTTGCTGTAATAATCCTTTGTTAAAAAGTTTAATATAACTATATTTAATTATAATTTGCTTTTATTCTGATATTCAACAAGTAAATATTGCTAACCCTATTTTATAGTATTCTTCTTTTAGATGTTTTAATTTATTACTTATTAATTATCTAAACTTTTGAACCCTTTTCCTAAAACTTCACTGGTTTCATTGACTGTAATAAAGGCTTCTGGATCGTTAATACTCATAAATTGTTTTAATTTAATAAATTGACCTCTTTTTAAAATAGTCAATATAACACAATTTTCATTCCCAGTATAACCACCTTTTCCATAAAATACAGTACACCCTTTGTCTATATCGTTAATTATAAAATCAGAAATAAGTTTTTCATGTTCTGTAAATACCATTACTTGCTTTGATACATTAAGTCCATCTATAAATTTATCAATTAGATTTCCTGTTAGATATATGCTTAATAAACCAAACAATGCTAGTTCAGTTCCAAAAGTGTACATAGCAAGTAAAACTACAACAGAGTCGGATATTAAAAGACTTTTCCCAAAATCTATATTCAAGTATTTATTTAAAATTTTTGCTATAATACTTGTTCCGCCAGTTGTTGCATCTTGAGTAAGCATAATTGCTGTACCTAATGCTAAAAGTACGCTTCCAAATATTGAAGCTAGCATTAAATTATTTGTAAAAGCTATCGGTGTATAAACCTTTTCTAATATTGCTAATGCAAAAGATAATGCAAAAGCTGCATACATGCTCTTTATTCCAAAATTACCTCCAATGAGGGTAAATGCCAATATAAACAATATAACATTACATACTATCATAACAAGTCCTGTATCAAATCCTAAAATATTATTTATTACTAGTGCTAGTCCAGACACTCCACCAGAGGCTATTTTATTAGGAAAGAAAAAGAACTCAAATGCTACTACTACAAGTGCTACACCTATTGTTATAATTCCATATTCCTTTAGTTTTTTCATATTTTCCTCCTTTGTTTTACGAAAATTTTATCTTAACTACAAAATCTACTTATATTATAAGTATTTTTATTATTCCAATACATATATTACCCATTTTTCCTTAAAAAATAAAGCCTTCAAAAAGAAAAAACTAGACTTGTGTAAAATAAATTACTTATAAGTCTAGTTAATATAGAATTTTATCTATATATTTTTTGAGGTTTAGTTGTCAATTTATAGATATAGAATTCTATTGCAAATACATCTAGCTTCTATCTTTAGCAAGTTTATTTTCTATTATTGCAACAACCTCATACATGATAAAAGCAATTACAGAAAGAATAACTATACTCATCATAACCATATCTAACTGGGCAACTTGTCCTCCATATACTATCAAAAAGCCCAAACCATTTCTAGCAACTAAAAATTCTCCCATTATTACACCAACCCAAGATAAGCCGACATTTATTTTTAAAGCTGCTATAAAAATCGGAATGGAATATGGAAATATCAAATACCGTAATATTTGTATCTTAGAAGCTCTAAATGTATTCATGAGCATAATTTTTTCTTTATCAATTTCACTAAAGCCTGTCAATACACTTATAATTGTTGTTATTACAGATATCAAAAGTGCAATAACTATTATAGCTGGCATACCATTTCCAATCCAGAAAATAATAATTGGAGCTAGAGCAACTTTAGGAAGTGCATTTAAAACAACTAAATAAGGATCTAATATTTTTGACAACTTAGGAGACCACCATAATACTATGGCTGCAAGCACTCCTAAAATTGTTCCCAAAGAAAAACCTAAAATAGTTTCATAGCAGGTAACACCTATATGCTTAAATAAACTTCCATCCTTATATAATCCAATAAAAGAATTGACTACTCTACTTGGACTGGAAGTCAAAAAAGGATCAATCCATTTAAAGTCAGCTGCTATTTGCCATAAAGCAATAAAAACAAATAAAATCATAACTCTGATAAAAGTTATTTCTTTCTTGGTTTTTCGCACTTTTTCCAAATAGACTTCATGTTCCTTAGAAATCTTGTTTATATTATTCTTCTTAAACACTTGTATGATTCAACTCCTTCCATAGCCTATTAAAATAATCTGTAAATTTTGGCTCTCTCCTCTTTTGAAATGGAGTTAAATCAGCATTGTTAAAATAAATTGGAACTTCAACTTTTACTTTTGATGGTCTTTGGGATAATACTATTACCTTTTCTGATAAGGATATAGCTTCAGCTATGTCATGGGTTACCATAATCGCTGTCTTTTTTTCAGATTTTATTATCTTATATACATCATCACATACCAAAAGTCTAGATTGATAATCCAAAGCTGAAAATGGTTCATCTAAAAATAATATTTCAGGATTCAAAGCTAAAGTTCTTATGAGTGCAACCCTTTGACGCATTCCTCCAGATAACTCACTTGGATAGTGATTTTTAAATCTTACTAAACCATAGGCATCTAGTAATTCATTTACTCTATTCTTAGCTTCATTTGTTAACTGTTTCTTTATTTTTAACCCAAGAATTACATTTTCCCAAACTGTATTCCATTCAAAAAGATGATCCTTTTGAAACATATACCCTATTTTATCTAAGTTCTTCTTTATAGACTCTCCTTTATATAAAACATCCCCTTGAGAAGGCTCTAATAAACCACTCATTATATTGAGCAAAGTCGATTTTCCACATCCTGATGGTCCTAGTATAGAAATAAATTCTCCATTATTTACTTCAAAATTAATATTCTTAAGGGCTTGAGTTTCTCCTTTAAGAGAATGATAATTCATAGATATATCTGTAACTCTTAGCAAATTCATATAAAATCACCACCTTTTAGTCTTTATGTGATTTCTATTTAACTGCTTTTTCAGCATAAGAGTTATCAACTATCTTGGAGAATTCTGGTCTGGCAGGAAGTAAACTCTTATCATAATCCGATATTATATCCATAAGTCTATTTAAATTTTCTTCTTTGATTTGTGGTGTATGTGCTATAGCATCTATCTTCTTGTAATTATCAATGACAGTCATAATAGTAGCTTTATCAGTTCCTGGAAAATATTTAATTATACCGTCAGCTACTTCTTCTGTGCTATGAGCAAAGAACCACTCTTGACCTTTATAAATAGCCTTTGTAAAACCTTCAATTACCTTTGGATTTTTTGTCATATAAGATTTTGTAGAAAAGAAACAAGTGTAAGGAATCTCCCCAGATTCTTCACCAACTGATGCTAGTATTGCTCCTGTGCCTTCCTTTACAAGAGCAGAAGCTGTTGGTTCAAAAAGTGCTACATAGTCGCCAGTACCTCCCTTAAATGCTCGGTACATGAAAAAGCGATTTTAGATAAGTGCATTTTAAGAGTTGATTTAAAAGATGAATTTAACGAGCTGCCAACGAATTCAATTGCTGAAAATTTGATTAGGTTTAGGAAGTTAAATAATTTAACTCAAAAAGAATTATCACTTCTTACTGGTATTAATAAATCAAGTATTTCTAAATATGAGCGTGGCGAGTTGTTTCCTTCTAGAAAAAACTCTATTATATTGGCTGATTTTTTTAGACTCGATACAAAATATTTTCATGAGGATTACTTTGAAAACTTAGCTGTTCATTGCTAATTTTTATCAAAAAAATAGTTAATGAATCCGGAACATTAACTATTATCCTTGTTATATAATTTATATAAAAATACCCTATAAGATAGATTTTTTATGTTGTCCATCCTATAGGGTTCATTTTATTTATCTTGGTTTTATTACATGTTTAGCACTAAATTTAATATTTCTTATATTCTGATAATCTTTTAATTTATTTTAACTCATATTGTGATTTTGTATCTAACTTATCATCACTAAAGTTAAATGTAGCAATTGAACCATCTTTATTAATATATGAATATAATTTAGCATCTGAATCCATTATTTTAGTTTCTGTAGATAATTCTCCATCCCCCAAAATTCCTTTAACTTGCTCGTAAGTCATACCATTTTGTATTTGATTATATTTATCCATTGTTATTTTAGCATCATAATCTTTTAAAAATGCTTGAGCCTTTATTGTCGCAGCACCATTTTGAAATGTTATACTTATATTTCCTATTCCAGAACCTTGCCATTGATACATTATTGTTCTTATTCCACCATCATCACTTGATGATGATTCTTTACCATCTCCAAGCAAGGCTTTTACCTCATCATACGATTGTCCCATTTTTATATTCATGAAATTTTCATATGTTATTTTAGTATCTTCTTTTTTAGTTTCTTCTTTCTTAGGCTCTTCTTTTTTATCATCTTGTTTAACATTTGTATCAGCACTTTCACTTGATGTATTTGCAGTTTCTTTAGAATTATCTGATTTCTTATCATCACTGCATCCTGATAATAGAGCCATACTCATCATAGTTAAAACAATAATTGTAATAAACCATATATTCGCAATGGTTTTTTTACTTTTCATGGAATAATTTCCATTGTTCTTACTTTTAATCATTTTTAGCATTATTTATCCTCCTTTAAAGTTTATATACTAATTTTATATTATTTAAGTTTTTTGTCAATAAATTGCAATAAAAAAAACTATATTGTAAAATTAAAAACAATTTTGACAAACTTATCATCATTTCTGTATGTGATTTGTTATAAAAGAGTACTTTATAATATGTTGACATTTTTATTTTAATATGTTACTTTAATTGTATCAAATTAAATTTAATCAAATTTGATTTTACATTATCACTTATCGAATATTATTAGGAGGTTGACTTATGAGTTTAATTGGATTGACTAAGGGTACTGATTTAGAAAAAAAAATTGATGAAATGTGGAAAGGTGAAGCAATGGCTGCAGCTGCTTATCATGCTTTTGCTATAGTTGCTAAAGAAAAAGGATTATTGGAATTATCAGAGTCATTAATGAAAATTGCTGCTGATGAAGCACGACATGGAGGTCTGTACGCTGCATTAAATGGTCACACAAATGAAAATTTATCAGAAACATTAAGTTCAATGGCTAATGGTGAAATTTCTGCCAGCGAACAAATAAAGGAATTATCTAATGAAATACATAAATTAGGTTTTGAGGAAGCTGCCCAAGCTGTAAAAGCTGCTGCTGAAGATGAATATGGACATGGCACACTTCTAAAAGAATTAGTTGAAAAATATTTATAAAGCCGTTAAAAAGCAATTGTTATTAGAATTCAACTAATCCACACAATTGCTTTTCTTTTTAAGTATTTATAATAAATATAGTAATAGTTCTAGCTAGTTTATAGCATAAAACCAACTTCCTAGTGTTTCTTTTAATTCTAAGCATTTATCCATATCTAAATATTGGCTCTCTATCCAAACTCCTTTTTCATTTCCTCTGGCATAACACTTTATGCCCTGAAAATAATTTAATACATAATTAAGATCCACCCCTTGAAAGCTTCCATCTCCATTATTACCATTTGGTAAATAAGTTGTAACTATATATCCTTTTTTAGTTGATGCATTAATTTTTTCATCAAAATATTTTGGAATTTCAGAATCTATTGCATTACACAAAACATGTGCAAGATCATCCCAGGAATATTTATTATAAATATCTATATCATCCTTCGAATCACAAAAGCAAATCTCAGAAATCAAATTTCCACATCTGATATGATTCATTTCATAAAGCTTTTCAAATTTGACTCCACGATTATAAAAACCTAATTCAGCAAAATTATTGACTAATCTTTGCGCATATGGATATGCTGTACTTGCATCACTTGAAACTAATACTTCTGTTCCATGTGCTGATCCATTATAGCAATTCATATGTAATGAAATAAATAAATCACAATTAGCTGAATTACATTTCTCAGCACCTTCACTTAATTCTCCATTTTGAGTACCTGCATTTGAATTACAATCTATTACTGTATGTCCATATTTCTCGAATACTGCTTTAACTGCTTCATAATACTTTTTCATTTGCATATGCTCATCAACAATTCCTATAGCTCCTGTGCAATTATCGCTATGTCCTGCTCTTAATCCAATTATCATTTCCATCACTTCTTTCTTAAAATTTAAAAGTGATAAAAATAAGAATGGCTTTATTTCTAACTTTTCATCCTATTTTTATCACTTAATATTCCTGGTATTTATTTTGTTTTTTTTATTAATTTGCTGCAACTAGTGCCTGAACCTTGCTTAATTGATCTTTTAAACTTTCATTTTCAGCTGCTAATTTAGTATTATTGTCCTGCAGTTGTTTAAGTGCATCTACTTGATTTAATACTACCTCTTTACCTTCATTTATCTCTCCTGCAACTGCTTGTCTTAATTCTGTGACATCATTTTGAGTTAACTCTGGAAATTTAGCAAGTAGTTTTTGATCAAATGCATCAGCTTTACTTAAAATCTTCTCTTCAATAGTTTCAGTAATCCTAAAGTTTTCCTCAACAACATTCCATATCATTTTAGCTGCAGTAATATACTTCTGATTTCTTAATAACTCTTCTTCTAAGCCAGCTTTTATTAATTTTTTACCTAATACTTCAACTAATAATTTTAAAATCATTTTTATCATTTTTACATTACTTCCTTTCTATCTCTCTTTTAATTTCTTTTACATCTTCCTTGATATCCTCAACAATATTGAATTTATCTGTCATTTTATCCAATAAATTTTGATAATTTGCTTCTCTTATTCCTGTTGTCCTAAGTACATATACTAATAAACATGCAAACATTCCATACCCTAATCCTTGACTTAATGCAGCTCTAATCATTTCATCCATATAATACCTACCTTTTTTCAAATTTTTTGTAAAGAATAATAGACACTTACATTTCTGCAAGTGTCTAAAAAGACCTGTATTAAATAATTACAGTTACTGGTATTGTAATTTTAACTGTACCTGAAGGTAAAATATCTCCAACATTAACTACAATATTTGACCAAGTTGAACTTGGATCTACTTCACCTTGAGTAGTTATTATTCCACTAGTTATAAACTTAATATGTTTAGGCGCACTATCTTTAATCACTACTTTTTGGGCAGTTTTTGAACCTGTATTAGTAACTACTATAGTATACATAAATGTATCACCTACACATGCTGTCTTTGCATCTGATATTTTTACAACACTCAATGTGGTTTCTGCTAACCCGTTGAATATTATTTCAGTCCCACCACTTGAAATATTAGTGTTATCTCCTTTTGCATATGCAGTATTCACTAATTGTACCGATTTTTCTATTACAGTTACTATGCATGTTGCGCTTAAATTACCTTGTACTGTTTTAGCAGTTATCGTTGCTTGTCCTTCTTTTACTCCAGTTACATTTCCATTTGAATCTACTGTGGCTATGGAAGGATCACTTGATGTCCATGCTACTTCCATTCCTGCTGGTGTTGTTGTGGCTATTAAGCTTTGTGTATCTCCAGTATTTAAATTCAATGATGACTTATCTAAATTTAAACTAGTTATATACTTATATTCATAATGAGTAGTTTCTGAAGCATTTCCAGCATTATCTATAGCTCTAATATGAACATAAATAGGTTTAAATAAATCTAATCCTGATAATGGTGCTGATATAGATAAATCTTTAGTAATAATATCCTTACCTGGTTCTGTATTTTCTACATTATCTACAACATATGAGTATCCAGCAATTCCTGAAGTATTTATAACTGAAACTGTATTGGAAGTTATATCATTAGCTACATCTCCATTTGTAGCTTTTACGTAATAATCATATTTTGTTCCATTATCATTAGGCTTAGAATAAGTTATATTTAAGTTTTTATCATCATTTGATGCTCCACTAATAATTACTTTATCTGGTGCTGTTAAATCTTGTCCTTTGTGATCATCACAAGAAGTGTCGCTTGTTAGTTGAGCTAGATAAAATAACGTATTTGCAAGTAGTTTTTGTTCATCTGGTGTTGCTGCTCCATTTGAATGTCCTGTTTGAATCATAGCACAGTTATTCCAAGTTGTTAGATAGAAGTTATTAGACCCTGTCTTGTTATCAAAACTTGTAACTTCACTATTATTAGATACACTATTTGAAGTATATTTCATCCATATATCTCCCATTGCAAATTGGACATTGCTATGGCTTAATGGAATTGTTAGTTTAGTTCCCGTACTACCTATTGGCCATGGATAATTTGTTAAAAGACCTTCTTTTACAGTATTTATTGTTGTATTCCCATAATAACCAGTGATATTAGTATTAATATTTACATAACTTGCAAGACTTTTAAAATTAGTAAAGCATAGTGTATCATGTCCAAATAAGACACCATAACCAGCTTTTATATATGTTTCAACTAAACCTTTTGCCTCTATAGATATATCTATACTATTATTGGAATCATATCCTCCAAAATAAATGACATCATATTTCCAATTTCCACTACTATCTTTTAAATTTCCTGTTGCATTTGAATTGAATGCACTAAGATCTACTTTATCAACAGATATCAATCCCTTACCATATCCATTGTCATTTTCACTATTAGGATTTTCCATCCACCCTTTTAAATTATCACCTTTACCTGGATATATATTTAATACTTTAATATTTGTTTTTGAAGGAATACTTTGATAAACTGCTTCCTCTTGTCCTTTTGAATAAACCATATACTTATACCCTGCTCCAAGATTTGTCCAATCAAGATGCACATAGTTTTGTCCTTCAACTGGTGTGGCTGTAATACTTAAATTGCTTTTTGTTATATTGTTATCTTCCATTAATTTATACCTCCTAAAATAATCCAGTTAAAAATCTAGTAGCTAATTAGCTCTTTAACCATATTCATTAATTTTTTAATTATAATATTGCAATATCAAAAATTTAATCTCATTTGTCATTTGTATTTAATACATACTTTATTAAGAATGTTTTATCTTTAGCTCTTAATTATTATTATAAATCTCCTGATTATCTATTTCTTATAGAGTTTCTATAATTTTCCTCTAATCTTTCTATAATTATCCTATATATAAAAACAAACAAAAAAAGCACCTTAATTGTGCTGTTATTGACTTCAGGTTTTTATATATTTTTGTTACTTCCTATTTTCCTATTGCGTAGCACTTAATTTAGCTTCTACGGCAGTTTTATATTCTGCAATTTTAATATCTTCTATCTTAAATAGATCTCCTGTGTTTGGATTAATTTCTTTAGTTAGTATTTTATTTACTAACATTTCAACATAAATTTGATTAATCATATTAAACCAAGCCCCCTTGTTGCAATTGTAAATTTTCTAGCATAGCAATTCTATCTACTAATGATAATTCTTGCTTAACTGTAGGAAATAACTTTTCCTTTTCTTCATCTGTTAAATCAACAATCTTTCCATCCATAAGCTTATAATTATATTTTCCTTGCATGTCCACTAAAGGTTTATCTAAGTAATTTCCTTGAGCATGAGAAAACTTATCTCCTTGCCCTTCATCTATCTTCACCCAATCTTCTACATTAAATAAGAATATGCTACTGTCAACTTGCGTAATAACATTATTACTATCTACTTTTACATAAACTTTTATGTTTTCTTCCATGTTAAAACCTCCTAATATATTTCTGCATCTGCTGTGAAAATAGAAATACTTCGACCTTGTCCAGTTGCAGTTGCTATTCTTTCTTCGATAAAACCTTCTTCAGAAGATTCAATCAAAGTAGGTGTATTACTTAAGTTAGAATTATATAAATTTGTTAAAACAACAGTTGGGGTAGTTCTCATAGTTCCTTTAAATTTAATATTTGAATGATAAGCTATACCGCTAACTACATATCCTCCAAAATTTACTCCCGCACTACCTTGTGGTGTCACTCCTCCAGCTTGATAATATCTTTGACACAATGCTAGTTCTTGCGCATAAAGTCTTGGAATAAAAGGTGTTGCTATAGAACCTAGTTCAAGTTTAACTTGTGCTATATCGTAAACTACTGTACTACCATTTTGCCCTGTATAAAAATTAACTAAGCCTAAATTTAATGCAGTTGCATCTATTGGAATTGTTGTTGCTATTGTGAACTTCTTCCATTCAGTAGTAAAATTATTAGCATTATTATTTACAGCATCAGATACATTTGAAACTCTATAAACTGCGTTTACAAAATTCCCACTTAGTTTTCTTGCATAAAATGAAAGAGTAATCTGTTTTCCTTTAATTTTATTTAAATCAGCGTCTTCCATTTGATACCATAAATTTGCATATTGGTTAGTTGAAATTCTAATAAAATTTTTAAAAGTATCATCATATTGTTTCGTAATTGAATTTGTACCACCACCTGCATCTATTCTCCATCTATCAGTAGAATAATAAACTCCTGAACTATTAAAGCTTGTACCCCTTTGCCAAACTTGAAAATCACCATTAATTAATAAGTTCGGATTGCTTAATTGCGCTATTTGATTCGCCTTATCTGACAATGATGTATCATTAGCGTCTAATCTAGCCTTTAAAGTTTGATAAGTTCCCCTTGCATTTGTTATTTCTGCAGCGAATGAATTGCTCTGAGCTTGAGCAATATCTGCTTCTAAAGCTGATTTGGTTACTTGTGCATTTGTGTTACTTGCATCAACTGCACTTTTTGCAGTGTTAGCATTTGAAATTGAATTCTCCAAGTTACTCTTAGCAGTGTTAGCTGCTGCAGTTGAATTTTCTAATCCTGTTTTTAATGTATTTCCGTTAACAATATCCATATCAAGTCCAGTTTTTAATGTAGATCCACTTGCAATTGAAGTTTTTAATTCGTTATTAATTTCTACAGCTTCGCTTATATTCTCAAAGAAATCACTTGTTTGGTCTAGCTTATTTTCTAGTTCTTCCAATAGTGTATAAGTTGCTGTGCTAATACTTCTATCTACTACTAATGTGCTGGACATAACTTCTAATATTAAATTGAAAGTTGCTTTCTTTTTGCCTGAAGTTTTATCTATAAATTGCAGCTCTATAGGTATTTCTCCTGCTGTAGTTGTTAGCTGTTCATCAGCTGCTATAGTTACTACATTACTGTCAGCAGGAATTGAAATACCTGTATACTCTTGAATTAGTGGAATCGAATCAGCTTTCATTGCTTTTAATCTAACATTATAATTTGTTAAATCTGCCTGAACACTATTGTCATAAATACTACATATTAAATTTATAGAATCTAATTGCTTACAAGTCGTATAGATATTTAAATTTTGCTTAAGATCTAAGCTTACTGTTAAATCATATATAGCCATCCAATTACTCCTTTCTTATTTTAACGCCCTTATTCTTGCATCTATTATCTCTTGCAAGGTTTTATTACCAATGAACAAAGTTCCTCCAACGGTAAAATCTTTATCCACATAACCATAGTTACCTATTTCCACATATCCAGTCACGGTTAAATCCTGATCTATTCTTAAATCTTTTCCTATATACATATCATCACTTACTAATAGAGCTGTATGATCTGGATGAGCTTTTATTGTTCCTGTATAACCATTTGAATTTGTGAGTTTTAATCCATCAATAGTTATCCTGCAGCACTCTCCACTTCCATCATCCACATAGAATCCTCCAACTGCATTACATTTACCATTTGTATTTACATAAAATACAGTCTTATTACTACTATTTTTCACCTGCATCTTACCATTATTAACAATCAAGCCTGTGGAATCTATAGTTACATTGCTATTACTGGCGCCTTTGCAGGCAATAACAAAAGCATTTTTGCTTAACGTCCAGGTCATTCCCCCATCATTGCTCTCAACAACTGCACTTATTTTATTTGATTGCAATGTCAAAGCTGAACTTGTTTTATTGTCCAGATCAGTTACACTTTGCTTTACAGCATTATCAGCAATTTTAAACTCTGCTGTCACATGATCCACAGAGTTATTTACACTTAACAAGATTTCATCCTTAACAAATTTAACTTGCTTAACAGTATCTTTAATAATATCTGTTATATCTTTTCTGCTAAATCCTATCTCTACAGTATCTATTGTCGTTTGCCCTTCACTGTCAACTGTATAATTTATTTCATTAACTCTTCCTTGAAGATTTAAGTTTAATTTCTTATGTTTTACTGTCACTATATCTCCTAAAATTACTTTTTCAAGAATAGAATAATTTTTATATTCTTCTGTTTTGCTTAATTGAACAAAATCAATTGAATAATTAAAGGACATTTGATCAACCTTATCTATTGTAAACATCTTATTACAAGTATTTCTCATAAGGTCATATGCTTGATTTATTGTTATTTGATCATCTTTTTTAGTATCTGTACCATCCCAAATATTTAAATTTAATTCTACCTCTTTGAAATATCTCTTTTCATATGCTTTAACATTAGCACTTTCAATGCAATATTCAGGAAGCCTATAATCACCTGATCTTGGTATTAAAACAGTTGCTAAATCTGTATTATTTATCTTTTCCTTAATGCTCGATAAATTTTTACCATGCCCAATTACAACTCCATTATCTGAACCTCTGGAATCTACAATATCTATGGTATTGTTATTTACTATAAATTCACCGCCATATTCAGATAAAATACTATTCTCATCACCTATGAGAGCACTTAATAAGTTTCCCTCTTCTATATTAACAATTACATTTGCATTACTATTCTTATCTAGATTCCCTACTTCATATGAATGCGGTTCCAACGCTGCATTTAATACTTTTTGTATAGCTTGTTTTCTTGTTAAACCTGTTAGAGTCATTGCTCTTACTCTATTTTCTTTTAAATCAGCTAATAGTTTCGCCTGCATTTGAATTATTATTGTATTGCTGGTAGTTTCTTTATCTATTATTCTAAAAAGCTGATCTGGTCTGATATCTATTGTTGGAATTGAAATAATCCCACCTACAACTAAATTGCTTGAAATGCCTTTAGTGTCCTCTAATGGATATTCTAATTCAGTTATATAATCATCATTTATAACTTCTCTAGTCTTACTAGATACAATTTCATTTAATATCCATTCGTTATGTGTAAAATCAGTTTCGGTTGGTCTGAATAATCTAATATACCCCATTAATAGCACCTCCACCTTGGAATTATCTCAACTTTTTTTATAGATCCAGACCAGCCTATTTTATTTTTCCCAATAGAAAAGACTGGATAATCTCCAGTCATATTCTTTCCAAAATTAATATTATCTTTGTAACATTCCATAATCTCACTATCTACTACCACATAATCACTTACATTTTTAATAGTAAAGCTTGAGTCATTTATATTAATTGTTATATTTCCATTTCCATAAATCTTTAAATATGGCTTAGCTTCATAAGTACCAAAATTATTTAGTGTTGTTCCACTCGTTATAGTTTGACTCTTCAATCCACTTTCCATGTACTTTAATCCATTGCAAACAAAAGTTGCCGTAAAACGTCTTACCCTTCTTACAGTAGTTTTCGTTTCACTTATTTTTACTTGCTTAACCTTGTATATTTTATATTTATCCATACTATAAAATAAATATTTTGAAGTTGAACTAAGTAACCAATTATCTATTCTGGCTTTTTTCCTGAAATACTCATTTTCATTTGCTTTATATACAAAATTAAAACTTATTTCTATATCTGAAAAACCTTTTATTTTTGTTAAATTTTCACCACCATCTACTTCTACCGTTTCATAAATAATAGCTGTTGCAGGAACTGCAGGAATATTTTCTATTTTTAAACCTTCTATATTCTCACTAATTAAATTGTTATACTCTATATAAGACATTTTACCACCCCTTTCTGCCATTATTTAATGCTAAATTACTACTAATAACTGGCGTAATTATTTTCCCAACCTTATTACTGTCCATACTTATTTCCATATTGCTTATTTTATCTGCTAAATAATCCATTTTATCTAAGATCTTATCAATTGTACTTGCACTATTATTTGTATTAGAATAAGCACTATTAACATTCTTTAAACCGTCTAAACTTGATAAATTAGCTATTTTTATATTACTATCTAGTGTTTTGCTTACTTTTGCATTTAAATTTGGCATTTCATTTTCCCATCCAACTCCTAGTCCTTGTACATTAAATTTTCCAATTTCCGCAAATACTTTAGACGGAGAATGTTGGTCAAATTTTGCCTTAACGCCTGCTGTAAAACTATCACATAAACTTCCCATCCATCCAGTAAGGTTATCCCATTCGTCTTTGATGCCTTTTGTTATTCCAGTTACAATATTTTTTCCTATCTCTAACATTTTATCAGGTAAGCTTGTAAATGTATTTATAATCCCATCAAATACAGTGCTCATACCTATTTTAGCTTCTGTGAGCATATTACTTCCCCATGTTTTAATATTTGTAACTACATTAACAAGCCATGTCCAAATTTGCCCTGGTAGTTGAGTAAAATAACTTATTATGCTTGTTATCCAAGCACTTACATTCGTACT
Source organism: Clostridium saccharoperbutylacetonicum N1-4(HMT) (assembly GCF_000340885.1). Taxonomy (NCBI): domain Bacteria; kingdom Bacillati; phylum Bacillota; class Clostridia; order Eubacteriales; family Clostridiaceae; genus Clostridium; species Clostridium saccharoperbutylacetonicum. The sequence continues at coordinate 1,136,469 of NC_020291.1, read as the reverse complement.
TATCCAACTAACCACATTACTTCCCCATGTGCCTAAATTTGTTACTACATTGACAAGCCATGTCCAAATTTGTCCTGGCAACTGGCTAAAGAAAGTAACTACATTATTAATCCATATAGGTACATTTGTTGTAATGTAAGTTAATACACTCATTCCCCATTGACCTAATTTCGTTACTATATCAGTTAAAAATTTCCATATGTTGCCTGGTAATTGACTGAAAAAGGTTGTAACATTATTAATCCATATTGGCACATTAGTACTGAAATAATTCCAAACTGATACTCCCCAAGTTGCTAATAAACCAACTAAAGAGCCTAGTGCATATGCAATTTTATTAGGTAGTTCAGTAAACCATTGAACTATATTATTTATCCAAGTTGGAATAGTTGTTGTAAAGAAATTCACTATTGCATTCCACCCATTAGTAAATGCTGTTTTGACCGCCGTAATAAATTCATTAACCTTTTGTCTAAAGGTTTCATTATTTTTATATAACAACGCAAATGCTCCAGCAAAAGGATTCACTATAAAAAGCAATATTTCTTTCCAATTGTTCTGAAAGAAATTAACTACAACCTTAAAAGCATTAGGCAATGTAACTGTAAAAAAAGTTTTCAGCCACTCGCCTATAGCATTAACTCCATTTCTAAACCATTCGCATTTATTATATGCAAGAACTATTCCTGCAACTAACGCTGCTATGGCTAAAATTATTATGCTTATTGGATTTGCATCCATGATTATATTTAATGCTGCTTGCGCTGCTGTTTGCAATTTAGTTACTATTTCCCATTCCTTTACTACCTGAATTACTTTTTTTATTCCTTCCTGAATAGCAAGTGCTTTATTCCATAGTTCCATAGCATTAGTAATTCCATTTATAATTCCAGCTATTGAACTAAAAGTTAAGAACGCTGCTCCTATTCCTAAAATAATATTTGTAGTTGAATCTCCATGCTCACTTATGAAATTAAACAAACCTTCAAATACTGGTTTAACCACTTCTGCAATTTTATTTCCAACATCCATTAACACTTGTGTTATTCCCGAAAACTTTTCTTGTATTGCTGGTAAATTAGATGTAAACCAATTGCTAAAATTACTTAAGCTAGGAAGCACTTCGTTAGACATTGGTAATAACAGAGCTGTTTGAATATTACGCTTAATTCCTTCAAATGCACTTCCTAAGTCATTATACTTAACATTATTCATTGAAGTTAATACATCCTTAGTTTTACTTATTCCACCATTTAAATTTCCTAAACTGGCAATAGCATTTATGCCCAAATCTTCAAACTGAGTTCCGAAAAGTTCTATTCCTACTTGGCTTTGTTTTAATGGATCATCCATATTAGCAAGTGCACTTACAACTTGTTTAAATGAATCTTTTGCAACATCTCCGCCTTGAGCAAATTTAGCTGCTAATTCATCTGCATTAAACCCAAGTTGAGTGAATCCATCTTGGGTTGTTTTACTCCCATCTACTGCTCTTATAGAAAATTCCTTTACTGAATCACCAACTTTATCTAAGTTAAAACTTCCGCTTTCTGCTCCACTGGAAAAAATATTAAACATATCTTGCGCATCTAATCCAAGCTTTTTGAATTGCACACTGTATTCATTAACTGAATCCAGCATTTCATCACTGAAATCTAATCCTTTTTGCTTTCCTTGTGCTATAAGATTAAACGCTTCATCTCCAGTAATTCCAAACTGCTTCATTAGTATTGTTACACTTCTTATAGATTCATTTACTTCCATACCAAATGTATCACGCATTAACAATGCTTTTTCTGTTAAACTTTTTAAATCTTCACCAGTAGCACCAGTTTGTTGTCCGACTGCAGTTATTGATTCTGCTATGTCATTAAAATTTTCTCCAAAATTATCATTATAGATATCAGTCATTATCTGCTTCATGTTACTTATGCCTTCACCTGTCAAGCCTGTTGCTGCAGTAACTCCATTTAATGCCTTCTGTACATCTCCACCAAAGCCAATTACACTGCTAAAGCCTTCTTTAGCTTTATCCCATATGTCTCCACCAATGGCCATTCCTATTCCACGCTTTATATATTCGCCCATGCCATCAGTTGCAGCTTTTAATTTATTACTAAATTTATCCCAAACGTTACCTTCTTCTTCAACTTTTTTACCGCCCTTTTCTAACTCTCCCTCAACTTGTTTAAGCTCATTTTGAAGTTTTGCTAATTGAGCTACAGCATTATTGACTTTAGTTCCAGCAGCCATTGTTGAATTTGAAAATTCTCCTGTTTCAGCTTTACTTTTAGAATAAGCTTCCTGAAGAGCTTTGACTTTTTGTTGCTGCAGTTCAATAGCTTTATTTAGGTATTCAGATTTATTACTTAATTGTTCAGAACTATCTCCAAAGCCTTTTAATCCTTCAGCACTTGCTTTAAACTCACTTTGTAGCAAAGACATTGCCTTATTAATTTTACCTATTCCTTGGGTAAAAACGTCATCCGTTATTCCAACTTTGACGGTCATTCCTTGAATATCATCAGCCATACTTTACCTCCTTCCCACTAAAATAATATTTCATCTATATAACCATTACTTTCTTTTGAATTTTCTACACCTTCAATTTCTTTGTGGATTCTAAACAATTCATTGAGTTTTAAAGGTGTGCATCTCCAAAATTGTTCCTCTGTCATTTTAAGAATCACAGTTCCTAAATAAAATAGCCAAGCCCAATCCCAACTATCAGAATCAGCTTGACTTTCTATTCCCCCATATTTTCATTTTCATCTGCTTCTCCAAATGAATTTTTCATTGCGACCTCAGTTTTTCCAATAAGATCATTTATAAAATCCATATCTAGCATTCTGCCTACTTCTCTTCGAGTTAAATTTTCATTTCCATCCTCTAAAACCATTATTGCATACATGAAATCAATATATGGCCTTACCTTTTTAGATTGCAGAGCTTTCATTGCTGCATCTACATCCCCATAAATATCCTCTAACTCTGCTAATACACCTAAGCTTAAAGTTATCTCATATTCTCTACCCTTTATAATTACTTTATTATCATTTTTCTTATTTTTTAATTGTTTTCCTTTTACTTTTTTATTTACCATGTTAAAATCTCCTCTTTCAATAAAATAAGAGTAGGACAATCCTACTCATTTATTAAGATGTTGTTTCCACAGGAACCGGAGGCACTGTAGTAAACCATTTTTCTAAATCTGCTTCAACAACTCCATCATCATCTGAATCTGCTATTAATCTATAATTACCATCAAATTCTCTACAAACAAAAGTAGCCTTTAATTTCGCTGTACTTTGTTTAATCTTATCCTCTTGAGTCTGATGTTCATCAGCTACAAGCTCAAATTTACCTTTATATAAGCAAACATATCTAAACTTTCCATTCGCTTTTTTAGATTTAAAGACCATATAAACATATGGAGCTTGATCATCTTTATTCTCAATTAATACACCATTTACAACTTTGCTTCCTTGCAAAAATGCTCTAGTTGCAACGGATAGTTGATTTAACTCAATTTCAACATCAACCTGACTAAAAGTTGTTACAATATCTTCAACTTCATCATCAGAGTAAGATGTGTCTGAATTAGTTTTTGGTGTAAGTTTAGCACTTACAGATCGTTCATATTTTTTAACTGGCCCATAAGTTGCTTCTTTACCCCTTTTATCAGTCAATAACTCTGCAAAACTAATGTCTCTTAGACCTATTGTTCTTGACATTTGCATCACTCTCCTATCATTTTTGTAGATTATTTTCTATTGCCTCTTTTAATCTTTGATATACTTGATTTTTATTTCTATCATAAGACTGTCTCATGAATGGTCTTGGCTTTCTTTTTGAGTCACCCCATTCAATATACCAACTATAATTTGCTTTTTTATCAACATCCCCTATCCAAACCACTTTAGTACCTTTTACTTTTTTAACTTTAGATATTTTAAGACTTCTTCTTAAATTTCCAGTTCTATCTTTAAACATAGTTGTATTTTCTTGATCCTCTAAAACAGGTTGTACAGATTCCATTAAAGATTTATCCTCTATGATGGCTCCTTCCTTACCCATATTTTGAAGTTTTCTAAATATACTATCTAATCCATCAACCTCAAATTCTGTATTCATTATGTTACCTCTTGAGTAATATTAAATCTAAGCGCTTTATGATATATTTTTGTATCATTTTCATATAGATCAGCTCCACTATTATAAGTACAATTATCTAAAGTTTTCATTGCTGACTTTATAGTTTTCTTCAATTCTTCCATGTTTTCTTTAGACCAAATATCCACTTGAAAAAGAGTTGTAGTACTTTCAGCTTCATCATCTGCATAATCTTCATCTAAATCACTTATCAAAGTAAATGTAACATGAGTTCCATTAATATCTTCATCATACCAACCATAAAAACTTCTGATATTTAAAGGATCTAAAGCATTAGATAAGGCTATATCTATTTTTTCTATAATGTCCACTTAATCCTCCCCTAGCTAACAAACTTTCCTTGTAGTATTATCCAATCCTTGCTACCACCTAAAGTATCAACAAAAATAATATTGAATACCTTCTTATTCCATATGATCTGGTATTCTTTTTCATTGAACTGAATATCTTTTAATTCTGAGCATAATCTGCATTTAAACTTAATAGTGTTTTCTAACTTTGAATTATATGCATCATACTTTTCTGTTCCTATTAAATCTAAAATTTTGCACCAACAACTATAAAAAGAGCCCCATTCATAAGTTGGAACTCCCTTTACTTTTACTGGCTCAGATTTTCGTTTTTGGATCTCTATTCTCTTATTTAAACTTTCTATGCTCATGCTATCACTTCCACAGTATAATCTATCGATAATGCTAAATGATCTTTAAGCATTTCATAAGAATTTCTATACCTCTCAGCTTCTTTATCATCAGTACTAAATTCAACTTTGCAAAATGTTTTTATTGCTCTAATTATCAATGGATCAGTCTCAACGATTTTACTTTCTAATATTCCACTAAGTTTTAAATCTGCTTTAGCTGCATCAATAGAATCTTGTATTTCTTCATCCAAAATATCATCATCTATTCTTAAGGCTAGTTTAATTTTTTCTAACATAGGAAATTCCTATCCTTTCATTATCAATGCAAATGCCTTCGTAGTTCTTACTCCACCATCAACTATCCCATAAGCAATATAATCTGTTGTTCTTTCCTTTTTGTGATCTTCACTATCAAGAGATACTTGCTTATTAATGTTTGCATGATATCCGTTCCAGGCATCACCAAGTAATATATTATTATCTGGTATACCATCATCTTCTTTTACAACTTTTCCGAATATTGTTCCAACTCCACCTTCTATTGGATTAGCTACAAAATAAGGTCTTCCAGTGGTATCTCTAACATTAGCAATTTCATTCCAGATTGTAGTTCCATTTGCATATATACATGTTTTATTTTTATAAGTACCTTTTATCTTTGACATTGCATTAGTAAAATGAGTATATTCTAAAGGCTCTGCATCTGTAAATTTAACAACCTGTGGTGTTTTGGTTTCCCCTGTTAATGTAGGAATTATTCCTTTTGGTTCTGCCTTGAAAGTATCACTTTCACCTGGCTTTCCTTTCCCTTGTGAAACGGCATAACCTAATGCAGCTCCTATCTTTTCAACTAACTGAGATTGAATAAATGGAATAAAATCTTCTATAGCCATTTCTCTAAGCTTCCATGAAACGGTTATATCTCTTGATAATTCGCAGCCATCTAAGCTAGCTTCTCCAAATTCTTCTTTACCATCTTCTGTAGATGTGCTTTCATCATACCACTTAGCATCACTTGAATTTGTAGACTTTAGCAAAGTAACTTTGCCCTTTATAGTTGTTTTAAAAACATCATTCCATAATGGGTATTGTTCTCCAACTTCTTTCCAAATACCACTCATTACTGTTTCAGGAATTACAATGCCTGTGTTTCCTGTAGTATGAACATAAGCTTCATTGATCATTTTAAAAGCATTACTCTCTGAATTATTCATCTTTAGGCCAAGCATATTTTTTGCCCAGGCATTAACATATTCTTTAGGCTCTTTTGCTTCTTCTTCAGTTTCTTCCTCTGAATTATTAATACTATCTATTACTTTTACTGCTTTGACATCATTTGATAATTTAGATATATCTGTTACTACTGCACTATCTTTAAATCTAGCATTTAAATTAGCTTGTGCTTTATTTAATTCTTCAGTATCATTTTCAAATTTTTCGATTTCTTGCATTTTAGCCTTATATCCTTCTAAATCCTTTTTATTATTTAAAAGATCTTTGGCTTCATTTAATAAATTTAAATATTGTTGTTCTTGATCATTTGACATTCTAATTTTCATTAATTAACACTTCCTTTTCTTCTATTTGGCTATTATATAGCTCAATCAATTTTCCATTTATTTTTGCATTTTGCTCAATAAAAAAATCAACCTTATCATTTATAATAGGTTGATCTTTGTTAGACTTATTATTTTTCATTAAGTTTTCAATTAGCTCCTTAGGAATAGATGAAGCTGAATTATAAAATCCTTTTAAATTCATGTTTGATAAATTCATCAAATTTACTTTGTTTGTATCTTCAAACATTATTTCATCAATTAATCCTAATTCTTTTGCTTGTTGAGCAGTTAACCAGGTTTCATTATTCATTATTTCAAGTGCCTGCTCTCTGCTCATGCCACTTTTACACATATAAGCATTTGCTATTGTATTATTAGCATTTTTTAAGACTTCTGACATATGATCCATGTCTCTATAATCACCACTTGCATAACTTGATACATTATGTACCATTAATTGAGCTGTTGGTGACATTGAACTATGTCGAGCCATAGAAATAACGCTTGCTGCACTTGCTGCTAAACCTGTAATATTTATATTTACATTACCTTTATAATTTCTTAGCTCTGTATAAATATCACTTGCTGCAAACACATCCCCTCCTGGAGAATTTACTTTTATGTTTAACTCTTCCCCATTAGCTTCTTTAATTTGATTTATAATCTTACTTGGTGAAGCATAATTATATCCAAGCCAATCATAGATCCAGGCATAATCATCTGATATAATATCGCCTTTAACTTCTATATCCATTACTTTTCACCCCCTCCCACGACTTGAGTATCTAATCTTCTTATTGGTTTATCACCATCTTCTATTGGTGGAAGATTTATTACTTCTCTCCATTCATTCGCTGTTAATGCACCTCTATCCACCATAGCTAGTAATCCAAGCTTAGTTGACATTGATGCATATTGAAGATTATTAGCTGCAAAGATTATCCTGTTACCAAACCCACGCTCTCTTCTATTAAATAACTTTCTGGTGTATTCATTACTTAACTGCATGGCCAAAGGTTCAATTTCACTTTCATAATATGCATTCCATTCATCTTCATTGTAATTAGACTGCACTATTTTCTCATTTGTATTAAAGAATGAATAAATCCTTTTAGTAGTTCTGTCTATTTGTGCCGCATTAGGAACATAATCATCAGGATGAATTTGTGTAGCTTCTGATTTTGAATCAACACCTGCAGCTCCACCTTCATTACTTGTTGCAAGAAAACTCTTAGTAAAGTCTTCTACATTCTTTTTTATATCTTCTGGCCTTAAAGAATTATTGAATTTTAGTAACCATCTTATTACTCCACTATTTTTAACTGCTTTCACAATCCCCTGATCCATGGTATATACAACTTCCATCAAAGGTATTAACGCTTCACGTGGACTTTCACCAAATATATCATTTTCATTAAAATCCTGCCTTATATGAATGATCTCTGTATATGGATAAGTAACCATCTTACCATTACGATTAGTAAACCTTAAATAAAGTAATCCTTGTGAATCATAAATAGCTTCTGCAGTAACACATGGTATGTTATATAATTCAACTGGATAGCCATTATCATCATTTACTATTAAGATAAAAGCATTATTATTGAGTGCCAGCTGCATTGCTAACTTTTCAAGCAACATTTGACCACTCATATATGGATTAGGTTCTTCAAGTAGAAACCTTATATAAGGTTCTGGATTAACTGCAAAGCCTTGTTGAGTATTATTTCTTATATGCTGTGGAATTAACTTTCCAATAGCTTTAACTTTAGGTCTTATACAAGCTCTAATAATATCAGATTTATAAAGTTTACCATTCCAGCTATAAAAACCATTTCCTCTATCTTCAACAAGTTCAAATCTTGTCTTTGATGGACTACGGTTAAAAAATCTATTAATAAAATTCACTCTATGCACCTCCCTCTAAATCATATTTTCATATTCACTTAATTTATCTAAGAACACTACATAACCAATTATCAAAGACACACCTCCATCAATACGCTTTCTGTTATCGACTCCTTTTATAGGCTGTATGTTGCCATTTATATCTGTTTTTATTTCCATGTTTGATAAACACCATTTATCTATTGGATTGTTATTATAATTGATTCTATCTGCAATTAAATCTGCTTTTAGTTCCTTCATTGGGAAGCTTAAAGTATATACTCCCTGTCTAACTGGTATCATTGATTCTGAACCAAATTCATCTTTAAAAGTTTGAAGTAAACTATCATCAACATGCCAAGGATCATATCCAATCCAAGGTATATAAATATCATAAGTATCTCTTACTTCCTTAAACCATTCCAAAATATCATACTTATTTATTTTATTTCCTGGACAAACTCTAAGTAATCCCTGCTGCTCCCATAACTTATATGGAACACTATCCTCTTCTTTATTAGTTTCTTCATTATTTAATTTTTCCTGTGGTACAAAGTACTTTTGAATTACATAGATACCAGGGTCATCTCGTTTCATGCATAAAATTTTAGCTGATGCTAAGTCTGTGGTTTCTGCTAAGTCAAAACAACCAATTCCATATCTAAAGCCCATTTCTCTAATATCAAATACAGCTTCATTATTAAGTTCATCCCAACGTAACCAAGCTGATGCAGAATTTTCTTTCATGTTAAAATCTTTAACCATAACTGTGGCTTTAAAAGCAGGATCTTCTTTGGCTTTGTTAACACAATCTCTTAAAAATTCAATCTTCTTAATAGGCCCTAATCCTGGATTTGCTTTAATCCACATTTCTTCCTTATCCCACTCATCTTTATCATCAAGCTCATAAATAAAAGCCAAGAATCTATCATCCTTGACTTTACCATCCAGCACTTTACATGCATATTCATATTGTGCATCAAATATTGAACCTCTTATAAAACCATTAGTAGTAATACAATCTAATAAAGGCTGCCTTCTACTACTCATTGATTGCTTCATCAAATCATATATATCTCTATTTTTTATGGCTGCCAATTCATCTATTGTAACCATGTGTGAATTTAAACCATCAAGTCCATTTGAATTACTCGCCAAAGCCTGGATAGTTCCATAATTAAAAGGACAATATATATCTGATTTTCTTTTCTTTAGATGCTTATTTAAATCTGGTGACTGCTGAATCATTTTATAGCACTCATTAAAACCTTTTTTAGATTGATCTAATTTAGTTGCTATAATATAGCACTCTGGAGAACCTTCTCCATCTCCAACTAACATAAAGGTTTCATCTGCTGCAAGCTCCGTAGTCTTTCCGTTTTTTCGCCCTCTAATATCAAGCACTTCTTGATATTGCCTAAAGCCTGTCTCCTTATGAACAAATCCAAATACTGCTTGATGCTTAGCTTTCTGAAATAATTCTAGCTTTAATGCTCCACCAAGTTCTCCCTGAGCTTGTTTGCAAAAAGTTTCAATAAATTCTATTGGCCTATTAGCTAATTCTTCATCAAATATCCAGGGATCATATTTACCTGGATTATGAAGTTTATCAACTAACATAGAATATGCCTGCTTAATTCTTTTGCAAGCAATAATTTCATTTGAAATGATCTTATTATAGTATTCTTCTATGTAAGTCATTTTTTAATCTTGCCTTTACTGATAAAGTCCATCAAAGCATCAGTTTGCTCTTTTTTAAGTTCTGGTGGAAGTAAATCTATTAATTGTTTCATTATGCTGGAATATAGCTTCATGAAATTTGAATATATTTTCACTTCTGGTCTTTCTCTATTAAATGCTTGATCTCCTTGTTCAAATAGTTCAGTCAATCCATTTTTAATAAGATCTATTCTAGTATCTTCAAGAGATACTTTCATAAATGCAGCTTCATTAATTAATCCTTCAATAACTTTAGTTTTATCTTTTGGGAAATCCTTAAATATCTTTTTAATTTTATTTACTTCCTGCTTTATCTTTCTATCTCTTTCTAATTGTTCGGATATGCTCAAAAATATCCCCCTCCCCTTTTTCAAAATTTCATTCGGAGGAAAATTGTTGTCCACTATACGGTCTCCAAAAGCCCCCCCACAGATATTTTTATGGGGGGGCTATGTCGTAGGAACTAATTCTCCTTTATCATTAAATCTGTAACCTTTCTTAGTTGCACTTTTCTTTTCTCTATTGAAGTCATGCTCTGCATTATGACAATCTAAACATAAATATTCTAAGTTATCATGATTAAGTGTTATGTTAGGATCATTGATGTTATTAGGTGCTAACTCTTTCTTATGATGCACAATGTATCCTGGTCTTTCACATCTCTCACATAATCCATGAACTGATTTAATGTAAGATGCTTTGCACTTCTTCCATGTTGTACTATTATAAAATAATTTAGCAAACTCTTTAGCTATACCTGTTTCCCCTCCTTATTTAGACTATAAAAAAAGCTAGAAAGTCTAATTCTCTAGCTTATAAAAACATTCTTATCCAATCTTGAATTGGATATTAATATCAGGTTTTGTAATATTCGAAATAACAAACCCAGAATCACTTCCATCCCATTCTTTACTTGATGGATTAGTGTTGTTTGAGACTGTTATTCCACTGCGTTCACCGAATAAATCACCTTTATCTCCATAGTTTACATCTCGTTCCAAATCTCGCTTACCATCTGCCTGCAATAATGCACATTGATAATGTTGTTCTGGTGTACCTTGTTGCCACTCATTAGAACCGTTCTTATCACAATGATAAATAGCAAGACCACTTGATGGTAAATATTTATCCAAGTCGAATGTTGCTCGATTTTCAATGATAAAATATTCATCCGGCTTGGATGTCTTATACTTCATAACAGTATTATATTCCCCATGTTTAGCAATATATGATCCTGCCTCATTGAGGTTTGCTTTATTATCACACCAATCAGCCAAATCCCTTAAATATGCACAAATAGGAGAAGGTGTTCTACCATTGTTTAGATGATTACCTGAACCCATTAAACAATAAATGCTTAGTCCTTTACTCTTTATATTATCCCCATCTCTTTTTCCATAATCATATAGATCTGCGAAACGGCAAAGTAAATGTCCTGATTCATGACAAAAAGTTCCTATACTCATATTATCAACATCCTTGCCTACGCTAGATAACATGTAAAAACCAGTTTTTATATCATTAAACTCTATACTTTTATATGAATTATGTGGCCATAGTGCCCCTTCATAAACTGTTTCTCCTGCGTAAAGAAAATTTACTGCATCAACTATCCCCTCTTTTAGTGAATCGTATATAGAAAGATCAATATTTAAATTATTTACTACTATATTCATTACTTCGTCTATAAAAGATTCATTGATATAATAATTACGTCTATGAGATAATTTGATAGGTCCTATAACATCATTGCTATAATCTAACTTTCCATCAGAAACAGTTTTAAAATATTTATTCACTGAGCAATAATTCCCATTCCGATTGTAATTTTCTCCATTCAACATTTGTTCTACATCATATGGAGTGATATTAGTTGAAATATCAGCAAACTCTACAATAACTGTTAATCCCTTGATTTTTCCATTGTTTCTTTTGCGTCCTGCAAGCAAACCATCACTCTCAGTTTTAGTTCTTTCTACATTATCATTTGTGTTTTTTTTTAAATCAATATCTTCTATATTAGAATATCCACTATTTGAATAGTTCTTTTCAAACTTTTCTTTTCTAACTTCTGTACTTTCTTTTAAATGAGGAGTTACTCCTTCTGGAATCTCTCCAGTTATACTTTTGCCAGTAGATACTAGTTCTCCATTTTCTAATTTCGCATAGCAATATTTATCCAGCCTTGGATCATAAATTGCTGTATATCCATCTAACGATTCACGTCTTGCGTAAAATTCATCACCAAATACGCGCAATTTTATTTCTTCATCTCCAGATTGAAATGTTAAAATTTCGTCAAGTATATTACTCATTTATAAGTGCTATCTAAAACTTACAAAATTCTATATTTAAAATATTCTTAATTAAGTATATTAATATTTCAAGTAATAGATATAAAATTTACTTGTAAGCTTTATTAACACATTCACCTCACTTTCATACTTTATAAATTTATCTAAATTTTGCTTACATTAATATTGTTCATATATATTCGTAAGTTTATTCAAAGTCAGTATAAGTATATATTTCCCTATCAAAAAAAATATGGTTATTCTGTAGTTTGCAACCTAAAAAAAACAATATGTTTCTTATCATTATAATACGAATACTACTCGTTTTATTGAGTTCAATATTCATATTTTCTTGTTTGAATGTTTAATTATCATGGGGAATCACACATTCATTTTAAAATATCTCTACTTCTATATGTCTTGATTTTTTAACCTTGAATGTTAATAGCTTCAAAAATTAAACATTCATAGCTAAAAATAAAAAAATATCATCTCACAAAATCACTTAACGACTTTGAATATTGATGATATTTTTCTTTATCTAACCCAATGTATAGTTCTGTTTCTTGTGTTGTTCTATGACCTAATAACTTTTGGACAGCTACAATATCTTTATCACTTTCAATATATATTTTATATGCATATGTTTTTCTCATACTATGAGCAGATATATCATATAAACCAAAATATTCTCCAGCTTCTTTTAAAATATTACTAACTGCTTGTACTCCTATATGCTTATTTACACCTTTCCTGGATTGAAATATATATTCATAATCCTTTTTATCTCTGATATATTCTTTCAGCAGCTTTGCAACCTTTGGTATTATTTCAACTGTTCTAGGCTTCCTATTTTTTTCTCTAATATTTTTTGAATTCTTTTTCTTTCCCTCAAAAATAGTAAACTCACTTTTCTTAAGAGCTTCTCTTATATCTCTTGCTTTTAGTGTTACTAAATCACCTGCTCTATAGCCTGTTGTTATTCCAACTACAAATAAAATATAATCACGTTCATTTCTATATTTTAAGTAATCTTGAATATCAAGTACTTGATCTGTTCTTACAATAGGTTTAGCAGGTCTTTTTCTTCCCATATCACTTCACCTGCCTCACCTATTCCTTTCATCATTTTTAAAGCACTCTTCTATATCTTTTTTAGCAAAAGGATTATAATATACTTCTATTTCTTCACAATTATTTTTATTAGCACATCCTTTACAGCAATTTGCAGGAGATTTAGCACATACAACTTCATTTCCTGCAAACCTAATATTTAATTTTATTCTCTTATACATGATCTACCTCCTTACAATAAAAATTTGCATAATAAAAAGCACCTGAATTAAGTGCTTTAAACATCATAAACGGATATTAATAATTTGTGATATTTTAATTATTTCTTTAACCAAATACAGTATATAATATTTTTTGGGTACTGAATAGGTACTTTTGCTGCTACCTTTGTGATACCTTTCCTGCTACCCTAGCTGACACCTTTATGGTACCTTTGTTGCTACCCATTAAGCTAATTTTAGCTTTTCAAACGCCCTATCTATCGATTTTTTAATACTTTTTCTTGATTTAAATAATTCCTGTGCTGTTAGTGTTATACTTTTCTTTTCTATAAATACTCTTCTAACTATTTCTGCTTCATCTATATCTAATCTTTTTAATGCATTATCAATTCTCTTATTAGCAATCTCATTAAATCTTATTCTCTTTTCCAATGTCTCTATTTCATTCATAACATAATCATTATTTTTACAATTCATAGAACTTTGTACTTTTTCCTCATAGTTCATTGCTCCAAGTTGCTCACCAATTTTTAATTCTTCAACTTTCAACTTCATATCATCAATTTCAATTTCTCTTAATTTATATAATGCTAATTCTTTTTTTATTCTTTCACTCATGTTTTTTCACCTATCCCTCTTTAAATTTCTATGTTATAATTTAGATAGGTTGATTAGAGAACTTACGTTCCAAAGTGTATTCTCTAATTTAGTGAAGGTGTTCATGATGAACACCTTTTTATTAATATACAAAAAAATACCATAGGTTAAATTCCCACGGTATCTTTAGTTTCATTATAAATTAAAATCTCTATTAAATATATTTTCTATCTCATTATTATAATTTGTTCCTATTAGTCTATCTTCCCTATATCTTTCATACTCATAATCATCATCATAGTCTCGCTCTCCCTTTTTTAATTCAATGGCATCTAAAACATGTTCTTTTAAATTATATTCATCAAAATTTATATTGTTTATATACACCATTTCTATATCTCTAATAACATTATATTTTATATTTTCTATAATTTCTTCAAGTTCAGCTATAATCGCATCTTTAACATCACTATATATTCCATCTTCATCTAATTCAAATTCATCATAATAATTACCGTTACTATATCGATTAAAGTCTAAGTCTCCTATAAAATTACTTATATTAAATTTATCTATATAATTTTCAAATTCTTCTTGAATGCAACTTACAGATATATCGTAAAAATCATATAAAAATTCATTGTTTGCTCTATCATAAAGTCCGTTAACAAGTGAAACCAAATCCTCCAAATCTACACTGTAATAAATTTTTGTAATAAATTCTTTTTTTATTACATATTGATCTATATTATAAAAATTAAAAAATGGTTCTTCTAAAAAATTATATATAAACAGCCTTTTTCTAATGTTTTCATCATCTTTGAAACTTTCATTGTCAATATTCTCAATATAATTATGTATATATTGCTTATGCTTTTCATCTAATATCTTGTATTTGCATATATAATATATCCACAACGTCTGAATATTTACAATATTCATATTACTTAATTTATTAATTTTAAGGCATAAAAATCTATTGTTATCTATTCTTTCTTTTATAGCTTCATCAAAAGAATCCTTTGAATAACATCTTTTTATTTGATCAAAATACACTATTGATTCTCTTATTCTCTCTAATTCTGCTGAATTCTCATAAAAAATTGATTTTAGATAATCATTTACTGATGGATTTAATACTGAAATTTCCCTTGTACCATTGTTATCAATTATTTTAATCATTGACTTATTTAACCTTATAATTGTATCTTTAAAATTGTTCACTGTTGTGTCAATAGCGCTTTCTAGTATCCGTTTATTAAAGCATTCCTCGATTACACTTTCACTTATTGTTGTATCTGTTAACGAAAATAATGTTAACATAAACAATCTATCAATTTTATCTATCCTCTCTTCGTATTCAATTCTCCAAATTTCTTGGGGATTATCTAAATATGATAGAATAAAATCAAAATACTCGCTTGGCTCTATATTTTTATAACGTTCCTTTTGTGTCACATACTCTATTATTCTTGGATTATAATTTCTATGACTGATAATTCTATTATAATTTTTATTATTTTTTATACTGTCATAATATTCCTTACTAACATTATTGAAATACAAATGATTATATAATATTCTGGCCTTTTCAACTAGACTTATATTATCCATATCCATTACATGAATTCTAACTTTTTTGTTAATTACAAAGTTTTCAAACTCTTGTGACTTTTTTTGGGCTTGGTTCAATATAGTAATTCTTGAATTTAAAATTATTTTTTTGCTTTTATTATTATTCACATACTTAATTATATCTATTAATTCTCTCTGCTGAGATTCTTTTATTTTAAAATAATATTGTCCTAAACAATCATCTAATAATATTATTTCATTTAACTCTCTATCGACTGATAACGATTTTTTTATATTATCTATATCACCATTAGTTGTATATCTAACTCTGTATCCTAGAGTAGCATAATATAATATAATCATCTTTGATATAGTTGTCTTACCCACCCCTGGTGAACCTGCTAATATTAAGGAACCAAACTTTTCCAGAATATCAATTCCTATATCATAAGCTTGTGTTCTTACATAATATTTGCTTTCATTATTAATGTCACTTAGTAAGGTTTCACAATCTATAAACGTATTTTGATTATTTATTTCAGATAATATATTTGAAGAATATAACCACAGTTTATAATGTTTCCTAACAATATCAATATTTCTCTCTTCTCTTAACAAATCATCAATTTCTTTGAGAGTAATTATATTTTTTTCAGAATCCATATATTTTTTAAACAAATTATATATATCCTTAATATCATTTGGCCCTAGTTCTTTAGTACAACACACGTAATACTCATTTGGATTTAGTTTATCAACTTTTTCAACCTCTTTTTTTAAAGAACTTTTTAACATCGGAACAGTACTATTAATATAATGTTTGACTTGTACAATTATGTTATTTTCAGAATCATAATCTTTAAGATCTATTCCTCCATCTACTCCTGCTCTGAATGATCTAAATTTTATATTTAGCATTCTCTCCATCACATCTTTACATAATTCTTCAAGTTCTATATCATCTAAATTACTATAATTAAACATATTATCTCCTTACATCCCCATTAATTTAATATTTTTGTTTAATTCCCATAAAATATATAAATAATTATAGCATATTCTGTAATTACCGTACTATATTCAATTTTCAAAGATCAAATTTATTATGTTAATCTATTTGCTACTTCATATCTACAGCTTCTGTAATATACCAAACATCAAACATCTCTTCTGGCTGCACATAAGTACAAGTTTGCCAAGTACCTATTACTGGATTAAAAAATTTTAGTTTCTTCTTATTAGCAAAATCATCAAGTTTATAACTATGCTCACTGTTCCTGCTAGTTATAATTACATTATTATCAATCTTTCCCCAGGCTTCATTAAACATATATTCTCTTGTTTTATCAATCCTTGGAATACCCATATTTCCACCTTATTTCTATAAGGGGATTGCTCCCCTATATATTTTTATTTGCAGTAACCTTAACATTAACAATCATGTAATCCCTGCCAATGCTCCTAGTCCTGCAAGTACTTTTAATTTACTATCTTTCTTATATTTTTATAAAATACTGCTTTTTCTTCTTCTGAAAGTCCTTCAGTAAATTCTTCAAATATTTCTTTTAATGTTTTATCAGGTTCTTCAAAATGAGCTTTAATAACTTTTTCTATATTTTCATTTAGCTTGTCCATTTGTAAGACCTCTCTTTTATAAAATTTTATGATACTTTTCTAACGCATTTATAATAAAATGCTGTCCGTTTCCCATTCCATGACACGTTTATTGTTTCACCATTATTATAGATACTCTTTATTTTACCTATTTCTTTACTTCCCTCATATTCAATTTCTACAGTATCATCAAGATTGAATTCTATATGATCCTCATCTGATTCTGTAATTTTATTATTTGAATCTGTATTTTCATTATGGATTTTTGTACTGAAAACCTCATTTTCTTTATACTTTGGTGCTTGTACATATTCTAATATCCAGCCTTTAGGACTTATAACAATTGTTTTTCCTTTCTCTTGTATTATTATATTAGCATCACCTTTACGCTTTATATATTCCGTAACATTCAAAGCTTTAAGCCTTTGCAACTGCAATTCATTTAATTCTCTATCTTGATTTACAACTAAAATTTCATCACCCGGAAGCAATGCCATATCCTTTCTAAGTTCTAGCTCTTTTACTCCATCACCATTAAAATATAAAGTTTTATCGTCAAGCTCAACAAGTAATGATCCACATACTTGCTTAACTATCCTTGCTGCACTTGATTGATATAAATTAATAATTTCTGCAAATTTATCTCTATGACTTTTGACTACTGGTATATTTTCTTTTTTAGGCTTTTGAGAAAAGTTAAGTTCTAAATCAAATATGCTTATTTGACCTTCTAAAATCTCATTAAATTCTCTCTTCTTAATCATCTTTATCCCAACCTAATAGCTTATTTTCCAAATCGTCATAATCATATTCCCTTGCTTTGAAATTATTAAATCTAAGTGGTTTGACATCATTACTTTGAGTAACTTCAATTGCCTTTTCTTTATCTGCATAATTTCCTTCTAAAACCTTAATGAAATTATTTGGTTTTACTAGCCAATCAAAGGTAATAGTCCAGCTTTTATTATTCTGCCCTTTTAAGAAATCGCTATATTTAATATTTTCTATGGCTTGAAGAATTTTATCTTGTCCGTATTCTTTAAGTCTTGCATTCAGTAATTTATATCTGTTAGTGCCTTTATTTATAGAAATTAGTTTTTGAAGTCCCAGCTCATTCCACTTATCTATTACTTGTTGCACTTTAGTGTTACTAACTATATCTTTAGATATAGTATTATTATCTAATGTATTATTAATTGTATTATTAGTTATTGTATTATTATCTTTTAACTTTTCTTCAATAGGGGTACTTAACTTATCTTCAACACCCTCATTAATAAAAGTTGGATACCCATTTAATTTTTCTTCTATACCTCCTACAACAATTGTTAAATACCTGTTTAATATTTCTTTAGTGCCTTCTTTATATATAATTTGAGATCTTATATAGCCTTTATCAACTAACTGTTTTATCCATTTTGAAATACTTGTTTTACTAACTCCATATAACTGTGCAAAATATGTATTTGCAGCCCAACAATATCCCTTTTCATTAGCTAGTGCTGTTATCTCGCCATAAAGAAGTTTAGCATTTGCAGTTAGGTTTTCATCATAACGAACATTAGCTGGTATTATAGCAAAATACGATTTATCCATAACATACCTCCTTATTTCTTAATTTTTATATCTATATCACTTTATGATTTAATTTCAAAATATTCTAGAATTAAATTAAGAGTAGGAATAGTATTCTAGAAATCTCTGACAAGCTATCTTAATGGATTCATAAACTTTACTTTTGGGATATTTATTACTATCAATATTTACATGAATCTTTATAGCATTTGATGAATCTAGTACTGTATCATCAATTACTTCAAAGCCATTTCCTATAGGATATATTAATGTCAAATCGATTGGATAAACTTCCTTTAACTGCTCTTGAATTAATTCATCTTGATCAGTTTCTAATTGTGAACTATCTATATTTTTCATTATCCCTACCTCCACTAAAAATCTTACTTGCACTTACTTAAGGCAACATAACACCTTTTAAATATTTCTATAAATTCTTCAGGTGTAGTTTTTTTATTAAAACTTGTCCTATTAAATCTTATGTCTTCTCTTGCCATAGCAAAAATAATATTGTAATTTTCTTTGCTAATTTTTGATTTTAAGTCACTTAAAAATTCTAAAACCATTTACTTTTCCTCCATTTAAATTTATAATGGAGATACGGATTGCCGTCCGTATCTCAAACAATCGTGAACCTTTATATAAGGTTCTTTTTTATTAATAAAGTTCATCTTCTTTCATGTTTTTATGTTCATAGAAATCAATGCATTCTTTCGTTTTTACATCAATAAAATCAACATACAGATCTCCACATTGATTAAAACTTACTTCTCCTACCTTTACTACATAGGTATCATCAAGTAATTCATTTTCAACTTCGATTTCTCCATTTTTTATTTGCTTCCACATACGCCTTTTTCTTTCTGGAGTATAGATTATTGTATATTCGCATTTCTCTGAATCACTTTTAAGAACGTCATAGCCTATTTTCCATAGAATTTCTATTATGTTAATTTCTAATCCCTCCTCAATGATATAAATTTAATTATTTTCTACTAGAAATCATTATAAATACTCTTGATCGAAAACTTAGCCCAATTTATCCATTGAAAGAATAATTCCTACTATTCCAAGAAAAATTCCTATTAATGATAAGATAACTTGCAAAATCATCATTCTTTTTGTAATTAATATTAAGCATTGCCCTTTATTTAGTGTTTCTTGATCACTCTTCTTTTTCAATAATATTTTCTCTCTGCATTGGTTTATTTCTTTATCTTCTTTAATTTTTTCATTCATTCTATTCTCCTTTTAAATATGTTTAAAATCAGTTAATTTGCTTTTAATATCTTTAAAGCATTATCTAAAATCTGCATTCTTAGTTCTGGTGGACACATTTTCATAACAGCAGCAACTTGCAGTTCCGCCATTAAATCATTAAATCCTTTCTTATCTTCCAATCCAATTATTGTTACCTTCAATTCATCACCTTTCATATATCTTCCTCCATAAATTTAAATCATTTCATAATATGTTTTCTTATTTCAATGTGTTACCTAGCAAACTTTATAGTTATAATTGCACATACCATTTCATCAAGTATTTTCATTATCATTTCCCAATCATCTTTTTCATTTTCATCAATTTGACCATCACGTGAAATCTTAACTATTAATTTCTTAATAGTTTCTAAATCTTCAAGCTCATCTAAAAAAGTTAAGACTGCTTCAGCTAGATATTTAATTTGTATATTAGGAAAAAGTTCTTTTCCTATCAAAGTTTTTTGATAATGCTGCAAAATTAAATATGGACGATTATATATTTTAGCCATATCAATTACTATGTTTTCTGGTGGCGTTCTCTTCCCTCCTTCATATGCTCTTAAGCTATCAACAGATATATCTAGTAGCTCTGATGATTTTTCTTGAGTCAAGCTTGTATTCTCTCTCGCTATTTGGTAAATATTTCTGTAGTTTTGTACCATTTCTTTCCTCCATTATATGTACTAAAATATAGTTAAATTAACTTTAAGTTGTTTTCATTTTTAAAAAAAATTTCTTCAATTGTTGTATTATAAAATCTAGCTAAAGAATAGGCTACTTCAATAGACGGTTTTCTTTTTCCTTTTTCCAGCATTCCGTAAAAACTAGTAGTTTTATGTATAACTTTAGCTATTTCTTTTTGAGTCAATTCATTTTGATTTCTAAACTCAAGCAATTTGTTATTCACATTTTTCACCTCATTCATTCAACTTTAAGTTGTTTGTTTGTTTAAAGTATATATAACTTAAAGTTGTTTGTCAACGAATTTATATAACTTTTTGTTGAATTGATTTTAATTAACAACTTTTAGTTGTAAAATATAACTATAACCCTTAGAGAGGAGATCAATATGTTGCTAAAGGATAGATTAAAAGAATTAAGGTTAGAACGTGATTTATTACAAAAGGATATTGCTCAAATCTTAAACTTAACAACAAGTGCTTATGGGTATTATGAGCAAGGTAAACGTGTACCTGATTCTGAAACAATAAAAATATTATCTAACTTTTATAATGTATCCTCTGATTATTTATTAGGAATGTCCGATGTAAGAAATTATACTAAAGATTCAAATATCACTATTGCACTCAATAGTGATACAGATTATGATGAACTTCCAAAAGAAGCTAAAGATGAAATTAATAATTTTATTGAATATATAAAACAAAAATATAAAAATAAAAAATAAGGTGTTCTTCACAAACACCTATTTTTTTAAGTCCATATTACAATATTTTGTCATAGCATAATGTTAATCTAATTTACGAGGGATTATTGCCAAATAAATATAATATATATTTATTATATGTTTATTATATATTTATTATAGGAAATGTATCGAATAATTAAGTGGTTAAACTTAGTTTAATAGTCTATAATATAATTAAATAGATTTAGGAGTTGGATGTTTATGTTTAAATTAATTAAAACATTAAAAGACATTAAAGAAAAACAGCAACTTATTGAAGATAGGCTAAATAAGAAAACCACTAACTTTAATAAGGAGTGGAACAAATGGGGAAAGATAAACACAGAGACAGGGAAGAAATTACCTTAATAGATTTTCTATACAAGGATACAGATTTAATAAATTCATTCTATTCACAAATATTTGGTGGAGATTTAACTAACGTTGTAAAATCAGAACTTTCTACTGATGAAACCAATAGTTTAATAGAAGGTAATGGCGGATTTATTAAAGGTAATATTTCTTCAAAAAATTCAAATAATGAAAATATAACTCACAACATCAATCCTTACGATCATAAAGTTATTGAACTACTAGAAACCTTTAACTTGAAGAAAACTACTTTAAGCGAAGCTGCTTCTGGTACAATAATTGCAATTGATGGTACCCTTACATATAGAAATTTTGATGTTGTTACTCAAATAATACCATTCGCTACAAAAAATAATCTAGTGCCAGAATTTAACACTCCCGTCAACCCTAATTTAAAAGGAAAATCCAAACAAAATACACTAGGAGCAATGATTTATGATATGATTAAATTAATACCCTATGGATTAGAATTTGGATTAGACACCCCAACGAGAGAAAGTGCCAATTGCATTTTAAAACAAGACTGTTTGACAATATCACCAGATGATCTGTTTAGATCATACGGAATCAGCATTCCTAATTCTTGGACAGTTATTGGTATATTAGACACTACAGAAGTCAGAAATAGTACAAATATTCACGAATTTAGGCAATTGATAGATTCTTCTAGCGCTACATTTTCTTCTATGGTTTTAAATGAAAATACAAATATAATACGACCAATTGCAATATATCGAAAATTAGTAGTTTAATTACATTATTCAAAAGTATCAAAGGTAAAAATAAGGGGTCTAACTTGACACCTTATTTTTTAATATTCCATAACTCACTATAATTATTTAAAATGTTCTGTTCTTCTAATAAATATATAGTACACTTATTAAATATTCTCTTTTATACTATGCCCCATAGTAATCTTCAAAATACTTCTTAATCTTGTCTTTATCCTCTAACTCCATTTCATCAACCATTTTAAATAATATTTTAAGGAAGTCCTCTTGCTTTTTATCCTCTAAAATTTTTGATAATATATAATCTATTCTTATTTCGTTAGCCTTATCATATATGCTCTTCTCATTTCTGCTTACTTCTTTATATATGTCCTTAATATGATATAATTCAATGCTATTATAAATTAATGATATTGTATAAAACACTAAGAATGAAAAATAATATATATTAAAAAGTAATATTATATAGAATGTGTATTTATTTATATAAATATTTGAATAAAGAAAGAAATGCTCTGTAAAAAAAATCACACTGCCGAATCCTAGGTTTATAGTTAAAAATTCAAAACTCAGCATTATTTCTTTTATTGGATCACCAGTAACCACATTTTTTATTGAATTTTTAAACTCGTCATCCAGCAATCCAAGAATAAATGCTACTCCTGCTAATATAATTCCTATCATCGCTAACAAACCTGATGCAACATATATAGTTATATTCTGAAAACCAGGTTTATAATTATTAAAGTTTTCAAATAAATCTAATTTTAAGATTGATAACATTAACACTATTATTATTACTATAGCAAATGATATCTTACATTCAGAGCTTTTATAGTCATAAAAATCCCTATATTTTTTATTTTCTATTATTTTTTCAATCATTTTCACATTCACCTACTCAAATGATTTTTAGTATTAGGCTTTTGCAATAATCTGCAAACATCTTATCTCCAACAATTGTATCTGGCATTCTATATTTTATTATTTTAGTATTATTAGTATTATATACAGTTCCATCCATACTAACGGCCTCAACCTCAACATATCCATTGCTTGTTGATTCTTCTGTCGATAATTTTGTATGTATTGCAGACATTTTATCCAACTCTTCACTTATCTCTTTTGATTCAGAGTTTAAACCTCTTAAATCTCTTGATTTAAATAATATACTTTTTTCACTTATTCTTCCCATACCCATATCTTTTAATCTTTCTTCAGCATCCTCTCTAATAGCTTTCAATAAGTCACCATTAGGATTTGGAGGTATTATATTTATTCTAATAGTTTCAATATTTCTAAGCCTTTTTAGATCATCTTTAATATTATCTAAAGAAACTCCATTTGTTAGTAATTTTACTTTGAAATATTCACCATTCTGGCTATCATCCATTGAACAACTATTTAATAATCCCTCAAATGCATTACAGAATTCCTTATATCCAAATCTATTAGTAGTATAAAAGCAAACTATTTCTTTAGTCGGATAAAAGCAAAATCCTGATAATTCATCACTATCAAATGCTTTGGTTTTCTTTTTTCCAGTCTCTTTATCAATATTATTAATAAATATTTTTGATGTTTTAATTACAGCTCCAACCAATACATCACTAGGATCATTATCAAATTTATTTATTCCTGTAAGATAAAAATTATATTCTTCTACACGAGTATCTCCATTTAATATACGTGTAATAACATTCTTGTAGTTCTTCCCATTTTTCATATCACTGAATAACTTTTTCATTACATTTTGAGGTGTTTCCACTCCATCATATATTTCATATATTTTACTTGAATTTATACTTACTTTCGAAAAATATAAAGTTTTACTCATTTATCTTCACTCCAATTTCAATTTTACATTTTTCCCCATATATTTATATATTATATCATGTCTTAATATAATTTACTAATATTATATGACATAATATTTAATACCCTTCCCTTGAACATACGTTCCCATTGTATTATAATAATATCATTAATACTGATAATGGCGGTGATCGACTAATGAGAAAATTAAATGAAATTTTTTGCATTATTGAAAAAGAGAAAATATATCTTGAAGAAAGAAATCTTAATCAGTCTTCATTTAATGGAATTTACATTAAAGCTCCAGATTTTCCTCCAGTTATACTAGTAGAAAAATCTATTATTAATGATAGGTGTAAATATATATCTGTTTTAGCTGAAGAGCTAGGGCATCATTATACTAGTGTAGGTAATTTAACTATTACATCTAGAAATTATTCTGAAAAACTAATGAAAAATAAGCAGGAGCATAGAGCCAAATCATGGGCTGCTAATTTTCTTGTAAGTGATGAAGAATTTGAACAAGCATTATGCAATTGCATTTCTAATCCTTCTGATATTTGTGATTCTTTTAATATGACTCATGAAATGCTAAAATATAAAATTCATTCCATAGTTCTAGATGAAAATAGATATAAACGTATTAGATCTGCATTAATGAAAAAGGAAGTCTCATATAATAGTTGTGAAATATAGTATTTTCCCTACTACTTTTTAATAAATATATGTAGTTATACTCAATTAACTTAACTTATTTATAAAACTACAATCAATGTATAAACACTTTGGAGGTATACTATGAAAGCAGCTATTTATTCAAGAAAATCAAAATTCACTGGTAAAGGTGAAAGTGTAGAAAATCAAATAGAGCTATGTAAATCTTATGCTAAAAATAATGGCTATGATGAATTTTATATATATGAAGATGAAGGCTTTTCAGGTGGTAATATAAATAGACCTGAATTTAAATCTATGATGAAGGATGCCAAATATAAAAAATTTGATGCAATTATTTGTTATAGGCTTGATAGAATTAGTAGAAATGTTTCTGACTTCTCCTCTCTTATTGATGAATTAAAAGCTCTTAGCATAGATTTTATTTCAATTCGTGAGCAGTTTGACACTTCTAGTCCTATGGGTACTGCTATGATGTTTATTAGCAGCGTATTTGCTCAATTGGAACGTGAAACCATTGCTGAACGTATTAAAGATAATATGTATGAGCTTGCTAAAACTGGGCGTTGGCTTGGTGGTACTCCCCCTTTTGGTTTTTCTTCTGAACCCACATATTATTTAGATAATAATTCAAAGCAAAAAAAGATGATGAAATTATCTCCTATTGATGAGGAAATATCTTTAGTTAGAATTTTATTTGAGCAATATTTATCTCTTGGAAGTCTTGGAAAACTTCAAAAGTATCTTATTCAAAATAATATAAAAACCAAAAGAGATTCTAACTGGGATATAAAAGCTCTGCAGCTTTTACTTAGAAATCCTGTTTATGTTAAATCCTCTGATCTTGTAACAAGTTATCTTTCTACTAAAGGAGCAACTGTCTTTGGTGATCCAAATGGTAATGGAATCTTAAGCTATAATAAGAAAGATTCTAAAGATAAATATAAAGATATCAGCGAATGGATTCTTTCTGTTTCAAAACATGAAGGTGTAATTATGGATAACTTGTGGATTAAAGTTCAAAGACAATTAGATAAAAATAAAGACCTTGCACCAAGACTGGTTAATGGCAGCGAATATGGTGTATTTAACTCAGTACTTCAATGTGCCAAATGTGGTGGTAAGATGATTCAAAAACAGGGCCATACCTCTAAAAAAACTGGAGAAATTCTTAGATACTATATATGTACAAATAAAATTAACTCCACAGAAACTACCTGTGATTCTAAAAACGTAAGACTTGATATATTGGAAAAGCATGTTATGAAGGAACTTTTTAAAGCTACTGCTGATAAAGGATCACTAATTAAAGCTATTGAAGAATACAAAAAATCTTTAGAATCAGAATATATTGATAAAGATAATATTAAAACTTATGAGAAACAAATTTCTCAAAAAGAGCTTCAGGTAAAAAACTTAATTGATAAACTCTCTTTAAATCCTAATATTTTTGATCTACTTTCTTCCAGAATTGAAGAATTAAATAAAGAGCTTAAAGAATTGAAATTTAAAAAGTTCGAATTAGAAAATACTAATAGCAATTTAAAAGCAGCCATTAAAGAAATTGATGCTTCAACTTCTATGATTTTAAATTTTAAAAGCATGTGGGAAAAGGCTGATTATTCTATGAAAAAGCTTCTTATAAATTCCCTGGTTGATTATATTTCTTATAATTCAGACACCATGGAAGTAGTCATAAAGCCATTTTGCACTAATAAAAAAAAAGGCGCTCTTTAATGTAGCGCCCAAATGCTCCTGCAGTGGCAGCAAAATCAATGTTAGTAACCATATTTACATCTGTTTTTGGATTAATATTGTTTTTCTTCATAGCAGATTCTAACGCCATAGCTGGAACACCACCTGGTCTTCCTCCAATAACACTATGTTCTTTGATATTTGTCCATTTAAAATTATCTTCTTTAGTTCTTCCAACTAAAAATGATCCATCCTTTTGTGTAAGCTGTGCAAAAAGTATTGGATAATCTTCTCTTCCTTGATTATTTGTATAAATTGTTTGTTCTGGTCCACAGAAACCTATATCTGCCGATTTACTCAAAACTGCCTGCATAGTTTTATCAGCACCTTGACCTGTTTGTAAATCAATATTAATACCATTTTCTTCAAAAAAGCCTTGGCTCATTGCTACATACATTGGTGCATAAAAAACAGATCTTGTCACTTCATTTAACCTTACCGTTACAGTTCCATCATTATTCTTAGTATTGCTACAGCCAAACAATGAAATAACCATTATGCTTGAAATTAATATGGCCGCTGCCATTTTTAATTTCTTTATCATAAAAAGCATCTCCTACTAGTATTTATGTTGTATAATATGATTTTTAACAATAGATTGTTCTAGCCTTGATTTTTTTAATTTATTTGTCGTTTTTCAAGTAATATGTTAATATATTATTGTTATTTTTATAAATATAATATTTTTATTTGGTGATTATTATAAAAATGCTATAATAAGTGTCACATAATTTAAAGGGGGAATTTTATATGCAATTATGGTCCATTATTGCAATTGGAGTATATCTGCTCATTTTGCTTGGGATCGGTTATTATTCTTACAGAAAAACGACTAATCTTTCAGATTATATGATTGGTGACAGAGGGCTTGGTCCTTTGGTAACAGCACTTTCAGCTGGAGCAAGTGACATGAGTGGCTGGATGCTTATGGGGCTTCCTGGTGCAGTATATGCAACTGGAATTTGTAATCTTTGGACAGGAATAGGATTAACTGTTGGAGCCTATTTAAATTATCTTTTACTAGCTCCAAGGTTTAGAGTTTACACAGAAGTAGCAAACGACTCCTTAACTGTGCCAGATTATCTAGAAAATCGATTTAAAGATAAATCAAACATGCTTAGACTTGTATCCGGTATGGTAATACTAGTTTTCTTTGTTCTTTATGTTTCATCTGGTCTTGTGGCTGGTGGAAAACTATTTGTAGATACCTATAAATTAACTTATACCATGGGAATCATAGTAACTTTATCTGTTGTTGTGCTTTATACATACTTCGGTGGCTTTTTAGCTGTAAGTCTTACAGATTTTTTCCAAGGAACACTAATGTTTATTTGTTTAGTTACTGTTCCAGTTGTAGCTTATATGAATATAGGAGTAGATCCTGGTACCTTTGTTAATAAAGTAAAAAACATTGATCCTGCATTATTTGATATGTTCAGAGGAACCAGCATAGCCAGTATTATTAGTTTAATGGCATGGGGACTTGGATATTTTGGTCAACCTCATATTATAGTTCGTTTTATGGCAATAAAATCTGCAAAAGAATTAAAATCCGCAAGAAGAATTGGTATTGGTTGGATGGCTATCGGTCTTCTAGGCGCTGTTATAAGTGGTATTATTGGACTTGTATATTTCACTGATCATAATAGTCCTTTAAGTGATCCTGAGACTGTATTCCTTCGTCTTGGGGATATTTTATTTCATCCTTTTATTACAGGAATTATATTATCCGCTGTATTAGCAGCAATAATGAGTACTATTTCCTCACAGCTTTTAGTTTGTTCAAGTTCAATTACAAAAGACTTTTATCTTACTTTCTTAAATAAAGAAGCTTCTGAAAAGCAACAAATAGTAATAGGTAGATTAGCAGTATTAGTAGTTGCCGCTATAGCAACAATATTTGCATACTTACCAAACAAAACAATTCTTAATATAGTTGGTCAGGCATGGGCTGGCTTTGGTTCATCTTTTGGACCAGTACTTTTAGTAAGCCTTTATTGGAAGCGAATGAATAAATGGGGAGCACTTTCTGGTATGATTGTTGGTGGATTAACGGTTATTATATGGATATTATCTGGTCTATCAACTTATGTTTATGAAATGATTCCAGGCTTCACTCTATCACTTATTTCAGTTATAATTGTAAGTCTTTTAACTGAAAAACCTACTAAAGCTGTAAATGATGAATTTGAAAAAATGGAAAACATCTTAAGAGAGATGTAAGAAAATTTAAAAAGGGATATTTCAAAACTTTAAATTGAAATATCCCTTAATATATATATGTTCCAATTATCAATGTTCAACTATCAATTGTCATTATTCACGAAGCTCACATAGAAAGTCCGAATAGCGAAATGTACACCTATAAAAGAAGCAGCTATGCTGCAACCAAGAACTAATCTCTTTTTCGATTCTCACTTTTTCCTTCAGTATTTCTTGATATGAGCTGTAAAATCTTAATTATAACTTATTTATTATCTATTAAATCCTGAATAGGCTTCTTCTCCATGTAAATATACATCTAAACCTTCAGCTTCTTCATTTGAAGTTGCTCTTACCTTCATTACTGCCTTCATAATTTTAAGTATTACAAAAGTTATTACTGCCGCATATAATGCAGTTGCACAAGTTGATATTAAATGTGCTTTCAATAAAGCAAAATTTCCATATATTAATCCATCAGCTCCTGCTGGATTTATTGCTTTCGAAGCAAAGATTGCTGTAGCTATAGATCCCCAAATTCCGCCTACACCATGACATCCAAATGCATCTAAAGCATCATCATAGCCTAATTTTCTCTTTAATACCGCTATTGCAAAGAAACTTAAAGCCCCTCCAACTAGTCCAATTAATATAGCCGATGTAGGGCTTACAAAACCTGCCCCTTGGGTTATTGCAACTAATCCAGCTATAGCTCCACTGACTATTCCAAGTGCAGTAGGCTTCTTATATATTATCCATTCACAAGCTGCCCATCCAATTGCTCCTGCTGCTGCAGAAGTATTTGTGGTGAAGAAGGCATTTATTGCTACATAATTCATAGATAAAGCACTTCCTGCATTAAATCCGAACCATCCAAACCATAAAAGTCCTCCTCCCAATATTGCCATAGGTATATGGTGTGGCTCTGGACTTGGATGTCTTCTTTTCCCAATCACTATTGCTGCAACTAAACCAGAAATACCAGAATTAATTTCAACAGGATGTCCACCTGCAAAATCAAGAACTCCTAAATTCTTTAACCATCCGTTTGTTCCCCATACCCAGTGAGCGATAGGATCATAAACTAGGGTACTCCATAAAATTATTAATACCAAGAAAGCTGGAAAGGTCATACGCTCAGCAACAGAACCTGAAATAACTGCTGCAGTAATAGCTGAAAACATAAGTTGAAATATCACAAATTCTAAATGTGGTATTGTACCTGCATAATCTGCATTTGGTGTAAT
Source organism: Clostridium saccharoperbutylacetonicum N1-4(HMT) (assembly GCF_000340885.1). Taxonomy (NCBI): domain Bacteria; kingdom Bacillati; phylum Bacillota; class Clostridia; order Eubacteriales; family Clostridiaceae; genus Clostridium; species Clostridium saccharoperbutylacetonicum. Next base: position 1,106,071 of record NC_020291.1, on the reverse strand, counting down.
TCCTATATTACTTAAGAATCCCCAATCTAAACCTCCAATTACACCTTTAATATCTGGTCCAAATGCTAATGTATACCCAACAAAAATCCATTGTAGTGATATAATAACAAGGGCTGCGTAATTCTGTATTGTTATACTCAATACATTTTTGCTTCTTACCATTCCACCATAAAATAAAGCTAAGCCAGGTACCATTAACATTACTAATGCAGCACAAATAAATACAAATCCCATGTCTGCGCCATTTAACAATTCCATCTTTCTTATTCCCCCTTGAATAATTTAAGTTAAATTATAATTTCACTTAACATTTGATGACAAATAAAAAAGCGCATTCACTTCAAAGGTACACCTCTTACAAGATATATCTTTCTTTGAAATGAAAACGCCATTGTTTTCTACAAAATTATATATTTTTCTTATTAATGTTATTAGTTTACTATCATCGATTTTCTATGTCAATATAAAATGTAAAAATTTTTTCATATTGTATTGATATTTGTATTTTTATATTTCAATTCACAAGTACTATATATATTATCATGAAATTTCATTATAATTTCTTCAAGGAATAAAAAAGATACTTATAATGACTTTTCAATTATTATAAATATCTTCGTTTTCTATAATTTTCACTTACCATAGTTTTCTTTTCAATTAGATTATTTGCTCTCTATTTTCAGTTGAAAATTCTTCTCCTGGATTAATATCTAAAACAACACGTCTAGGCTCTGCAATTGATATTTCATGCTGGCATTCCCATTCATCATTTTCTGAAATTCCTTGTATTATTTTTATATCTGCAACAGCATCTCCCTTATCAAAAATATAGTATCCATAAGAATATAAAATGTTTGCTATTTCATTTGGATCTAAATTTTTAAAATGACATTGTAAATCATATAATCCTATTGCTGAAAGACCTAGTGTATCCATCAAATATTCTTTTTCATTTCCTTCAATATTAAAAAGTCTCACATTTAATATGCCAAATAAAGGGTCATAATCATCATCTAATGGATTATTTTTTAAATAATCCTCTCTGCTTATTACTTGTTCTGAAATGTAATAATTTATTCCTTCACATTGTATTAATTCTACTATAGAATAAAGTGCTTTTTGAAAAAGTTCTATTCTTTTAGCATAATCTAGCCCAACAGCCATTGTATCTGTTACTAAAACATTATATTTACACTTTGCAATTAATTCTTTCTTATTATCATAATTCCATGATTGTTCTAAGGATCTTTTCAATTTCTCATTTTGTAAATCTTCATCACATAAGCTAATTGTTATAGCAACAGGAAGACTTGCATTTTTATATTCCATAATGTACTCTAAAAACCCAAATGTAATTGATGTCTCTTGTTTAGATATAATTTCAATTTTTCCACAATACTTTTTTAAATTTTTTAATAAATTATCTTCTAAAATAATTGGTTGTTCTTCCATCCAAAGTTCAACGCCATACATTGCTACAAAAGTATCTGGTTCATCTTCTAATTTTCCTTCATCATTTACTTCAAATTTATTCATTACACAAACCTTCTTTCTTATTTGAATATATACTTTCATCTATTTGCATATAACCATGCTTGGCACACATAAAAAAGTTGTCTCAAAATATAATTACTTTGAGACAACTCTGCCTATTAAATATTAAATTAACAGTATTATACCATTATCTATATAAATTTAATACAAAAATAATCCTCTATATTTGATTTTTCTTCTGAAATATTACACACTTATATATTATTATCCCCTTTAGTTGCAGGACCTTCCACCCAGTTTCCTTCATAATCAAACCTTGAGCCATGACAAGGACAATCCCAGGTTAATTCATCTGCATTCCAATGAAGTTCACAGCCTAAATGCGGACACTTTGTTGATATAGCAAATATCCTTCCATCATTATTCTTATATACTCCTGCCTTTTGACCTTTATATTCTATTATTCCCCCATGACCCTTTTCAATATTCCCCGTATGTTCTTCTGGAATATCAATTCTTTGAGCTATAAAATTCTTTGCTGTTATTACTAAATCCTTAGCTGCAGTTTTCATAGATGCAGACATATCAAAACGTCTTGGAGAAAATATTTCTGAAAAATCATTTTCCTTTTCAAGAATAATATCACTTATAATCATTGCAGATACCATCGAACTTGTCATTCCCCATTTCTTAAATCCAGTTGCAACATAAACATTTGGAAGACTTGATGAGTAACGTCCTATATATGGTATATCATCTAATGTCATACAATCTTGTGCTGACCAATGATATTTTTCTATAGAATTAGGATATAGTTCTTTGGCCGCTTTTCTTAATTCCTCATAAGCTCCGCCCGACTCATTCTCCCCTGTTCGTTGAGCTGATCCTCCAAATAGCAACAAGTTTTTATAATTTCTAAAAGAATATCCTTTTTTATCACCAGATTTATACATGCCATCTACTTCTTGCGCATTTTCCAATGCAATAACATATGACCTTTCTTGATGCATTCTCATGAAATAATACCCTGGAACATTTAAAAATGGATAATGTGTTGCAACTATAATATGACTTGCTTTAATTTCTCCACCTTCTACAATTACTTTATTTTCTTTAATATCTATAGCTCTAGTATTTTCATATATAGTTAACTTTTCAGAAATTGGCTTTAGAAATTTTAATGGATTAAATTGAGCTTGATTTTTAAATTTTAATGCACTTTTAATCTCAAAAGGAAGGTTTACTGACTCTGCTAATTCTGCATCAATCCCTAACTTTTTAGCTGCATTATATTCTTTTTCAATATTTTCAGCACTTTCTAGAGAATATACATATGAATCTTTATATTCAAAATCACATTCTATTTTTTCTTCATCTATTATTTCCTTATACCTCTTTATAGCAAGTTCATTTGCCTTAGCATATTGCCTAGCTCCTTCTTCTCCAAATTCCTTAAATAAAGTATCATAAATTAATTTATGCTGACTTGTTATTTTGGCTGTAGTATTCTTTGTATTTCCACTTGCAATGCTTTTTGCATCAATAACTACTACATTTCTTCCACTTTTGTTAAGCATATATGCTGTTAACAATCCAGTAATGCCTGCACCTATAATAACAATATCACATTCTAAATTTTGATCTAATTTTTCTCTTTCTTTAAACTTTACTTCTGAACTCCATATACTTTCCACAATATTCACCTCGTCATTAGTGTCCCTTACTTCTCTAATAATATACAATTAATTAATAGTGAATAATTTATGCTGAATGATTTGTGTTAAAATTCTATACATTCCTTGTATAGATATACAGTTTAAGAATCAATCTTATAAATGGAATATGCATGCATCATTGAGAAATTATAGCCGTAACACTAGAAATTAGATACATTTTCTGGAAGCAGGCATGTGAAATTAAGCTGATGATGGTTCTTAAGCAGAGAACCCAAATCTGTGATTTGGTGTGAATCGCTTACTCAGCGAACGAACGTGAGTCGAGTTTCCTCTATGGCCTGTTTCATTTACAGCTTGTCTAAAAGTGAATGTCCAAATTTTATATTTGGAAACATGAACTTTCTCCTTGGGGATTTCACATCTGGAACACGCTGTAATGACGACAAGACGCCATTTAGAACCTTCCAGCGAAAATTTCACTAGTCCTGTGGAAGATAAATGTATCGGATTTTGGTAATTGTTGCATAAGTCTAATTCTCGCTTTGGATATCTATACATCAAAAAATTAGGGTTTGCTTTGCAAATCCTAATTATCTATAAATTCCATATTCCAATTGAAATATCCTGTTTCCTCATTCTTTTCGTATTTAAAATATGCTGAAAAAGTATTTCCCTTTTTACTTTTCAAATTTCTAAAGCCTACTTTGCCGTTTTTAAGTAAAAGTTCTACCATTTCTTTTGATACGTTTTTTCCAAAGGATCTAATATATTTATCATCCTTCCAAATAGTGAACTTACAACCATTTTTCCAATTGCTGCAGCCAAAACTTTTTTCACCTTCAACTACTGGATTTCCACATACAGGACAAGCTCCAACGCTTTCAGTTCCATTTGGTATTTCTACTTTAAATCTCGATAGAGCACCAGTATCATTTTTTATTAACTCTACAGATTTTACAGTAAAGTCAATTATCAACTTCATAAAATCGCTTTTAGCAAATTTACCTTTTTCAATATCTGATAGAGTTTTTTCTAATCTTCCTGTATATTCTAAATCAAGTAAATCCCTTACTGGAAATATTTCAACAATATTTCTACCAAGTTCTGTACACATAAGGCTTTTTCCTTTTGTTTTTAAGTACCCTATATCTTTTAGTTTTTTTATAGTTTCAGCTCTAGTTGCAGGCGTTCCTATACTAAAACCACTTAAAATAGCCTGCATCATTTCATCTGAATCTTCATCTTTATCTTCAAGGCCCTTTCCGCAGGTTTCCATAACTCTTAGTAAAGTCTTTTCAGTATGATATTTAGGCGGTTTCTTAGTAACCGCATTTACCTTAGCTTCTATAATATCAACATTTTCATTTATTTCAACTTTTGGGAGGATTACATCTTTACTTTCTATTTTTTCTACTACCTTCCAGCCTTCAACCAGCTTTACTTTTCCTTTTGAAATAAATTCACCATTAACCTCTGGATTATTAACCTTTAAGGTTACTTTTGTTTCTTCAAACTCAGCTATAGGCATAAACTGCATTATGAATCTGTTCTTTATAGCTTCATATACTATATTTTCATCTGCTGACAAACCTGTTGGCTTAATATATGTTGGTGTTATAGCACTATGGCTTTCAACCTTTGAGCTATCAAAAATTCTTTTAGAGGTGGTAAATTTAATATCCTTCTCATAAGGTAATCCTGACTTTAAGGTATCTAAAACTTTTTTAGCTCTGTCTTTTAAACTTTCTTCTAACACTACACTTGCTGTTCTTGGATAAGTTGTAAATTTCTTTTCATAAAGAGATTGCGCAACCTTAAGAACTTTATCAGAGGTCCACCCCTTGTATTTACTAGTAATATATCCTTGTAAATTAGATAAATTAAATAAATATGGAGGATATTCTTTTTTTAACTCTGTCTGCTTGTCAACAATCCTAGCCGTTGCCCCTTTGAGTAAAGGTAGAAGTTTATCAAGATCTTCTTTTTGCTCAAATTTCTCAGATTCATTTTCATAATATAATCCCTCAAATTCTTCATTTCCTGAATTCTTGAAATTTGATACCAATTTATAATAAGTAGTTGCTGTAAAATTTTCTATCTCTTTGTCTCTATCATAAATGATCTTTAATGTAGGAAGAAGAACCCTTCCTATATTAATAGTCTTATTTTCTTCAAACTTATATTTTAAAGTACTTACTGAAGTTAGATTTATTCCAATAATCCAATCACTCCATTGCCTTCCTATCCCTGCATCTTGAAGTGGCTGCATTTCTTTATTATCTTTTAATGCTTCCATCCCATTTTTAACTTCATCAGGTGTCCATTCATTTAAAAGTAATCTATATATTGGTTTTTTCACATCAAAATAACCAAATAATTCATCAGCTATAACTTGACCTTCCCTATCAAAGTCAGTAGCTGAAATTATTCCATCAACCTCTTCTTTATCAATTAGAGCTTTAATTATTCCAAGCTGCTTTTTAGCACCCTTATCTTCTGCTGTTCTATCTATACTATCACATTTTACTTTATATAAAAAATTTTCAGGAATAAATGGAAATTTTTCAAATCTCCATCCCTTCATGCTTTCATCATAATCTTTTGCATCATAAAGCTGTATGAGATGTCCAAATGCCCATGTTATATAATAACCATTACCTTCAAAATATCCATCTTTTCTAGTTTTTATTTTAAATGCATCAGCAATATTTTTAGCAACAGATGGCTTTTCTGCAATTATAACCTTCGCCATAATATCTTTTCCTCCTTATTACTTTCAGCATTATCTATCTTATCATTAAATCAAATTTTAAACCAGCATAAATCTATTTACAATTGTCAATTATAAATTAATGTTAATATCTTCAAGTTTTCGATATATATAATTAATATTTTACATATCAATTCAAGAAATTCAGAAAGACAAGTGTATATAAAATAAGTGAAAATGCAACATTCTCCTTAAAGCTTTCATAGTTAACTGACATGACAATTAAACATTGATAATTATAGCATATATGCGCGCAATGAAAAAAATAATAGGCCAACACTACACTGGTCTACTACTTTTTCACTATACTCACTCTCAACAACTGTAAATTGTACACTGTGAACTGTAAATTGCCCTAAACTCTGTTTCTCTTTTCACCTCTATTAAATGCACTTATATTTTCAAGCAAGTCAGCAAATAATCTATTTCTAGCTTCCTCACTTGCCCAAGCTATGTGAGGTGTCAAAACTAATCTTTCTTTATTTTTAATTTTCAAAAGTGGATTATCTCCTGGAATTGGCTCAACTTTAAAAACATCTAGAGCCGCTCCCCCTATTATTTCTTCATCTAAAGCTCTAGACAAATCTTCATCGACTACTATAGGCCCTCTTCCAACATTAATTAATACTGCATCTTTTCTCATTTTAGTAAAGGCTTCGTAATTAAATAATCCTTCTGTTTTCTCATTTAGAGGAGCATGGATAGAAATTATATCACATTGCTTTAACAATGATTCAAATTCCACTCTAGCATAATCAGAATCTGCATTTTTGCCTGAAGTTGAGTAATACACTACCCTTGCGCCAAAGGCCTGAGCAATTCTTGCAACTCTCTTTCCAATGTTTCCAAGGCCTACTATTCCCCATACTTTTCCACATAAGTCTCTATATGGTACTTCTATATTAGTAAACATGTTATGTTTAGAATATTCTCCTGATTTAACAAAGTGATCGAAATAACTAATATTATCATATAAGTGTAATAACATTGCAAAAGTATGTTGTGCCACTGTAGTCGTCGAATACCCACTAACATTAGTTACTGTAATATTTTTTTCTTTGCAATATTTTATATCTATATTATTAAAACCCGTTGCCATTTCGCATATTAATTCTAATTCAGAAGCCTCTTTTAAGTTGTCTTCATTTAAAGCTACTTTATTAGTTAATACTATATTTGCATCTTTAATTCTTTCTGCAACCTCTTCTTTTAAAGTTAAATCATAATAAACTACTTGGCCAAATTCGTTCAATTTAATATAGTCTACATTACCTAATGTTTTACCATCTAATACTACTATTTTTTTCATATTCAATCCCCTTTCTAACTTTAAAATACTCAAATTATTATACAAATAAATCCCTAAATCTTAACTTAACTATATTAATAATACAAGAATTTAAGGCAAATGTAAACTTTAACTTCCTTATTTTTACATATCAAAAAATAAGACTTATAAATACAAAACAAAGTTTTATATTTGTAAGTCCTAAGTAAAATTTATTATAGATATCCAACTTATAAATGGAATGTACATGCATCATTGAGAAATTATAATCGTAACACTACACTAGAAATTAGATACCTATTTGTGCAAGCGGCATATGAAATTAAGCTGTGATGGTTGTTAGTGGAAGGTTGTTCCATTTTCTGCTTGTCATAAATTTATTTTAGGAACATGCAGAAATGGGTGCAACCTTCCACTTAGAACCTATCCAGCGAAAATTTCACTAGTCCGCTGTAATAAATATGTGTTTAATTTCGGTAAGTTCCGCATATGTCTGATTCTCGCTTTTGGTATCTTTATTATTCTACTGATGCTGGTTTTATATTCCAAATTTCATCTGAATATTGTTTTATAGTCCTATCACTTGAGAATACTCCAGAACTATAAAGATTTGCAAAACATTTCTTCGCCCATTTCTTTTTATCCTTATAATCTTCAAATACCTTTCCCTGTGCTTCCTTAAATAGTTCAAAATCAGCAAGTAAATAGTATTGGTCTCTTTCCTCTATTAATGCATTGTATAAATCTTCAAAATATCCAGTTCCGCCATCATCTAAGGTACCATTAATTAATGTATCCACAACTCTCTTTATGCTTTCATTCTGGTGATAATATTCTTTAGGATCATAGTCATGCTTAATCTTTTCAATATCCTCAACTTTAAGACCAAAAATATAATTATTTTCTTCTCCACTAGCCTCAACAATTTCTATATTGGCTCCATCATAAGTTCCAAATGTAGGTGTTGCATTTAACATAAACTTCATATTTCCAGTTCCAGAAGCCTCTTTCCCTGCAGTAGAAATTTGTTTAGATAAATCAGAACCTGGGAAAAGTTTTTGCGCATAGGAAACTCTATAATTATGTACAAATACAACTTTAATTTTCTTAGATGCTTGTTCATCTCTATCAATTAGTCTTGCTATTTCATTGATAAATTTAACAATTCCTTTAGCTCGTCTATACCCTGGAAATGCCTTAGCACCAAATATGAATGTAGTTTTAGGAATATCTAAATCTGGATTTTCCTTAATTCTGTAATATAAATCTAAAATGTATAAAGCATTTAATAATTGTCTCTTATATTCATGCAATCTCTTAATTTGAATATCAAAGAATGAATCAGGATCAATAATAATTCCCTCTTCCTGCTTAATGAATTCAGCTAACTGAACTTTCTTTTCACGTTTTATTTCCATTAATGTTTTCAATACTTGATCATCGTCACTATATTCTTCTAGATTCTTAAGTAAAGATAAATCTTTAACCCAATCCTCATTGCCTAATAAATCAGTGATAAATTCTGATAACTCTGAATTACAAAGTCTAAGCCATCTTCTTGGTGTGATACCATTTGTTTTATTTTGAAATTTGTTTGGATATAAATTATACCAGTTGTTTAATTCTACCTTCTTCAATATTTCAGTATGAAGAGCAGCAACACCATTTACAGCTCTACTCACATAAATAGCTAAATTAGCCATTCTAATTTGATTATTAGCAACAATTCTAAAGTTCCAAATTTCTCCTTCATCATAGCCCTTTTGTCTTAATTCATTCATTAATGCATCGTCAATTTCATATGCAATTTGTAGAAGCCTTGGGAATAATCTTTCTATTAATCTAATGTCCCATTTTTCTAAAGCCTCTGCAAGTATAGTATGATTTGTGTACCCAAAAAATTCTTTTGCTATTGCTAAAGCGCTTACGAATTCAACATTTTCTTCATCTACCAATATTCTCATAAATTCAAGAATAGATATTGTTGGATGTGTATCATTTAATTGTGCAACATTATTTTTTGCAAATTCTGAGAAATCACTTCCAAATTTTGTTTTATGCTTTTTAATTATATCTTTCATTGATGCACTTGAGAAAAAGTATTGTTGTCTAAGCCTTAATATTTTTCCTGCTTCTGCTGTATCATTAGGATATAACACTCTTGAAATATCTTCTGCTTTATTTCTAGCTGATACTGCCTCAATATATTGTTGATTATTAAATAAATTAAAATCAAACTCCCTTAATGCTTCACATTGCCATAATCTCAATGTATTAATATTTTTAGTCTTATACCCAATTATAGGTACATCATAAGGAACAGCCTTTACTGTCATATCAGAAAATTTAATTATTTGAATTTCATCGTCTTTTCTGATACTCCAGGCTTCTCCAAATTTTAACCAAGTATCTTCACATTCAGTTTGAAATCCATTTTCTATATTTTGCTTAAATAATCCATTGCTATATCTTATACCATAACCAACTAAAGGCATATTTAATGTTGCTGCTGACTCTACAAAACATGCAGCAAGTCTACCAAGACCACCATTTCCAAGTCCAGCATCTTCTTCAATTTCTTCTATTCTATTTAAATCTATTTTTAACTCTGCTAATACTTCCTTAACTTCATCATATAAACCTAAATTAATCAAATTGTTTCCTAGTGCTCTTCCCATTAGATATTCTGCTGATAAATAATAAGCCATCCTACCTCTATTATAAGTATCACTAGTTTCATTCCAATCATCAACAATCTCTTCTAATATCGTTAATGACAATGCATTAAAAATCTCATAATCTTTTGCATCTTTAAGTTTTACTCCATGTTTTACTTTTAAATATCTTTCTATACCTTCTACAATTCTTTTCTTCTCCAATACTATTCACACCTTCCATAAAGTTTAGTCATTCTACGTATTTTTTTTGCTAATTCATCACTAAGTGTGCCTTCTTCCATTCTCCACACCCAATTATTTCCTATAGTAGAAGGCAAATTAATCCTCGTTTCATTACCAAGATTTAAAAAATCCTGCATAAGTGCAATCGAAGTATCTGCAACACTGCTCCATACACCTCTAATAAATCCCCAGTTGTCCCCCTCCTCTTCAGTTAATTTTAAATATTTAATTGCATTTTGCACTTCTTTCTTACTTCCTGTTGTTTCAACCCATCCTCGTACAGTATCATTATCGTGAGTTCCTGTATAGGCTACACAATTTTTCTCATAGTTATGTGGTAAATATAAATTCTTGCTACCACCAGAAAAAGCAAAAGCTAAAACTTTCATTCCTGGAAAGCCAGTCTTATCTTTAAATTTTCTAGTTGCTTTTGTTAATATTCCTAAATCTTCTGCTATTATATTCACATCTCCAAGTTCACTTTTTATTGCATCAAACAACTTCATCTCAGGTCCCTTTACCCATTCTCCATTTTGAGCTGTTTCTGAACCATAAGGTATAGACCAATAAGCCTCAAAACCTCTAAAATGATCTATTCTAATTACATCATATAGCTTTAGGCTATGTTTAATCCTGCTTATCCACCACCTATACTCAGTCTCTTCGAGATAATCCCAATTATAAATGGGATTCCCCCAAAGCTGCCCTGTTTCTGAAAATGCATCAGGAGGACATCCCGCAACCTTCTTTGGAATCAAGGTCTCTTCTTCCAATTGAAATAACTTAGGATTACTCCATAAATCAGCACTATCTTCTGCTACATATATTGGTATATCACCTATAATTTTAATTCCCAATTTATTAACATATTTTTTCAATTCATCCCATTGATTAAAAAATTCATACTGTATAAATTTCCAAAAAGCAATTTCATCTGCAAGCAACTGTTTATAATTTTCCAAAGTCTTATCAACTCTTAACCTAATATCATTCTCCCAAGTTTGAAAACTCTTCAACTCAAATTCAGTTTTCAAAGCCATAAAAAAAGAATAATCCTCTAACCAAAAAGCTTCTGCTTCTTGAAAATGATTAAAATTCTGATCATCATACTTTTTAAAATTTTTATATGCTAATCTTAATACTTTCATTTTTTCTATAAATATTGTTTCATAAGAAATATTATTTTGATTATTTCCAAATTTCCGCTTATTATAGTCACTTTTCCTTAACAACTTTTTACTAGCTAATACATCAAAATCAATAAAATATGGATTTCCAGCAAATGCTGAAAATGATTGATACGGTGAATCACCATAACTTGTTTGACCAATCGGAAGTATCTGCCAATAACTTTGTCCTGCTTTCTTTAAAAAATCTGCAAACTCATAAGCTTCCTTTCCAAATGTCCCAATCCCGTATTTTCCTGGTAATGATGCAATATGCATTATTATTCCACTACCTCTTTTCATTTTCATTCCTCCCACCCTTAATACCCAATAATAAAATTTCTAGTAAATCTGTATTACTTATTTATTGAATCAATGCAAAAAAGAAAAGCCCAAATACTATAACTATATTTTCAAAGTATCTGGATATATTTTTCATACTTATGGTAATATTTTACTATTATTATTTAAACTTATAATATTATATTCGTATCATGTTTAAATAAACTAATTTATTTTGTCTGAATTTAATAATATTTTAACAAATTCAGAATATTTATACAATATTTTTTCCATATTTTATTATTTTCGTGTTTTAATCACTTACCTATTCTTAATTTCTCATACGACAAAAAAAACCTTTTCAATAAAATTTTTAATATTTTATTGAAAAGGACTTATTCTAACTTATATTTTATTTCTTTGTTTCCAAATAAAAAATGCCATTTTAAATAAAACTGCATCATTAAATTTTCTTATGTCATAACCAGTATACTTTTCTATTTTGTCCAATCTGTAAATTAAAGTATTTCTGTGAACATATAAACCTTTTGATGCTTCACTCAAGTTCAAATCTAGTTTTAAGAAAACTTCTATAGTCTTAATCATATCGTCGTCTAATTTAGAAAAGCTTTTGTCAAAGTCACTTAATATCTTTTCTTTTGTTTCTTGATTTAACTTATCCATAATTTCTTCAAACAAAAGGCTATTAGGACTAAATACCATTGTTGTTAAATTATATTTTCTCGCTAAATTAATTTTATTAACATTTTCATTATATAAATTAAGTATAGTTTCATATTCTTCAATAGGGGAATAACTTAGATAACATTTTTCATAAAGGGAAACGTATATTGTTTCACTTATACTAGAAATATGTTCATTTATATCCTCAAAAGCTCCTATTAAAACTATAGTATCTTCATAATTTAAAATAATAACATCTATGTCATTATATATATTTTTTAGCACATCCAAAGCTTCGATTAGTTTATCCTGTAAATTAATCGTAATTAAATATGTATCATCTTTTATTTCAGGCATAATTTCTTTTATCTTATCTCTAGATACGCTTAATTTTTGCAACAATTGATTAAGAATTTTTTCTCTCTTATTTGTATCCTCTTTATATTTATCTCTAACACAAAACTCTAATAACTTTATAGAATTTTTATAACTTTGTTCTACTACTATTACAAAATTCTTTAATCCTATTGAAAATCTGTTTTCCAGTAATTCTCCTTTAAGATTATTGGGATGAGATTTAAATACAATTTCATCATCTGCATAAACTTCAAAAGGTATTTCACAGTTTTCATATATTTCTTGTAGATATTTTTCTAATCCCTTCACACATTTTCACCTCTATTTTTAATTATTAATGCATAATGCACAATTCACATATTTCAATTATCCATTGTGAATTGTGCATTTTTAATTAATTTAGCTAGACTATAAAAATCGAACTAAAAAATTATTTTTAATTACACTTTATATTAACATATTCTCAATTCTGTTTCTTTGTCAAATACATGAATATTTTCATGTTCTACAAATAATTTAATTTTGTCTTTAGGTTCACATTCAGTACTTCCATCAACTCTTGCTGTCATATTATTATTTCCTGATTTAAAGTAAATATAACTTTCAGCTCCCATACGTTCAACAACTTCTACATCTCCAGTCAATGTTGCTGCAGGATTGCTTTCAATTAACTCTTTACTATCATCTAAATGTTCTGGTCTAATACCAAATACTACTTCCTTATTAGCATAACCTTTTTCTTTTAATATTGCTGCCTTTTCTTGAGGTAATAATATATTATTTTCTTCAAATTTGCAATATAATTTTCCGTCATTCTCTGCAACTGTACCAGTAACTAAATTCATTTGAGGGCTTCCAATAAATCCTGCAACAAATAAATTAGTTGGTGTATTGTAGATGTTAAGTGGTGTATCCACTTGTTGAATTATACCATCTTTCATTACTACAATTCTAGTACCCATTGTTAATGCTTCAACTTGGTCATGAGTTACGTAAATAAATGTTGTTCCTAAACTTTGGTAAAGTTTTGAAATTTCTGTTCTCATTTGAACTCTTAATTTTGCATCAAGATTTGATAAAGGCTCGTCCATTAAGAATACCTTTGGTTCTCTGACAATAGCACGTCCTAATGCAACTCTTTGTCTTTGACCTCCTGATAAAGCCTTTGGTTTTCTTTCTAATAAATGTTCAATATCTAATCTCTTTGCTGCTTCTCTAACTTTTTTATCTATTTCATCTTTTGGAGCTTTTCTTAATTTTAAAGCAAAAGCCATGTTATCATAAACTGTCATATGTGGATATAACGCATAGTTTTGGAATACCATCGCTATATCTCTTTCTTTAGGTTCTACATCATTAACAAGTTTTCCGCCAATATATAATTCACCTTTTGATATTTCTTCAAGTCCTGCAATCATTCTTAAAGTTGTTGACTTACCACAACCTGATGGTCCAACAAAAACTATAAATTCTTTATCTGCAATTTCTAGGTTAAAATCTTTTACTGCAGTTACATCTCCTTCATAAATTTTATAAATATGTCTTAATGATAAATCTGCCATACTTACTTCCTCCCTTTATATATATAACTTTAATTTATATTTCATTAATCTTTGCTACAAAATTATTTTACTACATGCAATCATTTATATACTATACTGAGAATTTACAAAACTCTATTATCTTTTTTGTGAAATAATATAAAAAGCAGTATATCTAAGACATCTAGATATATCATCGAATTAAATATAGCTTGTATTAGGTTAAAATGAAGTTCAAAACTACGTCTTAACCTCACTTATCCTAAAGCATACTTTCAAACATTTTTACTACATCTAATAGTCCATATCCCCACTGTGGATTTGGATAAACCTCCCCACCTCTCTCATCAACCCCTCTCTGAATGTATGTCTTTATAGTTTGAGAGTATATATTAGGATCATTCCCCTCAACAATCCCCCATTGAAACAGCATAGCACATGCTCCAGCAAGCACCGCAGCAGATACACTTGTACCATTAACAACGGCAGTAGTATTATTTGGTGCTACTGTAAGTGCATTAACTCCACCAGCTGCAACATCTATTCTATCAACATAATCTTCTAAAAATGCCATTCCAGAATATTCTACAACCGTGTTATTATTCTGGTTATATGCTGCTGCAGTAAGTATGTAGGTTGATGTTGCTGGATTCATAATTGTTCCATAAGGATCAGAAGGAATAAATGCAGTTCCTCCAATACTTAAACCTGTTGGAGGCATCCATAAATTAAATTTTCCATCTAAAATTGATTCCCCCGTTAATCTAAATTTCCAAATCCCTTCTTTTATATTTCGAAATCTAATAGTAAAAGATTGATCTCCTGTCATTTCTTCTGGAAAATATGAGTTTATTAGTATAGTTGTATTTTCAAACAAAAAGGAATAGGTATTTACACCATTAATCAAAACTCTAATTTTCCCAGTATTTTCTCCAGAGGGTGATACTAGTTCCAAAGACATTATATTAGGCGAATCAACCCAAATTTGAATCAAACTATTTTTTTGCTCTGGTGATATATACATTTGTATTATTCTAGAATCATTCACTTGTGGTATTACTCCAGAAGCATGACAAGCACTTGCTCCTTGATTTCCCGAGCCTGTAACAAAAGCAACTCCACTCTTTGATGATACAGAATCTATATACTGCTCTAAAATTCCATTTCCCTTATGACTTCCTAAGTTACTTCCAAGAGGAAAATATATCACAATTGGTTTATTGGTAGTTAATGAATATCTATATAAAAATTCTATTGCTGGAAAAATAGAAAACAAATCATATGTAGGAACCATTAAATTAAATCGTTTCATTATTGTTATATATTCTATTAATTTTATGACTACAAAATCACAATCTGGAACCATGCCTTTTAAATTTGGATTTTTTCCTCGTGCCCCAATTATCCCAGCCATGTTTGTCCCGTGACCAACTTCATCTTTACTAGGGACAATTTCATAAGGAGATTGTCCATTTCTAGATGCAGCTATTGCTTGTTGTATTTGATCTTTATTATAAACTGTTCCAAATGGGACAATGCTCTGTTCATTTTTTTGAATTGGTTCTATTGTTTGATCCCAAATATATTCAATTTTTGTTTCTCCATTTTCTTTTATAAATTCTTCTTCTAAATAATCAATACCTGTATCTATTATTGCTACAGTTACTCCTCTTCCTGTCAATCTTAAAGGCAATTCTAATTGCAAAAATTCTGCTTGTGATGCTTGAACTGGTGAACTTTCTTGGAGTGTAAATAAATCGATAGGCGCAACATATACTATTGTTGTAAATATCTGACCTTCAATGTTTAATTGAACTTCCTTGTTTGTCGATACTATAGCATATTTTCCATTAATTATTGTTACATAATATCCTGGCACTTTAGTAACTTCTTCAATTATATTTCCTTCATATTCAACAACATAATGATAATAATTTGGATCAGAAAATAAATTTTGTGGTGCTCTAAAATTATTCTTCACTTAACTTCCCCCATATCTTTCCTTAGGAATCCTTATAAATAGATCATTGATATAATATTCTTTAAATTGATAATCTTTACTTACCTCATTGTTTAAATAATCACAATTCTCTGTATTGCCTCTACTTCTCCTATAGGTTCCAGCAATAGTATTAAAAGTTCCTAACAAATCAAAATCTCCATAACCAATTTCTCTGCTTGGATATTTTATAGATATATTTCTGTTGGCACCATACATTAAATAACTTCTCACTTTTTTTGTATATATAGTTCTATCATTTCCATCAATAATGCCCCATTGCAATAAAAGTGCACAGGCTCCAGTAACTACTGCTGAGGCTGCCGAGCTTCCTGAAAATGTAGTTGTCCCGCCTAAAACTTTTGTTGTTATTATATTTACCCCTATTGTTGCAATATCTGGATTAATTAAATTATTCGTATTAAAACCTTTCCCTGAAGCTGCAATTAAAGCATTGTTATTTCCATAATAAGCTACCGTAATTACATTAACTGCTTCCGATGGCATTGTTAATGTAGTATATGGATCAGATTCTAAAAATATTGTATTTTCGGGTAATGTACCTTTAGGAGAAAGCCATATATCATATCTTCCATTAGTTATATAGTTTCCTATTAAACTAAATCTCCATATTCCTGGTTTTATATTAGAAAATTCAATAAAAATCACTTCATGTCCAGTGAAATGTTCAGGATTATAATATCTGACTATCATATCTGTATCTAGAAATACAAATTTTACTGGTGCTATTTTATTAACTTTTGCTTGAATTATTGCTGAAGCTTCTCCAGTTGGTGATATTACATTTATTGATGCAATATTAGGCCTTCTTACCCATATATACATAGAAAAATATTTCATTTCCTTTGATACTCTTAAATCTACTACTTTGGTATCTCCAACATTTTTAATATAGCCAGATGCATGTCCTTGGGAATCACCTTCATTTCCAACTCCAGCCACAAAACATAATCCTCTACTGCTACCTATAGATGTAACGTATCTAGAAATTAAATTAGTACCATCATGACTTCCTTCTGAACTTCCGACGCCAAGATAAATTACCATAGGTTGTTTACGTTCCATTGCAAATCTTCTTAAATACTCTATTCCACCTACAATTTCAGAAGCATTGTATACGGGAATACTTTGCAGTCCATTCTCTGTCAACTGTCTTTTAAAATTGGCAGATTCAACAAGTTTCACTATTACAAAATCACAGTCTTGTGCTATTCCTTGGAAGCCTTTATTATATCCTCTTGCTCCTATAATTCCAGCTGCTTTAGTCCCATGACCAACTTCATCTCTAGAAGGTACAATTGCATATGGATCATTATTATTTCTGCGTGCAATAATCGCATTATTTATTTGTTCATTTGAATATGTCTGTCCAATATATACTGTCTTATCAGAGCTATTTGAAATGCTTTGATCCCATATGCTTATTACCCTTGATGTATCATCTTCTCTTATAAACTCCTCATTTAAATAGTCTATACCAGTATCCACTATTCCAACCAATACACCTCTTCCGGTTAAATTTAAATATGGATTAATTTTAATATTATTTATGTTATCTACAGATATTGGCGAAATATCTTGTAATACATACATAATTCTAAAATCAAAAAAAACAATTTCTGGCACTTCCTTTAAGAGTCTATCAAAATCTTTAGCTTTTACTGATACTACTCCTATTGTGTCTGTAATTGTATCCCCACAAGCATAAGTTATTTTATCTATTCTTTCTTTAAAATTCCCTTTATATTCTATTAAGTAATTTGCTGTATTGGGATCGTAATAAAACTTACATTCACGTGAAGTAGACATATTTATCTCCTAATATTAATTAGCTTCAATACTATTTATATTTTCATATTAATTATTTGATGATTGAAATTCTGATATAATAAAAAAATCATATTGAATCACAAAACTCTTTAAGTTTCTTGTAATTCAATATGATATATAACTATCTTTTTAATGTTTATTTCTTCGTGATTCCAATCCTCCAAAGTTCAGGACCCTGCTCTAAATAATTCCACTCAAATTTATTTGGAAACCTTACATTAAAATGATCATAAAGTGGACGTGGGTCATGATCATTTACCAATTCCATTGTCTCACCAATATTTATATTTTCAAAAGTTTTTAAAATAGTAGTTCTTTTATCTTTTGGTTCGTATATTCTAACATCTACAGTTGCTGCAAAATTAGACATCTGAATTCCTCCTTATTATTTTTCAACTAATTCTAAAATGAATCCTAACTACAAGCGTAATTAGGATTCTTTATTATAAATAATACTTTAGTTATTAATAGGGTGCATTTTTAATTAATATTATTCTCTTATGCTTCCATGAACATTTTCATGTCATCTTCTACATTAGTGATTCCACCAATTCCAAAGTTATCAACTAATACTTTAGCTACATTTGCTGAAAGGAAGGCTGGAAGTGTTGGCCCTAAGTGAATGTTCTTAACTCCTAAGTGTAATAATGATAATAATACTATTACAGCTTTTTGTTCATACCAAGCTATGTTGTATGATATAGGTAATTCATTAACACTCTTTAATCCAAATACTTCTTGAAGCTTAAGTGCTATAACAACTAATGAATATGAATCATTACATTGTCCTGCATCTAATACTCTTGGAATTCCTCCAATATCACCTAAGTTTAATTTATTATATTTATATTTTGCACAACCTGCTGTTAATATAACTGTATCCATTGGTAACTTTTGTGCAAATTCTGTGTAGTAATCTCTTGATTTTGCTCTTCCATCGCAACCTGCCATTACAAAGAATCTCTTTATAGCACCAGTTTTAACAGCATCTACAACTTTATCAGCTAAAGCTAATACTTGATTGTGAGCAAATCCACCAACTATTTGTCCTTTTTCAATCTCTGTAGGTGCCTTGCACTTCTTAGCCATTTCTATAACTTTAGAGAAATCTTTTGTTCCATCTGCTTTAGCTTCTATATGAGCACATCCTGGCATTCCTGTAGCACCTGTTGTAAATAATCTATTTTTGTAAGAATCCTTTGGTATAACTATACAATTTGTAGTCATAACAATTGGTCCATTGAATTTTTCAAATTCTTCTTTTTGTTTCCACCATGCATTTCCATAGTTTCCTGCAAAATGTTCGTACTTCTTAAATTTTGGATAATATTGTCCTGCAAGCATTTCACCATGAGTATAAACATCTACCCCTGTTCCTTTTGTTTGCTCAAGTAACATTTCTAAATCTTTTAAATCATGTCCTGAAATTAATATTCCTGGGTTAGTTCTAACACCAATATCAACAGTTGTTATTTCAGGATGTCCATAAGTTTCAGTATTAGCTTTATCAAGTAATGCCATACCATCTACACCAAACTTACCAGCTTCTAAAGCTAACGCTACTAAATTATCAACAGTTAAAGTATCATCTATTGTAGCTGCTAAGGCTTTTGCCATAAATGCATGAACTTCATCATTATCATATTTTAAATTCATTGCATGCTTCATATAAGCAGATAATCCCTTTAATCCGTAAGTGATAAGTTCTCTTAAGCTTCGTATATCTTCATTTTCTGTTGCAAGCACACCAACTTTTTCAGCTTTTGCATCAAATTCTATGGTATTATCAGCTGTCCAAGCTGCTGCTTCTGGCATAATCATTTCAGTAGTCTGCATTCCAAACATCTTCTTGAAGAAACCACCAGTTAATTTTACTTCTCCAACTTTTCCACCAGAACTAATTACTTTAGCTTTTAAAACTTCTCTTATATTTAAAGTTTCTTTTACTCTGTCTAAAATAGAATCTCTATCAAAATTAGCATTTGTAATTGTTGTAAATAAATTTTCTACTATAAATTTATCAACTTTACTATCTTTAACTCCAACTTTTCTTCCTTCATTGCTTACAATAGCTAATCCTTTAGTTACATATATTAATAAATCTTGAGCTTTTGCTACATTTTCATCTTTACCGCAAACCCCTACCTTAGTACAGCCCTTACATCCAGCTGTTTCTTGACATTGATAACAAAACATTGACATTTAATAATTCCACCTTTCAATTTTAAATATATATTCTAACTTATTTTAATTTTATTAATCAGCTCTTCGCTATGCTTTTATATTACTAAAACACTATGATTTATTCTGTAACAATGGTTACAAAAAAAAAAATAAAGACGGTATTTTTCACCGTCTTATAGCCAAAAGCCGTTTTATAATTAAATTATTTTAATTTTTTCCCTACTGCAGCAAGATATATAACAAACTCTTCATCGCCATCAAGCTCTAAAAGTTCATCTATCATTTTTTGATCATATATACCTATAGCACAAGTTCCAGCACCAACAGATTCACTTGCTAGATAAAGATTTTGACATACATGTCCTATATCTATTAGAATTTTTTTATGAGCCGTAATATCAAATTTCCACTCAGAACGATATGGTGTTGTGCTCCATGCAAATATAACTGCTGCTTTTTTAGCAAAATTAGGCACAAAAGGTTGGTCAAGAGTGATTGCATCTATTTTAGAATCTATTCCTTCTGATTCAAATATAAATAAAAGTCTGTGCTCTATTGGATCATATCTATATACTCCTTTTTTTATTCCTTCTACATTCATAATGAATAAATATGTTTCAAAAGAATGTGTAGCACCGCTACATGGAACTGTTCTTAAAATAAGTCCTACTTTATTTGTACCAGTAATTCCTTGAGTTGCCCATAATAAATATGATAATTCTTCAATACTCATAGCTTCATCAGAATAAAATCTCGTACTTCTTCTTTCAGCAATACATTTGTAGATATTTGGATTTTTTAAAACCTCCATATTTACTTGTGGTAAAGCAACAACTTCACACAATTTATCATATGGCTTTGTAGCATCTGGTTGTGATATTCCTTTCATTTTATCTGTTTTTATGTTCTTAAATTCATTAAAGTTAGATTTTAGAAATTTTCTCTGCTCTTCGTACCTTCCCATATTACCTTTTCCTCCCTATTTCCAAAATTAAAATATTATTCTATAAAAAATAGCTATAACAACATATGCTATAGCTATTTTCTTTATAAATTATTTATTTAGTGCAACTAATAAGTCTTCTAAATTTAATCCATGTACTTGTGAAGCATCTTCAATTGTTTCTGCTTGAGAAGAAGGGCATCCAACACATCCCATTCCAAAACTCATTAAGATTTGAGCTGCATCTTCCTTTATTCTTAATATTTCTCCAATTGTTAAGTCTTTAGTTATCATTATTAATCCTCTCCTTTACTTAATTGTAGTTATAAATTTACTTTATCTTATGCTTATATTTACGTTAATTAATTTAAATATTATATGTTTATGTTCTATAGCCTTATTATATTGATTTTCTAATTTTAAGTCTGTAACTTTTGTTACATGATTGATTTAATTGCATTTTTTATTTCTTCATAACCAGTACATCTACAAATATTCGATTGGAGCCATTCTTGTATTACATAATCATTTGCATCTGGATGTATATTAGCTAAAGCATGACAGACCATTAAAAAGCCTGAGGTACAATACCCACATTGAAATCCCCATTTTTCTACAAAGGCCTTTTGTATTGGAGCATCTTCTAACCCTTCAACTGTCATTATTTTTTTCCCAATTGCCTCCACCGTAAGCATTAAACATGACTTTATTGGCCATCCATCAACGAGAATAGTGCACGAACCACAATCTCCATTTTCACAGCTTGGTTTAGCCCCTGTAAGTCCTAATTCATTCCTAAGAGTATTTAGCAATATATCTGATGGTTTTGCTGCAACTTCCTTATTTTCTCCATTTATATTCAACGTCATTATAGTTTTACCTAGAATATTAACCACTTAATCTTCCTCCATTTTCTCTAATACTTCTAAAAGCATTTTTTGAAGCATAAATTTTCTATATTCAGCTGAACCAGATAAATCATTTAGTATTAAGACTGGCATATTACAGATAATATTATTAATTCTTTCATTCACAGATAAACTTTTATCATTCAAATAATTTTCAATTACAGAAGATCTAAATGGATAATCACAAACTCCACTAAAAGCTATATTTATTTTCTCATCATCTTTAATTGCTGCAAGGGTTATTAATGGATAATCAATCTTATCATTTTTAGTTCTTTTTACATGTAAATGCTCTAAATTAAGGTACTTGTCTTCTACTATTACCTTTACGATAAATTCCCCTGGATCTATCTTTATTCTTTTATCAAATATATCTTTAAACGCAACTTGCTTTCTACCACTTAGTCCTGCTATAACTACCTGACTGTTACAGATTAAAAGTGGAAGTACAGATTCCCTATATATAATTGTACCTGCTATATTTCCTCCAAGAGTAATTTTATCTTGAATTGTATGATCTGCAATTCTTTTAACCGTTAGACTAAGCAAAGGAAATAAATTTGCTTCTGCTATTTGAGTAAGAGTGACGGCAGCTCCTATAATAAGTTTATTTTCATCTAACTCCATAACATTACATTCCGCAATGCCTTTTATATCAATTACTGCTTCTGTATATATGTTATAAGCTCTTGCCATACTTATTATCTCTGTGCCGCCACCATAATATAATGGTTTCTTTCCTTTATTATTTAATTCTTTATAAAGATTAACAGTCTCTTCTACCGTTTCTGGTTTATAATATTCAAAATCAAAGGGTATCATATTTTCCTCCTGTCTTAGCCTTCCAAATGACTTCTGGAGTTATAGGTAAACTATTAAATTCATGTTCTGCTGCAATGGAAATTGCATTTGCAAATGCTGCTGGTATTGCTATTATGCCATGTTCAGCAAATCCACGTGCTCCAAATGGCGCATCAATTTGTGGTGTTTCAATAAAATCAATTATATATTCTGGATTTTCACCAAATCTCATTGGCTTATATGTACGAAAAGTTGTATTTTGAAGTATAGCATTGCTATCATATATAAAAACTTCTCTAGTGGCTAACCCAAATCCCATATTTATTCCTCCCATTACTAATCCTCTTGAAGTCTTTGGATTAATCAATTTACCCGCATCTATAACAGTAATTGCTTTTATAAGTCTATAGGTATAAGTTTTAGGATCATATTCAATTTCAACTCCCTGAACTCCTACAGTCCAAGCTGGTCCTGGTTTGCCTTTTCCACTTTCCTTATCTAAACCAGTGATATGACTCATTATATAACTGCCACGTCCAAGTATCTGTCCTTCCACAGCAAGGCCATTTGCTTCTTGATGTCCTCTAACTAAATCTTTAAATGAAACATATATCTCTGGATTTTGCTTTAAATAGACCTTTTCATTTTCAACTTCCAAATCTTCAGGTGGAGATTTCATAATAGTAGCAGCCAAACTTTTTAATTGCCTTATAAGATCTTCTGCTGCTCTTATTACTGCTCTTCCTGCCATAAATGTGGTCATACTTGCAACAGTTTTCCAATGTTCTGGAGAAACTTGAGTATCTACTCCCATAAATAAATGAATTTTGCCTACATCCATTTTCAATTTTTCAGCAAGAATCTGTGCTAATGTCGTTTTAGTTCCTTGACCAATTTCAACTGCTCCACTATTAAGATTTATACTTCCATCTGTATTAAATGTAATTAAAACTCCAGATACAGCATTAGTAGGTGAATTAGATGTTTTCCAAAAGCAGCCTATCCCCTTCGCTTTAATCATTCCTTCTTCTGTTTTTGTTATTTGACCTTCATCCCATTTAGCTAGTTCCTTTAATTTATTAATGCAACCTAATAAACTTCCTATGTTACTTTCACTTGTCTTTACTTGCGTCGGAGTATATTGACCAGGTATTATGGCATTTTTAATTCTCAACTCTAATGGATCCATATTAAGTTTCTTTGCTAATCTATCCATCATTCTCTCCATGCAAAAAGTATATTCTGCATGACCAAAACCACGATAAGAAGTAGCATAGGTATGATTTGTATATACACATATTGAATCACACCATATATTATCAATATTATATGGACCTGAACAATCTACAGCTACAGCTTTAGCCATACGTGGCCCAATATCCGCATAAGCTCCTCCATCAACCATATAATTTGCTTCAAGAACTGTAATAATTCCATCTTTTGTGGCACCTAATTTTAAATTTGCTTCAACTCCTATTTTGCAGGGTGAAGTTTTTATATCTTCTTCTCTTGAATTTGCTATTTTTACAGTTTTTCCATTAACGGCCTTTGCTGCAAGATATGCTATTATCTCCAACTGCATTGGAGCTTTGCCTCCAAAACCTCCTCCTACAAATGGAACTTTAACAATTATATTTCCTTCTGGGATATTATAATATTTACTCAATAATTTTTTTACTGAATAAGGAGCTTGTGAAGAAGTGTAAATTATAACTCTTCCATCTGGCATAATTTCTGCTTTAGCACTTCTGGTTTCCATTGCTGCATGATCTGATTGTGGAAGTGAAAATTTTTCACACACTGCAACTTCACTTTCTTCCCATCCTTTTCTTAAGTCCCCTTTTCTTATTTTTATTCTATGAGAAATATTTGTATTTTCTTCTGGGTACACTTCCTGAACTGCATGTTTATAACTGCTTAACTTTTCATGAATAAGAACAGCATCTGCTTTTACTGCATCACTCACTGAGTTAATAACAGTTAATGGTTCATATTCTACTTTTATTAATTTTAAAGCCTTCATTGCATTCTGTTCACTATTTGCAACTACTACTGCAACTGGTTCACCATAATAACGAACCTTATCGATTGCTATTGGAGGTCTATCCTCTATCATTGTTCCACAAAGTACTGGACAATAGTCCCCTGTAATTACAGCTTGAACACCTAATGCTTTCTGAGCTTCTGATATATCTATTGATTTAATTTTTGCATGAGCATATCGACTCGTAAGTATTTTTGCATGTAATATTCCAGTCTGAATCAAATCATCTGTATACTTTGCCTTTCCTGTTACTTTATCAAAGGCTTCCTTTCTAGGTATACTTACCCCAATTCCATTTGTTTCAGCCAAGTGCCTTTACCTCCCTCTATTCCATATACATATTCATTAACAATCTTTGCAAGCTTAACTATTTTCTATTTTTTCCATTAATCAATTATCTATTCACTGTTTTTCTTCTATATAAAAAGCATAGTTTATTTTGATTAAAAGAATGATAGATAACAAATCACAAAAATTTTGTAATTGAATAAAGAATAATTATTTATTAATTGGAAAATATAATTCTAATTCATCACTGTTATCTAGTAACTATAGATATCCAATTTAAGAATCAAACTTATAAACGGAATATACATGCATCATTGAGAAATTATAATCGTGACACTACACTAGAAATCAGATACATTTTTCTGGAAGCAGGCATGTGAAATTGAGCTGATGATGGTTCTTAATGGGGGCTTGTTTCATTTCAGCTTGTCTAGATTTTACATCTGGAACACGCTGAAATGACGACAAGCCGTCATTTAGAACCTTACAGCGAAAATTTCACTAGTCCTGTGGAAGATAAATGCATCTGATTTCGGTAATTGTTGCATAAGTCTAATTCTCTCTTTGGATATCTTTAGAAAATAAATTGAGGTGATAGCTTGAAAAAAATATTAATTACTGGCTGTGGTTCTGGCCTTGGATTTGAAGCAGCAATTGCTTTAGCTAATAGAGGACACTATGTATATGCAACGACGCATACTGAAGAGCAGGCAAACAAGTTAAACTCTCTAAATAAACGTTATAATCTTCCCCTTGAAAGTTTTAAATTAGATGTGCTATGCAAGAATGATAAAATGAAGGTACTTAAATTAAAAATTGATGTATTAATAAATAATGCTGCAATTGGAGATTCTGGTTCAGTAGCTGAAATAGATATTAATAAATATAGAGAGGTATTTGAAACTAATGTTTTTGGTCCAATTGATTTAACTCAGCTTGTTTTAAAGCAAATGATTTCTAATAAAGAAGGACGAATAATTTTTTTGTCCTCCTTAGCAGGACGTTCCCCCTTACCATTCTTATCCCCTTATTGCGCAACTAAATTTGCACTTGAAGCCATAGTCCCTTCTTTGAATGAAGAATTGCAAGTACTACATGATGTTAATATTCCTGTTATATTAATTGAACCAGGAAGTTATGCAACAGGATTTAACCAAAAAAATATAGCTAAGCAGTTTGGCTGGATGAAAATTGATTCTTACTTTAAGAATTGTATACAACAACTTGAAAAAAAGCAGTATACATACTTTAAGCTTACTGAATCTACTAATATAAATTCTATTATTAATGAATATATTAAAGCAGTTGAAGATAAACATCCAAAGAAAAGATATATTGCTCCTACTTCTCAAAAAATCTTAATTAAAATTAAAAATACTTTTAGTAATAAATAAAAAATCCTTCTATAAATGCTTTTATAGAAGGACATTTTTTATATTTGTGAATCAATCATAGTTGAGATTATAATTTTAATTAACTAATACTTTTTATGCGTGAACACCTTCAGCACTTTGAGCTGCTTGTTCATTCTTATAATTCATAGCATCTAACTTCTTAAAGAATGGAAGATATATGAAAAA
This sequence comes from Clostridium saccharoperbutylacetonicum N1-4(HMT), assembly GCF_000340885.1. Lineage (NCBI taxonomy): Bacteria > Bacillati > Bacillota > Clostridia > Eubacteriales > Clostridiaceae > Clostridium > Clostridium saccharoperbutylacetonicum. The sequence continues at coordinate 1,079,315 of NC_020291.1, read as the reverse complement.
TGACATTACTAAAACTAAGAATTGTAATATTGCAGTTCTAACTCCACCTACTAAAAGTCCTGAAATTATTGGAGGAGTTGTCCATGGAACCATTACTCCACCAAATGGTGGTACTATACCAGTTGCTATTGCAAAATAAAGAATCAATCCTGATAACATTGGTGTAATGATAAATGGTAATGCCATAAATGGATTCATTACTATTGGTGTTCCAAAGGTGATTGGTTCATTTATATTAAATACTGCTGGTAAAATTGCTAGCTTACCTAATTGTTTACATTGAGCTGATTTTGAGAATATTAACATGGCTGTTACAAGACCTATTGTCATACCAGCTCCTGTTACTGTCATAAATTGATCTAAAAACTGTTGAGTTACTATATGAGCACCATTTGCTACTGTTAACTCTTTTCCACTTGTAACTATAGCTGCATTATCTAATGTATTTGATGTTAATAGACTTCCCATTATACCACCTACAATTGTTGAACCATGAACTCCAAACCACCATAAAAATGGAATGGCAAATCCCATAAATAATACTCCACCCAATGAATCTGTCATACCTTGTAACGGTGTTTGTATTACTTTATATATAAACTCAATTAATGTTGTTTGTAGTCCCCAATGGAATATTGAAAAGACTACGGTTGCTCCAAGTATTATAACTGCTGCTGGAATTAATGCTGCGAATGAGTTAGCAACCCCTTGAGGTACACCTGCAGGCATTTTAATTGTTATCTTCTTTTCCATAAACCATGAATAAACTGCACCTACTATTAATCCTATTATAATTGCAGTTACCATTCCTTTTCCACCACACCATGCTGTTGGTATAACATCTCCTACTGTTTCTCCACCTTTAGTTATTACTGAAGAACTAGTTGTTAGTACAAAAACAACAAAGGCTATTACACCTGCTGAAAAAGGTTCATGTCCTTCATTTTTAGCATAAATATAAGCTATTCCCATTGTTCCCATAAGTGCAATTATATTAAAAGTAGCTCCAAATGCTTTCCATAATGGGTCTGTCCATCCTGCCCCTAATGTCACTGCTAACCAATCATTTAAAGGTTGATATGGTAATTGTGCTAGTAGTAGAAATACTGAACCTATTAATGTTAATGGTAATGTAAATAAAATACCATCCTTTAATGCAATAACTCCTTTTAAATTAACAAACTTCATAACAACAGGTATTACTTTTTCATTTAAATTGTCTTGAAATGATGACATAATAATTCCTCCTAAAGTTAATTATATATACTTAATGTTTCAAATCACATATAACTTCATAGCGCGCTTTATAAAGTTAATAATAGATCTGTAAACTAAATAAGTCTTGTTTGATTAAAGATTTTCGCCTCTCTCTTCTATTATCTTTTTATACCAGTAACCTGATAATTTAATCTTTCTATTTAAATTATTTTTATGATCTACATATATAAATCCATATTGCTTTTTAAATCCATTTAACCAACTTAATAAATCGATTGCAGACCATGCATAATAGCCCTTAAGATTTATATTTTCTTCAATAGCCTTTTTTACAGCTTTTAAATGGGATTCAATATATTTTATTCTTGGAATATCTACTATTTCACCTTCAATAATAGGATCCTCATCTCCTAAACCATTTTCTGTAATATACATTTTTATATCCCCATAACTTTCTTTTAACATCCTAAGTCCATCTAAAAATGCATCTGGAGCAATCTCCCATCCCCATTTTGTATAGGTCTTATCCTCCATCATTACTGTTTTGTAAACACCATCAAACGAAGCATTACCTGGAGCTCCAGTAGAATTTTCTCTACTTCTTTCACTATTTTCATTTTGTATGTCATTTTTAGCAACTCTTTTTGGCTGATAATAATTAAGACCTATAAAATCATTTTTAGGCGCTGCTTCCTTAATCACTGACAGTTCAGCCTCTGTCCAATCTGGCGTCCAATCATTTTTTTCTAATTGTTTTACTACATATTCTGGATAATTTCCTTTTAATACTGGATCATAATACCAATTTATATCATGTTGATTAGCATGGTATGTTGCTTTTATATTCTCTTCTGCATCATCTACACTAAAGGCAGGAGAAAATACATGAGTTATTCCTATTTCACCAAATTGCTTCATTTCTTTATAGTTTTGTACTGCTTTAGCATGGGCTGTAAAAACATTATGAGTGACTTGAAAATACTTTTTAGGGTTATTTTTAATACCTGGTGGGTGTGCTCCGGCTAAATATCCTAATGCTGCAAAAACAACAGTTTCATTAAAGGTTATCCAATGCTTTACCCTATCCCCAAATGCATCAAAACATATATCTGCGTACTTTACAAAGGCATCAATAGTTTTCTTATTAGTCCATCCTCCTTCTTCCTCTAAGTTATTAGGCATATCCCAATGATATAAGGTTACAAAGGGAACTATTCCATACTTTAAGCATTCATCTATTATATTGTTATAAAATTCAATTCCTTTTTGATTTATTTCTCCATCACCATTTGGAATTATTCTAGGCCAAGAAACAGAAAATCTATATGATTCTAATCCAATTTCCGCCATAAGTTTTATATCTTCTTTATATCTGTGATAATGGTCTACAGCCACATCACCATTAGTTCCTTCAAAAGTTTTTCCTGGTATCTTGGAGAATACATCCCAATTCGATATACCTTTTCCATCCTCATTGTATGCTCCTTCTACTTGATATGAAGCAGATGCTGCTCCAAATAGAAAGTCTTTAGAAAATTTCATAGTTTAATTCTCCTTTAAATTTAATTTATTTATTACTCTTCTCAATTCAATTATTTGTTCAATTAAATTCTTCTCCGTTATTGCTGTCATCAAATGGTCCTGTGCATGAACAAATAAAACTGAAATATTTATTTTTTCACCATTTGCTTCTTTATGAAGAAACATTGTTTGTCCATCATGAGCTAATGCTAACGCATCATTTGCTAATTGCATTTCTTTTTCAGCTTCTTCATAAGTCCCTTCATTTACATAGTTAAGAGCCATATACGCATGATTTTTACAATCTCCTGCATTAACAATAATGTTCATAATTGCCATTTCTAATTCTTCCATTGCGCTCTCCTCCACTTTTTATTTTTCATTTGCGAATATTATACAAAGCAATCCAAATGCCAAACACTGAAAAAAAATTATAAAATATTATAATGTAAATAATTTCATCTTCCTAAATACTATTCAAAAGCTTCATAATTTCAATATTTTTCACAATTACTATATATTAAAAATTTTTCTTAAAAATATTTTTATTTTTGAAAATATTTTTAAGAAGCATTTATCTTTTATATACATTTCTTATACTGTTTGAACACCATCCAGTAGTGTTTTAATATTTTAGTACTTTTAGCGCTAGTGTTTATAGTATTATTGTAGTGTTTGTTTTTCGTTCAAACGCTATACAATCATTACTTTCTCCAAATAAAAAACACATTATCTATTAAATCTATAATTAAAATAAATTTAATAGATAATGTGTTTTTATTTTCATTGCCCGTAAGAGATATGTTGGGCATAATAGTTAATCAAAATCTCCAAAAATACCATTACCACTGGTTGATTATTATATGCACCTGGTCTATAAAATTGTCCAACAGATGGTAGCTGAAAATAAAAATTAGCTTTATTTCTTAAAAGAGCTACATCATTTGTTGTTATTATTACAGTCGTTATTCCATTTTCATAAGCTTCTATAACTTGTTTATTAATTTCCTTACTTCTTCCACTATCAGTTATAGCAATTAGCATATCACCTTCTTCTGCTAAGCTACAACTTTCATCTATTTCAAACTTATTATCTAATGCCTCAATATTTCTACCATATTTAAAAATACGATATCTTAAATATTTAGCTGCCAATCCTGATGATCCAATTCCTATTACTCTAATATTCTTGCTATTCTTCATTTGCAATACAATTTTTTTAATTTCTTGTTCATCTAAGATATTTTCAAGAATGCTTAAAACTGATAAATATGTTGTAATACTTCTATTAACAATATGTTCTTCATTATCTTTTTCTTCTTTATTAAAGTAACTAGAAAAATCATATCTAAATTCTACATATCCTTTATACCCTAACTTTTTACAAAATCTTGTTATTGCTGAATTTGATACTTTAAGGTGATCTGAAAGTACTACAATTGTACTGTCCATAATCAAAGTTGGGTCAGACATCAATTTATTATAAATTTCAAGTTCAACTTTTGTATATGTAGAAGCCATTGATTTCATCAAACTAATTGGATCCAAATTTCCACCCCCATAATATTACTCCTTATTTATTGCATTATATCAATATTATAAGAAAAAAACTATACTCTACGTACTAAATCTAATTTATGTAAATTTCCAAACAGCAAATATCCTGCCAAATCCTTTATAAACAAAAAAAAGCAAGGGAAACTTAAGTGAAAATACAACTAGTGTATTCCTCAAATCCTTGCAATTACTTGTTGCGAGATAAGCCATAAGCCGAGTTCTGTACTAAGCAATCATCTATCTAGGCTTACTGTTACCAGTAAGCTCAAGCGACGCACCCAGAGGCGGGACGGGCAGCCCCTCATATGCCTCTCTATTCGGTCTTGCTCCAAGTGGGGTTTACATAGCCGCGAAGTCTCCAACGCGCTGGTGAGCTCTTACCATCACCTTTCCACCCTTACCTAAGAAAACTTAGGCGGTATATCTCTGTTGCACTTTCCTTCAAGTCGCCTTGACTGGACGTTATCCAGCACCCTGCCCTATGGAGCTCGGACTTTCCTCTCCTAGATCTAAGTCTAGCAGTGATTGCATGTCTCACTCGCAGACTATATGTTAACACAATTTTAACTAATATGCAAATGTTTTATAATAACTAAATTGCATTTTTTTACTATATTAATATAAATATCACTAATAATAATATTATTATTATTATTCCATATAGACTTACACCACAAAATAATAGTGTCAATAATATTATTCCTGCCACAATCAATTTAGGATAAAGCAAACATAATAATGGATTTTTATTAAAGAAAAATGGTGAAAATCCATTTCCCCAGCCCCAAGTCCTTCTTTTTGAGCTTCCTCCCCTAAAAAAATTTCTTACAGCTCTTTTGCTATGTTTAAAAAAATGTCCAAATTCTTTTTTAAAATCCTCTCCCGATTTATTATCTTCATCATTTCTACTCATGCTACACCACATATTATTATTACAATAATATTATATGCATAATTCTAATAAATTAGGAATATGAAAATAAATAACAAGTAAAAAATTGCTAATGTAAGTTCCGATGTTGCAGCATAGCTGCTCTTTTCATAGGTGCATAGCTGCTCTTTTTAAAATTGATCCGTATTGCAGCATAGCTGCTCTTTTTAAAGGTGTATAATTTATATATATCAAATTTAAGAATCAAACTTATAAATGGAATATACATGCATCATTGAGAAATTATAATCCTAACACTACACTAGAAATATGATACATTTTTTTCTGGAGCAGGCATGTGAAATTGAGCTGTTGAAGGGTATTAATGTGGGCTTGTTCCATTTACAGCTTGTCCGAAAAGTAAGTGTCCAAATTTTATATTTGGACACACGAACTTTCTCCTTGGAGCTTTTATATTCGGAACACGCTGAAATGACGACAAGCCCACATTTAGAACCTTCCAGCGAAAATTTCACTAGTCCTGTGGAAGATAAATGTATCATATTTCGGTAATTGTTGCATAAGTCTAATTCTTACGTTATGTATCTATATAAATTCAAAGGGATCATTGCACCTTTTAGATTGAACAAATTCTACATCCTTAAATTTAACCTTCAAAAATTCTAAAGAATTTATAAAAGCAAGGAATTCAGTCGCAAAGTGACCCGCATCAATTATACTTATTCCCATTTCTTTAAAATCAGAAGCAAAATGATAAGTTGTATCTCCTGAGATTATGCAATCAGCTCCAAGGCTTTTTGCTTTATAAAAATAATCTCCTCCACTTCCATTTATTATTGCTAGAGTTTTAACTTTTTTATTGCCTCTTACAATTCTCATATTTTTTATATTCAATTTATTTTTAATATTTTGTACAATTTCATCTAATAAAATTTCTTCTTCAAACTTTATAAGCCTTCCTGTTCCTGCACCTGGATAATTTTTAAATTCAGTAGGTTCTATTATTTTATATGAGTTATATCCTAATATACTCACTAAAATATCATTAATTCCATCCTTAGTACTATCTAAATTCGTATGACAGGAATAAAGTGCTATATCCTTTTGAATTAATTTTATAATCTTATCCCCTTGCAAATCGCCTGCAGTTATACTTTTAGGCTTTTTAAAAAGTAAAGGATGGTGAGATATTATTAACTGTGCATTTAGTTCTACTGCTTCCTCTATAACTTCTTTTGTACAATCCAAAGCTAATAAAACTTTTTTAACTTCTTTTTCTTCATCTCCTACCATTAAACCAACATTATCATAGTCTTCCTTTAAAAATTTAGGTGCAACTTTTTCAATTTCATTTCCTATATCTAATACCTTAGTCAATGATTCCACCCCCTAAAAATTTTTTAATATTTTTTCTAATTTTTCATTTTTGTCTTTTAATTCATTCCGTCTCATTATTGCATGCTCAGTACTATCAGTAATAAATTCTATAACCTTTTTATTTTTTTCTATTTTACTTTCTATATAAGCTTTTAGCAAAGGTAATTTTTTATTTAACATTAATGGACTAATTTCATAAAATAAATTTTCTAATGAAATATAATCACCTTTTTTATATCTTACTTTAAATAATTCATAGTACTTATTATCATCTAAACAAATATCTTCATAAAGGATTTCATAATCATTTGTATATAAATATTCTCTTAACACTTCAGGATTTTGGGCTGGTTGAAGTATTAAGTATTCCAATTTTTTCACTTTATCAAAGTCATTTTCTAATATATCTCTAATTAGATTTCCACCCATTCCAGCTATTATAACAGTTTGTGCTTCATTATTTTTTAAAGGCTGCAAACCGCCTCCAAGTCTTAAATCTACTTTATCTGAAACACCATCTAAAGCTGCATTAATCTTAGCTTTTTTTAAAGGATCTTTGTTTATATCAGATGCAATAACTTTTTGAGCAATATTATTTTTCACTAAATAAATTGGAATATATCCATGATCAGTTCCTATATCCATTATTACTTGAACTTTATCTACCTTTTCAATAATCCAAGTTAATCTTTTACTTAATTCCATGCTTTACCTCTTTCAAAAATATAATCAAAATATACATGTTACAAAAGAATTATTCAAAATCCAAAAATTTCAAAAAGAAGTCAATATACATTGATCATTGATGCCCTGAAAGGGTACCCTATGGTGAATTGAACATTTATAAATGTAACACATATAAATAACATTAAAACTTTTAATGCACAATGAACATTTTACAAGTCACAATTAAGGATTTATATTCATTACTTAATCCCTAATTGCGAATTATTCATTGTGCATTGTGCATTAATTTATAGGCTTTTCTAATATTCTAAAATATTTAATTCAGCTTACTACTTTTAAAAATATCTTCTTAAGTTTTTAGTCTAAATAATCTTTTAACTTTTTACTTCTTGATGGATGTCTTAGCTTTCTTAAAGCTTTCGCTTCAATTTGTCTAATTCTTTCTCTTGTTACGTTAAATTCTTTACCTACTTCTTCAAGAGTTCTTGCTCTTCCATCATCAAGTCCAAATCTCAATCTTAATACTTTTTCTTCTCTAGGTGTTAACGTATCTAATACGTTTATTAATTGCTCTTTAAGCATTGTAAATGCAGCTGCTTCAGCTGGTGCTGGTGCCTCATCATCTGGAATAAAATCTCCTAAATGTGAATCTTCTTCTTCACCTATTGGTGTTTCCAACGAAACTGGCTCTTGAGCAATTTTTTGAATTTCACGAACTTTATCTACTGGAAGCTCCATAACCTTTGAAATTTCTTCTGGAAAAGGATCTCTTCCTAGTTCTTGTAATAATTGCCTTTGCACTCTTATAAGCTTATTTATAGTTTCTACCATATGAACAGGAATTCTGATTGTTCTTGCTTGATCTGCAATAGCTCTTGTTATTGCTTGCCTAATCCACCATGTAGCATAAGTTGAAAACTTAAAGCCTTTCCTATAATCAAATTTTTCTACAGCTTTTATAAGCCCTAAGTTTCCTTCTTGTATCAAATCTAAGAACAACATTCCTCTTCCAACATATCTTTTTGCAATACTAACAACTAATCTTAAATTAGCTTCTGCTAATTTCTTTTTAGCTTTTTGATTACCTTCTTCTATTTCTCTAGCATAAATCATTTCTTGTTCAGAAGACAATAAAGGTACTTTTCCAATTTCTTTTAGATACATTCTTACTGGATCGTCTATCGCAATACCTTCTGGTACAGATAAATCTATTTCTTCTTCTTCAACAGTATTATCAGAAGGTTCTTCTCCTATAATCTCAACGCCTGTCATTTCTAAAACTTCATATATTTTTTCTATTTGTTCTGGACTTAAATCAATATGATCCATTGTTTCCATAATTTCTTTATATGTTAATGAACCATTTTTCTTTCCTTTGTCAATCAAGTCTTTTACAGCAGCCATTTTAGCATTTTTATCTTTTTTATCATCTTTTGGTTTTATTGCTTTTCCATTTGTTTTTTGTTCCATATTGTTATTGCCTCCTTCCGTCATAACCTTTAACCTCTCTCCTCAACCTTCAGTTCCTTCGATAATTTAGCAAGTTCTATTGCAATCTTTATAGATTCTTCTATTTTACCTTCTTTTTCAAACTTGTTTTGTTCCTTTTTTAAAGAATCAATTTGTAACTTAAGTTTAAATTTTTTAACTTCCTTTAGGTAATCGCTTATCAATCTACTTTTATCAGCAAACTCCAGAATTTCGTGTTCTTTTATTTTTGTTAATTCTTTGGAACTTTCTACATCATCACATCTATTCTCTATATACGATTCTATATTAATAGTATCCTCATTTTTACCTTCTAATATTAATGAATAAATTTTATTATGAGATTTCATTACAAAATCTCCAACCTTTATGATGTCTTTAAGTTCATCATAAAATTCATCATTAAGCATTAATTTTAATAAAGCTCTTTCAGCTTTTAAGTATGCTGGTTCTACATATAATTTTGTTCCATAAATTCCCTTTTTATTCACAAAATTATCTTCTTTTTGTTTTTTCGTTAATACTTGCGAAAGTAAGTCATATAACGCCTGCTCTTTAATCGATGTTTCTTCAGAAATCTTCTTTATATATACGTCTTTTTCTATTGGATTTAAGTCTGCTAAAATTTCAGCAAATTTTTCTCCATATTCTATTAAGTCGTTTTGATTTTTAAGATCGATTCCTTGGGCTGCTCGCTTAATTTTATAATCAATTAATGGTAAAGCCTCATTTATTAATCTTAAAAATGCATCTTTTCCGTTATTTCTCACAAATTCATCTGGATCTTTTCCTTCTGGTACTGTTAACACTTTCACATCAAGTCCAGCACTTCTTAAAATTTCTAATCCTCTTAATGTAGCAGTTTGCCCTGCAACATCAGCATCATAAGAAATTATTACTTTATTTACATATCTTCTTAAAAGTCTTACTTGATTTACGGTAAGTGCAGTTCCTAGAGATGCAACGGCATTTGTTATACCGTATTGGTGAAGTGCTATTAGATCCATATATCCTTCTACAATAATGATATAGTCCTCTTGTAGCTTATTTTTAACTGCAAAATTCAGTCCATAAAGATTAATTCCCTTTTGGAAAACCATGGTCTCTGGTGAATTTAAATATTTTGGTTTTGAATCATCTAAAACCCTGCCTCCAAAGCCAATTACTTTTCCTCTAACATCAAATACTGGAAACATAACACGATTTCTAAATTTATCATATATATTTCCACTTTTTTCACTTTTAGAAACTAATCCAGCTTCAAGTAACAAATCATTTTTATATCCTTTTCTTCTTAAATAATTTATTACTCCCTGCCACTCATCATTGGAATACCCTAATCCAAATCGCTTTATAGTTTCCTCTTTAATTCCTCGTTTAAGGAAATAATCTTTTGCTGTTCTATTCCTTTGTAAATTAGAAAAATAATATCTAGCTGCTTCTACATTTATTTTATATAAAAGTTCTTTTTTTCTAGAAATTTTACTATTTTCTGAATTTTCTATTTGCAATGGAATATTTGCCTTAGCAGCTAGGTATTTTGCTGCTTCTACAAAAGTGAGTTTCTTATATTTCATAACGAATGTAAATACATTTCCTGCTTCTCCACATGAAAAACATTTATATATTTGCTTTTCACTAGAAACACTAAATGATGGGGATTTATCATTATGAAATGGACATAACCCCATATAATTTCTGCCTGATTTTTTTAACCTTACATCTTCTGAAATAATATCAACAATATCATTCTGTTCTTTTATTTTCTGAATTACTTCTTCTGATACTTGCAAGGAGACATCTCCTTCCATTCTGCTTTTTCGCCAGTTATATATTATTCGACACGTTAATGAGTTTCCCTTCTATAATTTAAATAAAATTTAAAATTTATTTTTTTAGTTAACTCATTTAAGTAATATTCATCAAAAAATATTACTATGTATTAATTAATTCGTTTTTAAATAATAAAATCCTTTTTTATTTAAAATGATTTTATTATTTTAATTAATTTATTACTAATTTAGGCACAAATAAATTATTAAATAATGCTAAACAATAATCATCACTCATTCCTGCAACATAATCCGCAACACCTCTCTTAAGGCTTTCTGCTTTAGATATTTTTAAATACATATCTGGCATCTTTTCTGGATTTTTCTCGAAATATTTTATTATTTCATCTAATATAAATTTAGCTTTATTTCTCTCAACCTTTAAGGTATCCCCTAAATATATATTTTTAAACATAAACTTTCTAAGTTCTACCATTGCTTCATTAATTTCTTTACTCATTCCAACTTCTTTTTTACCATTATTTATGTTCTCATTTGAAGTTTTAACAAAATCTTTAATTAGAGTATTTAATCTTTCAGCTGAGTTATTACCTAAAACTCTGACTATTTCTTTTGGAATCTCTTCCTTTGTCAACAAACCTGCCCTTATTGAATCATCAATATCATGATTTAAATATGCCATTTTATCACTAAACTTAACTACCACACCTTCTAAAGTAATTATGTCTTTAACAGTACCAAGACCGCTATGATTTAATATTCCATTAATCACTTCTTTAGTTAAATTGAGGCCTAATCCATTATTTTCAAGCTTTGTAACTACCCTTACACTTTGTTCATTATGCCTAAATCCATTTTCCAAATAATCATTAAGAACTTCTTCTCCATTATGAGCAAATGCAACATGCCCTAAATCATGTCCTAAAGCTATAGCTTCAATTAGATTTTCATTTAACCCAATTCCAACCCCTATAGTTCTTGCAACTTGTGACACTTCTAAAGTATGAGTCAGCCTAGTTCTGTAATGATCTCCAAAAGTTTTTATATATACTTGCGTTTTATGTTTAAGACGCCTAAAAGATTTGCTTTGAATTATTCTATCTCTATCAACCATATAACATGTTCTTATGTCATCTTCTGTTTCTTCTATATTTCTTCCTAAAGTGTTTTTGGAAAATGCTGCTTCTTTAATCAATGTCAAGTTTTCAAAATTCTGAATTTTTTCTCTTACATCCATACATTTTCACCTCACTTTATGTATTCTACCTTTTTCATCATTTCCCTTTAATTTTTAGCCATATTTATTATTTGCAAATAATTAAAAAATAATATCTAAATTAATTAAAAATTTATTTTTAATAACACTCTTTAAGTATATTACTAATATTATTTTAATATTATTTAATAAAACAACTTTTCTTAATAGAAAATTTGTTTTATTAAATATTCACCATATAAAGGAGTGTTTTAATGGGGACTGAAATTTTATCTTTACAAGAATCTAATCTTTCACCTGAAATTATAAAGCAATATGTTTTGCCATACTATAGATTAGAGAACGCCCTTGTGTCAGTAATCAAATTTAAAGATACAGATAAGCAAAGAGCTGTATATAAAGTTCGTTTTAAAGAAAAAAATTATTGTTTAAAAAAAGTTTATTATAATATAAATGATTTACTTTATGTATATTCTGCCATCGAATGGTTATATAGAAACAACATAAGAGTCCCTAAACTTTTACCCACTATTGATAACAATAGATTTGTATCTTATCAAGGTATGCTTTTTATATTGACACCATGGATTGAAGGTGAAAAGTGCAATTTCGATAACATAAATCATGTTTTAATATCTGTCAAAAAACTTTCCACTATTCACTCACTGTCACGTAATTTTCAGCCTATTTTAGGAGGTTCTCAAAGAGAAGGATTTGATGATTTTTACATATCAACCTTAAAGCATTTTCAAGATTTGCTGAAAGCTTCGAATGAAGCATTTAAGTTTAAAGATACCTTTTCGAGATATTTTATTTCAAGTTTTGAAACAAATTTGCGTCTTGCACAAATTTCATTAGATATATCAAATAAAATTGATAATTCCAAGTTAAGTAAGTCTCTATGTCACGGTGATTATGTAAACAAAAATTTAATTTTCCCTCCTGATTCAGACCCGTGGATAATAGATTTTGACAAATGTAAAATGGATTATAGTTCAAAAGACTTGTCATATTTCATGCGTAGATTACTTAAACGTGAAAATACAAAATGGAATGTTGATTTAGCCTTATCAATATTAAAAACTTATAATGAATCTGCTCCATTAAATGAATCAGACTTAAGATATATATTATCTTATGTTTGTTTCCCACAAAAATATTGGAGAATATCAAGGGATTACTATAATAATATAAATAAATGTAATAAATCGGCTTTCTTAACTTTACTTTCAAATACAATTTCAAAATCAGATTCTCAATATGAATTTGCTTTAGAAATAATTAATGCTGTACAAAAAAATTTTAATGCAAATTTATAAAATTGACACTGAAAAACAAAGCTTTTTCAGTGTCCTAATTACTAATTTGTTTATATATAAAATTGTACAACTTACTAATTTTAATGTTAAAAATAATCCGAAAAATATGGTTTTTCTACTGGTATTAATTGTTCAAGAATTCTCAACATATAATATTCTGTTTTTATTCTTCCACACTCATATAGAAATGTAGGGCGCTTATAACCCATTAACATAGTGGTTAAGGTTTGAATATCCATTTCTACCAAATTAGCTGCATATATGTCATCAGTCTTTTCGCAAATTGTTTCTTCCTCCTCCCAGTAAAGCATAAACACTCCATTATTCCATTCAGCAATAGGATCATTTATTTTTAAACTTATTTTTATCTTTTGAGATATCTCTAAGAATGTATATTGTAATATAAATTCTTTTACATTTATAATTCTTGCCATAAAATATGGCTCAATAGTTTCAACTATTTCACTATCTTCAAATAAAAATGCCATTGGTTCTCCTGAGAAATTATTTCCTTTTACTTCGCTTACCATAGAATAATGCGCACTTATATAATTCCAAATTCCATGCCGTGCTTCAGTATTTAAATAAACCATTTCTTTAATATAAAAGGTGTCATTCCTTATATAGTAAATAAGATAACCAAGTGGTTTATGATTTTTAGTATAATAAATAGCTGCAATAATATCATCACTATCCCAACGCCAATATTCATCCCAAGCTAATTTATCCCTAATCATTGCTCCATGGCGCTGCATAGAATAATAATCATGTACATTTAAGAGATCTTCACATTCTAAGTCTACCCTCTCCATCATACCATCTACAGGTCTTTTTTTAGGTAGCTGAGAATCTTTTATTCTAAAAGTTATTTTATCTGAAATAATTTCCCAACCATGTTTTCTATACAGAGGAATTGAGTAAGGATATAAGAATGAAATATATTGCCCCTCTTTCTGCATGTGAAAAATTGCATGTTTTATTAAGGAATGTATTAAGCCTTTACCTGTATACTCTGGATAAGTAGCAACTCCAGTTACTCCTCCCATTTTACAGATATTATCATGAATATTAACTTTCATTGAATATACCACAATCATCGAAGCTAATCTGTCATGATAAAACCACCCAAGCACATATGCATTTTTAAGAATAGGCATCTTTGCATGCATAATTTGATCCTCTGTCCATCCAGTATGCAAAAGTTCATCCATTGTTATCTGAAAAGCATAACGTAAAAGGCCATTAAACTGCTCTAAATCATCTTCAGTTAATTTTCGCATTTTAAAATCACCATATGCTTCAATGAAATTATCCTTATTTTCCATAACTCCTCCATGTTTTATATCAAAAATCAATACCAAATATAAGTATATAATTTATTATACCTTAATACTCACTATTATAGTTTACATTTTATAGAAAAATAAGAGATTAGAACTTAACTTATAATTTTCAAGTTCCAATCTCTTAATTTTTTTATACTAAAAATTTATTTATTCTAACTCATTTCCATTGGTTCCAATAACTTTTTTATACCAATTGAAAGATTTTTTCTTTGTTCTCTTAAGTGTGCCATTTCCATTATCATCTTTATCAATATAAATGAAACCGTATCTTTTCTTCATTTCACCTGTACCAGAACTAACCAAATCAATAGCAGACCACATGGTATATCCAAATAAATCCACATTATTTTCTATAGCTTTATTCATTTCTACAATATGGCTTTTTAAATAACTAATTCTATAATCATCATTAATACATCCATTATCATCTATTTCATCAACCGCACCTAATCCATTTTCTACAATAAATAACGGAATTTTATATCTATCATAAATTTTATTTAATGTATATCGAAGTCCTTTGGGATCAATCTGCCATCCCCATTCACTTGCCTGCAAATATGGATTTTTCACTCCACCCAGTAAATTTCCAAGCGTAGTCTCATGCCCTTCTTCTGTTGTTATACAATTGCTCATATAATAGGAAAATGAATAAAAATCAACGCATCCTTCTTTTAAAATCCTCTCATCATCTTCTTCAAAAGTAATATCAATATTATTCTTTTTAAAATAATCCTCTATATAATATGGATACACACCTCTCACTTGCACATCTGCGCAAAAATTATTGATAATATTATCTAATTCTTGTTGAAGAAGTAAATCTTCTGGTCTGCAAGTTAAAGGATACATAGTAATATGTGCAATCATACAGCCAACTTTAAAATCCGGATTAATTTCATGTGCTACTTTTACAGCCCTTGCACTTGCTAAAAACACATTATGTAGAGCCTGAAAACGTACTTGGATATTATCTAAAGGATTTGCAATCTCCTCATCTTCCTGATGCAATATTCCTAATACCTCCAAGTTTCCCATTGGCATAGTCCCAAAATTAATTTCATTAAATGTAAGCCAATATTTAACTTTATCTTTATAACGTTCAAATACAGTCTTAGCATAGCGCTCAAAAAATATAACAACCTTACGATTTGTAAATCCTTGATATTCCTTTACTAAATTATATGGAATTTCAAAATGACTCAAGGTTACCAAAGGCTCAATTCCATATTTTTTACACTCATCAAATACATCATCATAAAATTGTAAGCCTTCTTCATTTGGCAGAAAATCATCTCCATTTGGAAAAATACGGCTCCAAGCTATTGATAAACGAAAAACTTTAAAGCCCATTTCTGCAAATAATGCAATATCTTCTTTATAATGGTGATAAAACTCCACTGCTTCGTGACTTGGATAATTTACTTCTGAGAGTATCTTAGAAGTAAATTTTCTATTTTTATTAATTGAACCTGCTGTTAAGTGATCACATATACTTTCTTTTTTACCAGCTTCATTCCATGCACCTTCACATTGGTTTGCGGCTACAGCGCCACCCCATAAAAATTCCTTCGGAAACATTTTAATTCCTCCTTCCTCCTAATTATAGTAAGACTATTAAATCTTTGCCTGCATTAATAGAAGAATTGCTATTTACTACTACAATATCTAAATAATCGTTTGTATTTGTTACTAAAATTGGTGTATCCAATGAATACCCTTCCTTTATAATAGCTTCTTTATCAAAAGTAATTAATAAATCACCTTTTTTTATCTTATCCCCTTGTTTTACATGGGTTTCAAAATATTTTCCTTCCAATTGCACTGTATCCATTCCAATATGAATTAATACTTCACACCCCTTATCAGATAGTAACCCAATTGCATGTTTAGTTGGGAACATTGCCATGACTGTTCCATCAAATGGAGATATAACTTTTCCTTCATTTGGTTCTATAGCTACTCCCTTGCCCATGGCTCCGTTTGCAAACGCTGCATCTTTAACTTGGTCTAAAGATTTTAAAGTACCAGTCATTGGAGAAGCAATAACTTCTTTCCCATTTTTATCTTCATCTTTTTTAGTGATTTCCGTTGTAATATTTTCTCTATCTTTAAACTTAATAAACGCTACAACAAATCCAATTACAAATGAAACAGCGGTAACAATTAAACACTTAACTAAACTTGCCCCTGGTTGTTCAGGATCTAATAATGCAGGTATTTCAAAAATCCCCATCCCAGCCATTATATGATATTTAAGTCCAAAGAAAGCAGTCATTCCTCCAGCAATTGCACCACAAATACATGAAAGTATAAATTGTTCTATTCTTGGTAACAAGATTCCATAAATTGCTGGTTCAGTTACACCAAAGAAGCCTGATACCCAAGCTGGTAAAGCAATTTGTTTTAAGGCCTTATCTTTTGTCTTTAACCAAATTGCAAAAACCATACCAGTAGTACTAAAGGTTACAAATGTAGTGAATCCCAAAATTGGGTCAGGAATACCAGCTGCAATATTAGCAACACATAAGAAAACTAAAACAATATGAACTCCAAAAATAATTAATACCTGCCACAATCCACCAACAAAAACTCCGGCCAAGATAGGATTTAATTGGTACACATATAAAACTGTATCAGATACTATTTGTGCAAGCATATTTGCAAATGGACCTATAACAACAAATCCTAATGGAACTGAAATCAATAATACAAGCATTGGAGTAATAAATGTTTTAACCATATCAGGAATTACACGATTAAAAAAAGTTTCTAATGGCTTTGCAATTGCAACAATCAATATAACTGGTAATAGCGTTGAAGTATAATTTGCATTAACCACACGTCCAAATAACTGCATATCCACATTATTGATTGTTGGATAACATAAGGAAGCACCAATAATTAATCCTAAGAAAGGATTCATATTAATTTTCTTTGCAGTATTATATCCAATTACAATTGGTAGAAAATAAAATATAGAATCGCCAATTGCATTTAATAACAAATAAATTCCATCAGTATTAGAATATAATCCAAGATAAGATAGAATAGAGTTCAAACCTTTTAACATACCACATGCACACAATAATGCAATTGATGGCATCATTATACCTGTAATTAAGTCTAAAGCTTTTTCTTTTAAGGTCATTTTCTTTCCTTGAAGTGCAGGTGAAGTTGAAGAAATATTTGCAGCCTTACAAACCTCTTCATATACCTGTGGTACATGATTTCCGATAACAACCTGGTACTGCCCAGCACTATGCATTACAGTAATCACACCATCCATATCTTTCAAAACTTCATCATTTGCAAGACTCTCGTCTTTCAAATTAAATCTCAACCTAGTAACGCAATGTAATAGGCTGATAATGTTGTCCTTTCCACCGACATTTTTAATAATGTCCTTTGCTAATGATTCATACTTTCCCATTTTAATTCCTCCATTTTTCTTTTTTATTTGAAATATGAAGGTATAGCCAACTTAATGTCACCATCCAGTCATAAGACAGCCTTATAAACAATTCTTTCAATGTGAATAGTCAAATATAATTTTTCATCATTAGATATATCATAATCATACTTTGTTTTAATAAACTTACTTATCTTCTCAGCACATTCATATGAATTCACATACTTTGTTTTTACTGTATAAAGCAAGTCATCTTGTGCATCATCAAGATAAGTTTTTCCTTCTAATAGTCTTTGCGCAAAAAATTTCAAGTGAGTAACAAAACGATAATAATATACTGAATCTTCATTAAAATAAATATGAAAATTATATTTTACTATATTGGATATTTCTGATATTATTTCAGTAATTTTCTGCATATCTTCAGCATTTTCACTCAATACTGATTCAACAATATGTATTGCTGTAAATCCAGCCTCATCATCAGGCAGTCTCACTGAAAATCGCTCTTCTATCATATCAAGAGCCTTCAATCCAATTTTATATTCATCTTTGTAGAATCTTTTTATATCCCATAAAATAGCATTTTTTACTGAAATGCCATCTTGGTAACGTTTTACTGCTGCATATAAGTGATCAATTAGAGAAATATAAATCGTATCGTTTAAGGTCTTATTTAAAGCTTTAGCAGCATAGTTTATAATTTCCTCACCCAATTCAACATATTCAGATGGAATATATGTCATCATTTCCTGAAACTTGTTATTAACCTCTGGATCAGATAATATAAATACTTTATCTATCTTGCTTACATCGACTTCTTCTCCACACTTTTTCTTGAATGCAAGCCCACATCCCATAACAATTTTTTCTACACCTTTTTCATCTTTAATTACTACAGCATTATTATTAAAAATTTTATAAATTACCATCATACACCATCCTTTATAGTAATTTTATTTTATCTAATTAAGTATTAAATATAACTATTATACTAGCATACCGATGTTTCACTTTTATATAAAAAAATACCTGCTTATATCTCATTACGAATAATACTCCATAATAACATATAAACAGGTATAGCTTGCTCGTGCAATCACCATCCACTAACTTTATTATAGTATAACAAATAACTTTTGACAATATAAATTTTAGTAAAGATTTATTTAAACAAATAATATTTTAATAATTAAATAAGGTATTGTACTTAAAATCAATCATGAAATTAAGATACAATACCCTATATTTTCTAATTAGTTATATAAACACGATATCCACTAGTATTATTTGTATTTGGAATTGACACATTAATGGTTCCATTCGTAACTGGATAACTCTTTGAAAAAACTAAATTCGTACCACTTACAGGAGTATCTTTACTTTTCCAATCTACTTTTTCTACTTTAACATTTGCAGATGCTCCAATAAAGGATGGAAGTTTATTTATACTTACATTAACAGTTCCATCATTAACTCCACCTAAAAGTATGCTTACATACTTATTACTTGAATCAACACAAGCAAAACCATCTACTCCATTGCTATTATCATTTTGAGGTGTTACATTAACCATACTGCCTGTCATATCACCATACCATTTATAAAACCACCAGCCAGCACCTTTTTGTGTATCAGAGGCCATAAGACTTCCCAATCTACCTGGTGCACCTGTCCACCACCATGAAATGCAAGCAGAATCTACTTTATTACGTTCAAATTTAGCAATAAAAGGTGCTGATGCCCCTGGCTGTCCCTCGGCATTATGATCACTATCACAATATTCATTTATTGAAATTTTCTTTGCTGGTATTCCAAGTGTCTTTTCTAATGAATTCAAATCTTTAATGTCATTAGAAATATTTTTACTTCCACCAAGTTCATGCCAACAAATTACATCTGGAACACAATTATTAGCCTTACAAAAAGTTAGAAAATCATTCATCCTGTTATGATTATAGTAAGAATAAGAAGGTCCTATAATTTGAGCTGTTGAATCTAAGGAACGTATCAATTTATAAGTTTTAAGCCACAAGTCATTAAAGCTTACTGAAGTACTTTTCCAGGTACCATCTGGTTCATTCCATATTTCATATCCATAAAAATCTGAGTATCCAGAAGCTTTCTTTTTATTAATTACATTAGTGACTTTACCAATCCAATCATCCATGTTTGTAAAAGCATACGGCCACTTTGGATATATATCTGCTAGCCTAATCATGACTTTTCCAGTTGTATTAGTAAGCCTTCCAGCCACTGGTATAGCTGCTCCTATTGGTTGCTGATTTTGCGATCCAGCTAAAGCTGGATTTGTGAAAACATTTGGCTTAAGAGGTGCTACAATCTGTGAAATATCACTTGGTTTACTCTCAGTAATTCCATAGAGCGATCCACTTGCGCAATGAGTTACTCCCCTAATTGTAGTTCCACAATCAACGTTTAAAGTACTAGCTGCAAAAACTGGTTTTCCTGGAATTACACCTGCCGTTAAAATAATTGACAAGCTTAATACCATTCCAATAAATTTCTTTTTCATACATTAATTCTCCCCTTCCATTGTTACATTTATATTTTTTTCTCATTATTTAATTTTTCTATTTGCCACCTCCCTTCATCCATAAAGTTTATCTTTTTCTTATAGTTCTCTTACCCACACCGTCATCTCACCAACATTCCGATTTGCCCATGCATAATATGGAATGAATTTTATAGTAGAAGGTATATATTCTTCCTCTGCTTCATATCTATAAAGTTTATTTACCCATTTTTCACTATTTACAAGGCGTTTTCCCTCAGTGTTTATCACTACGATACCACCTAGCAAGTTTGAATCAAAACCTTCTTCAAATGTAGATTCTTTTGGTAAATATATCTCGTGAAGATTAGAACCATTATCTGCTTCCTCTAAACAATAAACTAAAGGACCTCTTTGTATGGCAACTTTTCCTATATCTGCTCTTACTAATGGATTTGCTTTCATTCTTAAAATAGGCATTTTTAGAATAAGTACAATTTCATCAGAAGCTTTCCACTCTCTATTAATCATTGCATATCCATTAAGCGTTCTTTCCTCTATATCTACAACTTGATTATTCACCTTAATTTTAGCCTCTGGACACCAGCTTGGTATTCTTAAAGCCAATGTAAATTTTATTTCTTCCTCAGTAAATACTTTTATTTTTATTTCTTCCTTCCACGGATAATCTGTTTCTTGAATAAGCTTTATCTCATTGTCTGCTAAACTTATAGACGCTTCTCCGCCAATATATAAGTTAGTATATATAGTTTCTTCATTTACAGTATAAATATATTGACCAAGTGACGTTAAAGTTCTTGTTATATTAGGAGGGCAGCATGCACAAGTAAACCATTTTTGTCTTCTTGGTTTAACATGGTGTTTTGTTGGATTTTTTTCGCAAGCTTCTGGATTTACTTCAAGTGGATTTACATAAAAGAAACTCTTGCCATCCTGTGCCATTCCTCCAATTATAGTATTATAAAGAGCGCTCTCCATTACATCTGCATATTCACTTTTTGGCTCAATCATCAACATTCTATGAGCAAAAAAAGCTAAACCAACAGAAGCACAGGTTTCTCCATAAACCATATCATTAGGAAGATCATAATCAAAAGTAAAGGATTCTCCTATGGAAGTTGAACCAATCCCTCCAGTTATGTACATCCTTTTTAAAATAATATTTTTCCAAAGCTTCTTACAAGCTTTGAATAATTCTACATCTCCAGTTTCTGCAGCTACATCAGCCATAGCCATGCACATATATACAACCCTTACAGCATGACCTTCCGCCGATTCCTGTTGTCTAACTGGCAAATGTGTTTGAAAATAGGTTTTTCCCCACTCTCTTTTTACTCCACCTTGCCAAAAATCTTTTCTTCCTCTTTCTTCCCATTGCATATCAAAAAAATCTGGTTCTGCTCCACGTTCATCTAAGAAATATTTGCTTAAATTAAGATACTTCTTATTCCCGGTAACTTTATAAAGCTTAAAAAGTGCTAATTCTACTTCTTCATGTCCATCATAACCATGAATTTTACCTTCTTCTGGACCAAATGTATCACTGATATAATCGGCAAACTTACATGCTATATCTAAAACCTTTCTCTTATTTGTAGCATTATAATAGGCTACTGCGGCTTCAAAAAAGTGACCAGCGCAGTATAATTCATGGCATTCAGCTAAATTCCTCCATCTATTTTCTGGTTCCTTTAAAATAAAATATGTGTTTAAATATCCATCTGGTCTCTGCGCCATTTCCAAAATATCAATAACATCATCAGCATTTTTTTCTAGCTCTGGATCAGGATGAGTTTGAAGACTAAAACCTACTGCTTCAAGCCACTTTGATACATCACTATCTTGAAATACCATCCCATGAAACTCTCCAGTTTCAATTCCTGCAGCTATACGAAAATTTTTTAGTGCATGGCTGGGTTCTGCATCTGGAATCCTATCATTAATAGCCTCCCATTGGTATGGTATAACTACTTCTCTTGCAAGCTTTCTATAGTGTGACCAAAAATTATCCTTTATTTTTACGTTACTTAGTGGAATTTCTTTTGCCACTTTTCTTAGTCCACTACTATTTTCAAATAAATCTTTCATACTTTGTTCCTCCTGCAGTACTGCTATAGAATATCCGCGTCATTTTTAAGAAATACTGGAATAATCTCAAGTGGGGCATCATAATTAATCCATTGTCCTCCAGTTAATATTTGTCCATTATTTACATCCTTCCACTTAGCACCTTCTGGTAGATACACTTTTCTTGATGTGCTACCTTTATAAAGTATTGGTGCCACAAGAATCTCTGGACCAAACATATACTGATCTCCAATATCCCAACAAAGCTTATCATGAGAAAAGTCATAAAATAATGGTCTAATAACTGGAGTTCCTTTTTCATGGGCCTCCTGCATGATTGTAGTAATATAAGGCTTCATTTTTTCACGAATAAACATATATTTTTTAAAAATCTCATATGCTTCTTCTCCATAACTCCATACTTCATTAGCTGCACCACTAGCACATAAACCTCCACCACTAGTTCCAAGAGGTTCAGAGTGCGCTTCACGGTCACCATGTAACCTGAAAACAGGACAGAATACTCCATATTCAAACCAACGGATTATACATTCTCTAAAATCAGGGTCATCTGGATTTCCACCATGGAAGCCTCCTATATCTGTTGTCCACCATGGTATACCTGCTATACCCATATTTAATCCAGCAGCAAATTGATTTCTTAAAGATTCAAAACTCGAATCGATATCTCCAGACCATACAAGAGCACCATAACGTTGGCTTCCTGCCCAAGCACATCGAAGTAAATTAATAATATTCTCTTGCCCTTCTTCTTTCATACCATCAAAGAAAGTCTTTGCATACATTACTGGGTAAATATTACCTATCTGTTCATTTGGTCCCATATAATATCTATAGTTATCAAAATCATAAACAGAATACTCAGGTTCTGCTTCATCAAGCCAGAATATTTTTATACCTTTATCATAATAATTTTTCTTGGCTATTTTCCAAACAAAATCGCGAGAATCTGGATTTGTAGGATCATAGAAAACAGTATCTCCTAAAAAGTCCATAGTAGTTCTAATTCCTCTATCAGTTCTTACTAAATAACCTTTTTCAAGCATCTTATTATAATTTTCACTTGTTTTATCTACTGTTGGCCAGATAGATACCATTAGTTCAATTCCCATAGTCTTAAGTTCTTTAATCATAGCATCAGGATCAGGCCAATATTCTAAATCAAATTTCCATTCTCCTTGCTTTGGCCAATGAAAGAAGTCAATAACTATAACTGAAATAGGAAGTCCTCTTCTTTTATATTCACGAGCCACTTCTAACAGTTCCTCTTGAGTTTGATATCTTAATTTACATTGCCAAAAGCCCATGGCGTAATCTGGCATCATTGGAACTGTTCCTGTAGCTTTTGCATAAGCTTGTTCTATTTCTGCTGGATTATCTCCAGCTGTTATCCAATAATCTAACTGCTTTGTTGAATTAGCTATCCACTCTGTAACGTTCCTTCCAAAAGTAACCTTTCCAATACCAGGGTTATTCCATAATAATCCATAACCTAAATTAGATAATACGAAAGGTACACTAGCTTGTGAATTTCTCTGTGCAAGCTCTAATATACAATTTTTTAAATCTAAATTAGGTTGCTGATATTGTCCCATACCAAATAACTTTTCATTAGGATTTGACTCAAATCTCATGGTCAAGGTATAGTCACCACCAAGGATAGGCTTAAATTCGCGTGCATCAATATTTAACGCGCTACAAAACGTCTTTATATTATTTCTATTTCTTACGTATTCCTCTAAAAGAATATCACCTTTTTGATTATAAAAAGTAAGCTTTCCACCTGCATCAATCTCAGCTCTAATTTTTCCATTTTGTATGCATGCTTCATTACCATCAACCTTAATTTTAACGTCATTACTACTCTTTTGTGGCAATAAAGCCCACTCATTATCTATAAGTTCCGCCTGGTTTATACTGCGTATACGAAAGCTGTTTTCCCCCCAAGGTTCAATATATAGTTTTTCAGAATCATACTGACGAATTAATTTATTTCCTTCTACTTTAAAAAAGCTATCATTATCAAAATTAAGCTTATTTTCAGAATCCATGTTTTTCACTCCAATCTTAATCAAATTTGAATCTTTGCATTGGATACTTTATGAAATTACACTTTATGACTTTAATTTAAAATTACATTAATCCAAACTTTTATTCTAACGGTTACGCAACTACACTAACTATCCCTTAACAGCACCATTAGTTAATCCACCAATTATATATTTTTGAAGGAATATAAATATTAAAACAACAGGTAAAACCAAAAGTACTCCATAAGCCATTATGGCATTCCATTGTATTCCATACTTACCCATAAAATTATATATACTAGCTGTCATTGTCCTCTTTTCAGGACTAGTCAAAAATGTAAGAGAGTAAGCTAAATCTCCCCAAGCATATAGAAAAGAAAAGGCTCCAGTCATTATTAATCCAGGGTAAGATATTGGAAGCATTATTTTAGTAAAAGCAGTAAAGGTATTACAGCCATCTATTTTAGCTGAATCTTCAAGTTCCTTTGGTAATGCTAGAAAATAGGTTCTCAGAATAAGTACTACAAACGGCACAGATATAGTTGCATCTGATAGTATAGGCGCCCAAATATTATCTAACAAATGTAAATTCTTATACACTAAAAACATTGGTGTTAATATCAATGCAACTGGAAGCATTTGTGTAGTTAAAAATATTATAATAAATAGCTTTTTTCCTCTCATTCTAAACCTTGCTAACCCATATGCTGCCGGGATAGCCAGTACACATGACAAAACCATTGAAGTAAAAGCAACTTTACAGCTATTTAAAAAAGCAACTAAAATATTATTTTTATCAGTAAATTGTGATGTGTAGCTCTCTAAAGTAAATTCTTTAGGTATGAAAGTTGGAGGTGATGCAAAAATTTCAGCGTTAGTTTTAAATGAACTTACTATAATCCAATAAATTGGGAAAAGCATAATACATCCTATTAAAATTGATACGCAACACAATATTATATTCTTCTGTTTATCTTTAAGCACTATATTCTTCATTATCCCATCACCTCATCTTCCTTTATTAATGAAAGATATCCTAAACTTACACAGAATAAAATTGCAAATAATATATTAGCAACAGTAGCACCCTTGCTGAATGAAAATTGTGTGAACGATAATTTATATGCAAAGGTAGACATTAACTCAGTACTATTTACTGGCCCACCATTGGTCATAACAAATACTAAATCAAATACCTTAAAAGTATATATAAAACCAAGAACTAAAACAGATAAAATTGCTGGTTTTAATGATGGCAATGTTACTTTAAAGAATCTTTGAAAAACATTAGCTCCATCAACTTTAGCAGCTTCATATAATGAGTAAGGAATATTACTTAACCCTGTTGTTAATAAAAGCATATTAAAAGGAATTCCAACCCACGAATTAGTCAATATAACCGAAAACATAGATGTTTTACTATCTATTATCCATCCAATGGGTGCTGAAATTAAATGAGCTTTCATTAACAACTCATTTATTATTCCGCCACTAGTACTGTACATAAATTTAAATAATAGCGCAGTTACTGTCATTGGTATAAGATAACTTACTACCATAAGTCCTCTGAGGGGTTCAGCTATTTTAAACTTCATATTAAAAAGTAAAGCTAAGCCTAATCCTATAATGAATTGTATTGATATACTTCCTAATGTGAAAACTAAGGTATTCCAAATACTGATTGTTAGTGTAGGATCCTGAAATACTTCAATATAATTTTTAAATCCAACAAAAGGTTTAATTGGCTGACTAAAGGTTGTAACATTTACATCTCTAAAACTTAATATAAAATTATAAATAATTGGGTACCCAACAAAAGCTAACATAAATATTAATGCTGGTAACACAAATAAATATCCTTTTCTTTCTTCTCTAATAAATTCACTACTGTATTTACTTTTCAAAACTGTTCCACCTACCTTGCTTCAATTTCAAGATGCCTTTAAATAAGTTCAAAGGCATCTTAATTATATTAAGTTTTATTTTTTATTTAACACATCATCAATCTTAACTTGGGCATCTTTTGCTGCTTGTTCCGGTGCCTTTGCATTTGTAAAGCTTTCTTGTAATGCAGTGGACATAGCATCAGATATTTCAGGCCATTTTGGATGTGGTCCTCTTGGCATAGCATATTGTAATTCATCTAAAAATACACTCATAATTGGATCTTTAGTTATCTTATCATTACTTTCAGCAATATCTTTTCTTGGAGGAATATAACCAAAATCTGCACAATATTCATTCATATTATCTTTTTGTTGAGTAAATTTTATGAAGTCCCAAGCTTCTGCTTCATGATGTCCTTTAATAATTCCCCAGTTTTCTCCACCTAAATCTGATGCAAATACTTTATCTTTAGGAATTTTTACAACTCCCCACTTTAAGTTTGGTGCATCTTTCTTAACTGTATCTATAATCCATGGCCCATCTGTAATCATAGCTGCTTTATTGGTTACGAATTGTTTTTCTAAATCATTTTGTGTCCAATTTATAACTTCTTTACTCATTGACCCATCTTTTATAAGATCAGTAAGATATTGAAGAGAACTTATACCTGCTTGACTACCAATTTCGTTGAATTTAGCTCCAGTAGAAAGTAGCCATGGAAGATACTGAAAAGTGCCTTCTTCATTTTTAGGCGTAGCTATTGCTAAGCCATAAGTATCCCCTTTGGTCAATTTTTTTGCTGCATCCTTTAATTCAGCATAAGTTGTTGGCGGCTCTACACCTGCTGCACTTAGCATGTCCTTATTATAGAATAAAGCTAAATCATTACTTCCAAGTGGAATCCCATAATACTTTCCATCTAATTGACATGATGAAATTGGCCCTGGATAAAATTGATCCTTACCTTCATAAGAATTCATCTTATCAGTAATATCTGCAAATAATCCCATTGCTGAAAATGAAGCCATATCTGGATTATCAACTAAACCAATATCAGGTAATTTATCAGCAACAAGTCCTATTGTAAACTGCTTAGTAAGTTCAGCCCTTGGTACAAATTCAACCTTAACTTCTACCTTATCTTGAGACTTATTATACTTATTAGCAAGATTTTCCATAGCCTTTTGTTGCTGTTGTCCATCAAAATAATGCCATACTGTAAGCGTTGTCTTTTCGGCCGTATCACTTTTTCCTGCAGATGTAGTTGTTGTACTACTTCCACATCCAATGAATATACTTGCTGACATAACCGTAGCTACTAAACAAGTTAACAATCTTTTAGTTTTCTTCATTTTATTTACCTCCTAAATTTTTATCTATAATAACGTTATCTACAATATAATCTTACCCCTTGAAAGCGCATTCTAAAATTCTATTATCATAAAAAAAGTGTAAAATTATAACATCAATTTTACACCTTCTTACTTAATAAAACTTCATGTATTCTTTTGGTGACATACCTGTTGATTCCTTAAAAACTTTACAAAAATATTTAGAATCACTATATCCAACCTTCTCAGCTACCTCATAAATCTTAATTTTACTCGTTGTTAATAATTCCTTAGATTTATCAATTCTAAATTCTCTTAAATAATCTGAAAAACTTTTTCCTAACTCCTTTGTAAATAATCGACTTAAATATTCTGGTGTTATACTCATTCCACTTGCTATTTCTTCTAAAGAAATCTTATCACTATAATACTCTTTTATATAATTAATTGTCTTTCTGACAATTAGTGAATATGGTATAAGCTCCTCATTATTTTTT
The DNA here is from genome assembly GCF_000340885.1 of Clostridium saccharoperbutylacetonicum N1-4(HMT). NCBI lineage: Bacteria > Bacillati > Bacillota > Clostridia > Eubacteriales > Clostridiaceae > Clostridium > Clostridium saccharoperbutylacetonicum. The sequence continues at coordinate 1,051,120 of NC_020291.1, read as the reverse complement.
TCACATGCTTTCCCAATTATATAATTCAATCGTTCTTCTAACTCACAAAATGTACAGCTCATTTTAATAGTATCTAGGATTCCTTCATTATTAAATTCTGTATAAAGATCATTATTACAACTTTTAGAGACACTCAGAATTGAAAAAATATATTTACTGCAAACCTCAATAACATTTATTGGATCATAAATATCTGATTTCAAATATGAAATAAATTTTTTATTAGCATCTACTAGTTTTATCTTATCATTACTTTTTATTGCCTTTAAAACTTCCTTTTCTATTTCTCTAGGATAATTGCACTGACATATTTTTAATTTAGAAATCAATGCTTCATATATGATTTCATCATTACCAAGTACAATTGGCCATCTAGACAATTTCTGAAGCTTGCTAAAGGATTTACCAATTTCACTAATATCATTCATATTAATAACACTTATAGTAGTTCTATAAAATCCACGTGCTTTAAATGAGAATAATAAATTATACTTTAATATCTTTACAAGCTCCTCAAAAGCTATTTGGGTATTTATCAAAATTGGTAAATATCTATATTCCTTTAATACTGAATAATATACAACTTCAATTTTATATTTTTCCATAAAATCATTCATTTCCTTGGATCTTAATTCAATTTCATCTTCATATTTATCTCCTAAATACAAATTTACAAGATAAATATTTTTTTCTTTATCCAATTTACTTTCAATAATCTTATATAGCTCCTTTAGGTTATTACTTTTATTTAATAATATTTGTCCTAGGATTTCTTCCTTAATCATCTCATCATCAAAAGTTACATATTTTTCTTTTTCTAAATTAAATTTTCTTTCAATCTGTTCCATACTACTTTTTAAAGCACTATAGGTTATTGGTTTTAATAAATATTCCTCTACCCCTATTCTTATACTTTTTTGGGCATACTTAAAATCAGAATATCCACTTAATATAATAATATACGGATTCTGACCATCTTCTTTTATTTTTTCAAGCATATCTAATCCATTTAATTTTGGCATTTCTATATCAGTAAATATGAGATCTGGTTTGTGTTCTTTTGCTAAAATTAGCCCTTGTTCTCCATCGGAAGCTTTTCCACAAACAATATAGTTATTATTAATCTTTCCTAATAAATTCCCTAATCCTTCTCTAGCATTAATCTCATCTTCTACAATCAAAATTTTCATAAGTCTCCCCCCTAAAACTGCAATGAAATGAGCAATGTTATTATAGTTCCTTCTCCTTCAAAACTCTCTATGTTAATTTCAGCATTATCCCCATAATAAATTTTTATTCTGTCATATACATTTTTTAATCCTATATTTTCATCTTCATCCTTTCCTAATTTTATGTTTTTAATTATTCTTTCAAGTTCTTCTTCTGAGATACCATTCCCATTATCCCCCACTATAATTTTTATAAAATTATTTTGAAATTTATTAATATTAACTTTTAAGATTCCTCCATCATTATGTCCTTTAAACCCATGAATAATTGAATTTTCAATTAATGGCTGTAATATTAATTTGTGAATTCTACATCTTAAAATCTCTTCACTTACATTTAAATCCAACTCAAAGCTGTTATTAAATCTAATCTGTTGTAAGTATACATATTTTTTAAGCCATTCAACCTCGTCACAAATAGTAACTTCTTTATTTATATCTCCGATACTATATCGTAGTATTTGTGCAAAATTTCCTATGGTATCACTAACTTCATAATTTTCATTTTTAATTGCCATCCAATTTATACAATCCAAAGTATTATATAAAAAATGCGGATTAATCTGTGCTACAATTGCCTTTATCTCAGCTTCTCTTCTTTTGTTTGATATTTCAATAATATAATTACTTTGCTTTTTAATATCTTCCACTAAGATATTTATTGTTGATAACATTTCATTGAACTCCTCACCAATAAATGCTAACTCATCTTCTGTATCGAGTTCTATCTTCACGTTAAAGTTACCTTTTTTAGCTTTTTTCATACCACTAACAATGATTTTAACTGATTCATAGAATTTATTTGAAAATATTATAATAACACCCATTACTATTATTACTATCACAGCCAATAATGCTAATGTTAAGTTTCTTAATAGGTTGACTTCATAAAACAAATTATCCTTGTCAACAATATTGATTACCTTCCATCCAACACTTTCTATGGAAATACTACTAACTGAAATATTTCTATTTGTAAAATTAGGTATTGAATATACTAATTCATTTAACGTTTCATAGCTATCTTTATCACTAATCTCTTTACTAGTATAATCTTTTACAAAAGTTCCGATATACCTTTTGTCTTTAAATGATATAACTCTTCCTTCATCATCAATTACAACTGAACACATATTTATTTTATCTTCTGATGAACTTTTCTTATCCATATTCACATTACATACATCTGATAAGACCTGCTCATCAAAACTCATAATAATTATACCAACCTCTTCCTTAGTCCTAATATCTCTAACTTTTAATCCCATATGAAACATATACTCCGACTTCCCGCCAATATAACTATTAGCAGTGGTAGGTAAAATAACTGGCGTATTACTATTTAAAATTTTAGAGTAAATTTCAGCTTTAGAAGAATCACTATATGCATTCCAAACTCTGTTATTTATGCCTTGATTACTTTTATCATAATATACGTTTCTTCCATCCTTCCCCACGAAAGTTATAGCTCTTATCTGACTTCTAGAATATGAGTAAGATCCAAAAATATCTCTAATTTTATTAATTGATGCTGCTTTTTCAAATTCATCACCATTGTTGAACATATTCTCTAACCCCAAACAATCATTATCTACTGTAATCCTATACAAAGTATCTTTATAATAATTCATATCTGTTTCTATATTAGTTTTTACGTAAAATAGATTTCTATCTGTGAGGCTTGTAATTTTTTTTTCTAGATAATGCTGCGATAGCTTGTACAAAAATACTTGACTAAAAATAATTGGTATAATAGAAATAATTATAAATATAGTTAGTAATTTTGCCTTTATACTATAACGTTTCCAATTTGAATACCCTTTAATATTATTTTTTATATAATTAAAAAGTTTCATTATAATATCTCCTTAGATATATGTTATATACTTTAAATTCTAAATATGTTAAATATATCACTTCTAATTCTTAATTTAATGGAACCATACTAATACATAAATGTCAACTTGCAAATTTAACTTTAGACACATGTAAAAATGAGTTATAAACAACTTCTAATATATAGTATTCTATAGATTTATAAACTTCAATATAACATTTAACAAAATAAGGTATTGTACTTAAAATCAATAATGAAATTAAAATACAATACCTTATATTTAGTTGTATAATCTTACATAAAAACTCATTATAGTTCAATTAATTCATTAAATACGAAGATTTCGAACTAACTATTGCTCTTGAAATTGGTAAATATAATTCCAGTTAAGTGTATATCATATTATCAAAAGCAAATTCTAATCGTATTTAAGCACAACCATTCCTGAATAATCTTTAATATTTGCTTTGCTTAATTCAAGTTCTCCATACTCTTTTGCTTTTAGTCCTGAGGCTGAAATGAATTTATCAACCTTACTAAATATATAACCTGCTATCCCTAGTGCCTTTGTCCTGTAGTGCATAGGAATAACAATTGTTGGATTTAACTGCTTCATCACTTGAACTGCATCAAATGCATTAATTGTAGCTAAACCACCAATAGGGAGAAGTAATATGTGAACATTTCCTATCTCCTCTATCTGATTGGCATCTAGAACATGTCCAAGGTCACCACAATGACAAATATTTATATCATCAATATTGAAGTTATATACAGTATTTTGCCCTCTCTTAGACCCAGAGGTTTTATCATGAAATGTTTGGATACCTTTTATTTCTATTCCATGTTCGGAAAAATCGCCTGGCTCATTTATATGTATAAAACTATTCTTGACTACATTTATATTATTATGGTCCTTATGATTGTGACTTGTAGATACTATATCAGCTTCCATTTCAGGCAATTCATAACCAAGCATTTTCTTATATGGATCTGTTAATACTTTTATTCCACTTTCAGATGTTATTATAAAACATGATTGACCAAACCATTTAATTTTCATCTTAATCCCCCAATTCTTTTTGATATTTAAGTTTTCATTTTATCTTAATGATGAAATTATTTCTTTTGTCGTTCTAATTTTTCCAATCCTAGGAAAGATGTATTTGCAGACATAATCATGTTCTTCCTTTGTTACTGCAGTCATAGCATCTTCCACAAAAATTTGATTATAACCATGTTGATATGCTTCCCTTGCTGTAGTATCTACACCAATGTTAGTAGAAATCCCACCTAATATAATAGTGTCAATTCCTCTACGTCTTAATTGTAAATCTAGATCAGTACCATAAAAAGCGCCCCATTGCCTCTTTGTAATAATATGAGCATTCTTAGTGTTAGCTATTTCAGGTACAAGGTTATCCCAGCCTTCTGGATATTTCATTCCAACAACTTTTGAATCAGTTTTCGGTTTAACCATATCTTTATCGTCTATAGTAGAAACTCTTACTAAAACTATAAAAGTTCCTTTTTCACTAAACGCATTAACTAACTTGCTTGCATTATGGATAACCTCCTCACTTGTATAAGGTGAAGGTTGAATTTCCCTAGCCGTAATTCCGCTTTGTAAATCTATAAGTACAAGAGCACTTTTTTCTGCATTAATAAATTTATTTTCATTTAATTCTAGATTTTCCATATTAATATCTCCTTTTTATTTTATTTTTTTATAGAATTAATTATCTATTAAATAGGAATTGTTTAATACTTCTTATAAAAATTAGTCATCCAACATTAATAATACTATTCATTTAAATTGAGTTTTTTATAAACCTTAAAGTATACCCAAATTGCATTTGCAAGTAACAATGCACTTGTGATAAAAAATACATATTGCATTCCTAAAATTCCTGCAATCTGCCCACCTAAGACTGAACCTCCAAATACCCCCAAATATCCTGCTGACATGTTAAAACCAAATACTCTGCCAGTAAGAGAAGACGGTGTTATTTTTTTTAATATAATATTAACAGATGGATTAAGCCCTGCAGATGCTAGTCCTAATAAAAATCGAAGTCCCATTAACTGCCAAGTATTTTGTACAAAAGCTTGTGGTATAAAAATAATCACTGCACCTATAAGGCATGCTAACATTACTTTATGAGCTCCTATCTTATCTGAAAGTTTTCCAAGTCTTGGAGCCGCAATTATATTGGCAAGGCCAGAAGCTGAAAATGTAATTCCAGCTAAAAGTGCAATATGTGAACTGTTATTAGATAACTGCTTAACATATATAGTCACAATTGGTTCTACAGAATACAATGCTACAGATAATATAAAGAAAGTTAAAAACATCGTAACAGTTAAGCTTTTTTGAGGAACAGTACTCCAAACTTCTTCAATAGTAAGTACCTTTTTCTCTTCTCTAACAAAGGATTCTTTTACAAATATAAGCGTTGTAATAAATGAAATTAAAAGTAAAGCCCCTGTTATGAAAAATACACTTTGTAGTCCTAATATCTCATCTATAAAACCACCAACTGTTGGGCCAAGTAAAGAACCTGCAATACTTGCTGTTGATAGTGTACCTAACGCATACCCTGCATGTTCCTTATCAGTTTGAGTTGCGATCAATGCAGTACAAGCTGTACTATAGCCAGTAATTACACCTTGAAGTAGTCTTAAACCTATGAGTATATAAACGTTTGGTGCAAAACCCATACACCCTATAGTTATTGCCATACCAAGGCTTGCTCTAAGTATCATTGGTTTTCGTCCATATTTATCAGCTGCACTTCCCCAAATTGGTGAAAAAATAGCTGAAATTATAAACGTGATCCCAAAGGCAATTCCTGAAATTTTTGTAATTGTTGCTGTATCTTGAACACCAAGATGTTGTATATAAAGTGGTAATACTGGGGCAATCTGACTCATTCCTATAGCAGCCACAAATATCCCAAACCAACATACTATTAAATTTTTCTTCCACATTTCCATGAATATACACCTCTCTTTTGTATAAATTAATATGTAATAAAATCTTTTCATAATAATTATTCAATTAGATTTCGCCACTCTAACAAAATATTGCGCAATAGTAATATTAGTAAACAAAACAATAGCAAGTTGCGCATTTTTTCTTAATTAAATTTTTCCCTATCCCAAGACTAATTATAAACTACATTTAATAGTTTGTAAACTACAAAATGTAGTTAATTATCTATAACTATAATTTGATAAATATGTTTTGCAATGTTAAACTACTATTATACTGTAAGATTATAGGAGTGAAAATCAAATGCAAAAAAGAAATTTAACCAAAGAAAAAATAATTCAAGTTTCTTTTTCTTTGGCAGATGAAATTGGTCTTAATCAACTTACCTTCCAAAAAATTGCTGAAAAATTAAATATAAAACATCCTTCTTTATATAATCATTTTACTAATATGGATAGTCTTAAAATTGAAATGACAGTATATCTTTTAAATGAATTGAATCAAAAATTAATGCAGAGGTTAATTGGTAAGAGTGGCGATGAGGCCATAAAAGAATATGCTAAGGTTTATAAAGAGTTTGCTTTTGAAAATACGACCGCTTATAGACTTTTTGTGAGTATTCCAAGTACTGAAAACTCAGAGTTATTTAATTTGGCAAAAGGAACTACTCGTATCATTCGTCAGATTTTAGAGTTTTACATTAAGGATGAAATCCGTTTGGTTCATAAGAGCCGAACTTTAAGAAGTCTTTTGCATGGTTTTGTCTCATTATATTCATTTGGATATTTTCATAATAATGAAGTAACTTTAGATGAGAGTTTTGAATCTATGATAGATGACTTTATTTCATCCCTTTCAAAAAAATAAATTAATCACCTAAGGTATTACTTAAAAATTAATTTAATAAAAAATAGAGTATAGTAACTTAAAATTATTAATGAAATCAAGTCACTATACTCTATCCTTTTATAGCATAATAATCATTATTTAATAGACTATTATATCAAGCTTTCAGATTAAAATTGCATTATTTATTCAATTTATCTTGGTTGCTTTACTTGTGCTTGTGCTGCTGCTATCTTAATAGACCAAGTACTATTTTTTATTATTATGGAACACTCTTTATAATTATAAATTAATTCTCATTACATGGTGTTTTTAAATTAAAATATATATTACAATAATATGTAGAACACCTAATTTTCACTCTCAATCAAACTTCTGAAATTTTAAAAAATTAATTATACAATGTATAAGTTACACTGTATGCACCATAAATAACGAAAAAACACGTTATAATATATTAAGATCAAACATAGGACGTATAATTAAAGTTAAGCACCTTTATCTACACCATCACTAATGCAATTAGTCCATTTTCCGCATCTATCCCCAAAGCAGCCAAGAACTGTATCCTCATTTTTTATTCTTACTACTTCACATCTGTTAGAACAGCCATCACATTCAAAGCTATTTGATATAAATTTAGAATTAGCTATATCAAAACCTTTAAAATTCGTTGAACCGTTTTTATCAACAGTTTCCTTAGCTATTATTGCTGCACCTATGGCACCCATAACATTGTAATGCTCTGGAATAAAAACTTCGCATCCTAGAGCTCTTTCAAATGAGGCCTTCATTCCTTTATTTGCAGCTACACCTCCTTGAAAAAATATTTTAGAACTTATTTCCTTACCTTTTCCAATATCATTAAGATAATTTCTAACAAGAGCTTCGCATAAACCATTTATTATGTCTGCTTCATTATAGCCAAGTTGTTGTTTATGTATCATATCAGATTCAGCAAAAACTGCACATCTTCCTGCTATTCTTAAAGGAGTTGTTGATTTTAAGGCATAATCACCAAATTCCTCTATAGGTATTCCGAGTCTCTCTGCTTGCCTGTCAAGGAAAGAGCCAGTTCCTGCTGCACATACATTATTCATAGCAAAATCTATTGGGATTCCATCCTTCAATATTATAATTTTTGAATCCTGTCCGCCTATTTCTAAAATGGTTCTAACATCTTTATCTATAGAAAGTGATGCACATGCATGAGCTGTTATTTCATTTTTTACTGCATCTGCGCCTATTATAAATGAAGAAATTTGTCTTCCGCTGCCTGTTGTTCCAACAGCTTTTATTTGTTCATCACAGTATTTTTCCTTTAAAATTTTAAAACCTTTTTGAATTGCATTTATTGGTTTTCCTTTTGTCCTTAAATATAGTTTTTCTATGACATCCATACTACTATCTAAAAGAACAATATCTGTACTTACTGAGCCAACATCAACACCTAAATAATACATTTTGTTTTTTCCTTTCTAATAAATCTAAAAATGCTTCTATTCTAGTAACATATCCTCCTTCTCCTGTCATTTCATCAACAACAAGTGTTAAAATAGGAAAATCTTTATCTTTTGATATAGTTGGAAGCAAAGCTTTGCATACAATTTCTGGCATGCAGCCCATAGGAAATATTTGAATAGCTCCATCAAAGCCTTCGTTTGCAGCCATTACTGCTTCACCAATGCACTCTCTTCCATGACCACCAATATATAAAGGAAGATAATCTTTAGAGGCTTTTCGTATATTTAGAGAATTGATTCCTAAAACTGACATAAGGCAATTCTTTGCCCACCAACTCGGGGTAAGTCTTCTCTTTGTTGAAACTCCATATTCCATAAGCTTATCTTCAATATAAAGGTTCGAAAATGGTTCTATTATAGTATAGATTTCTCCTATTATACCTATTTTAATAGGATTTTTATCTTTGCATATTTCAAGAGAATCAAGTTTATTATCATAATATTCAAGTATTTTTATCATTTCTTCAGCTTTACTACTATTTACTGCATCAATTTTACACTTATTTAAAATGTGTTTGCATTCATGTTTATTTTTTTCATAACCTGCCAAATAATTTGCTTTAGCTTCTATTGAATCAATCAAATTTAAAACTTTATATCCTATACGTAAGGCATTCAATTTTTGAATAGTAGTTTTATTACTATTTGATGATACAAAAGAAATTCTTTCTAAAAATTCATTTATCCCTATATCTGATGGCTTATCTAATACTATAAAATTTAAATTATGGCCTAATTTTTTTAATGTGCTCATTTGCAATTCGCAATATTCACCATACCTGCAAGGGCCACAGCTCCCAGTTATTATTATTGTATCTGCACCTTCTTCAATGCCCTGTATATAATTTCCCATCATAAGTTTGAATGGTAAACACATGTCTTCAGGTGAATACATAGAACCTATTTCTAAGGATTTTTTACTATTAAACTCTGGAATTATATAATCTACGCCAAGCATATCAAAGACAGCTTTGGCTACAAGATATGTATTACCAAGATGAGGAACCATAATCTTCATATATTTGCCTCCTTTCTAGCATATCAACAAAAGCCTCAATTCTTGTATCAAATCCTGATTCTCCTGTATGTTCATCAACCTTTAATGTTAAAAATGGAAAATCTTTCATCTTTTCTTTTATAAGTTCTATGATTACTGAGTCTATACCGCAAGCAAAAGAGGATATGTACACTATGCCATCAATTTTTTTATTTTCTGCCAAATATGTTGCTGCGCCATAAGCTTTTCTTGCAAAAGTCCAAAAAGGCCGTTTAAATAAGTCTTTCACTTTATTGTTAATAAGAGAATCATCTACGAATTCTTCTGTTATTACTCCGACACCTAATTTGTTTAATTTTTTTACTAAATTCATATTTATGAAATTATCATAAACATTATAAGGATGACCTATTAATGCAACATTAATTTTACATTCTTCAGTTTTAATTCCTAATTTAAATTTATTTTGTTCTCTTAAAGCTTCAGAATAAGCTTTTATTATTTTAAGTTTGTTTTTTGTAATGATACTACCTGTAGAATCAATCCACTTATATAGCTTCTCTTTTGAAGTGGCATAAATCGGTGCCATAGTAGTTTTGGGCATATTAGGTATGCTGCTTAAAATCATTTCTGGCAGGCCGCAAAATTTAGGACAGATAAATTCATGCTCATATATTTGCATAATTCTAGGTATAACCATTAAGTCACATTTATCTTTAATAGAAACTACATGTCCATGGAATACTTTTATAGGCAGGCATGCTTCATTTACACAATATTTAACACCTTCATCTAGTATTTGTTTATTTGTATCAGGGGAAGTAATTATTTCTGCTCCAAGTCCATCAAAAAACTTTTCGAGAAATATATAATATTTATAATTTAATAGTCCTTTGGGAATTCCAACCTTCATATACATTTCACTCCAATAAAAATTAAATCTTATTAATATATCTTTCTCAAAAATTCTAATTATATACATATTTCATTGAACAAAAAATCAAACTATTAAAATATACTGTCTAATCACATGTATTTATAAGCTATATCTATGATAAAAACAAGCCACAATGCACAATTGTGGTTAAAATTCATTAAGAATTTTTTAAATTAAAAATCTGATATCAAATAGTAATATTTCGAAAGAGTATTATAATAATCTCTTTTGAAATTTAATTCTAAATTTCCTAGATTTTTCTCATGAAATATTCTATCTACATTTAAACTATAAAAATAGGATATTGAACTTAAAATTAATAATAATTTCAAATTTCAATATCCCATATTTTTTATAGTTATGATTAGCTTCCTCTCTATTGTATCGAGGTTTATATGCTAAATTTATACTATATATTTAATTTTCTAAAGTGGTCTTGGTTGTTTTACTTGAGCTTGTGCTGCTGCAAGTCTAGCAAGAGGTACTCTAAATGGTGAACATGATACATAATCAAGACCTGTATTATGACAGAATTCAATTGATGATGGATCTCCACCATGTTCTCCACAAATTCCAAGATGGATGTCTGGGCGAGTAGCTTTTCCTTTTTCTGCTGCTATTTTAATTAATGAACCAACTCCAGTTTGATCTAACTTTGCAAATGGATCTTGTTCATAAATCTTCTTTTCATAATAAGCTGCTAAGAATTTAGCTGCATCATCTCTTGAGAATCCAAATGTCATTTGAGTCAAGTCATTTGTTCCAAATGAGAAGAATTCTGCTTCTTTAGCAATTTCATCGGCTGTTAAAGCAGCTCTAGGAATTTCTATCATAGTTCCAACTTTATATTGTAAAGTTACTCCCTTTTCTTTCATAACTTCTTCAACTGTAGCTACAATTACGTCCTTAACATATTTTAATTCCTTAATTTCTCCAACTAATGGAATCATTATTTCTGGAACTATATTATGGCCTTTACTCTTATTAACTTCTATTGCAGCTTCTATAATTGCCCTTGCTTGCATTTCAGCTATTTCTGGATAAGATACTGCAAGACGACAGCCTCTATGACCCATCATTGGGTTGAATTCATGCAATTCTTGAACTGTACCTTTCAATTCGTCATAAGTAATACCCATTTCTTTTGCCAAATCTTTAATATCTTGATCAGCAGTTGGTAAAAATTCATGTAATGGTGGATCTAACAATCTTATAGTAACTGGCCTACCTTCCATAGCTTCATAAATTCCTATAAAATCTGACTTTTGCATTGGTAATATCTTTGCTAATGCAACTTTTCTTTGCTCTACATCCTTTGATGTAATCATTTGTCTCACAGCCATAATTCTATCTTCAGCAAAGAACATATGCTCTGTTCTACAAAGTCCTATACCTTCTGCTCCAAATTCAACTGCTTGTTTTGCATCTCTTGGACTATCTGCATTTGCTCTAACTTTTAATTTTCTTATTTCATCAGCCCATCCCATAAATATTGCGAAATGTCCTGAAATTTCTGGTGTAACTGTCTTTATTCTTTCTCCATATACATTACCAGAAGTACCATCTATTGAAATATAATCATCTGCTGTATAAACTTTTCCATTAACTTCAATAGTTCTCTTTTCTTCGTTGACTTTAATAGTTCCACAACCTGCTACACAGCAAGTTCCCATTCCTCTTGCTACAACAGCAGCATGAGAAGTCATTCCACCTCTAACAGTAAGAATTCCTTTAGCAGCAATCATACCTTCAATATCTTCTGGTGAAGTTTCAAGTCTTACAAGTACTACATCTTCTCCAAGTGCAGCTCTATCTTTAGCTTCATCAGCAGTAAATGCAATTTTACCACATGCCGCTCCAGGAGATGCTGGTAATCCTTTAGCTATTGGTGTAGCTTTCTTTAAATCTTCTGTATAAAATGCTGGATGCAATAATGTATCTAATTGTTTTGGCTCAACCTTTAAGATTGCTTGCTCTTTAGTAAGCATTCCTTCCTCAACCAAATCAACTGCAATTTTTAAAGCAGCTTGAGCTGTTCTCTTACCATTTCTAGTTTGTAAGAAATATAATTTACCTTCTTCTATAGTAAATTCCATGTCTTGCATATCTTTATAGTGGTCTTCTAGAGTATTAACAATTCCTTCAAATTCTGCATATATTTCAGGATTTTGTTCCTTTAATTTTCCAATTTCAAGTGGTGTTCTAATACCAGCAACAACGTCTTCACCTTGTGCATTCATTAAATATTCACCATATATAGCTTTGTCTCCATTAGCTGGATTTCTTGAAAATGCAACTCCAGTTCCTGAAGTTTCACCTTTATTACCAAATACCATTTGTTGTACGTTTACTGCAGTACCCCATTCACCTGGAATATCATTTAATCTTCTATATACTATAGCTCTTGGATTATCCCATGATCTAAATACGGCTGTTATTGATTCAATTAATTGATTTTTAGGATCACTTGGGAAATCTTCACCTTTTTCCTTTTTATAAAGTTCTTTAAATTTAGCAACTAACTCTTTTAAGTCTTCAGCAGTTAAATCTGTATCAAATTCAACACCTTTCTTTTCCTTAAGCTCGTCAATTTTATTTTCAAATAACCTCTTTTCAATTCCCATAACAACATCGGAGAACATTTGTATAAATCTTCTATAAGAATCATATGCAAATCTAGGATTCTTAGTCATCTCTGCCATAGCTTCAACTGCTACATCATTTAGTCCTAAGTTTAAAATAGTATCCATCATACCCGGCATTGAAACTCTTGCACCAGATCTTACTGAAACTAATAAAGGATTGGTATTGTCTCCAAATTTTTTACCTGTAGTTTCTTCAAGTTTTGCTAATTGTTCAAAAATTTGACTTATTATTTCGTCAGAAATTTTTCTTCCGTCTTCATAATATTTATTGCAAGCTTCTGTTGTAACAATAAAACCTTGCGGAACAGGTATTCCTAAAGTTGTCATTTCTGCTAAATTAGCACCTTTACCTCCAAGTAAATTTTTCATTGAAGCATTTCCTTCACTAAATAGATACACATACTTGTTTGTCATCTCAATACTCCCTCTTTTCTTGTTATTTTGAAACTATATATACTATCGATGCCTAATTGAGATATACTCAAAAAAATAATAAGTCAACATGTAATATATCTTCCGTTATATTTTGCAAACATGTTCATCCAATAGTCCACTATAAGATAAACATACATCCTTTTCTAGTTAGAAATATACATTGCATCCTGGACTTATTATATTCTTTCATATGCCTAAAGACTTCGTAGTTACCCAAATAATTAATTCTCAATCTCTCCAAGCTTAACAAATAATTTTGTTATGTTAGTCTTAGAGACTTTACCTATTATTTTCATCTGATCTTTTCCATCAGATTTTTTTAATATTTCAACAACTGGAATACTATCAATTTCATGCTCAATAATTTTCTTTGCTAGATCATATGCATTATCATCTTCACTTGCGCAGATTATATTAGGCATTCTTGTCATGATTACTCCAACTGGAACCTTATGTATATCAGTTCCCCCTATTGAAATTTTAAGAAAATCTTTTCTTGAAACTGCCCCCGTCATTATTCCATTATTCTCAATAAATAATGTGCCAACATCATTTAGAAACAAGAATACGATTGCATCATATACCATTGTATCCTCACTTACAGTTACAGGCTTTGACATTATTTCAGATACTTTAATTTTGCTTATTTGTTGATAAACTAAACCATTCGATGTTTTGCCACTATACACATATCCAACCTTTGGTCTAGCATCTAAAGCTCCTATCATTGTAAGAACAGCTAAGTCTGCTCTAAGAGCAGCTCTTGTAACTCCAATTTTCTCCGCTAGTGCTTCACTTGTAATTGGTGCATTTTCTTTTACTATACATACTATTTCTTCTTGTCTAGGTGATAATTTCAACCTTATCCCTCTTTCTGTAATTTAAAGAAATACCCGGTGAAAATTGATTATTTTATGTTACATACTTATTATATCATGTAATTATTGTTTGACTAGACTTAATTTTCTGAAAAATCAAATAAATTCACCAAATATTTCTTATCTATTAATTTTATTTTGCTTTTATGTCTGTTTTTCTCTGCATTACTCCCAATATCATTTAATTTTCTGAATTTTCTTTCTCTTTATCAAAGTTTACTGTATAACTATATACTGCTTCTGATTCATTTTCTAATTTTTGTTTTGAATTACCATCTTTTTTGTTGATATCATTTTTTATTTCATTAACTTTATTCATTATCTTATCAGAAAAATCACTTGCTTTATTTTTTACATTTACAGCTACTTCTGAAACATATTTATTTACTACTTCAACAGAACCATCTTCTCTAGTTATTTCAATAGTAATCTGAGTTGCAATTGCTGCTATAACCCCTGCTGCTAATATTGGTGGAATTACAATAGCAACAACCCCTGCTGCTATTCCAGCATTAACAGGAATATCTACAAGTACATTATCATCTTTTTTTATCTTTATTCTTGTTACATTTCCTTTATCTATAGTTTGCTTAAACCATGCTTTTAGTTCTTCAACGGAAACTGCTGATTTATTTACGTCATCAAAACTTTTTTCATTTCCTGAAAGGCCTTCTGTTTTTTCAATGTAAATTATTGCATCTAGAACTTCGCCTTCACTTTTTTCTAAAGCTTCCTTTGCCTTTTCATAACTTACGCCTGTTCTTTCTCTAACCACATCAACTTTTTCTAAAGTTATTTTTTCCATAAATCATCACTCCTTAATAAATTTTAACATATCTAAACTTTTGGGTCTTTTTGCATAATTGTTTGAAATTAAAAAAGTAATCACTTTTTCTATTTCAGCTTTTATTTCCTCATTTAAATTTAATCTATATAATTTATCTAAATTCATATTCATTAAAAACCTCAAAGCATTGTATGCACCTTTAGATATATATAAACCGTGCTCCTTAGGACACTCCTCACATACTCCACCATAATACGATAAGCTTATATAATTTGCTGATGCTATTTTTTTTCTACATATGCTGCAATTATCTAATATTAAGTTATACCCTGTATTCTTTAGTAATCTTAATTCGAATGCTCTTATTAATATTTCATAATCCAGTGCATCTGTATTTAATAAATATAAGGTTGTGACTAAATTTCTAAAAAGCTCATGATTAACCTCATTATCTTCACATGCAATATCTATTAGCTCGCACAAATATGATGAATAAGTAAGTTTAGATAAATCATTTAATAGGCCTTGAAAAGAATTAATTATTTTGCCTTCTTGAAGGGTATATAAATTTTTTCCTTTGTATAAAACATATTCACCATAACATAAAGGTAATGTTAATGCTAAAAACTTACTCTTACTTTTCTTTGCACCTCTAACAACAGCTGTAATTTTGCCTAATTTTTCGGTGTAAAACCAAACTAATTTGTCATTTTCTTTAAAATCTTGAGTTTTTATAATAACTGCTTTAGTCTCAAAAATTGACAGATTAACCACCCCAGTTCGATCAGTTATGAGTTATGAATTAGGGATTTTGGGTTGGTTTGAACCAGCTTTGGTAATTTACATATTTATTAATGTTTCTAAAATTTATCCCTATTCGTCAATCATTTATCAACTTTAACTTATAACTGACTTTATCTTTTCACTTATAACTATTTTTTTGCTTTATAGCCTAATTCTTTTAACAAGTTTTGGTTATCTCTCCATTCCTTTCTAACCTTGACCCATATCTTTACATTAACTTTGCTTCTTAAAAATCTTTCAAGTTCATACCTTGCAGTTTCTCCGATTCTTTTAAGTGTTTGGCCATTCTTACCTATTATTATACCTTTATGTGAATCTTTTTCACAGATTAGATCTACTTCAATATGATATGTACCCTTTTCATTTTGTTTCATTTGAATTATGTCTACAGCTATACCATGAGGAACTTCATCTCTAAGAGTCCTTAAAGCTTTCTCTCTAATTATTTCTGATACAACAAATTTTTCTTGAACATCTGTTATCATATCATCTGGATAATATTTAGGACCTTCTGGCATTGAATTTTTCATTAATTCTAATAATTTATCAACATTTTTCCCTTTAATTGCAGAAATAGGTATTATCTCTGCAAATTTAAATTCTTCTGCATACATTTGCAAACTTTTTGCCACTCTATCTTGTGTACTTTCATCAACTTTATTTAACACTAGGAATACTGGACATTTTTTATCTCTTAAAGTTTCTAGGATAAACTTATCCCCTTTTCCTATTTCCTCATCTGGATTAGTTAAGAACAATACTAAATCAACATCTTTTGTAGATTCCTTTGCTGAATTCACCATATATTCCCCTAATTTATGTTTAGGTTTATGAATTCCTGGGGTATCAACAAATACCATTTGATAGTCTTCTCCTGTTAATATTGTTTGAATATTATTTCTTGTTGTTTGTGGTTTATTTGAAACTATAGATAATTTTTCTCCCATTATATAATTTAATAAAGTTGATTTTCCTACATTAGGTCTTCCAACTATTGTAACGAATCCTGATTTAAACATCTTTTCCTCCTAAAAATAAGTTTCATACCTGAAACTTGACTATCGTTATGCTATTTTATAAATAGTATACTCTATTTATAAGTTAATTGACAATGTGCTAATCTTAACTGGTAAATTAAAGTCTAAATAATGTAAAAATGAATAAAGTTAATAATATTCCAAAAACTGCTCCAACTGCTACCTCAGCAATACTATGAACTTCTGAATCTACCCGACTTTGAGCTGTAATAAATGCCAATATAAAGCTAAGTAGTATGCATATTGGTTCTTCTGTAATCAATGATATTGCTGTTGCAATAGAAAAACCTAAAGCACTATGTCCGCTAGGCATTCCTCCTTTAAGTGGTGTTCCTTCACCAAATATTGCTTTTGCAATTATTGTCACTATACATACAATTACCAAAGCAATAAATATTGTGTATGGCTGTGAGTTTTTCACTTTATTTATTAAAGAAAATGAAAATGTGGTTAACTTATCCCAAAATATAATATACCCAACTAATAATGCATTTATAGCTGTAATCAGAACTGCACCTGCTGCTGCATTCTTAGCTATTTTAGCTAATGGGTGATAATAATTTGTAGTCATGTCTATGGCTGCTTCTATTGCTGTATTTACTAACTCAGCTGCTATTACCATAGCTATTGTAACTGCTAAAATAAGAAATTCAACTTTTGTTATATCAAAGAAAAAGCTTGCAATTAGTACTACTAAAGCAACTATCAGATGTATTTTCATATTTCTTTCTGTTCTAACAGTTTCTATTATTCCATTTATTGCATTATTAAAACTCTCTAAGGTTTTTTTTACTTTCATTTTCCCCCACCCACTTAGTTCAGTTTACAGTTTACAGTTCACAGTTATTTATTATCTTGTTATATTAAGTTTGTTTAAGATTTCTTCTTCTCTGTTTCTCATTATTTTCTTATCTTCATCTTCCATATGATCATATCCTAATAAGTGTAATACAGAGTGCACTACTAAATAAGCCGCTTCTCTTTCATAAGAATGATTATATTCTTTACTTTGTTCCATTGCTTTTTCTAAGGAAAGTACTATATCCCCAAGTACAAGTTCCTCTCCATCAAAATCACTTGGTAAGAATTTATAGTTTAAGTACATCTCTTTAAAAACTTTTTTATTTTCATACTCTAACATTGGAAATGATAATACATCCGTTTCCTTATCTATTCCTCTTGTATCCTTATTAATTTCTTTTATCTCTGAATTATCCACAAAAACCAATGAAACTTCACACTGTATATTCACTTGTTCTTCTTTAAGTGCAAATTCAATTACATTTTTTAATTTACCTACAAATTCCTCCTTAACATCTAATATATCTTGTCTATTATCTACATAAATCATGATTTACTCCTTAATTTTATCTTTATTTTCAGTACTCAATTCCTTAATCTTATCTTTTGGATATTCTATTCTTTGATGATATATCCCATTAAGTGCTGTCGAAAAACATATCCTTATTTTTTCTATATCTTTTAATGTTAAATTACAATTATTTAATTGACCAGTTCTTAATTTATCATCGATAATACAATTAATCATCTCACTAATCTTTTCATTAGTAGGTTCCTTAATTGACCTTACAGCTGCTTCAACACTATCAGATAGCATTACAATACCAGCTTCCTTTGTGCTTGGTATAGGTCCTTCATACATATAATCCTCCATTTTAATCTCATCTGGATTCTCACAATTGTTTTTCATTGTATAATAAAAATACTTTACCAATGTTTTCCCATGATGTTCTGCAATTATATCTTGAATTATTTTTGGCAATTTGTATTTTTCAGCTAATTCCAATCCATCTTTTACATGAGATTTTATTATCATAGTACTTAAATTTGGAGGTATATTATCATGTGGATTTCCTAACCCCATTTGATTTTCTGAAAAAAAGTAAGGCCTCTCTATTTTCCCAACATCATGATAATATGACGCAATTCTAACAACTACTGAATTAATTCCTACTTCATCAGCTGCCATTTCTGCAAGGTTTGCAACTAACATGCTGTGATGATATGTTCCTGGTGCTTCCATTAACATTCTTTTCATAAGTGGATTATTAGGATTTGATAATTCTAATAATTTTAAAGTTGTAACTTCATTAAATGCACCTTCCAAAAACGGTAATATTCCTAAAGCAAAAATACCTGATAATAGTCCACCACAAAAGGTAATTCCAGCTTTTATTAATACATCACCAAAATTGCTTGATACAATAACACCTGTAGACAATGTGAATACAGCGCTAATAATTGCAATATACAACGTTGAAAACAATAAATCATTTCTCTGCTGCATCTTCTTTAGTAAAGTTGCTCCTAATATAGAACTAACTACGCCTAATATTATAATTTGGACATCGAATCCATTTACCGCACTTATAATAATTATATTTAATGCACTAATTACAAAGGATATTTTATAATTTAGCAGTAAGGTAAGCATCATAGGTGCACAAGCAAAAGGAATTAAAAAAGGAGAAATACTTCCTATGCTTCTAGCGAATATTAACGAAATTAAATTGATAACACTAATTAGAAGCAGTTTTTTTGTATTCTCAAATATATTTTCATAATTAAGTTTAAGATAGTTATATTGAAGAAATAATATAGTAAAAAGGAATACAGCAAGAGCTAAATAAACGTATAAATATGCTGTTCCATTCTCATCGTTTAACATTCCTAAATCAGATAAAATAGCTAATTGATTTTCAGTTACCGGCTCCCCTTCTTTTACAATTGTTTGATTTTGCTTTATTATCACCTTTGAAACACTTTTCTGAGCCTCTTGTACCTTTTCATCTGTCTTTTCTTGGTCAAAAAAAACATTTGGTTTTATTTGATTTTGAACAATTTGCTTAAATGCAGCTATTACTCCAGCATCTAAATCTAAAGCATCTATTTTAGCAGCTGCAGTTTTTTTCACTTCCTTTAAATCAGTATCATCATTTTCCTCTAAATTTTTTTGATATGCACCATCAATTATACTAATCATTTTTATCTCTAAATCTGGCAAACTATCTTTATTAATTCCTAATAATGACTTATATTGTTCGTCTGTCAACTGAAAGGCTGTTAGTTTTTTCAATTCATTTTCTTTATCCATAACTGCAGTATTAACCATGCTACTCAAAGCAATAAGCTTATCAAACATGCCAGTAATATTATCTTCAGCTTGTTTCTTAATTTCAGGTTTTAATGTGTATTGCTTTCCAACCTTTGCAATTGCCTGCTCCTCTTTATCTTTTGTTGCTTTTTGATCAACTATATCTCTTGGAGCCTTTATATCTACTCTGGCAATCTCACCTTCTTTAAAGTTATAATGTTTTGGTGCTATTGCACTAACAATTAATAAATAACTTATACTAAACACAGATAAAAATAACATAACTCTTTGCATATTACTATTCATTTTCCTGTCATTTTCTTTCATCTTCATGCTCTTCACCTTTTCATCTAAAATCAAAGCAATTAACCAATCAAAATATTATAATCTTTTATTGTACGTTTTTTGCAATGTCTTGTTCTACGGTAAAAATAACTTTAATTAATATCTTTCCATCAGAAATATCTTCCACTGTAATTTTTCTATCAATAATTTTAGAATCATTACTAAGCGTTTTTCTTAATGAACCTTCTAATTTTTCAGCTGATTCCTTAACTGTAGCATCTTTATCCAAACTTATATTTCTACCTTTTTTCTGAAAATATATTATTTGGTTAAAAAATCCGTTCTTTTCTTCTATTTTATCATAATTATCAAATCTATTTATAGCTTTTTTCAAGTAAATTTTTTTGCCCCAAAAGCTTAAATAAATATCACTATTCTTTTTGCCTGTTCGTTGAAGTTTTTCCCCACTCACTTGAACTTCCATAAATTTTTCATAAAAAGTATTTGCTATAACTGTTCCACTTGGCTTGACTTCTCTCTCAAACCCTTCTCTTCCTTGAATTGGTAATATCAATTCATCACCTTTTTTAACTATATCTCCAGGAGCAACTATTGCATTTCCAGAACTTGAGTATACTCTTTTGACTTCACCATCCATTTTAGCTATAACTTGATTATATAATGTTTTTTCTGTTAATGGAGGATTTACTTTTTCTTTTATAATTATTTTCAGCGTAGATCCTTCTACCCTCGTTCTAATCCATAATATTTGATCATTTATATTTTCCATCTTTTTTTCTATATCATATACATTTATCTGTGATTTACTTAGTCCTGGTTTTATTCCAATTGAAAATAATTGCTGTCTAATTTCAAAAGGACTTAAATTTCTTTGAGTCTCTATGTCTATAGCCCATATATAATTTGACAATATATATATAACGCCGAAGAACATTACCGCCCCAATGACTAGTGAAAATTTCTTCTTCAACTTCATAAATATAATTATCATATCGCTAACTTTAACTATTCGTACTTTTCCATTATTCTTTTTAATTAAAGATTCTGCTTCTTTATACTCATTAAAATTAATGTTAAATCTAATTGTTAATAAATCTATTTTAACTATATTACTAGTATAAATACTATTATTCCAAAGTACATTTAATATTCTTTCTGGTTTTAAAGCACTAACTTCTATGGTTATTTGTTTGGATTTCAAATTATTCCTTCTCATATGAAATCCCCTTAAACAAGCCACTTATAGTAATACTTGTTTCTGCAATAAATAATATCTCAAAATTTTCACCGCTTATTATTATTGCTCCTACTCTTGAATTTATTTTAACCATGTTAGTTTCAAAAAAAATAATGCCTTTATGATTTTCAATTGTGATTTCTCTATTACCTATTACAATTATCTTCGGTAAGTCTAGTGAGATATCACTTGGTAAATCTAATTTATTAAGTATTTTTTCTTTTCCTCTTTGAAATTTTTCTTCCATACTTGCCTCCTACATAAACTTCTTCATTGTAATTTATGATAGGATTTATAATTTAATTCTTTAATTAAACAATAATGTTATCATGTTTAATTAATATTTGAAAATGAAATGGGACATAGGATATTTATATAAATCCTATGTCCCATAAATAATAGCTAAAACTATCAATTTCACGCTATTTATTATTTAAATATTCTTTAACTATTTGACTTACAAGGCTACCATCAGCTTTCCCTAATACTTTAGGTCTTACAGCCGCCATAACTTTTCCCATATCTTTAATGCTATTTGCACCCACTTCTTCAGCTGACTCTTTTACTATTTGTTTTATCTCTTCTTCACCTAATTGCTGAGGAAGGTATTCTAACAAAATTTCTATCTCAGCTTTACACTGATCTACTAAATCTTGCCTTTTTCCTTTTTCGAACTCAACCATAGATTCTCGTCTTTGCTTGACTTCTTTAGCTAATATACTAATAACTTCATCATCTTCAAGCTTTCTATTATCAGTTTTTTCAACTAATAATACAGCAGATTTAGCAGTACTAATTACGTTAGCTTTGAATTTATCTTTTGCCTTTAAAGCAGCTTTCCAATCATCTTGTAATCTATCTTTAATTGTTGGCATTTCATTACCTTCTTTCAGAAGAAACCTTTACTACTTAAACTTTCTCTTTCTAGCAGCTTCTGATTTTTTCTTTTTCTTAACGCTTGGCTTTTCATAATGTTCTCTCTTCCTAACTTCAGAAAGAACCCCAGCTCTAGCACATTTTCTCTTAAATCTTCTTAACGCACTTTCAAGTGTTTCGTTTTCTCCAACTTTAATTTCTGACATTTAATATCCCTCCCTCCGCTAGCTTAAATTAACTCAGCTATGGGCTTAATAACACATGCTATATTATACAATATTTAAATAAACAATGTCAAGAAATTAAGAAAAAATCTCAATTCATTTATCGACAAAATATTAGCCTGGTGGCCACTGTAAACTTCTTCCTCCAAGAACATGGAAGTGAAGATGCTCAACAGTCTGACCTCCGTCTTGGCCACAGTTGTTTACTATTCTATAACCGCTTTCTGCTATCTTTGTTTCCTTAGCTAGTTTATTAATAACATTAAATATATGCGCAACGATGTTAACATTATTCTCATTTAATGCATTAGCACTTTCAATATGTTCCTTTGGTATTACTAAAAAATGAATAGGTGCCTCTGGATTTATGTCATAGAATGCATATACTTTATCATCTTCATATAACTTTTTACTTGGAATTTCCCCATTAATTATCTTACAAAAAATACAATCACCCATAAATTCACCTCCTTAAGTGAGAGTCCAAATTTTACATTTGGTAACTCGAACTTACTCAGCGAACAAAGTGAGTCGAGTTTCCTTATTCTCTTTTCCTTAATTTGTATTATATCAAATTTAAATTAATTTTCCAACAACATATTCGCCATTAGCTTCCTCTATTTTACAAGTAATTATTTTTCCTATCATATTTGCGTCAACATTAGGAATCTCTACTTTTACATAATTTCTTGTATATCCTTCGAATACATCTTTTTTATTAGTAACTTCTTGCTCCAATAAGACATCTAATTCTCTTCCAATCAATGATTTACTGAAATCTCCTTCATTTTTATCATTTAATTCAATTAATGTCTTACTTCTTTTATCTTTAACTGTTCCATCTATTTGATTAGTCATATCTGCTGCCTTTGTACCTTTTCTTGGACTAAATTTAAATATATGGGTTTTAGTTAATTTTAATCTTTTTAAAAATTCATATGTTTCATTAAATTCTTCATCTGTTTCTCCAGGGAATCCTACAATAACATCTGTAGTAATTGAAGCATCTTTTAAATTTTCTCTTATTTTATTGACAGCATCTTCATATTCTTTAGCAGTATATCTTCTATTCATTCTTTTCAAAGTGGCATCACATCCACTTTGAAGTGATAAATGAAATTGAGGACATAATTTTTTCATATCCTTTATTTTTCCTATAACTTCATCTGTAAAGAAACTTGGTTCTATAGAGCCTATCCTCACTCTTTCTATACCTTCTAATTTTTCAATTTCTTCTAACAAGGTTATTAGAGTTATGTTCCCATCTAAATCAACACCATAGGATGCTGTATGTATACCAGATAATATGATTTCTTTAAAGCCATGTTGACTCAAATTTTTAATTTCGTTCAATACCTTTTCTGGATCTTTTGAACATGTTGCTCCTCTTGTATATGGTATTACGCAATAAGCACAAAATCTATTACAGCCATCTTGTATTTTTAAAAATGCTCTAGTTTTGTCTTGGTATTCTTCTATATTTAATTCTTCAAATTGCTTATTTTTAAGCACTTCTCCAACCATTAATTGTGATTTTTGCTCATCCTTAGCCTTATTTATATAATAAACTATATCACCCTTATTTCTAGTTCCAAGGACAACATCTACACCTTCAATTTTTGCAACTTCTTCTGGTGCAACTTGTGAGTAGCATCCAACTGCTGCAATTATGGCTTCTTGATTTCTTCTTCTAGCTCTGCTTATGATTTGTCTCGACTTCTTATCACTCATATTTGTAACTGAACATGTATTTATAACATAAACATCAGCAAAATTTTCAAAATCAGTGACTTCATAACCTTCTTGAATAAACTTTTCAGCCATAGCTTCAGTTTCATAATGATTTACTCTGCAGCCTAAGGTTGCAAAAGCAACAAACCTTTTTCCATCTGATGTTTTCTTTATTTCTCTATTAGCCATTTTTTTTAATTCAGTCGTTCCATTGCTTATCTTTATTTTTTTTGTTTGGTTTTCTCCCATTACAGTAACTTTCCTCCTAAATCTCCTAATTCATATTGAATTAGAGCTGTCGCTGTAAATCCAGCTGTTTCTGTACGTAGAATTCTATTTCCAAGGGTTACAATATAAGCTCCTTGCTTTTTCAACGTATCTATTTCTTCTTCTTCAAATCCACCTTCAGGACCTATTAAAATACCAACATTTTTAATATTACTTAAGTCTGCATTTTCTTTTTCTAAATTTCTTATAAGACTTTTTATGCCGAAATCTTCTGCATTCTCATAAGGTACTAAAACCAAGTCCATTTCTTTAAGTCTATCCAATGCTTCCTTAAATTCAATAACTTCTTTAACTTGTGGTACTATACTTCTTTTAGATTGTTTTGATGCTTCAAGCGCAATTCTATTTAATCTATCAAGTTTTTTAAATTCTCCCTTAAGCTTCACATCAACTCTAGCTGTAAGTGTAGGAATAAATTCAACTATACCTAACTCCGTTCCCTTTTGAACTATCAAATCCATCTTTTGTCCTTTAGGTAATCCTTGAAATAAATGTACTTTTACTTTACTTTCATTATTTATATCTAATTTTTTAATTATATTAACTATAACTTCACTTTTTGTTATAGATGCAATCTTTCCTAAATACTCTATACCTTCACAATTATTTAATACTACTTCTTCACCTTCTGATAATCTTAAAACCTTATAAATATGTTTTACATCATCTCCAAGTACTCTACCTTCTGCTTCGGTAATATTATTTGGCTCTGTGAAAAACTTATGCATAAAAACACCACCTTATTCAGTTTACAGTGTACAGTTCACAGTTATTATTTTTAGTTTACAGGTTACAATTTTCAGTTATTTTTTAAAGTTGTTAGTTAACATTTATGTTTTATTTTCTTAGAGAAAATTTTGATAATAGAATGTAGATTTGGAATCAATATATTTCTCTTAGTAGTTTGTTTAATATTTACTCTTCACTAACTACGCTCACTCATGAAATTTCGTCAAGAAATTTCTAAAATAAATAATTGAAAGAAAAATCGCAGATTTTTCCTCATCCAACTATAGACTGTAAATTGTTAACTGACTTTGCTACTATGCAGTTCCATTCTCCATCTTTGTTTATTTCGATAACTTCAAAACCACATTCTTCGAATTTCTTTGTAACCATTTCTACTCTATCATGTATTATACCTGATGTAATAAATAAGCCGCCTTCATTTAATGCCTTTTTAACATCTTCTGTCAATATACAAATTATTTCAGCTATTATGTTTGCAACTACAATATCAGCTTTTCCTTCAACAACGTCTAAAAGATTTCCCTCTAATACTTCTATGTTATTCAAATTATTGAAACCTATATTTTCTTTTGATGAATCAACAGCAACTGGATCTAAATCAACACCTACTACATGCTTAGCTCCAAGTTTAGCAGCAGCTATAGCAAGTATTCCTGATCCACAACCAACATCAAATACTGTTGTATTAGGTTTAACATACTTATCCAACGCTTGAATACACATTCTAGTTGTTTCATGAGTTCCAGTTCCAAAGGCCATCCCTGGATCTAATTCTATAATCAGATCTCCTTCTTTTTCTTCATATTCTTCCCATATAGGCTTAATAACAATTTTGTCTGTTATTTTAACAGGTTTATAATATTGCTTCCAATTATTTGCCCAATCTTCTTCATGCATTTCTTTAGCTTCTACTGTACCTTCACCAATATCTATACCAAGCTCATTAATTTCTGAAAGCTTTTCCTTAACGTATGCAACAATTTCTTCAACCTTATCATCTTGTGAGAAATAAGCTTTTACTACAGCTGCATTTCCCTTATGTTCTAAAATATTTATATCAGCAAAATCCCAAGTTAATGGTCCTTGTTCTCTTGAAAGTAAATCTTCTGGATCTTCAATTGCTACATTTGGGCACCCTAATCCATAAAATATTCCAGATATAGGCTCTAACGCCTCACTTTTTGTTATTACACTAACTTCTATCCATATTCCGTCCATATATATCTTCCTTTCCTTATCTGATTCTAATTTTTTATATATTTTTCTGCAAATTCTTAAATTCTTGGTTGCAGAAAAGTTCCGTATTGTGGCATAGGTACTCTTTTTATATAAGTTCCGTTGTTGCATAAATGATCCGTATTGCAGCATAGCTGCTCTCTTTATAAGTGCATAGCTGCTCTTTTTATAGGTGTAAATTCTTGCCATTGTATTTCATATCAAAGTTTTAATCAATAGTTTTCTATTCTTTTATTGCTATCAAAAATTTAGTTTTTATACCTTGCTCTGTAAACATCTTTTCGTGCTCAGTTTCAACATTACCTATGAAGTCACTATTATGAAGATCATAAGTTATATATCTAATTTTAAACTTAGCTTCTTCAAAATATTCAAGAGATTCTTCAAATAATTCGTCATCATCTGTTTTGAAATAAATTTCCCCATGGGGTTTTAAGAACATTCTGTATTGTTCTAATTGCCTTGTGTGAGTTAATCTTCTTTTCTTATGCTTTTTCTTAGGCCATGGATTGCAAAAATTTATGTATATTCTATCTATTATGTCATCTTCACTTAGCATTTCATTAATTAGTCCAATTTCTTGTGCCATTAATTTTATATTTTTAGGAGACTGCTCCTTGTCTTCATATGCTTTTTCAATATTTCGTTTGGCTAACCCTAAAACCTCATCTTTTATATCTACTGCAATATAATTAACACCTGGATTTTTAGACCCATGTACTGCAATGAAAGTCCCTTTTCCGCATCCAAGTTCTAAATATATGGGTTTATCATTCCCAAATAAACTTCTCCACTTACCTTTATATTCTTTAGGATTTATAACAAAGAAATCACTTGCTTCAAGTTCAGGCCTTGCCCACGGTTTCTTTCTCATTCTCATGTTAATTCACTCCATCTTTTAGCATTCATAATAATTATACCTATAAAAAATTATATTGCAATTTTTTATTTCTTAACCTCTATCATTTTACATTTCTTACAAAAAAATTACTTGAGATTTCAATTATGATCACTCAAGTAATTTTCTTAAAATAATTCTATTTTATTTCTTTCCAAATAGTTTTTTCTTAGGAGCAACAGCTTCATCAAATTCTTCACCTGATGCTTTCATGAATTCATATAAAGCTTCCTTTTGTTCCTTACTTAAGGTCTTAGGAATATCAACTATAACTTTCACGTATTGATCTCCTTTTCCACTTGAATTAACTTTTTGGATTCCTTTTCCTTTTAATCTGAACATTGTTCCAGATTGAGTTCCTGCTGGAACACTGTACTTAACATTACCATCTACTGTAGCTACAGTTATTTCTGTACCTAATGCAGCTTTAGACATTGAGACATGAGCATCTATATATACATCATTTCCCTTTCTTGTAAATACCTTTGATGGAGTAACATTTATTCTTACATATAAATCACCTGGATTTCCTCCACGCTGACCATGTTCGCCTTGTCCTCTTAAAGGCATTACATTTCCTGTGTCTACACCTGCTGGTATATTAACTTTTATCTTTCTTGTTTTTCTTACATTTCCATTTCCTCTACAACTTGAACATGGTTTTTCTATTATCTTACCTGTTCCTCTACATGTATCACAAGTAGAAGTAGAAACAAAGCTTCCAAGCGGAGTTTGTCTTTGAACTCTCACTTGACCTGAGCCACCGCATGTTGGACAAGTTTTTGCACTAGTTCCAGGTTCAGCACCACTACCATGACAATGTTCACAGTTTTCACTTCTTGTAACAGAAATTTCTTTTTCAACACCAAAAACAGCTTCCTCAAAAGTTAATGTTATTGTATATTCAAGGTCATTTCCTCTTACTGGACCATTTCTTCTTCTAGAACTTGATCCACCCCCACCAAAGAAGGATTCAAAAATATCACCAAAACCACCCATATCAAATCCATCGAAGCCTCCGAAGCCTCCGCCTCCAAAGCCTCCACTTCCATCAAAAGCAGCTGATCCAAATTGATCATATTTTGCTCTCTTCTCTGGATCTGAAAGAATTTGATACGCCTCATTTATCTCTTTAAATTTGGCTTCTGCTTCCTCATTTCCTTGATTTCTATCTGGATGATATTTTACAGCTAGTTTTCTAAAGGCTCTTTTTATTTCGTCATCACTTGCGCCCTTCTCAAGTCCAAGCAACTCGTAATAGTCTTTACTTGCCATTTGTTTCATTCACCACCTAGTTTTATCAGTTTACACTTTACAGTTTACAGTTTACAGTTAGTGTACAGTTCGTAGTTTACTGTTAGTTTACTGAATACAAGTTACACTGCATAGTTAAATTTTAATTATAAATGTATAAATAATACCTTCCCACTATTATAAATATACAAATATATTATAAAAATGTGAATTTTATTTATACTTTAGAAAAGGGAAGACGAGCTTGCCTTCCCTATCCTATTATATTGATAATTAACGTTTATTACAACCTAATTATCTTATTTATCTTCATCAACCTTAAAATCTGCATCTACTACATTATCATCATGTTGTGCACCTTGAGTTCCTGCTCCACCTGCTGCTGCATTTGGATCAAAACCTGCTCCACCTTCTGCACCACCTGCTTGTTGATACATCTTAGTAGCTATTGGATAGAATGATTGGTTTACTGCTTCAATTGCTGCTTTAATAGCTTCTATATCATCACCATCTTTAATTTTCTTAAGGTCTTCAATCTTAGCTTTAACAGCATTCTTTTCATCTTCAGTTGCTTTATCTCCAACTTCACCCAATGTCTTTTCTATTTGATAGATTGTTTGATCAGCATTATTTAAAACTTCAACTTTTTCTTTTCTCTTCTTGTCTTCTTCAGCAAATTTTTCTGCTTCTTTTACAGCCTTATCTACTTCATCATCACTTAAGTTAGTTGAAGCAGTGATTGTGATATTTGCTTCTTTACCAGTACCTTTATCTAGCGCTGATACTTTAACTATACCGTTAGCATCTATATCAAATGTTACTTCGATTTGAGGAATTCCTCTTGGTGCTGGAGCTATTCCTGAAAGTGTGAATCTTCCTAATGACTTGTTATCCATGGCCATTTGTCTTTCACCTTGAACTACATTGATTTCAACTGATGTTTGATTATCTGCAGCAGTTGAGAATACTTGGCTCTTCTTTGTTGGAATAGTTGTGTTTCTTTCGATTAATGGAGTAGCAATTCCACCTGCTGTTTCAATTCCTAATGTTAATGGAGTAACATCAAGTAATACTACATCTTTAACTTCTCCTGTTAATACACCTGCTTGAATAGCTGCACCAACTGCAACACATTCATCTGGGTTAACTCCCTTAGAAGGTTCTTTTCCTGTAAAGTTCTTAACAGCTTCTACTACTGCTGGAATTCTTGTTGATCCACCAACTAAGATTATCTTATCAATATCACTTAATGAAAGCTTAGCATCAGCTAATGCTTTTTTCATTGGTTCAATACTTCTATCAACTAAGTCATGAGTAATTTCATTAAATTTAGCTCTGCTTAAAGTTAAATCAATATGCTTTGGACCTGTTGCATCTGCTGTGATAAATGGTAAGTTAATATTTGTTTGCATTGATGATGATAATTCAATTTTAGCTTTTTCAGCTGCTTCTTTTAATCTTTGAACTGCCATCTTATCTTGCATTAAATCAATTCCATTTTCAGCTTTGAATGTATCTGCAATATAGTGCATGATCTTTTCATCAAAGTCATCTCCACCAAGTTTAGTATCTCCATTAGTTGATAGTACTTCAAATACTCCATCACCTAAATCTAAGATAGATACGTCGAAAGTACCACCACCTAAGTCATATACTAATATTTTGTGAGCTGAATCCATTTTATCTAAACCATAAGCTAATGATGCTGCTGTTGGTTCATTTATTATTCTTAATACTTCAAGACCTGCAATCTTTCCTGCATCTTTAGTTGCTTGTCTTTGGCTATCATTAAAATATGCTGGTACAGTAATAACTGCTTGAGTTACTGTTTCACCTAAATAAGCTTCTGCATCAGCTTTAATTTTTTGAAGAACCATAGCTGAAATTTCTTGTGGTGAATATTGTTTATCATCTATATCAACCTTGTAACTAGTTCCCATATGCCTCTTTATTGAGATAACTGTTTTATCTGGATTAGTAATTGCTTGTCTTTTAGCTACTTGACCAACTAATCTTTCCCCATTTGCTTGGAATGATACAACTGAAGGAGTAGTTCTAGCACCTTCTGAGTTAGCTATAACTGTTGGTTCTCCACCTTCCATAACTGCTACACATGAATTTGTTGTTCCTAAATCAATTCCTATAATCTTTCCCATGATATTTTCCTCCTAAAACTCTTTTTAGTTTATTTTAATTTGAAAGTTTCATTATTTATTTTAAATTTCAATTTAATTAGCTACTTTAACCATTGTATGTCTGATTATTTTATCATCTTTTTTATATCCTTTTTGGAAAACTTCTGCAATTACATTTTTACCTAAGTTTTCATCTTCTATATGCATAACTGCATTATGAAGATTTGGATCAAATTCTCCCGAAGTATCTATTTCTTCAACTCCAAGTTTTGCAAATGAATCTACACAACCTTTTATTGTCATTTCAATTCCTTTTTTCAAATCTTCTATGCTTCCATCAGCTGCAACAGCTCTTTCTAAATTATCAAGAATAGGAATGACTTCTTTTAATACATCTACATATGCATCACTATATATTCCTTCTTTTTCTTTAACAGTTCTTTTTCTATAATTATCATATTCTGCTGTTAATCTTAAAAGCCTATCCTTAGTTGAATCTAATTCTTCTTGCAATTTCTTATTTTCCTCTTCTAATTTATTTGCTTCACTATCTTCTGAATTTTCTTCAGCAGCTTCTGTGTTTTCACTTACATTTGCTTCTTCAGTGCCTTGCACTTCATTTTCTTCCTCTTTTAGTTCTTCATTTATAATTTCTTTATTTTCTTCCATATATCTTGAAATACACCTCTTCCTATTCTAACCTAAGTCTTATATTTTTTGATTATTTAATATAGCATTAAGTTCCTTTATTACTTCGGACATAATTGCTATAACCTTTGAATAGTTAATTCTTCTTGGACCAATTAATCCTATCTTTCCAATTGGCCTATTTCCAAAAGAATATTCAGCAGATATTATACTGCAATCCTTAGCTTGAGGCTCATAATTTTCATCCCCTATACTTACAGTAATATCATCCTGCGGCCTAAATAACTCCATTAGAGACTCCTTATCATTAAGAAGTGCCAGCATTTCTTTTGCCTTATCGATATCGTTATATTCAGGATAGTTAAATATATTTGTTGTTCCTTCCATAAATACTTCTGTTGTATCAGCAAAATTTAAGGTCTCGTACAAAACAGGTAATATAGCATTAAATATTTCTTCATATTCACCTAAATCTTTTTTTAAATTATTAATAACTTCTAAATTAATTTCTTGAATAGAAAGATTTACTAATCTGTTATTAATAACTTGATTTATTCTAAGTAATGTTTGCACGTCTGGAACTGCATGATTTAACTTCATAATATGATTTTTTATAAGTCCTGTATCTGTCAAAAATACTGAAACCAAATTGTGATCATCAACCTTAATAAGCTGAATTGATTTTATAAAACTCTTTTTTACTGATGGAGTTTCAATTACACAAGTTAATTTAGTCAATTCTGATAATAGGGCACTAGTTTGCTTTACTATTTTATCTACTTCAAGCATAGCAGAATCAATTATATATTGCTTAATTTTTAAATCCTCTTCAACTGTGAGTCTTTGATTATCCATAAGTTGATCAACATATAATCGATATCCCTTACTAGAAGGGATTCTTCCTGCGGAAGCATGAGGTTGTTCTAAGTATCCCAACTCTTCAAGATCAGCCATCTCATTTCTTATGGTTGCAGACCCAATACCCAAATTGTAATTTTTCGCAATAGTTCTTGACCCTACAGGATCTCCTGTACGAATATAGTCATTGATAATAGCTTGAAGTATTTTTATTTTTCTGTCATCAATACTCATAACCTCACCTCTTTTGTTAGCACTCATCAACATCGAGTGCTAATGACTATGTTTTTAATATATTATTTCTATGGTTTTTTGTCAATTCCATTTATTTTTATTCTAGCTACCTATAGTTAATAATTATGAAATTTTATCAATTTATCTTGACTATTCTCTTAATTACTACGATTTTCTACAGACTTTACTTTTTAACTTTTATGTCCATCCTTTTCATTACTCTAAAATAAAATCACTCATCACATAGTTAGACACTTCAATTCCGCGTGGACTTAAATATAATTTACCCGAATCACTTATTAATAATTCTTTCTCAATATTTTTTTCAATTACTTCTCCAAAAACTTTGTAAATGTCTTTCCCAAACAGTTCCTTAAATTCATTTATCTGTATCCCTCCAACCATTCTTAACCCCATAAAAACAAACTCTTCCATATCATCTTTTATATTATTGACATGAATTTCTTCTATTATATTTTCATGTTTTTTTATTCTTTCTATATACTCTTCAATATTATCTATATTTTTACTTCGCTTTTCATTTATAAATGAACTAGCCGATACTCCTAATCCCAAATACTCATTGCATTTCCAATAAACTTTATTATGGAAACACTCCTTTCCGCTCTGAGCAAAATTTGATATTTCATATTGATGATAACCATATGTACTCAATATTTTTTTAGTAGTTAGATACATAGTTCTTTCTTCTTCTTCTTCAGGCAAACTTAATTTATCTTCTTCATATAAAGTGTAAAACGGTGTTCCTTCTTCTACTATTAAGCTATATGCAGATATATGTTCTGGCTTAAGTTTTGCTATTTTTATTAATGATTCCTCCCAATCTTCAACCGTTTGGTTTGGAAGTCCAAACATCAAGTCTACATTTATATTTTGAAATCCTATTTTTCTAGCCAATAAATAATTATTTTCAAAATCTTCATAACTATGAATTCTTCCAATGCGCTTCAAAAGTGAATTTTTGGTAGATTGCACCCCCAAACTTATTCTATTAACATTATATTTCTTCATAAGCTTCAACTTATTCTCATCTAATGTTCCAGGATTGCATTCCACTGTGTATTCCAATTCTTTTTTTAAGCTTAATCCATTTAAAGTAATCAATAAACTTTCTAAATTGGAATCTTTTAAATAGGATGGAGTTCCACCTCCTATAAATATGCTACTTATAATGTAATCTTTTCCTTTCTGCATTATTTCTTCATTTAATGCTTTAACATATTCGTCCATCAACTTTTCTTTTCCAGAATAAGATGAAAAATCACAATAAAGACATTTCTGCTTACA
Organism: Clostridium saccharoperbutylacetonicum N1-4(HMT); assembly: GCF_000340885.1. NCBI lineage: Bacteria > Bacillati > Bacillota > Clostridia > Eubacteriales > Clostridiaceae > Clostridium > Clostridium saccharoperbutylacetonicum. The sequence goes on along the minus strand of NC_020291.1, from coordinate 1,017,072 downwards.
AAAAGGTATATGTATATATAAAGATATTTCTTTCATATCACTATCTAGATACCTCTTCATTTTTGTTGAATCTAGATCCTCTTTTTCTTGCATTTCTACTGATTTTACACAGTCCATAGCAATTCCTCCACTTCTAAACTTTGTTCAACTCATTTGTGTTTATGAAAATTACACTTAGTCACTTCATTTATAAAATTATATTATAAAAATAAAAACTTCACTTTATCAATATAGTGAAGTTTTTAAGCAATTTAATTAGATATTTTAATATAAGGTACAGGGGATTTTATGCTAATAACTTTTCTGCTTGTTCCTTTAACAAATTAATTTTACTTTCTGCATCAACAACAGAAAAGCCATATACATCAACGAAGTTATAGAAATAATTAGCAAATGCTATTCTTTTGCTACGTGATATATCTAATTTCCCACCAATTTCTTCTAAAACTTCAACTTCACTTTCTTGATATTCTCCATCAATAAGTGCAAGCCCAATCAATTCAAAATAAACTATGTTCTTGTTTCTTTGAGTAGAATTGTTTAAAGTTGTATATACTTCATTTAAATCCAGCTCTTTTATTTCACCTTCAGATATTCCTAATTCTTTTAGGTAATCTTCATATAGGTTTTTTTCTTCTTTTGCAAAAGTATTATCTGAATTTGCAAGATACCTAACTAATTGCATAAATGCAATTCCTTCATTTTTATTTAACTCATTTAAAAACACACAAATCCCTCCTAGCTTTCTACCAAAAAAATTATTTGTATAATACTTATATATAATGCAATTATCCCAGTTCAATACTCAATGATCAGTGAAGGCTAATTTCCTTTGAAAATCATCAAGTTTTCAACAATTCTTTTTTACAATATATACAATTAATATTATACAAATAATTCTTAAAAAATAATATACTTATTTTAATATTTAATCTACTTTTAAGACTGCCATAAATGCTTCTTGTGGAACTTCTACAGATCCAACCTGTCTCATTCTCTTCTTTCCTTCTTTTTGCTTTTCAAGTAATTTCTTCTTTCTAGAAATATCCCCACCATAACATTTAGCTAATACGTCTTTTCTCATAGCCTTTACAGTTTCTCTTGCTATAATTTTAGCTCCTACTGCTGCTTGAATTGGAATTTCAAATAATTGTCTTGGAATAATTTCCTTTAACTTTTCTGCTATTCCTCTTCCCTTATGGTATGCTCTCTCATCTGGAACTATCATAGATAAGGCATCAACTATATCTCCATTTAGTAAAATGTCTAACTTAACTAGCTTAGTTCTTGTATATCCCTTGAATTCATAATCTAAAGATGCATATCCTCTAGTTCTAGACTTCAATGTGTCAAAAAAATCATATATTATCTCATTTAATGGAATATCATAGTTTACAACTGCTCTAGTTTCTTCTATGTATTGCATATCAATATAAGTTCCTCTTCTATCTTGGCATAATTCCATAACTGCTCCAACATAATCCTTTGGAGTTATTATAGACGCCTTAACTACAGGTTCCTCCATATAATCTACCTCAGTTAAAGGTGGTAAATTGGTTGGGTTTGTTATTTCTAACATTTCGCCATCAGTTTTAATTACTTTATAAATAACAGATGGTGCTGTAGTAATAATATCTAGGTTAAATTCTCTTTCAACTCTTTCTTGAATTATTTCCATATGTAATAATCCTAAGAAACCACATCTAAATCCAAAGCCTAATGCAATAGATGTTTCTGGTTCAAAGCTTAATGCTGCATCATTGATTTGTAGTTTTTCTAAAGCTTCCCTAAGTTCATCATATTTTGCTCCATCAACTGGATATATTCCTGAATAAACCATTGGTATAGCAGGCTTATAACCTGGAAGAGCTTTGCCTGTTGGTCTGTCAGCTTCTGTAATAGTATCACCTACTCTAGCATCTCTAACATTTTTAATTGATGCTGTTATATATCCAACGTCACCTGCACTCAACTCACCAATTGGAAGTACACCAGGCGTAAATACACCAACTTCAGTAACTTCATATACTTTATTACTTGCCATTAATTTGATTTTAGTTCCAATCTTTACTCTTCCATCTTTAACTCTTACTATACATACAACACCTTTATAGCTGTCATAATAAGAATCAAAAATTAATGCTTTTAATGGAGCTTCTTCATCTCCATCTGGTGATGGTATATTCTTAACAACAGATTCCAATACATCACCTATGTTAAGTCCAGTTTTTGCAGATATAGTTGGAGCACTTTCTGCCTCAATCCCTATTATATCTTCAATTTCCTTTTTAACTTCATCTGGTCTTGCTGATGGCAAATCAACCTTATTTATTACTGGTGCAATTTCTAGATCATTATCTAAAGCTAAGTAACAATTAGCTAAAGTTTGAGCTTGAATTCCTTGTGTTGCATCAACAACAAGTATCGCTCCCTCACAAGCTGCTAAGCTTCTTGAAACTTCATAGTTAAAGTCTACGTGTCCTGGAGTATCAATTAAATTAAGGATATATTCTTCTCCGTCATCTCTTCTATATATAAGTCTCGCTGCTTGAGACTTGATTGTAATTCCTCTTTCTTTTTCTATCTCCATATTATCTAGAACTTGCTCTTCCATTTCCCTTTTAGTTAAGGTTCCTGTAGTTTCAAGTAATCTATCCGCAAGGGTTGACTTACCATGATCAATATGTGCTACTATTGAAAAATTTCGGATATGTTTTTGTCTTTCACTTTTCATATGCATAACTGCCTTACAAACTAAAACAGTTCTTTCACCCCCGTTATAATTAAATCAGCTAAATTATAACATACAACTATTTGAAAAGGCTATTAAAACTTTAAATGAGCTAATAATTAACGTAAAAATGTCAACTTAAAATCTTATCTTTTCAAATATTTCTTGCATTTTATTAATAAAAATTGACTGATCACTTATTCTGAAATCATTATTTCCTAATCTTATTAATATATCATTTTGCGATCCTTTATAAATCTTTAAAAATGAATTATCTTTAATGAAATTTGAGAAATCTTCACCAAATTCTTCGCTTACAATTTTGTAATTTTCATTTGTATTTCCAAGCGGAGATAAGGCTTTAGTATTAATTATATTTATTTTGATTATTCCAGTTAAAATAATTGCAAATACAAAAATACTAAATAGCAACTTTCTTAAGATGTATCCTTTAAAAGTTTTCTTCAATATTAAAACACCCTTTGATAATTAAATTTGTATTTTAATTCTTGCCTTATATAATATTATTATTCATAAATTGATTATTTACTTTACTATATACTTAAAACAGTCCAAAGAATTTATCGTTCTTCAGACTGTATTTATAATATATCTTTCAAATAATTATTCATCTACTAACCTATATCCAACTCCAACCTCTGTAAAAATATACTGAGGATCAGCAGGGTTCTTTTCTATTTTTCTTCTAAGGCTCGCCATAAATACCCTAAGAGATTGTGTTTCACTTCCTGTTGATGAAGCCCAAATTTCCTTAATTATAAAATTATGGGTTAATACTTTTCCAGAGTACTTGCAAAGAAGAGCCATTATTTTATATTCTATTGGAGTTAGATGTATTTCCTCGTTATTTATAGTTACTTTTCTTTTATCAAAATCAACTACTAAGCCCTTAACATTAAATATGCCTGTACTTTCATCTTCATTATTACTTATAGCACTATGTCTTAATGAAACTCTGATTCTAGCTAATAACTCACCTATACCAAATGGTTTAGTTAAGTAATCATCTGCACCTTTATCCAAGGCTTCTATTTTTTGTCTTTCATTTTCTCTTGCTGAAACAATTATTATTGGAACTTTAGACCACTCTCTTACTTGCTTAACCACCTCAATACCGTCAATGTCTGGAAGTCCTAAATCTAAAATTATCAAATCAGGTTTATGTGACATTGAAAGAGCAATAGCTTCTATTCCCTTCTCTGTTTCTATATAATTAAATCCTTGTGCCTTTAAAGACGTAGTTATAAAATTTCTTATTGGTTTATCATCTTCAACAACAAGAATATATTGTTTGCTCTCCATTAAAGCTTCTCCTCCTCCTTTGGAATATTGAATTTAAAAACAGCTCCATTTTCATTATAAGCACAAATCTCTCCTCCATGTGCTTCAACTATAGATTTACAAATTGCAAGTCCTAATCCAACCCCTCTTCTTGAATCACTTATCTTATATCCATCAGTAAAAAATATATCAAAGATATGTGGTAATATATCTTCTGCTATTCCAGGACCATTATCTATTACCTCAAACATAATGTTATTATTCTCCTCATAAACTTTTATTTCAATTAAAGAATCCTTAGGCGTAAATTTAATAGCATTATCAAGTAAATTAAGAAGTACTTGCTCAATCAAACTTCCATCCATTGGCACCATTATTACTTCATCTGGTACCATAACCTTTATTTTGTGTTCTTTAAAATGTTTTGAAGTCCTCTGAACTGCTTCATACACCACTTCTTCCACTATTTCCATTTCTTTCTTAATTTTCAAACCTCCACCATCAAGTCTTGTCATACTGAGAAGGTTTTCTACTAGTCTTATAAGCCATTCAGTATCTTCATAAACACTTTGAAGCAATTCTCCCTTAGTTTTCTCTGATAAAAATTCCCCTGTTTCTATTATAGTGCTTACAGAACCTTTAATTCCCGCAAGAGGACTTCTTAAATCATGTGAAATTGATCGTAGTAAGTTACTTCTAAGTCTTTCACTTTCAATTTCCAAACTTGATTTCTTTTGAGTCTCAGCTAATATTTCTCTATCTAATGCAATATAAATTTGGCTAGCAACTGTTTCAAATACATATTTTTGTTCAGGTTCTAGGCTTCCATTAACACAAGAGACACCTAATACTCCTAATATTTTTCCATGACTTTTCAATGGCATATAATATGCTTTTGCACCATGAAATGTATTAGTCCCAGCTCCAGACTCCTTATCATTTAAAAATGTCCAATGTGCTACCGCTTCTTCATCCTTATTTAATAAAGTTCTATCTTTTTCGCCTCTAGTAGCTGTATAAATAAATGGAGTTGAAAGTTTATTATCCTGCACCAAATAACAAATAACAGTTTTCTCCAATAAACGTGATAAATATTTTATTCCTATTCCAACAACATCCACAGTGCCAGTTGCACTTAATAATTTTTTACTTACTCTATATAAATTTCTTGTTCTATTTTCTCTTTGGGAAGAATTAATAGCTTCTCTTTGAATCTTATTTGTAAGCGTACCAATTATAAATGTTACAATTAACATTATAGGAAAGGTTGCTAAATTACTTTTGTCATATACCTCTAAGGAATATCTTGGTTCGGTAAAAAGATAATTGAATAAAAATATACTAATAATTGAACAAATAAATCCTAAAATATAGCCTCTAGTTTTAATATTTACAATAATAACCCCTAATATAAAAAGCATTATAACATTCGCATCACTAAAACCAAAATAATCAATAAATAATGAAATTATTGTAGTAATTATCATAATAAAAATAGATATTAAAATTTCTCTGCTTGATATATTAAATTTTTGTCTATTTTTTTTTATATTAAACTTTTTTTGTTTATCAGAAGAAGAATTTGGTACAACATACACATCTATATACGAATTCGATTCCATAAGTTTATCAACTATGTCTTTTGCATAAAAATGAAATAAATTATTTGGTTTTTTATGATTTTTGCCTATAATTATTTTAGTTGCATTACGAAATTTTGCATATTGAATTATTTGTTCAACAGTATTATCACCATATGCTGTTACTACTTCTCCTCCTAATTGCTCTGCTAAATTAAAATGAGAATTAAGCCTTTCTCTATCTTCCTTACTTAAATTTTGAGATTTCGTTGTTTCGACATAAAGTGCTATCCACTTTGAATGATGAGCTTCAGCCATTCTTGTTGCTGTTCTTATAACTCTCAAAGACGAAGGTGATGAAGAAATACAGGCAAGTACAACATCAGAGGTTGGGATTACAGTTACCTGGCCTTTTGCTAATCTTACACTTTCAACTTCATAATTTACTCTATCAGCAGTTCTTCTTAATGCAATTTCTCTAAGAGCAAACAAATTATTTTTAGTAAAAAAATTATCAAAAGCTTTTCTTGTCTGTTCTTTGCTGTAAACTTTTCCTTCACTAAATCGATTAAGCAGTTCCGTTGGTTCAATATCAATTAATTCTACTTTATCAGCTTCATCAAACACTTTGTCTGGAATCGTTTCTCTTACAGCAATATGTGTTATACTTTCAACTATATCATTTAAACTCTCGATGTGCTGAACATTTAAAGTTGTATAAACATCTATTCCAGCCTCTAAAAGTTCTTCTATATCCTGCCATCTTTTTCTATGCCGTTCAGTACTAGCATTGGTATGAGCTAGTTCATCAACTAATATTATCTGCGGTTTTCTAGCAATAGCTTTATCTAAATCAAATTCTTTCAAAGTTATTCCTTTGTACTCAATAACTTTAACACCTATGTCTTCAATTCCATTTACTAAAGCCATAGTTTCTGGCCTGGCATGAGGTTCTATATAACCAATCACGATATCCTTACCCATTTTTTTCATATCATGAGCTTCCATAAGCATAGTATAACTTTTCCCTACCCCTGCTGCATAACCAAAAAATATTTTTAATTTCCCTTTTTTAGAAGATTCGCCTTCTTCTTTTTTTATTTGATTTAAAAGATAATCTGGATTTGGTCTTTCATATGTATCTATTTAAATCACTCCTAACATTCCTTTAATTTTATATTTATTCTATTAAATTATATATTAATCAGCATCAGTTTGCACTATCACAATTTAGAACAAGTACACTCTTTTCCTTTTCCCAAATAATCGTAAAATTCTATATTACATCCTTTAACTTTTCCTTTCAAAGATTCAACTCTTAAATAATTTTCTTTATCCTTGTCAAAAGTTATTTCTAATTCATTATTATTTATTGTATATTTACCATAAGTATAAAACGATTCCTTATAAAAATTATTAATCATCTTACACCTTCCATTTGAGCTTAGTTCTAAAATAGTATTATTGAAAGTTTTATATTTCCCTGCATATGGATCATTATCACAACCAACTATTGAAATACCCATTATAAAAAATGTGAACAAAAAAAAGATTCTTTTCATAGTAATCGCCTCCTTTTAAGAAAGTAAATTGAGTATAGAGCTCAATTTACTTTTTATTTAAAAGTGATGCTATTTCAACGTTAATTTTTAATACATTTACCCTAGGCTCTCCAAATACCCCTAAGCTTCTGCCTACTGTGTATTTATCCACCATTTTATGAAGATCAGTTTCACTTATTCCAGACGCTTTTGAAACTCCTGGTATTTGAATTATTGCTGCTTCGGGACTTATCTCTGGGTCAAGCCCTGAGCCTGAACTTGTAAGTAAATCTGTTGGAATATCTTCCTTCTTAACACTTGGATTAGCTGCTAAAAAATCATTAATATCTTTTTCAACCCTTTCCTTAAGTGAATCATTAGAGGGCGCTAAATTTTGAGATCCCGAAGCCACTCCAACATATGCTGACTTTCCACTTTCATCTGGTTTTGTATCTGCATCTGTATAAGTATTGTAATTTACAGCTGAGACTCTTCCTCTAAAAAATCTTGAATCTGTAAAATTTTGTCCTATAAGCTCTGAGCCAACTTCCTTTCCATCCGCTACAATCATACTCCCATTTGCCTGTTTATTAAATAACAACTGACTTATCCCAGTCATTAAAAGAGGATATATAAGCCCACAAAGTATCATAAATGTAATACTTATGAGAATAGATTTTTTAATTACTTTCATATAAAAGTCTCCTTTTTTATTGAAATACATACTGTTAATTTGTGAATAGATAATTATCTTTAACCTATATTAAGAACCCTAACTAGAGGCGTAATAATAATATCAATTATTTTGATTCCTACAAATGGAACAAGCACTCCTCCACCTCCAAAAATAAGCATATTTCTTAGAAGCATAGTTTCTGCTTTCATTGGTTTGTATTTTACACCCTTCATGGCTATTGGAATAAGTAATGGTATTATTATTGCATTAAATATAAGCGCTGATAATATAGCACTATATGGTGTTGAAAGTCCCATTACATTCATAATCTGCATTTCAGGTATAGCTACTGTAAAAATAGCTGGAATAATTGCAAAGTATTTAGCTACATCATTAGCTATACTAAAAGTTGTTAAAGCTCCTCTTGTAATTAAAAGCTGTTTCCCTATTTCAACCACTTCAAGAATCTTTGTCGGATCTGAGTCCAAATCCACCATGTTTGCTGCTTCTTTGGCTGCTGTAGTTCCACTATTCATTGCAAGTCCTACATCTGCCTGTGCTAGAGCTGGTGCATCATTAGTTCCATCACCAGTCATTGCTACAAGCTTACCTTGTTCCTGCTCTTTCTTAATTGCAGCAATTTTATCTTCTGGTTTACATTCTGCTATAAACTCATCTACACCAGCTTCTTTAGCAATTGTTGCTGCTGTTAAAGGATTGTCTCCTGTACACATAACTGTTTTAATTCCAATTTCTCTAAGTCTTTGAAATCTTTCTACTAGACCTGGTTTAACAGTATCCTTAAGATATATAACTCCGTATGCTTTTTCATTAACACAAACTACAAGAGGTGTTCCACCTAATTTTGAAACTCCATTTACAGCATCATCTAAATCTTTTGGAATATTTCCTCCAAGTTCTTTTATTCTATTCTTTATAGCATCTGAAGCCCCTTTCCTTATCTTTAATCCATTTGGTAAATCTAAGCCACTCATCCTTGTTTGAGCTGTAAATTCAATAAAATCCTGATTCTTATATTCTTCTCCATTAACTGTTGTACCGCTCTTTCTGCCAAGTTCAACTATTGATTTTCCTTCTGGTGTATCATCTTTTAATGAGCATATTACAGCATAATTTATTAACTCTGTTTTATCTGAATTTCCAACAGGTATAAATTCTGCAGCAAGTCTGTTACCAAAGGTTATTGTTCCAGTCTTATCAAGAAGCATTGTATCAACATCACCACAGGCTTCTACTGCTTTTCCTGACATAGCTATAACATTAAATTTTGTAACTCTATCCATACCTGCAATACCAATAGCTGATAATAACCCTCCAATAGTTGTAGGTATTAAACAAACTAAAAGTGCAATTAGGGTAGAAATATAGATTGAAACCCCGGAATATTGTGCCATTGGATATAGTGCAACTATTACTATAAGAAATATAATTGTTAAGCTTACAAGTACAGTATTAAGAGCAATTTCATTTGGAGTCTTTTGTCTTGATGCCCCTTCTACAAGAGAAATCATTTTATCCAAGAAAGATTCTCCTGGAGTTGCTGTTATTTCAATTTTAAGCCAGTCACTTACAACCTTTGTGCCTCCTGTAACTGAGGCAAAATCCCCTCCACGTTCCTTCATAACAGGTGCTGATTCACCAGTTATAGCTGATTCATCTACAGACGCTATTCCATCTATAACTTCACCATCATTTGGAATTATCTCTCCATTTTCTACTAAAACTACATCTCCTTTTTTTAATTCATTTGCATTTATAATTTTAGTAGTTCCATCAGAATTTAAAAGTTTAGCTACAGTATCCTTACGCATTTTCTTTAAATTTTCAGCTTGAGCTTTTCCACGTCCTTCTGCCACTGCTTCAGCAAAATTTGCAAAAAGTACTGTTATAAAGAGTATTACTGCCACAATAAAATTGTATACTTGTAGGTTGTTCCCTTTATCTCCGAATAAGCTTGGTAAAAATGTAAGCAATAAGGTTATAACAAATCCTACTTCAACTACAAACATTACTGGATTCTTTATCATATATTTTGGATTAAGTTTTTTAAAAGATTCTATAATTGCTTCATTTAATATTTCTTTTGTAATAAATTTAGATTCTCTCTTTTCATTACTCATATTATTATTCTCCTTGTCTTCAATATCATAATAATCAAGGTTTTGGTATCAATGCCACAATGTTAAATGTTCCGCTACTGGTCCAAGCGCTAATGCTGGTAAAAATGTTAATGCTCCAATTATTAAAACAATAGCAATCAATGTTACTGCAAACATTGTATTATCTGTCCTAAAAGTTCCTGTTGTTTGTGGTATAGTTCTTTTACCTGCTAGTGATCCCGCTACTGAAAGAAGAATTATAATTGATAAATATCTTCCCAAAAACATAACTATTCCAGTTGCAGTATTCCAAAATAGTGTATTATCAGCCATTCCTTCAAATCCAGAACCATTATTGGCGGCTGATGATGTAAATTGATAAACTATTTGGCTTAAACCATGAAATCCTGGATTCGATATACCTGCTAATCCTTGAGGAGTAATCAAAGCCAAGGCTGAAAACATTAATATTAAAAACGGATGAATGATTATAGCTAGAGCTATTAATTTAATTTCTTTACCTTCAAGCTTCTTCGATAAAAATTCTGGCGTTCTTCCAACCATAAGTCCACATAGAAAAACTGTAAGAATTGCATACATTATCATGTTCATAAAACCTACGCCTTTTCCACCAAATATAACATTAAGCATCATGTTCATTAATGCTACTGCCCCACCAAGTGGTGTTAATGAATCATGCATATTATTAACAGTTCCTGTTGTAAAAGCTGTAGTAACCGTAGTAAATAATGATGACTGTGCTATTCCAAATCTTACTTCTTTACCTTCCATATTTCCCATAGCTTGGCTTAATCCGACATGGGCTAAAGCTGGGTTACCTGCTTTTTCTGCAAAATAACATATTGGTAATGCAATAATAAATATTCCTGCCATTGCAGCAAATATTGTCCATCCTTGCTTCTTATTTTTAAGCATTAACCCAAAAGTATAAACTAATGCACCTGGAAGCATCATCATAGAAAGTAATTCAATTAAATTTGATAAAGGTGTAGGATTTTCAAAAGGATGCGCTGAATTAGCACCAAAGAAACCACCACCATTAGTTCCTATGTGCTTTATTGCTTCAAGTGCTGCTACAGGACCCATTGCTATATCCTGCATTTTTCCTTCTATTGTGGTTACTGTTTTAGTTCCTGATAAAGTTTGCGGTACTCCTTGACTTACTAAAAGAAGTCCTATTACTATTGAGAATGGCAATAAAACTCTTGTTGTTATTCTTGTTATATCAACGAAAAAGTTTCCCATTCCCTTTTTTCCAATTATTCCTCTCATAAATGCAAGAGCTGCTGCAAAACCTGTTGCTGCTGATGTAAACATCATAAAAATAATAACAATCATTTGACTTAAATGAGAAAGTCCCGATTCTCCACTATAATCTTGAAGATTTGTGTTTGTCATAAAGCTTATAATTGTATTAAAGGATAAACTCTGCTCCATTCCATCTATTTTATTTGGATTTAGAAACAGCCCCCCCTGAGCTCTAAGTATTATATATCCTATAAATACCATAACTGCATTAACTGCTATAATAGAAAAAACATATTCCTTCCAATTCATTTCTTCATCTTTATTTATTCTGCATATTTTATAAATTAAATTATCTATTGGATTAAAAAGCTTGTCAGCAAATGTTTTTTCACCAGTACTAACATAGTATAAATATTTTCCAAGTGGCACTATGATTAGCATAAAAAGTAGCAAAGATATTATTATTTGTAACCATTCCATAAATTATTCCTCCTGCTTTACTTTTAATAATTAAAATTTTTCTGGATTAAATAGTACATAACTTAAATATCCAAAAAGTAAAACTATAATTCCAATTAACATCCACATATACATTCCCCCAATTATTTCTTTTATTTATTTACTTGTTTCTCACACCAATTAGCAAAAAATTTTACAGAGCAAAATCCTATAATTAATAATGCGAAAAATATGACATCCAACATTATCCTTCCTCCTTTAATATTCAATTTCCATATCTGAATAATACTCCTTATAACATAAAGATTGGATTAAACTTTGCTAATTTGTATAAAGATTGTATAAAGATTATTAATTCAAATTACCTATCTAAATAAAGTAAAAAATCAAACATTATACATGCATTTTATTTGGAAGGATAAGCTAAAAAACAGTAGATAGTTTTATTTTTACAAAAAAACTATCTACTGCTCCGAAAAATCATGAGTTTCTTTTGAAATTTCTTTCATTTAAACTCATGATTTTAATATATCTATTATTTTTTACTCACTTTTTGTTTATGATTTCTGCAATTACTCTTGCCATACACTGTGCTGTAACTTTTGATTCTTCTGGAGTATTCTTATTAGCACCTATTTCAAAAAGTAAACATCCATCACTTTTGCTTTGATTAAATGCATTTTTCCCTCTATGATAGGTTAATATTTTTATCGGCAAATTCGGAAATAACTCTGAGGTCTTATTAAACACTTTTTCTGTGAGCTCTTTATTTTTTGCGTATCTTGTACTGTTCTCAGCATTTACAAACATTATTTTAGCTGCACTCATGCCATAAACTTCTGTTGTTGTCGCTGACTTATCATCTAATGAATCTCTATGCAAATCTATAATCATTTTAAAGTCTCCATATTTTTGCAAATATTTATCAACCGTTTCTCCTGATCTTGTATAACTGTCATTATAAGAAACACTATGATTAGTCTTATCATGTATTACAGAAATACCATAATTCTCTTGAAGTTCATTGGCAAGAACATCACCAACTCCAACAACATTTGTGTTCTCATCTAAACTATCCTGTTCTGTTGCACTGTAATTTTCAGTAGTATGACTATGATATATTAATACCTCAGGTTTTGATTGATCTAACTGCTTTTTTAAGCTAGGATCATAAATCTTTGTATTTTTACTATCGCCATTAGATGGCAATTTTGAAATACTATCTTCACTTATTTGAAATGGATTGAATATAAATGTTGGTTGAGATCCCTTATATTCAACACTATTTAAATAAGAAATTTCACTTTGAAGTATTCCCTTATAGGTAATATTATCTACTCCCAATACTTGAAGACAAACATTTTTTAGCGAAAGTTTATTTTCAGCATAAGTCCCCTCATCGTAAACTTGAGACTCAATTATCGGCATTCCTAGATTTAATAATTGAACATAAGCAAAGGCCCCTCTTTCTTTATTATTTGTAAGTACGGTTCCAAGCCTTATAAATAATATACTTGCAATTAATACGATCACTATAAATCCCATATTAACATTTTCTTTTACTTTTAACAGCTTACTAGTTTCACCTTTATTTCCTCCTCTGCCCATATATATCATCCTCATCTCACCTCCACACTTTTATATGTATATTATGAAATTTACATAATTATTCTAACTTTAAGTGCAAAGATTAATTGGATTTTATTGATCAATTAAAATACTTGTTAAAATATATAAGTTCTAATTAAGAGTGTACATCCCCATTCAGTAAATTCCAAAGGAATTTATCTTTCAACTGAAAATTGTGCACTGTAAACTGTAAACTGCCAAAATTTATCTTCTAACTGTAAACTGTGAACTGCAAAATCATCCCATAAACTTATTTATTTCTTCCATATCCATATTTGGCTGTACAGCCATATTAATTCCATTGGCAATTATTTTTGATAATGAGTTAATAACTAAATCTATATCTTTAGGTGTAACTATCATATCTCCACTCGTTTCTGAATATATTACTTCCTTTATTAATCTTTCTTTCTCGTTTTTATCAATAGATTTTAACATCTTATAGAAATCAGTTCCGCTTGAAGAATTCTTTATTAGCGAATCTATTACCAAATCTATGGTATCATTAGCAATCGTAATTGCATCTACAACTGTAGGAACTCCAATAGCAATTACTTTTACACCCAAATTTTCTTCATTAATTTGTTTTCTATTATTGCCCACTCCTGCACCTGGTGAAATTCCTGTATTAGAAATTTGAATTGTAGCGTTAACTCTCTGAACCTTTCTTGCTGCCAAAGCATCTACACAAATTACTAACTCCGGCTTAGTTTTTTCCACAACCCCTTTAATTATTTCAACAGTTTCAATCCCTGTTATCCCTAATACTCCAGGTGCTATTGAAGAAACAGGTCTTACAGAATCATCTATTGCTTCTGGCATTACTGTTTGTAAATGTCTTGTTACCATAATTTTTTCTGCAACTTTTGGACCTAAAGCATCTGGTGTAACCTGCCAATTTCCAAGTCCTACAACTAATGCATTCTTTTTAACATCTACTTTAATCAATCGTCCTAAAACTTCTGCCAGCACTTTAGATACTCTATCCATAGTCTCTCCATCATATGCAGTAAAGCTAGGAATATCAATAGTTATGTAATCCCCTTTTGGTTTTCCTATCTTTTGAGCTCCCTCTTCATTTTTAACTTTAACTGTAGTTACGCTAATATCATCTTCGCTCTCTTCTATTACTTCAATTCCATCTAAGTCTTTTTCACCTTTATGACTTTCTTTATATAATTCTCTTGCTTCAAGGACCAAATCTGTTCTAACATTTATCATAATAAACACCTCGTTATAAATTTATTCAGTCTTATTTTTCCTTTTTCTTTGAATTTAATACTTGAATTACATAAGTTCTGATGTTATAATAAGGTTTGTTGAATATGAACTCGTACGCAGATTTCCCCAAAAACTGCAAGAGACCCTATAAAAATTTAAGGGGGTGAATTAAGAATGGCAAATATTAAATCAGCAAAAAAGAGAATTAAGGTTACTGAAACTAAGACTTTAAAGAACAGAATGATCAAATCTGCTTTAAAGACTGCTATAAAGAAATTTGAAGCTGCTATAGAAGCTAAGAATAACGAAGATGCTAAAGTTCTTTACACTGCAGTTGTTAAGTCATTAGACATGGCTGCTACTAAAGGTGTAGTACATAAGAACATGGCTGCTAGAAAGAAATCAAGATTAGCTGCTAGGTTACACGCTATGGCATAATCTTAAAGCCCATCTAATATAGATGGGTTATTTTTATCTTCATAATAAATAAAAATACCCAGTTATCTTAATAACTGAGCATTTTTATTTATTATTTTTTTACCATCAAAGTATTAATAAGAAGAAATTCCATTTCCATAGTTTTGTCTATTCCTGTGGATTTCAATTTTGTTTCCGTGTTAACACATAATTTAACCAATTCAGCCAATTGTCTTTCGCTAAACCTACTAGTTTGACTAATTAATTTTTCACATACAAACTGCGGAAGCCTATATTCTGCCACAAAATCATCAACTCTTTTGCCTTTAGCTAATTTCAGCTTAATTTCATATAATCTTAGAAAATGTTTTTGAATTGAGCTAATTATGAGCATATGTTGATCGGATTTATACAAAATTTCCTTCATAATATCTATAGCTTTATCAATTTTTTTAATAGCTATTAATTCTACTAGATCAAAAACATCATCTTCACTAGAAGAAGCCATAAGCAAATCAATATCTGCCTTTTTTATTTCTCTATCATTACAATAATTTATAAGTTTATCAGCTTCTCTTTTTATAATATCAAAGTTATTCTGCACCTTTTCACAAAAATATGCCAATTCCACTCTTCCAATTTGCTTTCCTTTTTCTTTAAATACACCTTCTACTTTTTTTATATACTTATCTTTCTTAAGTTTATCAAAGTGAACAACATGCAAAAACTTTCCTAAAGTAGCTAGTTTTTTATTCTTATTTGGTCTATCTCTTTTATCATTTAATAAATAATACATTATCAAAATTGTATATGGAGGTAAATCAGACACATAATTTTTAATTTCATTATATATTTTAGTACCTGAAGAATCACTTTTATCTTGCAAAAAATTCGCTCTATAAATAATAACTACTTTCTTATCCCCCATAAAAGGCATTGTTTCACAGGCATTCATAATTTCATCATAATTTGTATTCATACCATCTATTCGAATTAAATTAAGTTCCTTAAATTCTTCTGGCACTTCTTTTTTTACTATTAAATCTATTCCATCTTTAATAAACTCTTCATCTAATCCACAAAATACATATCCATTTTTAATATTTCCTTTTAAAATTTCTTGTTCATAAACATCATAGTTAATCAAATTAATTTTCCTCTCCTGCAACAATTCCTAATTTATATATATTATAATTAACAATATTCAACGCTCAATTATAACTAGAATTACTATAAATTTTTGAAATTGGCAATGAATAATTATTTTTGCAATATATATAGATATCCAAATTAATAATCAAACTTATAAATGGAATATACATGTATCATTGAGAAATTATAATCGTAACACTACATTAGAAATTAGATACATATTTGTGCAAGCGGCATATGAAATTAAGCTGTGATGGTTATTAGTGGAAGGTTGTTCCATTTTCTGCTTGTCATAAATTTACTTTAGGAACATGCAGAAATGGGTGCAACCTTCCACTTAGAACCCATCCAGCGAAAATTTCATTAGTCCGCTGTAATAAATATGTGTTTAATTTCGGTTAGTTCCGCATATGTCTAATTCTTGCTTTGGATATCTATATATTAAAGTATATTTAATAATAACTCAATGTGCTTTAAATTACACTTCCATTGATTATAAATATTTCATTTATAACTCCATCTTTAAAATTAATTATATCATATTCTTTTAATTCCTTTTCACCATTTGACATTTTTAATAGATACTTTTTATTAAATGTTTCCAATACATAATTATTTCCTTGTGCTTTTATATTACCTATTCCACTTATAACTATTTTTCCTTCTTTTCTATAAGCTTTTGTTGCAAAGGTAATTTTCAAGAGTCTTTTCATATCAACCTGACTCTTATTAACCATAAGTAATCTTTCCCACTTATAAGAAACCAAAAGAGCTCCTTCTTTATAGTATTTAATATTAGGAATAGGGCTATAAATTTGAATTAATGCTGTAAAAATACATAGAAAAGGAAGATAAATAAATTTTCTATAACCTTTTTTAACAAAATAGAAACTCATTAATGAAGCTAAGTACACAAAAACTATATTTTCATTTCCATAAACTGTTGGTAATGAAATTATACTTATAATATCTACTAACCAATCAAATATCTCTATGATAATAAGATTTAAATAGCTGCAGAAATCAAATAACTTTGGAAATATATATACCAGAGGCAATATGTTTCCTGTAATAACCATAAGGTCAACTACAGGAACTAATATCAAATTACCAACAATAAAATTTGCTGAGAAATCTTTAAATATTAAAATTAAATATGGCAATGAAAAAACTTGAGCACTTAAAGTTAAACTCAAAGATGTTCTCAATTTGTTATGCAATTTATATAATAAATCATTAATTTTCTTATTAAACATAACTATGCCCAAAGTAGCTAGATAAGATAAATGAAGAGAAATATTAAAAATACTAAAAGGTTGATATAAAATTAAAATTGTAGCCGAAAAACATAATGCAGAAATGGAACTGTTATTTCTTTTTAAAATCTTCCCCCCCTCAACACATGCAAGCATTACAAAGGCTCTTAAGCAAGAATAATTACTCCCTGTAAATATAACGTAAAGCATAGTTCCTAATATTCCAAACTTACATCCCATAAAAATTCTTAAAAATCCATATACTATAACTACATGCAATCCCGAAACACTTATACTATGAATAATTCCTAAAGTCTTCATATCATCTTTATCTTCAAAATCCAAATTATCAGAATAACCAAAAGCAATTGATGATATTAACCCTGCTTTTCTTTTCCCTAAATTATCTTCTAGTCTTACATATATTTTTCTCTTAAAATCATAAAGTTTAGTGATGAAATCTCCATTAGTTTTATCCATTCTTTCAGGCTTAACTATTCCAACAATCCCATTAATTTTATCTTGCACCTTCTCAAGCTTACCCGTAATATTGTATATTTCTCCAATGTTACAATCTTTTTTATTAGTTTCTATTGTAATATTTTTTCCTCCATAATTCCCCACAATATTATATTGACTCTTTTGAATTATTCTTACTTCTCCTGTTACATTAATTTGAACTTTGTAATAGGAATAATTCAAAAAAAATCCCAAAATAAAAAAAGCAATCATAAAACCTGTAAATTCAATACCACAATAATATAATATGGATATAAAAAAGAAGGCTACAATAAAAATTGTAAGCCCTCTAAATTCTTCAAATATTCCATAAGAAATACAACTAATCGCTAAAGATAAAAAAATATATATTATTGGATTTCCTACTTCAGCTATTTTTTTAGAAAGCATCAACTCACCTCATTAATGAGTTTTGCCACTTTCTAGCTAAAATTTCAAAAATAATCAAAAATATTATTGATACTGATAATTCAATTACAATTATATATCTAGGTATAATATTATTAATCAAAATAACACCAGCTATACCAATAATAATTATTAGCAATGCAATCATTGCCATAGTTAATTCCTTTGAAAATCTTCTAATAGAAACACTACTATTAAATAATGTATACAATAAAATTTCCATTGATATTATTGTTAATGGTACAATTGTTGCCTCTTTACCATCAACTTTATAAATTGATACCATGTTAATTATGCTAAATATTAAAGCTCTAATTATCACTTCATTTTTCCCAATTTCACGTCCATTTTTCAATAATATTATTAATGACAATGGTATAAGCAATAATCCATTTATAATTATTACGTTCCAAAAATCTAGACATTCTGTTTGTCCAATAATGAGAGTACCTAGTAAAACTAAAAGTTCTGTTAATATTGTCATTGAATATATTTTAAAGCCTCTATCTATATTTCTATCAAAAACTCTTGAGAAATATCTTATCTTAAAAAATCCATCAATATAATTTTTTTGAATAAAAACATCTGAAACTTTTTTAACTATTGTAGAAGCTTTTCCTTTTCCTATTCCAACATTTGATAAATTAAGTGCTGGTAAATCCCCTAATGTCTCACCTGTTGTTGCAACTTTATGTCCATCTTTTATAAACAAAGAAACTATTTTAGATTTAATTTCTGGATTTACTCTACAAAATACTCTTACCCTGCAAAGTAAATCTTTAAGTTCTTGGTGATTAAGAGAATCTAATTCTATTCCTGCTACTACCTGATTAGTATTTCTTATAATATTAGCCTTTTTTGCATTAGTTATAGCACTTAATTTGCTTTCTTCAGTAAATAGAATTGGTACTATAGCCTTATCTTTAATACGATTTATACTATGTTCAATATCATCTTCAAGGGGATTTTCTAAACCTATGATACCCACAAAAACCATGTTACTTTCTATATTCTCAGATTTGGATGGTTCATAAGTAAAATTCCTATATGCAAAACCTTGTGTTATTAATCCTTCTATGGATAAATTCATATCCATTTCTTTTACACTATTCTTATATTCTTCAGTAAGTTCCTTTTCAACACCTTCTATCATAATATGAGTACATTGATCTAAAACGGCATCAACATTGCCTCTTGTATTGGCTCTATATCTCCTTTGAAACTTACTTACAACAGTCAAAAATCTCTTATCTGAATCCATTGGAATTTCTAGAATTTTTGAATTTGCACTTTCTACAGATCCCTTAAAAATATTCCTCTTTGCTGCAAATTCTATAAAAGCTAATTCGTCTAAATCTCCCTTTGCAGCCTCTTCACTAATATTATAAACTGCATTATTACATAAAAGAGAAATTTCGATTATTCTATCAAAAGTTATTTCCTTAATATAAGGGTCATTACTTGCGATTATATCATTATTAATATACATTTTTTTTACAATCATTTCCCTTTTGGTTATAGCTCCAACTTTATCCAAAAATAAAATATTTACATCCTTCACTAAATTGAATACTGAAAAATTGATTATTTCAATATCATCATCTAAAAAGTTTTTAATCACTCTATTGAACACTAATTTTGCAATTATTGTAATTGGAAAGCATGCAAGTAAAAACAATGCTGTTGCAAAATAATTCTTTTGCGTCTCTTGACCAGTAAAAACTAAATATGATCCAATAATTATGATTCCTACAAAATAAGCTATTAAATATTTTTCTAAAGTACTATATATCATTGCTCCAAAATTATGTTTTCTATTGCTTGCATAGGTAAGCATTGCTAGCATTCTTCCTAGTTGAGTAGAATTTCCAATAGATATTACTATACCTGTCCCACTACCTGATTTTATTGCAGATCCTTTAAATAATATATTCTTCATATCTGTTAGTGAATATATGCTTCCTATTATTTTATTTTCAAACTTTTCCTTATAAAAGGCTTCTCCAGTTATATTTTTTTCATCAACCTTTAATTCAGTTGCACTTATTATTCTTATATCCGCTGGAATAACAGAATCTTTGCTAAACTTAACTATGTCCCCCATTACCAATTCTTCTGATCTAATAGTTTTTTGAACACCATCCCTTATAACAGTTGTCTGTGCAAAATTTAATCTTTCTAGTGTCCCAATTTCTCTGTCTCTTTTAATAGTATGCCTAATTGTTAATGTTAAATTGACAATTAATATTAAGGCTGATATTCCACCATACAAAAAACTTTTAAGCACAAATAAAAGTATTACAATTATTATAAATATAATTGCTGATTTTTCTTTTAATGCATTAAATATATGTCTATAGATTTTATTTCCACTTGGTAAATCAATTTTATTTGTTCCATATTTTGCTCTTAATGCTCCACAATCATTTTCACTAATTCCTTGTTTTGCATCACTATTTAGCAATTCAACAATTTGATTCCAAGAATTTATGCAGTATTTTTCCAAGATAACCCCACCATTCTTAATCACTTCATTATTTACAACTTAATAATATACCATATTTTACACATTACATAAACTTCTAATATAATTATACGAGGTAATGTCGTAAAAGGCAAAATTTTAATATTAATTAAATTTTCGTCATCTTTAAATTTTAATTTATACTACTACATAAAAATTATTTTTTAGTTTTTGGATTAAAAATAAGTGCCATTAAATATCCAAAGAATATAGATGCTGTAATTCCTGCTGCTGCGCCTTTAATTCCTCCAGTAAAAGCTCCTATTAATCCATTTTCTTTTACTTCTTTTATCGCAGACTTAGCCAATGCATTTCCAAAACTAGGTAATGGAACTGTAGCGCCTGCTCCGCCAATCTCAATTAACTTATCATACCATCCAAATGAGCCTACTATTGCTCCTAGTACAACAAAAACTACTAAAATTCTTCCTGGTGTCAATTTAGTAACGTCTATTAATATCTGACCTATGACACAAATAAGTCCTCCAACAATAAATGCACTTATGTAATTCATTTGTATTTTCCATCCTTTCCATAAACCTATTTCTATTTCATCTCAATAGCAACTGCATGAGCTATTCCTGGAATTGTTTCTCCTTGAAGAGAAGATGTTGTACTCATAAGCGCACCAGTTGAAACTAATAATATTTTTTTTATTTCTTTCTTCATAAGCCTCTTATATAAGTATCCTGAAAATACAACTGCCGAACATCCACATCCACTTCCACCTGATAAGGTATTTTGTTTTTCATTATCAAATATTATTTCTCCACAGTCAATGTGCTGCTTCCTAATATCATATCCTAATTCTTCTATTAATTTATTAGCTAATTCCTTTCCAATAACCCCCAAATCACCTGTTGCTATAATATCATAATAGCTTGGAGTTCTTCCTGTATCCTTAAAATGACTTACAATTGTATCAACAGCTGCTGGTGCCATGGCAGCTCCCATGTTATTAGCATCTTTTTGCCCAAAATCCTTAACTTTACCAGTAGTAACATGAGTTATTTCTGGAAACTCCCCTTCATGTCCAAGAATTACAGCTCCTGAACCTGTTACTGTCCACTGTGATGATTGCTGTCTTTGAGATCCATACTCAAGTGGAAATCTAAATTGTCTTTCTGCAGAACTAAAATGAGAAGATGTGGTAGCTACCACATAATTAGCAAACCCTCCATCCATAATAATTGATGCTAAGCTCAAAGATTCAGACATAGTCGAGCATGCTCCATATAATCCAAAGAATGGAATACTAAACTCTCTAGCTGCAAAACTTGATGAAATTATTTGATTTAATAAATCTCCAGAAAATAAATAATCTATATCAGTTTCCTTAAGTTTTGCTATCTTTAAAGTCTCGCTTATAGCAGTAAACATCATTTGACTTTCAGCTTTTTCAAAGCTTTCCTTGCCTAAAGTATCATCATTTAAGATTTCGTCAAAATACTCTCTTAGCGGCCCTTGACCTTCTTTAGGTCCCACTATTGAATATGTTGCAATTATTTTGGGCGGATTAGCCAATTTTACAGTTTGACTACCTACTTTTTTATTAAGCATCTGCATATTTTTCACTCCCGTTAAACCAAATATTTATAACTTACTCTTTACATCAACATACCTATATAATAAATTATTCCTATTATTACTGAAGCACTAATTCCATATACTAAAACAGGGCCAGCAATTGTAAACATCTTTGCTGCAACACCAAATATAAATCCTTCTTTTTTAAATTCTATAGCAGGCGAAACCACTGCATTTGAAAATCCAGTTATAGGAACAACAGTCCCAGCTCCACCAAATTGCGCTAGCTTAGTATATATTCCAGTTCCAGTTAAAAGTGCACCTAAAAAAATCATTATAATTGGAACAATATTCATAACTTCTTCTTGTGAAAATCCTAGCTTGATTGAAACATTCAAAATAAATTGGCCAATATCACAAATTAAACCTCCAACAAAAAATGCTTTTAGGCAATCTTGAAATATTTTAGATTTTGGAATAGCTTCATTAGCCATCTTATTATATATTTTCTTCAAATGTTCTTCTTGTCTGTTTGAAGTAATGTTCAAGATAATCACACTCCTTTTAACTTGTATATCTATCATTTGCAAAACACTAAAATTTAATCGTGTTATTTTTTGGCATAAAAAAAATATATATTTGTACAACTTATTAATAAAATTGAACAAAATATATATTTCTCTGTCTATAGCCACCCTTTAGTAATCTTATTCCTCTAATTTTCTTCTCATTTCCAATAAAACTTTTTTTTCAATTCTAGATACTTGGACTTGACTTATTCCTAACATTTTAGCTACTTGAACCTGCGTTTTATCCTTAAAATATCGTAACATTATTATTTGTCTTGCTTTAGTGTCTAATCCACTCAGGGCTTCTTTAAGAGCAATCTTTTCAATAAGACTATCATCATCAACACCTGTTTCACTTAATTTATCAATTAGAAGCACAGGCGCTCCATCATCTTGATGTATTGTATCATATAAATATTGCAAGTTGTTAGAAGATTCTATTGCAAATAAAACCTCTTCCTTATCAACATTTGTATATTCAGCTAACTCTTCTATTGTTGGTGATCTTTTAAGCTTTTTAGTCAAAATTTCTTTATGGAAATGTATTTTTCTTGCTAAACTTTTAACATTGCGGCTTACTTTTATTATTCCATCATCTCTTAAAAATCTTTTAATTTCTCCCATAATCATTGGGACTGCATAAGTTGAAAATTTAACATTATAAGATAAATCAAAATTATTAATAGCTTTAACTAAGCCAATAGATCCTATCTGAAATATATCTTCATAGTCGTATCCCCTATTCAAGAACTTTTTGCTTATAGACGCTACTAAGGGTAAATTCATTTCTATTAATTTATTCATAGCATCAGCATCACCATTTTTTGCTAAAGCTAATAATTTTGGATTCCTATCATAGTTATAACCTTCTTGTTTTAAATCCTCTTTTTCCATATTATTTCACCTAACTTACCACGTTGAATTTCTTCTTAATTACCACCTTTGTCCCATTGCCCTTCTCACTTTCTACTTCCAGATAATCCATAAATGTTTCCATCACAGTAAAGCCCATACCTGATCTTTCTAAATCTGGTCTTGATGTATACAATGGTTCCATTGCCTGATTTATATCGTCAATGCCTATTCCTTTGTCACTAATTACTATAGTAATTTCATTTTCATTAATTTCTGCTTCAATTCTTACAATTCCATCTTCTCTACTTTCATATCCATGTATTATAGAATTAGTAACCGCTTCTGATACTGCAGTTTTTACATCATTTATTTCATCAATTGTTGGATCTAATTGTGCAACAAAAGCTGCAACAGCAACTCTTGCGAAACCTTCATTTTGAGATTTACTTACAAATTCTATACTCATTTTATTGTCAGACATGATAACCCCTCCATCTAAATGCACCTTACTGCTTCATCTACAGTATCATAATTTTTAATTATTTTATATAAACCTGCTAATTCAAAAATTCTGCTTACATTTTTATTAGGCATTGCTATACAAAGCATTCCTCCCTTATTTGATAACTTCTTATATCTACCAAGAACAGCACCAATACCTGAACTATCCATAAAGGTAACTCTAGAAAAATCCAAAACTGCCTTTTTGATATTATCTCTATCTATTCTATCATCAACTCTAACCCTAACTTCCTCTGCACTATTATGATCAAGCTCTCCACAAAGGGTAATTATCAAAATATTTCCTTTTTTACAAAATTCCAAATTCATAGTAATTAAGAATATCCTAAAACATTAACTTATACTTAAAACTTTTAAGATATCCCGATTTCACCTCCTTCTCTATTTTCACGCCATCCTTTTACCATATTTTAACATAACATTTCATCCACCGTCAAATCTTTTATTCTATTTTTTTCCATTAATACATAATTATAATAATAATATTTTCTTTTTTATAGATATCAAATTTAAGAATCAAACTTATAAATGGAATATACATGCATCATTGAGAAGTTATAATCATAACACTACACTAGAATTAGATACATTTTTCTGGAAGCAAGCTTGAAATAAGTTATGAGTTATGAGTTACATATGAAATTTCTTTAAAGATTTCGAAAATGTATAATTTAAGAAAAGCTATTAGCTTTTCTTCCTCAACTGATAACTGTTAGTTGTTAACTGTAAACTGATTTAAGTCCGCTGGAATAAATATGTGTTTAATTTAGGTAAGTTCTGCATATGTCTAATTCTTGCCTTGGATATCTATATAAAACAAAGAAGATATTTTTTTGAAATTAAATAAATAATTATCTTCAAAAACATCTTCTTTTTTACTTTGAAATTTATATATGATTTAATTTTTATAAATTTTATTTTTTCTTTTTGACAGGTTTATATTTTAAAATTTCATTTTCTATTTCTTTATAAAATCCCTTTATAGATTCTCCTTCATCAAGTATCAAGGTTTCAATAGCATCTTCTAAAGTTTCCATAGTGTAAATATGAAATTTTTTCTTTTTAACATCTTCTTCAACTTCACTTCTTAATATCAATTCATCTACATTTGTGCTTGGAATTAAAACTCCTTTGTCATCAATCATATCTATAGTGCCACAAACTCTATGAAACCCCTCAATTTTTTCATTTACGCCACCAATAGCTTGTATCTCTCCTAATTGATTTATAGATCCTGTTACTGCAATATTCTGTCTTACTCCTCTTCTACTCAATGCTGATAAGATACAAATTATTTCTGCTACAGAAGCACTATCCCCTTCAATCAAGCCATAGGTTTGTTCAAAACTTAATTGAAGGTCTACTGGTAATTTTTCATATGGACTTATTAAATTACTTAGCAAACCACCAAGTATACTAATTGATTTTTCATGAATATTTCCACTCATCTTGCATTCCTTATGAATGTCTATTATCCTACCATCTCCAACATGTGTTAAGCATGTTATTCTCATTGGTTTTCCAAAACTATAAAATCCATTCCCAACTACAGCAAGTCCATTAACAATTCCTATTTCTTTTCCCCTTGTAGTAATTAGTATCTTTTTATTTTTATAATTTTCCATAATATCTTCTAAAATTTTTTCATCTTCATAGGCAACACTTATTACATCTTGCTTTTCAATTCTATTTCTCTCTTCAGCTTTTGAATTATTATTAGCTAAATACAATAATTTATTTATATAATAATCATCTATAGATATTTTGTTTCTCTGACCTGAAACTCTCGATAAAAATTTAATTATTTCCTCAAGTGCTTCTTCAGATACATCTAATAAATTGTCTTTTTTTACTTTTTCTTTTACCATATTGCAGATAAAATTTCTATTCATACTGTTATATTTTAATTCTATTTCTGATTCTATTCTTATTGGGAAAATTTGCTTAAAATCTTCATCATTATCATATAATATTTGAAAACTTTCATAATCACCTATTAATATTACTTTTAAATTTATCGGAATTGGCTCTGGCTTTAATCCTGCAATAGAAATGACTTCAAGGTAGCTCCTTGTATAATTATAGCTTACTTTTCCATGAATTAATGCTTTTTTTAAATAATAATAACTTAATCCACTGCTAATTAAAGAACTCATTCTTAGCATTAAGCAGCCTTCATTTGCCTTTAATAAACTTCCTGCACTTATTAACGAAATATCTGTACTATATCCTCCATTGCTATTTCTATATTCGATATTCCCAATTAAATTTCCAATGGTAGGATCCTCCTCATATATTACATTTGGATGAAAACTATTAGAATTATCTACTAGTACATTAATATTATATTTTGAAAATATCTCCTTGAGCTCTTCTTCATCCTCTTCTAAATTAATTGTATAACTTTCAACTATTCTTTCCTCAATATCATCATACATTTGAAGCAAATATTTGTAGACATCATCTTGGGAAATAAACTGAAGTAATAAATCATCTTTATATTTCTGCATATTCTTCTTAATGTAATCTCTATAGATATTTTTAAGTTTTTCAATTGATTTTATTTCTATATCCTTCAAGGCTTCTAATATAATCTCTGCTTCTTTTTTTAACTTTGATGCTTCTTTCTCAATATTTTCTTGAGTAACATTTTCTAATTGTTCATACTCATTTTCAGTTATTTCCTTTCCCTCATCTTTTAAAGGAATAAAGACAAAGCCACCGCTAGTTGCCTTAACTTCAAAATTTTTCTTCTTGGCTGAATCCATAAGTTTAGTTATATAATTACTTCTCTTTTCACTTATATCCTCAATTATACCTTCCTTCTCATCATCTGAAGAACTGCTATAAAATTCTAATATACACTCAAAATATTTTTCTTTTATTTCTCCAATCATATCTTTTAACAAGCTACCCTTACCATTTGGTAAAAATAGAGGAATAGGATTGATATTCTCTTGAGATGTTGCATAGCAAATATCTTTAGGTGGAGGAAGTTTTTCATACACACTTTTAACATACTCAACTAACTCATTTAATCTTTCCTTAGAAAATGAATCAACATAATATATATTGTATCCTTCTTTTTGAATGCTTAAACTCTTTTCTATCTTATTTAAAGTTGCAGTAAATTCAGGTATTTTACTAATATTACTTTTTCTAGCCTTTTCCGCATTAGACGTGCAAAAAATAATTTCATTTGGAGTTAATTCTCTTTTCATTTCTTATCCTACTTTAAAAATTATTACCTTTCCAAGTCATTTTTTCAAAGTAGACTCCTCCCTAAATTGATAGTATATAATATTAATATTCTTTAAATACTAAAATAGATATATATTTTTTACATTTCGTTTAACATCCAAATGAAAAAATTAAGTATTCCTGCATATATCAGCCAAATTAAATATGGTATCAGTAATATTGAGGCTTTTCCAGCCTTATCATAAAACCTTTTTATTGTTAATATCACAAATAAAATTAGTATCATTAATTCTAAAAATGCTAATCCATAAAGCTTAAAACCAAAGAAAATTATTGTCCATAGAAAATTAAGCAACAATTGAATTGCATAAACAAATATTGCCGAACTAACATCAATATTTTCATATTTCAATATCCATACCTTATATGCTGCTATTCCCATTAATATATATAGTACTGTCCAAACAATTGGAAATATTATTGCTGGTGGAGCAAAAGGCGGTTTTATCAAATTTTCATAGATTAAACTCATATTAGGAACTAGTTTTTGGGCTCCAAACCCCATCAATAACGGTATTGCTATAGATATAATCAATGGAATAAATTTAATTTTTCTTTGTTTCTTAGTATTTGCTCCCATAACACACCTCAAATTTCAAACAATTTATAGATTCATATAATTAATTTATTATATGTTAATTTCTTAAAATCTATGTATTTATTTGTAATTAGTGGAATAAAGCAACTCCCAAAAATTTTTCCACTATCTTGAATCTAAAGAAATAGGTCTGTTATCTCCTAAAAGACAATTAAACAAAAACAGCTCCTCTGTATTCTAGAAAACTCTAAAATACAGAAAAGCTTATAATCCTAAATAACGCAATTTTAATGACGCATTATTCCACTCATATTTAATTTTTCCATTGTCTTATTGGTTAATTTGTTAATCGTTCCTTTAGACACCATTCCAAGTATTAATGCCACAACTGCATAAATACACAACATAGCTATATCCTTAAATAATATTGGATATATAATACCCGCCATTATCTGCCTCATTCCACTTATAGCATAAGTAAATGGTAAATATGGGTATATTTTTTGAAATATAACTGGTGTAACCTCAATAGGAAAATTACCACTGGCACCTGCCATCTGCAATACCAATAAAACTACCATTATGGCTTTTCCAACTGCTTCTAATAAAGTAGCTGCAGTATAAATAATAATAATAAATATTATACTTACAAATATACAGTAAAAAACCGTCATTACCGGATGCACTGAATGACTCTTTAATATTAGCAATGCTCCTAAACTTGCAATAATAGCCTGACATATACCAACTGTTAAAAACATTAATAATTTTCCTAAATACATTTCATAAGGTTTAATTATTGTACCATCTTCAAAATCTGGTGAGTTTAATGCTAATAGCGCTGATCCTAGCAATCCACCAACCCATAAACAAAGAATTGTATAAAATGGGGTTGCTGCTGTACCATAATTGGTCCATGGAAATAATCTATTATCTTGTATTTCAACTGGACTAGCTACAAAATCACTTTGATTTTCCCAATTGCTTGTCATCATATCTAACAGTTCATCAATACTATCATCTTCATCTTTTTCTCTAACTTTATTAGCTAACTCATGAATTTTATCTCTAGCTTCTGGAAATTTATTTTTCAGTGTATTTAACTCTTCCTTAGATAATTGGGTTGCATCTTGTGATACATTAATTAAATTTTCAACTTCTGGTAGTGTCTTTATTCCTTCTTCAACAATGTCAGAACTATTATTTAAAATATCTCTTGTTGAGTTAAATGCTTTTTCTACTCCTGGTTCTATTTCCGAACTATATCTATCAGTAATATCTGCAACTAAGGTATGTACCTCATCTACAACCTTTATAGTATCCTTAAGGGTTTGAGTATCTAAACCTTTATCATCAATTTTATTAAGTTGTTCATCTGATTTATCAATTACAATCTGTAGCTTATCTTCAATAATTTCTAATTTTTCAACAGCATCAGAAATCACTCCACTCATATCCCTCAAATTATCCTGCATATTTCTTAATGCATCTGCCTGCTTATCCAATTGCTGTTTTAATGCATTAACCTTATCAGAATTTACTGTCGTATCACCAAAGGATGGTATTTGTATTTGTAATTTGCCTAGTTCATTAATAAATTTTTTTATACTTCTGAGCTTTGATACAGTATCATTAAGGGTTTCTTTCGTTGCTTTCGCTGAATCACGAACGTTTAACAATGTTTTTTTTGCCATTTCTGGTAATATATTTTGATCTAAATTTTTAAGTTCAACACTTGAATTATCAAGAACTTTTTCAGATTTAACTAAATCTTGTTTTATTATTGGTGAAATATCTGATAATTCTCCTTGTGTATCATCTAATGTTGTTTTACTATTATTTAAAAAATCTTGTGATAAATCAAGAGTATTTGATATTGTTGGAATCATATCATTTGTCTTATTCAAAACATCTGATAACTGGCCTGTCCCATCTGTAGCAGTATCTAAAATTGATTCAAGCTTATCCATATTATCGTCTAATTCATATATGTTATCTACAATTTTTCTAAGCTTTGATCTATTGTCTTGAATGTCTACTCCTCTTTCATTACATACTCTAAAAAGTATTCCAGAAACAGTTTTTATTACATTTTCATCTACTTGATTTTTTACACTTTTTATTCCCGAATCAGTCATCTTAGGTGCAACTGCGTTCTTCTTTTCATTAACAGTATATATTAGTTTTGGTTTTTGAATATTTTTTTCAACTAATGTAGTTGTATCTTTAGAAAAATCTTCTGGAATTTCAATTGTTGCATAATATTTCTCCAACAATAAACCCTGCTCTGCACTTTCTTTATCAGTAAAAACCCATCCTAATTTATCATTGTCTTTAAGTTTATCAACCAATTCTTGTCCTAAGTTTACATTTTGCTCCTTAAAAACTGTTCCTTTATCCTCATTAATAACAGCAATCTTAATACCGCCTGTATTTGCATATGGATCCCAAGAAGCTTTAATATTTATTAATGAGTACATAGATGGAATAATTATAATTACTATTATCATAAGTCGTGCAACCCAATTAGTACGTATTTTATTAATATCCCTTTTATAAATCTTAAATATATTCTTCATAATTAATTCCTCTAACATTTACAATATAAATTAATTTAACCATTCATCAAATAACTTTCCTTAAGCATTTTAACAATATTTATTCT
The DNA here is from genome assembly GCF_000340885.1 of Clostridium saccharoperbutylacetonicum N1-4(HMT). NCBI lineage: Bacteria > Bacillati > Bacillota > Clostridia > Eubacteriales > Clostridiaceae > Clostridium > Clostridium saccharoperbutylacetonicum. The sequence goes on along the minus strand of NC_020291.1, from coordinate 986,331 downwards.
TTTAGCATTAATTTTTTCTTTAAATAAGATTCCCATAACAACTGACGCTATCATAAATACACACAGTATAGCAGTATCCTTAATTAATATTGAATAAATTATTCCTGCATTTATCTGCCTAACAGCACTTATTGCATAAGTGAAAGGAAGATATGGAAATAATTCTTGAAATCCAATTGGATTAACTTCTATTGGGAAATTACCATTGGTACCTGCCACTTGTAGTACTAATAATACTACTCCAATTACAATACCACCATAGCCAAACAAACTTACTGCAGTATATATTATACAGTTAAATACAATACTTATAAATATGCAATATAATACAAACATTACAGGATGAACAGCATAAGAATGTAATAATAATAATGCACCTAAACTTGCCACAATTGCTTGTCCTATTCCAATAAATAAGAACAAGGTCAATCGTCCAAAATATTTTTCATAGTTCTTTAATTTTTTACCTTCCTCCACTGGCTCTGCTTCTGTTCCAATTAATACTGATAGTATATATCCTCCAATCCAAAGACATAAAACTGTATAAAATGGTGTAACTGTAGAACCATAATTAGGCCATGGAAACAATCTGTTATCTTGAATTTCTACTGGACTAGCAAGAAAATCACTTTGCGTATCCCAATTATTTGTTATCATATCTAACAATTCATCAATATCTTGCTTATTATCAATTCTTTTTAATTTTTCTGCTAATTCATGGACATTATCTTGAATGTCTGGGAATTTTTCTTTTAGTTTTTTTAATTCTTCATTAGATGAATCAGATGCATTTTTAAAGGTATTTAACATAGCTTGAACATCTGGTAATACATTCTTTCCTTGAGCTGATAGATTCAAACCATTGTCTAAAATCTCTCTCATTGAATCAAACCCCTTATTAATTGTTGGCATGATTTCGGAATCATATTTATCAGTAATATCTGAAACTAATTTATGTGAATCATCTAATACCTCTATAGTATCGGAAAGATTTTTTGTATCTATAGGGTTTTTCCCATTATTTAATTTATTTAAATCATCATTAATTCTATTAGTAAGTTTATCAAGGTTATCATCAACAGTATTCAATCTATCTTGAATATTAGATATAGTGCTGCTTTCCTTTTTCAATGCACTCTTTGCATTATCTAATGCCTCTGCCTGCTTATCAAGAGTGTTTTGAATATTTTTCATTTCAGGTGAACTCTGTTGAAGTGCAGGATCTATTGTAACTTTAGAAATTTGAATTTTAGTAAGATGATTTATAGCTCTTTTAATGTCACTTAATTTAGCTCTTGCCTCATCAACACTTGCTTTTGTGGCTTTTACAGAATCTGCAGCCTGTAATAAAGCTTTTTTTTCAACTTCTGGCAATACTTTTTGATCAATATTCTTAAGTTCGACACTTGCAGTATCAAGAGTATTTTCAGATTTAACTAAATCTTCTTTAATTTTGGGTGATTCTTTTTCTAAATCCTTTTGTGTTTCATTTAAATAATTTTGAGTATAATTTAAAAATTCAGAAGTTCCATCAATTGTATCTGCTACTGTTGGTATAAGCTGATTAGTTGTACTAACTAAGTCTGATGCACTTATTGTTCCATCTATAGCTTGATCTAACATTTGTCCAAGTTCTGGCATATTATCATCTAATTTATAAACTGAATCCATTATATTTCTAAGTTGATATCTATTATTTTCTATATCCACTCCAATTTCATCTAATAACCTAAACATAATTCCAGAAATACTCTTTGCAATGTTCTGATCTAATTGAGTTTTTACAGAACTTACACCAGCATCTGTTATCTTGGAAGCTATAACATTTTTCTTTTCATTTACTGTATAAATTAATTTAGGCTTTATAACATCCTTTTTTACTAATGTTGTAACATCTTTAGAGAAGTCTTCTGGTATTTCAATAGTTGCATAGTATTTTTCATTAAGTAAGCCTTCTTGTGCAGTTTCCTTGTCTACAAATACCCACCCTAATTTGTCATTATCCTTAAGCTTATCAACTAAATCATTACCCAGATTTATATCATGCTCCTTATATACGGTTCCTTTATCCTCATTAACAATTGCAACTTGTATCCCACTAGTATTCGCATATGGGTCCCATGACGCCTCAATGTTTACTAATGAGTATAAAGACGGTAGTATCATCAAAACAATTACCACAACAGTTGCTATCCAGTTTGTAAATATATTTTTTATATCTCTCACAAAAATTTTCACTATATTCTTCATGCTTTATCCCCTATTAAAAATCATTTATGTTTTTTAATTTATGTATAACTAATATCATTTTACTAAATAGATTATAGCACAAAAATGACCATGAGTCATTTTTTAAATAATAATTTTTTGTAAATTTAATTTTAATCTTCAATTCCAATATACAAATACTATTATACTATATGTTCTTTATAATTATAAAAAATTCTAAAATCTAATCATCTATAGATCATATATTAATAGCAAAATTCTTTATCAAGTAATTTAACACCTAGGATTTTAAACATAAAAAGGAACTTAAGATTTCTCTCAAGTCCCTATACTCTCTTATCTAAGCAATAAAATAAACTATAATTAATAATCAAGTTAATTCGGAATTTACAAATATAATTCAATTATAACATATATTGTAACCTTTATATTATTCTTGTTTAATATTGATATTCCAATTTTTTAAAGAAATCCACCTTTGGTTCAAGAAATTTAAATTTATGATTCTCACCATCTTTAAAATAGGAAGTAATCGGATCAAATATCTTATCCCAGTTCCATAACTCATCATCTACATTTAAGTAATCTTTAAACATTTCAGAACCTTCTGGAGCTATTGGATGAATTAGTATTGCTATAACTTTGCAAGCATAAAAACAATCCGCAATTATTTTTCTTTTCAATTCCTCATTTTTAATATTACTAGCCCAGTGCTTATTTACATCTCTTATATAATCATCAAGAACATATGCTATTCTATGAAAATCTTGATTATACATATGTCTCTCATATTCCAATACTGTTTTTTCTGTTAACTCTTTAATTTTTTCGCTTACTTCTTCTTTTGGAATATTTTCATTTAAGCTTTGTAAAGTATAAAAGCATGAACGTATCAACCTATTAAATACATTAGTTAAAAGGTTTCCTTCTTTTAGCACTGGATCTGCTCCTGACTTTTCTTCTCCCTTCATATAAACTTGTGGTTTAAATCCAACACTTTTTGAAGATAGCCCCAAACTCATGAAATGCATACGCAATTGATCCTTTGTATAAAATTCCAACAATTCATCTGCCATTGGTGGCTTGATTTCTGAGCTGCTGCTTGCTTTTTTATCCATAAACAAAATATGTTTATTAGATACAATATGTGGTAATTTTACTTTGGTTATATCTACATTATCACCTTTAGCTGTCTTAAGACCAATTAAAATTGCCATCTCAGCAATTGAATAAAAATAGATATTATCTTCTCCAATAAATTGATATACCATTGAGTCTTCATCTTCCCACCAATTATGCCATTCTTCAGGATTTTTTCCTATTGACTCTAAATATGTCTTTATAAAAGAGATTGGTGCCCATAAAGATTCTGGCCATACCCAAAAAGTTAAATTTTTCAATTCTTCTTTATCTGGTACTTTTACTCCCCATTCAATATTTCCTGATAATCTGAATGGAACTAAAGTCTTTCCACTAGTATAATTAATACTTAAATCATCTAATATTTCTTTAGCTTTATCTCTGTCTTCTAATTTTTCAAAAACAAAAGTTATTGAAGATTTTTTTTCTTCATCTATAGTCTCATGCTTTGGAAATTTAGCTTCTAATTCATTTATATCGTCTATATATTTTCTTGGCACATAAATTAGTGGTTTCTTTAAAAATTCATCTATCGCATTAATTTCATATTTTCTTCTATTAGAATTCTTCTTTAAAAATTCATTAAGTTCCTTCATTATATCCATAGAATCCTCTAAGGTGAAATACCAGTTATCAACGTTTTTTAATATAGGCTTATTTCCAGATAAGGTGCTAATAGGATTAATTAGTTCTGATGCCATATATTGATGACCTAATGAACATTCTTCTGCATATGCTTTGTCTGAATTACATCCCGCAATTGGGCACTTCCCAACTACTTGTCTTCCATTAAGAAATGTTTTTTTCTCTTCATCGTAAAATTGTAATGCTGACAACTTCTTTATATAACCATTTTCGAATAATGTATTAAATATTTCTTCTGAAACTTCATTATGAATTTCTCCTGACCTTCCAAGGGCTGAAGCCCCAAAAATATTTAAGCTGACATTATAATCCTCTAAGGTTTTCTTTTGACTTAAATGATTAGCTGTCACATAGTCTTCCATGGTATTTTTATATCCATCTTCCTTTAACTTTCTGTAGCTTTCAAGAATAGGTGAACCATAACAATCTGTACCTGATACAAAGATAACATTTTCCTTTCCAATTCTATCTCTTAAGAATCTTGCAAATATATCCGCATGAATGAACATTCCTCCAACATGGCCAAAATGAAGATTCTTATTTCCATAAGGCATTCCTGCAGTAACTACAGCTTTTTTAGGAAATATTGGTCTTTCGTTTCTTTCTAATCTTTTACTTATCATACATCTCACTCCTGCTTTAGGCACTATCAAATAAATAACAAGTCCTCTTGCTAACCTATTTTCATGTGCCTTAAAATTCAAACTTAATATTTTTTTCGTCAAAAAAGCCCCTGCAGAAAATTTACTTCTACAGGGGCGAAAATTCAATTTCACGTTGCCACCCTTTTTTCTAAAATGTCACCATTTTAGACTCATTAAGTACACCATCTTCCTATAATTCTAGGCAAAATCATACTCTAGTTCTGTAACGTGAACCCACGTCATAGCATCACTTATAATTCATTTCATAAGATCCGTATGCAGCTCCAAGACTTGCTTCATTATGTTTTCATAATTTCCTCACACCAACCGAAAACTCTCTGAATATTCCTTCATAATTACTCTTCTCTTCATAGCCTTTATTTTTTATAATTATATACCTCAAGTATTAGCATGTCAATTATATTGAATAACACTTTTTCTATTACAATAAACACAATCATTTTTACTTACTCTTTTTGAAACTATTACCTTGCAGAAGAATATATTTACTTTATTTTTTTAGATATTTTAATTTTTATAATACTCTTAGTTATTATATATCCAATTAATCCAAACACTAAATAAATCAAAATATATATAGAGGCTGAATCATTCAAATAAACCATCATTAATATGATAAAGTCTAATGTAGAAATACCCAATGCTAATAATACATTAGTATTATTTACAGCACTTATAATTCCTTGCAAAAGAAATAACAAAGGAAATAATAAAATTAACGATAAAATAAAACTCCCTTTAAATTCAATTACATTAAAATTAAGCATATTAGAAAATGAGATTATTGTTATTATAGTCATAAATAATGAAGGGAATATAATTGTAACTACATTTCTATTTTTTATAAAAACTCCACCTTTCCTATTGACCACTTATACCTATAAAACATTAGAAGTAAATACATACATTTTACTTAGATAATATTATTCAAAAGCCCTCTTTAAAATCCTATATACTCCCGCCTGATAGCCCTTCCATTGTTTCACACCTTTCAGCATTCCTAAAGTTTTTCTTATTATGTTACATTGTTAATATCTAATTATCACTAATTTACTTAACTTTCCATATAATTATATTATATACATAATCAGAAGTACTTACTATAATTTATTCCATATTAATTGTTTTACAAACATCACTTCAAACCAGCATGCTACCTAATAAATTGTTATCTTTTTATATTGTTTTATTTAAAACAAGTTTTAACTCCAATTTCTTCTTAATAGAATTTTTTGTAATTTTGGTGAATTATATAATCTAAATAAGTACTATCACCGATTTCACATAAAATTAATGTTCAGGTCTCAAAACCGAAACTTCTTGAAATTTTAGTAAAAATGAATTATTATTATATTGTTGCTTTTATATTTTGCAGGTGTGCTGGAACTGGCAGACAGGCACGTTTGAGGGGCGTGTGTTAAATAACGTACGGGTTCAAGTCCCGTCACCTGCACCAACACCACACCTACACTGTAGGTGATCTAGGAAATAACACACGATTCTTTGGTAAAGATAACCGAATCGTGTGTTATTTTTTTGTAACTACATTAAATAATTTATTTTTGAAAATTAATGAATTTTATTAAAATTAATAACTATTTAAACTACCCCAAGTAAAGTCCACAAAGTTTGGAGCTTACTTGGGCTTTTCTATTTTATAGGCTCTATTAAATTGGCTGATAAATACTATTAATAGTATTAAATTATAGGTAATAATTTAATCATGCTTATAGTTGGATTAACTTCTAAATATTTTTAAAGCTGTCACTATTTTGACAATATAATAAATTATACTGAATACAATATTATATATTATGTACTTAAATGAGGAAGTGAAGTAATGTCATTTTTGCAGTTTAATTTTTGGCTTTTCTTATGTATATTAATTTCTGCATATTATCTATTACCTAAAAAATTTCAGTGGATATGTTTACTGATTGGCAGTTATGTTTTTTATTCATTTGCTGGTTTAAAGACTATTGGATATATACTTTTTACAACACTTAGTGTTTGGATTGGGACAATTCTCATTGATAAAATTAATGAGAAGAAGGAAATTGAGCTAAATGAAAAAAAAGAAGTTCTTACACCTGAAGTTAAGAGAAATATAAGAACTTTAGCAAAGAAAAAACAGAGAATGATTTTTTGGTGTGTATTATTAATTAATTTTGGAATTCTCGGTTTTTTAAAATACTTTAATTTCTTAGCTATAAATCTTACTGATTTGTTCAATTTGGTATCAAAAGGAAAAATTGAACCTATTACATTAGGGTTATTGCTCCCACTTGGTATATCATTTTATACCTTTCAATCCATGGGATATTTGATTGATGTATATAATGGCAAATATAAAGCTGAAAATAATTTTTTTAAATTCGCACTATTTATCTCCTTTTTTCCTCAAATTATACAAGGTCCCATTAATAGATTTGATAAATTAGCAAATCAACTATATGAAACTCATAAATTTGATTTAAAAAAATTTGAATATGGAATGCAGTTAATTTTATGGGGGCTATTTAAAAAAATGATAATTGCTGATAGAGCTGTTTCGGTTGTTAATCAGGTATTTAATCATTATGACCAGTATGGTGGCGGTATTACAATATTAGGAATATTATTTTATTCCTTACAACAGTATGCAGATTTTTCAGGTGGAATTGATGTAGCGATAGGAATTGCAGAATTATTTGGAATTGATATGTCAATAAATTTTAAACGCCCTTATTTCTCAACTTCCTTGTCAGAATTTTGGCGTAGATGGCATATAACTCTAGGCTCATGGATGAGAGATTATATTTTCTATCCTTTAGCACTAACCAAAAGAATGTCCAAATTAGGAAAACTAGCAGGTAAATACCTTGGAAAGAGAATGGGAAAAATCATACCAGTTGCCATTTCTAACCTTGTTGTGTTTTTAGTTGTTGGAATTTGGCATGGACCATATTGGCATTACGTGGCATGGGGATTATATAACGGTATTATAATTGCCTTTAGTGCAATTATAGATCCCTTTTATATATGGTTAAAAAGAATACTAAAAGTAAATACTGAATGCTTCTCATATCATCTATTTAGGATATTAAGAACATTTTTTATTGTAAATTTAGGCTGGTATTTTGATAGAGCAAATAGCTTAGACGCTTCACTTTATATGCTGCATAATACAATAGTGAATTTTAATATTAATCAATTAATGGATGGAACAATCTTTAAACTAGGACTTAAAGAATTTGATTTTCAAGTTTTATTCGTGGCAACTATTGTTCTATTAACAATAAGTATAATGCAAGAAGCTGGTATAAAAATTCGTTCATTTTTATCCGAGCAAAATTTAGTTTTTAGATGGATAGTGCTATATATGTTAATTTTTACCATAATATATTTTGATGCTAGTTCTACAAATTTATTGGGAGGTTTTATGTATGCACAATTCTAAATCAGCATGGTTTAAATTAATTACATTTGTAATAGTATTTATTATGATAAATTATGCTTTAACCTTTGCATTTGTGCCAAAAGGCAATAATACAAGAATGACGATGCGTGAAATGTATTCCAAAAAAGAAAATATAGATGTAGCATTTGTAGGTGCTTCACTATCAGAAAGAGATATTAACCCATACACAATGGACAAAGAACTAGGCTTAAAAACCTTCGATTATGCATTTCCTTCACAAATGTTTGTTGGTACTTACTATTCCTTAAAGGAATTATTTAATTATCAAAAGCCTAAATTAGTCATTTTAACCGCAGAACAGAATAATTTTACATCTAAGGCAGAAAAATCCTTGGTATATCTTTCAACGGCACCATATATGAATTCATTTTTTAATGAAGTACAATATTATTTTGCTTCCTCAGCTCAAGATGGTTCTTATTTAGACAGACTGTTTCCGTGGCGTGGATATCATGTAGACTCTATACAAAATTTAATAAAAAATATTTATGGAAAATTAACTCCGACTTATATCAATTATCCAGAAGCTGGACAAGTAGAAGCTTTAGCAAATAATAAAAGTGGTTATATAGGAAAAGGAGCTGTAAAAGTTAATCCAACTGATTCAAAAGGAACTATTAATTATGATAATGTGAAAGGTTCTCATGACATTAGAAATATAAGTGATATACAAAAAATGGATGTGGACTACTTGAAAAAAATATCTGACTTATGCAAAGCAAATAATTGCGAATTAATCCTCTTGACTACACCTGCTCCTGTATATCAAGTTCTAAGAGTAAAGAATTATTTTGACTTTAATAATGAAATAGCTAAAATTGCCAAGAATTTAAATATTGAATATTATGATTATAATTTAATTAAACCAGAGTTATTTAAATCAAAGGAAGATTACTTTAGTGATGCTGAGCATCTTAACAGCAAGGGAGCTGAAGCTTTTTCTGAGTCTTTGGCAAACTTCTTGAAACTAAGGCAAAATGGCGAAGATATGAATAAATATTTTTATAAGCCTGAAGAATATAATACAGCCGAAAACTATGTTTCAATTACATGGTTCAGTTTTACAAAGAAAGACAGTAAAATAGCATTAACAGCGGATTCTATTCATGGAACTAAGGTAACTCCAGAATATCAATTTGTGTTGACAGACTTACAAAATGGTAAGGAGCAGATAATACGAAATTATGATAAAAGTCCAACGTTTGTTTTTGATTCTACAACATATAAGAAATACAAGATACGTGTAAATGCCAAAACAGCAGGTTCTAATGATAATAATAATGTTCGTTACTATGAAGAAGACATTTCAAAATAATATTTTATAGAATTTGGAGGAAATGATATGGAAAAAAGTATTTTAGCATACTTAGAAAATTCAGAGCAAACATTTCCAAATAAAGTTGCCTTTTCCGATAACCAATATGAACTTACTTATAGTGAATTGGCAGATTCAGCTCGAAGTATTGGAAGCTATTTAATAGAAAAAATCAGTACGCATAAAGCAGTTGTTGTTTATATGGAAAAAAATTCACGAAATATTGCAGTTTTTATGGGAGCGGCATATGGAGGATGCTTTTATGTACCAATTGATTCACAAATGCCAATTGAACGTATTAACATAATCTTAAAAACACTTGAGCCTGCGGCTGTAATTTATGATGATAAAACAGCGAAATTCCTTTCCCTTATGGAAACAGATTGTATAAAAATATCTTATGATGAAATTTGCAAAACTCCTCAAGATAAAGAAAAGCTTGCGATTGTTAGAAGAAAAATGATTGACACTGATCCTTTATATATTCTTTTTACAAGTGGATCAACAGGAATACCAAAAGGAGTTATTGTATGTCATCGTTCCGTAATTGACTACTCTGGTTGGGTAGTTAAAACCTTTGATTTAAATGAAAACACTATATTCGGAAATCAAACGCCATTTTATTTTAGCATGTCTGTATTAGATATATTTGCAACAATTCGAAGTGGTGCAACACTTCATATTATACCTAAACTGCTCTTTTCATTTCCAATAAAATTATTGGAGTTTTTAAATGGAAAAGATATAAACACAATATACTGGGTACCTTCGGCATTAAGCATAGTAGCTAATTTTGGTGCATTAGAGGTCGTAAATCCACAAAATTTGAAGAAAATTTTGTTTGCAGGTGAAACAATGCCTACTAAACAACTTAATATTTGGCGTAAACATGTTCCTGACGCAATTTATGCAAACTTATTTGGACCTACTGAAATTACTGACATTGGAATTTATTATATAGTAGATAGAGAATTTAAAGATGATGAACCTATTCCAATAGGAACCCCATGCGACAATGTAGATGCAGTGATTCTTGATGAGAATGGAAAAGCAGTTGAAGAATATGGCAAGATTGGTGAATTGCTAATTCGTGGTTCTTTTTTATCCTGTGGATATTATAATAACCCAGAAAAAACAAAAGAAGTCTTTATTCAAAATCCATTAAATAATAGTTATCCTGAAAAAGTTTATTGTACAGGTGATTTAGTTTATTTAAATGAAAATGGAGAGATGATATATGTATCACGAAAAGATTTCCAAATTAAGCACATGGGAAACCGAATAGAATTAGGAGAAATAGAAAATGCAATTGGTGCATTAGATGGTGTTGATATGTGTTGTTGTCTATATAATAAGGAAAGTGATCAAATTATTGCTGTATACACAGGAAATTTAGAGTTAAAAAAATTATCTCAGCTTTTAAAGCAAAAGTTACCTTGCTATATGATACCAAATATTTATCACAAGAAGGAAAGCATGCCACTTAATGCGAACGATAAAATTGATCGAGTAAAATTAAAGAATGACTATATAAAATAACCATGCATACATTGAAATTAATTTTTATATTTAAGTAAATAACTTGTTATGCAGGTTATTTACTATGATTTTGTTATAACAACATAATATAAATTATTATAATAAAGGAGAATTGTTATGGAAAATTTAATTGAATTATTAAAAGGTGTTAGAGACGATATTGATTTTAGAGAATGTGCTTCTCTAGTAGATGATGGAATTTTAGATTCATTTGATATTGTTGAAATTGTCAACTTGATTGGTGAGGAATATGATATTAAAATTCCTGCCATTGAAATAGTTCCTGAAAATTTTAATAGTGTAGATGCAATTTTGAATATGATACAGCGCTTACAGGAAAAATAAGTATTATAAAAATAAAAAATAACGTTCAATCAAACCAAGATTAAGTGCTCATAACTTCTAAAAAAATTCTATACTCTAAAAGGACTAATGCCAGAAATGTTCTAAAAAAAGCTTAGTAATTCGCAGTTACTAAGCTTTTCTTATTTATATTATATCGGAAATTTAGATAAAATAATCAATATAATAAATAAAATAATTGATTAACTTAAAAAATGAACACTAATCAAACTTTTAATTAAATTAGCTGCTTTATTTATATCAAAGAAACTTGCGTTTTCCTTATATAAATATTTGTATATATTATAGTAGGTATTTACTTTATCTACATATTTCTTAGTCTCTCCAAAAGGTATATAATCTATACACTTTCCATTTGAAGAATACTTTTCATTATCAAGCCAGGCTTTCACATTTGTTGGTCCTGCATTATAAGCTGCAATTGTCAAATCTAAATTCTTATCAAAACTATCGTTTAATTTTTTTAGATACCAGCATCCCATTTTTATATTATATTCTTCATTATATAAATCTTCTTTGGAAAATTTGCTGTATCCCATTTCCTTAGCTGCCCATTCTCCAGTTTCAACAGTAATTTGCATGAGTCCTACAGCATTTTTATGAGAACGTGCATCATCATCAAAATTACTTTCAGTTTTTATTACAGCCAGAACAAACAATGGATCCAGCTCATATTGAGAACTATATTTATCTACATATTCTTTATATTTATATGGAAAAAAGTTCTCTTTTATGAGATACCTGCATCCTACAATAATTGCTACAAAAATTACAATAAACCATATTAATTTACGTAGAATCTTTCTTCCAAAACTCATTATCTTCTCCTTAATTTAGGCGTACTTTAGAAATTAACAAAGAGTTTAACTTATTAATTTTATAAAATCTATCAAATCATAAACTTGCTTTTGTGTTGCAATTTCTTCTCCGTTGTTATCAATAATAATATTTGCAAATTCCTTCTTAGCTTCCATAGACATTTGAGCATTTATTCTAGTTACAACCTCAGATTTACTTAATTTATCTCTATTCATAACTCTTTGAATTTGTACTGAATTATCTACACACACTAAAATAATATAATCCATCTCACCCTGCATATTATTCTCAATTAAGGTTGGAGCATCTATTATTACTATCTTTTCACCTTTTTTTTCATATAATTTAATCTGATTTTCTAATTCCTTCTTAATGTATGGCATAATTATATTTTCATATTTTACTCTTTCCTTTGGAAATCTAAATATGTGATTTCCAAATTCTCTTCTTCTAAATTCTCCTCTCCAATCAAAAAAACCTGATCCAAATTGTGAACGAACTTGCTCTAAAATCTGATGATTTTTTTCTAAAACTTCCTTAGATATCATATCTGCATCAATAATTTTAAAGCCTTCACTCTTTAAAATACTACAAACGGTACTTTTTCCTGTGCCGATCCCACCTGTTAAACCTATCTTAATCATTTTTGTATATAAACTCCTTTTTAATGCATAATTTATTATTTTGCATCATACCATGTTTTTCCAAAATTCACATCTACATCTAGAGCTACTTTTAGTTTAATAGCATTTTCCATTTCTTCTGCAACTAACTTTTTAACCTCTTCAAATTCTTCTTTTTTAACATTTAATATAAGTTCATCATGAACTTGAAGAATCAATTCACTCTTTAAATTCTTTTCATTTAACTTATTATAAACATTAACCATTGCTAACTTAATTATATCTGCAGCACTTCCTTGAATTGGCGCATTCATTGCCAATCTATCTCCTAAAGCTTTTACTATTTTATTTGAAGCTTTTATTTCTGGAATAAATCTTCTTCTATTTAAAATTGTAAGTACATATCCTTTTTCTTGAGCTTCTTTAACTACATTTTCCAGATATTCTTTTATCTTCGGATATCTTTCTAAGTAAATTGACATATATTCTTCTGCTTCTTTTTTAGATATCTTTAAATCTTCTGCCAAACTAAATGCACTTATTCCATATACTATTCCAAAGTTAACAGCTTTTGCTCTACTTCTCATAAGAGAAGTCACCTCATCTATTGGTACTTTGAAAACCTCTGAAGCTGTCTTTGTATGAATATCACTATGATGTTCAAATGCATCTATCATATTTTCATCTCCAGCAATGTGTGCCAAAACTCTCAACTCAATTTGAGAATAGTCGCATGAAACAAGTATATCAGTTTCTTCCATAGGTATAAAAACTTTTCTTATTTCACGACCCATTTCATATTTTATTGGGATATTCTGCAAATTAGGTTCTGTACTTGATAATCTTCCTGTTGTAGTTACAGTTTGATTGAAGTTTGAATGAATACGTCCATCTTCATCAATTACATTTTTTAATCCTTCAACATAGGTTGAGTTAATTTTAGTAATCTGCCTATAATACATTATCTTTGGAATTATTTCATGTTTATCAATTAACTTTTCTAGAACCTCTTGATTAGTTGAATATCCTGTCTTAGTCTTCTTGAGCACTGGTAAATCCAATTTTTCAAAAAGTATTTTTCCTAATTGCTTTGGAGAACTTATATTAAATTCTTCTTCAGACAATTTGTATATTTCGTTTTGAGTTTCTTCTATTTCTTTCTTAAACTTAATCTGTAATTCATCTAGCATGCCTTTATTTATATTAAATCCAATGCTCTCCATAGATGAAAGTACATAAATAAGCGGATGCTCAACTTCATAATAAAGTTTATCCATATTTTCTTTATGAAGAGTTTCTTTTAATTCCTCATAAATTTCTGGCAAGTAACTAGAAAGAATTCCTTTTAGGTTCTCATCTTCGGTATTTGGATTATCACCAATGTAACGATTAACAAGTTCTAAAATTTCATATTTATTTTTAGATGAGTCTATTAAATAAGCTGCTATTGCTGTATCAAAATCAAAACCTTTAATTTCAATTTTATTCTTATTTAAATAAGTAACAAAGTTTTTTCCATCGTGAATAACTTTCTTAATATTTTCATCTTCCATTAACGTTCTTAAAACCTTTAATGCTTCATCTTTATTTTCAGAAATTATATCTTTAAAGTATATAATAATACCTTTATTATCTTCACCCAAAACCAAATATTCAAGTTCTAACTTAGAATATATAGAGGCATCACTTAAAGTATAATCTATATAAATTCTATTTTTCTTTTCTAAAAATAATTCCTTCATTTCTTTTATATTATGTATCTTTTTTATTTCAACCGTTGATTCTTCTGAGACCGTATCATCTTTAAACTTTGCTAAAATTGATTTCATTTCAAGTTTTATAAGCATTTTCTTTATTTCTGCTATGTTTTCCTTTTCCATTGAATTAATATCGTCTAATGTTAATTCAATTGGAACCTCTCTCATTATAGTAGCAAGTTTTTTGGAAAATATTGCTTGTTCAACATTGTTTTCTAAATTTTCCTTAAGTTTTTTACCTGGAATATTATCAATATTTTTCATGACTTCTTCAACAGAACCATATTCTTTAATTAGTTTAAACGCGGTTTTCTCTCCTACTCCAGGAACCCCTGGAATATTGTCAGATTTATCGCCCATAAGTCCTTTAACATCTATGAATTGAGTTGGAGTCACTTCAAATTCATCTATAAAAGTCTTACTATCATAAACTGCTGTTTCACTAACACCTTTTTTAGTTATAATAACTTTAGTACTATCAGATGCCAATTGAAGTGCATCCTTATCTCCTGTGACTATTGCCACTTCTGTAGCATTGTTTTCTGCAAACTTAGATACTGTACCAATTAAGTCATCTGCCTCAAAACCTTCTATTTCAAAAATCTTTATTCCCATAAGTTTAAATAAGTCTTTAATAATCGGAAATTGCTCTGCAAGTTCAGGCGGCATCTTATTTCTACCAGCTTTATATTCTGCATATTCCTTATGTCTAAAGGTTGGAGCCTTTAAATCAAAGGTAGCTATTATAGAATCTGGATTAATTTCATCCTTTATTTTAAATAACATATTTATAAAACCATAAATGGCATTAGTATTTATTCCGTCACTATTTGTAAGAGGAGGTAAGGCATAAAAAGCCCTATTCATAAGCGAATTGGAATCTAATATTAATAATTTTTTCATTGAAATCCTCCTAAAATATTTTTAATAATTTATTATATGTGTTTATTTAATTCAAACTTTTACCCTCATTATACTATATTGTGTAACTTAAAGTATATATAAGATGAAATTTAAATTTTATCAACAAAGCTTGGAATTTCAATACTATTATTTCCAAAATCTCCATTAGTATTCCTATATATTCTAATCAGAAATTCTTTGTCTATTAAAATTCATATCAAAACATAATACAGTGTTGTTTCAAAATATTATATTTTGAAACAGCACTGTACTATACATTTTCACTATTTTATTTTTTAGGTGTACTTCTTTTTACGTTTTCAGTATATGTCTTCAATTCATTACTAAGGCCATCAATTATATTATTATATTTTGCCTTAAAGTTACGCCTCGCCATATATCTTTGAACCCATAAGGATAAATAACCAAAAAACTTTTCTGTTGTTTGATTTTCTTCAAATTCTAATTTAGTTGTGCCATCTTTTTGACCTTTAAAATAATATGTTGATACACACGATGCATAGTTTGTTGAAGTTGTAATTTGATATTTTTCATTTTTGATATAATCTGTTATTTCAATTGTACATTCTATTGGTTTATCACCACCAGAAGTAATATTTTTTTGTATTTTACAACCTTTAGCATCTTCTTCATTAAAATCCGAGAAATCCTTCTTTGCATTCTTAATGAAAATATGAAATACATCTTCTAATGGATAATTTAATATCCCTGCTGCTTTCATTCTGTTTCCCCCTCAAATGAAACTAATTTACTATTTTATTTTCCTGCAAAATATTCTATACCTATTGCTTCTCGGACCTCTTTTAATGTATTAGCTGCTACTGCTCTAGCTTTATCACTACCATCCTTTAACATCTTATATACATAATCAAGATCCTTTTCAACTTCTAATCTTCTATTTCTTATTGGCTCCAATTCAGCTTGAAGAACTTCATTTAAATATTTTTTTACTTTAACATCCCCAAGACCACCGCGCTTGTAATGTTCTTTCATTTCTTCTACAGCATTTTTATCAGTAGCAAAAACATCTAAATACGTAAATACAGTATTTCCTTCTACTTGCCCTGGATCTTCAACCCTTATATGATTAGGATCTGTATACATTGACATAACTTTCTTCTTTATAGTATCTGCATCATCAGATAAGTATATACAATTTCCTATTGATTTACTCATTTTTGCTTTACCATCAGTACCTGGTAATCTTCCAGCATTTGAACTTGGAAGCACAGCTTCAGGCTCAACTAAAACTTCTCCATATAGAGAATTAAAACTTCTAACAATTTCTCTGGTTTGTTCAATCATAGGTAATTGATCTTCTCCAACTGGAACTGTATCAGCTTTAAAAGCTGTAATATCAGCCGCTTGGCTTACTGGATAAATAAGAAATCCTGCTGGAATGCTATTTTCAAAATTCTTTTGTTTTATTTCAGCTTTAACGGTTGGATTTCTTTCTAATCTTGATAAAGTAACCAAATTTAAATAATGCATTGTAAGTTCATTTAATTCTGGTATTTGTGACTGCACAAATATAATAGATTTGCTTGGATCAATTCCAACTGCTAAATAATCTAATGCTACTTCAGTTAAACTATTTCTTATTTTTTCAGGATTTCTCGCATTATCTGTCAAGGCTTGTTGATCTGCAATCATTATAAAGCTTTCATATAATCCTGATTCTTGAAGTGCAACTCTATTTTTCAAAGAACCTATATAATGTCCTATATGTAACTTTCCTGTTGGTCTATCTCCTGTTAGTATTATTTTTTTGCCCATTAAAACTCCACTCCTAAACTGTAAAGCAAATTAATACTATTGTCCTGCTTTACTTTCAACTACTTTATTGATAACTTCTACTCTTTCGTCCCCTAAGACATTAGCGATTTTTACTGACATAGCTTTTTCTTTATAAATCGAATCTCTGTTTGCATCTACAATCTTCATGATTCTTTCTTCCATCTTTTCATATGAAATTAAATCATCATTGTATGTATCTACAATATCCTTTAAACATGTTGCTAATTCTCTTGGGTTTCTATAAACTGCTCTCATCTCTAACTCCTTAATACTGAATATAATTTATCTTATGTCTAGCAATTCTATTACCTATTATCAATTCAATTGATATAGGAATAAAAATTCTACACCATAGATATACTTAACTAATTTTTAATAGAGTACATAACTCATAATAAAGCTGCACCTATGAAAAATTTTAATATTTTATTGTTCCTATTTTCTACAATTATAGTAAAATAGTTTCGTTTTATTATATCATTATATAAAGTAAAATTCCATATACCATAGATAAAAGACTATCTTAATTCCACTTTTAAGATAGCCTTTAAAATCCATTTTAAAATTATAATTCTCACATTTAATTAAGACTAATTGTAAAATCATTTGGAACTATCATTACAATACATTTAGCTCTCTTCACAACACTTGTTGTTACTGAACCAATAATTCTATTTAAACCTCTTTTGGTTGATTTCGTCATAACGATTACACCAATATTTTCTTCTTGAGCTTTTTTTATAATTTCATCTCCTGGATATCCAAAAGTAAAATACGTATCAACTTTACTATAATCTTTCATTTTTTCTTTAGCTGCTTCTAATATTTCTTCACCTAATTCTTGTGCAAATTTTATTTCATCTGCAACTATCATCTCATTAATTAATACTAATTCTTTAACATTCATTAACATGATTTCAATTGAATCATTGGGAAATATTTCTTTTACGAAATCTAAAGAATGCATGCTTCTTTCAGTTCCATCTATAGGTATTAATACTTTCCTCTTATTCATATATACTCCCCCTTCCAGTTTTATATTATATAGTATTCTACATAATGGGAGTAATATCCTCTTTTCTCTAAATTTAATATAAAAGATTTCTCAATTATAATTTATAATTAAATATATTAAGATATGATACGTTAATAAGGTACAACCAGCTCATCATAATTTGATGCTACAGTCATACCTTAATTTTATATTCATCTGCTATTCTATGATTTCTCCATTGGTTGAAATAGTTACTACCTGCCATGGAATCATCTTATCACAAGCTTTTAATGCATTCTTAACGGCATTTTCAATTCCTCCACAACAAGGAACTTCCATTCTCACTACAGTGACACTCTTGATATCATTCATTTTTAAAATTGCTGTAAGCTTTTCTGAATAATCTCCTTCATCAAGTTTTGGACAGCCTATTAATGTAATTCTATTTCTAATAAATTTATTATGAAAATCTCCATATGCATATGCTGTACAGTCAGCTGCAATAAGTAAATTTGCATTATTTAAATATGCTGCATTTGGTGACACAAGTTTAATTTGTACTGGCCATTGATTTAATTGAGATGTTACCTCTCCATTACTACTAACATCCTTTTTAACTTCCACTTTCTCACGATTAATTACTTTTCCCTGCATTCCTGGACATCCAAGATGAATTTTTCCATTGTTATTTGCTTCCATGTTTTTTACCTCCATTCTTCTCTTTTCCATATTTATTTTAACAGCTTCTTCGTCATAAGCTACCGCTTCACGTTCTTCAAATGTAATAGCCCCAACTGCACATGAAGGAAGGCAGTCTCCTAACCCATCACAATAATCATCACGAAGTAATTTAGCTTTTCCATCTATTATCCCTATTGCTCCTTCATGACATGCATTTGCACAAAGTCCACATCCATTACATTTTTCTTCATCTATTTTAATTACTCTTCTTATCATAAATCTCGTCCTCCTAAACCTCATTTATATTTTATTATATTTAAGTGATTTATTGATTTTAGTATACTTGAATTTAATTATATTTTCCGTTTCATTTGAAACAAATTAAATAATAATAAAAAAAGCATCAATAATGATACTTTTTTAATTCTGTCTTATAACAAAGTTAAGTTTTTCATGCTAAGATCAAGAATTTTAGCTGAATGAGTTAAAGCTCCTACTGATATGTAATCTACTCCTATATCAGCTATTTCTTTGACATTACCTAATTCTACATTCCCTGAAAACTCAATTAAAGCCCTTTTATTTATAAGCTTAACAGCCTCTTTTGCTGTGTCTAGCTTCATGTTGTCAAGCATAATTATATCAGCCTTAGCTTCAATAGCTTCTTTTACCATATCAAGATTTTCAACTTCAACTTCTATCTTTCTAACAAATGAAGAATTTTCTCTTGCCAGCATGACAGCCTTCTGTATTCCTCCAGCAGCACTGATATGATTATCCTTAAGCATAATTCCATCTGACAAATTGAATCTGTGATTACACCCTCCACCAACTTTTACTGAATATTTTTCTAAAGTTCTTAAATTTGGTGTTGTTTTTCTTGTATCTAATAATTTTGTATTTGTATCTTTTATTTCTTGAACAAATTTATTAGTTAAAGTAGCTATCCCACTCATTCTTTGAAGCAAATTTAGTGCTATTCTCTCACCCATTAATAAATTTCTAGTGCTGCCTTTTAATAATCCAATCTTCTCTTTAGGATATACACTTTCACCATCATGTTTACAAAATTTTATTTCTACATTTCCTAAAATATCAAATACTCTTTTGAACACATCTAGTCCTGCAATTATGCCCTCTTCTTTACATAATAATTCCACAGTAGCCATACTTTTTTCATCGATAATTGAGTTAGTTGTTATGTCTTCATTAGGAATATCCTCTAAAAGTGCAGTCTTTATTATTTTATCTACAACTAAGTAATTGATCATCTAATATTCCACCCTTTTCTTTTATAACTGCCTTAGCTAATTCTGTATTTTCTCTTAAAACTTTTTCTATTGATTTATTTAATTTATCCACAATAGAGACTTCAATCTCTAAGCTATCAACAATATTGTTAATAAAATTTGCAGCTCTTCTCGAAAATACAAGCCCTTCAAGCAATGAATTACTAGCAAGTCTATTTGCACCATGTATTCCAGTACAGCTTGTCTCACCAACTGCATATAAATTATTCATAGAAGTTCTAGAATTCAAATCCACTCTTATCCCACCCATAAAAAAGTGTTGGGCCGGAGAAACTTTAATATATTCTTTAGTAATATCAGTTCCTCTCTTTAAACATTCTCTATAAATAGTTGAAAATCTATTTTTTATAAAATCTTCGCCTAAGAATCTTATATCTAAATTTACATATGGAGTTTCAGTTTCTGCCATTTGTTCATATACTGCTTGAGAAACAACATCTCTTGGTAACAGCTCATTAACAAACCTTTCTCCATTAACATTTGTAAGAATCCCTCCTTCTCCCCTTAAAGACTCAGATATTAGAAATCTTCTTTGATTTGTTTCTTCCTCATAAAATGCTGTTGGATGTATTTGAATATAATTTACATCTTTTAATGATATATTATGCTTTACAGCCGCTACTATTCCATCTCCTGTTAATATCCTTTGATTTGTTGAGTTATTATATAATCCACCAATACCACCTGTCGCAAGAACCACAGCTTTTGCATAAACATTTATCTGCTCATTTTCTTTTAAAAGTACTGCTCCAATACAGCGTTCTTCCTTTTCTATAATATCTATAAAAAAAGTTTCCTCATAAATCTTTATATTATCTTTTTGTTTAACATTTTTAATCAGAATCTTTGCTGTACTCTCCCCAGTATTATCTTTTGTATGAACGATTCTATTTATAGAATGTGCTCCCTCTTTTGTGTAATTTAAACTTCCATCTTCATTTCTATCAAATTCAATTCCCATCTCTATTAACTTATCTATATTCACCCTAGATTCCAAAGCTAAAACCTTAACTGCTTCTAAATCATTTTTATACTTTCCTGCCCTTAAAGTATCTTCAATATATATCGGAATATCTTTTTCATCTCTTGCAACAGATATTCCTCCTTGGGCTAAATAAGTATTACTGCAATCAATCTTGCCTTTGCATACCACTAAAACATTTAAATCACTTCTCAAATTTAATGCACAATAAAGACCTGATACCCCTGAACCAACTATTAATACATCAACAAATCTATTCACTTATAATCGCCTAACTTTCTTAAGGTTCTACAGAACCTAATTTATGCATATTTTCTAAGGATTTTAGAGCCTTTAATCTAATCTCCTCATCTAAAGTTATTTCATTATTCATATTTAATAGTGCATCATAGAGATTTTCAAGGGTTGTCATCTTCATGTCTTGACAGCATATCTTATCCCCTGGGATAAAAAAGTTTTTAGTGGGATTTTTCTTTTTAAGTTCATGTAAAATACCTTCTTCGGTTCCTATAATGAATTTACTTCCTTTATCTTTGGTTGCATAATCTATTATTCCACTCGTACTTCCAACATAATCAGCCATATCTCTAATTTCTTTTGGACATTCTGGATGAACTAAAACTTTTGCTTCTTTATGTTCCTCTTTTACCTTTAATATATCTTTCTTGCTTATTTTATTATGACACCTACAAAATCCATCCCACAAGATAAACTCTTTTTCTGGAAAAAATTCAGAAATATATTCTCCCAAATTTTTATCTGGTAAAAACATTATTTGCTTGCTCTGAATATTTTTTAATATTTTTAACGCACTTGAAGATGTTACTGCTACATCACAGTGCGCTTTAACGTTATATGTTGAATTAATATAGCATACAACAAATGCTTCTGGATATTTTTCTTTTAATTCTAATAAAGCTTTTCCACTTGCCATATCTGCCATAGAACAGCCAGCACTAGGGCAAGGCATCAAAATTCTTTTATTAGGTGATAATATTTTTGCACTTTCTGCCATAAATCTTACTCCACAAAACATTACCACCTCTTCACTGCAATCTCTCGCAACTTCACTTAAGTAATAAGAATCTCCAACATAATCTGCCAACTCTTGAATAATTCCTGGTTGATAATAATGAGCCAAAATAATTGCATTTTTTTCTTTCTTTAATCTTAATATTTCTTCTGATAAATCACTCGTCATTTTACACCTCTTCTTAATATTTATTACACGTGTATATACACATAATTATATCATACAAAATCTCATCTTCAACTTATTGAGAAAATTATTATTACTATTGCTGTAAAAAACAAAAAACTATCTCCAAAATTAATTAGAGATAGTCTTTTTACTAAACTTATTCTATTTTAAATTTTCTGTCATATTACTTAATTGATCTACAACAAATACTGAATCTTGAATAGTTGCTGAAACGGCTTCCATTGCTCTAGATTGCTCCTTAGTTGTATCTAAAGTTATCTTTGCATTTTTTACAGTTCCATCAACTGATTCTTTTATTTTATTTGTTAAATCAGAAATACTTTTTGCTGTTTCCTTTGAAGTCTCTGCTAAATTTTTTATTTCTGTTGCAACAACAGAAAATCCTTTTCCAACTTCTCCTGCCTTGGCAGCTTCAATCGATGCATTAAGACCTAACATCTTAGTTTGAGCTGCTATATTCTTTATTGCATCAAGTATGTTATTAATTTGTTCTGTTATTTCTCCGACATGACTAATTTCACTATTTAATTCCTCTTGTTGTGATGAAATATTATTTGCTGAAGCTGAAAGTTCTTCTATTGTTGCAGATACTTGCATAAAATTATTGGATAATTTTTTTGATATTAAGTCTAATTCAAGACCATTAAATCCATTTTTAGCTAAGGCATTTACTACAATATGTAATACGCTTGCTCCTTTTTCTATATGCTTTAAATCAACTACACTAACTTCTCTTGAAGCCCCTACAAGTCCATTTCCATCCACATCAATTTCTCTAGCAATTTGAAGAACATTACTTTCTTTAGGACTTTCAGTCACCATTTGTCCTCCTAAAACTGTACCAATTAATTTTCCTTCTACAATAATTGGCGCAGCAAAATCAACAAGCCCAGCGTGACATGGTCCTATATATGGTTTACCTGTTCTAGCAGCTTCTTCTCCCATTCTCTTATGAGATGCTGCACATCTATCATCACCTTTTTTAGTTGTATGTATAAATCCATCACAAAATCTTGTATAAGAACTTGGTTTTGTTACTGGAGTCCCATCTTTATCTACAGTTACACTGGCACAATTCATTGCAAAAGCAAAATCATCTTGAAATTTTTGCAGTAGATCAATATCAATTATATCCTTTATTTCCAATGCATCCATATCCAACGTATTGCCATCTAATATTCTTATCATAACACTCTACCCCTTTTCATTCATATAATAAAAAACATTCTAAAAAACTTTATACACTCTACATTCTCATAGTTTATTATCGAGTTTTATTAATCTATCTTAATATATTTAAATGAAATATGCTAAAATTTTCACTTAAAATAAAAGATTAGGTATTGACATGATCTTTTAATAATTGTATTATTGTATTAACAACTTAGTACAATAATGCAATAATACAATTTATATAATTTAAGGAGTGAGATTATGTCATGGAATTTTAGTGATGATAGGCCAATTTATATGCAGCTTATGGAACAAATTCAGCTCAGAATTGTTTCAGGCATATATAAGGCTGGTGAAAAATTACCATCTGTAAGAGATATGGCAGGTGACGCAGCTGTTAATCCAAATACAATGCAAAAAGCATTAACAGAATTAGAGCGTACTGGATTAGTATTTAGTCAAAGAACAAGTGGTAGATTTATAACGGAGGATATTGAAATGATTAAAGATATTAGAAATAATTTGGCTCAAGAACAAATTGAAAAATTTCTATATAACATGAGAAAAATCGGTTATACAAACCAAGAAACAATAGAACTTATTACAATTATATCCAAGGAGATGAAATAATGAATAATGATTACAATAAAATATTGCATGATTCTAATGAAGCTAATACCAATATTTCTAATGAAAATTTCAGCATGGATAATAGCCCTATTTTAGAATGTAGAAATTTAATAAAGACATATTCTAATAAAGAAGCATTAAAAGGTATAGATTTAACAATTAATCGTGGCAGAATTGTTGGTCTTTTAGGACCTAATGGAAGTGGAAAAAGTACACTAATAAAAATTGCAAATGGCTTGTTAACTCCATCAAGCGGAGAAATCCTTATAGCTGGAAATAAGCCTGGAATTGAAACAAAAAAAATTGTATCATATCTTCCTGAAAGAACTTATTTAAATGATTGGATGAAAGTTTCTGATATAATAAATTTCTTCCAAGATTTTTATGATAACTTTAACTCAGAAAAAGCATATAGCATGCTTGAAAAATTAAATATTAATCCTAACGATAAACTAAAAACTATGTCAAAAGGTACTAAAGAAAAAGTTCAACTTATTTTAGTCATGAGCAGAGAAGCAGATCTTTACTTACTAGACGAACCTATAGCTGGTGTTGACCCTGCTGCTAGAGATTACATTTTAAATACAATAATATCTAACTACAATGAAAATGCTACAATTATTATTTGTACACATTTAATTTCAGATATAGAAAGAATATTAGATGATGTTGTATTTATATCTTATGGAAAAATATTCTTAAGCAAAAGTGTTGATGAAATTCGAGAAAATGAAGGAAAGAGTGTTGATGCTCTATTTAGGGAGGTTTTTAGATGTTAGGAAAATTAATGAAATATGAAATAAAAGCAACTGGTAGAACCCTTATTCCACTTTACATTGCATTATTAGTATTGGCTACTATAATTAAATTCTTTATAGGTACTGGTTTATCAGAAAAACTCGAAGGTTGGGGGGCACTACCTTTTATTTTAAGCATATTTGCCTACGGCTGTACTATGGCTGCAGTTGTTATAGTAACTCTATTTATAATCATACAAAGATTTTATAAGAACTTACTTGGAGATGAAGGATATTTAATGAACACACTGCCTGTAAGTACAACAACTAATATCGCAAGCAAGCTTTCAATTGCAGTTTTTTGGAATATAATTGGTGGTTTAGTTGCAATACTTTCAATTATTATAATGGCATTTAATCCTACTGTTTTTGGTGACTTCTTCTCTGAAATTTCTAAAGCTTTTTCTGAAATTTCTGCTGAAATTGGAGTACATGTATTTGCATTTATTGTTGAATTTATTGTTCTAGCTTTATTATCAATGTCATCATCAATTGCTATGATTTACTCTTCTATATCAATTGGGCACTTATTTAGCAAACACAGAATATTGTTATCCTTTTGTGCTTTTATAGCTTTAAGTATCATCTCTGGAATAATTACACAACTTTTAGGAACAGCTGCCTCATATACAAACTTAAGTACACTATTGCATAATATACATTCACCTTACCCAGTTCATATGATGTTATTGCTTGGCATTCTATATAATTTACTTTTCTTAATTGCTTATTTTATAATACCTAACTATATATTAAAAAATAAATTAAATTTAGAATAAATTCACTGCCTTCATTAGAACTAATTATTAATTTTGTTTAATGAAGGCATAATTTTTAATAAATGCTTTACTAAATCAACAGCATATACATGAACTTTCTCCTTTGAGCTTTAGTGACTAATTGACAATTTATAATTGAACATTAATAATTAGAATGGATATTGGACAAGTATATTAAATATAAAGCATATACGCAGATATAATAATAGGGCGGTGAAATAAATAATAATGACAATTCTAATTGTTTTAGTAGTACTTATGGCCTTTGTACTGCTTTCATATTACATTGGAAGAAAAGTGAAATTTGCAATTGAAGGAATTGGAATAGATATTAATGATAGAATTAAACATATAGTCTATTGGATAATCTATTGGAGTATTGCATTATCCTTCATTTTTAGCAATATACTTCGTGGTATTTCATCAACAGATAATTTTATCACAGAGACTTCAAAAATAATTGGTGCAATTTATCTTGGGTTCTTTTTCTACTCAATTCTAATATTGCCTCTTGTGGATTTATTAAAATTCATTATTAAAAAAATAAATTTTAAAATCACAATAAAGAAAAGATTAAAAAAAATATATTGTAATGGAATTTCAGTATTTATAACAATTTTAATTATCCTCACATTTGGTGCTTGGAATTGTCAGCATAAAGTTGTAACAAATTACAAAGTGAATATAAACAAAAATGCTGGAAGTCTTAATTCCTTAAATGTAGTTATGCTGTCTGATGTTCACATTGGTATAGGAGTAAGAAAGAATGGAATTTCTCAAATGGTTAACTCAATAAATGCATTAAAGCCTGACGTTGTAGTATTTTGCGGAGATATATTTGATGATAGTACTACTACTGAATTAAAAGAATACTCAAGAGATGAATTTAAAAACATAAAATCAAAATATGGAGTTTATGCCATTACAGGAAATCATGAATATGGAGCTGGTAATTTAACAGATACTATCACCTATTTCGAAGATGCTAATATTAAATACTTACAGGACCAATCGATAAAAATTGCTGATAGTTTTTACATAATTGGACGAAGTGATCAAGGACAAGGTGGAAATTCTGGACATAATAATACAGCTCCTCTTAATGAAATATTAAAAGATACTGATAAATCTCTTCCTATGATAGTCTTAAATCATAGACCAGATAAATTAGAAGAAGCAGAGGCTGAAAATATAGATTTACAACTTTCAGGTCACACACATAAAGGACAACTCTTCCCTGGTAATCTGATAATTAATGCAATATATGAAGATGCTTATGGTCTTCTAAAAAAAGATAACTTCAATTTAATTGTCAGTTCAGGTTACGGCACTTGGGGACCTCCTATAAGAACTGGAAGCAATAGTGAAATTGTGAAGATAACTATTAACTTTAATAAACCATAACCAAATTTATATTAAAAATTTGAATATTAAATTATCTATAAAAAATAAAAGAGCATAACGCTCTTTTATTTTTTATAGATAGTATTGCTTTTTATCTTATTTAAATACATGTACAATCAATGATATGAAAACCATCATTGTTCCATAAATCTTGATAAAAATTCACGAGTACGTGTATGCTTTGGATTATTAAATATAACTTGTGGTATATCATCTTCAATTATGACCCCTTTTTCCATAAATACTGTCCTAGTTGAAACATCTCTAGCAAATGCCATTTCATGAGTAACTATAATCATTGTCATACCTTCTTTAGCAAGTTCACGCATAACTGCTAAAACTTCTCCAACCATTTCAGGGTCTAATGCACTTGTTGGCTCATCGAATAATAACACTTCTGGTTCCATAGCTAATGCACGAGCAATAGCTACACGCTGTTTTTGTCCTCCTGAAAGTTGATGAGGCTTAGCATTAATGTAAGGTGCCATACCTACTTTTTCTAGATATTTCAATGAAATGTTCTTTGCATATTCCTTATCCTTTTTTAATACCTTGGTAACTCCAATCATACAATTTTCAATTACATTCATATTGTTAAAAAGATTAAATTGTTGAAATACCATCCCAACTTTTGCTCTATAACTAGTTATTTCCTTACGTTTATTTAATATATTTTCTTTATCATGTAATATTTCCCCTGAAGTAGGAGTTTCCAACATATTTATACACCTAAGAAGGGTTGATTTACCAGATCCTGACGAACCAATAATGCAAACTACATCGCCTTGTTTAATTTTAAAATCAATGTCTTTTAACACTTGATTACTTCCAAAAGCTTTTCCTAAATGATTAACTTCTAAGATAGGAGTTACATTATCAAATTTTTTTAAAGCTTCCATTATTGTTTTCCTCCCTTCACTTTTATAATAGAACTATTTTCTGTTATTTCTCCTGACATATAATCACTTTTAACTAACTTATAATTATCTGGACCATCCATTTTCTTTTCTATAAAACGTAATATTCTAGAAACAGTAAGATTCATGACAAAATAAATCAAACATATTATAAAGAACACTTCAAAGTACTTGTAATATGTACCAATTGCAGATTTACCTGAAAAGAATAATTCTGTTACAGATATTACATTTAATACGGATGTATCTTTAATATTTATAATTAAGTTATTACCTATTTGTGGCATAATATTACGCAATGTTTGTGGAAGCACGATATACAACATGGTTTGAAAATGTGTCATTCCAATTGCCTTTGCACCTTCAGTCTGCCCAATATCAATGGAAGCAATTCCACCACGCACAGTTTCTGCCATATATGCACCTGTATTAATAGACACAACTAATAATCCTGCAGATAATGGAGACATATCAATATTAAAGACTTCCATAGCACCATAATATATCACCATAGCTTGCACTATCATTGGTGTACCTCTAAAGAATTCTACATAAGCAGATAATATCAAATGTAAACACTTTAATAGGGCTTTCTTTATTGTATTATCCTCTGGGCTCACTTCAATAGTCCGTACAATTCCCACAAAAAAACCGATAATACATCCTGCTACAGTACCAATTATTGCAATTAAAAGTGTATATAATGCTCCTTGTAGAAACAATCCTCCATATTGCTGTAATATAAACCATACCCACTGAAAAAAACCTTCTGGTAAATTTGATGTCATACTATTTTCCACCTCACAAAAATATTTTACTACTGTAAAAATACAAAAAGGAGGCTAATCAAAAAACCTCCTTATTATTTTACTGCTACTTTGATAATGGTTGATTTTTTATAGCCTGTTCCATCATTTTGTTACGATCATCTTCTGATATTTCTGAAATAGCCTTATTAATCTTATCTGTCAATTCCTTATTTCCTTTTTTAATTGCAATACCGATATTTACATCTTCATCAGAAGCCTTAAATCCCTTGTCTCCTTCTGGAGTAATCATAACTAAATCTGGATTTGAATAAACTGCAGCCATTGCTGTTGGCTTATCCATAGTAACAACATTTACTTTACCTGAAGACAAAGCAACTATAAGTGAAGGTACAGTATCCATAGCAGGTTGAATCTTAGCATCTGGAATTTGCTTTAACATATCATACCAAACTGTACTTAACTGTGATGTACAAATAGCGCCCTTTAAATCAGCAACACTTTTAGCATTTTCATATGAAGTTCCTTTCTTAGTAAGTGCTACTATATTAGCTTTATAATATGGATCTGAAAAGTCTACACTTTGCATACGTTCTTTTGTAATACTCATCTGTGCAATTGCAACGTCTATTTTACCAGTGCTTACACCAGGAATTAATCCATCAAAGTCCATTTTATGAACTTCTAATTTATACCCAATTTTATCTGCAATCTTTTGAGCAATCATTAAATCATACCCATTTGCATATTCATTGGTCCCATTAATCTGAACTGCATTATTTGAATTATCAGTTTGAGTCCAGTTAAATGGTGCAGATGCCCCTTCTGTTCCCACACGTAGGACTTTGTCATCTCCTGTCTTTTTAGCGCCACAACCACTTAATGCTAAAATAGTTGCAACACATAAAGTTACTGCAATTATTTTTCTTATTTTTTTCATAATATAGTCCCCTTTCAATATTCAATTGCTAAAAAAACAAGCCAACCTCTTTAATAAAGCTGACCACATTGTCAATAACAATTATTTCTATACTGAATTATACCCTCCGCCTATATCATTGTCAATTAAAAAGCTTTTCGTTTATTTTTTAAACATTTTATTACCATTCCACCAATTTCATTAACAATCTATCAATAAAATAGCATTTCTGTTAAATTAACTAAAATCACTTTTTTTAATTTTTATATTAAAATATTATAAAACATTGACTTATTTTTGATTTTATTAGATAATTATATAAATCAATAGTTAGATAACTAAGATAGAGGCGCGAAATTTAAGAGTAATATTATTTTATTACAAGCAAACCGATGTAATACGAAAGGAAATTTCGCCGAAGTAAATAGTAAATTGCTTTAATACTATTTGCTGGGCTTATGTAGAATATGCATAAGACTGTCACAAATTATTTTGTGGAGAGCTATTTTCAATGGAAATATTACGATATAACGCATTTATTTTTTTATATGCAATTTTCGTATTTATGTCATGAAGGTGCTTTCATGGCATTTTTTTATTGTTTAAATCTTTGTATTATCTTAGTTGCTTACTTATAAAATTTTTATTATAAGGAGAGTAAATAGAATAATGGATGAAAAGAATAACGAGTTAAAAAGAGGTCTAAAAGCAAGACATTTAAACATGATTGCTCTAGGCGGTTCCATTGGTACAGGAATTTTCGTTGCAATGGGAGACACTTTAAATCAAGCAGGACCTGGTGGTGCACTACTCGCATATGGTCTAATCGGAATTATGGTATATTTTTTAATAACTAGTTTAGGTGAAATGGCAACACATATGCCAATCTCTGGTTCCTTCAGTACTTATGCTACCAAATTTATAGATCCAGCTCTTGGCTTTGCACTTGGTTGGAACTACTGGTATAACTGGGCTATAACAGTTGCAGCAGAAATGGTTGCTGGATCATTAATTATGAAATACTGGTTTCCAAATGTTAGTGGATTTGTTTGGAGTATAATGTTTCTAATTATAATAGTTGGTTTAAATATTCTATCATCAAAAGCATATGGTGAATCAGAATACTGGTTTGCAGGAATTAAAGTTGTTACAGTTATTGTATTTTTAATTATCGGTATTTTAATGATAGTTGGTATAATGGGTGGAAGTGAAATTGGATTTCATAACTATGTTGTTGAAGATGGTCCTTTCCACGGCGGTATAAAATCAATTTTTGCTATATTTTTAATTGCTGGTTTTTCATTTCAAGGAACTGAACTTATAGGTGTTGCTGCAGGTGAAAGTGAAAATCCTGAAAAAACAATTCCTAAGGCAATTAAATCTATATTTTGGAGAATATTAATATTTTATTTAGGAACAATTATAATCTTAGGCGCAATAATACCATTTACTGAAGCAAGCGTTGATACAAGCCCATTCACAATGGTATTTGAGAGAGCTGGTGTAGCTGGTGCTGCATCTTTAATGAATGCTATTATATTAACTTCTGTATTATCTGCTGGTAATTCAGGTATGTATGCTTCAACTAGAATGCTTTTTTCAATGGCTAAAGAAGGTATGGCTCCAAAGCTTTTTGCTAAGACTAATAAGCGTGGTGTTCCAATAAATGCATTAATATTAACAACTATAGTTGCTTCTGCTTGTTTCTTAACTGGAATTTTTGCTGAAAGTACAGTTTATGTATGGATTGTTGCAGCATCTGGACTTGCTGGCTTCATAGCTTGGGTTGGTATTGCTGTTTGTCACTATAGATTTAGAAAAGCATTTATTCATCAAGGTAAAGATTTAGGTACATTGAAATATAAAGCTATGTGGTATCCTTTTGGTCCTATATTAGCATTATTAATGTGTATAATTATAATCGTTGGACAAGGTTATTCATGTATAAAACCTGACGGAGTAGATTGGCAAGGGTTAATTGCTTCTTATATAGGAATCCCTCTATTTGTTGGTTTATATGCATGGTATAAAATTAAGTATAAAACTAAAGTTATTCCTTTAGACGAAGTTGATTTATCTTATAATGATAATACTTCTGCTTCTGATAACTCTAGCAAGGAAGTAAATGATGAAACTCTTTTATCTAACACATCATTTGATCTAAACTAACTTATTAATTAAAAAAGCGTAAGGTACTCTAGTAAAGTTACCTTACGCTTTTTCTTTATATAACAATTATCAAGTTCTAAGAGTATAGATATCCAATTTAATAATCAAACTTATAAATGGAATATGCATGCATTATCGAGAAATTATAATCGTAACACTACACTAGAAATCCGATACATTTTTTCTGGAGCAGGCATGTGAAATTGAGCTGATGAAGGTTCTTAATGGGAGCTTGTTCCATTTTAGCATGTCCAAAAGTGAATGTCCAAAAAGTAAGTGTCCAAATTTTATATTTGGAAACACGAACTTTCTCACTGGAGCTTTTATATTTGGAAACATGAACTTTCTCCTTGGGGATTTTACATCTGGAACACGCTAAAATGGTGATAAGCTCCAGTTTAGAACCTTCCAGTGAAAATTTCACTAGTCCTGCAGAAGACAAATGTATTGGATTTCGGTAAGTTACCACATAAGTCTAATTCTTGCGTTTGATATCTATATTTCTTTCCAAATTGACAATTGTCAATTTTATTAATCTATTCATTAATTATATATGGTACAGTAACTATTGTTACATTTCTCATCTTTAATATAGATCTTCTTAACAAAATTGATGTTTGATTATGTAGTGCTTGGTGCCACCACTTATGTATAATAAATTGAGGCATTACTATTGTGATTACTTCATGTTTTTTCAATTGTCTATGTTTTTCTTCTACATAGGCAAGTAATTTTTCATTAACATTTCTATATGGCGCATTTTCTATTACAAGTTGTGCTGCTATTCCTAATTTAGAGTATTTTTCTATTAATTTTTTTGTTGCTTCTTCATCTGTACTAACATGATAAACTTCTATGTTATCTCCAAAGGTTAAAGCAAAATTCAAACTTTTAATAAATGATTTATTTATAGTCTGAACTGGCACAATAACATGCTTAGTTACTGCTTCCCTTACAATTAAACTTTCTAATCCTGTTTCAATTTTTAAATTCTCTCTTACTTTTGTATAATGCCTTCTAACTCTCAACATTCCTGTAACAAGTATTGGTATACAAACCAGTACAATCCATGCACCATGAGTGAATTTTTCAACACCTATAATTATACAAGTTGCTGCTGTAACAGCTGCTCCTAATCCATTAATAAATGCTTTATGTCTCCAGCCCTTTTCTTTACTTTTAGTCCATTTCTTAAGCATTCCAAATTGAGATAATGTAAATGATATAAATACACCTACTGCATATAATGATAGTAATATATGTGTACTACCATTAGCAATATAAACTAACAATGAAGCAAGCAAAAATAATAATACAATCCCATTTGAAAAGCTTAATCTCGTTCCCCTTTTTCCAAGCTGTCTTGGAACATATCCGTCTTTGGCCAAAATTGATAATAATAAAGGCAAATCTGAAAATGCAGTATTAGCTGCAAGAGTAAGAATAACGGCAGTAGTAGCTTGTACAACAAAGAACATTATATTACCTGGTCCAAAAACCTGCATAGCAATTTGTGCTATTACTGTTATATCTTCCCCTGGCACTGCTTTATACATTGTAGAAAGATATGATATTCCACCAAATATTCCAAAAACAATACATGCCAATGTACCTAATACTATTTTTGCATTTTTTTGAGCTGGATTTTTGAAATTTGGTATTCCATCACTTACAGCTTCAATACCAGTTAGAGCTGTACATCCAGAAGAAAATGCTTTTAAAAATAGTAATATTGTTAAATCTCCAGTAGCTTGCTTAATTGGATATACTGGCATTGGATTTTCTTTTAATACTAAAACCTTAAATATTCCTGTTATTATCATTACTATAATCGAAAAAATAAATAAATATGTTGGTATACCAAATAATTTAGAAGAATCTCTTATTCCTCTTAAATTGCCAAGTGTTATTAAACCTATTACAATAACTGCTATTATTGCTTGATATGGTAATAATTGTGGTATCGCAGATGTTATTGCTGCTGCACCTGCACAAGTACTAACTGCAACTGTTAGCAAATAATCTATTATCAGTGATGATGCTGCCACTAATCCTGGAATCTTTCCAATATTTTGACTTGCAACAATATACGACCCTCCCCCATGAGGAAAGTTATCAATTATTTGTCTATAAGAAAATACAATTATAGCTAATAAAACTGTGATAGCAATTGCAATTTCTATCATTGACCCGTATGCACGCGCTCCTAGCACTGGTATGAGTACCAATAATATTTCTTCACTAGCATAAGCTACTGATGAAATAGCATCACTTGACAATATTGGTAATCCCCAAAGAACATTGAACTTCTCTTCTGCTAGTTCAGTCGTCTTAAGAGCTCTTCCAATCAAGAATGATTGAATTTTTTTGAACATAATTATTCCTCCACTATAGAAAATAATATATTACAGAAATAATTTTTATTTTCTAAAATATATATTTTTTTAAAAAATTATACAACATTATATAATAAAAGACTTTAATCTTTTATTATATAATGTTGCAATACAACTGATTATATCTCCATATTTTAATAATGTAAATATATTTATTTTTTATCAATACGTTTTCACGACATCTTTTTCATTATATTTTTTTCGACACGGTTTAACTTAATTATTTTTCCATATTTCTCCAACAATATAACACGAACCTTTAACTATATCAAAATATATGTTAAAGGTTCAGTATATTTAATTTAAATTTTTATTTTAAAAACATTTCAATATCGTCTTCTACAGTTGTAATTCCACCAATTCCAAAGTTTTCAACTAAAACATTAGCAACATTTGGTGAAAGGAATGCTGGAAGTGTTGGTCCTAAGTGAATATTCTTTACTCCTAAGTGTAATAGTGATAATAAAACTATTACTGCTTTTTGTTCATACCATGCAATATTAAATGCTATTGGTAATTCGTTTATATCTTCAAGTTCAAATACTTCTTTTAGTTTTAATGCAATTACTGCTAATGAATAAGAATCATTACATTGTCCTGCATCTAAAACTCTAGGAATTCCACCGATATCTCCTAAATCTAATTTGTTATATTTATATTTTGCACAACCTGCAGTTAATATAACTGTATCTTTTGGAAGTGCTGCAGCAAAATCTGTGTAGTATGATCTTGACTTTTGTCTACCATCACAACCTGCCATTACAAAGAATTTCTTTATTGCTCCTGTTTTAACAGCATCAACTACCTTATCAGCTAATGCTAATACTTGATTATGAGCAAATCCACCAACGATTTCTCCTTCTTCAATTTGAGTTGGAGCAGCACATTTCTTAGCTTGTTCTATAATTGCAGAGAAATCTTTCTTTCCATTTTCATCTGCTGAAATATGAGTACATCCTTCATAGCCTGATGCACCAGTAGTGTATAATCTTCCTTTATAGCTATCCTTTGGAGGAACTATACAGTTTGTTGTCATAAGTATTGGTCCATTGAAGCTTTCAAATTCTTCTGGTTGTTTCCACCAAGCATTTCCGTAGTTACCTACTAAATGTGAATATTTCTTTAATTGTGGATAATAGTGAGCTGGTAACATTTCAGAGTGAGTATAAATATCTACTCCTGTTCCTTCTGTTTGAACTAATAATTGTTCTAAATCTTTTAAGTCATGTCCTGAAATTAATATTCCTGGGTTTGTACCAACACCAATATTAACTTTTGTTACTTCTGGGTTACCATAACTTTCTGTATTAGCTTTATCTAGTAAAGCCATTCCATCAACACCAACTTTTCCTGTTTCTAAAGTTAATGCAATGTATTCATCTATAGTTACATTGTTATCAGCAGTTAATGATAATGCTTTTTGCATAAATGCGCATATATTTTCATCTTCATATCCTAATGCATTAGCATGTTTCATGTATGCAGATAATCCTTTTAATCCATATGTAATAAGTTCTCTTAAACTTCTAATATCTTCATTTTCAGTAGCAAGTACTCCCACTGTTTCTGCTTTAACTTCCATATCCTCTCTAGTTTCAGCAGTATATAAAGCAGCTCCACTTAAGTTTTCTTTATTATTTAATTTTGCTAATAATTCTTCTTTTAATCTTAAAGTTTCTTTTACTCTTCCATAAAATACTTCTTTATCAAAGTTAGCATTAGTTATAGTTGTGAAAAGATTCATTGTAACTGTAGTATTAATTTCTCCAGATACAGTAACTCCTTGTTCTCTAGCTCTAGTTGCAACTTCTGATAAGCCTCTAGTTGTATATATTAATAAATCTTGCATTTTTGCTAAATCTGGAGTCTTACCACATACTCCTCTTACAGTACAGCCTGTACATCCTGCTGCTTCTTGACATTGAAAACAAAACATTTTATTATCCATCTTAATTTCTCCTTTACAAATAAATTAATCATATGCTTAAATTTTGCACTCATTAAGGCTTATTAAGCATTTCCTGTAATTCTATTTTATATTTGCATAAAAAAATAGTATGTACCATTTGTTACACACTATTTTTATTTCTATATTTCAATTATCAATTTTCAATACTCAATTATCAATTATCAATTTGGAAATCTTTAAGTTTTGAATAATTCTTTTTACAACATATATATGTTAATTTTCAAATATCTATTTAATCAAATAATTCAGCTTCTAATCCTTCAATATCAAGAATATTAATTGTGTTTCTACTAAACTCAATATAATTTAAATCTCTTAGATTCATCAGTTCTCTTGACAAAGAAGGTCTCGGGATACCCATTGTTGATGCGATTTCTTCTTTGCTTTCTTTCAATTTAATACTTTCACTTTTTTGCACCGTAGCTTGTTCTAAAATATAATTAATCACCCTATGCTTAATACTTTTAAATGCAATACTTTTTATTTTAGAATTTAGCATGAATATCTTATTGCTTAATGTAGCCATAAAATTCCCCAAAACTCTTTCATCTATAGTACATAATTTTAATATATCTGATTTACTTATATAAAGTATTTTACAATCATTAACTGCTATAATAGTAGCTGGG
This sequence comes from Clostridium saccharoperbutylacetonicum N1-4(HMT), assembly GCF_000340885.1. Lineage (NCBI taxonomy): Bacteria > Bacillati > Bacillota > Clostridia > Eubacteriales > Clostridiaceae > Clostridium > Clostridium saccharoperbutylacetonicum. Next base: position 949,317 of record NC_020291.1, on the reverse strand, counting down.
TAATTAGACTTATTAGAAAAGACTAAGGCTTCCCCAAAAACATCCCCATTAGATAATCTTTTTAAAACAATTTGTTTTCCACTCAAATATATTCTTTGAATTTCTACTACTCCATCCAAAACAAAGCCTAAGCTGCTGCATTCATCTTCCTCATTGGCAATAACTTCTCCTTTGTGATATTTTTTTAAAGAATATGAAATATGTGAAATAAGCTTTTCTATCTCATTAAAACTAAGATTCTTGAAAAATTCGTTTCCTTCTAATTTATTAAGCATCTCATCCATATGTATTTTCCTCCAAAATTATTTTGGCTATATTTATTCATTAATAATTTTTTCTTATTATATCATTATTATATCACTCAAAACAATCTCATATAATAATAAAAACTATGAGTTTTTATTCCCATAGTTTTTATTATTACCTTGTATACATTAATTTACCTTTATGCCTTATCTTTCTAAGTTCTTGATATCCTTCCTATAGGTTTCTATAGTTTCAACTTCTGTGTTGTTATTCTTTATTGTCAAGATAGATTCTTTCTCCTCAGAATATTGTGATAAATCATTTTTTTCATTAGAGTTTGGCGGATTAGAAAAATCTCTAACTATAATGGTATCAATGTTATCATTTTTGCCTATCAAAGCATTTCTTATTTCCTGTTCTGAGAACAAGTCTTCAGGTACTAAATCAACCTTGAACTCCTCATCTTCAATAACTTTTCCATCTTTTATTTTTTTCAAATAGTAATGACTTTGGTATTTGAAACTGTACTCAATTATACGTTTCAGCTTCTTTTCCTCATAGTCATAAATTAGATTTTCTTTGTAAAGTATTTTCTTATACTCATCTACTGTTATTTCAACAAAAGCCTTATGTTTTTTCTTACGTTTTGTTGTAGCCGACGATGGAGTTGTAACAACTGCTGGCGGTGTTGTAATCACTGCCGGCGGAGTCGTGATTACTGCTGGTGGTGTAGTAGGAGGAACCACTATTACTGGTATAAGTGCCTTAGTCTTCTGAGTCACTTCATTACTCCATTGGCTTTGTCCAACTATTCTCACCTTAAATTTATAAGTAGTATCACTTGATAAACCAAGTTTCTTATAAAAATTTATAGCCCCAACAACAGTAGTTGTTGTATTTCCATTAACTTGAACTTCATAGTTTTGACCAGTTTCTGCATTCCATCGTATTTCTATACTATCTTCTGTATAATCTCCAACAGTAAGAATTGGTGCTAGGAAATCATCAGTTTTTTGACTTATATAGCTATATTCTCCAAAATTATTTACTCTAACCTTATAACTATGAGTTTCTCCTCTATTCAAACCATTATGTAAGTAAGTAGTAACATTATTCACATTAATCCACGTTGAATTTCCATCAATCTCAACTTCATATTTTATTGCTGTATCAGTTGTACTTCCAACTGGATCCCAACTTAATCTTATGCTATTATCTGTGGCTGTTGCATTAAGATTTGAAGGTTTTACATAAGCAATTGAATTTCCATTTGAATCACTTATTGGTGGATTTATAGCTTGTACAAAATTACCAAGAACAAGATTTCCATTAACAATATTATTTGAATTATCAGTGCTATTTGATATTAATATACCACTAGGACAAGTGTTAGTATTGTTTAAATAGTTATTACCAATACTTGAATTACTAACCTTTGAATCCAAGTAAATAGAAGCCTCTGTTCCAGCTGCCCAAGGATGCGATAAATTTTTATAAGAATTTAATATTCTATTGTTTTCAACTATTAAATTCTTTGATTTCAAAAGATATACTCCATAATAATCAATGTTACTAATATTATTTCCTGTTATTATTCCACCATCAGAATTATTTATCTCTATCCCAAAATAATTAGTATTGTCTACACTATTATTCATTACTTCAATACCTGTGTAAGTATTATTATCTGCTGAATCACCAACTACTGCAATTCCAGAATCATGTGTATTAGAAATAGTATTATTTCTTACTTTAACATTATTACCGGATAATATAACCTTAATTCCTCCCTTTTGGGAATTGTCGAGCGTATTATCCTCAATCACAATATTATTTGATTTTGATACATTTATACCAACATCATGTGATTTATTCACTTTATTATTTGATATAATTCCACCAGATACATTATTTATTTCAATACCAATATATTGAGTAGTGTCTATAGTATTATTTTTCACATTAATTCCACTGTATGTAGTATTTACTCCACTATCTACAACAATTGATATTCCTGCTTCTGTTGTATTTTTTATATTATTATTATTTATAGTAATATTATCTGCAGATAAATTCACTTTTATTCCAGGTTCTTCATTAGAATTTTGAATACTATTATTATTTAAATTTAAATTGTAGCAATGATATGCATACAAATCAGATCCATAAATATCATTACCTGTAATAATACCACCTTCCTGAAAATAATAACTAATAGCTTCGTGTTTTGTAGCTGAATTAATTACCGTAGAATGAATTTCATTATTTTGTATAGAATTTCCATAGCTTCTATTTCCATCATCCAATCCATAAAAAGCAATAGCTGAATTTGTATTAGAACCATAGATTTTGCAATCTTTTATAAGAACATCGTGGACACTCAATCCATTTTGTGCATGGATTACTTCTTTTCCAACGCTTCCATCTATATATAAATTTGAAATTTCAATATCATGTTCCGAAATAGCAATAGTTTTAGCGCCAGCATTAATTTGATTTAAAATTGTTCCCGCATTTGATTCACCATAAATCTTAATTCCTGGCTTATTTATGATTATTGAATCACTCAAATTATATGTTCCATTTTTTATATAAAACTGTGTTTTACTATTATTGGTTATTTCATAATTAATATAATTATTTAAATCCTTAGATGCACTGCTCAAAACACTTGCATCAATTGTTACCCATGACGAATCACCAACAGTAGCATGTACTTCATCAAATATCAGCCACTGACTCATAAACATAAATATTAATATAAAGCTAATCCCCCGAAATTTTGCACTCACCCCTAATGCTCCCTTCCCCTAAATACATAACACATCTGTCATTTCAAATTTCATCCTACAATATTTGGAAAATAATTTAATAATTAGTTAATTAGCATAAAAATTTGATTTAAACTATTGTGTAATTTTTTGTTTTCTTTGCATTTTCCCCTCATAATAATATAATACTACAATATTATCATATAAAAAAGAAGGTAGAACAAATTTCTACCTTCTTTTCACATTATCCTTTCCCACCATATTATACACTTTTTTCTTTTTTAATTGTGTTTAAAAGTAATTAGAATATCTCTTAAGAACTTTTGAAAAAGGCAATCCAATTACTGCTCCAATTACAAGTTGAGTAATATCCCCTGGTATAGATGCTATTGGTGCAACCCAATTACCATAAATAATAACTTCAGAAATATAATATCCTGCTATCATCCATACTCCAGCTATAATTACTGAAATAAGATTCCATGTAAAATTATTTCCTTCTCTTCCTCTTCCCCAAGAAATAGTACCTATTATATACCCCATTACACCTCTAATAATGAATGTAAATGGTGCCCAAACAGCCCATCCTGAAGATAAATCAAAAAGTGCCATTCCTATAGCACCTGCTATAGCACCCTTTTGTCTTCCAAAGACAATTGCTGTAGTAAATAACATTACATTTCCTAAATGAACTAATCCTCCACTAGCCATTATTGGTAATTGAATTTGAACAAAAAATGTTGTTACAAACACTAATGCTGTTAATAATGCTGTTTCTACCATGTCTTTTGTCGTAAATTTACTTTTTGTTTTATTTATTTCCATAATGTTGCCCCACCTTACTATTATTATATATTATTCATTGATATGCTTATTAAATAATTCAACCAAATTATGCTCACTGCTAAAACCCAAATCTTTTAATCCATTGTCTATTATATTTAATGCATATGTAAGTTTTTCTTCAAATGCATTTTCTCCCATATGTCCTATCCTTAAAATAGTGTCATCATATGGTTTTAAAGATGTTATTATTAAAGTATTATAGTTACTTAACATATGCTCTTTTAATTTCAATGCTCCTATATTTTCTGGTATTTTAACAGCTGTTACTGTATTAGAATATCCATCTTTTAAAAATAATTCTAATCCATATTCCTTAACCGCCTCTCTAGTTGCATTGGCTATTCTTGAATGTCTATTAATTACATTATTGCTTCCTTCCTCTAAAATATTATCAACAGCAATGCTTAACCCCATAATATCACTAATTGGCATAGTATAAGGAAACCACTTATCTTTATAATAATTAGACCATATATTTAGATTACAATAAAACCCTACAATAGGCTTTTTTCTATCCAGCATTGACTCTTTAGCTTTTTCACTAATACTAACAATAGTCAATCCCGCTGGAGCTGAAAATACTTTTTGTGATCCACCTAATGCTATATCAATTTTCCAATCATCAACTCTTATTTCTTCTCCTCCCATAGCTGAAACAGAATCAACTACAGTTATAATCCCATATTTCTTTAGCATTGGACATATTTTAGATAAATCATTTAAAACTCCTGTTGGTGTATCACAATGAACTATTGTTGCATATTTAAAATCATGATCTATTTCTAAGAATTCGCTTAATTTTTCTACATCTATATTTTTGTTGTAATCATCTGAAAAATATACCCCTTCTCCTCCATAGATTTCAACAAAATCTTTAAAACCTCTTCCATAAATTCCATTATCCAAAACAAGAACTCTGTCTCCAGGCTCAGTTAGAGATGCACAGGCTGCTTCAAGTCCTAATATGCCTTCTCCACTTAATATATAAACAGGATTCTTTGTATGTATTATCTGCCCTATCTTATCACAGGTGTCTTTATAAAACTCTACAAATTCTTCATCAACATCTGGATTTGTAGTTATTTTAGCTCTCTCTAATCTAACATTTTCCCTCACACTCGTAGGGCCTGGTGCATATACAAATTTATTATTCATCAAATCTCCCTCCTTTCTTATTAAATGTTTAATATAAATAAAATATCATATAAATCTATAACAGTAAATTGTACGGATACAATATTAATTTATAAATTGAATACATTGTTATTCCATGTCTGCTAACTCAAAAAATTAGAACTATATAAAAAATGCTGTTAATTCTAAAAAATTATAATTAACAGCATTTTTAATAATTTAATATTTAACTAATTTGAAAATGTTTGTGTTCCCATATATTTTTCATTTCCTTTAATTACACCTATACCAACTTTAGTATATGATGCATTCATCATATTTGCTCTATGGCCCGGAGAATTCCACCATTGATCAAATAATTCAAATGGATCGTAATTATTGTATGCTATATTTTCTCCTGTTGTAGTATATTTATAATTAATAGCTTCTAACCAGTTTGTCCATTTTTCTCCGATAGGCGTTGTATGATCAAAATAATCATTTTGTATCATATGATTACTTTTATACCTTGCTATCTTTACCAATGTATTGTCCAATACTAACAATGGTAATCCTGCTTCATTTCTTTTTTGATTCATTAACTCAAGTATTTTATTTTCAGCAGCTTCTTGTATACTTATAGAATAATTTTGTGGCAGACTTGGTAATTCACTTATATCAACTAATTCACTGCCTCCGTATACTTCTTCTTTGTTTTTACCTAATTTTATAGAGGTTGATGTGTTAATTGAATATTTATTTTCTTTTAACTCACCAGATTCGTTTAGATAATATACTTTACCACCAATATTTATATTTCCAATTTGCATTGCTCCTGAATTATCAGTATAATACCATTTACCATTGTCTTTTATCCAACCTATCTGCATCGCTCCACTCGAATCTAGATAATACCATTTCTCTTTATCTTTTATCCAGCCTCTTTCCATTGCTCCAGTTTTATTTAAGTAATACCATTTGCCATCATTTTTTATCCAACCAGTTTGCATTATTCCTAAATTATTCATATAATACCAAGTTCCATTATCACTAACCCAATCTGTTTTCATCTTCCCATCAAAATTAAAATAATACCAGGCTCCTGAAATTTTCATCCATCCTTTAACAACTGAATTTCCATCCGTGTAACTTAGTGTTTTATCATAATTTTGCCTCCATTCGGCTGATATTCCCAATGGTAATAAGGTAGTACTTGTTATACTTAAAACAACAGCGATAATTATCTTTTTTAAAAATGCTTTCTTCATTAGCTTTCCCCTCTTTTTTGATATTTCAAACTTTAAATAGCCTTATACAATCGTTTTCAAAGAAATACAAACTCTTTAACTTGTCCATATTTTAATTTTACCATATTTTCGACATTCTTCAACACATTATAGCTAGTTCACTAGTTGTAAAATTTATGGTTACTCATGAATATAATGTTTTATATGGTTTATTATTCAATAAAATAAGTAATTTTTAGTTTTCTTAAAACAATATCAATTGGGATTTATAATCATATATTAAATACATATAATATTACAAGAGGCATTAAGATGTATCATAGAGGTGATTTTCATATACACTCAACCTTTTCAGATGGTAAACATACTCCACAAGAAATAGTTATGCTTTGCAAGAAAAAAAATATAGATATTATTGCATTAACTGACCATAATACTACAGCTGGTATCGATGAAGCTATTTTAGTCGGAGAAAAATTTGGTGTTAAAGTCATTCCTGGAATTGAACTTTCTACTTCGTATAAAGGGTCTAAGGTTCATATATTAGGCTATTTTAAAGATGATAGTTATAAAAATGAACTTTTCCTTAAGATATTAAAAAACATAAAAGATCATACAATTTCACCTATTAAATCGTTATTTAAAAATGATATTAAATTTTACGATTCAAAGTATAAATTATATGTGAAAACAGGAATTGATATATTAAGATTTTTTGGTGCAATAGTTGTTTTAGCACATCCAGTCATTTTAACTAAAGCTAATTTCAATGATATTATAGAAATGAATTTTAATGGTATTGAAGCAAAATATTTTAGTAATACAAATGAAGATACTGAATACTTCATAAAAACGGCATATACTAAAAATATGATTTATACGGCTGGTTCAGATTTTCATAGTCTTGATACTAATAAGAAAACTCATGGAATAATTGGAGATGTCTATCTCAATGAAAATGAAATAAGCAATTTTCTTATTACATGCGAATTGCCCTATTAATAAAGTAAATACCTATTCTTGAATTATAAAATATTACTGCAAAATAAAAAAATCGCAGGCGACTGTGGAGCCGGAGATTTTTTTTACGCATCTGCCTTTTCGAACGTATGTGAGAAAAATGTGCACCTTAGAAAGAGCAGCTATGCTGCATATAAGAACATTTTATGCAGGCGAATATGATTTGTTTTTTATTCTTTTCTTATACACAACTAATTTAAATAGCATTTCTTATATATTATCAAAAGATTCTGCTGCATTATAAATTCCTAAAGAATAAAAAAAATTAGCTATTGTATAGAATAACCTATATATAGCTAATTTTATTAATTATAACACTTCATTACTACTACATCCCAATTTTTAAGCATACATTCTGCTATATCTGAATCATACATTATCCCTTTATTTTTTCTTATTTCATCCTTACATATTTCATCACTTATTGATTTTCTGTACGGCCTATCGCTTTTCATTGCATCTACTGAATCACAGACTGCTAGTATCCTTGATTCTAATGGGATTTGATTTTCTTTTAAACCATCAGGGTAACCTTTACCATCCCATCTTTCATGATGATGCAAAACTATTTTTGAAACCTCTTCAAAGTATCTTGCTTTACTTAATATAGAGTATCCAATATTTGAATGTCTTTTCATCATCCGCCATTCATCTGATTCAAGTCTTTCTGGCTTATTTAATATGATATCTGGTATTCCAATTTTTCCAATATCATGAAGATCTCCAGCGATATACATAAGCTCCAATTCTACTTTACTCATTCCTAAAAGTTCTCCTAAAACATAAGCCATTTCTGCTACTCTAGTTGAATGATTATAGGTATAAAGATCCTTAGCTTCTAATGTTGCTACCATTGTGTTTAAGATGTCATGATTCATATAATCATTATATTCTTCTAGCATTTTTACACCTCGTAAATATTTTTTTCTATATCATATATTACCATATTATTAGCATTGTTGAAATAATTAATAATGAAAATTAATTCAAATTTAACGCCCTTTTCAAAATATATTAATAATACAAAAAAAATAGAGAATAAATCAAAAAATAATTTATCCTCCAATAATAAATTGACTATTTTCTTATTTTTCTCACAGTAAATTTTACTATTTCATTTATTACTATTATCATAAATGCCAAACCTAATACTTTAAGCCACATTAATGGTGATAATGCTACTGAATTAAAGAATGTAGTAAATACTTGTGTGAAAATAATTTGAGCTATTCCTGTAATAATTATTGTTTTAATTGCTATAGTATTTTTTAAAAAATTAGGAATTATACTATCTAACCCAAATTCCCTACAATTAAACGCATTAAATAAAGCACTAAATGCAAACAATCCAAAAAGAACAGTTTCCATTTCATTAGCAGTACCAATTCTGTTTGTAGCTGCACCTAAAATATTGTATTTCATTTGTATAAACAAAATTGCTGCAACATATACTGCATTTAAAACTATGCTTGTAATCATAGTTCTTGTAATTATACTAGAATCTCTATCTACAGGTTTTTTATTAAATACATTATTTCTAATTGGCTCTAATCCTAAAACTAAAGCTGGTGGTCCATCCATTATTATATTTATCCACAATAATTGAATTGTTGTAAATGGCATTTCAAAATTTAAAATCTGAGATATAATTGCAATTAAAAATGCAATTATATTTACTGTAAGCTGAAATTGTATGAACCTTTGGAAGTTTTGATATACTCCTCTTCCCCATTTTATTCCATGAATAATTGTTGCAAAGTTATCATCAGTTAAAATTATATCTGCAGCACTTTTTGAAACTTCTGATCCTGAAATCCCCATTGCTATACCTACATCAGCTTTTGTTAAAGCTGGCGCATCATTGATTCCATCACCTGTAACTCCTACTACTTGACCATTTCTTTGAAGTATATCTACAATTCTCATTTTTGTTTCTGGTTTACTTCTAGCTACAATTGCTATATTATTAATTTCTCTTTGCAATTCTTCATCACTTAATGTATCAATATACGTTGCCTCAACTGCTCTTTTTCCATCAGTAAGCATTCCAAGGTCGTTTCCTATTGCAATTGCTGTATTTATATTATCTCCAGTCAACATTTTAGTTTCAACTCCAGCCTTTTTAGCTGTTAAAATAGCTTGCGTTACATCTGGTCTTAATGGATCTCTTATTGCTACAAATCCGCTAAATATTAAATCATTTGCACCTTTTGATAATTTTGGCTTTAAAATACTGGCTTCATTAGTAATTGCAGCTTCAGCTTCCATTTCTTCTGCGACTCTAAATCCAAACCCTAAGATTCTCATAGATTTAGCTTGAAATTTATGAATTTCATTTTTAATTTCATTTCTTCTTTCTTCTGTCAATTCTATATATTTATTATCTATTACTTCTTTTGAAGCATTAGATAATATTATTTCTGGCGCTCCTTTTACAAGAACCACATCTTTACCTTTTATTTTAATAACCGTTGCCATAAATTTATTCTTAGAATTAAATGGTATTTGATGAATAACCTCAGTTTCTCTTCTTTCCTTTTTATAATCATACTCTTCTAAATACGAAAGTAATGCACATTCCGTTGAATTTCCCAAATAATTCCACATTCCATCTTCAGAACTAATATGAGCAGTTGAATTTACAAGACAATTTTTTATAAAATAAGCATCTATCTCATTTTTATCATCAAAAAACTTTCCATTTAAGTAAAGACTTTCTACCGTCATTTTATTTTGTGTTAATGTTCCTGTTTTATCAGAACAAATTACACTAACTGAACCTATAGTTTCACATGCTTCCTTTTTAGTAACCAATGCATTAATTTTTGCCATTTTCTGCATAGTAATCGCTAAAGTCATATTAATCATTGTTGGTAGCCCTTCTGGTACAGCTGCTACTATTAACGCTATGCATACAACAAAAGCAGTTTTTATAGGATCTATTGAATCTAAAAATGCAATTATCCCTGACATATCTACGCTTAGCTTATCGGCTAAAACCATTTTTGTTACCATGAATATAAATAACACTCCTGCTATAACACTAGATATTTTAGTTATTATCTTTCCTAAATTACCCAGTTTTCTTTGAAGTGGAGTTTCTTCTTCATCTATTTGAAGCTCTTGTGCTATTTTTCCCACTTCAGTGTTATCTCCAATACTGGTTATAACCATAGTAGCTTTACCATATGCAATTAATGTTCCCCCAAACCCCATATTTATCTGCTTCGCTGGAATTGGATCTTGCATCTTCTTAATCCCATTTGACTCTATTTCTTCCATTTGGACTACAACATTAGAATCTTTTTTTACATCATCAGATTCTCCAGTTAGCATATCTTCTCTTACCTTCAAATCAATTGTTTCAACAAATCGTCCATCTGCTGGTATCATATCTCCTGTTTCAAGATAAACTATATCTCCTGGTACTAGTTCACTTTTATTAACCTGTATTACTGAATTATTTCTAAGTACCTTTACAACAATATCTTCTGTCATTTTAGCTAACGCTTCAGCTGCTTTTTTAGATTTTCCTTCAGTAATAATTCCAATAGTTATTCCTATTGCTACAGCACATACTATACCAATTGAATCATAGATTTCTCCAATTATTCCACTTACTAAAGCTGCCACTAAAAGAATGACCATCATTGGTTCCAATAAAGCATTTTTTATATCCTCAAGTATACTTCCTTGTTCTTTACTAGTAAATTCATTTTTTCCATACTTCAAATTTCTTTTTTTAACTTCTGAGTCATTTAAACCGCTTTCTAAATTTACTTCTAAATTTTCCAAAACCGACTCTATATTTTCATTAAAATATTTCATTGGTTAACTCCTTTTGTAATTTTCTTTAATTAATTAAACTTTATCTAAACATAACATTTACTATTTTAACATAAAATTAAATTGAGCACATATAAATAAACACTTTAGATAACATTTATTTAGCTTCTCTTTCATCAGTTATCTGAACTATATTTAATAATTCCTTACCATAAGCTTCTATCTTCTTAATTCCTACCCCTCTAATTTCTAATAATTCCTCTATTGTTTTAGGTTTACTATTAGATATAGCAATTAAACTAGTATCTGAAAAAATTATGTATGGTTTTATTCTTTCTTTATAAGCTTTCTCTTTTCTCCATCTCTTTAAGGCTTCAAAGAGCTCCTTATTTAAAAGAGGTTCCCTCTTATCTAGAATTTTCAACACTAATTTTTCTTGACTCTTTAATAATTTCATTGATCTAGCATTTAGTTTTAGCATGGAATATGTTCCTTCTTTTAAATCAACATACCCTTCACTTAGTAAATTTTTAATTAAATCTTTTATAAAGCCACTATCGTATTCCTTCATTATTCCATATGTAGTAAGCTTATCTAAGTTATTTTGAATTATTTTAGGGCCCTTAAACCCCTTTAAAATATCAACAAGAACTGATACTCCATACTTTTCCTTAGTTCTAAAAACTGTTGATAATATCATTTGACTTTCTCTTGTAAAATCTTTTAATTCATCATCATTTAAACAGTTGCTACAATTATTACAATAATTCAGTTTACGTTCATTACCAAAGTAATTTAATATATATTTCCTATAACATTCTTTTAAATTACAATAATCAATCATAGCTTGAAATTGCCTAAGTTGAATTTCTCTTCTTTTTATTGACGAACTTTTATTTATTATGTATTCGACTCTACTTATATCCGCTTCACAATAAAATAAATAACAATTGCATTTTTCTCCATCACGTCCACCTCTACCTATTTCCTGATAATAAGATTCTATATTTTGTGGAAGTGTAAAGTGAACAACAAACCTTATATTGGACTTATCTATTCCCATTCCAAAGGCATTAGTTGCTATAATTATATCTATATTTTCATACAAGAAATTTTCTTGATATCTTTCTTTTTCTTCATCCTTAAGTCCACCATGATATTTTCCAACATTATAGCCTAAATCTTTTAAATAATAATAAAGTTCATCTACTTCTTTCCTTGAAGCACAATATACTATTCCTGCTTCCCCTTCATTTTCCCTTATTATATCTTTTAATATCTCAAGCTTATCTACTTCTTTAAGCACATTAATATTTAAATTTTCTCTATTAATATCACCCCTATATACATAAGGATTTTTAAGTCCTAAAAGTTTTATTGAATCTTCCCTAACAGCTTCAGTTGCTGTTGCTGTAAAGGCTGACAGTGTAGGTTTAAATTTAAGACTGTCATAAAAATTAGAGATTTCTAAATAACTCTGTCTAAAATCATGTCCCCATTGTGATACACAATGAGCTTCATCTATTACAATTTGTGAAATATATAAATCTTTAATCATATCTTTGAAAATTTTAGATTCAAGGCGTTCTGGAGAAATATATAGTATTTTATATTCTCCCATTGCTGCTTCTATTAATATTTTTTTTATAGTATCTATACTTTGTGTGCTATTAATATAAGTTGCTTTAACTCCAGCACCTATAAGATTATCTACTTGGTCTTTCATAAGTGAAATCAATGGTGCTATTACAATTGTTATACCTTGAAGTATTATTGCTGGTATCTGATAACAAATTGATTTTCCAGCACCTGTTGGCATAAGGCAAAAAGTATCTATACCATTTAAAATACTATTCATTATTTCAAGTTGACCTCTTCTTAAAGTCTCAAAACCATAATACTTTTTTAAAGCATAAAAAATCTTTTGCTTATTATCCATACTAATTACCTTTCTAAACTAATACTGAAATTAACCTTAAATTTACACTTAATCATTTAATTAATAGTATATACCAGATTTTTAGATTTTTAAACACACTATATAATAGCTAACTTTTTACCATTGAAATCTAATTAATAATACATGAAACAGACAGCTAGTATATAAAATACTAACTGCCATACTTTAATGTTTTAATTCTTATTTTAATATCTAAAACTTATCTCCAAATTAATCCACATAATAATTCAAATAGTTCTAACAAATTTTTAGGATTCTTACCAGTTAGGTTGTTAATTCTCTCCAACCTATAATTTAAAGTATTTCTATGTATATTTAATTTATTGGCAACACTACTAATATCTCCATTTTCCTCAATATATGCTTCTATAGTTTGAATTAATTCTAACTTATTTCCTGCTTTATCTAGATTGGACATTAACGAAACTAATTCCACCTTATTTGCATGTGCTAAATGAATAATAAATTTCAATTCTTCATAATTATAGACTAGGCTTGCTGGCTTTATCTTTGCTCCAAATTCCATTGCTAGTTCAGCATTTTCCAATGAAATTGCTGCAATAACCTCCATTCCACCAATACTAATCTTATTTACTTCATTATTTCCTTTTAAATCCTCTAATAGTGATTTATATATACGATTAGATGTTGTAAAGAAAGCCATTCTATTATTAATCTCATTATAATGTGAATACTTCTGACATAAAGTTTTAAATTTATGTTCATTTATATTTCCTTCTACAAGAATAACTTGGCACTTTTTTGTTAGATCAAGTCCATAACTTTTAGCTCTTTCGTGAAATTTATCATCATATATAGTTTTTCTATGTGCTAATTCATGATAAAACTTCTGCATATTTAATCTTTCATTTTGAACCTCTTCGTCAATTTTTGCTTGCTCAATCAACAAAACAGCTGTTACACGTACTAATTTACTAAATCTTCTTACCTCATCTGGATGTCCTGTAATCCCTATGACTCCTATTACTTCTTCATTAAATATAATTGGTTCATTTACTCCTGGTTTCATTTTCTCATCTTCAGCATAAACTTCATTTATATGCTGATTATTTATAGCATTTTTGGCTCCTTCATGAATATTTCCAATGCGGTTTATATCACCACTTCCTATAATTACTCCATTTTCATCCATAACATTTATATTGTAAGGAATCACATCCATCATTTCTAAAACAATCTTTTGTGCTATAGTTTTTGATAATTTCATAATTCTTCACATCCTCATTAATATTATTGATATTATAACAAATATAAATTAAAAGTGCGTTTAAAAATCAAACGCACTCTTAAATAATCTTAATAAGTTTCCGGTCTCTTAATTGTCAATAATCAATAACTGTTGATTTCCTTTGAACAGCTTCACAGATATCCAAATTAATAATCAAACTTATAAATGGAATATACATGCATCATTGAGAAATTATAATCGTAACACTACACTAGAAATTAGATACATTTTTCTGGAAGCAGGCATGTGAAATTAAGCTGATGATGGTTATTAATGGTGGCTTGTTTCATTTGAGCTTGTCAAGATTTTACATCTGGAACACGCTCAAATGATGACATGCCGCCATTTAGAACCTTCCAGCGAAAATTTCACTAGTCCTGTGGAAGATAAATGTATCTGATTTCGGTAATTGTTGCATAATTCTAATTCTCACTTTGGATATCTTTAATATTTGAACAACTCTTTTCCTAACATATAATTATAGTAAATTAATTAGTCTTATTATATTTTCAGCTGTCTTTTCAATATTTTCTTTTCCTTTTACTAATGCCTCTTCTAAAGAAGTTGCCCCTTTAGTTATACCAAATATTGAATCTATACCTTTTTCATATAAGACTTCTATATCTTCTCCAACTCTTCCTGCCAATGCAATTACTGGTTTATTGTATTTCTTAGCAATTGTTGCAACCCCTAATGGTGTTTTACCATATTGAGTTTGGAAATCTATACTTCCTTCGCCTGTCCAAACCATATCTGCTTCTTTAACTTTTTCTTCAAGTTTAGCGTACTCTATCACCATTTCAATTCCTTTTTTTAAAGTACCATTTAAGAAAGCCATAAGTCCTGCACCAAGTCCTCCTGCTGCTCCAGCACCAGGTTCATTAATTACATCTTTTCCTAATTGCTTTTTTATTACATCTGCATAATGTCTTAAATTATCATCTAATACATCTATCATTGCTTTATTAGCACCTTTTTGTGGACCAAATACATTTGAAGCTCCCTTTTCACCACAAAGTGGATTATTAACATCGCAAGCTACTTCTATAGTAACATCTTTTAATCTAGCATCGAATTCACTTAAATCAATAGTATTTAATTTCCCAAGTTCTCCTCCGCCAAAACCTAATTCAGTTCCTTGTTTATCTAATAATTTTCCGCCAAGTGCTTGTATAACGCCTGCTCCTCCGTCATTCGTTGCACTTCCACCAATACCTATTAATAATTTTTTAACGCCATGATCTAAGCAAGCTTTTATAAGTTGTCCTGTACCATAAGTAGTAGTTAATAATGGATTCCTTTTTTCAGGAGAAACTAAATGTATTCCGCTTGCACTAGCCATTTCTAATATTCCTATTTCACCATCACCTAAAATTCCATATTCTGCTTCCACTTCATTTCCTAAAGGACCAACTACTTTTAAAGAATATATCTTTCCATCAGTCGCATCTACTAATGACTGCATAGTTCCTTCTCCACCATCAGCCATAGGTACATGTATACAATTAATCTTATCATTTACTTTCTTTATACCATTTTCTATTGCTTCACATACTTCTTTTGCTGTCATACTTTCCTTGAATGAGTCTGGTGCTAATACAATAGTTAATTCTTTTTCCATATTAAACTCTCCTTATTTCTCGCTTATATTAAAAACTAATTAATAATTGAAATTACATTAAAAATCCATATACAATTGTTGCTACAATACACGTAGCTCCACCAATTAGAGATTCAAGTGGCATTAACTTCATACGTTCCTTAATATCCATTTTTACACAATCTGCTGTAGTATGGAAGAATGTTCCGTGTGGTAAGTGATCAATTACTATTGCTCCTGTATGAACCATAACAGCTGCATTTAACGGAGCTACTCCCATAGCTAATATTGCTTTCCCAAAACTACCAGCTGCTACAAGTGCTCCTGTTGATGTTGATGCTGTAGCTCCTGCCATTAATATACCTGATATTGGTGCTAAAAATACTCCTGAAATACCTGTTGTTTGAATACAGTATACTACTGCATCACTTAAATTAGATTTAGAAATTATACCTGCTATTGCTCCTGCTCCAATTAAAATAACTGCTGTACCTGTCATTTTATTTAAACCTGAAGTTGTGTAAGGAATAAATTTATTAAATTTACCCATTGCAATTAACCCTATAATACCTGCAAATGGTAGTATAATCAATGAATCAATTTTAATCGCCGCAAGTGCTGGTATATTAAGCATACTTCCAACAGGACTAATTGCTAACAATATTATAGCTACTATTGGTGCTACCATTGCTTTGCCAAAACTTGTTTTTTCCTTATTAGTTGTTATTGCTGCTTCTGATTCTTTTATAGTTATTTCTTTAATTGCTTCTCCTCTTTTATTTAGCAATGTAGCAACAAAATATGTAACTACTAATCCTACTATTGCTGGAATAAATCCTCTTATCATTACTTGTGCCAAGTCTACATCAAACCCTTTTGCTACTGCAATAGTATTTGGATTAGGTGACATTATATTTCCAGACTTACCTCCACCTATCATAGCTAAAAGTATTGCAGATTTAGTAAGTCCTGCTTTTTTAGCTACAGATAATGCTATTGGTGCAACTATAATAACTGCAACTGTAACAAATACACCTACTGCTGTAATAACCATAGTTGCTAAAGCTATTGCAAGCAATGCTTTTTTCTCACCAAGTTTTTCTACTATAGTTTCTGCAATTTTTTCTGCTGCACCAGATTCAATCAAAATCCCTGCAAGTACTCCTGCTGCAAGTACTCTAACTACTGCCCCCATTACGCTACTAGTACCATCAATAAGCGCCTGTGTTGTTTGAGCTAAGCTCGCTCCTCCAATTAGTCCACCTATTATAGCTCCGCCAAAAAGTGCATATACTGGATTTACCTTTCTTAAAATTAATATTATTGCAATTGCTAAACCAATAACCGCTCCACTCCAATGAATAATTGCCATTTTACTTCCTCCTAAATTTAATAAATTAAAAAATTATATAACTTGCTACAATAGCTAAATAACGTTAACGTTTACTAACATATAAAATAATAATATATTTATTATTCATCTGATATTGTTTACTTAACGTTTTTTTTTGTTCATTTGCACAAATAATTTTATTTTTTTATACATTGAATCAATTATTTCCCATAAAATTAATGTTTTTTCTAATTTATTAACCAAATTTATCCTTAATATGCATTAATATAATTGTTCATTGAAGGAAGTCTTAATTAAAATGTATTTATGAATACAAATAAAACAGAAACTGTTATATCAAGTAAATCAGATAATATATTATTTTGTTATAAAAACAACTTAATATATTATTTTTTATCTTAATGTAACAGTCACTTAACTTCTTGTGGTCATTCAATTCTTAGTAATTTAATTTTTCTCTTAAACTTACTCTTTCTTACTTCACACTATTATATATTTTAGTAATGTAATCAACACTTTCATCTACATGTTCTGGTTTTGTACTTTCAAGAAACACCTCAATATAAGGATTATTTTCTTTTATTAGTGATAGTAACAATTCATAATTTAACAAACCTTTTCCAATTGGAACTAATTTAATTTCATTATCTTCACATATAAAATCTTTTGCATGAATAGCAACTATTCTATCTCCAAATAATTCAAAGTTTTTTTTCATCATCTCATCTTGATCTTTATAATTTTCTACAGTCATATAATTTGTTGGATCAAAAATTACTTGTAGATTATTAGATGGAATATTATTAAGTACCATCTTCATTCTTTCTGGAGTATTGATTATATGATTTGCAACTCCTTCAATAGCAACAATTACTCCAAACTTCTCAGCTTCTTCTACTAATATTCTTACAGAATTTAAAGTTCTTAAAAAAGCTTCTTCTGTATTATTTTCTGGTCCATAAACATATTCTTTGTTCAAAGCGCCAGTTTCTGTTCCCACAAGACTACATCCAAAATCTCTCGCAAATCTTATATGTTCTTTGAATCTATCTAATAATACCTTAAGTTCATCATTATCAGGATGAGCTATATTCACATAGCAACCTAATATACCTATACTTATATCATGTTTAGCAAATATATCTCTTATATGCTTTGCCATTCCTGGTGTTATATGAGCTTTATTAGCATTGAAGCCCGTATTAATTTTCCTTAGTGCTAACTGAACAGTTTTAAAATTCTTATTTTGTATACTTTCACTTAAATCTTCAAGATTAGTATGAACTACATCATGACATCTCATTCCAAGTCTCATAACAATTCTCCTTTATAATCACATTTTTTGCACACGTGTTCATTTTTCTGTTTCACTTTTAATATAAACAATTTTTAAATCAAACTTTACAAAAAATTGCGCCCTGCAATAGACTATAATTTTGTAATACATTTCTACATAATAAAAGTATCATAATTTAGTATTCTTTTCAACATTCAACTATGATGTATATAAAAAAATCGTAGGCGACTATGGATCCGGAGATTTTTAATATTAAGTTCCGTATTGTGCTTCGCACTCTTTTTATAGGTGCGCATCTGCCTTTTCGAACGCATGTGAGAAAAATCTGCACATTAGAAATGGCAGCTATGCTGCATATGAGAACATTTTATGCAGGCGAATATGATTTGTTTTTTATTCTTTTCTTATACACAACTCAGTTAGATAGTCTTTTTTATATATTATCCACAGATCTTACTGAATTATAAATTTCAAAGAATAAAAAAATTAGAGCTCATAATAAGCTCTAATTTTTTCAGGTATTACTTTAAAAAACGTCAGTAAATAATTTATTTTCTTTTACATCTTGTGTTACTTTAACAATCTTTTTTGTATCTCCAATTAAAATTGCTCCACATAAACGATTATTAGCGAAATAGTATTTTTCATATATTTTCTTAATTGGATCTTTGAATTCTACTGTTTTATATTTTAGATATGGATTTTTTCCATTATCTCCAATTGCATATATTGAAGTGTTCATTCCACTAAAAGTTAAAGCTGCATCTACTGTTTCATATTTCAAAGAATCTCCTGCAGCATTTGCTCCAGCTACTTTCCCCATTTCCAAAGCTTGTGGCCAAGTTCCATAATTTATTCCATCATATTCTGCACAATCTCCACAGGCATAGATATCTGCCACATTAGTTTCCATTTTTTCATTTACAAGCACGGATTTATGAGAATTGATTCCTGCTTCTTTAGCAATCTTCGAATTAGGCACTATTCCACAAGATACAATAATAAGGTCTGCCTCAAGAGTTTCATTTCCATTAATTTTAACTCCTGTTGCTAATTTTTTCCCTAATATTTCATCAATCTTAACATTTAATCTAATATCAATTCCAGTTCCTTTTATTACTTCTTCTAAGAACTTTCCACCTTCATGATCTAATTGTGTACCCATTAAGGTATCAGCAATTTCTAATACAGTAACTTTACACTTTGTTTTGCTTAATTCCCAAGCTGCTTCAAGCCCAAGAACTCCTCCACCAATTATAACTACATTTTTTACCTTTGGTAATACTTCTATAATTTTATCAACATCAGAAACACGACGTATTGCAATAACAGCTTTTTTATCAATTCCTGTTATTGGTGGAACAAAGCATTCAGAACCTAATGCATATATACATTTATCATATTTAAGTTTAATTCCATCATTAAATATTACTTCTTTTTCTTTTGTATCAAGCTTAATTATTTCTTTATCAAGAACATTAGTTATATTTTTTTCTTTGTACCAATATTTATCATGCATTAAGATTTGTTTTGGTCTAAATTTAGCTATAATTGATTTAGTTAACATAGGGCGATTATAGCCTAATATACTTTCATTTGAAACCATAACTATAGAACAAGTTTCATTTCTCTGCCTTATGGCGGTAGCTGCACTTACACCTGCCGCACCATTTCCTAAAATTAAATAGATTTCATCAGTGTTTTTCTTATAATCACTTTCATCATCATCAACCTCTATGAAGTTTTCTTTTCCAACTCCACAAACTGGGCAAATTTCAAGACTAGAATCAAATATTTCACCACAAACTAAACATTTTACTAAAGTTCTCTTTGCAGACTTCTTAGCTGGGTTTTCTTTATTTTGTAAAACACATCCAAAATTATATCCAAAATCATAAGCTTCACTTAAATCATTATCACTTGGCTTAAACTTAATACGTAAGCCTTCAACGATCTTCATATTAAGCTGCTTTAATCTTTGCATGATATGTGGAACTCCTTCTCCACTCCAACCATAACTTCCAAATGCACTAGCAAGTTTCCCTCCATGAGTTCGTGCAAACATTTTTATAGTTAATTCCCAAATTGGTTCTAGAGCTTCACCAACAATAGTAGGTGTTCCAAATAAAATACCATCAGCAAAAGTTAATTCTTCTAAAACTTTTTCTTTATCATCTTCTACTAAATCATAAGATCTTACATCTATATCTCCACTAGCTTTAATTCCTTCAGTTATCTTACCTGCTAATTCCTTAGTGTATCCATAAGCACTTACATAAGGAATAATAACTGTTTTCTTAGTATTTGGATTCACTACAGTACACCATTTTTTATAAAGCTCAATAATCTCATCAATTCTGCAATCTATAACTGGTCCATGTCCTGTACAAATCATATCTATCTCTAAATCTTTAATTCTATTCAAAGCTTTTACCATAAATGGATTTTTAAAAGGTCCTATAATGCAATCAAAATAATATTTAGTTGCTCTTAAATATCCTTCATTATCTGTAACTTTACTTAATAAAATTTCATCAAAACAATAATGAGATCCAAAAGAATCACAAGTCAATAAAGTCTTATCTTCTTCTATGTATGTGTACATTGTATCTGGCCAATGAAGATTTGGAAGCATCATAAAGCGTAAAGTTTTATCCCCTACATTTAAAGTATCATTTTCTTTTACAGTTATGCTATAAAAATCACGATTTACAATATTTTTTAAAAATCCAATTGCAACTTGTGTTCCAACAATTTTAATATTAGGATTTATCTCAATAAGCTTTTCTATACTTCCAGCATGATCTGGTTCAGTATGATTCACAACAATATAATCAATATCTTTAATATCCACCAACTTCTCTAATGCATTTAAATAACCATCAAAAAACTTTGCTTTAGCTGTTTCAAATAAAACTGTCTTATCACTTGTTTTAAGTAAATAAGAATTATATGAACTACCAAATTCTGTTTCCATAATAATATCAAATACTTTTAAGTCTTTGTCTAATACACCTGTCCAATAAAAATCCTTTTTCAATTCCAATATTTCCATAAACTAATTCCTCCCTTGATGCACTTAACCATATAATATATTATATCCTATTTTATTAATTATTAACAGTATATCAACTAATAATTGTTATTTATTAAAACATTTCTTTACAAAAAAATCACTTCGAAATTAAGAAATAATTTATCTATAAAAAGCCTATCAATAGCTTATACTTAATAAATTTTATACTGGTTTAGATATAAAAAACAGGAGACTTTTTTTAAAGTGTCCTGTTTATAGGTACCATTTTAAACTGCTTTTCTTTTTCTTATTTATTCCTATACTTTTTCTCTAAAATCATCGTTACCCATTCATTAGTTTTTGTGCTCTTTATTAATTCATATCCTTGAGCTTTTAATTCTTCATAAACAACATTACTGCTCCATTCTACTAAACCAGATACATACAATCTTCCATTATCCTTTATAACATTATTTATAAGTTCCATTGAAGCTAAAGTTTCTTCTCCACCAATATTAATGAATACTACATCAAATTTCTCTTTACTTCCTAAATCTTTAGATGTAACATCTGCAACGACAACTTCTATATTACTAATATTATTTAAGGTGGCATTATATAATACTTCACTAGTTACATCTCGTATATCTAATGCCACTATTTTTTTTGCATTTTTTAATGCAGCTGCTATACTTAATATTCCAGAACCAGTTCCTAAATCAAATATGCTCAAACCTGAAAAATCTTCTTCTAATATATACCTAAGAAAATCTTGCGTAGTTTCATGAAGCCCGGTACCAAAAGACCCTTGTGATTCAAAGTTTATTTTATTTTTCTTTCCATCAATCATTTCATTTGGTTCTGCAATTATCCATCCATTATTTAAATCTACTGGTTCAAATGGCTTCTGCCAGTTGTCATCTTTTATTTCTATTAAATTTATTTTTTTATCTAAATTTAATACTTCTTTTATTTTAGCAATACATTTTTCACATTCCTCATAGTTTTCACATTCTGGATAAACCTTTAATTCTATAACTTCATTTTCTTTTTCATAAAAGCCATATCCATTAGAATCAACAGTTACTTGATAGGGAGCATCATAATAAGTAGAATAGAACCCTATACTTATAAGTTTATCAAGTATTACTTCGATTTCAGAATAGTTTACAGAAAATGATATTTGGAACATATCCTTCACCTCATTTCAATATCTCGTGTACTTGCTTGTACACTGCTTTATTTTATTTATATCTTCAAATAATTTATAACATAAAATTAAGGCTTATGAATTAAGCCCTAATGTATTTATATTTTATTGAACTTTATTTGGATTTTCTTTATTTTGTAAAAGGCATCCAAAATTATATCCATAACCATATGCTTCTTTTAACTGAGCATCACTTGGTTTAAATTTAATACGAAATCCTTCATCAACAACCTTCATTCTTAACTGTTTTAATCTTTGAATAATGTTAGGAACTGCTTCTCCACTCCATCCATAACTTCCAAATGCACTTGCAAGTTTTCCTCCATGAGTTCTTGAAAAAATTGATGTTGTTAAATCCCAAATAGGTTTTAATGCATCACCTACTATTGTAGGAGTACCGAAAAGAATTCCATCTGCAAATTCAAGCTCTTCAAGCACTTTTCCTTGATCTGCTTCTTCCATATCATAAGTTCTTACATCTATTTCTCCACTTTCTTGGATCCCTTTAGAAATTTCATTAGCTAATTCTTTAGTATATCCATAAGCACTTACATATGGTATAATAACTGTTTTTCTAGGATTTGGATTAGTTACAGTTGACCATTTATAATAATATTCCTTCACTTCATCTATTCTGCAATCTAATACTGGACCATGTCCTGTACATATCATATCAACTTCTAAATCTTTAATTCTCTCTAAAGCCTTTACCATAAATGGGTTTTTAAATGGACCAATGATGCAATCAAAATAATATTTAAGAGCTCTTAAATATCCTTCATTATCAGTTAATTTACTTAATAATACACCATCGAAACTATAGTGAGAACCAAAAGAATCACAAGTAACTAATGTTTTATCTTCTTCAATATATGTATACATAGTATCAGGCCAATGAAGATTAGGAAGAGGCATGAAACGTAAAGTTTTATCACCTAAATCTAAGGTATCATTTTCCTTTACTTCAATACTTTCAAACTCTCTATTAACAATATTCTTTAAAAAACCTATAGCAACCTGAGTTGCAACAATTTTAATATTTGGATTAATATCTAAAAGTAATCCTATACTACCTGCATGATCTGGTTCTGTATGGCTTACTACAATATAATCAATATCCTTAATATCAACAAGTGCCTTTAATTCTTTCAAATAGTCTTCAAAAAATGTAACTTTCCCAGTTTCAAATAATACAGTCTTTTCACTGGTTTTAAATAAGTAAGAATTATACGAAGTACCAAACTCTGTCTCCATAACAATATCAAATTTTCTTAAATCTGGATCTAAAAGTCCTGTCCAGTATAAATTCTTTTTTAATTCTAGTGTCTTCATTGTATACCCTCCTTAGTAAATTCATCTATATTATACAACTTTCTTTTATTAATTGGTATTCTGATTAATTTGGTTGTATATAAATTTTCCTTTAGATTTATTGTTCTTTGTTTCTTATTACTAATACCACTAATAATAGTATTATGTTATACTATTATATGAAATTTATTTAAATTATTCACTTGTTGGAGGCAGTCATTATGTTTCAAAACTATGAACTATTATTTATTGTTGGAACTTTAGG
This sequence comes from Clostridium saccharoperbutylacetonicum N1-4(HMT), assembly GCF_000340885.1. NCBI lineage: Bacteria > Bacillati > Bacillota > Clostridia > Eubacteriales > Clostridiaceae > Clostridium > Clostridium saccharoperbutylacetonicum. The sequence continues at coordinate 925,026 of NC_020291.1, read as the reverse complement.
CACTATAATTTCTTTTTGTATTTTGCTTATTAGTATGGTAAAAGGGATTAAAGGGTTAAGAATTCTATCTGGCATTTTAATATGCATTTTTGTTATGACATTTTCTGGCGGTATCGCTTTAGGATATAATAATTATGAAAAAACAAAGAAAAATGTAAAAGCATCTGATAAAGTTGAGGAAATTCCCAAAGTAACAAGTGGCGCTATAACTGATCCTATTGTTATAACAGAAAAATCTTTTACTGAAGATGATTCTTACTACTATAGTGAATTTGAAATTAAAAATAATACATCACTTGAAATATCAAAAATTTCATATCATATAGCTTTTACTGATAAATTTACGCAAGCAGGTCTTGCTCATGATGAACATTTATTTCTTCTTGATTCAGTAATTCCTCCAAAGAAGACTGTAGTAAAAAATTATATTTGCAAGAAATATTATGATAATAAAAAAACAGGTTCTAGTAATCCAAAACTAGCTAAAATTCAAGATATTGTTTGCTATGTAAATGTTAATGGACAAGAACAGACTTTTAAGCTTGACGATTTAAAAGCACTTGGAAATAATATAAAATAATTCATAGATAATTACTCGATATGCAAGTTACTTAAAATATTTTTGGTAAACCCCGAAAATTTAAATTTATTGCACTTTTTCAAAGCAAATAAAGAGTTAGAAAAATACAATGTTAAATTGCTTTTCTCTAGCTCTTATTTTATTTACACTCTAAAATTATTAATATTTGTATTTATAAATAAATTACCACTATAAAACTTTATTATTAGTGAACATATTTTTTATGTCTTTTGTTGCTTGCGTAATATCTTTTTGAGCAATTATAGCAGATACTATTGCAAGTCCATCAATCCTTATTCCTTCAAAATCTTTAACTCTTTCTTTATTTATTCCACCAATCACTACTATAGGTATAGATACCTTATTTCTTATTTTCTTTAGTTCCTCTATACTTGTATGCTTTGCATCTTTTTTAGTTCCAGTTGAATACATTGCACCAACTCCTAAATAATCTGCACCTTCATTTTGGGCTTTTATTGCTTCTTCTAAATTACCTGTTGAAACACCAATAATTTTGTCTTCTCCTAGAATTTTTCTAACAATTGTCAAGGGTAAATCACTTTGTCCTACATGTACCCCTGCTGCATCAACTGCTTGAGCAATGTCTAATCTATCATTTATTAATAGTGGCACCTTATATTTATCAGTGATTTCCTTAACTTTAACTGCTGTATTATAAAAATCAAGTGAGGAACAATCTTTTTCCCTTAATTGAACTAAGGTACAACCTCCCATAATTGCTTTTTCTACAGCTTCTTCCAAAGTTTCTGTACTCATTAAATCTCTATCTGTTACAAGATAAATACTATAATCTATTTGGGGCTTCATAAATTTTTCCTCCTCATATATGTCCTTATTATTTTATAGTTCTTTAGCTTTAGCCATCTTTCCAATTATTTCAGAGTTTAAATTACTTATAGCATCTATAATTGCAATATGGAAACTTCCTGTTCCTACTTGGCCAGCCTTTTCAAATGCAATTTCTCCAGCTATCCCCATAGATATTATTCCAGAAACTGCAGCTAAAAAACAATCTGTTCCTGCGCCACAATATGCACCTACTAATGCAGTTGTCATGCATCCTGTTCCTGTTACATTTGCAAGCATTTTATGTCCATTCTCAAGAATTACACCCCTTTTTCCATCAGCAATAATATCAGTTACTCCTGTTATTGCAACTGTACAATTAAGCATAAGAGCTAATTTTTTAGCAATAATTACCCCTTCTTCATTTGCAGCATTAATATCTGCTTCTGACGCATCTACGCCCTTAGTAGTTGCTTGTAAGCCTGCTATAAACTTAACTTCAGACATATTTCCACGTAAAACACTTACTTTTACTTCTTCTAATATTCTCTTGGTAGTTGCATTTCTAAATTCAGATGCACCTGCTCCAACTGGATCAAATACAACTGGAATATTTAATTCATTAGCTTTCTTACCTGAAGCAATCATAGCTTCAATTGTTCTTTCATTTAAAGTACCAATATTAATTACAAGTGCAGAAGAAATACTTGTAATATCTGCTGCTTCTCTTATATCATCCGCCATGATTGGCGATGCCCCTAAAGCAAGTAAGATATTGGCACAATCATTTACTGTAACATAATTAGTTATATTATGTACAAGCGGCTTCTTATTCTTAACCTCTTCTAATAACTTTCCTATTTCTTCAACTATTTTATTTTCCATAAATACTTTAGTAGGACAATAGCTTATAATTTCACCTGCCTACTAAACTCACCTCCATTTTATTAATTGTCAATGATCAGTGATCAATGCGAAAAATTTGATGATTAATTATCAATGATAATAAAAAAATTCAATGTTAAATTATCACTGCCGCAATACTCTATCGTCAAGGCTCAACTCATAACTCCTAACTAAATTACCTAACTCATACCTCTTAACTCTCAACTTTTAACTGAACTACCTCTCCATTTAATATCTTATTAGTAGTTCGTACTGCACACATTTTTCCACACATAGAACAACTATGCTGATCTTCTGGTGGTATACTTTCAAAGTATTCCCTTGCTTTCTTTCCATCAATGGCAATCTTAAACATACCTTCCCAATCAAGCTTTTGACGTGCATCTGCCATATCATTATCTCTATCTCTTGAGCCTGGAATACCATTAGCAATATCTGCTGCATGAGCTGCAATCTTTGATGCAATAATACCTTCTCTAACATCTGATAAATCTGGTAGTCTCAAATGTTCCGCAGGTGTTACATAGCAAAGGAAATTTGCACCATGAGTTGCTGCAATAGCACCTCCAATTGCTGATGTAATATGATCATAACCTGGAGCAATATCTGTAACAAGAGGCCCTAATACATAAAATGGTGCTCCATGACATAATCTCTTTTCAATTTGCATATTTGCTGCAATTTCATTCATAGCCATATGTCCAGGTCCTTCAATCATAACTTGGACATCCTTTTCCCAAGCCCTCTTTGTTAACAAGCCTAATTCTATAAGTTCTGTGATTTGCCCAGCATCTGTTGAATCATCAAGACACCCTGGTCTCATTGCATCTCCTAAACTTATTGTCACATCATATTCTCTTAGGATTTCTAATAACTCATCATAATATTCATAAAATGGATTTTCATTACCTGTCATCTCCATCCATGCAAATAACAAGGACCCCCCACGAGAAACAATATTTAATCTTCTCTTATCTTCCTTAAATAGTGAGACAGTTCTCTTATTTATCCCAGCATGAATGGTAACAAAATCAACTCCTGCCTTTGCATGTGCTAAAACTACATCAAGAAAATCCTTAGCCTTTATATCCATTAAATCTTTTTCAAGGTATCCAATTGCATCGTACATTGGTACTGTTCCTATCATTGCTGGAGAATATTCAATGAGCTTTTCTCTAAATTCTTGAGTCTTCCCATAATTACTCAAATCCATTATTGCTTCTGCTCCAAATTCTATTGCCATTTTTACTTTTTCCATTTCTCTGCAATAATCAACTGAGTCTCCTGAAATACCAAGGTTAACATTTATTTTTGTTCTAAGACCATCCCCAATTCCTTCTGGGCTAAGTGATTTATGATTAATATTAGCTGGAATTACAATTCTGCCTTCTGCTATAAGCTTCATTAATTTTTCTTCTGAAATATTTTCTTTATCAGCAACTACCTTCATTTCTTTAGTTAGCATACCTTTTTTAGCAGCTTCCATTTGTGTTTTATAATTCATTTTTCAACTCTCCTTAAATCTCATTTTAATATTTAAACTATTACCTAAACCAACTCTTACTTTAACAAAGCAATAAATTTTTTATGAATTCTTGTTTTCGCTTTGTGCTTTTTCTAAAAGTGTATAAAGTTCATAAAAATGATTAGTAGGCCCAACACCTTTCCCAAGTTCAAAACCATGCTCTATAGCTACTGTTATATATCTTTTACCTTCTTTGACAGCCTCCTCCATAGTCATACCCTTTGCTAAATTTGCTGCTATAGCTGAGGATAATGTGCAGCCAGTTCCATGAGTGTGAATTGTATTTATTCTTTCTTGTGGTAAAAATACAAAACTTTCTCCATCAAATAATAAATCAGTAGCTTCATTTTCTAAATGTCCACCTTTAACTAAGACTGCTTGTGGTCCAAGTTCCTTTAGCTTTAAAGCTGCTTCCTTCATTTCTTCTATATTATTTATTTTTAGCCCTAAAATTTCTTCTGCTTCTGGTAAATTTGGAGTTATTAAAACAGCCAAAGGAAATAATTCTTTAACCAAAGTGTCTTTAGCATCCTTTGATAGCAAATTGAATCCACTTTTAGAAATCATAACAGGATCTAATACTATTGGCGGTAATTTTTCAATTTTCCTCAAGGCTTTTGAAATAGCTTTAATTGATTCAATCTTTGAAACCATGCCTATCTTTACAGCATCAACTCTTATGTCCTCAAAAATAACATCTATTTGGGATTCTATCATTTCTGGATTTATGTCTTGAATTCCAAAAACCCCCATTGTATTTTGAGCCGTTACAGCTGTAATAACACTCATTCCATAAACTCCATTAGCTGAAAAAGATTTTAAATCAGCTTGAATTCCTGCTCCTCCACAAGTATCTGAACCTGCTATAGTCAATGCTCTGAACATAAAATCATCCTTTCTCCCTATTAAATTATTTAAATATGATCCACACTGTGTTTTTTATCTGATGTCACTTCATTATTTATAAGTATTTTCTTTATTATAGGGATATTTACAAAGAAATATGCTATAATTGCTCCAACACTGCAGCTTGATATAAATGGAATTACATATACAAACACTGCTACTTGTTTTCCTAAAATTAATGCTGCTACTGGATAAGCTAATACTGCTCCTAATATTCCTGTACCAACTATTTCTCCAACTACAGCTATACTTGGTTTTCTAAATTTCTTATAAAGAATTCCTGCAAGGAATGCCCCAACCATACTTCCTGGGAATGCTAATAAACTTCCTGTCCCCATAATATTTCTTATAAGGGATGTAATAAATGCATTTGCAACTGCATACATTGGTCCTAAGGTCACTGCGCCAACCACATTTACAAAATGTTGAATTGGCGAGATTTTAGCTGCTCCAACTGGTATAGAAAAGGTTCCAAATATAACAGAGATACCAATTAAAACACCACTTAATGCAATTTTCTGTGCTTTACTTTTTTCTTTCATAAAAAATTCCTCCTTAAAAATCAATGAAATGATATTTGTGAAATTAAATTTTATAAAATTCTTTATAGATTTTATAATTGATTAACTTTAAGAAGTTATTATTTTAAACAAAAAAAATGTATCCCAAGGGATACATTAAATTATCTGCAAAAATATATGCACAAAAAACATCAATATACTTCCCTACGTTGGTACTAGCCAAATCAGGTTATAAGAGTCCAGGAAATCAATCTTTCCAATCTCAGCTAAAATATTAGCTCCCCTAGTTATTCAATTATAAAATTTTCATTCACAGCTTAAAGATTATACCAATCCTTATAAAACGTCAAGTAATATTTAATAGAAAAAGTGCTCCATCTTACAAAAATTAGAACTTTTTCTTATATTAACATTGTTATTTTGCTTGGCTCAGAGCATTTGCAACAGCACTCATTATTCCTTTTGAACTATAAGTTGCTCCTGAAACTGTATCTACTGCTGTTGACTGCTTCGAAATTATACTATTCATTATAGTATTTTCAACTCTTTGATAAAACTTAGGAGTATCTTGGTTAGATACTGTTTTTATACCAGTTATTTTTCCACCTGATATATTAACTGAAACCTTAGTTGTTCCTCCTCTATAGCCTGTTCCAGCTCCTGTATATGTTCCATCTTTATATTCACCTGCACTACTACTTGTTTTAGAATTTGTACTATTAGTTGTGCTTTCATTTCCTTGACTTGCTACTGTATTTGAAGCTTCACTATTTTGAGTTTCACTAGTTTTATCAGATACACTATTATTTGTTGATGAAATTAAAGCATTTTCAACAGCACTCATAATTCCCTTACTACTAAAGGTTGCTCCTGAAACTGTATCCACCGACACTGACTGTTTAGAAATTATACTATTCATTATAGTACTTTCAACTCTTTTATAAAACTTTGGAGTGTCTTGATTAGATACTGTTTTTATATCAGTTATTTTTCCACCCGATACTGTAACTGAAACTTTAGTTATTCCTCCTCTATAGCCTTCTCCACTTCCTGTATATGTTCCATCTTTATATTTTTGTGAAGAACTCTCTGATACTGATGAACTTTGAGTTGCATTGCTTGATATAGTGCTATTATTTGATATTATACCAGAATTACTTAATGCATCTGCACCAAAATTAGTTAATCCATAAACACCTAACATTGCAGCCATTGCAAAAGAACCAGCTAAATTTTGATTTACATCTTGACCTAAAATATTTATATTGGCATTTTTTCTTGGGCACACTTCTGTACACTTTAAACAGTTAATACAATCGCCACCCTTAACACCATCTACCTTATAAAGGTTTAATCCCATAGAACAATTAATAGTGCAAACTCTGCATTTGCCACAATCTGCTTTTGGTTTGTTTATTTTTACTATTCCAAATTTAGATATTATGGAAAATATTGCACCTAATGGACATAAGTATCTACAGAAAAATCTTTCAATAAAGGCTGCTCCTATTGTTATTAATATTAAGAGAATTAATCCTATTAACAAAGTTGAAACATCAGTTATTTGCCCAAAAGCATCCCAAGGACTTGTACTTTCTAATATACTGCTTCCAAATGTCCATGAAACAATTATTATAAATAGTAATATTACATACTTTGCATATTTTAATATTGAATCAACTTTTTCATCAACTTTATATTTCCCTTTAAAAACTTTTTTTGATAGGTAATATATTAAATCATTATATGCTCCAAAAGCACATATCCATCCGCAAAACCATCTTCCCATAACTATAGTTAATAGCATAACCACTACAAACTCCACTAAACTTGGAAATGCTTGAAGAAAGTTAAAATTACCATTAATAATCATTTGATAAACTGCTTTTACCTCACTAAACGTCATTGCATAAATTCCAGGCATTATTAGAAACATAATTAACTGTATAACATACCTTAATACTTGAGATTTTTTTATTTTTTTACCCATATCTTTTTCTCCTTTTAAGCCTAATCTTTTATAAAAAATGAAATTATTCTTCTAAATTTTATAGAACAAAATAATTCCCATTTCTGTTTTTACATTTGCTTATATAAATGCTTTAATCATTTCACTTTCTAAATTGTAACAAATGAGTCTTAGCATATCCTTAATGCTAGCTTAGAATTTGCTGAGAAAATTAGACATTCACTTAGTATATAAATAATTGAAAAACTTATTTACAACTATTTAATATCTCAACATAAATATTGGCAAAAAATAAATACATTTGTGTATAACAGAAAATTTCTCATGGTTCTGCATAACACAAATGTATTTTATATCTTTAAAACTAAGACATGATTATTTTGCTTGACTCAAAGCATTTTGAACAGCCTCAATTATTCCTCTGCTGCTATATGTAGCTCCTGAAACTGTATCTACACTCCCTGATTGCTTTGAAATCACACTATTTGTTATAGTCCCTATAGCTCTATTATAATATTTTGAAGTATCCTCATTAGATACAGTTTTTACGCCTGTTATTTTTCCACCTGCAATAGTAACAGAAATTTTAGTTGTTCCTCCAAAGCCTGATCCAGTTCCTGTATATGTACCATCCTTATATTGGCTAGTGCTATTATTTTTACTTGTGTTAGTATTGCCATTAGCACTCGTACTTCCTTGACTACTAGTTGAATTTGATGAAGTACTTTTTTGAACTGGTGGTTGTGCTGAAGCATTTTGATTTGCCACTGGTGGAGGTGTCATCGGTTCACTGTTAGCTGTATTATTGGAAGATGAGCTTGAACTTGTACTTCCTTGACTTGCTTTTGCAGTTGAACTATTACTACTTGAAACTGCTCCCCCAGCTTGACTAAGTGCATTTTTAACTGCATTTATAATTCCATTTGAACTAAAAGTTGCACCTGAAACTGTATCTACATTAGCTGATTGAGTTGATATTACATTTCCCATTATGCTGTTTGAAGCCTTTTGATAAAACTCTGGAGTATCTTCATTGGATAAAGTTTTTACATTAGTTATTTTTCCATTAGCAATAGTAACAGAAACTTTAGTTACTCCTCCAAAGCCTTGTCCAGTTCCTGTATATGTCCCATCCTTATATGTTTTTGAAGTATTATCTGTAGCTGTTGTCTTTGTATTATTTGTTGAAGCTGGGGCTGCACTCTCTGCTCCGCTTGGAGCTGCATTTTCCCCTGTAGCTATTATATTATCATTACTAGAAATAGCACTATCTGAACCTGAAACAGTAGCTTGACCCAATGCATCCTTCACTGCTTCTATTATTCCCTTAGAACTGTAAGTAGCTCCTGATACTGCGTTAACTTGTGGGGTTTGATTAGAAATTATCCCATTAGAGATTGTTCCAAAAGCTCTGCTATAATAATCTGGAGTATCTTGATTTGATATAGTTTCTATGTTTGTTATTTTCCCATCTACTATTGTTACAGATACTTTAGTTGCTCCTCCAAAGCCTTGTCCAGTTCCTGTATATGTTCCATCTTTATATTTTTGTGATGAATTATCTGAAGCTGATCCCAATGAAGCATCACTTAAAATAGCACTTTCATTTGATATAATTCCTGCTTTAGTTAGTGCATCAACTCCAAAGTTTGTAATCCCATATGCACCTAACATTGTTGCCATTGCTAGTGATCCAGCTAAGCTTTGATTTACATCTTGACCGAGAATATTTATATTTGCATTTCTTCTAGGACACACTTCTGTACACTTTAAACAATTAATGCAATCTCCACCTTTAGCATAATCGCCTTTATAAAGGTAATCCCATAGAACAATTCATTGTACATGCTCTACATTTTCCACAATCAGCTTTAGGCTTATTAATTTTCATGATTCCAACTTTAGATATTATTGAAAATACAGCACCTAAAGGACATAAATATCTACAAAAAAATCTTTCTATAAATGCAGCTCCAATTGTAATTAAAACTAAAAGGATTAATCCAATAAGCAAGTTATTCACTATAGTTGATACATTAGTAATCTGCCCAAAAACATCCCAAGGACTTGTACTTTCCAAAATACTGCTTCCAAAGGTCCATGAAACAATTATTATAAATAATAATATTACATACTTTGCATATTTCAATATAGAGTCAGCTTTTTCATCTATTTTAAATTTTCCTTTAAATACTTTTTTAGCTATAAAATATATTAAATCATTATAAGCTCCAAAGGCACAAATCCATCCACAGAACCATCTTCCTATTAAAATTGTTACTAGCATTACAGCTACAAATTCAATTAAACTTGGAAACGCTTGAAGAAAATTAAAATTTCCTTCAATAATCATTTTATATACTGTTTTTGTTTCATTAAAGGCCATTGCATAAAGACCTGGTAATGCAAAAAACATAATTAATTGCACTATATGCCTTAAAACCTGAGATTTCTTAATTTTTTTAGCCATCTTTGTTTCTCCTTCTTAACTTTATCTTTTTCCACAATCTTTACTTAAAATATCAATTTTATTAACAACTAACTGTTTATTTATGTATTAAGGCAAATTCTTCATTTGTTAACATAAAAATTTCTTTAACACCTGAGGTCATATAAACCTTTTTATCCTCTGTGACAAGTATTGCATCTACTCCTCTAATTGCTTCTATAATATTTAAAGCTTTATCTACTCCAAGAATATAAACACCTGTTGATAACCCATCACCATCTATTGAATTATCAGATATAATAGTTGCACTTATAATTTTGCTTTCTGATGGATATCCAGTTTTAGGATCGATTATATGATGAAATCTCTTCCCATCTTTCATAAAATATCTTTCATAATTTCCAGAGGTAACAATTGATTTGTTTTCAACATCTAATATTCCTAAAAAATCTCCTCTAGAATTAAATGGATTTTGAATACCAACTTTCCAAGGAGTCTTATCTTGCTTGCATCCCAACGCAAAAATATTTCCTCCTAAATCAATTAAAGCACTTTTTATTTTATGTTTTAAAAATATATCACGAGCTTCATCGGCTGCAAAACCTTTTGCAATTCCTCCAACATCCAAAGCCTGCTTCTTTTGCTTTAACATTATCGAGTGTTTATCTTCATCTAAAACCACATCCTTATAATTTACAATCTCCATAGCAGTTCTTATTTCAGCCTCTTCCGGTATTTTTTCTTCTTTTGTTCCTATACTCCAAAGCTTAACCAATGGCCTTATTGTAGGATCAAAGGTTCCCTCTAAAATTTTGCTATATTCTAAAGCCTTTTTAATGACAAAATAAGTATCATCGCTTACCCTTTCAGCTTTGTTTCCAGCACTAACGGTTATTTTGGATATTTCACTTTCTTCTTTAAAAGCTGACATTTTATCATCAATATCATTTAATCTTTCAAGTACTTCATCTACTGCCTTTTCAGCATTCCTTCCAATTGCTCTTAAATTTATTAAAGTTCCAAGTGCATAACTACTCTTTATATACTCATGTTTTTCATACTTTCCAGTAATAAATACAGAAATTAAAATAAATAGTATAACTGCAGAAAACATTATTAATAAAATGCTTGTTATATCTATGATAATCACACTCCTTTATGTCTCTTAATTTCCTCGCTAGCTAAATTATAGCAATTAACTCTTAATTTATCCTTAGCATAAGCTTAGAATTTGCTGAGAAAAGTCATAACAGTTTTTTTGAACACCAAGGTATAAAAAAAGAAGGATAATAGTCTTCTTTCACTATTATCCTTCCCTTAAAAACTTATTAAGTGATTCTTATATTTTTTTAACCAACTACAACTAATATTTTTACTTAATTTTCTGTTTTAAGATAAACAGTAAATGTGGTTCCAACCTCCAACTGACTTTCTACCTTTATTTTTCCATTGTTACTATCTATTATGGCTTTTACTATAGAAAGTCCAAGCCCATATCCTCCATGTTCCCGAGATCTATGAGTTTCGCTTCTAAAAAATCTATCATATATTTTTTTAATATCCTTCTCTGGTATTCCTGTCCCATTATCACATATCTTTAATACTGCAAATCTTTGATTTTCAAATATTCCAAAATCAGTAGCTATAGTAATACTCCCTTTAGTCTTATCTGTATGCAGAACAGCATTTTGTGTTAAATTGAATATGACTTGCTTTATTTGATCTTTGTTTATAATAGCATATATATCCTCTTTTAAATCAAACTGCAGTTTCCTATTTTCACAAAGCACTTGAAGTTGAGGTTGAATTTCTTGTATCAATCCATTAATATCTTCCTCTTTCATTTCTACAACAGGCTTTTTATCAAGCTTTGTTAAAATTAAAAGGTCATTGACTAACTTTGTTAGCCTTTCACTTTCCATCAATATACTATTTAAAGCTAGATCTAATTGATCTTTATTTTTAGCTGCGCCTCTTAATAAGACTTCAACAAATCCATGAATCGAAGTCAATGGAGTCCGAAGTTCATGAGATGCATCTGATACAAAACTTCTCATCTTTTCCTTAATAAGTTGTTCCTTTTCAAATGATTCTTCTATCCTTGAAAGCATAATATTAAAGGATTTTGCTAATCTATCTATTTCAAATTGGCCATTCTTCTCTTCAAGCCTTGTATGAAGATCCGTTACCTCTATACCTTCAACCGTATTAGTTATTTTGTATAGGGGCTTTAAAGTTCTATTAAAAATTGCAGTTCCCATTATTATACCTATTATTAGTATAAAAATTGACAAAGTGCTATCTACATATAACTGTTTAAGCAATATGTCTTTTATATCTTGTATTGGAGTACTTAATTGAATTAAGCCTGAAGGTGAAGAAAGGTCACCAACCTTTATCCATACTACCATTTGATAATTATTATCTTCATCTTTTAAAGTTTTATATTCATGTTCTAAATTACCTGATTTATTCAAAAGACTACTATATTCATCTTTGGAAAGCATAGGTACCTTTAACCTTTTAAAAGATTTTTCATCTATTTCCTTGTTATCCTCATCACCATCATTATCATCTTTTTTGGTTATATCCTCTAAATTGCTGTATATTAATTCTCCATTTTTATTAATTAGTGAAGCTCTAATATTTTTACTTGCTACTCTATTTAAAATCTCCATTGCTTCTGTTTTTGTGATAGTATTTAAATCTTCTTTTGATAACTTACTAAAATCTAAATTATGAAATCTTTGTTGTAATACTTGCCTCTTATCTTCACATAGATACTTTTCCATACTTATAGATTGAAAAATCCCCATTGTAATTAATAAAATAACTAATATAATCATTAAGCTAAATAACAATTGCCACTTTAAGCTATTTATTTTAAACTTATTTTTCAACCTCTTCATTGTGCCACCATTTTATACCCAACACCACGAACAGTCTTGATAATATTGTGCTCATTATCTTCAATCTTATCACGGAGATATCTTATATATACCTCAACAATATTTTCCTCTCCATTGAAATCATATCCCCATACTTTTTCTAGTATGAGAGCTTTACTTAATGCAATTCCATTATTTATTAGTAAAAATCTTAATAAATTATACTGAGTTGGGGGCAATTCTAATGTATTCCCACAATATGTAATTTCATGTGCACCATCATCAATAGAAAATTCACCTATATGTACAATATCGTATAATTCTGGATAGCTATTTCTAATTCTAGCATTAATACGCGCTAAAAGTTCTTTAAAACTAAAAGGCTTTGCCATATAATCATCTGCCCCAATATCTAGTCCCTTAACCCTATCATCAACATCATCTCTAGCTGTAAGCATAATAACTGATGTTTTAATCAATCTTTTAAGCCTTGAACACACTTCATATCCATCCATTCCAGGCAGCATAATATCTAGTATTACTATATGTGGATTTATTTCTTCAGCTAATTTAATAGCCTCATTCCCATCAAAAGCAGAATATACTATATACCCTTCTGATTCTAAACCCATTTTAATAAAATCAATTATACTTTTTTCATCATCTACTACAAGAATAGTAATTTGGCCTTTTGTTAATGGATTCATATTTTTTCTTCCCTTCATAAACAGTTTATAATTTCATATTTTTTTCTTTAAGCCTTCTCCTGTTTTCTCCTGTTGAACTTTTACATTTTGCCCTAGGCATTTCTCTTTTAGACTTACATCATTAATTTACAATTAAACCCTTATATTGATAATTGTTCATTCATCATAAATGTTAATAATTGATAATTTATCATCGAAAATTGACAATTGATCATTTTGTGCTATTTCCCGAACACCTGCTCTTTAAGTCTTAACCCTTCTTTAGTTACAGCTACGCCTCCCAAAGCTGTTTCTTTAAGAGCTTCTGGTAAGCATTTTCCCACTTTGTACATTGCACTTACTGCATCATCAAAAGGAATCTTTGATACTACTCCTGCCATTACCATATCTACTGTACAAAGAGCAGTTATGGCACCTTGAGCATTCCTTTTAGCACAAGGAATTTCAACAAGTCCAGCAACTGGATCACATACAAGCCCTAAAACATTTTTAAGAATTATTGCTGATGCATCTAAACTCATCTTTGGAGTTCCTCCCATCATTTCAACAACAGCTGCTGTTCCCATAGCAGAAGCTGAACCACATTCTGCCTGACAGCCTCCCTCAGCTCCTGATAAGGTTGCATTTTGACCAATTATCATACCAACGGCAGCAGCAGCAAATAGACCTTTTACAAGTTCATCCTCATTTAAATTAAGTTGCTTTCCTGCACTTAAAATTACTGCTGGCAAAATCCCACAAGAGCCAGCTGTAGGACATGCAACAATTTTTCCCATAGATGCATTTACTTCTGCAGAAGAAAGAGCCATTGCCATTGCCATTGTAGTCACACCACCAGTGAGCGTCCTTCCATTTTGAGCATAATTGTATAATTTATATCCATCACCACCGATTAAACCGCTAACCGAATAAACTTCTTTCTCCATCCCTTCATTTGCTGCTGACATCATAACTTTTAAATTTTTTCTCATCTTTTCTATTACTTCTTCTCTGTTTGCGTCACTTTCTTCCATCTCACATATTATGGCATATTCGCTCAATGAAATATTATGTTTTTCACAAATCTCTAATAATTCTACTCCCGACCTTGCTATCATAAAAAATTCCTCACTTTCTTCTTCCAACTGTAACTTCATAACTATATTAGGTTCCGTATTGCAGCATAGCTGCTCTCTTTATAGGGGCATAACTCCTAATTGTAAACTATAAGCTGCTAGCTCCCAACTGTAAACTGTTAACTGATTACCGCTGGGCTTATTGAGATCACATTATTTACTAACTCTATCTTCCTAATCTCTTCAATTAATTCATCACTTAATTTATTGTCCATTTCACAAATCATCATAGCTTCTTCACCTTTTTGATGTCTAAAAACTCTCATAAATGCAACATTAATATTTTCACTGTAAAGTAACCTTGTTACACTATTTATGCATCCAGGAGCATCCTTATGGGCCACAATTATTGTTTCATACATTCCTGTAAAATCAACCTCATTATCATTAACTTCTATAATTTTAATATTTCCTCCACCAATAGATGAGCCTGTAACCTCACAGTGATTGCCTTTTACTGTTCTCATAACAAATTTAACTGTATTAGGGTGGACATCTCCTAAATCAGCTTCTTTAAATAAAAATTTAATTCCTCTTTCTCTTGCTATATCAATAGAATTTCTAAGTCTCTCATCACTTGGTTCCATTCCTAAAATTCCTGCAATTAATGCCCTGTCTGTTCCATGGCCTTTATAGGTTTTTGCAAATGATCCATGTAATAAAAATGTTACTTCTATTATATCTTCACCAGCAATACTTCTAGCAATTTTCCCAAGTCTTGCAGCTCCTGCTGTATGTGAACTTGATGGTCCTATCATAATAGGACCTAAAATATCAAAAACTCCAATTTTTTTCATTCTTACTCCTCTTTCTTAAACCCTTACAATTTCAATATATAGTTCTAATTAATATTATAAATTTCAATCAAAAAAATTCTATTCTTTCTTCTGACTTTTTCCTATAGAGCCTTCATCCTTAATTGAAAATTGATAATTGAACATTGCTCTTTAGAACCTGCATATTACTATTTTTATATTAATTAAACCATAATATAATAAATTTTAATATATTTTATTATGAAATTTATTATATTTAATACAAAGCTATTTTCACTAATTGTAAATTGATAATTGCACATTGATAATAAAAAAGAACAACAGTAGTTTACTTTCTCCTACTATTGTTCCCTCTTAAGCATATTATTAATATTAAATCCTAAACTTTTGAACTATTTCATTAAGTTTTTGTGCAAGTTCTGCTTGCCCTTGTACTGTTGACGCCACCTGTTCTAAGCCTTGCGTAGTTTCATTCATACTTTCTTTTATTTTCAGAGCGTGTTCAGTGGATTTTTGAGTTGTTCCTGCCATATTTTGAATTGCTTCGCTTACTTGTCCAACAGTTGCAGTAACTTCTTCTGACATAGCCGCAATCTCCTCTGACATATTACTTACAAATTCAGAATCCTTATAGTATTGAGTCCCCGTCTTTTCATAAGCTTCAAATTGTTTATTTACATCCTTATCAATAAATTCTAAAATATCACTTCCAGTATCGATGCTCCTCTTAAAAGCAGCCTGTACTTTAACGATAGTCTCCTGAATATTTTGTACTGCTCCTGAAGATTCCTCTGCAAGTGTTCTAACCTCTTCTGCAACAACTGCAAAACCTTTTCCCATTTCTCCTGCTCTGGCAGCTTCTATTGCCGCATTTAGTGCCAGCAAATTAGTTTGTTCTGATATTTCAGCTATAGTTCCTGCCATAACTCTTATATTATCTACAACTTTACCTTCTTCAATAACTTTCGCCATTCTTTGTTGTTTCTCATCTGATACTTCTTTAGATTCTTTCAAAGCTTTTTGACTATCATTTTTAACTTGTACTGCTCTTTCTTTAGCAGAATTTGCATTACCACTTCCATCCATAGCTTTTTGTGAAAGTACGGAGATACTTGAATCGACCTCTTGGATAGATGCACTTATTTCTTCTGCTCCTGCACTGGCTTCTTCCATATTTCGAGCAATATTATTTACAGCTTCGTCAACACTAACTGCCTTTGATGATAATTCCTGCACCGTTGCTGAAAGCTCTTCTGATGAAGCACTTAAATTTTGAGAATTATCAAGGATAGTCTTAATCAGTTCTTTAATATTACCTTGTGCCTTAAGTAAAGAACCATATGTTTGTCCAAATTCATCACCTCTGATTACCTTAGATTCATATGATAAATCATAATCAGCAAGTTTTTCTCCAAGTAATCTCATTCTTTGTAGTGGCTTATTTATATCACTTGATAATATTAATCCTATTACAATAGCTAATATAAGCCCGACAACACTCAATATAACCATAGTTGTATTTGCAGCTGTATAAATTGAAACAATATTATCATTTGCATCACTAGATTCTTTTAAATTTGCTTCTATTAATTTATCTAAATAATTAAATAACTCATCTGTAATTTTCGGTATATCTTTATATTGCTCAGCAGCTCCAGTATACTGGCCTGCGTCTATAAGTTTGATTGTATTTCCTCTTACTATACTGTACTGGTTTAATTGACTATTAAATTGTTCAAATATTTCATTTTCATCATTATCTTTAGGCAAATCTTTCAACTGAGATATATACTTGTCATTTTCCGCATTATTATCTTCAATACTTTTTTCCAATTTAGCCTTTATATCTGAATCTTTTTCATCTTTTAAGTTTATTAAATCTGCTAAATTACTCTTTATCTCAGTTAAATTTTGTTTCATATCCGTTAACATATAAACACCTTGTAAATTTTGGCTATACATCTTTTTTGCATTTTCTCCTACATTTTTAAGCGAAATAATTCCTACTCCACCTACAATGCCAATTAGCAACGCAACAATCAAAAATGCTATAATTAATTTTATCCTTACCTTTACATTTTTTAATATATTCATTTGTTATCGCTTCTTTCTATAATAAATTTAATTATTAACAATTGTTTCAACTCATAATTTGATTAAGCATACCTTTTGTAATAGGTACTTTAAAAATTAATATAATTATTTTCTATATCTTAAAATATTGCTGAACCAGTGATACTCAGCTATACTAGTATTATCACCATTATTCATATAGTGAATATACAATAGGGAGGATTTTCAATTGGCTACTATAAAAGAAATTGCATCTCTTGCAGAAGTTTCTATAGCAACAGTTTCTCGAGTTCTAAATTTTGATGAAACCTTAAATGTTAGCAATGCAACAAGAGAAAAAATCTTAAAAATTGCAGATGAACTTGAATATGTACCTTTAAAAGCTAAAAAAACTAAAAATAAACTTTGTAAGGATGTTGGCATAATTTATTGGTACAATTACCAAGAAGAATTAGAAGATCCATATTATTTATCAATAAGGTTAGCTGCTGAAAAAAAATGCAATGAAAATAACCTTAACTTAGTAAAATTAACTGAAAACAGTTCTATTGATGATATTAGCAAAGTAAATGGAATAATTGCCATTGGAAAATTTAATTCAGATACCATAGAGAAATTATCCAATGGAAACGAAAATATAATTTTTGTAGATTTTTCTCCAAATGAAAATAAATTTGATTCTGTGATAGTAGATATGGGAAGAGCAACAACAAAAGCCTTAAACTACTTATATGAATTAGGACATAGAAAAATAGGCTTTATTGGCAATAAAAACTCTGACAACCTATCTACTGAAGATATATATGCAGATGAAAGATCAATTGAATATAAAGAATTCATGCTTAAAAATAACATTTTTAATCCAAACTACATATATATAACAGAAAAATATACCTTTAAAGCTGGCTATAAGCTTATGCTTAAAGCTTTAGAATCGGATGATAGACCAACTGCATTTTTTCTTGGAAATGACTCTATGGCTATTGGAGCATATAAAGCTATTTCAGAAGCTAATCTATCAATCCCTAATGATATTAGTATTATAGGCTTTAATGACCAGCCAAGTGCTAAATATATGATTCCAGCTTTAACAACTGTGCGAATTCCAGGAGAATATTTAGCTGGTGCTGCTGTTGATTTATTACTTGAAAATCTAACTTCAACTAGAAATTATAATAAAAAAGTCATTATCCCAACTGAATTTAAAATAAGAGATAGCTGCAAAATAATAAAATAACAAAAATAGTCTATGCTACCTTCTAATCTAAAGATGCATAGACTATTTTTTAATTAATTCATTTTCTTTAATATTTTGAAGCCATATTTATTTAAAATAACTTCCTTTACTACTTTTGCATCCGTCACTATATCTATATATTCATCTTTTACTAATGAAACTTTCTTTTCTTCTTCACTAAAATTCATGATAAATATATATTTATTATCCTTGCTACAGCGCATTTGGGCAGTAACACCTTCTGGCAACTCTGCATCAATTACACTCTTGATATTCAAATCACAAATAAGCTTTGAGTAAAAATCCTTGTTAAAAGTATGCTCTGTTCTAGCTGCTATATAATATGCTTTTCCTTTACCATAACTATTTACAGTTAGTGCAGGCATATCTGCATAGAAATCATTTTTATATACGCCAAGAACTTCTGCTGTTTCTGCATGGATTAAATCACAGTAATCACTTACTTTATAACTAGTTTTTAATCCCTCTATTTTTTTGTCATTAACTTCTATATAATTTGCTTCATCATCATATAGTGAATCTATCTCTTCTGACCAAATTCCTGTAACCTCTCTTAATGGTCCAGGGAATCCGCCTAAGAAACAGAGATCATTTTCATCCACAATACCACTAAAATAAGTAGTTACAAAAGTTCCTCCATTTTTTACAAATTCGTTAATTTGTTCTGCAACTCCAGGACGTATCATATAAAGCATTGGAGCTATTACAAGTTTATATTTTGACAAATCACACTCCATATTAATAACATCTACTGGAATTCCCTTCTCCCAGAACACTTTATAGGCTTCTTGACAACTTTCTGCATAACCTTTTTTGTATTTCTTTAAGCCTTGCGCATCATCAATTGCCCATCTGTTTTCAACATCATATATTACTGCTACTTCTGGTTCCACTGAAGAACCTTGAATTTCCTTTATTTTATTTAAAATTTCTCCAACTTCAGATACTTCTCTAAACACTCTAGTATTTTCATGTCCACAGTGATCTACAACAGCACCATGAAATTTTTCTGAAGCACCTCTTCCCTTTCTCCATTGGAAATATAAAACTGAATCTGCTCCATGAGCTAAGCCTTGTAGTGATGACAATAAATGCATTCCTGGGCGTTTTAGTTTATTAGTATCGTGCCAATTTACTAGGCTTGGAGTACTTTCCATAACCAAAAATGGCTGGCCACCTTTTAATGTTCTATATATATCATGCACAAAACCAACATTTGATGCTAAATCTGCAGTACTTTCAAAATCATTATGCCATGCAGGATAATTATCCCAAGATGCCACATCTACTTCTTTTGCAAATTTCCAATAATCTAATCCTATAAATAACTCCATATGAGGATAATTTCCCATGAAGTTAGCTGTTACAGGTATATTAGGAGTAAGCTGTCTTATAGGTGCAATTTCATTTTTATAAAAGTCTATTGTTTGATCCGTAACAAATCTCTTCCAATCTAAATTATGTCCATGAACAAATATTTCACCTTTTTCAGATGGACTTTCTATTTGAGACCAACTGGTAAATTTATGACTCCAAAAGCCGGTCCACCATGCTTCATTTAACTTTTCTAAATCATTGTCGTATTTTTTCTTAAGCCAAGCTCTAAAAGCTTCCTGGCAAAGTTCACAGTGGCATTCTCCTCCGTACTCATTAGAAATATGCCACATTATTAGAGCTGGATGATCTTTATATCTTTTAGCTAAAATCTCATTAATTGCATAGGTTTTGCTTCTATATACGGGGGAAGTGAAACAATGATTATGCCTTTGACCATGAAGATTTTTGCTTCTATCACCATTAACTCTTAAAACTTCTGGATATTTTTCAGACATCCATGCAGGCCTTGCGCCACTTGGCGTAGCTAAAATTACATGAATATTATTTGCTGCCATATCATCCATGATTTTATCTAGCCACTCAAAGGTATATTTACCTTCCTCTGGTTCAATGGCACTCCATCCAAAAATATTTATAGAAACACAATTGCAATTTGCAAGCTTCATAAGTCTAACATCTTCTTTTAATATTCCAGGATAGTTTAACCATTGATCAGGATTATAATCTCCACCATGCAATAATCCCTTTACCTTATTAATCCCTTTGAATTCTTCCTTCATGAGCTTTCCTCCTAAACTTTAAACTGTAAACTGAATCAAATTCTCCACGCACAACTGTAACTTGTAAACTGTAAACTACTTAATAGATCCTGTCATTCCAGCTACAAAGTGCTTTTGCATTACAAAGAATACTAGTGCTGTTGGTAAAGTTGTAATTACTATAGCAATCATAATTAATCCATAATCAGGCGAATAACTTGATGCTAATTTTGAAATTGTAAGTAAAACAGTCCATTTTTCTGGTGATTGTAATCCAATTAATGGCCATAAATAAGCATTCCATGCGCCCATAAATGTAATAATTGCTGCTGCTGCATAAGTTGTTTTCATAGTTGGACAGAATATTTTAATAAAAATACCAACTTCACCTAATCCATCAATTCTTGCTGCTTCTAAAATTTCTTTTGGAAATGTCTTTGTATTTTGTCTAAAGAAGAAAATTAAAAATGCAGTACAAACACTAGGTAAAATTATAGCTCCCATTGTATTTACACCTATAAAACTTAATGGTGAATTTTTTAAACTTGAAAATAGTTTAAATAATGGAATCATTATAGCTGAAAATGGAACCATCATAGATAAAAGTAAAACTGTAAACACTCTATCTCTAGCCTTTGTTCTAAATATTTCAAAACCATAACCTGCTACAGAGGATACAATCAATGCAAGAATAGTTGTTATAATTGCAATTTTTCCTGAATTAACTAATGAAGTAACAAATCCTAAATCCGGCTTTAATAAATTATTTAAATTTTCCATAAAGCTGCTTCCAAAGGATAACTTTCCTCTTGTTACATCAACTGATTTATTTGTAGCACTTACAATCATCCAAAAAAATGGAAAAATAGAAATAAAAGATGCTACACATAAAAATATATATTTAATTGCTTTATTAAATTTGTTAGTCATTTTTATCGCCTCCTATTTTAAATTGAATTATGGCTAATATTATTACCATAACAACAATTAAATAAGCTACTGCTGTTGCATATCCAAAGTCTGGTGTATACGTAAAGCATAAATCGTAAATGTATTTAGAAATGGTAGTTGTAGCATTTGCTGGACCACCCTTTGTAATATTCATAATTTCATCAAATAGCTGTAATGTACCAATTGTTGAAGTAATTGTTGTGAATAAGATTATAGGTTTTAATAATGGTATTGTTATAGCTGTAAATTTCTTAAATGGAGATGCTCCATCAATGTCTGCTGCTTCATAAATTGAATAATCAATATTTTGTAAGCCTGATAAATAAAATATCATGTTGTAGCCTGTCCATCTCCAAGTAATTGCTATAATTATTAAAACTTTAGCCCAAATTGGATGTGTAACCCATTCTATTGGAGCTCCAATTAAATGAAGGCTCATAAGCATTTTATTAACCAATCCATCTGATGCAAATATACTTTTAATAATAATTGAATATCCAACCAAAGATGCTACACATGGTAAGAAAATTGCTGTTCTGAAAAATCCACTAAATTTTAAAGTTCTATCATTAAGAACTGATGAAATAATAAGTGCTAAAATAATCATTATTGGAACTTGAACTATTAAATAAATAAATGTATTGCCAACTGCTTTAATTAATGTTGCATCAGAAAACATCCTAACATAATTATCTAATCCACTAAACTTTAAATTGTTTCCTTTTCCTGATTGTAGGGACATAATCAATGATTGAACCATTGGATAAAATACCAATAATCCTATTAAAAATGTACCACCTGATATAAAAATCCATCCCCACATATTTTCCTTACTGTTAAGTCCCGCATGGTTGTTTCGTTTCATTTCTTTATCAACTCCTATTATTTATAAAGACCATTTGCTAAATAATCTTTCAAAACTTTAACAAACAGTCTTTATAAAATCTCATTTTTCTATTATATTAAACTTATTATTATTTGCTTACAGCAGCTTCCGCTTGCTTTTGTGTATTCTTAAGTGTTGCATCAATATCTGCTCCGCCTACGATAGCTTGCATACCTTCTGACATAACGCTTTCTAATTGATAAGTGTAAAGACCATAGTTTACAGCTGGAACTTTAGTAGTCCATAATGCCATGTCTTTGTATACTTCTTGATTACCATAGAATTCTAATGGCTTGCTATAGTTTGGTGAAGAACTAGCTGATTTCAATGTACTTACTAAACCAATAGCTGGAACTAAATCATTCATTAAATCATTATCTGATGCAAAAGTAGTTGCTAAGAAATCTGCAGCTAAATCTGAGTTACCAACTTTATCTAACACATACCAGCTACTACCACCACTATTTGATGAATTTACTGATTTAGCATTTGCACCTAATCTTGGAATAGCTGTTACTGCCCATTTACCTTTTTGATCATCTGCTTTTTGTATTGAAGAAGAAATCCAACATCCACTTGGTACTGATGCAACGTCACCTTTTTGGAATGCTGCTAAGAAATTATCCCATCCAGAAACTTGTTTAGTAATACCTGCATCAACCATTTGTTTGTATATTTGAACTGATTGTTTTAATGCTTCATTACCATCAATATTTACTGTCTTACCATCTTCTTTTACATACCATGAACCTGCTGATTGCATCATGATTCTAAGTTGATTTAAATCACTTGGATCAATAGTAAGCATTGCTTTTCCAGTTTTAGCTTTTACTGCTTTACCAATTTCTATGTATTTTTCCCAAGTAAGATCTTTCATATCTTCTTTCTTATATCCTGCTTGTTCAATTAAATCTGTTCTATAAAATAATGCTGCTACACCACTATCAAATGGTACACCATAGAATTTACTTCCATCTGACATAACATTTAATTTGTAATCTGCAAATTTAGTTTTATCAACTTTACCACTTAAATCTTTAATTTCACCTGGATAAGATTGTAGATAGTTTTGAATTCTATAATCTTCAATTAATACTACATTTGGAAGACCATCGTATGTACCTGATGAAAGACTTGTATTTAATTTTTGTACTACATCAGCTTGGGCCATATTTACAACATCTATTGTTACATCTGGGTGATTTTTTAAGTATTTTTCTTTTGCCATATTTACAGCTTTAATATTGAAAGTATCATCCCAAGCCCAAACTGTGATTTTTTTATCATCTTTACCTTTGTTTGCTGTTGATCCAGCATTTCCACTTGGTGCTGATGATCCACATGCCATTAAGCTAACTGCCATCATACCAGTTACTACTGCAGCCATGATCTTTTTAAGTTTCATAAATTTTTTCCCCCTTGAAATTAAATTTAATTAATTAGTAGTTTTCTTGTTTATGTTTACATTATAGCATCACCTCTTGTGTAAACGTTATAATATAATTTATATTAATTTGTCATTATTTTATACGTTTTCAAAATATAATTGTTATTTTTTTATTGTTTTGTACTTTTTTAATATTGGTATCCTGTTCTACAAATCATAATTCACAATTTAGTACAAAATTACTTTACAATTATAAATTTCATTCAAAAAAATGTACAAATCTTTGCTATTAGGTACAATCAAAAAATAAGCAACCCATTGTGTGTAATTGTTTCATTAGGAATCATTTATTAAATCCCTAGAAAACAAAACACAATAGGCTGCTTATTTCAATAAGTTATTTATTAAGCTTATTTTTTGCTTTTAGTGTCTCCACTATTAATCTTCTTTAAATTCCTTTTGAGCAGGAATAGTTATTTTTACAGTAGTTCCCTCATTTAACTCACTCGTAATAATTACTCCATACTTTTCTCCATAAAGAAGTTTAATTCTATCATTAACATTGTTAATACCAATACTAGTGAAATGCTCA
Organism: Clostridium saccharoperbutylacetonicum N1-4(HMT); assembly: GCF_000340885.1. Taxonomy (NCBI): domain Bacteria; kingdom Bacillati; phylum Bacillota; class Clostridia; order Eubacteriales; family Clostridiaceae; genus Clostridium; species Clostridium saccharoperbutylacetonicum. The sequence continues at coordinate 900,634 of NC_020291.1, read as the reverse complement.
TGTTTTTTAGATGAATTACTAAACAAACTTTTTATATCCTTACTTGCTATCCCAACTCCGTTATCTATAATCTCACAAATTAAAACTCCATTCTGTTCATTTATAAGTACATGTATAACTCCATTGTCCTTATCTGTAAACCCATGAAAAAATGCATTTTCTATAAATGGTTGAAATATTAATTTAGGAACAATATATTCTTCGCAATTTGGCATTACAAAAAAATTAACCCTAATGTTGTCTCCATATCGAATGTGATTTATCAACACATAATTTTTTAAATTCTCTATTTCCTGCGCTATTGTTATCATTTCATTTTTATTACTGATTGTATTTTGTAATAAAGAAATAAATGCATCTATTGTTTCCGTAGATTTTTCTACTTTCCCCTGCCACATGAGCCATTTAAGTGATGAAAGTGTATTATAAATAAAATGCGGATTAATCTGCATTTGCAATGCATGAATCTCTGCTTTTCGTTTTTCCTTTTGCATTTGCATTTGCTTATTTACATAATTATTTAACCCATCTAACATATAATTGAATGTTGAAGATAATTCTCGAACTTCATAACTCCCTGAAATTTCAATATGATTATTAAAATTACCATCAATTATTTTAGGCATTGTTTTAACAAGGGTTGAGATTGGTGTTGTAGTTGTTCTTATTATAAAAAATGTGATAATAATAAACAGTAATGCTATTATTGTGCTAGTTGCCATAATTTCTCTAGAATCATATATTTCATCTAAAACTATATTTTTATCAATAGTACCAACTATATTAAAATTATATGTAGGTAAATGCTTTGCCAATATTGCTACATCAGAATAATCTAATTTCGTGTTCACATATTTATAGTCATTATCTAAAATATTTTTTGATATATTATATAACTCTAAATTTTTAGTTCCTATTTTAGGCATATTATTAGAAGAAACGATAGTTCCATCGTCAGATATAATTGCAATATTATTGCCATTACCAACAAAGTGATCATAATATTTATTTAATGAACTTTGACTGATAAGAACATAAACAAATCCATAAGGCTCTTTTGTGAATTTATCACATAAAACCTTTATTGCTAATAATGCACTGGAATATCTAGTTGTATTCGTAAACCCATTAGCCAGATATTGATATGAAACCACATTCTTATTTGCTAATGCATTTTTTGTAATAGTACTATTTAATATTGTAGCAGGACTTAAAACAAGGCTGCCATCATTTGGGAAAAAAGTATTCCCATTGAATCCAATTACCACTACAGAAATATCATAAAAATCTTTTTGAGGTACAGTTTTGTCTACTAAATTTTTTTTCATATTATACAAAGTATTGAAATTAAGTTGAGGCCCCATTTCTTCTTCTGTTTTTGTTAAATATCTCTGGTAATCTGGAATATTATCGATTGCATTCATAATATTAATGATTTTATCATTAAGTTCATTAATGTTGTTTGTAATTTGTGTTAAAACCTTATAATTAGATTTACTGAAGGTATCAGCAAGGATGCCTTTTGAAATTTTAATTGTAATCACACTTATAGAAATAGATACTAATATAACACTTACAAGTACAATTGAAGCAACTCTAGAAAACAGACTAGTTGAGTGGATAAATTTCAATATTTTCGACATTCTTTATATTTCCTTCCTTAAGGCACATAAAAAATTAACAACTCCATGTGTCTAACTTAATCCTTTTATACTGTTTTTTCTAAAATTACTTGGAGTAACTCCAGTAAATTTTTTGAATACCTTACTAAAGTAACTTTGATCAGAATATCCAACCATACTACTAATATCTGAGATAGGTATATCTTTCTGTAAAAATTCACAAGCTTTCTTTATTCTTATTTTATTAAGAAATTCATTAAACCCTTCTTCATTATGTGAACTAAAGTATGATGATAAATAGTAATAATTGAAATTAAATAATTTTGATACATATGACAAAGTAAGCTGTTCATCATAATGATCATATATGTATTGTATTATCTTATTAAGCATATGAGAATTAATATTACTTTCTTGCTTATCTATAATTTTGTTAAATAAATCTAAAATTTCTTGATAGGCTTCCATAAGATCTTCCGCGTACTTGCTACTATCAATTTTATCAAAACACTCTCGCTTTAATGAATTTGATGAAATTCCATCACTATTTAAATATTCTAAAGTAGAAATTACATTATAGAAACAATTCTGTATCAAAGTCTTTAACTCAAATTCTGTAAGCGCTTTATTATTAATAACCTTATTTATATACTCGGTCAGCATTTCAAAAGCCTTTGGAATTTTTAATATTGAAACCAACTCAGAAAATCCCTTAAAATTAAATTTTTCTATTTCAGGTGCTTTCTTCAAGCTTTTTGAAGATAATAAATTAATATTCTTATTGTAAAAGTATTGCTGCGTTAACAATAAAAAATCAGTTTCATATATCTCCTTAATATTTTCAATATTATAAAATTCTTTACTTAAACCAAAAAATGCTTCTCTAAATTTAGAGGCAACATCATTTGAAATTTTAATTAACTTATTTTCTACATTTGTATAGTTTTCACGTTTAAAGTTAATAATCAAAACAATCATATCATTTTCAATATTAGTAACTTGTGTTACTTCCTCTTTAAAATCCTGCAAATCTATTTCTGATATAAGGCTGCTAAGCAATTTTTGTCTCTCCTCATAATTAGGATATACTTTTTTAGCATTAATTCCAAAGATACAAAAACATGGATTGATAAATAATTTATTCAAATGTTCAAAGTCAATATCATAACCAAGAATAAGTCTATTTAATAAATTATCAATATTAACTGCACTTTTAGAAGGCAAATCCACACTTGATATTTTCTTTGCAATTTTCTTTAATGTATCAAGGAAATCCAAAGGCTTTAATGAAGGTTTTAATACATAATCTACTGCTCCATTTTGAAACGAAGATCTCACATACTCAAAATCACTATAACTGCTTAATATAACAATTTGTATTTGAGGATATTTTTCTTGTACAATTTTAGTAAACTCGATACCATCTACTTGAGGCATTACAATATCTGAAATTATAATATGAGGAATATTAGTTTCAATTATTTCAAGTGCTTCCTGACAACTTGAAGCTTCTCCAATGATTTGAAAGCCTTCCTGTTCCCAATCGAGCATATGTTTAATTCCTTGTCTCATAATAAATTCATCGTCAACAATTAATATTTTACAATATTCACTCAAGCTTCTACCTCCTAATGCAAATTTATTGATAAAGTTTACATAAATAATATAATTATATAATATATTTATATTCTTTTCAAATCGCAAAAATATTTTACTAAACTTTTACTAAAACAAATTGACTTTTTACTTAGAAGTTTATACAATTGAATTGAAAACGATTTTGAGTCAGTTAACAGTTTTGAGTTAACAGTTTTGAGTTTTGGATGAAATCTCTAAATAGATTTCTAAATTTTATTTTGAAAAGCCCTAGGCTTTTCTTCCTTAACTCCTAACTCATACCTCCTAACTCTTAACTACTACAAGAAGGTGAGGTATTTATATGAACAATATTAAACAACCATCTTTGGATTGGCTAGAAGATCCACAAGTTTTTAGAGTAAACAGAATAGATGCACATTCAGATCATTGGTTTTATGAAAAAATGAATGAATTAAAACTAGATGATGATATGCCTCTTAAACAAAATTTAAATGGAAGCTGGAGATTTTCATATAGTGAAAATCCATCCTTAAGACTTAAAGATTTTTATAAAGAAGATTTTGACATTAGTGGCTTTGACTACATAGAAGTACCTGGACACATCCAACTTCAAGGTTATGACAAATGCCAATATATTAATACAATGTATCCATGGGAAGGTCATGATGAATTAAGACCTCCTCATATTTCAAAAACCTATAATCCTGTAGGAAGCTATGTAACATTCTTTAATATTAAAGATGAACTTAAAAATAAACAAACTTTTATTTCTTTCCAAGGGGTTGAAACAGCTTTTTATGTATGGGTTAATGGAGAATTTGTTGGATACAGTGAAGATACTTTCACTCCATCTGAATTTGATATTACTAGCTATTTAAAGGAAGGCGAAAACAAACTTGCTGTTGAAGTTTATAAAAGAAGTAGTTCAAGTTGGATTGAAGATCAAGACTTCTGGAGATTTTCTGGAATCTTTAGAGATGTTTATTTATATGCAATACCAGAAACTCATATAAATGATATCTCTGTCAAAACGGATTTATCTGAAGATTTCACTAATGCCAAACTTAATGCAACCTTAAAAATGATTGGAAATGAAAATGTAAAAATAAAAGCATATCTTGAAGATGCTTTAGGAAATAAAGTTGTTGAAGCTACAGATATTCCTTTTAACAACAAGCTAAACTTCTCACTTGATGTTGAAAAGGTTAAGTTATGGAGTGCTGAAGAACCAAATTTATATGAACTATATATATTTGTTGAGAAATCGGATAGCACTTTAGTTGAAGTTGTTAAACAAAAAGTTGGCTTTAGACATTTCGAAATGAAAGATAAAGTTATGCATCTTAATGGAAAAAGAATAGTCTTCAAAGGCGTTAATAGACACGAATTTAGTGCAAGACGTGGTCGTTCTATTACAAAAGAAGACATGCTTTGGGATATTAAATTTATGAAGCAACATAATATTAACGCAGTTAGAACTTCTCACTACCCTAACCAAAGCTTATGGTACAGATTATGTGACGAATACGGTATTTATTTAATAGATGAAACAAACTTAGAAAGTCATGGTTCATGGCAAAAGATGGGACAATGTGAACCTTCATGGAATGTACCAGGAAATTTACCAGAATGGCAAGCTGTTGTTTTAGATCGTGCTACATCAATGCTTGAAAGAGATAAAAATCACCCTTCTGTAATCATTTGGTCCTGTGGTAATGAATCCTATGCTGGTGAAGATATATTCCAAATGTCAGAATACTTTAGAAAAACAGATCCTTCTCGTTTAGTACATTATGAAGGAGTATTTTGGAATAGAGAATATGAAAAGATAAGCGATATGGAAAGTAGAATGTATGCAAAGGCATTTGAAATTGAAGAGTATCTAAATAATGATCCTCAAAAACCATATATCAGCTGTGAATATATGCATTCTATGGGCAACTCTACTGGCGGAATGATGAAATATACTGAACTTGAGGACAAGTATTTAATGTACCAAGGTGGCTTTATTTGGGACTACGGCGATCAGGCTCTTTATAGAAAACTACCAAATGGTGAAGAAACTTTATCTTATGGTGGAGATTTTACTGATAGACCATCAGATTATAATTTTTCAGGAAATGGTTTAATTTATGCTAACAGAGAAGTATCCCCTAAAGCTCAGGAAGTTAAATATTTATATCAAAATGTAAAATTATTCCCTGATAAAAATGGAGTCACTATTAAAAATCAAAATTTATTTATAAATGTAGATAAGTTCAATTTATATTATAAAGTTGAAAAAGAAGGATCACTTTTAAAAGAAGGTATTGCAAAGGTTTCTGTTCACGCTGGTGAAGAAAAATATTTTGAATTACCATTTGGTGATTATAACTGTTCAGAAGAACTTGTATACACTGTTTCATTAATCTTATCTGAAGATACCCTTTGGGCTGCTAAAGGTTACGAAATAGCTTTTGGACAAAAGGTTTATGAAAGAAAAGAAACTGCTAAAACTACTCCTACTTCTACTTTAAAAGTAGTTCATGGTGATGTTAACATTGGAATTCATGGAAAAGACTTTAAAGTAATTTTCTCAAAACAAGAAGGTGGGATTGTTTCTTTAAGATATAGCGGAAAAGAGTTCATTACAAGAACACCTAAAACTTATTATTGGAGAGCAACAACCGATAATGACAGAGGAAACAAACATGAGTTTAAATGCGCTCAATGGCTTAGTGCTTCAATTTGTCAAAAATATGTTGATTTTTCAATGGAAGAACAAGCTGATAAAGTTGTGCTTCATTACACTTATGAACTTCCAACAATACCAACTACAAATGTTAAAGTAGATTACGAAGTTTCAGCTGACAATTCAATTAAAGTAAATGTAGCTTATAAAGGTTTAGAAGGCTTACCTCTATTACCAGTACTAGGAATGAACTTCAGACTTTTATCAGAATTTAATTCCTTCTCTTGGTATGGAATGGGACCAGATGAAAACTACATTGACCGTGCAGAAGGTGCAAAATTAGGTATTTACTCAAGTACACCACTTAAAAACTTATCTAAATACTTAGTTCCACAAGAATGTGGTAATAGAATTGATACTAGATGGGTTGCTATTAAAAATGAAAAAGGTGAAGGACTTAAATTCTCTTATGAAAAATTGCCATTTGAATTCAGTGTTTTACCTTATAACAATATGGAACTTGAAAATGCTCTTCACCAAGAAGACTTACCTCCTGTTAACTTTACAAATGTAAATATAATAGGAAAACAAATGGGTGTTGGTGGAGATGATAGCTGGGGAGCTCCAGTATTATCTGAGTACTGTATAGATTCAAACAAAGATTTAGAATACAGTTTTGTAATTTCTAATATATAATAAATTTTCTTAATAAAGATATCCAAATCGAAAATTAAACTTATGCAACAATTACCTAAATCAGATACATTTATCTTCCACAGGACTAGTGAAATTTTCGCTGGAAGGTTCTAAATGTTGGCTTGTCGTCATTTCAGCGTGTTCCAGATGTAAAATCTGAACAAGCTAAAAATGAAACAAGCCAACATTAATACCCTTCAACAGCTCAATTTCACATGCCTGATCCAGAAAAAAATGTATCATATTTCTAGTTTAATTTAGTAATTTTAATTTCTCAAGAGTGTATACATATTCCATTTATAAGTTTGATTATTCATTTGGATATCTATATGTAACAAATATTAAAGCATACTTTGCTAGATTATTTGTTACATAAATTATATATTCCAATTAACAATGTTCAATTATTAATTAGCAATTGACTACACTCCTCCTATGCTGTTCTAAGGCTTATAATGTTCTTATCGGTTGTCAATCAGTAATGAAAGATCTACAAGAAAAATTAAAAGAACAAAATATAAAAGTCACGCATGGAAATTTCGAATAACGAAATATGAAAATCCCACATACAAAGTTCATGTAACCAAATTTATAAATTAAGGAGGATTATTATGACAATAAGAGAAAAAATGAAAAATGGTATGCTATATATTGATGTAGGTGAAGGACTTGAAGCTGATCGTAGAAGATGCCAAGAATTGCTATATGACTATAATCATACGCGTCCAAGTGAAGAAATAAAAAGAAAAGAAATATTAAAAGAATTATTAGGTGATATAAAGGAGCACATTTGGATTGAACCGCCCTTTCATGCTGCATATGGTTCAAATATCCATATTGGAGATCATTTTTATGCAAACTTTAATCTTGTAATTGTTGATGATATTGATGTTTATATAGGCGAGCATGTTATGATAGCTCCTAATGTAACAATAACACCTACTGGACATCCAGTTGATCCAACACTTCGTAAGCCTTGTACTCAATTTTCTATTCCAGTAAGAATTGGCAATAATGTTTGGATAGGCTCTAATGCAGTAATTTTACCTGGAGTTACAATAGGTGATAATTCAGTTATAGGTGCTGGAAGTGTCGTTACGCACGATATTCCTGAAAATGTAGTTGCTGTAGGAAATCCATGTCGTGTATTAAGAGAAATCAATGAACATGATAAAGAATTCTACTATAAAGATAAATGTATTAAATAAAAATATGTGAAATGGATAGCAAAAATATTTCTATCCATTTTATTATTTTTTATCATAATTTCAATTATTTATTTCAGCAAATAATTATTTATACCCAATCTTGTAAATTTCAGTCAAAATAAATACAATAGAGTTATGCAAACAATTTATGCGCAGAAAATTAAGGACGGTGAAAATAATTGAAACACATTTTCTTTGTTGAAGATAATTTGAGTTTAATTAATGGTTTATCTTTTGCAATCAAAAAGCAAGGATACGAAATAGATGTTGCCCGTACAATTCTTGAAGCAGAAGCACTATTGGTAAATAAGAAATATGATTTGGTGATTTTGGACGTGTCGCTTCCCGATGGCTGCGGCTATGATTTATGCAAAAAAATTCGTAAAACATCAAAGGTGCCAATTATATTTCTTACTGCTGCTGATGAAGAAACGGATATTATAATGGGGCTTGATATTGGTGGTGACGATTATATAACAAAGCCGTTCAAGCTGGCGGTGTTTATGTCGAAAATAAATGCTTTGCTTCGCAGAAGTGACAATTTTATTCAAGCAGATACTGAATTAAATTCTAACGGTATAAATGTACAACTTCTAAAAGGAGAAGTCTATAAAAATGGAGAACAACTTGACTTAACAACAAGTGAGTATAAAGTTTTATGCCTGTTTATGGAAAATCCCCATATTGTTCTTTCTCCTGAACAGATTTTAAGCAAACTATGGGATTGCAACGAAAACTATATAGATAATAATACTATTACCGTATATATACGCAGACTTCGTACAAAAATCGAAGATAATCCGAGCGAGCCTCAAAAAATAGTGACTGTTCGACGTATGGGGTATAAATGGAATACTGTTGATGGGGGTGTATGATGAAAATACTGGTAAACAGGAAAATCAAAAAACTTTTTTGTTTGGTATTGCTTCTTATAGTAGCCTTTACCTTGATTTCTGCTGCCTTAATAGGTTTGAACTTTAAAAATACAGCACTATATATACTGGTATGTTCATTGTGCATGAGTATCTTCATATTAATAATAGTCTATAGGTATTTCAGGGAACAAAATATAATCATGGCGAATGCGGTAACGCAAATCAAAGAATATATTTCTGGAAATCAAAATGCACGTATTGAATGTAATGATGAAGGAGAGATCTACAGATTATTTCATGAAGTAAATTCCATAGTTTCCATTTTAAATGCTCACGCTGAAAATGAGGGCAAAGCAAAAAATTTTTTGAAAGATACCATTTCTGATATTTCTCACCAGTTAAAAACTCCGCTTGCTGCTCTTAATATATATAATGGAATTATGCAAGAAGAAGCAAAGAATTTACCGACAATCAAAGAATTTACTTCTCTTTCAGAGCAAGAGCTTGACAGAATAGAAATACTGGTGCAAAACCTCTTAAAAATTACAAAACTCGATGCCAAAACAATCGTGATTGAAAAAGCTAAAGAAAATGTATCTGAAATGATGGGCAGTATAGAAAGGCACTTTTCATATCGTGCCAAGCAGGAGGAAAAGGAAATATATCTATCCGGGGATGATTACGTTACTTTATTATGCGACTGTACTTGGCTGATTGAAGCAATCAGTAATATTGTTAAAAATGCTTTTGACCATACTCAAAAAGGAAATGCTATTTATATTAAATGGAAACAATTTACATCCATTATTCAAGTCATCATAAAAGACAATGGAAGCGGTATTCACCCAGAGGACTTACATCATATTTTCAAAAGATTTTATCGCAGTCGTTTTTCTAAAGACACAAAAGGTATCGGACTTGGGTTACCCCTCGCAAAAGCTATTATCGAAGCACACAGTGGAACAATCGAGGTTGATAGCGAATTGGGTATTGGCACTACTTTTACAATTAATTTTTTAATTCCTACAAAATTGTAGGATAAGTGTCATATAAAAGTAAGATTGATATGATAATATTTCAATATCAAGATAGAAAGAGGTAGATAACCCATGAATTTATTGGAAGTTAAATCAATTTCTAAAACCTATGGTAACGGCGAAGCTGCCGTACATGCATTAAAAGATATCAGCTTTTCCGTTCCGAAAGGCGAATTTGTCGCAATAGTCGGAGAATCCGGCTCTGGCAAGAGTACACTTCTTAATCTAGTAGGTGCACTTGATATGCCCACTTATGGCAAAGTATTTATTGACGGTAAAGATATTTTTTCCATGAAAGATAGTAACTTAACAATCTTTCGTCGCAGAAATATTGGATTTATTTTTCAAAGTTTTAATCTAATTCCAGAATTGAATGTTGAGCAAAACATCATATTTCCCTTACTGCTTGATTATCAAAAACCTGATAAAAAGTATCTTGAGGAACTACTTACGGTGCTTAATTTGAAAGAACGTCGTCACCATTTACCTAGTCAATTATCAGGCGGACAACAACAGCGTGTAGCAATAGGACGTGCTCTAATTACGAGACCATCGCTTATCCTTGCCGATGAGCCGACGGGTAACCTGGATACGCAAAACAGCAGTGAAGTGATTACTTTGCTAAAAGAAGCTGCAAGAAAGTACCAACAGACCATTCTTATGATTACCCATAGCCGAAGTATCTCACAGGCTGCAGATCGGATACTACAAGTTTGTGATGGCATACTGACCGATTTAGGAGGTGCCGCGAATGAAAAGCTATCTTAGTCTAATTCCGATTTCTGCAAAAGTACACAGACGACAGAACCGCATGACACTTCTGTGTATTATATTTGCCGTATTTTTGGTAACTGCTGTTTTTAGTATGGCAGATATGGGTGTTAGAATGGAGACATCAAGATTACTGGATAAACAGCAAGACCTTAGTGTAAGATCGATGCAAACTCTATATTCTACAGCAGCTGTACTGTTTGTGCTTATAATGATTGCAGGGGTACTGATGATTTCAAGCAGTATAAACAGTAATGTTGCCCAAAGGACAAAGTTTTTTGGAATGATGCGCTGCATTGGAATGAGCAGACAACAGATTATCCGTTTTGTCAAACTGGAAGCCCTCAATTGGTGCAAAACTGCGGTTCCAATAGGTGTGATACTTGGGATTGTAGTCACATGGGGATTATGTGCTGGGCTACGGTTTCTTGTGGCGGTAGAGTTCTCTAATATACCCCTTTGGAAAATCAGTCCAATTGGCATTATCAGCGGAATAATTGTTGGAGTTGTTACAGTACTCATTGCCGCCAGGTCTCCGGCAAAACGAGCTGCAAAGGTATCGCCTGTAATGGCAGTATCAGGAAATTTAGAAAACACAAAAAATGGGTATTCAACCCATGGGTTGAATACCCATTTTTTTAAAATTGAAACTGTCCTCGGTATTCATCATGCAGTATCTAGAAAGAAAAACTTAACACTTATGACAAGCTCATTTGCTCTTAGCATTATTCTGTTTTTGAGTTTTTCAGTCTTAATAGAGTTTATCGGCTATATTATGCCCCAATTTTCAGATACTCCTGATATCAGCATTTCTAGTAATAACAGTTCAAATTCCATAGACAGTGTACTGCTTGATAAAATAAGTGGTATGTCAGGTGTAAAACATGTTTTTGGCCGAAGTAGCTACTTTGATATTCCGGCAGAAGTAAATTCTCAAACAAACACAATCGATATGATTTCCTATGATGATTATGATTTGGACTGTCTTACAAAAGATAAGCAACTTAGAAAAGGCAGCGATATTTCAAAAGTTTATGGAGACAGTAATTACGTACTTACAATCTGGGACAAGGACAATCCTTTAGCAATAGGCGATAAAATACAAGTAGGAAATAAGGAAGTAGAAATCGCAGGGCTGTTAAAATGTAACCCATTTAGTGATAACGGTGTTCCAAATGGGAAAATAACACTCATTACTTCTGGGAAAACTTTTACTCGCCTTACCGGCGTAACTGACTATTCACTTATTCTTATACAGACGACAAAAGATGCGACTGACAGAAATGTTGAAGCCATCCATAATGTCGTAGGTGAAAAGTACAAGTTTAGCGATAACCGAGACCTACGGACTATGCAATCCAGCACATATATGGCATTTACGTTTTTTGTATATGGATTTTTGACAATTATAACTTTAGTTTCTGTATTAAATATTATGAACAGTATTTCTATGAGCGTATCCGCAAAAATAAAGCAATATGGAGTCATGCGCGCAGTCGGTATGAATGAACATCAGATTACCAAAATGATAGCCGCTGAAGCGTTTACCTATTCTATATCAGGTTGTATTGTGGGAGTTGTAGTCAGCCTGTTCATTAACAAGTTACTATACGACAATCTTATTACTGCTTATTTTAACTACGCTACTTGGAGTATTCCTATTATGCATATAATTATTGTGCTTTTGGTTGTTGCAATTACGACTATCACTGCAATCTATTCTCCATCAAAACGTATTCGGAATATGGTGGTAACTGATACAATTAATGAAGTATAAGAGTGTTATTTATGGAAGTCAGGACCACCCGTAAAACGGGTGGCTTGCTCTGCGCCTATAAGCCTTTGTTACTGGCTGTGCTACTTTGCACATTGAACGGTTTACCAACCACATATCTTTACTGGCTGCACCTAAAAAGTGCTTTATTTCTTGCCTTTATTTACTGGTTCACTTGTAAACGGGTCAATATATTCCTTCAAGCTCATTTGTTCATATGCTATATCTTCTTATTTCTTCCTACGGTATCAACATAGTATCCCCTGCGCCAAAATTGTCTATTGTTATACTTGTATTTCAAATTTGCATGTCCGCGAACTCTTACCTTTGAGATATTACACAAATGCTGAATTTAGGTGGTATTCTAAATATAATCATCTTAATGAAGTTTACACAGACTATTTTACACTCTCCAAAACACTAAAATTGCCTATCAACTTGTTATTATTTCATGTTCCTTATTTCAATTACTGGTGTCAAAATAGTACTTGTTGCCTATATTTCGAAGGAGATATACCCTTCTCTTTCTTAAATATTTTAGAAAAACCAAGGGTATCATCATACCCTACTGAGCGTGAAATATCCCCTATGGTTAATCCTTGATTACTCATGAGTTCACAGGCTTTATTTATTCTATATTTTATTATATATTGCTGAGGCGTTACTCCTATATTTTCCCTAAAAAAGGTACTGAAATAATTTTTATTCAGGCCTACACTTTTGGCCATTTCAGATATACTTATCTTACTAGAATAATTTGTCTCAACAAACTGAAGGCTCTTTTTTATGTACATTTCTTTATAATTACTGCTTATAATAACATTTTTTCCTGCTTCCTCAATGAGCTCCGATAAAAACATTATTAGCAATCCTTGCAATCTTAATTCTCTTCCATATTTTAATCCTGTAGACTTTCTCATATTTTCAAAACATTCCTGTACAAAAGCTACTTCTGTACATTCAAAAATAGGATTTTCTTGATCAAGATTTGCTAATTTTAAATATTTTTCAGCTTTTATGCCTTTAAATCCAACCCAAGTATATATCCAAGGTTCTTCCTTATCAGCTTCATAATAAGTAACAATGTTAGGACAAATTAAGAAGCCTTGATTTTTTTTTATCCTATATGACTTTCCACCTACATAAAATATCCCACTGCCTTCAAGTACAAAATGTATTAAATAGTGATCTCTAATGGCTGGTCCATACGAATGTAATTTCTTACATTTTTCCATGCCACATTGATATACAGTAATATCAAACCCATCATCATTTATCGTCGAAAAATATTCCATATTCATATCTTCATTCATTTTCAATACCTCATTTATTAAAATGCATATAATTAATTTCTTAGATTATACCATAATAATCTTATTTTATTCCATTTCATTTTTTATCGATATCTTTATACTTTAATATATAGTTTCAGTTATCAATGATCAAATATCAATTGATCACAAAGCATAATATTCTGAAGCATCTTCAAATACATTAGGTATCTTTAAATATAGTATAAATTAGAGATTCTATATATAGATATCCAACTTAATAATCAATCTTATAAATGGAATATACATGCATCATTGCGGAATTATAATTGTAACACTACACTAGAAATATGATACATTTTTTTCTGGAGCAGGCATGTGAAATTGAGCTGTTGAAGGTTTTTAAGCAGATAAGTGAAAGTCCAAATTTATGTTTAGTTTCTTGAACTTAGTTAACTCATTCATGAGTTAACCTCCTTTAAAAAACTGATTTGGTGTGAATCGCTTACTCAGCGAACGAACGTGAGTCGAGTTTCCTCTATGGCTTGTTTCATTTACAGCTTGTCCAAAAGTGAATGTCCAAAAAGTAAGTGTCCAAATTTTATATTTGGAAACACGAACTTTCTCCTTGGGGATTTTATATCTGGAACACGCCGAAATGACGACAAGCCCACATTTAGAACCTTCCAGCGAAAATTTTACTAGTCCTGTGGAAGATAAATGTATCATATTTCGGTAATTGTTGCATAAGTCTAATTCTCGCGTTGGATATCTATAATTATTAGATTTTTATAAAACTTTTTAATTGAATTGGAGGAATTAATTTGAGTATTAAATTTGATAACAATACAAAAGCCTTTCACTTAACAGCTAAAAATACTAGCTATATAATAAAAATCACTGACGAGGGTTACCTTTCACATGTTTACTTTGGAAGAAAATTAAGAACTTTTAATTCTGATAATTTATTACCCATTAGAGAAAGATGTTCTTTTTCACCAAATCCTAATCCCAATAACAAGCTGCTTACCCTTGATGCACTTCCACAAGAATATCCTTCTTATGGAACTAGTGATTTTCGTGGACCTGCATATTCAATTCAACTTGAAAATGGCACTACTATAACTGATCTCAGATACGAATCGCATAAAATAATTAATGGAAAAGTAGAATTAGAAGGTCTTCCAGCCACTTATGTTGAAAGCGATGATGAAGCTCAGACATTAGAAATAAATTTATCCGATTCATTAATTGGTTTAAAAGTAATTCTATCCTACACAGCTTATGAAAATTTTGATGTTATAACTAGAAATACAAAATTTTTAAATTGTGGTAAGGAAGATTTAAAGCTACAACGAGCTTTAAGTATGAGTATAGATTTTAATAACTCTAATTATGATTTTCTACATCTTCATGGTGCATGGGCAAGAGAAAGACATATGGAAAGAACTCCTCTTTTAATTGGTACTCAATCTATAGAAAGCAGACGTGGTTCAAGTAGTCATAATCAAAATCCTTTCATAGCATTACTCAGCAAAGATGCTACTGAAGAACATGGTGATGTATATGGCTTTAGCTTAGTATATAGTGGAAGTTTTCTTGCTCAAGCAGAAGTTGACCAATTCGAAACTACCCGCATATCAATGGGGATAAATCCTTTTGATTTTTCTTGGTTACTTAAACCAAAGGAAAGTTTCCAAACTCCTGAAGTAGTTATGGTTTATTCTTCACAAGGTCTTGGTGAAATGTCTAGAACTTATCATAGACTATATAGAAAAAGATTATGTAGAGGTGTTTATCGAGATAAAACAAGACCAATTCTTGTAAACAATTGGGAAGCAACTTACTTTGACTTTAATGCTGAAAAAATCGAAAGCATTGGTAAAGCTGCAAAAGAACTCGGAATTGAACTTTTTGTTCTTGACGATGGTTGGTTTGGAAAAAGAAATGGGGATGAATCTTCTCTTGGAGATTGGGTAGTTGACAAAAATAAACTTCCTAATGGATTAGAAGATTTAGCTAATCGCATAAATAATTTAGACTTACAATTTGGTTTATGGTTTGAACCTGAAATGGTCTCACCAGATAGTGATTTATATAGAGCGCATCCTGATTGGTGCTTACATGTGCCAGGAAGATATCGCACTCAAGGAAGAAACCAGCTAGTATTAGATCTTTCTAGAGAAGATGTATGTGACTACATAATAGATTCTTTATCTAAAATTTTAAATTCTGTTAATATCAGCTATATTAAATGGGATATGAACAGAAATATGACTGAAATAGCTTCTGCTCTTCTTCCACCAGAGAGACAAAGAGAAACAGCTCATAGATATATGTTAGGACTATATAAAATATACGAAAAACTTACAACCGCTTTTCCAAATATATTATTTGAAGGCTGCTCTGGAGGCGGAGGAAGATTTGATGCCGGTATACTCTACTATATGCCTCAAATTTGGACTAGTGATGATACTGATGCTGTAGAGAGATTAAAGATTCAATATGGAACAAGCATAGTTTACCCAATAAGCACTATGGGTGCTCATGTATCTGCAGTACCAAATCATCAAGTTCATAGAAATACTTCTCTTAAAATGAGAGGAGATGTTGCAATGCTTGGTAACTTTGGATATGAACTTGATCTTACAAACTTTAATGATGAAGAAATAGAAACTGTAAAAAAACAAGTTGAAACTTATAAAGAATTACGTGAACTTATTCAATTTGGAGATATGTATAGACTTCTTAATCCATTTGAAAGCAATGAAGCTTCTTTTATAGTTGTCTCAGAAGATAAAATTGAAGCTTTTGTGAGCTTTTTTAGAGTTCTTTGCATACCAAATGACCCAATAAGAAGGTTATATTTAAGAGGCTTGGACCCTGAAAAGAATTATTCAGTTGAAGGCTTCCAAGGAATATTTGGTGGTGATGAGCTTATGTATGGAGGACTTACTATACCTGATTTACAAGGAGATTATCAAAGTATTACTTGGAGAATAAAATCAGTTTAATCCTATATTTTAAATTTAACAATTAAAATGGGATTGTCACACTAATGACAGTCCCATTTTTTAATGCTAAATCAATTATTTAACTACTACAGAAACTCCATCAGGAATAACCACAACTTTTGCAGCTTCCCCCTTTAATTCATAAGCTTTTTTTAAAGCTTCTTCAAAAGTAAATGCATGGTCCATATGCATATTTTTAATTATTTCAGGGTCACACATATCAGTTACCATGATAACTTTATTTTTGCTTAATATTCTTGCTAAAATCTGAAATTCCCATTGATCTGGTTCTGTTTTGTCTTTTGAAACTTGGAGTACTTTATCGAGTACTGCTGCTGGACTTTCAGCTTCTGCCATGTTTCTGTAGAAGGATTCTCCTCCATGTCCATCATTGCAGGCTGATACCATTATTATTACTGATCCCTCTTTGCAACAAGCTTCAGCAGCTGTCATTCCTTTAACTGATTGATAAATATTTTGATCAAGAGGATATCCGCCATTAGAGCTAATTACTATATCTCCTTTAACGCTATCTATACTTGAAAGTTCTGAAACAAATTTACACCCTTCTTCATGTGCAAGCTTACTATGTCCACTAACTGCATGTATAATCTTTTTATCCTTGTCTATAACAACATTTAATATGAATGCTAGCTTAGCTTTTTCAGCTGCAAAAACCATATCCTCATGTATAGGATTTTTACCCAATTTTCCTGTTCTTGCATTACTGCTTCCTATAAATTCTGAATTATGATTCCACATTATAGTTTTGGCACTTGCAATTCCAGGAAGAACACTTTTTCTGCCTCCAGAAAATCCCGCAAAAAAATGTGGTTCTATAAACCCTTCAGATATTAGCAACTCAGTATCAGCCGCCAACTTATTTATCCATAATTCACCACCAGATGGAAGAATACCTGCTAAAACTTGATCCTCTTGTCTTTGCGAATAATGATTAATTATCTGTTCATTCTTCACTATTTCTTCTCCAAATTTATCAATCATTTCTTCTCTAGTTGTTGGTCTATGAAACCCTGTTGCTATAAGAATCTTTATATCTATATCTGGATTTACCTTTCTAATTCTTCTAAGAAGTATTGGTAACGTTATCTTACTTGGCACAGGTCTTGTATGGTCACTTGTTATAATAACCATGTTCCCTTTTCCTCTTACTAATTCTTCTAAACTCTTACTTTCAATAGGATTATCCAAGGCTTTTTCAACAATTTCTTCTTGAGTTAATTCTGATTTGTAATTATGTGCTTTAGATTCAAGCACAGCCTCAAGATTCTTATCAGAAATACTTGCTTCTAGAAATCTTTTATTATAGGGTATTTTTATTGTTGCCATAATATCTTCTCCTTTTTAATACTTACAATTTGGTCAGACCAATTTCATTAAGATAATATTATCACAATTATCTTAAGATTTCCATAATAGTTATTTTATTCACAATTTACTCGAGATAAATTTACGCTATCAACTAAACTCTATTTAAAGTTAAGTGTATAAAAAAAATAACAAGCCTATCTCTTGCTACACTCTAGACTTGTTATTTTCATCAATATGCTTAATTTATGTAAACTATTATTTCAGCCATACACTTCTTACAATTTTCAAAATATCTTTAATCGTTTCAAGATAATTAGATATATCTTCTTTTGTATCAATAGCTGTAGAAGTGGCTTCAATGATTACATCACTTGTTGTCTTTAAATTTTCACTTACCTCAACTGCATTATTTGCTATAACCGGCATAGATTTTGCTGCATCTGAAATCTTTCCGGAATTTTCATTCCAAAATACAGATATTTGTTTTAACAATGAATTTAATTTGCTCAAGCAAAGTATTAAATAAACAAGCGTAACTACTGCTAATATCATCAAAATACCATAACATAAAGTTGAAACCTCAATATACATCTAACCCACCACTATTTCTATTCTACTATTTTTTCTTCAACTACTTCTGTTTCTATAGCTTTATCTTTTAATTCTTCATTTTCCTCAGATAAAACATCGTTCTTTTCTTTTTTTGCTGCTAGGTAGCTATTAATTTTATTTCTTGTTTCATTTACACCACTAGATAGCTTTTCTTTTGTAACTTCTATATCTTTTTTTAAATTTTCGTTAGCATCAGTAGCTGTTTTAGCTATATCTTCTCTAAGCTCTTTACCAGACTTAGGAGCCATCATCAAACCTCCAATAACACCACTTATTGCAGTTACTGCTAGTGATGCAGTGATTCCAATTATCTTTTTTGTTCTTTGTTCTTTTTGTTTTCTAAGCTTTTCCTTTTTTATTTCACATATCATATTTTTTAACAACATATCCTATACCTCCCATAATAATATTTAATTTCATTTATTATACAGGACTTTATATTAAAAGTCTTGTAAAAATCAGACAAGTTATGCAAATAAAATGCTAAGTTCAAACTTCCATATATTAAATTATTATTCCTTTGCATATTTTATATAAATACAGTTGGCGGTACACCACAAAAAAATTTAAATTCCTTGGCTAAATGCGATTGATCATAGTATCCATTTTCTAATGCTACACGTTTCAAATCAAAATTAGCATTATTTTTTATGAAATAAAGTGTATTTTGGAATCTAACTATTCTACAAAATAATTTTAGATTCAGACCAATTGCACTGTCAGATATTCTACCTAAATTCCTAGAACTATAATTAATTGCTTTTGCCAATTCCTCTATGGATACTTGTCCCTTCTTATCATAAATATATTTTGTTGCACTTCCTATTATAGTTTCATTTTTACATGCATTTGAATTTCCTAAAAACTCTAAACTATAATCATTTATAGATGAAATTAGCGTATTTTCGTTAATTTCTTGATAATCCTTAGGTATGTGTTTATAAAAGTCATTAATTACATCCTTCAGCAAAAGTTGTTTATTAACAATCGATTTCATTGGAACATTTGTTAAACTCATAAATTTACCTGGTAATATTCTTATTCCTAATAAATTTACATTACCAGTCACTTCATAATTAGCACAACTTGTTATCGGTCCAATTATGGATATACTTTTCTCTATTTCATCTTGATTTAAGTCTATTAAAATATTTATACATCCATCGGGAATCATGGGCATAGTATAACTACCCTTTATACTATTTTTTGAAAAAAACCTATAGTAGCAGGCTATAGTGTCACTCATTTCTGCACTTGGACTTATTTCCTCATAATTTAAATTGTTTGAAATAAATTTAGAATTAATTATTGGCATTTGAATTGATATAAATTTATTCATAAAACTCTCCATAAATGCATCCTTAATCTCGAATATTAATTTACTATTCCCAAAACAAAAAAACAACTTTAAACCTACTTCTATTATATATTAGCTGAACAATAATAAAAAGCTAGGTCTATTAATTTATTTATAGACCTAGCACATCTCATAATATTATTTCAATTATTTATATACATTTTTTGTCGCAACAACATTAACACCAGTTTCAAGTATATTATTAACTACTATATCTCCTATCATAACAGGCGCTTTTATAGTAATATTGTTAATTTCCTCCATACACTTCATAATAAGTCCTTTTGGTATTGCCTTTTCAGTTTTTACTGGAACTACAGGCACTTCTCCTCCACTAACCTTAACGGTTGAGGTTACTATTCTAACTGGATTTGTCACTTCATTAATTCCGTATTCTGCTCCTTTAGGACAGCTATTTCCGCTGACTGTTAATTTTTCTTCATCAACTTTTAAATGACACCCCTTTGGGCAGCTTATGCATATTAATTCTCTTTCCATTCTATTCACCGTCCTCTAATGATATTGTAATATCATTATTAATTTTATCTAATAATACTTTACTCAAAACTACTTTTTCCATTTCTGATGGTGCTAAATGAGCTCTCTTAAATCTAGCTACAACTTCATCACCACTTCTAACTACTAAAGCCTTATCGTGATATATGTTATTTACTCTCATAAATATAGTTAATTTATCTTGGACATCTTCTTTATTTAATCTTTGTGGGACTGTGTAATTAACATTTTGTCCATTTTTTATATTTACATATTTATCTTTTTTAAGTTCATTTTTAATATATCTAGCTGCGGAAATACCGGTACGCTTTGATTCTTCTGTTACAAAGTCAACTAAATCATGAACATGAACAACATTACCACATGCAAAAATTCCATCTACAGATGTTTCCATACTTTCACTAACCATTAAACCATTTGTTCTTCTATCTGGTTCAATACCTGCATTAAAGGATATATCATTTTCAGGAATCAATCCAACTGATAATAGCAAGGTATCTGCTTCAAATTCTATTTCAGTTCCCTTAATAGGTTTTCTATCTTCCCCTACTTTTGCTATTACAACTTTTTCAACTCTATCTTTTCCTACAATATCTGTAACTGTATGTGATAAGTATAGTGGAATATCATAATCATTTAAACATTGAACTATATTTCTATTTAAACCATTAGAATATGGACATAGTTCAACAACTGCTTTAACCTTTGCTCCTTCAAGGGTCATTCTTCTTGCCATTATAAGGCCAATATCTCCTGATCCTAGGATAACAACTTCTTTACCTGGCATATATCCTTCTACATTAATATATCTTTGAGCTGCACCTGCACTAAATACACCTGCTGGTCTATCTCCTGGTATATTTATAGCTCCTCTAGTTCTTTCCCTGCATCCCATTGAAAGAATTACAGCTTTGGCTTCAAGCTCCATATAACCTTCTTCCGAATTTATAGCATAAACTTTTTTGTCTTTAGATATTTCTAAAACCATAGTGTTTAACTTAACTTCTATGTCCGTATCTTTCACCATATCAATAAATCTACTTGCATATTCTGGACCTGTAAGTTCTTCTTTGAATGTATGAAGTCCAAATCCATTATGAATACATTGATTTAATATTCCACCTAATTCATTATCTCTTTCTAAAATTAATATCTTTTTTATTCCATTATTATATGCCTCATATGCTGCGGCAAGGCCTGCTGGTCCTCCACCTACTACAATTAATTCATAACTCATAATACTATACCTCGCCCTTCTACTTAGTTTTTCCTAATAAAATATAAGAATTATCTTTTTCTAAGACAACACTTTCTAGTGGAACCTTATACTCTCTTGCAATTATTTCTTGAACTCTTGGTCCACAGAAGCCACCTTGGCATCTTCCCATTCCTGGTCTACATCTTCTCTTTATTCCATCTAAAGAAAGGACTCCAAAACTTCTCTTTATTGCGTCTACAATTTCACCTTCTGTTATACTTTCACATCTACAGATCATTCTTCCGTATTGTGGATTTTTCTTGATTAACTCAGCCTTTTCTTGTGCTGGTAATTCCATAAAATGAACTTGTTCTCTATTCGCTATGAAGTTTTCTTTCTTTTCTAATTTACAACCTGCTTTTTCTAATATATCCACTACACCTAAAGCTATAGCTGGTGCTGATGAAAGACCTGGCGACTTCATTCCTGCTACATCAATAAAGCCTTTAACTCCATCATTTTCTTCAACTATAAAATCACCTGTATCTGGATTTGCACGAAGTCCAGCAAAATTTCTTATACTTTCTCTAAAATTAACTTTCGTAGTTGTACGCATTGAAGTTTCTCTTATTGAATCTAAACCTTCTCCAACAGTTCCTAAATCTTCTTTATCGTCTATATCTCTAGCATCTGGTCCAATCAATAAATTTCCGTGTACTGTTGGCGTTACTAAAACACCTTTTCCTAGCTTTGATGGACATTGGAATATTGTATGATTAACTACATTTCCTTGACTCTTGTCCATTATGAAGTATTCACCACTTCTTGGAATTATCTTAAAGCTTTCTTTGCAAATTAAATTATGAATTTTATCTGCATAAAGTCCAGCAGCATTTATAACATATTTTGCTTCAATAACTTCTCCATCTTGAGTTGTAATCCTAAAAGTGTCACCTTTTTCTATTGAAACCACTTCTTTTTTCAATTTGATTTCTCCACCATTTTGAACTGCATTTTCAGCTAGTGCAATTGTATATTCAAAAGGTCCAACTATACCACCAGTTGCTGCATATAATGCTCCTTTAATTTCTTCATTAAGATTTGGTTCCATTTCTAAAACTTCAGCTTTACTTAATATTTTTAAACCTTTTACACCTATCTTACATCCATTTTCATAAAGTTCTTTAACAGTTTGCATATCTTCTTCATCAAAAGCTAAAATTAGCGATCCATTTCTTTTAAATGGTACACTCAATTCTTTACATAAATCTTCAAACATTTCATTTCCAGCTACATTGTACTTTGCCATCAAAGTACCTTCTTTAGGATCATATCCAGCATGTACTATTGCTGAATTTGCTTTACTTGTTCCCATTGAAACGTCGTTTTCTTTTTCTAAAACAACTACCTTCAAATTATATTTAGTTAATTCTCTAAATATCGAATTTCCAAGAACTCCTGCTCCAATTATTGCTACATCATACATATTATATCCCCCTTGTATTCAGTTAACAGTTATGAGTTAACAGTTAACAGTTTTTTTGATTATATTCAGTTAACAGTTTATACCCTTTAGGGTACCCTGTGGGCAATTTACAGTTAACAGTTTTGGATGACACTCCAAGGAGAAAGTTCATGTTTCCAAATGTAAAAGCTCCAAGGAGAAAGTTCGTGTAACCAAATATAAAATTTGGACACTTACTTTTTGGATACTTACTTTTTGGACATTTACTTTTCCTGCGGAATGTCTTTAAATTTATATTTTACTTTTTCTTGGCATTAAAAAAAGCCAAGCTAAAAACGGGCGAAAAAATCACCGATGTTTTTATGCTTGACTCTAAATTCTCTAAGCATTTATATTCAATTTACATTCAAATTATATCATGTAATTGTATACCTGTCCAGTCCTAATAAACTTTTCTGGACTTAAATAAACAATTTTCAACAAAAGTTTACTAAACAGTTCTATGTTTACCAGCTGCGCAATTTACTTCATAAATCAAAGAATGAGTAAGGAATCCGCAAGGATTCCCCCCACCAACTGTAAACTGTAAATTGTGCACTGTTAACTGACTTACTCTTCTTCCCAGCCTTCAGCTCTCTTAACAGCCTTCTTCCAGCCTTTATATAACTTTTCTTTTTTCTCTTCTTCTAAATTTGGAGTATAAGCTTGGCTTACTGCCCATTTTTCAGCAATCTCTTCTTTTGATTCCCAGAAACCTACTGCAAGACCTGCTAAATATGCTGCACCAAGAGCTGTTGTTTCAGTTATTATAGGTCTTACAACTTCTGCCCCTGTAATATCTGCTTGGAATTGCATTAATAAATTATTTCTACTAGCGCCTCCATCAACTTTAAGTCTTGTAAGCTTACATCCTGAATCTTCCTGCATTGCATCTATAAGATCTCTTGATTGATATGCAATAGATTCAAGAGCTGCTCTAATTATATGATTTCTATTAGCTCCTCTTGTTAATCCTAAAATAGCGCCTCTTGCATACATATCCCAATATGGAGCACCAAGTCCAGTAAAGGCTGGAACAACATATACTCCACCATTATCTTCTACTTTTTGAGCAAAGTATTCTGTATCTGCTGCATCGTTAACTAATCTAAGTTCATCTCTAATCCATTGGATAACAGCTCCCCCAACAAATACTGAACCTTCTAACGCATATTGAACCTTTCCATCTAAACCAATTGCAATAGTAGTTACTAATCCATTTTTACTTTGGATCATCTTTTCTCCTGTATTCATAAGTAAGAAGCAACCTGTTCCATAGGTATTTTTAACGCTTCCTTCTTCAAAACAAGTTTGTCCAAATAGAGCACATTGTTGATCTCCTGCCATACCAGCTATAGGAACTCTAACTCCACCTGTTCCACCAAGATTTGTATATCCATAAACTTCTGAAGAATTCTTAACTTCTGGTAACATTGATTTTGGAATATTAAGCTTTTCTAATATTTTTTCGTCCCATTTTAATTCTTTTATATTATAAAGCATTGTTCTAGATGCATTTGTATAGTCAGTTACATGAACTTTACCATTTGTAAGCTTCCAAACAAGCCAAGTATCAACTGTACCAAATAATAATTCACCTTTTTCAGCTCTTTCTCTAGCGCCTTCAACATTGTCTAAAATCCATTTAATCTTAGTTCCTGAAAAATATGCATCTAATAATAATCCTGTATTTTCTTTTACATAAGTATTGAATTCTTCATCCTTTTTAAGTTCTTCTACTATAGCAGCAGTTCTTCTACATTGCCATACTATTGCATTATATACAGGTTCCCCAGTATTTCTATCCCAAACTATTGTTGTTTCTCTTTGATTTGTAATTCCTATTGCTGCTATTTCATCTTGATTAACACTTGTTTTAGCCATAACTTCTTGCAATACACCATATTGGCTTGCCCATATTTCTAACGGATTGTGTTCTACCCAGCCTTGTTTAGGATAAATTTGAGTGAATTCCTTTTGACTTACCCCTAATATATTTTGATCTTTATCAAAAACTATTGCTCTTGAACTTGTAGTTCCTTGATCTAGTGCTATAACATATTTTTTCATTAAAATGCCCTTCTTTCTACTTAATATATTTTTCAAATTATAAATTTCCAAAATTATAGCCACATAAAACCTTCACTCATACAATAGCAATAGTATATTTTTCATCCATTACCATGTACAAATTTAAAATTCACTTAGTTAAACAAACTGTTTTCTAAATAAATTTAGTTTTATGTGGCTCTATTCTCTAATTCTCTATAGCCTACATTTCCCAAATTTC
The DNA here is from genome assembly GCF_000340885.1 of Clostridium saccharoperbutylacetonicum N1-4(HMT). Classification (NCBI taxonomy): domain Bacteria; kingdom Bacillati; phylum Bacillota; class Clostridia; order Eubacteriales; family Clostridiaceae; genus Clostridium; species Clostridium saccharoperbutylacetonicum. The sequence continues at coordinate 875,287 of NC_020291.1, read as the reverse complement.
CTTTTTAGTTGTAGATACACAGGTAGCTCCTGAATTTAAAGCTTGTATTACCTCTTCTTTAGTTTCAATTAATCCTCCAGCTACAACTGGCTTATTACAATGATCTGCAATAATACCAAGTACTTTAGGAATTATTCCAGGTAATACTTCTACTGCATCACATTCAGAAATCATATGATTTTTAACATTATTTAGTGAGAGCGTATCAAATACAAACACTCTTTGAACACCTAATAAATTGTACTTCTTAGCAAGTTTTACCACTTGTGGTTTTGTGCTAATTATTCCACTAAATTTTGTTTCTTCTTTTATATATCTTATTACTACTTCTTTATTCGTAAATCCTTCAACCAAATCTATATGAATTATTCCTATTTTATTCTTAGATGCTATAACATTACTTATCTCTTTCACATTCATTACATCTCCAAATAAAACAAATATAATTTCAGCCTCTGAATTTACTGCTAATTCTAATTGTTCTTCATTTTTTACTGCTGCTATAACTGGATTTTTTTCTAACAAGTCTTTAATATTCATACGTACTCCTATGTAATTGTTTTCTTTACATTTTAGTATTACATAATTATTATCTAGTGTCAAACTTAACTCCTAAATATTATAAAATCTAGTAAACACTTAATTTTTTTATCTATCAAGATATAACATTTAGAATATTTTTTCTAAAATATAGAGCTTTTATCATACATTTATCTTTTACTTAATTATTAAAACTATGTGCTTTATAAATTACATAATCATTGTATAACATACTGCACCTAAAACAGCACCTATTATTGGAGCAATTACTGGAATCCATGAATATCCCCAGTCTGAATCTCCTTTTCCTGGTATAGGTAATACTGCATGTGCAATTCTTGGTGCTAAATCTCTAGCTGGATTTATTGCATATCCTGTTGTTCCTCCTAAACTTAAACCAATTGCCCAAATAAGGAACCCTACAAACAATGTTCCTATTCCATTAGTTAAGTTTTGTGCACCAATTCCTAAAATCCCAAATACTAATACAAATGTTCCTATAACTTCACATATAAAATTAATTCCTGTATTTCTTATAGCTGGTCCAGTACAAAATACGGCAAGTTTATCGCCTTGACTATCAGTACATTTAAAATGATCATAATTAAAAATAAATACTAGCACAGCTCCTAAAAAGCCCCCAACAAATTGTCCTGCTAAATAGATAGGAACTTGAGCCCAAGCCACTTTTCCTATTGTAGCAAGTGCAATTGTAAGCGCTGGATTAAAATGAGCTCCACTATAACTTCCAAAAATTAATGCTGGAACTGCTACTGCAAATGCCCATCCTGTTGTTATTACCATCCATCCTGAGCCGTATCCTTTTGAATTCTTTAATACCACATTTGCAACAACGCCATCTCCCAACAAGATAAGTAATAATGTACCTACTAATTCTGCTAAAAAAATTGTCATATTATTTTTCCCCTTTCGAACTACACAGTATTATTATTTTTTGTATTAATTATTTTCAAGCATTCGATTAAGCCATTTTATAATTTATTCATATATCTGACTTTCTCTAAAATTACTGTGCCCCAATCCACTTTACCCTTTCTTAAAGAACTTTTTTGCTTAACTTGTACCTCCCCGCCTCCTTACCATATTTAAAGAAAACAAAATACTCTTTAATTATCAATATAAATGCTTTTTTATTTGTAGAAACTAAGGCAAAACTATCAGTGTATTCCTTAATTTTTTCCACAACAATAGCCACATAAAACATACTCATACTTTAATAAAATATACATTTAAATATACCTTAAAATATAAGTTAATTTACTTAGTTCTAAGTAAATTTAGTTTTATGTGGCTGTATTCTCTCATTCTCTATAGCCTACATTTATTTTGATTTGCGTCAGCTTCCAAATGTAATTGTTTTCTTAACAATTTTAGTATCACATATTTATTTTTAAGTGTCAAGTTTAGTTAATTATATAACGATTTAAATTTAATTAGTACCAATTCGTATCCCCCTAAACTCTTTTCAAATATACAATAAATCAAAAAAATCATTTTTTATTCTTGCTTATTTAACTATTAATTGTTAATTACATAACAAGTTCATATTTCTTAATATTCATAGAAAATAGATCCTCCAATAAATTCTCTTAACAAAGAATTTTTAGGCACTTCCTCTATATCAATTTCATTAAAGAAACTCAAAAACGCTTTTAATCTTATTGCTTCAGAATATACTGGACTTTCTTCTGTTATTTTATTTAGTTCCTTTAAAGCATATGGTTTCAACACTCCAAGTTCATAAACTAAAGTTGAATTAAATGCAACATCTGCTTCTTCTTGATAAACAAATATATTTTTTCTTTCCCCTCTTTTAATTGAATCCCACATTTTTAAAGTTGATTCTGCATCATAGCCCCTTGATAAGGAATCTCTTACAATTCTTCTTACTTTTCTAACATCTGTTGTAGAAATTCTATTGTGATTATCAATATTTAATTGAGTTAATGCTGATATATATATTTTAAACACATTGCTATTTAGTTTATTAGAAATCAATTTTGGATTCAAACCATGAATCCCTTCTAAAAGCAAAACTCCATTTTTAGGTAGCTTAACTTTATAACCATTCCATTCCTTTTCTCCTTTTTTAAAATTATAAATCGGAAGTTCCACTTCTTCTCCACTCATTAAGGCTTCTAAATTCTCGTTTAATAATTTCAAATCCAATGCATCAATTGTTTCGAAATCATATTCGCCATTTTCATCCTTAGGAGTATCGACACGATTTACAAAATAATTATCTAAAGATAATGGCATAGGAATTAATCCATTAACCCTAAGTTGTACACTCAATCTATTGGCAAAAGTAGTTTTACCCGAAGAGGATGGACCTGCTATAAGAATAATCTTTACATCTTTTCTATTTAAAATTTCATCTGCAATATTTGCAATTTTCTTTTCATGAAGTCCCTCTGAAACCATAATTATATTTATTAATTCATTATTAAGTATTCTTTCATTTAAACTTCCTACATCTTCAATTCCAAGTATATTAAGCCATCTCTCAGTTTCAATAAAAATTTTAGTAAGACTTTTTTGTTCTACAAATTCAGCAAGTTCACTTAAATTTCTTCTCTTTGGCCTTTGCAATATAAAGCCTGATTCATATTTAAATACATCAAAAAGTTTAATTATACTTGTAGAATACCCCATATGTCCATAAAAATAATCATATCTTCCTTCAAGTTCATATAAATGAACATATTTTATATCGTAATATTTTAGAAGCTTAACTTTATCATACATGTTATATTTTTCAAATATTTTAATAGCCTCTTCTTTTGAGGTCCTAATACTCTTTATCGGTACATTTCTGCTTATAAGCTCTTGCATTTTTACTTTGATTTTATCAATATCACCCTTACTTAAAGGTGCCTCTTTATTTACTTCCCCATATACTGCACCACTTATAGAATGTTGTATTGTTATCTTTGAATCTGGAAATAAATCCAAAGCTGCTTTTATAAAGATAAATTGTAAGGTTCTCGTATAAATTTTAATCCCGAGTTCTGTATCAAATCCAATAAGTTCAACTTCTCCATCGTCCTCTATTATTTCAGTTAATTCATGATACTTACCATTTAATTTGCATATTGCAACTTCATCAATTCTATCTTTACAATTACTAATTATCAATTCATAAAATGTTAATCCTTTTTCAGCCTTGATAGTATAATCTTTAAAATTCAACCCATTTTTATTGTCCATATAAATTGCCCTTTCCTTCCAATAATATTAAGTAATCCTCTGAAATCAACCTTCCCTAAGAGTATTTACCGAATCACCCATTATTTCTAAATATATACTCAATTAATTTAATTTCTTCAAATTTAATAAAATACTCCAATTATATTATATACATTTTTTCTACAAAAGATAAACGAATTTTTTGAATACAGAATAAAACAGCAAATACAAATGAATATTAATTTTATTTTTGTAGATATTATTTGAAGAGGTGTTTTTTTTATGTTTGTAATATCAATTAGAACTGCAATTTTATATCTATTAGTTGTTCTTACAATGAGATTAATGGGAAAAAGGCAAATCGGCGAACTCCAACCCTATGAATTTGTAATAACTATTATGATTTCTGATTTAGCCTCCTTACCAATGCAGGATACAAGGCTTCCTTTGCTATTAGGAATTATTCCAATAATAACTTTATTATTTTTAAAAACAATATTAACTCAAATTGTATTAAAATTTCAATCCACTAGAAAATTTGTAGATGGCGAACCCTGCATATTAATCAATAAAGGCAAAATAAATTATTCAACCCTAAAAAAGCAGCAATTAAATATTGATGAATTATTAGAAGAGTTACGTCTTGCAAATTACTTTAATCTTGATGAAATTCAATATGCAATTTTAGAAAATGATGGTCAGATATCTATACTACCGATGAATTATAATTCTACTAAAAAAACAATTTCAAACTCTGAAAATACTTCAAAAAATACTGAAGCTAAATTGCCTAAAGTATTAATTTCCGATGGCAAAATAAATAAAAACTCCTTAACTTGTATGGATAAAGATGAAAAATGGATACTAAATTTACTTGAAAAACATAATATTTCATCAATAAAACATGTTCTTATAGCCTTATATGATACTGAAGGTAAATTCAAATATCAGCTTTTTGATAAATATGAAAAGGAGTATATGAAATGAGGAATGCATTATTGTCAATACTTATATTTATATTCACCATGTTTTGTGTATACATTTTAAATAGCTCCATTCTTGCTTTATGTGATGATATAAAACTTGAAACTGAAAATATAGAATTAGAAATTACAGCTGGAGAATATGAAGAAGCCTATGATAAATCTCTTCAATTATTAAATCTAATCGGAGAAAAAAATCTATTAACATCTATTTATCTTAGCCATCAAGAGTTCGATAATTTATTAAATGAAGCAGTAAAATTATCTACATACCTAGTTCATGGCGATGAAATTGAGGCTCACGCCTCTTTACATTTACTCAAACACAATACAGAGCATCTAAAGAAATTGCAAATACCAAGTCTGGAAAATATTCTTTAAATTAACAATTCACTTTGCTCGTCCTTTTTATATAATTATGCATGCCACTTGCATAGTTATACACAATATTTTTTCATGCATAAAATCATAGTTTTATGCATCTTTTCTATTCTTTTTCTGTATATTATTTAAAATTTCATGAATAATATTATATTTCCCCCTTGATTATTATTCATTACAATTGTATAATTATAAACAGAGACAAGTTAGAAATTTCTTTTATATATCTTCCATTATTAAGTATATGAATGAATTAAATACATTTTATCATTGAGGAGGGCTATTAAATGGCAAAGTATAACAAAGTAGTATTAGCATATTCAGGAGGTTTAGATACATCAATCATTATTCCATGGCTTAAGGAGAATTACGGATGTGAAGTAATTGCTGTATGTGGTAATGTTGGTCAAAAAGATGAACTAGATGGTTTAGAAGAAAAAGCAATAAAAACAGGAGCATCAAAATTATATATAGAAGATTTAACTCAAGAATTTGTTGATGATTATATCTTCCCTACTATTCAAGCTGGTGCTATCTACGAAGGTAAATATCTTCTTGGTACATCCTTTGCAAGACCATTGATCGGAAAAAGATTAGTTGAAATAGCTAAAAAAGAAGGCGCAGATGCAATTTGTCACGGATGTACTGGTAAAGGAAATGACCAAGTAAGATTTGAAATGGCTGTTAAAGCTTTTGCACCTGAAATGGCAATAATTGCTCCATGGAGAATTTGGGACATCAAATCAAGAGAAGATGAAATAGATTATGCAGAAGCAAAAAATATTCCATTAAAAATCAATCGTGAAACAAACTACAGCAAAGATAAAAACATCTGGCATTTAAGTCATGAAGGTTTAGATTTAGAATTTCCTGAAAATGAGCCTCAATATGATAAGATTTTAGAACTTTGTAAGACTTTAGAAGCTGCACCAAATGAAGCTACTTACATTACATTAACTTTTGAAAAAGGTATTGCAGTTGCTTTAAATGGCAAAAAGATGAACAGCGTTGAATTATTAGATGAATTAAATAAAATAGGCGGAGAAAACGCTATTGGTATTACTGACATGGTAGAAAACAGACTTGTTGGTATGAAATCAAGAGGAGTATACGAAACTCCAGGTGGAACTATTCTTTACAAGGCTCATAAAGATTTAGAAGAACTTTGCTTAGATAAAGAAACAGCTCATTATAAAGAACAAATAGCATTAAAATTTGCTGATTTAGTTTATAATGGCCAATGGTTTACTCCACTTAGAGAAGCATTATATGAATTTGTTAAAAAGACTCAAGAAACAGTTACAGGAGAAATCAAATTAAAATTATATAAAGGAAATCTTGTAAATGCTGGTATGACTTCTCCTTACTCATTATATAGCGAAGAATATGCAACTTTTGGAGAAGATGGCGTATATGATCAAAAAGATTCAGCTGGATTCATAAATCTATTTGGTCTACCAACAGTGGTAAATGCTAAAATGAAAGAAAAAATAAAGAAAGAGGAGATATAATGAAGCTTTGGGGCGGACGGTTTAAAAAAGGTACAGATAAATTAGTTAATGATTTCAATTCTTCTATTAATGTTGATTCAAGAATGTATAAAGAAGATATCGAAGGAAGTCTCGCTCATGCATCAATGCTTGGAAACCAAAACATAATTTCCAAGGAGGCTAGTGATAGAATTACTTCTGGCCTTCTTGAAATACTAAAGAGAATGGAAAATGGAGTTATTGAAGTTGATGAAACTTCTGAAGATATTCATAGTTTTATTGAAGGTACTTTAACCTATTATATTGGCGAATATGGAAAAATGCTTCACACTGGAAGAAGCAGAAATGACCAAGTTACCTTAGACTTAAGACTACATTTAAAGAAAGCAATTATAGGAATAAACGAGGATATATTAGCTTTAGAAGAAGTTCTTCTAGAAAAAGCTAAAGAAAACATAGATACAATAATGCCTGGATATACTCATATGCAAAAAGCTCAACCAATTACTTTTGCACATCATCTTTTGGCTTATGCTGAAATGTTTAAAAGAGATATAGGAAGATTATCCGACTGTTATAAACGTGTTGATGAAATGCCTCTAGGCTCTGGAGCCTTAGCTACTTCTACTTATCCAATAGATAGAGAAGCTGTAGCTCGTGATCTTGGTTTTTCAAAGGTTACCTTAAACAGTTTAGATTCTGTATCTGATAGAGATTACGTTATTGAAACACTTTCGTGTCTTTCAATGATAATGATGCATTTATCAAGGTTTTCAGAAGAAGTTATTCTTTGGTGCACAAACGAATTTAGTTTTGTAGAACTTGATGATGCTTACAGTACTGGAAGCAGCATTATGCCACAAAAGAAAAATCCTGATGTGGCTGAATTAGTTAGAGGTAAAACTGGAAGAGTTTATGGAGACCTTATGACTTTACTTACTGTAATGAAAGGAATTCCTCTTGCTTATAATAAAGATATGCAAGAAGATAAAGAAGCTCTTTTCGATGGAATAGATACTGTTACTCTTTCACTTAAAACTTTCTGTGGAATGATTAAAACTATGAAAGTAAAAAAAGAAAACATGAGAAAAGGTGCAGGTCTTGGTTTTACTAATGCTACAGATGTAGCTGATTACCTAGTTAAAAAAGGAATGGCATTCAGAAATGCACATGAAGTAGTTGGAGAAATAGTTCTAACCTGCATAAAAGAAAATAAAATGATTGAAGAATTATCTCTCGAAGAACTTAAGGTCTTCTCTCCTATTTTTGAAGAAGATATTTATCATGCTATAGATCTATTAACTTGTGTAGAAGAACGTAAAGTTATCGGTGGCCCTTCTACAGAATCAGTTAAGATGCAAATCACAGCATTGGAAACTTTTATTGAAACAACAAAAGCAACGATCAATGCTTAAATATCAATTGTTAATTAATTATATTTTATTGATGAACAGATAACAATTGACGATTAATCATAATTTATTGATAAGCAGATATCAATTATTTATTGTAAAAAACTCAGCGGTTAACAGTTAAGGAAAGATGCTTGTTTCTATAGCTTCTTCCATAGCTGTTAACTGTAATTATTAGTAATAAGCAAAAAATCACAAATACTTAAAAGCAATAATATTAAATTCAGAAAACCTACAGCTAACAATGCATTACACGCTTGAACTGCAAATTACGCATTTCACTGTGAACTATAAATTGCCCACAGGGTACCCTAAAGGGCATAAACTGTAAACTGAACAAACGGGGGGTAACTATATGACTAAGATCGGAATAATTGGTGCCACAGGATATGTTGGTGCCGAACTTTTAAGATTATTATTATCTCATCCTAAAGTTGAAATTGCTGCTTTAAGCTCAGTTTCCTTTGAAGGACAAGAGATTAGTAATGTATATAAAAACTTTTTAAATAAAACAAATTTAGTTTGTGAAACTGCAGAAGATGTTATAGAAAAATCTGATGTAATTTTCACTGCTTTACCTCATGGCTTAAGTGAAGATATTGCCAAAAAAGCAATTGACAGCAATAAGATTTGCATTGATATGGGTGCTGATTTTAGATTATCTAATGAAGAAGAATATGAGTTATGGTATGGCAAGAAATTCACTCAACCAGAAATTCATGCAAGCAGTATTTATGGACTTCCAGAACTAAATAGAGCAAAAATTAAAGAATGTTCTTTAATTGCTAACCCTGGCTGCTATCCAACAACTATTGAACTTGGATTAATGCCACTACTTAAAAATTCTTTAATAAAATTAGATAATATCATTTGTGATTCTAAATCTGGAACTACTGGTGCCGGAAGAGGTTTAACCTTAAATACTCATTTCCCAGAGGAAAATGAAACCTTTGCACCTTACAAAGTTGGAGCTCATAGACATACTCCTGAAATTGAAGAAACCTTATCTGTTATGGCAAAGGAAAAAGTAAATGTGACTTTTACGCCTCACTTACTTCCAATTAACAGGGGCATTCTTTCTACCATCTACTGCTCTACTAAAGATACTGTTAATCTTGAAGAAATTCATAAACTATATGTAGCTGCTTATAAAGACGAACCTTTTGTTAATGTTTTACCACTTGGGGAAATCGCTTCAATAAAAAATGTTCGATTAACAAATGATTGTCATATATCACTGCACTTAAATCACAGAAAAGATCAAATAATTGTTGTAAGTACAATAGATAACATGGTTAAAGGAGCTGCCGGACAAGCAATTCAAAACATGAATATAATTCTTGGGTTTGAAGAAACAGATGGCTTAAACCTAATTGCACCAGCGTTTTAACTGTAAATACAAGCTGATTAAAGGGGGTTATAAATTTGGATATAAAATATATAAATGGTGGAGTTACTGCTCCTAAAGGATTCTTAGCTTCTGGAATACATTGTGGCTTAAAGCCAGGTAGTCTAAAAAAAGATTTGGCCTTAATTTATTCAGAAGTACCAGCTGCTGCTGCTGGAATGTACACTAAAAATAAAGTTAAAGGTGCTCCGATTTACATTACAAAAGAGCATTTAACTAACAAAAAAGCACAAGCAATAATAATAAATAGTGGTAATGCAAATACTTGTACTGGCGATGATGGATTACAAAAGGCAAAAAAAATGGCTTCACTACAAGCTAAAGAATTAAAATTAAAAACTGATGATGTTTTAGTTGCGTCTACTGGGGTAATTGGGGTTCCATTAAATATAGATGCTATAAAAAATGGCATTCCACTACTTACTGAAAATTTATCAATGGAAGGCTCTAACGATGCATCAGAAGCTATTATGACTACTGATACTTTCCAAAAACAATTAGCTTTGGAATTTTATATTGGAGATAAAAAAATAACAATTGGAGCAATGGCAAAGGGTTCTGGAATGATTGAACCAAACATGGGAACAATGCTTTCTTTCATTACTACTGATTTATCTATTTCTCCAGAATTATTGCACGAAGCCTTAAAATCAACTGTTAATGTGACTTACAATAGAGTAAGCGTTGATGGAGATACAAGTACTAATGATATGGTATTAATATTAGCTAATGGTTCAGCTGAAAATCCAACTATAACTAAAAAGGATGAAAATTATGATGCCTTCTTAAATGCACTTACTGACTTAAGTACAATTATGGCTAAAAATATTGCTAAAGATGGAGAAGGTGCTACAAAATTATTAGAATGTCAAATAATAGGTGCCAAAAGTGACAAGGATGCTGTTGTTTTAGGAAAAAGCGTTATTAACTCAAGTTTGGTTAAAACAGCAATGTTTGGAAGCGATGCAAATTGGGGAAGAATTTTATGTGCACTTGGCTATGCCGACATTGATTTTGATACAGAAAAAGTAGATGTTACTTTTGAAAGCTCTGCTGGTTCTATAAAGGTTTGCGAAGCAGGAAGTTCTCTACCTTTTGATGAAGGCATAGCAAAAAAAGTCTTAAACGAAAAAGAAATTGTTATAAAAGTCAATTTATTTTTAGGTAATCATAGTGCTTACGTTTGGGGTTGTGATTTAAGTTATGAATACGTAAAAATAAATGGAGACTATAGAAGCTAGAGGCAGTTAGGATTTAACAGTTATGAGTTTATTGATGAAATTGTTTCGGAATTTCTCCCAAACTCATAACTCGAAACTTATAACTCTTAACTGAACCAAGATTGGGGGATTTAAATTGGATCATACTGAAAGAGCTGAGATATTAGTTAAAGCTTTGCCTTATATTCAGCAATACTATGGAAAAACAATCGTTGTAAAATATGGTGGAAATGCAATGATAAGCGAAGAACTTCGTGAAACTGTAATAAATGACATCATATTAATGAAATGTGTTGGAATTCAACCTGTTGTTGTACACGGTGGAGGACCTGATATCTCTGATTTATTAAATAGATTAAATCACAAAAGTGAATTTATTAATGGCTTAAGATATACTGATGATACTACTATTGAAGTAGTTCAAATGGTCTTAGGTGGAAAAGTTAATAAAGATTTAGTTTCTTTAATAGGAAAGTTTGGTGGGAAAGCTATTGGTTTATGTGGAATGGATGGCTCTCTTATAAAAGCTAAAAAAATGGAATCTGATAGTGATTTAGGTTATGTTGGTGAAATAACCAAAGTTAATACAGAAATACTAAAAACCACTATAAATTCAGGATATATACCTGTTGTTGGTAGTGTTGCTTTAGGAGAAACTGATAACAAGGCCTACAATATAAATGCCGATACTTGTGCAGCAAAAATTGCATCTGCTTTGAAAGCTGAAAGATTAATACTTCTTACTGATGTACCAGGAGTAATGAAAGATCCAAAAGATATTTCTTCTCTAATCAGCACATTAAGACTTCACCAAATACCTAAATTATGCCTAGAAGGTGTAATTAAAGGTGGGATGATTCCTAAAATTGATTGTTGTGTTGAAGCAATCAGAATGGGTGTCGAAAAAGCAACTATTCTTGATGGCCGTGTACCTCATTCTCTCCTTCTAGAATTATTCTCACCAGAAGGTATAGGAACAATAATCTACTAGAATGAGCTGATAGTTGTAATTCAAAAGAAATTCAATACTTAACTTTTAATTAAGTATTTCCCAAAAACTCTCAACTGTTAACTCATTACTGAACTTACAACTGACCTACAACTACAAACTGTAAATTGCAAACTGCCCACAGGGTACCCTAAAGGGCATAAACTGAATAACCGGGGGTGTTTTTATGTCATATAATTTTAATGAAGCAAAAGAACATATTGTAAATAGTTACGGAAGATTAGAGCCTGTAATAAGTCATGGCGAAGGTGTTTATCTTTATGATACGAATAACAATAAATATTTAGATTTCACTAGTGGAATCGGTGTTAGCAGCTTAGGCTATGGTCATGAAAAATGGGTTAAGACTACAAGTAAACAATTAAAAACTCTCGCCCATGCCTCAAATATATTTTATACAGAGCCAAGTGTTAAACTTGCACAAGAATTAACAGATAAAGCTAACATGAGCAAAGTATTTTTTGCAAACTCTGGTGCTGAAGCTAATGAAGGGGCTATTAAATTAGCAAGAAAATATAGTTATGATAAATATGGTGCTAATAGAAGTAAAGTTCTTACCTTAATTCAATCTTTCCATGGTAGGACTATCACAACCTTAAAAGCAACTGGACAGGAAAAGTTTCATAAGTACTTCTTCCCTTTTACTGAAGGTTTTGATTATGTGAAAGCAAATGATATCCAAGATTTTAAAACTAAACTTTCAGACGATGTTTGTGCAATAATGCTTGAAGCTATTCAAGGAGAAGGTGGCGTTATTCCTTTAGATAAAGATTTTGTTCAAGAATTAGTTGAAATTTGCAAGGAAAAAGACGTTCTTGTAATCTTTGACGAAGTTCAATGTGGTATAGGAAGAACTGGTAAAATGTTTGGTTATAATAATTTTAATGTTGAAGCTGACATAGTTACCGTTGCTAAAGGACTTGGAGCAGGGCTTCCTATTGGTGGAATTCTTTGTTCAACTAAAGTTGCAGACGTATTTAAACCAGGTGATCACGGATCAACTTTTGGTGCAAACCCTGTAGCTTGTGCTGGTGCTTTAGTTGTCTTAGATGAAATTTGCAATGAAAAATATTTAGAAAAAATAGCTAAAAGAGGAGCTTATGTAAAGGAAATTATAGAAGAAGCCAATAATCCTCAAATTGAAGCAGTTCGTGGTTTTGGATTAATGATTGGAATAAAGGTAAAATGTGAACCTGCATTAGTTCAAAAAGAAGCTATAAAAAAAGGTCTTTTAGTTTTAACAGCTGGTAAAGATGCAGTAAGACTTCTTCCACCACTTGTAATTACTAAAAAAGAATTAAAAGCTGGTATTGATATAATATTAGAAATTTTATCTAACTTAGAAAGTTAGTTTATTGTTCGGAGGCATTTATATGAAAAGAGATTTATTAAAAATAGATGATCTATCTAAAGAAGAAATTTTAGATATTCTAAACTTAGCTGATCAATTAAAGTATGAACAAAAGCATGGTATAGATCATCCTCACTTAAAAGGAAAGAGCTTAGGAATGATATTCGAAAAAGCATCTACTAGAACTAGAGTATCTTTTGAAGTTGGTATGTATCAATTAGGTGGAAATTCGTTATTTTTAACTGATAAAGATTTACAAATTGGACGTGGCGAACCTATTGAAGATACTGCACGAGTGCTTTCAAGATTCATTCAAGGTATAATGATAAGAACTTTCTCCCATGAAAAAGCTGAAAAATTAGCGAAATATTCATCAATTCCAATCATCAATGGTTTAACTGATGCTGAACATCCATGTCAGGTATTGGCTGATTTGATGACGATAAGAGAAAATAAGAACATTCTTGAAGGTCTAAAGGTTGCCTATATAGGTGATGGTAATAACATGGCAAACTCTTTAATGATTGGCTGTTTAAAAATTGGAATGAATTTTTCAATTGCCTCTCCTGAAGCTTATACAGTCTCCGAAACATATTTAAATAGGGCTAAGGAACTTGCTTTAAAAGAAGGAGTTAATTTTACCAATACTACTTCTCCTCTAGAAGCTGCCAAAGATGCAGATGTATTAATCACAGATGTTTGGGCTAGCATGGGGCATGAAAAGGAAGTTGAAGAAAGAGCTAAAGCTTTTAAAGGCTTTCAAATTAATAAGGAATTATTAGAAGTAGCCGATAGTAACGTAATGGTACTCCATTGCCTACCAGCCCATAGAGGTGAAGAAATTACAGCTGAGGTTTTAGAGGAACATGCAGATTCTATTTTTGATGAATCTGAAAATAGATTACATGCACAAAAAGCTGTACTTGTTAAGTTAATGAAATAATAATAACAAATAGTACAAACTTATTTTATCCCCAGGGATATTACTTTAAATAAACCAAAATAAAGCAAATTAAAATATGCTAAGAATTTTCCTTAGATATTTTAATTTGCTTTTTCTTTAAGTCTGTCTTCTAAGATAGTTTAGTTGCAACACCATTGCTTGAAAAGCTGTAGCCATAAAGTTCACAATCATGAGCCATCATACCATTGGAATACATTAAATAATCTTTACCATCATCATGTATCCAGCCTGTCTGCATAGCTCCAGTGTGATCTAAATAGTACCATTCACCATCTATTTTTTGCCAGCCAGTTTGCATAGCTCCACTTTCATTGAAATAGTACCATTTATTTTCTAAAAGTACCCAACCTGTTTTCATAGCGCCATCCTCACTGTTGCCCATATAATACCAGTTGATTCCATCTTTCTTCCAATCATAAATCATCCATCCATCCGAATCAAATACATACCATTTACCATTAATCTTTTCCCAGCCGCTCTTGGTATAACTTCCATCTGAATGTTTATACCACCACTTGCCAGTAGGTGCATCTTCTAACCATACACCAGGATTTATTTGATCACTAATTAATGCAGCCCCTGTAAATACATTTATATCACATTTAGAAGCCACCCCATTAATAAGACCTAATTCAGTATATTGATGCCCTATTCTATTGGCAAAAAAATTATCTGGTAGATTCCAAGGATCATTATTATAATTAGCTTCCCAAAAAGGCATATTTTCAATTGTAGTACTAATGTCACTTATATAAGCTAAAAAGCTTGTATAGCTATAGATTCCTAATTTCAAAGGACTAAGCTGATTAAAAGTAGTAATAAATCTAATAACATAATCAGATAAAGCCTCAAAATTTGTCTCTATATCCATCATAGGAACCAAGTCCCATTCATAAGCTTTTATTTTGTTATAGAAATTAGCTGCCTGTGTTTCAGGTGAGCTTGTGCCAACTAAGAAGTGATATGCGCCAACCTTCAAACCATTATTTTTGCATTCAGTATAAAAATCTTCCATAGTTAAGTCCTGAAAAGTTGTGCCTTCTGTAGCTTTTACATAAACATACTCAACTCCGTCATTTGCTACTTTATTAAAATTTATTTCCCCATTGTTATTAGATATATCTATTCCTTTTATATTTTTCATTATAATCCACCCCTTTCTAAATATATACGTTGTAAAAATACTTATTTATTGCCAATTTCAAAAATTACATTGTAATTTGGGCTATAATTGAGCATTGAGTAGTGAGCACTGATAATTTTAATATATAATATGAAAAGTATTTACATATGTTTATCTGAAATTTGAGTTTACAAAGAAAATTTTTCTTTAAGTTAAACTACTGGAAGCGCTGATTTAACATTGTTTAATTCACTTAAAAGATTTTCATTTTGTACTTTTAAATTAGAGTTTTCTTCAGTTAGTTGTTTTATAATTTCTGAATTATTTATTACCTCTTCCTTGCCTTGATTAATTTCTCCTGCTATAGCTTGTCTTAAATTATCAACATCTTCTTGACTTAATTCCGGGAATTTTTTCAATATAGCTTCATTAAACAAGTCTACCTTTGATTTCAACTTCTCCTCTACAATTGTGCTAATTCTAAAATTCTCATCTATCATATACCATATTTGCTTAGCAACCTTGATGTAACTTTCATTCTTTAAAATTAAAGTCTCCACTCCTGCTTTTTCAAACCTAGATTCTGCTAGCTTTATTAAAATTGCTATTAATGCTTTTATCATCTTAAATCCATCCTCTCTAAATTTTATAATCAGATAAAGAAATGCTATAATCACAGTTCTTTATCTGATAACATTTAAGCTTCTATATTTTTATTTCATCAATTTTTCAATAGAATAAATAAAAAAGCCTACAAACGTTGTTGCTCCAAGTCCAATAAGACCTTTTAGCACACTCGTTAGGGCTTTTAAATTATCACATAAGTTTTTTATTTCTATTTTGAAACTAGCACTATCCTGTTCTAATTTATCAATTCGGCAACCATGATTATTTAAACGGGTATCATGAGTTTCTAATTTATCTTTCATTAATTCTTCATTCATAGGCAAAGCCTCCTTTCCTTGAGTTTTAAAATGTGAATTTGTAAGTAAAAATTGACAATAAAAAAAGCACTTATTTGTGCTGGTTTGTTGTTTGTATTTTTTATATGTCCATAACTATATTATCTAATATTAATTAAACTTTGCTTCGAAGTTATAATATATTATCGCATTATGCTTCTACTTGTATCACACTTTTTAGAATTTACCTCCGTTACTTTCTATTTCAAATAATTAAAAATGTTCTCCTGATTTCAAAATTGTAATAGTATTTTTATTTCCTCTTTTTATTCAACTCATTTCATCATAAGTCATATTTTTCCATTCTTTATTTTATTATAATATTTTATAGCTTTCAGTCATTCTTAATAAAGAATCTCCAGATCTAATCCATAAGTTACCATAATCATCTGTACACATACTACTATCACACCATATAGGATAACTCCACTCATCCATTAGATCAGACGTACGTAATTTTCTAATATAACATGCAGAGTAATCCATTCTTGAATATAATATATATAAATAGTTAGAATCTTTACTAAAACATCCAAAATGAACTTGACTATTTGCATATTGTACAGAACCACTTGCATCAGTAGGACTTACTAAATTTAAATCACATTTAGTTATAGTATTCCAATAACCACCTGAATTTGGATTCCACCAATCTGTACCATATAAAGTATTATTACAATAAGTAAAATCAGTATTACAACTCGAAAGTCCTCTATTAATAATAGAAAATTTATTTCCATTTGTATCATATTTATCAATATGTGCTGATGCTCCATTTGGAACATTAGGGACAAATACATATAAATTAGTACCATCTGTAGTTATTTTCGAAAATTGCATTTGTTTATCCCAAACTTGTTGTCCATAAGTATTTATTTTTTTAATAGCATAACAACCTGAACCATTATACCAATAATACGCCATAAATGTACTTCCACTATTGTCTACAGCTATATATGATATTGTTCTTCCTGTTGCATCATTTGTCATATCATAAGTCCAAAATAAATTTCCATTAACATCATATTTAAATAATCTACTACTATAATACAATATTATATTTCCATTATTATCACTTTTAATATTACTAGATGGACCATAATTAGTTGATAATGGCAATGTTCTAGTCCATATTAGATTTCCATTGTTATCATATTTTTGAAGCATACCATAATTAACTACATAACAATAGTTATTTATTACAGTTAAAGAATTTGCATAATTCCAAGTATTATTTGGACTCGCGGCTTTATTGCCAGCACCTAAATAAACATTTACAGAAGCTCCTATATTTCTATTAATACTATTTGAACCTACATAAGAACCACTTGAATATCCACCAAGACTTGCAACTGTTGCATTTCCAACTACTCCAAATATGCTTTTACCACTTACAATATTTTGTGCTAATAAATCTGGCATATCTTGACTAAGCCATGTATTCCCATCGTAATAACCTTTAGGCACTAAAAAATGCCCCTTTGCGTAGGCATTACCAACTTGTCCTGGTGCCCAATAAGCAATATTACTCGGTGGTGTATTATTTGCTAAAACTGGAATATTCCCTGATATTTTTGCCCCATTAACATATGCAAAAGCACCATTCAATATCTGTGCGGATACTGCATTGGCGTCTGCTGTATCTACAACACTTGACTTTCCACTAACACCATTAATAGTCACTCCACTTCTTATATTTCCATTTACTAAGTTGCTTAAATCTAAAGTTCCAACTAATCCAGTATCATTATCATTACTAAATTTCTTTCCAGCTAGTACATTGGCTGCTACTGCATCTCCCTCTGCACTAGCTTTGATAAAAAAACAACCATTACCATTATCCCCAGTGGCATTATACCAAACCGTATATGCCTTTTCAGCTATTAAATTTGGTGCCACTGTTGTGGCTGGTTTATATAACTTCTTACCATTTATAGTTGTTGCAGCTCCACCATTATTTGCACTTGCTATAAATGTTATTGGATAGCCATTTTTTAATGTTCCATTTATTGTTAATGTAAGAGCCGTTCCTGTTCCACCTGCTGTTTGATACACCATATCTGACAATTGTGTATCATGTGCTTTTAACGCTTGATCTATTATATCTGCATTATCATTGAAATTTTGAATATCTACAACATCGGTTCCTTCTGGTTTTTTTAGTCCATAATTTGTTGTTGTTAACATATAATCCTTCCTTTCTATTCATAAACTTTTAGTTCATCCCAAGTTTTAATTTTACAATTGTTCCAGCTTAAATTCTTTTGCTTTAATACATTCCACACTGTATAAGTATATTTAAAGGAATACGTTAAATGCGCTGGCTTAATATCTTCTAACATGTTTTTAAAGGCTTGCAGATTTTTAGGAATGCCCTTAATACCTACAAACTGTATTACAAAAGAATACTCTGCATTGTTTTCTATTACATTTACTTCCCCACCACTAAAAGCTTCAGCAGTTTTCTTTAACATGGCTTTAGTTGTAGTGCCTTGTCCACGTTTTTTTGCTTTTAAAACTTCTCGCCTTTCCTCATAGCTTGCATTTAAATTGGTGTCTATTCCATATTCATCTTCCCAGTAAGTAAGCCCCCAAGTAGCAGTATCTATAAAAAATTGCTTTATACAATCATTTAAGTAATATAAAATACTTCCTAATTCTGTGCCTTCAACCTCATAAACAGCCTTCATTTCCTGAATATCACTTATAAAGGATGGTACGTATCTTGTTAAATCAACAAAATATTTTTTAATTTCCTCTGCACTTGGTATATTTTCTGCATATTTTAATAGTCCATATTCGCTTGTTCCATACATACTATACCCCCTTTAAGTCATTCCAAATTAAAGGGCCCTTTTTCATGGCTCCAATGTCTGATGGTATTAATTTATTATTTGATGTATAGACATTCTGCCAAGAACCCCATGTTCCATCAACTTTAGTTCTTATATAAATCAAATTAGCAGTATTTCCAGAACCATAACTTATGGCATATTGGCACATCCAGTTTGTATCTGAATGAGATATTACAATAAAATAGAACCATCCAGTGTTAGGAGCATTAATTACTGTACTTCCTCTATAAAATCCAGATGTTTGACAACTGTTTAAATCCGTATTACTAATATCTTTTGCTACTGAGCCTAACCCATAAGCTGCCAAGGTATTATTTAAAAAAGCTGTAGTAGCAATTTGTGTGCTTGAATTACCTAAACTTGCTGTTGTTGCTACTGGAATACCTGTAAATATTGGAGAATCTACTGGAGCATAAAAAGAACCATGTTTGCCATCTAATTTATCAGCATTGTCAATAATTCCATCGTCATTTGTATCATATACTGACTTAACCATGTCTCCAAAACCAAGCTGAGAGATTTGAGTTTTTGTTGCAAATTTTGTATCTGCTTCACTTTCTGTATAATACCTATCGTCGTGAGTGTGCTCTTTAGGTGCTTGATTATTAACACCAGAACTATCTAATGTTGCTACTCCATTAGCTGCCCCCATTTCACTTCTCTTTACTTGAACATCATTTGTTAAATTGCCAAGTCCTATTTGGCTTGCTGTTGTGGCATGTGGATTACTTGAATCACTAATATGTGTATAAGCACTATTCCAAGTATCAATTAATGTTTTAGTAATAGTATCAATTATAGATTTATTATCATGGACATGCTTCTTGGTATTCATATCATCATGATCTATCTTATCCTGTTTGCTCATCTTACCATCAACACTTGAGGAAGCTAAAGGAATGGAATTTGCTGAAATAGGAATCCATGCAGTTCCATCATATCTATAAGTTATATCTGTATCTTTAACATTAACCGTCCAACCATCCTCTGGAGATGGATAAGTCGTTGCTATAACTGAAAATGTAGCTACAGACTCCTTCCAATCTAAACTGGTTACTAAAGCACTTAATTTATTATCAATTTCATTTTTTGTATATTTGTCATTCCAAATTGGTATATTTGAATTAATCGCATTTGTCAAAGTATTTTCAGCTAAAGTAGCCCTATTAACCTCATTTGTCAAATTATCAGTTAATGCTTGCTCTGAAGTTTTGGCTCTTGATACTTCTGAATTCAAATTATCACTTAACACCTTTTCAGAATTGACAGCTCTTGTTATCTCTGAATTGAGATTATCAGTTATAGTATATTCACTAGTTTTTGCTCTATTTATTTCACTTGATAAATTACTTGTTAGTGTCTGCTCAGAATTTTTCGCTCTTGAAACCTCAAAATTTAAATTACCTTCAATTTCATCTTCTCTACTGACGGCCCTTGAAGCTTCTGTATTCAAGGCCATTTGGGTTGATACAATGCTATCTTGAACCCTATTTATATCCTCTGCTTCAACAGTGTCTCCTTGAGTTTCATAAGAAATGTACAAATGAGATATGGTTGAAAATATTTTTATATTAGTTTTCCAAGGGGTTAAGGATGGTGTTGAAATAATATAGGTTTCAAGTTTATTTCCTGAAAGCTTAGTTCCTGTATAAACATTAACTGTTTTTTTATTTACATTATCATGCTGAAGTTCTGCTTCATAAACGCCATTAGAGGTTATAATTTCTTCCTCAATAACATATGTGTTGTTATCCAACTTATTAAGCTTTTCTACAAAATTGTCTATCTCCTTAGGATAATTACTCAATTAAACCACCCCTAACTCAGTTATTTCTAATACTGGAATTTCCTCATCTGCTAAAACTATATTTGAAGTTAATCCATTAACTTTTAAGTCCTGATAATCTAGCACCCCGGTAGTATTTAACAAAATATTCCCTATTTTAGCTATACTTATAGAAGAAGCTTCAAAAGCCACTTCCTTAAGATATGCTGTAATAAGTCCATCAAATTCCCCTTTAACATTTCCTAAATTTAATCCATCTACTATGGTTATATTAGCAGTTATCTTTAACATTTTTTCTATTGCACTTGTAACTGTTACAGTCGCTCCAATTGGTCTTAGCTCTTCTATATAAGCCGCTGCCTTTTCTACAAGCTCACCTGAAGCTGCTTTCTTATCTGAGTCTGCTATTACAACTTTTACTGTTCCTGGTCCATTTGCAACAGGAAATACTTTAGCTGCTCCTACTCCATAAACTGCTAGGGCCCAATTCAAATAATGATATTTATTTCCGCTTGTAGCAGGTGTCTTTATTTTTAACATAAGCCTATCAAATAATTTTTCATTATCTTCAACCTCTATACCTGGCTCTAAGCTTTCAGTAAGTTTAGCTGTCCCAAGTTCCTCAACATATTCGATTGGCAATAAAGCTCCTGTTGGATAATTTCCTGCTGCTCCTAGGGTTTCACATTTCATTTTATATTTGCCTTTTTCAATTTTTTCTATTGCTTCATAATTGATCTTATCTATAGAAAACCTTGAATTTAGCGGTATATCCATTAAATTGCCATCTGCATCTGTAAAAATTCCAAGCTTTACTGCATAGGTTGCTGGTTTTCTTGTAAGTCCATATTCCATTGCTTTTAAATCCAAATATTCTTCAGGCATATCTTTAGAAGCGAAGCTATAGCTTAGAAATCTATCCATATCACTTCTTATTTTTGCTACTTCCTGTGCAGCTGGAGCTAAGGCATTATAAATTAAACTGCTGTCTTTTCTTTTATCTATGTCCTTGGGTATGCTTTCCAGCATTCTGTTTAATATATCTTCTTCCTTTACTTCAAACATCAGCTTTCCTCCTTTTCTATCTCTATATCCCCATAAATAGAAAAAACAGTGAATTTTACTAATACACTGTCTTCACTATAGGAAAATTCAAAATTACCAACGTCCTTGACTCTATCATCTTGGAGTATAGCTTCTGAAATTCTCCTCTTTAATTCACTTTTTGCTATATCTCTATCTAATTCAGATATGATATTAAGTTCACTTCCATAACTATTAGAATAAATCAAATAATTATATCTTTCTGTGTTTAATATAAAATATATCGTTTGCTCCAAGGCCTCCTTGCCATCGCAAAATCCAACTATTTTATTATCTTTAATTTTGTAGGTTTTACTAGGCATCTCAGCTTCATTTTTAATTTCTAGATTATCTATAATGGCACCTTGTGGCAGTATACTTACATAACTCATTATTTCACCACCTTATCAAGTATTAAATACCTTGCTCCACTTTCGATTTTTAATAATATTACTGTATCATCTATTTTTAAGCCTTCTCTTATGACCAACTTATCTGATTCAGAGGTTCCATCAACAACTTTGCTATTTTTTAAATTCACCTCATATCTAGTTAAACTTTCAGGCACAACAAAGAACTCTTTTGGTAGTATTTTTTTCTGGCTTATTTTTATAGTAATATTTTCAGCATCTGTGACTGTTCCAAATTCAATATCTAATGGATTACTTGCATTTATGGCATTAACACTTGCTTGTTTTATCAACTCTAACATTTTTACACCACCTTCAAATCAAAATCCATTGTATGTTCATTTTTAGAAAACTTATGAGTAGCTTCTTCAATTAAATAATACTGAGCTATGTTCCTTTTTTTAATAATCACATAGACTCCAGCACCACCTCTAAGCTTTAAATCCAAATTTGTTTCTGTTCCTAAAACATCTTTAAGTTTAAGTTTTTTAGTTTCTTTATTTTTAAGTTTTAAATTTCCCATAACCATTTCTTCTATTTGGGCTTTATTTAGCTTACTGTCAACCTTCTTAAAAAGTTGTAATTTACCCCAATTAGCAATATTTTGAGAATCCTGTCCAATATACACATCTCTTCCTTTAGTTTCTTCATTATCCCTAACAAATTTTATACAGTTATAGCTTTCTTCAATTGAACTTTCCCAATCATAATTTCCCAGATTACTGTCATCTGCTATTACAATTTCTTGCCTCATATTATTGATATCCCTGAGATTTAAATATCCATAATCATCATACAAAACAAACATTTTTGTATTAGAAACTATGGTCTTGTCTAAAGCACTGTATATAATATCTAAATACTTCTTGTCATCCTCTACAAACGTTGGAATTACATATCCAGTATCCTCAATGGTTCCAATCTTTAATTGAAGCTTTTCAAAGATCCCAGTAATTATTTCGCTTGCCTTTTTGTTAACCCCAACACAAACATCATTATACATAAGATATTTAATTTGATCGTAAGCTGTGATTTTAATTTCTGGGCTATCATCACCACTATTTTTAAATACATAACCATAAAATACATTAGTATCATTTACTTTAAAGCTTATTATATTGCCATTGCTAATTTTAACCTGGCTATCTTCCAGCAATTTAATATCTAAACTTGAAGGACTGCCTTTTCTTTTAGTCTTCCAAGTAACCTCTTCTACTAATTCAGAGATATCAAATACATTTCCATTTTTATCATCAATTATTAGATTTATCTGCATATACTCCTCCTTTATGGAAGGTTTAATACCTGTCCAACATAAATTATATCTGGATTTGAAATATTATTTAAAGCTGCTATTTCTCCATATCTATTTCCATCACCTAAAAACCTTTTAGCTATATGCCAGAGAGTATCACCTTCAATTACAGTGTAAGTTTTTGGCTGAGGAGGATTGCTTTCTCTAGTGGCAGCTTGAGAAACAGTTGCTGTTACTGCAGTCACATCTTTCTTGATATCAATTTTTTTAGGTGCATAATTCTTATATTTTTTTAATTCTAAAGTGTAATAGATGTCACCAACTTCTCCTCCATGTTCCTCATATTTAAAATTTTCTATGGAGAAAAGATTATTTATCTCTGTAGAAGTATTAAATACTGAATCTAAGGTACTACCTGTAAATATAAATCGTACTTTACAGCATTTTTTTCGCCATTCTTGTATTTTTTTTATATATACACTTGGAGCATATAATTTTTCAGAACTCACATAGGGACCTCTATTCAAAGGAAAATAGCTATCAAAAGAAATCTTAGTAAGTTTAGGTAAGTTTATTACATTTACTTCCCCTAGATTCACTATGTTATAACTCTTATTATCTCCACCTTCATCAATTTGAATTTTCTCTGGAAGTACAGGGAGTAAAAAGCCTTCCTCATCGCCGTTAATTTCTAAATACATTTTATACACTATGCATACACCCCTTCTGCACTATTAGCTAACTCATTTTCCATATAATTTTCTATATGAGATATTATTTTATTAATATCTGCTTCTTCTTTTATATCTCCAGTAGTGATTTGTACTGTTGGTGTCAAGGTTACAAAGTTTTGAATACTATCCTGCTCTGCTAAATCTCTTAGCATTTCTAAATGCTCATTTGAAATATCTATTGAATTATCCATATTTTTAAGACTATCAGCACACTTTGCTGAATTATCTGTTAAAGCACTGTTATTTCCAAGATTGTTACTTGTAAGGCCACTATCTCCAAGACTATTCATTGGAAGGTCACCTTTACCTTGATTTTTATTGAAATTATTTATTATATCATTATCGCCTAAACCAACCTTAAGTTCTGACATACTAGCTCCAAATTTAGAACCACCATTATACCCATATTGAGCTTCATTTCCTAAATCCTTCATCTGCATTTTAGGAATAATAGTATAATCATCTGGTGGAGGAGGCATATTAATTTTAAAATTCTTTATTTCAAAATCACCTAATAAATCTTTCAAGAAAGGTATAGATTTAGCTTTATCTACGATATAATCTAATGCTCCACCAACAAATGACACAATTGAATTCCAAATGTTTGCAAATAACATTTCAACTGAATATAGTGGATGCTTAAATACATTTGCAAAAAATTCAACAAAGCTTGCAATTACATTCCATGTCATTGCAATTTCATTATATATATATCCAAAGGCTATCATGAAAGCTGCGCCTATAAAACCACATACTTGTTCACAAGTAACTCCAGATTGAATTAGTGCATATATAAGTAACGAAATTAATCCAATTATTAGCAATATAGGCCAATTTGCTATAAGCCATGCTGCAGCACAGGTTATCGCAGTACTTATTAAATATATGCCTAATGCAATTAATATTGATTCAATTATTGGCCAGTTTTGGATTGCCAAATTGTAAATAAATATTATAGCATCTGATACAGCTGTAAGTGCTGTTGAAAGTGCAGCAAAAAACGGCTGAAATGATCCATTTGCAAAAGCTTGATTTATCATTGCCATTACTGGAGTAAATGCTTCTAAAATTCCCTGTCCTGCTTGTCCTAACCCTGCATCAAGATTTGATTTTAAATTGTCAAATTGAGCTGTAGGTGAACTATTAAAAGTATTGAGCATGTCTGAGTCAAGACCTTTTTTGTCTAGTAATTTATCAAACTTAGCTGTAAAATCATCCATGTCCTTACTTGCTTTTAATATTCCTATATCATCATCATTAAACCCAAAATTCTCTTTAAGTGAATCTCCTTTTCCAGACATCATGTCCTTGATTGCACTTCCTGCATCACCAAGTCCCTTAGAGGTATTACCTATTGATAATCTTTCTGATAAGTTATTCAATTGATCAAGGCTATCTGTATTTTTAGTAATTCCTATAAAGTTTCTCGCATTATCCTGTAGATCTTGAAATGCAAAGCCTGAATTATTAGCTTCTTTTTGTAAATGATTAAAATATGCTTTTCCAGCTTCTTTGTTTCCAAGCATCCCTTGCATTGAAATAATTTGATTTTGCATTTTTACTGCTTCATCAATAGTTGTACTTATTCCATTTTTAATAAGTTTCATTCCTAAATCAGTATTAAAACCCTCTTTAAGCTTTCCAGCAAGTTCTTTAAATATATTTGTAGTTTTACTTGTTTTTTGACTTAAATTTTCTTCTTCCTTAGCTGCTTCATTTATTGATATTTGTAAGGTATTTGTTAATGATATTTGCTGACTAATAATATTGGTTGTGCTAGACTCCTTATTTAAAAGCTCTGATTGCAGTCCACACATTTCCTTTAAAGTTCCTTCTATTCTACTAAAACTATTATTTAATTTATCTACACCACTTATTAACTGATCTACTTTATTATTGAAATTATCCATTAGTCCTATGTTTACTGTAAGATTAGATGTCATGGATATTGCTGTCATTTCTATTGATCCCATACTTTCACCTCTTTTCTTTTTTTAATCCTAGTTATCCTTTTTGAGTTTATCTTTTACTTTTTATCCTTTTAGCTTCTTTATTTTCTTTTTCAACATGTAAATCTATAGATGCATAAACAAAAGCTTTTTCCTGTCTAGATAACTTCATTAATTCATGAGGAAGTATTTTTAGCTTGTGGAGGGCATAATGAGCATAGGCTGCTTCACCATCTCCCCCCATAATTAGTTTTTTGCTTCTTCAACTAATTCACTTGTGCTCTTATCATAGCCATTTACTTCACTTACTATGGTTGACCATTCTGAGAATTCTCCATCCTTCATTTTCGCTTTCATTGCATCCAAAAGTTCCACTGCTCCCATAACTCCCCATGAAGCTTGTAATTTTGAATTCTTTAAATCAGGGCAAGTTGTAGTTTCAATTATTAAATCTGAAATATAATTATCTTGATCTGTTTCAATTATTCTTTGGCCTTTCACAAGTTTAACTTTTCTATTCTTCTTTCTTAATTTATCTCCTAAATCAGCTGATATAGGTTTAAATTTCATTAATTTTTTCTTGCCTCCTAAAGTCACTTCTCTTTCTGTTTCTCTTGTTTCTTCAAAGCTTTCCATTAAAAATTCTTCAAAATTGTTACTCATAATAGCATCTTCCTCTCTTATATTTAAATTTAATGGTCGAGATCCAATTATTAATTTCTAACAATTTAGCCTCGACCATTTACAATTACGTATTAAAATTTTATGTTTAACTGTCTAATTTATTTTATGAAACAACAGGCTTTCCAAACTTATCTAATAAATCAACATCTTCAAAAGTGAAGGCCATTTCTTCTTCTAGCACTTCATCGTCCACATTAAACATTGCCATACTCACCTTATCAAAATTGCATTTCTTTAATACAACGGTTTGTTTTCCAATTGTTGAAGATTTATCTTCATTTGTAACTGTTAAATCAAAATATACATCCTTACCAGTCTTAATATAGTTAATCATCATTTCTCTAAATAATGATGTCACATAATAAACAGTTAAAGTTCCTGTGCCTTTCCAGCCTGTTGCCTTATTTTGCTCAACTCTGCTGCCTAAAGTCTTTCCTGTCTTTTTAGTTTTTTCTGCAGTTGATTCTAACTTTTTAGCATAAAATAATTCTTCATTTCTGCCATTCACAGTTATAAATCCCTTTGCTTCTGTCCCACTTAAAGTATCACTATAATTTAAAAAATTACTCATTTATATTACCTCCACTTTCTTCTTACACATATACTGTCATATAAATTTTTTCCATAGCATCAACTGGTTGTGCATTAACCTTAACTAAAACCGAATCTTTTGATGCTCCTATTGCTACATCGATATCATCTATTGTTACATTTTCCAATGCACCTTCACTTTCTAAGGTTTCTAGAATTTTAAGTACATCTTTTTTAAATAGATTTCTTCCATCTTCATTATTGCTTGTCTTACCAATATAAACCTCTTCCCATCTTGTTTTAATCCTGTTATTAATTCCATCTAAAACTCGAATCACTCTATTCTTTCTAAACTCAGACTTTTTACCATCACTAAAGGTTTTTAAGGTATTAATATCTTGTTCAACTAAAATCTTTTCACCATTTTTAATAAAAACTATTTCCCCATCTTGAATAGCAGTAATTATTTCTCTGTCTGAATATTTACAATCAACATTAATTGCACCTTCATATTCAGCATAAGTATTTGAAGCTGCATATCCAGCACTTGCAGTTAAAGCTGCTACATATGAAGTAGCTTCTATATTTGATACATGAACATTATTTTTAATGTAAACACCATTTTTAACTGATATTATTCCTTCATAATCTGCTTCCTTATAATCTGGTAACACAGCTTGTATCTTTCTGCCATCTTCTTCTCTTAATCTTCTTACAAACTCTTTAGTAACTGCTTTTATAGCAGGATCACTAACCGGCATAGCAAGAACATTGAATTCATGCAATTCCAATTCTTTTAAGAAGTCTGCATAATCTTCTCCTGTAGCTGCCTTATTTTCTCCTCCTGCAAGCTTAAGTCCGGCTGATACAGTAAGATCTCCTTTTCCAGAAAAATCGACAAAACTATTTGAAACAAGGTCTGCTGAAGTTTTCACTTTTTGAGCTTCTACCTTTATATCACCTAAAAATGTAATTACATCAAAATATCCTGCATCATCAATATTACTTTGAATTACAACTCTAATATCGTTTCCTACAGTCCCACTAAATTTAGAGGTAATAACAAAGTCTCCTGATGTGCAAGCTGCTTTAACGCCTCCATTAATTCTATAAAGTAACACTTTATTTGCTTTCTTTAAGGCTTCTCTAAGCATTAAAAGACAAGCATCCTCTTCTTGAATTCCTAAAATTTCAAATAAATCTGTGTTGTTATCTATTTCAATAATTTCCTTTTCAGGTCCAAAAGGTAATACTATTGGTAATCCAACAATACCTCTTTCACTAGCAACTGTTTCATCATATTTACCCTTAAAATTTATATAAGCTCCTGCTCTTACTTTATTTTGTTTTATCCATGTTCCTCCAGCCATTTATTTAGCCTCCTTATTATTAAAATTATTAATTATTTCTCTTACCTCATCAATGCTATATTCTCTATCCTCTAATAAGGCATTTAGAATATCCTTTTGGTTAATTGTAAATTGTTTAGATGCTATGATTTGTTCTTTAGAAAACTTATTTTCCAAGTACATCTACCTCCAATTGCTTCATACTATTTTCTTCAGTATTCTTTATTAAACTGACTTCTAATTGAAATTTGAAATATAATACCCCATCTTTTACCTCATGATTCATATTAAGTGCTCTAAATTTTCTTTCTCCCTTTTCTACGATTTCTAGAAGTTCATATAGTTCGTCAGCCTTGTTTAAATATTCTTCATTGATATTGTCCTTATCACTTACATAGCTAATTTCAAAAGCTATATTTCTTTTGTATCTTCTATTAAGCTCTTTAGCTTCACTTGAATTTGATATTTTAATAAAAAAATAAGGCTTATTAAAGCTTTCTTCCTTGCCTTCACTATATACATTACTTTCTTGAAAATTGTTTTTGATAATATTTTTAATTGCTACCAATAAATCATTTATATTACCACCTCCTCACTCAAATAAGTTTTAAAAAAGGTCCTTAAATATAAGAGCATTTAAAAAATTACTCACAAAAAAGACATCTATATTTCTATAAATGTCTTTTAACAAAAGGGTATTAACTTCTTAGGAGAAAATTATCTTTCCTTCCCACTTACTATTATAAGGCTTATAAATATCAATTTCTTATACAATTTCTCTAATTTTCCTATACTTTTCTTATAATTAATCTCTTATAATATATATTCACTTCTTTAATTAGGCATTTCAATTTAAGACCATCTCTTATCTTAATTTTTCAATTTATTCTTTAGAAAAAAATAAGGCAGATTAAACCTTAATGCCTAATCCACCTTTAAAGATAATTACTGAGCTCGTAAAAACTTCTCATAGTTTTCTATTTTGTCCTCTCTATTGGTATTCCTTAACCAACTGTTATAATTTAATATAATCTCTTCAACCTTTTTAATGTTTACTTTGTTTTGCTTTTTGTTTTTAAGTTCTGCATAGAGATTAATTTTAATTAGGTTTCCCAATTCTCTCACCCACCTTTCTTAATACCATAATACACTACAAATGTTACATTTATATAATAATAATCTTAAAATAATATTAAATTAACTAATTTTTGTCTCAGAGTTATCAGTTGTGTTATCTGATGGTTTAATCAAATTTGTAAACTCTTCATACTGATCTGCTGCAATTTTATCTCCAGCTAAAAATATATCCATAGTTTCTTTGATAGTTGCAAAATTTTGTTCTGCTTTATCCTTTACTAATTCACTTTCAATCCTATTCTTTAAAATTTTCCCTAAAACTTCCTGCATTTTTGTCATTAAGATCACTCCATTTCATATATACAATTTATTTTATAGTTTCAGCAGTTTCTTTTTCTAATAAGTAATTTTCTAAAGCTTCTATTCTTTCTCTATCAGTTGCTATATTTACTACTTGCTCTACTAAAGGTACTGGTTTACCATTAGGATAAGCAACTTCAAATTCTTTAAATAAACTTAATTCATAATCTGTGGCATTTTCTCTTGGGATACATTTAATTGAATTATCATCGTTTTGAATAATTAATACATTATCTTTTAAATCTGTTTTATCTAAATTTAAACTCATAGTTTATACCCTCCTTATATTCTTCCTCTACAATCTGCGGTTATATCAAATACTATCCATCCACCATAATTATAAAGATTATTTTGTATTGTTGTATTATTTCCAGTATAAGCACTAGTAACTTTTATAGTACTTTTATCAAGTATATAAACAGTAAATTTAACATCAGAAAGGGGTATAACATATCCACTGGTTCCATCACAGTAGCTAGTACCTATATTCAATAAAGAAATTATTGGCACGGTTTTTTTAGGTGTAAACTGAACTATATACTCTATTATAGGTAAATTGCTACATTTTGAAGCTCTATTAAAAAGCGAACAATTTACCTTTTTTTCGTATATACTTAAATCCACCAGAGTATCTAAAATACTATCATGTGCTTGTCGATTATCTATTTGGTCTTCTAAATTATTAATAGCCGATACTATATTTTGTTCATAATTGAATATAAAAGATCCTATTTGAGGTGCTATAGTTGATAAAATTTTATAATCTACAGTATAGGTTGCGTTGGTGTCAAAGTTAGTAGCTGTTATATATGCTCCGCAATTTCCATATGCTGAATACTCATATTGAGACTTTATCAACCATTTCATTGAATCCCATAAACCATTTCTAAATATGCCATTTATAATTTCAGTTTTATTTTTTAAATATGATGCTGTTTTGCCATCATAATAATTAGAGTTTATCTTATATTGATAATCTGAAGCATTGTGAGATTGTGGATTTGCGACTTCATTTAATACGCTTCCACTATCTAATAATAAATAATTATCTCCTACATCTAATTTAGGAATATCCCCATGAATATTAGCATTAACATCAGTAAGTGGTTCTGGAGTAGCTAATTTATAGTGTAGCTGATATCCTTCGTAGTTAGGTGCTACATTGTTCTTACAGTAGGTTAATACTGATACATTGGTTGTTCCATTGTCAGAAATGCTTCCTACTACTGCTCCATTATTAAATGAAACTGGATTAGATACAGTTAGGTTGTTTCCCGATATACTACTGACATTAACGACTTGATAATACCCACTTGGATGAAATACACAAATAGCACCAACAGAAAATTTAGTTCCATCTGCAACGGGTAGCGATGTTGTGCTTGTTCCTGTTGCAGTAGTTGTACTTTGACTCATAACACTTGGTAAAGAGTTATCTATTATACTTGCCCACGCAATATATCTAGTTCCATTATTCCATATAGCTTTCCATCCATTCATAAATGCTTTTACTTCATCATTGTTTGGATTTATACTTTCTGTCCATCCACTTTCTGAATCAGCTACACACACACCTATTTGATCTCCTAAACCTATCCAACCAGAGTCTATACACGCACTTGCATTAATATTTCTAATAATAGCCCCATTGTACTTAGTTATAACATAATCTGAATAGTTAGTATTTATCCCTTTATTTATTCTATCAGATGCAATTGGAGTTCTAATATCTAAACACTTGTATCCAGTATAATCTCCTTGCAATTCCCAGTCATAGTCCTTTCCTATTAAAGATTTATGTTTCCAATTTATTTGTCCAGTTACTTCTCCATTCTCTAATACTAAAGAATCTCCATCAGCAAATTTTCCTTCTACAACACATCTTTCTATTCTACATGATTTATATGATATTGGCGCTGTAGTTCCTTCTACTAGCATGATAGAATCAGCTGTTCCTGTACCAATGTTATTATTGTTAATAACAACGTTTATAACAGAGTTATTTCCAGAGTTAAACGTTCCATTATTTATCAATATATTTCCTGTTAAGTCTCCTTTAGCAATTACAAGATTAACATTACCACTTACATTCCCAGCTAAATAATAGTCCGTGTTAGGTTTTACATTAATTGGTTGCCTAACCCATAAATACGTAGACGTTGTTGTTAATGTTAATTTACTATTTAATAGGCTTAATGTTGCACCAGAATTAATTGGCAGCCACCAAGCAGTTCCTTCTTCGCCATTACCATTTCTAACCAAGTTATCATGTCTTACTTCTATATATGGATTTTGAAGACATGTATAAGAATCTACATATGGACTTGGCTGGAAGTTAGGGTCACTATACTGTTCTTTTGTTATCTCTTCTAGCATTATTCCATCCAAGTATCCATATTGCCCTACAGTTGTTCCTCTTACACCTACATATGCATATCTGTTGGTACTTGTAGGTGCTATCTTGCTAGCATCATATTTAAGAAATACCCTATTAAACTTAGTTGAATCAGTAACATCAACTGAATTTATTGCATAAGATACATTATCAGATATTTGTATATAAAAATTACTATCAATATTTCCATTTTTTAAGTAACCACTTAAGCAATAATATTTTGTTTTATCTATAAAAGGTGTTACATCTAAACTTATGGCACAATTACTATTAGCCGAATTCTCAATTATTTTTATACCATTATTGCCAAATACTTTATTTGATACATCTAATACTCTTGTTACGCCACTAGAATACCATTTACTTAAGTCCTCACAATTCCCATCTTTCCCAAGTAAATTAACAACAGTCTTCCCTTGTATAGTAAACTTAGGTGACACACTTGTTTCCCCTACATTCTTAATTACATTATTCATTCCATAACCTACAGCTGGAGTTATTACATTTTTATTGGAAATTTCATTGGCCAATTCTGATATCTGTTCAGAAAGCTTGCTATCTAATTCCTTTATTTCTTCTGATGTTTCAGCATTTGATGCATCCATTTTAGCTTGAAGTACATCAATATCCTTTCTAGTCGCTACAATCACTGTAGGATCAATCTTTAAGGTAACACTTGCAACGTTGCTAACTTCTAATACGATCTTAATGCATAAATCCTTTATGCTTCCTTCAGAAACTACTGGTTTATAGGTTTCTGATAGTTTACTTATGGCAATCAAATCGCCATCCTCATCAAAAATACCAGCTTCCCTAATGAAGAATCCTCCAATAGTTGCTGGTATCAGTGTCTCTGCTACTATCCAATTTGGATTATTTTCATCTACGGAAATTGAGCTTACATTTCCTGACCATACCTCTCTTACTAAAGATGTCTGGCTTTCTGTTGGTTCATAGTAAGCTCCATTTCCATCTCCTACTTTTAAGGTTTTAAAATTAACTTTGCTGCCTAGAACTGCTGAATTTGCTAATTTTGCTTTTCCAGTTGCAGTTAATATTGTATAAAAATTTTCTGACATTATTTTCTCCCCTTTCTTGGATATATTGTCATACTTTCTGAAGATTTATTTTGACTTATTCCAACTTCTAATTTCGTATTTGCATTTATTGTTCTTGCAATCCAGGGATAAACTACTATAACTTCTCCTGTTGTCGCTGCCAATCTATAATAAGTTTCTGCTTTGGAAAGTGATGTTAATTTGTATTTTGTTCCTAGATGCGCTGGTTTTACAATATCTATATTGTCATACATACTTTCTAGTTCATAAGGAAATCCTGTACTGCTCAATAAATTTATTTCAAAATAATAATCTGAGTTATGTTGAATCACTTCAACTTCTGAAGCAAAGCTTCTACAGATTTGCTTTATTACTTCAACTGTAGTTGTTCCCTTATTTCTAAGTTTGGCTAAAATTCTTGCTCTTCTTTCCTCAATAGTTTTAGAAGTATTGGTTTGTATTCCAATTCTTTTTTCCCAAAGGTTTAAGCCCCATTCTGCTGCAGTTTGAGGTAATATTTGCAAAAGTAAATCTGAAAGCTCTATACCTAATTTATCAAACACTTGTCCATAAGAATTAAATATTTCATTAAAAACATTACTGTTTTGTATTTCATAAGGAACATAGCTTTTTAACATTTCTGCATTTTTACTCATAATCAATGCCTCCCAAAGCTGCCTTATTCTCATCTAAAGTAGTTATATTTTTAGTATCATCATTTATCCTAATTGACGTTATGTCATTTACTCCTTCTGTCATTACTATTACAGCTTCCACAGCATTTATCTTTACTGTTCCCCCTGCTGGTACCTTTTTCAAATAATCTTCAAGAGACTTTTTAATATTAAGCTTCACATCATCTAAGTTGTATTTATCTTCTATAACAAGGCCTGAAATCTTAACTTTTATCTCTATAGGCATAACAGAAACAACTGTTACAGTAGCACCTATAGGAGCTTTACCACTTCCAAGTCCATCTTGTGGATCAATATGAGCCTTTACTTTTTGAATTATAGTATCATCTAATTGAGCACCATTTTCCCCAGCAACTATTACTTTCACAGTTCCATTTCCATTCCATAGTGCTTTTACCTTAGCATATTCAACGCCTGAAACTTCCATTGCCCATTTTTCATAGTCATAAATATTTCCACTGCTGCTTTCTTCTCTTTCCTTTGTTATAATTCTTTTCAACAATTCTTCACTAGTTTCAGTATCAGTTCCACTAGTAGTTGGGTCCAAATTACTAACGCTTGTTATACCATTTATTTTAATAGGAATTTGAACTATAGAATTTGATGGTACATTATACTTAGCTCCTAATTCCATTGCCTTAATCTCTAGAGTACATTTTCCATCAGTAATTTTTCCTTGAGAAATAACCTTATATTTCAAGCCTTCAACCGTTTGAACAATACTATTTTCATAAATCATTGAACCTTCTAAACCTATAAAAGTCACTTTGCCTACAGAATAAAATCCTTGCTTACGTTCTAAACCATGCCTTGCCGCATCTTCATCTATAAATTTATCGTAATCCTTAGCTGGTATTTCTGGTGCTGGCTCTCCAAATACTAATTTCAAAATTGTATCTAATGTGGAATAACATTCAGCTAACCTCTTTGCTGCTGGTGCTATAGCATCGTATACAAAATATCCTTCGCTTTTAGATATTCCAGAATCAATAGCATTAAGCATTTGTGTTCTCAAAGCTTCTTCAGTATTATTTTCATACATCAATTATCACCTCCCCACAATCAGTTACTGCTGTAAATGAAATATTTAATAAATCCTTTTCTTTACTTACTTTAAAATTTTTGATGCTCAAAATATGCTCATTTTCCTTTAAGCATTCTAAAGTCAACCTCTTTGCTTCACTTTCAATAAGGCTTTTACTTAGCCCATTGCCTACTAGCTTTTCAATTTCTTGTCCATAAGTGCTGCTATAAATTGGATAGGTTGCTCTACTTGTTTTTAATGCTTTCCATACCCAAATCTTTAAAGCTTCTATTCCTTCTACAATTTGAAATTTTCCATCCTTAAGCTTAAAATCATTTTTATCAAAATCCCAAGCATATTCTTTGGGCATTGTTACTTCTTTTTGCTTATCTGAAAAGGAAGCAATTACAGTTGATAAATTCAAATTTGCTTTTGGTAATACACTGTTCATATTTATAATCTCACCACCTTACAAAGAACTACCCAGGTTTGATTATCTGCTGTAGGAAGCACTGCAACTTCATCTCCTACTTTTAATATTTTATGAAATTGCATTTCTTGCTTCTCTATACTAATATTTTGAAGCTGCCCTCCACAGGAAACTCCTCCACTTGCTGCACTGCTTATACTTATTTCCTGCTTATAATCTACTAAGCTTTCTGATATTAAAATATCATCCTTATAGAGCTGCAAATCATTAGTTTGAATTATTATTTCAGGTGGAGGAGCTATAATTTTACCTATATTAATGGTTGGTGAATTACTTTCTGCACCTTTAGTTTTCATTAAATTAAGCATTTTTACATAAGGGTCCATTAGCTATCAACCTCCTGTAAATCCATTTTGTTACTTAAACTCACTGTAAGCTTCATGGTATATTTTCCAGTTCCACACTCCCAAGTATGAGTATCAGCATTAATATATACTGTTGCATTATTAAGCAAACCTAGATACCAGATCTTAGTTTTAACCGCATAACCTGTTAAGCAACTATAATTTCCAAGAGCTTCAAGTTCAATTTCTTCATCAAAAGCATACAATTTATTTTGAGCTACATTATATGGATCTTTACCATCTTCTATTGAATAAGAGTCTTGAAAAAGTCCATAACTACTTACAAGGCTTGAGTTTTCTACTTTATCCACATAATTATTATCAGCATCAAAAATTACAACTCTATTTATCATATTCTCTAATGAATCCTTATAAGTCATATCAATCAAATTATTGTTGTAAGTATCATCCTTACTTGATTGAATAACATAATTTGAAACAACCCGTCCTTTTTCAATTATGCTTAACTTATCTGCTCTCATTATGGGAATATATTGTTTTCCATTTTGCTTACTAGCTTCACTATAGCATTCCATAATTATGTTGTAGTAAGTCTTATTTGGGCAAAGCCTATTTATAGGCTTTCCAGTTGCGATTATCTCCCCTGTTGTTATATTAACTTCTTCACAAGATTTAGCTGCAACGCCTTCTGGAGGCATATTTTTAATATTCATACTAGTTGAGGACTTCATAAGAAATCTCATGTAATCATAACAAGTGAAGGACTCCTCTTGGCTAGAACTTGTTAAAGTTCTATCTACAACTTCTCCTCTAAAAATTTCTCCATAATCTTCTTCAATAATACTAATTAAGGTTCCAGGTCCTATTTGAACTCTTGGTTGATTATTATCTGTTAAAGAATAAGCCATAGTAAAGGTGCATTTTCTTGCTGGCTGATCAACTGAGGCTGATAGTTCAACATTTTTACATACTGCTGTTATTTCTGTTAAATCCCAGCCATCGTATAAGCTATATATCCTAATCATAATTTTCACCTAACATTTTAGAACTATTTTCATTTAACCTAAGCATCATGAATTTCCCCCTAATATGTTATTTGAATTAGTAAAACTAAAACTTGCCCCCCACTGTCCAACAATTTTTTCATTTAACTTTAAAACCTTATATTGCTTTAGTTCCAAAGTAAAATATATATCTCCAGTTCCATCTTTTTCACCATATTCAAAGGATTCTATGGAAAATAAATCATTAATGCCTGTATCTGTAAGAATTACCCTTATAGGTTTCTTGCTCTTTCTCCAAGTCTCTATTTGAACTACACATTCAATAGGTGCAGGAATATCAGAATATGCGCAAAAATAATATTCCTGAGCAGGGAAAAAGCTTTCAAAAGATATTTCTGAAAGCTTTGATTCTCCTAAAATATTTAATTCTCCAACTGATTCAACATTAATTACTGTATTATTATTACCTACTTTGAGTGAATAACTAGAAGGGGACACAGGCAGCTGTAACCATTCATTATCTTGATTAAGCCAAAATTCTATCATTTCTAATTACCTCCTAACCCATTCCAAGTGCTGTTTGACTTAACTTATTTGCTAGGGCTGTTGCTATCTTATCTATATCACCCTCTTCTCTGATTATTATAGAATCAGCAAGTTTAGCTATAGTTATTGCAAAACCATTTTGTGCACTATTGTCCTTGGTTGTATTTGTACTTCCTTTAAGACCTAAACTGCCGGATTTACTTCCACCAGATAAGCCGCCATTCATATTAGTTTTTATTCCAACTGAAAGGTCTTTGACAGGCTCAGTTACTAAATGAGTGTTAACCTTAATTCCATGTCCCATACCCTTCATAAAGTCTGGCATCCAGCTTTCGTAATCTGTTACATTAGCACCCTCTCTTTCGAGATACTTTAACACTATTTAAATAGTGGGATTAGACTATATCATACTCTTAAAATTAAGAGCCAATGCACTTCGCAATAAGGAATTTCACCTTAAAGCTACTCTCTTTCGAGATAGTCGTTACACCTTCCTATTTCTAGGCTTGGCACGTGATTATCATATTTTGTGTAATAAAAAAGCCACTATGCCCATTCTAAATTGAGTCTTATTATACCAAAACTTAGATTTCCCACGTTAGCAAGTTAATTAAAACTCACACCTTGCATTTGCAAGTTCACATTGTTTTTCGAAGAACCTCACGATTCTAAGCCGCTAATTCTAACGGTCCTTGATCTGGGACTGAGAAGTGAAGAAAGGATCTTATTTTATCTGCTACGCCTTTAACTGCATCTTCAATATAGCTTACTCCTCCTTTTATCCCATCAACAATACCCATTATCATATCTTTTCCCCAAGTAAGTGCTGTTTTTGCTATATCTTTAAATACTGCACTTATTGCATTTATAACATTTTTAACAATATCAACAGCTCCATTAAATACTGTTGAGACTGTTTCTTTTATAGTATTCCAGGCACCTGACCAGTTTCCATTTATTATTTGCATAACAGCTTTAATTACTCCTGTTATTACAGCTAATACTGTTGTAATAACAAGCTTTATATGATTAAAAACAGCACCTACTACCACTTTTATAGTTTGTCCATGTGCATTCCAAAAAGACATTACTACATTTAAAACTGTTGTAATCACAGTTTTAATAGCTGTCATAACCGTTGTAATAGTTTGCTTTATAAGTGGCCAGTTAGCTGTTACAAAGCTGATTAGTTTCCCAAAAATTTGAATAGCAACTGTTAGTACTGGTTTTAATATAAAGTTCCAAACTGCTTGAATTCCTTTAAATACATTTTGGATTATACTCTTTATTTTAGGCATGTTAGCTTGAATAAAGGTTACTACTGCTTTAACTTTATCTCTTATTCCACCAAAATTTGTAGCAAAGGCAACTGCGAGTAGTCCAACTACTCCAATTACTATTTGAAGAGGTAATGGCAATTTAGTAAAGATTCCAAATATAGATGAAAAGCTCTTTGAAACTACACCTTTAATTTTCCCAAAACTTCCAGCTAGACCTTGTAATGGTGCTGTTACAGAAGGAATTAATGAACCAATTTTTCCCATCGATTGTTTAGCTACATTCATTACACTAGAGACTTTACCACCAATTCCAGCTGATTTTGCAGTATTTGACCCTTTAGCGCTATTTAATTTAGGAATTTTTTGAGCTACTTTGGAAGCCCGTTTCCCTATACCGCCAGTAGCTTTTTTGACCAAATCATTATTTTTAAAGGTTGTATACAAATCTGACACCGTACTTTTTACATTTTTAATCTCATCTTTTGCATTAATAAAATTAGTTGCCAAATCTTCAACAGTTTTTGATGCATTGGATATTGATTTAACTACCTCTTTAGCTTTCTGTCCAATATTTTCAATAGATCTTTGTCCATTGTTATTTGTAAGTGTTTGCATTAAATCAGAAACAGAAGTTCTTACATTTCCTACTGCATCTTTTGTATCATTAAAGCTGCTTTTAACTTTCCCTACTGATTCTGATGCTTTAGTTATTGCTTGTACACTTTCTGTTGCTTTTGAAGCCACTGGTGCTAGACCTTCTATTGCCTTTTTAGTTTTCTGAACTCCATCAACAGCCTTTCCTATTACTTGTCCACCTTTATTTAAGACTACTGAGGCTTTACCTCCCTTTGATTTAGGAAGTTTTTGAGCTACTTTGGAAGCCTGTTTTCCTATAAAACCAATAGATTTTTTACCCAAATCTGTACTTGCAAAGGCCTTATACAAATTCGTTGCACTGTTTTTTACATTTTCAATCTCAGCTTTTGTATTATTAAAATTAGTTTTCATATCTTTAACTGTTTTTGATACATTAGATATTGATTTAACTACATCATTAGCTTTCTCTC
Organism: Clostridium saccharoperbutylacetonicum N1-4(HMT); assembly: GCF_000340885.1. Classification (NCBI taxonomy): domain Bacteria; kingdom Bacillati; phylum Bacillota; class Clostridia; order Eubacteriales; family Clostridiaceae; genus Clostridium; species Clostridium saccharoperbutylacetonicum. The sequence continues at coordinate 835,297 of NC_020291.1, read as the reverse complement.
CAATATTTTCAAAGGATCTTTCCCCACTATTATCTGTACATGCTTGTATAAAATTAGAAACAGCTGAGGTTGTATTTCCTATTGCGTCTCTTGTATTTTTAACACTACTTTCAAGTTTATCTACTGATTCTGCTGCTTTAGAAATTGCTTTCACACTTTCTGATGCTTTTGAAGCTACAGGTGATAAACTATCAATTGCCTTTTGAGCTTTTTGAGCTCCATCAACAACTTTTAATAATGCTGAATCTAGTTCAAACGCCATTAATCATCACCTCCTGGATACAATGCTTCCATTTGTTTCATTTTCTCTTCAATTTCTTGTTCAATAAAAGCACTGATGATAATCTTTTCTCCAAATCCCCTATTAATTGTTTCTGCTGGCCACTTATCATGAAGTTTCCAGCAGTAATATAAGAGATTTACAGTTTCATCAGTGCTTATGAGTTTTTTATATCTTCTTTTTTATTAGTAGATTCTACTCCTGAAATTTCACTTATAGTATCTGCTAAAATATCAACTTCACCAGGTAAGAAGATCTTATTCATAAGTTCCTTTGGAGTTGGAGCTTTAAAATGCTTCATAAGTTCTTCTGATCTAAGCTCTGGCACTCCTGCAAGAACTGTTTCTATCTTAGCTTGAGCTGTAGCAAAACCTTGAATATTTCCTTTCTTATCTACTTGTAACACTCTTTCTTGAATTTCATTGTATCTCTCCATAGAAATTGCATTACAAGTAAAGGTAATTTCCTTGTTTCCTAGCTTAGCAAGCTTAAGCTTTACTTCCTTTGATGGAATTTCTATTTTACCTGCATCTATTTTTAATAATTGTTCAACTAAATTCATAACTTTCATCTCCATTTTCTAAAATTAATTTAAATCAAAAAACCTCACTTTTCAGTAAGGTTTTTTGTGCTTTTGATATTACAAATTTTTATAACCTCAAAATTTTTATTGAGGTTCAATCATATCTAAGAAATCATAACCAGAAAAAGTGAATGGAAGTGATTCTTCAACATTCTTTTTAACTTCCCAGTCTGCTATTGTTAACTCATCAAAAGTAACATCCTTAAGTACAACTCTTTCTGCTCCTAAAGCATCTGGATCAGCCAATTTTGATATTATAGTACATACTGTTTGCTTTCCTTGTTTAATATTATCCTTCATTAAAATTGCCATTCTTGATGACACATGATGTAATTTCAAGGTTCCTTTTCCTTCTATCCCTGTTACTTTGCTTCTCTTCCATAAATCCCTTGTAAAATTAACATCTACCTTTGTTAAGGTAACCTTTGCTTGAAGAGCTGACACTTCTGAAACATACTCTCCATTAATCCATACTTCTCCCCATGTTCCGTTTATAACTTGTTTTGCTTGTGGCATTATAACCGCCTCCTATATATATATTTGAAATTTAATATCTTCAATTGCATCTAAAATAACAGCTTGTCCTTTAAGAAATACTTGAGAACCTGTGTTACTTTCTTTTATTTCTTGATCTTTCATACTTGATAGATCTGTTCCTTGACTCTTTAAATAAACCTTTTGAGCCTCTAAATCAATTTCAGCTTTATTTTGTCCTTCAATGCTGCTATCAAGTAAACCATCTAATTCTAAACCTTCAAAATATCCATTAATAGCAGTAATAAGTAAACACTTGTGATCATAGTCATTTGGATATTTACCAATATAACTATCTTCAGCTGTTGTCTTAATATCATCATGAATTAAATCCATAATGTCTACGATTTTAATTTTCTTAAAATCATCACCTTTGTTTTCAATTGTAGTAACAAAGCTGTTTACTGCTCTATCAATTTTGACTTTCTTTCCATCATTAAATAAGATTAATTTACCAGCATCAACTGCTGCATCTCTTTCTTCTTTCTTTAAATGTGGCACATCAATTACTTCTGCAAGTGGTGCAAAAGTAGCACTAATAGTTAGTGGTGTACCAGCAAGCATCCCTGCAATTCTTGAACAATATTCGGCTGCTGTATAAGTTTTGTTTGCAGTTTTAATATCATCAGTACAGAAATTAATTACTCCTTCATTATCTGCTGGACAATGTGGAAGCACTGCTTTAACTTTAATATCCTTAGTACTTCTTAGTTGTTTTATCCAAGTAGCAAAATCCGTTGCTCTTGAAGTAGTATTTGCTTCTGTATCAGGCTTACCATCTACAGTTATGCCAATCCCTGGAACTACTACATAATCCCATTTTATAGTTTCTAAATAGCTTTGAGCTTCTGAATAATCAGCTGCATCTGCTTTTTCTATATAAGCAATAACTTGTTTAGGTGGATTTTGATAGCCTATCATTGCAAGTTTAATTTGCTCTTTACTAAAGTCTGATAACCCTTCTGGAATTTCATCTATAGTTTCCATTTTAATTGGATTGCTATAGGTTGCTGGCATAGTGTCTTTTAAAATAAGTACCACTGCACCTCTTTCTCCTCTTTTAATTGCAGTAATACCTGCTTGCTTAAATACAATTTGTATTGATGGTTCTCCCATTTTTATTCCTCCTTAAAAATTAAATTTAACTTTATCTGCTTTTGGACTTTCAGGAGTATTAAAGCTTCGGTCTTGTGTAAAGTCTATTTTAAGCTTTAGGTGAATCTCCGTGTTCTTCGTTCTACCTCTTAGCTTTCTTATCTTTGCAGCTCTATCCAAAACCTTTATATACCCACTGCTAAAAATTTCTCGCATTTTATCAAAAACCTCATTTTGTGATACCAAGTCCACATTCATTAGTTCATCTAGTGGCGGAAAATAAATTATCTTTATAGTTATTACATTCAAATAACTATTTCTATTTAAATCCTTCTGCCTACTAGTAATATAGCGAATAAAAAAAGAAGGTCTTATAAAATCCTTCTCTGTCTTTGATAAATATACTTTTGTACTTGGAAAGTTTTCAACTAACATATTGTTAATTAAGTTTATTAATTCATTAATCATGAATCGCCCCCTAAAATCCCATATTTTATTTTACTTTCTTGGTCGTGCATGCATGGATAATAGCTTCTAGTATCCCTTCTGCAACTCTCCCTTATCATCTATTTACTTGAAACTACACAGCAAAAGCCTCTCCCCCTTTACATTAAATTTTTGTACAAAAAAGTACCTAGTCTATGGGTTAAACTAGGTACTTTAAAAGGGTATTAAGTTATGAGAGGAAACTATCTTTTGTTCCCATTTACTATTATAAGACTTCTAAATCTCAAATTCTTATACATTTCCTCTAGCTTTTCTATAATTTTCTTATAATTTATCTACAATATAATTTTTAGATGATTTAAAATAATGTCCTTCATTATTTTTTATTTTTATAATACAAAAATTCTTGCAAATCTAACTATAGATTACATTTATATATTTTTATTAATTCTACTTCATATTTTCCAATTATGTAGCAACATAAAAAGATACCTACATTTCTGCAAGTATCTTTTATAAACTTTATATTTAATTATCTTCTCAAACAATCAATTTATGCTATTACTGTTGCAGGTATTTTAATTGTAACTGTTCCTGCAGGTGGAATATCTCCAACATTAACTATAATATTTTTAGATGTTGAACTTGAATCAACTGTTCCTTGAGTAGTTGTTACTCCACTAACATTAAAATCAATATGACTAGGAGCTGGATCATTTACCACTACTGCTTTAGCTGTCTTTGTCCCAGTATTAGTTATTACAAGAGTATATGTAAAATTATCTCCTATCCATACATCTTTTACATCGGCTGTTTTTAATACACTCAATGTAGTATCAGCCGTTCCATGAAATATAATTGTAACCTCCCCACCAGGGTTATTAGTATTGGTACCTTTAGCATGAGCAATATTAGTTATATACTCTGTATCTATTGGTTGAGGATTTGGATCTGTTCCTTTTGGTATTACTGATACAGCACATGCTGTAGTTAAATTACTTCCGTCGGTTGTTGTTGCTATTATGTTGCATGAACCTTCTTTAATCCCAGTAACTTTACCATTTGAATCCACTATTGCTATTAAAGGATCACTTGATTTCCATGTTACTCCTATTGCTGATGGAGTTGTTGTTGCAGTTAATTGTTGTGTATCTCCTACTGTAAGATTCATTGTTGATTTATCCAATGATATTGATTCATTAGGATCTATTAATTTACCAGTATCATCTATATCTATAGCGTCTATATCCATATAGCCAATTATACCAGTTGTATTACAAATTACTTGTACTGAATGTTCTATATTTGATAAACCTGTTTTTGTATAAAATAAATATATTCCCTCTGATGTACCATTATTGTATTGTGATGAAGGTTCTACAATGTTATCATCAATTTTTACAGTTATATTCTTAGATCTATTTAGTATCATTGATGACATAATACGAATTTGCGTTCCTCTAAATTTGAATGTACAGTAACTACCAACTGTATTTGTTTCATGATATTTTTGATTGTAATAACTTGGATATGTACCATTAGTCCAATTGCCAATATATTTTATCCTACTATCACTATCATCATATCTTTTCCAGCCTTTTTCTGGAGCTGCTAATTTACTTCCAACTACTGCACTATTATTAGTTGTATTATTTAAATTAGAAGTTCCAACAACTCCATCATCAGTAATAGCAAAAGCACTAACACAAAATCCTAGTGTCAATACTAAAGACATTACAAACATTATACTAAACTTTTTAAAGTAATTTTTCATCTATCATTCTCTCCCTTATTTTCAATAATAAATGAATGCGCATTCCTTATATTTATTTTAGTTCTAATACCAATTAAATCCAACAATAATCGTAATACAAATTACTTTATATCTAAGAATTTTAGTAAATTTTTACATACTTCATTTTAGTGTAAAAATAAGTAAAATAAAAACACCTATAATGGTGCTTATTTGGCTTATTAAGTTTTACACCCTATTTTCCAATTATTGTGTAGCAACACTAGTAATTATTTTTGCCTTTTGTTCTTCTGTAATCCATCCTTTTGTAATTGCATTATTTAATCCTGTTTCTTTTAATTTGCTTTCTTGATATAGTCTTCGTAATGTCTCATACATAAATCACACCCCCAAGTTAGCTAATACTAAAGCATCAACTGTTTCTTTTAAAATTTCTAATTCCGTTTTTTGAGTTGGTTTAGTCGGAAATAACTTTTCCTTTTCTTCATCTGTTAACTCTACAATCTTTCCATCCACGAGCTTATAATTAAATTTACCTTGCATGTCAATTAAGGGCTTATCAAGATAATTCCCTTGCGCATGGCTGTATTTATCGCCTATGCCTTCATCTATTTTTACCCAACTTTCAACATTAAATAAGAATATACTACTATCAATTTGAGTAATAACATTGTTACTATCTACTTTTACATAAACTTTTATATATTCCTCCATACTCTGCACCCCCTAATATATTTCTGAATCTGCATTTATTGAGCCTGAGAATTCACTACCATTAAATACTGAGGTTGAAGTTGCTTGTACGCCGACAGCCCCATTAGCATAAGATAAGAGAGTAGGTAACCCAAAACCACCTCTATATCCATCATTTAAAACAACAGTCGGAGTAGTTCGTTTAATAGTTTTAAAATTATAAATAGCTCTAACTACTTGCCCTGTTGCCGTTGTTGGCTGTACTACTGAATATTGTATTGTTTCATAATACCTTTGACATAATGCTAATTCTTCTGCATAAAGTCTTGGAACAAAAGGTGTTGCTATAGAACCCAATTCAAGTTTTATTTGGGCTATATCCCAGGTAACTGCGCTACCACCTTGTCCAGCAACGAAATTAACAAGACCTATATTTATTGAAGTTGCGTCAAGCGGTATAGTTGTAGTAATTACATACCTTGCCCAATTAGTAGTTAGTGTATTTCCATCTATATAAGTTCCATAAAGTCTAAAGTTAGCTGATACAAAATTTCCACTAAGTTTCCTAGCATAAAACGATAAAGTTACAGTCTTACCTTTTAATTTATCTAATTCCGCTTGTTCTATTTGATGCCAAATATTTGCATAACCAGTAGTGGTAATACGTATAAAATTTTTATAAACATCATCATATTGCTTGGATATACTGTGTGTAACTCCACCGGAACCCCCAGCATCTACTTTCCATCTATCGGCAGAATAATAAATACCAGAGCTACTAAAACTAGTGCCTCTTTGCCATATTTGAAGATCACCATTTATTAATAAGTTTGGATTGCTTAATTGTGCTATCTTCTGCGTATTATCAGACAATTGTGTAGCAATCTTGTCCATTCTTCCATCTAAATCACTCTCCCCGCCTCTAGCAGTTTCAACCTCTGCCCTAAGGTTTGTCACATTTTTAGATAGTGCTGTAATATCTCCAAAGCTTTCCATCGCAGTTATATTTGCTTCTGCTCTTACATTTTCAGCATCTAAATCAGTTTTAGTACTATTTGCTGTTGTATTTATATCCGTTAAATCTTTCTTAGTCACAGTAGCTTTGTCATTTACAGTAGTTAAATCTGCTTTGGTTACATTTGCTGTTGTATTTAATTTATCCAGATCTGTTTTTGTTGCTAATGCATTTGCATTACTTTTATCTAAATCAGTTTTAGTACTATTCGCTGTTGAATTGCTTGCATCCAAGTTACTTTTAGTCGTATTAGCTGTTGTGTTACTTGCATCTAATGCAGTTTTAGTAGCTGCTGCATTTGAATTTGATGTGTCTAAAGCTGTTTTTGTAGCTAGTGCATTATTATTGCTTGTATCTAAATTACTTTTAGTTGTATTAGCAGTAGTATTTAAACCATCTAATGCTGTTTTTAAAGTATTTCCTGCTGAGATTGTTGTATTTAAGTTTGTATTACTTGTATTAGCATTATTTGTAGTTTCAGCTAAGGTTGTATTAGCATCTATTGCTTTATTTATATTTTCAAAGAAGCTGGCTGCCTTATCTAATTTATTTTCTAATTCATCCATAAGTGTATATGTTGCTGTACTTATAGTTCTTTCATTTTCTAGTACACTAGGGATTACTTTTAAAGTTAAATTAAATGTAGCTTTCTTTTCCCCTGTTTTTGTATTGATAAATTGCAATTCTATTTTGGTCGTCCCACTTGTAGTTGTAAGTTGTTCGTCAGGCATTATTGTTACCACATTTTTATTTATTGTATATTGAGTATCTTGGATAAGCAGCATATAATCAGCTTTCATTGCTTTTAATCTAACCTTGTAATTAGTTAAATCTGCTTGTAATCCACCATCAAATATATTAAAAATCAAATGAAGTATATCTAGCTGTTTACAATTTGCATATACGTTTAAATTTTGTTTTAAATCTAAGTTTGTTTCTAATGCATGTATATCACTCATTTTATTCATTCCTTTCTTCTCTATAAAAAATAGCACCTGTAATTATAACTAGGTGCTTAATTATGAGAGTCTCTTACTTATATTATTTTCAATTGTTGTTATAGCCTTTAAAATTTCTTCATCTACCACTGCAAAGCTTTCCTTTACATTAGAAGTTGTTATATTCCCATAATTATCTAAAATTGAATAAGTATAAGCTATCTTTTTACCTATTTCACAATTTACAATTGCAAGACCTGTTATTTTTTTCATTATAGCCCCTCCTCTAGCAATATCTTCTCTATTTTATTTTTTGTATTTATCTCTATTACACTTTCATCTAATCTATTGTTTTCATAACCTTTTCTTTTTCCTTTAAGTTCCCATGCAAACACTGTTTCATCAGCTCCATAAACTATAAAATAATTTTCATGTCTACATATTTTAGTGACACTTCCATTATAGACTTGTGTAAAAACTTGATAACTTATATTTGTGTTTATACATTCAGAAAATATATCATCTATATAAACAATACATTCTCCATTTCTAATAATACCTTCTCCTATATCCCCGAAATAATATTCTGTAGTTTCATATGCACTTATTCTTCTGTCTCCATAATTTCTAGTTACTTGTATACAATTTTTTTCACCAAAAACAGTAAGATCTTCATTAACCCTGAGATTTCCACGTACTTTACAAAAATCTTCAACTTCTAAATCAGAAGCTATTAAATCATCTGGAATATATAATCCTGTTTTACTTGAATGAGCTTCAAATCTGCCTGTATAACCATTTTCATTTGATATCTCCAAGCCTGTACTGTCAATTAAGCAATAAGTGTCTTCATCATTTCCTGAAACTTCAAAACCTCTTACTGCTCTAGCATAACCTCGCTTACTTACATTAAAAACCGTTTCTCCATCATGTCTAATTCTAAACTTACCATCATTAATGGTTATTCCATCACCATTAATTTGAGTATAACCATCAGAAGCTCCGCTAAAAGCAACCTTAAAAGCATCTTTATTTAATTCCCAGGAACCTTGAGTATTTCCGCCTTGTACTACAGCATTTATTTTATTTGCATTTTGAGTTATGCTTGATTGCAGATTATTTTTAGTATCTAAAGCTTCCTGCCTTATTTGACTAGCAGTTTGATTTATAGAAGTTTGTAACTGATTTTTGCTATTTGTTGCTTCTGTTCTTAAAGTATCTTCTGTTAATTTTATTTGAGTAGACAAAGTATTTTGCATACTTTCTACTCTCAAAGTTACTTCTTGTTTAGCAGTTTCAATTTGTTTAACTGTAGTGTTTATAAGATCTGCTATATCTTGTTTTGCGAATCCAATTTCTAACTTAATATATTTATCTGACAATACATCATAAATAGTTTTATTTATCCTTCCAACCAAATCTAAATTTAATAACCTATGCTTTATTTCTACTAAATCCCCTAAACTCGTGTTTTCTAAAATAGCATATTCTTTATACTCTTCTGTCTTCCCAAGCGTCACCAAATCAACTGAATAATTAAAATTAATTTGATCAAATTTTTCTTCGGCAAACATCTTGCTACAAGTTTCCCTTATAATTTTATAAGCTTCTGCTTCTGCTACCTCATTTGAAGCTTTTTCACCTTTACCATCCCAAATTTTTAATTTTAATTCTATTTCTTTAAAATATTTTTTCTCATAATTATTTACCTTTGGAGATTCTACATAATATTCTGGAAGTCTTAAGTCTCCCACCTTTGGTATTAGAACAGTTACTAAGTCTGTATCATCTATAGTTTCTTTTATAGAAGCTATATTTTTACCATATGAAATAGTAAATCCGTCATTTGAACCTCTGCTGTCAACTATATCTATTGCATTATTGTTTATGATAAATTCTCCACCATATTCACCTAAAATACTATTTTCTTTACCTATTAAAGCTTCTAATGCAGAACCTTCTTTAACATCAACTATTACATTACTAATTGCATTATTATCTAGATTTCCAACAGTAAAATTATTTTTTTCCAAAGTATTAGCTAAAATATACTGTATAGCTTCCTTTCTTGTTTTACCTGCAATTGTCATTTTCCTTACCCTATTTGCTCTTAAATCTGCAATAAGTTTAGTTTCTGCATAAACTATTACTTTACTTGAGGTCTTTTCAACTTTTCTTATTCTGAACTGCTGTTCAGATCTAGTATCTTTCATAGGACACGTAATTATATTTCCTCTTACTATATAATTACTGATTCCTTTAGTATCTTGAAGAGGATACTCCAAATCCAAAGTAAATTCACCATTGATTATTTCTGTTATTTGACATTTAGTACACTCACTTAAAATCCATTGATTACCTTTAAAATTCTTTTCTGTACTCTCCCACAGTCTAATCATCATATCACTCTCCAATTTGGAGTAACCTCTATTTTACTAACATTTCCACTCCAAGAAATAATGTTTTTACCTGGATCAAAATATGGGAAATCACCCTCCATTAATTTTCCTTTACCCTCTAATACTTCTTCTATTTCAGAGGCTATTGTTATGGAATCATATAAATTAGATAAAGTAAAAGCTCTACCATTTATATTTATAGTAATGTTTCCACTACCATAAATAGTTATAATAGGTAAAGCTTTATGATTTCCAAAATTATTTAATATTGTTCCATTGGAATTTATAATATTTTTATTTCTTCCACTTATAAAATACTTAAATGGCTGACATCTAAATTGTATCAGAAAATTATACATTTGATTTTTTATTATCTGTTCAAGAGGAATTTGATTACTAATTCTTGCCTTATAATAAAAACCTTCTTCATTACTAAAAGTTACTTCTCCATTACCTCTAAGCCAGCTACAGATAGAATACGGGTCATCACCGAAATAATCTGCTTCAACTTTTTTAGTTTCCCCACTATAGCCTTTGAATTCTGTTAAAAATCCATCTCTACCCTCTATGGTAATTTCCTTTGTATTTTCAGCACTTAAAGAAACAGGTGGTAAAGATATCACCTTAACACCCATATCATCAGAGCTTATTCCATTCCATATAAACATTTTACCACCCTTTCTATACTAATTTTCTTTTACTTAAAAATGCAATTTCTTGTGCTAATTCTTGTACACTCTGCTTATCTGTTCCATTAAAGTTTTCTATATTTACATTTATTCCATTATCATTATTGTTAGTTATTCCTTGTGTATTAGCTCCTGCTTCCTTATTAGCTGATGCTACAATTCCTGCAGTAGTCCTTGCAGTTTCAAAACCTACACTAGCCTTTAATCTATCAGTTAAATTTGATACATTATAATCCAACTGATCTTCCAAATTCGGTGTTTCAAGCTCAATACCAACGCCAATACCTTTTATTATATTTTTACCTATTTGATCTCTGAAAACTCTTGAAGGTGAATGTATATCTAAATTATCTTTAAAGCCTTGTACAAAACTATCACACAGACCTCCAATCCACCCAGTCATACTATCCCATGCATTTTCAATCCCCTGTTTTATACCATCAACTATGTTGCTTCCAATTGAAATCATTTGACTTGGAAGATTAGAAATTGTATTAACAATTCCTGTAACCACATTTCCTGCTGCTGCTGTTGCTGTGCTTAGCATATTTCCCCCCCAAGCTACTAAATTGCTTAAAGTTGAATCTAACCAAGTCATCACTTGAGTTGGTAGTTGCATAAAAAAGTTAACTATTGAGGTTATTATACTTTCTGCTGTAGTCGTTGCTGCTGTAAGCATGCTACTCCCCCAAGTTGATAAATTTGTCAAAGTTGCATCTAACCAAGCCATTATTTGAGTTGGAAGCTGCATGAAAAAATTAATTATTGAAGTTAACATACTTTCTGCTGCTGTTGTTGCTGCTATCAGCATATTACTTCCCCAAGCTATTAAATTGGTCAAGGTTGTATCTAACCAAGTAGCTATTTGAGTTGGAAGCTGAGCAAAAAAGTTAACTACCCCTTCTATCCAAAGTGGCACATTAGTTGATAAATATTCCCAAGTACTTACACACCAGTTTACTATAATTGCTAATACTTCTCCTAAGCCATATGCCATTTGATTAGGTAATTCTGCTAGGAATGCTCCTATAGATTCTATCCATGCTGGTATTGCTTCTGTGAAAAAAACTACAATAAGATTCCAACCATCACTACATGATTGAGCTACACTTTGCCATAACTCTCCAAAAAATGCAGGTAAAGTTTCTGTAAAAAAAGCTACTACTGAATTCCATCCATCACTACATAGCTGATATACGGTTTCCCACAAGGTTCCAAAAAATTCTGGAACTGTTTCTGTAAAAAACTCAACTAGGCTGTTAAAAGCTTCTGGAATTGTTTCTGTGAAAATTAAACAAATGCTATCCCATACTGTAGCTGCCGCTTCTGAAATTGCAGTCCATGAACCTATTATAAATTCTCTAAAGCCTTCATTTGTAGTCCATAATGCAACTATAGCTGCTACTACTCCTGCAATTATTCCTATTGTTAATCCTAGAGTTCCTCCACAGGCATCCAATGCTAAATTATATAGCCATTGTGCCACCGTTAATCCTTTAGTTGCTTCTTCTGCTAATTTAAAGGCTTCAACTAAGCTCATAACTAAGTTTGCTGCTTCAAATACTTTAAGAGCAGTTCCAATTCCAACAATCCCCATTACAATTGCATTATTGTTATCAAGAATCCAAGCAAGCCCATCAGTGAGTTCTGGTAATGCACCTTCAACTACTTTATTTACACTTTCCGCAAATACTCCCAAACTTTCAGCTATTGCTTGGACTTTTGAAGATATTTCATCAGATCCTAAAGCCTTCTTTAAAGCATTTGCCATGTCATCTAAGCTAGGTAAAACCTTCTCTGCTATGGGAGTCACAAAAGTTTCCTCCAGAGTACCTTTTACCTTATCCTCCAGATCTTTAAGTCCTTTTTCAAAACTGCTTGTATCAATAGACGTATCAATTTTAATCGAATTTTCTGCCATTTATTCACCACCTTTCCTAAGACATAAAATAAAAACTCTTATAATATTCCTCTTAAATCCCCATTTCCCATCAAAGCTTCTTCTATCGCATTAATTTTTTCTATTTCATTTTTGGATTTTGGAATTTCATAAAGTTTTTTCATTTTTCTATAATATTCTTTTTGTTCTTTAGACATTTTATTATCTATGGTCATTGCTCTATAACCCATTATTTTAACTATCTCATTATCTTCCTTAAGGGCTTTAAACATAGCCTTAAATTTCCACCAATGAAGCTCCTCTACATCTTGAAGATCCAAAGCATATTGATCTAAAAAAGCACTATAAATATATTCATCATCATACTCAAAGGAATAAACTTTTTCACTCTTGCCAGTACTACTTTGAGATTTCTGACTTTTTATATCTTTGCCTCCTCGATAAAACCATAATGCCTTATCAATTGCTTCATTAATATTCTTATCAATATCTTTAGGAATAACAGGATAGTAGAGTTCTAGTGTTTTAATAATCTTCTCCTTATCACTAAGTGCTTCATCCTGTATCATCATTTCAAAAAGAATAGAAGTGCGGAAATCAAAATTTATTTCATATTCTGTGCCTGCTATCTCTACTGACTTTGGCAATAAGTCAATTAAAATGTTCATTATTTTACCTTAGTTCTACGTTTAGCTCTATCTGAAGAGTATTTAGATGAAATAGTATTTAATTCTTCTTCTGATTGTTTTATCTGCTCAGAAATTCCATTTTTCAATTCATCAAATGCCTTCAAGCAAATTAATAAGTTGACCTTCTCTCCAAAAATCTTTTTAGCTGTACCTTCTCCAAAAAGTTCATTAAAACAGTTAAAGACAGCATTACATTGTTTCCTAATTGCAGAAGAAAGCTTAAGACCTTTTGAGTCTTGAGCTTCCTTTATAACTTTATCAATTGTTTTTTCATACTTTTCAGAACTATCTGCATCAAATATATCCAATTGTCCTATTTCTACATTATTAATAATCATCTAAATTCCTCCTCAAATATCTCTTAAGGCAAATGAAAAAAATAACAAGTCTACAAATACCATTTTTATTTTTAATCAAGTAATCTATTAATATGGTATATAAACTTGCTATTTTTGAAGATGCCTAAATAAATTCTAATTATATTTATTTTTCTTAATCTTATGCTAAAGCTGTATTAAAATAAATTATTACTATAGTATTTAAAATTTATTCTATACAGCTGGAATAAACTTCTTTGTAGTAACATCAAAAGTCCCAAATTTTATATCTCCAATACCAAGTAAATTACCTGTTGCTCCCATTTGCCCATCATTATTATCAAAACTTGCAACTTCTATTGCCACTCTAAATTTTCTAGCTTCGTATTGACCTTCTGTAGTACCCTTTTTATCCAAGTCAACAATAATATACTCAGTTTCACACTCTGCTCCAACCAACTGTTTTTCACCAACATTACAAATAAAATCAACTGCTTTTTCATCTCTTATTTGATCTGTAACATATGCTGTACTCCAATCATATCCAACTATACTTTTAGTTGCTGATTTATCATTTACATATTTCTTAGATGCTGTTTGAGCTGCTGGAGTTTCATTTAAATCCGTAAATCCAGCACCCATTAATACATATTCTTCTGTATCCTTCCCTACATTTAGATAATTTGCAAAACTCTTTCTTTGTTTAATTGTTCCCATTATATTTTCCTCCTAAATAATTAATTGTTAATTTATTTTTGGGTTAATAATCAAGAATCCTCTTCATCCAACAACACATTAATCCCCATAACAAAAAGTACCTAGTCTATGGGGTAAACTAGATACTTTTTAAAATTGTATTTGATTTCTAAAAGGGATTTATCTTTTCTTCCCACTTACTATTATAGGACTTCTAAATATCAATTTCTTATACACATCCTCTAGCATTTCTATAATTTTCTTATAATTTATCTATAATAGTAATTTATTGCAAGTAATTATATGGAGATTCATGTAGTTAAAAACATTATATAAATGAATTTAACTAATGTTCAAAGTTATAACTTCTTAAAATTAAACAAAAAAATATAGGCAGAAATATCCACCTATATTCATTAATAATTTATTCAATTTAGCAGATATACTTTTCCATTTTCCCAGCTGCTTGTTTCTCTAACTGCTTGATTCTTTGATATGATAAATTCAATTTATCCTGAACAACATAATACTTTCTATGTTCTATATGCACAACACTTATTATTTCTTTTTCCTCCTCTGTCAATATAGTTATTGCATTATCTATCCTTTGCAATTCTCTTTTTTTAGCTGCCTTTTCCCTATATAATTCCTCTTTCTTTTCCATAAGTATCTCAGCCTGCTGTTCCACGCTAGAGGTGAACTTATTAGTCTTTCCTGTTTTTTCGCCCATGCCTTGTCCACTTACACCAAGTATTTCTTCTTCTAATTCTTGAACTCTTATATCTATATATCCTATATCTGCTAGAATTTCTTTGTATCTTCTTATTCTATCTAATGTGTAATTCATATATACCCCTCCCAACAAATAAACCATTCTTTTAACTATTAATCTCTAAATTAATTAACCTTCCAATTGTTTAATTCAGTTCTAATCCATATTAACTTACTTCTTAATACCTCAATTTCCATTCTTAAATTTTCTAAACCATTCTTGCAGGAATAATAAGAACTTTCTGCTATATCCCTTTGTAATCTTAATTCTGCGACCTCTTCATTACCCTTTACCAATTCCATTATTAATGTAGCAGGATACTTCTCTGATTTAAGCTTCAATATTTCAACAGCTTGTTTTATTCTATAAGCTTTTTCTGCTTTTGCTCTCCTTAAGCCTAATGTCTTTAACTCTGTGCTTCCCTTATCTAATGCAACAATGCATAAATTCAAACTTTCAATTATTCCTTGTGAATTCATTACGTGTACCTCCAAATATACATTTTTTCTTATATATTAAAATATCTACTTACATACTTACTGGTTTAAGCATCCAATTAACATAATACTTATAAGTATCACATCTCATTTCATCCAATTCTTCTTTTTCCTCTTCTGAATACCAAGTAAAGTTTTTAATTTCTATTGCTTCTGCTTTACACATTCCCTCATTATAGTTAACACAAGTTTTTGCTCCACACTTAACTAACAATTTAAATGCCTCCCTCTATTCGATATAAATAATGTTCATCTTCCCACCACTACAATCTCCATAGAAAGTTAATATAATTTCATATTTTCAATTTATTTATTATGTTATCCTTTAAAATTTCATTGCCTCTATTTTTTATTTTAATCCAATTAGTCATACTGATTATTAATAAGTATATTATTTGATTATGCCTTATCCTGTTATCTTTAGATCCTTGAATATCTCATCTGTTGTGCAACTATAAGTAATTGAAAGTCTCTTTATTAATTGTGAAGAAGGAGTTAATCTTCCTTGTTCTAATTTGTAAAAGGTACTTTTACTTATTTTTAATAGTTCTATAACTTCATCAATTTCAAGACCTGCGTTTAATCTTCTTAATCTTATTGGCGTTAATTTCATTTTTCCACTTCCTAACAATCGTATTCTAAAATATAGATATGAATTTTAATTCTTGAGTTTGTATTAGAATATTACTTTTCTTATATACATATTGTGATTTTAAGTCTTAACTCCAATCTTTCAAAATATATTTTTAACTTAATCTCCTTTGCTTCATCATATATATATTTTATCATAATAACCGATATTTACAAACACTTGTTCTCGTACATAAAGTGATAAATTTTCAAATTATGGAGCTAGTCCTCTTATTTTCTTTATTTTTCTTAAAATTTCCATTGATTTTATCGGCAATTATGATAAAATTATCATAAGAGGTGATTAAAATGTTAGGTGATAAAGTAAAATTTCTTAGAAAACAAATGAATATCACACAACAAAAATTAGCTGAAACTATTGGAGTAAGTCAATCAACCATAGGAATGATTGAGGGCAACAAACAAGGTGCTAGTAATGATACTTTAATAAAGCTTGCTAATGTATTAAATACTACTGTCGACTATTTATTGGGTAATTCAGTAGAAGAGATAACTTCTACTACTTCAGATGATGAGAATGAAATGAATTATGATAATGATATTAGAAGAATCGAAAGAGCTAGAAAGAAAATGGATGCAAAAAATAAAGAAAAAATGATGCAAATTTTAAGGACTGCTTTCGATGAATACTTTGACGATTAGATATAGATACATTAAAAATATAGTAAATGGTATTTATATTAAATTAAATATCAAAGAATTTCCTATCGATGTATTAGATATAATAAATTCTTTTGATAATATAAAAATAGTTTCTTATCATCAATTCATGACTGATCATAATTTAACTACAGAAGAAACTTTTGAATTATTAACTTCAGATGATGGCTGTACTGATTATTTTAAGCCACTAGATAGATATATAATTTACTATAACGACTTAAACGACAAATCTCCAAGCAGAATTAGATGGACTCTATCTCACGAATTAGGCCATATTTTATGTGGACATTATTCAAATAACACAAGGATATTTTCTGAAAATATGGATGAAGACGAATATAATTTTAAAGAAGCTGAAGCTAATCATTTTACAGCACTTCTATTATCTAATCCAATAATATTAGATAAATTAAAAGTAAGACGTTCATCAGATATTGAAACTTATTGTTCTATATCTTATCAAGCTGCTAAATACAGATATAAAAATTATAAGAAATGGTGTAAATATAAGATTTTAACTAGTTCTGATAGAGCTATTCTTAGAAACTTTCAAAATTATTTACATATGCAGGAACAAGAATATAATGAATATATTAATTTTATAAATTCCTTTACAAATTAATGTATTTTTTAATCAAATTAACGTGTGGTCATACCGGCACACTAAAAAATAGGAGTTGCTACAAGCTCTCCTATTTTCTTATTGTATTATTCAGTTAAATATTGAAAAATTTATACCTTGTGATAATAATAAATCCCAAAACTTCTATGTTCCAAATTCTATTTCATACATAGTTACTGCTTTTATTGATTTTATATCAGCTATCTCCTCTTCAGCTAGTTCTACTCTTCCAGACATTGTTGTATCGTTAGTAACTTTGCTGCCTTTTCTTATTGGAGAAATATAAATATACATTTCATCTTTTAATTTATCTCTAAATCTTTCTATTAACGATCTTTCTTTGCTCCATAATTAAAGAGATGATTCAAAAGTTCAACTGAAAGATTAAAGTTACAATTATTCTTCTAATAGCTTTTATTCTTGAACTAAATTATATTTTTTTAGCCAAATCTATTTCAAACCAAAATTCAACCCCGTCATATAAATTTTCAACACCATATGCGCATTTATGAGCCTCTTGTATGGCTCTAACAATTGATAAACCAAGTCCTGTTCCACCAATAATCCTAGTCCTTGCTTTATCAATTTTATAGAAACTTGACCAGATTTTATCAATAGACTCCTCTGGAATTGGCAAGCCAGAATTAAAAACAGATACTCTGATTTTATTGCCCTTTAAATTTATGGATAGTTTAATTATCTTTTTATCATCTATATGTTCTATTGCATTGTTCATAAAATTTACTATTATCTGTTCAATCCTTATAGGATCAGCTTCACCGATCAATTCTTCCTCAACCGCTACCTTCATACAAATATTTTTCTCTTTAAATATGTAATCATATTTAGAAACGATACTCTTTATAAGGAAAGACACATTAAAATTAGTCTTATTAACTGAAAAAAATCCCGATTGCATTTTAGACAAATCTAGAAGATCTTTAATCAACATATTCATTTTTTCTGTTTCTTCCATAATAACATCACAATAAAAGTTTCTCTTATATTCATCAGTTGCAACATTTGCCTTAAGTCCATCAGCATACCCCTGAATTAAAAATATTGGAGTTTTAAGTTCATGAGATACATCAGAAATAAATTGCTGCCTCATTTTATCCAATTTTCGTTCATGTTCAATATCTTCCTCCAAATATCTATTTTTTATATTCAATTCTCTTATTGCATTATCTAGATTGTAAGATAATTGATTTATACTATAAGACAATTCACCAATCTCATCATTTTTTTTGACCTGAAGTGTTTGAGAAAAATCAAGTTCAGATATTTTCTTGGTAATCCTATTCATTTCAGAAATCGGACGTGTAAATCTACTTGAAACAAACAAAGCCCAAATTACTGTGATTATTATTGTAATTCCTCCAACAATTGCAGTAAGATTATTTGAAATTGTTGCGTTTTCAGATATACCTGTCATAGTAATCCATATCAGCAACTCTAAACCATTATCAAGATGAGTTTGATACCTAAGTGTCTCTATCTTATATTGAGGATCTCTCATCACAATGAAAAATGAATTTTTATCATAACGTTCCCAATTTTTTATAGCTGGTTCCGGTTTTTCAGGTGGTTCCAAATTAGACTTGAATGGAAAGTTAAAATTATTGTCATATTTAAAAAAGGGACTGCCCTTATCAGCCTCAATTGTTGGTGGCGTTGGTTTATTTTTAAGAGGATAATATAATTCACCATCTAAAGTTCCAACATAAATAGTCCCTCCAATTTCTTTTTCCACTGATTCAATTTCATAAATCAAGTTACTATCATCCAACTCATAGCTTGGTGATTTTTCTGCAATAAGCTTGGATATCTTCTTACCTGTTTCAATAAGATTACTTTTCTTGTTGCTCATATAATATTTTTCAGCAAAAAATATATTTGAACCATATAGTAATAATGCAAAAATAAATATATTCACAGTCATATAAATTAACAATTTATAACGAATTGATATTTTCATAGTTGTCCCTCAAATTTATAACCAAAGCCTCTTACTGTGGTTATTGAATTGCCTTTTTCTCCTAGTTTTATCCTTAACCTGTTAATATTAGTATCTATCATCCTAGTTCCACCGTAGTAATCATATCCCCATATCATATTAATCAGTTGATTACGGGATAATATCTTCCCCTCATTCTTAACCAATGTTAATAATAGCGTATATTCTTTGGGACCTAGAGCGACTTCTTCATTATTTACCTTTACAATATGCGAAGTATCATTAATTTCAAGACCATTGTAGTTTAGGTTGTCTTTGTTAATTCTACGAAAAAGGGCATTTATTCTAGCGATTAATGCTGTAGGCTTTATAGGTTTTTTTACATAGTCATCAGCACCGATTTCAAATCCATGTACTTCATCAAAATCTTCTCCTCTTGCGGTAAGCATAATAATTGGTACATTTGATGCTTTACGTATTTCCCTGCACACTGTCCAGCCATCATATTCTGGAATCATTACATCTAAAAGAATCAGATCTATAGTTTTACTAGATTCATGAAATATATCAAGAGCATGTTTTCCATCTGGAGATTCCAAAACGATAAAACCTTCTGCCTCAAGAAAATCTTTTAATAATATCCTTATTTTTAATTCATCATCTACAATCAATATCTTTTTTTTTTTCAATTTGCAACACTCTTTTCCTTGATTTATTTAATAAAATTATATCATATTAACACTTTAAATCTATAATGAAATATCATTGTTGGTAAAACTGTAACATAACTGTAACATAACTACGAAAAAAGTAACTAGAATGAAAAATATATATTGTATCATGAATACATAATCAAAAAATATTTTTTTGGAGGTTGTTAAAATGTTAAAAAGAAATTTAAAAATAATCGGATCTTTAGTTATTTTAGTATCATTATGCACAGGAGTTACTATAGTTAATGCAGCTAGCATTTCTAATGATGCAGCTTCAACTCAGAATATTGATATAAAAGCTCCCAAAGATATTACAGAGCACCTTGAATCTCTTGTATCTGACGGAACTATAACTTCTGAGCAATCGGCTGCTATTGAAGCTGCTATTACTCCTAAAGGTCCTAAAGAACAATTTGCTTCTCTTGTATCTGACGAAGCTATAACTTCTAAGCAATTAGCTGCTATTGAAGCTGCTATTACTCCTAAAGATCCTAAAGAACAATTTGCTTCTCTTGTATCTGACGGAACTATAACTTCTGAGCAATTAGCTGCTATTGAAGCTTCTATTACTCCTAAAGATCCTAAAGAACAGCTTACTTTTCTTGTATCTGACGGAACTATAACTTCTGAGCAATTAGCTGCTATTGAAGCTGCTATTACTCCTAAAGATCCTAAAGAACAATTTGCTTCCCTTGTATCTGACAAAGCTATAACTTCTGGTCAATCAGCTACTATTGAAGCTGCTATTGCCCCTAAAGGTCCTAAAGAACAGCTTGCTTCTCTTGTATCTGACGGAACTATAACTTCTGAGCAATTAGCTGCTATTGAGACTGCTATTGCTCCTAAAGGTCCTAAAGAACAGCTTGCTTCTCTTGTATCTGACGGAACTATAACTTCTGAGCAATTAGCTGCTATTGAGACTGCTACTGCTCCTAAAGGTCCTAAAGAGCAACTTGCTTCTCTTGTATCTAACGGAACTATAACTTCTGAGCAATCAGCTGCTATTGAGGCTGCTACTGCTCCTAAAGGTCCTAAAGAGCAACTTGCTTCTCTTGTATCTAACGGAACTATAACTTCTGAGCAATCAGCTGCTATTGAAGCAGCAATCGCTCCTAAAGGCCCTAAAGATTTGATATAATAAGTCTACTAAAAAACCATTGTATTTTACCACCTGCTTTTAAAATATTATAAAAATGGAGTATCGCAAAATGATTGAATTTTAATCAAATGCGATACTCTTTTCAGTTTAAAATATTAAATTTTCCAATATTTATGGTCTCATATCAATTATTTAAAAATTTCTGACTTTTAGCCGTACTCGAATAGCCCCAGTTAGTTTATTCCATAATTAGGCATAAGTTTTCAATTCATGAAGATGATTCTAAGTTTTTTCATTTTAATCGGTTAAACAATTAACTTGTTGATAAAATAAATCTTAAATTACCTCATTTGAAATGTAGTCCTTACGGAATTTACTGATTATAGTATGATCAAGTGCCTTATAACATTGAAGTAACCACTTAAATTTTATATCTCTTTCCCATGCTTTTTTAATTTTCCTGCTTGAATAAATATTGTTAGTTGAAAATTATTATTAAACTCATTATAATTTTTAAATAAAATTTTTAGAGATATCTGTTTAAAACATCTCTAGATCTTTTAAATAAGTATCCATGACCATCTGCAGTCATGAATACTCCTAAAGATAAAATTATTATATATATGTTCTAAAAAATTTTCTTCATTAAGATTTAATTACTATATTAGAGTGGTTAAATAAGGCAATCACCTAAATTATGAACTTTCTTAATTAAAACTTATATACTATTAAAAATAATGCGAAGGGAAGTATTGAGTATTGCGAAGAGATATACTTAAAGTTACTCTAGGTTCAATAATTCATAAGATAGTTAGGTATATATTTTCTATAATAAAAAATCAAAAGCCATATGATGAAAGACCTCCTAAAATTCATTGTAGAATGCGTCTTTATTCATATAGCTTGATTATTTTACAACACCTTTAATCATTCATGTTTTAAAACTGTCTGTTTGCCATGCAAAATTTTTATAAAAATAGTTTTTAGTATTTCACTTGACTTTGCTTAGCTGCTCTTGTAGATAATATTTAAATGTATATTTTTTATTCATATCTAAGTGCTTCAATTGGATCAAGTTCTGCTGCTTTTTTAGCTGGATAATATCCAAAAAACACACCTATAAACATTGAAAATGAGAAGCTTATTAAAACTACTAATGGTGATACTGTTAATGTCTGTCCAATAAATTTTGAACCAACTGCACCAGCACCTAAGCCCACAGCTATTCCAATAATGCCACCTATAGAGCATATTATCACGGATTCAACTATAAATTGTATCTTTATATGACTTCCTTTAGCACCAAGTGCTTTTCTAGTTCCTATTTCTCTTGTTCTTTCAGTAACTGATACTAGCATTATATTCATTACTCCAATTCCGCCAACTATAAGTGATATTGCTGCAATTCCAGAAATAGCCATAGAAACTGTAGTGAGCATTGAATTCATTGATTGAAGCATGTTTTCTCTATTGTTTGCATCAGCTACGAACTTGATATTTTTAGTATAAAGAGTAACTAAATATTTTGATACTTCATTTGTAAATTGCATAATATCGACATTATCTTTAGCTTTAATTGTAAATGTTTGATAATTTTTATTTATTGCTGCTTTCTTTTCAACAGATATAGGAATATACAAGCTTGTAGACAAATTTTCATCTGATGCTGTCCTATTTCCACCATCAGATTGATACTCATATACACCAACTATATAATACGTAAAAATAGCATTTGATGTGTAAAACTTTATCTTTTTCCCTATGGGATCAACACTATTACCAAATATTTTTATTGCTAATTTATCTGAAACTACTGCAACATTTTTTGCTTCATCAATATCATTTTGAATAAAATATCTCCCATCTATAATTGTCATAGCATTAACTTCCTGATAGCCAACGTTTGTGCCAATTACACTTACATTAGTAAATGTTGATTCATTTTTAACTTTACCTGAATTACCATTTTCAGATATGCTTATAGCATCTATTTTGTCATTAAACTTTTTTTGTAATACACTTATCTGTTCCATAGTCATAAGATCAGCATCAGATGGTGAACTGTCTGCACCTTTTCGGCCAGGAGGAGGTGTTGGTCCTCCTGGTGGAGGGCCAGCAGGCAAATGTATAATGCTTTCTTCAGGACCTCCCTTATTTCCAGGTTCTTTATTTTGGGAATCCTCTGCTTTTTTGCTGCTTGCATTGGAATTACTTGTGTCAGTTACAGTTTTTCTAGCTAATGCAGCCGCTTTATCTGCTGCACTTTTTTCATGAACATTAACAGTAATATTGGAAACGCCCATTGAAGCCATAGAACTTGTTACAGAAGAAGTCATTGTATTTCCTATTGAAACAACTCCTATTACTGATGCTATCCCTATTATTATTCCAAGCATCGTAAGCAATGCACGCATTTTATTAGCCTTAAGACCTGCTATTGCAAGCATTATATTCTCTTTTATAAACATATTTTTTCCTCTTCTTTATATCTTCTATAATATTTTTCATTCATTTTAGTTGATATTATATTACCGTCTTTTAATGTTATAATTCTTTCCGTTTCATCTGCAAGTTCATTATTATGAGTTATAAGTATTATAGTTTTTCCTTCTTCTTCATGAACTTTATGAAATAAATCCATAACAAGTCTTCCTGTTCCAGAATCAAGAGCTCCTGTAGGTTCATCTGCAAGGATTATGCTTGGATTAGTAGCTAGTGCTCTTGCAATTGCAACTCTTTGTTTTTGTCCTCCTGACAATTCATTAGGCTTATGCCGCATTCTTTCCTTCATTCCTACAAGTTCTAACAGTTCTTCTGCTCGCTCTTTTCGCTTTTTCTTGCTCATGCCATAGTAAAGCAACGGTAATTCAACATTATTTAATGCTGTACTTCTCGGTATTAAATTATAAGTTTGAAATACAAAACCTATTTTCTTGTTTCTTACTTTTGACAAACCATCATCTGATATTTCATTAATATTAGTTCCATTTAAAATATAATCTCCAGAAGTTGCCCTATCAAGTGCACCTATAATATTCATTAAAGTACTTTTTCCAGATCCTGATGAACCTATTATCGATACAAATTCTCCTTCTTTTATTGTAATATCAATTCCCTTTAATATATTTAATTCATTTGAAGTTCCTATATAAAAGTTTTTTTAATATTTTTCATTTCTATTATATTTTTACTCAAAAAAACTCACCCCATTATATTATATTTCTACTGTACTCCCTACTGAATAATTTGTGGGCTCATTAAGTATAATCATATTATCAGCAAGATCAGCTCCATCAATTGCAACATCAATATCTGATTCTAATCCTTTAGTTACAGCAATATCTTTAACAACATATTCATTTCCTTGTTTCACAGCTGAATATACTAAACTTTGTCCATCTTTTGTTACAACTGCTCCATATGGTACTGAATAAACATTTTCACTTTCATTTGTAATAATATTTACTACTGCATTCATTCCCACTTTAATTTTATCATTATGACCTGTTAATTGTACCTTAACATTATACGACACATCACTACTAGCTGAATTGCTGGTAGCAGCATTAGGGGTCTGAGTAGCTTTTCCACCGTTAGTGTTTGCACTAGAACTAATATTACTGGAAATTGGTTCAACATTCTTAACTTCTGCTTCAATAACATCAGAACCTGATACATCTGTTGTTATTTCTGCTTTTTGTCCAACTTTTACATCTGAAACATCTCTTTCATCAACAGTTACATTTACTATTAAATCATTTAAATCTTGAATTACAAATAATGCTCCAGTGGATTGTATACCTACTATGGCATTTACATTAGTCACTGTTCCATCTACTGTAGCTAATACTTTTGCATCCGCTAGTTTCTTTTTCTTATCTTCTAAGGCAAGTTCTGCTGTTTTATCATTAGCAATCACTTGTGCACTCTCATAAGACATTTTTACTTCAGCTAATGCCTGCTTAGCATTAACCTTTATAGCCTCTAAAGCTACGGTTGCTTTATCATAAGTATCTTTGGCCCCATCAACCGTTATTTTTTCTTTATTTACTGTATCCTGTGACATTGCTCCATTAGCAAGCATTACCTTATAATACTCATAAGTTTTTCTTTTATCTTCTAAATCAAGTTCTGCCGAACCAACAGCTTTTTCTGCATTTATTATGTCCGTATTTAGATTGTTATCATACAGGTATTGCATATTTTCATATTTTTGCTTTGCACTAGCTAATGTTAAGTTATTTTTTGCTTGATTTGAATTAAAAGTTTGTTCTGCTTCAGAAATCTGTTCCTGTAATGTAGCAGTATCTATTGTTGCAAGAACATCGCCTTTTTTTACTACATCACCAACTTCTACATTAATAGAGGCAACATTATATTCCAAATTGGAATAAATATTTGTGGATGACCCACTTTTTATTGATCCAGATGAACCTATTGTGGTTTTAATATTTGTTTTACTAAGAGTAGTATATTTAACATTACTTTTAGGCGGCTTCTGTTTAGCAGCTTTAAATTTATATATTCCAAGGCTTAAAGCAAAAACTAATATTATACAAATCCCAGCTATTACTTTTTTATTTAAAAAAAAATTTTTTACTGCTTTCTTTCTTAGAATTTCATTATCACCTATTTTTTTATTCTTCAATAATTTCAATTTAGTATCCCTCTTTCATTTGAATATAGCGTAAGTAATTTACATATAATGTATTTTTATCTTTACTAAAACTGCTTATCTTTGTATTTAATTCTAATTTTGCATCATATACGTTTTTTAAGGATACAAAGCCATAATCATATTTTATTTGAATAGTTTGATACTCTTTCTGTGCTTGAATAATTTTATCATAATTGCTTTTTATTGAGTTATATGAACTCATAAGAGTATTATATTGTGCTTTGAAATCAGCCTTAGCTGAATTAATTTTTTGTTGTAAATTAATTTTGGCATTATCTGTATTATACTTATCAATTTCATCAGTGTAATAATTTGTTGTTGTTTCTGTATCTATTTCATTGTCTAATTTATCAATTGCAATACTTTGAAGTTGTATTTCTACATTATTATCAAGCATTTTTGCTAAATCATCATCATACTTAATGTTTGCAATTTTATTCAAATCTTCATTAAAATCCGTACTAATTGTAACTTTATATGCATTTGAAATCCCTAGCATAATATATAAATTTGTTTTAGCCAAAGCTTCCTTATCCTTTAATTCCTGCAACTTATTAACTGCATCGGTATTATTCTGGATTGTAGTAATATATTCATCATTAGGTATAAATCCATTGTCGTATTGAATTTTTGATATTTGTAAGCTTTTTTCTTGAGACTTTACTGTATCCTCTTCTAATTGTTCATCGGATAAAGCTGCTAGATAATCTATATACTCTTTCTCTGCTTTATTTACTGATGTTTCTATATTTTGTAGATATTTAATATTTGCCATCTTTAATGCGTATCTAATATTACCTAAATTGGACTTTTTAACTTCTAAAATATCTTCAGCCGAACTCAAGTTCTCTTTATCAGTAACTAAATCGCCTAAATTTGATCCATCTTCTAAAGGTTTAAAATTATCTACAGTCTTTTTTGCATTATCTAGATTTTCCTGCGCTGCATTTACTTCGTCCTTAGCCATCTCATACTGTTTTCTTGCTATTTCTTTGTTATTGTAATACGTTTTTATATCTAAATTATTTTCGTTCATGATATCTCTTAAATTATCTAAATTCACTTTAATCGTATCATCAGTTATAGCTGCCCATACCTTTGTTATGTCTATAACTGATATTTTCAATGATAAAATTAAACTCATTACTAAAAAAATTATTAGTTTCTTTTTCAAGATTACCTCCTCCTTTAATTTGTTACTTTTGCAATCATTAATATTAAATATACTTTATTGTATTTTTCATCGTAATAATTTCATTCAACAATCTCTTTGTGCATTTGTAAACTAAGTAAAAATAGCAAACAATGCCATTATCTTCATCATTTTAACAACTTCCAATAAAGATATTTTTTGGATTACACTTTCATAATACAATGTATTTTTTTCATTTCAGTTGCTTTTTTTCTAGTTATGTTACAGTTATGTTACAATTTTTATTAAATACAGTGTAGTTATTTATTCGAAAATCAAGAAAGAGCATAAAAATACTATTCAATAAAGATAGATTTTTTGCTCTTTCAAAAACTACTTTTGGGGTTATTTTTAATTTGTTAAGAAATATTGCAATTCCTTCTTAGCTTTTAAGATTTCTTCATGCTCTGCCAGTTTATTAAATAGAATGGCTTAACCACTAGGGTTAAGCTTTTTTCGTACTCAAAATAAGGATTGCTTGATTTATTTAAATACACCCCTGAGAAATAAATACGTCAAATCCTTAAAATTTATAACAGGCAATTTTCTCAATATTCAAAACTTAAGGTTGTATTAAGTAACAGCTTACTTACTCTTCTTAATCAAACATTTCCTAACTTTCATCCGTTAGATTTCTCCAATACTGGGCACACCACAAAAAGAGGTAGTTATTTAACTACCTCTTATCTTATCTCGCAACGTCCTACTCTGCCACACAGTCTCCCATGCAGTACCATCGGCGCTATAGACCTTAACTTTCCTGTTCGGAATGGGAAGGAGTGTTACCTCTATGCCATCACCACGAGATTAAGTGAGTTCCCAAATCTATGATTTGGTTGAACGAACTTATGCAAATCGCTTCAGCGATTTGTATTCCTTATAAAAAGAATCCAGTTCATCACTTATACTTTATTTAACTGAAAGATTTGTTCTTTCAAAATTGCACATAGTTTTTTAATGTATTTTTTACAACTTAACTTATTGGTCAAGCCCTCGACCTATTAGTATCAGTCAGCTAAATATGTTACCACACTTACACCTCTGACCTATCAACCTTGTAGTCTTCAAGGGGTCTTACTAGCTTATGCTATGGGAAATCTCATCTTGAGGGGGGCTTCACACTTAGATGCTTTCAGCGTTTATCCCTTCCCGACTTAGCTACCCAGCTATGCTTCTGGCGAAACAACTGGTACACCATAGGTCAGTCCATCCCGGTCCTCTCGTACTAAGGACAGCTCCTCTCAAATTTCCTACGCCCGCGACGGATAGGGACCGAACTGTCTCACGACGTTCTGAACCCAGCTCGCGTGCCGCTTTAATGGGCGAACAGCCCAACCCTTGGGACCTACTTCAGCCCCAGGATGCGACGAGCCGACATCGAGGTGCCAAACCTCCCCGTCGATGTGAACTCTTGGGGGAGATCAGCCTGTTATCCCCGAGGTAGCTTTTATCCGTTGAGCGATGGCCCTCCCACGAGGTACCACCGGATCACTAAGCCCGACTTTCGTCCCTGCTCCACTTGTAGGTGTCGCAGTCAGGCTCCCTTCTGCCTTTGCACTCTTCGAACGATTTCCGACCGTTCTGAGGGAACCTTTGGGCGCCTCCGTTACATTTTAGGAGGCGACCGCCCCAGTCAAACTGCCCACCTAACAATGTCCTGTCACCAGTTTCATGGCATCCAGTTAGAACTTCAATACTATCAGGGTGGTATCCCAACAACGACTCCACTAAAGCTGACGCCCTAGTTTCCCAGTCTCCCACCTATCCTGTACAGACAATACCGAAATTCAATGCTAAGCTACAGTAAAGCTCTACGGGGTCTTTCCGTCCAATCGCGGGTAGCGAGCATCTTCACTCGCACTACAACTTCGCCGGATTTGCAGTTGAGACAGTGCACAAGTCATTACGCCATTCGTGCGGGTCAGAACTTACCTGACAAGGAATTTCGCTACCTTAGGACCGTTATAGTTACGGCCGCCGTTTACTGGGGCTTAAGTTCA
Organism: Clostridium saccharoperbutylacetonicum N1-4(HMT); assembly: GCF_000340885.1. Lineage (NCBI taxonomy): Bacteria > Bacillati > Bacillota > Clostridia > Eubacteriales > Clostridiaceae > Clostridium > Clostridium saccharoperbutylacetonicum. The sequence goes on along the minus strand of NC_020291.1, from coordinate 806,425 downwards.
TACCTTCGCATTACTGCTAAGTATTCCCCTTAACCTTCCAGCACCGGGCAGGCGTCAGCCCCTATACATCAGCTTTCGCTTTAGCAGAGACCTGTGTTTTTGTTAAACAGTTGCTTGTGCCTATTCTCTGCGACCTGCTTTCGCAGGCACCCCTTCTCCCGAAGTTACGGGGTCAATTTGCCTAGTTCCTTAACTGCAATTCTTCCGTCGGCCTTAGGATTCTCTCCTCATCTACCTGTGTCGGTTTGCGGTACGGGCACTACTTCTCTCTCTAGATGCTTTTCTTGGAAGCATGGAATCAGATACTTCGGTTCCGTAGAACCTTCCCCATCACGCCTCAGAATTGTTGGAACGGATTTGCCAATCCCAACTCCCTAAACGCTTAGACTAGCATCCAATAGCTAGCACATCCTATCCTTCTCCGTCACACCCTCGATATTAACGATGATAGTGGTATTGGAATATCAACCAATTGTCCATCGACTACGCCTTTCGGCCTCGCCTTAGGTCCCGACTAACCCTGAGAAGACAAACTTTACTCAGGAAACCTTAGATATTCGGCCTGTAGGATTCTCACCTACATCTCGCTACTAATGCCAACATTCTCACTCGTAATCAGTCCACCGCTCCTTTCGGTACGACTTCAGCCCGATTACGACGCTCCTCTACCGCTCACGAATAAGCGTGAACCCGTAGCTTCGGTGGTAAGTTTGAGCCCCGGACATTTTCGGCGCAGGATCTCTTGACTAGTGAGCTATTACGCACTCTTTTAATGAGTGGCTGCTTCTAAGCCAACATCCTAGTTGTCTTAGAAATCCCACATCCTTTTCCACTTAACTTACACTTTGGGACCTTAGCTGACGATCTGGGCTGTTTCCCTTTTGACCATGGAACTTATCTTTCACAGTCTGACTGCCGGACTGATAGTATATGGCATTCGGAGTTTGATAAGGTTCGGTAAGCGCTATGCCCCCTAGCCTATTCAGTGCTCTACCTCCACTACTCACATTTTCCGACGCTAGCCCTAAAGCTATTTCGAGGAGAACCAGCTATATCCGAGTTCGATTGGAATTTCTCCGCTATCCACAGCTCATCCCATGCTTTTTCAACAGCAACGTGGTTCGGTCCTCCACGAGGTTTTACCCTCGCTTCAACCTGGCCATGGATAGGTCACCCGGTTTCGGGTCTACAGCATGCAACTAATCGCCCTATTAAGACTCGGTTTCCCTTCGGCTCCGTACCTTAAGTACTTAACCTCGCTACATACCGTAACTCGTTGGCTCGTTCTACAAAAAGCACATCATCACACACGTAAGGTGCTCTGATCGGTTGTAGGCATATGGTTTCAGGTTCTATTTCACTCCCCTCCCGGGGTTCTTTTCACCTTTCCCTCACGGTACTGCTTCACTATCGGTCATCAGGTAG